>NZ_CP051302.1 GCF_024181405.1 Treponema denticola
ATGAGTGAATGGGATTATAAAATTTTTTGGGATGAAGCTGTTAAGCAGTTTAAGGAAGAATTAGCCTTTTCTATATTTTCTATGTGGTTTTTACCGTCCAAATATGAAAAATCTACGGAAAATACCGTATATCTTAGTGTTCCGTCGAAATTTTTTAGAGATCAGATGATTCATAATTATAAGAACGGTATCGAAAAAAAATTGTTTGAGCTGTCAGGAAAAAAAATATCTATAGATTTTATCATCAAACCGAATACTTCCGAAGACCTTTCTAAAGCAGAAAATGAGGGAGGAAACGATAAAAAAGAAGATGCCGCAAAGCCGTCATCTGCGGAATCCAAGAAAAAATCCGTAAAAACTGAGGGAGGAAGGGGACAGCATCCCGATTTAAGACCTGAGTATAATTTTGAGGACTTTGTCGTAGGCCCGAATAATAACTTTGGAGTAAATGCCGCTATAGCCGTTTCTACAAATCCGGGAAGCGCTTATAATCCGTTTTTGATTTACGGAGGGGTAGGCTTGGGAAAAACCCATCTTATGCAGGCTATAGGAAATAAAATATGGGATACGACAAAGCTTAAAGTTATTTATGTTACGGCAGAAAATTTTACAAACGAATTTGTAGAATGTGTCCAAAAAAAGATGATGCCTGCTTTTAAAAGTAAGTACCGAAAGGCTGATGTCCTTCTCATAGACGATATCCACTTTTTTCAAGGAAAGGTAGAAACTCAAGAAGAGCTTTTTCATACTTTTAATGAGCTCTACGAAAAAAATAAGCAGATTGTGTTTACATGCGACCGCCCGCCCGCTGAGCTTAAAAATCTTTCACAGCGTTTAAAATCCAGGTTTGAACGCGGCTTAAATGTAGACTTACAGACTCCAGCCTATGAAATACGCTATGCAATTCTTTTAAAGAAAATGGAAAAACACAGCACAAAAATTCCGAATGAATTTATTGATATGGTTGCAAAAAATGTTTCTTCAAATGTGCGTGACTTGGAAGCGGCCTTAACAAAACTTATCGCCTATACGGAGCTTACAAAAAAAACAATGGACGAGGCTACGGCAAAAAATCTTTTAAGAGATATTTTCGGTTCAACCCGCCAACGGAATGTTACCATAGACCTCATTCAAAAAACCGTTGCCGATTATTTTAGTATTTCGATTTCGGATATTAAAAGTAAAAAAAGAACCAAGAGCTTTTCGTTTCCGCGCCAAATTGCCATGTTCCTTTGCAGGGAAATGACCGAGTGTTCTACCACCGAGTTGGGTAACGACTTCGGAGGCAGGGACCACACGACTATCTTGCACGGTTGTAACAAGATTGAAGAGCAAATTGCTGCCGACCCAAGTCTTGAAAAAATTATCCATGAACTTAGAAACACGATAAAGGAAAATACGAATAAATAGGTATCTATTGTTGGAATAATGAGCAAAGTTTACCGATAAAGATATCTAAATCACATAAATTCGAACTTTTTAAAATAGTCGTGCTGACATCTTTACTATTTAGCTTATATCCGAAGTATTTACCTTTTGTAAAAAGAGAATTAATTAACATAGGTTCAATGGCTGTTAATTCATAAAAAAATATAACTTTTTCTTTTTTATATCTTTTTAAGACAAAGCCATTTTCAAACAAATCGGCTTGTGTCCATAAATCAAACTCCCAAGGCAGTATCAATTTACTTTTTGCCTTTGATATGAAAATATGCTTACCAAGGTCTGTTGCCTTCAGCAGTTTTTTATCGGCAAAAGAAATTGCTTCCAACTTATAGTGAGGACCTGAAGGCGGATTAAACATCTTACCAATAAAAAAAACTCCGAATATTACAAGAACGCCTAAGTAAATAAATTTATCTATACCCATATTTAATACTCCCCAATAGAATACCATTTTTAAGATATTTTTTCCACTGTCAAATTTCTTCTTGATTTTTAAAGAATCAAGAAGTTTCAAGAGGTTTTAAATCTTCCGGTTTTTCTTTCAGTTTTCTTCCGAATTGATAGCTTGGGTGTTTTTCTTTATACAAGTCTTGAAAAAAAGGGCCTTTTGTGGTAGTCTTAAAGCCTTATGGCTGTCGATTTTGTTCATCTTCATGTTCATTCCGATTTTTCTCTTTTAGACGGAGCCGCTTCGGTCAAAGCTCTTGCGGCAAAGGCCGAAAAGCTGGGGCAGACAGCCCTTGCATTGACCGATCACGGCAATATGTTCGGGGCTATAAATTTTTATAATGCCTGTAAAGAAAAAAATATAAAACCTATAATCGGCTGCGAATTCTATGTTGCTCCCGAAAGCCGGTTTGAAAAAAAAGAAACTCCGGGAGGGAAAAAATACTATCACCTTATCCTCTTGGCAAAGAATGAAACAGGATACCGCAATTTAATGGTACTTTGCTCTAAGGGATATACTGAGGGTATGTATTATAAGCCGCGTATAGATGATGAACTTTTAGCACAGTATGCGGAAGGGCTTATATGCTTGTCGGCCTGTCTTGCAGGAGAGCTTCCTGTTCTTTTATTAAACGGCGAAAAAGAAAAGGCCGAAGCCCATGTCCGAAAATACCGTGAAATTTTCGGTGCCGAAAATTATTTTATCGAGCTTCAAGACCATGGACTAAAAGAAGAAAAAAAGGCTTCCAAACTTTTAATCGAGATGGCCCGCAAGGTCGGCGTTCCTTTGGTTTTGACCAACGATATTCATTATGTAGAACAAAAAGATTATGTAGCGCAAGATATTTTAATGTGTATCGGAATGAAAAAACTTAGAACCGATACCAACCGTATGCAGTTTGAGGGAAGCGAATTTTATTTTAAGTCGGGAGAGGAAATGGCTACGCTCTTCCCCGAATATCCCGAAGCAATTTTAAACACTGTCCGTATTGCTGAAATGTGCAATTTGGAAATACCTCAACCCGGTCCCATTCTTCCGATATACAAAATCCCTGAAGATTTTAGCTCAAAGGAAGACTATATCAGGCATCTGGCTGAGGAAGGCTTAAAAAAACGTTATCCCGTCATTACCGATGAAATAAAAAATAGACTTAACTATGAGCTCGATATAGTTATAAAGATGGACTTTGTCGGCTATTTTTTAATTGTTTGGGATTTTATAAACTGGGCAAAAAATAACGGAGTTCCCGTAGGCCCGGGGCGCGGTTCAGGAGCCGGTTCAATCCTTGCATACTCTTTGCGGATTACCGACATTGACCCTCTAAAGTACAACCTCCTATTTGAGCGTTTTTTAAATCCTGAACGGGTTTCGATGCCCGACTTCGACGTAGACTTTTGCTTCGAAAGGCGGCAGGAGGTAATAGAGTATGTGCGTCAAAAATACGGGGACGAAAATGTCGGTCAAATCATCACCTTCGGAACCTTAAAGCCTAAGGCTGTCGTAAAAGATGTGGGACGGGTTTTAAATATTCCGCTTGCCGATGTAAACGCCATTACGAAACTCATACCCCCAAAACCCTTAACGGACGGCATAAAAGAAGTTACCTTAAAATACGCTGTTGATGTAGTTCCAGAATTAAAAGAAATGGCCGAAGACCCGCAATACAAAGAGCTTTTTGAAATAAGCATAGCTCTTGAAGGCCGAAACCGTAATTCCAGTCTTCATGCTGCTGGTATCGTTATAGGTAAGACAGCCTTAACCGACTATGTTCCGCTTTACAAGGATTCAAAAACCGGAAAGGTCGCAACTCAATTTACAATGGACTTAATTGAAAACTGCGGTCTTGTAAAGATGGACTTTTTAGGACTAAAAACCTTAACCCTTATAAAACATACCGAAGACCTAATCCATAAGAGGGGAGGGGAATGGAAAAAATTTTCTATAGGCGATATTGATTATTCGGATGTGGCTACCTTTAAGATGTTGAGTGAAGGATTGGCGGCTGCAGTTTTCCAGTTTGAAAGTCAGGGAATGCAAAATATTTTAAAGCGTGCAAAGCCCTCCAAAATGGAAGATCTGATTGCTCTAAACGCCTTGTACCGTCCGGGGCCTATGGATTATATCAACCAGTTTATCGAGTCAAAATTCGATAATTCTAAAATCAAATATCCCGACCCTTGTCTTGAAGATATTCTTTCCGAAACCTATGGAGTTATCGTTTATCAGGAACAGGTTATGCAGGTTGCCCAAAGAATAGCGGGCTACTCTTTAGGCCAAGCCGATATACTCCGCCGTGCTATGGGAAAGAAAAAAATCGAGGTTATGAAAACCGAAAAAGAAAAATTTATTAAGGGAGCACAAGAAAAGGGATTCAGCAGGGAAGACGCCGATAGAATCTTTGAGATTCTTATCCCCTTTGCGGGCTATGGATTTAACAAGAGTCATGCAGCCGCCTATTCGGTTTTAGCTTTTCAAACCGCCTACCTAAAAGCTCATTTTCCGGCAGAATTTATGGCGGCTAACCTTACCAACGAAATTACCTCTACCGACAAACTTCCCGAATACATTGCCGAAGCCGAAAAGATGGGCCTTAAGATTCTTCCCCCTCATGTAAATTTGTCCGACCCGTATTTTAGCGTTTCCTCCGATGGAAATATTATTTTCGGCCTTTTGGGAATCAAGGGTGTCGGAATGCAGGCTGCCCACGAACTTGTAGAAGAACGCGAAAAGAACGGCAGATATAAGTCGTTTATCGACTTTTTGGAAAGGAACGATTTGCATACCCAAAATAAGCGGAACCTTGAAGTTATGATTAAGACCGGCTGTTTTGACGGCTTGGGACAGGAACGTTCTACCCTGATGGTAAACTTGGACGGGGCGGTTGCTTATGCTTCCCAAAAAAAAGAAAACGAAAGTACGGGGCAGGGGAGTCTTTTTGAAGGCTCCGGTATAAAAGAGTTTTCGGACTTTGTTTTTGAAAAAATCGAAGAGTTCCCCAAAAAAGAAAAACTGAGGCTTGAAAAAGAGCTGATGGGCTTTTATATTTCAGGACACCCTCTGGATGAATACCGAAAGATTATAGATAATTCCGCTACCTTGGATATTTCGCATCTTGCACGCGCTACCTCAAAGAAGAGATATGTTCTTGTCGGTATGCTTACAGGAGTCAGACAGCATCAAACAAAAAAAGGTGCGATGATGGGTTTCGGAACCTTTGAAGACTTAAACGGAACATTGGATTTGGTTTTCTTCCCAAAGACTTGGGAAAAACATAGAGCGGTTCTTTTACCTGAAACCGTCTGCGGCTTTGCCGGCTCTATCGATAACAGTGACGGGGAGTCTCATTCCTTTTTGGTAGATGAAGTTTTGGAAATAGATAAATTACAGCAAAAAGCTTTAAGCGAAGTTCATATTGAGCTTGATGAAAATATAACGTCGGCAAAAGAATTGACCGGCTTAAAAGATTTTTTGTATGAACGGTCAGGGAACTGCGAGGTCTATATTCATGTAAAGGATGAGGATAAGGCTTATATAATTAAGGCTTCTCCTCAAATTCGAATTCCTTCAACTCCGGAATTTATTGAAGAATTAAATATGCAGTTCGGGGTTGAACAAATTTGGCTTGAATAAAAAAAATGATTAAATTAAACTATAGGTAGAGAGGTTTATATGATATCTTCACTTTTTAGTACATTGGGTTTTGCAGTAAAGATTTATTCTTATCTTTGTATTATTTATATTTTTCTTTCGTGGTTCGGCTCCAATTCACGAGGCGGTTTTCTTTATGAGATTTGTGAGCCTTACTTGAGTTGGTTTAGAAGATTTAAATTTACTCAAATCGGAATGGTAGATTTTTCGCCTATTTTGGCAATCGGGATTTTATCCCTTTTTTCTAGTTTACTTTTTCAGATTGCAGAGACAAGAACATTTTCGCTATTAAGACTTGCATTAACCCTTGTAGGTATAGTTTGGTCGTTTTTTTCTTTTTTACTCAATTTCTTTATTATCATATTGATAATCAGGTTGGTGCTTGACTTTTCCGAAAACTACCGCCAAGGTAATTTTGCCGATATGCTAGACAGATTTTTGTCTCCCGTTTTTGTGAGAGTTCACAGACTATCCGGCGGAAAATTTATGAGCTTGAGAAAACAGATAATCGTATGCTTAATAATCTTAATTCTTATACGCTTTTTATTGGGCGCTTTTATAGGATCCTTGAGTGTAATGTTTACATACTTTAAGTTTGTATAAAGCTTATTGAGCTTCGGCCTCAAGTTTTTCCGCCAAGGAGAGGAGGTTTATGCCTGTGTGTATTTGTTCTTTTGCGGCGGCGACTTCCTCGCGGAAAATACCATTATTAACTCCGGATATAATTGCCCAGTTTGTAATGGTTGCATATGCACTTGTTTTTCCGCCTCCAAGAATTCCCGTTAAAATCATTTCAACCGATTTTAGAGCTTCAATACTCGAAGTTATAAGCTGCTTTGCTTCGGCCTCTATCGTGTGCATCAAGCCCTCAATTTGATTTTTATTTTTTAGAGTTGCGGTCTTTTCTGCGCGTATTTTTGCAAAGGTTGAACCGATGTCGCCTGTGGGTGATAAACGGTTTTCAAACTTTTCAAATTCGCCTTTGCGGTGTTCGAGTACATTGTATGAGGTGGTATACTCGTTTAAATTTTCATGCCGATAAAAATTGCCTTCTACCAGGATTGTTTTTAGGGTTCCCGATAGTTTTTCGCTGTAAAAGGAATAAAAAAATGTTTTTAGGAATAAAAAAGGTAGTTCTTTTTTGAACTTGCATTCAACCCATAAATTCCGCCATGGGCAAAATTTCATGGATTCCAAATCTCCTACCTTTAAGAGATTAATCATTTGAACCTTAATATTAAACCTTTTTTGTTCATATGACCAAGTTGACCATTTTTGGTTAAAGCGCTCATACCAAGCCTGCTTAAAGTAAATAAACCAATCTTCGCCGCCTGTCAGTTTATACGGCATCCAATTGATGTCTTTTTTGATGTAGCGGGTAATATCGAGAAGGGGGACTTGTTTTAAAAAGATTCTTATTGCACCGAGGGCTTCAATAGCATCTTTTATAAATTCATCCGCTTCTTTTACCATTCTGTTGTCATCATCTATTATTGTCTCTTGCGCATGCATTAAAAATAAGGCTTGCAGAAGATTATGAGGTATATTTTTTTTGGAATAAAGTATTGAAGAAAGGACTTCCATTTCGGGCTGTATCGTAAGGGCTTGGCAGGTAGCATTTGAATCCGAGATTACATTAAACCTTAGCAGGGTTCTATCCAATGCCAGAGAGCAAAAGGACTTCATCCACTCTATGGCTTGAGCGCATAGGTACATTTCACTTTTTTCGTCGTCGGTTAAGTTGGAAAAAACCGAATCGATTTTTCTTAAAAAACCTGTCCTTATGTTTGAGGAAACTTCCGAGCCTATCTTAATTGAAAAAGGATTTGTTTCTTTCATAAGTTTTTCATAGGTTGCAGGAGCAACAAAGGAGCTTACCAGCATATAGAAAGAGCCCTTTCCCGAATCATATGCAGAAAGAAGAGATGTAAAAAATAATTGGGTTTTTCGTAAATTTTTTAATTCCGTGTAAAATACGCCTGTATAGATATTCTGATTTATATTGATATAAGCTCCGGCCGATCTTTTAAGGCTTTTTGCCATTCTTTTTAAGAGTTCTTCATTATATATTACTTTTAAAGGTATTGAACGGAAGAATGACCGTATGGAAAGCCATAAACGGATCAAGAAAGGCTCACTTGATATGCCTGCATGCTGGTGTTCTATTATCTTTTCTGAAAGGCTGTCTTTTTCTTCCGGTTGAGCCTCACTTTTGAATTCTTCTATGCTGTTCTGAATGCTTTCCAGTAAGCTTTGTGTTTCTTCTGTGGATAATGACTTTACTAATTGATCAAATGTTGATAGACTTCTTTCCATATCTCTATATATTATCGTAAATTTTGAAAAAGTCTATAGGGTGTTCGATTACTTATTGCTATATTTTTTTACAGACGGGAAAATCGGTCCCTACGGGAATCGAACCCGTCTTTTAAGATTGAGAATCTCATGTCCTAACCGATAGACGAAGGGACCAAAGATGATATATAAAAATTCCCCAGGGAGGATTCGAACCCCCACAAGCAGAACCAGAATCTGCGGTGCTACCATTACACAACCAGGGAATAACAGGACAAGAATATATCATCAAATCAAAAAAATGTCAATAAGGTTTTTTGGGCTAAATTTCCTAAACCTTAAATTTTCGAACTTCATTTGCCAATACTTCTATACTTTGCTTATTTCTTTGGGTAATTTCATTTACTTCCTGTACTGCATTATTTATTTCTACGGCTCCGACAGCCATTTCATTCATGCTGTCCGTTATAACACGGGTAAGCCCGTCAAGTCTTTCAACTTCTTTTGTAACATTTTGACCGCCTTCAAGCATTTCTTCCGAGCCGGTTGTTACCTCTGTTGTAATCCTATTTATTTCTTGAATCGCGAGGAGGACTTCACGGCTTCCGTTCTCCTGTTCCTTCATTGCTTCCGTTAAGCGGGTGCTCATGTTTTTTACCTGAGTCGATATTTCGAATATCGTATTAAATTTCTCTTCGGCTGTTTTTGCAGAATCGGCCAGCATTTCAATTTCTCCGCTTAAAATTTTAAGTGTTGAAGTGATGTTCTTACCCTGCATACTGGATTCTTCTGCCAGCTTCCTTATTTCGTCTGCAACTACGGCAAATCCCTTTCCCGATTCTCCGGCATGAGCTGCTTCAATAGCCGCATTCATGGCTAAAAGATTTGTTTGGCTTGCAATATGCTGAATAACGCCTGAGGCTTCCATAAGACTTCCCGATTCTTCTGCAACTTTTTTTGTTACCGTATTCGCTCTTTGTATTGTTTCTCTTCCGTCTTCCGTTGCTGAAGCAAGGGTTTTTATGACATCATCGGTTTTTTCCAATGTTTGAGTTATGGATGCTATGTTGGCAACCATTTCTTCAATTGCCGAAGATGATTCTGCAACGCTGGCTGCCTGATTTTCGATGTTTGAATTCAGCTGTCTTATTGTACGTATGATTTCTTCAACCGTGGCTGTCGTTTCATTAACGCTTGCAGCTTGAGTAATTGTCTGCTGTTTTACGCTTGTAATGTTTGCACTGATTTGATGAATTGCACTTGCAGTTTCCTCCATGTTACTTGCAAGTTCATCTCCTATGTTTTGCATGATTAAGGAGCTGCCTCCTACGGATTTTAATGATGTCCCTATTTTCGATATTGTTTGGTTAAAATATTCCGACAAGTCTGTTACTTCATCGTTTCCCGTAACAGGGAGCTTAACTGTAAGGTCTCCGTCTCCTTGAGCTATCTCTTTTAAAGCTTTAACAACCGCAGCTACAGGCCTTACCAAACCTATGGAGATAAAAAATATAATAGCAAGAGTAGCAAGTAATACGCATATTAGGAGTACATTCATCGTCCGTTTTAATGCTGTTACCTTCCCCATAAATTCTCCGATTGGGGCATTGGTTATAACTCCCCAGCCGGTTCCCTGCATCTTGGCATAACCTGCTACCATCATACCATCAGTCCATCGGTATTTTGCAAAACCCGGTTTATCTTGAGTAAGGGATTTTTTTTCGATATCGGCTATATCTTGAAATAGTTTATTTTTTTCGGCTTCTTTAACCGAGTTCCATTCTTCTGTAACATATTTTCTGTCATGTGATGCTATGATATTTCCTGTGGGCCCTACAATGTAGCAGTAACCTGTCTGTCCTATCTTAATGTCGTCAATAATATCCGAAAGCCAAAATCCGTCTACATCCGCCAATAAGATTGCCGTTACCGATTTGTTTTTATCGAATATGGGAACGGCAAAGGTCATGGCTAAAGTTTTTGTTCCCCTTGAAATTTCCGGCTCCGAAATGAACTTTTTTCCCTTAATCGTATTTTGATACCATTTACGGTCTAAAACTTTTGCACTTCTTCCAAAAGAGTCAAGAACAATTCCATCAGCTGTACATAGTCCGAAAACATTTATATATTTATTATCCGACATATCGGATGAAAGTATTTCCAGTTTTTGAGCATAAGACAGAGAGTCATCTTTTAACATAGGCATTTTGGCAAGGCTTTCTAAGAACACAAAAAAACTATTAATCCGTTCGTCTATAAGAGCGGCTGTATCCTGAGCCTTTTCGGACAGCTGGTCAGCAACCTTTTCCGTAACTGCTTTTTCTGCAATTATAATGGCTGTTGAAGATAAAATTGTACCTGCTGCAAGAATTAGAACACCGAAAATAATAACAAGTTTATTGCGTATTGAAAACCTTTTTTTGGATTTTTTTACTGCATTTTTATTCATATATGAACTCCCCCTATAATATTTGGAATTCGGATTATATAACAAAGTGAATATATTATCAATAATAGAGTTTTGATTTTAGATGGTTTTTATAAGACTTAATTAAAATTGGTTTTGAATTTATATAGCATAAATATTTTTTTTGTGCTAAAATAAGAGTTTAGGAATTAGGGTATCAAACTATGCAAAATTTAAAAAGACTTTTATCGTATGCAAGAGGGCAAAGCCGGCTTTATCTGCTTGCCCTTATTTTTACGCTTTTTTCGCAAGTGATTGTTGCCATGCAGCCCCAGTTAATACGAATCACAATAGACTCGGTAATAGGCGGAGCTGCCTTGCCGAAAGGTTTAATATCTCGGCTTGTTGCCTTGTTTAAAAATCACTTAACCGGAACAAGCGGTCTTATTGTGATGGCCTCCTTGGTAGTTGCTTTTTCACTTATAAGGGGCCTCTTTACATTCGGCAGAATAAATATAGCCAGTATTGCAACCGAGCGCTCAATAAAGACCCTTAGAAACAGGTTGTACAATCATATTCAGCTTCTTCCTTATTCTTATCATTCAAAGGCAGAAACCGGAAATTTGATTCAGCGATGTACTTCTGATGTTGAAACCATCCGCTTGGCCCTGTATTCTCAGATAATGGACACTATAAGTGCCGTGTTTTTAATAATTTATACTATTTACCTGATGGCTCAATTAAACATAAGCCTGATGCTTATCTCTTTTTGCATTATGCCTTTAACATTTTTTTCGTCGGTTATATTTTTTAAAAGAATTCAGAGTCAATTTAAAAAGGCAACAGAATATGAAGCCTCAATGACTACTGCGATACAGGAAAATTTAACCGGCATAAGAGTCGTAAAGGCTTTTACCCGCCATCAATACGAAATAGAAAAATTTATTAAACGGAGCGAAAGATACCGCAACCAGAATTTAAAGATCAACAACAGCTTTGCCGCCTTTTGGGCCTTTGCCGATTCTCTTTCGATTGCACAAGTTTTTGGGATAATCCTTTACGGAAGCCTTCTGGCCTACCGCAATGAGATAACGGCAGGCGATTTGGTCGCCTTTATTTCTTATACGGGAATGTTAATCTGGCCTGTCCGACGCTTAGGCCGTATCATAAGCAATATCGGTAAATCGTTTGTTTCGGCAAACCGTATTGAGGCTATTTTAAATGAAACGCCTGAAGATATTTTTCCGACAAACGAAAAGCCCGAAATTACCGGAAACATAGTTTTTGATTCCGTTTCGTTTTCTTATCCCGAAACTCAAAATCAAAAGATACTCGACAATGTTTCTTTTAGTATTAAAAGCGGACAGACCCTTGCAATCTTAGGGCCTACAGGTTCGGGAAAAAGCTCCCTTGTACATTTACTTGCCCGTCTTTATGAATATGATTCCGGTTCCATCAAAATAGACGGAAAAGAATTAAACACGATAGACAAGGGCTGGATAAGGTCGCAGGTGGGGCTTATTTTGCAGGAGCCTTTTTTATACGGCAGAACAATTATGGAAAACATCAAATTGGCTGTGCCCGGTATTTCGGATTCTTCGGCCCGTCACTTCTCAAAGGTCGCTTTTTTAGATGATGAAATAAATAAGTTTGAAAAAGGCTATGAAACATTGGTCGGAGAGCGTGGAGTATCTTTGTCGGGAGGGCAAAAACAAAGGCTTGCAATTGCCAGAACCTTAATAAAAGATTCTCCCGTTATTATTTTTGATGATTCCCTTTCGGCGGTGGATACTCAAACGGATATCAGCATCCGTTCCGCATTAAAGGAAGAAAAGGGGAACAAAACTATGATTATAATTTCGCATAGAATTTCGACTATTTGCGATGCGGATAATATAATCGTTTTAGAAAACGGAAAGATAAGCCAAGAGGGAACCCATGAGGAGCTCATAGCTCAAGAAGGTTTATATAAGAGAATTTACGATATTCAAAGTGCTGTACAAGCTAGAGCGTAATTTAAGGAAATAAAATTATGGAAGATTTTGATATAGATAAAGGTAACGAGAAATTTAAAAGCGGGATATGGAAGAAGGTTCTAAAAGAATTCGGTTATTTTAAGGAGCTGCTGGTTCCGGGCATTCTTTTGGGCGGTCTGACAGGAGCATTGGATGTTGTCCAGCCTAAGATGACCAAATATGTTCTAGACACCTTTGTAAAGGGGCGGGATTTAAGCAATTTTAATGCTTCAATCATTTTTACGGTAGTGTTCTTGCTGATTTCTGCAGCCTCTACTTTTTTCTTTATAAAATTTGTAGGCCATTTGGAAATAAAAATGTGCCACCGCTTGAGAACAAAGTGTTTTACAAAATTGCAGTCACTTTCTCTTTCTTTTTACGATAAAAATGCTGTCGGCTGGCTTATGTCAAGAATGTCCTCCGATATAAATAAATTATCCGGCATTGTCGCATGGGGTGCAACCGACCTATTTTGGGGTTTTTGTATGATGATGGCTGTAATAATTGCTATGCTTGGAGACAGCCCTCGGCTTGCTCTCATAGGCTTACTGACCCTTCCCGTAATTGTGTTTTTTAGTATTTATCTGCGGGGTAAAATCTTAAAAGCACAAAGACGGGTGCGCAAAATAAATTCTCAATTGACAGCCTCCTACAATGAGGATATTCAGGGTGCTAAGACTACCAAGACCTTGGTTCGTGAAGAACTTAACGCAAAAGAATTCTTGTCCAAAACCGAGGAGATGAAAAAGGCATCTATCATGGGTATCTTAATTTCGTCTGTTCTTATGCCGACCGTTCAATTAATCGGCGCTGTCGGCACCGCCCTTATGATTGTGTATGGAGGAATTTCGGTTGTTTCGGGGGCTATTACGATGGGCTTGCTGGTTGCCTTTTTTTCTTATGTTACTCAGTTTAATGCTCCTTTAGCTGAAGCCGCCGACCTCTTTGCCGAATTTATTTCGGCTCAGGCAGCAGCCGAGCGAATCTTCGGGCTTCTTGAAGAGGAGTCTGAAATTAAGGACAAGGATGAGGTTATAAAAAAATACGGTACAGCCATTTGTCCCACAGATGAAAAACGGCCGCCTATTAAGGGTAATGTAAAATTTGACGATGTTTCCTTTTGGTACAAGGAGGGAGAACCTGTATTAAGCGGTTTTAGCCTCGATGTTGAAGCGGGACAGACTATAGCCTTGGTCGGGGCTACGGGAGCCGGAAAATCTACCATTGTCAATCTTTTTTGCAGGTTTTATGAGCCCAAAAGCGGGCGCATCCTTGTAGACGGTATAGACTATACGGATATGCCCGAAAGCTGGATTCACGAAAACCTGGGCTATGTGCTTCAGTCTCCACATCTTTTTTCGGGAACGATTGCAGAAAATATCAGGTACGGAAAATTGGATGCAAGCGATGAAGAAATTATCGAAGCTGCAAAGTTGGTAGATGCCCATGATTTTATAGTTAAAATGGAAAAGGGTTATGATACGGAAGTCGGAGAAGGCGGAAGCCTTCTTTCCACAGGACAAAAGCAGCTTGTTTCTTTTGCCCGCACCTTGGTAAGAAACCCGCGTCTTTTTGTTTTGGATGAAGCGACTTCTTCGATAGATACCGAAACCGAACAAAAAATTCAGAGTGCCATTACGACCGTATTGTCGGGACGCACCTCCTTTGTTGTGGCTCATAGATTATCGACAATAAGAAATGCAGATAAGATAATTGTTGTTGAAGGCGGAAAAATGATTGAATGCGGTAATCATGATGAGCTGATGAAGCAAAAAGGCCATTATTATGAGCTTTATACCCATCAATTTATCAGTGAAGAGCAAAGGTCCTTAAACATAAATAGTTAAAATTATCCTCATTGCTGTTGTCTTTTTGCAATTATAGGTGTATAATAGAAAGAGGAGGAATTGAAAATGCAAAAACTCTACTCGAAAATATTTATCGCAATTTTATGCACGGCTCTTGTTTTAGGCTGTAAATCGACTCCGAAGCAGGCTTCTGATGCTCCATCAGGGCCCGGACAGATATCCGTTAATTCGGTTACATGGATGATAGAAAGATTGGATCCTTCAATATGGAATGGAACGCTTAAAGGCAATGGCGAGATGTTTATAAGCTTTTTTATCAATTATGAAGGATCTTTTAATACAAATTATGTCCAAAAACTTTTAGTTGAATCCCCTGTCGATATGTGGATATTAAATTCTTCTCAGCTTGAAAAGATAACCGAAATTGATGACAAGGCTAAGATTGCATCCGTAAAACGCCTTCAATGCGGGGAAGGATCAGGTTCCGTTGCTCTCGGAAAGTGGAAATTCACTCTTACAGATAGGAACGGCAATAAGTATGAGCAGGTTCTGGATATTACCGGTTTTGAAAAGAAAGCTCAAGATAAAACAGGTGAAGCCAAGGCTGAAGAAGGAAACCTTACTTCTGCTGAAACGGCTCCGGCAAATATCAAAATGATAGTTCCTCAATCTTCGTCAAAGAATGAGATAGCCGCTCTTTCGGTTCCTGTAATCAAATCGGTTTCAAAGGATTCCGATTCGATAGAAATTTTCTTTTCGGTAAATGATGAACGCGTAAAAAACGGATATTTTTGGTTTGATGTGCCGGGAGAAAAATACTATAAAGATTCCGGTTCTATGATAGATGCATCGGGAAAGCCTGTAAACGGATGCAGAGCTTTTTCAAAGGATGGAAAGGAATGCCGCTATATTCTGCGCAAGGATGATTCCAATTCCGATTGGTTTAATAAGATAACCGCCTGTTTCTTTGTTGTATCCGATACAAACAGGGTTTCTTCTCCTTGGGAAGAGAGAAACAGAACCGTAAGTGCCAAGGCTGAAGTTAAATAAATTTACATGTTTACGAGGAAAAGATGAAAAAGAGATTATGCAAATCATCAAGGGATAAAAAAATTTTAGGAGTTTGTGCGGGCCTTGCCGAGTATCTTGGTGTTGACCCTGTTTTGATAAGACTCCTGTGGATTATATTTGCCTTAGTTGTGGGTTCAGGAATCATTGTTTACATAATAGCGGCTATTATTATGCCCTATGATACGGAAGTTAAGGATGATGATGATGAGTCTTATGAATATGCCCCTCGTGATTGATTGAATTTATAACTGTTAAAGCAAAAAGCTGCCGATAAAGGCAGCTTTTTTATTTTAAATTACGCGAATCATAGCTTGGATAGGCTTCGTGCTCTCTATGTGTTTCGGTATAAAGAAAGTCCTTAATGTTCTTAAAAAGAATATCTTCCTTCTTAAATAATCCTATTTTTTCTTTTTTCCCTTTTAAGAAAGTGTCAAACCAAGATACCGTTAATTCTGTATAACGTTTGAATATTTTTTCGTCATATCCCCCTACAAAAGGTGCTTTATAAATATCCAGGGCTCCATTATGTTTTACATCTTTAAATGATAAAAAGCAGGCAGGATTTTCTTTGTTTAGATTTTTAAAAAAGCGGTATGTTTTTTCAGGGTAGGCCGTTATATCGGCTTCAGAGGTTAAAAACAGAACGGCGCCCTTAATTTGCAAAAATGTATCGCCTAGGTCTTCATTGGCGCTTCCTACAGTTTCTATAAGATAGGAAGACCCGTTATAAGCATGAATTGCTGCAACAGCTTTAACTTGCGGCATAAAATTGGCGTAATACAGTGAGGCTGCTCCTCCCATTGAATGAGCCAATAAGCCTATATTTTCCGTATCGATTAGTCCATATAGGCTGTGTTCCGGATCTTCTGTTTTTTCTTTTATCAGTTCGTAGGCTGAAGAAAAAGCAGGAAGCCAATCTTTAGGAAGTGCTTGTTTTTTAGATGTAAAAACTGCAACTGCATAACCGTTTGAGGCAAGGTAACGGCCTATAGATAAAAAGGCATATTTTGAATTATTCCAGCCATGAGTGATTAAGATGAGAGGATATTTCCCTTCTTTTTTAGGAATGTAAACAGTAATCTGTCCTTTTAAATTTATATTGTCGGAAAGACTTTTATCTATAAGGTTGTCTTGTACTAATTCTTTATAGACATGATTAAATCCTATACGTTTTTCGTCATTATAAGCTTTTAGATCATAAGGTCCTTGAAAAGCCTGACTTCTTTTATTTGCATTGAAGTGCAAACACGATGTATTCAATAATAATACTAATACTAAAATAATGTTTTTTTTGATTCTCATTACTTTTTCCCGCGTTTAAAATTTTCTTACTGTTTTTGTAATAAAAACCGATTAAAAGAATTTTTTATGGTCTTCTGCAGCTCTTACAAGGCCGTCTACCAGTCCCGGTTCCATGCTGGAGTGTCCTCCGAATAAGACAATGTTTAAATTCGATTTGGGTAATTTTTTATGCAGTTTATAAGCGGAGAAGGGCGGACAGTCCATATCGTACCTTCCTTGCATGATAGTGCAGGGGAGGTCTTTAATCTTATCGCAGTTGTTTAGGATATAATTATCATCCTTAAAAAAGCACTTGTGTAAAAAGTAATGACATTCAGCCTTGGCCATAGCGAGGGCTTCTTCATCACTCATATCATAGACAGCCGGAAAGAGACGCACGAGGGCCGATTCCCAGCGGCTCCACTTATGGGCAGCTTCAAGCGAAAGTTTTTTATCTTCTCCAAAAAGGCGTTTTGAATACGCTCTTACCAAGGAGCTTCTTTCTTCCAGCGGAATAAAATTTTGGTAGGCTTCAAAATCTTCAGGGAAGAATTTGGAAGCTCCGCCTTCTTCGTAAATCCAGTCTATTTCTTCTTGCGTTCCTAAAAAGATTCCTCGTAGGATTATAGATACAACCTTATCGGGGTGAGCGATTGCATATATTAGAGCGAGGGTACTTCCCCAGCTTCCGCCGAAGACCATCCATTTTTTAATATTTAGATGTTCCCGTAATTTTTCTATATCTTCAATTAGATTTTCCGATTTGTTTTCTTTCATCTCGCAAGGAGGTAAACTTTTTCCTGCTCCCCTCTGATCGAATAAAACTATTCGGTAAAATTTGGGATCAAAATACTGGCTTGCAACGGGAATGCAGCCGCCTCCGGGGCCTCCGTGTAAAAAAACTACGGGCTTACCATTGGGGTTACCGTATTGGGCATAATAAATACTGTGAATATCCGAGACCTTTAAAAAGCCTTCATCAAAAAGCGGTGTTTTTTCATATAAAATTTTCATAGATTACCTCTTATACTAAAACTTATGATAGCTTTTTTGTTGCGGAATTTCAAGATACCATATGATGATAGATTTTTTTTGACTTGAATAATTTTTGCTTTTATATTACACTGAGAGAAATGCCTAAAAAAACTTTTTTAAATTTACCGCAAGAAAAACAGCAACGGATACTCGAAACATGTAAAAAGGAATTTGAAGAGAAGCCCCTTTTTCAGGCAAGTGTTTCGGATATTGTAAATACCCTGGGCATTGCCCGCGGCAGTTTCTATCAGTATTTTGAAAATTTGGAAGAATGTTTTTTTACGATTTTAAGTTCCGAAAATATGGATGTCCATGCTCTTTTTCAGGGCGCTTTAATAGAAAACGATAACGATTTTTTTAATGCCCTTTTAAGATATGGCGAGGTTCTTTCAAAGGAGCTTTATAAGCCGTCAAAGCGCAATTTATATCGAAACCGCTTTCTTTATTGGACTCCCGACTTGGATAAAGCTTGGCTTGAATACAGAAAAAAATATCTTCAAACCGAAAAGGTTGCCGAAATGGAAAAGATATATTTTTCAAATCTAAAAAAAAGCTCTCTTTCCCTTTCAACTTATGAAGATATAAAGGAACTTATAGAATACACCAAGGCCATTGTTCATAATCTTATATCCCGCTCCTTTATCGAAAACTGGGAACCGGAAGAATTTATAGAGCACTTTCAAAAACAAACAATGTGGATGAAAAACGGACTTAAGAGCGGGAATTAACTTCTTATTCCTTATACGCTTCTAATTCTATAAGCTCATTGTTTTCCATGATAAAAGGTTTTGCCGTATCTTCGTCTTGGTAATATTTATATTTCAAAAAGAGGTAATTATAGCAATCTTCTTTTTTGGCAAATTTTACGGCTTGAAAGGGTTCGGAAAAAGAAAGTTTTTCTACAAATAGGAATGTGTCCTTGTTTTGCAGCAATACGCCTGTGTGACCTACAAAAAGAAAGTCTCCGTCCAAGTTATCATGCAGAACAACCGAAAGCATTTTTGCATTTTTATCGAATCTTGTGTTTGCAAAATGTTCTTTCATCTTTTGGGCATGAATGAGGATATCCTTTGTATTTTCGGTTTTTACCCTTGAAAATAATTGTTTAAACCTTTCAGTATCGTTATCATTAAATATTTTCCCTACGGAGATAGCTTCATTATCCATAAATAAAAGAGCATCATCGATAGGGGCTTTTTTAATTTCAATATTATCCTTTAAAAGCATAAAGGCGTTTATCCTGCAATTTGTTCCGATAAAATTGCCTTTTTTAGATTTCCATAATTCGTCTATTTTTTGCTCATCATATTCCGGCGGCTCTTTTTCAAAGCCCTTTGTCAAGCCGGTTTTTTCTATTGTTTCATTATAGTCGATAACTCCTCTTATAAAGGCTTCCGCATTTTTATTTTTCAAATGCGAATTCAAAACAGCTTGAACTTCTTTTATACTCTCATCGTCGCTCATGTTCGAAAATAAGGGTTTTTCGTCTTGTACCTCATTTTGAATTGTAAGACATTCTTTTGTATCATTGTTTTTTTGACATGATACAATGAGCATTACCATAAGAACTGTTAATATTTTTTTCATTATTGTCTCCTGAGTGTAGGTTTAAGCTTCCCTTCTTAAAACCAGTTTTGGTTCGGCATATTATGCGAGTATATAATATTTTTGTTTTTTAGTATATTGCGTAATATTTTTTAAAATAAATTTAAAAAACCTCTTGACAAAATGACGGCGTGTCATTATATTGTTCTAAATAATGACAGTATGTCATTAAGGAGTTTTTATGTATATTGTTGAATCTATTTTTGATTTGAGTTACTTGGTTTTGGTTATAGCCCTAAGCATAAAGCTTTTGTTACAAAAAGATAGAACAGCAAAGCTGTTCGGGCTTATGGCTCTTCTTTTAGGTTCAGGGGATTCTTTTCACCTCCTTCCGCGTGTAATTTCTATGTGGCACAAGGGCGGTTTTGAGGCAAATGCTTTCTACCTTTCAATCGGGGTTTTAATAACTTCCATTACAATGACTATTTTTTATCTTATGTTCTACCATTACTATAAGGTAAAAACAAATACAAGCAGCAAGTCAAAAGATATTCTTATATACGGTTTAGCCCTGATAAGATTGGTGCTTACCCTTATGCCTCAAAACGAGTGGGGTATGGCTGATGCAAGTTATACTTGGAGCATTATCCGAAACATCCCCTTTGCAGCCCTTGGAGCAGTTTTGATTTACTTCTTTTACAAGGCGAGAAAAACCCCGGGTTTGGAGCACATGGCTCTATTAACGGCTTTAAGCTTTTTATTCTATCTGCCGGTTGTCTTGTTTTCAAAAACCGTGCCTGTAGTAGGGGCTCTTATGATGCCCAAGACTGTGGCTTATGTGGGAATCGTATATGTAGGATTTAAGCATTTTATACCCAAATTCAGCCTAAAAAGCATCTTGGAAAATTCTTTTGTTTACTTGGTTTTAGGTTTGGCTGCAGGCGTCTTTTTTAGAGAATTTACAAAATTCAATGCCTTTGACGGCTCCTCATATCTAAGCCTGATGCATGCCCATGTTTTGATTTTGGGTGCTGTGCTTTCCTTAGTTTCCTATCTTGCATTTAAACAGGTCCCGGCGCTTAGCGAAAAAAAGCTTGCCTGTGTCAAAAGGGCTAACCATTTTTGGAATACGGGAGTTCTTATTACTGTGGTTCTCATGCTTTTAAGAGGCATTATTACAATTTTAGGAAATAATTATACTTCAAAGGCTCAAGATGCTGCCCTTTCAGGTATAGCCGGAATAGGACACATTCTTTTAGCCCTCGGCCTTATATATACATTTTTGATGATTCTTAAAACAAGAGAAGATTAAAAAAGCCGGCCTGGCTTTTGAAATATTATTGAGTGATAATAACAAAAATCCTCTTTAAAAACCTGCTAATATATGGTATAATACAATGAGTGAGGAAAAAGCTATGAGTACGTCAAACAGAAAATTGATAAAAAATGTACGTCCTTGTACATTTTTTATCTTCGAGTTTTGAGCAAAGCTCAAAACATCGTAATGCCGGAACTACCGCCATCCGTGGCGGAGTATAAAAGTAGAGGGTGTAGAAAAATGAGCAAGCAGAAGCGCAATTATAAAGACTCGGTGTTCGTCGACCTTTTCTCAGAAGATGAAAAGGCAAAAGAAAACTTTTTATCGCTATATAACGCTTTGCACGGAACGGAACTTAAAGATACAGAGCAGTTAAAAAACATAAGGCTTGATCAGGTTCTATATATGTCATTTTATAATGATGTGTCTTATCTTGTTGACAATAAAATCATAGTGCTTGCAGAGCATCAATCAACCATAAATCCCAACATGCCCTTACGCTGCCTTGAATACATCAGCCGTCTTTATGAAACTTTATTTGAATCAAAAGAAAAATACAGCCGTAAACTCCTACACATTCCAAGACCTGAGTTTTATGTTTTCTATAATGGAGAAGATACCTTTCCCTGTGATAAAACATTAAAACTATCAGATGCCTTTATAGAAAAGACAGAAGATACTTCTCTTGAATTGACCGTTAAAGTAATAAACATTAATCATCAAAACCGCCATCCTTTATTAGAAAACTGTCAGACAATGTATGAATACAGTATATTTGTAGAAACGGTAAGAAAATGGAAAGAAATAGATACTCAAAACGGTTTTGAAAAAGCTGTTGAAGAATGTATATCAAACAATATTTTGCGTGAATATTTAAAACGCAAGACTAAGGAGGTATTAAATATGTTACTAGCCGAATATGATTATGAAACCGATATAGCCGTACAGCGAGCCGAAGAGAGAGAAGTAGCCTTTGCCGAAGGCATTGAACAAGGTATCCAACAAGGTATCCAACAAGGTATCAACCAAGGCTTTGCAGACGGCTCTTACCAAAAAGCTCTTGAAACGGCAAAACTGATGAAAGATATGAATTATCCGATTAGCGATATTTGCACGGTATCAGGGCTTTCCAAAGAAGAAATTGAGGTCTTGTAAAAATAGACTTTTTGAAAATAGCCTGCTGTTTAGAACCACGGACATCCTTGTCCGCTCTGATACGTCGAGCAGTAATTGCCCGCATATTTTCAAAAAATCGCACAAATCAACTAACCATGAGCCTTGCCTTGATTTTGTAATAAAGCAAGGAACAAAGATTGCGGCTTTTTAATTGAAGCATGATTCGTGTAATTTTTTTCCGGATCATAATCTTCAAAAGGTATTTCATCTAAATTTAAATTTATATCTGTTAAATCTTGTTCTGTAAAGTAAACCTTTCTTGGAGGATATCCATCTTTATTATAAATAAATTCAAGTCTTTCCTTAACTATATTTCCTTCTTCATCTTTAATATTTTTCCATAATTCTATTGGTCCTATATATTTTTCAGGTGGATTTCCATTTATTCCATATATTTCAGTTTCTACTGAACCAAAAAAATCGTCTTTATTTTTATTATATATTCTTAATGAAGTTAGAGAACTGCTAAAATATGCTAATTGAAAGAAATCCTTTGGTAACCTTGAATTTTTTAATATAAGATGATTAATTGCAGATTCTCTCATTGTTTTAGGTAAAATTGTGTTTTCAAATTTAAGATATCCACCACCTGTTTTACAATGTTCAAAATTTATTTTTGATAAATCGCTATTTTTGAAGCTAACATTGGTTAACATGTTGTCAGTAAAATTTCCTTTATAATTTTCAGAATTCAATCCAGTAATTATTACATCATCTAGTTGCATTATATCAGAACGATTATAGTATTCTTGAATCTGTTCTGCTGATAAATTTGGATTGCTTTTTGTTCCAAAATATCCTGTATAAAAATCTGTTGTGCAAAGTTTTTGATCATAAATAAATTTTATGCTTTTTCCTGTTTTTTCTTCAAGTATTTCTTTATTAATAAGTTTTTGAAGTATTTCGCCTACATTTCCCGAAAGTTCAACCGAACCTACTGTGAATTTTTTTCCTAATTTTTCACTTATTTTTACTAATTTACTAATTTCTGGATAGTTATCGTTTCCGTTTATTTTTTCTTTTTTACCTCTTAAAAAAATAAAGCCTTTAATATCACTAGCAGAAATATTTTTCAACTTTCCGTTTTCTATTTCATTATAGAATTCGGTTATATCAAAATAATCTTTTTGTTTTTGTTCTTCTGTTTCTCCCTGATAGCTTTCAAATTTTACATGCATAACTTCGTTACTATCTTTAAAGTTCAAAAGAGCTTTATTAAGAGCATTAAGTTTAGTTTCTTTTAAAAATTTTGGAGTAATAGGAGTCGATCTATATTCCCATTCAATATTTTCGGCATTTCGCGTTTTATAAAAAGTATTTATTTTTAAGTTTGCTGAATCAAAATCAGGATTTGTTTTTTCTTTTAAATTGTTGGCAATATATTTTGCTATTTCTGTTGTTTCTTCATTAGTACATTCCATAATGTCTTTTAATGAAATATCGCCGCTGATAGTTTTTATGTTTGCATTTTCATCAAGTGTAATGTTTTGTTTGGTGCTGTCTGCATTCTCGATATTTAAAACACTTAATGCTTTTGCAGCTTTTTTTAATGCATCTTTACTTATCGTGTAAGCGGTGAAGTCCTTATTTCCCGATTTAAATGATTTTATTGTAAGAGCATCAGTGTTGATTACTATATTATTAGTGCTTTTTTGTGCAAGTTCTTCAATTTCATTTAAGAAGATAGTTCCGCTTGCCTTAATTATATTACCGCCCTCATCTTTAGTAACATTGATAACCGAATTTCCAATAGTTATTTGTTCTGCCGGCTGGCTTGCTTCCGCTTCCACTACTGCGGAAACTGCCGTATTTTTTTCGATTTTTACCTTCTTCGTAATGGTACTATCTGTAACATCGGAATATGTTATGCCGTTTATAATAAGCTCTTTAACCTTATGGCCTGTGTTTGCGGAAAGCGTAAAGGTAAACTCGCTTCCTTTATCAACCTTTCCGTCGGCAGGAAGAGAGGGGCTTACTTCAATTTTGCCGTTTGCGGGTTGGGTTATACTAATTTTGTATTTTGTGTCCTCTATAGACGGGGGGGACGATGGACGGCTTTTCGGTTTTTTTAGCTGTGTCAACATTTTGATTGCAGCCCGATAAAAATACGGCAATTAAAACAGCCGTAAACAAAAAAAACTTTTTCCTCATAAACTAATCCTCCAAATTTTGTGGTAAGTAAATCTAAAATCTGTTTTTTACTACATATTTACCATTTTAACCGCTTTTTTATAAATTGTCTAGTGTAAAATCGTTTTTAGCATGGAAATCAATTTTGTAATATTTTTTTGATAAAAGATATATCCATGAGAGCTTTAAACATAATGTGTGACAAAGAAGATTTAGGTGCATTTTTTTGTTTGTATCGCGAGACCAAATTTAACGCCACTTTCCGTCCTATGTTCAAGGCTTGTTGTAGATTTTTATCTAAAAGCCGACAAAAGTCTTCTCTAAAATGAACATCTAATAACCAATGCATGGTTTCTACAACCCATTCTTTCCTTGCGATATCCAATAGCTCTTGAGCTGTAAGTTTTCTGCTTGAAATATAATAATGCCATTCATCACTCTTTCCTTTCTTACTCTTAAATTCGGAATGAATAGCACCAATACAGCTTAACCCCTCCCATTCACCTGTATTATCCATCCAACCTAAATTAGTTGTGCAGAAGGCTGTTCGCTTTTCAACTCTTTCACGATTTTTTTCACTTTTACAAGCCGTGTCCATTTGTTTTCTTAAAATTTCATCTTGAACATATTCTTCAATATCCGCTTTTAATAAAGGCTGGTTCCCTTTTACCGACAATAAATAGTCCCCTTTTCCTTCTTTTATGATTTTTGCAGTTTCTTTTTGACAATTTAAGGCATCTGTAACTATTATATGTCCTTTTATATTAAGAGTTTTTATAAGAGATTGAACTGTAGGTATCTCATTTGTCTTTCCTTTAACACACTTTTGTGCCAATGTTATACCAAATTCGGCAACTTGTGCAGAGACTATGTGCAGCGGACTTTCATAGCTGCTCATTTTATCTGTTGAACGGATAGTTTTTCCGTCTATCGCTATTGTAAGAGGTTTTTCTGTACCGTATTCTTTGATAAGAGCTTCAGCCATATTCATAAAACATTCGTTTAATGAGTCTATGTTTATCAATTTAAGTAGACAGGTAAGCCAATAATAGCAAGGTGTCTTTTTTATGCCGAATTCTTTATTTAGCCTATCCTTTATAATGTCAGCAGTTGCCCATTCGTGTATCTCTCTAATGTTTTTACGCCCGCAAAGAAGACCAAGTAATAATATTTTTAAAGCTTCGTTTACGCTGTAAAAATATCCGTCGTGATTGCTAATTATTTTGATGTCGTTAAAGTAATCGAATATATTTTCTAAATCCATACCTTTATTATCGGCAGTTTTTAGCAAAATTGATTTCCGTGCGTTTTTAGAGGCTTTGATTTTCGGTTTAAATTATAGTTGTTCGATTTCTTTAATATCCAAGCCTGTAGCCCTAATAGTATTGGGTGATATAATTTAAAGCTTGTATAGACTTTTTTCCTAAACCCGCCTTAAAAATAAGCCGAAAATTTATTGAAGTAACATATAGGAGGTTCATATGCAAGCACTTGATGTTCGTATGCAGGCTTTGCCGGTAAAAGAGCCGGAAAGAGAAGACTCTGGGGACATTAAAAGAGCTGATGCGGAACCTGTAAGAAATGGAGATTCATTCCTGGCAATGATCAAAAAGATGATTGCCGCCGCCAAGGATGGAAGCAAGGAGACTGATGAAGCCCGATTTGAAGATATTAGTCTTAGAGAAGACAAAATTAGGGATTCATCGCTTCAAAAGGAAGCAGGAAGGCAGAATACGGAACTATCATCTGAAGACCATAAGTCTAAGAAAATAGATGCTGAAAATCTGCTTAATTCCAAAGAAGCTTATTTAAAAGAGCCCAAGAATTTGCTAAAAAAGCCTAAGACCGAAACTCAAAAGCCGAACTCAGAACATTTGCAGGCTGAAAAGACTCAAAAAGATGCTCTTGAGCTAAATCTTAAAATTCTCAATGAGGATTTTAGTGATGAAATTAAGGACTTTTTGCCGCAAGACGTAAAAGAAGATGAAACTATTTCTCTTTTTTCTGATGAAGCTTTAAAAAAATTAGACAAGTCGGAAAAGAAAAAGGCACAGTCCTTTGATGACGAGAAAACAGAACAAGCCGGAAAGTTGGGGCTTTTATCAAAGGCCGATAAAAAGGACTTATCAAAAAAGATATCTCCTCAGAGTGAAGCGGTGCAGGAAAATTTAAGCAAAAAACCGGTTTCCAAGCCTAAACTGAAGATTTCCGTAGAGGACTTACGTTCAATGCCTTCCGTTCAGTCGGATGCTGCTATTCATACAACAGCTTCCGAATCTCGGGTTGAGACGGACAATTCCGTCGATATGGTAATCGATTTTAGCGGTAAGGCTCAAAATCCATCACAGGGCGGAGATCTTCAAAATACCCAAAACGGAAGCGAAGCCCAAAAAACAAGTCAAACTTTTTCTGCTATGCTGGCTCAAGAAATAAGGGATGCTTCAGCAGACTTTGTACAAGCCGGAAAAATCGTTCTCCGCGACAATAATGCAGGAGAAATAAGGCTGCATCTAAGACCTGAAAATCTGGGAGCCGTAAAAATCAATTTGGAGCTGAGCGAGGGAAAAAGGGTTACGGGAACAGTAACAGTTGCCTCTAAAGAAGCCTACGAAGCTTTTGAGAAAAATTTGGATAATTTGGCCGAAGAATTTAAACAAAACGGTTTTGAATTTGCAGAATTTAATTTAGATTGGTCGGGTTTTTCGGGGCAAGAAGGATTTGCCGAAAGTTTTGAATCTTTCTCAGATTTTGTTTATAAAAATCAAGAACAAGATTTAAGGCAGCTTGAAAAAACGGCCGATAATTTGAGTACCTACAGTTACGTTTATGGTCCGACTGTAGATATTTTAGCTTAAAGAGGTAGTTTATGCAGGTAAACAATGTTAATAACAGTATGATAACCACCGCTCTTGAACAGGCGGAAATGATGAAGAATTTTAAATCCGAAATGAGTCCTGAAGAAAAGGCTCTTTTGGGTCTGCAAGTTGACACCTTAAATAAGCAGAACTTTGCAGAAACAAGAGTTCCGAAACAGCAGCTTGGAAAAGACGAATTTCTTCAGCTTTTAATTGCCCAGCTCACCCATCAAGATCCTACATCTCCGATGGAAGATACGCAATTTATAGGGCAAATGGCTCAATTTTCGTCCCTTGAGCAGATGACCAATATGAACAAAAACTTTGCCGCCTTAAACGAGCTTATGACAGGCTCATCGGCCGTAAACGCCGTCGGCAAAAAAGTGGATTTAGACCTAGGGTCTTCACAGGTTTCCGGTTATATTTCGGCTGCAACACGCGGTATAAATCCGGAAGTTATGGTAAACGGAAACTGGTACAACTGGTCTGCCGTTAAAACAGTTTATGCAGAAAACAATTAGGAGGCAATAATTATGATGAGATCATTATTTTCGGGTGTAACCGGAATGCAAAATCACCAAACAAGAATGGACGTTATCGGAAATAACGTAGCCAACGTAAATACAACAGGTTTTAAGAGAGGAAGAGTAAACTTCCAAGACTTAATTTCACAGCAGCTAAGCGGTGCAGCTCGTCCTACCGAGGAGCTCGGCGGTGTAAACCCCAAAGAAGTCGGCTTGGGTATGATGGTTGCAAGCATTGACACAATCTTTACACAGGGAGCCTTGCAGACAACAGGTGTCAACACCGATCTTGCAATTCAGGGAAACGGTTTTTTTGTTCTTAAAGACGGAGAAAAATCTTTTTATACAAGAGCTGGAGCTTTTGGTTTAGACAGAGAGGGTACTTTAGTAAACCCTGCAAACGGAATGAGGGTGCAGGGTTGGATGGCTGAAGAAGCTGACGGTTTCAGGATAATCAATACCTCGGGCCAGACGGAAGATTTAAATATTCCTATAGGTCAAAAACTTGATGCAAAGGCAACTACAAGTGTAGACTACGCTTGTAACCTTGATAAGAGACTGCCTGAATTGCCCGAAGGAGCAAACCGTGCTCAAATTTTGGAATCTACTTGGTCTACAGAATTTAAGGTTTATGACAGCTTCGGTGAAACTCATGAGCTGCAAATCGATTTTGCCAGAGTCCCCGGGGAAGTAAATGCTTGGCAGGCAACCGTAAATGTTGATCCGACAAATGCGGAAGCTACAGCTACCACTGTAGGAATTGGAACAACAGACGGCGTTCAAAACAGCTTCATAGTCCGTTTTGACAATAACGGTCATCTTGCTTCCGTTACCGACACTGCAGGAAATGTAACAGCTCCCGCAGGACAAGTTTTGGTTCAAATTTCATACAATGTAGTGGGTGCAAACCCTGATGAAGCCGGAGCTCCTACAAGACATACATTTGATGTAAACTTAGGCGAAATCGGAACTTCAAAAAATACCATTACTCAGTTTTCTGAGAACAGCAGTACAAGAGCTTATCAGCAAGACGGTTACGGAATGGGTTATCTTGAAAACTTTAGAATTGACCAAAGCGGTGTGATAACCGGTGTTTATTCAAATGGTGTAAGACAGGAGTTGGGGCAAATTGCTATGGCAAGTTTTACCAATCAAGGCGGCCTTGAAAAAGCGGGACAAAATACCTATGTTCAGTCCAATAACTCAGGCGTTGCTAATATTTCTACATCGGGAACTGTCGGAAAGGGTTATCTGATAGGCGGAACCCTCGAAATGAGTAATGTAGATTTAACAGACCAATTTGTAGACATGATCGTAACTCAAAAAGGCTTTCAAGCAGGTGCTAAAACAATACAAACTTCTGATACAATGCTTGAAACGGTCTTGAACTTGAAACGATAGTATGGTATAATATAGGGTATTTTTTATGATACAGGTAACGCGGCTAAATGGAACAAAATATTGGATTAACCCTCATCAAATTGAAACGATAGAGTGTAATCCCGATGTTACTTTGCAGATGCTTTCAGGAAAATATTATGTAATTAAGGAAACGCCTGAAGAAATTTTGGACTCTATAGTCGCTTACCGCCGTAAAATCGGCATATTTAAAAATGAGTTGTAGTAGAAGCAAAAAGGGGTATATATGGATATAGCGTCGTTTATAGGAATATTCGGAGGTATAGCAGTTGTTGCATTCGGTGCAATCCTCGGCGGCTCGGCCGGAGGGCTTATTCACCCGGCTTCAATGTTAATTACGATTGGCGGCTCCTACATGTGTCTTTTTTTAACCTATCCTTTATCCTATACGATAGGAATTTTCAAAGTTGTTGCAAGAGTTTTTAAGGTAACCGATTACGGCGAAAAAGCTCTGGTTCAGCGTTTTGTAGCCCTATCCGAAAAAAGCCGCCGTGCAGGTCTTCTTGCCTTGGAAGAAGAAATTGAAGACTTTGAAGATCCATTTATGCGCTCCGGTTTACGAAATGTAGTTGACGGTATTGATGGAGAGGCTATCCGTTCTCTTATGGAAAACGAACTTAATCAAATGGAAGAGCGCCATAACACATGGATATCCTTAGTAAACGCTTGGGCAACCCTCGCTCCCGGTTTCGGTATGTTGGGAACGGTTATCGGTCTTATCGGTATGTTGTTAAACTTGGATGATAAAAGTGCTCTCGGTCCTAACATGGCTACGGCTCTTGTTACAACCTTTTACGGTTCTCTTATGCAGAACTGGCTTTTGGTTCCTATAGCAACAAAGCTTATGTACCAAAACAATATGGAAGTTAAGTCCAAAGAAATGATTATAGAAGGTGTACTTGGAATTCAAGCCGGAGATAACCCTCGAATCTTGGCTCAAAGGCTTATTACATATTTGACGCCTTCCGATAGAAAATCAATTGAGGCGGAAGTATTAAAGGATTAAAATGGCAAGGAAAAAGAAACACGGTGCAAGTGCCGCCGGAAGCGGCTGGCTTACCACTTATGCAGATATGGTTACTCTCATGCTTTGTTTTTTCGTCATGCTTTTCGAGCCGTCTGAGGTTGATGTAACTCAGCTCATGGCTCTTTCTGCATCAATAAGCGGTGATCCGACCGGAGGCGGTCTTTCTGTTTCTGCAGGCAGACTTTCCGACCTTGGAAACACCATAAGCTCAATGCCTTCAATGGAAAAAGGGAAGATGCTTGCAAGTGCCTTAAAAAAGGCTGTTTCGCTTTTTGCTCCCGAAATCAAAACAAATAAAATTGCAGTTACAAGCGATGAGAGGGGGATAGTAATCAGCCTGGCATCGGATGTTTTCTTTTATCCCGGAAGTGCAGAGCTTAATATTGCCGAATCCAGAGATACGCTTTTAAATCTCGCACAGTTTTTATCTTCACAAGATTTGGCTTCTCATAGATTTAGGGTTGAAGGGCATACCGATTCGGGCGTAACGGATCCGAATGTATGGAAAAGTAATTGGGAGCTTTCATCTGCAAGGGCAATAAATATTTTGCACAGCCTTACGGACTTCGGAGCTCAAGAATCCAGATTTTCTGTAGCAGGCTATGCAGACACTCGCCCTATCTTTTCAAATGATACGGCAGAAGGAAGAGCCTACAATAGGCGGGTTGATATAATTATTCTTGATGATGCACACTTTTAGTAAAAATAAAAATGTGCCGATTATAATAGTAAGGAGAAAATTATGGCTGATAATGACTTAATGGATGACGATGATATTCAGGAAAATATGGCTTCATCAGTAGATACCAAAAAAAGAGGTACAGGTCTTATACCCATGCTGATAAAATGGGTTGCTATTGTATTGGTTGCTCTAATATTCATTGTTACCGTTGTAGTTATTACAATGAACATAAGAGATAAAAAAGGCTCATCGCATTCAATATCCCCCGTTTCTGAAGAGTACAGGGAAACAAGGGACGTTTTGCAATGGTATCAGGCAATTGGTATTTTGAAGGTACATACGGCAGATAGAATTCCTGCAACCTTGATAGTAGATGTCGCCTTAGGCTATACTAACAATGATAAGTCGACACCTCAAGAGCTTTCTGCAAGAAAGGTCGAAATAATAGACTTTTTACGCTCTTATTTTAAAGGCAAGACTACGGCTGAATTAAGACAGGAAGAAAAAATAAAGATTGAAATAAAACACGAAATAAACGATAATGTACTTACAAAAAATAAAATAAAGGATGTTAAATTTACGCAATACGATATTGTTGAACAATAAAGGATAGGAGAGCCATGACAGAAGTTCTTTCGCAGGATGAAATAGATCAGCTTCTCACCGCAATAAGCTCAGGAGATACGGATACAGAAGATTTTCGTGCCGTTAATGACACCCGTAAAATAAAAATTTACGACTTTAAACGTCCCGACAAATTTTCTAAGGAGCAGATGAGGACGGTACAGATGATGCATGAAACCTTTGCCCGTCTTACAACCACTTCTCTTTCCGCTCAGCTGCGAAGCATGGCTCATGTTCACGTAGCAACTGTAGAACAGCTTACGTATGAAGAATTTATAAGATCAATACCTACGCCGACAACCTTGGCGATTATAAACATGGATCCTTTAAGGGCAAGCGCTCTTTTGGAGATAGACCCCTCGGTTACCTTTTCGATTATAGACCGTTTGTTCGGTGGCAAGGGACAGGGTTCAAAAGTTCAGAGGGAATTGACCGAAATAGAAAGCTCCGTTATGGAAGGCGTTATAGTCCGTATCCTTGCAAATATGAGGGAAGCTTGGACTACTGTAGTCGATTTACGTCCCCGTTTGGGAAACATAGATACAAACCCTCAGTTTGTTCAGATTGTAACCCCCTCTGAAATGGTACTTTTGGTAACATTGGAAACCAAGGTTGGAGAAGAAGAAGGAATGATGAATATCTGTCTTCCTTACATTACCCTTGAACCGATTATATCAAAATTGTCGACACAGTTTTGGTTTTCTTCGGTTAGAAGGGCTTCGACGGGACAATATGCGGCGGCAATTAAGGATAAGCTTTCGACTGTTGAGGTTGATATGGTTGCCGAGGTAGGCTCTTTGGATGTTTCAATCAGGGATGTTCTTAACTTGAGAGCGGGAGATGTTGTACGCTTACCCAACGTAAGGGTAGGGGATCCTTTTAAGCTTACAGTAGGAAGCAGGCCTAAATTCTCCTGCCAACCCGGCGTGAAGGGTAAAAAATTAGCAGTTCAGATTTTGGAAAAAATAGAAGATATTAGCGGTGATGAATTCGAAGAATTAACATCGGAAGGAGATGAGTTGTATGAGTGATGGTTCAATTTCTCAAGATGAAATAGATGCTTTGTTATCGGGAGTAGGAGGAGGCGGAATTGCATCGGCTCCTGCAGCAGGTGCAGGCGATGATTTGGCCGGTTTTAAAAAAACAGCCTTACTTCAATTTACAAAAGAAAATATCCCGGGTCTGTCTTCGAATTTGGAGTCTATGACGGGTAAAACTGTCAGTATTTCGGAGCCGGTTATTGATTTTTCCGATAGAGAGACCTTTTTAAGAAAAGTATCCGAAATGACTGTTGCTACCCTCATTGATTTTTCCGGGGCTATGAGCGGTGATCATGCCTTTATGATGAGCCCTGAGCTTGCAAAGAAAATAGTCAGTTTGGTAAATCATGAAGACAACGTAGAAATAGATGATATGGCCCTTTCAGTTATAAGTGAGACAATAGCTCAATATGTGGGTACGGAACTTAGTTACCTTGAGCGTGCCGGACTTACCGGTGTTGCATCTTCTCCGGCAGAATCTTCATATGTTCCTAAGGCTATGATGAGATTACCTCAGCGTAACTTTGTAAGCATAACTTATAATGTGAAGATTGATGATTCTGCATATCAACTGTGGGAAATTCTTTCTGAGGATGTTGTCGATAAAATAACCTCTACGATTGCGGGTCCTGATCCTTCAATGCAAGGAATGGGAGGCGATACCGGAATTCAGGGTATGGCTGCAATGGGAGGTATGCAAAATATGGGTGCAATGCAAAACAATGGAATGATGGGCGGTATGCAGATGGGTTCTATGCAAACAGGCGGCCCTGCACAGCAAATGTTCGGTTCAGGTATGCCCCAAGGTTCGCCTCAGCAAGGAGGAAATATGCAGGCTATGAATAATATGGGCATGATGCCCCAAATGGGAATGGGCGCCAGTGTTCAGCCTGTTCAATTTCCGCCCCTTCAGGGTTTTGTAAGTCAGGAGGAGCAGGGTAATATCGGTCTTATCATGGACGTTTACATGGAAATGACCGTAGAACTAGGACGAACAAAGCGCATGATTAAAGAAATCCTCGGAATGGGTGAGGGGCATATTATTGAGCTTGATAAACTTGCCGGTGAACCTGTAGACGTTCTTGTAAACCACAAACCTATAGCTAAGGGAGAGGTTGTAGTTATAGAAGAAAGTTTCGGTGTCCGTATAACCGAAATTTTATCTCCGGCTGAGCGTATTTCGGATATATAAACCTAAAAATCGGGTGGGGGGCTTTTAATGAGCTTTGGGAAAAAGCTGTTTTTTATTATTTTCTTTTTGTTTTCGGTGACCTTGTTTGCAGAAAATGACGGAACTTCTTCGGATGGGGATTCTTTGCCTTCAGAGTCGGGTATTCTATTGGACGCAGGTACAAAAGGAAATATTGAAAGGAATGATGGGAATACCGCACCTGCCGGAAATGAAAATGCTTTTGATTTGAATGTTGCAGAAAGAGCTCAATCTCCTATTTCCAGACTGTTACAAGTTCTTGTATCTTTAATTATAGTATGTATTTTGGCCTATGTTGTGCTGAAATTTTTAAAAAAATCTTCACTATCTTTTTCTTCGGATAGTCCTTACCTAAAAAGCGTTGCTTCAATTAACATTGCTCAAGGAAAAAGTATTCATGTTATTACCTTGGGCGAAAAGGCGTACATTGTAGGCGTTACCGATTCTTCAATAAATATGATAGGAGAGGTGGAAGATAAAACCCTTGTCGATACCATGAATTTGGATGCTGAAAGACGCAGCTCTTCTCCCAAACAAGACTTTGCTTCTATGCTGTCCTCAGTTTTTAAAGGCTCAAAGAATAATGATATTGATGTAGATTTTTTTGAAGCACAACGTGAAAGGTTAAACAAGGCTGCTAAAGCTCAAGTGCCGGAGGAAAGAGAATGAAAAGAAATCTTTTGATCCTGTTTTTTTTCGGTATGATTCTTTTTATTCCGGTTCAAGTTTTTTCTCAGTCGAGCTTTCCCGAAGGTACTACTGCCGGAAGAACCGATGCCGATCCTAATAGGCAGGCTGGGAGAATTCCTTTTATCGATTTTTCGATAAGAGAACCTTCGACAAATAAGGATGTTGCTTTTTCAGTTCAGCTTTTAATTTTTATTACGCTTATCTCGATAGCTCCAAGTCTTTTGTTATTGATGACGAGTTTTTTGCGTTTAAGTATTGTTTTAGACTTTGTGAAAAGGGCCTTATCTCTTCAGCAAGTGCCGCCGACTCAGGTTTTAAACGGAATTGCCTTTTTTCTTACCCTGTTTATTATGCAGCCGACCTTTACCCAAATATATAATAACGCTTATAAACCTATGAGTGAGGGACAAATCGGAATAGAAGAAGCTTATAGGGAAGCGGAAAAACCTATGCGGTATTTTATGTATAAGCAAATGCAAAAAAATCCGGCCCATATCCGCACCTTTATGGCTATGTCTAAACTTCCAAAGCCCGATACTCTTGCAGATGTACCGACCCATATTTTAATAGCTGCCTTTATATTACATGAGCTTACAATAGCTTTTCAAATCGGAATATTTTTATACCTTCCGTTTATTATAATAGATATGATTGTCGCCAGTATTCTTATGTCTATGGGTATGATAATGCTTCCGCCCGTCCAAATATCCATGCCGTTTAAATTGATTCTTTTTGTTATGGTTGACGGCTGGGGACTCCTCTTCGGTAAATTATTTGAATCGTTTTTATAAAAAATCATTTCGTACAAAACGAATGTCAGCGTTGAAGCGGGTGTGTGTGTTTTATTTTGCAAAAGAAACCTGTAAATGCTTCTTGTTTTTCACACAATCAAGCAAATAGTAATTGATAATATTTTGATATGGCATTCCTGTTTCTTCGGACATATTCTTATAACTTCATCATTCACTCGGTAGCAGTGACATACAACCAGTATTTTTGATTTATTACTTACTCCTGAAATAATAAATCTGTCCTCTTCATCCGAATGTTCCGGATCTGATATTAAAATTGCATTGGGATCGTAAAAAACACTTTCAGCTTTTTCAAAAGAAACTTTATGTTTTTTTAAATTTATTCCGCTTTTTCAAAATCCCATTCAAATCTTATTTTCATAATTATATTATAACTATTTTAAGCCATTTGTCAAACATAACTATCATTGACAACATAACTATCATTGATATAAAAAGATCTGATACCTTTTCTTATATTTTTACTTTATTAAATCCGATTGTATGTTTGTATTTCGTTTATTTCTATTGCTTTATTATTCTCAAATGTTATTTTTACAATATGAGGCATTTTTCCGGCAATTTCTAAAAAATATTCATACCCATATTTTTTATCAAAATAATTCAAAATTGTACATAATGCTGTTCCATGCGTTCCGATCAAAACTGTCTTTCCGGTTTTTGTGTTTAATATATTAAATAATACATTTATATTTCTACGCTGTACTTCATTCAATGTTTCATCTTGATTCATACTATAATTAAAATCACTCCATTGCTTTTTTACATATTCTTGAAATTCTTCAATTCTATCAAACCAAACATTAGACTTTTTTTCTCGTAAATCCTCATATAATTCAATTTGGATATTTTTCATTTCTGATAGAGGCGTCATCGTCTGAATACTTCTTAAATACGGGCTTGAAATAATACTATTAATATTAATTTCTCTAAAAATATTTTTTAATTTATCAGCATCTTTTTTTCCTTTATTTGTTAAAGGTCGATTTCTATTCTCTTTTATACTGATATCAGACTGAGCATGACGAATAAAGTAAATAACTATCAATTTTAACTCCTGGAGCGAAGCGTCCGTCTATCCAAATAATACACCGGCAAATTATTTTTTTCAAGGTATCTTATAAAAATACTATTGACTGCTGGAAGAATTATTTAAAATTTGTTATATTGTCAGCCGAGGTTTATATATGAAAGGTAGAAAATTATTTTTGTCGGCAGCATTGGTGCTGCTTTTTTTTGCTTGCGGGGGCAATAAGAAAATTGGTGAGCCTAAAGCCGTTACGGCTTCATTGGGTGCGGAGCCGAGTATTTTGGATGCCGCAAAGGCTTCAGACAGGTACTCTTTTATAATATTGGACTATATAACCGAAAATTTGACCGATATTTTAACTGAAGATAATGGGGAGATAAAAATTCTTCCGGGCCTTGCCGAGTCTTGGACTCATAATGCAGATTATACGGAGTGGACTTTTAAATTGCGTGAAGCCTATTGGTCTGACGGCGTAAAGATAATGGCTGAAGACTTTGTTTACGGTATTCGCCGTATCATCAATGCCGAATCTGCCTCACCTATGGCAATGTATTATGACTATATCAAAAATGCCCAAGATGTTTTAAAGGGTAAGCTGGACTATTCCGAAATAGGAATCAAGGCTCTTGATGAAAAAACTCTTCAAATCGTAACCGAAAATCCCATAAAAAATCTTCATGAATTTGCCGCAAAAATTCCTCCGCAAAGGGAAGATATTATAAAAGAATTCGGGCTATCCTACGGCAGTGAGGCCGAAAAAATAATTTGCAGCGGGGCTTTTAAAGTAAAAACCTGGGTGCATAACAGCAAGATTGAGCTTGTTAAAAACGAAAAATTTTGGAATGCCGAAAATGTAAAAATAGATGCTCTTACATTTAAAATAATAAATGAAGAAAATGCCGCCCTCGGGGAGCTTTTAAACGGCAGCATCGATATTGCAAATGCTTATTCTATCAGCTGGATAAACAAGCTGAAAAAAGAAAACCGCTTTGCCGAAATAAACGGAGTTGACAGCCGTGTTCAATATATTTTTATGAATCAAAAAGACAAGTTGTTTTCAAACAAAAAAATTCGCCAAGCTCTTTCGGCAAGTCTTGATCGAAAAGAAATTTGTACCGACCTGTTTGACGATATTTATAAACCGGCCTACGGTTTTGTTTCGATCGCCACCGAGCTTGAAGGTAAAAATTACCGAACCCTTGCAGGCGAGCCGATTCAAGAATTGAAAAAAAAAGTTCCTGATCCTAAGGCTCATTTTATTGAGGGTTTAAAAGAATTGGGGTTTGGAGATGACCCTTCAAAGATAACAATTTCGATAATGTTCCCGTCAAATGAAAGCTCGAAATTTGATGAATATTTACAAAACAGGCTTTCAAATGTTTTGGGAGTAAATGTAGAGCTTGATAAAATCGAGGGAACGGTCTTTAAAAAGCGGAATAAGAGCTTGGACTATCAAGTTGGTTTTAAATCATGGGGCGGCGGTATTGATACACCCGCCAGATATTTGGACCTTTTTTTACCCGGAAATAAAATTGTCCCGATAGGCTGGGAAAATAATGAGTACACCGATTTGGTTCTGCGGGCAAAAAAAAGCTCCGATTTTAGCGAAAAGCTGGAACTTTTTAAAAAAGCGGAAATGATTTTATTGGCAGAAGAATGCGGTATTGCTCCTTACGCAAACCAAACCTATAATATCTTTATGCAAACAAAATTAAAAGGAGTTAAACAGTTTTATCCGGGAACCTACAATCTAAAATACGCCTTTATTGAGGATTGACGTCTCCTACTGCTAAAAATAAGGTTAAAAGCTTATTTTAAAAATTCGGCATTTTTTGATGGACAAAAGCTATAAAATGCGTTAGCATAGTAGTATACAATCAACACATGGAGGCTTATGTTGAAGACGAAGTATATTGATTTGCCTACAATGGCAAAGTATCTTAAATCTGTCGGTGCCGAAACGGTTATTAAACGGCTTGTTCCTTATTTGGAAGAAGATTATAAAAGATGGAATGACTTTGACAAGGTTCCAAGGATGGCTCACCACAGTCCCGTAGGGGTTATTGAGCTCATGCCGATAGGAGACTCCAAAACCTATTCTTTTAAATACGTAAACGGTCATCCCGAAAACCCTAAGCACAATTTTTTAACCGTTATGGCTATAGGAGTTTTAGCTGAAGTTTGTACAGGATTTCCTCTTCTTTTGAGTGAATTGACTTTGACAACGGCGGTTAGAACTGCCGCAACCTCGGTAATGGCTGCAAAGTATCTTGCAAAACCTAACCCTAAAAAGATGGCCTTAATAGGGAACGGCTGTCAAAGCGAATTCCAAGCTCTTGGATTTCATCATATTTTGGGGGTAGAAGAAATTTATTGTTATGATGTTGATCCTGCTGCAACAGATAAACTCATGGATAATCTTAAAGATGTAAAGGGCTTAAAGCTTATCAAATGCAGCAGCACAAAAGAGGCTTGTAAGGGGGTCGATATTATTACGACAATTACGGCCGATAAGAAAAATGCCATTATCATTACCCCCGATATGGTTGAGCCCGGTATGCACATAAACGCTGTTGGCGGCGACTGTCCCGGAAAAACCGAGCTTGATTCAAAGGTTCTTTTTATGGGAGACGTTTATGTAGAATTTGAACCTCAGAGCCGAATCGAGGGCGAAATTCAGCATATGGACGATAACTTTAAAGTTACCGAAATTTGGAATGTAATCAAAACAGGTAAACCCATAAACCGCAAGCCGGATGAAATTACCATTTTTGATTCCGTAGGTTTTGCCCTTGAAGATTTTTCAATTCTTCGCTTGATGTACGATATAGCAAAGGACGAAAATGTCGGCATTCCTCAGGAACTTGTCCCCGTTCTGAAGAACCCGAAAAACTTGTACGGTATGTTAAGATAACCTTTACCACATTATAGTTTCTAACGAAAGGCTTAAAACTTTTATAAGTTTTAAGCCTTTTTCTTATTCGTGCGGAGGGTTTAATACCCCGACGCTTGCGTCGGGGTATGTTGATTTAATTTAGCCTAAAAACAAATTTTTTTATGCCGATATACTGGATATGGATATCATAACTTATTCGGATGCAGTGCATCATAACAATAGATCGTATCATAATAATAGATATAGAAAGCCGAATACCGTAAAAAAGAGCAGACTTAGCTCTAGGGATGAATCTTTGATTGTTTTCGGGCTCTTTGCTATGCTCACGGCAGGATTCCTATTTTTCTATTTCCCGATTTTAAAGCTTAATTGGGGGCTTTCATCAATAAGGTCTATATCATTTTGGGAAGAGCCTTCATCTATAAATGCAATGCGTCAATATACCATGCCTTCTTCCGAGATTGTAAAAGAGGATGACCTTCCTCATTCGGAAACTGCAGAAGGTGTCCCTTTTTCTCCTGCTGATGTACCGGATTTTATTACTGCCGTCGATTTTGAAGAATATATGGTTTCAAAGGGAGATACGGTAAGCGGTATTATTCAAAAATTCGGCCTTAAAAATTTAGGGACCCTTCTTTCAGTAAACGGAATAAGCAGTGCAAAGAAGTTAAGGATAGGGCAAAAGCTAATTATTCCTTCGATTGACGGGCTTATTTATACGGCCGTAAAGGGCGATTCCTTGAGCTCTATTGCCGGTAAATTTAACCTGTCTATCAATGCAATCTTGGATGCAAATGATCTTGAAAATCAGACGGTAACTGTAGGACAAAAGCTTTTTATTCCGGGAGCAATGATGAGCTCCTTTGAGCTTAAAAAGGCCTTGGGCGAGCTCTTTATTTATCCTGTGATTGGAAGGCTTACTTCGCCGTTTGGCTACAGAAGAGATCCTTTTACCGGAAGGAAGAGTTTTCACACAGGTATCGATATTGCATCTCCTACAGGAACTCCTATTAAGCTGACTCTCGACGGTACGGTTTCTTATACAGGTTATTCTGCCGTTTATGGTAATTATGTTATAGTTACTCATTCGGGCGGTTATCAGTCAATGTATGGGCATATGAATTCGATAAAGGTAAGGAGAGGCCAAATTCTAAATCAGGGCGGTATTATCGGAACTGTAGGAAATACGGGAAGATCTACGGGCCCTCATGTCCACTTTTCCGTATATAAAGACGGAAAACTCATTAATCCATTAACCGTATTAAAGTAAGAATTACATAAAAAAAGCAGGACGTGTCCTCACACGTCCTGCAAGATTGTATTTAGGATCAACCTAAATACCAACCGGCTAAGATACATGACTTAGAGCAAGAAGGTTGGTTAGCATTAAGACCATTTTGATAGGTCTGCTTCTTCAACGTCGAATACAAACTCTTCACCGTCTCCAACCATCAAGCATGGGATGCCGATCTTTCCCTCCTTTTTGAGCTGATCAAATTCAGCTCTCTCGTCCCGATATTTTAACAAAAACTTTAGATAACCCAAATCTTCAGTAATGTCAAAATAGCGGAACTTTACTCCTTTTCTTTCTAGATATTCCTTTGCAGGCCCGCAATCGGGGCATAATTTACTACCGAATAAAAATAATTGCTTTTTCATAGTTTAGTACCCATCCGACATCTGGCGATTTAAGTCTCTTTGACAAAGCTCTTGATATACCAAGGCTCTGTCCTTAAGTTTTGCCTTAATTGGATCGGAAAAGGGCATGTACCTCCAAAATACTTCTCTAACTTCCTTGTCTAATTTTTGAATGCCTTCGCTTTCTTTTATCATCCAAGTTATATAATCCTGAATAAAATATTCTTTTATGTCACCTTTTAGTTTTTGGTTTTGGAACCATTGATAATAATTGCCGGTCAGGCCTTCTTCCATCCAATAGTAGGAAGCTTTTTCCTTTGCAACCTGCCAGCGTAAATCTGCAGTAGCCATTAAGAGGGAAACTTTAAGGCTTTTAGGATACATCGGGATTACTATTCTGCCTCTACTTGTAACCCTGTTATAGCGGTCAAAAGGTTCCCAGCAAAAGCCTATATCTCCATAAGTCGGAACCAATATGACAAAGGGAGGAATCCTGTTTAATTGATTTTTATATTGTCGGCAATAGGCTTGCACGTCTATATCTTCAAGCCATTTCATTTCTCTTAAAATGTTCTCGCGAGTTCCCAATTCTTTTGAAGAGCTTCTAAAATATTCACGGGATAGGATTGGAAAATGATTACCTTTGCGTCCGCAGGTCATTTTTGCCATCTGCTTAACAGTATCGAATTCTCCTTCGGCCCCGGACATATTGGTCGTGATTCCTCCGGAAGCATCAGCCTTCTCCCTCAAGCTGCGTACATCTGCATCGGCTTCTTTATAATCTGAAATACAGTTTTGTAATTCTTTGTCGAAATTGAGCAGTTTTTTCAGCCTTTCGTTTATTTGCATGATTTGCTGTTTTTGCGATTCCGAATAAGGCGATTTTACATTGGAAAAATTTGCCAGCATATCATGAGAGAACATGCTGTCAATTTGTTGTTTTATTGAGTCTTCATAGCGGCTGATTTCTTCCGATTTTGCTCTCAGCAAATTATCGGCAGTTTGGAGTTTCCCCTTTGCCTTTTCTAAAAGCTGATTAAATCTTGAATTATCGTCTCTTTTTGAAATTTTAACTTCGTCTGTTGCCGAAGGGTTGATTTTTCCTATTCCGATTTCTCTGAACCACTCATCCAAATAATAGACTGCCTCACAATATTTATTTTCGTCTATTACTTTTGCAAACATATCTTTTTGTTCTGTGGTTAAAAGCGTAGGGAGAACAAGTCCGTATCTTACTGCATATTGTTTTTCTTTTGAAGATTTTCCTGAGGCTATTTTCATGACCATGTCGGAAACAAGATTCCAATAGGCCGATTCGACTTGCTGTCTGAATACGGTTCGGTCTTTAGGGTCAGTAGTCGTTAAAAATTTGGTAAGGGAGGTATGAAGACGCTGGGCATTTTCGCCTTCACCTTTTAGAACAGCCTTGTAAAACTCTGCAGTATCAAATAATGTATGGGGGGTATCGGAAAAAAACTTTTCAACTTTTTCAAAATGCGTTAATGTAAGATCCGGTTCGCTCGGATCCCGCTTTGCTTCTCCTCTGGCTTCAGGAGCCATGGAAAACATCGTATCTCTGCTTAAACCGCCGGCTTTAATATCGGGGAATGGAGCTCTTTGACCGACATCAAAGTCAAAACCGGAAGAAACCGGAGGAGGCTGCACTGACGTATCACCAGAAGGCATTACTACATCTTTGAGAAGTTCATCAAGATCTATTTCAGTTGTCGAATCCACCGATTAAACCACCTTAATTAAACCAATAAGTCGGAAAACTAATAACTTTAAACATTGGAGATAAGGGGAATTGAACCCCTGACCTCTTGCATGCCATGCAAGCGCTCTACCAATTGAGCTATATCCCCATCAACATGTGCTGATTATATCAATAAAATGAATAGTATGTCAAGGGTATTTTAAGAATATCTTGTTATTTATCAAAAATAATTATATCGGTTATTTTTTTCTTTAAACCTTCAAGACCCTGTCCCGTCTTAACCGAAATCTCGACGGCTTCGGGATAACGCTCTTTTAAGTTTAGTAATTGAGCCTCATCAAAAACTTCATCCATTTTGTTTATTGCGATTATAGAAGGTTTATCACTGCAAGAAAGCTCGTCTAAGACCTTTTTTGTTACTTCAAGACATTCAGGCATTGCAGGATGGGCTGCATCGCATACTATGATTAAAAAATCTGCAAGGGCGGCTTCTTCCAAGGTCGAGTGGAAGGCATCAATCAGCTGGTGAGGCAGATTACTTACAAAGCCTACGGTGTCGGTCAATAAAATTTGAATATTTTTTTCGCCCGTTTGTAAAAAAACTTTTCTGGTTTCGGCATCAAGGGTGGCAAAAAGCTTGTCTTCGGTAAATACTTCCGCTCCCGAAAGTTTTTTTAAAAGGGAGGATTTTCCGGCATTTGTGTAGCCTACGATAGCCCCTATTTTTTTATCCCCGTTTAAGCGGGTTTTACGCTGTTCACTCCTTTGAAGTCTTACCCGTTCCACCTCTTTTTTGAGCTTGGCAATGTCGGTTTTTAAGCGTCTTCTGTCAAGTTCCAGCTTTTTTTCGCCCGCACCTCTGGAAGCTCCTCTTGTTCCTTTTGCCCCGCCTCTTTGTTGGGCAAGGCTAGTCCATCTTCTGGTAAGGCGTGGCATAGAATATTCTAAACGGGCGAGTTCAGCCTGCAAGACGGCCTCCCTCGTTTGAGCCCTGTCCGCAAATATTTGGATAATAACCTCGGAGCGGTCTATAACGCAGGTGTTAAGGGCTGCTTCAAGGTTTCGCTGAATGCGGGGGCTTACCGCACTGTTAAAGACAACAAGATCGGCTCTTTCTTCTTCGATCGCTTGAGCAATTTTTTCAAGCTGTCCCGAGCCTACAAGAGTTGCAGGGTTTTCTTTTGCTATTCTAAAACGGAGGGAGGATATGGGTTTTAAAAAGATAGTTTCAACAAGACTTTTCAGCTCCTTTTCTTCTATTTCTTTTAGGGCTTCCGCACTTTTTTCCTGCAAGGAGGAGCGGCTTATATAAGAGTTTGAGGTCGGCCCTGAAAATATATCCGTAAAAATAAGTAAGGCCTTTTTTGTTTCGTTATCGGTTATATACATGCGGTAAAGCTCCTTTATTATTAAATTGGTTTCTCAAGTAAATCTAAAATTTGACGCGGTGTTACAACAAATGTTTCCATAGGAAAGTGTTTTATATTACCGGTGATCAAATAAGTTTCAAGATTTTTTCTAGCACTTAGTGTAACAGCATAAAAAACAATGTCTTTTGGGTCAGGCATAGGATCTAAAACATTTATCCCATCTATTTTTAAGCCTATTTTTTGTATTGCATTAACCGCAATATTGACAGCTTCCTTAGGAAAGCAAAATTTTGGACGGGACAACACAGCAAAATATTCGCTTATAATTTCTTCATTATAAATTGGGATGATTTTGCCTGCATACATATAGTTAATCACAAAACGAGGAATAGAATTTTCTTTTAAAAATGCAGAAACAAGAACATTTGTATCAATTACGGCGTACAGCGGCACTCTATTTTCCTTTTCGTGCTGCATCGATTTCATTATTAATTTCCTCAATGCTCATTTCGGAAACGCCATAAATTGCTGCACTTTTAGACATAGACTGCATTGCTGAAAGAATATCCGGAGGGATTTCTTTTTTTATTAAAGTTTGTTTGGTATTTTCCAGTTTCATATTAAAAGGAATCCCATTTTCAGCAACACTACGCTTAAAAAATATACGTACGGCTGTGGATAAGTCTAATCCTAACTGCTCATAAACAGCAGTCACATCATCTTTCAGTTTCTCATCAACCCTAATTTGAACTAATGTACTTGCCATACTTACCCCCTCATAATATTATAATACAAAATATTTTTTTTGCAAGTACAATGTAATGATAAAATACTAAAATTATCTGATAATACTTTTGATGTTTTATAATTTTTGGATCATTATCAGACAAGGATTCCACTCATCCCAGAGTGTGGGAAAAACTTCTAATTTTTTAAATCCTTGTTTTTTATAAAAGGCTATTGTTTGGTCATATTCTTTATAATGACCTTCATCTACTGTTTTTACCTGTATATAATCATATTTAGTTGAAGCAAATTTTTTCAGTTCATTAAATAATAATGTGCCGATTCCCTTATTGTGATATATTTTTTTTACTCCCATACAATGCACATCAGCACAATCAGGGCTTGATTCGGTTAATGTTATAAACCCGATAATTTCATCATTTTCCTTCGCTGCCCATAAATCCAATTCTTTTGAATCATTGATATATTCTTTTGTACTTTCAGGTAATCCGAACCATTCCGGTAAATCCGTCAAAACTTCTTCGACAATTTTTGCTTTTTCGTCTTTGTTTTCTATTTTTATAATTTTTATCATAAACAACTCCTATTTTTTACCGGTATATTACCTTAAAGTGCAGTTTAAGTCTAGCAGAGAATGATGAAAAAGTAATAAGCTTTTAAAACATCCCCGAAACTAAAAGATGCAGCAGCCATTCAGCGGCAGCCTTTTAACCATTGTAAGGTACTATTAAAATAACTAAAATAGTGCTATAATTGTTCCTATAGTTTTGGGATATGAGAACATTAGGATATATTTATGACGGAATACAAGAACAATCATAATTTCAGATATGACAGCCTATTGCCTGAGCAAAAAGCGCGTGTTTATATAGATGCATATCTTGAAGATGCCGGCTGGACGGTAGTCAACCGGGATGAGTTTGTTCCCGAAGCGATAAATGCGCAAGCCGTCCGTGAAAATATCTTAAAAGGTAATAAAGAAGCCGATTACATTCTTTATCTTGACGGAAAAGCTATAGGGGTTCTTGAAGCAAAAAGAAAAGAGAATAATTTAGGTCTTGAAGTTGCAGAACAAGCACAAAATTACGGAAATATTCTCCCCGATTGGATACGGGCATGGAAAACTCCGCTTCCGTTTATTTTTCTTTCAAACGGCGAGATTTTGCTCTTTAAGGATATGCACGACGAAAAACCGAGTTATAAACTTCTTAAAAAAATGCTCACTCCGAAAGATATTGTTAATTTGGCAGGCGGCGACATTGATTCGGAATATGCAAAACTTCCTTCCGTCCCGTCTGTAGGATCAAAAGGTTTAAGAGAATGTCAATTTGAAGCAATCACGAAGCTGGAACTTTCATTTAAGCAGGGATTCAAAAAAGCTCTTATCGTTTTAGCTACGGGTGCCGGAAAAACATTTACTGCTTGTACCGCAGCATATCGTCTTTTGAATTATACATCCGCAAAGCGGGTCCTTTTTCTTGTAGACCGTAACAATCTTGGGAAGCAAGCCGAAGGCGAGTTCGGCACCTATAAACTTACGGAAACCGGTAATCCTTTTTCCGATGAATACATTGTTCATCGTCTTAAAAGCGTTGAAAAAATAGGAAATGCAAGTGTCGTCATTTCAACGATCCAACGGCTTTTTGCAGTACTCACGGGGCAAGAAATAAACGATGCCGGCGATGACGAAGAAACGGATAATGATGAAAACGCACCGGGGAAACGAATTCAGTTTACCGGAAACATACTTTTACCGCCGGATTTCTTTGACGTAATTATAATTGATGAATGTCATCGTTCGATTTACGGAGATTGGCGGCAGGTTCTTACCTATTTTAATAATGCAAAAATCATCGGACTGACGGCAACTCCGACACCGGAAGCTGAAGCGTTTTTTAATAAAAACCGAGTAGTAAATTACACTTTGGAAAAATCCATTGCCGACGGTGTTAATGTTCCTCCGCGTGTGTATAGAATTAAAACCGAAATCTCGGAAAGCGGCGGCACCATTAAAGACGGTGAAAAAATCAAAAAAGTTTCCAACTGGAGCGGTAAAAGAAAAACTCAAAAGCAGCATGAAGACCGGCAATTCACCAAAACGGATATAGATAGAAGTGTCGTGATTCCGGCACAAATCGAAACGGTTGTTCAAGCATATAAAGATTCCATCTATGAGTCTCTGTACCCGGACAGAAAAAAAGATTGGACTATGATTCCAAAAACGCTTTTCTTTGCAAAAACAGAAAACCATGCAGAAGACATATTGAAAGCAATCAAAAAGGTTTTCAAAAACGAATTTCCTAACGGAGAAATCCCCGAACATTATGCCCAGTTGATTACGTGTAAATCCGGAAATTCAAATCAACTGATCAGCGATTTTAGAAATGATAAAGATTTTCGGATTGCAATTACCGTTACCCTTGTTGCAACAGGCACCGATATCAGACCTTTGGAAATTCTTGTTTTTATGCGCGATATACATTCCGAAGTTCTCTACACTCAGATGAAAGGACGCGGATGCAGAACGTTTGCCGACGATAAACTAAGAAATGTAACCTCAAATGCGGCCTCAAAAGACTTTTATTATCTTGTGGATGCCGTCGGCGTAACGGAACACGAAAAATCAATGCCGACTCTGGGCGGAAGCGGCGATATAAAAAAAGTCTTGCCGCTTAAAGACCTGCTTGAACATCTTGCACACGGAGACTTATCCGATAAGAATTTAGAACTTTTAGCAGGCTATCTTTCAAACGTAAATAAAAAAGCCGAAGCGGAAGATATTATCGAACTTAATGACTTACTCGCCGCTATTACCGTAAAACAATTGGCTGTAAATATTTTTGAATCAATCGCACCCGAATCTTGCAGTTTACCCCCATATAAAGATATTAATGAGCCGAACACGGAAAGAAAGATTTTGATTTCCCTGCTCATAAATAATGTAAAAGCCCGCAAAAAACTTTTGGAAATCAATGCAGGATTTATTAAAATTGCCTTTGAAAAACAGGACTCTTTAATTTATGCAGGATTTTCAAAAGAACAGGCAAAAGAATATATCACTACATTTGAAACCTATCTTGATGACAATAAAGATGAAATTGAAGCATTAAGAATTCTTTATAATCAGGAAAAGGTTGCCATCACGTATACGATGCTTAAAGATTTGGAAAAGAAACTGATTGCGTATAATAACCAGTTCAAGCCGGAATTCTTATGGACGTGCTATCAAACGCTGGACGGAGAAAGCGGAAAAGTAAAACCTTTAAACAGAGAAACGGAACTGGGCGTTTTTACCAATCTTATTCAACTGGTAAGATACGGATATAAGTTGGACGATGAACTTGTGTCCCTTAAAAGACGATTCGGCAGCTATTTTAACCTTTATTGCGGGCAGGCTTGGCGTAAATTTACGCCGGAACAAATTGAAATTGTGCGGCAGATTGCAGAATATATCGTTCAAAACGGCTGTATCACGAACATTGAATTAAACAATGCAAAGCATGATTTGTTTGTAAAAGCCGTTCCAATCTTCGGGGCCGATAAACTAAACGCGGAAATGCAGACAATCTCCAAATATTTATTCTACGGAAAGGCAGCATAAAAATGGCAAAAAAAGAAGCAACACAGGCAAAACCGGAACAGGCGCTTACAAAAAAAGTTTGGAACATGGCGGATGTTCTTGCGGCAGCCGGTATCGGATTTACTGATTATATTATTCAGCTGACATATCTCTTATTTCTAAAAATGGATTTTGAAAAAGAATCATACGGTTTAGGCAGTGCACTTCCTGACGGAAGTAAATGGAAAGATATCGTTCAACTGGATGGACCAGATCAGCTTGCAAAATATGAAAAGATTCTGGAAGTTTTACAGGCAACAGACGGACTTATCGGCGCAATTTTTACGGAAGCACAAAATAAAATTACAAAACCTGCTCTTCTTAAAAAACTGATCGGAATGATTGATGAAGAAAACTGGTTCAGTATGGACGGAGACCTAAAAGGTGCAATTTACGAAAGTATTCTTGAAAAAAACGGACAGGATAAAAAATCCGGAGCAGGGCAGTACTTTACACCGCGCCCCTTGATTAATGCTATGGTTGATGTTGTTCAGCCGAAAATCACGGAGACCGTTGCCGACCCGGCATGCGGAACCGGAGGGTTCTTGCTTGCTGCCTATGATTATATGCGTAAACAAAGCGACGAACAGAGTAAAGTGGAGTTCTTACAAACGAAGGCTCTTAGGGGAAATGACATTACGCCTCTTGTCGTAACGTTGGCTTCTATGAATCTTTATCTTCACGATATTGGAGTGGACACCACGCCGATTAAATGTGAAGATAGTTTGGAACACGAACCCGAACATCTTGTAGATGTAATTCTTGCAAATCCGCCTTTCGGTGCTCGGCCTGCAGGAAGCGTCGATATTTCGACCATGCGTTCCGATTTGATTGTAACGACAAGCAACAACCAGTTAAATTTTTTACAGCACATGATGGTCATGTTAAAGGATGGCGGAAGAGCCGGAATAGTTCTTCCCGATAATGTGCTTTTTGCAGATGGTGCCGGAGAAATTCTCCGCAAAAAACTTCTAAAAGATTTTAATCTTCATACGATTCTTCGTTTGCCGACCGGTATTTTTTATGCAAACGGCGTAAAAGCAAATGTACTTTTCTTTGAAAAAGGAAGTCCGACACAAGAGACATGGTATTACGATTACCGGACAGGGATTAAACACACTCTTGCAACGAAACCGCTTAAACGTTCCGATCTTGAAGACTTTGTAAGCTGCTACTGCGCAGGACATGTTGAAGACCGCAAAGAAACGTGGTCGCCCGAAAATCCGAACGGCAGATGGCGTAAATATCACGTCGATGAACTGGTTGCACGGGATAAAACCGGTCTGGATATTTCTTGGATAAAAGACGGTTCCGATACAGTAGACTATTCACTTGCCGAACTTATGCAGACCATTCAAGAGAAAAGTGCAAATATTGCCGCAGCTGTTACAGAACTTTCCAAACTGATTGAAGGAATTGAAGAATGATAAATCGGAATGAAGAACAAAACTTTAATAAACTTTCAGAAGTTATAAACGAATACAACAAGCTGCAAATTTCTCAGCAGCTTGATTACGATAAATTCTATTTATATTCAATTATTACACATTCAACCGCAATAGAAGGTTCTACCGTGACGGAAATTGAAAATCAGTTGCTTTTTGACGAAGGGATAAGTGCGAATAAGCCGATTCACGAACAGCTTATGAACCTTGACCTAAAAACGGCATACGAAAAAAGCTTTGAACTTGCAAAACAACATACGCAAATCACACCGGAAATCCTTTGTGAACTTTCGGCTCTCGTAATGAAGAACACCGGCACTGTATACAATACAATCGGCGGAACATTTTCTTCTTCAAAAGGAGAACTCAAGCCTTTAAATGTCAGTGCAGGGCGAGGCGGAAAAAGCTACATGGCGTGGCAGAAGCTTCCGCAAAAACTGGAAGAATTTTGCAGTTGGCTCAATTCGGAAAGAGAAAGCATTGCGCAAAAACGAATAGAAGATCAATACGCTTTTAGCTTTCTTGCTCATTATAAACTTGTTCAAATTCATCCTTGGGCAGATGGGAATGGACGGATGAGCCGTCTCTTAATGAATTTTATCCAATATGAAACGGGACTAGTTCCTGCAATAATCAAAAAAGAAAACAGAGCGGAATATATTCAAAGTCTCGCTTCTTCACAAGACAAGGATGATCCTGCGGAGTTCTTACATTTTATGTTTTCGCACCATATACGGAATTTGAGCGAACAGATAGAAGAATATAAAACCTCGCTTGAAATGAACGGCAGCTGATAATGGCAGTTACAGGGAGATTATAACGTGAACACAAACGCATTACGCCAAAAAATATTAGACCTCGCCATTCACGGAAAGCTTGTAAGTCAAGACCCGGCCGATGAGAGTGCAACCATACTCCTTGAAAAAATCCGTGCTGAAAAAGAGAAAAAAATCGCTTCCGGTGAACTGAAACGCGGTAAAAATGATTCGTATATTTTTTTCGGTGATGATAACAGACACTATGAGAAGTTCGCAGACGGCAGGGTGAAGGATATCGAGGATGAAATTCCCTTTACCGTGCCGGAGGGGTGGGTGTGGTGTAGACTGGGGGAAGTTTGTGAAATATCATCTTCAAAGCGTGTTTTACAAAAAGATTGGAAAAAATCAGGAATTCCATTTTATCGGGCGAGAGAAATTACTCAACTATCAAATAATGAAAAAGTAAAAGAAGACTTGTTTATTACTCCTGAATTATATAAAGAAATTAAACAAAAATATGGTGTTCCGGAAGTTGGAGATTTACTGGTTTCAGCTGTCGGCACCATTGGTAAAATTTATATTGTGAATGAGTCTGATTGTTTTTATTACAAAGATGCAAGCGTAATATGCTTTTCAAAAAAGTTTAAATCTATAGATTCAACATATTTAAAATTATGTTGTGAAAGCAGTTTTATTCAGAAACAAATGTATTCGTTATCCAAAGGAACAACTGTTGATACAATCACGATAAATAAAGCTCAGAAATATTTATTTCCCCTTCCCCCTCTCGCAGAACAACAGCGCATCGTTACAGCAATAGAGACAATCATTGCACAGATAGATATTCTGGAAACAAACAAAGCCGACTTACAGACGGCCATCAAGCAGGCGAAGAGCAAAATCCTTGACTTTGCAATTCGCGGGAAACTTGTTCCTCAAGATCCTGCCGACGAACCTGCAAGTGTTATGCTGGAAAAATTGCGTGCCGAAAAAGAAGCTAAAATTGCAGCCGGAGAGATAAAACGCGGTAAGAATGATTCGTATATTTATAAAAATTCTACTGATAATTGTTATTATGAGAAGTTCGAGGGGACAGAGGAACAGATCGAAATACCGTTTGATTTACCGGAAGGTTGGTGCTGGCAAAAAATTTCTTCAATATGTGAAATAAATCCTAAGAATAAATTGGATAATACTTTAGAAATTTCTTTTGTACCAATGACTTTAATTGATTCGGAATTTAATAATAATTTTACCTATGAATTACAAAGATGGGAAAATGTAAAATCAGGATTTAGTCATTTTGCGGATAATGATATTGGAATTGCAAAAATTACACCTTGTTTTGAAAATAGAAAATCTGTGATTTTTAAGAACTTAAAGAACAAATATGGGGCTGGAACAACAGAATTACATATATTACGAACAAACAATAAATATATTTTCAATGAATATGTATTTTGGTTTATAAAAACAAATACTTTCATAAAGGAAGGAATCAATAATTTTACCGGTGCTGTAGGACAACAAAGGATTGGAAAAGAATTTATTGCAGAAACTCTTATTCCAATTCCACCGTTAAATGAACAGATAAAAATATGTAGAACTATCAATAGATTAATAAAAAAATTAGACAAGATTGCTTTGAATATTATCTAAAACATAAAATATTTCTTCAATTCTAGCAACAATTCTTTTTTGTTCTGAAATTGGAGGAATAGGGATGAATATTTTTTTTGCATCATCTCTTCCTAAGCGGGGCATTTTTACGCCATAGACCAGCATATTTACCGTTGACAAAAAAAAGAATGACATCAGAAGTCTCTGCGCAAATTCATTTAATAGAACTCCGTTGAAGTTTAATGGCAGAATTTCAGAAGTACAAAAGCCGTCCTTTGGCGCAATTACAACTTTATTTAGATATGGTCGTAATTTACTGTATAAAAGGTCTCCTTTACGGAATATATGTTTGGTGCTTTCTGATCTTCGTTCTGCAAAACTATGAAAAGTGATTATTTTTCCAGAATCTTTTTCAATATCTTCCAAATCGAGAATCCAATCATCTGGTTTCAGTTCAGAGACTTCAATATTGTCGCATTTACCATAATCACACACTTCCCCCAACCTGCACCATTGCCAGTTTGCCGGTAGTTCAAAAGGAATTTCATTATCAATACAAACATCACTTTTTCCCTCGAACTTCTCATAATAACAAGAAAGCACATTACAAGTATACTCTCTGGTAAGCGAGAGATCGCTAATCTTGTTTATTGGGAGGTCGTTATGGAAAACGGCACAAGTTTTGAAGAGTATTTGAAGAAAAGCAATCTTTCTCAGAATACTCTTACATCGTATTTATGGACAGTTAAATACTACACAGAACATTATGATTCTGTCAGTAAGGAAAATCTGCTTGCATACAAAGGCTATCTGATTGAGTTCTTTAAACCGAAAACGGTGAATTTAAGGATTCAGGGAATTAACAAGTATTTGCAGTTTATACATAAAGATCAGCTGCAGTTAAAATTTGTAAAAGTTCAGCAGAAGAACTTCCTAGAAAATGTTATCAGTAATGCCGACTATCAATTTTTGAAATCAAGCCTTAAAAGAGATGGAAATCGAGAATGGTATTTTGTCGTGTGGTTCCTCGCAGCGACAGGGGCGCGAGTCAGCGAGCTTATTCAGATAAAAGTTGAGCATGTTAAGTTGGGATATTTTGATCTATATTCAAAGGGCGGAAAACTCAGGCGGCTCTATATTCCAAAAATTTTGAAGGAAGAAGCCATGCAATGGCTGGAGTCAATCGGACGCGACTCCGGCTATCTATTCCTAAATCGCTTTGAAAAGCACATTACTACTCGCGGAATTGCTCAGCAGTTAAAGAATTATGCCAGAAAGTACGGGATAAGTGAAAAGGTTGTGTATCCGCATTCATTCCGGCACCGATATGCAAAGAATTTTCTTGAAAAGTTCAATGATATTTCCCTTCTTGCCGATTTAATGGGACATGAAAGTATTGAAACAACGCGTATTTACTTACGTCGAACCGCAAGCGAACAGCGGGAACTGGTTGATAGCATTGTAACGTGGTAAAAATTAGAACCGTCCAAAAATTTTAATTTTCTGGACGGTTTTCTTACTTTAAACTGCCCATCTTTTGAAAAACCATATCGGCAATTCCAATTAATAATTCTTATAACAAACTCCTTACTGCAACTGAATTTCCTCTGTTGCTAGCTTGAAAGCGAATGTTATTCATCGCTTATCTCTTTTAGTTTTTTAATAGTATCTTGATCTTTTCTCCATACATCCATAGAACCAAAGCAATATGTTACGGCCTCATCTTCATCACCAAATCCATAATAGCCCGGTAAATATTCAGGCAATTCATTTTCCTTGAGTAAATATTTCACTACATACGGATTTGCGTTTTTGGCTTTTATGTATTTTTTTAAGATTTTTGTGTCGCTTTCTCGATTTTTTATGGAAAGTAATAGATCGCTAAACAGCATAAAAGCAGTTCCTTCTTGATATTTTTTTAGTAATTCTGTTACTTTGTCCAATTGATTTTGATCTATAAACCAATTGATCAAAGTGTATCGTAGGCCCTGATTATCATTCGGATTTAATTGTAATAACTCTTCATATATTTGTATCGCTTCATCCTTTTTCTCATTATTCCATAATAATTGCCCGTATCCTGCAGAAAGCCGCATAAAGGATCTTGTTTCAAATATTTCCCAGAAATCTCCTCTATTTTCTGAAAAATACTTCTCCCCATATTTTTTTCTAAATACTTCTATTCCTTTTTTGTAATACTCATTTTTCTTTTTATATGATGTATACTCTCTTACCAGAATGCAGTATGCATCTGCACAGTTCGGATCAAGTTCAAGTGCTTTTTGTGCTAATCGTTTTCTTTGTACGGATGAATCACAATCCCATGCATCATAAACGATATCTTGAGCTTTTTGCTCATTATTCTGTTCCAATTCAAATGGAAACTCAGGGAAATCTAAGATATCAGTCATTTGCTTGTCCTCCCAAATAAAAGTAATCGCTTTTTTCGTTAAAACAGACACGCCATTGGTCATTTATGAGTATTGAATACGGCTCCTTTCTGTTTCCATTTGGTATTATAACAGTATTACGTGTATATGTCAAAGCGCAGTTGTGACAAGCGCAGTTGTGATAAAATCAAGCTGAGCAAACAGTTCTTCAATTTTGGCAACGATTCGTTTTTGTTCGGCGAGTGGGGGGAGAGGAAGAAAGAATTCGATTAGAATGTTTTTCGGGAGTTCTTTTTGGTTGGTAGATCCGGTTGCGGCCTTATTAATTTTATTTTGCAGATGCTCAGATGTAAAAATAGCATATATATACTTTTGATATATGTATGCTTTATAACATCTCACAATGGATATATGTGAGTCAGGGACAATAAAAGGATATTTTCCCAGAATTCCTATATCAAAGATACCAACTCTCCCAATAGTACCTGTTCCCGTAGAGTTTATTACAATATCTTCGTGTTGCAGATGATATTCATTAGTCCATTTTGATAATGAATTTGGATCTAAAAAAAGAACCTTGTCTAATCGTATACCATCCCATTGATTACATTTTTGTGCCAAAACCGGATATTGACTTTCTTTTGTATAAACCGGTGTTTTCCCTCTGGATAAGAATTCAGAAATCTCCCCCAATCTACACCAAGTCCAGCCTTCCGGTACAGCAAACGGGATTTCATCGGAAATATTTTCCTCGCAGCCATCGGCATATTTTTGATAATAACAATTATCAGTAGAATTTTTATAAATATACGAATCATTCTTGCCGCGTTTTATCTCGCCGGAAGCGATTTTAGCCTCTTTTTCAGCACGGAGTTTTTCCAGCATAACACTTGCAGGTTCGTCGGCAGGATCTTGAGGAACAAGTTTTCCGCGGATTGCAAGATCGAGGATTTTGCTCTTCGCCTGCTTGATGGCTGTCTGTAAGTCGGCTTTATTTTGTTCCATCAGGTCGATTTGTGCAAAAATTGTTTCAATTTTTGCGACGATGCGTTGCTGCTCGGAGAGGGGCGGGAGAGGAAGAGGAATCCTTTTTAAGAGATTCAAACTAACGCCACCTATTAGACCACTTTTGTTTACATTGAAGAAATCAATAAATGTGGAACTTCGAAGATAATAGAATAAATATAGATTATCAATAAATTCACAATGCAAACAACAAAGTTTATTTACAAAACAAACTTCTTTATTAATAAAACCGATTTTTCTACCTGCACTACCACCCTCAATACAAATTAGTGATGATTGTGCAGGTGCAATTTTAAATTTAGATTCAGAAAAAGGAATTTTTATGCCATTTTCATAGTTTATTACTCCTTCAAAATCTATATCTTTTGTTGCTATATAAAACAATCCGTCCGAAACGTTTGAGTATTTTTTGTTTTTTTCATTCTCATTAATACTATTCCCGGTATAAATATTCGCGATTTCCGATAGAGAAGCCCATGCCCACCCCTCCGGCACGGTAAAGAGAATTTCGTTCTCGATATCCTTCACCCTGCCATCTGCGAACTTCTCATAGTGTCTGTTATGTCATATTCGTTTCGGTACATGGCCCGTCTTACAAAACCACTAATTTATCGATAGGAACGGCTTTGGATGCTTCGCAGCATTTAGTACAAAGCATTAAATGCTGCGAAAGTTTGGGGCTTCATTTTTACTGCTACAGTTTTGAATCGTCTACCGAATTAAGCCATTTTTCACATTCGGGGGCAACCGAAGCGATGCAGCCTTCTTCAAAGGGATTTTTTAGGTTTGCAAGTTTTAAAAGCTCCAAGAATGGAAGGCTTCCGCCGGCCTTGCAAAGGCGCAAATAATCTTCCCAAGCCGTTTTGCGGTCGGCATTGGCTTTTACCCAGAACTGTAAGGCGCAAACTTGAGCCAATGTGTAATCTATGTAATAGAAGGGAGAAGCAAAGATGTGTCCTTGCTTTACCCAAAAGCCGCCTCGGTTCAGGTAGTCATTATCGGCATAATCAATTGAAGGATTATACTTTAATTCGATTTTATGCCATTCGGCCTTTCTTTCGGCAGGACTTGCTTCGGGGTTTTCATATACCCAATGCTGGAACTCATCGACTGTCGCTCCATAAGGGAGGAATTCGAAAGCTCCGGAAAGATGGGTAAACTTAAATTTTTCGGTTTGGTGTTTAAAGAACAGCTCCATCCATGGCCATGTAAAAAACTCCATACTCATCGAGTGAATTTCGCAAGCTTCAAGCGTCGGCCATCCGTATTCGAGAAGGCGTGCATTTCGGCTCTGATAAGCTTGGAAGGCATGACCTGCTTCATGGGTCATAACCTCGACATCGTGCTGGGTTTTGTTAAAGTTTGCAAAGATAAAGGGAACCTTGTACAAGGGGAAGCCCGTACAATAGCCGCCGCCTGCCTTTCCTTTGGTTGAAAGTAAGTCCATGAGTCCGTAATCGGTCATCATCTTAAAGAACTCGCTTGTTTCGGGCGAAAGCTCATTGTACATCTTCTTTGCCTGTTCTACAATCCAATCAGGCTCGCCTTGAGGAACGGCATTTCCCGTAAGGTATTTAAGCCCGGTGTCGTAATAATAAACCTTATCGAGCTTTAACCTCTTGCTTTGGCGTTTTTTTAAGCTTTGGGCAATGGGAACAACAAGCTCGTAAATCTGCTTGCGGTATTTTGCGACCATTTCGGCATTGTACTCGGTTCTGCCAAGGCGGTCATAGGCAAGCTGCACAAAGTTTTTGTAGCCCAGCTTTTTGGCTATCTTTGTACGGACCTTTACAAGCTCATCATAGATAGAATCGAATTCGGTTTCATTTTCTTCAAAAAAGCTGTAGTAGGCCTTTGCTGCCGCCTTTCTTACTTCTCTGTCCATGTCCTGCATAAATGGACTCAATTGGGAAAGGGTTCGCTTTTCGCCTTGGAATTCGATCTGGGCAGAAGCTATGAGCTTACTGTATTTACTGGTCAGTTTGTTTTCGGTCATGAGATCGTCCATGATTTCGGGGCTGAATACCTTTAAGGATAGATCGGTTAAATCAAAGACCTGATGACCGAATTCCTTTTCGAGCTCGGCTCTGAATTTGGACTTGACCATTTCTGCACCGAATTCGTTTGAAAGCTTACTAAAAAGAGGCCCTGCTTCATCATAAAAGTCGTTCTCTTTATCGTAGAATTCATCCCTTGTGTCGATGGTATGCCTGACCGAGGCCAAAGAAGACATGGTGCTGTACTCACGGTTGATAGCCTGCACCATATCGATAGCTTCGATTTGTTCTTTTACCGAAGCGGCTGCCTTAAATTTAGATAGGGCATCGGCAAAGCCCTTTTCAATAGTCTTCATATCCGGTCTCGTATAAGGCATTTCCTTAAACGGAACCAAAGGCAAAGTTTTTACTGTAGATGTGTTTGACATAAGTCCTCCCATAAAAAGTTTTACAAAACTAAGTATATAGAAGAATAAGCCTTATGTCAATTGAAAATAATTTTGAATTATGGTTTTATACTCCGCTATTGTTGAGGCTTGTACCAATTCTTGGCGAAGGCGAGAGCCGTCGGGTATGCCCTTAGTGTAGGCCGCAAAGCGTTTACGCATTTCGCGACAGCCTTTTTCTTCTCCTTTTTCATCGCATAAAAAGACAAGCTCTTTAAAGCCGGTTCGGATTTTTTGTTCCGTGCTTATTTCGCCGTATGTTCCATTGGTCAATAGCTCTCTTGTTTGGGTAAAAATAAAAGGGTTTCCCATGGCTCCGCGGGCAAACATTATGCCTGCGCATCCTGTTTCTTCAAGCATTTTTTTAGCATCCTCAGGCGAAAGCAAATCTCCCGATCCGAAAATAGGAATTTGATAAGGCTTTGCGAATTGAACCAGCTCTGCAAGAATGTTCCAATCGGCCTTGCCCGAATACACCTGTGTGCGGGTACGGGGATGGAGGGTGAGCATTTTGACCCCGGCATCTATGGCGGCTGAGGCTGCTTCTTTCCAGTTAAGTTTGTCTGCGGTAAAGCCTGAGCGTATTTTAAGGGTTACGGGTATCTTATAAGGGGTCATAGCATCGTTTACGGTCTTTACAATCCTGTACAAAAGAGGAATATCCGTCATCAGGGCTGATCCGGCGCCGTTTTTGGTAATCTTTGCCATGGGACAGCCCGAATTTATGTCGATACATTCGGGAGAATATTTTTCGGCGATTATGACGGCTGTTTTTGCCATGTATTCGGGATTTGAGCCGAAAATCTGTACGGCATAGGCCTTTTCATTAGGTGCCCTTCCTATGAGGCTTTCGGTTTTATCGGAATCCCTCACAAGGGCTTCCGATGATACCATTTCGGTGTATGTAAAATCCGCTCCGCAGTCTACGCAGATGGAACGGAATGCCTTGTCGGAGTAGCCTGCAACAGGGGCTAAAAAGATGTTCCCCGATAAAAGAAGCCCGCCTATTGAGACGGGCTTGTAAAGCAATTCTTCCATGTCTTATTCAGGCAGCCGGAAGAGCTTACAGCTGTTTTTCCAAAGTTGATCGGCAAGTTCTTCAATATCCATCGAAAGCATCTCAGCCATAAACTTTACGGTTTCGATGGTGTTGGCTGGCATATTCCTTTGGCCTCGGTATACCGAAGGCGGCATAAAGGGGCTTTCGGATTCGACAACGATGCGGTCAAGAGGAAGGGCTAAAACAGTATCATGTAAATTTCTTGCATTGCGGTAAGTCAAATTTCCCGCAAAAGAGAAATATAAAGGAAGGTTTAAAGCTTCTTTTGCATAAATATCGTCTTCGGAATAGCAGTGTAAAACGCCTCCTTCTTTGGGAATCCTTTCCTTTAATATATCAAGAAGATCCTTTCCGGCTTCCCTATTGTGAATAATTACCGGAAAACCTGCCTTTGAGGCAATGTCAAGCTGGGCGATAAAAAGCTCAATCTGGGAGCGTTTATCTCCGTATTTTTTGCAATAATCAAGGCCTATTTCTCCTACGGCCACTACATTGGGTAATTTTAAGCTTTCTTCTATTGTTTTTTGCCAGTCCTTTCCGGGAGATGTAACTTCAGAAGGAGATACACCTACGGCATGGTATACCGCCGGTGAAAACCTAAGAGTTTCATACACCTTGGAAAAGTCGTGGAGACTGTTACATATACTTACTATTCTCGTTACAGAGCCTTGTCGGGCTTCCTGTACAACGCGTAATTGCTCAATCGGATCGGAATAGATCAACCCGACATGAGCATGAGTATCAAAAATCTGCATATTATTCTTCCATGTAAACTAAATTTTTACCTATTAATTAAGGTAACATTACCGTTCTGTACAGGATAGCATAGAAATGCTTAATCGTCAACTTAAATTTTAAAAATATCTTGCTTTTTTGATGATTTCGGTATATGATTATCGTATAAGTATATTTTTGGAGGTATATATGTATAATGAATGTTTAGATCCTTTGTGTATCGCAGCTCTTGCCTTGTTTTTAGTTATTTCGATTATTCATTTAATCAAGTGCTTTCAGCAAAGACAAAAATGGGCGGATATGACAAAATTTATGCTGATGCCGGCTCTTCTTTTATTCTTTTTGGCTTTCAGCTTTGTAAGTATTAAAACGTTTTCGGTATTAAATGTTTTAATAATAATTGCCTTGATTTTCAGCTTTTTGGGAGATGTTGCTCTTCTTTTTGATTGGGAAAAACAAAATTTCGCTCTTGGTATATTCTTTTTTGCAATTACGCAAATATCTTATATAGTTTTTGCAATACTCGGTGTTAAGGTCGATAATATTCCCCTTATCCCCGGAATTGTTACGGCTGTGATTTTTTTAATTTCGATTATCTATGCCGTAATGAGAACAAAAAAGTATTTAAAAGGGTTTAAACCTATTGTAATAGTTTATGCCCTTATAATTTCATCGATGAGCTGGCTTTTTATAGTTTTTGCCTTTGCAACCCAGTCTTTAGCGCTTATATTGGCTGCTATAGGAAGTGTTTTCTTTGTCATATCGGATACCATGGTTGCAACCAAATACTTTTTGGGCGGCAAGGCCGGAATGCGCTTTCTTATTATGAAAACCTATATTCTTGCCCAACTTTTAATCGTATTAGGAGCAATAGGAATTATCGGAGCTTAAGAGTTTAAAACTCTCAACTTGAGAAGCGGCAATGGTTAAGATTCTTATCCGCTGCCGCTTATTTTTTTTCAGTTACAACAGTAGGACCTTTTTGAGCAAATTGGTATTGTTATTTGTAAGAATACCTGCTTGACAAAATCTTTATTTTAGCTTAATGTCTTTTTACTAAATTTTAAAACTTATGGGAGGTGCTCTATGATTACAGTATTATTTTTAACAAGCGGTAAAGACCTTACTCCCGGAAGTTCTTTATAGACCGCATTTTATCAAATAAATTTTCTTTATAAAATTCTCACCTTAAATTCACTTGCTTGATTTTTATCTGTGCTCAAGTTTGAAGATTTTTAAATCCGAATTTTTTGTGATGTAGATTCCGGGAGAAAATAATTCTCTGTATATAAGGAAACATTATGGAAACAATTTTAAATTTCGGCTTTGAAGATTTTTTTAAAGATAAAAAGATCGAAAAAGAGGTTGGGCGTATTATTTTTTTTGGCGGGACTTCCTATAAAATAATATGTAAAGATGGCGAAAAAGAAGCCCGCTTAAAAGGCTCCTTTAAAAAAGAATGTGAGGTATCCGGTTCTTATCCTACAGTAGGAGACTGGATCGGTTTTGAATCTCAAGAAAATTCTTCGATTGCACTTATAGATTTTTTATATGAGCGCAAAAATAAGATTTCGCGAACGGATCCTAGGTTAGGCATTGAGCTTGAACAAATTATTGCTGCCAATATTGATACGGCTTTTATATGTATGTCCTTAAACGAGGATTTTAATTTAAACCGTTTGGCTAGATATATTTTTGCCTTGCAAAATATTGAAACCGTTTTGTTTTTAACTAAGGCGGACTTATCCGAGACAAGGGAGGATGCCGAAAATTTAATAGAAAAGATTTATCCTCATTTAAAAGTCTATTGCATAAGTATTTTTGAACCTGACAGTTTAGAAAATATAAAGCATTACTTTAAAAAGGGAAAGACTTCGGTGCTGCTCGGTTCTTCCGGTGTCGGAAAATCAAGCCTCATAAACAGCTTAACCGGAAAAGAAATTTTACGCACAAGCGAAATAAATAAAAAGATAGACAAGGGCGTTCATACTACAACGAACAGGCAGATAATTTCTTTAGGAGAAGATGCGGGCCTTATAATGGATACTCCCGGAATGAAGGTTCTGGGTATCTGGGATTCGGACAGCGGAGAAAATTCTTTTGCCGATATTACCGAGCTAAAATCCAAGTGTCTTTTTAGCGACTGTACGCATACATGCGAAAAGGGCTGTGCTGTTTTGGAGGCTCTTAAAACGGGTTTACTGGATAAAAACAGGTATGAACTTTATCTGCAATTATTAAAAGAGGATAGAAGAAAAATAAGACGGGAAAAACGGCAGGAAAAATTCTTAATAAAGAAGGAAGAAAAGTCCAAGTCGGCAAAAAGGCGCTTTAAAGAAAAGAAAAACATAAAACAAACCTTTAAAAAAGATTTGGATGACCTGCTTGATGAATAAGTTTTTGACTTCTTTCCCTATTTTTTAAATATGCACTTTTATTTTACCGAAAATATGCTATAATGCTTTTAGGTGGTATAAATGATTAGTGATGGACAGAAGATACAAGCTTTAAGTAATACTCCTCTTTTTGCAGGATGGGATGAGGTTTACTTAAAAGACATAGCCGATATGGTAGGAATAGACAGCTATCAAAAAGGCGATATTATTTTTAAGCAGGATACACGTGGTGACCGATTTTACATTATTGTAGAAGGAAATGTTATAATTTTATCCCCTGAAGATAATTCCGTTCTGGCCGAATTTGTAAGCGGTGAAATGTTCGGTGAGACAGCTATGCTTACTCAGGAAGAACAAAAAGCCATAGCTTCTGCCAATGAAAATTCTATCATCCTCTCTTTCCCTAAAGACGGAATTCCCATGGAAGATGTTTTTAAGGATAATCCCGTAACTTATGCTCAACTGCTAAAATCGTTTTTGGTCATGGTTTCTCGTAGGACTCGAAAGGCTAACTCTTTAATAAAAGAAAACTCTCCCATTATGCAGGAACTGCAAAAGCAGGTTTATGGAGATAAGCTTACGGGACTTTTAAATAAGGCCTATCTTGAAGAAAATATTGCGGACTTTATGAAAGGCTCTTTTTCTCTTATTATGATGAAGCCCGATAATTTTAAGGCTATTAACGACACCTACGGTCACGAAAAGGGAGATGCCTGTCTTACATTTATAGGCAATCACTTGAGCCATTTTTTAGATACGGATTCCGTTCTAATCCGTTATCAGGGAAACGAATTTGCCGTTTTAACGCCTGATCAGGGAAGGGATGGGGCTGCAAATTTAGCCGAAAAGATAAAGGCAGAGCTTGAAAACTTAGATATTTCTCCGGTATTAAACAGTCCTTTTAAGTTGAGCATAAGTTTAGGCGTTTTATTATATCCCGATACGAAGATTGAAAAAACGGAATTTATAAAACAATGCTCCGAAATGCCCCTTATCGGACGAGCCCGCGGAGGCTCCCAAATTCTCTTTGAGGAGGATATAAATGAATAGCGCAAAACAAAAATGGCTTGAAATTTTACAAAAAGCACGGCTTTTTGCTCATCTTTCAATAAAAGAAATAGAAGTCTTGGCTGAAGCTATGTTTTATTCCGAATTTGAAGCGGGCCAAGCTCTCGTTTATGAAGGTGAATCGGGCAATGAGCTTTTTATCATTGTAAAAGGTACTATTTCCGTTTCGGTAAAATCCGAAGGGAAAGAAATTGAACTTGTCCGTCTTGGAGCGGGAGATTTTTTCGGTGAAATGGCTATGCTCGAACAAGAGCACCGTTCGGCAACCTGCAAGGCTGTAGAATCCACCTCCTGCCTTGTTTTAAAATCTCAAGATTTTTCCTCCCTTATTATAGACCAGCCGAAAATAGCTTCAACGGTTTTGTACAATATGCTTAAAATCACAGGAGGACGTTTAAGTAAGACGGACGGCCTTTTATCGCAGATAATCCGATGGGGTGATGATGCAAAAAGAAGAGCCATTACCGACGAGTTTACTGGACTTTACAATAGAAGATATTTAGATGAATCATTTGAAAGCCTTCTTAAACGCTGTGTCCGTCAGCACATCGGTGTAAGTTTTGCTATGGTGGATATCGATCACTTTGGTCAGCTTAACAGAGACTATGGAGCCGTCTTTTGCGACAAGGTCCTGCTAGCCATTGTCGAAGTTTTTAAACGTAATTTTGATACTGACGATATTTTAATCCGGTACGGAGGGGATGAGTTTTCCTTTATTATCAGAGGAATGTTGGAAAGAGCCGAACATCAGTGCAAAAGAGTCTGTACCGAAGTTAATGCTCTGACTTTTCAAGAACACCCCGAATTACGGGTTTCATGCTCAATCGGCCTTGCCATATATGACGAAAAGATGACTACACCTGAACTCTTAAAATTTTCCGATACAGCACTCTATTCCGCCAAAGAGGGCGGCAGAAACAGGGTCTTTGTTTATCAAAAATAGGCACGGTTTAAGATTATTGTTAAAATAGCCGAATCTTCCCCTATTGTAATTTTCCTCAACAAGTGATAAAGTGAACCAATTAACATTTTTTATATTCTTTTTGGAGGCAAAATGAATTATCTTGAATCGAATAACCTCGCAATCATTGCTTGTCCGGGAGGCGAAGAGTTTGCAAATTTAACGATTAAGAATCTGAAGCATATCTATGCCCGTAAGCTGTACCAGCAAAGCGAAAAGTTAGCAAAGAGGTACAACACCTCCTCTGAGGATATGATTCAAAAGTTTAACTTTTATAGCGATTTATTTGCAGGCAGAATGTCGGTAAACAAGGATACAAATAAAATCCACGTACCCAAGTTCAAGGTAGATGCCCGTTTTACATATTTTATGAATGGGGAGTTTAAAACCGAGCTCCTCGAGACAGTCCGCGGAAAAGATGTCTATATTTTTCAGGATGTTGAAAACAAGCAGGAAATTACCATCAATGAGGGAAAAAACAAGGAGATATTTTCCGTAAACGATCACCTCATGTCTCTCATTGTAACCATAGATGCTGTCCGCCATGCAGGGGCAGGGAGAATATCCTTAGTTCTTCCGGTTTATCCTTACAGCCGCCAGCATAAAAAGAAGGGAAGAGAGGGCTTGACTGCCAGCTTGCTTGGGCATATTTACGAAGACCTTGATGTAGAGCAGATTATAACCCTCGATATCCATTCCCGCGAAATTGAAAATTCCTTCCATTCTGCACGCTTACAAAATCTTCATGCAAGTTATCAGATTATTAGGGAGCTTACAAGAATACTCGATTTAAGTGCCGATTCGGAAGAACAATTTGTAGTTGTTTCTCCCGACTCCGGGGCTGTAGACCGAAATAAGTTCTATTCGTCGGGCTTACAAAAACCTCTCGCCATGATTTATAAAGAAAGAGATTATTCCGTTGTCACTCAAAATGCAAAGCAGTCGAATATCATAAGCATTAAGCTTTTGGGCGATGTAGAAGGAAAAAATGCCTTTATTGCAGACGATATGTTGGGAACGGGCGGTACTCTTTTAAAGGCTATGGAATTCTTGAAGAGCAAGGGAGCAAAAAAAGTTATAGCCGCCGTAAGTCTTCCCTTTTTTACCGGAGACGCCATTCAGCAATTTGATGAGGCTTATTCCAAGGGGCTTTTTTATAGGGTTATAGGTACGAATGCCGTTTATCATACCGAGCTAAAACAAAAAGAGTGGTATATTGAAACCGATGTATCGGGCCTCTTTGCTCAAGTTATCACGCGCCTTCACGAGAACCTCTCTCTTTCGAGCCTCCTCGACAACAGGGATATAATCGAAAAATTGCTAAAAAACGCTGCAATACCTAAAAAATGATTTTTTGTGCAGCCGTCTTTGACATAGGTACGTCTTCCCTGAAGGGCGCTCTTATAGCCGAAGACGGAAAGGTTTATACGCAAGGCCGTTTATTTTTTCCTCAAAACCTTGAAGCCGAAACATGGCTTATTTCTTTTGAAAACCTTTTTAAACAGTTTTCCGACTTTGCAGAACAAAAAAGCATTAAGATTTGCGGCATTTGTATTTCGGGAAACGGCCCCAGCTTGGTTGCCGTATCCGAAGATTCTGCAGAAAGAGATTTTTTGCTTTTGTGGAACAAGGCTTCTTCCGACACCTTGAATAAAAACTCTAACGAAAATTCGAATGAAAACTCCATGAAAAAAAATCCTCTTTACGGTAAATCCATCTTTTTACCTCGTCTGGATTTTTTCCGAAATTCTTACCCCAAAATATTTAAATCTGCAAAATATATTTTATCGGGCCCCGAATATTTAATTTATAAACTTACAAAAAAGAGGGTAACGGTTTTGCCCGAAAAACGCTATGTGCCCGCTTATTGGACTGATGAAGAATTAAAAGCCTTATCCATACCGAAAAATAAACTTGCCCCCTTTGTTCCGCTGGGAGAAGATTGCGGCCTATACCGGAACATTCCCGTCTTTGCAGGGCCGCCCGATTTTATAGCTGCCCTCATCGGAACAAACACCTTAAAACCCGGAACTGCCTGCGATAGGGCAGGGTCAAGCGAGGGCATAAATATCTGTGTAAAAGCTCCTCCGGAGAGCTCCAAGTTGAAGGGGTTACGCCTTCTTCCGTCTCCGATTCCGAACCTTTGGAACATATCCTACCTAATAGAAAATTCGGGGAATGTTTTTTATGAGTATATAAAAAAGCACGGAGGCAATTTTATGGACTTTGATGCTTTTGTGCATAATATAAATACTAAAACCGCACATAAACAAAATGAAGCGGAAGGAAGAGCTATAATGGAAGCCCTTGCTTTTAAGGTAAAAGCGGGTATGGATTTACTTGAAAAGGCCGCAGGCTTCCGTCCCATATATACAATCTCCGGAGGGCAGGCCAATAATAAACTTTGGCGGGACTTAAAAGCCGAAATAACCGGCAGAGAATTCAAGGTGCTGCAGATAGCCGATGCCGAGCTTTTGGGCAATGCCGCGATAACTTTTACTTCTCTTAAAACCTATAGCTCGATAAGCGAGGCGGCCTCTGTAATTGCGTGGTAATTGGGTTAGAACTTTCTCTTTCCTGCTAAAGTGTATACTTCATTTTCTGCTCTTGCTGAAATCACAAGTATATACATTTCATTTTTAGTACGAAATAGTTTATAAACAACTCTAATTCCGATTTTTTTATATTTTATTTTTAATAAATTAGTTAAATTATTTTTACTCTTATTTCCTAAAGGTTTTCCATAACCGCCTTCATTTTTAGGAAGAGGATTTTCTGATACTTTAATAATTCCTTTAAGTACAATTTTTTTTACCGAGTCATCTAATTTTTTTAAATCTTTTTCTGCATCAGGATGATACTTTATTTTCCACACAGGTTACTCCAACTCGGCATCAATATCATCCAAATCTTCTTTTGTAAATCCTAATCTTTTCATAAGTTCTTGGTGAGAAATAGGCTTCGTTTTTTTGGCCATTCTTTTTTCCGCTTCAGATAAAAGAACGGTGTCTTCATACTCCTCAATCATCTGCTGATAATCTTTAGGACTTATTAAAACACATTCGGGAATATTGTTTTTTACGACAATCCTAACCCCATTTTTTTTTACTTCAGAAAAAATCTTATTTGCTTCGCCCTTGTTAAATCTACTGATGGGAATAATTGAATCCAATAAATCAACAGTTCTTAATGCATTCATATAAAACCTCCGTAACCTATTATACATGTAAATATAATTATTGTCAAATTTATTAGTAAATTTATTATGTTTTATATGAATGAATTCCTTTTGCTCTATAGCCTTGTCATTTGAACTTTGCTTTCCCCTAACTTGAACTGTCCCCTCTAAAAGTGTATAATGTCAGGCTATGCAAGAATCTAAGCCGCTTATAATTCAAGGAGACCGCTCCATTCTTTTGGATATTCACGACCCGGAAGCCAATGAGGCTCGCTTTGCTCTTATTCCCTTTGCGGAGCTTGAAAAGTCGCCTGAACATCTTCACACTTACAGGCTGACTCCCCTCTCGCTTTGGAATGCGGCAGGTGTCGGGCTTTCAGCCGATTCTATTATGAAAACCCTCACGGGTTTTTCCCGCTTTAAGGTTCCCGACTCTATCTTGGTTTGGATGAAAGAGACGATGGGCCGCTACGGTAAAATAAAGCTCCTCCCCATTGAAAAGCCTCAAGAAGAAAAAAATGGAATTGAGAATAAGACCGATATTGAAGAGAGCGGCGAAAATCAAGCCGGCGGAATAAATCTCGAAACTCCCGATGCGGAATTTTTGCGACTTAAGCCTGAAAATGCTCTTATTTTTAAGGAATTAAAAAGCAGCAAGATTCTTTTAAAATATTTAATAGAAGACCCCGATGAGGAAAACTCCTTTTTGATTTCCCTTTTAAACAGGGGAACCGTAAAACAGGCTCTTTTAAAACAGGGCTGGCCCGTGCAAGATGAGGTACCCCTCCGCGACGGAGAGCCCTTGGATATTTCCTTAAAAGAAAAAACTTCAAGCGGTGCCGAATTTGAAATCAGGGATTATCAGCGGGATGCCGCCTCTTCCTTTGTCGGCGATAAGTCGGCAGGAACCGGCTTCGGCACAATTGTTCTTCCCTGCGGCTCGGGAAAAACCATAGTCGGAATGCTTACGATGAGCCTTCTTAAAACAAGTACCCTTATTCTAACTCCCAATGTAGCTGCCGTTTATCAGTGGAGACGGGAACTTTTGGATAAGACAAACATAAAAGATGAAGATATAGGCTTATACACGGGCGAGGTAAAGGAGATAAGGCCTGTTACGATAGCGACTTATCAGGTGCTTACTTGGAGGCCCAACACCGATGCGGCCTTCCCTCATTTTAAGATTTTTAGGGAAAGAGCATGGGGGCTTATCATCTATGATGAGGTTCACCTATTACCGGCTCCGGTTTTTAGAATTACGGCAGAGCTTCAAGTTATAAGAAGGCTTGGGCTTACTGCTACCCTTGTGAGAGAGGACGGCTGTGAGGGCGATGTGTTCAGCCTTGTCGGGCCTAAGCGCTTTGATGTGCCGTGGAAGGACCTTGAGCAAAAGGGCTGGATAGCAAAAGCTTATTGTACCGAAATCAGGGTAAACATTGCTCCTTCAAAAGAGATAGAGTACGCAGTGGGTACCACTCGCGAAAAACACCGCATCGCAAGCGAAAACCCTGCAAAGCTCGAAATAGTAAAAAAACTTTTGACCAAGCACAAGGAAAATCAAATTCTTATAATCGGGCAGTACTTGTCCCAGCTCGAAACGATTGCAAAAGAAATAAATGCCCCCCTGATCACGGGAAAAAATACAAATGCCGAGCGGGAGCTTTTGTATGATTCATTTAGAAAGGGAGAGATAAACGTTTTGGTGGTTTCTAAGGTTGCAAATTTCGCGATTGATTTGCCTGATGCTTCCGTGGCTATTCAGGTTTCGGGCGTTTTCGGAAGCCGGCAAGAAGAGGCTCAGCGTTTGGGACGAATCTTGAGACCTAAAGAATGTGATTCCCATTTTTACAGCATTGTAACCCGCCAAACTATAGAAGAGGGCTTTGCCGAAAAACGTCAAAAGTTTTTAGCCGAGCAGGGTTACGACTACTCGATTCTTACCGAAGCCGAATTGGATAAATAAATGAATATTGTTTTGTTTTCGGATGACGATTGTATAAATCCCGATTGTATAAACGGCGGCTGTGTTTTTTACAAAAACGATAAAAGCATAAACAACTGCTTTGTCTTTTATAAAGATGATGAACGCTATCTTCACATAAAAAAGATTCTGCACTTAAAAGAAGGTGATGTTTTTAAGGCCGGAATCATAAACGGAAAAATAGGCGAAGCTCTTATCTATCACCTTTCAGAAGAAAAAATCCTTTTTTCTTTTTGCCCGAATAAGCCCGATAAAAACTTAGATAACACAGCTGCCGGTAAAATTGAGAGTGAAACTCTGCCCCTTCCGCCCATAAAAATAATTCTGGGCTTTCCCCGCCCCATTCAGTTGAGGCGTATCCTTCGGGATGCGGCAAGTTTGGGCTTTGCCGAAATCGTACTATGCGGTACGGAATTGGGAGAGCGTTCCTATTTAAAATCGAATCTTTCAAGCCCCGAAGAAATAAAAAAATATCTTTTAGACGGTATCTCGCAAGCCGGCCAGACCTTGCTGCCGGCCTTTTCTTTTTGTAATTCGGTAAAAGAAGTCTTAAAAGATTTAAAGGCCGCCTCGTTCAAAGGCAGCAAGGTACTCCTCGACATAGGCGATTTTCCCTCCCTTTCAACATTTAGAATGACAAAGGGTGAAAGCATTCTTATTGCAATCGGAAGCGAGAGAGGGTGGACTCAAAACGAAAGGGATACTTTTTTTTCCGAAGGTTTTATTTCTTATTCTATGGGAAAGCGCATCTTGCGCACCGAAACAGCCCTTACTTCCGCCTTGTCCGTTCTTCTTGCAAACAACGGTTTTTGGGAATAGGGTCATCTTCCGCCCCTATATTTTTTCTTAAAAATATGATATACTCCCCAAAATATCGTTCGGAGGGTATCTCATGGAATTGAAAGAAAACAAGTTTGAACAAATAAAATATTTATTATCCGAAAAACGGTATATTGAAGTACAGCGGACATTGGCCGAGTTAAACGAAGTCGATATAGCCGAATTCCTTGAAGCCGAGTCTGCACAAAATGCCATTCTTATGTTCCGAATGCTGCCTAAAAGCATGGCAGCCGAAGTTTTTACCCTTTTACCCACAGAACAGCAAAGCCGTTTTATAGCCGCCGCTACCGATAAGGAGCTTGTTTCAATATTGGATGAAATCTTCTTAGACGATATGGTAGACATTGTTGAAGAAATGCCCGCAAATGTCGTCAAAAAAATCCTAAAAAATACGGGCAAGGAAGAGCGGATGCTCATCAACCAATTTTTAAAATATCCCAAGGACTCGGCGGGAAGTCTTATGACCATAGAGTATGTAGGCTTAAAAAAAGGGATGACGGTAAAGCAGGCCCTTGACTATATCCGCAAGATAGGCTTGGAAAGTGAAACCATTTACACGTGTTATGTTACCGATAAGAATAGAGTCCTTGAAGGTTTTATTTCTCTTAAAGAATTGGTGCTTGCTGATGAGGATAAAAAGATTGAACAGATTTTTAATAGAGAGTATATATGTGTAAACACCCATGATGATCAGGAAAAGGTTGCCTTCACTTTTAAGAAATACGGCTTTTTGGCTCTCCCCGTTGTCGATAACGAAAACCGCCTCATCGGTATTATTACCGTCGACGACATAATGGATGTTATGGAGCAGGAGGCTACCGAAGACTTTCAGAGGATGGCCGCTATGCAGCCTAACGAAGAAACCTACCTTGAAACGGGAATCTTTAAACTTGCAAAACACCGAATAGGCTGGCTTCTTTTACTAATGGTATCCGAAACATTTACCGGAACTATAATCGAACGCTACACCCATTTGGTTGCCTCAATGACTATTTTGACCGCCTTTATTCCTATGTTGATGGACACAGGCGGTAATTCCGGCAGTCAATCTTCAACCTTGATTATCCGAGGTTTGGCTACGGGAGAAATCGACTTAAAGGATTGGAAAAAGGTTTTTTTTAAGGAGTTGGGCATTGCCGTGTTGGTGGGCTTTACCTTAGGCCTTTTCAGTTTTTTAAAATCGGTCTTCCTTGGGGGGAGAAATCCTATGATAGCCCTTACTGTGGGTGCAACCCTCGTTGCAACCGTAACTGTAGCAAAGATTACCGGCGGGCTTCTCCCCATTATGGCAAAAAAATTAAAACTCGATCCTGCAATTATGGCCGGCCCCCTGATTACAACTATTGTAGATACCGTAAGTTTGATTATCTATTTTAAGATAGCTTCAGTTTTGTGTGCAGGAATGTTTTAAGCCTATGAGTTTTTTAAGAAATCTGCGGTATAAAAAACTTTCTCAAAATGCAAGGGTCGAAGATTTGATAAAGGAAACCTTCCGCAAAACTATTCATCTTTGTGCAGCCCTTGTTCCTCTCTTTGCAAGATATTTTTTTTATCCCACAGTTATAGCCTTATCCATAATAACATGTCTTTATACAGTCTTTGAAATTCTAAGATTAAAAGGTTATCAAATTTTTATGGTTTCAAGCATTACGGGCTTTGCTGCACGAGAGAGGGATAGGGGAAAATTTGTGCTGGGCCCCGTAACTCTTTCGATAGGCGTTATAAGCACGCTTCTTATTTTCCCGTTTAGGGAAGCAAGTATAGGGATTATGGCACTGGCCCTAGGCGATGGTCTTGCAAGCCTTGTCGGAAAATTTTGGGGAAGACAGCACCTAAATATTTCCAAGGATAAAACCATAGCGGGAAGTATAGCCTGCTTTATGGCAGTTTTTATTTCTACCATTGCAATAAGCAGGAGTTTTATAAAAAGCTTTTTTATCGCAGCCATTGCAGCAGGAACGGAAGCTCTGCCCTTAAAAGACTTTGATAATATACTGATACCGCTTGTCTGTGCAGGGGCTGCCTTAATATTGGGTGCCTGAGGCAGAGGCTATATAAATGTTAGCCTAAGGCTATTTTTAGGATTTCTTCAGGACTTGAGATTATTGCATCAGCTCCGGCTTGTTCCAATTCAGGGCGTTTTCTAAAACCCCATAAAACACCGATTGTAAAAAGGCCGGCATTTTTTCCGGTTTGAACATCCGTTGCCGTGTCTCCTATATAAAGAAAATCTTTTTTTTCGAGCTTGAGCATTTTTAAAATTTCGTAGACACCTGCAGGGTCAGGTTTTAGAGCGACGGAGTCCCGGGCACCTAGGATACACGAAAAAGTGTTTTCGCCGAAGATTGTCTTAACAACCTTTTCTGTTGTGGAATGAGGCTTATTTGAAAGCACATTGACCGAAATCCCGTTTTTTATTAAATCCGCTAAAAGCTTTTTAATTCCCGGATAGGCCTCGCACAGATAAACGGGATCGGCATCATAGGCTGCATTATATTCCGTAAGAATTTTTTCTTCTAAGGCCTTATCGTTTTTTCCTGCACGTTCAAGAACTCTTTGCACAAGTTTTCTTGCTCCGTTGCCTGTTAAGATTTTAAATTCTTCCGCATCTACAGGCGGTATACCGTATTTTGCCGTTTCAGCATTTAAAAAATGAGCTATCGAATAAAGGGAGTTGGTTAAGGTCCCATCCAAATCAAAAATACATGCTTTTTTCATAAGGCCTCTATTCTAACAAAAATCAAAAATCTATTCAAGCTAAAGTTAAAAGTCTACTTCCCTATGTTCTGCTTTTTGTGTATGATAAGCCCATGGGTAAAAAATTTGAAAAAGAATTGCCGGTTTGCGGCTTTGAAAGCTGTCTTGCTTTGGCAAAACATCATCCCGAAAAAATCTCCCGTTTGTTTTTTTCGGAAAAAAGAGCAAAGCAATTCGGCGAGGTTTGTAAGTATTTGGCTTCCAATAAAAGGTTATATAGAATAGTTTCCGATGATGAATTGGAAAAGCTCTCGGAATCGGTACATCATCAGGGCGTAACTGCGATGATCTTTGAGCCTGAAATTCCTGTTTTAGAGCATGAAGAAATAAACCTTTGGGCTCAAAATAAAGAACACGTTTTAATGCTCGATGAAATAGGAAATGCAAACAATTTGGGAGCAATAATAAGAAGCGCCGCTTTTTTCGGTATAGAAAATATAGTTTTAACAAAAGAAGATAAACAGGCCTCGATTACGACCTCGGCTTATAGGGTCGCGCAGGGCGGAATGGAATTTGTAAAAATCTTTAAGGTTTCATCGACGGCTTGGTTTTTGCGCCAGTGCCGAGGACGGCTTACCTGTATAGGCACGGACTTAAGAGCCCACCACGAAATAGCCGACTTTGGAAGATTAGTCGAAAAAGATGAGGCTTGTGTAATTGTCTTAGGAAATGAAGAGAGGGGAATAAGCGAAGAAGCTAAAAAGCTTTGTGCCCACCTTGTAAAAATAAAGGGAAGCGGCAATGTGGAAAGCTTAAATGTCGCCCAAGCCGCAACCCTTTTTTGCCATAGTCTTAGTGCAACAAACCCTCGATCTTTTTAATTACATATTCTTTTAAGGGGAGACCCGCAATCTTAATGTCTTTCGGGTCTTCATAATTCGGAATAAGTTTGAAAAAGTTAATATAAATTTTATTTCCTTTAATATAAAATTCTTCTGCATGGGCAGGAATGAAGATGAGCTCGATCTCATCGAATTTTGTCGAGGCCTTGTATTTTTCCGTAAGCTCTGCAAGGTTTAAGGTTTTAATCGGAGCCATCATATTGTGCATAGTCTGTAAGTCTTCCAAAATCCACATATTGTTATTCCAAAAGCGGCTTTCGCTCAAGGTGCGGTTGTTCAGTTTTTCCCTATTGGAAATTGCAGACATAACCCTGCGGACGGAATCTTTCGAAAAGTCGTCATTGTAAACGACTTCCATCTGAGGCTTTTCTGCTATACTCATAAAGTAATCGTCTCCCATCTTATCCTTTGAGGCTACGCTTTCCCAAAAGAAAATCATCATTTCCAAAACGTCAAAATCAATCTTTATATTTTTCATAAAGAGACCTCCATATTTTTTAACCGCTTAGAGTTTACACCTATTGCCGTTTTTTTTCAATGAGGCCTATTTTTTAATTCCCGAAACCCACTTTGTGTTCAATATCAAGATAATTGCAACAAGGCCGGCAGTGATGTTTGAAAAAAGGTTTCCCCAATATATCGAATAGTAGGAGAGATATCTTTCGGTTGCAAGAATGAAAATATAACGTAAAAGCCAAATTCGCAAAATTCCAAGCATAAGAGGAATCTTTGTTTTGCCGAGACCTATAAAGGCTCCTTGAACTGTCATACAGACGCCGAAACCTATGACCGAGTAGGTATAAATATGCAGGGCTGCAACGGCAATGTCGCCGATTTCGGGTATTTCCGGCTTAAACATCGATACGAGATAGGCGGAAGAAGGCACGATAATGGCAATCAGCACCGCTCCGCTTATAGCACTTGTAATACAGCCTAAAAGACAGGCTCTTTTTGCTTTTTTAGGATTTCCGGAACCTATGTTCATGCTGACCATAGTTGTAACGGCAGCACTAAAACATCCGGGGATATTAAAACAAATTGTCGAAATATTGCTTGCGATACTTTGTCCGTTTAAAATAACGGCTCCGTATGGTTCCATTTCGTTATTTATAAGAAAAAAGCCGAGAAAAACAAAGGCATAATTAAGCATTGCAGGGAAACCTACATGCAAGAGCTCTTTGAGAGTCGGAGAAGAAAACTTAAAATTTTTTAAACTAAGTTTATCGGGGCTCTTTTTTAAAAAGAGATCATAGAACATCCACGCTGCTACTACGAGGTTGGCTAAAAGAGAAGCTAGTACGCAGCCGTCTATTTTCATTCTCAAAAGATATAAAAATATAAAGTTTCCGATTATTTTGATTATAAGCATTATAATCATCCTAAAAAAAGGAGCTTCAGGTTTGCCGTTTGCATTTTTTATACCGTTGTATATGGATTCCATGAAGCTGAGAGGCATTACCAAGCAATAAAGAGAAATATACCTAAAAACCAAGGGGGCTATTTCGCTTTTGAGTGTATAGCTTATTATTGTTCCTATTATAAACAGGAGAGGAATTGAAACCAATCCCAACAAAAAAGCAAATACGAAAATTTGTGTTGCCGTTTTTCTACTCTCATCAATATCACCTCGTCCGTTAAGCTGCCCGATAATTGCCGTAGCTCCAACGCTTAAGCCCTGTCCAAGTGCTAAGACAATGGATATAATGGGTTGAGAAAAACTTACTGCACTGGCTGTTACATGGTCCGTAAGCCTGTTTATAAAAAGACCATCCGTAAAGGGCATCATAGCCTGCAGCATAGCCATCATTAGAGCCGGTAAAGAAAGAATGATTAGGGTTTTGAGAGGTGAAGCGGTTAAAATAAGCTCGCGCCTTTGTGCTGTGGTTTGTCCTAAAAATTTAAGCTTCATATTCTTTATATTTTACCCTATTATTTAAAAATAGGGAAGATGTATAATAAAAATATTAAAAATTACTTGATATTATTGACATTTTGTGTGTATATTGTGTTGTAGATATATCCATTTTTATCATTTTTTTAGTTTAATCTAGATATATTAAAGATTTAAGCTGTTTTAGCCGATAATTTATCGGTTAAATTGCCGAATTAGTTTAGGAGTATTTAATGAAAAAAATAACAATTTATTTATTGATTATGTTTAGTGCCGTGAGTCTGCTATATGCAGGAGGTTCAAAAGATATAGATAGTGTACAGATGACCAATAAAGAAAGTTGGCAGCAATCTATAGATATATCCGGAAAGAAAAAAGGAAAATATAATGTATTGATAAAGGCTGTAGATATAGCCGGTAATGAGGGCTATGTAGGGCCTTTTAATATGTATATAGACCCTAATTCCGACTTACCGATAGTAAACATAAGTCATCCTAAAAGTGAAGCTGTAGTAGTCGGAAATATAAACGTAATAGGAACATGTGTAGATGATGACGCTGTAGACTATGTAGAGTTACGTATAGACGGCGGAGAAAATATCTACCGAGCCAAGGGTAAAGAATTTTGGTCATATTATATAAACACGGAAAATTTTGAAGAAGGAACGCACACGATAGAAGCTTGGGGTGTAGATATTAACGGTGTAAAGGGAAAGTCCGTAAAAAGCAGCTTTTACATAAACCGCTTATCGCCAATAACTTCAATAGAAAATAAGAGTGTAGGAGAGCTTGTTTCAGGTAAGATAACAATTGACGGAACAGTAGAAGACGGAAACGGTATAGAAAGGCTGCTGTATTCATTGAACAATGGAGAGAATTTTGAAGAAATAAAATTATCCTATAACAAAAAAACAAAGCAGTCAAATTTTTCGTTAAAACTAAATACAAAAACAATAGAAGACGGGCCTAAGGTAATTTGGTTTAAAGCAATAGATAAGCAAGGAATGATCGGCATTCACACATTTTTATTGTTTATAGATAATACGGCTCCTTTAGTAGAGTTTATATATCCCGAGGGGGATAACCCGACGGAACCTGTATTTTCCGTAGCAGGAAAGGCTACGGATTTAGTTGGTTTATCAAGTTTATCTTGGAAGTGTAACAACGAAAGCGGTGAATTTGAACTTACCCCCGGAAATAATTATTGGATAAAAGAGTTTGATGTTGGTAAGACCGGCGCTAAGACTGCCGTTGTCGAAATAACAGCAAAAGATATAGCAGGAAACATAGTAAGGGCAAAAAAGACATTTTATATAGATCAAAATAAGGGAAAGCCTGTAATCGAAATGTTAAGCCCTGTGCTTGATGGAAAATTTTCAGAAGATGTCTATATCGCAGGAGCAATCTATGACTTATATGGTGCGAATGAGGTAAGGTACAGAATAGACAAGGGTGAAGAAAAGGCGATAGATGCTTTTGGTGCAGGATTTTCTGTTATAGAACGAGGATTGAGCGAAGGAGCTCATACATTGACTATCTATGCAGTGAATAAAAAAGGTATTAAAGGAGATCCTTTAACCGTAAAGTTTAATGTAGAAGGAAAGGCTCCTGTAATTTCTTTTGACAACGGAGAAACTATCATACCAGTATATACTGCACAAACAAAGAGCTCGACTTCAGTGAATGTAAAAGCAGCTTCCGGTTTAAAGTATTTAAGTGCAGGTTTTAATGGAGAAGAAGAATCCGTTTTACCTGTAAAAACAGGTCAAGCCGATTATGTGATAAAAACAAATATAAGCGGAAAATCGGCGCCGGGTATATATACTGTCTCTGTTACTGCGACAGATATGAACGATAAGATCAGTAAGCAGACTTTAATTATTCGAGTTGTAAGTGCATCGGGATCAGGCGGCGAAGAAAATTTTGTATGGTCTAAAGTTAATGTAAACGAGAATAATCAAATAGTCTTATTAGACGATAAACCACTGACAGGTGTTTATCAGCCTAAGGATGGAATGGTAATAGAAAATGTAGAAGTAATAGGCTCTAAGAACATTGAAGCTGAAAGGGAAGGCGAGTTAATAAGATTAAGAGTAAAAGATGAAGGCATATATAAAGGAATCGGCGTAAAGATAACGGACAGTGAGGGCGGCGTTTTTACAAGTCCTTTAGTAGATATTCTTTTTGATAAGACCGCACCTAAAGTCAGTCTTGACATGAATGAAGAAGCATCTTTTGTAACAACTTCTATAAACTTAAAAGGCAAGGCTGAGGACTTGGTTGGAATTACAAAAGTTGAATATAGCTTAGGAAGCGGATCCCCTTATGTGAAATTATCTAATTCATTTAACGAGAAGATAAATATAAGCGGACAGGCAGACGGCCCCATTGTTGTTACAGTAAAGGCAACGGATATAGCCGGAAGGGAAAGCTATGAAAGACGAGTATTTTATAAGGACAACGAAGCCCCTGAGGTTGTTATGGTGCTACCTGAGGCCGGAGGAAAAGTAAACGGTTCAATATACGCAGCTTTTAAGGTAAGCGATAGGTTTGCCGGAGTAAAGCCGGAGTATAAAGGCGCAAGCAAGGGTGCTGAATGGCAGAGTTTTGAATACGGTTCCTTACCTAATCTTATAATAGGCAGTGCAAAAGAGCCTTTAAGTAAGAACATGCTGTTTAAGTTTACCGACCCTGCCGGGAATTCACGAAGTTTTAACAGTTATAATTTTGAGATAGACAATAGTGAAGATGCCCCAAGGGTAGATTTACATTTACCGGATGAAAATGAGATTATAACGAGCGACTTTGAAATATCCGGTATGGTATATGATGACGATGAAGCGGCCAAGATCTACTACAAAATAGATAAGGGCTCTTATAAGTCGATGGATATAAAAAACAGCTTTTCTATACCTATCTTGTTAAGCGAGCTTACGGATAATGAACATGAAATAACCATGTATGCCGAAGATATTTACGGAGTAACAAGCCAACCCGTAACCAGAAAGATAAGAGTGTCTTTAGAAGTACCTCAGGTTGGAGTGTCTTATCCTCTAATAACAGACACGGTGCAAGGGGTAGGTGTAATATCGGGTAGTGCATTGGATAAAAACGGAATCAAAAAGGTTGAACTGTCGTTTGATAACGGGGTAACGTATAACCTTGCAGAAGGCGGGGAAAAATGGCAGTACCGAATAAACACCCATATAATAAATGACGGAACTCATGTAGTTTTTGTAAAGGCAACGGATAATTATGAGCAGGTATGTTTATATTCTACATCAATTAATATAGACAATACGCCTCCTGCATTAAAACTGGAATATCCGCTGGCGGGATCCAAATTGGATAACAATCTTTTTGTGTCGGGACATGTATATGATAATATTTCTCTTGAAGGAGTAATGCTAAAAATAAAGAGCCTTGATGGAAAGGCTGTGCCTCAAAAATTATCCGAGATAAAACTTGAAAAAGATATAATCCTTTCAAAAGATATAGATATAAGCTCATTGCCTGAAGGAAGGTATAATCTTGAAATAAGCGGAGTAGATAAGGCAAATAATACTAATGAAGTCTCTGTCAATTTTGATGTTTATAGAAAAAAGGATAGAAACAGGTTAGAACTGCTATATCCTCTAAACGGCGAGACGGTAAGAGGTGAGTTCAATATATATGGAAGGCTGATAGTAGATAATGCTGTAGAAGAAGCCGCTTTATATATAGACGGAAAAGAAGTTGAAAGGAGCTCTGTATCTAAAACAGGCTATGTTTGTTTTAAGATAAACAGTGAAAAGCTTGTAAATGGAGAACATAGTCTTGAGTTAAGGGCAAACCGTGCAGGTGTCGGTCCGCTTAATTCTGAGGTACATAAGATAAATTATACGGCAGAAGGACCTTGGATTACCATAGACAACTTTGCGATGGGAGACTTTGCGATAGAAAGACCTTACCTTAGAGGAAGAGCCGGTTATACGGTATCCGAAGAAGAAAAGGCTCTGGTATCTTCAAAGGGGGCTACATCTGAGGATAAAAGAGCATTTAAGGCAAAGCGCATTAAGTATGTAGAAATCAGTTTTGATAACGGAAAAACCTTTACTCCGGTTAAGTCGGCTGCTAATTGGAAGTATAGACTTGAGACAGATGATATGGCTCAAGGAAATCACTTTTTATTGTTAAGAGCCGTTATGGAGAATAAAGAAACAGCGGTTTGCAGGACAATAATAAATATAGATAAGACGGCTCCAAAAGTAACATTGATATCGCCCGGAGAAGGAGGCCGATACAACGGAGCGATAGAGTTTAGCGGCTTATCTTCTGATGATATAGAGCTGTCTAGTGTAGAAGCTCTTTTAAGGAAGGGAGATAAGAACAGTTATGGAGTACCTACATTTATTCAAGGCTTACATGTAGAAGTCGCTTTTTGGGGCGCAACGTTGTGGAACATAGGTATAGGATTGAGCTTTTTTGATGATAACGTAAAACTACAGTTGCATTACGGGCAGCTTACACAAAATCAATTTGATACTTTTTACAAAACTAAAAATATATCGCAACGCCGTTACGGCGGACACGTAGGTTCATTAAAGCTTTTGGCGAACGTTTTTGAACTGCCGTTCGGCTATTATTTTGGCCCCGATTGGCAGTGGCTGTATTTGAATGTTGCTCTCGGGGCTCAGTTTTCACTGTTCAGCGAAACTCAAAGCGGAAAACCGCAAGTGCTTTCTGCAGGCTTGTTTCAGTTAGAATTCCCGCGTGTAAAACTGTATAAGCGAAAATACTTCAGTTCGTTTTCTTTCTTTACCGAAGGACAGCTGTGGTTTATTCCGACGGACATAAATTCAGCGTCGATAAGATCAATTATGCCGCACCTGTCCTTTGGTGCCCGTATGAATATATTCTGATGTTTTAATCGGCGTTTTCCATATATGTGCGTATTTCTTCCGCGAGGGCGGCTATTTGTGCCTGTGTTGCAAATGCCGCCTGTCCCAATTCCTGTATAGGTCCGTCCGTACACGATGCTGCCCAAAACCGCACGTCATCAGCCTGTACATCATGGGCTTCCGCGCGGCTCGACGCAGGTGCAAGCTTTGTATTCTGAGAGAGAAGTGTTTGGACATCCGTATGGGCGAGTTGTTCAAGCATGGAAATCTGCGATGCATTGTTCTTGAATGCCATACCTACAATGGCGGGAGCTATGAGTGCGTGCCGTGCTGCATTTCCTTGCGGAAACTGTACGGCATCATAGTATTTAATCAGGATGAGCGGTTTTACACGATGTTCGGAGAGGGGCATAAAAATTGCGCCGAGGCGATGTTCTTCCATATAATTTTCGATATCTTTTTCCGTAACATTGTACCAGTGCGGATGAATAAGCCCTTCGTGCTGCCATCGCTTAATTGTTCCGAGGACGGAAGAAAAAGATATGCCGTTTCCGAGCGGTACATTGAGCAGGCCGGATAAGCCGTTTGTACTTGCCGCCGCTTTGATGAGGTCAGTATAGCCTTCGCTTCCTGCAAGCGATTCCGTAATAGCGCTTACAAAAGCTGTCAGCGTTGCATCCGTTTTTCCGGCGCAGATGAGCGGATAATCGGCATAGGCTTTGATGGTCTGCAAATATGATTCAAGGCCGGCAAACGTTTCAGGCAGAGCGAGAGCTGCTTCGTTTCTATACGTGCGGTAACAGGCAAGTTCATAGTGGTCAAGCAGCAGCGGAAGCATTTTGTATGTGTTATTCACTTTTCCCGCCTTCCTGACGGATGCCGGAAAAAGATTGTACACGCTTTCGGGAATCGGCACGGATTTTTGTGCTGCATCCGATGCAAATCTTCCGTTCAAGGTAAAAAGCAAATCGTATTTTTTTGCGATCCGTTTTATATCCCGTATGTCCTTTTCCGTTAGCCTGACAGTCCGTATCTGCGAGTAGTTTTTTTTCAGTATTTCGTTATCCGGGCTTTCAAGTACGCCGCCGATCGCGTTTGTAATACTTTCGGAAATTCCGTAATACGCAACATCCAGCCGCCTGTTATCGTTATATCGCACTACACCGAAAATACCGGCTGCGGCGGCAATCAGTACCAATATAACGGAGATAAGCACTATTTTGCAAAGCGTTTGCGGACGTTTTTTGACGTCCTTCGATTTCTTTTCTTTCATAAAAATACTATAGCACATTTTCGGATTCATTCCAAGCGAAAAAGCTGAAATAATAATCTTAACTTTTTATTGAAATTCATTTGGAATTTTTATTTTTTGTATTATATTATATATCACGGAAAATAGATGTTTTAGAAAATTAATCCGAATCGGATTAATTAAACTTATCACGGAATTCTGCCGATAACAGTATGGTAGAATTGTCTTTACAAGGAGACTAATATGAATTTTTTAAGCAGAAAATCAAAAATTTCAAAATATTCAAAAAAGTACGGATTATTAATTACAGTACCTCTTATTGCGGCGGTATGTATACTGTCGTTCTTTTCATGCGAGGTCGGACTGGGCGCATCAGTGGATACGGCGCCTCCGTCAAATGCTATTACTTATCCTCCCAAAAATGCCGTTGTGAGGGATACCTTTGTCATTGCAGGAACATGCAGCGACGACACAAGCGTGGCATCCGTTACGGTAAGTATAAGAAATACCGGCACGAATACCTCATACGGCCCGTTTCATGCTGATTTGGCAGGCAATAAAAAATCTTGGTCGATCAGGCTCAACAAAGAAAAGCAAGACGTACCGAATCGTCCGTATGCGGGCTGGGATTATCCTGACGGAAACTACAGCGTTACCGCATATGCGACCGACGCTTCGGGTAGAAACTCCGATGTAACGGCAAGTTCTTTTACCATTGATAATACGCCGCCGATTCTTATTTTGACATCTCCTTCATCATACGGTACTACTTTTACGCCTGATAAATCGGGACGGACGATTTCGCTAACAGGCAACTATGCGGAAGATACCGGCAATAAAATCGCCGAAATGAAAGCGTGTTTTTTTAAAAAAGCTGACGGTTCGAAAATCGGCGAGATAACGCTTACAGGCATCGATCATATGGCGGAGAACAACAAATACGTTATTGCAAAGTATTCTAAAAATCCTACAACACAAGAAGACATAAAACTCCTTGAGAACTATAAAACGATATTCGGTGAAACCAATTTTAATGATTATACAAACAACGGTACGGCAAACGATGAACTCGTGTATATGACGCTGCTTCTTTCCGACGGAGCGCGTGTGTACGACGACCCTGCCAATCCAAATGGAACGGGTAATGGGAACGAAACGACGCACTACTACCTTAACACGGACGATTTCAGCACTACATTCATGAAAGACGATGCTCAATATGCGATGAGTGTCGCTGAACTCAAAGATTTTCTCAACGGCAAGTTGACAAAATATGACGCACACGTTTCGGATATTACAACAGCTTTGAACGGAGCAACATCCGCCGAATACAACGCTACGGAAACGACACTTGCCGACACGACAAAAGCGACGACGCTGTCGATAAATCCGAAAGCGAACCCGACGTTTTCTGTGGCAGGCTATGAGAAGGCTCCCCCGGGTTCGTCAGCATATAATTCGAACGGCTTCCTTTACTGTACGGATGGAGTCCCGTTCAATATCACTATTTCATCAGGACCCGACAACGTACCGATACAGTATACGGGCGACAAGGTTACGATTTACGCCGTTCCGGCCGATACGGACGGCAATTATAGTAGCAGTCATCCGTTGCCTGCCAACTGGACAACATCCACGGAACCGCCTTCTTCCCTTCCCGCAGGATGGGTTAAAATAGCGAACATTACAGGACAATCGAATAAAGCGGCGTATACAATGACGGCAAAGCCTGTCGCGCCGGAAACGTCTTACGGTTTATCACCTAACACGCTCTACCGGTTTGCCGTATGGGGCAGAGACATAAACGGCATAGCGATAGAAGACGAAATTGGCGGTCCGTACGTGTGTGTCGTAAAACCAACGGGTAATGTGCCGGAAATCAAAAACTTTAAAGCGGAAGTGAACACTTCACCTGCCGTGAACGTCGGCGGAAAGTATGTGAACAAGGCGATGGCGGGCAACACGCTTACGGTAACGGCAAAAGTTTCCGACGGTGTTTCGCTTGGTCTCACCGATGCCGCGATTCAGGCAAATATAACTGCGAAGGCAAAGCGAGGCGTGACTGACTACACCGCCTCCGACTTGACGATTACAAAAACCCCGTCCTCGGACAAAAAATCGGCCGACGTAAAATTCGAGCTTACGATTCCTTCGGATGATACAAAAGACGGAAAATGGACGTTTACTTTATCGGCAAAAAATAAAGACGGAGTTTCCTCCGATACACAGTCGATTGAGTTAACGATCGATATGACAGAACCTACATGGAAAACTGACGGTACGCCAGGCAAATTGCCGTATATTGATCCGACGCAGGCGGATAACTGGTACAACACAACAGCACTGAAGGTAAAAGCGTTCGCCGAAGACGGCGGAAGCGGTATAGATAAACTGCAATATAAATTGAGCAACTCATCCAATTGGAATGATGTCGGCAACGGCAATTTTGCATTTTCATGTGACAGCTCATTGAACGGAACTCTTACCGTGTCGGCGCTGGATAAGGCGGGAAACAAAGCTGAACAGGTAATTAGGGTAAAAATCGATACGGTGCCTCCCAATACCTGTGCGCTTACCGGAGTGGACGGCGGTGCGGCCGTTGACGTAAAACTTATAAACAATACTACTACCGGCGTAACATTTACGTTTACGGCAAGCGATGTGACCGGAGGAAGCAGGTTAAAGTCCGCCGAAGTCGTTAAAATCGGAAATACAGTACTGTCTACGGCCATTGCGTCGACGGAAAGCGGCGGTACATATACGGCGTCCATTCCGCAGGCGAGTCTTGCGGACGGTGCCGTAACGGTACGCCTTACGGACAATGCGGGAAATACGGCGGACTTTCCGCTCTTTACCTTGGTGAAGGATATTACACCGCCGACCGTCAAAATCAATACGCCGTCAGCAAGCGCGACGGTAAATAAAACGATCACCGTTTCGGGAACCGCGTTCGACAGCAGGGAAATCGCAGACAAAGTCGAAGTGCTTATTAAAACAGCCGCATCGGGTGCGAGTGAATGGACAAAATACAATGCAGAACCGCCGATTACGGACGGTATTTGGACATTTACACTCGACACGAATAACACCTCAGTGCCGACGGCGGGCGGCATCGGTACCTACGATTCTGACGGCACGGCGAACGGCAGACAGCTGACGTTTAAGATTACGGCAAAAGACGCCGCCGGAAACGTAGGCGCTGAAGAAAGAACCATAACCGTCGACCAAAATGCCGACCGGCCTGTTATTAGATTTACGAACCTGTCTCTTACCGGTATGACGGCTACAAACCCCGTCTGGTTTAAAGGCGCCGATACGATTTACGGAAGCATCACCGACGACGACGGAGAGGTACAATCATTTAAATACTTCATCGGTGATAACAGCCCCAACGATTTAGACTGGACGGATATTCCGATTTCGGGCGGATCGTGGAATTTAACGCTTCCCGACGGCCCTGCAAAGATATGGTTTAAAGTTACGGATGCAAAAGCCGGCGAATTTATTTCGGTGACGACGGCGTCAACAAACGCTCCGAAACTTACTGACGGTACGGATACGTTCGGCGAAGGAGCGCATCCGGATTCAAAGCTCTATCTTAAAGTGGATACGCACGCACCTGAAATGCGGAACGTGCAGATAAGCAGGAACGGCACGGATTGGTCGTCTGATTTTGAAAAAGTCAACGGGAAAGATCTGTTGCTCGGCGGTAAAACCGATTCCGGTGATCCTGCCAAAGGCGGCTCTGAAAAATTCTACATCAAGTTTGAGGCAAAGGATGCAAACGGTATAGACGAAGGCAATTTATTCGTTAAAGTATCCAATCTTTGGGATAACGGAACAAAGGTCCCGGAGCACACATACACGACGGCTGCCTCCGGCACGGGTAAAACTCATATCAACGTTACTTCCGGTTCGACGACGGCAGACGGATGGACACTGTACACATTCGACGCTATTCCGTGTACTACGGGAAGCGGTACCATGCAGCTGGACATTGTTGCAACCGACACGGCAGGCAACAAGTTTCCGATCTCTCGTAATGCAAAGGTTGACAATACGGCACCGGAGGTCAAATTCTCAAGTCCTACAACCGAGACAGGTTCGGGAATATCTCCGACAAAAGGCACCACGCGTGTGGCAGGCGAAATCGACGACAGTACGGCAAAGGTGTGGTTTGCCGTATCCGTGAGCGAAACGGTTTCTCCCGACAGCGACACCGCTTCGAATAATATGTACAAATATAGTAATGTGGACGGTACACAGCACGATGGAACGATTTCGTCTTTTGATCCGGACAAAACCGCGTATAAAGATGTAAAGGATATTTCATCGCGCTGGTACATTATGTTTGACGACGACATGGATACTGCGGCAACGGGTATGCACAGCTGGACGCTGAACAAGTGGCTCATTCATCTCGGCATTACAACGCAGAACGAGATTGATGGTATTCCGCCCGCCGTTAGATACGAGAAAATAACCAGACTCTATGTATGGATAAAAGCAACCGATGCACACGGCAATACGAAAGAATATAAGTTCCCGATATGGCACGATCCGCAAGGCGATCGCCCGTCTGTAACAATAGACTATCCTGCGAACAACGCAAAACTCGGCGGAACCGTCCGCCTTGCAGGAAACGCTACGGACAATAACAATCCGACCGCGGTATTCGTGCAGATACTTTCAGGCGATGCACAGATAGCGGCGGGAGCTCCGACAGCAGCAGAACTTACCAATTTGAAAAACAAAGGCTATGATATACGCCTCATGAGCGGAAGCGGAAGCGGTGGTGCCGCGTGGACAGGTGCGCCCGCTTCCGGTAAAACGGTGGCCGACTACGGTATTGTAGCTACGCTCACCGGCGGCAGCTGGAGCTTACCGATAAACGGCAACGGGGAGTTCAATCCGTCCGGCGATACTCCTAACAAGGTTAAAATTACCGCCTACGCATATGACGCTTCGCATAACAAGAGTTTGCCGAAAAGCGTTAACGTTACGTTCGATAAAAACAATCCCGTATTCGGAAGCATACAGCTCGTTAAATCGACTAATGAAAATCTCTCGACGGCTAACAGTGCGCAGCAAACTACCGCTTCAGGCGCTACTTACAGCGTTAAAGACACGTGGTATATTTACGGCAGCGTAACCGACGCCGACACGATAAAAAAACTGACGATAAAAGACAGCAGTACGACACATACGCTTATAACCGGCGGTACTGCATCTTCGAGCTCAGGCTTGTGGAATGTAACGAACACGGGCAACACGGCGACATTCAAATACAAACTTGATACCGCGAGCGGTGTAGGCGAATGCCCGATCGAAATCGAAGCGTATGATGCAACAACGCAGGAATACAACTCAAAGTATACCCTTACGATAAAATACGATAATAAAGCGCCGGTATTGCTTATGCCTTCCGAAACGGGCTACAATATCAAAGCGGACATTTCGCAGTCCGACAGCTTCTATACGTTCGGCTCAAAGGTAAAGGAAGATGCCGTTGGCGGCAAAGCACAAAGCGGCTTTAAGCGCCTCGCATTCTTTTTTATGCGCCGTATCGGCGGCAACTTTGTCTACGATCCGATGCTCGTAAAGACCGACCCGAAAAATAAACTCACTATCGGTGGTAACATCTCCTACGATTCGGGACTCTACTGGAAAGAATACAGCGGCGTATCGTGGAACAGCAGTACCCCCGAATTATTAACACTTTCTTCCAAGGACGAAAACGTGCATACGGGCGGTCTTGTGCAAGTAAATGGTGCCATATACCGCATACAATCGGTAACCGCTTCGGGCATAACGCTCGATACGGCACTTGCCGCAAATCCGGGTGCAACGGTAAAAGTTGCGCTTGCGCTCGTTGTGGATCACCTCAGTGCGGAAGGCGGTGTGTCATCCCTTGAAGCGGACGGTTATTATTCCCCCGCTCACTTGATCAACGATGACGGCGACCGCATGATCGAATCGGTTTCGAAAAGCGGTACCGAATGGACATGGGAAGCAAGTATTTGCTCGAGGAATATTCCCGACGGTCCGATAGAACTGCACTATGTAGCATTCGACGAAGCGGGCAACTACAGCGTGGGCGTTGTCGGTAACGTTGATTATACCACTTTCCAAGGTTACAGCACGGATGACAAATCTGACCCGCATCTTCAAGTAAGCGCGTACGCGTATGATAGCGCAAAACCGGCCTTTGTCAGCAACAACCGTCCGCGCATTGCAGGCGTTACGTTCGGAACCGACTACAACGGTAACGGAACAATCGATGCCGGTGAAAAGATTACGGCGTACCGCGCACCTAAAACAAAGTCTGAGTATGATGCGGATAACGGCGATAACGTACCGGGTATAAAATCGCTTACGGGATTTACCGGGGCAGGAACCGCCCCGAGCGACAAAGCGGTATACGACTTGAGCAGAATGCAGTATAAATATCCTTCCCGCAAAGCGGTAGAGCTTGCAACCGATTTAACGCTCGATTTAACGGCCGATATGACTGTCAGAGGCTACACGGAAATCACGCCCGAAATCGTCGGCGGTAACGGTGCGATTTACTATCAGTATAACCTGCCCGGAATCGGAGAAGGCGTAAATAAGACTGCGTTTATAAGTTCGGGTACAACCGACTATACGATAGCTGAAGGTACGATAGCACTGCAATTAGGCGATATTCTCAAATTAAGCGATCCGGCAGAAAGTACAAAGGATCTTGCATTTACGTTCTGGGATTCGACGGAAGGTGCTGCGGCAATTACAACAGCCGGCTGGCAAACGGGCAGACAAAAGGCGGCCTTAAACGTAAAAATGAAGTTTGCAGGTAAAACGCCGGCTACGCCGACATCGAAGATACAGCCGTTCTACTGGAATAGCGAAAGCGATAACAGTCTGTACGATAACAGTAAAGACAACGGACACCTCGAAGTTGAAAGCGGGTTACCCGCAGCCTTTAGCAGCAATACCGGCGTTATGGACGGAGATCCGAAAGTGTCGGGACAAATCGTTATGCGTGGTTCGGCACATGACGACCGCTTTATCGAAGGGCTGTATATAAGCGTGCCGGGCATGGAAAGCGTCTTTACAAGCGCTGGGCTTACTGTAACGAAACAGGTTGATTCCGTTACGTATTACAGGATAGCAAACAATGTAAGCGGAACGCTGACTGGTACGGACAAGTGGAGCAGTAACGGTTTTAAATTTGAATGTCCGACAGCCGGCCAAACGATCGGCAAAGGCGGGCACGATGTAAACTGGACATTCTCGTGGGATACGTCAAAGATAACCGGTGTTGCAAAAGCCGACGTCGAAGTGCGTGTGCTTGCGTACAACAAGGGTACTCCGACCTGTGCCTCTGCATCCACGGGTGCTCTGAGTGTTGACGGAACAACGCATTATGCAGCGGCAACATACGACACTCCCATAGGCAGCGCTCCCGATACAACGCAGACAAAGGACGGTGCGCTCACAAACCGCTACCGCATGGACGTGGTGCCGTATATTACCGGACTTACAACCGGACTTTCCAAACTCGGCGGAACAAATGCTCCCGACTTATATGCGCGAACGGCACTGGGGCACTATCCCGTTGAAGATAAAGAAACGATTACCGTACACGGGTTTAATCTTGCCGGCGCTGCTTGTACGGTCGGCGGTGTCAACTCCGGAAATCTTACGCCTGTTACGGGTAAGGTAAATGTGTGGAAATTGACCCTTTCTGCTAACGCAAAAAGCGGTGAGCTTGTAGCTACAGTGAACAGTATTTCCGCAATCAACAATAAAAACAACAACGATAAGCCGTACAACAGGAGAACAAAAATCGCAAACAACGATAAGCTTACCGACGATGTAGAGCTGGATGTATGGCAGTTTAATAGTAAGGCGGCTCAGCCTCACCGAGGTGTTATAACGGAACCGGTTATGCGTATCAATCCTTCAAACGGTATTATCGGATTTGCCTTTGCAAACGGCCCCGATTATTTCAGTATGAGTAAAGGAACCGGCAATTCATATACAAAATGGCATCAAAACTATGACGACTTCGGTAATGTCGATTTTGTCTATGACAAGGCAGGAACTGCACACGGTGTGGTGGCAGGACGTGACATAAACTCCAGTGCAAATCACGCCGGAAAGTTTACATACCTTACCAGCAAGTGGGGACCTGCTTCATCTCTTTCCGATGCAAATAACTATGGAGTTAAGCCTGGTATCCAGCATAATGCGTTACGGCTTGAAGCAATAGGACAAATCGGCGATATGAATGGTTCAGGAGGTAATATTCTTGATAAAACCAGAATTCAGCACCCGTCGCTTGCAGCGGCAGGATCAGGCAGTCCCCGGCTCTACCTTGCGTACTACGATAGTCTCAATGATCAGATACGTTTTAAAGCCGGAACACTGACTTCAAATTATAAAGCTGACTTCGGTCAGTTTAAAGATCAGGAAACTGCTTCTGCGATAACACCATACAATCAGGCTAATGTCGGCATTGTTGCAGGAAAGTATAAGAACGGCAGTGCAACCACCGATAGCGGAAATAATCCAGGTACCTACCTTTCGCTCGGAGTTGTAGAGGGGTCTAATGCGGCAAACGATACGGCGGTCTTAATCTGGTTTGATGAAACAAGCCAAAAGCTTAAGTATACCTATAAAAAGAATCCTCAAATTGCCAATCATGCTTCTCAAAGCGGTAACGGTAACGGAACTTGGAGCGTTCCTGTGGATGTTTTCGATAAGATGAATGTGGGTGAATACTGTAAAATAGCAGTAGATAAAAATGGAGGTATACACATTGCAGCCTTCGACTCGGATGCGGCAGATTTAAAGTACGCGTATCTTTCAAGCTATTCGGATACGTCATTTAAACGGTCTACAGTTGACTCTTACGGTATAACGGGAACATATATCAGCTTGGATGTTGCATATACGGAAAATGGTGCCAACGGCAAACCCGTACCTTATATCGGCTATTATTCGGCTTCTGCCGGACGGTCCAAACTTGCCTATCTTGTAGACACGGCAACAGGCGTATCCGGCTCTGCTGAGGGTACCGATGACAGCGGTTACTTTACCGGCAAGTGGGAAATTTCGGTTGTGCCGACTGCCAGCCGCGTCCAGCAGGACAATATCAATGTCGGTGTATGGAAAACTAACACTGCAACTGACTCCGGAGTTATAAAGGCTTCTGTAACCGGCAATAGCAATTCGGACACTAACAACGGCACGGTGTATGGCAACGGTACTGCAAATCCCGTACTCGGTTATGCGATAAAGCAATCGATGAACGGGTATATCGAAACCGCGCAAAAGAAGTAGATTTTTTAAGATAAAACTAAATTAATTGCCCCTAAGGTCTGAATGGCCTTAGGGGATTTTTTATGTGATGTGGGCAACCGCGGAAAATGTCGAGGTTTTTAATCTTTTTACATAGCTTCTAATTAACCTTTGTGCTCTTGGCCTACCTTGCGGTTAATTTTGGGGATATTTAACCGCGGAGAACGCTAAGGCCGCTAAGGAATTTTTGGGGAGTCTTTGTATGACGTTTTTACAAGTTCTCGATTTCTTCTTTGGAAAGTCCCGATACTGTGCAAATATCGCTAATCGGATAGTTCATGCCTTTCATCAGTTTAGCCGTTTCAATGGCTTTTTGGTAAGAGCCTTCGGCAAAGCCTTGGCTGATACCTTCTTGCCTTCCTTTTATTTCGCCCTGCACTATTCCCTGTCGATAACCTTCGCTTATACATGAAGCTCTATCATGTTCATATTTCATACGGGAATCATAAAGCCATTTATCTCTAGGACTCATTTCCATTATTGTAATAGTATCATTTGCCTTTTTCATCATCGTCGATTCTTGTGCTAACATTTTCCTCACCTCCGGATTATCAGTTTCGATAAATTTCAGCCAGTTTAATAAGCTTTTTGTTTTCTTATCTCTAAATTGGGAACCCTCTAACAGTCTTGCTTTTGCAAGGTTTAGTATATGAATCTCAAGTTTTGAAGCTAAAGGCTCTTTTGTATCTTGTTCAAGAACAAGATACTTATTGTGCAAACGCTTATTTTTATTAAAGCCTTTTATTATTTATAACTTATTATGCCCCACAAATTATACAAAAAAATGACTATTTTATACTTGCCTTTTAGCCTATTACAAACACCCAAAACTGGCTTTTTCTGAGCCACATTAAAGCAAAACAATCATTTACCGATATAGAGCTAGGGTTAAATATGAAAAAACATTTTATAATTTTATTCTTTACTTTAATAATAATTTCGGCATATACTGCCGAAACTTGGTTGTCAGCTGAATATCAATATGGGGTTTCTTTTTTTAAAGGAGAAGATATAGATTCTTATAGTGGTCCTGAAAGCAGACACTTTAATATTGGGCACTCTGGTATAAATATAAAAACATATACTTTCTGGAATAGTCAGAATATCGGTTTATTTACAAAAGTAGGTTTGATGTTGCCCTATTTTAATATAACTGATAATGAAAATGATTATATGAAATACAGTGGTATTCCATTATCATTAGGTGCAGGTCTTGGATTTCGTCATATTTTATCGGAAAAATCTAATATTAATTATGCTGTAGGATTAAGTTTTAATTTTGGTATGTTTTTTTCTAAATATAAAAACTCTTATGTTTTGACAGATCTAAAAGAGTATATGCAGAAACTAGAACTTAGTGTACTTTTTGATATGGGATATAAATATAATATCAATAACAATGTGTACCTTAATGCCGGAGCTAACTTAAATTTTGGCTTTGCAAAACACATTAAAAAATCTAGTAAATCAGATTTACATAATAACAGCACATCAAAATGGGCTAAAGGCTTTTTTTCTTTTGAGTTTTTGCCATACTTTGGAATAGGTTTTATTTTTAACTCAAAGTAGTAATAGCCTGTATTCCGCCTTTTGTGTTTATTTTAAAAACAGAAGCATAATCACAACCCAACGGAACTAACATTATATTTCTTACCCTCTTATGAAAAATTCTAAGAGGGGATGGAAAAACTGTTTCAGCCGGAGTATAAACTTTTCCGTTAACTCCTGCAATTCTCATTCCGCTATCTATGTAAGGATATTCATAGATATGCAAAGTTTGTACATTAACAAATGTAGTCGTTGTTACGCCCCAAGTCCAAAAACCTATTATACCCCAAACCTTACCTCCTGGAACAGGAATCCATCCCTCTATATTACCGCCGTTTTCTTGTCTAAACTCGGTTCCTTCACCGTGTACTATTACTTCTACCTTCTTTATTCTATATCCAGTTTTTATTATTCCATTCTTAGTATATCCACCGCTAAACCCATCGTATCCTTTTACGTTAATGTATATAGGGCTCGTATATTCTGTCTTGCCATTATATAACGTTAATTTTATATCTACCTTTAAAGTTTTATCTGGATATTTAATTGTACCAAATGTCCCTGTTGGAGCATTGCTAGATGGTTCCCACGTTTCTTTGCAAAAAGCTTCTGCCGCAAACTTAATTCCATAAATATAAAACGCCTTATTAAAGGTTATAGTTCGATTATTTGATGATACTTCCCCGAATGCACTAACATCACGTGGAAAAGGTTTCGTCCATGTAGTAAAATATTCTGCTTTATTCATTATATATCCTTTCTAAACCAAATCTCTCCAAAGACGGTATCTATTGGGTCTTGTTCAAGTGTAGGTGCTATTAACTTATTCAATGTTGCCGAGGCTCCTTTTATATAAATGTTCCCATTTGTATCAACCCTAAAAATCTCCTCACCCTTATTCCTAATCTTCAACCCATTCAGCTCATCAAACCATGCTTCAAAGTCTTGATGTGTTGTATTGTCCGTATCGATATGTAATTTCTTTACAATTAGGCTATTCAAAAAAGCAATATCACCTGATAACTTCTTTATAAACGCTTCTTGAGTGACAAGCATTTGTGCAAACAAAGCCCCAAAATGCCCCGTTTGTTGTTTAAGCTCCTCAATCTGGAACATATGCACTAAGCACGACTGATACTCTTTTGCATAGTTTACTTCCGGCTCTAGATTTAACCATTGTGCACCGCTCCACTTATAGCACACGCCGACCTTCCAGCCGCCTATAGTTTTGCCCGAAAGAACCCAATCGCCGGGGTTTGCGTCTACAAATCCGAATTTCTCGCCTTTAGTGATGATGACTGTTTTTGTATCGGGGACGGTTTCGACGACACCCAGATATTTAGGCGTTGCTTCTGTAACGATATTTTCAAGCTGCTGCACCTGCATGCCTTTCGTTACAAGACGGTATAAACCCCTGATTTCGGGCTCGGTTACAACCGTCTTATACATTCTAACTTCGTCAAAAGTAGCGTGCGTTCTTCCTCCTCCCAGCGTGAAGCCTTCGGAAAAGTCTACGGGGTAATTGCCTGCGGTAAGTTCCGCTTTTAATTCTGCGTTTTTGTAGATTTTAAAAAAGCTGTTTTTTGAAAAAAGAAAACACCAGTGCGTCTGATCTTGGTCGTCTTTAATGTCGGTTACGGTTTTAACCCCTGCAAGTTCGATTGTTAAAAAGTCTGTTGCTTGGTCAAAGTAGGCTTCAATGTTCGCTGTTGAAAAAACACCCCTATAGGCTGCCGAGTCTACGACTCCGTCCCATTGTCTCCAAAGAGAAATAGTAAGCTCGTTTCTGTTTCCGGCAATCGGCATAGTTCCTGCCCCAGCCGGTAAATAAACGGCATTGCCGGAGATGCCTTGAACGATTTGAGCGTCGGCGGGAAGTGTCATGTTTGAGCCGTTTGCGTAGTTGATTGCTTCCATGATTTACACCTCCGTCTCTGTGAACATTCCGGCAAAATAAAATACTCTTTCGTTTTCCGGCACTTCAATATTAAATTGCAAAAGTTTAAGGCCGTTAATCTCTACCGTGTTTTGAAGGACTTCATTTTCCGGAACATGGACGAAGCCCCACTGATAATTGGGTAAGTTTTGTTTTATTTTTGCAAAATTGCCGCAAACAATTTTATCAAAATTAAACTCGGCGTTTGTTTTGAATCCCGTAAAGCTGGGATTCGGGGTATAATGGTCAGCCCAACACAAAATACCTATTATTAAATTTCCTGTCTTTGAATAGGGAATTCTTACATTTGTATGTTTTTTATTCGCAGCAAAATAAGACAGGGTAAGACCTGCCGATAGTGAATTGTGAGTACTTTTGCTTGTAGGATTATAAAATTCTAAATCAAAGATTCTTGTAGGCTCCCACATAAAGCCCGTGTTTCTTTCTGCAACCGCCCAGCCTCCGATATACCAAGTGCTAGCAGAGCTTGACAATGCTATATAAGAATAGCCTTCATCATCTTTGATGATGTCTTCTTTGTTGTAATTGAAAGCTACCCATTGGTAATATCTTGAGTCCCATGCGTCTTGATTTCTGGGATTAAATACAACACTCTTTCCATAGTCAGTATGTTTATCCGCAATTTGAGAACCTAGTAGTTTTTTTATGCCTTTATCGGAATTACACAGCCATGCGGTTATAATTCCGTAAGACCAATTATCTCCGATTGGATATTTTATAAAAAAGGCCCCGTCTTTATTTTCAGGCAGTTTTACTTTTATAACAATGTAATTTGTAGGCGTTTGAGTTTCACAATTTGATATGACAGTATGTTCTGTAAATTTAACCATATATTGAGCTTGCCATTTTCCGTATTTAGAAACAGCCCCTGTTCCAACACCAATTAAATTAGTAAGAGGTTCATCTGTCATCTGGAAGTCTTCTCGGCCGTCCCAAATTATTTGGCCGTTTTTGTAAAGCGGTTGTAAAATGGCAGTTTGCCTTTTTACTTCGGCAAGATTTGCTTTAATTTCATTGTAGGTTTCCGTAAGCCGATTAACGGCTTCAATTACTTGTTCATTTGTCATTTTTTTCATATCCTTATATAACTTTAATAAACGGGTAAACCCCGTAAGATTTAACTCTATTGTCTTCGGCTGTTTGGACTACACGGGAGGCGTCAAATTGTAATACCTGCTTATCCCAAGACGAATTCGATGACCAAGACCTTGAGCTTCCGGTATAATGACTAGAGAAAGGGCCGCTTGATCCTAGCATTATGTTACCGGAATCAAAAGATACTTCTCCCTTTATATTTCTTATAGCATCTCCCTGATACTCCAGTGCCAATTCTGCACCGCCTCGGCCGCTTCCGTCGTCGACTGCTCTTAAGGCAACACCTCGCAGATCAGGCAATTTTGGATAACCGAAAGCATCGTAGCCTAGATAGTTTTTCTTATTTTTATCCCCAAAATTCTCAAGCCAAAATTGATAAAACTCGGGGTAAAGTTCCGGGATAAAAGAATAACCGTTTGCATACAAATATCCATAAGTATATTTTTTGCTTGTGAAGTATCGAATTTCTCCGATTGCTCCGGACTCTTTAATAAAGCGATCTTTGTGATAATTTTTTATTTCATCCATTTTTTGTTGGATAAACATATTCATTTTATTTTTTTCTTGAAGATAAAAATTATTTATTTCATTCTTTAAATTAGTAATTGTTTGTTGGGCATTATTGTTAAGTTTATTTTCTGTATGCTGCAAAATTTCATCAATTAGGGATTGTTTAATATTCCCTTCAAAAGCCCACACATTGCCTCTAAAATCTACGACAGCATAGCAGCCGAGGCCGAATGTTTCGGCGTTTATATTTTGCGAGATTTTATTAGTTGAGAGTTCGACGGTTTGAATTGTAACAGTAAAATTACCCGTCAATTTATAAACTATCAAATACTGTTTAGCACCATTGCCGTTTTGCTTGTCAAAGAAAAGTTTTAATGTAAAATCGTTTTTTAATTCTCCCGATAAAATAATTACATTATTTAACGCTTCCTCAAAAGTCATCTTGATTTCTTGTTTATCTGTGCAATCGTATTCAATGATTTTAGATTTCCAAGCTGTAAACGACGGATTGGGAGCGGGTAGGGCTTGAGGTGTCTCGTCAAAGTTAAAAAGGCTTAAAATGTCAATGTCGGTGGGGAAGGATAGGGCTTCTCCGGGAATACCTTGCTCGCCTTTCTCACCTTTAAGTCTTACAGGTGCAGTCCATTGACCTTCATTTATATTGATCGCATTTTTTGTGGACACCCAAATACTTTTTTTAGTTTGAAGACGATGCCAACCGTCTTTTGTTCCATCCCCTTTAGGTCTTAAGGGTTCTTCTTCTCTGTCATTATAAGTGTAATAATACTTCCATTGCTCTACACTTCCTGAATCGGAAATACTTCCATCTATGTTTGTAACTTTATTATCAAAAGGAGGTACAACATAAGAAGGATCATCTATCCCAAAAATCTCGGGAGAATAGTCTACGGCAATGATCGAAGCATTCCATTCATCTGTAGGCTCTATAGAAGTAATTATTAAATCAAGGCATTCTTTTTGTTTTGTTCCGAAAGTAAATAAATCCCCTTCTTGAGGTGTATCATTTTCGTTTAACGCGAGTTCAAATTCTATTTTGTTTGTATAACTTGCAGATAAAGGTCTTGTATCTGCAATCAATATGCGGCCGTCTTTTTTTCTAAAACGTAAGGCATAAGTCTTTCCTTTTTCTGCTTCAATATATTCATCCAATATAACGGCCGTAGTTAAACCGTTTAAAGTTTCTACTCCCTTAACCCGTCCATAAGCTATCCCGATAAGCCCCGTATCTCCCGCATATTGGATTCTGTCTCCCTTAGTGCAAACTAAAAATTCAAGGTCTACATCAATTTTATGCACACGAGGTCTGTTGTGCATACAGGCATATTGATACCGCCCTATCTTAAAAGCTTGCATTGCATTTGTAACACCCCAAAGCGTTTCTTGCTGCTTTTTTAAAGCTTCGGTTTCTCCTGCCTCTCCTGTAGGCGTATCATAAACAATCCTTTCATTTTCTTTAAAGCCTGAGGCCTCATCAATAAAATTAAATTCTATAGCTTCAGGAATATCTGCAAATAAAAGGCTTTGACTATAAGACTTCGTATTTCGAGGAGTAAACAACTGAACGGGACTTAATCTTTCGACATCCTGTACAATCGAAAACTTACTGTCTATTTTAACGGCATCGGCTCTGGCAGTATGCGTTATCATCGTAATCAATTCCGAAAGAGTTGCCTTATCGGAAAGAACTGCGTTACAAGAATATTTTTTTTCATCGCACCATAAAGCCCATTTTTCAAAGCTTTCCCAATCTATGTCTTCATTTGAGACCGGATTAGAGTTTATCTTTCCTTGCAAAACATATTTTAAAATTGCTGCGGGATTTGAGGTCAATTTCTCTTCCCACGAAGCCGGGCCTTCTCCATTTCCTTTATGTGCAGGGATTTTAGTTTGAGCTATAAAGTTTAAAGAATCTATTATGCCGTTAAGGCGTTCTGTTGCCTTTATTTTAAGTGCAACTATTGTCAAATTCTTTTGTCTTTCAAAACGGATTGGCCTGTCATCTGTGAAGGATCGAACGCTTCCTACATAAACGGCATCAACTATTTTATTGTCTTCCGAGTCTTGAGTAATACGGGTAAACTTTAAAGTATATTTATCCGGAAACAATCCCTCTTTTGTTATTTGAAATCTTTTTGTTTTTAATTCTTTTCCTTCGATTAAGTTTTTATCGCCATTAAAAAAACCTAATAACGAATATTCCGAATCAGGAGCATTTTCTTTTTTATAATAACAGGCAACTTCTACAGAAGCACTCACTATATCTTCTTTGTCGTTATATTTCCCAAGACCTGAATAAAAGAAAATATCTACATTTATCTTTGTAGTTTTTGAAGGCGTTGTTCTTACTATACTTCCGTCTTTTCCATCTTCAAAAGAATGTTTCAATAATTGGTTTATATTTTCATCTTTTACTGACCTTTTATAAAATGAACACTCTTCTCCCGATTTTAAAATCTGTAATTTGACAGCAGAATCTTCTCCTGATAGAATTTTATCTATATTTTTTGTTTCTGAATATTCTTTTAATAAAGTGTCCCCTAATTTAATGGAATCTTTTTCTATCTCTATATCGTTATAACCTGCACAAAAAAGCTGTATTAAATATTGATCGTTTCCTTCAATTTCAAAATGAGGATTGGCAGCCATGTCAGGATATATAAGATGTCTTCCTAAAACAACAGGAATGAACCCTAATTGATTGGCTCTATTTTTAGCTCCCCTTATGGAAGGGTTTTGCTTAGGTTTTTCTCTGTCTTTTAAATTTGGAATATCCAAGTTTAATAAGACAGCTCCGCCTGCAAGCATTCCTATTCCCGTTCCTATAAGAGCGACACCCACTCCGGTCAAACTTCCCAAAGAAATAGCCGTTACTAAAATCCCTGCAAGGATTGCCAATGCTCCGCCTATAGCCATTCCTTTGCCAGTACTCGAAGGACTTGATCCTGCGCCTCCCGGATGTACTGCAATATAAACAGTTTGTCCGTCATTAGGGGTTTTATTTATATCTTTAATTATTTCATCTTCGATTAAAAAGTGTGCATGTTCTATCGGCAACCCTATATTAAGTTCTTCATAAAGTGAGTATAAAGGTTTCGGTTCACTTTCTTTTATAATTCTTTTTTTTGCATCAAAGGGATGAACCTTTGCGATAATTTTTATTGACACGGTAATACCCCTCCACTCTTCCCCTTATTTCGGGTGAGCTTAATTTTTGTAAAACGCTCCCCGATTTTTCGGTTGTATGAAGTATAAACCCGTCTCCTGCGTAAATGCCTATGTGTGAAGGAAGGCCTTGATAGTTAAGTAAAACCACATCTCCTATCTCCGGAGTATCAAGCTTTTCTCCTGCAATCAAAGGCTTATTTATTTTAAAAATTTCTTTTGTTTCTTTTACATCGCAAGCATTTTTATAATCGGATAAAAGAAGAGGTAACTCCGTATCAAATTCAAATTTATAAATCAAATATAAAAGCCCGTAACAATCGCAAGAAGTTTTGTCTCTGCCGTTTGAAAGAAAAGGAATGCCTATGTATTTTTTTACCCAAGGAGCAAGCATTAAAAAAGTCCCGGAAAATCTTTAGGAGTAAAACGGCCTTCAGGAATATTTCTGTCAAACAAATAAAAATCGTATAAGTCGCCTTGAACGGTTGCCTTATCTACAGATACATTCCGCAAGATAAACTTTAAAGGCCCTTTTTCTATAATGTCGGGAGTGTCCGCCAAAATAATTATAATCCTTGCCGTTATCTTTTTTCCGATTCCTTTTGTAATAAACTGCATTATACGGCTGTCTATATTGTCTATTGCAAGTCGGCAGGTTTCGCTTCCCGTTTCGTTTTTTTGGGAAGGAAGAGAAACGGTAAACCCGCAAGCCGTATATCGCTTCCCGCTGGAGATAATATCTTCATTATTGTTTACAAACCTCCAAGCCTCTTCTCCTTCAACCTCTATTTCCAAGCAATATAAAAAGATCTCATCCGTTTCGTTTCTGTTTAAGGCCTCTATGGCTCTTTTTGAAAGTTTTGTCATGTTTAAAACTCCTCCAGCGTAATTGTAATATCATAAAGCCCGGCTCCATTTGAAACTTCTTTAATAGGCTCTATCATTCTAAACTCTTTAACCTGTAAACTTTGAGGGTGCTTCATATTGAATCTTCTTGTTCCGTAAGCTATTACACGCCTGTAAAAGTCTTCGAGAATCTTTTGCTGTTCGATTGTAACGGTTATATTGCCTGTAATTATTTTGGTTGCTCCCGTGTAACGCCTTCTCATTTTTTTAGGCCCTGCATCCATTTCTGTTCTTATAACCGGATCGCTGTAAGATGCCGATAATCCTTCAAGCTGTAATGTTTCAGGTAACTCTTCAGGCCATGATATTTCTGCCATATTTAAACTCCTTGTACCGTTAAGCCGAATCTGTTTTTTAAGCATGGCAAACCCGCCGTCCGGGGCTTACTGTAAGAATGGCAGAGGAAGAGCTTTCAGACAGGTTCGGTCTTTCCGTATCCACTGTCCGCCGATACATAAAAGAGATAAGAGAGAACGGTTATCTCCCGGTCGAAAAACCCAAACAGGGAAGATCGGTCTTTGCTTGGGACAATGAAGCTCTTTCCTTTTTAAAAGCTTTTTACCTTGCCGTTCAAAGAGATGTCGGCTATTGCACGGTTCGCAATGCTTACAATCAAACCTGTAAGGTCGCTTTAGAAAAAGGCTGGGCTGTAGGCTCCGAGCCTTCGGCATACAAGCACTTAAAAACTTTAAGCACCCTTTTGATTGACTACACTCAAGGCGGCAGACGAGCCCTTGATAACCTCTTTTACATTGCCCGTGATTTATCGACATTGAAACCTTTTGAGGTTGTCGTCGGCGACCAGCACCGTTTCAATTTTTGGGTAGTAGATTCAAAAGGAAAAAAGTTCAGGCCTGAATGTTACGCATGGCTTGATATGCGTACCCGCCTTCCTTATGGTGTTTCTTTTGAAGCAGGCCCTTATAACTTCCGTACTGTTGCAAGAGCCTTACGGCAAGGGCTTATCCGCTTCGGTAAATTCGGCTCCACTTACAACGATAACGGAAAACCTGAAACAGCTAAAAAAATTGATTGGCTTGTTGAAGCCTTGCAAACTTTTGGAATGAAGTTCTCCGATGAGGCCGAGCTATTCAAAACCGAAGACGGACACTATGCTTTAGAAGATGAATCCGGGGCTGTCATCGCCATGGCTGACACTTGCGAGGTCTGGCATAAGAAAAACAGGCGTATCTTTGCCCGTGTAAAAAACGCAAAGACAAAACCGATTGAAAGGTTCTTTTCAACTTTTGAGCAATTGTTATTAGACCGCTTCCTTCCGGGATATGTCCGGAATATCAAAGCTTCGGCCGCAGAAGATGAAGAGGCAACCCGCCGTCTTAATTGGCAGGAAGCTAACGGCTATCTTTTGCACTATGAAGAATTTGTAGAACAAGCTAACCTTGCTCTCGAAACATACGAGCAGCGCATTCACTCTACGCTGAAACATTCCCCGCGTGATGAAATGATGAAAGCAATTGAAGATGAAGGCTGGGAGCCTAGCCGTATTAAGCTTGAAGATATCAAAGCCTTGTTTATGGAACCCGACCACCGCATAGTCCGAAATAACCGCATTACAATATCGGGTATTAACTATGTAGGGCCTAACCTTACTTCCGAAATGGTAAGTCAAAACCGCAATAATCTTGCAGGGCTTCAAGGTCAAAGAATCGAAGTCCGCTTCGATCCCGATGATCCTTCTTCCGGAGTTTACGCCATTCATCCTGTAACCGGAGAAGCTATCTTTTTAACGCCTGAAAAGCGTATCGATTTCTTTGATGAAAAAGCCGTTGCTGCTGCAATCGAAGAAAAGAACTCTAACATTCGGGCTGTTTCGGAAAGCTATTCAAAAGCAATTAAGGGCTTCGGAAAGGTTATTACCTCAAGCCGTTATAAAAATCTCGAACAAGGAAAGAAAATCTCAAACGAAAATGAAGCAAAGTTTTTACCGGATCCTGAGCTGACCGATTCCGATTTTGCCCAAGCTGTAGGGGAGCGTCTTACCATTGTTATTAACGCCTCTCAAAACCGCCGAAGTGTTTACTCATCAGAGCGCGACCGCTTTGATGCAATTCTTGATGCGGTTATGGACGGGGCTGTTTTAAGTGAAGCCGATCAAGCCTTTAAACTCAAATATGAAAAAAATATGAGTGAAGATGAAAGGCTCTTTTTTGAAACTAAAATCAATCTTGGGCTTGAAGCCCGAAAGGAGAAAACAAAATGGCACTAAAAGAAGTTTTAAACTTTAACAATCTATCCCACGGAGATGCTGCACGTATTACAGGGCTTAACCGCTCAACTGTTTCGCGTGTCGCCTCAAAAGATTATCCTAATTGGAAAGAAAAGGAAGGCGAAATCTTAAGCCTTCTTAAAGAAGCGGGTTACAATACCGAAAACATTGAAGAAGAAAAAACGGGTATCAGCCTCGACTTTGAAGCAGTTGTTATGACTCCCTCTGTTTCAGCTTACAAAAACCTTGCTTCAAGCTTAGCCGATCCTGAAGGTTCTCTTTCTTCAAGTCTAGGTATGGTCATCGGAACAGCTGAGAGAGGAAAAACCTTTACCTCAAAATGGTTTGTTTCCGAAAACTCAAACGCTGTCTACATCCTTTACATTGACGGCTCTTCCATCACCCAGCTTCTGCGCGACATCTGTTACGAAGTGGCCAACACCCGTCCTCATTCAATGAGTAAGTGTATCACTGTTTTAGAGCAATCCTGCCTTTATCAGAGGCATCTTATAATCATTGATGAAGCCGATAAATGCCCGGTCAAGCATCTTGAAACTTTACGAGGAATAAACGAACGCTGTAATCTTCCCTTTCTCTTTGTGGGAGAAGAAGCTTTAAAAAGTAAAATCGATCAGGTTCCTCGTCTTCGCTCGCGAGTGCGTCATCCTATTGTAGTCTTTGACCCAATAAAGGAAATCGACATTGCAGCTTATTACCGCTCGGCCGCAGGACTAACACTTGATCTTAAAACTGCAAACCTATTATCAAAAAGAGCCCGAGGTGGTTTCCGTACGGTTGCAAACGAAGCAAGAGCCTTGGTCAATATCGCCAATGCTTCGGGGCTTTCTACCATTACCGAAGAAATGATAAATCGATTAGGTTAAAAATTAAAGGAGGAAAAAAATGAATACATCAGTAAACAAAGCAAGCAGAAATAAAATGTTGGCTCTTATTCATCTACAAAAGAATAAGGCTAAAATCACGGATGAACAATACATCGGTATTCTTTTAGACCATGCCGGAGTAGATTCAGCTTCTAAGATTGAAAACATAAAACAGTTTAAATCCGTAATAGATGCCTTAAATAAAATTCTTATAGCGCAAGGAAAAGCCCCCTTAGGCAGTTCTCAAAATTTCACACCGCAATCTCAACGCTTCCTGAATGCTGTAAGAGCTAAGGCAAATGCAGTTCTCGGTAATCACAGTAAAAACCGCTTACAAGGTTATTTAAACAAAATGGGTAAATCATGCTTGGAAGATTGCAGCATGATAGAGCTTCGCCGTGTTATGGGATTCTTAAGCATTATAGAAAAGAAATATTAGACAGGAAAACGAATATGGCTAAAGGAGAATTGTTTGAAAATTTAAGAGAATATAGAACCGCTCTTTCCCAACAAGAAAGGGAGACCGCCGTTAAAGGCTTAATTCAAAATGCCCGTATCGCCGGAAAGTATTTTTATTCTCTAAAAGAAACATGTGCAATCCTGCATTGTTCCCGAGATGAGCTTCAGACGATTCTCCACCAATTCCGTCTTGATGCCGTCTTATTTTTAGGCGTATACCGCATCCCTTGGTATGACCTTGCAGGCTTTATTTTAGACGATCACGATGACACCTTACAGGAGGATTTAAATGAATATCTACAAGAAATCATTAGAAGAAATCGAAGCCTTCCCGGAATTAATGCAGATTAAAATCGACATTCTCCCAAACTGCCCGCCCATCCTAAGCTCAAAAGAAGCTGCCTTTGTTTGTAATGTTTCTGAACCTACAATCCAGCGCATGATTTCAGGCGGCCTTCTTCCGGTTAATTCCGACCATGAAGTCCTTAAAAAAGACCTTATAAACTACATCAAAACCCACTCTCTAGCCGATATTCCTTTGATGTAAAATCAAATAAAAAAGGGGCCAAAAGCCCCTTAAAAAATCGTTAAAACCCACCAAAACCCGCTAAAAACCACATCAAAAATAGTCAAAATTGATTATAATTCCCACTCATTTTTTTTTAGAATTGATACCTTTTCCTATCAAGTTTATTGTAATACACTTTGGCAGTTTTGTATAGTCTTGACCTTGTTTTATGTTTTCGTTGTACATTTTAGACCAATAATACAGGGTTCTTTCAGGAAAATCAAAATGCCAACTGTTTTGAATTTCAATGTCTACAAAGGTTCCATCTTTTAGTTTTAACTTGATGTCCAAGATACCTAATTTTTCACTTAAAAGTTCTTTCTGAAACTCCTTATCGAGAAGTTCCAAGTCTGCGATGGTTTCAGGCGGAATGTCTAAGATACACTCGAGCAAGTCCTGTAATACATCTTTGTTTTCTTCAACTCCGAATACTCGCTTAAAGGCATAGTCGTTGCGGAGGGTGATTTTAAATAGTTTGTTCATAATTAAGCCTCGTTAATAATTTTTTAAAGAAGAAAAATTTTTTCCCTTTCATAATTATTATAGAAATTGTTTGTAATAAATAGTAAAATTTTAATAAAATAGGGATTTTCTCACTTTTTTTTCATATGATTTTGTAAGAAATTACGCTTGCATTCCCTTAAAAGCTATTGTATAATAATCCTTATGTTAAACAAACAAAGAAAGATGACTTGGCGGACTTATCTCGCCTATGGGGCTGCCGATTTATACGGCGGAGGCTGTTTTTTTATCGTTACTACATTTGCAATGTACTATCTGGTAAATGTAATAGGGCTTCATCCTGTTTTGGCCGGGCTTATACCTGCAATCGGAAAGTTTTGGGATGCCGTATCGGATCCTATGATGGGTTACATTGCCGATAATACTCCGCAAAACCGTTTCGGGAAAAGAAGAGTCTGGTTTTTGGTATCAATTGTTCCAATCGCTCTTTCCTTTATCATAATTTGGGTTCCGACAGGAATCGAAAGTCAGGCCGGAAAATTCATCTTTTATACGATAGCCTACATTATATTTTTTACCGTTTCGACCGTTTCCTACATACCCTATGCGGCCCTATCAGCCGAGATAACTAAGGATTTTACCGAAAGGAATAAACTTAACGGCTCGCGCCTTATGTTTTCTTTTATAGCCACCCTTTTGGGAGGGCTTTTGGCGCAACCCATTATCGATGCCTTTCACGGCAGTATGATGGGCTACTTTGTGATGAGTATAGTTTTTGCCCTTATCTTCGCCCTTCCATGGATTCCTCTTTATTTTGAAACATGGGAATTGCCGGAAGAAAAGAGCCAAAAAAAATCGGACGCTAAATTTATAAAAAACTTCTTGTCCCTTTTTAAAAGCAGGTCTTGCAGAATTCATATTGCTATGTATGTCTGCTCCTACGGAGCCTTGGATATAGTTATGTCTTTGGTCTTGTTCTACATTGTGGATTATTTAAACCGAGGAAATGTTTTTATAATAGCCCAAGGGGCCCTCTTACTAACAATGATGGCGACCCTTCCCATTCATAACCGCATAATAAACAAAAAAGGGCATAAGCCCGTCTATGTTACTGCCCTAATCATCTTTGCCGTTTCCATAGTCCTTATGTCTTTCCATACGCCTCAAACAAATCCGGTATTTTTGATATTGAACATGGTGCTTATGGGTATCGGAATTTCGGCAAACAATTTGATTCCTCATCAGCTTCTTCCCTTTTTGGCCGATATAGACAAACTTATGAGCGGAGAAAACAGAGCCGGAACCTATTCGGCTGCGATGACTCTTACCCGAAAACTTTTTTTAGGCTTGGTGATAATGACTACAATAGGCTTTGTTTTAAGCGGTATAGGTTATAAAAACCCCGTACCTTCGGTGTTGACCCAAAAGCAATTTGAAGAAGCTCAAAACTTGGCTGTAAAAAATAATGAAAACTTTGAAAATATAAATAAGTATTATTCTCTGCGGGAAGACGGGAATTTCCATCTAAAATACATGAGCCGAGATACAGACGAAATTATTACTTCCATGTATAAAAAAGCAAAAAAGAATGAAAATGCTAATCCTCTTTTTTCATACTTTGAAGGAAAAAATAACTTTGACGAGATCCCTCAAGATGTTTTTGAAAATTTACTTTCTTCTTTTGATAAAAAAGACTTCAATGAAATTGATAAGAAATTTCTGGTAGAATCTTCTTATACAAAATCGGGAGAGGTTTATAAAAAAATCGAACCTCGGGATTTTTATACAAAAGATGACCTTTATGATTTGAAGAAGCTTTTGGATAAGATTGATTTTAAATATTCCGGTATAGGGCAGGTTCAAAAGCCGCAGCAAAAGGAGAGTACTTTAAAGGGTGTAAAGATTTCCTTTATAATAATGCCTCTTTTTATGATTCTTTTCGGTATCTTCTTCGGTCTTAAATTTAATGTAAGTCCTGAAAATCATACAATAATTCTTGATGAACTGAATAGATTAGAAGCAGGCGGTAAAAAAGAAGATGCGGACGAAAAAACCAAACAGATTTGTGAGCTTTTAATAGGAGAACCTTACGGCAGAACATAAGGCATAGAAAAAACCTCCTGAGCCCTTTAAGAATCAGGAGGTTTTCTTTTAGATTTATAAAAACTTAACTCTTAGCCGCCAAAGAACAGCGGGACTAAGAACGAGGCAAGCAGGATTATAAATGCACCTCCCAAGCGGGATGAGATTTGAGCAAAGGGCATGAGTTCCATGCGCTTTGCAGCCGTAAGAACGGCAACGTCTCCCGTTCCTCCCATGTTTGCCATACAAAGACCTGCAGTGATAGCAGCTTCAATCGGATAAAAGCCTACAAGTTTTCCTATGAGTCCTGCACCGATTATTGCACCGATTACAACCAAGAGTACAAGTACAACATAAGAAATGCTGAATGCTCCGATAATATCGCCGAGATTTGTATATGCAATGCCTATACCTACCAAGAGTGCTGCGGTAAAGTTTTTTGCAACAAATTTATACCAAAGAGCGCAAGCATTTTCAAAGTTTTTGGGCAAGATATTTACAGCCTTTACAACAGCAACGCTTATAATCATCCAAGCATAGGTGTGAATATTTACACCGATAAGTTTAAATAGGTTAGAGACTATATTTCCCCATGTAAAGAAGGCTGTTGCAATAACGATAGCAATTCCGAACTCCTGCAAAGAAAAATGTCTTTGAAGTTCCTCATCATTAGGAACTTCAAATGTTCCGCTTGCGAGAAGCTGTCCGTTTCCCGTCCAAGAAGGTTTCATTTTGCCGAGTTTATCGAGTACACCTCCGGCCACTATTGCAAGGGCATTACCTAGGGCTACTGCCGGTACAAGCTTAGACAAGATTTGCTCTGTGGGGATTTTCAATGCAGATGAAAATACTTGGGAGATCGGAACGGCTCCTGCTCCCATTCCTCCGCCCATGATTGGAATACCGATATAGGCTATAGCTTCCGTTGCTTTCATTCCAAAAATAGGAGCTCCTACTGCAACCAAAACCAATGCTGCCACAACGGAGCCTATAATGCACGGGAAGTAGCGTATAGCAGCCTTAATTAAAAGCTTTCTGTCCATTCCCAGGATAGAACCTGTGATAAGGGCTGCGATGTAAAAGTCTAAAAAGCCTCCGCTTTTCATAAAGGTTGAAGTATTTTTTAAAATTCCTTCGGGCAAAATATTATAATAAGCGAGGGCACTGGATGCAAAGATAATTACGATCGGCCCTCCTCCAAAGAATGTTTTTACTATAGGAGTGTTATCGCCGATAATGTTTAGTACTTCACCAAGTACCATCATCAAGAGAAGGGCTCCTATCATTCCGCCGGGCAGCTTGTTCCACCACGTTGCAGCAATTACAACTGCCGAAATAATGCCGAAAAGTGTGAGCGGCATGCCAAAAATTTGATACTTTTTCTTTTCGTTTACCATAAAATAAACTCCTTATTTTTTCTCCTCTTCAGAAATAACTATATTCGTTAAATCGGTTAACTTTAGTAATCTGATAGCGTTTTTGCTGTCTTGAACCAATAATCCCTTATCACCTACCGTTATAGGCGTATAGGGTAGTACTTCGACCGCCGACTTAGCTTGAAGTTCAAGTTTATCGTTATAGCGTCCAATTAGGTATTTTCCGTTACTATCGATTACTGCATAATAATCGTTTCCGTTTTTGACCAAAACACTTTCAGCTGCAATATTTTCTTGACTTTGTTTAACAATTTCAAGGGATTTTGCGTCGATAAGAACCAAAGCTATAACCGCATTACCGGACTTGGTGCCTGCGATGGCCATAAGGTTTTTTCCTACAATGTGCAGATTTCTTCCTCTGATTGTATTGATTCCTGAAGTTCTAAGCTCCTCTTCCGTTTTAAGGTCTAAAAGAACAAGTTCCGAAAGCATTTTTGAATCGTCTACAACCTTCAAACCATAGCCGGGAATTGATGAGGCTATTGCTGCATCTCCCTCAGCCTTTTTCTCTGCCTTCTTTTCTTCTATGATTTTCTGTGTATCGGAAGCAATGTCTTTTCTGTCCGTTTGAGCTTCTTCAGTCTTTTTTTCAGCCATCTTTTCTTCTTCTTTTACTTCTTTTTTGGCCTCATCCGCTTTTTTTTGCTTCTCATCGGCGGCGTCCTTAGCCTTTTTAGCTTCTTCGGTCTTCTTTTCGGTTTCTTTTTGGGACTTTTCAGCTTCTTTTTTCTTTTCTTCAGCTACTTTTTTATCTTCAGGTTTGCCTGTTGTTGCTGCCTTCTCTTCAGCTTTTTTAGCCTCTTTTTGCTTTTGCTCTGTTTCTTTCTTTTGCTTTTCAGCGGCTTTTTGCTTTGTATCGGCCTCCTTCTTTTGCTTATCCGCTTCTTTTTGTTTTACATCGGCTTCTTTTTTTGCAACCTCTGCACGTTTAGCGGCTTCCTCGCTTTCTCTTTCTTTTAGGTCAACCATTTCCTTGCGTTTTTCAAGGTCTTTACCCTTATCTTCACGCATTTTTTCGACAACCTTTTTATCCGAGATTGAAGTAGTGTCTACAGAGCTTATAGTGCCTGCATATTTTTGGTCTGTCAGCGGAATAACTATTTGGGTTTGTCCGGGCCATTCATCGTAACTCAAAGCTAAACCGGCTTTTTCTTTTGTCAAATTCTTTGTAACAACCTGCTTGTACTTTTGGTTAAAAAAGTCCATGTTTTTGCGATAAACGGCATTATAGATTGTAACAAAGTGTGCAAGAGTTGCCGCATCCTTATCGGAATATCCGTAAGCTGCCTTCAAATATCCTGCAATTATAAGCCTTACGTTATTAATATGATCAACACCGGCACTTTTTCCGATAATGAAAATATCTGCATCAAGGCCTTCTTTTACTGCTGGGTCGACACAGTGAATAACCGAATATCTATTGATATCGCCTGCACGGCCTGATTTTACGGCTCCTGCAAGATTCGAGCCTATTCCCCGAATTGTGTCGGCACTATCTACCACATCATGAGGTCCCGTGTAGTTAATAAATTCTATAGTCTTATTTTTTACAGAATCAATTTCAGGCTTATCAACTTCAATTGCAAATCCTGAAAAAACTACCATAATCAAAAAAAACGAAAAAACTAATAGCCTTCTCATAAGTAAATCCTCCGTTCTTCCTATTTTACTATATTTTTGATTTTTTGTCTTGCATAATTTTGAATAATATTGGAATAAGGGCCCTTAATAATGTAAAAAATATTTGAAATTGCAACAGAAGCCGTTTCATTTGAGCCGAATCGCATCAAGGCGGCCAAACAATCGCAAACTGCCGCCATAAGGTTTATGTCATCGTATTTTGCCTTTCCCATTACAAAGCGGATGCCTTCCATTGTGCGGTCATCGGGATCGTAGGCAAGATGTTCCAAACCTCTTAAAATTCCGGCAAGTACATCAGGGTCGTCTATTTTGTATATCCCGTCCAATAAAATATCCCTATATTCATAGGAACCGAGTCTTCCTAAGAGCTCTGCAGCCCTTGATCTATCAAAGGAATTAAAGTCTTGCGAAAAATACGAGGCTTTGCGCTTATTTTCCAAGATAGTTTTTAATTGAAAGGCATAGCGAGGTTCCTTTTCGCCTACGGTTCCGTTTTCTATTTCTTTTTGTATAACATCTAAAAGTTCTGCCGTAGTAGCATATTCAACAAAAAACGGAAAGTCCTCCTTGCCCTTGTCATCTTTTTGTATTATGGAATAAAAATTTTCGGGAGCATTTCGTTTTGTCCCTTTTCGCAAAAGCTTTGTTTCCACCCTGTAGGCATTTAAAATCTCGTTTGTTATTCCGACCAAAAGTCCGTTTTCGGTTATTATAGGGAAGAAATTGGTTTCAGGTATCTTTTTTTCCCATTTGATGCGTCCTGTGTCTGTAATAAGGCAGCCGAATCCTTTTGCGGTAATATTGAATTCGTTGCCGATTGCGTAGCAATGTACTCCACTCGAAAAATTGCCCGAAGTTTTTTCTTCCCATATAAGTTCATTTGTTTTTAGATCCTTAAAAACAACTTTACCGCTTTCAAACATATAGAGGACTTTTCCGCCCTTATAAAAAACATTTTTACAGATTTCGGGTTCGGTAGTTTGCCAAAGAGCTTCCGAACCTCCGCCTGTTTTATAGTATGAAATTGAGCCGTCCGTACAAGCAAGTATATACCCTTCAGGAGCCTCTCCTATAGCCGAAACGGTCTTTTTAAGTCTGTATTGCTCTACAATCGAACCGAAGATAGAAACACGCAAGAAATCTCCCGATTTTAAAATCAAAACTATATCTCTGGAACCTGTTTCTGCAGGTTGAAATACGGGGGCGGAAACAAGGGGTAATTCCCACTTTAGTTTGCCTCCCGAGGTGAGGCAAATTATGTTATTATCTTGGATTATAAAAATGCGGCCGTCCCGTGCGGTGTGTACGGGAAAAATCGGTTTTTTCTTTAACGGATAAGTCCAAAGGGGCATTCCTTGAGAAGAAAAAGCTTCGATATTTCCCTTTGCAGTAACCATAAACACTATTCCGGCTTGAGAAACCGATAAAAACTCGCTTGGGAATTCACCCGTATTTCTTCGCCATAAAAACGTTCCTTGAGAGGTAATGCAGTTTAAGGCCTTGTCGTCTCCTGCCGTATAAATATTTCCGTTCCAAAAAACGGGAACCGTTATGTTCTTGCCGGCAAAAACCAAGGTCCAATGAGCGTCAAGGGTTTGCGCCGTTGCTTTAAAAGAAAAAAAGGAAAAAATAATTAAAAGAAAACCTAAGCCTTTTTTTTTCATAATTTCGCCCGCATTCCGTTAAAATATAAAAGGAAATACCCTCTTAGGTTTTAAGGCTGCAAATTCTTCAGGAAATTCTTCCCTGTATCTTTTATTTATAGTATAGGCCCTTGGAACGAGGTTGGCACAGGTCCAAAATGCAAACAAAAGGCCTACAAAGCTCCATGATAGGAGGGCAAAGCCGAACCATTCCAATATTTCACCGAAATAATTGGCGCTGGATACATATTTGTACATCCGTTTATGAGGAAAATAGTGTGCAGTATCTCCCGGCTTTCGTAAGGAGCGTATATACTTGTCCGAGTCTATGTTTATAGCCATCCCGAGTAAAAAAACAAGAGCTCCGATTATAAAACGGGGATCATAGAGCCACGAGATAGGGTACATGGTCTTGGGGGAAAGGTAAAAAAGCCATGCACCTATTAAAAAGGCATTTATCGTGTTAAATGTGATTCCCATCAAAACGATGAGAATGGGCATCTTACTTTTTCCCTTAAGTAAAAAAGGAAATATAAAAACTCTCTGAGCATAATGCAGCACAAAAAAAAGGCCTATTATAATTCTCACAAAATTTTCAGGTTTAGCCCATACACACATTAGGACAATCATAGTGATAAGTGTAGGAACTTCCATTAAAAACCATGCAATTTTATTGTTAAAAGAAAAGCCCCATTTTTTATTTATCATTTTACCGTATCCGGCGGGAACAAAAAATAGTACTATAAAACAAATTAAGCCTACGCCGAATAAGACAATCTGCGTAATATTAAATATAAATATCAGTCTTTCCATATATATTGAGTATAAATTATCTATGTATTAGCGTCAAGAGAGGGAGTATTAAGGCCGGGAAGAGTTATCGGATCGGCTTAAATTAAAACCCTCTCCGATTTAAATCGAAGAGGGTTTGTAAGCTAAAAAAAGGTTAAGCCTGTTTTTTTAAGGTTCCGTCAGGTTTGTAGAAAATACCTCTGAGTATCAAGGCCAAGGCTCCGTCACCTGTTACGTTACATGCAGTACCGAAGCTGTCTTGAAGAGCAAAGATAGCTATAAGCAAGCCTGTTCCTGTGCTGTCAAAGCCTAAAACACTCAAAACAAGACCCAATGAAGCCATAACGGTTCCGCCGGGTACACCGGGAGCTCCTACTGCAAATACACCGAACAAGAATGAAAATAAAATCATTGTTCCGAAAGAAGGAAGCGAACCGTAAAGCATTTGAGCTATAGTCATACAGAAGAAGGTTTCCGTTAAAACCGAACCGCAAAGGTGGGTTGTGGCTCCAAGCGGAATTGCAAAGTCTGTAACCTCGGAAGGCAGAGCTTCGGATTTATGAGCACAGCGTAAGGCTACAGGAAGGGTTGCGGCACTGGACATAGTTCCTACAGCTGTAGTATAAGCGGGGCCGTAGTGTTTGATAACGTCTAATGGATTTTTCTTTGAAACTGCTCCTCCGATAAGGTAAAGGATGGTGAGCCAGATAAAGTGACCGATTAAAACGACAACAATAACCTTTAAGAATACGGGAAGCTGCTTTGTTAAACTTCCGCTATAAGCTAACTCTGCAAAGGTTGCTGCAATAAAGAAGGGTAAAAGAGGAACAACTATGCGGTTTACGATTTCCAAAACCATGCTTTGGAATTCTACCAAAACCTTCTCGACAGTTGCGGACTTTGTCCATAATACCGAAATACCTACAAGTATGGCCATTACCAAGGCTGTCATAACCGGCATTAGAGGCGGAATAGATAAAACGAAGGCTGTTTTCGGGATGTCTGCCAAGGCACTCATAGAGCTGGGTACATGCAGGAAGGGAATCAAAATATATCCTGCAATAGCGGAGAAAATTGAAGCTCCGACAGCGGATATATAGGACAAACCTAAAAAGGTTCCCAACATTTTTCCTGCATTTTGCTTTAAACCGCAGATTGCAGGAGCAATAAAACCGAGGATAACCAGCGGTACGATAAAGAAGATAACCGAACCTAAGATTGCCTTAATCGTGTTGATAACGGCCATAACGGATGCCGGGACAAAGAGTCCGAGCAAAATACCTGCCGCAATACCGATACCAAGTTTGGGTAAAAGCCCAATCTTTTTTCCTTTGCCATAAAAAAACTCCTCAGATTTTTATTATTAGGTATAAGAATTACACTTCGGACATTCTAACAGGTTTAAAACGATTTGTCCATAAGGTTTAAAAAGACTTCAAAATTTTTATACGTCTTTCTTATTGAATATTAATTTTCAAATTGTTATATTATACAGGAGATTATAGGAGTCATGATGAAACTATTAGATATACAGGGACTTCAAATGTCGGTTGACGAGAAGCAGATTCTTAAAAACCTTAATTTGAGTATAAACAAGGGAGAGGTTCATGTGGTCATGGGCCCAAACGGAGCAGGAAAGTCCACCTTGGCGGCTGCCATAGTAGGAAATCCTCGATACAATATCGATAAGGGCAAGATTTATTTTGAAGATGAACTTATAAACGAGGTTCCCGTCTACGAAAGAGCCCGTAAAGGTATATTTCTTTCTTTTCAGATACCTGAAGAGGTGCCGGGCCTAAAAGTAGAAGAGTTTTTGCGTGCTTCAAAAGAAGCCGTAACGGGTGAAAAAATTCCTATGATAAAATTTCACAAGCTTTTATCGGACACAATGAAGCAGCTTAAAATCAATCCTGCATACGCAAACCGCAGCCTAAATGTCGGTTTTTCGGGTGGAGAAAAAAAGAAAAACGAAATCTTACAGCTTGCTATTTTAAACCCGAAGCTCGCAATTCTCGATGAAACGGATTCAGGGCTGGATATTGATGCTACAAAGATAGTCTTTGAAGGCGTTTCCAAAATACGCACCCCCGATATGGGAATTTTAATTATTACCCATCATAACAAGGTTTTAGATTATATAAAGCCCGATTTTGTACACATTCTTGTTGACGGCACTATTGTCAAAACAGGTCGTCTTGAGTTGGTCGAATATATCGAAAAGAACGGTTACGAAAACATAAAAGAAAGCCTATGAGTAAAGCCATAAACCAAAACACAGCTAAAGCACCGGAGGATGCCGCTCTCTTTCAAGAAAGAAAGCGTACATTTGTTTCGGATATAGAACGCGGAATCTATGACATAAAGGACAGCATCGATTATAAATATTCGACTGGGCTCGGTTTAAACGAAGAAGTCGTAAAAAAAATATCCGCGCGTAAAAATGAGCCCGGTTGGATGCTGGACTTGCGCCTTAAATCCCTCGCATACTTTAATGCTCGACCCATGCCGGACTGGGGAGCCGATATTTCCGATTTGGATATTCAAGAGATAATCCACTACATTGTTTCCGATACAAAGCCCTTGGCCGAAACTTGGGACGATGTTCCGGAAGAAATAAAAAAGACCTTTGACAGGCTGGGTATACCGGAAGCGGAACGCAGTTCCCTCGCAGGAGTGGGTGCCCAGTACGATTCCGAAGTCGTTTACCACAGCCTAAAAGAAGACTTAGAAAAACAGGGCGTAGTCTACTTGGATATGGAAACGGCCGTCCACAAGTACGAAGATATAGTAAAAAAGCATTTTATGCAGCTTATAAAGCCGAATGACCATAAATTTGCAGCCCTCCACGGTGCCGTTTGGTCGGGAGGTTCCTTTGTGTATGTTCCCAAGGGAGTAAGGGTTGAACTTCCGCTTCAATCCTATTTTAGACTAAATGCCCAACAGTCGGGACAGTTTGAGCATACTCTTATAATTGTAGAAGAAGGGGCCTACCTTCATTTTATTGAAGGATGCAGTGCTCCAAAATACTATAAGAACGCCCTTCATGCAGGGGCCGTAGAGCTCTATGTAGGAAAAAAAGCAACCCTGCGTTACTCAACAATCGAAAACTGGTCGCGAAACCTATATAACTTAAACACCAAAAGGGCCATAGTCGAAGAAGACGGAGCTATTGAATGGGTTTCGGGTTCGTTCGGTTCAAGGGTTACCATGCTTTATCCTATGAGCATCTTAAAAGGCGACCGCTCCCGTTCGGAGTTTACAGGGGTTACTTTCGCTTCGGAAGGACAGTGCCTTGATACGGGAACAAAGACCGTTCACATAGGAAAAAATACCGTTTCGGAAATGCGCTCCCGTTCCATCGCAAAAAACGGAGGGGAAGCAAACTACCGAGGTCTTTTATACATAGGAGCAAATGCAACCGGAGCTAAGGCTGCGGCCGAATGCGAATCCCTAATGCTTGACGATAAATCCCGCTCCGATACGATTCCGATTATAGAATCCCATATCGATGATGTAGATATAGGCCATGAGGCTAAAATCGGAAGGATAAGCGAATCAATGGTGTTCTACCTTATGCAAAGAGGCTTGGATGAGGCCGCCGCAAAATCCCTTATCATCAAGGGCTTTGTCGAACCTATCTCCAAGGAGCTGCCTCTGGAATATGCCGTTGAATTGAACAATCTTATTACAATCGAATTGGAAGGAACTATAGGATAGATATGAGTGACAGAACTTATTTTAAACGGCTTGATTACACAAAAACGGATATCCCTTCAAAGCCTTTTTGCAATTTAACCTGCAAGGCCGGAAGCCGGGTCGATGGTCGGGCAGATGGATGTGCCGAAGCTAAAAATATAGAACAAATGCCGATTGAGCAATTTTTAAAAACAGCCCCTTCAAAAGATATAGAAAAATTCTTTGATTTTACGAAGACAAAACGCGAAAAAAATTGCGGCCTCGGAGACAATTATGTTCAAGAAGTAAAGGATAAAAGAAATTCCGGTATTTACTTAAAAGTAAAAAAGTGTGCGGATAATGAACAGGCTGCGAATGTTCTAATCAATTTTACAATGGATCAGGCCAATAATGTTCTTTATGACCAAAATCTTATTGTAATTGAAGAAGGGGCAAGGGCTAAGATCTTTTTTTATCATGATGTAAAGGCCTACGATTGCTCAAAGGCCGATATTTTTAGAAACGGCATACTAAGCATAGTTGCCGAAAAAAACTCTCAAGTAGAATTTATAAAGGTACAAAACTTGAGCCATTGCGGCATTAACTTTGAAACCGTAAAAATCTTTGCGATGGAGAAGGCCCAAGTTACCCTTTACGATATTCAGCTTGGGGCAAAGATAAACGGGGCTTCAACTTCTACCTATATGCCTGAGGAATGGGCTGAGGTTCAAATATACCCCCTCTACTTTGCAGATAAGACCAGACGCATCGACTTGGAGCAAAATTTTATCATCAACGGGAAAAATTCTCTCGGTGCAATTACCGCAAAGGGAGCCTTAAAGAACAAGGCTCATAAGATGTTCCGGGGCAATATCTTTTTAAACAGAGGCTGCTCAAAATCTATTGCAAGGTTTTCGGATAACACGATTATGCTCGATAAGACTACTGTGGGTGCTACAATTCCGACAATCTTTTGCGATGAGGATGACGTTATAGGAGAGCACGCTGCGAGCTTTGAGGCGGTAAACAAGGACAAGCTTTACTATCTTATGACCCGCGGTTTTGACGAGCTGAGCGCCAAAAAGCTTATAATCGAAGCCGCCTTTAAACCGGTTTTTAACCGCATTGACGATGAAACGATAAGAGAAAAGCTCCTAGAGGAGTTCAGGATAAGCTTAGATGAGATAAAGGAATAAAAATGTGCGTCCATGCACATTTTTATTTCGGTGTAACAACATAAAAAGTTCCAAAAGGCTGATTCTTATAAGGACTTTATTTCTTCAATACTTAATCCTGTAGCTTTTGCGATAACTTCCACGGCAAAACCCATTTCTGTTAAGTTTCTAGCAGTTTCAAGTTTGTTTTGGTGAGCCCCATCGGCAAAGCCTTGTTGGATACCTTCTTGTCTCCCTTTTAGTTCGCCTTGCAATATACCTACTTCAATGCCTTGTCGATAGCCTTCACTTATACATGAAGCCTTGTCGTGTTCATATTTCATGCGGGATTCATATAGCCATTTATCCCTAGGACTCATTTCCATTACTTCTATCGCCGCATTTGCCTTTCTCATCATCTGTGATTCTTGTTCTAACATTTTTCTTACCTCCGGATTATCAGTTTCGATAAATTTAAGCCAATTTAATAAGCGTTTAGCTTTATAATCTTTATATTGACCTTCTTTTAAGAGTCTTGCCTTTTCAAGGTTCAATATATGAATTTCAAGTTTTGAAACTAAAGGCTCTTTTGTATCTTTTTCTAAAACAAGATATTTGTTATGCAAACGCTTATTTTTATTAAAGCCTTTTCCTATCAAGTTTATTGTAATACACTTTGGCAGTTTTGTATAGTCTTGACCTTGTTTTATACCCTCATTATACATCTTAGACCAATAATATAAGGTCCTTTCAGGAAAATCAAAATACCAACTGTTTTGAATTTCAATATCTACAAAAGTTCCATCTTTTAGTCTTAACTTGATATCCAAGATACCTAGCTTTTCACTTAAAAACTCTTTATGAAACTCCTTATCGAGAAGTTCCAAACCTGCGATATCCTCAGGCGGAATGTCTAAGATACACTCCAGTAAATCCTGTAGTACGTCCTTGTTTTCTTCCACTCCGAATACTTTTTTAAAAGCGTAGTCGTTGCGGAGAGTTATTTTAAATAATTTTTCCATAACTAAGCCTCGCTAATAATTTTTTTTTAAAAAATTCCCCCTTTCATAATTATTATAGAAATTGTTTGTAATAGATAGCAAAATTTGAAAAAAAAGATTGACATTTAATAATCTCTTTTCCGATTGACTTTTTTTTAAATTATTGAGATATTTAAAGAATGAGTGATAAAAAAGAAATTGTTCCGATAGAAAGCTTACTGCCGCAAAAGTTGAATATTGTCCCTTTGAGCGGCAGGCCGATTTTTCCCGGCATTTTTACGCCGCTTTTAATTAATGCCCCCGAAGACATAAAGTCAATCGAAGATGCCTATGCGGGCGACGGTTTTATAGGGCTTACCCTTCTTAAAAACAATATAGAACACCCTCAAGCCAAGGACTTGTACAAGGTGGGCTGTGCCGCAAAAATCGTGCGTAAGATAAATCTGCCCGACGGCGGGCTCAACGTTTTTATAGCCACTCAAAAACGCTTTAAGATACGCAAAACCGTCAACGATACAAATCCCATAGTCGTAGCCGTTCAATATCTGGATGATGAAGAAGAAAAAAGCCATGAGGTGGAAGCTCTTACCAGAGCCCTCATAAGCGAAATGAAGCAGCTTTCTGAAAACAATCCCCTGTTCTCCGAAGAGATGCGGCTCAATATGATCAATATTGACCATCCCGGAAAAATAGCCGACTTTATCGCAAGTATCTTAAACATTCAAAAAGAAGATCAGCAAAAGATTCTTGAAACCTTAAACGTAAAAAAGAGAATGGAAGAAGTTTTTGTTCACATTAAAAAAGAACAAGAACTTTTACAGGTTCAGCGCAAGATACAGGATGACCTTAATATGCGTGTCGAAAAAAATCAGCGCGATTATTTTTTAAGGGAAGAACTTAAATCCATTAAAGAAGAATTGGGGCTGACCACGGATCCTAAGACCAATGAAGAAGAAAATTTTGCAAAGAGGATAGAAGAGTTTCAGTTTACCGGAGAAGTAAAAGAGGTTGTGGACTCAGAGTTTGAAAAATTTAAGATGCTCGACCCCTATTCTTCCGAATACATAGTTACCCGCAATTATTTGGAAACCATTCTTTCACTTCCGTGGAAAAATTCGGAGCCGGAAGAATACGATATTGCAAAAGCTCAAAAGATTTTAAATAAGGATCACTACGGGCTTGAAGATGTAAAAACCCGAATAATAGAATACCTTTCCGTGCGTAAATTAAAGAAGGACACCAAGGGTTCGATCATTCTTTTGTTGGGCCCGCCCGGTGTAGGTAAAACGAGCGTCGGAATGTCCATAGCCAGAGCTATGTCTAAGCCCTTCTTTAGGTTTTCGGTCGGAGGCATGAGGGATGAGGCCGAAATAAAGGGGCACCGAAGAACCTACATAGGAGCCATGCCCGGTAAAATCCTTCAGGGCTTAAAGATAGTAAAAACCAATTCTCCCGTTTTTATGATAGACGAGGTCGATAAGATGGGGCAAAGCTATCAGGGCGACCCTTCAAGTGCTCTCCTCGAAGTTCTAGACCCCGAGCAAAATATAAACTTTAGAGACCACTATTTGGATTTGCCCTTCGACCTTTCCAACATAGTTTTTATCCTCACGGCAAACACCCTCGATTCCATTCCACGCCCTCTCTTGGATAGGGCCGAGGTGATAAAGCTTTCTGGCTACATCGATTCCGAAAAGGTTCAGATAGCAAAAAAACACCTTATTCCGAAAAGCCTTGAAAAGCATGGTCTTAAAAAGAATCAGGTAGTCTACAGTCAGGATATGCTCCTTTATATTGCAAACTCTTACGCAAGGGAAGCCGGCGTGCGCAACTTTGAAAAGAAGCTGGATAAGATTCACCGCAAGGTTGCAACCGAAATTGTAAACGGTAAAAGAAAAGAAGACGAAAAGCTGACTGTAACAAAGGCCGACATTGAAAAGATGCTTGGCAAGGTTATCTTCCGCGATGATGATATTAAAAAGGCCGACGTCCCCGGTACCTCGATAGGTCTTGCATGGACATCTATGGGCGGAGATACTCTTTTGATAGAAACTGCATCTATGCTTGGAAAGGGCGGCTTTAAACTCACAGGCCAAGCCGGAAACGTTATGAAAGAATCCGCAGGCATAGCCCTTTCATGGACTCGAATGTTTTCCGTAGACCAAAAAATAAAAAAACCGGACTGGTTCGAAAAAAATATAATACACCTTCACCTGCCGGAAGGGGCTACCCCCAAGGACGGCCCATCCGCAGGTATCACTATGGCCACAGCTCTTTTATCGCTTTTTTCAGGGAAAACCATCAAGCCTAAACTTGCCATGACCGGAGAGCTTTCGCTTACAGGACAAGTTCTTGCCATAGGCGGCCTAAAAGAAAAAACAATCGCCGCCCGCCGCAACGGAATAAAGGAAGTCATCATTCCTCAGGCTAACACAAGAGACTTGGACGAAATCCCCGAATACATTAAAAAGGGCATTAAGTTCTACCCCGTAAGCCATGTTGAAGAAGTCTTGGACATAGCCTTTAGGGGTGCGCTGACGAAGAAAAAACGATAGACGAGCGGATTTTAAGTATACTTAAAAATAAACTGTAAAATAGTTTTGGTTTGGAAATGAAATCTATTAGATATAGCTACTTGACAGATATATCTTAATAACAGATGATATAATTATGATTAAATCGTTTGCAGATTCAGAGACAGAAAAAATCTGGAAAGGCAATAAATCACCTAAGCTTCCGCCTGAAATACATAAGAGAGCTTTTGCTAAATTATTGATAATTAATTCGGCGGAAAAAGAGGATGATCTAAGGATTCCTCCGGGAAATAGATTTGAACATCTTCTTGGAGATTTAAAGGACTATTGTTCAATAAGAATAAATAGTCAATGGAGAATACAGTTTAAGTTTCTAAACAATGAAGCTTATGAAGTACAGATTGTGGATTACCACTAAACGGAGGTGTGTCATGGATAAAAGATTTGAATTACCGACAGTTGGTGAAATTTTACTAGAAGAGTTCCTCGAACCTTTAAATATTACTCCGTATAGACTTTCAAAAGATTTAGGTGTTTCTTCCAGTTCAATTTTGGATTTAGTTCACGGAAAAAGAAAAATAACTGTTGAAATGGCTTTGAGACTTTCTAAATATTTTGGGACGACTTCTAAGTTCTGGCTTAATATGCAGAATGAATTGGATTTAAGGGAAGCAGAGTTAAAACTCGTAAATGATTTAGAGAAAATTCCAAATTGTAAGCAGATGGCATAACACTCTTCTTCAACACTGACATTGCGGACAAGCCGCAAATGCAACTTAAGCGTTAGGTATATGAACAACCCTCACTGTGGCACATGGAGTGGGAAAAGATGTTAGAAAAAAAAGTAATTACAATAAATAAAAATAAAATAAATATTGATTTCTCTGAATTAGAAAAAGAAATTAATAATTCAAAAATATCGTCAAAAGAATTATTCGAAGTTGTTAATGTGGAAACAACAATGGAACCGGTAAGTAATGAATTAATAATTTTTAAAGATAATAAATGTATAGCAAATTATATAATTGAATCCGGAAATAAAAGTAATTTTTCAAGTCTGAAATTTCTTCATTTATGCATCCGGATCTTAAATAATTTTGGTCTGGTGATCGATGGCGAAATTGATGATAGTCCATTTAAAACAGAAAAGAAAATTAATCAGATAGACGGAATAAGATTTCAGCCGGTTTTATTAAATGCATATAATAATGATAATCCGGAAAATAAGGGAATGGGATTATTCAGCAGAGGCTTACATTTTTCGGGATTTATAACTCCTTCAAATTTCAGATTATGCTGCATTTGCGATGAATGCAAAAAAAGTTTTAATATTCATAGTTACCATGCAGGAAATGGTTATTTCCAGTATTTTTATTCAGATGATGGCAGCGAAACTTTAATGGTTCCTTATGATGCAATTAAAGATATGCCTGGTCAGTTATGTAAAAATATTTCAGAAGAATCAGTAAAAAGAATTGATTCTCAATTAGAAAAAAAAGGATATGGAAGATTTAAATTTTACAATCCTTTTAGATGTCCCTATTGTAAAGCTCCATATATTGATTTTCAAAAACATCCGGAAATAAGAGAATATGAATATTATGCAAATGTATTTTTGAATAAAGAAATGATAGAATATAAGGATAAAAAATGAAATCAACTGAAGTATATAAAACTATAAATCTAATAATTAAGGAAGGTTTTAATTGAAGATGAATAAAAATATAATCGCAATTATTTACGCAGTTGCTGCAGCAGCTTTTTATGCATTAAATGTTCCTTGCTCCAAAATGCTCCTTCAAAATATTTCACCTGTATTTATGGCCGGGCTTCTTTATATTGGAGCAGGACTTGGTGTAGGAATTTTGTATTTATTCAATTTTAAAAAAGAGCAAAAATCTGAACGGCTTGGTAAAACTGATTTACCGTACACTTTGGGAATGATTGGTCTTGATATTGTAGCTCCAATTTTGTTAATGCTTGGGGTGAAATACGGAACTTCATCAAATGCATCTTTGCTTGGAAATTTTGAAATAGTAGCTACAGCATTAATTGCATTGATTATATTCAAGGAAAAAGTGACATGGAGATTATGGCTTGCAATTCTTTTTATTACGGCTTCAAGTATAATTCTTTCGTTTGAAAATATTGAAGGATTAAATTTTTCCATAGGCTCTTTGTTTGTTCTTGGAGCAACAAGTTGCTGGGGATTGGAAAATAATTGTACCCGCAGAATGTCAGATAAAAGTACATATCAGATTGTAACAATAAAAGGACTTTGTTCAGGATTTGGTTCGATAATTGTAGCTTTTGTTTCCGGTGAAATCGATTTTACTCTTAAATATATTCCTTTCGCATTATTGTTGGGATTTGTATCCTACGGATTAAGTATTTTTACATACATTCGTGCTCAAAAATACTTGGGTGCAGCTAAAACAAGTGCATATTATTCGATTGCACCATTTATAGGAACATTTTTGGCTTTTGTATTATTAAAAGAAAAAATATCAACTAAATATATATCGGCATTATTCGTAATGATTATAGGTACAGCCTTTGCCGTGTATGACACATTAATTAGAAAACATTTGCACGGACATAGGCATACATTTACACATACACATAACGGCATAACGCATACCCATACAATATCCCATTCTCATTTACATAATCACTTTATTTCTGATTCAAAACATGGTCATCATCATAGCATTGAGGAATTAGAGAATGAATTGAAAAATGAGACAAGAAAATAAAAAAAATCAAAAGTTCTATTGACATTACAAGCGATTTATTGTATATTATAGCTGTAAGTTAATTAGAACAACAGTTCAAATAACTTACAAAGACACCGGGCAAAAGAGATGCCCGAGAGGAATGTGAATTATGACACAGACAGAGCGGAGGCGTTTTTTGATTGAATATCTTCTCGCAGAAAATTCACAATATAGAGGAGTGCAGATTCCTGAAAGTGAAACAGAGCAAAAATATCTTCTTCGCTCACTTGTGAATGTGCGTCATGCCGTTCCTGCGAGTGAAGAGTTTTTGCATATTGAAGATGAGTATTTGCAGGAAGAAATTAAATTGCGCGGAATTACCGACATAGCGGATTTGGTTCCGGCTTGTGGTGATCTTTACATTTGGCGAGGCGACATCACTACACTCAAAGTTGACGCAATCGTGAACGCAGCGAACAGCGGAATGACAGGCTGCTGGCAGCCCTGTCACTCCTGTATCGACAACTGCATACACACCTTTGCAGGAATAAGGCTCCGTGCCGCCTGCGATTCGATTATAAAAAAGCAAGGGCATGAGGAGCCGACGGGACAAGCAAAAATCACACCTGCGTTTAATCTGCCGTGTAAGTTTGTGCTTCATACTGTAGGTCCGATTGCGGACGGACATCCTACTCAAACTGATTGCGATTTGCTTTCTTCATGTTATAAATCTTGTCTTGATTTGGCGCATGATAAGGGCCTTAAATCAATAGCGTTTTGCTGTATTTCAACAGGCGTTTTCGGTTTTCCGCAGGAGGAGGCGGCACAAATTGCGGTTGCTGCCGTCAGGGAATGGAAAGAAAAAAATGAGACATCAGGTTCAAGCCCGAACGTGACAGGAACTACCGGCGGGATGAAGGTTGTGTTTAATGTGTTCACTGAAAAAGATGAAGAAATTTATGAGAGGCTTTTGTATGACAGAGAAGATTGAGAAATTAAAACAGGTTCTTTCCGAAGCGGAAACAATTGTCATCGGTGCCGGAAGCGGGCTTTCCACTTCGGCAGGATTTACTTATTCCGGTGAACGGTTTGAAAAATATTTTTCGGATTTTGAGGTAAAATACGGTTTTCATGATATGTATTCCGGAGGGTTCACTCCTTTTGAATCTCTCGAAGAGCATTGGGCATATTGGAGCCGTTATATTATGATAAACCGCTATATGGATCCGCCAAAACCGGTTTATAAAGATTTGTTTTCGCTTGTGAAGGACAAGGATTATTTTGTGATCACAACAAATGTAGACCATTGCTTTCAAAAAGCCGGCTTTGACAAGAACCGGCTATTTTACACGCAGGGCGACTACGGATTGTTTCAATGCAGCGAGCCGTGTCATGAGGAAACTTATGACAACGAAAAACAAATCCGAGCAATGTGGGAATTTCGCAATGAAATGAAAGTTCCGACAGAACTTGTTCCCCGTTGTCCTGTTTGCGGAAAGCCGATGAGCATGAATCTTAGGGCAGACCACACTTTTGTAACGGATAAAGGTTGGTACAAGGCATCAAAACAATATGAAAAGTTTTTGCAAACTCGGAATATAATAAAAAACGGTGAACAGGAAGGCGACGGAAAAGTTTTGTTCTTTGAACTCGGCGTCGGCGGAAACACACCCGGAATCATAAAGTATCCGTTTTGGCAGATGACCGAAAAAAATCCGAATGCGGGTTATGCTTGCATCAATTTTGGAGAAGCCGTTGTGCCGCTCAAAATAGAAGAGCAATCTATCTGTATCAATGACGATATTGGCGAAGTCTTAAAGAAAATGGTATAATTGGGAATATGAAAATAAGTATTCGTTTTACGGCAGCGGTACATACTCTTTTGTGTATCCGGTATTTTGAAAAAGATATGCGTGTTACTTCGGATTTTATTTCTGCAAGCACAGGCGTAAATGCCGTTATCATAAGAAAAATTTTGCTTCAGTTACAAAAAGCGGGACTTGTGGAAACTGCCGCAGGGGTCGGCGGGTCGCACTTGGCTCAAGCAGCAGATAAAATAACGCTTCTCGATGTTTACAACGCAATCAATGAGGGAGAGGAAGAGAGGGATATTTTTAATTTTCATCCTAATCCGAATTCTAAATGTCCTGTGGGAAGTAAAATTCATCTTGTGCTTGATGCTAAATTGGATGATGCCCAAAAAGCAATGAAGGATTCGCTTAACAAAACAACTATTGCCGATTTAAGTAAAGATATCTAACATTCACAAAATAAAATAATGTTAATAATTCTCATCATTGACTAATTATAAGCATTTATGATAATATATCTAAAAATTTAATATATTGTGAGGTTGTTATGATAGAAGTAAATGCGATGGGACAGGCTTGTCCTATTCCCGTTATTATGGCAAAAAAGGCTGTCAGGGAAAATACGGGTAAAGAAAATATCTCGGTCAAGGTTGATAATGAGGTTGCAACTCAAAACCTTTCAAAGATGGCGGCTCAGCTCGGCATAGGGGTTGAAGTAAACAAAATCAGTGAAAAAGAGTTTTCCGTTCTTTTAAAGGCTAAAGACGGTGTAAATTTAAATCCTGTTGCCGTTCCTCAAACTTCAAGCGGAGAATATGCTGTTGTGATAAATTCGGATCAGATGGGCTCTGGAGATGAAGGCTTCGGCAAAAAGCTTTTAGAAGGCTTTATCTATGCCCTCACGGAACAGGATGTACTTCCCAAGTTCGTTGTCTGCTATAATTCGGGTGTAAAGCTTACAACCGAAAACGAAAAAACCGTAAACGACTTAAAGGCTCTTGCTTCTCAAGGCTGCGAGGTTCTGTCTTGCGGCTTGTGTCTGGACTTTTACGGTCTTAAAGAAAAGCTCAAGGTAGGAAGCCCTACAAATATGTACCGCATTACCGAAATTATGCGCACCCACTTTGTAGTACGCCCATAGTTTGCCAAAGTATAGCAAAAAAGAATAACGGAAGAAAGATTTGAAAACCTACGGAGTTTTTTCATTTTCGTCTTCTCATCATGCGATAGCGGCTGAAGCTGTAACTGCTGACGCAGTTATAGCTTCAGGTGAAGTTTCCGATGCTGAAGCATTGGAAACTTCGGGAGATTTTTCTTCTGCGGCAAGTGAGGGCCTGACTGAGGCGAGGCTTATTCCTCTTCCGCCTGAAATATCTGCGGGCTGCGGTTTAGTTTTACGGGTAAATGAAGAAGGCATAAAAATGGCTTCACACCTTTTAAGCGAGGCCGAAATTCCTTATACGGGAATTTATCTTTTAAAAATAGAAACAAATAAGAGGTTTGTGGAAAAATATGATCTATCTTGACAATAGCGCAACCTCCCTTCAAAAGCCGGAAAGTGTAGCTCAAGAGGTGTTTAAGGGAATTGCTTCACATCAATTCGGGAATCCGGGGAGAGGAGCTCATAGTACGGCACATGCAGCCCTCGCAGAGCTTTTTAAAACACGACAAACCTTGGCAAAGCTTTTTAATATAAAAAATCCCTTAAATGTTGCCCTTTGTCAAAATGCTACATCTGCCTTAAACCTCGTCATAAAAAGCCTTTTTTCTGGTAAAGAAAATACTCACATTATAACTACTGTTCTTGAGCATAACTCGGTTTTGCGCCCCCTTTATCAGCTTGAAAAGGAGGGAGCCGAACTTTCAATTATCCCTATCCAAGACGGCTTTTTGTGTTATGAGCTCATAGAAAAAGAGATCAAATCAAACACCAAAGCCATTATCGTAAACCACTGCTCAAACGTGATAGGCTCAATCTGTGATTTGGACTATGTTCATTCCATATGCAAAAAATACGGTCTAATCTTAATCGTCGATGCTTCTCAAAGTGCGGGTACAATTCCTATAGATGTTTCAAAATACGGGCAAAGTATTTTTTGTTTTACCGGACACAAGGGGCTTTACGGGCCTCAGGGTACTGGCGGTATTATCGTAAACGGAAATTTCGAGTTTGCCCCCGTCTTTTCGGGAGGAAGCGGAGTTCACTCTTTCGATAAAACTCACCCCTCCGAGATGCCCGACATTTTTGAAGCAGGCACCATGAATGTTCCGTCCTTTATGGGCTTAAATGCCGGGGCTTCCTATATTTTAGAAACAGGAATTACTTCCATTCAAAAGAAATTGGCCGATTTAAAATTGCTTTTTATAGAGGAAATAAAAACTATTCCTAATCTTAAAATATACGGAAATCCTTGGAGCGAAAAAACAGGGGCTGTTGTAGGTATAAACATAGGAGATATTCCCTCGGGAGAAATAAGCCGCCTCCTCGATGAAGACTTCGGCATAGCAAGCCGGCCGGGAGCTCACTGTGCTCCCTTGGTACACAAGGCACTCGGAACCGAAGAACAAGGCATAGTCCGTTTTAGTTTTTCCTCTTTTAATACCTTTGAAGAAATCAAACAAGCTGCCGAAGCCTTAAAAAAAATAGCTCATAACGCATAAAAAAAGCAGCCGAGTTTTACAACCGGCCGCTTGGCTTAAAATAGTTCCCTACTGAGATTTATCCTATCTTGTTAGATAACCGCGCCTGAAAGCTCACCCGGGGCTTTTTTGCCTCTGGTAATCATCTCTCCGGCTTTTTTACCCTTGGAGGTAAGAGCGATAAAATAAGACGCGATATAGATTGACGAATAGGTTCCGCTTATAAGACCTACAATTAGGGCTAAGGCAAAATCCTTCATCGAATCGGTGGTAAACAAATAAAGCGCTATAACTGCAACCATAGTCGTAAGGGTTGTAATAATTGTTCTGGTAAATACCTCAGTCAAAGCTTTGTCCAAAATTTCGTTGCATTCCAGCTTAGGTTCAAGATGAATCTTTTCGCGGATACGGTCAAAGATAACTATTGTGTCGTTTATGGAATAACCTATAATCGTAAGAATGGCGGCTATCGTCGTAGAATTAAATTCCATCTGTGTCCACGAAATAAACATAATCATTACGAGCGTATCGTGAAGCAGAGCAATAATTGCTGCGAGCGAAAAATTCCACTGAAAGCGGAACATTGCATAAACAAAGATTAAAACCAAGGCGCCGCCTACCAGCAATATTGCCTGTTGTGCCAACGAAGAAGAAAAACGTGAACCTACAAAGTCCGTACTTATAACTGCAATGTTTTCGATTCCGTAGGCTGCATTTAAGGCAGTGTTTATAATCGAGCGTAATTCTTTGTTTGCGTCTTCATATTTTCCGTCATCGGCAAGTCTTATCTGAAAATACCTGTCTTCAGGCGTTCCCAGTTGTTGAACCGAAACTGAGGGTATTGAAGAAAGTGCATGGCGGACCTCATCGGTATTTATCGGTTTAAGACCTTTTTCCAAATGGTGAAGTCTAAACACATTAGCCGAAAGACGGGAAGAAGATTCCGAGTTGGAAAACAAGTTTTTAAGAAGCTCATTTCCCGAAGCGGTAACTTTTACCTTTAAACCATCAATAGAGGCAAGGCCGTCAGCGAAGTCTTTAAGAGTCGGATTATCGGCAAACTTAAAGACATAAGATTTGTTTTCTCCATCCAGAGAGGTGGTAGTAATCGAAATGTCGGATATACCTTGAGAGAAGGAAACCGTTAAAGGTCCTTCATAGGAAAGTTCTACTGCCGTAGGGGCTATTTTTACCTTTTCGATAAAACCGGCCTGAAAGTCAATACCGAAATTTATTCCTTTGGTAAAATACCCTATAACTCCGAAGGCTATAAGCCCTATACTGAAAATAATGCACGGAACGAAAAATTTCGAAAAACTGATTATTTTTTTCATTTTATAACTTCCTCCAGCTGATATGAATCTTCTCCAATTTTAATGTTTGAGTTCCAAAGTCAAAAATTAATCTTGAAACAAACAAAGCGGTAAATACTGAAGAAACAACACCTATTGCTAAGCTGTATGCAAAGCCCTTTATCGGTCCGGTTCCGAGAATTGATAAAAAGAAGGCTGCAATGAATGTTGTAATGTTTGAGTCCATAATTGCAGAAAAGGCATGTTCAAAGCCGGCGTTTATTGAGGCTTCCCTTGTTTTACCAAGAATTAGCTCTTCTTTTATTCTTTCGAAAACAACAACGTTAGCATCTACAGCCATACCTATGGTTAAAATCATACCCGCAATACTGGGCAAGGTAAGAGTTAAATTGAAGGCTGAAAGAATACTGAACATGATATAAAGGTTTAAAATTTGGGCAATACAGGCATTGATTCCTGCTTCCTTATAGAATACAAGCATAAAAAGCAAAACTGCAATTAAGCCCCACTGCAAGGCCTTAATACCTTCATTAATTTTTTCGTCTCCTAAGCTGGCTCCTACAACCTGCTGTGTTTCAAGCTGGAGAGGAACATTTAGCCATGCAGTCCGTAAAACGGTTTTAAGGTTGTTTGCCTCTGTTGCAGACATTCCGCTTATGCTTCCCGAACCTCCGGTGATAGGCTCTTTGAGGTTAGGGGCAGACTTTATCTTGTTGTCCGAAACTATGGCAAGTCGTTTTCCGACATTGTTTGCCGTTAATTCTGCAAATATCTTTGCTCCTTCAGCATCAAGAGAAAAGTTTACGAGGGGGTTATTGGATCTTTGATCTGTCGAAGTGTCAACACTTACGAGGTGTTTTCCTTCAAGACCTGCCTGTTTTTTTACGACAAGGAAGGGTTCTCTATCGTCTCTTTCATCTATACCGTAGGCATCTTTGTGATATACACCTAGTACCATACAGTCTTCAGGAATAATTTCGGGGTTTAAAAGATTGTAATCGGCATCAAAGGTTTTTCCCGGATTGTTTCGGTAATATTCTCTAAATGACTGAGTAGCTTCATCATCCACTATATGGAAGGCTAAAATACCTCGGCCCATGATAATGGAGTTTATCTTATCTGCATCGGCTGCTCCCGGCATTTCAATGTAGATTCTATCATCTCCTTGGCGTCTAATTACAGGGTCTGTAAGACCGAATTTATCTATTCGGCTTCGGAGGGTGTCCATGGCCAAAGTCATGGCAGCCTTCTTTGAGTCGGCTATTGTATCGCTGCTTGCTCCATCGGCAGAAATTGCAGCATCCAAGTCGGCTTTGATAATAACCAACATACCGCCCGATAAGTCAAGACCCAGTTTAACGGCATTTGTTTGATAGTTTTTTATGCCTAAAATGGAATCTCTATATGCAGTTTCTAGAATAGACTGGGCTATGGGTATAAATTTTTCTTTTGATGAAAGCTTAAAGCTTGCAGCAACATCTTGAGCCGTCCATTTAGAAGGGATTTCCATACCTAAGGCCTTTCTACGGGTCTTAGCTTCTTTAATAATAGGGGCATATTTTTCCGAAAGAGGCTCTGTTGAGTTCGAAGCAGCCATTTCTATAAGCTTATCAACATCAGCTCTTGCCATGTTTTCGGAATAATCTTTAATCTTTTCTCTTGATGCCAAGGCTAATGCCTTATCTTCTTGATTTGTCCAAAAATACCATTTAAGGGTAGGGTGTAAGAAAACAAAGCACAAGGCGATGACAAGAAGAACAACGATAAACCTAAATCTTTTGCTCATTATTTATCTCCTATCTCCCTTTGCGGTTTTAATAATAAAACCGCAAATTGTTTTATTTTGACTCGTTTTGTGAAACTGTATCGTCATTTGCGGAGTCATCGGCCTTTTTTCCGAATAGAGATTTTTTCTTTTCGCCTTCTCCTCCGAAATCAGGCTTTGGAGGCTCATCTTTTAAAACGGCCCCTACTGCAGAACGGTTAATTTCAATCTTACAGTTGTCATCAACTTTTATGATAATTGTCTTTTCTTTTGTTGAGCTCACAACACCGTGAATACCGCCGATAGTGATGATCTTATCCCCCTTTTGAAGCTGAGAAATCATCTTTTCGGTTTTTTGCTGTTCCTTTTTCTGCGGGCGGATAAGCAAAAAATAAAAAATAACGAACACCAAGAGCATCGGTATTAAAAAACCGAAGGAGCCGAAACCGCCCGGAGCGGTTCCTTGCAATAAAGGCATAAAATTCATAAAACCCATCCTTTTTAAAGTAATTTAAAATATAAATATAGGAAAATACAATATCATATTTTTACATATTCAGTCAATAAGAGGTAAGCTTTTAAAAAAAACTTTTTTTTTAAAATTTTATAAACTTTTTTTTAAAAATTTTACTAAAAATTGCATTTATAAGCCTATAATTAGATGAAGGCAAGGGAGCGGCGCCGGCCCAATCTTTCGAAATCTTATTGAACAAGTGTTCAAGGTGACGTTATTTTTGTGATTTTTGGAGGTATAAAATGAAATCATTAAATTCACTCATTATTGAAGGAAACATGGTTAGGGAACCTGTTTTAAAGACTACGGCAAACGGAACAGACATCTGTACTTTTTCTATTGCTTCAAATAGAAACTACAAAAAAGACGATGCCTTTGTGCAGGAAACTTCTTATTTTGATGTAGAGTCATGGGCAAGTCTTGCAAAATTATGCGAGCAAAACGGGGCTAAGGGCAGGGGAGTCCGCGTTGTAGGCAGAATTAAGCAGGATAGATGGGTCGGTACCGATGGAAAAAACTACAGCAAGGTAAAGGTTGTTGCAGAACATGTAGAGTTTAAGCCCATCTTTAAAAATGCAGGCGAAAAAACACAGGCAAAGGAGGAGGTGCTTATTGAAGAAAAAGTAATGGCATTTTAAATAATTAATTGCTGTCAAGGCCTAAGACGTAAAAGCTTTTTTACGGGTTATTCACTCATCGGGCCTTGATAGCATCTTTATTAGGCATATAGTTTTTTTACGATAAAAAGACCTAATTGACGAGGTAAAATTCTATATAAAAGAAGCAAGAAGGAGTAAGTCCAGTTGTAAGGATAAAAAAATCCGACTTTTCGCTTTTCAGCGAGGGAGGCGACGAATTTTCCTAACTTTTCAGGATTCATCCCCTTTTGCTCGTCTTTTTCCATTTTAGAAACACTTTTTGAAATTCTTCCATTATAAACATCATCTCCCAGATTCGACTTATTTCTTGCAGCCGTAAAGGGGGTGGCAACATCTCCGGGCATGATTAGGGCACAGTCCACACCGAAGGGCTGAAGTTCCGCTCTAAAAGCTTCTAAGAGCTTGCCAAGGGCTGCCTTTGATGCCGAGTAAAAACCCTGAAACGGAATGGCAATTTCTCCGGCTATAGAGCTGATTACAAATATCTTTCCAAAAGATTGGGAGCGCATATACGAGGCGGCTGTCTTTATAAATAAAAAGGCTCCGAAAAAGTTTACATCCATTTGTTTTTTTGCTTCTTCAAGGCTTGTAAATTCCACAGCACCGGAAATACCGAATCCCGATGCACATACGGCTAAATCAATCCGCCCTTCCTTTTCCCAAATATTGGAAAAGGCTTTTGTAAGATTTTCTTCATCCGTAATATCAAGGCTGATGTGCTTACTCTTTTCTTGAGGCGAACTTAAAAATTCTCTGCGGCTCATGGTGTAAACAAAATAATCTTTTAGAACCAGGGCCTTTGTAATTTCAAGACCTATACCGCTTGAGCCTCCCGCCACTATCGCTATTTTTTTCATAATTATACCCCGTTTCAGCTAAATTGAAGTCTTCATTATTATAGACAAAATTCTTTTTTTCTTCTATCGGAAAATTTAGAAATATATGTGAATACTTGAAAATTTATAAATCTTCATATATACTTGGTCGATATAAATTGACCTGAGGAGTTTAAAATGATTTCACGAAATGCTGCTTTTAGAGAATCTAATTTGCCTCTCCCTTCAAAACAAACCGGAAAGGTAAGGGATTGGTACTCACCCGAAGAAGGGAAAAGATTGATTGTAACCACAGACAGAATTTCTGCCTTTGACAGGGTTCTTACAGCCCTTCCATACAAAGGACAGGTTTTAAACCAGCTTTCGCTTTGGTGGTTTGAAAATACCAAGGATATAATCAAAAACCACATAATTTCTTGTCCTGATCCTAACTGCATTATCGTAACTGAAGTAAAACCTCTTCCGATAGAGGTCATAGTAAGGGGCTATATTACAGGCGTAACGTCTACGGCTCTTTGGTACAGATATTCTTTAGGTGAAAGAAATATATACGGATATGATTTTCCTGAAGGCTTGAAAAAAAATCAGGCACTTCCTAAGCCGATTATAACCCCTACCACAAAGGGCGGCCCTACAGGCCATGACGAAAGACTTACCTGCGATGAGGTTGTTTCTCAAGGTTACCTGTCAAAAGAACAATGGGACTTTGTACAAAAAGCAGCTCTTGCCCTTTTTGAGCGCGGCCAAAAAAGTGCAAAAGAAGCGGGCTTGATTTTAGTAGATACAAAATACGAATTCGGTGTAGACAAAAATAACAATATTCTTTTAATAGATGAGGTTCATACCCCCGATTCTTCACGCTATTGGAAACTCGATACTTACGAGCAAAGATTAAAAGAAGGGAAGGAACCCGAAAACTTCGATAAAGAATTTGTAAGAATGGCCTATGCAGCAAAGGGTTACCGAGGCGACGGAGAAATCCCCGAACTCGATGAAAAGGTTTGGAATGAGGCTATTCAGCTTTATATTACGGCTTACGAAAAATTGACAAAATCGAAATTTGTTCCGGGAGAATATCCGGCTGAAGAACGCATAGTAAAAAACTTAAAAAAGGCAGGCTTAATGTGAGACCTCTTGTAATAATACTTATGGGTTCATCTTCGGATATGGGCCACGCAGAAAAAATAGCTTCGGAGTTAAAGAGCTTTGGAATCGAGTATGCTATAAGAATAGGCTCGGCCCATAAAACTGCGGAGCATGTTGTTTCTATGCTAAAAGAATATGAAGCCCTTGATAGGCCGAAACTTTATATTACTATTGCAGGAAGAAGCAATGCTCTTTCCGGCTTTGTGGACGGTTTTGTAAAGGGGGCTACAATTGCTTGTCCTCCTCCATCCGACAGCTTTGGAGGAGCAGACATTTATTCTTCTCTTAGGATGCCCTCGGGTATTTCTCCGGCCTTGGTGCTGGAGCCTAAAAATGCGGCTCTCCTTGCTGCAAGAATTTTTTCACTTTATGATAAAGAAATAGCGGATTCGGTCAAATCTTATATGGAATCAAATGCTCAAAAAATAATTGAAGACGATTCCAAATTAAAAAGATAGAATTTATGGCGGAATAAAATGTACAAACGATTTTTTTTAATGGCTGCACTATGCTGCTTTTTTGTAATTAATCTTTATACTCAAAATACTGATGAAAAGTCAGAAGCCGATAATCCAAATTCTCCGGCTTATAAGATTGAAAGTGTTGAATACAGCATAAAAGGTCTTACTAAGGCCGGCCCTTTATCGACTAAAATACCTATAGACAAAAAACGGATATTTTTTTCACGTGAAGAATTCGACGCATATATTGCAGAGCTTAATACCGAATTCCATAACATGAGAACAATTGAAAGCTATGAAATTACTTTCGATTTTTTGGAGCCTCAGAATAATATTACTCCGGTAAAGCTTAAAATATATGTTAAAGATACATGGAATATTATAGCCTTGCCTTATCCGAGTTTTGATTCAAACAGTGGTCTTCAGTTTAAGCTTAAATTAAAAGATTTTAATTTTTTAGGTTCGCTTGAACCGCTTACAATGGATTTAATATATAACAGAAATAATGCCGGCAAATCTTCTTTCGAGTTTGGTGCCGGATTTGCATTACCTTTCCATATTAATCCGGTTAGATTTCTTTGGAACACTAATGCAGGAATTAGTATAAATGAAGATAAAAAATTCGGCTTTGATTTCGGCACAGGCTTAAGTGCTTCATATAAGTTAGGTGTTGATTGGCTCACTTTAACGGCTGGGATAACTCAAGGTATAAATGTCTCTGCTTCTCCGTCGGGAAAAGATTATTATCTTAAAAACGGATTTTATACATCTCTGGTATTTGATATATATAAAAATCAAACATTGGGCACAATCACATGGACTCCTTCTTTTGGTATAAACGGTAATTGGAAATTTAAAGAAATGACCAATGAAGAAAAAAAAGGTCTGAATATTAATTGGTCACATAGTTTTGGAATGGGCAAGGTAAACTGGGTAAATAATTTTAGACAGGGCTTTACGGTAAGTTTTGATAATAGCTATGGATATAACACCTATAAAAAAGGTAATATAGACGTTTCTTTTAATTTGGAAACGAAGGGTTTTTATTCTTTTTTAGACCGAGTAGGTTTATACGGCAGGTTCGATTTTTATTATAACTTGTTCAATAAAACTTCAGAAAAAAGCGGTAGAATCTTACGGGGTATTTTAAATAACCGAATTTCTACAGATACTGCCTTTAGTTTTAACTTTGATGTACCTATAAAAATAGGTGTTTTTAAATGGGAAGAAATTACCGGAGTTGAATGGACACGCTTTTTCGGCTTTGAGCTGCACATAACTCCGTTTTTTGATATGGCCTTGGTTCATGATAAAAATACCGATACCTATTACAATCCAAAACACGGCTGGTATTCAGGCGGCTTTGAGATAATAATGTATCCGATAAAAATGCGCAGTATTTATGCACGAATAAGTTACGGACATGATTTAAAAGAAATAAAAAATAAAGACGGTTATGCAAAACGTGACGGCAAACCTGTTTCCGAAATTTTTATCGGAATAGGACTGCATTATTAAAACGGAGGCAGAATGCGGTTTAGTTCCCATTACAAAATGGAAGGCGATGATATAATCGATTACGTCTTTGAGCATACACATTTTTTTGATTCGAATGAAAATTTAGTTTGCGAAGAAATAGGGGACGGAAATATAAACTATGTCTACCGTATTTTTGACACGAACACAAAAAAATCTCTTATTTTAAAACAAGCTGATGTTCAAACAAGGGTGCGCCCCGACGGATATTTAAATCCGGATAGGAGCATCCGTGAAGCTGAAGTTTTAAAACTATATAACGAATGTGCTCCCGGTTTTTCTCCGAAAATAATTTATGCCGATTCGGTTATGGCTGCAATCATAATGGAGGACATCGGTTCTTATTCTAATTTAAGAATGGAATTAATGGCCGGAAAAATATTTTACGGAATTGAAGAACTGATTGCACGGTTTATCGTCGATACAAGCCTGCCTTCCACGGATTTGGTTTTAGCTTATCAAAAAAAATTTAAAGCAGCAGCCAAATTTTATAATCCCGATCTTTGTAAGATTACTGAAGACTTGGTTTTTACTCATCCTTATAAGGATGTAAGGCAAAGAAATATTTTGCTCCCCGAAAATGCTGACTGGCTTAAAAAAAAGTTTTATGAAGATTCAAACCTCATTGCAAGGGTTGCAATCTTAAAGGAAAAATTCAATAACTATCCTCAAGGGCTTATTCACGGGGACCTACATTCGGGTTCTATCTTTGTAAAAAATGAAAATGAAGAAACGAAGATAAAAATAATCGATCCCGAATTCGCCTTTTACGGCCCTATAGCCTATGACCTTGGAAATGTCCTTGCTCATTTTATTTTTGCTCAAGGCTATGCAAAATATTCGCCTCTTTTTATTGATGAAGAAAAACAAAGGACGGACTTTTTATCTTGGCTTGAAGACGCAAAAAACAATCTATTTAAATTCTTCCATGTGTTTGCAAAAGATTTTCTTGTTAAGAATATAAAAGATCCGATTTATCAAAACGAAATTCTTATTGACAACTACATCGAAAAAATAAAAATTGATGCCGTTTCTTTTTGCGGCACCGAGTTAAATAGAAGGATAATCGGTTCTGCAAAAACAGCTGAAATTACAAACATAAAAAAAATCGAAAACCGTATTGCCCTTGAAAGGGATTTAGCTGAACTGGGATGTGCAATGATTTTAAACCCAGAAAAAATTTTAAGAGGATTTTAAGCCTGATGAAGGTGCTTGTTGGTTTGAGCGGAGGGGTTGATTCCGCTGTTGCGGCAAAACTATTGATAGATCAAGGCTATGATGTTACAGGCGTTACGATGCAGCTCTTGCCTAAACTTTCAGGTGTTTATAAAGAGCAGACCGATGATATTGAAGATGCAAAAAAAGTTGCAGACAAGCTCGGTATAAAACACATCGTATACGATATGAGGGAATCTTTTAAGGCTGAAATCATCGACTACTTTGTAGAAGAGTACAAACAAGGGAGAACGCCGAATCCCTGCTTTATATGTAACAGCAAAATAAAATTCGGTCTTTTTTTGGAACAAGCCTTAAAGGACGGCTTCGATAAAATTGCAACAGGCCATTATGCAAAAATAGAAAAAACCGAAATTGAGGGAGAAAAAAGATTTTTATTAAGACAGGCTGAGGATGTTCAAAAAGACCAAAGCTATTTTTTAGCCCTTCTTACTCAAGAACAGCTTTCCCGTTCTATTTTTCCTTTAGGTGATTTTACCAAAGAAAAAGTGAGAAGCATAGCCGAAGATGCCGGTCTTATAAATGCTCACCGTCCCGACAGCCAAGACATCTGTTTTGTTCCAGATGACGATTACACGAAGGTAATAAATGCCCTTGCTGCAGATTCTTTTAAAGAAGGAAAATTTGTTGATACAAGGGGAAATGAAATAGGCCGCCACAAAGGACTTCAATATTATACCATAGGTCAAAGACGAGGTCTTGCAATCGCGATGGGCTATCCCGTCTATGTTGTAAAAAAAGATGCAAAGACGAATACGGTTACCGTAGGCAAGGATGAAGAACTCTTTGCCGAAAGCCTCATCGCCTCAAGGGTAAATATAATCTCAAAAAAAACAATAGACAAAGAAATCGATATTGAGGTAAAAACACGATACCGCCAACAAAAGAAAAAGGCAAAATTGATTCCGCTTAAAAATGAGGAGTTTAAACCTACAGGAAAATTTAAGGTAGAATTTATAGAGCCTGAAAAAGCCGTCGCCGAAGGACAAGCCGCTGTTTTTTATACCGGTGATTATATCATCGGCGGCGGCATAATAGAATCGGTTGATAGAGTGGGAATACTTTAAAAATGAGCTTGACAGCACTATATAATATAATATAACAGGAGTTGTCTATGTTGTATAAAAAATCTTATTTTAAATTACATGCTAAAATTGTCTTACTTTCAATTATTCCGATTGCGTTTTCTGCTGCGATTCCATTGCTTTTAGGGAAAATAATAGATGACTTAAACAAGGGGTTTTCACCCGAAGTATTTAGAACCATAATAATTTGTTTTATCATTATCTTCGTTCAAAAAATTTTTAATTTTGTTGGGAACTATAATTTTAATACGGCAGAAAATATTGTTGCTGCTGCAGAAACCGAAATTCTTCTTGACGAGTTTTTAAGTGCAAAATCTAATTTAGCCGGTACATTTAATAATGAAAAACTTTTAAACCGTATAGCCAATGAACCTTATAAATTGGGTTCTCTTTATGGGGTAAGCCCTGTAATGCTTGTCGATAATATTATGATGTTTGTAGCGGCTGTTTGTGTTCTTTTATATTTAAATTGGCAGCTCTTACTTTTAACTTCTCTTTTTATTCCGCTGATATATCTTATAGGCTGCTTTGTAAGAAAAAACATTATGAAGTATTCGAAAGAAAGTTCTTTAGCCTCCGAAAAATTTCTTTTGCATTTAGGTGAAGCCTTAAAAGGTTTTTCGGATATAAAAATTTTTTCTGCCGAAAAGAAAATAAAAACATCCTTAACAAAGGTAAGAAGAGATATGTTAAAGGTGGAAAAATCGGAAGAATTTTATCAGCGGCTTTATCGGGATATAAACGGATTTTTGTACACCTCTTTACCTCTTGTAAATTTAGTCGCCGGTTTTATACTAATGAAATACGGAAAAACTACATTGGGTACTATAATTTCATTTTATATGTATGTAGGACGTTTTATTGAACCGGTACAAAATCTTGCCGACCTGCGTATGGCAATTTTAAATTCTAACGAAAAAAAGAAACTGGTTGATGAGATAAAAAAAGAATTTGCCGCCGATTTGGCAGGGCATAATAAAGCCGAAAACTTTAATTCCATTTTATTAAAGGATATAAAACATTCTTTTGAAAGTAAGGACATAAACATTAAAACCGATGTAGATATTTCATCGTCGGGTCTTTACGGTATTTCCGCCCCATCAGGTTTAGGTAAAAGTACTGCCTTAAAAATTCTTTCAGGGCTTTTATATTCCGAAACGGCTGCCGCTTATATCGGAGGTAAGGATGTCAAAACCTTAAACCCCGATTCTCTTAACGGAAATATTTTTTATATAAACGATAAGTCTATAATTTTTCAAGGTACGGTTAAAGAAAATGCCGAACTTACCGAAGATGCTCATATTACAAAAGAAGTCTTTGATTCTATTTTTGATGAAAGCGATAACCTTTCGCTTGAAACTAATTTGGAAACTGAAGGAACAAATATTTCGTTGGGACAAAAACAAAGGGTGGTGTTGTTAAGGTTTTTTGCCCTTAAAGAAGAACCTAAAATTATAATATTAGATGAAGCTCTTTCGGGTCTTGATGAAGTAAGGGAAACACAGTCTATCGAAGCATTGCGTAAGGCTTTCCCTCATTCAATTATCCTTTTTATAACTCACCGCAAAAAATCTTTTGCTCTTTGCGATAAGGTTTTTGAATTTAAAGAAGGATAATTGAATTTCTTAGCCTCAAGACAAACTTCAAAGAAAATGTTATAATTCCACTCACTAGGAGATAGGAGATATGATAAACAGTTCGGCAGAAATTCGGCCGCACTGTTTATCTATCGAGTTTTGTGCATTGCACAAAACATCGTATTATTGTATGCGGTTTGTAAACAAACCGCTTGAAAAAACTTTTTTCAGGATTTAATAATCCTTGCAAAAAGTTTTTATAGGAGATTTACTATGATAAAACTTGCAACAATTGCCGGATCGGATGCATCCGGAGGGGCCGGCTTGGAAGCCGACTTAAAAACATTTCAGGAGTACGGTGTATACGGAATGGCTGCCGTTACGGTAATTGCAACGATGAATCCAGATAAAGAGTGGGGACATGAAGTTTTTCCTCTCGACGAGCAAACCATAAGAGCCCAGCTTGAAACAATTTTTAAGGGCATAGGCGTTAACGCTGCAAAAACAGGAATGCTTGCAACAAATTATGCAGTTGAACTTTCTGCCGAATACTTAAAAAAATATAATGTAGAAAATTATGTACTGGATCCTGTTATGGTATGTAAGGGCGGAGACCTTGCCTTAAACCCCGAGCTTAATAATCTCATTATAAAAAAACTTTTGCCTTTATCAAGAGTTATTACGCCGAATCTTTTTGAAGCGGGACAGATTGCAAAAATGCCGACACCTTCTACAATCGAAGAAATAAAAGAAGCCTGTAAGATTATTCACGGAATGGGCGTTCCCTATGTCTTTATAAAGGGCGGTGCCAAGTTGAATGAGGAACAATCGGCTATAGATATTTTTTATGACGGCAAGCAATTTTTAAAAGTGGAAGGCGGGCTTATCGATACAAGGTGGACACATGGAGCAGGCTGCACAACGGCCGCAGCCATCGCCGCAGGCTTAGGTATAGGTCTTGAACCTTATGAAGCCGTAAGAAGAGCAAAAAAGTTTATCACTTTAAGCCTTCAAAACGGATTCCAACTTAATAAATGGGTCGGCCCCGGCAACCCTGCCGCATGGCGGAAGAGCTTTAATTAATTTGTAATTCCTGATGGGTAATGAGTAAGCCGCTTATTCGTGCGGAGGCTTTAATACCCCGACGCTTGCGCCGGGGTTGTTGATTACCTATTTTTAATTTTTAACCCTTCTTTAAAAAAAGTTTAAACTTTTCCTTATGACAAATGTCATATTTAAACTCCAAAAAATATGACAATTTTCAGTTTTAAAATTCCAAAAAAAATGTATAATTATCTATAAAAGATTCGCTTATGGAGGAAGTTATGATTTTAACGGTGAAAAATCTTGTAAAACGGTACAATGAAAAAACGGCACTTGATCACTTTAATATGGAAGTTAAAGAAGGCGAGATTCTGGGCCTTTTAGGCCCTAACGGATGCGGAAAAACTACAGCCATAAACTGTATGCTTTCCCTTTTAAAACACGGCAAGGGTGAAATCATCATTTTCGGCGAAGAAATGAAACCTAACGCGCTGCACATAAAAAAAAGGATAGGCCTTGTTCCTCAAGAGGTTTCGGTTTTCTATGATTTTACCGTAAGACAAAACATAGATTATTTTTGCGGTCTCTATGTGAACAATACTCAAGAAAGAAAAAAGCTGGTAGATGAAGCAATCGATTTTGTAGGCTTAAACAATTATGCTTCATTCCGTGCAAAAAAACTTTCGGGAGGCCTTCTGCGGCGGCTTAATATTGCATGTGGTATAGCACATAAACCTGAGCTGATTTTTTTGGATGAGCCCACAGTTGCCGTCGATGCCCAAAGCCGAAACTTCATTCTTTCAGGAATAAAGGAACTGGCAAAAAGAGGAAGTACCATCGTGTATACTACCCACTATCTTGAAGAAGTGGAAGAGCTTTGCGATAGAATCATCATCATGGATGAGGGACGAGATATAGCAAACGGCACCTTAGAAGAATTGCACAAGCTGATCCGCACAAGCGAAAAAATGGTTGTTGAATTTGTCGAAACTAAGGATAACCTGCAAGAAGAACTAAAAAAAATCCCTCATGTTCTGGAAGTTACCAAAAACGGAAACGAGTTTTTAATCAGTTTTGAAAATTCGATTAACAACTTAAACGAACTTATTTTATTTATCAATAATAATAGTTTGGCTTATACCAAATTATATTCGGAGTTACCCAGCTTAAACGATATTTTCTTGGAGCTTACGGGAAAGGAGTTAAGAGACTGATGAAATTCTTTTTACGCGAAATAAAATATTATAGTATCGGCATGTTTTATTCTTTAGACGGAATGTTTTGGACGCTTTTATATCCTATCCTTATGGCTGGACTGTTCTTTACAATATTTTCGGCCGTAGGTAATTCCGATACCGGTAAAATAGAAATCGGAATTGAAAAAGACAATCCTGTTTATTATCCGCTTAAATTTACAGGAATGTTCAATACAAAAATAATAGATGAGGCATCAGCAAATGAGATGCTCCGTACAAAAAAAATAAAAGCCTTTGTTGAAGCCGATCAATCTTTGAGGCTGAGCGAAGACGGATTATCTCAGACAATAACAAAAACCGTGCTGGATCAAATGAAACAAATCGAAGCCCTTAATATTCCAATGAAGTCTTTTGAATACGGTAAAAACTATATTGAAAGTAAAAACGAAAAAATGAGTTTGAGCATTATCTTGTTCTATTCTCTTTTGGCAATGGTTTCGATTTATACAATGTTCGGCTCGATAGAGATAGCTGTGAAAATACAGGGTAATATTTCAAAAATCGGAGCAAGAATTTGTACAACTCCCATTAAACGCTTTTATTCTTATCTTGCAGGAATTATATTTTATATTATCTTTAATCTTACAGCCAATCTCATATATATTTCCTTTGTGCTCTTTGTTTTAAAGATATCTTTTATTGCCGATTTTAAAATTACTCTTTTGCTCTTGATATATGCGAATTTTTTTGGAGCAGCTCTCGGCTTATTTATAGGCTCAACGCCTATTGGAGATATTCTGTCAAAAAATATGATATGTGTTTTTACAAGTCTTTTTTTAGCTTTTCTATCCGGTATGATGGGGCCTGAGGTAAAAATGTCTATTGAAAAAACAATACCGATTTTAGGGACAATAAATCCTATAGCTCTTTTTACTACCAACCTTTATAACATAAATATTTTGGGAGAATATAATGCAGTACCGTTATTTTTTATTGTCTACACAATAGGTATCATAATTCTTTTATCTCTTTCATTTATTAACTCAAGGAAGGTGCAATATGATAGTTTATAAAAACTTTTTAAGATTAATTTGTACAAAAGTAATAAGTACTATTATTTATGTTGTTATTTTTTTGTTTATCAGTTTTATGACATTAAAGTCTCAAAATTCTCAGGTAAGCGAGTTTGCAGAAACACCTTTAACCGTAAATATAATCGATAGAGACGGTTCAGAATTATCGAAGCATTTAATTTCTTATTTGAAGTCAAAACATGATGTTATTATCATAGACGAAAAAGGTAAGACCAATGAAGAAATTTTACGCAAGTTAAAAAAAGATATTTCTCTGCAAAGAATACATGCTGGGATTATTATAAATAAAAATATGGAAGAAAATGTAATGAGCGGTAAAAAGGCCCTTATAACTTTTAAAGATGACAGAAAAAAATCGGGCTTTTATATGGATTTACAGCTTAATACATATTTAACCTTTGCCGCAAGTGTAAAAAAGACTCAAGGATATTTCGATTTTCAGAGAATCGAAAAAGCTCTTCAAGTAAACACAAAGGTGAATAAGATTAGTTTTCAGAAGAACACTTCGGTAAATATTTGGTTTAAAATATTTTTTAACTTTTTAGGATGGATAGTTTTTTCTGTTGTTCTTAATTCTGTAGGCTGGGCGATGTTCGAGTTAAATAACGAACGCTTAAAAATGCGGAATAATGTTTCTCCGGTATCGACTTTTCGCTTTGTTTGTGAAAACTTTTTGGCTCAATTAACGATAGTAATTTTTATTCTTTCAATATTGATAGGTTTTGCTATTATTACAAATATAACGAGATTGGAAAACATCCCTCTTTTATTATATACATTTAATGCCTTAATGTACACGGCTGTTATTTTAAGTTTAACTTTTATGCTTAATTCTTTTTTAAAAAAAGGCTCTGTTATGGGTATACTCGGTACGGTTCTGCCTCTTTCGATGGCCTTTATTTCGGGTATCTTTGTTGAACAAGAATTGCTTCCCGATTTTATTGTAAATATCTCCCGCCTTTTCCCGACCTATTATTACATAAGGGCAAACGAATTTACTCAAGTTAATTTATCGATTGATTGGAAAAATATAGGAATGCTCTTTTTATTTCTATTTCTCTATTTTACGGTAGGAACCTACTTTTCAAAATTAGGAAGGTCTCAAAGCAAGATAGAATTTGCTCAGCAATAAAAAAAGCCGGTAAGATTTTTATCTTATCGGCTTTCTTGTTTAAATCATTCCTTCAACCATCAGCTTTTCGAACCATAAAAATGTTCCGACGGTAATAGTTAAAGTTCCGTTAACAGAGGGGGTTCCCTTTTTAACGTAAACGGTAATTCCGTTGTCTTCCAATTTATCGAAATTACCGATATTATTGGGCACGCCGACATACACGGTCGGTTCTAATCTCGTACCGCCTCAAGATGCACACATTTGAAGTGCACAATAAACCGAGGTTGCATTTTTTTCTTTGATTTTATCTCTCGCAGAATCTTCAACTCTAACATTCATGTTGGGCCTCCAAAAAATAATTGCAGTCTGCCTTTATCAATACCTCTATGAATTGTTTTAAGGCTCTTACAAACCTAAGATAAAAACTTTTTGAATGAAAGTCAAGACTTTTAAGAAAGTTTTTTGATATGATTAATGAGTAAATTGGACTATAAAGTCTTTTGGAGAAATTATTTGTAAATTCGAACCATTAAAATCAGATATATTTCTGGTAATAATCATACTACAATCATGCGATTCAGCTACTGCATTTTGTAAAGAATCTTCAAAATCAGCCCAATCTGAGTCGATTGCTGACATAATTTCCTTATCGGAAATATCTGCCACTGTTATAATCTGTAGAAGAGTTTTTATAAGGTTTTTAACTCTGATTTTGTCCCTCAATTCTTTATAAGCTATATAGTAAATATCCGTAATCGCCGATGCAGAAACATATGCCTGAATATTCCCACATGTAAGTTCTAATACAGCAATAGCATCTTGTACAAATGAAGCTCTATTTAATAACACATCCAGTATGACATTTGTATCAATTAGGACTTTCATATTTTTTTAATCTCTCTTTCCTGTAATCATCAAGGGATTTTCCTGTATCGGGAATTGCACCGACTAGAGATTTTATAAGATTTATTTTAGACGTTTGTCTTAAATTAGACTTAAAAACTCTATAAGTTATAACCACCTCCTGACCTTGCCGGAGTTTTACAGGAGAATCTAAAACTATTTGAGTTCCATTGTAATAACCTTTTACAGTTTCCAGCATATACTTACCCCTCCATGTCATGATTATTATATCATTTTTAAAGAAAAATTTACAGTCCTTTTTTAAATCTTTATACCCTTAAGCCGAACAATCACAGTCATCTACAAAGAGCAAAAACCAATTATCGGCAATATCGAAAAAGTAAAAGGTCTTTTTTATAAAGCCTCCGTCTAAGACAACTATTTTTAAGATTGCCTTATAGTTTTTTGGTAAGTCTATTTTTAAGTTCTTTATTTCATCACCTTCAAAACTTGCAGGATCTACGGCCTCGGGGATTTCTTTGACAATGGCACAATATACGCCGTCTTTATCTTTCGACTCTTCACAAAATCCGCCGTCCGGCATTCGATTGTAAAAGGGGATGGAGCCTCCGAATTTATTGGCCGAGGGTTTGGTAGAAAAATCGGCGCTTTCATCAAAGCCGAAACCATCCTCAGCCGAAAAAAGAAGGGAAGCCGCACCGGGATTATAAAAACGCCTTATGCCGTAATCAGGGTGAACAAAATCGGCTAATTTTGGGCTTGAATTTTTTAAAAGAAGATTAAAGTTATTTTCCCAATACACATTCGATAAAAAAGAAAAAGCAAAGGAGATGAGCGTTCCTTCATCATAAGATTTTTCGTCTTCACTTCCTTCTTGGGAAACTGATGCCGAAGTCAGTTCAAAAGAATCTATTATATGAGTTAAAATATCCCTATATGTATCATATTCTTTTTTGTTATATTCAAATCTGATCGTATAAAACTTTTCATTTATAGCAAGGGCCTGACAAAAAAACATCTTGTCCTTTGAATAGCCTTTTAAAATAAAACCGTCACGGCCCATATTTTTATCGCTTATTGTAAATTTTTCCGCTTCTTTTTTTTCGTAAAGGTCAGCAGTTTTAAAAATAAACTCGGGGCCGGAATCTTTTAAGTCCGAAACTGAAACCGATAAGGTTACCTCTCCGTCATTGCTCGTAAATACTTGTTCTGCAGGAGAGCCGTCTATAGGTTTTAAAATTTCTGAAGGATAATCGATTTCATAACCTGCTTCCGTATTTGTGTAGGTTAAATATTTTCCCGTAAATTCGGGATTTCGTTTTGAACAAGAAGATATAAAAATTACTGTAAAAAGAATAAAATAAACTTTTCTTAGATTAAACATATTTTCCTTTTGGATAATCCATCTTTAAAGTATAATTTGTACCATTTATAATACAAATATAAGATAATTTAGTTTTCATGTCAATAAACTATTTTATTTTATACTTTCTCACCGTTCATTTTACGTTGAAAGACAATAATAGCAAGAACGAAGATGACTAGTGTATAGATCATTACAACAGTCAGATGAGAAAAGGCATGACCGAAATTACCGCTTAAGGTCGACTTTATTGCTTCCGCACTATGATAAAATGGCAGGATATTTGTTATTTTTTTAAAAGCTCCGCCTATTAAATCAATCGGAATAAATACTCCGGATAACCATCCGGCGACATTTGTTAACAAGGCTCCGCAAACTCCTCCGACTGCTTTATCATTCATAAGACTGCCGAAGAGCAGTCCTGTTCCCACGAACAGTAGAGAGGTTAAAGCTGTCACAATCACCGCAAACAGGAAGTGAATAGTTATTTCAAGACCAAAAGCTCCTGCCGCCAATAAGGTTATCGCAGCCTGTACTATTGTCATAGCCAGCATAGGCAAAGTGTAGCCCAAAATAAAATCTACGGAAGTCATAGGAGAAGTAAACAGGCGCATTAAGAAAGATGAAGTACGGTCTTTTGATAGCAGCATACCGGAAAATAATGCCATAAATACACTCCCAAACATCGCTAAGCCGGGAGCAAGATCTCTTATTTCAAACATAGGATTTTCGGCTTCAGGCGGAATGGCATTATTAATAATGGATAGAAGAATCAACAATATGATAGGAAATCCCAAACCGAAAAAGAGATTTATGGGGTCTCGCAAAACTTCTTTTGTATTTCTTCTTGCAAATAAAAGTATCCTCATAACACACCTCCGGAAAGTATAACAAAAGCGTCCTCCAGCTTGACAGTATCTGTTTGCGTAGTTAATTCCTGTACCGTACCTATTGCTTTTAACTTGCCTTTTGACATTATTCCGACACGGTCGGACAGCGTTTCAACTTCATCCATATAATGAGTTGTGAGTATAATTGTCACTTTTCCTTTTAATTCTTTGATGGATGCCCATAACTCACGGCGAGCCAATACATCAAGTCCTAGGGTAGGTTCATCGAGAAATAAAATCTGCGGATCTGAAATCAGTGCCATTGCAATAGAAAGGCGCCTCTGCATACCTCCCGATAAGTGTTTTGCTTTTTTGTTCAATTCATTTTCCAATTTGAATTTTTGAGCTATCTCGTAAGCGTTTTTCTTTGCTGTTTTACTGTCTTGTCCGTAGATTCCCGCAATAAGTTCCAAGTTCTCTAGAACCGACAGATTAGCGGCTACCGCCGTTTCCTGAGGAGAAATATTTATTTTTTTCTTTATTGCATGGGATGCTGAAATAATACTGTTGCCAAGCAACAAGGCATCACCGCTCGTGGGTTTTATTAGACAAGAAAGCATTTTAATTGTTGTGGTTTTTCCGGCTCCGTTCACACCGAGTAAGGCAAATAATTCACCTTGCTCAACAGTTAAATTAAGATTATCTACAGCAGTTATACCGCCGTATTTTTTTGTAAGCTGTGCAGTTACAATGGCACTCATTCTTCGTCCTCCTTTGGTACATTACCTCCGAAAATATTGTCGATAATACTTGCAAACATATTTTTAGGCGGAATGGCGATGCCTTGATTTATATCTCCCAAAACAATCAAGGTATCACCGGGATTAATGTTGAAAACATCACGGGCTTCTTTAGGTATAACAAACTGCCCTTTCTCTCCAACCTTAACCGTCCACGCATATTTTCCTTTTGGATAACCCATTTTCTCACCTCCAAACATAAAGTATGATTTGTATGATTTATAGTATAAATATAACATAATTTACTTTTCATGTCAATAAACTATCGGATAAATTTAATAAAGAACTTGACTATGAACTCCTAATGATATATTCTCTTTTGATGATTAATATCAAACTTGATATTACTTTGAAGGATGGGGAAATATGAGACTATGGCATGAAGACATGATCGGCAAACTGCCGCGGCAACAGCTTCTGGGGCAACATAGGGAGTGCTGTGCCTTGCGAGGAAACGGCTGGGGCAGGCGGCATGCGACAGTCGACTATGTTTTTCGCAGTTCGCCCTATATGCTCTATCGATACCACCGGCTCATTATGGAAGAGATGCAGCGGCGAGGTTACATAGTGAGCCCTGAATGGATGGACAAGAACTACCGCGGCAAGACCTGTCCGTGCTATGATAATTTGAAGGCTGTTAAAGTAGGGAAGCCCATCTATGCCGAACACGATGATAACTATTATCTTGAGTGTGTCGAGAATTTAAAAGACAAGGGAATTAAGCTGGAATAAAAAATGCACTGCAAAAGTTTTGCAGTGCATAAAAACTATTGGATTATTTCTTCGGCCATGTCGATGGTCATTTTCTTTATGTCTGTAAAATCTGCGGACATAATTATCTTTGTATTTTCATCTATAGAGCTTAAAGCGTTTATCCATTCTTGCGAAACGGTGAGCTTTGCAGCTTCCATACCGCCTTGAATTTGGGTAGAAGCGGCAATTTTTTTGATACCGTCGGCAGTGGCTTCGGCAACGGCAACAATTTCGCGGGCCTGACCTTCCGCTTCGTTTATCATTCTTTCTTTTTCACCTTCGCTTATGTTTACGGCCTCTTCATAAGCCGCCCTTGAAAGATTGATAACCGTTTCCATCTCTCCGACCGAGTGAGCTATTTCTGCACGCTTTTCTCTTTCAGCCTTCATCTGGTTTTCCATGGCATCCATAATAGAATCGGAAACTCTTATGTTTTGAATTTCATAGCGGGTAACTTTTACGCCCCAAGGATCCGAAGCTTCATCTACGGCTTTTACAACCTGAGCGTTTATCTGTTCCCTTGCTTCAAATGTGTCGTCCAAATCCAGCTGTCCTACTACGGAACGCATGGTCGTCTGTGCAAGCAAGATAGTTGCATAGCGGTAATCGCGTATACCGTAGCTTGCCTTAATCGGATCAAAGACTTGAAGATAGAGGATTCCGTCAATGCGTACCTGAACGTTGTCCTTGGTAAAACAGTCTTGAGCGGGAACATCTATGGCCTGTTCTTTTAGATTTTGCTTATACTTTACTCTATCCAAAAACGGAAATAGAATATGAAAACCGGCATCCAAGGTTGTGTGATACTTGCCTAAGCGTTCTACAATCAGGGCAACCTTATGCGGAACAATTCGAATGCTTCTAAAAAGAGCCACAATAAAAACTATGGCAATGATTGCCGCAATAACAATCGGGATTATAAAATTAAGCATTTTGACCTCCCTTTATAACCTTCACTTCTTTTCCTGCATTTTTAATAATATCGCTAAAGGCTGCAAGGCCTGCAATGTTTTCGGGGTAAACCGAAACATTTGATTTTTTAATAATATGCTCGAACCTTTGAATATAGTTTTCTGCAAGACGGATACCCATAGCCGTTCTTCCTCCCGGCTGGGAAAGTGCATCTGCAATTAAACGCAAACCTTCGGCTGTTGCATTACTCGTTATCTCGATAGCCTTTGAGCGGCCTTCGGCAAGATTTATCCTTCGCTGCTTTTCGCCCATAGCCTTGTTTATAGCTTCTTTCTTTTTACCCAAAGAAATATTTATTCGGGACTGCTGTTTTCCTTCACTCGAAAGAATATTAGCCCGCTTTTCGCGTTCGGCCCTCATCTGTCTTTCCATGGCTTCGAGGATTGTGCGAGTTGGTGTGATATCCCGTATTTCGTAGCGGGTAACCTTTATGCCCCAGTTGTCGGAGGCTTCATCGAGGGCCTTTACTATATTGTCGTTTAAGCCTTCTCTTCCGCAAAAGGTTTTGTCAAGTTCCAGCTTTCCTATTTCGCTTCGCATAGTTGTCTTTGCAAGCTGTGCGACTGCATAGCGGTAATTATCGATTCCGTAGCTTGCCTTAACCGGATCGAATATTTTTAGATAAAGAATTCCGTCAACCTGTACCTGAACGTTATCGGCCGTGATACAAACTTGAGGATCTACGTCCAAGGCTTCTTCCTTTAGATTTTGCTTATAAGCAATCCTGTCTATAAATGGGGTTAAGATATGGAAACCCGCAGTAAGAGTCCGCGAATATTTTCCAAGCCTTTCAATAACATAACTTTCCTGTTCCGGAACTACAACAGCTATCGAAAATAAAATAATAACCGCTACGACCAGAGCAACATATAAAGCTATCATCAGAGCAACCTCCTCATTTGATTTTTAGGTTAATAAAATTGATATTTTAATAACTTATAATTGATTGTAACTTGTTTTGTAAGATTTGTCTATAGTTTTTACATGATGAATTTGCTTATATCAAATTTTTTTATCTTATTGTAAGTTTCTTATCTTTATAGTAGTATGAGCTTTCTTTAGTTTAAGGAAGCATTAAATCGATGAAAGAGCAGCGAGAAGAAAATAAGGACTTTCTTACCACACAGATAATTACATACCTCGGAAATAAAAGATCTTTGATAGATAAAATAGAAGAAGAGGTGAAGCTTATTTCGAAGTACTTAAACAAGGAAAAACTTATCTGTGCGGATCTTTTTTCGGGTTCCGGCATAGTTGCCCGCATGTTAAAAAAATATGCTTCAAAAATAATCGTTAATGATTTGGAAAATTATTCTTATATAATAAACTCCTGTTATCTTACAAACAAAGAAGAATATCCTAAAAAACTTTGTAATGAATTAAGAGATGAAATTATATCTTCTTCTTTAAATAAAAAAATCCCCGGCATAATTACCGAAAACTATGCTCCCAAGGACGACAACAAAATCGAAAAAGGAGAAAGAGTTTTTTATACACATAAAAATGCTCTTTTAATCGACACATACAGAAATCTTATCGATAAAATTGTTAGAGAAGAAAATTTAAAAAAGTTTTTTTTAGCTCCATTAATTACCGAAGCTTCGATTCACGTAAATACGAGCGGTGTATTTAAAGGCTTTTATAAGGATAAGAATACGGGGGTAGGCTGTTTCGGGGCTAGCGGAAAAAATGCTCTAACAAGAATTTTAGGAGAGGTAGAATTAAAAGAACCTGTCTTTAGTAATTTTAATTCCGAGCTTGAAGTTTTTACTAAGGATGCAGTTATTCTTTCAAAAGAAATAAAGAATGCTGATATCGTTTATATCGATCCCCCCTATAATCAACACCCCTACGGCTCAAATTATTTTATGCTTAATTTGATTCTTAAAAATAAGCTTGATGTTCCCATAAGCCCCGTCAGCGGAATTACCCAAGGATGGAAGCGCTCTGTTTTTAATAAGCCTTATCTTGCTCTAAAATCGATGGAAGAAATTATCTATTCTCTTGATGCAAGCTATGCCGTTATCTCTTATAATTCGGAAGGTTTTATTTCTTTTGAAGAGATGAAAAACATGTTACAGAAATACGGAGAATTAAAAACCGTCGAAATAAAATATAATACTTTTCGGGGAAGCCGAAATCTTAACAAGAGAAATATTCATGTTTCTGAATACTTGTTTGTTTTAAAAAAATAGATTAAAATAGCATTGATGGAAGAACAATTATCGAACTTTAGAATCAAACAGGGACGCAGCGTTTTTAATGCATACAATGGAATCAATTCATTTTCGTTTGCTCTCGTTACCGGAAACACAATTACTCTTTATGCTCTTGCTTTAAAAGCCAACAGCACCGTTATAGGTTTGCTTACAGCCTTCATGTACATGTGCTATTTTACAATTCCTTTAGGAAAGCTTATGGCGCGGCGTTTTACTATCGTAAAGACCTTTGCCTATACTTGGTTTTTGCGCAACGCCTCGCTTTTACCAATCTTGTTTATTCCATTCTTTTATTTTAGGGGCGAAAATGAAGCTGCCATCTTTATGCTTTTACTTGCGGTAGCTCTTTTTAATTTTTTTAGAGGAGCCGGCATAGTTGCAAACAATCCTGTCATAAGTCTTTTGGCTCCCGGCAAGGATCGGAATTCTTATATAGTTAAAATATCATTGACAAACAATGCGGCAGCACTCGCAGCCATAATATTTTTAACCGTCTTTTTATGGTTTTCTCCAAGGTTTGGAATCGATATAGTTTCTACATACAACATAACTGCAATAATAGGAATTATTACGGGATTTGCTGCATCTGCCCTTTTGCTTAAACTTCCGGATCCCGATTTTGAAAGAAGAATGGAAGCTGTTAACGAGGCTAGGGCAGAAGGAAAAAGCCGAAAGGAAATAAGAAAGCTAAAGAGGGGAAATCAAAATCTTCAAAAGGGTTCTTTTTTTTCGGCTTCAAAAGAAGCCTTTGGCGATAAAAATTTTAAGCTCTATATTTTTTCGTTTTTTATAATTCAATTCGGAATAAGTTTAGCCCGTCCCTTTATAATTGTTTACGGTAAGGCCGTTTATTCTATCCCCGATAATTTGGTAATAATCTTTTCTCTTGCTTCAACCATGGGTTCTCTTTTGGTGGGACTTTTAATGCGCCTCTTGATAGACAGGATGGGAGCAAAACCGATGTATGTTATTTTTACTGCTCTTAGTGCGGCAGCCTTGATCCCTGCAATTATAGCACCTGCCAGAGAAATGTACTTGATTGCCTTTATCTTTTTGATTGTGTTTTCAATGATAACAAATATGGGTTTTTCCGCTCAAATGGATGCATCGCAAGCTTACTTTTTCGGGATAGTGCCGTCAAAGTCCTTGATGGATTTAAGTATGCTCAATTTTTTTGTGATGGGTATTACGGGAGCCTTGGGTTCAATCCTGGGAGGCCGTATTTTGGATATGCTTCAAACTTCAGGCTTTTCCGATTTAAGTATGTACCGTATGTTTTTCTCGGGCGTTATAGCCTGTATTCTCTTTGGAATGATTTTTCAGATTAGGCTTTTGAACCTTGGAGGCCGGCTTGTAAAAGATGCTCTTGCAGTTATTTTTTCTCCGCGTGATATGAAGGCTTTAAATCTTTTATATAAACTTGATTCAAGTGAGAGTCTCCAGACCGAAGAAAAAATTTTGCACGAGCTTACGGCAACGGCTTCTCAAGAATCTGCCGATAAGTTAAATCAGTATATGAGGTCTCCGCGTTTTTCTATCAGGTGTTCTGCAATGGAGGCTTTAAATTCTTTAGAAAAACTTTCTGCAAAAAATAAGGAAACTCTTTTAGAAGAATTGAATAGGGGAGAATTTACTACGGCCGCTCTTGCTGCAAAAACTCTTGCTCATTTTAATGTGCATCAAGCTGTTGAACCTTTGCGGAAAGCCATTGAAAGTAAAGATTATATTTTGTCGGGAGAGGCAATGATTGCTCTTGCTCATCTTAAAGATGAGGCTTCTCAATTTAAAATTTCGCAAATCTTATCCGAAACAAAAAATCCTAAAATATTGCTTTCGGGAATTAAAGCCATGGAAACTTATAGATCGGTAAATTCCATTCCGTTTATAATCGACTTACTCCGCAGGGAAGGGCTTCCTTCCTTGGTAGAAGATGAGGCTTATTTAAGTTTGGCGTCAATGATGAAGGTTGAAGGCGGATTTTATTTTGCTTATGATAGATTTAAAAATGAGGCACGGGATACGGGGGCAATTTTTACAGACATGCTCGATGAAGCTTTTGCAAAAAGAAAAAAATCGGATCTCGAATTTAAAAAGATAATTTTAACATTTATAAGCGAGGCTTCAAATGATACCGAATTTATAAAATGGTTTTTGGATTTAGCAGAAAAATTTTTAGGAGTAAATTCTGCTTTGCTTTTAAGTGTTATAATGGATGTCGATATGGTTACAAACAAATCCTTTAGATTTTTCTTATGCTATTGGGCTGTGTCTATTTTTATGGAACCTAAGTTGGCTGAAATTTAAAAGATATTTTTATGAGATAAATTCTTATGGAGGTAGGATATGAATGAGGTTATTAAGAACATGCTCACGCGTGTGAGTGTGCGTAAGTTTACGGCTGAGAGGGTCGAAGACGAAAAGCTTAAAACAATTGTAGAATGTGCCAAGGCTTCTCCGACAGGAAAAAACAGACAGATGAGGAAATTTACTGTTGTGCATAACCGGGAAAAGATACAGGAACTTGCAAAGGCTGTTTCTTCCGTACTCGATATTCCGAATTATAGAATCTATGATTGCGATGCGTTGATACTCATCAGCTTTGAAGAAGATGACCGCTTCGGTTATTGTGATTCTTCGGTTGCAATTGAGAACATCTATCTTGCGGCTCATTCTTTGGGTTTGGGCTCTGTTTGGATAAATCAGTTGAGAGAAAAATGCAATTCACCGGAGATAAGACGGGTTTTAGATTCTTTTAATATTCCTAAAAACCACGTGGTCTGCGGAATATCGGCTATCGGTTATCCTGCAGAACACCCGGAACCTAAAACCCGTACCGAGCTTGTGGAGTTTATAAATTAACTTTTACAGGATGTTTTAAAAATTCCCCGTAGGTTTTACATAGGGAAGATAATCCCCGTAACCTTCTTCTTCCATTTTATCGTAGGGGATAAAGCGTAAGGATGCTCCGTTAATGCAATATCGTAAGCCGCCTGCATCGGCAGGGCCGTCATCAAAGACGTGGCCTAAGTGAGCTCCGCCTGTTTTTGATACGACTTCAGTTCTGTTCATGCCGTGACTTTTGTCCTCTAAATATTGAAGGGCCTGTGTTGTAATAGCCTTTGTAAATGATGGCCAGCCGCAGCCTGCATCATATTTATTTACTGAAGAAAAAAGAGGTTTTCCTGTGGTGATGTCAACATAAATTCCTTCAGCATCGAATTTATCATATTCGCTTGTAAAGGGTTTTTCCGTTGCTTTTTCTTGTGTAACCGAAAACTGTATCGGTTTTAAGGATTTTTTTAATTCTTCTTTTGACGGCACTTTAAATTTACTTTCATCATAAAGAGGTTTTAAAGCAAGGGTTAAGTCTATGTGGCAATATCCTCCCGGATTTTTTTGAAGATAGTCTTGATGATAGTCTTCGGCAAGGATAAAATGCTTAAGTTTTTCTACCTCAACAACAATGGGCCTCGAATATTTTTTTTGCATAAACTTTACAAAACTATTTATTTCTTTAATCATAGAATCATCTACATAATAAATACCTGTTCTGTATTGACGGCCTGCATCGTTTCCCTGTTTGTTTAAAGATGTAGGATCGATTATTCTAAAATAATGAGCCAATAATTCTTGTAAACTTACTACCGAAGAATCATAAACTATCTTAACAGTTTCAGCGTGATCGCTCTGATGTAATCCCTTGTAGTTTGCAGAATCGCTTTTTCCGTTTGCATAACCTGTGTCAGTTTCTTTTACGCCGGGAATCTGTCTAAAATATCCTTCAACGCCCCAAAAGCAGCCGCCTGCAAAATATATTTCTTTAATCATTCCTTTTCCTCCAATGGTTAATTTTTGTTCTGCCTGAGCCTTTGTACATGATAGAAATAAAACTATCATCAGTAAAAAACTCAAGTGTATTAAAATGTTTTTATTTTTCATATCTATTCTTTTTTTCCCGGCAACTTTCTTTTGAGGGATTTGATAAGGCGGGTCGCTGATGCAGAAATAATTAAACCTACGGATATGGCTATTGCGATAAAAGCGGCTTGAACGCCTTCGCTCACCCCTTGTTCCAATCTGTCCGTAACAAAAAAAAGCATGGTCTTATAAACCTTAAATCCCGGAACTAAGGGAATAATGCCTATAACGATAAAACATGTGACCGGTGTTTTTTGAAGCACTGCAAATAAATCTGCCAAGAGGCCTACGGCTATAGCTCCTGCCAAGGTTGCAAATATATAATTTATGCCTATATTCTGAAAAAATATTAGGATTGTCCAAGAGACACTTCCGCATAGACCGCTTAAATAAATATTTTTTCTCGGAACCGAAAACAAAAAACAAAAACAAAAACTTGCGATAAATGATGCAATTGTATGTACATATAGCGGCATTATATCCCTCCCAAAAGTGAATAGCCGAAAAGAACAGAGCCTATACCAAAGGCTATTGCAACGGCTATGAGTACGGCTTCACAGGTTCGGGCAATTCCCGAAACTAAGTCTCCCAAAATAAAATCCCGTATACCTGAAGTAAAGGCAACTCCCGGCACAAGGGATAGAACGGCTCCGACTATTATCATATCAAGATTTTTTACAAAGCCTATATGATAAAAAAGAATGGTTGTTATACCGACAAAAAAGCCTGCTATAAAATTTCCTAAAAATACTGTTTTTGAAAACTGTGCAATTTTATCATTTGAGAAAACTGCTACGAAGGTGGCAAGAAAGGTAACTATAAAATCATTTAATGTTCCGCCGAGCAAAACAGAAAAGAGTCCGCAGGCTATTCCGGAGGTGGTTAGTACAAGCCAATACGGATAACCTTTTTCTGCATCAATATTTTTTAAAATTTCAAGAGCTTCATTTTCAGAAATTTTACCTTGAGTAAAGTTTCTTGAAAATTCGTTGACCAATGAAATTTTGTGTATATTGCTGCCTCTGACTCTTATGTTTTTAATATAAGTTGAGCCTTCCTTCTTGTCATTTCCTATTAATATTACTGTCGGAGTTATAAAAACGGCAAGACCGGTAATCCCTCGCGAGGCACATATTCTTAAAATGGTTTCTTCCGTTCTATGCATCTCTGCTCCGTTTTTTATTAGAAGTTCTCCTGCCGCCAAGGCTATTCTAAAAATTAATGCCGAGTTTTTTTCTTCTTCCATTATTTTCCTCATTTAAGAATGATTTTACATTCTAGAAAGAATATAGCACAGGAGATTTAAAAAAACAAGTAATTCTTTTAATGGTTTTATATTAGGGTAAAATGTAAATTAAAGGCGAGTACTTTATTCGTGCGGAGGATTTAATACCCCGACGCTCTGCGTCTGGGTAAGTTGATTCAATGAAGGTTTTATGATATAATTATTTGCGTATGGATTATTATGTAGTTCAGGTAAGTACAGGCAAAGAAAAGAATTTTATTGAAGATGCGGAATTTAAAAATAAATTTGATGGGCTTTCTTATTCTATAGTTTTTCCTCAGAGGATTTTAAAGATAAGAAAGGCCGGTAAGGTAACGGAAAAGCAGTTGCCTGTTTTTGCCGGATATTTGTTTATAGGTGCCGATGAAATTTCTAAAGAGCTGTATCAGCATCTTAAAAGATGTAAAGGTTTTTATAGATTTTTACCTAATAATCAAGAACCGAAATTTTTAGAAGGAAGGGATTTTGAAATCCTTAATCAATTTATTTCTTTCGGAGGCCTTGCAAAAATTTCACAGGTTGTATTTGATGAAAATGATAGAATAAAAGTTATCGAAGGACCTTTGAGCGGTCTTGAAGGTTATATTATAAGAGTAAATAAGAGGAAGGGAAGAGCTACCGTTTGTCTGGATATATGTCAAACAGCTTTTTCTATCGACTTAGGATTTGAAATACTAAATAAGGAAGAAAAAAGATGAACCGTCCTATTAAACAGAAAGCTTCTATATATGTAGTAGGCGCAGGTCTGGCCGGAACTATGATTGCACATGAAATTTCTGAAAAAAAAATATTCGGTAAGGTTGCAGCATTCTTAGACGATGACCCCAAAAAAATCGGAACTAAGATTGACGGGATCCCGGTATTCGGGCCTATAAGTGAAACGGTTCATCTGATAAGGATAGATGCAGGGGATGAAGCCCTGATTGCAATTCCCAGTATGCGCTCCGAGCGTTTGCGTGAAATATATGAGCTTTTAAAATCGGCCGGTTTTTCAAAAATAAAACTTCTGCCCGCAATTTCGCAAATCATTGACGGTTCGGCGCATCTTGTTCAAGCCCGCGAAATAGATCCTCAGGATTTACTTACACGCACCCCCGTTACCATTTCTTTAAAAAAGAGTTTGGCTTATCTACGCGGAAAGCGAGTTCTAATTACCGGCGCCGGAGGTTCTATCGGAAGCGAACTCTGCCGACAGCTTTTATCGGGCGGTGCCGAACGCCTCTATCTTTTCGGTCATGGAGAAAATTCCATTTATCAAATTTATAAAGAGCTTAAAATATTGCAGGCAGGCGGTGTCGGCGACAAGGCGACAATTGTTCCGGTTATAGGAGAGTTAAAAGACCGCGAATACATGCGCTACATCATTAAGCAATTAAAATGCGATGCAGTTTTTCATACGGCAGCTTATAAACATGTTCCTTTGATGGAAGAAAATCCTGTTGCGGTTATCGAAAACAATGTTTTTGGAACAAAAAATCTTTTAGATGCCTGTATCGAATTCGGAGTAAAACGCTTCGTTTTAATTTCGACCGATAAGGCTGTTGAGCCTGTTTCTGTTTACGGTGTTTCAAAACTATTAAGCGAAAAATTGGTATTGCAGGCTGCCGAAACCGTAAAAGAAAAAAAAGATTCGGCCTATATGTTTGTCCGCTTCGGAAATGTTTTGGGCTCGCGTGGTTCTATCTTTCCGCTTTTTGTGGAGCAGATACAAAACGGAGGGCCCGTAACCGTAACCGATAAAAAAATGATCCGTTTCTTTATGACAATTCCTGAAGCCTGCTCTCTGGTATTGCAGACAGGCGGTGTCGGCAAATCGGGTGAGTCCTATCTTCTCGACATGGGAGAACCCGTCAATATTTATGAGACGGCAAAGCAGTTGATAAGTTACATGGGTTTTGAACCTGAGAAGGATATTAAGATAGAAATAATCGGCCCCAGAGAGGGGGAGCGTTTGGAAGAACCTCTTTGGTCATCAACCGAATATCTTGAAAAAACTGATTACGAAAAAATCATGCGCCTGTGCGATAAAAAAGAATTCGATTCTAAAAACTTAAACGAAATTTTAAATACCTTATATCCGTTTTGTTTTTATAGTGAAGAACACAAAGACGATTTCCGCAACAAAGAAAAGATGCGCAAGGTCTTGGAAGAAGAAAATTTGTTAATTTATAAAAATGAGTAATTAGAAAATGCCTGATTTATTGTTTATCTATGATATAATATCAGGTTTTATTTCTTCAGAAAATTAGTAAGTTGTCAATTTATAGATGGTTTTTATTCTAAATTTATAGGTGGAAGATCAAGTATTGAAGCTGAGAGGAATACATTCTATTGTGATATTTATACAGGATTTTTAAAACGGATAATAGAACCTGGTAAAATAGCTTATGTAAAATTGGATTCATTTTTAATAGTAAATCGAGAGACAAAATATCAATACCTCAGAGATTTAAAAGATTTTTTTATTGAAACTGCCGATTACAAGCATATTATTATAGATATACAAAATAACGAAGGCGGGTACACCGATAACTATGAAGCAATAATATCTCCCAATATAAAGGAAAATCTGACAATAGTTTCTTATGGTCTTTATAACGAAAATAAATATACGAACCCTTATTTGGAAATGTTTTTTAAAGATTATAGAGATATAAAAAAGATAGAAAAACATGAAGTTCCAAATATAGAAAATTGCGGCACTGTAAAAAATGATAAGGCTTATAAATTAAAAAAAGTAATTTTTTCTCGTCCTATTAAGGGATGTAAGCCTTGTGAAGATAAAAAGTTTTGGCTTTTAGTAAGCAGTGATTCATATTCTGCAGCAGACCGTTTTACTGATGTATGTAAAAAGATCGGTTTTGCTACAGTTATTGGTACTAATACAAAAGGAGCCGGAAATAACGGTTTATGGCCTATGTACATCGTTCTTCCCAACAGCGGTTTATTGATAAAGTTTGATTTTATGTACGGTTTAACCGAAGATGGATATTGTACTGATGAAACAGGTACTGCTCCTGATATTTATAATTTGCCGGGCAAAAGTGCCCTTGGAACCTGCTTGGAAACTATAAAAAATTTAGGGGAGAGGACAAACTTTTGATGGAGCAAAAGTTTTTCTTCTCCCCTATAACCCCTCATCTTTTCAAAACGCCATTTAAGAGGGAAACATTTTTTAGCTCCCCTCTTAAAAATCTCCCCTAAGTTAGAGGTATGGATTATCATTAAGACAAACCTACGGTTTTTCTTAATAATCTTTTCCCGTTGCGTTCGCCGCGGTTATTAAAAATAAATAAATAAAAATATAAAAAAACATTTATAAAAAAAGTGCTTGACAAAAAAAATAAAGTATGCTACCTTGACCCCAAATTTATTTGAGTTTAGGTGTAGGAACCTAAACAAAGGAGTTTACATGAACAATTTATTAAGAAAAGGGTTTCAGCCTGTGTCTGAAACGGAGATGGTAATGGTTGAGGGTGGAGAAGGAAGTCTTAATAAAAAATTGGGGCTGGAAGGGTTTAAGTTCGAAGAAAAAGACGGTTTTAGTTTTTCTGCAAGCGGAGCGTCTGCAGATATCAATTATAAAACAGGGAATACAACTTTATCTTCAGGTATAATTTTTTCTAGTGGAAAAGGAAATGGTTGGGATTTAGAATTTGGAAACGGCTCATTTGTTAAAGTTTCAGGCGGGGGAGCTTCTTTTTCTGTTCACTCTATTAGATTTTCTGTAGGTTTTAGTTATTGAACTATTAAATTAAGGAAAGAAAATGAAAGTTGTTCAATCTAAAAAAAATATCACAAAAAAAATATTATCTATGAGTGTATTGATTTATATTTTTTGCTGTGCTGATTTGCTTTTTGCTTTCGATTTTGCTCCCTCGTGGGATTTTGGACACATCAACATTGCAGGAAGTCTTTCAAAAGATTCACAAATCCTATATGGCTCTGGAACTTTATTTGATATAAACCTATCAGATGCTGACACTGGGGTAGCATTTTCTTTCTCGCCTTTAGAAATAGAATCAAATCAACAATTAAAGAAAACCAATCTGTTTTTTATAAATGCTGAATTTTCATATAACATATTTAATAATCTATATAAAATATTTCGCTTAGCGCCGTTTGTCAGAATAAATTGGCTTACAGAATCTAATACTTATAAATATAGATTTATGTCCGGTCTTGAATTTTCAATAATGGCAGAGATGTCTCCATTTTGCGATTGGAAATTTCCACTTATTTTTAAAGCTTTTTCAGCTAAGGCAGGTTTCAGATTAGACTATCCGGCTAAACCTTCTTTTTTTTGTAGTGCAGGCATAACACTTTCACTCCCCTTGTATGGCTTAAGTCAAAGTGCTAATAAAAATTAGTAATACAGGGAAAAAATTAAAATAAAAAAATTACAAATTTATGTAAAAATTGTTGACAGATTACAAAAGTATGTTAAGATTAAATTAAGATCTTTCTAAAAGACTAAAAATATTTGAGTTTAGGTGTAGGAACCTAAACAAAGGAATTTACATGAACAATTTATTAAGAAAAGGGTTTCAGCCTGTGTCTGAAACAGAGATGGTAATGGTTGATGGTGGGCGTAACTGGGGCATAGATTTGTCTGATAACGTAAAAGAAGGGTTTGGTTATAGACCTCCTTTTGGTTTTTCATACAAAAGAAAATCTGTAGAATATTATGTCGATTTCGATTTATCTTTTGATTTCAATGAACGAGGTTCAAAAAAAGGCAGTATCTATACTCAAGATTTTGGTTTTGGTCGTGGTAATCTTGATAGCGTAACATTTGGAGTTAAAATAAAGTTCTAAATACTTGTACACATTCCCCCATGGATAAGTAAATAGATGTTTATTTTATCATGGGGGATATTTGGATTAAGTAGTTTGAAATGAGATGATGAAATGTATAAGAAATATTTATTACTTATTTTTTTTATTTTTGCAAATCTTTTAACTCTTGCTTCGGAAGTAATTGAAATTCCTTTTTATTATGATACTGAAAGACAGGCTATTTTTATTTATGCGGAGCTTGGGAAGAAAAAAGGTTATTTTACTTTTGATACCGGTTCAGATATCTCGATGATCTTTGACAATGAGGTTAACTATAGTGGGTTTACAGTTTCCCAAAATAATAGAAATATTTGGATTGGTAATATGGATTTGATTATGGATATGTATTCATCGTCAAATATAACACTTGCTGGTAACTCATTGTCGGGCCGGTATAATTTTACCGTTACTAATAATCCGCTTATAATAAACAATTTTTCTGTGGGTATAGCAGGTATTTTGGGGATGGATATATTTCATGGAAAAATATTTGAAATTTCAATGACCGACTCAGTTATACGTATTTATGATAAAATACCTAATTATTATGAAAATAAGTTACCGATTCTATCTGAAACTTATGAAGATTTAAGACTGTATATTCCTGTAAAAATTAATGGAAATAGATACAAAGCCTTGATCGATACAGGAGCTTCTTTTTCATTCGGTTTATCTCAAAATATTGTGTTGGATAATGGAGAAAATTCTGTTAAGGTATATATCTCAAAAGCTTATTCAGCCCCTTACAATAGAGATTTTAAGCTAGTGCGTAAAAATAGTGTTGAGATTATGGGGATAGCTTTAAATGATAAGATATTTAAAACGCATACTCATGATGAAGTAAAAAATGAAGGTATTATTGGAACTCAATTTTTGGCACGATTTGATATGCTGATTGATTTACGAAATGAACATAACTTTATGCTATATTATAAGCAAAACTTGCCTAGTGAATATTTTAGTTTATTTATAAATGGAGATATGGAAGTAAATGGTATTATTAATGCAAATATTAATGGTGTAAATTTAGAAATACTTGAAATACTTGAAAATTCTCCTGCATGGATTGCAGGCCTTAGAGCAGGGACATTGATAACTCATCTAAATTCAAAACCCGTATTATCATATACGATAGATTCTATCAGAACTTTGCTGCTTGGGAAAAACTTATTGAAGGTTACTTTCATCGATTCCAATGGTAAAGAAAAAAACGTTAAGGTAAAACCCAAGAAGATGTTGTGAGGCTTGTTTGTATATGAAAAAATTATTTGTGATAGGTCTTATCTTATTTTCATTACAAATATACGCAGTTGATATAATCCCCTATTGGTCGTTGGGAGATGTTAAACTTGGAGGCCTTTTTAAGAGAAATACCCCCAAAGCTTCCTTTGATTTTAATGCTTCAGCGTTCAAATTTTATTTTTATGATAGGGATACGGGTCTTAATTTTTCCTTAAGCCCATTTTATGTTGATATAACAACTGTTGCAAATCAAAAAGGTGTAAAAGATGCAAAACAAAGTGTTTATGTAATGTCGTTTATAAATACCGAATTGGCTTTTAATACCTTATATCGTATTTCCGATAAATATAATTTAAATCTTTTTACAAGCTTTCATATAATAGATCCTATACTGATTTCCCGTTTTCAATTTAATGCAGGGGTGGAATTTGCTATTACATCAGAGTCTGCAATTTTTCCTGCAAACAAATATTCACTTAAAGCAAAACTTTTAAGTATAAGGTCAGGTTTTAAATACACATACACGGAAATTACAAAAAAAGAGCCTATGTTTTTTTTGGATATAGGTATAGATATAGGGTCTGCATTGTTTATTTTTAAACCTAACTATGAAAAGGCGTTAAAAGAAAAAAAATAGGTATGAAACTTATCAGGCAATTTGATGGGACGGATTGCGGGGCGGCTTGTCTTGCTATGGTTGCATCCCATTATAAAGCAAAATACTCTGTAACGTCGATCCGTGAAATTGCCGGAACCGATACACACGGTACAAATCTTGCGGGACTTGTAAAAGCGGGTGAGGCTATGGGCTTTTCGGTTCAAGTTTTAAAAGGGGATAAGGAAGCCCTAACTCAAGACCTGCCCCTTCCCTTTATTGTACATATAAAAAAATGTGAAGAAAAAAGAGAATTTTTTCATTTTGTTGTTGTAAAAAAAATAAAAAACAAAAAGCTTACAATATACGATCCTTCCGGGGAAAAGAAAAAAAATTGATATTGACGAGTTTGCAAAAGCATGGACGGGGTATACTGTTTTTCTTAGTCCCTCAGCCGAGTTTAAAATACAGGATAATACCAAAGGTTTTTTTGAACGCTTTGCTCCGCTTTTAAAACCCTATATCCACGAAATAATTCAAGTTATAATAGCATCTTTTTTATTGACTTTTTTCGGTATTATAAGTTCCCTTTATTTTAGATATATAATAGATGATGTAGTTTATTCAAAAGCTTTTACGTCTCTTACAAGTCTTTCTATAGGAATAATTATTTTAACTCTTTTTTCGTCAGGACTTTCTGCGGTACGTTCTCATATTATTTTGTTTTTTTCGTTAAAGATGGATTACCATCTTATCTTTTCATATTTTAAGCATGTGTTTTCTCTGCCCATAAAATTTTTTGATACAAGAAAAACGGGCGAAATTCTTTCCCGCATAAATGATGCTCAAAAGGTCCGTTCTGCCCTTTCCGGAACGGCCGTTTCGGTTGTCATTGATTCTTGTATGGTAATTATTGCAGGCGTGGTACTTTATTTTAAATCTCCCTTTCTTTTTTGGATAGGTCTTATTACCGTGCCTTTATCTTCCATTATAATATGGCTTTTTTCAAAAAAATTTGCAAAGGCCTACCGTGAGCTTATGGGACAATTATCCGAAGTACAGTCATACTTGGTTGAAGCCGTTTCAGGGGCGGCCTCATTAAAAGCTCTTAATGCAGAAGATTCAGTTTATGATGAATATGAAAAAAGAGAGGTAAAGGCCGTAAAAATAAACTATAGGCTTGGAGTTTTAAGCAATATTCAGTCTTTTTTAAATTCCATTTTAACGGGTTGGAGTTCAAACATTATTTTTTTTGTAGGGACTTATTTAATTTTAAAAGATCAATTTACCGTAGGACAGCTTATCTCATTCAATGCTCTTTTGGGCTTTTTTACAGGTCCTTTACAGAGGCTTTTAACGTTGCAGCCTAGTTTACAGGAAGCCTTTGTTGCAGGAAGCCGTTTGGGGGAAATTTTCGATTTAAAAAAAGAAATAGCAGATGAAGGGTATTGGATAAAACCTGAAAAAATTTTAGGCAATATCGAAATCAAAGACCTGATTTTTAGATATGGAACACGTAAGCCTGTTTTAAATAAAATATCTATAAATATAAATGCAGGAGAAAGTATAGGCTTTGTCGGAGCATCAGGCTCAGGAAAAACAAGCCTTATTAAACTGCTTTTAAAATTTTATTCGCCTGAATCAGGCTCAATAAAAATTGATGGACATAATATTGAAGATATAGATACAAAGACTCTGCGTGCAAAAATAGGTTATGTGCCTCAAGACATCTTTTTATTTTCCGGAACTATTGCAGAAAATATTTCTATTCATGATGACAATGCTTCTATTGAAGATATTATAAGGGTCTCTATGGAAACGGGAGTGCACTCTTTTGTCAAAAACCTGCCCGAAAGATATAATACGGTCCTTGCAGAAAGAGGTGCAAGTCTTTCAGGCGGAGAAAGACAACGCATAGCTCTTGCCCGTGCCCTTATATCGGATCCTGACCTTTTAATTTTTGATGAAGCTACAAGTAATCTTGATACAATATCCGAAAAACAAATTCACGGTATAATCGAAAACATAAAAACAAAAAAAATAACCACTATTATGATTGCGCATAGACTTACAACCGTAAAAAATTGCGATAAAATTTTTGTAATGCAAAACGGCGTAATTGCCGAAGAAGGAAATCACTCATCTCTTTTAGAAAAAAAAGGATTGTACTATAAGTTATGGAATGGAGATGTCCTATGAAAGTAAGGGATTTGGAAACGATTAAAAACAGAATTCTTTTTTTTGAGTACAGACTCCCGGTGGTTTATACCTTCTTTATCTATATAATTTTATCCATCTTTATAATTACTCTTTTATGGATATGTTTTGCAGAAATGGATCAGACGGTAAAAGCATCTGGAATCTTACGATTAAAAACAAATACTTCAATAGGTAAGGCTGCTTATTCAGGTACCGTAAAATCAAAGAAATTTAAATCCGGTTCTAGAATAAAGAAAGGGGATATTCTTTTGATTTTAGAAACAGCCGATATTGAAGAAGATAAGACTAATACCGAAAACGAAATACACCGGTTAAATAAAGAGATTAATAATCTTCTTTCATACGAAAAGGCTGTTCATTCGGATAAAAATAATGTTCCTTTGGAACAAGCCATAGCTAAGGCCAGAGCCGAAATATATTTTGCAAAAAAAGAAAAGTTAAGAATCTTTTATGAAGAAGCAAAAGAAGAATATGCTCATGAAAAAGAATTACCTTCTTCAATGAAAACAAAAAAATCGTTAAGTTCACTTTTTGATAAATTTAAAATTGCAGAATTGGATTATAAAACTTTTAGTGCTCAAGAAATAATAAACATAGAAAGTGAAAAAAATCTTCTTACACAAAAACTTGAGTCTGCTAAAAAAACTTTAACCCGTCTTAATAAAGAAATATACGAAAGTAAAATAATATCCCCTCTTAACGGCACAGTAGAAGAATTAATTAGAATAAATGAAGGAGACTATATATTTTCAGGTACGGAAATACTCCGTATCATTCCGGATATGATAGAAGAATTAAAAGCCGAGTTGATAATATCCGATAAGGATATAGCCGAATTAAAAATCGGTATGGAAGTAAATTTAAAATTTACGGCACTTCCGCCTTCCGAATACGGTGTATTAAAGGGGATAATTACAAATATTTCCAATGATAGCTTTAATAATCAAAATACTTCCTCATTTTTTTTAGTCGATGCCGATATCCTTTCTTCTTCTTTAAAAAATAATGAGCAAAAGGAAGTTAAGTTAAAGCCCGGAATGAGTACCGAAGCCCATATTATAATAAAACGTAAAACAATTATAAAATTTATTTTAGAAAAACTGGATTTTGTTAAATGAAACGTATTGGTTTAATATTGTTGTTTTTGATTTTCCCGTGTTTAATTTTTACTGAGAGCCGTGATTGGGATGCTTTTTTTAACGAGCGGCTTTCATATTCTTTGTCTGCTTCCTTAAATGATATAGAATTTAAAAAAATAGAGCTTTTAGAATATAAAGAAAAAACAAAATGGATTCCCTCTCTTTCTTTTGATTTTCCAAAGTTATTTGCGTGGAAAAATATTCCTGTAGAGCTTAGTGGTGCGAATTCTTTAATTAAGACAAAATATATTGATGTTTTTAACGGTAAGTATTCTTTAGTGCTAAATCAAGCTTTACCCTCAGCCGGAAATATTTTATTTTCATTTAATTTTAATTATGAATATCTATTACAAAGTAAGGAATTTAAACAAATTCCATCTTTTACAATTCAATTTAGTCAACCCATAACTAAATATAGTTTCAGCTTTGTAAATGAAGCAAAAAAAATAAGTTTTTTAAAAAAATCGGTTAAAGAAAAAAGATTTACACTCTACGCAGATTTTATTAAAACATTTTTAAAATCGGCTTTAAATATTGAAGTTTTAAATGCCGAATCGGCATATTTAAAAAACAAATATCTTTATGCAGCTGAACAGTACTCTACAGCCGAAATAGAATTTAAAAAAGAAAGATTAAAACTAGACGCCTTATTACAGATAAAACAAAAAATGATTGAGGCAAAGCAAGAATATGGCTTAAATCTGAATTCTTTAAATAGATTGAAAGAAGAGTTTGTTTTAAATTATAATTACGAATATTCTTTCTGAAAATTTAAATCTTTATCTTGAATTAAATGAAGAATATAAAAAGCTTTATAAAGATGGAGTTATAACAAACCTTAGTTTGTTGGAATACACTGTAACCCCTTCTCGACAAAAACTTTTAAAATTGAAAAAACTTAAAGATCTGATTTTTGAAATATTTTAAAAAAATTGCAAATTTATGTAAAAAAAAACACTTGACATATTACAAAAGTATGTTAAGATTAAATTAGGGTCTTTTTAAAAGACTAAAAATATTTGAGTTTAGGTGTAAAAACCTAAACGAAGGAGTCGTTTTATGAAAGATTTATTGAACAATGGATTTCAGATAGTGTCTGAAAGAGAGATGCTGATGGTTGAGGGGGGAGGAGGTGCTTCAGATATGGTAATAGATGGTGATAATCCTGGAGCTCAAAGACCGACACCTCCACCACCTCCTTCTAATGGAGGCGGATGTGGTGATGTAAATTGGCTTGTGATGAGATAGTAACTCTAATTTTAGGCCTCCTCCTTACAATTCTATATTTTAATTGAAAGGAGGAGTTATCGATATGAAAAAACAATTTTTATTTATTTTAATATTTATTTTTATAATTTTTTTTGCATGTTCGGATTATACAAATGGCGATGAAGTCAGATTTATTTCTTATAAAAAAATGCTATCCGATTATGAATATTTTTGGGATTTTATTTATAAAGGCTATCCCTTTAGTGAAGTATGTGAGCGTAATGGTGCCGATTTAAAGAAAATGAAAATAAAAAATTATGAGTCCTTATCGGGTCTGGCCTCTGAAAATGCTTATCTTGCCTTTTATGATAGACTGTGCAGACAAATAACGATAGGAAAATCAATCGGCCATTTATATGCTGTGGATAAATATGATTACAAATATGTATTTAAGACATCAATGATAGGAGGTCCGTTTATTACTAGGATTTTACTTATAGACGGCTTTTATTCTAAACTGATAGGTGGAAGATCAAGTACTGAAATTGAGAAAAATATATTCTATTGCGATTTTTTTAATGATGAGTTTCCTTGTTATTCCTGTGATATTTATACGGGGTTTTTAAAACGGATAATAGAACCTGGTAAAATAGCTTATGTAAAATTGGATTCATTTTTGATAGTAAGTCGGGAGATAGAACTTCAATACCTTAGAGATTTAAAAGATTTTTTTATTGAAACTGCCGATTACAAGCATATTATTATAGATATACAAAATAACGGAGGCGGGTACACCGATAACTATGAAGCAATAATATCTCCCAATATAAAGGAAAATCTGACAATAGTTTCTTATGGTCTTTATAACGAAAATAAATATACGAACCCTTATTTGGAAATGTTTTTTAAAGATTATAGAGATATAAAAAAGATAGAAAAACATGAAGTTCCGAATATAGAAAATTGCGGCACTGTAAAAAATGATAAGGCTTATAAATTGGAAGATGTGATTGAACCTTCTTATATTTTAGATTATAAGCCTTGTGAAGATAAAAAGTTTTGGCTTTTAGTAAGTGGTGATGTATATTCAGCAGCAGATCGTTTTACTTATGTGTGTAAAAAAACGGGTTTTGCTACAGTTATTGGTACTAATACAAAAGGAGCCGGAAATAACGGTTTATGGCCTATGTACATCGTTCTTCCCAACAGCGGTTTATTGATAAAGTTTGATTTTATATATGGTCTAACCGACGATGGCTATTGCACAGACGAAGTGGGAACTGCTCCCGATATTTATAATCTCCCCGGTAAGGATGCCTTAGAGACCTGTTTGGAAGAAATAAGAAAGTTAGGGGAAAAGACAAACTTTTGATGGAGCAAAAGTTTTTCTTCTCCCCTATAACCCCTCATCTTTTCAAAACGCCATTTAAGAGGGGGCGCGAACAGGATGTTCGCTGATTTAATCTTATGATGTTTTAGACGTAAGTCTAAAACTCGAAAGCTAAAAAATGTACAGGATGTACATTTTTTAGCTCCCCCTCTTAAAAATCTCCCCTGATTTAGAGGTATGGATTATCATTAAGACAAACCTGCGGTTTTTCTTAATAATCTTTTCCCTGGAGTACGCTAAGGGAGCAAAGAATTTTTAGGGGATGTCTTTATAACAATTCCTTAATACACTCTTTGCGGTCTTGGCGTTCGCTGCGGTTTATTAAAAATAGATAAAATATTTGTAAACATCACTTGACGAATAAATAAAGTATGCTATACTTACCATAATACTAAATTTGAGTTTAGGTGTAGGAGCCTAAATAAAATAGTTGTTTTATGAAAGATTTATTGAACAATGGGTTTCAGCCTGTGTCTGAAACGGAGATGGTAATGGTTGAGGGCGGAAGCCCTACACCTCCGGGAGTTGAACATGGTCCTGCTCCTGACGATGCAGGTCAATATCCTATAATGAGATATCCGAAGCGTCCCGGCCATCCTAAGAAAGGCGGCGGAGGTCGTGATACTAATAATGGAAATGCCGGTAACCGCTAATTAAAGTTTCTATGCTTGGGGTTATATATTCTTACCTCAAGCATTAAGGATGTGAATATGAAAATAACTTTTAATAAAAAATTCATTATTAAGTTTTTACTATATTCTTGTTTAGCAGCTTTTTTTATTTCGGCTATAATATTATCGAAGAAAAAAGAAGAACCGAAACGGTTTATTTCTTTTGAAAAAATGAAGACTGATTATGAATATTTTTGGGATTTTATTTATACAGGTTATCCTTTTACTGAAGTGTGTGAAAGACAGGGTGTCGATTTAAAATACTTAAAAGAAACTTCCTTTTCTAATTTAGAAAAGGTTTATACCGAAAAAGATTATTACGAGTTTTATAACCTGCTTTGCAGAGCTATTACATCAGATAAATATTTTGGACATTTATACCCTAATAATGTATCTTATTCTACATATTTTGACGGCAATTTTTCATCAAAACTTTTTGATGATTACCGTTCTTTGGTACATAATTTTTATTCTAATTTTGCAAAACAATCCGGACTAAATATTAGACATTCTGTGTATCCTGCAAAAGATTCTCCGACTGAAATTTATGTTTCACAAAAAATAATTGAAGATAAAAAAATAGCTTATATAAAGGTAAATTCATTTTTAATTACAGGTATAGATCAAAGAAAAAAATATCTTGATACAATAGATAAATTTTTTCTCGAAACATCCGGTTATAAACATATAATAATAGATATAAGGGATAATGGCGGTGGAGCTTATGAAGATGCTCTACTTCTTATAGAACCCCATTTAAAAGAAAATACTTATTATAAGCGCTATGTGTTATATAATGAAAACAAATACACAAAGCCTTACTTGGATTTTATGTGTTCACGCCATCAGAGTATTGAGTCTATAGAAAAATCAAATATACCTAATATTCAAAATTGCGGAACTATTAAAAATGATAAAGCTTACGCTATAATCGAATATGCTGCTTTAAGACCGATTATGGGATATAAACCTCGTAAAGATAAAAAGTTCTGGCTTCTTATAAATAACGGATGTTATTCTGCAAGCGATAAATTAGCAAGTGCTTGTAAAAGAATAGGTTTTGCTGTGTTGGTAGGAGAGAATACAGGTGGGGCAGGAATGAATGGGCTTTACCCCATGCACTTCGTTTTACCCAATAGCGGATTAATATTCTTTTTTGATTATGTTTACGGACTAAACACTGAAGGTTATTGCCAAGATGAAGTAGGTACCGCTCCCGATATTTATAATCTCCCCGGTAAAGATGCCTTAGAAACCTGCTTGGAAACTATAAAAAATTTAGAGCGGAAAAACTAGTTTTCTCACCGTTTAATTTAACCTCAAAATCTATCTTATTGCATAATTCGTAAAATTTTAGTATACTTTGCTGTTGATTTTATGCGGCAAAGGACTAAGATATATGCAAGATGTTCAGGCTAAAAAAACAATTCCTTTTTTTACTCCTTCCTTTTCTGAAGAAGAAGAAAAAGCCTTGATGAGGGTGCTCCGCTCAGGGTGGCTTACTACGGGGAAGGAAACCCTTGAGTTTGAAAAAGAATTTGCTGCCTTTACGGGAAGTAAGACTGCCCTTGCCGTCAACTCGGCTTCAAGCGGGCTCATGCTTGCAATGGATGCCTGCGGTATAAAGAGCGGAACCAAAATCTTGACAAGTCCCTATACCTTTATTTCGACTGCAACCTCTGCCCTGCACTTAGGCGGCGATGTAGTTTATGCCGATATCGAAAAAGATTCTTACAGTATAGACCCCGAAAAAATCGAAACTATATTAAAAAAAGATAAGAGTGTAAAGGCCATTGTTCCGATTCATATTGCGGGAAATGTTTGTAATATGAAGGCGATAAATGACCTTGCAAAAAAATATTCCGTTGCCGTGATAGAAGATGCGGCTCATGCTTTTCCTTCAAAGACTAAAGAAGGTTATGCCGGAACTTTCGGAACCTGCGGCGTTTTTTCTTTTTATGCAACAAAGACGATTACGACAGGTGAGGGCGGAATGATTTGCACCAATGATGAAAAAATTGCAGAGCGTGTAAAACTTATGCGTTCTCATGGTATAAACCGCACAATCTGGGACAGGTACACCGACACAAATGCTTCATGGAAGTACGATGTTACGGCTGAGGGCTGGAAATGTAACCTGCCCGATATTCTTTCTGCAATAGGAAGAGTACAGCTTAAAAAGGCTCAAACTTTTTTTGAGCAGCGTAAAAAAATTGCCCAAAAATATAATGCAGCATTTGCAGGGAACGATTCTTTTATTCTTCCTCCTAATGGAGAAGGAAATGCTTGGCATCTTTATATTTTGCGGCTTAACCTTGAAGCTTTAAAAATAGGAAGAGACGAGTTTGGTCAAGCCTTACAAGAAAGAGGTTTGGGTATTTCGATGCACTTTATACCTCATTTTGAAATGTCTTATATAAAAGAAAGATACGGTTTAAATAGTTCCGATTTTCCGGAATCGAATAAAAAATATTTGCAAAGTTTGAGTTTGCCCTTTTATCCTTCAATGAGTGAAGACGATTCCGATTATGTTATCGAAACGGTAATTAAACTTGCAAAATTGAATAGGCGTTAATTTATGGATAAAACTTTTGTTTCAGATTTGGAATTTAAAAATCAGGAATGGGCATGTCTTATACGTTCTTCTGATGTAGATGCTAAAATTATAGATATAGAAATTCCTGATTTGCCTGCAGGTTTTTCTTTTTTTTCTGCAGAGGATATTGTGGGGAAAAATTCAATCAGCTTTTTAAAAACAGAAGTGCCTGTTTTTGCCGATGAAAAAATAGAATATGCAGGCCAAGCTGTAGGGATTTTGACGGGCCCCGATAAAAAAAAGCTTTTAGAGCTGTCAAGTCTTTTTCAAATCAAAACCCAGTATCTTTCACGCCCCAAAGCTCAATTTACTTTTGAAGAAGAAGAAAAAAATTATTTTGACTATCCTATAGTCTCTCGGGAAAGTTTAAGTTCGGGAAACGCTGAAGAAGTTTTTGAAAAAAGTTCACAAGTAGTTTATTCTACTTTTTCTTTTAAGCAAAGATATCATTATCATGCGGAAACAGCTTGCGTTAAAACAAACTGGGTTGATGACAGACTTGAAATTCATCTTGCAACTCAATGGCCCTATCAGGTTTTAACTTCTGTTTGTAATGTTTTGGATGTACCTAAAGAAAAGATAAATGTAGTTTCACATGCAGAAGCCGAATCCCTTGACGGAAGAATTTGGTTTCCTGCTCTACTTGCTGCACAAGTTTCTGTCGCATCTTTTTTGACAAAAAAAAATATAGTAATTGAATTTTCACGTCAAGAAGATTTTTTATATACAATAAAGACTCCCATTGTTATGATTCAACATAAAACATCCGTTTCCGAATTGGGAAAAATTACGGCTATGGATGTTTCGATAATTGTGGACGCCGGTTCATTTAATCCTTTTATAACTCAAATGCTTAAGCAAATGGTGGTAACTGCTGCCGGTATTTATCATTTGCCTGTTTATATGATTAGTGCTGTTGCAATAAAGACTGAAAAAGGGTTGACGGGTCTATTTTCCGGTTGGGGCGATTCTTATGTAAGCTCTGCGTTGGAAAAACATATAAGCGAAATAGTAGAGCAACTGGATTTATGTCCGATTCAATTTAGACTTCAAAATAATTTGAAAGTAGGTCAAAAAACAATTACGGGAATAAAAAAAGAAGAAGATTTTGTTTTTGAAAATATCTTAAAGGCTGTTTGTAACACCAGCGATTTTTATAGAAAATTTTATGCTTATAGGTTAATGAATAAGGGACGTAAAAATCGTTATGACGGAAACTGGAGAGGTATAGGAGTTTCCGTAGGTTGTCAATATAACGGTTTACATATTCTTGTAAAATCGGGAATGAATTATAGTGCAGAAATAACTTTAACGAAAGACGATAAGGTATTGATTAAGGCAGAACCTACCTCGGAGGGATTAAAGCGTATTTTAAAAAAACAGATTGCAAAAGAATTGGAAGTTGAAGACAACCAAATTATTTTTTTAGGCGCTTCAACCGATGAGATGATTCCTACCGGTGCTGCAACTGCCTCTTGCGGTATAAGTATCTTGCCCGACCTTATTGAAAAATGCTGTACGGGAATAAAAAATCAAAGATTTAGAAAACCTCTTCCAATTACCGTAAGTAAAACCTACAAACTGCCGCGTTCTAAAGATTGGGATAACGAAACTTTAATGGGCAATCCTTTTATTTCTGAAACTCCTGGTGCCTGTGTTATTGAACTTGAACTTGATCCTAGTACCTATCAAATTATTGTAAGAGGTATTTGGTTTGCTTGTGATCCCGGAAAAATATATTCAAAAAAAATGGTGCATAGAAATATTCATAAGACAATTGCAAATGCAGTTTCAAATATTTCTGTAGAAGACATTAGGGAAAATAATTTGCTCCCTTCCAATTATAAAATAATTGCAACAGGAGCTATTCCGCCCATAAGAGATTTTGTTTTAGACAGCGAATTAAAAACTCGAGGTTTGGGAGAGTTGGCCGAGAGCCTTGTACCTGCAGCGTATATTTCTGCACTGAACCAAATTATGATTAACCATAAGCGTATCGATTTTTTACCTGTTTTTACTGAAGATATTTTTAATGCCGTTACAAAAAGTGAGGCTGTAGATGAAGATTAGTTTTAATTTAAATAAAACCGCAGTTCAGATTGATGCTCCTGCAAATGAAAGACTTTTATCGGTTCTAAGAAGAGAGTTTAATCTTTTAAGCTTAAAAAGTTCATGCTTAAGCGGTCAGTGCGGGTCGTGTACTGTTTTAATGAACGATAAACCCGTGCCTGCATGTTTTATTCCCGTTTTTAATGTTGAAGGAAAAAATATAATAACCTTGGAATATTTTAAAACAACCGAAGAATATAAAATAATTGCAGCAGGCTTTGATCAAGCCGGTGTTGAAATGTGCGGCTTTTGCGATGCAGGAAAAATATTTTTTACATATGCAATTTTAAATTCCAATATAGATATTGATACTCCTGATGCCGAAGACAGTATAAGAAAATATTATTCGAGTACAATGTGCCGGTGTACAAGCTTTGAAGATTTATTTTCGGCTATTGAAAAAATAAGCAAAAATCAACGGAGAAAATAGAACTTATGACTGAATTGACTAAAAATAGCATTGTCTATAGAGCCCGCTACATGCAGGAAATGCAGACTATCTTAAAAAATATTTCAAATATAAAACCTATTGCCGGTGCAACAGGTTTTTTAAATCATCAGACTGATGAGATGATCTATTTGCCTGAACATATTTTGGATTTAAATTTTTTACCTGAATTAAAAGTTATTTCAAAAACCGAGCGCTATTTCGAATTCGGTGCTGCCGTTACATTAAATGAAATTTTGGATTTGGGTAAAAAAAATATTCCTCTTTCCTTATATTATTCTATCGAGAAGATAGCAAACAATGCCATACGCTCTCTTGCAACGATAGGCGGCAACATAGCAACGGCAAATCCGCTTTCAGGGACTTTTTTGCCGATGCTCGCTCTTGATGCAAAGTTGGAAATTAGAACAGCCGAAAATATTGAATGGGTGCCGTTTGCAAAATACATTGATAAAAGCTATGCCGAAAGGAGAGAAGAAAAATATATTATCAGCCGAATTAGAATTCCCAACGAGACATGGACAAAAAGTTTTTATACAAGGCTAGGCACTCCGGGATATATAGGAAGTGATACGGCTTCATTTTTATTTTTAATTCTCATTCAAAAAAATATATTATCCGATATGAGATTGTTTTTTGCATCGGATGAGCTTATAAGAAATAAGGAATTTGATAACTTGCTTTTAGGAAGAACTCTGCCTCTTTCTCAATCTGATGTTCCGGTGATTATGCAAAAAGCAAAACAGATTTTTACTCCTGAACAATTTTCTTCGGAGTTTCACAATTCTTGTTTTTATAATTTACTTGAGGATAATTTATACAACCTAACCTAAGACTTTTAAATATTATCTGCGGTATATTTTTCTATTTTATTTCCGGACTTGCAAGCTATTTCATATAAGCACATATCCATAACTATATTTTGAAGACCTGTGCCTAAGGATCGTAACTCTAAATCCGTTTCCGATAAAAGAGCGATTATTTTTACGCACTGAACCTCATTCCATAGTTTTGCAGCTCTTTTGTATTGTGCTAATGCGGTTTTTCCCGAAAAACCGAAACGCTTTAAAGCAAAATCATCCAAGTATTCATTATCTCTATGTATTTTATGCCAGTCCTGTAAGCGTCTAAAGCAGTAGCTTAAGCCTGCAATAATCTGAACCGGCGAAGAATTTTTTGAAAGTATTATCTTTTGGCTTATGGACAAGGCTGTTTCAAGGCTTCCCATTGTTAAGGCATTAAAAAGGCTGAAGGGTGTTTCTTCTTTATTGTGTGCAAAAAGTTTTTCGATATTCTCTTGGTCTATATGTGAACCTTTTTGAAAATAGAGCACTAAATGAGAACAGGCTGTTTTTAAAGCATCGGTATTATTTTCTACCAATTCCAAAAGCTCATCGACTGCCTCATCTTCAATCTCAATGCCCTCCCTAAAAAGAAATGAACGCACCCATTCTTGTTTTTTATTTTCAAAAAGCTCCCAAAATATTTTTTGCTGAGTTTTAGGAACGGTATCGCTTATTTTTTTTGCAATTGATGTTTCATCGGAAATTAAAATTAAAAAAGAATCGCTTGTATTTTCTTTTTTTGAAACCGATTGAATCCAGTCGGTAAGCAGGTCTATATCCTCTTTCTTTTTTATAAGCTCTGCGGATTTTAATATAAGAAGTTTTGCAGAAGAAAAAAGAGATGCGTTTTGCAGGAGAGAAATTATATCTCCCATGCCCGTATCTCCTGCATAGACGGTATGTGTTTCAATATCACCGTATTGTTTTGAAAGGGTTTTTAATACCGTGTCAACGGCTGTATTTCTTTCTCCGATTTCAGGACCCATAAAAAGCCAAACAGGACTCGTCAATTGTTTCTCCTTAAAAAAACATGTTTATGAATATAAGTATACAATAAATATAGAACTTTGTCAGCTGCTCTATTATTCGTCGACGATTCTGCTAAAGGCTAAGGCTATTGCCTTTGCTATAGCAATTGAAGCCGATCTGTGGGCTTCTTTTTCGGTAAAACCGGCGCCTCTTTTGCTTATATTTTTTTTATAAAGAATTTCTTGTGTGTTCAGGTTTTTTATTTCTATATCTGCATTAATCCTTACCAAAAATCCGTCGGCAGCTTTTGAAGCTTCATCAGTTTCTATCCTTGCATAAATAATAAAATCTGCGGACTGGTTTTCGTTTTTTGCGAATATGGTTTTAAAATTCATATCTTTTAAAATATCGGAGAGTTTTTCTCTAACGATTGAGTTTTTACTATCAGTTTGTTCAATAAAAAGTGAAACGGTTCCTTTTTGTTCTTTTTCCTTTTTTATTTTATTTTCCGGTTTTGTGAATTCAAAATTGATCACCTGTTTGAAAACAATTTGCTGAAGCTCCTTAACGGCTTCTTGATATTCATCAAAATCTTTAGAGCCGAGTATCTGTTTTATTTCGGAAATATCCAACTCTATTCTTATGCGTCCTTCGCTTTCAATTTTTTCATCATGTAAAATAAAATTTGCGGTTCCGTTTTGATCCGTTTCAATGCCTTCAATTATTATGGAAGTATTATTTTTTATTTTTGTTTTGTAGCTGACTAATAAGGGGACTCTCTCCTCTAAGGTTCCTATATTGATAGGAATTAAAAATTTGTTTGATGGATTTTCAAGGCTGTCTTCTTGCAAATTAAGCTTAATCTTTTTTAAACTTTCTTTTGTATTTGAAATATTTTGCTTAAATTTTATATCCCCGTTTTCTATGCCGGAACTCAATGCGGCAGAGGCAGCCTTAGTATAATAAATGGCCGCAGAATAATATTTTTTACTCTTAAAAAATTCATCAGCTTTTTTTTCGGGCTCGCTTACAGATAAAATTTTTTCTTCCGCAATTTTTAATAAGCGGTTTCTTTCTTTACGGAGTTCATTTTTATCGTATTCGGCCAAAAGATAAACGGTAAGGCTGTCTTTGTTTTTTTGGGTATAGCGGTTTTTGATTTTTAATTTTTCTATATTAGCAGCCGAAGACTGAGAAATTTCCGATTTTAATATTTTTTCAAGGTTTTCGACGGAGCCTAAGGCTGTTGTTGTCGTTTCGGTTTTTATTGAAACTCCTAAATACCGTATGATTTCGTTTATAAGATTATTTTTTGCATCCGCCTCTGCGAGAGTGAAATTTTTATTTGTTCCTGAGGCTGTAAAGTATTCGTAATTTGCATCGCTTGCCGGCACCTTTTCTATCCAAGCAGGCACCTGTTCCTCAGGTTTGTTTTTATAACTTTCACATGAGAATAAGATTAAAGTTAAAATCAGTAAAAGTATTTTTTTTAATGGTTGTTTTTTTTTCTGCATAGTCTTTGTTTTTATTGATAGATGATTTTTAAGCGATAAACGGAAGAAAGAAATTTTATAGCTTTTAATAAAGGCCTTTCTTTCTTCCGTATTTTTAAAAGATTTACAGACCTTCTGAAAGAGCTTCTTTTACTCTTTGACGTACAGTTCTCTCTTCTTCGGTCTTAGGCTTATCTTCATCTGCTCCGCTGATTGCGTTTTGGATGAGTTTATCCAATGTTTTTTTGGAGATGCTGTATAAAACTAAATAGGTATAGTCATCTCCATCAGGATTTCCATCGGCATCAAAGTATCTCATCTGAACCCAATAATCGGTTTCTTTTTTAAAGCCGGAAAGTTTTGTGGAGGTAATCGTTTTGACTATATCTTCAAGATAACCTTCAATCTTATCCTTATCGCCTGCAGCGGCAGCAGCTGCCTTGCTTTCTACTCTTACCTTAACCATTCTGGCCATTTCGGAAGGGACCGAAAAATCTCTTGTCCATAGCTCGGCTCCCTCCAAGCTCTTTGATCTGGGCGACTCAAATTTAAAAAGATAAACATCCTTACCCTTATAGTCATCAGTTTTTTCGATGACATTTGGTTCTTCTGCAACCCAGCCGGGAACAGGCTTATCCCATTTAAGGTTTTTGTGGTCGAGCATTTCAGGTTTTTTAACCTTGCTCGATACTGTTCCAAGTGGCTTTAATTTGTTTGCACAGCCTGCTAAGGCTATAACTGCGACTGCTGCAAGGAACATAATCTTAATTGCTTTTTTCATATCTTGCCTCCTAAAATAATGCAAATATATTTTTAAAATTGGGCGTAATCTACGTCCAATTTAAAAGCCCGATTTAAATGTTAAGGTCTTACCCCTTAGCATTACCAATTTTATATTTTCAAAACCCGGAACCGAATCTGCAATCTCGTAAATAGCGGCTTCAAGGTCATCAATAGTTCCGAAAAATGAAACTGCATATTTTGTTTGAGCAGATGATTGATATAAGGTTTTTATATCATTGAGGTTTTGGCTTAAAGCCTTTCTAAAACGTGCCATGCTCTTGCTGTCAGGTGTTTCGTTTATGATAATTTCATAGCGTATTCCGCGGGAATAGGCTTTGGCTAAAAGAATCTTAGCTTGATCGACAGCCATGGGCAGAGCCTTGTTTACTGCGGATTGAATTGCGTTAGACTGAGCATCATAGCTGCTTACTCGGCTGAAAGTTTTTTGGCTTGTGTATGGAACAGAACCGAGTAATTCTCCTGTAGACGGATTGAATATTTTTAAGGTGATTTTGGCCGAACCGTAGTAGCCGCTTGTTTCATAACCGCCTTCGGTTACCGCATCAATTTCCATATATACATCGGCATTTAACTTTTGAGCTATCAACTGAATGACCGACATTCCTTCATCGGTGCTTTCTTGGTAAATGAGGGCATTATCTTTTTTTAGCTTTTCGACCTCTTTTGAGTCTACAGCTCTATATCCCTGCTTTAAAAGAAAGGCATTTCCCGTTTCTACTGCGGCTTTAAGTAAAAATCTGTCGGAGTCTGATTCTTCGGCATCAAAAACCATGTAGGTCATGTTTTCGATATAATTATTTAAAAATTGAAGATTTTTTTTGCCTTCGGCAGAAGCTTGGGCTTCTTTTAAAATAAGGTCTGCATCCTTAGGTTTTTGTGAAACTTGAGGATTTCCTTGTGATTGTCCGTTTCCGAAAACTATATCATCCATAGTTTTATCGCTTGAATGTTTTTGATAAAAAATACCTGCTTTAGAAAGAGCTGCTGAAACTTCATTCATTTTTACGGGGATTTTAATTTTAATTATGTATACTCCTCCGTTTTTTGATTTTTGTAGTACGTCCATTTTTTCGTTTACTACATATTTATTCGGATATTCGGTATTGTAAAGTTCTTCTTCAATTCGTTCATAGTTGTTTTTTTCAGCTTCTGAACCGATGATATCTATGACTCCTTGCCTGATCGCTCCCACTTTTGCCTTATTTATAGCCTGTAAAAAGGAAGAAGCCTCTCCCATTGAAATATATTCTTTTGTTTCCTTATAAGTAGGCTTCTTTACGTCTAAGGCATCTTCAAGGCTTGCACAGGAAAAAAATAGAATCGGTGCAGTTAAAAACAAAAAAAGTAAAATCTTTTTCATTATATTCTCCCATAAAAATTAAAATTTTATTGTAAAGCCGATTCCGGCGGTAAATCTTAGGATTCCACCTATCCCGTTATAAAAGGCTGCTCCCGTTTTTATGCCCACGTCGCCTCCTATTTTAAAATTCTTTGTTACAAGAAAACTTGTATGTACAAAGGCTTTAAGTCCGGCTCCTGCAGGAATCGGAATACTTTTTTTAGAATCGGTTACAATCATTGTATAATAAAATTGAATTGTAGGCAAGATTTGTAAACGCCTAAGATATGTATTTCCTATTTCTGCACCTCCGAATATGGTTATAGGTGCTCCTATAGAAAGGATTTTAGGACTTTGAGAGTCAAATGTCATCTCGAATCCGAAGCAGGGCCTAAAGCGGTAAAAGCCTCTCGTTCCCGAAACATTAATGCCGAATGTTCCGCCTCCGTCATATAAACCTCTTTTGGCAAAGAAAAGGCCGAACTCGCCCAGAGCATAAGTTCTGTATTCGAAAGGCCCGTGAGGGACCTCTTTAATAGCATCACCTAAATTTAATGGCTTTTTCGAATAAAGTATTAATCCTTTCGAAAAATCACTTTCCGTTTCGGTAACAACAATTAAGCCTATTTCTCTTCTTCCGTCTTCACTTAAAACAACATATTCATCTCCAAGTTTTACTCCCATTTTTTTCCCGAGTTCAAAGTGGACGGAGCCTTTTTCTGCCTTGATTATACCTGTTTTTATGGTAAATGCTTCGATCTTACGCAGCTCAAGATCTAAATTTTTCGATAGACTTTTAAGTGCCGTGTTGAATGCTTTCTCATAGGTTCTGTCAATAGAGCTTATTTTTATATCGATTTTTTCTCTTAAATCTTCTTTTGAAGAATATATGTAGAATTCCAAAGCAATTTCTACCCTATATCCGTCCGTTTCTCCCCAAAACAAATCATCATATCGTTCCATCGAAACTGAATAATCTGTAATTATAGGCATCACCACATAATAAGAATTGACCGTTTTTTCCCAGTCTGCTTTTGTAAAGGCTTCCAGGCCCATTAAAACGGATTCGGGCAGTTCTGTGTTTTCTTCTCGCGAGCGGTTTATAAGCTCAATAAATATGTCTACATCTGTTGAGGCAAGTCTGTATTCCAAGCCTATTATATTAAAACGTTCAAGGTTAAAAAAAACATTCATAACCGCTTCATCAATCATCTCAATGAAATCGCTTGAAATATGCCGACCGTAATAAGATGTTGCAAAGACGGCAATATCCTTTTTTTCGCTGACTTTTTGAGCATAAAAAGGCCTTGAGAAAAAAAATACGATTAAAATGATAAAAAAAAGTTTTTTATTCATTTCTTTTAAGGGGATTTTTGCCTTTCTCCTTAGTTTATTATTAGTATCTCATTGCTAATATATACGATTTATCGGGTCTTTTCAAGTGAAAGAAATTTGAATCTATCTAAGTTCTTCCATAGTTTAGATGTACATCTTGATTAAAATGCTAAAAACTGATATATTTAACCAGAGATATTTAGGAGGACTTTATGTCAGAAAAATATGATTTGGTTATAATTGGAGGCGGTCCCGGCGGTATGGCCGCAGGAATCTATGCAGCCCGTTCAAAGTTAAAGACGGTTATTCTTGAAGAAAAGCCCAATCAAGGCGGACAGTGCTATATCACTGAAGAAATCGAAAACTACCCCGGTTTCCCCGAATCTTCAGGTCCTGCTCTGACCGAAGCCTTTAAAAAACATGCCGAAAAATTCGGCGTTGAATTCAAAAGAGCAAGAGCCGAAAAAATCGAACTTGTTCCCAATTCACCTACACGTATTGTTCACGGAAGTGACGGCGTAAAGTATGAATGCTTGGCTGTTGTTGTTGCAACGGGTGCAAGTGCCAGAGAGCTCGGCTGTAAGGGCGAAAAAGAGCACTGGGGCAAGGGTGTTTCATACTGCGCAACATGCGACGGTGCTTTCTTTGAAGAGTGCGAAATCGTAGTTATCGGCGGCGGAGACTCTGCTGTTGAAGAAGCTATGTATCTTACAAAATTTGCCGACAAGGTAACTATCGTTCACCGACGTGACGAGCTTAGAGCTGCAAAATCCATTCAGGAAAAGGCTTTTGCCAACCCCAAAATGGCCTTTAAGTGGAATGCAGTTGTTGAAGAAGTTTGCGGAGACGGCCTTGTAGACAGCGTTATCTTAAAAGATACAAAGACAGGCGAAACCTCCAAATTCGATACCGAAGGCGTATTCGTATTTATCGGACACAATCCTCAGACAGCCTTTATTCAGGGCTTGGTAAACCTTGATGAAAACGGCTACATCCTAACAAACGGAAAAATGGAAACAAACGTACCCGGTATTTACGGCGTAGGCGACGTTATTCAAAAAGAATCACGTCAGGTTGTTACGGCTGCAGCCGACGGTGCTCTTGCCGGTATCTGGGCAGGCCACTATATCGACGATATCAAAGCCAAAATGGCTATGAAAAAATAAACCTATAGGAGAAACTAAAATGATTGAATTGACAAAAGAAAATTTTGAACAAGAAGTTCATCAGTCAAAGGGCGTAACCTTTGTAGATTTTTGGTCGGACGGATGCGTTCCCTGTAAACAATTAATGCCGGATGTTCACGCAATGGCAGAACGCCATGCCGGAAAAGCAAAGTTTTGCTCATTCAATATTGACGGTGCAAGACGCGTTGCCATGAAAGAGCAGGTTTTAGGTCTTCCTACAATGCTCATTTATGTTGACGGTGAAAGAAAAGACGGCGTTACCGGAAGCGATTTGACCATTAATCAAATCGAAGATATGGTAAAAAAATATATCTAATTTAAGTTTTAATCTTTTAAGCTGGAAAAAAGACGATAAGTTTTTTTAACGGCTTTTTAAAGATACGGTTTAATAGACCGTGGGCAGGCTATCCTGCCCTAATAAATTTTATCCTAGGAGGATGCTATGGTTGATTTGAAAACCAAAAAAGTCATCATCATTGGTGACCGAGACGGCGTTCCCGGGGAGGCTATTAAGCTCTGTGCAGAATCGGCAGGTGCTGAGGTTGTATATGCTGCAACCGAATGCTTTGTCTGAACAAGCGCAGGAGCAATGGACTTGGAAAACCAAAAGCGAGTCAAGGATTTAGCTGAAAAATACGGTCCTGAGAACGTAATCGTTCTTTTGGGCGGTGCAGAAGCCGAATCTTCAGGTTTAGCCTGCGAAACTGTTACAGTAGGCGACCCGACTTTTGCAGGTCCGTTGGCTGGAGTCTCGTTGGGACTCTTATGCTATCACGTGGCAGAACCGGAAATTAAGAGCCAAATAGACCCTGCGGTCTATGAAGAGCAGGTAAGCATGATGGAAATGGTTATGGACGTCGATGCTATTATCGCGGAAGTTTCGGAATACCGAAATAAAGGCTGCAAATTCCTGTAATGCCTTTCGGAGCTTATGCGTTTTACACCGTAGGCTTCTTTCGTGTTAGTCGGCGGTGCGGTAATACAAGAATGACACCATTCTTTAAAATGGAGCATTTTTGCCGCTGCACCGCTTTTTTTGTTTTGTAGGAGATTAAGTGTGAAAAAGGTATTTATATTCCTTTGTTTTTTTGTTTTAAATTTTTTGTGTTTTGCTGATTTGAGAGATTATGTTTGCATTGTAAGGCCTAACTACAAGGAAGATGTTGTTGATTGTGTAAATGAAGCTGCAGATACCTTAGAAGATCTGGGCTATGCAGATTTTGCAGAAGTATTTAAGCTAAGAGTTGAAAAAGACAACTCATTCGGATCGGGTTTTATTTATATCTTTAATGGAAAAAGCTATGTTGTTACAAACAATCATGTTTGTGCATATGCCGATTCTGTTTCTGTAGAAATGATGGATTCGGATGGTAAAATCGTAAAAAAAGTTGAAAACTGTAAGATTATTGCCAACAGTGCCGAAGATGACCTTGCTATTGCCGAGATTCCGGCAGATGCAGGTATAAAAAAAGGTTTGAGCCTTTATCAAGGTGCTTTGAGTGAGGGTATAGATGTATGGTCTGCAGGTTATCCGGGATTAGGCGGTAAGCCTTCATGGCAATTAGGAAAAGGAACATTAACTAATAAAAAAGTAAAATTTGACGATCCGCTCTATCCAAAAGACAGCTTTTTTTTACAGCATTCGGCTCCGATAGATGCAGGAAATTCAGGCGGGCCTCTTTTGATAACATCCAAAAATGGTGCAGAAGGATATGAAGTAATCGGTGTGAATAAGGCAAAAGCCCGCAAACGGGAAACTACAAATTTTGCAATACCTTTTTCTACGGTAAATTCCTTTTTTAAATTGGGTTTTTCTAATTTAAATGCTGCTGAAACCGAAAAAATGTTAAAAAAAGCTGAGTCAGTCTTTTTAGAACAAGCTTCGTATCCTAAGGAAACTCTTTCCGATGAAAAAGAAGTTGAAGATAGACTAAGGCGCATTTATACTCTTGCCTCTCTTATAAGCTCCGACTATGCCAAAAAAAATGGACCGGATACGATGAAGAATACTCTTCTGAGGGGGCCTTCTTATGTACGTGATGCTCTGATAGAAAGAATAATATTTTCTTTTCCTATCGATTCGTTAAAATTTGCGGTTGCATATAATCTTGAAAAAGATATAAACGATTATAAAACATTTTCTTCGGTAGAAAACATATCCGATTCAAAAAATGCCGGTGGAAAATACATAGTATTAAAAAATAATAACGCAGATAAGTTATATTTACGTTGGATAGTCGAAAATAAAAATTGGAAAATAGCCGATTTTTCACTAAATAATGAACTTACCGATGAAAAAGTTGTTGACGCTTCCAAAAATAAACAGGAAAAGAAAAAAAGCAGAGAAAAAAAATCGGGATACTCTTCAACAATCCTTTTTGCATCACCGTATAACCGCATGTACTTTGCTGAATATAACGGCCTTTTCACTCCTTATGGTTTTTCTTCAGGAGGAACGATTGGCATGATATTGAATTTTAGGTTTTTTGGTATTGGCGGTATGCTAAATATAAATCAACGCCCTAAACTCTCTAATATTTCCCATAAAGATTCAAGCCTTTTTAGTGTGCTTGATTCAATTTCAAGTTCATTTTTAGCATTTGTTGAACCTAATCTTCCCATGTCTATAACTGATAAGGTTACTATAATGCCTTATTTACAAGCAGGAGTTGGATTTGGAACTCCTATTCTTAATTCCGATTTTATTAGCCTTCATGCAAAAATTTCTCCGGGTATAAGATTTGTTTTTGATATCAATGGTAAAAAACTTATGATTGGAACTGCTTATGTCGGCAGATATGCAAAGGTTAACAAAGATAAAAAGCTATTACACGGATTTGGTGTAAGTATTGGATATTCATTTTAAATTTTACGGAGGTATTTATGATAAAATCTAAACTAAACAAAAAATATATTTTTTTGTGTTTGACTTTATCCTTGGTTCTCTTTTCGTCATGCTCCAGTGTCGGAGGCTATGTTAATGGAAAGACGTTGAACAAAAAAGAATTCGGACCGCCTGAAACGCATACCTTGATGTTCGGTCATATGGATGTTGAAGAAGCCCCATTGCATTTACCGGTTAATAATACCGCTAAAGATTATCAGGAGTATATTCAGATGAATCCTGAAAAAGAACCGTTAATCTTTTTACCTATTTATTTTCAAGGTTCGGTTATGTCTTTTTATCCGATGGAGCCCGGAGTAAATTTGAGACTTATGTTTTCAAGATATTCTATAATGAGGTTTTACGGAAATTATACCCACACAACAGTCTATCAGTTTTGGCCGTTTTTAGGCTGGCCCGAATCAAGCACTCTGTGGTTTTCATGTAAAAAACCGGGCCTGCAATACATAGGTTCTTATATCCGTACAAGATCGGGTTATAAAAAAGATACGGCAAAAGATTCTGTTAAAAATGAACTTTCTGCTTTAGAAGGTATTAAGGAATATTACAAAGGAACTTCTTGGGAAACAGTCATAAATAAAAGAATTGAGGAGCTTAAAAATGAAAAAAGCAATTAGTATAATATTTATTTTTTTGTTAAGTTGTGCGGCTTTTGCACAAAATTATTCCAAACCCGGAAGAAATGAGGTTGTTTTGGTTTTCTCGGTGGAGATTAGACCATCAGTTAATAGAGAGTTTTTTAAGGAGTATCTGAGTATTCCCTCGATGCCCATGTCTGATTTAATAATCAATGAGACCGGCAGGCCTGTCAGCAATGATCCCGGAGATTCTATATCCTTATATTGTGAAGGAAACGATGAACTTGATAAACCTACTGCTGTAGCGGATGCTGAAGATATTATTTCAGTAAAAGTGCCTGTTCCCAGGTCCGGTGAGATAGTTTTAAATTTTTGCACATATAACTTTTTTAAGGGAACAGCTTTTCGTTTCTTTTTACCTTTTGCCGTAAAAATAAAAGTACAGCCTGATTTTAAATATTATTATTTGGGGCACTTGGAGTACAAGCGAAAGGGCGGTATGGATTATGAAATTGTTGATGCAAAAAAACGTGATAACTATGATGTAGTCGTACCCATAATAAAAAAGCGGTACGGCGAGAAAGCGGAACTTATCCGTGCTGCCATGACCGCTATTGATAAGAAATAACTTTTAACAGTTTAAAAAAGCTGCACTGTGTTTTACCCTCAGTGCAGCTTTTTTTGTTTGCTCTTATTTTTTCTTTAACCTTACTTTCGGTTCGCTTGCGATGCCGAATTTGGGGAAGATTCTGTCGATACCGAACAGGGTAAATAATAGAATGGTTATGACCGAGATATGTGCCATAAAGTTATACTTTATTATCTGGGTTTGACTGAATTGATAAAGAGGATATACCGTACCGGCGATGCCTATAAAAAAGCTTAAATAAACATGCCAAGGAATCAGCTGGGAACCGAAGATGCCGAGGGCTGAGGAGAAGGTTGCGTTTCTCAATTTTAAGGAATAAAGATCCTTTTCATCGCCTTCTACATTTTCTTCCGTGATGTCTCGGATAATCGGGCCGACGGTAACTATTTGAGCCATCTCGTCGGCAAGGGCTGCGTTTCCTAATAAAGAGATGATACCGTTCCAGAACATCAGCTGTCTTACGTTTCGGGAAAGTTTTACGGCAAGGTTTGATAGAGGTCTAAAGGCATCCATCTTCGACATGATTCCACCGAAGGCTGCTACCCACATCATCATTATGATAACCCACGAACCTGCTCCTACAAAGCCGTTATACACTATGTCAAAAAAGGCAAGAAGGCCTGAAACCGTTCCTGCAAAGCGGCCTAAGATAAAGCATGAAATTATACCTGCTCCAAGGCAAAGAAGGGTAGAGTAGCCTTTTAAGGCAATTCCTATAACCAGAATGAGCGGAATTACCATGTAAACGGGAACTCCGTGCTGTACCTGATGGAGGAGGTCAACTGCGACCGGCTTTTCTTCAGCCAATTTTGCCCAAACCTCTTGAGGAATGGCTTCGATGGCTTTTTGCGGACTTACGGCATCTCCTGGGAGGCTTAAGCCTGCAATTAAAAATAAGGCTCCGGCTATAATCAAGCATACCAGAGACCAAAGCCCTTGATTTTTCATACGGTGAGTAACTTCAACCCTGTGAATGCCTGAGCTTACGACCGTTGTGTCCGAGATAAGACCGAGGTTATCGCCGAAGCATGAGCCGCCTGCAATGGCTGCAATGCTTAAAACCAAGTTCCCGTTTAAAATATGGGTCATCCACAAAAAGATAGGAGCACAGGCTGCAAAGGTTCCCCATGAGGTTCCTGTGGCAACCGACAATACGGAGGAAACCAAAAAGGCGACAAGGGCTACTGTTCTGGCGGAAATGCCTATGTTTAAGCTTAAAGTTATAATAGAAGCTCCGACTCCTGTAGACATAAAGGCATCGGCCATCGCATAGGCAAACATAAGGATAAAAAATACCAGCTGCATTTCCTTAACATTGTCTACGGCGGAGTTTAAAATATCGTTGAATTTGAATTTTTCGGTTATCATAGCGACTATGGAAGCATAGATTACGGCTATAGGGGCTATGATTAAAATGTCCAGCTTAAATCCCAAGGCATTTGAAAAAGATTCTATGTTTGAAATCATCATCAAACCTGCAAGTAATAAGACCGGAGAGAGCTTAAAAAAAGCGCGCATAAAGTCTCCTTTTATGTGAAATAAGGGTGCCAGTGTATCATATTCGTAAAAAAAAGTGTATAGGTTTGGGAATAAAGATATTAACATAAATTATTGAAAGTTTGGCTAAAAGATATTGACATTTTTTATTCTTTATGGTATAAGGAACGCTGATATTGAAATTATGATTTAGGGCCTAAAAAGGGCTTTAAATCGGTATTCTTTAGAAGTTTTGCATTGCCGTAAAGCCTTTTAGGCAGGCGGATGCCGTCCTTGTTTAAGCAAATGAGGAAAGAAATCTTTAAAACTTCGCAGGATGCCAAACCAGTCATCGGAGTTACGGTTTACAGGTGATCAGGTGGGTCCGAATGCTGTCCGAAAACCTATGGGCGGTGGATAAAAAGCTTTTTTCTTTGAAATAAAGAAAATGCTTAAATCTTATCTGATTTTAATCACTGTCTTATGTTTCTCCGGTTTGTTTCTTTAGTTAAGCTTGTTTTTCGGTTACGAAAGACCGGTTAACTTTTTAATCTCGTCATTTTTAATGCGGGAAATATTAGACTTGCCTACGTCTTTTAGGAGGATCTCATGGCAAAGGAAAAATTTAACAGAACGAAAGTTCACATGAATGTTGGTACCATCGGTCACGTTGACCATGGTAAGACCACTCTTTCGGCAGCGATCACTACGTATTGTGCAAAGAAGTATGGTGATAAGCTTCTAAAATATGACGAGATCGACAATGCTCCGGAAGAAAAAGAGCGCGGTATTACTATCAATACCCGACACTTGGAATATCAGTCCGATAAGAGACACTATGCACACATCGACTGCCCCGGCCACGCTGACTATGTTAAAAACATGATCACAGGTGCTGCTCAGATGGACGGTGCTATTCTTGTAGTTTCTGCTCCGGACTCGGTTATGCCTCAGACAAAAGAACACTTGCTTCTTGCCCGTCAGGTAGGTGTACCTTCAATCATCGTCTTCCTTAATAAGGTTGACCTTGTTGATGATCCCGAACTTGTAGAATTGGTAGAAGAAGAAGTTAGAGAGACCTTGACATCTTACGGTTTCCCCGAAGACACACCCATTATCAAGGGTTCTGCTTTTAAGGCTCTTCAAGAGGGTGCAACTGCTGAAGATACGGCTTGCATTGAGGAGCTTCTTAAAACAATGGATGAATACTTCAAGGATCCTGTCCGCGATTCGGATAAACCCTTCCTTCTCCCCATTGAAGATATCTTTACAATTCAGGGCCGCGGTACCGTTGTTACAGGAAGAATCGAACGCGGTGTTATCAAGATGAACGAAGAAGTTGAAATTGTAGGTATTAAGCCCACAAAGAAAACCGTTGTTACCGGTATCGAAATGTTCAACAAACTTCTTGATCAGGGTGAAGCAGGAGATAACGTAGGTCTTCTCTTGAGAGGTATTGAAAAGAAAGAAGTTGAACGCGGACAGGTTCTTGCCAAGCCCGGTTCAATTCATCCTCATACCAAATTTGAAGCTCAGATTTACGTTCTTTCAAAAGAGGAAGGCGGACGACACAGTCCCTTCTTCTCAGGTTACAGACCTCAGTTCTATTTTAGAACAACCGACATTACCGGAACTGTAAACCTTCCTGAAGGAACAGACATGGTTAAGCCCGGCGATAATACAAAGATTATCGGTGAACTTATTCACCCCATAGCTATGGATCAAGGTCTTAAACTCGCTATTCGCGAAGGCGGACGAACTATTGCTTCGGGTCAGGTAACTAACATTATCGAATAAATGATGCAAAAAAACGGCGCTTGCGCTTTTTGTAAGTGCCGTTTGCATCTCTTCGGAGGAAATGATGACAAAGGAAAAGATTCGCGTAAAGCTTCGCGGATTCGATGTAGAGTTGGTTGATCAGAGTTCAAAGGCTATTGTACAGGCTGTTCAAAAAGCAGGTGCAAAGGTTTGCGGTCCTATTCCGCTTCCTACTCGGATTAACAAGTTTACGGTGCTTCGCTCGCCTCACGTAAATAAAAAGTCGCGTGAGCAGTTTGAAATGCGGACACACAAAAGGTTAATCGATATTATCGAACCTTCGGCAGAAGTTATGAATGCTTTATTGGCATTGGAGCTTTCAGCCGGTGTTGATGTAGAAATTAAACAATAAGATTTAATCAAATCAATGGTAGACGGCCTTTAATCAGGGGTGCGTACCTTAGGAGAATTTAAATGATTGGACTGATTGGAAAAAAAATCGGCATGACCCAAATCTTCAATGAAGTCGGTCATCTTATGCCGGTTACGGTTATTCAGGTAGAACCCAATACCGTTGTTGCACTAAAGGACAAGGAAAAGTTCGGATACTCTTCAGTAGTGCTCGGTTTGGGTGAACTCAAAGAAAAGCACACCAGCAAACCCTATGCAGGACAGTTCAGCGGAGACCTCAAGCCTTTAAAACTTTTAAAGGAATTCCGTGATTTTGACAAAGAAGTCGCAGTAGGTGATAAGCTCGGTGTAGAGGTTTTTGAAAAGGTTCCGTTTTTAGATATTACGGCAATTTCAAAAGGTAAAGGTTTTCAGGGTGTTATGAAGCGATGGGGCTATGGAGGCGGTAGAGCAAGCCATGGTTCTAAGTTCCACCGTGAAGCAGGTTCGACGGGACACTGTACAACTCCGGGTCGTTCTTTTAAAAATACGACAATGCCCGGAAGGATGGGTTTTGACAAGGTTACCGTTCAAAATTTGCAAATCGTAAAGATTGATCCTGAATTAGGTGTTATAATGGTTCGCGGTTCTGTTCCGGGTAAAAAGGATGCAACTGTATTCTTAAAATCCGCAGTAAAGCGGGCTAAATAAGGACGGTAGAAGACATGGAAAAGAAAGTCTATTCAGTCGATGGTAAAGAATTGAGGACAATTAATCTTGATGACAAGGTGTTCGGTCTTCCCGTAAATGATGATGTTATTTACTACGCCATCAATAATGAACTAGCCAATAAACGAGTCGGAACGGCTTGTACAAAGGGCAGAGCTGAGGTTCACGGTTCAAATTCCAAGCCTTACAGCCAAAAAGGTACAGGACGTGCACGACGCGGTGATAAAAAATCTCCTCTTTTAGTCGGAGGAGGAACTATTTTTGGACCTAAACCGAGAGATTTCAGCTATTCTATGCCTAAAAAAGCAAAAAGATTGGCTATGAAGTCAATTTTGAGCCTTAAAGCTCAAAACGACAGGTTAGTGGTTGTAGAAGATTTTACGGTAGAAAGCGGAAAAACCCGCGACCTTGTAAAGATTTTAAATAACTTTGCAAAGGGTGAGCGTGCTGTTATTATTCTAAAGGATGATGATTCTTTGGTAAAAAGAGCAGGCCGCAATATTCCGCATCTTTCATTCTTGGCATATAACCGCCTTCGAGCTCACGATTTATTCTACGGCCGAAAAGTTATTATGCTTGAATCTGCCGCAAAAAATCTTTCTGAATTTTACGGATGTAAGGAGGCCGAATAATAATGGAATACAATGATATACTTATCGCGCCTGTTCTTACGGAAAAAAGCACAGAACTTCGCGAGCAGGGCAAATATGTTTTCAAAGTAGCGCCTAAGGCTACCAAGATTCAGATAAAGGAAGCAGTACGAAGATTGTTCAATGTAAAAGTTACCGATTGTACTGTTGTTAATGTTCGAGGAAAGACTAAGCGTCTCCGCTACAAGGAAGGTAAAACTTCATCTTGGAAAAAGGCAACCGTAAAGCTTGCTAAGGGCGAGACAATTAAGATTTTTGAAGGTGCGTAAGCCTTAATGTGCTTATGCTAAGGGGATAGCAAAATGGCTCTAAAAGAATATAAGCCGATGACGCCAGGATTGCGCGGACGAATTGATTTGCGAAAAGATGAAATTACAGCTCAAAAGCCTGAAAAGTCTTTGACTACAGGCAAAAAGAACAGAGCAGGACGCGATTCAAGAGGACGCATTTCAGTTCGAGGCCAAGGCGGCGGACATAAACAGAAATACCGACAAATCGATTTTAAGCGAAACAAATATGGTATTCCGGGCACTGTAAGGACAATCGAGTATGATCCTAACCGCAGTGCAAATATTGCATTGATTTTTTACGCTGACGGAGAAAAACGATACATCATCGCTCCCAAAGGCTTAAAAATCGGTCAAAAGATTATGAGCGGCGAAATGGCTACATTGGATGTTGCAAATGCTCTTCCTTTGGAAGCAATTCCCGTCGGCTTTACCGTGCATAATATTGAGCTTACGATCGGAAGAGGCGGACAAATGGCGCGTTCGGCAGGTGCCGGCGCATTGGTTGCTGCAAAAGAAGGCGAATATGTTACCATAAGATTGCCTTCCGGAGAAACTCGCTTAGTAAACAAAAAATGTTATGCAACAATAGGCGAAGTCGGCAATGAAGATCACATGAATACAAGTCTTGGCAAAGCCGGTCGATCAAGATGGCTTGGAATCAGACCCACCGTTCGCGGTATGGCTATGAACCCGATTGATCACCCCCTCGGCGGTGGTGAAGGACGAGGAAAGGGACGACATCCCGTTACTCCTTGGGGACAGCCTTGTAAGGGTTATAAGACCCGCAAGAAGCGCAATCCTTCGGATAGCTTCATTGTCTCAAGACGAAAGAAGAAGAATTAGGGGGCTGCACAAGTGTCAAGATCAGTTAAAAAAGGACCTTTTATTGCAAAGAGTCTTTTTAAGAATGTAAACGAGATGAACAGATCGGGTAAGAAGAAACCGATTAAGACTTATTCCCGCTGTTCTACAATTATACCTGAAATGGTCGGTAACACTATTTCGGTACATAACGGCAAGACGTGGATTCCGGTTTATATAACCGAGAATCTTGTTGGACATAAGCTTGGAGAGTTTGCTCCTACGCGCACATTCCGCAAACATGCAAACTCTGACAAGAAGGTTGGAAAATAGGTGAATGAAGATGACTGAAAGAACAGGATATCGAGCAACAACGAAATTTCTTATTGCATCACCTACCAAGGTAAGACCGGTGGCAAACGTCGTAAAGAACAAGCCTTATCCGGAAGCAATGGCTATTTTGGAAAATATGCCTCAAAAAGGAGCCGTCTTAATTTCTCAGACTATGAAATCGGCTGCCTCAAATGCTCTTTACAAAAATAAGCAGCTTGATGAAGATATGCTCTTTGTTAAGGAAATTATGATTGACGAAGGGCCCAGGCTAAAAAGAATTTGGTGTCGCGGCAAGGGCCGTGCGGACATTCTCTTAAAGCGAATGTGTCATATCACAGTTGTCGTTGACGAGAGAGCAGGAGAGTAGATATGGGACAGAAAGTAAACCCTACAGGATTAAGACTTGGTATAAACAAAACTTGGTCGTCTCGCTGGTATGCAGGCCCCCGAAATTATGCCGACTTGTTGCTTGAGGATTTAAAGATTCGAGCTATGATTCAGGAAATTCCTGAATGTAAAAATGCCGACATTGCCGAAGTTGAAATCATCCGTCATCCCCAGAGGATTACGATTATGATTCACACGGCTCGTCCCGGCGTTATAATCGGTGTAAAAGGTGCCAATATCGAAAATATCGGAGCTATTATACAGAAAAAGCTCGGCAAAAAAGTGCAAATCAAAATTAAGGAAGTAAAGAGAGCCGAATTAAGGGCTGCTTTAGTTGCTCAAAACGTTGCACGCCAGCTTGCCGGAAGAGCTTCTTTCCGAAAGGTATTAAAGCAGGCTTGTTTTAATACGATGAGGTCCGGTGCTCAAGGTATAAAGATTAGAATTTCAGGACGCTTAGGCGGTGCTGAAATGTCGCGAACCGAAGAAATGAAGGAAGGACGCGTTCCTCTTCACACACTTCGGGCAGATATAGACTACGGTTTTGCTGAAGCGGATACAACCTATGGAAAGATAGGTGTTAAGGTATGGCTTTACAGCGGAATGATGTTTGGCGGAGAACAAAAAGAAGATGCAGGAGCCTTGCTCAAAAAGCAAAGAAGACCCCGCACTGAAAAGCCCGCTCAAGCAGGGAGGCAATAATTATGGCATTCAGTCCCAAACGTGTAAAACATAGAAAGGTTCAGCGCGGTAGAATCAAGGGCGAAGCTACACGATGCAACAACATCGATTTCGGCGATTACGCCTTAGTTTCTCTTGAGCCTTTTTTGCTTACAAACAGACAAATTGAAGCTGCCCGTGTTGCTTTAAATCGTAAGATTAAGCGAGGCGGAAAATTGTGGATTCGAGTTTTTCCGGATAAACCCTATTCAAAGAAACCCGCTGAAGTTCGAATGGGCGGCGGAAAAGGCGCCCCCGAATACTGGGTAGCGGTTGTAAAACCCGGAACTATTATTTTTGAATTAGCCGGTGTTGATAAGAATTTGGCCGAACAAGCTATGACCTTGGCAGGAAGCAAGCTTCCATTTAAGACAAGGTTTGCCGAGCAGATTCAGGCCGACTAAGGAGCGTTTAAAATGAAAAATAAGTCAAAGTACAGAGAAATGTCATATAAGGAACTTGTTTCAAAACGCAATGATCTAAAGCAAAAATACATGGATTTGAGATTTCAAGCTGTGGTAGGCCATTTGGACAACCCGCTTGAAAAGAGAAGTATGCGTCGTGAAATAGCGATGTTAAATACCTTTATCCGCCAAAAAGAATTGGCCGGAGAAGGTGCAAATTAGGAGCTTAACCCGTGGAAACAACAGAAAATACAAAAAAAATCGGGAAGCGCGAGTTTGTCGGAATCGTAACAAGCGACAAGATGAATAAAACCATCGTCGTTGAAGTCCGAACCAAAAAGCTTCATAAGCTTTACAAAAAATACGTATCGAGCAGTAAAAAATACAAGGCTCACGATGAAGAGAATACGGCTCACATCGGCGATACCGTAAGAATTGTAGAGCATAAGCCCATCAGTAAGGATAAGGCTTGGATGCTTACTGAAGTTATTGAGCGGGCTAAGTAAGGCAAGGAGTTAAGGTAAATGATACAGGTTGAAACAAGATTAAACGTTGCCGATAACTCAGGCGCTAAACTCGTCGAATGTATTAAGGTTATCGGCGGATCAAAACGCAGATACGCAGGTATTGGGGATATAATCGTTGTGGCAGTAAAAGAAGCCTTGCCCACATCGGTTATTAAAAAAGGTACGGTAGAAAAAGCCGTTATTGTGCGTGTTTCAAAAGAATACCGCCGTCCCGACGGAACTTATATTCGCTTTGACGATAACGCTTGCGTAATTGTTGACGATAATAAAAACCCTAAGGGAAAACGTATTTTCGGCCCTGTAGCCAGAGAGCTTCGTGATCACGATTTCATGAAGATAGTTTCTCTTGCTCCGGAAGTTCTTTAAGGAGAGTTTATGGCAGGAAAGATGAAGATTCGCCGCAATGATAGTGTTGAAATTATTGCAGGCAAGGAAAGGGGCAAGCGGGGCGAAGTCGTAAAGGTCTTGCAGGAGGATAACAAGGTTATCGTCGGCGGGCTTAATATGATAAAAAAAGCCATGCGCAAAAGAAGCCAGCAGGATCAGGGCGGAATTGTAGAAATTGAAGCTCCGATATCTGCATCCAATGTTATGGTTATATGCAAAAAATGCGGAAAAACCCGTATTGCATACGAAATAAAGGACGGCAAAAAAATAAGAATTTGCCGTAAGTGTGGAGAAGCGTTATAATGAGTAATTACGTACCTCGGCTTAAGAAAGTCTATACAGAACAAATCATGCCCGAGCTTAAAAAGGAATTTAACTACAGTTCCGTTATGCAAATTCCTCGGCTTAAAAAAGTCGTAGTAAGCATGGGCGTTGGTGTAGCTCTCACGAATAGGAAACTACTTGATGCTGCAGTAACTGACCTTGAAACAATCACCGGTCAAAAAGCTGTGAAAACAAAGGCAAGAAAGAGTATAGCAAACTTTAAACTTCGTGAGGGAAATGAGATTGGGGCAATGGTAACTTTGCGCGGTGCTAGAATGTATGAATTCCTAGACCGCTTTATCAATGTTGCTTTGCCGCGTGTTAAGGATTTCCGCGGAGTTAACCCGAACGGTTTTGACGGTCGCGGAAACTATTCAGTGGGTATTACCGAGCAGATCATTTTCCCCGAAATCGACTTCGATAAAATCGAACGCATTTCAGGATTGAATGTGAACGTAGTAACTTCTGCCGAGACTGATCAAGAGGCAAGATCGCTTCTTGCAAAGTTTGGTATGCCCTTTAGGAAGTAAGAGAGGATTTCATGGCTACAGTTGCAAAAATTAATCAAGCTAACAGAAAAGCGAAGTATCCGACACGGCAGTATAACAGATGCAAGGTTTGCGGACGCCCCAGAGGTTATCTGCGAAAGTTCAAAATGTGCCGTGTTTGTTTTAGAAAATTGGCAAGCGAAGGGCAAATCCCCGGCGTTACAAAGTCAAGTTGGTAGGAGGAACGATAATGAGTGTTTCAGATCCAATAGCAGATATGCTTACTAAAATTAGAAATGCTGCTTCAGCCGGTCACGAATCGGTTGATGTTCCTTCTTCAAAGATGAAGTGGGAAATTATCAGTATTCTTAAATCGGAAGGGTATATTAAAAACTTTAAAAAAATGACCCAGGAAGGTGCCGGCAATATCCGCGTATTCTTAAAATATGATGATAAAGAATCTTCGGTTATTCACGGAATCGAAAGAGTTTCCACACCCGGCCGCCGAGTATATTTAGGTTATAAGAGCTTACCGAGGGTTTTTAACGGCTACGGTACTCTTATTGTATCGACTTCAAAGGGTATCATTACCGGAAAAGCAGCCGGCGAAAGCCAAGTAGGCGGCGAGCTTATTTGCAAGGTTTGGTAGGAGGAGCAATATGTCAAGAGTTGGAAAAATGCCTGTTGCTATTCCTGCAGGTGTAAAAGTGAACGTTGCAAACGGTATCTTTACCGTTGAAGGCCCCAAGGGAAAACTTTCACAAGATTATCACACTGAAGCTGTTGATTTTAAGATTGAAGGCGATCATGTTCTTGTAACAAGAAAAGATGATGAACTTCAGACAAGGGCTTATCACGGTTTATACCGAAGCCTTCTTAACAACATGGTAACCGGTGTAAGCACAGGCTTTACAAAGACCTTGGTAATCAATGGTGTAGGTTACAGAGCCGAAGTTCAAGGCAAACTCCTTGTAATGGCTTTGGGTTATTCAAACGACTTTTCCGTTATTATTCCCGAAGGAATTGAAGTAAAGGTTGACCAGCTGAAAGTTATTATTTCGGGAGCTTCAAAAGAAGCGGTCGGACAGTTTGCTTCACAGGTACGAAAGTTGAGAGGCCCTGAACCCTATAAGGGCAAGGGAATTCGTTACGAAGACGAAATCATCAAACGAAAAGTCGGTAAGTCCGGTGTAAAGTAAGGGTAGTATTATGGACAAAAAACGTAATGATAAAGATAGAAAAAGATTTAAGCGAAAGATGCACATTCGAAAGTCTATTTTCGGTACTGCAGAACGTCCGCGCATGACCGTATTCCGAAGCAATAAGCGCATTTCGGTTCAGGTTATTGACGATGTAGAGGGCAAGACATTGGCTGCCGTTTCTACAATGGAAGAAGCTCTTCGATCGCTTAAGGTTAATGTTGAATCTGGGGCAAAGGTCGGTGAAGAAATCGGCAAGCGCCTCAAGGAAAAAAATATTGACACTGTTGTTTTTGACAGGAACGGATATCTTTACCACGGTGTTGTAAAGGCCGTTGCCGACGGTGCAAGAAAAACAGGAATTAAGTTTTAGGAGAGGTTATGAGTCATCAAAAAGAATCAAAACGGGATAACCAGCATACCGATAAAGAATATGTTGAAAAGCTTGTTAAATTGAACCGAACAGCTAAGGTTGTAAAGGGCGGACGCAGGTTCTCCTTTTCTGCTCTAACTGTTGTCGGCGATCAAAAAGGACGAGTAGGATACGGTTTCGGTAAGGCAAATGACGTAAGCGATGCTATTCGAAAGAGTATCGAAAAGGCAAAAGCCAACATGGTAACCTTTCCGCTTAAAAACGGTACAATTCCTCATGAGGTTCAAGGCAAGTTCAAGGGTTCGTCGGTTCTTTTGCGCCCTGCTTGTTCCGGTACGGGAATTATCGCAGGCGGCACAATCCGTGCTATTATGGAAGCTGCCGGTGCAACCGACTTGCTTTCAAAGTCATTGGGATCAAGCTCCGCAGTAAACGTAGTTAAGGCAACCTTTGATGCCGCAAGTCTTTTGATGGACGGCAAAAAAATTGCTAAGAGCCGCGGAAAAACCCTTTTGGATGTATGGGGGTAAGTAAATGGCAAAGAGAATTAGTGTAAAATTAGTAAAAAGTACAATCGGTCAAAAGCAGCCGGTTTGTTCGACTATCCGCTCTTTGGGATTAAAAAAGCTTAATTCCACAGTTGAGCATGATGCAAATCCTGCCGTATTAGGTATGGTAAAACGCGTTGCTCACTTGGTTGAAGTTAAGGAGTTAAACTAATGTCCGAATTTAATTTAACTGTTCCTGCAGGAGCAACTCATAAAAAGAAGATTGTAGGACGCGGTTCTTCTTCCGGTTGGGGAAAAACTTCCGGAAAGGGACATAAGGGTCAGCAAGCCCGTTCAGGCGGCAAGGTTTATGCCGGCTTTGAAGGCGGTCAGATGCCCTTGTATCGCCGTGTTGCAAAAAAAGGATTTTCAAACTATCCTTTTAAAAAGGAATTCTATGTTGTAAACCTTGCCATGCTCGAAACAAAGTACAGCGACGGCGAGACCGTCAACAAAGAATCCTTAATGCAAAAAGGTCTTCTCCGAAAAGGTTCTCTTTATGTTAAAGTTTTGGGAACGGGAGATATAACAAAAAAATTGACGGTTGATGTCGATAGAATTTCGGCATCGGCTAAGGAAAAAATAGAAAAGGCAGGCGGAACAATAGTTCAGTCTGAAGCATAAAAGGCGGTAAAAAATGGCTAATAATGTATTTGCAAATATGTTCAAAATAAAGGATTTACGAAGCCGTATTTTCTTTACGATCATAGTTTTAGCAGTTTTCCGCTTAGGGTCGGTACTCACCATCCCCGGTATCGATCCTGGGGCTCTTACGATGTATTTCCGACAAGGCCAGGGAAATGCTTTTGCAGATCACATGGACTTCTTTGTCGGAGGAGCGTTTTCGAACTTTTCGGTATTTATGCTCGGTGTAATGCCCTATATTTCGACTCAGATATTGATGCAGCTTGCCATGATTATTTTCCCGCGCCTTAAAAAAATAGCGGAAGAAGACGGAGGACGCAAAAAGATTCAGGTTTGGACAAGAATAGTTACCGTCTTTGTTGCCCTTCTTCAATCTTCCGCTGTAGGTACATGGGCCAGAGCAATACCCGGTGCTGTTGTAATTTCAAGTCCTGTTTTGCACTTGTTTATTACAATGGTTACGGTAACGACAGGTACTATGATTACCGTTTGGATGGGTGAACAGATAACTTCAAGAGGTATCGGAAACGGTATTTCAATGTTGATTTTTGCAGGTATCGTTGCCCGTCTTCCTCAGGCTGTTTGGGAATTGATCAAGCTTGTAAGCAATAACGAATTAAACCTTGTTTTTGTAATTATTGCTTTTGCGATGTTTGTAGGAATTATAGCCTTGGTTGTTTACGAACAACAAGGCCAGCGCAAAATACCGGTTCATTATGCAAAGCGCGTTATCGGCCGAAAAATGTATGGCGGACAGAATACCTATATTCCGTTTAAGATTAACCCCTCGGGTGTTATTCCCATCATTTTTGCTTCATCGTTTTTAACCTTTCCCCTCATGCTTTCGCAGATGTGGGGCTCGAATGTTTCTTGGTTGGCTTCAGTTGCAAGATTTTTGCGCTCGGACGGCTGGGGGTATAACGTTCTGTATGTTGTTTTGATTATTTTCTTTGCTTACTTTTACACACAGGTTGCACTTAATCCAACGGAAATAGCAAAACAAATAAGGGAAAACGGCGGATCGATTCCGGGAATTAGAACCGACAAAACTGAAGAATATTTACAGAAAATTTTAAACAGATTGATATTGCCCGGTTCGCTTTATTTGGCTGCGATTGCAGTACTTCCTACTGTAATTCAATGGGCATTTAGTTTCCCCAGAAATATTTCTATGTTGATGGGAGGAACTTCATTGCTTATTTTGGTTGGTGTTGACTTGGATACAATGAGCCAGGTTGAAGCTTTGCTTAAAATGCACCATCATGACGGCTTGCTTAAAAAAGGCAAGATAAGATCAAGGAACCTATAGAATTTTTTTTAAGAATGATATAGAATACATTCTTTGAAGGAGTGAATATGAAGGTTAGAACAAGTGTAAAACCTATTTGTGATAAATGTAAGGTTATTAAGCGCAACGGAATAGTACGGATAATCTGTACAAATCCTAAGCATAAACAAAGACAAGGTTAACGGAGGACACTGGATAATGGCTCGTATTGCGGGAGTTGACCTCCCTAACAAACATGTTAATGTTTCATTAACATACATTTATGGAATTTCGACTTCATCGGCAAACAAAATTTGTGAAGCTACAAAGGTTGATCCGATGAAAAAAATGAATGATTTGGATGAAGCCGAGTTAGCTGCAATCCGTGAAGTGATTGACAGAGAATACAAGGTAGAAGGCCGCCTTCGAACCGAAGTGGCTTTAAATATCAAGCGTCTTCAGGATATCGGATGCTACCGCGGTCAAAGACACAGAAAGGGTCTCCCGGTACGCGGACAGAGAACTAGGACAAATGCCAGAACACGCAAGGGTAAGAAGAAGACCGTTGCCGGTAAGAAGAAATAATCGTGGTTGGAGGTAATTAAAACATGGCTACTGTAAAGAAAAGAAAAGAAAAGAAAAGCATATATGAAGGCAATGTTTATATTCAAGCAACCTTTAATAACACAATTATTACGATAACCGACTTAAAGGGAAATGTTCTTTCATGGGCATCTTCAGGCGGCTTAGGCTTTGCCGGTGCCAAAAAATCGACACCCTTTGCGGCTCAAACCGTTGCGGAAACAGCTGTACAAAAGTGCCAGCCCTACGGCTTGCATGAAGTTCATGTTTTTGTAAAAGGTCCCGGAGTCGGCCGTGAATCGGCTATCAGAACGCTTGGAACAATGGGATTAAAGGTTCGCTCAATCAGCGATGTAACTCCCATTCCGCACAACGGCTGCCGTCCCAAGAAGACGCGCCGAATATAAGGAGACGTGAATGGCCCGTAAAAATCTTTTAAAAGGATTTAAGAAGCCGAAAGGCTTGGAATTTGCTCAGCAAGAATCAACCGAAAGCTATGGTAAGTTTACGGCATCCCCTTTTGAGACCGGTTTTGGAACAACAATCGGAAATTGTTTGAGGAGAATTTTATTGTCCTCAATTCAAGGTTATGCCATATCGGCAGTGCTTATAACATCGCATGATGCCGACGGTGTACCCCACACAATTTCAAGTGAGTTTGAAAATATTCCGAACGTCTCCGAAGATACGCTGGAAATTTTGAATAAACTAAAGCAGATCCGCCTCCGTTTATCGGATGAGTCGGAACAAGGTGACTTTCATTTTGAATTTAAGGGGCCTGCGTCGATAACCAGCAAAGATTTTGCCGTTGAAGGACAGCTTGAAATTTTAGGCGAACCTTTTCATGTTATGGAACTTATGAAGGGTGCTAATGTTTCGTTTGATGTTCAAGTAGATTTCGGTCGAGGTTATGTACCGGCAGAAGTTAATGAAAAATACATTGAAATTGTCGGAACTATTCCGATGGACGCAATCTACGGTCCTGTTTTAAAAGTAAGCTATGCTATTGAACCTTGCAGAGTAGGACAAAGAAACGATTACGATAAGCTCATTCTTGAAATTTGGACTGACAGTACGGTCAGACCTGAAGATGTTTTGGGCGAAGCTGCAAAAATTGCAAAAGATCATTTTTCCATCTTTATTAATTTTAATGAAAATGATTATCTCGGTGAAGATGAAGATGATAATGAAGAAGCGGTAATTAAACAGCTTTTAGCAACTTCGATTAATACTCTCGATTTTTCCGTTCGGGCTAAAAACTGCTTGGACTCGGCCGGTATTAAAACTCTCGGCGAACTGGCTCAGAAGTCGGAAGATGAGATCGAAAGTATGCGCAATGTCGGCAGAATGACTTTAAATGAAATTCATGCTAAATTGGCGGAATACAATTTGCGCTTGGGTATGACTGATTACAGTCATCTAAAAAATACGATAAAAGTATCAAGACAGAAGGAAGAAACAGATGAAGCATAAGAACGGCTTTAATCCGCTTTCGCGTACAACTGCACATCGCCGTGCTTTGCACCGAAATATGGTTACATCGCTATTTAAGTACGAGCGGATTACGACAACAAAACAAAAAGCGATGGAAGTACGCCGAACTGCGGAAAAATTGATTACACGCTCAAAGGTTGATACATTCAACAACAGGCGTCATGCTGCAAAGTATATCTGGGATGATGATATTGTAAAAAAACTATTCAGCGATATCGGTCCTAGAATGAAAGACAGAAACGGCGGTTACACCCGTATCTTAAAAATCGGCTTCCGTGAAGGCGATGCAGCTGATGTTGCTATCTTGGAACTTGTAGACTATGACTTTGAAAAAAAGGAAAAGGATACAAAGAAAAAAGATGATTCAAAAAAATCCGATGACAAAAAGACTTCCAAGAAAGAAGCAGGTTTTAAATCGTCAAAGGGTGAATCAGAACACAAAAAAAATACCGATCAGGTAGTAGATAGTTCATCAAATCGGAGGTACAACCGTGTCAAAGGCTCATAGAGGTAAGGGAATCCGCGCAGAGCAAAACCGCGGACGCGGGGTATGCCCCGTATGTAACAAAACCGGAATCAAAGTTTTGTACGAACAAGAGATTAACGGTGCAAAAACAAAGATCTGCAAAATATGCAGAGCAAACATTAAGAATAAAAAGGCTGCAGAAGCCCCTGCAGAAAAACCCGCTGAAGCATCAGCCGAATAAATTTTTAAGCCTTTTTTGCACAACGCCCGCCTTGGATGCGGGCGTTTTTTATATCTCTATATTTTTTTCACGGAGATTAGTAATACATTCCTGCATATATTTTTCATCATGCTCCTTGTAAATAGGACTTGTCTTTTTGATTTTCTTTAGTTCGCCGTATGGAGGACTTTTTTTGCCCCGGCCGTTTCCTCGCAATGCACATTATTCTCTGTGCTGCTCTAATAGCTGTTGTGCGGGTAATCTGTTTATCAGGTTTTGATGCCATAGTCTCATGTTAATTTTCCTCTTCCTTAAAAATATTTGAGTCTTCTAAATATTTATTAGGATATTTTTTTAGCAAGGTTAAAAGATAGATTAAAATTTCTTTTTTATTTATTTTTCCATATTTATATAGCTCAATCATATTTAAAAATTTTTCTTTTGCGTTTTTTTCTGCGCAATTTTTAAAATAGCCCCATATGTGCTGAAGGGAATTGATTACTTCTTTTGGGTTTTCTTCAAGTTTAATGGCTTGATCAATTAGGAGCTGCACTTCATCAGGGGCTATGTCTTCTTTTTTTAAAAGCTCTCTTATATCCTTATAAATTTTTTGAGACTTGCTTAAAACCAAATACTTGTTTTGCGCCCAGAGCTTTTGGCTGATTTTTTTATTATCATTCATTAATCTTATCTTTAAAGCTTAACTGTAGCATGGGATTCATTTTTTTTCAAGCATTTTTTCACAAAATTCCATATTTTTGTATATAGTTTCGCCGATTGACAAAGGCTTCTATAATAAATAAAATTAAGGCCGATGAAAACGAATAATTTGATAAGCAATTTTCACACCCATACTTATTTGTGTAAACATGCTGAAGGGAAGCCGATCGATTATGTAAAAGAAGCGATTAAGGCCGGCTGTTCAGCCTTAGGTTTTTCAGACCATTGTCCCTATCCCGATTCTTCGTGGGATTATTGCCGTATGGGGGAATATGAGGTAAATCTCTATAAGAGCATGGTAGAAGAAGCTGCCATTGATGCGCCTTTTCCCGTATATTTCGGTTTTGAGTGCGAATGGCATCCCCGCTATAAGAGCTGGTACAAGGATTTTTTGAGGGAGGAACTGAAGTCCGATTTTTTGGTTTTAGGTTCTCACTGGTATGATGTAGACGGCCGCTTGGAATATGCGCCGACCCTTACAAAAAAGGAGCTTTTCGGTTACATTGATTTTACGATTGAAGGGATGGCATCAGGTCTTTATAATTTTTTAGCCCATCCCGATCTTTTTTTAGCTGATGTTTCAAATATAGATTCAGACCATCTGGCCTGTTCAAGGGCCTTAATTCAGGCGGCAATTGATCTTGATGTGCCTATAGAAATAAACGGCTACGGTACTTTTAAAAGAAGAATTTTACGTGCCGGACGCGATGAGTTTATTTATCCGGTTAGGCAATTTTGGGAACTTGCTTCAGATATGGGGGCAAGGATTATCTGTAATTCTGATGCTCATTTCCCCGAGCATACTATTTTGGGCTGCAGGAATGCAATAGCTTTTGCGGAGAGTATGGGGATTAAGCCTATGGATACTGCCGAAGCCCTAGGTTTCCGGAGTATCAATGGCTAAGGAGGCTTTGAGAGCTCTTCATATTATAGTTAAAGGAAGGGTTCAAGGTGTGGGATTCAGGTATTGGACCCGTTCTCTTGCAAAGAGCCTCAATGTAAAGGGCCGGGTTCGAAACCTTGCCGATTACTCTGTCGAAATTATTGCCGAAGCCGATACCGATACTTTGGGAGAATTCCTTTATGCTCTCAAGCACGAGCATCCTTATGCCCGTGTTGAAGGCCTTAATTCCGAAGAGGTAAGGGCTAGAGGTTATACAGACTTTCGGATTGAAGTATAACAAAACTAAAACTGCCCTATAAAGTTTAAAAAATTATTCTACCTTATCGTGTTTTTCCCCTCTGGTAACCTTTCCCATCATAAGCCATGCGAGGAGAAAAAAACATGCACAGTATACAAAGACAGCTCTGTGTCCTGCAAAGTCGATTATAAGACCTGCAAGGAAGGGGGCTATTATTGCCGCTCCTTGAGAAAAGGTATAGTATAAGCCTGTGTAAAGTCCTATGTGCGAAAAGCCAGCCATCTGCCAAAGCATGGGGAAGGAGTTGGCTATTATACAGATCCAAAAAATACCGAACACAAACATTAAGCCCCAAAATAGGTATTTTAATTGTCCTCCGGCAAGACCTAGTATACCTGCAATTTCGGTTAAGAAAAATTGAGCCAAACACAAACTCGCAACAACTACCAATGCGATTCTTATCATTCTTTTTCGTCCCCACTTACTTGCAGCATATCCCATTGGAATGGCTGATAGGGCTGAGGCTATTCCTACCATTCCTGCGGCAAATGCTCCCTGTCCTGTCGATACGCCGAAATGTTTTATACTGTACTCGGCGATGTATGGCAGCATTCCCTGATAGCCTAGGAACCATAAGAAAAGAGAAACAAGAACAAATAAGGCGCTCTTATCGGGTTTTTCCTCGTCTTCGATTTTTCTGCCTGCCAATACGGTTTTCATTGCCTGTAGAAACGGCACTTTTTCTTCTTCATTTTCAGAAGAATCGTGTAGGGGCGCATTTTTTTCTTTTACAAAGAAAAAGAGCATTAGGGTTGCAAGGATGACCAAAAGACCCGCTGCCGGAAATGAAAGGACATCCTTTGTATGCCCTATAATTGGAAGGACAGTATCTACATCCATTAGGCGGGCTAAAAATAAGGTTCCTACTATTGCGGCAATGTTTCCCATGGTATTTATAACTCCGTTCCCTTGAGAGCGGAATTCGGCAGGAACAATGTCCGGCATTAAAGCAATTACTGGACCCCGCACCGATTGCTTAAATAAATTCAGAAGGGCAAGAATAATTATCAATGCCGCCAAAGAATTTTTTGCTGCATATGGAATAAAGCTAAAAGTAATTGCCGACAATGGAAGCAGAATTATAATCCACGGCATTCGTCTTCCTATTTTTGTACGGGTTCTATCCGACCATGCCGAAACGATGGGGATTAATAATATTGCCAGAACATTATCGATAGACATCAATATTCCGACAAGCCATTTAAAAGGAATATAACGGCTTAAAAAAATCGTTACATAACTGTCATACAATGGATCCATGAGTCCCATCGTAAAAAAACCTGCTCCGATTAAAAAAGTTATCGGAAGGTATTTTCTAAATCCTTCTTTTTGTTTCATAGCTTCTCCAATATTTATTTAATACCTTAACAGTATAAACTATATTTGCTATAATAGCTATAGTAAAAATAAAGATTATTTAATTTATGAGGAAAAGGAATATGCATAAAAAAATTTTGCCTAATGCAAAAAGACCTCTTCTTTTTGGTCATCGAGGAGTTTCAAGTTTAGCTCCTGAAAATACGATTGCCTCATTTAAAAAGGCTGTAGAGCTGGGAATCCCCGGAGTGGAGCTGGATGTGCATTTAACCAAAACCGGAGAACTTGCGGTTATTCATGATTCCTCAATTAAGCGTACAGGAAGAATTTATGAAAACGGAAAGATTATTGAAGCTCCTGATCTAAAAGTTGAAGATTTATCTTGGGAAGAATTACAAAAATATGACTTCGGTATTTGGTTTTCAAAAGAATATGAAGGTGAAAAACTTCCTTTACTTTATGATGTCCTAAAACTTCTAGGCTCCGATATCTATGTCGATATAGAAATAAAAATAGATAACTTAAAATATAAGGGAGTTGTAGAAAAAACTTATCAGGTTTTAAAGGATATTTTAAAAGTTTTACCCGAAAATCCTCAGAGGTTTTTGGTTTCTTCTTTTAATCCATTTGCTATAAGATATTTTTCAAAGATATGTTCCGATATTCCTACAGCCTTAATCTATGATAATCATCCCGATAATCTCTTTTTTTTAAAAAAGGGCAGGGGGCTTTTATTTTGTAGGCCGGATATTTTAAAGCCTTCTTATAAATGCTTTACGAAAAAGAAAGATAAAGAATCTTGGTGTTGGACAGTTGACGATAAAGAAAAAGCCGAGGTCCTTATTAAAAAAGGAGTAACGGGGATTATATCCAATCGCCCTCAGGATTTAAACCAAGATTAAGACTTCCATTTTTCCTAAATAATTTGAATAAATCCGCGTTTGTTGTACCAATTTATTGCCGTTTTATTTTTTGATTCGACATCAAGATAAATTTCAAAATCTTGATTTTTAAAATAGTTTATAACTCTATTTATAAGAGATATTCCGATTCCGCATTTTTGATATTTTTTTAGAACCGCAATAACACTGATATAAGCCGAATTTTCTTTTATAAAAGAAATAATAAAACCTGCATGCTCTTCATTATATTTTGCAATAAAACAAGAGGCGGGATTAAAAAGATCTATTTTATACCAATCACTTTCCCATGCCTTATCGCAAAAGGCATCGGCATATATTTGAGGAATAATATCTTTGTGTTCAGACTCACTAAATTCTTCGATTTTAATGTTTTTATTTTTATTATCTAAAAGTTTTTTAGGTATTCTATATTTAATCCAGGTTTGCATTTTTATTCCTTATAAATTGTAAATACACCGGAACAATAAGATATTTTTATAAAATCCGTTTTTAGATGCGGGAACCATAAATTAAATCTTTCGGCAATTAAATAATATTCTTCATCATCCCACTCTTCATAGTCTTTTTTTCTTGCGGCTTCCATATCTTTTTCCGTTTCAAATGCAACATCGCCGAAGATAAGAATACCCTTTGGGTTTAAGGATTTTAACAGCTTCAGAATATATAATTTTTTTGCTTCGTCATCTATGTGATGAATTGCATAGGTACTGAGTATAACATCGAATTGTTTTTGCTTAAATTCCTTAGGGAGACCATCGGTAAAATCAAATTGTAAAAGTTCCGCATTAGGCATTTTTTGTTTTGCCTTTTTTAGCATCTCATTTGAAAAGTCTATTCCGTAAATATTATATCCGTCGTCATAAAGTTTTTTTGCTAAAATACCTGTGCCGAATCCTATGTCCAAAATATTTTTAGAATTTTGCTTGCGAACCTTTTCGTATACCGTACCTAGAACTTTTTTATAGCCGGCAAAGGGATAAACATTTTCTTCATCTGATATTTCTACTTGTGTGTCGTAATTATCTGACCATAGGTCAAAGCCTTTACTGTCCAACATCTTGTTTCTCCTTAAAATTAACTGTTACTTGCCTCAATTAAGATATTTGGATGTCTTTAATCTTGTTTAAAATACTTTGTAGCGTAAATGAATTTAATTTTTTTTCGAGGGTGGTTTGAGCATCCAAAAAATAGCCGTCAAGCAAGAGATTTATTTTTTGTGCAACAGGACATTCATTCGGCGGTGTGTCATGTATTTTAAATAGTCTTCCGTCCTTTATTGATTCTACTGCATTAAAGATATCGAGGAAGCTGATTTTAGCTGCCTTTTTTTTTAATGCAATACCGCCTGTTCCCTGAGTAATCTCTATGAGGCCTGCATTTTTTAATGCACTCATAAGTTTGCGTATAACTACAGGATTTGTCTTTACACTTTCAGCAAGAAAATCGCTCGTTACCTTGCACTTATCTTTAAAGAATTCAACACAGAGTAGGATATGAATTGAAACCGAGAATTTTGTTCCTATTTGCATAAGCCGTCCTAACCGAATATCTTTTTCATCTTATACTAAAACTATATAAGATACAATAGGTCATTTCTAAAAATTGATGTTTTTAGATACTCACAATAGGACGGCTATTGAATCGTTATTTTATAAACTTACAACCGAAAAATTATCTTGAATGAATTTTCCATTTTCTACTTCATCAATCATAGCGATGGCGTAATCGGCATAGCTTATTGTGCTCTCTCCATTCGAGTTGAATGGGAGATCTTTACCTGCAAGTTTATATGTTCCGGTACGTTTACCTTCTGCTTTAAAATCTAAGGGCGGCGATAAATAAGTCCACAAAACATCTTTTCTTTCCTTTAATTCAAGAAATGCATTCGTTTCTGCCTGTGCTAGAGGACGGAATTCTTCAGGGAAATTGGGCGCATTAAGTAAGATTGTTTTGTGCTCCTTATCTGTGTAGAGGCAACCCGCTCCTCCGACTATTAAAAGCCGGATTTTAGTATTTTTTACGCAATCACATAAATGCCGTAACGAAGTGATGTGCCTGTCAAAGGTTTCAGGTGTCCACGCTCCAAAAGCATCGATAACCGCATCAAAACCTGCCAAATCTTCAGGTTTTAGATCAAATAAATCTTTTTGTAGAACCTTTGCCTTTTCGTTTTTAGCACAAGGCTGACGGATGATGGCCGTTACATCAAAGCCCCTCATTACAGCTTCATTTGTAAGACAATGACCTTGTTTTCCATTTGCTCCAATAATTGCAATCTTTTTCATTAGAACCTCCAATGTTTTAATACTATAGTTGTAACTATTATTGTTACATCTATAGTATAAGCTTTTTTAGATGTAATGTCAATGGTTACAACCAAAATTTTCTAAATTCTTTTATAGATTTTATTTGAGATTTATATATAGTTCTTTTTTTATTTACAAATTATGAATTACACGGGTATGTCGAAGTTGAAAATCGGACACGGATGTCCGATTTTCAATGGTAGTATACTAATCCTCATTTTTTTACTATAATGTATATATGAAAACTACTAAACTATTTTCTTTATTTTTAATTTTGGTGAGCCTGTTTGCTTTATTGACAGGCTGTGCGAGTATGTATATTCACGGTTCAACTCCGGTTCAAAGGGCTGTATCCGCTGCCGACCTTCTTATTGCAGGCAATGTATCTGACGGCTACATAAGAGTATATAAAGCCGAGTCCGCTAAGGCTGAGCGCTCTATTATGGATATGATCGGTAAGGCTGAGAGAAACGATATATACTATGCCGATATTGCAGATAATATTTCCGATTGGATGCTGCTTTATAGTCGCGTTTCTACTCTTCAAATGATGTACCCCGAAGGTCTAGTTGGAAAGAAAGAAATCGTTGTTTTTGAAGCTCGAGATTACAGCGGGCTAAAGGATATTTCTTATACAAGGGCAACGGAAGCTCTTTATAATGAGGCCTTGCGTATTGTACAAATGCAGGGAAACGATCCTAAAAATATTTCTAAAGTATTGGATAATTTAAAGCGTGCAAAAAAATACTCGCGCCATTTGGATGATGAGATAAATTTACTGGGTGCAGAGACGGCTTATAATGCGGCCGAAACTCTTGCTTATACTAATAAACCGGATAATCTTCTTCAAGCCTCCGAATACTATATACTTGCAAATTCATGGATTTCGGGATATAGGGGCTCTTTGGAAAAAAGTCGTCTTGCAAAAGAAAAGGCTGCTTATCTTTATATCGAAGAGGGGCGTTATAATCTACGGTTGAACAATTATACAGCCTTTCGCCATGCAAAAGCCTATTTTCAAAAAGCAGAAAAAATAATTCCGGGTATAGCCTCAAAAGAACTTGCAGAAGTGGACCAAAGACTTATCCTCAGACTTACTATTGTGCTGCCGGGTGATAATTATAATGATGGAGATAGAATACGTAGGGCGATAAATTCAGAATTTACTTCTTCAAATTTGGGACCTGAAATTATTAAAGTGAATTTTATCAAAGGCGGAATAAATTCTATTTTTAATTTTCTCGATATCAGAGATGCTGATTTGGTGCTAATGCCTTATGAAAGTTATGGAAAGGTGAAAGAAACATATGGACCTGTAAATACGGTAAACAAAGATGTATCGAAGACTATAAACGGAATCGTATATAGTGGTACGGTAACGGAACAAAGTCAGCTTGTTACCGTTTATGCTCAGAACGATTTTGTCTTATATGATATTAGAACATGGAGAAAAACTGAACTGCGTTATTTTAGCAATGAAACAAAAAAATTCTCTAAAAAGTTTATAGTGAGATATTATGGCGGAGCTCCTGAAGCAAAACCGGCTGATTTTGATCCCGGTTTCTTATATGAAGCGGGACAATATAAAAAATTCTTCCCTGAATTAATGACTGAGAATAATTCTATTAATTTGATTAACAGTAACGGCCGTCTTAGTTCAAGCGGTAAGGAGCTATGTGATGTAATTAAAAATCTTCAATACATAGAGCGGAGGTAAGTCTTTGTATATTACAAGTTGAAAAACGACAGTTTTTTAGTATAAGTAAAGTAAAAAGTTAAATTGAGTTTATGGTGGGTAATGGAATTCTTATTTTATAAAAGTTTCTGAACCATGTAATATTAGCGGCTTGCTCAACTATACTTTGATTATTTTTAGATTCAAATGTTGTACAGTCTTCATCATTCTCTTCATTATTTTCAGAAATCTCTGAATTGAGTTTTTGAGGTTCCGGATAAATGATGAGACATTTTATTTCTGTGTTTTCATCTAAATTAACTCCAAGTGCTTTAAGTATTTTTTTATCTCTGGCATAACCGCTTATTTGGCGTATATCTTCAAGCATTTTTGCATTTGAATCACGATAGCGGGGTTTATATTTTGCATCGATAATCAGCTGTTCATCTTTTTTGATAAAATCTACTGCGGTTTTTCCGTGTCCTTTTACCTGAAAACAGATAGTGTCTAATCCATATCTATCAACAAGCGTTTTATATACATATAATTCATATAGGCGGGACATATCAATCCAATAGGGCAGTGTTTCCTGTTCTGATTTTACTGTATTACTGATAGCATAATCATAACGTCGTAAAATTATTTTGGCTAATTTTAAGGCAGAATTGTAATGAAAAAATAAGGTGTTTGTACGGAAATGTTTTATCTCGGTAGTATCAATATAATCGGAAACAGATTCAAAGCTAGTTAATATACGTGTAAGCCTTTCTTGTAATTTTTTGCCTATAGAATGAGCTTGAAGGCTTTTATTATGTGCAAGTATTTTTTTGCAAAAGAGAAAAGCTTTTTTTAACAACCGATTTTCCGGAATATCAGGAGTAAATTCCTGGAAGACACAAATATTCCTATGAAGCCGTTTTTTACAAATATTTTCCTTAATATTTTTTGAAATTGATATTCGCCCCTTTATTTTACCGGTAAGATTTTCTTCTTTGTATACATATCCTTTTTTTAAGCCCTTGTGTACAATTTTTTCAACTAATGCAACAAACTGTGTAATTAGAAGCGGTGTAAGATAGTTTGACATTTCTTGATTAAGTTTGATTAAAGGTTTATCAAAATCAATACCGTAACAAGTTGAAAAATATGCTATTTCATTGCTGCTTCCAATTGAAAAGGCTGCATCAAGCATTGCCAAATAATCAAGCTCTTGGATTTTCGGACTAACTGCAGCCGCTATTTTATTTTCTACTAACCAACAGGTTCCGATATAGTAGCTTGCCGTTATGCTTCGATTAATACCTAGATAGGCAGGCTCTTCATCTATATTAGGATTTCCTAAAAATTTAATCTCAGAATTTTCTTTTTGAGTAAGCTCTCGTACCTCCTGAAATAATATTTTTTCATCTTCCGATTCTTGATGAGGAGTTTGATGTTCTTTAAAATATAAGACTTTAGTTTGCTTCATTTAAATTGAATGATTTTAAAAGTAAGCCGTCTTTATAGTATTCTTGTAATAGCGGTTCTACTTCATATTCTATTTTTTGTTGTAATTCTTCTTCCGTGGTTGCCATAAAATAACTATGACCCGGCATTAAATCATCAAAATCCAATTCTGATTTATGCTCTTTAATAAAAGTTTCTATTTTATTAAACATTTCGAGTGCTTTATTTTTTAGAATATTGTTTTTATTACTTCTATTGTTGTCATAAAAATCTTCGATAGTGTGTTTATCCGATTTGAGGGTAATAAAGGCAAAACGTCTACGGAGAGCATAATCGATTGATCCTGTGCTACGGTCAGTAGTATTCATTGTGCCTATAATATACACATTGGGAGGGACTGCAAATTTTTCTTTTGAATATGGAAGCTGTAATGTTATCGGATGTGTTGCTTCTAACCTTTTATCTGATTCCAGTAAGGTAATCAATTCTCCGAATATTTTTGAGATATTGCCTCGGTTAATTTCATCAATGATGAGAATATAATTTTTTTTCATGACTGTATCAGTTGCTTCATTATGGTTATTTTGTAAATCATCTTTATATTTGTTTTTATTAAAACGAGTAATTAATTCAGTTATTATCCATCCGTATTCTATATAATCAATGGTTTTTGTATTTCCAGCAGTTAAGTTTGAAATTAATTTAAACCATTGATCTTTATTATATGATGATATATCGCTAATATTATTACTAATAAAATACTCAAACAAAAGTTTAATATTTTCTTTTTTTTCTGTTCTAGCAGCTTGTTCTCTAAAGACAATTCTTTTTCGATCTTCATCCCAAGTAATGGGGATGTTTTTACTATTGGCAAATTGATAATTTGTAATGCTGCCATTTTTTATATCTCTAATTATGGAATCATAAAGTCTTTCAAATATATCCAATTCATTAAGATATGTGCGGATATTTTTAATCATTGTATCATTGTTTAACTGTTCTGGCGTTTTTTTACTATTAGAATAGTTTTCAATTGCTGACTTACATATCGTTTTAAATATACCTTCTTCAACAATATAATTAATACCGTTCGGATTATCTTGTTCATCTTTTAAAATTTGAGGTTTTAATCCTTCAATAAAATCTTCATAATCCATTGATTGATGGAATGTGACAAAGGCAATTTGTCCTTCATCAACATATTTTTGATATGTTTCCATTACTTTATAATGATTGGAATAATCTATTTTTTCTCCTATTAGCGAGAGAGCAATTTTAGCTGTAGTGTATGTTTTTCCTGTACCAGGTGCACCTTGCATTATGATATTCTTTTTTGTTTTAAGTAAGTCAGAGATTTTTTGTAAATTCATATCTTTCCTCTTTTTATTGATCAAATGATTTATTATGTTTTGTGTATTACATTTTTGAATTTGGCATATTCCTTGTTGCGTTTCATAGTTAAACTGTTCATGCTGAGCTAACTCATATATCAGTGCTGGTGCTATTTTATTTGTTTTATCATATAGTATTTTATATTTATCGAAATCGGTTTTTAGATCATTTCTATCAGTAACAGAAAATGGTGGAGCCGTTATTACAGCAAGAGCAATAACGGTAAATCCTTGGCATATTGCAACGTAATCTCCTTCTTTCATATTATTGCCGCTGCAAATCACAATTTCTTTCTCACGTAATAGCGGATAATTATGAGGTACATCTGAGTTATCTCTTTCGCCCCACTGGTCTCCCAATTTCCAATAGTTCATTTTTAATTCTTCCTTATTCTAATTCAATTTCTTTATGCGAAAGAATAACTTGCTATATCTACACACATCATTATATAATCAATATTTTATTTCGTCAAGGGGTAAATTTTTATCCACACAGAACTCTTTGACTTCGTTAAATTCTTGATTGAAAATTACGGCTATTATGGAAAATATTGACATAAGCTACAGATGTGCCTTTTTTGCAATTCAATATAAGACAAAATGTCAAAGTCTTCATCTGCGGATAGGCGGATTAAAAGCTCTGCATTATTTTCTCCGTCATAAGCATTGTAAATATTACCGGCATTATTAATCAATTTTTGCTCCTTAAAAAACAATTATGCTGACTATTATATAAGAAAAATCGGCAGGAAAAAATTGAAGATTTTATCTATCTGCAGCAATCTGTGTCCCATATCCGGGATCGGTTTTGTAGATATCGCTAGACTCCGTTTCGATAGTATAGGTTTTTGCAAGGCGGGTAAAAGAGGCTGATGGACTTATCTGCATTGATGGAATAAAAAGATGTTTCCATGGTTTACCTTTATGTGCGGTACTCCATTCGGAAACGGTTTTGCAGTAGCGGACTGCCCGATTTTTCTTTGCAATGACATCGGGTGTGTCCTGTTTGTCTTCTCCTTTTACTTCAATCAAATAAATGCAAGAAGATGTTTCAGCTACAAAATCAGGTTCGTAATGCTTTCCTCCATTATATTGCAGGTTGAATTCTTTTTTTGCAGGACGAAGCCATTTTTGAACCGTCTGATCTTGTTCCATGATACGGGCGAGAATGAGTTCGGGTTTGCTGTCGAACTTTGCTTCCTCGAATACTCCTTTTTTTATACCGGTAAATACAACTGATTGTATGTCTTTATCGTAAGAATCAAAGAAACGGGAAGCAGTCGAGTAGTTGTAGGCTTGTTCAAGATTATAGGGCTGTACTAACGAAACTTTTTCTTCAAGGAAAGATTCTTCACAATAAAAATGCTTCATAAGCTGTGAGTGAATTTTATCGGCAATATCTTTTTTATTCATCATTACGATATTTCTCATACCGTTTTCGGAATATTTATTTCTGTAATGAGAACAAACTTGAGTAACCAGCTTCTGTAATAGTGCTGCAGAACGCCGATAATCAATTTCAGATTTTTCGCATAGGCAGTTCATAATCTCTGCAAGCGGGTTGTAAGCATCAAAGTCAATGGCGGAACCTTTGATATGAAGCCTGTCCCCCTGATCTTCCAAATTTTGTATAAGGATATCTTCACCCGTTACCGTATGATTAAAGGGTTCAAGGTCAAGATCAAAATCCGCAAAATGATATTCCGGTAAGCCCGAATCGGTAACAGTAATATGCGGAATGGGTATGTATTTTGAAGAAAGTGTTTCGCAATATTCGGAAACGGTTTCGCTAATCCACGAAGCAAGCGGGTCTACATTCTCTGTATAGATTGCACTTAAATCTTTATCCGATGAAAGTTCCCTTTTAATGGTCTGTGTGATTTCCGTTTTTTGGCCGCTTGAGAAACTCAACTTTATATCCGTGCCGGTTTGCCGGCGAATGTATGTCCCTACCGTTTTTTGTATGAGTGTTCGGGTGTCTTTGAACAATGCGGCATGTGCTTCGTTTTTTTGCATTCCTGTTATCCGATAGGCTTTTTCCAATTCCGCATCTTCATCGAATTGAATGGATACTTGAGTGTACCTAAGATTTTCCTGAGTAATGTCTTCCGCCTTTATGATATTTTCGGCTTTAAAGATGGAATCGCCTTTTTGTGCTTCTTCTAAAAGTTCGGCAAATTTATCGTGAGCGGTAAGCATTACCATGTCAATTTCTTTATTGCCTGTCCGCTCGCCGTAGGGAAGGCGTAAACCGCGGCCGACCATTTGTTCCCTTAATATTCTTGAAGCTGCTTGCCGCAAGGGAACGATTGTATAGAGGTTATTAACGTCCCAGCCTTCTTTGAGCATATTTACATGAATAACAATTTCAATAGGATTTTCGTATTTTTCGACTTCAAGCAATAGCTTCATGTTCTCTTCGCTTTCGCTGCCTCTTTGATTTGAATGTACTGTAATGATTTTTCCCTTGTAAGCTCCGTCCTTAAAAAAATCCGAACCGAGGTAGTTTTGAACCTTTTCGGCATGGGCCGTATCTTTACAGACAATAAGCATGAAAGGTTTTACTTTCCGCTTACCGGTGTTTTGGGCATACTGTTCAAGTTTCAGTTTTGCCCGTTCATGACAGAGAATACCGTCATTGAGCATAACCTTGTCAATTTCTTCTTCTCCGAAATTGAAAAATTGAATATCCTGACGGGTTACTGCAAAGGGGGTACGAGTGTAGCCGTCTGCAATCGCTTTTGAAAGCGGATATTCATACACAACATTTTTAAAGTTGATCTGCTTTGTTCCCGATTTTGTGTAAGGTGTCGCCGTAAGCTCCAAGCCTAAAATCGGCTTAAGTTCATTCAGCGATTGTGGTGAGACTCGTCCATTATCAGTACAAGGTCGTTCATAGAAGCAAGACTTTCAAAAAAAGAGGTACCAAGATATTCGGAAAGGCTCCGCATTTTTGCCCGCTCTTTGTTGAATTTATCTATGTTAAAAATAAAGATGCGGATATCGGAGCCGAAGAGTTCAAGATTTTTATAGCGGTAGTCTTCATCTGCAATGATGACCGGAGGAGAAGAAAAACAGCCGAGTCCTTTAAAAACATATTTTTCGGTATGAGGCATTCCAAGGTCTTGTTTTAATTTTGAGTAGATGGTGGTGTTGGGTGCCGTTACAAAAAAGTTTTTGATGCCGTAGTTTGTATAAAGGTAGGCAATGAAGGCTCCCATCAAACGGGTTTTACCGACTCCTGTTGCAAGAGCAAAGGTAAGCGAAATAAAATCTCTTTCAAAATCGCTGCAGGTAGGATAGCTGTTATGTACCGCTTTGAGGGCAGCTTGTTTATCGCTTTGTTTATCGGGTTTTACCGAATTGACTATTTTTGCAAGTATTTCAAGAGATTCTTTTTGAGGTTTTCTGAGGCTCATTATTCCTGCAATGTAGTCAGTTGTGTATTCGGGAAAACGGTTAATCATCGGTCTATTCCTTTTCTTCCTTGTTTTCGGTATGTAATGAAATCCATTTTTTGATTTTCTCACTAGTGATATTGCCTGATTCAATTCCTAAGCCTAAATCTACTAATTCGTTTTGAGTATATGTCATTTTTTTATTATTGAGTTCAAGAAACACAAGCATTACATGAACTCCTATTCTTTTATTGCCGTCAATAAACGGATGATTTTTAATGAGTGCATAGCAAAGCTGCGCCGCTTTGTCAATAATGTCAAAATATAGTTCTTTTCTATTGAATGTTTGGAATGGAGATTGTAATGCTGAATCGAGAAGTCCTTCATCTCTTATGCCGTCTGTTCCGCCGGTTGTACTGATAAGGCTACGGTGCATTTCTTTAACCTGTTGTTGTGTAAAGAAAATCACTGTGCAAGTTCCTTATATGCGTCAAGATTTTTATGTATAAGATTATTGGAAACTTCAAAAAGTTTTTTGTCCGAAACAATTTCAGCTTTTGTTCCAAATAATGAAGTATCCGATAATTTATCTGCTTGAGTTTCTTTTGCGTTCTCTTCATCTGTTTTTTTACTCAGCTTTTTATTTTTTAGAAATAAATATTCAATATAGTGCTGTACTTCCTGCTGCAATTCTTTTGAAAGTAAATTATATTGATGTAACATTACTTCATTCATACATACCTCCATCCTATTCCCATTATATCACATTTTGCGATTTATTTGAACTGCCTATCACTCATCATCTTCTTCATATACAGGAGGGTGCACAATATTGAGGCTGTAGCCGGTTTTGCCGAATTCGCATTTTTCAAGCAGCATTTGGGGGATTTTTTTGACTGTGATATTTGTATATGCTTTTGCCGCTGTGGAATCAAATGAGGTACAGGCGATGGTAAGATATTCTTCTTCCTGCATGGTGTTGTGAATGGATTGCAGGTACGCGGCGGTTACATGGCGGGTAGTAACGAATAAAAATGATTTTTCGCTTGAAACGGACTGCTTCCAAAAAAGGCTATCATCGGGCTTATAGGTAAAGCCTTCGTGCAGGGCAACGGCGGCACTGAGCATATCGGGACTGTATTCTTCATTAATGACCGGCTGTCCGAAAGAATCGATGTTGATAAGGGAAGGGGCCAGCGTATAGAAGGTATAGCCTCCGCCTCCATGCCAGTTTACGTCTCTTGAAATGCCGCCTTGGTCTTCGCCCGAAATAACCTTATCGAGCCGGACCTTACAATGGGTATAGGCGTGTTCGCCCATTTCGATACCGATCCATCGCCGTCCCATTTTATGAGCAACGGCAGCGGTTGTTCCCGAACCGAGAAAGGAGTCAAGCACGATGTCATTGGGAGAGGTATAATATTTTAATATTTGATATAACAGTGTTTCTGGTTTTTTCCCAGCTTTGAAACTAACTGAACCTTCTAATCTACAATTTCCAAATTGACCGGAAAAATCATAGAAATTAGGAACTGGTAGATGTTTGATGCTAACTCCTTTTTCTAATTCTATCCTTCTTTTTAATGGTACCCCTGAATAAAATTTTCCTTTTTTTGCTGTCTCTTTTTTAGGTCCGCTGATGTATCTGAATCCTAAGCCATCTTCTCCAATATCATACACCTTATACAAGCAGCCCAATCCATCAAGTTCTTTTCTTTTTGATAAATACAGTTCAAAGAATTCCCCGGCACTCGCTTTTACACGAGCTAACGAACCTGTAGCCCATGTTTCTTTTAGTCCATTGATATTTGGTTTTATTTCTTTTATTTCATATTGATTTTGCTTTAATATTTCTACTTTTTTATTACCAATATTGATAACCTCCCCTTTCTCTTTTTCTATTATTTCCCATTTAAATTTATCAAGATTATACATTTCAGTTGGACGATTTAAATTTACATATTTTTTATTCTTTGCATACACATGACATTGTTCAATAACTTTTTGATAATCACTATCTTCTGCTAGAGTTTTATTTGAATATCTTACTTGAATATATAATGTAATGAGGTAGTTTGACCTACCAAAAATTTCATCAAGCATAATTTTTAAATAAAAGCCTTCAGAATCATCTATTTGGCAACATAGAATGCCATCTTCTGATAAGAGTTTTTTTAATATTATTAATCTATCATACATCAAGCTGAGCCATGTGCTGTGCTCAAGGTTGTCGTCATAGTGTTCAAAGGCTGCTCCCGTATTGTAGGGCGGGTCGATATAGATGCATTTTACCTTGCCGGTATATGTTTGTTCCAGAGCTTTGAGTGCAAGAAGGTTGTCTCCGTGAATAAGGAGGTTTTCGGCTGTGCCGTCTTTTCCGAGATTTGAGTTTTTATCGTCTTTGATTAAGATACGCGGTTCCGGCTTTATAGGCTTATCCTTGCCGTACCACGTTAGTTCAAGTTTTTGGGACATGTCGATAGTATAGCATAAAAGCGGGAAAAGGGGGAGGAGGGTATAAATATATTGTATATATGTCCCAATATAAATATAGTTGTCCTAGTATTGACAATTATTGCAAATTATATTATAATCTGTCCTAAGATAAGGAGATTGTGATGAAAAAAAAGAATGTCATTAATCTAATCAAATACTATACTGAACACAATGATGCTGCCTTTAGGGCAGAGGCTTACGATATTGCACATGATTTTGATAAAAATGGTGATTTTCAGCTTGCAGAATATGTTATGGCTCTTCTTTCCAATGCAAATACATTTATTCCGCAAATGATTGAAAGTAAATCGGATTTTTTTGTAAAAGTGTTATTTAACAATGATCCTCTTCCGTTACCTGAAGATATAAAAAATGATCTTGTTGGTGCAGTAAATGCCGTTGGCTATAATATCGGTGTAAATAAATTTTTATTTCAAGGACCGCCTGGAACCGGTAAAACTGAAACCGTAAAACAATTTGCAAGACTTTTAGGGCGTGAACTATATGCTGTTAATTTTGATTCTCTTATTGATAGCAAGCTTGGACAAACATCAAAAAATATTGCAAATATTTTTGAAGAAATAAATAATCTTATATGCCCTGATAACATAATGATTCTATTTGATGAAATTGATGCTATCGCTTTGGATAGGACTAACTCCAATGATTTGCGTGAAATGGGAAGAGCTACATCTTCAATTTTAAAAGGATTCGATAATTTAAATAATAAGGTTGTGCTTGTTGCTACAACAAATTTATATAACAATTTTGATAAAGCTTTAGTTAGACGCTTTGATTCAGTAATTGATTTTGATAGATATACAAAAGATGATTTATATGATATTGCTGAAATGCTACTTGATTATTATCTTACCCAATTCAAATCAATGGGAAAAAACAAAAGGCTGTTTAGAAAAATCATTGAATTGATGCCTAGTCTTCCTTATCCGGGAGTGTTAAAAAATATTATAAAAACTTCGCTAGCCTTTAGTAATCCTTCGGATGAATTTGATTATTTTAAACGCTTATATAAAAACTGCTACGGTGATGATGTTCCTGAACCTAAAATTTTACAGGAAAAAGGTTTTACGGTTAGGGAAATTGAAATACTCACAGATATACCTAAAAGTTCTGTATCAAGAGAATTAAGGGGTAAAGAATAATGAATGATATATTAATGTTAAAAGGTCATTTTGAACAAAGAGGAGGAAAGTCTCCCGGGTTTAAAAATATTCCAAAAGGAAAAACCGTTTATCTTGAACATTTAAAGCTTTTAAAAAGAGAGCTTGAGTATGTTTATGACTATTGGAAAAACGATAAAATTCTCGATAAAAAAATTTTAACCGTATATCACGATAGAATTCTTGCAAAGAGTAATCGTATACAGGTTATATTGCCGCATCCGAATGCTTCAATTATCGGTGCAAAATTTGAAAATAAGGGTATACAAAAACACATTATCACATATTGCTTTAGTTTGAAGGAAATAAGGGAAGCTATTGATGGTCTTGAAACTTGTATAAATATTTCTATCAAAAAAGGATGGACTATTTTTAGTTATGTTCTGATAGATAATATAAATAAAGGAATAGAAAAGATTGATAAATCAAAAACAATGAGCAAAACGAAATTTGTTTCAATGATTGTTGATTCATTTTATATAGAGCATTTTGGTGTAGAAGATCATAAAAATGTAAATTTACAAGCTGATATAGCATCTGATTCATTGATAACAATTTATGATACAGGAATACCTGTAGATATATTATTAGAAAATATAGGTATAACATATATAAAAGAAAAGTCTATAGATAACACCACTCTACTGCTTAGTCCTGATCAATATAAAATTTTATATGCAAAGGCTCCTTTTTTGATTGCTATGACTGTGTCCGATATGAGGAATATTGCACAACCTAGTATAAGTCCTAAAACAGTTACAAAAAGAACTATACCGCCTCCTTCAAATGAGCCTATTATAGGTGTTATAGATACTCTTTTTGATTCCTCTGTTTATTTCTCAGATTGGGTCGAATATCAAAATATGCTACCTACCGAAATACCTATAAAAGAAGAGGATATGCAACACGGAACAGCCGTTACTTCTATTATAGTAGATGGACCTGCATTAAACCCAAGTTTGGATGATGGATGTGGAAGATTTAAAGTAAGGCATTTTGGAGTTACAATTGCAAAAGCATTTAGCTCATTTTCAATTCTTCGTGCTATAAAGGAAATAGTAATTGCTAATAAAGATATAAAAGTATGGAACCTCTCATTGGGTTCGGCAATGGAAATTAGTAAAAATTTTATTTCACCGGAAGCTGCTATTCTTGATAAAATTCAATACGAAAATGATGTGATTTTTGTTATCGCTGGTACAAATAAAAATGTTTCTGATAGAAAAATTAAATATATAGGAGCTCCGGCCGATTCAATAAATTCTTTAGTTGTCAACGCTGTTGACTTTAATAATCAGCCTGCATCATATTCAAGGAAAGGGCCTGTGCTTTCTTTTTTTGCAAAGCCGGATGTATGTTATTATGGTGGTGATAAAGATGAACCTATGCAAGCATATACAAATAAAGGAGATACGTCTGTAGTCGGTTCTTCATTTGCTGCTCCTTGGATTGCCCGAAAGTTAGCTTATCTTATCCATATGCTTGGTGTAAATAGAGAACTTGCTAAGGCTCTTATTATAGATTCAGCGGCAAACTGGCGCGAAAAAAAAATAGATATTGACTATATGGGCTTTGGGGTTGTTCCTAAACATATTCAAGATATTGTTCAAACAAAAAATGATGAAATAAAATGTATGATCTATGATACATCAGACACTTATGATATGTATAATTATAGATTTCCGGTTCCCTTGGTTAAGGATGCTTATCCTTATGTTGCAAAAGCGGTACTGTGTTATTTTTCAAACTGTGATAGAAATCAAGGAGTTGATTATACTAATACTGAACTTGATCTTTACTTTGGACGAATACAAAATGCAGGAAAAGGAATCAAAACTATAAATAGTAATACACAAAGTTCAGAAAAAAGTAATGAGTTTACAAATGAAAAAGAAGCTAGAAAAGATTTTCGTAAGTGGGATAATACGAGAATTATATGTGAAAAAATTTCTACTCGGAATAAAGCTCGTACTAGATACACTAATCCATTTTGGGGAATAAGTATAAAACTGAAAGAGCGTATAAATAAAAATAAAAAGGAAAAAGTTAAGTTTGGACTTATAATAACATTGAAAGAAATTAATGGTGTCAATAGAATTGATGAATTTATAAAAAATTGTATTGTAAATAATTGGCTTGTTAGCAGAGTTAATGTTCAACAGCATATTGATATTTATAATCAAGCAGAAGTAGATATTCAATTCGAAGAATAAAATCAACAAGGAGAAAGAAAGTGCCTACGTCATTAAGTGATTATTTAAATGTTCCAAAAGAAGTACTGGATACGGAAGGTTGTTTTGATACGATTCTTGATCTTGATTCTCTTATGTTTGTTAACTTTGTTCGTATCAAAGATAGCATTACTCCTGAACTGGATGGTGCATATAATGCAATCCTAGAAACCTTTAGGAAAATAAAAAAATTATTGAGTGTGTCGCAATCAGAAGATGACCCTTTTTGGCGTAAAGCTGAAAATCTTTTATTAATGACAGAATTTGAAGAAGTATGCCTTGGTTATTCCAAGAGTGGTACTGCAGGTTCTGGATCAGGTAAAGAATTGAAGTTAAAGATATTAAGAGCTGCACAAAAGATTATTAATGCAGGTATACAGGAACCTGAGATATTTGAACTTGTAGGATTATTTGATGATACTATCGGTCCGGATAGAATCAGTGATTTTATTGCACGTACAATTAGGGCTTATTTGAAAAACTATAAATTGAGGGTTTTAAAAAACATTGGGATAACGCCTGAAACAAGAAAGAATATGAGATTTCAAAATGGCTTGATAATTAATCCTTTTAACCATAAGCTCTTATATTTTCTTCCTAAAGAAATATTGCATAAATTACCTATTGCATCTGACTGGGGAGATATAGCAAGGGTGTGTGAAATAAATCGCAGGGTTCGTGATGAAATTAATAAGCAGATTGGCAAAGAATGGTATGATATGAGTATTTCTGAAAAGAAAAAGAGTGCACGTAAAATCATACTTAATGATCCTAGTCTTATATATAGTTTAGTAGACGATTATCAAAATTTTCATCTTGATACTTATGATTTTGAAACTGATCCTCTAGGAGAGGCTTCATGGTATCAAGCCGCAAAAAATATTACTCAGCTTGTACCATTAAAATTCAAAAATACCAATATTCAAACAAAAGAAGATTTATTTGATATGGTAATACAAATTTGTAATCGCTTTAAATATTTAATCGAAAATAATGGGCTGACAGAGATACTATATGCAAATGGTAAACCTCGCAAAGAAAGAATAGCACAACGTTTGTTTTATGGAATTGCTGATTCTTATTGTAAGGCAAATAATGTAGATATAAGTCCTGAAACAAATTCTGGAAGAGGTGCAGTTGATTTCAAATTAAGTATTGGCAATCAGCTGAAAGTTGTAGTTGAAATAAAGCTGAGCAAAAATAACCAGCTATTACATGGTTATAATACACAAATTGAAGAATATAAAAAAGCTGAGAAAACCACAAAAGCCATTTATTTAGTGATTGATACAGGATTTAATGATAAAAGGTTAGACGATTTGATTAAACACCATAATGAGTTACAAAATAATGGAATAACGAATTGTGAGTTAATTATTATAGATGGTATTATAAAATCAAGTGCTAGTGTCTATAAATTGTAATAAGTATTTCATAAATAAAAGAAACTTCCCGTAAAAAACTATATAATGCAGATAAATTCGGTGCTTTGCCCAATATCAATGTTAATTTATTAAAAGAATTATTTTATGCCGAGAAAAACAGGAAAAACACCAAGTAATATTTTTTGACTTTACATTCTTGATACATTTCTTACTTTGTGTATACTAATAAATATAAAATAAACCTTACTATAATATTGTTTATAAGAGGTTGTTTCATTTGCGAATTATAGATAAAAACAAAGATTATTATGATTATTTGGCTCATCAGCCGGATAGTGATGATGGAGTAACATTTGATAGACGAGGTTCTATTCCTTTACGGAATGAAGATTTTTTTAATATTTTAAGTGAACATGTCAAAAATCATAAATATTACCGCCGATATTGGTGGCTTTGGGAAGAAGAACCGGTAGAATACAATAAATTTTTTGCGGTCCGTGCAGGAGTTAAGTTATTTTTGATCGGTCTAAAATTGGAAGTTGATGAATCTGATTTTCGGAACTGTATTTTAAAATCTTATAAAATGGAACTTATAAAAACCTTTGAAGATTTTGATTATAGAGGAAAAATTTTGGATATAGTTTCAGTTGAGAATATAGATATCCTTGTTACTGCAATAAATAAAAAAAGGCTTGAAAATGTCAAACTTTCAGAACTAGTTATTGAAAATATGGGTTTATCGGATGAGTTTTATATTTTAAAAAATATCGGCATTCCTTCTCTTATTCCTCCCGAACAAATTTATTATGGTATGGAAACCTACTTATTTTCACTTAAAAATGATAAGAACTGTGAATCAAAGGGTTTAACAGATTCCGAAAAGATAGTTAATCACGGTTTCGACAAAAAAACATCTTTTAGGAATCTGTAGCAGATACTTGCTTAACTGATGATATTATCCTCCCCCCATTCCACTCGCTCTCTTACTGCTTACAATCGATGCTCTATTAGTGCTGCAATAGGACACCTATTACGGCTAGAATCGATGCCCTATTACAGCCGTAATAGATGACATGTTTCAGCACTACACTAGGCACCCTCGTGAAATACCTCAAAAATGATCCCATAAATTCATCAACCGCAGACTTTATCAAAAGTTGAGGCTTGATGAATTCCGCCGTTTTGAGAAAGCGAGAAACGGCACACACTAAAGCGAGTTTGCTTTATGCAAACTCGGCGGTTAACGAGGCAGCGGTATGTATGCTGCCGAAGTTATACATTTTTTAAATAAAATTAGTATAAATTCTACAAAATTTGTAGAATTTTTTGTAAAATTTGTTGACTTTATTCTTTATTTTGTGTATTATATAAACATGGGGAGACGATTTATGGGAGTAGTTACATTGTATGGTAAGGCTTTAAGGAAGCTTCGTGTAGAACATGAGCTTACGCTTAAAGCACTGTCGGAGAAGTTAGATTGGGAATTATCACCGGCGTACTTATCTGCAATAGAGATAGGTAAGAGGGCGATACCTCAAAACCTTTCCGACAAAGTAAAGGAAAAATTGGGGCTTAGTGAGGCGGAATATAACGAGTTAAAGGAAGCCGAATATAAATCCGCAAGTGAACTAAAGCTCAATTTTAATGAGATGAAAGAATATCAGGCAGAAACGGCTCTCGTTTTTGCACGATTATTAAAAAACTTTGACACTGAAAAGTGTAAAAAACTGCAAAGTATGATGCAGAAACCCTAAATTATCGGAACAGCATACTTCTGTCCGATAGAAGGAGAAATTTTATTGAAAAAGATAAAAAGACTAAAAACGGTGTGCATCAGTGAGGCCGACTTATTGATAATCGCCGTAATTGTACACTGCATTTTGAAAACGGACACAATGTATGTAAATGTCCCGGCTCTTATAGAGCTGAAACTGCAAAAGTTTGATGAACATTTTCAATTTATTGTGCTTGAAAAGGACGAGTTTATCAGCGAAGTAAAAGACAAGAATATTCAGGCTTTTACCGAGATTATTCCGCAGAGTAATGAAGCGGTTCACTCCATTGTTGTGCCTTCCGATGTGTATGATGGTGCCTGTACAGGTAACTTTCAGGATAGGATGACCTTGGCACATGAACTTGCTCACTACATATTGCACGGTATTTTGAAAATACCCGTCAGTGAATTGCAGGATGGGGAGGTCTGCTCAAAGTATGAAGACCCTGAAGCAATTGCAGATATGCTGGCTAGGTTTTTATTGTCGGTCTGCGGTCTTGTTCAAAATATGAGTTCTGCAGAATTATCCGCCGAATGCGGCCTAAGTGAGCAGGATGCCGTATCGGTACAAAAAGAATATAAGGAGGGTATAGCGAAAATAGTTTTTATTATCAAGACAGTGCTGTTCAAGCACAAAATGAGCTCAAAACCGGCAGCATAGCATTCGGCTTTGAGCTCATTTTTTAAGGATGTTACCATCTCTTTTAAGCATAAGAACATGGTAGCACTCCTTAAAAATAAAGTCAAGAGCTGTATTAAGAAATTTTATAGCTCATCGTTCTCTATTTCAATTTTTAAGGAGGAAATTCTATGATGAATTTTCAAATACCTGAACACCGGGTAAGTATGATGTTGTACAAGAACCGTTTTGATAAAACGGGAGAATCATTTTATGGGCGGGTACACCGCAGTAATAAGACGCTCAGTCTTGAAAATCTTATAAGCTTGATTGATGAGCGGGATACGGGCATATCGGCACATTTGGTACAGCATAGTGCACAGCTGCTGCATGAAGAAATTATGAGGCAGCTTAGACAAGGAAAGGCTGTAAATGTGCTTGGCATAGGTACTTTTTATCTTGCCGCTGACGGTATAGTGAAGGGCAAAAACCCGACACCTGCCGATGTTCCGCCTCTGTGCCTGCGGTTTACTCCTTCTGCTGAAGTAAACAAAAGCTTAAAAAAGCTTTCGGTTTCGCTTGTAGTACAGTCTCAGCACGATCCTCAAATCGATGCGGTAAGAGATTTATTCAGTCAAAAAGACAATGAAATTATTACTTGCGGAAAATCGCTTAGAGTTTCGGGAAACCGAATTCGCATCCTCGGTACATTGGAAGACTGCGGTATATACTGTGTGCCTCAAGACGGTTCGGAGCCTATAAAGGTAAAAGAAGAACACATTTTTACCAACACTCCATCGTTGGTAGAATTTTTTGTTCCTCCCGAACTTGAAAAGGATAAACAATACGCCATCCGTATTTGCACACAATTCTCGTCGGGACAGATAACCGTCAAGGATCTCCGCACTACGGAAACGGATTTTTATCTAAAAGCGGTGTAGGTTTGGCGGAAAAGCTGTTTGCTGTTCCGCCTTAATCTTTTAACTGTTAAACTCTTCCGGCTAATCTGCAAAAGGATTAGCCGGATTTTTTGTTTTTAACAAATAGGGTAAGTTAAATCATTACGGGAATAAAATTGACATGGCTAATTCTTCAGCTTCAATTCTATTTGCATCTTCAGGAGTAACAAAAGCTGCGGTTTGAACTATTTTATTACCTGATAGATAAGCAGTTGTTCTTGCATCTGCATTTGCTTCTACTTGTTTTGTTTTTGCATCTGCTTTTATTTTTGTACGCTCGGTATTTCCTTCTTGAGCAATTTTGAGTAATTCTTGTTTAGCTTGTGCTTTTTGTTGTTCAGGTGCAAGATTTTCCTGAACTGTGAGCATACGGCGTTTAGCTTCAAGTTCAAATGCTTTTTCTTGCTGGCTCATAACAGTCGGATGGCGTGCATCCTCCATCATTGTTTTTACTAAGTCCTTAACATCTTCTTGTTCAGGACTTAAATCTTCTGGTATATCGCCTAGGACCTTTCTTAAATAAAAGGCACTGGTTCTTACCCATGTTTTTTCCGGGATTACATAAACTTGATATACAATACACTTGCGTGTAATCTTACCGCTTAGAGCATCCTCTTCATCGACTATGTGATAGAATTCGGCTTTTTTTTCATGCCCCGATATTTCGACTTGAGACTGCGAGGTTGTAACTTCTTCAATAGCTTGTCTTGTTTTTTCGGATATATCTCCATTACGTGCTTTTTCCGCTGCTGTTACACAAATGCTTCTTTGAAGCTCTGTAGCTACTAATCTGGCATAATTCATATCGGCATACATTTGTGCTCCTCTAACATCACTTGCACTTACCATAGATACCTTTACAATATCGTTATCCGAAATACCGAATTTAGCCCTAGCCTTATCATAGTTATTTTGAAATGCTTCCATCAACCACTCAGGTCTGGCTTCAGTTCCAAGAGAGCGTCCCGACCAATCTCTAACATAGGTCTTGTTAGCTTCAACTTTAACACCTGATTCGTTGTATTGCTTTGCCGAAGTTTTATTCTCTTTTTCCGGTAAAGATACACAACCTGTAAAAATCATAAGTACGGCTGCTGTACTTATTATGATGATATTCCTTTTCATATCACCCTCCTAAAATTTACATATTTCATTCACCGGCCTTTTTAAGGGCAGGCGGTAATGACATTTTTATTTCAGAACAAATGTTATGTTCCATGCGTTTTTTTGCCATAACTTCGGTGCTGGCTCCCATCCTGACAAAGCTTTTTTTATAAGAAAACACAAGCTCATCGTTTTGTTGAGATACAATATCTATACTCAAGTCCGGCGTAAAAAATACACCTGCTTGCAATTCGCTTTTATTTTCAGTTAACTTGGTTTTACAAATATATGCTGCTTGTGTGTTCTTATTACTGAGAGAGAATCCTAAATTTAGAAGAACCTCTTCTATCGAAGTTTTTATTTGTTCCGGGATCGCTCCGGTTAAACTAACCGAAACCGTACACTTTGCTTGTATTTCCTTTATTTTTGCATTAAGGGTAATGATTTTATCTTCTACATCCGCATAATTTTCCGCTTCATCAGGAGATAAAACATGTAAGAATTGCAGAACTTTTAATGCCGAATTATTTTGTAATATACTTTTTACCTGTAAATAAAAAATAGCTTTTTTAAATAAATCTCTTTGTATTTCTGCCTGTGAATAAATAGTTAAAAACGGTTTTACCGCTTCTTTTATTTTAGGTTCGTATATTTTCAGAGCTTCAGCACGGTTGATGTAAGAAATTACCTCATATTGTTTTGCCGTTTTATTGAATTTCGGTTTTGTATAATGAACGGCAAAAAGTTCCGTATCCGACAGCACCCTTGTAATATCTTCAAGACGGCTTTGACTGCCGCTTTCTTGAACAATAGTTTTTTGAGCAGTTTCAATTTTTATTTGAGAAGAAAAATATCGTGAAAGAGCAGCAATAGCATTTTGACAAGATGCATCTTCAGTTTCCCCATACCCTCGTGCTGCAATATAAGCGGAAGAAAAAAGTTCATCTTCCATTAAACTTGCAGTTTTAACTTTTTGATTAGAAGCACATGAACAAAGGATGCACGATATTAAAAATATAACAATATTTTTAAAAGTTTTTTTCATGCTTTATTCCTGTTCTTCAAGATATGCTTCCCATTCTTCAAGAGAAAAAATTCCTGACATGTTAGAATGTCTTTTATGATTCTCAAAAAATTGAAAGTCTATAATACGTGGTATTAATATTTCAGTAAATTTGTCATCTATTTGGATATCAGAAAAAATTACTTGATAAAATTCTGCATTATTAAATAATCTAAACTGAGGAGGTATTGCCTGATTTTCAAACCGCACATCTTTATAATGCATATTTTGAAGATTATGTATATTTTTCCAACTTCCATACCAAATATTACCTAATAATTCACCGTATTTATTATATAAACCTAGTTGTATATGAAAACTCATTTCGTAATCATGATATTCACTAACATTTCGTACCCATTCGTAGTTTTCTTTATTAGCTTTTATTTGTTTCCATTCATCCCATATAGTATTAAATACTACAAGAGCTTTTCTGTTTGGAACAAGTTTTATTCCTGCTTTCAATGTTATGTCTACCGTATTTTTACGGCTATTTATTTTATCACTCATTTTAGAAAAATCATATATAATTATTGGGTAATTTCTATTCATATATTTTTCTAAATCTTTCCATATTTTATTCCATTTTGCTATTTGTTCTTTGTAATAATTTGCTCGCTCTCTAATATTTGTGGGCGTAGAAACTGATAATATTTCGGATATGACGGTAGCTGCTTCTATATTGCCTGATGTATAAGGAGTGGAAAGAAAAGAAAGTGCAGTGACAAGGTCTCCGTTTTTTTCGGCTGCCATACCTTGAGCCAATTTTTTTATATTTGATGTTTCCGATTTATTCTTTGTAATGCTTTTTAGCTCTGTTTCACTAAGCGGAATTTCAAGCCCGGTAAACAAATCTTGAATAATTTCCGAAATAGCTTTTCCGTTTTCGATGTCAATCGGTGCATATTGACCGTTAAAAGAGGCCTTTATTTCATTGGTTGAAATATCATTTACACGGAAGGTTAACGAATAAAGAGTAGGCAGTTTTTGTATTGTTCCGGTTAAAACATATTCAGCATTTGTAAGTTGTCCGAAAGCTGCTGCATTATCAAAAGAATAATGCCCGCTTTCAGAAAGTTTTTGCTCGGCAATAATTACACTTTCATTCTTTCGATCCAATACCTTCATATCAGAAAGTCTTGCAAATTGTCCTGTAAGCGAATCTTGTAAAAATTGAGACATCCAAATGTCATTTTTAGGTGCTTTTTCAAATTGAGGAGCAAGGATTGCGATAGTTTTATCTTTATATTTTGTATTTTTGTGATTAATAACTTTATCTTCTTTATTTTTACGGCTTTTTTTATCAAGAGGATCTTCAATCATTGTCAGACTGAAATCTTTATTTGTATTACCGGTTGTTTTTTCATTAGATGTTTGTGTATCACTCAAAAGTGCATCCAATAAAACACAGCTATTAAACAAAAGTACTGCCGATATTGTAATACTTACCATGAGTATTTGAAGCACAAGAAATCTTTTCATAAAATTTTCTCCTTTAGTTATAGCATATTTATTTATGTGGTAAGTGTCTCCAATAACCAGAAACTATAGTACCATTACTTCTTGGGTAGCTTTTGATAAAAATCTCTCCTTTATGCATATCCACTTGTTGCACTTCGTACGGCTGATAAAATGCATTTGAAATTAATGTATGTGCAAGCCAAACAATTAAAGCTGTTATCGGTATCGCCATAAAAATGACTACTTGACGCATCATTGCATTTTTTAGACTATACTTAAACGCCAGGACAAGTGAAGTTAGTGCTGAAAGGCTTATATACCCCAACATTATTTTTGAAAAAGTAAAATTGAATCCAAAAATAGATACTTTTATAGTTCCATACATAAAATCAAAAAGATCATATAGATTAAATTCTAGAATTAAAATATCTGCAAAAAGTAAGGCGGCAAATAAAATACCCAATAAAAGCATAGGTATCATTTTTATAACGGAAATTATTTTTGAAATCATAGATATGATTCCAATAATAGCGATTATGATTCCCAATGGAGGAAAAATAATTGCCAGCACAGCTCCTATTATAGAAATAATCATTCCAATAATCATGTTTTTTATAATATGCTCTGTGATAATGTAAAAAATCAAAAAGATCATACTATAAGCAACGACTACAAAAGCTATGCCGAGTGCAATATCAGACAGAGAATTTCCGTTTACAATCATTTTTTGCTTTAAAACCACTAAAGCAAAAAAGATACAGAATAAAATCGTACTTTTTATTAACCAACCTAAAAGTAGTATTAGTTTACTTGTAAGTGTTAAGTCAGAAAAAGCAATACTATCACTAAAATCAGACATGTCTTATACCTCCATAGATAAAAAAATTTTAAGATAAATTAATAGTAGGGTTCTGTTTCTGAATTAAATTCCTGTAATTCATCTTGAGTAGCTTTTCTTAAAATACCTGTTACTTCATCTATGACGGCTCTGCCCCAAAATTCTCCATCTTGACTAAAGATAATGTAATAAGGAGTATTTAAATGATACTTAATTCTACCTCCCAGAGGTTTACCATTTTCATAAAACCATGGCTCTATAAGGGCATAAGTCTTATTGGCATTGATATTCCATATTGAAAAGCTGCGTGAATAATAAATTTCTGCCAATTTAATTATTCCATTTTCATAAAAATTTATTGATGTGCATTCAGGTATTACTCTCTCTGATTGACCAAATCCATCTTCATTTACTTCTGTATACATGAAATACTGTTCCGGTAATTCTATTTTATCATCTGCCATAAATATTGATTCAAATTTTCCGGATTCATATAAAGTTATATTACCTGAAGGAATGAGTCCTAAAGGAGTATCGAATATCTGTGTTTGTATAGATGCCTTTTTTAAATTTCCATTTTCATATACTTCAAACAAACCTCCTTCTTTTGTGGTTTTAATTTTACCTATATTTGTTTTTATCCAATCATTGGATTTTAGAAATAAATTCTTTATTTTTCCATTTTCATAAAATCCTATTTTATCATATACTGTAAAATTTGAAAAAAATTCAAGTCCGAAGTGCTTACCGGCGGATACATTCTTTGATAATATTTCGCAACTTGATAATAACCCTTTCTTATCGAAAAAAAGCTTTGTGGCTTCTATTTTTCCTATAGGAGTATTGATTTCTTTTGTTTTAATTTTGACTGATGATATACTGCCATTTTCATAAAAATTAATTCTTCCATCAGTTTTAATATCTCCAATACTAGTTTTTATTATTTGATTGTCTTTTAACCATCCGGTCTTTACTATTTCGTCTTCATAGAATTCTACTTTATTTTTATTGTGTGCATCACCTTCAAATATTAGTAAACCAGTTTTAGTTTTCAACTCTAGATTGTTTACAAGTTCAATTTGTTTCATCATGCCGTTTTCATAAAATTCTATAGTGTTTCCATTTTTTAATTCTCCGCTTTTTATGAATCCATTTTTATAAAACTCTATCATTTTATCTGATTTGAATATGAGTTTACCGGACTTTGTTTTTAGTTCGGTATCTTCCGAGAGCTCTATACGCCGAATTGAACCATTATCATATTTATCCACATAATTGATAATGGCATCAGTTCCATCTGGGAGTATAATTCCCCATAGTAAATTTAAACTGACTGAAAATACAAACATAATTCCTATAATTTTTTTCATTTTTAACCTTCCTTTTAGCAATGCTTAACATTGCTTTGTTTAATTGTTGTATCGATGACTCAATATTTATGATAAAGTCAAATGGTTTAGAATAAACGGTATTACTCTAAACTATTTGCATAACTATGTTTTATAATATTTTATAAACAAAATATGAAGCATCAGACTTTGAGATAAGTGCTTTTATTTTTACTCCCTTTTTTATAGTTGCGATTTTTTTTTCAGATACCATTTCTTTTATAATTGATATTGTTTGCTTCTCCATAAGAGATTTACCAGGGAACTCTATATTTGCTAAAAAGCTATATACGCCCATGCCTTGTGGATTGCTGGAAAAAGTAATATCTTCTAAAACCAATAATTCAGCTTCTTGTTTTTGATTAAAATTCTGCATAAATACCCCCCTTAATTCTTATTTTTATTTTGCCAGTCAATTTTGAAAATAATTATAGCTTTAAAAATAAATTTTAAAACTGACCGCTGTAACCAAGTTCTTGTAACCGTTTTCTTGTTGTAATCGGTAGTTTTTTACATCCTCTAAAAGCTGAAGTGCTATTCTTAAAAACATCTGTTTTTCCTATTTGTTCTGGTATTGAAAGATTACATAATTCTGAGCAGTCTTTAAAACAACCGCCCTCAAAATTTTTTATGTTTTTTGGGATATTAGCAGTTTGCAAATTTGTGCACCCTAAAAACGCATTTTGTTTAATATATTCAATCGTATCTGCAAGATGAATTTCAAGTAAATTTTCACATTCTTGAAAAACAGCCTGATAAATTCCTTCAGTCGATTCTGGAAGTACAATGCTTACAAGGCTGTTACATCGTGCAAAACTTTCTCCGCCTATTTTTTTAACACCAGGCATAATTTTTACAACAGATAAACTATCACATCCAAAAAAAGCTTGAACTTCTATAATTGACACACTGCCAGGTATTAAAACAGATGTAAGATTATCACACTTATAAAAACATTCACCTCCTAAACTTTCAACACTAAGTGGAATTATTACAGAAGTTATCCAATTATTTTTTTTGAAAGCTTCTCTATCTATTCGTTTAACAGGATATCCTTCAATCTCTGAAGGTATAATAACCAAACCTCCAGGACCATTATAGCCTGTTATTACGACTCCTGTGTTGTCTTTATTCAGCTCATAAGAAAAATCTCCAATAGAAGACGGGTTTTCAGTAGTCAATTTATTAAGACTATCTTTATCAATAGTGGAAAATATTTTCTCTACAGCAGCAATATCGTTTTTTTCTAAGGCCTTTGATAATGCAACTTTATTATTTTTAGAACAAGCAACTGTACCAAATAATAAGACCACCATTCCAATCATTGAAACTATTCTTTTATGTTTCATTTTTAACCTTCCTTTTTGCAATATTTTTTTTATTGCAACTATATCTTTCTATTTCCCCGCCCAACCCATAACCGAAAAGGTTCCGCACAGACGGATTTTGAAAAGAAAAGCCGGCTGTCATTCCGTACAGATTGACCGTAAAAACCTAAGCTAAACCGCCCTGTTAAATTGTAAAACAAAAATATTGATTTAATTTCAAAGCTGTAAATATATAAAAAAACGCACAAGACAAAAGAAGCCAATCGTCTTATGCGTTTATTACAAAAGAGAAAAAAATAATGATATAAAAGATTTTGACTTAGTTTATAAACTATGTCGTTTTGACACACGGGGGGGGGTAAAAATGGCACAGTGTTTTGCTTATAAGACCACTGCGTTTTTCTACCTTATCTAAAGCATTTAATGAGAAATTTTTAAAAAAATATAAACTCAAAAAATCTATCATAAATTGACCTTAGCATAAAATATCTATTCTGTCAATCAGTGTGAATAAGTATTGTGTAAATTAATTTTTATTTATAAATCCTTCTGCATTATAATCTCATCGTCGTCTTTGTCGATTTCATAAAAGCCGAAATTTTCATAGAGGTGTTTTGCTGCTATATCGCCTTCAACATAGCAAAGCTGAATACATGAATATTTTTTTTCGGCTTCTATCATTGAAAGCCATTTTTGTAAAGCTGCTTTTCCAAAACCCCTTCCTTGACTGTTTTTATCTATCATAAATTGATCCATGATGCAGACAATTTTTTCACCATCAATCCAATCTCTCTGCATTATAAGCCCTATGGGTTTATCCGAATAATATACGGCAAAAACTTTCGCATTTTCTTTTCTGTAAACAAAGGCTCTTGCAAGGATTGTAACATTTGAGGCTGCGAAATTTTTTTGTTCTTCTTTTATGGAAAGAGAATTGATTATTCTCCAATTATCGGGAGTAATCTCTTTAAATTCAATGTTATAGGGAGCAGGGTGATTAGTTTTCATGTGACAGTTTTAAGTTTCCTTCATAATCAAGATCGCCGTCCAAACCGAAGGCTTTGAAAATTGCATTCTTATCTTTTTTGTTTGCCGGATTATTTAAGCTGCCGCCGGCTGCGGGATAAAAAGATGTAAGCCCAGATATTTTCTTTGTTCGTTGGTTAAAATAAATTGTTTGGTCAACTTTCATTCCTCAGTCGGCAAAACTTTATATAACCAGTTTATCCAGATATGAAAATATTTTAGAAACAGCCTGCTTGTTTTCTTCGGTCATGTTCATAGCTCTGTCTATCTCGCTTGCAATAAGTTCCGATTTTTGATTGATCTCATTCATATTACTGCTTATGCTCTTAGAAATGTCTACAAGCCTCGTCATTTCTTTTCCTGCTTCGGTGTTTCCTATAAGCATTTCTTCAGACCCGCTTCTTACTTCAGAAGTTATCTGCATAATATTTTTTACTGCTCTAAGTATTTGAGAACTGCCCGAGTCCTGCTCATTCATAGCATTCATTATTTCGCTGTTTCTGTTATTGACAAGGTTAAGAATACGCATCACTTCCGTAAACTGTGTTTCGCCCATTGAGGAAGATTTGGTTACTTCTTCTATCTGATTTTTTAATTCCGTTAAAACGGTTGTTATTACCTTGCCCTGAGTACCGGACTCTTCGGCGAGTTTTCTTATTTCATCAGCAACAACAGCAAATCCTTTTCCCGCTTCTCCTGCGTGAGCGGCTTCAATGGCTGCATTCATGGCCAGTAGGTTTGTTTGACTTGCTATGTTTTGTATGACCGAAGTAGTTTCTAAAAGACCTTCGGATTTTTCGCTTAGGGATTTAACAAATTCGTTTGTTTCCGAAATTGATTTTCTTCCCTTTTCGGCTGCGATATTTAATTCTTCCATAGAACCTAAGTTATTTTTTAAAACAGAGGTAATTGACTTTATATTTGCCGTCATCTCTTCAATAGCAGAAACAGATTCAGTTACGGCAGAAGATTGGTTTATAATATTTTTGTCAAGCTGTTCAATATTTTTTGCAATTTGTTCCAACGTGGATTGAGTTTGTAAAACTCCTGAAGATTGGTTTTGAATGCTGTTATTTATTGAAGAAATATTCCCCGTAATTTGATCCACTACATTTGAAGCTGTTGTCATATTCGATAAAAGGTTATGGGCAATATCCTGTGAGGTCTGACCTGAGGTTTTTACATCATTAAAAAATTTTTTATTAAAATCTAAAAGTATATTAAAATCTTTTATTAAAAGAGCTGCCTCATCTCTCGAATCAGCCATAAGAAAATCTTGATTATAATTTCCTAAAGATAAATTTTTTATTGCAGCCTGAAGGCTTGAGATTTTCTTTTTGGTCGACTTGGTTATAAGAACTATATTTATTATTGAAAGACTCATTCCATAGCTAAAAAGCGGAAGAACCTTTGTTAAAAGCTGCATATAAATATCATCGCTTTGTGTCCTAACTAAAGGAGCTATTGTAAAGAAGGCAATTGAAAGAATACTTAAAATACTTACAAGCGCAGTTCTTCGTGTCATCGAAAGGTCTAAATGCTTTTCTTCAAAGGGTAAAAAGGCTGCCCATTTTTCCAATGCTCTTATCATAAAAGAACCGAAGAATGTTCCCATTAAGAACATATTCCCCATAGTTATACTCATATATGAAATGAATGTTCTTGTTTGAGAAATTAGACCGGATTCCACTGAAGTAAAAAACGGTCCGAAAACAGCAATCATCAGCGGAATGGCAAATGCAATTTTTACATATAACGAAATATATTTTTGCGCTTTTATCGGGTCTTTCCTGTGCCGTATTATTGCAGGAATTAAAAACTTGTACCTTAGGATGGGCCCAAAAGTTGAGCTGAGCATTATAACTGCAAAAGTTTTAGTGCTGAGAATATTCATAATGTTTCCTGAGCTTCCTACAATGCGGTTGGTTAAAATGGTCGATAAGATCCATGCCAAGTTGGTTAATAAATCAAATATCAATATGTTTTTAGGCGGACTATAAGTGTCTCCATTATTTTTGTGCATAGCATACTCCTTCTATATCTTTGAGACGTTTAACTTTACTGTAAAATGCATAATTGTGAAATTTTATTGGGAAAAAAGAGCATGATTCAGTAGTTTTGTTAGGTTACCATATAAATAAATTTTAAATAGGTAAGTTACTTGAAAATAGGTAGATTTTCAATTTTTTTGCCATTTTGTTATGCCTGATCTCAAAAGCTTGAATTCCCGTATTATCAAAATAGATATGGGTATTGCACTCAATATTTCAATTAGAAATGTACCATAATAAATCCCTGCAATACCGGTAAATATAGGAAGAATCAACATTACCGGAATATAAAACACGATTTGCTGTAAAATCCCTAATATTGAGCTGATTTTTCCTTTGTTGACGGCAGGAAAAAAAGCTAGGGCAAAGAAGACTAGGGGCATAACCGGAAGAAGAGCCATGTAAATCCTAAAATAGGAAATATTTTGAATGCTCAAGTGCGGATTTTTCATCATCAAGGAAACCGATGTTTGAGGGAAGATAAGTATTAAAATCCATAATGGAGCTATCAAAACAAGGGCTGCAAATACAAATCTCTTAAAGGCTGAAATAAGACGTTCCGTTTTATCTGCTCCGAAATTTATTCCTATCATGGGAGAGAGGGCAATCATGAAGCCTCCTATCGGCTGTAGTATAAATGAAAAAATGCGGGTAATGATTCCGTAAAAGGCAATGTCGTCCTGTGAGCCGTAGTGGTTTAATACATTTAAAACTAAAAGCATTTGAATAGTTCCCATAAACTGCATTATAAAACTTGCCAATCCCATCGAAATAATCTTAGATATAATTTCTCCGTCCATTCTGATTGTAAATACTGAAACCGGAGAATCAGGATTCTTTTTTGCAAAATAAAGGGTAATGATGATAGCTTGTACCGCCATACCGATATTTGTTCCTATGGCGGCACCTTTTATGCCGAAATTAAAAATCACCATGAGTGTATAATTTGCACATCCATTTACAATCAGGCTTATCCCCATAATTGCCGCTGCGGTTTTCATTTTTCCTTCGGAACGGATGAGGTTATTAAGAGCAATGGCATATATCCAAATCGGAGTGCCCCATAAAATGGTGCGGTAGTATTCGCCTCCATGTATTAGGGCATTGCCTCTTCCGCCCATTAAAAAAAGAGTTTGTTCCGAAAAAAGAAATCCTAAAGTCATTACGATTACACTTATTATAAGTGTCAAAAAATTGACATTGCCTAAAATCTTTTTTTGAATATTTTTATCTTCTGCACCGATTGCAATACTTAACAAAGTTCCGGCTCCCGAGCCTATGAGAATACCTAAACCTATTATTATTATGATTGGAGGCAGGGCTACCGAGATACCCGCAAAAGCTCCTTCTTCGGCAAAATGTCCGACAAAGATTCCGTCCAGTACATTGTTTGCTCCCTGTAAAATCATTGCAATAACGGCAGGCCATGAAAGATCAAAAATAACCTTCCACAAGTTTCCGTTTAAAATAAATTCTTTTTGCTTTTCATTTTCCATATTGAAAAAAATCCTAAATCATATAATGCGGAATTTAGCTGTCTTTGTCAATAGTTTTTTCTATTCTCAAATCAATTCTTGACAATAGTCAGGTAAGCTGTTATAATTCTAAATGTTAGCTTATTCTTACTAAAGGAGGCCTTAATTGTTTAGGTTTATCATAAAACGAAAAGTATATTTTGTGCTTTTTTTTGTTTTAAGCGGAATCGATTTGTTTTTTACGATGAAGCTTCAACTATGGAAGGGGCAGCTTCTTGATACGGCCTTAGGGAAAACCGCTTATTCACTTTTTACCTTGATGTTATTGTGTTTAGGAGCGATGATCTTTGCTTCTTTATTTTCTTATCTTTACAGTCTTGTAAAATCGAAACTCGTGGTAACTGCCGAGGCCGATTTACGGAAAACTTATTTTGATGCCCTTCTTAAAAAAACGATGGGAGAGTATATCAACATCCCTGAAGGAAAAATAAGTGCCGATTATACGGATAAGATAGATGTTATAAGCAGCCAGTATTTTTATGTTTGGATGGCTTTGACCGACAATGCCTTGATATTCTCGGTAACGGTAATAACCCTTTTGACAATAAATATACAGGCGGCCATTGTTACCGTTCTCTTATTAATGATTCCTCTTATTGTTCCGACTGTTTTAAAAAAGATTTTGGCTAAGGTTTCAAAGGAAAAGATGGAGGCCGTCGAAAAACATTTTTCAGCCGTGAGAACTTGGTTAAAAGGAATTGATATTATAAAAGTTTTTTCTTGTGAACAATATATAATTTTCAGATACGATAAGATAAACGAATTTTTAAGAAAAAAACAAATGGATGCCATAAATGTAAGTTGTCTTGAAATAGGGGTAAGTTTTTTTGTATCGGCTATCGTTAATTTGCTTATGACGGCTTATTGTGCATATTATGTTTATAAAGGTGTTTTTTCTATCGGAGAATTTTATACCATAATGAGCCTAATCGGAATTCTGTCCAGACCAATGTATTGGACAGCGAATTTATTAAAGACTTTCTTTTCTTCCCGTCCTGTCCGTGATGCAATGATTGAATTTATAGATGCTAAAACGGAAACAGGCGAAATAGGAAACTTAAACGAATTTAACATTGATGCTGTAGGCTTATCGTTTTCATATAATGAAAAGAAGGTTTTAAATAATACCGATTTTACATTTAAGCAAAACGAAAAAATTTTGATCCTAGGAGAATCGGGTTCAGGAAAGTCTACGATAATGCGGCTCCTTTTGGGAATGTATGCTCCGGATTCCGGTTCGCTTACAATAGGCGGAGCTGCTCCGAAAAAAATAAAAAATATTGCCGATATAATTTCGATTCAGCAGCAAGAAGCCTATATCTTTAAAATGAATCTCGTGGATAATTTGTTTTTAGATAAAGACATAAGCGAAGAAAGGGTGAAAGAGGTTCTTGATTCCTTAGGTTTAAATAAGTACACGCAAGATAAATATTTAAAAGAAACCGTCATAGGGGAAACTTACGGTTTTTCAGGCGGAGAAAAAAAGCGCATAAGTATTGCAAGAGCTGTTTTGCATAAACGCCCGATAATGATATTCGATGAACCTCTTGCCAATATAGATAATGAAAATATTGAACGGGTAAAAAAAATAATTTTCGGTATAAAGGATTCTACCGTAATAATTATTTCGCACATTGCAGATGCAGAAACAAAAAAAATGTTTGATCGAATTTATAAATTTGATACAACCGAAAGGAGATTATATGAAGAAGCTGTCTAATCTTGAAAAATCGTTTATATTTTTTGCTCTTCTATTTTTAATTTTTTCGGCAGCCGCCGTTACGGCTTTTTCATGGTTAAGCGGAAAAATAGCCGATGCTGCCGTAAGCAAGGATATCGAAAAAATAATTATCTTTGTATCTGCATATTTTGTTGCAATACTGGTGAGGGGAGGAGCGCACGGTCTTTATTCCTATTTTTTCGGAAGATTTAAAACAAACCGTTTAAAACTTTTACGGCAAGGTCTTTTCCATTCTTGGGTAAAAGCCGACTATGAAGAATTCTATAATATTGAAGAAGGGAAGAAAATTTCTTATTATCAACAGCAGCTTCCTTCTCTCGAAGGGATATACTATCAATCCTTCTATGGAATGGGACAGATTCTTATGGAAACGGTTTTTGCTTCTGCCTTATTTTTATATGTTAATATAAAATTGGCTATTGCGGGACTCTTTTTTATTTTTATTACTTCGATTATTCCTCAAGTTTTTAAAAAACTCTTGGATAAAACTCAATCCGAATCCATAAAAAGTGTAAATGAGCACATGGGAGAATTTTCCGATTGGTTAAAAGGTTTTGAGGTAATAAAAAATTACGGAAGCGAAGGCCATTTTCAAAACCTCTTAAATAAATCGGTAGAAAAGCTGGCAAAAAAACAATTTTCGGTTTCAGCAGCAAATGATGCATCACAGAGTCTTTCATTTTTTGCATCTCAATTAAGTATAATTGCAGTTGCTTTTTACGGCGTTTATATGATTAATAAAAATGAATTAAGCATAGCGGAGTTTATGATGGCTAACGGCTTGGTTGTACAGCTAAGGTCTCAAGTTTATTATATCTCTATGTATGTGAACCGCTTTATTATGAGTAAGGTTACCCTTGAAGGTTATAAGACCTTGATAGTTAAGGAAACGGAAGAAGAAAAGATTGAAGCTGAAATTTCTTCGGGCGATATATTGTTTAATGATGTAAGTTATTCTTATAGCGAGCTGCCTGTTCTTCAAAATGTAAATAAAAAATTTACCGATAAGGGAATACATATCATTTACGGAGAAAGCGGAAGCGGAAAATCTACTGCGATGAAAATTCTTTTAGGTCTATTAAAGCCTAAAGGCGGAAACATAGTATTGGATGGAAAAAATATTCATTCCATAAAAAACAGGTCAGACCTTATTTCGTTTTTAGCCCAAGAAGCCGTTTTCTTTGATGATACCTTAAAAAACAATTTAACATTAGGCGAAGATATTGCAGAAGAAAAAATATTCGGCTTAATGGAAAAATTAGGCTTGGAAAAATTCGCAAATACAGAAGCCTTAAATATGGACTTTACCCACATCGAAAACAAATTTTCAGGCGGCGAGTTAAAGCGGTTAAGCTTTGTGCGTACCCTCTTGAGGGATACGCCTGTCGTAATTTTCGACGAACCCTTTGCAAATATAGATGCTCAAAATATAGAAAGAGTCGAAGACCTTATTTTAAGTCTAGATGATAAAAAAGTTTTTATCGTAACCCATCAGCTTAACGAGAGGATCAAAGAAAAAGCCGCTTCCCTCTGGAAGATAGGAGCTTGATGGTTGGAGTAATGGATAATTACAGTCTTATTGTAATTATCCATTACGAATTAAATATTAACTAATTAAACTAATAAACCCACTTTTCCGTGGCTGTAGACTTATCAATCATGTTTTTGTACAATTCGGATTTTTGCAAAAGATCCGAGTGTTTGCCTTCAGCTTCTATTTTGCCTTCGTTCATGACGATAATTTTATCCGCATTTTCGATGGACTTTAATCTGTGCGAAATGATGATAACTGTTTTGTTCTTGATAAGTTTATTTAAGCTTTCCTGAATTTTCATTTCGTTTTCGACATCAAGCGACGCGCTGATTTCGTCCAAGATAATGATGGGCGCATTTTTTAAGAATGCGCGGGCTATCGAAAGCCGCTGGCGTTCTCCGCCTGAAAGACGGCTGCCGTTTTCTCCTACAAAGGTATTCCAGCTTTCGGGCAGAGCTTCGATAAACTCGGTACAGTTTGCAAGGCGGGCGGCTTCCTTTACTTCCTCATCACTTGCATTTTTATTTCCGACACGGATATTTTCCATAATCGATGTATTGAATAAACCTACATCTTGGAATACAATCGAAATCTTTTCAAAAAGACTGTCCGTGTCGATTTTTGCAATATCCTTTCCGTCGATAAGAATCTGCCCCTTATTGTAATCGTAAAGGCGAGAAGCCAAACGGAGCACGGTTGTCTTTCCGCAGCCTGAAGGACCGACAAGAGCTGTAACCTGATTTTGCTCGGCGGTAAAAGAAATGCCGTCGATAATTTTTTGCCCGTCATTATAAGAAAACTCAACATCTTTAAATTCGATGCCGTATTTTTGTAAGTTTGCAGGAGAGCCTTCCTGTACTTCGGTTTCGCGCAGCTCATTGATACGCTTAACGCGTGAATCGATGTACATAATCTCTGCAAGGTTTGCTTCGACAGCTGCAACTGCGTCGATAATGCGTGAAGCTGCAATGACATAGCCTATAAAGTACAGAAGAGAGGCTGTTCCGGCTAAGTACATTTTTAAACCGAAAAAGACCGTTATCCCGACAGAAAATTTTAGTGCTGCAAGTGCAATATTGAGCGGAATCGCTTGATGGGCTTCAACCGATAGGTGAAGTTTTTCAGCCTCATCGACATTGCGGTTTAATTTTTCTGCAACCGTATCCGTGCGGCCGTAGCTTTTAATTTCCTGTTGAAGCTCAATCGCTTCTTGGAAAAATTCGGAACGCTGTCTTTGTTTGTGGAAGTCTCTTGTGGTTTCCCGTACTTGAATCTTCTTTGATAAAATGAGCAAGATAAAACTGACTACTATCGGCGCAAAGACACAAAGTCCGAGTGCAGGATGGGCTATAATCATCATTGTGCCGATAATTACAAGATAAATTACCAGTCCTATTGTTTGCGGAATGGCGTGACTCAACGCATGTTCAAGAGTTGCAACATCCGCCATAACGGCTTGCGACAAATCTGAAATATCGTGCTTGGAAAAATATGCAAGAGGCAATTTTTTTAGACGGTTAGCAATTTCGATTCGCAGTTCCTTACATTCTTTAAAAGTTACCGTGTATAGTGTGTTGTAATTTACATGTAAAAGAATGTACATTACCACCGCAATGGCAGCAATAAGGCCTGTATAAAAGTAAGCCGTTTTAAGCGAGCCTTCAAAATAGCCCTGCAAAAAAAACATAATCAAAAACATCGGCAGGATATAGGCGATGTTAGAAAACACCGACCATACCGAAGCCGTAACCAAATCCCGAGCACCTTGCTCGGTAACTGCAAATAATTTTTGTAATTTTCGTTTCATATAGATCTCCCCTATGACCCCTCCTATCTTCAAAAGAACCGCTTAGGGGCTCTGCCCCTAAGAACCCCGACTTTTATTGCTAGGATTGGGTTTATTTTTAGGTTGAAGTGCTATTTAGCCGCAGACTTCAACATCCGATTTACTAATTGCAAAGGTTCATTTGAATTTTGCATCTTATCATTTGACTTAATTACCCGTTTCACATTAATTTTTCCTTGCCCGTATTGACGGAATACAGCGGTTTACTCGTTTGCAATAGTCTTCGAAGTCTTTGCCGTATAGATTTAAAAGCCATTTTTCTTCCGTAAGTTTTATAAATATGGTCAGGTAAAGCCAGTATACGGGCGGCAGAATAAGCAGATATAAATTGCAGACTAGCAAAAGTGTTCCCGAACAAATAAATAAACAGGCAGAATAAATCGGATTGCGGACATGGGCATATATTCCATCAGTAACTAGTGTATTCGTTTTTATTTTGCTGTCAATTCGTGATATAAATACCGCCGAACACCAAAGATATATACCTGCTGCAATTAACAGAATCCCTGCAATACGGAATACCAAGTCAAATTCGCTTACCGTAGGCGGAATAATTTTGAGCTTAGTCAGAATAATACTTGCAACTGTAACGGCTATGGTAGGCCCAACATAGATAGGCCCCACACCGATAAGCGGCAAATGATTTTTTTGTTCACTCATAACTTCAATCCTCCAATTTAATTTGTAATTAACTTAAGTAATTTCGATTTACGTCACTGCCAAGTCTTTTGAAAATAGGCGGAGCAGATGCTAGGAGCGTATAAAAAACACCCGCAGGCGTACTTGCTGTACGTCGAGGATTGTTTTTTATTAAGCGACAACGCAGATGCCCGCATATTTTCAAAAGCGCCATTCATTTGCTTGCGAATACAGTTTCTGCAGTTTGCTGTACTTTCCGCCTTTTTCCATAAGCTCTTTGTCGCTGCCGCGTTCGATTATGTTTCCGTCTTCGACAACCAAAATTTCATCGACATTTTTAATCGAGCTTAAGCGGTGAGCAATCATGATTACCGTTTTGTTTTTCATCAGATTGGAAAAGGCCTGCTGAATTTCATATTCGTTTTCGGGGTCGGCAGCGGCTGAAGCTTCGTCCAAGATGATGATGTCGGCATTTTTTAAAATGGCTCTGGCGATTGCAACACGTTGAATTTCTCCGCCGGATAAATGCACTCCTTTTGAACCGATTAAAGTGTGTTCTCTATCTTTAAACTTATCCAAGATGTCTTCACATCTGGCAAGGCGGAGTGCGTTCATGACATCTTTGTCGCTTGCGTTTTTATTTCCCATTTTCACATTTTCAAAAATACTGGTTTTAAAAAGTTTAGATGTTTGGAACACAAAGGCGATATTTTTCATTAAGGCGTTTTTGGAGTACGAGGCAATATTTTTTCCGCCGATTAGAATTTCGCCTTCATTTATTCTATAAAAACCTGAGATAAGTTTTGCTATTGTAGATTTTCCTCCTCCTGATGAGCCGACAAGGGCGTAGGTTTTATTCGGTTCAAGTTTAAAACTCACGTTTTTCAAAATCTTTTCTTCATTGTAGCCGAACGAAACATTTTTAAATTCAATACCGAAGTTGTCGAATTTTTCTTCCGTTCCGTGGGTTATGTTATCCTTACTCATTTCGGTAAAAAGATTTTCCAGTTTGTCTACAACGCTCTTTGCCTGAAAGTTGTACATGCCGACATACATAACACGCATAAAAGAAGCAAAGAGAATTCCTGTAAAACATACATAAAATACTATTTTTGCGATGATGAGATTTCCGTCCGCACCCTTATTCATATAATAAATTGCTGCAGGAATTGTGAAGGCGGCAAACAAATTGAATAGCACTTGAAACATAACATAAGGGCTTCGGCAGCTGAGCGTGTACTTGTATGCCAAATCGGAATAGTCGATAATTGCCGTGTAAAACGATTTGAAGGATTCTACCGTGCTATTAAAGATTTTTACAACCTGCATACCGCGTACGTACTCCACCGCTTCGCTGTTCATCCTTTCCAAGGCTGCCATGTATTTCTGCATAAAGTTCTTATTGCCCATCATAAACATCATCTGCACACCGCCGATTATCGCGATAATGCTAAGCAAGATACCTAGTTTTATGTCTACCATAAAAACAATGACGAACATTAAAATCGGAGTAAGAAGGGCGGCTACATTGTCGGGAATAAGGTGAGCGACAATCATGTGCGTTTCCTGCGCGTTGTCGTCGATGATTTTGCGAATCTTTCCCGAATTGTTTATATCGAAAAAAGCAAAGGATGCATTCATCAAATGTTTGATTGCCTCTTTTCGTAAATTCGATTCAAGACGGAAACCCAAGACATGCGATGCCCATAGGGACGCGAAATACACAACCGAGTAACCGAGCATAAGAGCGACAATCACCGTTGCATAAAACGATCCGTCCGTAACGCTTTTTGTAACCAAAAAGGCGTACAAAAACTTCCATAAGTACCAAAATGCTCCCATTTGGCAAGCAACGCCTAAAGCGGAGCAAATAATGGAAATATACACGCAGTGTTTTTTTTCCGGCGTATATTTCAATAATCTTTTGTATGTGTCCATTCAGACCTCCTTATATCTTTTGAAAATAGGTGGGCATCTGCGTTGTCGCTTCACAAAAAACAGTCCTCGACGTACAAAAAGTACGCCTGCGGGTGTTTTTTGCTTGCTCCTAGCATCTGCTCCACCTATTTTCAAAAGGTTGTGTACCAATTATTCCTCCGCTGCAAGTTTCCAGCTTATGCCCGATTGGAAGTTGTTCCACATGTTGTTATACATGCCGGTCTTTGCTAAAAGCTCTGCATGAGTTCCGGCCTCTTCAATTTTGCCTTCATTGATAACGCAGATTTGATCTGCATTGACAATTGAAGAAAGACGATGAGCAATCATTATTACCGTTTTGTCTTTAAGTAATTGACTTAATGTTTTTTTGATTTTATGCTCGTTTTCTGCATCGGCAAAGCTGGTGGCCTCATCGAGAACAATAATCGGAGCATCATGCAAAAGGGAGCGGGCAATCGCAAGCCTCTGTGCTTCTCCTCCGGAAAGGTATATTCCCTTAGTACCGTATACCGTGTCTATTCCGTCAGGCAGCTTTTCGATAATATCCATGCACTCTGCTTTTTGCAGTACTGCAAGGACTTCTTCGCGTGTTGCATCTTTTTTACCGTAGCGGATATTTTCAAAAATGCTTTCATTAAAAAGTTTATTTTCCTGAAACACAAAGCTGATAAGATGCATAAGGTCATCTGTTTTGATATCTTTGATATTTATGCCGCCGATGGTAATTTCTCCGGAATCGGTTTCCCAAAAGCGTCCGAGTAAATTGACGAGGGTGGTTTTTCCGCCGCCCGAAGGTCCGACAAGGGCGGTCAACGAATGTTCGGGAAGTTTAAGCGATATGCCGCTTATAGCCTTTTTAAAAGACTGTTCGGCGGTTTGTGTCTCTTGTGTTCCTTCTTCTTTATAAGAAAATACAACATCCTTAAACTCAATATCGAATTTTTTCGGCATAACCGAATGTTCCGGTTCGGGGGCAGGCTTTTCATTTAAGATAGCTTCAATGCGGTTGAGAGCATCTCCTCCTTGAAGATTTAAAGTTGAACCGTACACGATTTTTATCATCATATTAAATAAAACAGGCGAAAGAGAAAGATAAAAAATAAAGCCGTACAAAAACTTTGCATAAGGCTCGCCATCTCCTGCCGTTCCGGCAAAGATAAATGCGGCGGGAACCAAAAAGATAAAGCCCGCTTTTAATAGAGCAAGAAAAACTGCAAAGCCGTTTTCCCAAGCAACGGTATACTTTAAAACATTATCGCGGTAGTTTATAATCGAACTGTAAAAATCCTTAAAGCGGTGTACCGATTGATTAAAAGTTTTAATAACCGAAATACCGCGGATATATTCCGTACCGGCACTGTTCATTTTTTCAAGTGAGTTTTCATAGCTTTCCATAAATCCCATTTTTTTGCCCTTTGCCATCATCACACCTTGAAGAACAAAGGCGATAACAAGTGTCAAAAATGAAATAAGGCCGAACCGCCAATCAAAAAAGAAAAGTAAAAACAAAACGGCAATCGGACTAACTATATTTTGTACGACATCGGGCAGCATGTGTGCAATAAGCCCTTCAAGCGAATGGACATTTTTTTCAAATACCTTTCGCACAGAACCGCTTGCATGTGATGTGTGCCAGCCGACGGGAAGGCGGGCAAATGTTTCCGCCAAGCGCATATTCATATTCCCCATTAAATTGAATGCGGTAATATGCGAACATATAAGAGCACCGAAGTACAAAAGGAAACCTGCTGCAGCAGAAATAAGAGCCGCCGCTCCGTAAAAAATCATCCGGTTTATATCGATCGGCACACCCGACATATAAGCTGAAATAATATCGCGCATAACATAAAACACAACTGCATACGGAATAAGCAGTGCAACCGTACTCAAGCTCGATAAAAAAAGCGACACATAGATAAAGGGTTTATGCTTCCCCGCATAAGATAGAATGCGGCTTACGACCCCCGCCTGTTTTTCCTTTTTAGCCTTCTTTTTCTCTTCATTTTTATTCATTATGTACATCCTCTAAAATAATTTTTAATTCTTAATTACTTAAACCAACCCTGTTTTTTCAAAGTGTTTCTTTAAGAACTTTTTACCCAAAAGCCCGCCGAGTAATCCGCCTGCAAAAGAGGTCGCGTAGAGAATCGGCATAATCCAGATAGGCAATCCCGTTAATTCAGCGGCATAGGCGGTTCCCATCATTTTTTCGGTGAGAGCAAAATATTGCTCTTTTAAAATAAAAATTTGCCAAAAGCCTCCGCACAATGCTAACGACATAACAGCATAGCTTACTATGTTTCCCTTTGCGGTATTATAACCGAGCACCTTACGTACAATTTCCGCAATGGCGGCAACTATAAGCGAATGGATTGCAACGACCGGAGTGTGTCCCATTAGCGTCATCAAACAGCCAGGAATAGCGACGAAAATAAAAAGTGCAAAAGGCTTTTGCACCTTGGCAAGTAAAAACAGTACTGAGATTCCCAACATTACACTGACGGCAAAAGGAACCGCTAAAAAAGTCAGCACCAAAAAACCAAGGGGAGTTCCAATTACAGTCAACCCAACAAAATAAATAACGGAAAAAATGGCGATATTTATCAAATCCTTTAAAACCAATTTGTTGTTCATAACAACCTCCTTAAAAATCAAGCACTCCAGCTTTCGCTTTCTTTTTGCAGCTTATACATCATTGGATACGATGACTTTCCTTTCATCAACTCTTCATGTGTACCTATTTCTTCTATCGCTCCGTCTTTGAGAACAACGATTTTATCGGCATTCTCGATTGTTCTTAAACGGTGAGCTATGACTATAACTGTCTTATTTTTAACGAGCTTGCTCAATGCTTCTTGAATTAAGGTTTCGTTTTCGGGGTCGAGGGCTGCCGTCGCTTCATCGAGGAGAATTATAGGTGCATCTTTTAAAAGAGCACGGGCTATAGAAAGCCTCTGTCTTTCTCCGCCTGAAAGGGTATAACCGTTCTCGCCGATTACCGTGTCATAACCTTGCGGCAGTTTTTCGATAAAGTCGGTGCACCTTGCAGCCTTTGCAGCGGCAAGAACCTGCTCCCTTGCAGCGTCTTTATTTCCGACAAGGATATTATTGTAGACTGTGTCATTAAAAAGCACTACATCTTGAAAGACGATTGAAAAAGCGGTCAAAAGGGTTTCAGGGTCTACGGTAGAAACATCCGTGCCGCCCACACTCACCGTGCCGGAAGCAGCATCCCAAAAGCGGGCTGCAAGACGGGTAATTGTTGACTTGCCGCAGCCTGAATGTCCGACGAGGGCAGTGATTTCTCCCTGTTTGGCAGTAAAGCTGATATTGCTTACCGTATCGCGGCTTGCATTATCATTGTATGAAAACGAAACATTGTCATATTGAATATCGTAGCCCTTGGGGTTAAAAGTTTCGCTTCCTTTCTGCTTGGGGTAGTTTATGATTTCCATTTGGCGTTCGACTGCCGTGCGTGCGTGGAAAAACTCGCCGAGCAGCATAAAAACTGCGGTAAGGGGTTCAAAAATTCTTCCGGCAATCAGTAAAAAGACGAGGTAAGTAAAAAGCGGGAGACTTCCTTGTGCATATAAAACCGCTCCGACTGCAATAACCAACGGAAATCCGAAGCGGATAATTATGATGGAACCTATCATAGTCGAGCCGACAAATAATTCGGCCTTAACCGCTTCCTTTGTGCTGTGTGCAATATCGTCTTTTACCTTTTGTACATAGCTTTCTTTTTTGTCGGAGGATTTAAGCACCTTGATATTGTCGAGCATTTGCTGAATGGAATTGTAAACGCCGAGCAGTACTGTGTTAATTCTAATTGCATAACGGCGGGCTTGTTTGCGTGATGAGTATACAAGCAAAAATCCGAAAACGGAACAGCTGAAAAGAGCAATCGTCATTCGCCAATCAAAAAGAGCAAGCATTGCCGCCGATACAATAATTGAAATTGCCGCTCCAAACAACTCGGATGCCGTGTGACTGAGTGCATGTTCCATTGTAGCAACATCGTTTAAAAGCGTTGCCGTCAAATCCGATAAGTCCTTTTTTCCGAAATACGAGAGGGGCAGCTTCCTGATACTTTCTGCAAGGGAAATACGCACATTAGCCGATTCGTCGTAACAGGTTGTATAGGTTTTGCGGTACTTGAGTTTTTCAATTAAAAAAAGCACAATAATGATCAGTACACAAATCCCTAGATAAATCCACGGATTAAAAGCTGCAAGGGAACCGCCTTGAATGGGCTTTAAAAGTTCCTGCAGTGCATAAAATGAAAGTCCCAACGGAACAATCAAAAACAAATTCCCGAAGGTAGTAACAACTACTGCCTTGTTTAGATCCCGCGCTCCCTTGTCTGACAGCGCAAAATAATTCTTTAACATAATTCCCCCTATAACTAATTCATAATTTTTAATTCATAATTAGGAATTGAATTAACTCCTAATTAAGTACTCCATCTTTCAAATAATTAAAAACCTCTTCGGCTTTTTCTTTTGTAAATTCCGAATGAGAAATCACAGCTCCTTTTTCCATTAAAATTATTTCGTCTGTAACCAGACTTAAAAATTCAAAGTCGTGACTGATAATTAAAATAAGAGTTTTATGCGAACGTATCGAATTAATTAACTTGGCTGTTTCTTTCATGTGAAAGTAATCCATTCCTGAGGTCGGCTCATCCATGATGATGATACGCGCACCTGAACTGATAGCAGCTCCTATCGAAACTCGTTGTTTTTGTCCTCCCGATAAACTTAGTGGATGCTTATCTTTTAGCTCCGTCAAATTCATCGCCTTTAAAATAGCTTCAACATCTGGAACTCTTTTTTCCTTGTTTTTATCTTTGGTGTCTTGCTCGGGTTTAATCTTTTTATTTTTACCGAGAGCTATTTCATCTTCAACGCTTTCGGTAAAAAGCTGATAGCCTACATCCTGCAATACCATGTACGAAAGCTCAAGCCGCCGTTCGGCATTAATCTTTTTTCCGTTTAATAAAACGGAATCTTTTTTTGCTTTGAGTAAGCCGGTAAGACATTGGGCAAAAGTGCTTTTGCCTTGACCGTTTTTTCCGGTAAGAGCGATAACCTTGCCGAATTCCATTTTTAAATTTTGTACACGGAGAAAATCATCTTTTTCTTTTTTAAAACGATAGAATAAATTTTCTACAGTCAGATGAGCCGATTTTGTGTCTTCCGTATTTTTATATTCTTTATTCTTACAGATTGTTTCCGAGGTTTGCATCTGTATATAATCCGAATCTTCCAAACGGTTAAAAACATTTTTGTTCATTGTTATGGGACGAAGCAAGAGTTTTTTTCTATTTTCTTCCGAAAGAGCAAGAAATTCTTGTTGGGAAAATTCTTTTTCAACCTTACCTTCTTTTATTAAAAAAGCCCGATCTATAAGTTCATTTAAAAAATACAGGCGGTGTTCACTTATGATTAAAGTTTTACCCGACTTTTTTAAAAGACTAATAACCTCAGCTATTTTTTCTATATAATATAAGTCCAAATTGGAAGTCGGCTCATCCATAACAATAATATCCGTATCGGCCGCAAGAGCAGAGGCTATAGCAATCATCTGTTTTTCTCCGCCTGAGAGATTAAAAATATTCCGGTCAAGCAGATGTTTAATATTCAAAAATTCCGAAATAAAGTTGAGCCTTTGATGCATCTTTTCAAAAGGCGTTCCCATATTTTCAAGAAAGAAAAGAATTTCCGAAGTGGTATCCAAATTAAAAAATTGGGATTTGGGGTTTTGGAAAACCGTAGAAACTTTTTTTGAAATATCGTAAATAGGTTTTTCTTTTATCGATTCTCCTAGAACTTCAATTGAACCTAAAAGTTTTCCTTCATAATAGTTTGGAATCAGGCCGTTTATTGTACGCAGCACGCTTGTTTTTCCGCAGCCTGAAATTCCTGTAAGTAAAATACATTCTCCTTTTTTTATCGAAATGGAAATATCGTTTAGTGCGGATAAGTTTTTTGTGTCTGTTTTATCCGTATTTTCATAAGCTTGATAATTAAAACAGAGGTTTTGAAGATTGACTGCCGTTTCCATTATGCATGTATCCTCGTTATTCCTGCAGCGATAAAGACCGCTATTATGTAAAGAAAAATAAAAGCATCGGCCGCCGTAAAGCGGGAGGTTTTATAGCGTACTTTTTTTGCCGGAGCGTCTACGCCCTTGGTGTGTCCCGCAGCAGCAAGTTCATCTCCGATTCTTGAAGCGGATGAAAGGAGGGGAACCATCATATATTCAAGTGTCAAAATAGGTTTACTGATTACATTTACCGCATTAAGACCGATTCCCCTCATCTTCATTGCATTTTTAATATGCCCGTATTCTTCTTTAAGTGTCGGAAAAAATCTGAACATAACTGCAATGGTAATCACAACCGAAAACGGCAGTTTTAATTTTTCAAGAGCGTTCATCAAAAGACCGACAGGCGTTGAAGAAATTAAATAGTTTCCGGCAACAATGGGCATCATAAATCTGCGGACCATAAAACCTACCGGCATTACAATACTTGTAACGCCGGGAATATCTTGAGGCAGATAGGTAAGTCCTGCAAGAAATAAAAAGACCGCCATCAATTTTATTGCCGATTTAACTTGTCTGTTCATCACAAATAAAAAGGCTAAAAGAGCGGCACTTAAAATTTCTACATATATGGGAACAAGAATTGTGATAGATGCTCCCATTGCCAGAACTAAAAATATTTTTGTCCGCGGATCAAGGATCAATATTGCTCGTTTTTCCATTAAATTTTTTTTACAGAAGACCTGCTTTTTCAAAGTGTTTCTTTAAAACCTTTTTACCCAAAAGCCCGCCGAGGAGTCCGCCTAAAAATGTTGTAATATAAAGTATAGGCATAATCCACCATGGAAGATTTGTTAATTCTCTTGCATAATCAGTTCCAAACATTTTTTCGGTTAGAGCAAAATATTGATCTTTTAAAAGGAAGATTTGCCAAAATGCTCCGCAAAGCCATAGGGACATTATTGAATATCCTGCGATACTGCCTTTTGCGGTATTATAGCCGAGTACTTTTCGTACGATTTCTGCAAGGGCTGCAACGATTAGACTGTGGATTGCAACTACCGGTGTGTGTCCCATAAGCGTCATAAGACATCCGGGAATTGCTGCAAAGATAAAAAGGCCGAATGGCTTTTGCACCTTTGCAAGCAAAAACATCACCGCAATTCCTAAAATCAAACTTACGGTAAAGGGGAGTGCCAAATAGGTTATAACCAAAAAACCTAGGGGCATACCTATTACAAAAAGTCCTACAAAATAAATAACGGAAAAAATACCGATATTGATTAAATCCTTTAAAGCCAATTTGTTGTTCATAAACAATCTCCTTATTTTCTTATTACCGGAAAATACAGCCGCCGCTTAAAGTGACGGGACTGTCATCAACGACTAACATTATACAAAAAATAAAACTTTAGTCAACTATCGGTAACTTTTTTCGGGGCGTATGCCGATTATAACCGGTAAGCTGTACGGCCGTTTTCTTGTAGTCCTTGTTTAATCTTGGTATTTTGTGTAAAATTGAGGTATTACAAATATTGATTGCCATATTAAGATATTATTTTTATGGAAGATAAGGAGAAATATATGAGTGTTACAAAAGATATTGAAAGCTTAATCCCCCACAGAAAGCCTTTTTTATTTGTGGACGAGATTATCAGTGCAGACGAAAACGGGAGTGTGAGTGAACACATCTTTACCCAAGACGAATTCTTTTTTAAGGGACACTTCCCCGAATACCCTGTTGTGCCGGGGGTTATCCTTGTAGAAACAATGGCGCAAGCCGGAGGAGCTGCTTTGAGTTTTCAAAAGATTTTTGAAGAAGGCTCTTTATTCTTTTTGGCTACAGTCGATAAGGTTAAATTCCGCTCTCAGGTTAAGCCCGGCGACAAGGTTAGAATGGAAGTTACAAATTTACGCGTATCTCCCCGAATGATTAAACAGGCGGGAAAGGCCTATGTAGGAGACACCCTTGCCGCCGAAGCTGAATGGATGTGCCTCGTCGGTAAGGAAGCTTAAAGCCTATTTTGAAACATAGCCCCCTGCAAAGTCCATAACGCTTGCGGCACCGTAGGGGGCTTTGCCTTCATCGTTATAACCGATACCTACCTTCTTAAATTCAGTTTTGAGGATATTTATGCGGTGTCCGCGATCTGCCACTCCATCGTCGATTAAAAGCTGAGCTACAATTTCTCTCCCTGTCTTAGGGCCGTATGCACAGTTTTCTCCGGCAGTTATAAGCACCTTTCCATAACGGTTCATACGGTCAAAGGGAGAAGATCCGTCGCTGCCGTAATGACCTGTTTTTCCCGTATTAGCCTGGTCATCGGCAAGCCACTGGGCCGCAAGACACAGGCCTTTTTCTAGTTCTAAAAAATCCATGGGATTCGTCTTCATCAGAACATTGATACATTCTTTTACTGCCGATGCCCCCTCATTTGTTAATATAGGAATTTGTCCCGGAGCTTTATAGAGTTTTCCGTCAAAATATTTCAGTCGTGGTTTAATTTCTTCTTCGGCATATTTTTTAGGATTGCGTCTTACCCTATTAAGTTCAATTAGAATATCTCTTATGATAGGGCTTTGTGCTGCATTATCATTTGAAGGGACATGCTTGGATGCCGGCGAAGAAAGACTTTCGCATGAACTTAACAAAATAAAGATTGCAAAGAGCCAAAGTGCAAATAACTTGTTTTTCATATCCTTACCTCCGCAGAATTGAATTAAGTATGATTTAACGTAGTGAATTAAACAAATAATTGTAGCATGGATTATATCTTAATATCAATATGCCCATCAATATTACTTGATAATTTTTATTTTATCAATTATACTTTTTAATATGGAATATACAAAATCGATTGCGGAATGCATCAAGGCTATTGAAGTTGTAAATTGTTTTGGAAACGATAAATCTCTTATAAATTCTACGGAGTATGATTCGCGTAAGGTTCGGCCTTACAGCTATGATGATAAGACGGGCTTAAAAAAAGGAGACGCCTTTTTTGCTCTTCCCGGAATTCATACCGACGGAAAAAAATTTATAAATTCTGCAATCGAAAACGGAGCCGTTTGTGTTTTCTATGAGGGAGATTTAAATAATCATTCTTGTGATGAAATTTGTTATGTTCAGGTGAATGATGTACGCAAAACCATGTCCAAGGTTTCTGCCCTTCTTTATGATGAGCCCTCAAGGACATTAGGCCTAATAGGCGTTACCGGAACCGAAGGGAAGAGCAGCACTGTTTCTTTTATCTTTCAGCTTTTAAACCTTTGCGGAAAAAAGGCCGGTTTTTTTTCTACCGTCGAATATTCCATAGACGGAAATGTAATTCCGAACCCGGAACATCAGACCACTCCCGAATCTAATGTCGTTCAGCTGCGTCTGGCTCAAATGAGAGATTCAGGCTGCGGCTATGCTGTAGTTGAAGCCTCGTCGCACGGTCTTTCCCCTAGGACTTCCCGTCTTGAAGATGTGATCTTTGATGCAGGTGTTTTTATGAACGTAACTCAGGAGCACTTGGAATTTCACGGAACCATCGAGCAGTACCGATATGATAAGGCCAATCTTTTTAGGGCTTTGGATAAAAATCCGGGAAAAGGATTCCCCATATTCGGAATAGTAAATTATGAAGACCCGTCCGCCCCTTATTTTATGGAAGCAACTCAAAAAAATGTCTACCCTTTTAGTACCGAGCTTAAAGACCTAAAAAAGATTGAAGAATATAAAGGCCTTTTTGCAAAGGATATTGAAGAGTCCTCAAGCGGAATTAAATTTACGCTTTGTGATTTTTCAGATAAAAAAGAATATGGGTGCGAATTAAAACTCGCAGGAATCTTTAATGTAAAAAATATTCTCGCCTCGGTCTTGGCAGTACAAAGAATTACGGGGCTTGATATCGCGTGCATAATCGAAAAACTTCCTCTTGTAAAACCTGTAAAGGGAAGAATGATGCTGATAGATGAGGGACAGGATTTTGAAGTGCTTATCGATTATGCTCACACGCCTTCTTCCTTTATGACAATTTTTCCTTCAATAAAAGAACGCATAAAAAAATCGGGAGGGAAGGTTATAAGTCTTTTCGGTTCAGGCGGAGAAAGAGACGTAAAAAAGAGACCCGAACAGGGAAGGATTGCAGCCCTATATTCCGATATTGTAATTCTTGCAGACGAAGACCCTCGCGGAGAGGACTCCGTTGAACTTTTGGAAATGATAGCCGCAGGCTGTCCCGAAAAAAAACGCGGAGAAGAACTCTTTATAATACCAGACCGTCCCTCTGCAATCAAAAAAGCCTTCAGTCTTGCAGGTAAAAACGATGCAGTCCTCCTTTTGGGAAAGGGACATGAAAACTCCATCATCTTTAAAGATAGAACCATGCCCTACGATGAAGAAACAACGGCAAGAAAATTATTAATCGGCGCAGACTGTACAAATCCGTAAATATTGGATACAATAATAGTAACATAATTATAAGGAGTTTATTATGGCAGGAAAATTTGAAATTTACAAAGACAAATCAAACAAATTCCGCTTTAGATTAAAAGCAGGAAACGGTGAAGTAATTGCTGTAGGTGAAGCTTATGAATCAAAAGCCGGTTGTTTAAGCGGCATAGAATCCGTACGCAAAAATGCACCTGATGCTGCAGTTGTTGAAGTTTAAAACGACTGATTTTTAATCCCACGGGCTGTCTTAAAAGTTAGGCTATTTACGGCAGCCCCTTTAAATTTATCCCAATCCATTTTTTTTTACCTTGTCTAAAGAATAAACCAAAAAGTTCGTAACAACGCCAGATTCCAAAGGGCGGCAAGCCTTTTGGCAGTTTTGAATCAGCCTCTTGTAAATAGGCGAGGCAGATACAAGGCACGAACAAAAAACACCCGCAGTCGTGCTTTTTGCAGAATATATTTTTATACTACTTTGCATATCCCAACCTTTAAATTTGCTTAAATCATTTGTTTTTAATACTTAACTAAAGAACGTATTTAAACATTGCACAATAGTCCGGGTTCTTAGGGCAGAGCCCTAAGCAGCGCGAGTACAACCAGCGTAGCTTCAAGGTAAAAAGGGATGGGGTTATAGGGGAAGGGAAAAACCCCTGCTCTGAACGGGGGTTTGTCCTTTCCCCTAAATTATTTATAAGAGTATGGATAGTAACATAATATCCGAAGGCCTAATCCCCCTAATCCTGCTTGCTTGCCCTATGGTTTCGGGGCGTACTTCTTTTAGGCGGGCGCGTGATTCGGTAGAAAGGCCCGAAACTGCATCATAGTCAAAGTCGGCCGGAATTTTAGTGTTTTCCATACGTTTCACCTTGGCTATCTTCCTGTTTTGAACGGCTATATAGTGTTCATACCTTATTTCAAGCTCGGCCGATTCTAAAAGTTCTGCGCTGTAATCCTTGGAATTTTCATCTATTGAGCATATACATTCAAGGGAAACTTGAGGGTCATGGAGGGCATCGGCAAGGCTCTTCCCGATATGGTTTTTAAGTTCGGGATTTTTTGCAATGAGATCCCTCGTAATCTTTATATCCTTCCATAGCGATATTATTTTTTCTCTGGTTAAAAGTTTTTCCTTTAGGCGGTTTGATGCCTCCTTGGTTTGAAGTCCTATTTGATAAGCCCTTTCCGTAAGCCTTTCATCGGCTGTGTCATGCCTCAGGTTCAGTCGGTACTCTGCACGGGCCGTAAACATTCGGTAAGGCTCATCCACTCCCTGAGTTACAAGGTCGTCGATCATAACGCCTATGTAGGCCTCATCCCTCTTTAGCACAAATGGAACATATTTTTCGTCCTTAAATTTTAGAGAGCGCGAAAAAAGGGCTGCGTTTATACCGGCGATTATGCCCTGACCTCCGGCTTCTTCATAACCCGAGGTTCCGTTTATCTGCCCTGCCAAAAAGAGGCCTTCAATCCTCCGTGTCTGAAGATCCGATGAAAGCTGGATCGGCGAAACATAGGCATAGTCTACGGCATAGGCGGGACGGGTAATTATTACATCCTTAAAGCAGGGAATGGTTCTTATCATTCTGTCCTGCACGTCTTCTGGAAGCGAGGAAGAAAGCCCGTTTATATAAAGCTCTTCCGTGTTTAAACCTTCCGGTTCTATGTAGACATGGTGGCGGTCCCGTTCGGGGAATTTTTTAATCTTATCTTCGATGGAGGGGCAGTAGCGGGCTCCCGTCCCTGTGATTTTGCCCGAAAAAAGGGCTGCCCTATGAAGGTTCTCCCTTATTATATTGTGGGTTTCCCGATTGGTATGAGTTATATAGCATTTTGCATAGGGCCTGTGTATTTCCGCATTTGAAAAAGAAAAGGGACGCATAATCTCATCGGCTTCCTGCTCTTCGGTAAGGGAAGAATCGAAGGAGCGGCGGAGGATACGCATGGGCGTTCCAGTTTTAAGCCTGCCCACGGTAAAGCCCTTCTTTGCAAGGGCGGGGCCGAGACCTATGGCTGCTCTTTCACCGAGCCTTCCGTCGGGAGATTCGTATTCGCCTATGTAAATCTTGCCTTCCATAAAGGTGCCGGTTGCAAGGACTACCGCCTTAGCCGAAAATTCCCTACCTCTTTCCGTCTTTACATACTGAACACTTCCCTTTTCTACATAGCCCGATTCATTTGTGTTTGAAGAAACTATATCGATAACAGTGTCCTGAAAAACATGGAGGTTCTTTTCAAGCTCTATTGCGTGCTTTGCCAGCTGAGAATAAAGGAATTTGTCGGCTTGAACCCTTGGCGCTTGAACTGCCGGCCCTCGGCTCTTGTTTAAAAGCCTGTACTGAATCATCGAGGCATCTGCGAGCTTCCCCATTTCGCCGCCGAGGGCATCTATCTCGCGGACTATGTTTCCCTTGGAGATGCCTCCTATCGAAGGGTTGCATGAAAGGCGGCCCGCGCTGTCGAGAGTCTGGGTAATCAAGAGGACAGCTTCCCCCATTCTGGCGGAAGCTAGGGCGGCTTCAATGCCTGCATGTCCTGCTCCTACGACTATTACATCATAATCGGAAAATCTATACATTTTCTTGTAAAACTCTTATTTGTAAAATTCTGCAAAGGCCTTTGTAATATATTCCTGATCTTCGGTGCCCCCCAATTCCCGCACCGAATGCATACCCAATATGGGGTTTCCTATATCGACACTCTTTATGTTGAGGTTAGAAACGGAAATCGGGCCTATCGTCGAGCCACCGGCCATATCGGAGCGGTTTACGAAGTTTTGACATGGAACCTTCGCCCTTGCACAGATATCCCTAAAGATTGCAGCCGATATACCGTCGGTAGTATAGCTCATGGAAGCTGCTACCTTAATTGCGGGTCCCTTGTTCATAAGCGGGAAGTTTGTAATATCATTTTTTTCTGTATAGTTGGGATGAAGGGCATGAGCCTGATCCGCAGAGATTAAAAAGGACTTTGCCAAGGCTTTTTGCAATTCTTCAAAAGCATTTCCCTTTGAGGCGCTTACAATTATTCTTTGCAAGGTATCGTGGAGGAAGGGGCTGCCCGCGCCTTGAGCTGTCCTTGAGCCGACTTCTTCATTGTCAAAAATAGCGGCAACCTGCACAAAATTTGAAGGGAGGGCATCGCCTAGGGCATCGATGGAGGCACAGGCCATTCCAAGGTTGTCTATTCTTCCTACGGAGAAAAACTCGTTGTTTGCTCCGATAAAGCAGCCGGGCTGTCTGTCATAGAGGTAGAGGTCAAAGTCCAAAATCTTATCAACCGTTACTCCGGCTTCTTCGGCTATAAGGTTCATCAAAAAGCCTTTTTCTTCAAGTTTTTCGTTTATTAAAGCGATTAGGGGGAGGGTGTCTTTTTGTTTGTTGAATTTATAGCCGTCATTTATTTCCCTATTCATGTGAATGGCAAGGCTCGGAATTGTCAAAAGGTTTTTATCGAAGTTGATAAGTTTTACTTCCGGTTTTAAAAGGTCATCGGTTTTTATGATAACCCTTCCTGCAGCCGAAAGGGGCCTATCAAACCATGTTGAAAGAATTACTCCTCCGTAGCCTTCGGTGTTTAGTTTTAGATAGTGATTGTTTACCTTAATTTCGGGATTAGGCTTTATTCGGAAAGTAGGAGAATCGCTGTGGCTTCCTACGATCCTAAAACCGTTTTCGGCATTGCCGGACTTGGGCATCTGCCATGCTATTAAAGCACTCCCGTTATTTGTTACAAAATATCTTCCTTGAGGTTTTAACTCAAAGCTGTCTTCTCTTTTTAAATGAACAAAGCCCTTTGCTTCTAAAAATTCGCCTGCATTTTTTATTGCATGGTAAACCGATGGGCTCTTGTCGATGAACTTCATCAATGCTTCCGCTTTTTTCATATTCTAAGCTCCTTATTCTGATGTATTGAAGATTATATCAGAATATGGAATTCAAGGCAATATCGTACTTAAATTTTAGCCTAATTCTTAGGAATATACGGATGTGTGATTAAGGTAATAGACTTTCCGTCCTCTAAAAAATACACTACAATATGGGGAATCAAGTGTCAAATGCCGAGGAAATTGTAATTTGTTCCTCGACATTTGAACTTTGATCTTTTAAATCAGTCCTTTGAAACCTTCAAATGCCATGGATAGAAGGGCTGCAGCAATAAAGAGAATGGGCGTTCCTTTTAAGAATTTCGGAACAGGGGCATTATCTATTCTTTGTCTTAAGCCTGCTAAGAGCAGGAGCGAAATCATAAAGCCGAAAGCTGAACCTGCAGCATGAACAAGGGCTTGTACAAAGGTATAGCCTTCATCAATGGCATCGATTGTAACTGCAAGGATTGCACAGTTTGTCGTAATCAGGGCCAAATAAACCCCCATCGAGCTGTAAAGGGCAGGAGCCGCTTTTTTTAGATAGAATTCTACCAACTGAACCAAGCTTGCAATTACCAAGATAAAGATAAGGGTCTGAAGGAATTCGAGATTTCCTATCAATACGTAATTGTATATGGGATAGGTTACGGCTGTGGCCAAAAGAGTAACGAAGAGTACGGCCCAGCCCATGCCTACCGATTTTTTTACGTCGGAGGACATTCCTATAAAGGGGCAAAGGGCTAAAAAGCGCATTAAAACTACGTTTTTTACAAGGATTGCAGAAAGAAAAATACTAAGTGTTTCGGGCATTTTTTACTCCTCCTCTTTTTTAGCTTCCGGCTCGGTTTGCGGAGCAGGCGAACTTTGAATTTTTTTCTTAGGTCTTTCTAAAAGCTTTTTTGCAAAGAGGTTTATCGAAATCATAATACCGAATACAAAAAAGCCGCCGGGTGCATTTGCAAAAAAGCGTATATGATAGGCTTCGGGTATAAAGACGTTTCCTGCCAAGGCTCCCGAACCTAATATTTCTCTTATAGCCGAAATAAGCACAAGAACTATCGTATAACCGACTCCCATTCCCAGAGCGTCTAAAACGGATTTTCCGGGGCTTTCTTTTGAAGCAAAGGATTCGACTCTTCCCATAATAATACAGTTTACAACGATCAGCTTAATAAAAAGCCCCATTGCATCCGATAGGGCAGGGGTATAGGCCTGCATCAATAGGTCTACAATAGTCGTAAAGGAGGCTATTACTATGATAAAAACCGGAATTCTTATGTCCTGAGGGATTAGTTTTCTAAAAATACTTATTATCAACTCGCTCATAACGATAACAAAGGTCATCGCAAGTCCCATTCCAAGGCCGTTTAGGACATTTGTTGTAACTGCCAGAGAAGAACAGAGGCCTATCATTAAAACCAAAAGGGGATTGCTTCGGATAATTCCGTTTGTGAAAATATTTAAGTTTTTCATTTATTTTCCCTCCTCCAAGTTATTTTTGGCCATATATTCTATTGCCGTAACGGAGGCATCTTTTAAAATTGCAGCAACACCTTTTGATGTTATTGTAGCTCCTCCGATTGCATTTATATCGGCCTTTACCTCAAAGGCTGAATCAAGTGCCTTTCCGTTAAATTGTCCCGCAAATGGTTCTTCTGCAGCCTTGCTTCCTAAGCTGGGTGTATCGGTAAGCTCTAAGAATTCTATCTTGCGTATTGTCTTGTTTAGGTCTATGGCTATCAATATGGTTGCACTTGCATAGGTGGGCCCCTTAGCTGTTATGGTAAGGCCTACTATTTTTCCGCTTTTTACTGCCGTATAAGCATTTAAAAACTTGGTTTTATTTAAGCCTTCGGGAATTTCCGCACTTATTTCTTTAAAGTCTTCAGCTTCAGGAAAAACGGCCTTTAATGCCCTGTTTGTTTTTTCCGCCTTTACTTCAGCAATCCGCGGGGCTGTAAAGCTGTAAACTGCCGCAAGGGCTAAACACGCTATGACCGCATAGGCTGAAAGGGTAAGGGCTAACTTTATCATCTGTTTCATTTTGCAGCCTCCTTGTTCTTTTTGGGCGGTTTTACATAGCCGTATTTTACGGGTATAATTTTGTTTAAAAACGGCACTACGGCATTCATTATAAGAATACTGTACATAACACCTTCGGGCATACCTGAAAATAAGCGGATAAGGCCGGTTATAAGGCCGCAGCCTGCACCGAAAAGAAGTTTACCTTTTGGAGTTACGGGGCTTGTTACATAATCGGTTGCCATAAAGACGGCTCCGAAGGCTAAACCTCCCGAAGTCAAGGTTAAAATAGGATTTATACCTCCGATTGCGGTAATTGCAACGGCTGTTGCCATCATAGTAATGGGCGTTCTCCAGTCGATAACTTTTTTAAAGAGAAGATACGCAAAACCTAAAAGAATCAGGAGTATGCTTGTTTCGCCTATACAGCCTGCATGGTTTCCTAAAATAAGCTGAGTATAAAGGTCAGTGCTTGAACTCAAGTTTAAACTCTTTGCTATTTCCGAAGCACTCATTGCGATTCCTTCTTTTGCGTTTATGAGCTTTAGAGGTGTTGCCGTGCTCACCGCATCAAAGATTGAGTTTCCGGGCTGTATCCAGCTGGTCATTGCTCCCGAAAAGCTTACAAACATAAAGGCTCTTCCTACCAAGGCAGGGTTAAATACGTTTGCTCCAAGCCCTCCGAAAAATTCCTTGCCTACAACTATTGCAAAAAAACAGCCTAAAATAAGCATCCATATCGGAAGATTCGGCGGACATACAAGGGCAAGCAGAAGGCCTGTAATAACGGCTGAAAGGTCTTTTACTCTTACATCCAGCTTGCATATTTTTCTAAATAAGCTTTCAAAACCTACACAGCAAAGAACCGAAACTACGATTCTAATCAAGGCAGGGATTGAAAAAAGATAGATTCCATAGGCTGTTAAAGGCAGCAGGGCTATAATTACATCCAGCATTAAGGTTTGAGTCTTGACCGGTGTTACAACATGGGGAGCCGGAGACATAAAAATTTCGTTTTTATCGGATTCTGCCATTATTTGCCTCCTTCTTCGGTTTTTTTAGCCTCAGGCTCTTGTTTTTGAGCTTCAGCTGCTTTTTTTTCTGCTGCTGCGGCCTTCGCTGCAGCTTTGGCATCTCTTTTTTGCTTTTCTTCCCTTGCTATCTGCTTACCAATCTTAACTCTTTGAACGAGTTTAATGCGGGCAGGGCAGGTATAAGCGCAGGTTCCGCATTCTACACAGTCTAAAAGACCGCAGCGGATAGCTTCTTCGGTATTTCCGGCATTTAATGCTCTAACGATTAAAACGGGAGAAAGGTGACAGCTGCATACGTCAATACACTTACCGCAACCTATACATGGGCTTTCTTCTTCTAAGGAAATTTCTTCCTTTGTCAAAAAAAGTACACCTGAGGTATTTTTTTGAATAGGGAAGTCTGCATTTTTCATGGCAAAGCCCATCATCGGGCCGCCTGAGATTATTTTTACGACTCCCGGTTTAAGGGAAACTACGCTTGGAATAAGGTCCCCGACGCAGGTTCCTATAGGGGCTATTACGTTTAAGGGCTTTTCACAGGCCCCGCCACCTATGGTTAAGGCTCTGTCGATAAGGGGTTTACCCAAACGGAAGGCTTCGGAGATCGCTTTTAAGGTTCCTACGTTTTGGATAACGCAGCCTATCTGGAAGGGAAGGCCTCCTGAAGGGATTTCCCTGTTTACGACTGCATCCGTAAGAGTTTTTTCTCCGCCCTGCGGATATTTTGTTTTACAAAGCTGAACGCTTATATCGTAGGCACCTGCGGCAATCGGATTTGCTTTGATTTTTGAAATAGCCTTTTCCAAAACCGGAACCAAATCTTTTTTATTGTCTTCAAGGGCTATGATTCCTTGTTTTGCGCCTACTATCCTCATAGTGATGGCGAGTCCGTCAACAATGCTATCCGAATCGCTGAATATGGTTGCGGCATCCGTGCAAAGATAGGGTTCACATTCCGCTCCGTTTGCAATTACATACTCGATTTTTGCATCGGGAGGAGGGCTTAATTTTACATGAGTAGGAAATGATGCTCCTCCCATGCCCGTAATGCCTGCATCCCGTACTCTTTTAAGAGCTTCTTCCTTTGTGCATGTAAAAGGATCAATGGGAGGCATAAATTCTTCCCTATTTTCTTCATCGATTTCGATTAAAAAACAAAGATTTTCCGTATTTCCGGTTACAAGATGAGGTTCAATCTTTTTTACCTTTCCTGAAACGGAGGAATGGACTGGAGCCGACATAAATTTATCGGTTTCGGCTATCTTTTGCCCTCTGGCAACTAAATCCCCTACGCTTACAAGAGGTGTATTAGGCATGCCTCCCTGCGTAATAGGAATCCAAACTGATTTATTTGACGGTAATACCCTAATGACGCTGTCGCTAGGTGAGACCGCCTTTCGCTCGGGCGGATGCACTCCGCCTTTAAATGATTTTATACCCATACCTGTATTTTATACATAAGTAATGAAACTTTCAAGAGGATAAAATCATTTTAGGGCAATACATTTTGCACCTTATATAAAATTAATTTTTATCTTCTTCTTCTCTTACAAGCTTAAAAGGATATTCGGCAACTCCGTCAATAGAGCTGTAAATTTCCGTGTAGCCCAGATTCGACAGTTCATAGGCTGCTCTTGAAGATGCCGTACCTACATTACAATATAAAAGCAATTTTTTATTTTTGTCCGGTATTTTATTAAGATTATTTTCTATTTCAAATATGGGGAACGATATGGCTCCTTCTATGTGTCCTATGTCATAAAACGATTTGGTTCTGCAGTCAAGGATTAAAGCATCGGGGTCTTTTAGCATCTCTTCAAAAACTATTCCCCTTACAGAGTTATAAGTGACGGTTTTATAATTATATTGATTAACTCCTTCTGCGTTATAAATTTGAGAAAATCTGTTTCCTACCAATATCTCTGCTGCTTTAAAACTTTCATCGTTAGTTTCGGCATATACATATACCGGTTTGTCTTTCCAATCGGTTATTTCTCTTAGGCGTTTTTTTATTTGGTTTGTAGGTATATTTATAGCGTGTAAAAGATGACCTTGCTTATATTTATCATAGGGCCTGACATCAATTACCAATATAGAATCTTTATTTGAATCGGAATTTAAATATTCAAGTCTTGAGCCTTTAACATCTTCAACTTCTACTTCTATACCGCACGAAATTAACGATATATTCACAATTAAAACTATAAAAAGCAAAAACCTTATTTTCATAATTTAATCTCCAAAAAACTTAAATACTCTGAATTTATTATAATGATTTTTACTCCCACTGTCAAAAGGATGATGCTTATTCTCTTTCAAAGACAATGGGTTCATCTCCTGTAGGTATTGCATCGTTTATACTCAACTTAATTTTTGTTAGAACCATCCGCTGTATATTTTTCTTTTCGCTTATTTCAAGCAGATAAAATTTAGTTGTATCTTTTTCGGATTTCATCTGCATTACGATTTTTTCGTTTATTTCCAATATGTTAAAATAACCTTTTTCAATATCTTCAGATTGTTGAAGAGTATAAGAATTTCCTGAAAGATTTAAAAAAACGTTATTTGCCGATTTCCACTGATTTGACGATTTTGATAAAATTCTTTTTGCTTTTTCCGCATTATTTTCTTTTTCGTTTGTGTTATTTAAAAGTAAATTTGTGTTTTTTTTATACTTTCCGTTCCAAAGAGAGGCAGTTCCGAATTTAATTCTTAAAACGTCTTCTATTACACGTATCTGTATTTCATCAAGTCCCTTAATTTCAATTTCGACTCTTCTTATTATATTCGGAATCGACTTATTGTTTGTTGTAAAAAATAAACCGTACCTTCGAGGAAAGGTTGTTTTTATTTCATAGATTTCTTCAACATTGTCTAAATTAAAAATAATATGACTGTCGTTTTTATCAAAATAAACACTTCTGCCTGTTTCTTTATTCCCTTCTTCTTGAAACCATAGTCCGGACAAAAAGTCTATAAAGGATTCCATATTTCCGCTTTGAAGTTTTCTTAAAAGCTGAACTTCTATTTTTTCACCCGGAATTGTCTTTTTTAAACCTCCTTCATATTTTTTTGTTTTTGAATTCCATGTATATTCGGTTTCAATTTGGTTTAGAGTATTGGGAGCCGATGGATCGGAGTCGTAAGTGTATATACGATATGAAGATAGACTAACAGGGGTTTCGTCTTGAGTTTCAATTTCTTTGATTTGAATCTGCATATCCGCATGTAAGTCGGCTATTTGGGCAAGCTCAACATTTCCGCCTTTGTCCTTTTTGATAGTATGTATGGATAAGACCTGCCTGTTATCCGATGTCATTCCGGAATAAATAAGGGATTTGGGGTCTTGCGTTAAATTCATAATGTAGAACGTAAGAGACTTAGGTTGTGTGATCGTTGTTCTTATTTCTTCAACCCTCTCCCATTTTTGAGTTATCGGGTTTTGAATTGAAATAATCAGGTATAAAAAAGGATCCAATAGTTTTTTTACGGCAATAATTTGGTCTTCTACACCGTCTTCATTTAAATCATCCGAAATAGCATCAACAAAGGTTTCATCATTGGATAACTCCAAGAATATTCTTGTTTCAGTATTCGCGGAATAATTTTCGTTTTTTTTATTTTCATTATCGATTTGTGAAGAAACTATGGGAATTATTGTTTGTGTAACAATTTTTTCTTCACCTTTTGTATTTGACCGTATAAACTTTAAATAAATTAAAAAGCTTAACAAAACCAAAACAATAAGAACCGAAATAACATACATTATCTGTTTGAACATACTTTGTTTAAATCCTTATTCGTAATTATGGTTACGTATGATTACGGATTATCTTTTTTGATTAAGGCTGTATTTTCGTCGGATTGAACCCTTTCTTTATCGTTATTTTTTATTATATCGGAAAAAAGAGCCTTGCTTGTTTTTACAACCCTCTCATCAAGTCCCATATCAACAGTAATTTCATACCAATTATCGTGTTTTATAATTCTTGACTCAACTAAATAAGGACTTGAAAACTTTTTTTGTTTACCGCTGTATTTTGAGGTTATAGGAGCATCTTGTTCCAGATCAGTCAACATAAAAAGAACCTTATACCTTCCGTTTTCGCCTCTTTGGTTTATGGCTTCCTGTATTTTATCCAGAGCTCTTCCTACATCGGTAAATCTTCCGTTCGGGCTTATTTTATTTACCGTTTTGATTATCTTGTCGGTGTCTTCTTTGCTTTTTATTTCAATTGAAACCAAATGTTCGGGACTTTCATAAAACTGATAAATGCTTATCCAATCGCCGGTGATGATAATTTGGTCTATCAATTCATCAAGAACCCATCGCTTTAGGCTGTCGAATTTGCCCGGATCCTGCATAGATAATGACTTGTCAATCATAATAATCATATCAACAGGCATTGTCCTCTCACCTGCATTTAAATTAAATAAAACTCCCGCTAACAGTAAAAATATAAAAATAAGTTTTTTAATTTTCATAAATACTCCTTTTTTATGCTTTATACACACTATTATATAACATATTTGAAAAAAAATCATCAACTTTAAATAAAAACTCTTTACATTATGCAAAATATGTTTATAATTATATAATAGTGATATATATTGTAATTAAACAAAATTGCTAAAAGTAAGGAGAGTTAGGAATGGCAAATTTAGATCTACCACAGAGCCCGAATGTATTCCATCCCGAGAAGCCCAGTGCTGTCGGTTCTAGGAACTCGTTAGCTCAAGACTATCGAGATCAGCAGAAAGAAGTTAATCAGCTGATTGAAGAAGAAACAAATAAAGTGTTACACCACTTGACCACAAAGCTTCCCAAAGAAGTTCTTGAAAGATTAGACGTAATGGGCGGCGTTAAGGAAAAGTTGTATAACTACTTTAACCAGAACTACCAGAACATGTTCAACCGATACATGGTAACGGCTGAAGATGAAATGCTCAAAAAGGTACGAGGATTTATCGATCGGGAAGAAATGAAGGTTTTAGACCGCTATACTCCGAAAGAAATCGCAAACCTTCTTGATGCAGTCGGCGGTGCTGACAAGTTTAACACAGGCGAAATCGAAAAATCGATTGTAAACATGTACGGACACTTACAGGGCCACGTACAACGCGGTGTTAATGATTTGGAAACCTTAACAAACTCATTGTTAAGGCAGAAGACGGACGTAGGAGCCTTCGTTCGAGGTGAAAACGCATACTCAATCGTAAAGTGTGCATTTAAAGACAACCTTTACAAACCAAAGACTGTAACCGATGTTAAGCTTTCCGTAAACATTCTTGATACGGAACTTATCAGCCCGATCTTCCAGTATCAATCAACAGTCGAATATCTTATCAAAGACCTCTTGTCAAATCACTATATGGATGTAATTGACAAGGAAATTGAGAAGATAAAGGACAAGAGAATTGATCAGGGATTGGATGAATTGTCTGACGGTGAAATCGTTTTTGCAAAAATCGATAAGGTAAAAGATATCACTGATGATGATGTTGAGAATCCCAAGAGCAAGAGATATGATGTAGTATCCAAGCAGCTCATGGAAAGAATCAACAACTTAAGAGCTGAAATCGATCCTGAAACATTTGATCAGCTCAACATCAGAGAAAACATCAAAAAGATCATCGACCTTGAAAACATCAGAAACCGCGGATTTAACACGGCTATCAACTCGATTACTTCAATCCTTGACACTTCAAAGATGGGATATCAGTATATCGAAAACTTAAAGAATGCCCGCGAGCTTATCTTGCGCGAATATGATGATACGGATATCGCTAACCTTCCTGATGAAAGGTATCAAATCCGCCTCAAGTACTACGACAATGCTCAATTAATTTCGGAAAGACAGGCTTATGAAGTAATGATGAGCTCTTTTGAAACTGAAATTCAGCACTTGTGGGATGTAGTACGCGCTACATACGACAAATCCAAGTTTATGACCAAAATCACAGACTTTAACGATTTGGCTGCAAATTACAAGAAATTCATCAAACGAAAGTACAAGGATCAGTCCGGTGAACCCGTATACGAAGATACCGCTAAGGTTTGGGATGAAATCTCCTTTGTTAAAGCTCCGGAAACTGAAGTTGAAAAGATGAACAGAACCTATGTCTACGAAAAAGATAAGCTCCGCAAGAAGCTCATCATTATGCGCCGCAGGATGAAGGATCTCTATGATTATCAATATCCTATCGAAAGACGCGTTATCGAAGACAGACTTTCGTTCTTAGAAGCAGAATTCAACAAATTCGATTATTTAATCAATCCTTTCCATATCCAGCCCGGTCTCTTGCTTGATATCGATATTACATCTATCAAGAGAAAGAAGGCTACATTGGACGGAATGGCCAACGTGCTCAACGAATTCTTGCACGGTGTATCAAAAGGCTTTGCTGACGCAGCATTTGCTTCGTTCAGCCGCCGACGATCCACAGTCCGCGCCGATATCGCACAGAGTTTCGCAACTGTTGATGATGATCCCAAAGCCAGTGGAGCTGCAGGCCGCTCTCAGTTTATCGATATGCTGAACAGCACTCCTGCCATTGAGGCTCCTGCAGCCGAGTCTGTAAGCGCTCCGGCTAAACGCAGAGGACCCAAAAAGAGTGCCGCTAAGGCAAAAAAGACAGGCTCTGTTGATGCAGGACGAGGCCGACGAAAGGCTAAGTCAGGAATTAAAGAAATTTAATTAGGATTTTAGAGCTTAACTGATTCAAAATTAAGCCCCTGGAACAACCCCGTTTCGGGGGCTTTTGCTTAAAAAAGGAGTAATTATGGTTAATATGACTAATTTTTTTGTTCCGCTTGCTAAAAAGACTGATTTTAATGTTTCCGTTAAACATATTCAGTCTGTTATAGAAATTTTGGAGGATTGTGATCCCAAAGAAAATATTGCGGACAAGATAAATCTTATGATAAGAGAACAGACAATAAAGCCGGAGCAGGTTAGATCCATTCTTTCGGTTTCCCTGCTTGATAAATGGAATTATAGAGTTGTATCTGAAAATTTGAAATTTATTTTGGATGACGCCTCCTCTTTTGTCGCTGAGGTTGCCAAATGGACCGGTATTGATTTGGTTTTCGGCTATGATCATCCGGATTTGGGTTTTATCGTTATAAACCCGAAAAATCCTGCTGCTGCCCAAGTTATTCAGGGATTTAGAAAAAATGAGCTTCTCCTAATATTTGTCGGAAAACAAGACAGGGGATCTGTTGATGCCGGTCTTGCCGATTCCGTTATTTCTGCTATTCATAAACTATTTGAAAAGAAGGCTTGCTCGGTTCCTGCATCCGTAAAAGCAGGGCCTTTTATATATGTTGAACCCAAAAAAGCTGCTCCTGTAAAAGTTAAAAAGACTGTTACCAAAAAAACTGTTAAAAAAATTAAGGCTGCTGCAGCTCCTGTTAAGGTTCAGGCAAGTTCCGTTCCCTCACATTTGGAGCGCCCATCTGCCGTGTCCACAGGACCTAAAAAGATGTCGCAGCTTGTTTCTGTTCCTGTTTCGAACGAATTATTCCATAACGGAAATGTTGAAGCATGGAAGAGAATTATACGAAGTTATACTGCAAAATACCAAGATGCCGAAGTTATGGTATACTATGACGGAGAGCGTATTGTAGATATAAATACCTTATTTAAGTGGGGAAAGGTTAAACACGGAAGTACAATCCAATTTGCCGTTTCTGCAGCAGAAATTAATGACCTTTCAAAGTTGTCAAAATATTTTAGGCAGGGAGCCAGTCCCATGTTTGAAGCATTTTTGCGCGGATCTCCGGATACCGTATTAAATCTATTTTAAGGAGTAAAAAATGAAAATTTCAAACAATATACACTTTTTTAATAGTAAAGAGACTGTCAGTAAAAAAGTTGACAAGAATTTATTGGGTATCCGAGGAAGACAGGCAAACGAATTTGCAGAACTAAAGCTTCCAATCTTGCCGGGTATTATAATTGATGCTTCTGTGGTACAGGATCTGGGCGATGTAAAGATATATTCCGAGATATCTTCCTATTTAAGCAAATTCGGGTCAGAAGTAAAAAAAACATACGGCGACACTGATTCTCCATTGCTTTTAAAATTAGTTATTTCGCCCAATATGCTTATTACAAGCTATCCCACTCTTCACAACTTCGGTCTTACCAAAGATACGGTAATAGGATTTCAAGAGAATGTAGGCGAAGATTTTGCTGCAAATGAAGTTCTGTTTTTGCTTAATGGAATTTTAACCGTTGTGCTAAAAATCGAAGAATTAGAGAAAAATGAACAGAAAGTTAAAGATTTGGAAAAGGCCTTGCATGAAATAAAAGAATCAATGAAGATGGGTAAAATCGGGTTAAAACCCGGTGCTATCATGGATAAATATTCCAAGTTCTTACCAAAACACTTTTTTGATGATTGCAAAGTCCAGCTTGAAGAGTCAATCCATCTTATCGCCCGTCTTTTAACCCTTGAAGAAGATACGGATCATGATGTGGCTCTTTTGATTCAGCCCATGGTTTATGGAAATTACAGTAAAGACTCATATTCCGGTTCTTTCTTTAGCCGAAATATTGTAAACGGTGAAAAGAAATTACAAGGTCAGTTCTTTGCCGAAAAATTCAATGAGGTAAATGCCGAAGGTAAGGATATAAACTCCATCAAGCCCGAATACCTAAAGCACCTCCAGCAGATTGCATGGCAGCTTGAAGATTATACAAAGGATATCCGCAATATCCGCTTTACAATCGAGGCCGGAAGACTCTGGCTTATCGAACAAAAATCGGTTGAAGCTAAGAGCACCATCTCAATGGTTCAGATTTTGTTGGATTTATACAACAGAAAAATAGTAGATGCCGAGTACGTTGTTCGAGCTGTTAAGCCCGGTCAGTTGAATGAGATTCTTCACCCCGTTATAGACATCATGAGTACAAAGGGTATGAAATCATCAAAGGGCGGTATAGCCGGTGCTCCGGGAGCCGCAGTGGGCAGAGTCTATTTTACTGCCGATTCCCTTATCGAAGCTCAAAGAGCTGCAAAACTTCAGGGGCTGGACACAAGATGCATTCTATGTATGCCTGCAACCTATGCAGGAGACGTAAAGGGCATAGAGGTTTCTACAGGTGTTATATCGAACGAAGGAGGCTATTCGGCCCATGCTTCCGTTGTTGCCCGACAGTACGGTAAAATATCTCTTGTACGCCCCGATATGAAAATAAGCGGAAACAAGGCCGTTATTGAAGGTGTTACAATCAATGAAGGCGATTATATTACGCTCAATGTCCCTTATTACGGAGATTCTACGGTTTATTTCGGTGAAGCAAAACTGATTGAACCTGATCCCGAAACATCAGGTCTTTTGGACTTTATAGGCCTTGCAAAAAGCTTCCTGTCCAATTTCCATGTAAGAGCCAATGCCGACAGTCCTCGTGATGCTCAGCTTGCTTTGGATTTCGGTGCTGAGGGTATAGGTCTTTGCCGAACCGAACACATGTTCTTTAATGAAAAGAGAATAAATACCTTCCGCGAAATGATTTTAGCTCCAAGCGAAGCCGAAAGAAAAAAGGTGCTTGATAAACTTCAAAAAGTACAAACGGAAGATTTCTACGGAATCTTTAAGACTATGAACGGCAAAGAAGTTACTATCCGATTGTTGGATGCTCCTCTCCACGAATTCCTGCCTCATAATGATCTTGAGCTTGACGGCTTTGTAAAATACTTGACGGCTCAAAAGAAGAAAGTAAGCAAAAAGGATTTAACTGCGGAAATCGAAAAACTTTCCGAAATCAACCCTATGCTTGGTCACAGGGGATGCCGAATTGCCATAAGCTATCCTGAAATTTATGCTATGCAGATAAGGGCTATTTTTGAAGCCGCATACAAGCTTAAAAAAGAAAAAGTAGATGTAAAACCTGAAATTATGATTCCTCTTATAATGAACTTTAGAGAGTTAAAGCAAATTATTTACGGAAAGAAGATTGAGGGTCATACCTATTTAGGTATTGATGCTATTGCCGACGAGGTTAAAGCTGCCGTAAAAGGCGGAGACCTTGATTACAAGGTTGGAACTATGATCGAGCTTCCGGCTTCTGCCCTAAGTGCCGATGAAATTGCAAAGTATGCACAGTTCTTCTCTTTTGGAACAAATGACCTGACTCAGACTACTTTAGGCCTTTCACGCGATGACTTTAACAGCTTTATGCCGGACTACACCATGTACGACCTTATCGACGGAAACCCATTTGCCGTGCTTGACAGCAGGGTAAGGGACTTAATCGAAATTGCAATTCAGCGCGGAAAACTTACCCGCCCCGATTTGCATCTCGGTCTTTGCGGAGAACACGGTGCCCGTCCCGAAAACGTACGCTTCTGTATGGATGCCGGACTGGATTATGTTTCATGTTCGTCATATTCCGTACCTATTGCCCTCCTTTCGATTGCACAGGCTGAACTGGAGAATGCGGAAAAAGCAGGGATAAAGCTTGAGCCAAAAGCTCTTGTTTCGCGAAAGCCTTCTTCGGCAGCACCTAAATCGGCAGAAAAAAATGAATCGGCAAAAGCTGTAAAGGCAAAGCCTGCATCAGCTAAAAAAGCTTCTTCTGCCAAGAAGAAGACTGCAAAAAAATCCAAGTAGTTTTATACGGCTCCGCTTGGAGCCGTTTTAGAGGTTTATGACAGCCTGCAAAAAACATAAGTTTTTTGCAGGTATTCTTATCTTAATCTTTTTTAAGGAGTTTTTTTATGGAATATAAAATTATTGGAGATGCTTTTCCCGCCGTTGCTTGTAAACTTAGAGCAGGAGAAAAGATGATAACTCAATCCGGCGGAATGGCATGGATGAGTTCAGGGATTTCTATGGAAACATCTGCCGGCGGAGTCGGTAAAGCTCTCGGAAGGATGTTTTCGGGAGAAAGTTTATTTTTAAATAAATATACGGCAAATACCGACGGGGAAATATCTTTTGCCTCAAGGTTCCCCGGTGCTATAAAAGCATTTGAAATCACTTCGGGCTCGTCCCTGATTGCACAAAAAACCGCTTTTTTAGCTTCAACTGAAGGAGTCGATCTTTCGATTTACTTTCAGAAAAAACTGGGTGCCGGCTTTTTCGGCGGTGAAGGCTTTATAATGCAAAAACTTTCAGGCAACGGAACGGTCTTTCTTGAGATTGACGGTTCTGCGATAGAATATACTTTAGGTGCCGGTGAAACAATGCTTTTGGATACGGGATATCTTGCAGCAATGGAAGAAACCTGTAAGATGGAAGTAGAGATGATAAAGGGTGTAAAAAATATCCTTTTCGGCGGAGAGGGGTTATTTAACACAAAAGTTACCGGTCCCGGAAAAATAATTATACAGACAATGCCTATTCATGCGGTTGCTCAATCTTTGATTCCGTTTTTACCACATGGAAAATAACCGGCTTTAAAGCCCATTTTTATTAGCCGGTGAGAAATGCTCATCGGCTTTGCCGAGAGATGTCCTTATAGTTATTTTGTAACGTTAACTTAATCTTTGTGTTTTTACAAACGCTTAATTTGGAGAATCCTATGGCTAAAATGCAAATAATAAAAGCCGAAGATTTCGGCTATGATTTTATTGATGGTAAATATTTACCTGATGATAAAGACGAGTATTATATAAGATTTAATCAAACTAATCACCAAAATCGTAAATACCGTCAATTGAATTCGGATGAAATTGAGCGTCTGATAAAAAACGGAAATTCCAGTACCGATTGGTCGATGGTCTTGGTTGAAGATCCCTTTGACACCGATTTAATAACAAACAGTCTTTTTGCCGGTTTGGTTCGAATTGCTTCAACTCAAAATTTTTACTTAAAATATCATGATTTTACGGTTCCGGTCGGGATTACAAACAGCAAGATTATTTCCTGCGATATAGGGGAAAACTGTGCAATTCATTATTGTGCCTATCTTTCACATTATATAATAGGCGACAGGGTTATCTTGAGCCGCATTGATGAGATGTGTACGACCAACCATTCAAAATTCGGCGAAGGTTTAGTAAAAGACGGAGAAGATGAACAGGTTAGGGTAACGATAGACACGGTCAATGAGGCCGGCGGAAGGGAGGTTTATCCCTTTTATGATATGATTACGGCTGATGCATTTTTATGGGCAAGGTATAGGGATGATGACAAGCTTATAAAAAAGTGTGAAGAAATAACTCAAAATTCTAAAGACTCAAAAAGAGGTTATTACGGTGAGGTTGGTTCCGATTCCGCAATAAAGAGCTGCCGTATCATAAAGGACGTTAATTTCGGTTCTTCGGTATATGTGAAGGGAGCAAATAAGCTTAAAAACTTAACCGTAAAATCAACGGCTGAAGAGCCTTCGCAGATAGGGGAGGGTGTAGAGCTTGTAAACGGTATAATAGGCTTGGGCTCCAGAGTGTTTTATGGAGTAAAGGCTGTCCGCTTTGTTCTCGGCAATAACTGCGAATTAAAATATGGTACACGGCTTATTCATTCCATAGTTGGAGATAACTCTACCATTTCCTGCTGTGAAGTTCTCAATGCTCTTATCTTCCCGTACCATGAGCAGCATCACAATAATTCTTTTTTGGTTGCAGCGATGATTCAGGGGCAGTCCAATATGGCTGCAGGGGCTACTGTAGGTTCCAATCACAACACAAGAGGAAACGATGGCGAGATTATCGCCGGCCGCGGTTTTTGGCCCGGACTTTCTTCAACTTTAAAACATAATTGCCGTTTTGCTTCATTTGTTATTTTGGCAAAGGCAAATTATCCGGCAGAGCTTGATATTCCTTTTCCTTTTAGTTTGGTTTTAAATGATCCGCATGAGGATAGGCTTGAAATTATGCCGGCCTATTATTGGATGTACAATATGTACGCTCTTGAACGCAACAATAAAAAATTCTTAAAACGGGATAAGAGAATAACAAAGACCCAGCACATTGAAACCGCCTATCTTGCTCCCGATACAGCTGCCGAAATTTTACATGCCCGCACTCTTCTTGAAAAATGGATATGCGCAGCTTGGATTGAGGCAGGGAACAAAGCTTTAAGCATTGACACAATTTTAAAAGATAAAAAAGATGAGGCAAAGAATCTTTTTGTAAAGGGTGAAAATATCGAAAGGTCTAAACGCAGGGTAAAGATAATCAAGGCGGTAGAATCTTATGCGGCTTATCAAGATATGCTGATATGGTATGGGGTTACAACTTTAGCCGAGTATTTTGATAAGGGTTTGGATAAGATTGGAATGAGTATTGAAGAGTTTAAACTTTCAAGTGATTTTGATTTTAACTGGGTAAATATGGGCGGTCAGTTAATCCCCGAAAAAAAACTCAATTCAATTAAAGAAGACATAAAGGCAGGTAAACTTAACACTTGGCAAGATATTCATAAATCTTATGATTATGCCCATGATTCTTATTGCCATGATAAGGCTGAAAATGCTTATGCTGTTCTTTGCGAGCTTATGAAGGTTGAAAAGATAGATGCGGCCCTTTGGAATAGACTCTTGGAAAAAGCTGCAACAATAAGAAAATATATTGAAGAACAAATATTCTATACAAAAAATAAGGATTATAATAATCATTTTAGGGATATAACTTACCGGAATTCTGAAGAAAGAAAAGCTGTTTTGGGAAGCGTAGAAGATAACGCCTTAATTATTGAAGCAAAAAAAGATACGGAATATTATCTTAAACTTTTTGAAAGGCATAAGGCTTAGATAAAAATGGAAAAAGAAGTTGAAAGTTTTAAAGGAACAAAAACAGCCGAAATGATTTTGCTCTTGGACAAGGTCTATAAAGAAATTGAAGAAGCCGAGAAGGAGTGGATGTCAAAATGTCCTATTAAGTGTATAGACGGGTGCGGAGCCTGCTGTGTTCATTTTGAACCGGATGTTTATGAGGTTGAGGCTCTTTATCTTGCATCTTGGCTTCTCTTTCATCAAAGAGAACGGGCCTTGCAAATACTGGAAGGCCGTTTTAATGAAAATGTTTTAGATAAAAAAAACGGATGCCTCCTATTCGATATAGATAATCCTTATCATTGTACCGTATATGACGGCCGTTGTTTAATATGCCGTCTTTTCGGTTATTCCGGAGATCACGGCAAAGACCGAACCGTGCGCTGGCGTCCGTGCAAATATCTGGTTTCCATGGATAAAAATCTTTCTGCTTCAACCATTAAACAATACTCACAAGAAGATTTGCTCAATGTTTTTGGTACACTGCCTCCGGTTATGAGCGATTTTTCTTCACGGATATTGTGTTTTATGACTGAAAGGGCATCCCATACCCTTCCGCTTCGGGAGGCTTTACCTGCTGCAATTTCTAAAATTCTCATGCTTGAAAGATATTCCAACAATCCGGAATTTGAGCCTGATACGGATCCTGAAACTCCGCCTCTGGCTTCTTAAAATAAATCGGCTGGAACCTTATTCCCTTTTTTTACTCTTTGTGTTAGTATCGCGGTCATGGAAAATTCACAGTTAAATCAAGGAGCCCCTGAAACGGACTCCATTAAGAAAACGAATTTCTTGCCGGTAATTTCCGGACTCTTTGTAGGCATTTTGGTTTTGTCGAATATTCTTGCGGCAAAGATGGTACAGCTTGGGCCCTTCGTTTTTGACGGAGGTACTCTTCTTTTTCCTTTTTCTTATATTTTTGGAGATGTTTTGGCTGAAGTCTATGGTTATAAGGCTTCAAGAAAGGTTATTTGGACCGGCTTTTTTATGCTTCTTATTATGAGCCTGAATATCTGGCTTATAAGTGTTCTTCCTGCCGAGGCAGAGTGGCTATTTCAAAAAGACTTTGATAACATTCTTTTACAGATGCCCCGCATTTGCGCCGGCAGCCTTTTCGGTTATTTTATTGGAGAGTATTCCAACTCGGTTGTTTTGTCTAAGTTAAAAGTAATAACAAAGGGCAAGTACTTATGGCTTAGAACTATAAGCTCGACATTGGTTGGAGAATTTTTGGACAGTGCCGTTTTTGTTGCTATTTCTTTTTTAGGCCTTTACAGCATAGATATTCTTATTATAATGGCTTTTTCAAACTATCTTTTTAAAACTTTTATCGAAGTTATATTTACGCCTCTCACTTACAAGATAGTTGCCTTTGTAAAAAAACATGAAAAGATAGATATTTATGACTACAATGTAAGTTATAATCCCCTTCCGGGAAAATAGGTTAAAAAAAATACCCACCCTTAATTTTTTAAGGATGGGTTAAACTCATAACTTTCTTACTTGATGATTTTTAATTTTATGTTAAACCTTAAATTTCATTACCTCATCAGCCAAGCCTTCTATGCTTTCTTTATTCTTTTGGGTTATACCTTGAACTTCTTGAACTGCATTATTTATTTGTAATGCTCCTGAGGCCATTTCATTCATACGATCTGTAATTGTACGGGTAAGCTCATCAAGTTTACTCATTTCCTGAGCTATACCTTCTCCTCCTTTTAGCATCTCTGATGAACCTTGTTTGACCTCCTGCGTTACAGTGTTGATATTTCGGATTGCAGTTAAGACTTCTTTACTGCCGTTTTCCTGTTCGCTCATTGCTTCCATGACAGTGTTACTCATCTCTTTTACGTTTTCTGCAAGGGTGAAAATTGAGTTAAATTTTCCTTCAACTGTTCTAGCCGATTCAGCTAAGAGCTCTATCTCTCCCGAAAGATTTTTAAGGGTAGAGGTAATGGTCTTTCCTTGTGCACTTGATTCTTCTGCAAGCTTCCTTATTTCGTCAGCTACTACCGCAAAACCTTTTCCGGCTTCTCCTGCGTGTGCCGCCTCAATTGCCGCATTCATCGCCAAGAGGTTTGTTTGGCTTGCAATATGCTGTATAACATTGGAAGCCTCCATCAAACTTCCCGATTCTTCGGCTATTTTTTGGGTTACCTCACTTGCCGTAGAAACCTTGCCTTTTCCCTCTGCTGTAGCATCGGCCAGTTCCCTTATGATATTATCGCTCTTACCCAATGTTTGTGTAATCGATGCAATATTTGCAACCATTTGTTCAATAGATGAAGAGGATTCGGCAACGCTTGCTGCCTGTGTTTCTATACTGTTGTTAAGCTGTTTTATTGTGCGTATGATTTCCTCAACTGTTGCTGCCGTTTCGGTTACGCTTGCAGCCTGAGTTAAGGCCTGATCTTTTATGTTATCGATATTTGAGTTGATCTCTTCTACGGCGCTTGCCGTTTCGGTCATATTGCTTGCAAGTTCATCTCCGATAAACTGCATGGTGTTTGTATTTGTTCCTACAGATTTAATGGAATTGCCTATCTTTTCAATAGTCTGGTTAAAATATTTTGACAAGAGTGTAACTTCATCATTGCTTGTTACAGGCAGCCTTACCGTTAAATCGCCTTCTCCTTGAGAAATATCCTTTAAAGCCAGAACAACTTTTTGCAGTGGCAAGATCATTCTGCGTGTTACAACAAATGTCGATACTAAGGCAACACCCAAAAGAGTAAAACCTGTTACAACCATCATGTATTGCAGACTTGCTACGGTATCCAAAAAATCGTTGACAGGAGCCCTTATTACTACTATCCAGCCTGTTGACTGCATAATAGCATATGAACCGATATTTTGGTCTCCGTTAAAAGTATAGTAACCTACAGATGTTTTTTTTGACTGCATGGCTTGTTTTGCAAAGTTTGCAATTGATACCAATGTAGGGTCTGTTTTGGCCTTTTCTTGAAAATTGTCTTGATTCAGAACCAGATCCCTGTTGCGGTGGGCTATGGCATTTCCTGTTTTGCCTAAGATAAAACAATATCCGCTTCTTCCTACTGTGATATGATCTATGTCTTCTGAAAGCTTTGTTCCGGGTGTATCCGCTGCGAGTACACCTATGATTCTATTTTCATAGTCGTATATGGGAACTGAGATGGTATTCACCAGCGTTCCGTCGGCCTTTGAACCATAGGGCTCCGCTTACGAATTGTTCTCCTGATAAAGCTCTTTTAAACCATTCTCTATCATTTACATCAAATATTCGTCCGTCAAGTGTGTGACAATTTCCGTTTATATCCGTTATAGAAAACTCCGATATTCTGGGATTAAAAGCCGCTTCTTTTTTTAAATAGGATATCTTGTCTGAGTAGGACGCATTTATATCTCTTAATTCGGATGCTCTGGAAGCACTCGAAACAAAATTCAAAAAAGAGTTGACCATTGAATCTATCAGATCGGCAGTGTCTTTGGCCTTGTCCTTCAAATGTGTTTCTACCTTTTCAAGGATTGCCTTTTTTGACATAACGGCTCCTATTATTCCCTGTGTCGATACGGAGATAACAATGATTGCGGCAAAAAGAATAAGAAGTTTTTTGCCTATTGAAAAAATCTTATCTTCCGAGACACTCTTTCTCATAACTAATTCTTTTTTTGCGGTGGGGTTTGCAACAACCAATTCTTTATCCTTCATTTTTTTCCTCCTAAAAATACACTTTATATTATGTCTTATAAATAGTTTACATCAGTATTATAAATAATGCAAGATTTATATTTTAAATTTTTAAAGATTTATAGGCTATCTCTAAAAACCTTATTTCGCTTATTTTTTGAGTACGAACACTCCGGTTGACGAAAGTGTTTAAATATGTAATAATAAATTCATACTAGGAGGCTTTAAATGCTAGCACTTATTATCGGTATCGTTTTAATCGCTTTTACGGTTATTGCAGCCCTCCCCATGGGCTTGGCTTGGGGACAGGATATTCTCTTATTTTTAAGAGGCGGTTTACCTATTTTTGCAGCTTTTGTCGGCCTTATTTCCGTATTTATAGGAATTGCCGATATTAAAGACAAGCAAGATGCAAGAAAAGAAGAAGCAGCTATGAAGGCTGCCGAAAATAAAGCCGAATAATTGTCATCATCTTAAGTTATTGACACTTATTCCATATTTAGTTATAATATCAGAACCCACATTATCTGCATATATTGTTTGTAGAAGGTATACATTAAATGAAAACTATTTTTTTAAAAGAACATGAAGCGCCGCGCTCTTGGTACGTTATTGATGCCGCCGGGAAGCCGCTTGGACGCGTTGCTGCTAAGACTGCAGCTATGCTGAGAGGAAAGCACAAGGTAGGTTTTGCACCTCATCAGGAAATCGGTGATTATGTCGTTATTATTAATGCCGAAAAAGTAGCCGTAACAGGAAATAAGGCTAAGGATAAGATGTACTATACTCACTCCGGTTATGTAGGCGGTTTAAAGTCCATCAACTTTAACGGCTTAATAGCTAAAAAACCGGCTGAGCCCTTGATGATTGCAATTAAAGGTATGCTTCCTAAGGGACCCCTTGGAAGAAAGCTTTTAACGAATGTTAAGGTCTATGCAGGCCCCGAACATCCTCACCAAGCACAGAACCCCATAACGGTTGAAGTATAAGGAGCGTAAAGTGAAAAATATTGGAATGGGAACAGGCCGACGAAAAACTTCAGTGGCGCGAGTATACATTCGGGATGGAAAAGGTCAGTTAATGGTCAATGATAAGGACATTAACGAGTACTTTGCCACTCCGGAACAAGTCCAAAAAGCAAAAGAACCATTAATGGTTACTGCGGGTGAATCTAAGTATGATATTATAATCACTGTACGAGGCGGAGGTCTTACAGGCCAAGCCGGTGCGTGCTCTCACGGAATTGCAAGAGCTTTAGCCCAAGTCGATGCATCAAATCATGCATCCTTAAAGGCTAACGGATTGCTTACACGTGATTCACGAATGGTTGAACGAAAAAAATTCGGTCAGCGCGGTGCAAGACGAAGATTCCAGTTCAGCAAACGTTAATCCTTTTTCTATTGCGGATATATGCAGCACTTCTTCAGATTTGGTGAAAATCATCAATTCTGAAGGGGTGTCTTTTGTAACACGGCCTGATTATTTTGATGAAGATGATTTTGACGGCCTTGTTGGTGAGTGCGGTTGTCCTATAAGCGATGAATCGCTTGAGGCACTGCTTAATGCTGTAAGAATTTATGAGGCTGAGTGTACTGCTTCAGCCTATTTATACAGAGCTGAGCATTCCCGTTTTCAGTTGGAATTGAAGCTCAGAAAAAAAGGCTTTTTAGCTTTTGAGATTAATCCGGCACTCGACTATCTTATGGGGATAGGTTTGCTTGATGATGAGCGGTTTGCCGAAGCTTGGCTTAATACCAGAGTTATAAGTAAAAAAGAAGGCCGTAATAGATTGGCCTCCGAGCTTGCTCAAAGAGGAGTAAGCTTTAAAATTGTGCAAGATGTGCTTAATGAGTTTTTTTCGGAGCATTCGGAAGAAGATATTTGCCGAGAAGCTTTGAAAAAACAACTGATAAATGGGGTGGATAAGCCTCGGTTGATGCGTAAAATGTATAGACTGGGTTTTTCCGTTAGCACTGTGAATATATGTTTGGAGGAACTTGAAAACATAACCGACTCTTTTTGAGGTTTGTTTAATTGTTATACTATGGGTAAAAGCGAAAGTAGAAGACGAGTTAAAATGTACTCCGCCCTTGAGGTCGCTAACATCTGCGGAGTCGTAAATCAGACTGCCATTAACTGGATTAGAAACGGCTATTTAAAAGCTTTTAATACGCCGGGCGGCCAATATAGGGTGTATTATGAAGATCTGCTCCTCTTTATAAAAGAAAGAGGAATGAAGATTCCCCCTGAGCTGCAGGATTCATTGGATGATGCTCATTGGAATTCTATCATAGTTATAGATGATGATGCGGTTTTAAATGAGGCTATATCTTCATTTTTAAACAAAAATCTTCCTAACTTGACTGTATACAAATCCCTTGACGGCTTTGATGCAGGAACTCAACTTGTAAAGCATAAACCGGGCTTTGTGATTTTGGATATAGACCTTCCCGGAGTCAACGGCAAGGAAATATGCAAAAAAATAAAAACCGATCCTTTTTTTGGGCAGCCTTATATAATCGTTATTACAGGACTGGATGACGAATCTTTAGAAAAGCAGATGAAAGATTTGGGTGTCGACTCTTTCTTTAGGAAGCCCATAGATTTTACTGCTATATTAAGAGAGATCAATGAGGTTGTGAGCTAGAGCTGATGACCCTTGATGAAGCAAAAAGTATCATAATAGAGACGGGAAAGAGGCTTTTAAAGTCCGGTCTGACGGTACGTACATGGGGAAATGTAAGCGCCCGTATAGATGCCGATACTTTTGCTATTACCCCTTCCGGCTATGGTTATGAGAATTTAAAGCCTGAACATATAGTTGTTCTTAAAATAAATAGGCCTGAAAGTTCCAGACCAGTCAAACCCTCTTCAGAGCGTTTTGTTCATGCAAGCCTTTACAAGGCCGATGAAAATATAAAGTTTATAATCCATACACATCAAAAATTTGCCTCTGCCGTTTCGGGTTGCTTTTCTTCCATACCTGTTGAAAATGAGGAGCTTCGTTCCGTCTTAGGAGAAGCCGTACCTGTTGCAAGGTATGCTCCTGCGGGCACAAAAAAAATAGCCCGCCATATTGTAAAATGTTTAACAAAACCTGCCGGAGCAATAATAATGGCTCAACATGGGGCTGTCTGTTTCGGCACAGATGCAGAAGAGGCCTTTAGGCAAGCCGAGGCTCTGGAAGACCTTTGCCGTAATTTGATTTTTGTTGAAGTTCCGGCCCTGGCCCTTGCTTACCGGCGATATGAAAGAAAGGCCTTTCAGCCTTTGATTAATTTTTATGCAAGCTGCCGTGAAGGAGATTCATGTACTGTTTACGATAAAAATACCGATATTACCATTTGTAAGATGGATATAAAATCCGGAAATATAACTGAAGGCCTTTTTGATTTTCAAGCCGATTTACATAGACATATATATGGTACCTATCCGGATATTAATTTTATAGAGCAAAGCTCTCTGCCGGCAGCTCTTTTTGTTTCAAAAAAAATGAACATAGATAACTGCATACCGGCTTTTTTGGATGATTTTGCTCAGATTGCCGGCGAAAACGTTTTTTTGTTTCCATTTTTTGAAAACCGGGCTGAAGAAATGAGTGCGGAAATTGTAGATGCTTTAAAAAACCGCTCTTGCGTTTTGGTAAATGAAAGCGGAGCCCTTTGTTGTGTTTCCGATAAGAATGATATCGGCGCCTTAAAAGAAATCTTGGAAAAAAATCTTTTGGCCCTTGTTCTTTCATGGAAATTTAAAAATTATTTTCCGATAAGCCGTAGGAGTGCTCAAAGAATGAGAAGAGGCTATATCGGAGGATATTCCAAAATGAATTTACAAATTTAGGGGATTAAATTAAGATGAAAAATATAAAAAAAATATTGCTTGTGGTTTTTGTCGGCCTTTTATTCGGCTGTAGACGCGAAACGTCTTTAGAGCTTGAGAGAGAAGAAAAGTTTACCCTTAATTACGGGCTTTTTGAAAACGAGCTCAATCTTTTTAATTTAAACAGTACTTATTCACGTCCTGATACACAGATTTTGATGAAAGAAGGTATATTCTACATAGTTAATTCGGGCGGCCAAAAAATTTTAAAGCTTTCTTCATTCGGGGACTTACTTACCTTTTTTTATAACCCCGAGTCAAACATGGAGCCTTCCTTTATGCAAAACGATTCTCAGGATGTTAAGGCAACTACAAGAGGAGCCATAAAATATCCCTTTAATCATCCTGCTCTTTTAACCGTAAACTCTTCCAAGCATCTCTTTGTTGTAGATTCCGTTTTGGATGAAAGAATCGAGTACGATCATGAGGAAAATTTGGCCTTAAGGGATATAATCCTGCATTTCGACGAAAACGGAACTTTTATAGATTATCTGGGACAGGAAGGTTTTGGCGGAACGCCTTTTCCGTCTATTGAGGGGATTCATACAAATTCTTCCAACGATATAATAGTCGTTTGCCGAACACAGACGAGTTTAAAAATTTATTGGTATAACAGGAAGGGAGACTTGCTGTATAAGATACCTATCTTTTTTAATGCAGTACCTAATCCATATGAAAGTTCTAATAAAATATTTTCTTCGATAGATAAGATAATTCCCGACTTTAATGATCTTTATTTATATATTAAAATTGATTATTATCTTGAAGAAAAGGATGCTGCAACTAGGGCAAACCTTGGGGTAAGTTACGATAAAAGCTGTTTGTATTTTTTAAATATTAAAACCGGTAAGTATGATAAAAAAATGGATATAGATGCTTATGAGGAAATTGAAACATCGGGAACCGAAACTTTTACTTTTAAAAAGGTTTATGAGATAATGGGCATTACGGAAAGTAATTGGTGTTACTTATTGACTCCTACCACTAAAGGTTATGCACTTGAAATGATGAATTTAAAATCTCAAAAAAAATATAAAAAAGATTTGATTGTTTCAAGTGATGAAACATTTTACAATACCTTCCATGTTTCCTCTAAGGGAATTATTTCGGCCATTCTTGCCCGAGACGACAAGGCCTTAATTGTATGGTGGCGTGCCGATAAAATTATCGGGGATAAATAATGAGTGATGATGATCTATTCGAAAAAAGGGATTCTTCTCCGCGTGAAGTTTTTACCCGCTATAATAGAGAAGATAGAATTAAAAATGCCTCAGAAAAGGTCAGGCAATTACACGATCCGGATTTTGTAAGAAAAAGAAGTTTTATAAAAAGTGTAACCGAAAACCGGGGCTTAAGGTCGGTGTTTTTTGTTATAGTTGTTCTTGTAAGTATTAACATAGCCTTTTTTATTACCCGTTCCGACAGAAATAGCGGCAGGATTTATGGAATAAAAACTGAGCTAAAGTCCTTTATTTATCAGGATAGGGCCTTGGCAAATTTGCGTTTGAGTGAAAATACTAAATTTTTAGAAAGCTTAAAAGAGAGTGAAGAAAAAGACGGAGCCTTGGTAAGAGTAAACTTTATTTTTTTGGATGATAACGGAAACAAATTATCGTCTTCGCTGCAGACCGGTATTTATACGGGAGGAGAGCTTAGGTTTTCTTCTCAAAATGAATCCGGAAATGCAAAAAAAGTTCAAGCCGAAATTTATATTAAAGAAAAACTTTTGGTTTTATCGTCAAAAATAAAATGAGAAAATAAAATGAGTGTGAACAAAAAATATAAGTGCCGATTATGTAAGGAATGTAACGGAAAAGCCTGCATAGGAGAGCTTCCCGGAATGGGCGGAGTCTTTGAAAGTGCTAATTTTATTTTAAACTGTGCCGAGTGGAAAAATTATTATACATCTGATTCCTATCCTCTGCCGAGGCTCCGTCTTGCTCCTATGACGGGAGCCGTAGAAAATGTCGGCTATGAAGACGAAAGGCAATTTTATTTTGACCTTATAGGGGCATCGGTTAAGGCCGGCTTGGCTTTAAGCATTGGGGACGGCTATCCCGACTTAAAACTTTTTTCAGGGATCGAAGCCTTAAGGGATGTTAAAAAAAAGGGAGCGGTCTTTTTAAAACCATATCCGCAGATGAAGCTTTTTGAAAGAATTGAGGCCTCAATGGAGGCGGCGGAAATTATCGGGGTAGATACGGATGCTTATAATATTGTAACTATGCGGAATCTTGTTCACCTTGAAAAAAAGACTGCAAAAGATTTGGCTGATTTAAAAAAATATGCAAAGCTCCCCTTTGCTGTGAAGGGTATTTTTACCTCCTATGATATTGAAGTTGTGAAGGAGCTAAAACCCGACATTGCCATAATTTCAAATCACGGCGGCCGTATCGAAACCGATAGGGGGAGCGTTGCCGCATTTGCTCACTCTCATTTAAAAGAGATAAAAAAATATTCAGGCGAAGTTTGGGCTGACGGCGGCTTACGGAAAAGAGAAGATTTTATGGCCGCTTCTTCTTTAGGTATTGAAGAAGTTTTAATAGGCCGTCCCTGTATTACCGCCCTCCTTAGAGACAAGGAGAACGGCATAAAAAATTTTATCGATTCTATTTTAGGTAAAGATTTAAATAAAGAAGCTTGCGGCTCCTTAGGGAGCAGCCCTTTAAGGAGCTTTGAAAAACCTTGAAAACCCGTTTAGATAGAATATTGGCCCTCAGCGGTTTAGGCTCCCGAAGTGATGTAAAAAAAATGATACGCAAAAAAAACTGCTGCGTGGACGGGGTGCGTATTGTTTCGCCTTCTTTTATTTTGGACACTGACCTAAATAAAATAACTATAGACGGGGAGCCTCTTGTGTTGAGGACAAATGTTTATCTTATGTTTAATAAGCCTCAAGGCTGTGTAACTTCGACAAGCGATCCCATACATAAAACCGTAATGGATTATATAAAAGCTCCCTTTGACAGGATGAAGCTGTTCCCCATCGGCCGGCTGGATATAGACACCGAAGGCCTTTTGATTATTACCGATGACGGCGAGATTACCCACAAGATTACCTCGCCTAAGTCGGGAACGATAAAGACTTATTATCTGGAATTAAGCCGAGAGCCCTCCGATGAAGAGTTTAAAATTTACTGCAAAGAGTTTGAAAAAGGGATTATGCTAAAAAACGGATATAAGTGTCTCCCTGCAAAATTCGAAAAATGTGAAAACAAAACCGGTTCTTTTAGAAGCGGATTTTTAATGCACATAACCGAAGGGAAATTCCATCAAGTAAAAAAAATGTGCTTAAGCGCAGGGAACGAACTTTGTTACCTGCGCCGTATTGCGGTCGGTTCAATAGTTTTAGATGAGAACTTGAAGGTCGGAGAATACCGCGAGCTTTCCGCCGAAGAGATAGATTCGCTCAGAGATTATTGAGGGTCTCGCTAAAAGCATCGGATTTTATAGAGTCTCTAAAAACATCGGTTTTTAGAGAGTAATCCTTTTAGCTGAAAATTATCCTCATAAATCGTTTTTTACCGGCACGCAAAATCATCTCCTTGTCCTTGTCAAGTTTTTCTTTTCCAATTAGAGCCTTGATGTCCGAAATTTTTTCTTCGTTTATAAAGGCTCCTCCCTGCTCGACAAGACGGCGGGCATCGCTTTTGGTGGAGGCAAGTCCTGCTTCGGCAAAGAGGTCAAGAACTCCGATACCCTCATTTAATTTTGAAAGACTCAAATTTGCCGTGGGCATGGCATCCTTATTTCCTCCGCCCGAAAAAGCCGCCCTTGCTCCTTCCAAGGCTTTTTCCGCTTCTTCTTTTCCGTGAATAAGAGCTGTAACTTCAAAGGCTAATCTTTCTTTAGCCTTGTTTATGTCTCCTGCACAAACCGATTTTATTTCTTCTATAGGAAGGAATGTAAAAAGCAGCATAAACTTTTCGACATCGGCATCGGCTGTGTTTCTCCAATATTGAAAAAAATCGTAGGGAGAAAGAAGGGCAGGATCCAAGAACAAAGCTCCTTTTTCGCTCTTTCCCATTTTTTGTCCGTCGGCTCTTGTAACCAGAGAGAAGGTGAGGGCAAAAACCTCGCCGCCTCCCTTTCTGCGGATAAGGTCGCTTCCTGCAACCATGTTTCCCCACTGGTCATCACCGCCTATCTGGAGTTCGACATTGTAGTTTTGATTGAGCATTAAAAAGTCGTAGCTTTGCAAAAGCTGATAATTGAATTCCAAAAAGGAAAGCCCCGTTTCCATTCTTTTTTTGTAGGCTTCAAAACTGAGCATTTTGTTGACTGAAAAGTGAGAACCTATATCGCGTAAAAAATCGATGTAGTTTAAATCGGCAAGCCAATCCTTGTTGTTGACAAAGCGTACATTATTAATATCTTCCGCTAAAAATTTTTCAATCTGTTTTTGAATTGAGGCCGCATTTTTATCGAGTTCATCGTAAGAAAGCATCTTACGCATTTCTGTTTTGCCCGACGGGTCGCCTATTCGCGAAGTGCCTCCGCCGACTAAAACAACTCCCTTGTGCCCTTCACGGCATAAATGCTTTAAGGCAAAAATCGGAACCATATGCCCTATGTGCAAGCTGGGCCCTGTCGGGTCGGTTCCTGTGTAAAAGGCGATTTGCCCCTTGTCCATTCTATCGGAAAGGGCTTTCAAATCTGTACATTGCTGGATAAAGCCCCTCTCCTGTAATATTTTTAATGCTTTGTTCATGTTTTGACTATACAATAATTTTTAGCTTAGGTCAACAGATTTATTAGGATTAAAATTTTACTATTTATTGCAAACAATTTCTATAATAATTATGAAAGGGGAAAAAATTTCTCTTTGTAAATAATTTGTCATGGAGTTTGATATGGAAAAACTATTTAAAATTACTCTCCGCAACGACTATGCTTTTAAACGAGTCTTCGGAGTAGAGGAAAACAAAGATGTTCTACAGGACTTGCTGGAGTGTATCTTGGACATTCCGCCTGAGGATATCGCAGGTTTGGAGCTCTTGGATAAGGAGTTTCATAAGGAGCTTTTAAGTGAAAAGCTCGGTGTTTTGGACATCAAGTTAAGGCTAAAAGATGGAACCTTTGTCGATATTGAAATTCAAAACAGTTGGCATTTTGATTTTCCTGAAAGAACCTTGTATTATTGGTCTAAAATGTACAACGAAAATATAAAACAAGGTCAAGACTATACAAAACTGCCAAAGTGTATTACAATAAACTTGATAGGAAAAGGCTTTGATAAAAATAAGCGTTTGCACAACAAGTATCTTGTTTTAGAACAAGACACAAAAGAGCCTTTAGTTTCAAAACTTGAGATTCATATACTAAACCTTGAAAAAGCAAAGCTGTTAAAAGAATCTCAATACAAGGATAATAAAGCTAAACGCTTATTAAACTGGCTAAAATTTATTGAAACTGATGATGAGGAGGTACGTAGTATGCTGGAACAAGAATCCCCTATGATGAGAAAGGCAAATACAACAATAAACATAATGGAAATGAGTCCTAGAGATAAATGGCTTTATGATTCCCGTATGAAATATGAACATGACAGGGCATCATGTATAAGTGAAGGGTATCGGCAAGGTGTTGATAAAGGTGCTTATCAAGCAAGACTTGAAACGGCAAAACTTATGAAAAAAGCAAATTGTGAAATTGACTTTATCATACAAATGACCGGTCTTAGCAAAGAAGAGATAAAGAAACTATAATAAATTTTGGGAATGGACTACAACCAATGCAGCTTCAAGGCAAAGCCGTTCTGTTGGATTGTCTTTCCACCGCTTAATAGATGTATTAGAAAAAGATTAAAACCAAAACTTAACCTTTATTTGCTGGGTTTAATTACCTTTTTCGGACGGAGGGTTAAGCCAAAAAGAATAATTATTGGTGTGATAAAATGAAAAAAAATATTTTATATTTTGTATTTATATGGCTTATTGTTTTTGAAGTATATTGCGAAAAATTGCCATATATAAAATATGCAAATAATTATAATGTTTCAGAGCATGATATTAAATTCAATATAATTGACACTCTCCGCCTTTTTTGCTATAATAAACCTTTGTTTGCCCCGATGGTGGAATTGGTAGACACGCTAGTTTCAGGTACTAGTGCTTAACGGCATGGGGGTTCAAGTCCCCCTCAGGGCAAAACTTCAAAACCTACAATGACCGTCATAAGGATTTTTTATGGATGCCGGAGCTTTAACAGACAAAATAATTATTATTCGTTTACTTTTAAGTTTTTTAGCCGGTTGTTGTATAGGGATGGAGCGTTCCGGTAAAAGACAGGTGGCGGGTTTACGTACTCATATCCTAATTTGCGTGGGCGCATGCGGGATGATGCTGATATCCATCTGGCTTCCTCAAGTCAGCGGCAAGGGCGATACGGCCAGAATCGCCGCTCAGGTTGTTTCGGGTATGGGTTTTTTAGGTGCCGGAGCTATTTTAAAGATAGGAGCCAACGTAAAAGGGCTCACAACAGCAGCTTCGATATGGGTAATTGCAGGAATAGGCTTGGCTATAGGAAGCGGGCTGTATACGGCCGGAATAGTGATGACCGTTATTTCTTTAGTAACTCTTTCACTTATCAATAGGCTTGAACTTAAAATTTTCCCTGTAAGGCAAAATAAATTTTTAGAAATATATTTTCACGGAAATAAACCTCCAATGACGGAGATAATAAATGTTTTATCGGATTACTCTGCATCCATTGTATCCACAAATGTCCGCTCGTCAAAATCGTCCAAGGAACATTCTAAGGTCGTTCTTTTTATAAATGTTCCTAAGAGGCTGGATATTTCCAAGATGACCGAAGACTTTCAAAAAATAGAAGAAGTAGATACAATAGTACTCCGAGAAAAAATAACCTAAAAAATTCTTAAGGTAAAACAAGAGGTATTGTTAATTGAAAGACACAAACAACAGCATAAGTATAAATGCCGAATTATCAAAAATGATATTATCCGCCTCAGGATGGAGAAAGGTTTTTGCCGACTCAGGCAAAGAGGAAGACGAAAGCCCCGACATAAAATATGAAGATTCCATATTATTGTGCCATGCAGCCTTGGCCTTCGCTGAATTTTTAAAGACAAATTTTCCTAAAATAAAGACGATAGTAATCGGCAGGGACAGCCGGCCTACAGGCGTTGCTATCAAAGAAGTGTTTATAAAAACTCTTATTTCAACTTCTTATGATTTAAAGGTTATAGGCTGTACGGCTGCTCCCGAAATCATGGCTTATTCAAGATCGATAGGTGCAGCCTTTGCCTATATTTCCGCCAGTCATAACCCGATAGGACATAACGGTCTTAAATTCGGCTTGGAATCAGGGGGCGTTCTTGACGGAGATCAAGCTAAAACCTTAATCAACATGTTTAAAGAAAGACTTACAGCCGATGATGCCGAAGATACTGCTTTAAAATTCCTGCATGATTATGATTTAAAAAAATTGCAAGATATAAAAATGCAGACAGTATATGTAAAAAAAGAAGCATTGGATGCTTATTATAGTTATTCTAAGGCTGTAATTACAAATTCGGCTGACCCCAAAAGACAAAACAAATTTTTTGATAAACTAAAAAAAACGGCTACTGCTGCAAAAAAAGAAGATCATCCTATTTCTATAGTTGCCGATTTTAACGGAAGTGCAAGAGCTGCATCCATTGACAGGCAGTTTTTTACGGACAATGAAATAGCATTAATCGGTATAAACGAAGTACCCGGAAATATCGTACACGGGATATTGCCTGAAGGAGCTAATCTGGATTTTTGTGCAAAAAAAATGGAACATCTTCACTTGGATCCGGATGCAAGTCCGTTGGATAAAAACTGCTTTTTAGGTTATATGCCCGATTGTGACGGAGACCGCGGAAACATAATCTATTGGAATGAAGAGCTTAATAAGGCTGTTCCTCTTGAGGCTCAAGAGGTATTTGCTCTTTCGGTGATTGCGGAGACGGCTTATTCTTTCTATTGTAAAAGAGGTAATAAGAAGCCTGCTATTGTTGTAAACGGCCCTACTTCTTTGCGGATTGAAGAAGCGGCAGCCTGTTTTGGCGCTGAAGTTTTTAGGGCTGAAGTAGGCGAGGCTAATGTAGTTAATTTAGCCGCCGAATTGCGGGAAAAAAATTATGATGTCCGAATTTTAGGAGAGGGGTCGAACGGAGGAAACATTACTCACCCTGCAAAGGTAAGGGATCCGATAAATACCATTTTTGCAATTTTAAAACTCCTTTTAATAAAGACGGAATTTATGAAAAAAGGTCTTTTTCATATTTGGTGCGAAAAGTCAAAACAAATGGATAAATATAAACCCGATTTTACCTTGACCGATATTCTAAAAACCTTGCCTCAATATACAACAACTCCCACCGGAGAACAAAGAGCTATTTTAAAAATCAATACAATGGATCACGGAATTCTAAAAGGCAGGTATCAAAAAATATTTGAAGAAGAATGGGCTAAAAAGAAAGATGAACTTAAAAGCAGGTTCGGTATTGTAAGATTCCGCAGTTTTTCAAATAACGGAACAAAGCAGACTGAAGACCTTAAAGACTTTTCCGTTTCGGGTAAGGGCGGCCTTAAAATTCAGTTTTATAATTCAAAAGATGAGCCTTTAGGTTTTATCTGGATGAGGGGTTCTGGAACGGAACCCATATTCAGAATAATGGCCGATATAAAGGGCTTGTCGCTTGAAGATGAAAAATACTTGGTTGAATGGCAGGGTGAAATGGTAAGGCGTGCCGATTTAGGCGCATAGTTTAAAAAGAATTATTATTGGAGAAAATTATGGGAATTAGAGGTGAACTTTTTACAACTCAGGTTTCGGCGGAAAACCGGACTTATTTTTTTAATGTTAAAGAAAATACAAAGGGTGACGTTTTTTTACAGGTTGTCGAAAGCAAGGTTTCTGAGGGGCTTGGCTTTGACCGCCATGCCGTTGTCGTATTTGAAGATGAAATGAGGCCTTTTTTGCAGGGGCTGGATAAATGTATAGAATTTATCGAAAAAAACAGAAAGGAAAAAGCAAAGGCTAAGGCGAAGAAGGTTAGCGATGCAAAAAAGACTGCCGAAAAAAGCGATAAGCCTGCAAAGCCTCGTGCTTCCAAGGGTCAAAGTACTGAAAAGAAGGACGGGGAAAAATCAAGGGTAAAAAAAATAATAAAAAAGAAGCCCCGCTGAGGCTGTTAAGCTAACAGAAAGTTGGTCTGTAATTTTGTATTTGAGTTGTTTGCACCTTGTTATATAGCCTGTTTTATGATAAAATAAACATTATATGAAAAATTGGCTGCTTGTACCTTTAGTGTTTATCTCAAATTTTATTTTAGCTGTTTTAGCATTTTCTATATCGGTTGGAATTTGGCAGTCGCTGATGTATGGAGATGTATCGGGCATGTTTTTCTCTTCCTTTTTACATTGCCTTTATCTGATACTTCCCATAGCCTGTATTATTTCGATATTCGCAGTCTATGTTTTTATGATGAGACATTCCGAAAAGCGGGGCCTGTCTTTTTTAGCCTTGGTTATAACATTTGCTTTATTTTTTGCCTTAATTATTCCTCTCGTGTACTCTCAAGGAGAAAAAATAAATCAGACCTTTAACTTAAAAGAAAAGGTTTTAATTGACGATAAACACCTGGAAACTTTTATAGAACAGCCTGCCTTTGTTCAGGCAGCAGGCAACATAGTCCGCCCCTTTGTTCATGATATATATGAACAGTATAAAGATTCTTACACATCCTACCTTATTTTTTCGGGTTCGATTTTTTTGCTTATATTTTCTCTTTGGATATTTACAACAATAACGGAATGGAAAATAGTTAATTTTACTTTTTTACCGCTTTTATTAATCTTAATACTTTATGCTTATACTTATATACGGACTGAGGACTTTATCCTGAGTATAGAGGAAGTACTTCCTTTTGAAGTCCTGAGGTTTTGGATAAGGCCTATTTTGTTTTGTCTTTCAGCCTTAGTGTTTTTTATTTATACATCGATATTGCTGCTTGTAAGGCGTGCAAAAAAAATGCCTAAAAAACAAAAAATAAAGGTCTCTAAAGTGAAGAAACCTAAGGCTCCTAAAATTAAAATGCCGAAACCGGTTAAGCCTAAAAAAGGTGAGAAAATAAACGAAGAATTTGATACCTTTATTCCCGATAGCTTAGGGGACTTTAGCGAGGGGGATATTGATGCATAAAATTTCAAAATTTTTTCCTTACTTTTTTGTTCACTTTTTACTTGGTCTGGTCGCTTCCTTTGCTTATGTTTTTTTTATGCCTATAAAAGAAACCGTTCTGCCGGTATCTTTATTTTCATGGAAGATTCGTGAATCGATATTATTGTTTATTTTTTATTTTCCCTTTATCTATACGTCTTCATTAATTTTTGCTTATCCTATCATTTTCGGAAAATTCGGACCTGCAAAAATGCAGAGGCGGTCATCCGCTATGATTCGCTTTATTCAGCATTTTTTTATTTTTTCTCTTGTTATTTTATCTTTCTATGTGGTTTTGGCCGAAGCCGTTAAGCCTATTTTAATGGAATACCAATCGCGATCCGTTTATCAAGCTCTTACACATAAAGAATATACTAAACTTGCAAAAGAAGCCTATGACAGGAATGATTATAGCCAGGCCGGAGATCATATCGGAAGGGCTTTAAGCATATGGCCCCAGTCGGAAGATGCCATGAAACTAAACGAGATGATTAAGATTGCCGGAGAAAAACTTTCGCTTGATAAGACCGATTCCGCTTTAAGGAAAAATATTTCAGAGGAAGATAATATAAGCATGACTGCCGAGGCGGCCTTAAAAAGAGCGGAAAGAGCAGCTTTAGCATTCGATTTTTATACGGCTCACTATTATGCAAAACTTGCTATGCAAACTTTTCAGGATGGGAATCCTTTAAAAATTGATGCCGAAAATCTTGCGGTGCGGGCTTGGGCCGAGGTCGAAAAAGGTTTGGCTTCATATAAAGATGCTCCCTCCATTGCCTTATATAAAAGTAAAAAGGCAGCCTATGAAGCTTTACAGAGAGGAGATTATATAAAGGCTTATTATTCCTTTTTGCAAATTGACTCGTCTATGCGGGCTTCAAATCCCGATAAAAAAGATCCTGAGGTTGAATGGTTTTTAAATCTATCTAGGGTTGAGCTTGAAAAAAAAGTCTTTTTTACCGATGAGCTTAAAAATATTCCCAACTTTATAATGCGGGGGGACATAAGTTTTACTGTCGGAGAGCATAGCCATGAGTGTGCCGTAATAAAAATACACGGAATCTCTCATGGAAGTTCCACTTTACGTAATGAAATATATCTTATGAATGTTTTATATACACGTTTAGGAATATCCAATACCGAAAAATGGTCTATAATTATTCCTTATGCAAAACTTATAGAAGTTGTAGACGATGAAGGAAAAAACAGGTTAATGCTTCAGATTTGCTCGGTTGATAGATATTCTGAAGAAAAAAATGTTTATCCCAAGGTTTTGTCCGGAGAACTCCCAAGGGAAAATGCTCATAATATTTTGCTTCCCATGACCATGACCGATTTTATTTTAGTTGAAAAGTCTGTGAGCGGACCTTCGGCTATGACGATATCGGATTTGTACTATTTTAGTTTGATAGCCGAAAAGTACGGTTTAAAAAAAGAAGCCTATTTGAGCGAGGTGCTATACCGCTTGACTGAACCCCTTTTATTATTGATAGTTTCTTTACTTGTGCTTATATTGGCTTGGCGGTTTAGAGTTTCGCCGGGCAGGCGGTTAAATAAACGCTTATTTTTATTTTCACCCCTTTGTCCGTTTTTGTCTTACATCTTAATGGAAACTCTTAGATATGTTTTTAAACTTCAAATCGCCTTTTTTGTTTGTTTGACACCGCGTTATGTATCTCTTATAGTTTTTGGTTTGCCTGTCATAGCCCTTATTTTTCTGATTATTACGCTTCTTTATCAGCGTTCGGAGTAAAATGTCTGATAAGTTTGCTTTGCGTTTTTCAAATAGCTTTTGTAAAGCTTGAGGTATGCCGGCAGCCGAAGTTATGTCTTCTGTTTAAGTTGTTTAGGATCGATTGCTCCGGCACGTATTAAGGCAATTTTTGCAGTTACCGGTCCCAAGAGTTCGTATAATACCGATGATGCCAGTATGATATTAAATAAAATCAAACCTTCTTTCTCAGGTAACAGCATTTTTCCCATAAAAGCAAGGCCTATCGCAACACCGGCTTGCGGCATTAAGGCAAACCCCATATTGTTTGTAATCTTTTTATCGATTGATAACATTTTACATGATGCAAAGGCTCCGATATATTTTCCTATAATACGGATGACAAAATAAGCAACGCCTATGATGCCTGCAGTCACAATGATACTTAAATCCATATTCATACCGGAAATAATAAAAAAACTACTCATAACCGGCGGAGAAAAACTGTTCATTTGCTCAAATAATTTTTTATCGTTTGTACGGTTATAATAAACGGCTCCGCACACCATACAGGCAAGAAGCGGACTCACCTTATAATACGAGCACACTCCCGAAATAAAAAACAGAAATGCGACTGCCAATATCAATCTATTATCAAAACTTCTTTTTTCAGTTATCATAAATTCCATACACAGAGCAGTAAAATAGCCTAAAATCAGCACCGCAGTATTTAGTCCGATCGGTTTTATAATACTCATAATATTGAAACCATTGCTTTCCTGCGCATTAACCACTGTAACCATTATACTGAATACAAAAAGACATACGACATCGTCAAAAGCGGTAATCCGTAACAATAAATCGACAAAGCGCCCTTTGCCGTTGTATTCTTTTATCGTCATGATGGTACTTGCCGGAGCTGTAGCAGTTGCGATTGCACCAAGCAAAAAAGAAAAAGAAAGTTCCATTTTAAATACGAAAAGCATGGAGAGTGTAACCAGCAAACCCGCAAGCAGCGATTCGCACAGAGTAATAAATACGATATTCCGTATCTCTTTTTTATCGTTGCTGCGTTTAAAATACCGCCCCATATCAAAAGCGATAAAACTGAGCGCAATAATGGAAATAACGTCCAAATTTATAATAAACCGCCTGTGAATAAGATGCAGCCCGCTTGGGCCTATAATAATTCCAGCCAAAATATAACCGCTAACCTTAGGCAGCTGTATCTTTTTTGTAAAACGTGTTACAAAAAAACCGCTTATCAGTATCAATGCAAACGAGATGAGGATTGTAGTGGGTAAATCAAGGTCTGCAACTATATTATAAATAAAATCCAATATATTCATATCAATTAATAAGTATACGGCATACCTCCATGGAATACAAGAGGGCCGTTTTATTAGACTTATTATACTTGAATTAAATTTTTACGTCATGTAATAAGGGACCTTACAATTCTTTGAAAACTATGATAGAATACCGAATATAATTTTAGGGAGGCTTTAAAATGTCTTTATTGTTTTCTAGTTTTAAAATTAAAAATATAGAGCTTAACACAAAATTGGTAATGCCTCCTATGGCTTCCGAAAAGGCAGACGAAGGCGGAATTGTGAGCCAAGCCCTTTGCGATTATTATGATGAAAAAACGAAAGGTTCTTATATAGGGCTTGTAATAATAGAACACTCTTATGTGAGTCCCCAAGGAAAGGCCAGTGCCGGTCAGCTTTCTATTTCGGATGATTCTACAATAAAAGGTTTTAAAAAACTGGCTTCCGTTTTACATAAAAACGGAGCGAAGGTAATAGCCCAGATTTCCCATGCAGGTGCTGCTGCAAGACATAAAATAACAGGATATGATGTATTAAGTTCAAGTTCCGTTATGATTCCGCGTAAAGCTTCTGATTATGAACTGCCTCGTGCGATGACGCAGGAAGATATAAATAAGGTTATAAACGATTTTGTTCAGGCTGCAAGGCGTGCAAAAGAAGCCGGCCTTGACGGCGTGGAAATACATTCGGCCCACGGCTATTTATTGAACCAGTTTTTTTCACCTATTATGAATAAACGCACAGACAAATACAACGGATCTTCTATTGAAGGCAGAACAAGACTTCATATAGAAATTATAGAGGCCATTCGTAAAATAACCGGCCCTGATTTCTTACTTGGAGTCCGTTTGGGGGCCTGTGATTATATTTCCGGAGGAAGCTCCCTTGAAGATTCCGTAGAAGCTTGCCTTCTTTTTAAGAAAGTCGGAGTTGACTTACTTGATATTTCGGGAGGTTTTTGCGGATATACCAATCCCGAACTTGAAGAAGAAGGATGGTTCAGCCGCATAACTCAAGCCGTAAAGGAAAAAGTAGAGGTACCTGTAATTCTTACGGGAGGAATTGTAAGTCCTGAAGCTGCCGAAAAAATTCTACAGGAAGAAAAAGCCGATCTAATCGGTGTAGGACGGGCTCTTCTAAATGATTCCGACTGGCCTAAAAAGGCAAAACAAAAATTGGAAGGCTAAATAAATTATTGAGAATAAATTATTAATCATTGACAGATGTACATACCCATAGTATAATTTTATCGGAGTATGCGCGATAAAATCTTTGCGGTAATTATATTTTTAATTACTATCCTTTTATTTATATTTATGCCTCAAATTCGGGACAGCTTAGGGCAAAGGCCTATGTTTAGTCAGGAGTTTGCTGTAGGAGTGGTTCAAGATGTCCTAGAAGAAGATCTTACTGAGGATCCCATAGTTAGCGGACGTTATCGAGGAATACAAAAAATTTCAGTGAAAATTTTGGATGGCAGTAAAAAAAATAATGTTTATGAAACATATAACACTTTAAGTGCTCTGCATAATACAAGGGCCTATAAGAATTTAAAGGCTGTCTTTACAATCAGGGTTCAAGACGGAAAAGAAAGTATTTGGTTGTACAATCAAAAACGGGATACCCATATTTATATCTTAGTCTTGCTCTTTGCTTTTTCTTTAATTTTTCTCGGCAAAAGGCAGGGCTTTAAGTCTTTACTGGGTTTGGTCTTTACATGTACAGTTATTGTGAGCCTTTTAGTTCCTGCTCTATTTGCGGGCTTTGAGCCTATTCCTATTTCCATTTTACTTGTTTCGGTAGTCACTTTCGTAAGTTTTATTTTGGTAAGCGGTTTTTCCCGTAAGACCTATGCGGCAATACTCGGTACCATTTGCGGAATAAGTATAGCAGGGCTTATTTCGATAATAGTTTCCTATACGGCAAATCTTTCGGGTGTGAATATGGAAGGAGGAGAACAGCTTTTGAATATTGCCCCTGATTATAATCTAAAATTAAACGGGCTTCTTTTTATTTCTATTTTAATTGCTTCTCTTGGGGCTGTAATGGATGTAAGTATGTCCGTCTCCTCTTCAATGCACGAAATATTAACAATAGATCCTACAATCGAAAAAAAGAAATTATTTAAATCAGGCCTAAATGTAGGAAAGGATATAACCGGCACTATGAGTAATACTCTTATTCTGGCCTTTGCAGGGACATCTCTACCCCTGATAATGATGATATGGGGATATGGCATGAGTTTAAGGCAATTTACAAATATACCAAAAATTGTAATACATATTGTACAAGGGCTTGCCGGCAGTATGGGTATAATAACATCTGTTCCATGTACGGCATTTTTTGCGGCAGTGCTTCCGCGTAAATAAGCAGGGAGGCATGATAAACAGTTCGGTAGAAATTTATCCCCGCTGTTTATCGTGGTTGTATGTAGTTTTGCAAAAGCAAGACTTCTCGAAAAAAGTTTTTATGGGAGGAGAACCTATGAAAAAACGATTGACGTGTATTTTGATTTCCGTCTTTGTTATTTTTTCTTTTACCTCGTGTTTGGAGACCCGTGTAAAAGAGAGCGGTATAAGGTCAAAGAGGGAAATGCTTGCAACAGGCAAGCAGTCGGATGAGGTTAAGTTAACTCATGCAGTAATTAGAAAGGGTGAAGCGGGAAAGGACAATGTAACCTTGACCTTCGGTGTAACCGGAGATGTTCACGGCAGACTTTATCCTTTTGAATATGCCGTTTGTGAAGAGGTACCGGGTGCGGGTTTTTCAAAAACATTTACCTTGGCTCAAGAGCTAAGAAAGGAAAATCCAAACACTGTTCTCATTGATGTAGGCGATACCGTTCAGGATAACAATGCCGAGCTTTTTAACGATTTGGAAACCCATCCAATGATTCAGGCTTTGAACTACATGAACTATGATATTTGGGTTTTAGGTAATCACGAATTCAATTTTGAAAAAGAATTTCTTGCACGTAATATCCGCAATTTTAATGGGGCAGTTTTGAGTGCAAATATCAGGAATGAAAAGGATAAGAGCTTTTTTGTACTGCCTTACCAGTTATTGGAAGTTGAAGGGGTTAGGGTCGCTGTTGTAGGTCTTATTCCGCCCCATATTCCGATGTGGGAATCTTCTTCGCCTTCTCACTTCAAAGGGCTGACATTTGAAGAACCCTTGGATGCTGCCCGCCGTACCGTTGATTCTTTAAAAGGGCAGTATGATGTTTTGGTTGGCGCCTTTCACTTAGGCCGAAATGCCGAATATGGTTCTGCCGGCGGAGTTATCGAAATTGCCAAACAAATCCCCGAATTCGATATAATTTTCGGAGGCCATGAACATGCAAGGTATGCAAGTATAGTTGACGGCGCGGACGGAGATAAGACATGGATAATAGAGCCCGGTGCCTATGGTTGGGCCTTGGCTGTCGGAGAGATAAAAGTTAAAAGAGAAAAGGACAAGTGGAAGGTTGTTTCGGTAAGGGCTGAGAACAGAGAAACAAAAAATGTTCTGCCTAATAAACCGATGGAAGAAGAATTCAAATTTGTTCATCAAACTTCTTTAAGCGATGCAAATACCGTAATAGGGAATATAACCGAGGATTTTATAAAGCGTGTCGATTATATTACGGGCGAGGATAAGGTTACTACAATGCCTACAATACAGTTGGAGGATACTGCCCTAATAGACCTTATAAATACCGTTCAGCTGTATTATACCAAGGCCGATGTATCGTCTGCTGCGGCCTTCCGTTCGGATATGAATTTAAAGGCAGGCCTTTTTAAGAAAAAAGATGTAGCCTTTATTTATAAGTATGCAAATACCTTGATGGGAGTAAATATAACCGGTGAGAACCTTTTAAAATATATGGAATGGTCAGCTTCCTATTATAATACTACCAAAAAGGGTGATGTAACAATTTCTTTTGATCCTAAGATCCGAAGCTATAATTACGATATGTTTGAGGGTCTGACCTATGATATTGATATCTCTCAAGCACCTGAAAACAGGATTAAAAATGCAAAGATAAAAGGAAAGCCCATCGATCCGAAAAAGACCTATAAGTTGGCTGTAAATAACTACCGTTTCGGAACTTTGACAAAACTTGGCCTTATAAGCGAAAAAGATGTTTATTACGACTCCTATATGAAAATGCAGGATGCAGGACGTATAAGAGACTTGATAGTAAAATATGTTAAGGAAGTTTCAAAGGGTGTTATTAAGCCTGTAACAAACAATAACTGGAAGATTATAGGCTTTGATCCCGATGTCAAGGGCAAGGAAGAAATCTTAAACAAGATTAGATCGGGCGAGATACAGATTCCTAAATCGGAGGATGGAAGAACCCCGAATGTAAAATCCATAAATATCTATGAATTAAAATAAATAAACTTATTTAAAGTTCCGGCTGTCTTTTGGGCGGCCGGAGCTTTTTTTCTGCTGCAAAACAATAAAGGCTTCTTGCTTTTTGCCTAAAAATTCTATATAATAAATAATCCTTTAGCGGTTCTTCATGTTGGCCGCATTTGGTCAAAAAATTAAAACTTTTTTTTAAAAAAAGGAGAAAGAATCTTTTTTATTTATACAATATTAGTAGAATAAGAAAATTTTTTATAGGAGAATATTGTGGCAAAAGCAAAAAACGAAGTACCGGCAGTTGCAAACCCGGATGATAAGTTAAAGGCTCTGGAGGCGGCCCGCCTTCAAATCGAAAAACAATTCGGGCAAGGCTCTTTGATGAAGCTGGGGAATAATTCCGCTATCGGAAACATAGAAATTATTCCTTCGGGAAGCATCCTTTTGGATGAAGCTCTGGGAATCGGCGGTTATCCCCGCGGCAGAATTATCGAAATATTCGGCCCCGAATCTTCGGGTAAGACTACTATAGCTCTTCATGCCGTCGCCGAGGCACAAAAGCAGGGAGGCATAGCCGCCTTTATCGATGCCGAACATGCCTTGGATCCTCAATATGCAAAAGCCTTGGGAGTAAATATTGATGAGCTTTGGGTTTCCCAACCCGACACGGGTGAACAGGCCCTTGAAATAGCAGAAAGTCTTGTACGCTCCGGAGCAGTTGACATAATAGTAATTGACTCGGTAGCAGCCCTAACACCTCAAGCAGAAATTGCCGGAGAAATGGGAGACTCTCACATGGGTTTACAGGCCCGCTTGATGAGCCAAGCCTTGAGAAAACTTACTGCCATTATAGGCAAGTCCAACTGTATGATAATCTTTATCAACCAAATCCGAATGAAGATAGGCGTTATGTTCGGAAGCCCCGAAACAACCACGGGAGGAAATGCCCTTAAATTTTACGCCTCCGTCAGATTGGATGTACGGAAAATTGAAACTCTCGGTAAGGACGAGGATGAAGCATGGGGAAATAAAATACGTGTAAAGGTTGTAAAAAACAAGGTTGCTCCTCCCTTTAGAAAGGTAGAAATGGAAATCCTTTTCGGGAAAGGTGTTTGTCCCTATGGAAGCCTCTTGGATTCTGCTGTCAAACAAGAAATAATAGGCAAGAGCGGCTCATGGTATTCTTACGGAGACGATAAAATCGGCCAAGGAAGACCCAATGCCGTAAAATTCTTAGAAGAAAACATCGACATAGCTCAAAAGATTGAAAAAGAATTGAGAGAAAAACTTTTCCCGGGCAGACCTTATGTTTCAAGTTTTGTAGAAAAAACAAAAGAACAAAAAGAAGCTCAAGAAAAGGCTGTAGAAGCTCTTAAAAAAGAAGACGGCTCAAAGGACTCAGCTTCCAAAGCCAAAAAAGAAGAAGCAGATGATACTGCCGAAGAAAAACCTACCGCTTCAAAGACAAAAAAAGCTGAAGTTGTAGGCCTTCCGGCGGACGACAGTCTTTTTTAAGTTTTAAAAGAAAAAGATTATAGGAAGATTTATTTTAAGCGGTGCAGACGGCATCGCTTAAAACCGCCTAAAAACTTGAGTTTTTAAAAAAAATGCCGAACAATAAAAGAGGAGCGGCATTATGAGTACACAAACTTTAAGTCATATTGATACACAGGAAGTAGGCTATTCCAATACGGAATTTAAGGTGCATAACTTTGAAGGCCCATTGGATCTTCTTCTTTTTTTGATAAATAAAAACGAGGTAAATATCTACGATATTCCGATTGCAGAAATAACCGAACAATATCTGGAATACCTTGATTATGCAATTGAACCCGATTTGGATAACCTTGTCGATTTTTATTCGATGGCCGCTAATTTAATTTATATAAAAAGCAGAATGCTTTTGCCGGTTGAGGTTTCGGTTGATGATGAAGACATCGAAGACCCGCGTTCCGAGCTGGTCGATAAGCTCATCGAATATCAAAAGTATAAAAAACTTTCCGAATTGATGGAAAAAAAAGAAAGCGAAGCGGAATGGTTTTTTGAAAGAAAAAAGATTCAGCACGCCCTGCCTTTTGGAGAAGAAGAACTTTGGGAGCGGGTAGATACTTGGGATCTTTTAAAAACCTTTTCTCAGCTTATGTCCAATTATAAGGCCGAACACATCTTAGACCTTTATGAAGAAGTTTCGGTAAACGAGAAGATTACCCTTATGAACGAATTTTTAGAAAAAAAGGGTGAGTGTATGTTTACCGACTTGATTGTGCGCAAGGGGAATTTAATGGATGTGGTCTGTGCCTTTATGGCAATTTTGGAAGCCGTTAAATTTAAAATGGCAAGCATCTGGCAAAACAGAATGTTCGGCGATATAAAAATACGCCCATGGGAGCAGGATAATGGTTCAGAATTATAATTTGGAAAAAGAAATCTCCTTGATTGAAGCTATCCTCTATTTGGAAGGAGACCCTTTAACCGATGAAGCTCTTTGTAAAATTTCAGGGCTTTCGCCCGAAATAGTGAGCGATGCCATCAAGGCCTTGCAGGAATCCTATGCTTCTCCCCAAAGCGGAATCGAACTTGCTAAAATGATGGGCGGCTGGGTGATAATGCCTAAAAAAGATTTGTGGGAACATTTAAAAGACCGTTACGGCAAAAAAAATGAAGGCCGGCTTTCCCGTGCCGCAATGGAAACCCTTTCTATAATCGCTTATTCCCAGCCGGTAACAAGGGCCGAAATCGAAGCTATCCGCGGCGTTTCCGCCGACAATATGATTCGCCTCCTTATTGAAAAGGACCTTATAAAAGAAGTCGGCAAAAAAGATGTCCCCGGTAAGCCTGCAATGTTCGGTACCACAAAGGAATTTTTAAAAATATTCAGACTTAACAGCATTGCAGATCTTCCCAAACTCGATGAAACCGAAAGAGAACGGTTCGAGCTTGCTCGATAAGAGAACCTTCGATTAAGAGAATCTTTTAGTTTTTATGATAGACGAAATAAGACTTCAAGTTTATTTAGCCCGCTGCGGAGTTGCTTCAAGAAGAGCCTCTGAAAATCTCATCTTAAACGGAAGGGTAAGCGTTGACGGTAAAATAGCAACCGAACTCGGTACAAAAGTTTCGGGTAGAGAAAAAATCTGTCTTGACGGAAAACAAATTTTCCCCGAGGCCGAAAAACGGTATATTCTGTTGAATAAACCTGAAGGCTATGTTTGCTCATTGGCTGATGAAAAAGATAGACCCATCGCCGCCTCCCTTTTAAAGGATACCTATACCGAAAGGCTTTACAATGTAGGTCGCTTGGATATGCTTTCCGGCGGAGCCATTCTTTTTACAAATGACGGAGATTTTTCTGCAAAGGTTGAGCATCCTTCTTCCGAAATCGAAAAAGAATATGAGGTAATAACCGTTTTTGAATACCCTGATGAGGTCCTCCAAAAATTTTTAAGAGGGGTGCGTATCGAAGGTGTTTTTTATAAGGCTCTTTCGGCAGAACGTATAGCAAAAAACAAAATGCGCATAGTTTTAATTGAAGGCAAAAACCGCGAAATCCGCCGAGTCTTAAAATTCTTCAATATTAAAATAAAAAAACTGACACGGGTCAGAATAGGCTGCGTGCACCTGGCAGACCTTCCCTCCGGCAAACACCGCCCCTTAACTCATGAAGAGATTAAAGGACTATTGGGGTAGTTGTGCTTTTATTCCGGAAAAATAAGTTTTATTTTGGGGCCATCGGGCTGCGGAAAATCGAGTCTTTTAAATATAATTGCAGGCATAGATAAAAACTAAAAAAGCATTTCAAGTTTTATTGCAGGAAAAATTGAGGTTATTTTTTTTATCATTTGTAAAGACGGATTTGATTTTTTTTCCAAACGCTGATAGCTGTATACATTTTTCATTCCGAGTTTTTCAGATACTTGTTTTTGTGTTAGATTTAGTATTGAGCGGTTATGGCGTAATAAAACGGCAAGAGCTATTTCGGGCTCTATGGGAATTTCCAGTATGTTCTTACTGCAGGTAGTTATGTCCTGCGGCAAAGGGAAAACAATGTGTGAGGATTGAGGTTCTTCGAGATATAGATTAAGAGCTTCAAAACAGGCTGATTTTAGTTCTTCGGCTGTTTCTGCTTGAGTAAGGCAGCCTGAAAGCTCAATACATTCTGCCCAAAAACCGTTTTCTTCTTTGTGTACCAGAAAATGATATTTCATTGTGTACCTCCCTTTTGACATGAGAACCTTTTTGTGAAATCACTTTCCATCCAGCTTTTTTATAAAGGCGGAGCATATCTTTTCCGCTTAACGGCATAGTTTATAATACCAAATATATTTGGTATTGTCAAGTATTTTTTTTGCCCGATGATTACTTGATTTTACGCAATAATATATGTAAAATCTTCAAGAAAAAACAGATAAATTTATTATGGATATACGAGATAGACCTTTATGAATATTTTAGAAAACACATTGAATTCGATTAAACCCGTTTCGGAAGAAGAAGGAAAAAAGGCCAAGCTTTTTTGGGACAGCCTTGCTCATCCGCCAGGCTCTTTGGGGGCTCTTGAAGAGATGACGGTCAGACTTGCAAAAATCAAGGGCTTTGACAATGTAAAAATCGATAAAAAAATAACGGCTGTCTTTTGTGCGGATAACGGAGTTTATGCAGAAAAAATTACCTCCCAGCCCCAGATAACCACCTTTTTGCTTGCCGAGATTATGCACACAGGAAAAACAGGTTTAGGAACAATTTCAAGATGGGCAGAAAGCGGTATCAGGGTTTACGATGTCGGAATGATAAAAACAAGTGCACGGAAAGATGTCATCAATAAAAAGATAAAATTCGGTACGGAAAACATAGCCCAAGGCCCTGCGATGAGCAGGGAAGACTGTATCCGCATGATTGAAACCGGAATAGAGGCGGCCTTTGAAATAGCTGATGAGGGCTTCGATATTGCAGGAATAGGGGAGCTGGGGATTTGTAATACTACCACAACGGCGGCTGTGCTTTCAGGCCTTTGCGGGGTAGAGCCTGAGCTGACTGTAGGGCGCGGGGCTTCTACGACAGAGGCTATGTATGAGCTCAAGATTAAGACCGTAAAAAAAGCTATCGAAATAAACGCCCCCAAAAAAGGCGATTCAATCGATTGTATTTACAAAGTCGGGGGCTTTGATATTGCGGCAATGTGCGGCTGTTACATAGGTCTTGCCGCCCGCGGAATTCCTGCCGTAATCGACGGCTATATTTCGAGCCTTGCAGCCCTCTGTGCCGTAAATTTGAATCCTCTTATAAGGGGTTATCTTTTTGCTTCTCATAAGTCGGAAGAAAGGGGAGCTAAGATATGTACTTCTGAGCTTGGAATCGAGCCAGTCTTAAGTATGAAAATGCGTTTGGGAGAAGGAAGCGGCTGTCCTCTCTTATTTAAGATGCTTGAAGGGGCAGTCTTCACCATGCAGAATATGGGAAAATTTACCGAAACCATGATAGACGGAGCCGATTTAGTGGATATCAGGAAACAGAATCCTTAAAATTCCCTATTGACTAATTCTCTTCTTTATAGTATTATGAGTTCTTACTCGTATTTTAATTAAAACACGGGTTTTATATTGAAATTTTGGGTTAATCCCGGGAGGTTTACGTGGTAAAAATCAGACTAAAAAGACTCGGAACTAAAAAACGCCCTTATTATCGAATTGTTGTTCAGGATGTAAGAGAACCCCGAAACGGCAAAACCATCGATGAAGTCGGCATTTATCATCCGATCGAAACGGCAGAAAAACAGATTTCTTTTGATGCCGATAAGGTTAGAAACTGGTTGGGAAAAGGTGCACAGCCTACCGACACAGTTAGACGCTTACTTAATAAAAAAGAATTCACTCTATAAGTGTAAAATCACTTGACAGGTGAAAAGGAAAACAAAATGCAAAAAGATTTAATAGAATACATTGCCAAATCCCTCGTTGACGATCCTTCCGCCGTAACGGTATCGGAAAGTGAAAACGAAAAAGGAACGGTCATTGAGCTTAAAGTAGCCTCAGGCGACATCGGCAAGGTAATCGGAAAGCAGGGAAGAATCGCAAAGTCGATCAGAACCTTGCTGAGCGCAAGTGCAGGAAAGTCGGGAAAGCGTTATTCGCTTGAAATTGTAGACTAATAATGGATTTGCTTGCAACAGGACGAATCCGCGGCACCTTCGGGGTCGAAGGATTTGTAAAAGTTGAAAGTTTTTCCGGGGAATACGGGCATTTTTTAGGTTTTGACAGAGTTTTTTTAAGTATTCTTAAGGAAAAATTAAGAGAGCAAAAATATAAAGACGGCTGGTTTGAAATTGAAGAAGTTAATTTAAGAAAGGCCGATGCTCTTGTAAAATTTAAGGGGATAGACAACCCCGAAGCCGCCAAGTGTTTGACGGGTTCGGAATTGTTTATTCCTAGGGACAAGGCTGCCCCCCTTGATGAGGGCGAGGTTTATGTCCATGATCTTTGTAATTGTAATCTTGTATGCGAAGGAACTCTTGTTGGAAAAATAACAAGTGTAGCAGAAGGCGGAGGCGGTTACCTCTTAGAAATAGCCGGCAAAACCTCCGAGGCTGCTGCGGAATCGAGCTTTTATGTCCCATTTAACAAGGAATTTATCGGAAAAATCGACTTAAAAGCCAAAACCGTGGAGCTCATGCACCGCTGGATTCTTGAATGAGATTCGATGTGCTGACCTTATTCCCCGAAATACCCGAAGCTTTTTTTAAAACTTCGATTATGGCCAAGGCTGTAGAAAAGGGAATTATTAGCTGCAACTTGGTAAACATCAGAGACTTTGCTTTTGACAAGCACCGCTCATGCGATGACATCGTTTACGGCGGAGGGGCCGGAATGTTACTTTTGCCGGAACCTTTGAGCCTCGCATTGGACTCGGTTAATGCTTCTTCAAAACGGGTAATCTATGTTACCCCGTCAGGGAAGCCTTTTAACCAAGAGCTGGCAAAAGAGCTTTCGTCAGAAGAGGCTCTCGTCTTTGTCTGCGGAAGATATGAAGGAATCGATCAGAGAATTATTGACGAGTATGTTGATGATGAAATCTCGGTCGGCGACTATGTTATGTCCTCAGGCGAGCTTGCAGCCCTAGTGATAATCGATGCGGTTTACCGCCTGATAGACGGAGTTATTTCCGGCGAGTCGCTTGAAGAAGAAAGTTTTTCGGGATTTTTGCTTGAGTACCCGCAATATACAAGACCAAGAAATTTTAAGGGAAAAGAGGTTCCCGAAGTGCTCCTTTCAGGACACCATCTAAATATCCATAAGTGGAGGCTAAAAAAGCGTATCGAAAAAACGCTTAAAACGAGGCCCGACCTTATCGAAAAGGCAAGAAATTGCGGGATGTGGACAAAGGAAGCAGAAAAAATACTTAAGGAGTTTGAAAATGAGTGATCTGATTATGAAAATTGAAGCTCAGCAAAAGGCTGAAAACCCTCCCGTTTTCCGTGTAGGAGATACGGTTAAAGTTCACTTTAAAATCGTTGAAGGAAAGACCGAGCGAATTCAGGTTTATGAAGGCTTGGTAATCTGTTTTAAAAATTCCGGAATCGGAAGAACATTTACCGTACGAAAAAATTCTTACGGTGTAGGGGTTGAACGAGTTTTCCCCCTTCATTCACCTCGAATTGCTAAGGTTGAAGTTGTACGACCCGGAAAAGTACGCCGAGCTAAACTTTACTATATCAGGGATAAGGTAGGTAAGGCCGCTAAGATTAAGACCCTTATCACCAAAAAAGACTCGTAAACTTTGAGTTTAAACTTTTAAATCGGCAAAAAATTTGTGATTTATACGGACGGTACAAAAGTTTTTTTTACCGCCTCAAGACGGGCTGCCTCAGGTTCGATGAGCTTAAAAAACGGCGATATTGTAAACGCTAAAATTTTAAGCTTAAAGACGGACGGGGCAGCCCGTATTTTTTTTAACGGAAATATTTTTGAGGGTAATGTTTCAGGAAGCCTAAAGGAAGGTGACAGTCTGAAAATGAGAGTTGTCATCGACTCTGATAGAGTTCTTCTCATTCCCGAAAAAGGAGATGACGCTTCTTCTTCAAAGGACATCTTTTCTAAACTTGGACTTCCGCAAAACGAATTGACTTCAAGTATTCTTGCCTTTTTTACGGCGATAGAAAGCCGCCTTGATGAAAAATCGATAAACCGCATTTTTAACTTTTTGCACAAAAAAACGGCAGGTAAGGCATCAGGCCGAACTTCTTTAAAAGAAAAGGAAAAAAGCGCCTTTGCCGCCTCTCTTATCGAAAGCAAGGGCATTGAACTTTCTGATGAGCTTTTTTCGCAAATCTATGAAGCCATTTTCGGAGGCGACAGTGAAAAAAATGATGATGAAGTTTTGGAGATGATAAATCACTTAAAAGGTGATGGCCTTCATTGGATAATCCTTCCCTTTGACAGAGAATTTGATTCTTCCAAGGCCTCAGGCTCATTGGCTCTTCTATTGGATATAAGTTTAAAAGAACTTAAGTCTCTGGTACTTCGATGCAATTTTAAAAGTTCCGGCGAAGACGAATCTTGGATTTTTTCTTTGCAGGATAAAGAGTTTACATTTATGCGTGAAGACATCGAGCTTTCCCAAAAAGAAAAAACGGATTTGGAAAAACTTTTTACTTCCTGCCTAACGGAAGCAGGATTTTTCGATTCGGATACCGCCTCCGTTTTTGTCCGCTATGGAGAGCCGTCAAAATACGAACCTCCTCTTTCAGTCGATGTAAGAGTTTGATTCTTTTATAAAAAATTGTTCCGGTGTAAAGACTTGAACTCTTGCCGATTTAAAATCGCCTAGATTTCTTGAAATTATATAGTCAATATAAAATTATTCTAGGGATAACTTTTTTGATCGTATTTTTGTCAGATTTATTTTCGTAGGCTTGACAAAATCTTAGGGTTGGCTTAGAATTATACTATAACCGGAGGTAAAGTTATGAAAAAGATGTTTATGTTTACAGTGCTTTTGCTCATAGGTTTTTCTTTGTATTCCGAAGATAATGTGAAACAAACTAAGGAAGATGATGAAAGTTTTTCTTATTATTTAACTGTGAATCAGCTTATAACTAAAAACCTTTTTAAAAACAAAGATTTAATCTCTGAATATTCTCAAAAATTAAATAATGAGCAAATTTTATTGATTCAAAAAAAATACCAAAAAGACTTGGCTGTGCCTCTTTTGTTAAATGGGTTTGTCGGGTTCGGCAGCGGTAATTTTGCTTGCGGCGATATGCTGGGCGGAGGCATTCATACCGCTATTGACGGTTTATCGGTATTATCGATGCTTACTATACAATTTATCAATTTGGCAGATCTATTTTCCACTACTAGTTCAGACCCGCCGACATCTATAGCCGCTATTGACAGGAGATTGAAGTTATTCAGTTATGTGATGTATTCAGCCGGAAGTATTATGCTTGTTAATCGTATTACTTCGTTAATTACAGCGAGCTTATATGTAAAAAGGTACAATCAAACCTTAAATGATGTGTTAATAAAAAAAGCACCTAAGATTTCATTTACTCCGATACCTATCCTTACTCCTGAAGGAATGGGGCTTGCTTTGAATATAAGGTTTTAGATTATTTTGGTATAAAGTATTGTTCCGGCGTGCAGGCTTGAACTCTTGCTGATTTAAAATCTCCCAAATTTCTTTTATCCTGTTTTGCTCTTGTTTTTTTCCTTTTTTTGCTATATTATTGTATTATGATTTTACCTAAAATCGGCGGCTTTTTATGGAAATAACGGAACTTGAAAAACAAGTCTTAAAACAAGAATATCCTCAGGTGAGCCTCTCGGATGATCTTGATATTGAAAGGTATTTTGAACTGAGAAAAACAGGGCGTCTAAATGAAGCCCTTTTATTATACAATGGAAAATTAAAGCGTAAATATCCGGATGATTCTATGCGGTATGAACTGATGTCTTCGTATAGACGAAGGTCGCATAGATTTCAGGAATTGTTGACTGCAAATTTAATCAGCCTTGCTCAAAAAACTATAATGCAGATTAAGCAGGTTATAGGGTTTATTACCGAAAAGATAGCCAACCTCGATACAAATGATGTTTACAATGTTATTCAAGAATGCGAAAAAATAGTATCGGCTGTTTCTTCCGATAGATTTGCTTCTATTTCATTTACCGAAAAATATGCACGCTATGCCGACATCATAGGGTTTAAACAGGCTGCAATGAAAAAATCGGCAGAGCTTATCCGCCTCTATGTTACCGATACCCTTTCATCGGTAAAGGCTTATAGAGATGAACAGGATGAAATATTATCCCGCCAAAAAAGAGAACGGGCTGCCTACAGACCTCCCGCTACCCTTGACTTTTCTAAGATTATTTTTACAAAAGAGCAAGTAGATTCAATAATTATTTCTCCCGATATTAAACGGGTTGAAGATCAAGTTATTGCTTACACTTTAAAGTATTGGCCTGTTTATGCTGACGGCGGATTTGAAAATATCGTTTTATTGTATAGCCGGAAATACAGGACCAATAACTTTAATATTTTTCAGGCCGTAAAAATCGGAAGATTTAGAAGCTGGAGGGATGAAGAAATTTTACAGGCCGTCCTATTGAATTTGGTAAACGGTTATTACTACAGCATAAGCGGCGATCTTTATCTTCAAAGGGAATGGGCTAGGGTAAAAGTTTCGATAGAACCTGTAAAAAAGAAAGAAGAACTTATTGATGGAAATTCCGATGCAGAGGCTGTTTTAGAAAAAAAAGTAAAACCGAAAAAAGAAAAAAAGACTTCCGGTAAAAAAGCTGAAAATGTAGATCTTATTCAAAAAGATGCTGTTTTTGAAACAAAGAAAGCTAAAACGGAAGAATTAAATTTAGAAAATAAATCACAAAACAAAGGGTCTTTACCCGACAAAAAAACGGATAAACTTAAAAAGCCTAAGCTTGAAAAAAACAAACTTAAAAATGAAGAACTTAAAAACGATAGCATAAAAAAAGAAAACCTTGTAGAAGTTCCAAAAGAAGAATCAAAATCGGAGGCTTATTTTGAAAGGCCTAAACTTGAGATGAATCCTTCAGGTTCAATATCGGAAATGATTAAGACTATGAGGGGAGATAAATATCAAATTCATAAAGGTCTTTTTTTTGAAGGGATAAGACCTTCAATCAGGAAGGTGCTCGAAAAGTCCGCCGTTCAAAAGATTTCCATGTTCGGTAATGAGCAAAACGATGCCGAGAACTATATCTACGATTTCTTTGATCAAAACTACGATAACCCCTACCAAAATTGGGGTATCTCAGAACAGAGGGTTCAAGTATTAAAACTAGGCTTCGACATAAAAACCTTGGAACCGATTATAGCAGATTGGATTAAGGGGCTTAAGTTTTAGCAAAGATAGATAAAACTGTTTAACCTACCGCTTCTTGCCAAATTTCCTGTTTTTTGGTATACTCACCCCTCCTATGAATGAATTTACTGAAGGTCTTAATCCCGAACAGTTTAAAGCCGTTACTACGATTAACGGGCCCGTGCTTATAATAGCGGGAGCCGGTTCGGGGAAAACACGCGTTATCACTTTTAGAATTGCACACATGCTCGACAAGGGAATTCCTCAGTCTCAGATTTTGGCTCTTACTTTTACCAACAAGGCTGCCAAGGAAATGGCAGATCGAATAAAAGAGCTTACCGGCAAAAAACTTCAAAACCTGACTGTCAGCACCTTTCACGCTTTTGGAGTTAAGGTTCTGCGTTCTCATATAGACAAAATAGGCTGGAGAAGTAATTTCAGTATTTATGACGAGACCGACCGCAACCAGCTGATTAAAGAATGCGGAAGAGAACTTAAATTCTCGGCAGATGCCTTGGATGTTTACAAGGTAGGTATTCTTTTTTCCAATATCAAAATGGGAAGAAAGGATTGGACAAACGAACATGATTCGTACAAGGCTCTTTATAAAGAATATCAGGATGGGCTTAAACTTTATAATGCAGTAGACTTTGACGACCTTATAATGCTTCCCATAAAAATATTTAAAGAACATCCCGAAGTCTTGGCGGAGTACCGCGAAAGATACCGATATATAATGGTTGACGAATTTCAGGATACAAGCACACAGCAATATAATTTTATGAAGCTCATCGCCGACAAAAATATCTGCGTAGTAGGCGATGACGATCAATCTATTTATTCTTGGCGGGGTGCCAGTTTTGAAAATATCCGCAACTTTGAAAAAGACTTTCCCGAAATGATTGAAATAAAACTTGAACAAAACTACCGTTCCACAGGGACAATTTTGGCTGCTGCAAACGGTGTAATTTCTCATAACGTAAACCGCAAGGTAAAAGCTCTTTGGTCAGAAAAAGATTCGGGCCGCCCCATCGAAATTTTTATTCCCGAAAACGAGGCAGCGGAAGCCGATTTTATTTCGGACATGATTTTAAGCTTAAAGCAAAGAGAAGGTTTTAAGTATTCCGACTTCGGAGTTTTAATCCGTGCCAACAGTTTAAGCCGCCCATTGGAAGAATCCTTTTTGGAAGTAAACATTCCGTATAGAATGTCGGGAGGGACAAGTTTTTTTCAGCGGAAGGAAATAAAAGATCTTATAAGCTATCTGCGCGTTGTTGCAAATCCCGACGATGATGTAAACCTCCTGCGCATTATCAACACGCCGAGGCGAGGCATAGGCAAAAAAACTCTTGAAACCCTTTCCGCTCTTGCAATGGAAAATTCTTGTTCAATGCGGACTGCAATCCGTCTTCTTCTTGAAAACCCGCCTGAGGATATGAGGGGAAAAAGCATTGAAGATTTAAAAGAATTTGCCGAACTTATAAGCGCACACCGCACCCAGCTTCTTTCGGGGAAGGGGCTTGCTCAAAAGGTAAGAAAACTTTTGGATGACATCGCCTATAACGAATACCTTATCGCCGAATACCAAAAAAGCGAAAAGGCTGCTCAATTTAAAATAATGAATATCGAAAGTTTTTTGCACTCGATGGACGATTGGGAAAACAATCCCGACAATTGGGACGGAAGCCTTTACGATTATCTTAACCGCATTACCCTTTTAACCCGCGATGATACTGAAGAAGAAAAAGGCGAAGTAAACATTATGACCATTCATTCTTCAAAGGGCTTGGAGTTTCCTGTGGTTTTTATTGCGGGAGCGGAAGACGGTCTTATTCCCCACGCAAGGAGTGTCGAAGAAAATGACGGAGATGTCGAAGAAGAGCGCCGCCTTTTCTATGTGGCTATCACCAGAGCCCAGCAAAAACTTTTTATCACAAGCTGCAGGCAAAGACGGAAACAGGGCGGCATAACCGAATGTGCTCCATCTCCTTTTTTGGATGAGATTCCTGCAGACCTCGTCGAATACCACGAGCCCGATGCCCAAGCCGAAGAAGAACGCATCGCCGATATCTTCAGCCAAATGAAAAAAAAGTTTTCGATGTAGGGGAGAACAATCTACGTGGCTCCGGTCTGCGATATAATCACAACATATTTTTTCGGTAAGCTGGGAACATTTTTATAAGCAGAAACTTTTGTATAAGAAACGATGAAAATTCAAGCCAAAAGCCGTCAATCTTAGCCAATCTTTTAGCTGTTTTTAAGACAAAAACCTATCGATGTTGTAAAATCTTCATACAAATAAGGGAAAGTTTTACTATATGCAAAAGATTAAAACCGCTGTTGATGTTAGAACGCTTCTTTTTTTAGATATGTTGATTATGGTTTTTATGCTGATTTCCGGGAAGGCGGAGGTAACGCTCTGCTCTTTTATCGTTGCGGCGGCAGTGCCGGTCATAACGGAATTAAACCTGTTCGGAAACTTCAGTTTCAGAACAGGCTGCCTTAAAATGCGATGTTCTAAATCGTGCTATTTGCACGATTTAGAACTCGTCGACCTGTTCGATAATGCAAGTTATCGAACAGGTCTATTATACGGTGTCTTATTGTGCTACACTGTTTTGTTTGCAGTGCTTTTTTCCTATTATCAACTGATTTTGCATGTGCATTTTCCGGTGTTTCAATCCGCGGTCTTTTCCGTTATCGGAATAGTTGCTTTTATCGTGCAGCGGATTATTCCCTTTATGCTGTTGGGAACGGTAATTCAAAAGCAAAAAAATATTTCGGAAATTACAATGGCGCTCGACCGTATGCGGCTGCCGCGAGGCGTTATCCTCAGCATAGCGGTAATGTTCCGTTATTTTCCTGCAATAAAAGATGATTTTCTGATTATCATCGATGCGATGAAACTGAAAGGTCTATACACTTCAAAATGTACGGCTATGCTTCATCCGATACGGACGATGGAATTTATAATCGTGCCGATGTTGTTTAAAAGCCTAAAGACTGCGGAAGAACTTTCCTGTGCGGCCTTGGTTAAGGGTATTGAAAACACCGGTAAAAAAACATCGTACTTTGATGTCAAACTTCGTCCGATAGATGCCGTGTTTTCGCTTGCTGCAATCACAGTGTTGACGGCAAGTATGTACGCAAAATTATTTTGAATGAGAGCCTCGCGTATGATCAACTTGAATGATGTAAGCTACAAATATAACGATGCTGCAGCACAGGCAATTCAACACGTATCTCTGTCCGTAAAAAAAGGAGAACTGGTTGTTATTACCGGAAAAAGCGGCTGCGGAAAAACGACCCTGTTTCGTTGTGTGAATGGGCTGTGTCCCCGTTTTTATGAAGGAAAAATAACCGGAACGCTTACATTAAACGGCACTGATTTTTCGTCGATGCGTATATGCGATATATCGAACATTGCGGCATCCGTTTTTCAAAATCCCGAAAGCCAGTTTTTTACAACCGATGTACTTTCCGACCTTGTATATCCGTGCGAAAATTACGGTATAGAAAAAGAAGAAATACAAGAGCGGCTGCACCATGTTACAAAACTGCTATCGCTGGAACCGCTTTTGAATAGAAAGCTTTCGGAACTCTCCGGAGGTGAAAAACAAAAAATTGCAATCGCTTCGGTTTTAATGTTGGACACACGCGTTGTACTGATGGACGAGCCGTCTTCCAATCTCGATTATCAATCCATAGAATTGCTTACACAAATACTTGCACAGCTAAAATCAAAAGGTTACACGATACTCATCATCGAACATCGGCTGCATTATTTGGCGGAACTCTGCGACCGGCTCATCGTAATGGAAAACGGATCAATAGTACGGGAATATGAAAAAGATTCGTTACGCACTATCGGTAATGATGAGTTGCACAAACGAGGACTTCGCGGCTTGCATTTATTTCAAAACACCATCGATATTCCGTACAGTCAAAAGCCTCAGAAGAAAAGCGAAGCGTTGGTTGTACTGCACGATATTCATTTTGGATATCGGAAAAACATTGAGGTTTTAAAAGGAATACATCTTTCAATATATCCCGGAGACAAGATTGCTTTAATCGGTAAAAACGGATGCGGAAAAACAACGCTGGGGAAAATCCTGTGCGGATTAAAAAAGGAACAGAGCGGTACTGTTTTGCTGGACGGAAGAGCATTCCCTGCAAGGGTGCGCAGTAAGACCGCCAGGTATGTGATGCAAAATGTTGAGTTTCAGCTTTTCGGGTGCAGCGTATATGATGATTTACTGCTCGGTAACGAAGCGCTGCCCGACAAAGAAAACCGAATACAAACAGTGCTTACAAAGCTCGGTCTTTCGGATTTGCAAGAACAACACCCGACAACACTGTCGATGGGGCAAAAACAGCGCTTGGTAGTCGCCGCATCATTTTTACAAAAGAAGCGGCTCACTATTTTTGACGAACCGACAAGCGGTTTGGATTACGGCAGTATGCAAAATGTCTGTGCGTTAATCGATTCGATAACGGGCAAGACAAACGCCTCCGTTATTATCACGCATGATTATGAATTCATTTTAAACACCTGCAATAGAGCGGTTCTTTTGGAAGACGGACGGATAGCCGAAGATTTTCAATTGAACGGCTCGATGCAGTTGGAATATATTTTTAAAGAGAGGTTATAAAGGTATGGGAACAAAAACCAATCACTGGAAAATCAGTCACTTTGTTTTAATCGGTTTAATGGCCGCAATTTATGCAGCCGTTATTTATGGGGTCGGAATGCTGACAGCCGTTACTATCCCCGTTATGCATGTGTTTGCGCCCGGTATGACGGGGCTTTTGATGGGGCCTATTGTTCTTTTTGTTGTAAAGACTGTGCGGAGATTCGGCGTGTTGACGCTGCTTGTCGGTTTGGGCGTTGCGCTTTTTACGCTGACCGGAATGGGAAGTATTAACTGTCTGATTTTTGTTGTAATTGGAGGTTTGATAGCCGATGTGATTATTACAAAAACAAGGTTCAAAACGCTTTCGGTCGGTATCGGTCACGGACTTACGCAGGCTGCATATTTTACCGGAGGCGTGTTCCCTTTCCTTTTCTTTTTGGAACGGGAATTGGCAAAGTGGCAGGAAATGGGAATGAGCCGGGAAGAGATACTTGAATATGTGAAATATTTTACCGGAACCTTCGCCGTTATCGGCATAGTATCCGCTATCGTTTTCGGTATTGCAGGCGTCTATATCGGAAAGCTCATCTTAAAACGCCATTTTAAGGATATGGAGTAGAGGAACGGAAACCATGAGATTTAAAGATTTTATTGTGCCGAATATTCCCGCGTATACGGCGTCCGTAAGTCTTGCGGTACTGGGTGTCGGCTGCGGTATGGTGCCGTATATCACGGTGCACCGTCTTCTTATGCGTTTGGCAAAAGGCGGAACTTCCGTTGCCGAAGTGTCGGCTTATGTAGGCGTTATCATTGCAGCCTTTGCTTTTCAACTGGTGCTGCACAGCATATCGACGGCGATTTCGCACAAGACAGCCTTTTCCGTTTTGGAAAAAATAAGGCTTGCCCTTACCGAAAAGATGATAAAGATGCCGCTGGGTTTTACGCGGAACAAGGGCGCCGGCTATTTTCACGGAATGCTCATCGATAGTATTGAACGGCTTGAATTTCCGCTTGCACACGCACTGCCTGAAACCACCTCGAATATCCTCATTCCTTTGAGCATTACTGCGATACTTTTTGCAGCCGATTGGCGGCTTGCTCTTGCCGTTTTGGTACCTGCTGCAGCAACCTTGATTTTTTATCTTCCGATGTATATCGGCATTATGAACGATTTTGCAAACACCTATTATGCCGCCCTCGAAAACATGAACGGCAGGGTTATCGAATATATCCGCGGAAATAAAGAAATTAAAATATTCGGCACCGAAGCAAGGGCCTATTCTCAGTTTGAAGATTCCATCGACAATTACGAAAAGTCAACCTTAAAGCTCTACAATAAAATGTATTTTGTAAGCGCTCCGGCCTTTGTACTTTTGTCGTCGATTACGGTGAGCGTGCTTTCAGTCGGCGGACTGCTTTTTACTTCCGGTTTGATTGAAGCGCCGCTCTATCTTTTTGCCGTCATCATTGCAGAGGGCTTGGGAGTTTCGCTTTTAAAGTTCACCGAATTTATGGACAACTTTTATCACATAAGAAACGGTAAAAAGCTGATTGAAGAAGTGCTGTCCGCTCCCGAATTGGAAGAAACTGCCGCAGCAGCTGCTCTGCATATTCCGAATAACCAAATTGTGTTTCATAATGTGTGCTTTTCATACAATGAAATTACGGCTGCCGATAAAACCGGCAATGAGAACAATGCTCCTGAGGGAAATGTGCTTCACGATGTATCGCTCACTTTTAAAGAGGGGAAAAAGACGGCGATTGTCGGGCACTCCGGTTCGGGTAAGTCAACAATAGCCAATTTGATTGCCCGCTTTTGGGATGTTTCAAAGGGTTCCATTACAATCGGCGGAATCAATTACAAAGATATGTCTCTTGCGCAATTAATGGAACATGTCAACTATGTTACGCAGGACACTTTTTTATTCAATATGAGTATTTTGGAAAATATTCGAATGGGGAAGCCCGCCGCCTCCGATGAAGAAGTAAAAGAAGCTGCCCGTCTTGCACAGTGTTCGGATTTTATTGAACGGCTTGAAAAAGGCTGGAACACTTATGCGGGCAATGAAGGAACAAAACTGTCCGGCGGGCAGCGGCAGCGCATTATCATTGCCCGTGCAATTTTGCGGAATTCACCGGTGCTTATATTAGACGAAGCGACTACTCACACCGATGCGGAAAACCGCCGGCAGCTTCAGCTTTCATTACAGGAACTGTGTAAAAATAAAACCGTTATCACGATAGACCACAACCTTTCCACCGTCAAAGAAAGTGATTCAATCATCGTTATGGAAAATGGACGGGTAGAGGCTCAAGGTACACATACGGAACTTTTAAAAAATTCGGTAGTGTATAAACGGCTTTATCAAGGACAGGGAGGAAATGTATGCTAAAAACGGTGCGGGCTTTTTTGGCCCTTATGCAAAATCAAAAAAAGGAAATTATTTTTTCCGTTGTCTTAAGCTTTATCGACGGCTTTTTTATTATGATACCTTTTATCATCGCCTTTAAAATCGTAAACGCCGTACCGCTTTTTAATCCCGCCGCTTCGGGAACGCTTGATGTCCGTACTATGTACCGGTACATCGGCATTATGGCGGCAGCGGTGTTTATCAGAATTGTACTGCGTTACTTTACGCTCTATTTCCGCGGCGGGGCAGGTTATAAGGCAATGTGCCGCGAGCGTAAAAACTTAGGGACACGATTACGCAAGGTATCGCTCGGCTTTCTCAATGAAAAAAACACGGGCGACTTGGTTTCGACCATTACTTCCGATGCGGCGTTTTTGGAAATTGAAGGCATGGTCGTTATCGAAAAAATCGCCGTGGGCATTCCTGTTTTTGCTATCGGACTTACTGTCTTGCTTGTCTTCGATTACCGCATCTTTTTGCTCACCGTTTTTTTGTTTATTCCGGTATGGTACATGTACAGAAAATTATCTACATTGCAAGACAAGTTAAAAATAAACCGGCAGGACTTTATCGGAAAAGTTACCGCCGATATTGTTGAATTTATCAACGGGATCCATGTGCTTAAAATATACAACATGGCGGAAAAGCGGTTTTCAAAAACGGCTGAAGTGGTAAAGAATTTACGGGATTTTTCTGTCCGCGCGGAACTCGCTCATATTCCTGTCGTCTCTCTTTTTCAGTTTTGCTTACGGCTTGTTACGGCGGGAATAGTTTTTTCTTCCGCCCTGCTTTTTTTACGGGGAACACTTTCTTTTGCACAAATCTTTTTGCTGATGACCGCCTCTTTCAGTTTATTCAGCGGTATTGAAGCGATGGGGATTTTCAGTATCTTTTCTAAAATGACTCAGCAGTCAATCGACCGTATGAATGCCATCAAAGCGGTTCCGGAAATGCAAAACCTTTCAGGGAATCTGCTGCTCGATCCTCAAAAACAGCACGCATTCGATATTCAATTTGAAGATGTTTCTTTTGCCTACACCGAAAGAGAGGTGCTGCACAATATCAGCTTTTCAGTTCCCGAAAAAACGGTAACCGCTCTTGCAGGTCTTTCGGGAAGCGGCAAGACGACTATTGTGAATCTGCTTGCCCGTTTTTGGGATATACAGAAGGGGCAAATCAGTATCGGCGGCACCGATATTAAAGAACTCAATTACGAAAACCTTTTGCACAATATCAGCTTTGTGTTTCAGGATGTATTTTTGTTTAACGACACGATATTAAATAATATCAAACTCGGCCGGGAAGACGCTTCTTTGGAGGAAGTGTATCAGGCGGCTGAGCGTGCGGGCTGCACCGATTTTATTATGCAAAGTGAAAAGGGCTACGACACGGTTATCGGAGAGGCGGGCTTGCGGCTTTCGGGCGGAGAAAAACAGCGCATTTCGATTGCCCGTGCTTTTCTTAAAAATGCTCCGATTGTACTATTGGACGAGGTTACCGCCAATGTCGATTCCGAAAACGAAGCCAAAATACAAGCAGCCTTACAGGAATTGCTCAAAGATAAAACCGTCATCATGATTGCCCACAAGCTGACAAGTCTCCGCAACGCCGGCCAAATTCTTGTTCTCGAAAACGGGCACATTGTTCAGTGCGGCAGGCATGAGGAGCTGATAAAAGAAGAAGGTTTATATAGAAAATTGTGGGAAGATTCCAAGAACTGACGGCAGTTTTTTGTTTGTAAATACATCGAAGAAAACTAACCTTTCACCTCTTTCTATATTCATTTGGAAGCATACCTGTGTACTTTTCAAAGCAGCCGGAAAAATAGCCGGTGCTGCGGTAGCCGAGGCTTTGGGCGATGTTTGCAACATACATATTAGTATTTAAAAGCAGAGAGCAGGCTTTTTCCATTTTTTTATTAACAAGATAATCGGTAAGCGGGAAACCGGTAACGGCTTTAAAAACATATTTAAATTTTGAAGGACTCATATACGACATTTTTGCAAGCGTTTCAAGCGGAAGTCTTTTGTGTAAGTTTTTATTTATGAACTCAATCGTTTGCATAATAGCTGCATGATCGGCTGAAAAAACGGAGTGTTCCGTTTTTTGTACGTTTTCGGTTCTTCGTAAAAGAAGGGCGGCTATTTCATCAACTTTACTTTTAAAAAAAAGTTTTGCACTCGCTTCGGTTCCCGAGAATTTCCGTATCTGATTCAATATAAAAGAAATTTCAGGAATATAGTTTTCTTTCGGCAAAAGAGAAATTTTTGTGCAAAAATTTTCTTCCGTAATGCCGAAAGTGTTTTTTAAATATGCACCGTAATATTCAGGGTTTAATTGAAGCCCGATAATACATGCAGGGGTTTCCTTTTTTATAACATACTGAATAGCTTTGACTTTAGTGTAATGTTGAATGTATTGCATTCCGGCATATACCCTTCCTGCAGGATATTTTTTGTCGGAGGCAATAGAATCATATTGCTGAAGATAAATACCTTCATCCGATGGTACCGTATATTTAAAATCCTCATAGTAAAGATGATCGGCAATACAAATATGTGCATAAGAGCCTACATCATAAATAGCAGAATAGCCTTTTCCTATTTCGGAAGAAAATGCATAGGTTTTAAAATGCGGATACGGATTATCTTTTTTTACGATATCAGAATTAGTATGGTTTAAAAAAGCGTAATAACTTTTTTGCATAATTTAACACTCCAATCATTAGTGAGCATTTCTAAAAACTTTAGTTTTTAGAAATGCCCTAGTATACAATAAAAATAAATTTTAAGCTATGGCTTACATTTTCAGAAAATTTATTCCTACTTTTGCAGTCTATACCATTCGGCATATTTGGAATTTAGGGCAATAAGTTCTTCGTGAGTGCCCGATTCCAATAATTTGCCGTCATCGATTACGTTTATTATATCGGCATTTTTTACTGTAGAAAGACGGTGCGCGATTATAAGTGTTGTGCGTCCTTTCTTTAAAACTTCGATACCTGCATTTATAAGTTTTTCGGTTTCGGTGTCAATGTTTGCCGTAGCCTCATCTAAGATCAGAATTTTAGGATCCCTCACCATGGCACGGGCAAAACAGATAATCTGCCTCTCTCCTTCCGAAAAATTTTTTCCGTTTTCGCTCACTTCGGCATCCAAACCTTTTTTCGAACGTTCTATAAGATTTGTGCCGCCTACAGCCTTTAAAGCTTTTTCGCAAGATTCTCTATTTATAAAAGGATCGTTTAAACTTATGTTGTCAAAAATTGTTCCGCTAAAAAGATAGGGTTCCTGCAAGACCACTGCAATCTTGGAACGCAGGGTTTTTAATTCAAGAGAGCGTATATCCTGTCCGTCAATTAAAACCTTACCGCCGGAATTTTCATAAAAACCTAAAATCAAATTCATAATCGTAGATTTTCCGCAGCCGGTCTTTCCGACAAAGGCTATGGTCATCCCGTCTTCCGCATTAAAATCAAGTCCTTTTAAAATTGGAATACCTTCTTTGTATTCAAATTTAGTGTTTGAAAATTTTATATCACCCAAGGGAGAATGAGGAGTACCGTTTGTTCTTTCATGTTCAAAATTGATTATCTCCGAGACTCTTCCCGCCGCAACAAAGGCATTTTTGTAAATATTTATCTGCATAAATAATTTTAAAAAGACATCTGTTATTTCCTTGTTATAACTTATAGCGATTACAAGAGTACCGACAAGAAAATGAGCTCCCTGAAAATACAGATAACCGAACACTCCCAAAAGGGCGGCGTAAATTAAGGTTCTAATTCTTGCAATAATATTCCAAGAAAAAAGCCCCGAGAGTAAAACCATTTTTCGTTTTGAAGTATATGCCGGAAGATTAAATTTATCGAATTCTTTTTCTATTTTTTCCTCTGCACAAAAAGCTTGCACGCTTTCAATAGAATTAATACTTTCGTTAAAAAATCCGTTTAATTCTCCGATTGAATTTCTATAATCCCGTGTCGGCTTGTCGCTCTTTTTTAAATAATACCGAGCAAGAAAATAAACAACCGGCAGATAGGCAAAACTAGCCCCAAAAAGATAGGGGCTCATAAATGCCAAACGGATATATAAAACTATGCATAATAAAATTACACTAAATACCTCGCCCAAAACCAAAAAGTATAAATCGCCTACTGCATTTACATCGGAAGAAAAACGGCTCATTATATTTCCCGAAGTCATTTCATCAAAATGTTTCATCTTTAAATTTAAAAGATGACCGGCCATATCCATTTGAATATGTTCACAGACGGTATTTGCAATTTTTCTAAAAAGCAATGTTTTTACATACATCGATAAAAAAAATAAAAAAGCAGTACCCAAAAACAAAAGGGCATGTTTAATTAAAAAATCTTTTAAGCCGGGCATATTTACAAGATCGGCATTTATAACGCTTGCCGTAATTGTAGGAAGATAGGCTGAAGATGCAATAAAAATTCCTACTGCAACAAAGGCTGCTAACACATAAGCCTTGCAGTATTTTAAATATGAGAGAAAAAATCTATAATTTACTTTGAGTTTATTGGTCTTATCTTTCATCTTTTTTTCCTCCGTCAATTTGTAGGTCAGCATCTTCAGCTTGCATAAGTTCCGCAGAATGGCTGTGCTGGTATTCAAACTGCTCCGCATACCAGCCGCCTTCCTTTATAAGTTTTTCGTGCGTTCCTTGCTGAATAATTTTACCGTCATCCAGCACAATTATTTTGTCTGCATGCTGAACAGCCGAAAGACGGTGTGCCGATATAATGCAGATATTAAATGAAGAAGATTTTTTTAGGTTTTCGATTATCTTAACTTCAGTGTCCGCATCGACGGCAGAAATGGCATCATCCAAAATCAAAACTTCCGGTTCTTTAAGAAGAGCACGGGCAAGGGCAATTCGCTGCCTTTGCCCTCCTGAAAGCATAACACCTTTTTCTCCTATTTTTGTATCGATCCCGTTTGTAAGTTTTTCAATGTCGCTTTTTACATCAGCCGCTTCCAAAACCTTTAATATTTTTTCTTTTTCAATTTCCTTTTCATAAAAGCATAAGTTTTCACAAACGATTCCCGATAAAAGTTGAGGACGCTGACTTACATAAGCGGTCTTGTTTCTAAAAGAAAAAATATCGCAATTTTTTAAGGGAATATTATTTATGAAGATATTTTCATTTTGAGGATAGAGGCTGAAAAATTGTTTTATCAAACTTGTTTTACCCGAACCGGTTTTTCCGGTAATTCCTAAAATTTCTCCCTGTGAAATTTCAAAGGAAATATCCTGTAAAACTTTCTTTTCGGAATCGGAATATGCAAAGCTGAAATTTTTAAAAGAAATTTTTTCTATTCTTTCGATTTTTTCTTTGTTTCCCATGGACGGAAATTCGTTGTTATCTCTTATAAGAGCATTTATTCTGTCGATAGCTGCATCTGCCGACTTTTGAATTTGTAAGTAAAAGCCGCTTGCCATTCCGCTCCATGCAATCATTCCGACAAAAACAAAAAATGAAACAAGATTCCCTGAAGTAATTTCTCCTATGTGTACAAGGTAACCGCCGTAGCAAAAAGCTATTATGATACAAAGATTTGTAATAAAGGCTGTACATGGCTGCAAAATAGAGGTTAGTTTAACTTGTGCATAAAGAACCGAAAAATAATTTTTAACAATGGAAGAAAGTTTTTTTAACCTGACTTGCTCATTCACGTAACAGCGTATAAGTTTTATTCCTTCAGCGAGCTCCAAAATACCTTGGTTGACCTTGGAAAATTCCGCATAGGTTTTACCCGTTCTATCTTTTATTGCTTTACCTAACGAAAAATAAATAATAGTTATAAGCGGTATTGGGAGGACAACTGCAAGGGTTAACTTCCATGAAATTAAAACCGACATCATAAAAATTGCAGCTCCGGGATAGGCAAAGGAATCCATCAGCATTATAAAACCGTTAGCAAAATAATTTTCTACGGCCGTGACATCATTTGAGGTGCGAGCCAAAATATCGCCTGAAGTATATTTTTTAAAAAACGGCGGAGTCTTTTTTAAAACCGACGAAATTATTTTTTTTCTAAAAAGATAAGCCGCCCTGTTTCCAGAATTGTGAATAAAGAACATAAACATGGAAGAAAAAAAATATCCCATACAGGTGAAAAAAATTATTTTTACCACATACGCAATAAGGGCACTTTGTGTCATAGTAGCATTTTTTAATTCATCTACGGCAAGACCTATGTAGTATCCCGGCACGACCGTCAAAAACTCATCCGAAAGTAAAAAGAAACCTCCAAACATTCTTTTAAGCCTGATAGATTTAAAAATCTCTTCGGCTTCCTTTTGTATCTTAAACATAACTACTCCGATGTCTCTAAAATATTGTAAACTTAATCTTACAAAAGAGTATAATATATCGGAACCAATATTGTCAATAGTTTAGATATTTTTTATTAAAAGGAATTTTATACATTTACCTCAGAATTCTCCAAGACATACACATTGTTCTACTTCTCCCCACTTTACACAAGCCCTTAAAAGTGCTAGGCTGTTCATCGTAAACTATAACATTTTTACAGGAGATATTATGGATTATCTTAAAAGATTTCAAAAATACATTTCGATGGACACTAAGTCCAACGAAGAAAATGAATGTTGTCCCAGTACTCCCGGACAGCTTGAGCTGGGAAAATACCTTGTAAAAGAATTGACCGAGATGGGCTTAAAGGCCGAGCAGGATGAGCACGGTTATGTTTATTCGGCCATTCCTGCAAACACCGATAAAAAGGTTCCTGCAATCGGTTTTATAGCCCACATGGACACGGCTCCCGATTTGGACGGCAAGTGCGTAAATCCGAAAGTTTTTGTGTACAAGGGCGGGGATATTAAACTCAATGATGAGTACACCATGACCGTCAAAGATTTTCCCTTCTTAAAAGAGCTTGAAGGTCAGGAGATTATTACAACCGACGGAACGACCCTCTTGGGTGCAGACGATAAGGCCGGTATTACAATCATCATGGGTGCTATAGAATATCTTTTGGCTCATCCCGAAATTAAACACGGCGAAATAAAAATCGGTTTTACTCCCGATGAAGAAATCGGAAGAGGCGCCGATCTTTTTGATGTAAAAAAATTCGGAGCGGACTTTGCCTATACCGTAGACGGCGGCCCCTTGGGTGAACTCGAATACGAAAACTTTAATGCCGCAAGCGTTAAGATAGAAATTCAAGGAAAGAATGTGCACCCGGGTTCTGCAAAGAATATGATGGTTAATTCTCTTTCCGCTGCGAGAGAATTGGAGAATATGCTTCCCGAAGAACAAAAGCCGGAATACACTGAAGGCTATGAGGGCTTTATTCATTTAACCTCGATTGAAGGAAGCGTTGATTTTACAAAGATGTCTTACATTATCCGCGATCACTTTATGGAAAGCTTCCTTCACAAAAAAGAACTTATGAAGGCTGCGGTCGATTTTTTAAATAAAAAATACGGCAACATAATCAAGATGGAAATAAAAGATTCCTATTACAACATGAAAGAAAAAATCGAACCGCACATGGAAATAATTGAGCTTGCAAAAAAATCTATGACTGATGTCGGTATTGAACCCCATATAGTTCCTGTTAGGGGAGGTACTGACGGAGCCCGCCTTTCTTTTATGGGGCTTCCCTGTCCGAACCTTTTTGCAGGCGGTTATAATTTTCACGGCCGCTTCGAGCTCATCCCCACAAAATCAATCAAAAAGGGAATTGAACTTGTAGTAAAAATTGTCGAAAATAACGCAAAATAGTTTTTGCTTCAATGCTAACGGGGCAGTAAGAATTATTTTGATTCTTTCTGTCTCGTTAAATTTAAAAGTCTAATGCCTAATTCTGTTTCTTATCCTTGTCGAAGATATTTCCAAAATAATTGCCGTTCCGAAAATAAGATAGGATATAAAGCCGACTTCACTCATATTAAAGTTTAAAGAGCCTGCCATAAAAAGCTCGTAACCTATTCCGCCGGCTCCTGCCGCAGCTCCTACGGCAACAGCATTTCCGAAGTTAATTTCAAATCTAAAAAAGCTCCACGAGATTAGATTGTTTATCGAAGCGGGGAGAACTGCCTGACTTATAATTTCGATATAGCTTGCCCCGCAGGCTTTTAAGGCCTCAATCGTTTTTTTGTCTATGCCGTCAAAGCTTTCCGAAAAACCTTTTACGAGATAGGCTGTGCTGTGGAAGCTCATGCCTAGGACGGCGGCCTCTGCTCCTATGTTTGCAACTACCGAAAATATTAAAACCCAAATAATTGTAGGCACGGAGCGGATAAGGGACATTGCCGTTCTTATAATTTTTACAAGATACTTGTTTGAAAGATTTTCCGAGGCGGCTATCCCTAAAAAGAAAGCAAGCACCACTCCGAAAACGGTAGTTAAAAGGGCAAGGCTTAAACTTACCAAAAGAGAAAAAAATATGTCCGCATAAGAATATTTTTGCGACAGCTTAGGGTAAAAAAATAAATCTTTTGAATATTCCGTAAATTGCAAAAAAGCCTTTTGAATTCCATAGTCGGGCTTTTCCATTTTAAATAAGCTTATAAGTGTAAGGCTTGATAAAAAAATAAGAACAAATAAAATTAATACTCTTTGCTTTGAGAATCTTCTTATTTTTATTTTTTTAATTTTGTTTGCTCGCTCAATCATAAAAGAATCCGCCTTATTTTATTTGAAAGAATATCGATGAGTAAAACTATGATTACAAGGCATAGAATAATTAAGCCCGCACTGTTATAACGGAAACTTTTAAAATAAAGGTTAAATAAAAAACCTATTCCCGTTCCCGTTAAAATTCCTATTAGAGCCGAGTCCCTCACATTTGTTTCAACCGTGTATAAGAGCCACGAAACAAGGCCGGGTGCTATACTTGGGAATACGGCAGTAAAGAGGGCAGAAAAATATGGAACGCCCGCAGCCCGTAACGCCGTAAAAGATTCTTCGCTTGTTTCTTCTATCATTTCCTTAAAAGCTCTTACCAGATGACCCAAGGTAATTATAAAGAGAGCTAAAAAACCGGTAAAATTATTTTGTTTAAACGAAAATAATAAAAGCATTGCCCATGCCACCAGCGGAATGTTTCTTAAAAACGAAGCTATAAGGGTAAGGATTATTTGAAAGGGTTTATTTATTCCTGTGGTTTGAGAACCGAGGAGGGCTAAGATAAGGGCAAAAAAAGCCGCAGCGGTAGTTGCCGAGGCTGCTATTACACAGGTTTCGCCTAAGGTTTTTATTATAATCGGGATATGTTTTAAACTTTCATTGTCGGGTATAAAGTTTTTTATAAGCCAAGCTATTGCAAGGGGAAATTTAAAAACTGCTTTAAGGTCTTTAAAGCCGGTTATATTTGATGCAAAATAATATATTAAAATAAGACTTAAAAGAATAATACTTGCCTTTAGTTTTTTCTTCGCAAAAAAGATTTGTTTTTTTTCCCAAGAGTATGAAGTTTCTTTTTTATGATAATGTCTTTTCTTTTTTTTGTCATCAGAGTAAATTTTTAAATCAAACTTCATAGAGTTTTTTCTCCGCTGTCCATAGAAACATTTGTAAAAATTTCTTTGTGCAAGACTTCATCGTTTAAGGAATCGGGTCTTCCGTCAAAAACTATTTTCCCGTTATTGAGAGCGATGATTCTGTCGGCATATTTTTTTGCAGCTTCCATTTGGTGTAAACTTATAAGGCAGGCAATGTTTTTGTTTACTGCGAATTCTTTGATATAATTTAAAACCGTTTCTGCCGACTGGGGGTCAAGGGAGGCTATGGGCTCATCGCATAATAAAAGCTTCGGGTTTTGCATTAAGGCTCTTGCAATTCCTATTCTTTGTTTTTGACCGCCGCTTAATTCGCTGCATCTTTGAAAGGCAAATTCTTCCATGCCTACGGTTTGTAAAAGAGAAAAAGCTTTTTCTTTTTCTTCTTCGGTATAAAGGCCTAGGGCTCCGCGGTAAGAAGGAATTGAGCCGAGGCAGCCGTGCAAAACATTTTCGACGGCATTAAGACGCTCGACCAGATTATAATTTTGAAAAATCATTCCTATCTTTGAGCGGTATTGTCTTAATTTTTTTCCTTTAAGCTTGTTTATTTTTTCTCCTAAAAAAATAACTTCTCCTTCATCCGGCTCAACCAAGCGGTTTATACATCTAAGCATTGTAGATTTTCCGGCTCCCGATAGGCCTATTATTGCAAGGATTTCTCCTTCTTCTATTTTAAAAGAAATGCTTTGTAAGGCCCTTCGTCCCGAAGGATAAGTTTTTGAAATATTTTTAAGTTCAAGAATCACAAGGCTTCCCTCCAAAAAATTAAAGACTCTTCCTAAAGTTTTTAGAAAGAGTCTCAGGTTAGCAAATATAAAAAAGATTAGCACATTGTGGCATACATAACAGCCTTGATTGTATGCATGCGGTTTTCGGCTTCATCAAAAACAACGGATTTATGAGATTCAAAAACCTCGTTTGTAACTTCCATTTCGGGAAGACCGAACTTTTTGTGAATCTCCTGACCCTTAGTTGTCTTTAGGTCATGGAAGGAGGGGAGGCAGTGCAAGAAGATTGCATCCTTGTCTGCATTGTCCATAGCAGCCTTGTTTACCTGATAGGGCTTTAAGAGCTTAATGCGTTCTTCCCATACGCTGTCGGGTTCTCCCATAGATACCCAAATGTCGGTATAAAGAACATGAGCACCCTTTGTGCCTTCGTTTACATTTTCGGTAAGGGTTACGCTTCCGCCTGTTTGGGCTGCGATTTTCTTTGCTTCGGCTGCCAAGTCTTCAGTGGGGAAGAGGTGCTTGGGCGAACACGCTGTAAAGTGCATTCCCATTTTCACGCAGGCTATCATGAGGGAGTTGGCTACGTTGTTTCGGGCATCTCCCATGTATGTAAATTTAAGCCCCTTTAAATAACCGAATTTTTCTTCGATTGTAAGAAGGTCTGCAAGCATTTGAGTCGGGTGGAAAAGGTCGGTTAATCCGTTCCATACGGGAACACCGGAATATTCGGCCAATGTTTCTACAAGCTCTTGGCTGAAGCCTCTGTACTCGATACCGTCATACATTCTTCCTAAAACACGGGCTGTGTCTTCGATAGATTCTTTATGTCCCATCTGTGAAGAATTGGGATCAAGGTAGGTAACGCCCATTCCAAGGTCATAACCTGCAACTTCAAAAGAGCATCGTGTTCTTGTAGAGGTTTTTTCAAAAAGAAGAACGATGTTTTTTCCTTCTAGGTATCTGTGAGGAATTCCGGCCCTTTTCATGTCTTTAAAATTTTTTGAAAGGTCAAGTAAATAGCGGATTTCGTCTGTAGTAAAATCCAACAATTTTAGAAAGCTTCTTCCGCGCAAGTTTTTTGCGCTCTTTCCGCGAATTTCTTTAAGCATAGTTTTAACTCCTTAAGATGCTATTGATGAATGGGAACAATATATCAGCTTTTGCAAAAATAATCCAGTACCTTTTAAGATTGTACTTTTTTTGTTTTAAGCTGTGGTTATTCTCCTATCCTTCTCCAATGCCAGCCGAATACGGAGTGGGCGTTTGTTACAACCATAAAGGCTTCCGGGTCGTTTGCGGCAAGATAGCTTTTTACCTTTACAAAGTCCCTGCGGCTCATAACGGTTTGAATGACCGAGCGTTCGGCTCTTGTGTAAGCTCCCGTTGCCTTATATACGTTTGCCGAACGGCCTAGTTCCACCATAAAGCGGCAAAGCTCATCGGGCTTATCCGTATTTATAACGCAGTATTTGCTTACATTTAGACCGTCGATTGTAGAGTCTATGACAAGTCCGTTTATTATTACGCCCACCAACGAAAACAAGGCTATTTCGGTTCCGTAAGCAAAGCCCGCAAAAACTGTAATGGTAAAGTCCGTAATTAAGCAGCCCTTTCCCAAGTCGAGGCCGAAATATTTTTGTAGTATCATTGCAAAGATATCGCTTCCTCCGGTTGATGCATACTGATTTAAAACTATGCCTACGCCTCCCCCGTAGAGTATGACGGCAATTACCAGCTGTAAGAATTTGTCGTTTACAATCGGCCCCTGCAATGGAACAAAGATTTCCAAAAGCCATACGGCTCCTGAAAGCCCAAGGCTCGCACAAACCGTTTTAAGACCGAATTTGTTTCCGATGATTAAAAAGCCGAGAGCAAACAGAAAAATGTTTACTACAACAAGTAAGGCTCCTGTAGAAAGCGGAAGGTATTTTGACAATACCAAGGCCATTCCTGTGGCCCCGCCCAAGGATAATTTTGAAGGCAACAAGAAAAAATGAATACCTGATGCTATCATCAAAACTCCGCAAACAATGTAAAAAAAACTTAATAATTTTTCTTTCATTTTTTTTCCCTTATAACAAAAATAGAATTTATTTGAATTTGAAAAAGTAAACAATTACAATTTAGATCATTTGCTTATTTTTTTAAGTTAAGAATTTCGGTTGCCTTTTTTTTCCATTTTCCTGAACAATAGTAAAAGAGTGTTAAAAGAAAGCCTGCAGCTGATCCAACCGAAACGGCAAGCCAGATCCCATCCGAGCCTAAATATCGAGACAGAACAGCTGCTGCCGGTACTCTAAACACCCACATAGCCAATAATGTTGAAATCATCGGAAAAACCGTTTCTCCTGCTCCTCGTATAACTCCGTTTAGAGTAAATGTTATTGTATTAAAAAAATATGCAGGTGCAACTATTATTAAGTATCTTGCGCCCAATTCAATTACTTCCGGATTATTTACAAAAAGGAACATAACTGCCTTACCGAAAATAACTATTGCCGTAGTAGCCGTAATTGTAATTCCGAGTCCTAAAAATAATGAAGCCCGCAAACCTTTTTTTACTCTGTCTAATCTTCCGGCTCCTATGTTTTGGCCTGTAAAGGATGAAAGGGCAACGCCTATATTTAGGGCTGGCATTACAATAAAGCCGTCAAGTTTACCTGCGGCTGAATAGGCTGCTGCCGTTTGTGTACCGAAGGTATTTACAATCGAAAGAAGGGCCATAAAACCTCCTCCGACCAAGGCTTGCTGTATTCCTGATGGAAAGCCCATTTTGATGGACTGAATACAAATAGTTTTATCGAATTTTAATTTAAAAAAGTTTACTCTGAAATCCTTATATTTTATTCGACAATAAAATATAAGCCAAAAACAAGAAATAAATTGGGCTATTATGGTTGCTATTGCAGCTCCCGCAATACCCCATTTGAATACTATTACAAAAAGACAGTCAAGACCTATATTTATTATTGTAGAGATGATTAGGGCATAAAGGGGTGTCATTGAATCCCCAAATCCTCTCAGCATTGCAGTAAAGGCATTATATATAAATAAAAAAATAATTCCTGTAAAGATGAGTCTTAAATAGATAAGGGCTTCCTCAAAGACATCGGAAGGTGTGTTCATTATTTTTAAGATATAAGGCGCAAAAACAATGCCTATAGCCGTAGCGATAAGCCCTGCCCAAAATAGTATTAATATACTTGTTTGAATTACCTTACTTATTTCTTCTTCTTTTTTTGCTCCGACAAATTGAGCTATTAAAATATTACAAGCCATAGTAAAACCTATGACAAGGGATATAAAAATAAACCATACAGGGAAAGAAATACCTACGGCAGCAAGAGCATGATCGCCTATGCTTTTTCCGACTACAATGCTGTCAACAACATTATATAATTGCTGAAAGATATTACCTAATAGCATCGGTAAGGAAAAAAGCGTTATTTGCTTTAGCTCATTTCCTTGAGTTAAGTTTTTCATATTATTGTCCTTATAAATTAAGAGATTTATTTACTTGTCATGTTTACTATGTCGCTGTGTGTTGCTGCCGTTTCAGTATCTGCAAGAAGCATCTTCATTCTTTCAACATACATCTTTGAAGGCTCGTCATCGGGAGAGACTTCCAAACATTTGTTAAAAAGATTAAGGGCTTTTTGATATTCTCGTTGCCGGTAAAAATCTATTGCGTTTTCAAATATGCCTACAAGCTGTACCATTTCCGCAGGGGCTTCGGATCTGACTGCCATAACATTGTAAAGCTGAACAGGGGTATTGATACCCACAACCCTTACGCGGTCGAGGCGGCGTCCAAGGAAGGCATCATTTGTTTCGCTCCATGTAGATTCGGAAGCCAAAATCCATGTGCCGTATTTTTTGTTTACGCCTTCAAGGCGGGCTGCAAGGTTTACGTCATTTCCCATAATTGTGTAGTTCATTTTTTTTTCGGTACCCATGTTTCCGACAACCATTTCTCCGGTATTTATTCCTATGCGTGTAAAGATGGGCATTGGAATATCGCCTGCATCATAAAGCTGTTTATTGAGTTCGGCTTCTGCCTGTTTCATTCTGATGGCCGCAAGACATGCCCTGTATGCATGGTCGGGCAAATCCGTCGGTGCTCCAAAAAAAGAAACGATAGCGTCTCCTATGTATTTGTCAATCGTGCCTTTTTCTTGTAGAATTAAATCGCTCATTTGTGTGAGGTATACGTTTAAAACCGAAACCAAGTGTTCGGGCGTAATTTTTTCCGAAAGGGTAGAAAAAGATTTTATATCGGTAAACAGAGCCGTAATTCTTTTTTGTTCTCCTCCGAGAGTGAGCTTGTCGGGGTCGGCAATAATTTCGTTTACGACATCGTCCGAAAGATAAACACCGAAGGCCTTTCTTAAAAAGCCCTTTTCTTTTTCGCTAAAAATAAAGTTTAGTAAGAGGATAACTATAAAGCTTATAACTACCGTTACAACCGGAAGAAATAGCTGTAAGTATATTTTTCCGAATACGAATAAAAGAATTCCTATAGAAAGAGTTAAGCTCAATAAAACGATTCCAAGAAGAACCTTTATAAATCCTCTTTCTATCTTTTTCATCATAAAGGCTGTAAATATTGCTATTACAAAGGCAAGTATTATTGAAACCCATTTTGGAAGAGGTCTTATAAAGTCCTCATTCATAATTGTGTTATAAATATTGGCATGGGTACCTACATTGGGATAAGATTTCCAAAAAGGGTTTACGCCTAAATCGGAAGTGCCTACGCCGCTGTATCCTATAATTGCAAATGCGTTGTTGCAAAAGCCGTTTATATAGTTAATGTGTTCCGAATAGTTTTTATATTCTTCTTTTGCATTTTTAAAAAGTTCGGTAACATAGGCATCTATGTCATCATATTGGTTTGAGCCGCTTTGTTCTTTTATTTTTGCAAAAAGGCTGTGTATTTCTTTATCGAAGTTCCCGCTTAAAAATTTGCTGTAATTATCAAAAAAGGAATTACGTGCCGCAAAGTATTCTTTAAAGTCCTGCTTGTCCTTATTCAGAAGTTCTCTCTTCCACTGGTCAAGCCTTGCGTATTCACTTTCTAAAGAAGTAACCGCATTGTGATAAGAAAGGTAGCCTTCTGCAGTTCTGATTTGTAGATCTTTTATGGCTTCTAAAATGGAAATTAAATTCTTTTCCATTATGTCGGCGTAGGTTAGGGCATAAACCGATAAGCTTTTAAAGCTGCCATTTTCCGGATTTTCAGTGTCGGCAAAGCGTTTTTTTAGCCAGTTTATTAAAAGGTTGCCTTCTTCATCCAGAGGAATTGTAAGGTCTTTTCTTTTTTCCAAATCGGAAGGGTCTTTGGCATTTTTTAAAATCAGTTTCCTTCCCGACCGGATAATTTTTTCGGGTTCAAGGATGTGAAGAATGGGGGTAAAGACCAGCTGGCCTATGTACCTTCCTTCGTATTCGGTTAAAAGAGAAATGCGGCGGCGTACCCCGTCCTCATCTATAACCACATTCGGAAAACCTGCTCCTTTTGCGTACTGTAGTATGGACATAATCGCCGGAGCCATTCCGTATTCTTCATTTGCGGCCTTACGGTTTGCTAGGGTTTCCTTTTTAAAAAGCCCTGTTTTATCTTCTACATTGGTAAACAAAAAATTATTATAGGCAAAGTCTTTTAGTTCCTTTGTTTCGCCGCCTATGTTTATATTTACTGCGTTTATGGTTAAAAAAGCATTTTCAAAAAAGCCTACTGCGGCTCCCATGTAGGCATCATTATCTCTAAATACATTGTTTTTAATTGAATCGGAAAGTTCATCAATCCGTGATTCAAAATACTTGGACATATCCTGTCCTATTGTTTTTACCTCCGAAAGCGGTATGTTTTTGCTTGCTACTGCATCCGAAAACTCTTTTATATATTCTCCTAATTCCTGACGTACGGCTGCATATTCTTTGGGCAGATCATGTTCTACATAGGCATTATTTGCACCCGCCCTTCCTGCAGACAGGTACTCAATATCGAAAACCGCCGCCTTACCGCCTGATTCTTTTAAGCGGATTAAAACATCGGCCAAGACATCCCTTGACCATGGCCAAGAGCCGATTTGTTCTATAGAAAAGTCATCGACATTTAAAAGAAGAATTTCGCTTTTTTCCTTGATTTCGGGCTTAAGTTTTAGCATGGCATCGTAGACTTGGTTTTCTATATTTCTTCCCAATTTAATAAAACTAAAGGCAGTAAAAATTAAAAATACGGCTATTGCTATTATAAAATTAAGATTCTTTTGTAAAAATCCTACAAATGCAGATTTATTTTTTTCTTTTTCGACCATGAATTTCTCCCGAGCTGTTTATCATATTTCCTTTGTTTACATAAAACCGGCAAGTTCAATTATAATCTAAAAATTATTAAAAAACAAGCCTTTATATCGATAGACTTTTCTTATATTTTAGGGTATGATACCAAGTAAGATTACTTCACATTTTTAAGGAGATATATAATGAAGATATTGGTTATCAACTGCGGAAGCTCTTCTTTAAAGTATCAGCTCATTGATATGACTAACGAAGATGTTTTGGTAAAAGGCCTTGTCGAAAGAATCGGTATTGAAGGTTCGCGTATTAAGCATGAAAAAAAAGGAATGGATGCCGTTCTAATTGAAGAAAAAATGAATGACCACAAAAAAGCCATTCAGCTTGTTTTGGAAGCCCTAATCGATAAAAATCACGGTGTTGTAAAATCCATGGATGAGATTACGGCTGTAGGTCACAGGGTAGTTCACGGCGGAGAAGAATTCAATAAGTCCGTTCTTTTGGATGACAGGGTAATGGCCGGTATCAAAGAATGTATCGACCTTGCTCCCTTACATAACCCTGCAAATATTATGGGAATCGAGGCTTGTAAGGCTCTTATGCCGAAAACTCCGATGGTTGCGGTTTTTGATACGGCCTTCCATCAAACAATGCCGGCAGAAAACTATATCTATGCTCTTCCCTACGAATATTACGAAAAATATAAGATACGCCGCTACGGTTTCCACGGAACATCGCACCGCTTTGTTTCTGAAAAAGCCTCCGAAACCCTCAAAAATAATTCGGCCGATTTTAAGGTTATTACCTGCCACTTAGGAAACGGTTCCAGCTTGGCCGCTATCAAGGGCGGGAAATGTGTAGATACCTCGATGGGACTTACCCCCCTTGAAGGTTTAGTCATGGGAACCCGCTCAGGAGACCTGGACCCTGCAATTCTTCCCTTTATAATGAACAAGGAAAAACTTTCAGCCGATGAAATGAGCAATGTTTTAAACAAAAAATCCGGCGTTTTTGGTATTTCCGGTGTAAGCAGCGACTTCCGTGATATTGAAACCGCTGCAAAAGAAGGAAACAAGAGGGCTCAGCTTGCCTTAGATGTATTCTGCAACAGAGTTAGAAAATACATAGCTTCTTATGCCGCACAGCTCGGCGGAGTGGATGCTCTGGTATTTACAGCCGGTATAGGTGAAAACTCTATCGAGCTTAGAGAAAAAATCTGTCACGGTTTGGAATTCCTCGGTGTTGAACTCGATTCCGAGAAAAACAAGGTAAGAGGAAAACTTACTGATGCAAGCAAGGCCTCATCAAAGGTCAAGGTTCTTATTATTCCTACAAATGAAGAGCTTATGATTGCTAAGGATACGATGGCTTTGGTAAAATAAAGTTCTTTAAAACTAACTAAAGACAAAAAAAGGCGGGGCTTGTTTAAAGCCCCGCCTTTTCTAATCAGCTTTTATCTGTAAGATAAAAACGCTAAACCTTATTCTACAACAGCAACCAAATCATTTGATTTTAAAATCAAATGATCTACACCGTCGATTTGAATTTGAGTTCCGGCATATTTGTCGTGAATAACTTTTTGACCGACTGAAACCTTAATCTTTTCTTTGTCGTCACCTACAGCTACAACAACACCTCTTTGTGTTTTTTCTTGAGCTGTGTCGGGAATGATGATTCCGCCGGCAGTTTTTGTTTCTACGGCATCCGGTTTTACTAAAACTCTGTCTCCTAAGGGTTTAACTTTCATCAAAAGACCTCCTGAAAAATTAAAAGAACACAAAAAGCAGTATTTGTGCCTTTTTGGCACTCTTTTTTGTGTTTTATTTCGGGTTGTGTCATTTCAATACATAAGTCCCGAATACCATAAAATATAAGAAAAAAGAGCTAAAAAGGCAATAGGTTTTGCTCATTTTTGGTGCCGGATGTTGAATTTTATAAGTCTATATCGAATATAAACTTATAGTTTTAAGTACCTTTTTTTTGATGTTTTAAAAATATTTTTTTTGAATATTCGGTTTTTAGCATAGTTTTTGCTTGTATATACCGGAGGCCAAAAAGACTTCCCAATTTTATACAAGGAGTTAAGTTATGTATAACAGGACAAAAAATAATTATGACGCAGAAATGAACTCGTTGGCTACTTATTTAAAAGAAATCAATCAGATACCGCTTTTAACAGCTGAAGAAGAAATAAAATATGCTAAACTAGCCGAAAAAGGAGATGAAGATGCCAAAAACATGTTGGTAAATTCAAACCTACGCTTTGTTGTAAATGTAGCAAAAAAATATCAAAACCAGGGTCTTCCCCTTATGGATCTTATTAGTGAGGGCAATATAGGCTTGATGAATGCCGCCGAAAGATTTGATGTTTCAAAGGGTTATAAATTTATTTCTTACGCTGTTTGGTGGATTAAACAATCTATCTTAAAAGCTATTTGCGAAAAATCAAGGATGATACGCCTTCCCTTAAACAGGGCGAACGAGCTTGTTCAAATAGAAAAGGCTAAAAAAGAAATCGACTTTTCGGGAAACGAAACCAAGGAACTCAATGAGATTGCAGGTATCTTAAATATGGATAATTCTATGGTTCACACAATTATGAATGCTGCCAGAGAGCCTATTTCCATAGATGCTTCCGTTTTTGATGAGCCCGGAAGCTCCAGTGTAAACGACTTTTTACAGGACGAAACTCATCAGATGCCTGAAGACTACGCAATGGATATGAGCCTTAGAGATGAAGTAAACGAGCTTCTGAAAAACCTTGACGATAGGGAAGCGGAAATAATCCGTTATCGTTTTGGGCTTGGCGGTTATGCTCCTCTTTCGTTAAAAGAAGTAGGGCTTATCTTTAATCTTACAAAAGAAAGAATACGCCAGATTGAAAAAAAGGCCTTGCAGCAGCTTAAAAAGCCTGCCGAAAAACAAAAGCTTGCCGTTTACGTTGCGTAAACGATTTACGTTGCGTAAACGATTTATATAAAAATTGGTTCCATGCGATTAACTTAGGGCTGCTGAAAAGCAGCCCTTTTTTGTAAACTAAACCGGATTTTTTACTCAGTAATGTACAAGACGGTTTCCATGTTGCCGCCGCGCAGGCTGTGTTTTTTTAAGACGGCATCCTTATTTTGCTTGCAGAATATTTTTTCGAATTCTTTTTTGCTTGTGATAAAGCCCAGCTTCCAGTCCGGGAAATGCTGAGGTATTTCGGCCATTCGTTTATAAAGCTCAAAGGCTTCTTCCTCGCTTCCGAGCCTTTCGCCGTAGGGCGGATTCGATAAAAGGATGCCGCTGTCGTATGGGGCTTCCAGTTCCGAAAAGTCCGATTGAATAAAGTCGGGACGCTCTATGTGATGGGTAATGCCTGCTGCATGAAGTTCCCTTCCTGCGATGATGCATGCCCTTTCGGCATTGGCCTTTGAAAGAGAGACGGCTTCTTCCGAAATATCCGAGCCCGTTATCCTTGCAAGACAGTCGGTGCGTACCTCCGAGGCAGCCCTTTCTTTTTCTTCCTTTAAAACGGCTTCTATTTTTTCTTTTTCAAAACAAATAAAGTTTTCAAAGGCAAAGTGACGGGCAATCCCGGGCGGAATATTATAGGCATACCAGGCGGCTTCAATCGGGATAGTCCCGGAGCCGCAAAAAGCATCGTGGAGGGGAATCTTTCTTTTCCATTGCATGAGCTGAATTAGTACGGCTGCCAATGTTTCCCTCATGGGGGCGGCTCCTCCGCTTAAACGATAGCCCCTTCTATAAAGAGGTTCCCCCGATAAGTCCAGACAGACATAGACATTGTTGTTTTCTATGTAAATGCGGATCATAAAGCGGGTTCCTGTTTCGGGCAGGGAATGCATATTCCATTTTTTGCACAACTTGTCGCAGACAGCCTTGTGGACGATAGATTGAACAGCATGTTCCGAAGAAAGCTTGGACTTATAGGTACGCACCTTGTCGATTGTAATTCGGGCATCACGCGGAAAATAGTTATGCCAGTCTATCGAAAAGACCAAATCAAATAGAGCATCAAAATTTTCGGCCTTTGCGGTATTTATAAGCATAAAAACCCTGTCGGCTGTGCGTAAAAAATAATTTGCCTTAAAAAAAGCTAAAAGAGGCTCGGTTTCGGCTGAAGTAAAAAATACCCTTCCTGGTAACCTATTGTAAGGCTTAAAACCTAAAATTTTTAATTCCCTTGTAAGTACAGGTTCTGCACCTACGGCGCATAGTGCAATAAAATCATTCATAATTGTTTACAGTATAGCATTTTTTTAAAATTTTTTATATACTGTAAATTATAAAATAATCGTTATAAAATAATCTAAATTAAATTGGAGAATATATGAAGAACCTTAAAAAAATCTTGACAGCCGCTTTGGCTTTTTTGCTTATTTTTTCTTTTTTAGTCTCTTGTAAAACAAAGGATTCAAATTCGCAGGCTGACGGCGAATCGAAAGCCGTTTTAATAAAACATCCTGAAAGGATGTTTTGGGAAATAAAAAAAGGAGATGCTTCAATCTATGTTTTGGGTACAATCCATGTTGCAGACAAGGATTTTTATCCGTTGGAAGATAAGATACTGGAAGCCTTTGATAGGGCCGATAGACTGGTCAGTGAATTAGGCGGAAAAAAAGAAATGGAAACCTTGCAGGAAAAATTACAAATTAGGATGCTTCAACATTTTAATATTAGTCCCGAAAAAGATTTATCTAATTTTTTGTCCGAAGATGAAATAAACGTTGTTATACAAGAATTGGGAACCGTTGCTGCTCCTCTATTTAAATTTAATCCATGGATTCTTACAATCGCTTTAAATCAAGTACTGTATACAAAGGCCGGATTAGATCCTCAAAACGGTATAGATATGCATCTTTTAAACCGTGCCGGTAAGAAAAAAATTGAAGCCCTTGAAAGCATTGAAGAACAGCTGGATCTCTTATCTTCAGGAACTTTTGAAGAACAGTTAAAGGCTCTTAAAGAAACTATAAAAGAATTACAAAATACGGATAAAACTATTGACCTGCTTACAAAGCTAAAAAAACTTTATTTGGAAAACAATAGCGAGGAATTAAAAGATTTCATAGGTTCTCTTTTGGATATGAGCGACGGTATATCTAAAGATGCTCTTTTAAAAGATCGAAATATTGTTTGGGCTGGCAAATTTGAAGAATATCTTAATAAAGGCGGAACAACCTTTGTATTTGCAGGTCTTGCTCACTTTTTAGGAAAGGACAGCGTATTTGAGCTGATGAGAACAAAAGGAATTTTGGAATAGAATGAAAAAGTTGCTTGTTTTTGTAGTTTTAATGCTTTGCGTTTTGTCATGCAAGACAAAGCAAATTCAGCCTAAAATTGAAGGAGCTTATATCCAGCTTACCGACAAGGCTCAAATCTCTTTTAAGGACCTTCCATGCACGGTCTTTTTTTCGGACGGCACTCAAGAAAAATATCTTACAAATGAAGACGGTAAGATTGTGGTTCAAGTTATTGAGGGCCGTGTAATAACCAAGGTTGTCTATGATTTTTCGGAATATAGGCGGCCTAAGGGAAGGCTTTTGGCAAAGGAAGAGTTTTCAATAATAAAAAAATTTAAAACAAAACCTAAATCTCTGATACAAGCCTTTAATATAAATATTGAGCCGCGTAAAGGAATGCAGCTTATAATAATCTTGGATGTTTTTGATATCTAAAAAATATCTTCAGGATCCAAAATGCGGCCTGCAAAACGGTATGTGTTTTTCCAATATTTTTCATCAAGGGAAGAAATTATTACGCCTGTATGTTTACCCTGCGAAGCGGAATGGATGAATTCCCCGTTCCCTATGTAAATTCCTACATGTGATACCTTGTTTCCCACAGTATAGAAAAATAAAAGATCGCCGGGTTGAACTTCTTTGTCTGAAATCCGTTTAGCAAAGTCTGCAAGCCCCTTTGTGCTTCTGGGGACGCTAATTTCGAGAGCGTCAAGAGCTGCCCTATATACAAAACCTGAACAATCCATTCCGGCCTTAGTAGTGCCTGCATATTTATATGGAGTTTTTAGGTATTTATATGCAGCATTTATAAAATCGAGACGCGGAGATTCGGGCGGCTGAGCTCCAAAAGTCATACATCCGTTTAAAAAAAAGCTTAAAAGAACAAAAATAAATATTTTTTTCATAAATTCTGCAACCTCCTATCTCTTATCGGGTCTAACTATAAGAGAATTTAGCTAAATTTATTTATAAAAGGAAGATCTTATGGCAAATCTTAATAAAAAGCCCTGGGCATTTTTAGATGAATGGAGAGGATCAAAATTTAAAGGCGAGTGGCCGACCCTCCCCGAAATGTTTGAAATTACTGCGGAGCGGTACCCTGACAGGAATTGTTTTACGGTCTTTGAACCGGATCGTATTACCCTTTCTTATTCGGAAAGTCTAAAAGTAGTAAAAGACTTGGCTTATTGGATGACCGAAAACGGTGTTACGAAGGGAACTCATGTTGCCGTTTCGGGCAAAAACTCTCCGGAATGGGCTGTCGTATATTTGGCAGCACTTTTTGCAGGAGGAATAATAATTCCGATAGATTATGGTCTTCATAATGAAGAGATTGAAACTCTTTTAAAAACGGCGAAACCTAAATTATTTTTTGTGGATGAAGAAAAATTCGACTTTTTTGCAGAAAAAGCAAAAACCGAAAGCTACATAGGCTCCCTTTATTCATTAAGTAAAAAACATCCTGAAATTTATGTTTATAATCTAAAGCCTTCCGGAAATCCTGAGCTTGCAAAGGCCCAAGAAAACGATACGGCTGCAATTCTTTTTACCTCAGGAACTACAGGAAATCCCAAGGGGGTTATGCTCAGTCACAAAAACTTTGTTTCGGACTGCTATATAGCCCAGTCCAACCTTAACATTTACCATACGGACGTATTCTATGCTCTTTTACCGCTTCATCACTCTTATACGATGCTTGCCGTATTTATCGAAGCCCTTTCGGTAGGTGCCGAATTGGTATTCGGTAAGACCCTTGCCGTATCAAAAATGCTTGCCGAGCTTAAGGCAGGAAAAATCACAATGCTTTTGGGCGTTCCTCTCTTGTTTAACAAGCTTCTTGCAGGTATTTTTAAGGGCATTAAGGCAAAAGGTATTGTAGTTTTCGGTATTATCAAGGCCTTGATGGGTATTTCTTACTTCTTTAAAAAGGTCTTTAAGGCTAATATCGGAAGCAAGCTCTTTCACGGTATTTTGGATAAGGCCAGTTTAGGAAATGTCCGTATCGCCATATGCGGAGGCGGCCCCCTTGCGCCCAACGTATGCAGGGCTTATAACGAATTCGGTATCGACTTTGTTCAAGGTTACGGTTTGACCGAAACCTCTCCCATTATTGCTCTTAATCCGAAAGAACGCTTTAAAATCGCCAGTGTCGGACAGTACTTTATTTCTTGTATGGAAATGAAGATTCTCGATCCTGATGAAAAGGGAATAGGTGAGGTTGCCGTAAAGGGGCCGATGGTTATGCAGGGCTATTACAATATGCCCGAAGAAACAGCCGAAGTTCTTTCTCCCGACGGCTGGTTAAAGACGGGAGACCTCGGCTGGCTTGACGATGAGGGTTATCTCTACCTCTGCGGAAGGGCTAAGAACCTCATAGTTACCGCCGGAGGAAAAAACGTCTTCCCCGAAGAAATCGAAAATATGTTCCAGCTTTATTATAATGAAATTGAACAGATTACCGCTGCAGGTTATCAGGCTGAAGAAGGCGAAGAAGTCGAAGCCCTTGTTTATCCTGCCGATGAACTTTACAAAAAGCTTAATATGACGCGCGGCACAAGCGAAGGCGATGCAGCCGTTCAAAAAGAAATCGATGCCATTATCGAAACCGTAAATAAAAAGCTTTTACCTTATCAGCGGATTACAAAGACAACCTATCTGTCCGAACCCTTGGAAATGACTACTACCAAAAAAGTAAAGCGTTTTAAGAAGTAGGTATTGGTAAAAACTTCTTGGATTAAGTTTTTAAGACATAAAAAATTCCCCGAAAAGCTCGGGGAATTTTTTATTATATCTTAAATATCTTGTTATTTTTCTTTTCTTTTTGTATATTGAATAAATGTCATATTCTTATACTATTCGGGAACTGGAATTATCTATAAATTCGGTATGTAATTTGCGTTGTAGAGAGTGCGGCTTCTTTACTCCCAATCAACCTAAGGCTGCTATGACAGATGATATAATCGGCGAACATCTAAATAGTTTAAAAATTCTTGAAAAGGAAAAAATTGAAATTCTTAGTCTTGCAATTCTTGGAGGAGAGCCTACTCTTACATCTTTGTATTTGGAAAAAGCGGCTTGTACATTTTCAAAACTAGGAAATATTAAAAATATAGAAGTTGTCTCTAATGGATTATATCCTCAAGGGCTTACACTAAATACTTTAAAATCAATAAATAAGCTTTCGATAAGTGTATATATAAAGGATGAAGTCTTTATCTATGCATGGAAAAATTTTGTAATAAAAAATGCTCCTGATGTGAAGCTTGAATTCAGAATAGAAAAGCTTTGGGATAAAACTACGGGAAATTATTTTGTTCCAAAAGATAGAGCCCAAACATTCTACAAAGAATGTTGGTATAAAATGCATTGTGCAACATTAGAACGTTCCCGATTATTTATTTGTTCCCGTGCTGCAAAGCTGCAAAATGATTTTGACGGATTGTTATTAACCGATAATACAAAATCCTCGGATATTATAAATTATTTAACAAGAGATGAATGTTTATCATCATGTCAAACTTGTGTTCCATCTATGAAATTAGGAAAAGTACAAGGAGGTCATCAGCCTAATACTATTTCAATTCAGGCTATGATGAATACTGCTATAGATTATCTAAATAGTTACAGCTGATTAAATAGTCTATCTGAAGTATCCGGTCCTATATTACCGGATTGGACTTTTACCTTTCTGCCTGTATATTTATTTTCGGATATTCTAACGGCAATAAGTTTATATGCCTTAAAAAGAGATACTGCTTCTTTATTAATAACATTTGTCAAAATAATTATCCTTTTAACTTTTGAGTTATGTTCTATCTTTTTTATAATATCGATTATTGTTTTTCCGTTATTTATTACTCCATCGACTAAGATAATATTATCTGTCTCTATTTTAGGCATATCATGGGAAGAATTATATGATTCAAATTTTGCATTAAACGACATATACAAGCCGTCTGCAAGAAATCTTCCGCTTCTTTCTATGCTTAGAATTGTTGTTTCTTCAGGTTTATATTTTTGTAAATATCTACATAATTTTTTTCCCAGTTGAAAATGAGCTTCTGCTAAACGATTTCCGATAATTCCTGAGTCGGATTTTGTAATTTTGATTAACGAATTTATTTCATCAATCTCATCGCTGTTTATAGATTTATCCTGATCTAAAATATGTAAATTATTTTGTAAGTTAATAATATTCAAATTTTCAATTTCCGAATATGATAGGCTTCTGCTCAAGTGCTCATTTATAATTAAAAAACCTTTATCGGCTTCTTTAAGCATATATAGATCATTTTTACTGTCTCCATAGGCTGTTACATTATATTTTTTCTTTAGGAATTTTACAACAAAATATTTTGTGTCAGCCGATATGTATTTACCGGCAAATGTTTTTACTCCTAATTCCTTTCCCAAATTGTCTTCCCATATTTCAGGTATACCTGACGATAAAATAATACTTTTGTTTTCTATACATTGTTCCTTTAAACTTGTATATTCTATTTTTTTTATATTTTGTAAATCTGCCGATTGTAAGAAGGGTTTTATATATTTATCTTGAAGCCAAAATTGATAACCGGTATATATATTATTATCAAAAATATTTGTGGTAAAGTTCAGTAAATATTTTGATGAATCATATGGTATAAGTGTTTTGTCTCCGTCAAATATATTTATTGAATCCGATACTATGTTTATTGATTCGAAAATTGTTCTTGCAAAATTAACATTGCTATATCCGTTGAGAATATCTTTTAAAAAAGGAGTAAAGTTTTTATAATTTGTTTCATAATCATCAATAACATAGAAATCCTTATCTGCTCTATGACATATTTCACGAAGTGAATTTATTTCTTCAAGCTGCCATTCTATAATTGTACTGATATTTTGGGGAATATATTTTTGATTTTTTTCGGATTCTTTCATTCTTTCGTAGATAAGTTCAGGTTTTTGATATAAGTACATAAAAACATCAAATACTTTATCTTCAAAAGTAAAAACCGTTTCTTTACCTTTTTCGGTTATAAATTGATAATGTCCGTCAATAAGAAATTCGGTTTCTTGACTTAATTGATTTAAAAGAGTTCTGCGCTTTTCGAAAATATCCCCTTGTATGTTTTGCAATAATTTGTATCCGCTTATAGTTTTGATAAAACCGGAGGCTGTTTCCAATAATGTTGATTTTCCGGCACATGGTAAACCGTACAAAGCAATTTTCATATTAATACTCCAATTTGATTATTTTATTGATGATAATTTTTCTAAATATTAGTATGTGTTAACCACCAATCAGCACAATGATTATTTCTATCTCTAATATATTTATCCGTTCTGGGTAATGATAGGAGATAGTTATATAGATCATAGTTTTTCTTTATTGCACATTTAAATAGAGGTGTAAAACCGTTACTATCTTGTTGATTTAAACCAATATCGTGGTATTCACATAGCCTCTTTACAAATTTTGTTCTATTATGCCAACAAGCAATCATTAAAGGTGTATTACCTTCGTTTCTACATTTAATATAATTTTTTTGTGTTTCTTTTACACTTCCTTTATTGTAGTCTGCGTTATTGTCTAATAACCGGCAAAATGATTTAAAATCATTAACTTGAATACAGTGGCTTAACGGTGTTAAAAAGTATTTATAATTATCCGTTTTGTTAACATTTGCCTTACATTTTTTTATCAGAAATTCCAATTTTTTATATTTTAATATATTTTTACTTCTTATGCAGCTGATAAGTAAGGTATATCCTCCGGATAAATAGTCATCGATATTTTCGATAGCAGGATAATTGTTCCAATCTTCCAAAAATAAAGAATCTATTTTTTCGATTTCGTTATAATCGTTTTTTTTGATGTATTGATAACCGATATAATCTCTTAATAGTAGAGATTTTTCATATTTTAAAGAAAAACCAATATCATCATGAAGTATGTAAACATTATGTCTTTGTTCTTTTGAATATTTTTTTGCAAATAAGATGATTTTTTCATCATTGATACCTGTAAAGTTACGGTCATTATGAATATATATTTTGTCTTTTAAATTTTCAATGCGCTGCATAGCAAGCCATGCCTCATTATTTTTTTTCTTATCTTTTTGATAATTTAGCTCATCAATTATTGTTTGTGTTATTATTACACATGAAAAGTCAGACAACAAATTATCTATAATGTTTATATTTTTTAACAGGGCAGAAGTATCGGGAATCACTGCTGAATTTTTGTAGTCATTAATAATCATTTTACAGCTCATAGGGAGATACTATAGGAACCTCATAAAATTTTATTTTTAGAAGGTTCCTATAGCTTTTTACGTATCTATTCTTCTTGTTCTTCCATGAAGGCCTTGGCTTCGGCTATTATCTCGTCGGCAATCTTACCTGAAATCGGATCATAGTGATCAAAGGACATTTCAAAAGAACCCGTACCGCTTGTCATCGAGCGGAGGTCTATTGCATAGCGCAAAAGCTCCTTGTGGGGAACCTGAGCTCTGATTTCTTCAATGCCGCTTGCGGGCGAGGACTGGCCTAGGATTCTTCCTCGACGTGAAGAAAGATCGCTCATTATATCTCCGAGATATGAGGTCTCAACAAAGACGGTCAGGTTCATAATGGGCTCAAGGAGGATGGGGCCTGCATTTCGCATTGCATCCTTAAAGGCATTTCGAGCTGCAATCTTAAAGGCCATTTCCGATGAGTCTACGGGGTGTTCTTTACCGTCGAGAACGGTTACGGCAACATCGACTACGGGATAGCCTGCAGAAACGCCTTTTTCCATAGCCTCAATAACGCCCTTTTCAACACCGGGTATGTAGCCCTTGGAGATAGCTCCTCCGAAAACCGCATTGGTAAATTTGTATTTTTCGCCTCTGGGGAGGGGTTCGATTGCCAAAACAACCCTGCCGAATTGCCCGTGGCCGCCCGACTGCTTTTTATGCGTGTATTCGGCTTGGGATTTGCGCTGAATCGTTTCTCTATAGGCAATTCGGGGAATGGAGGTTTGAATTTCTATCTTTGATTGATTTTTAACCTTATCCAAAACTATGCTCGTATGTAAATCGCCCATGCCTGATAGAACGTTTTGCTTTGTTTCGGCATTAAAAGCAAAGGAGAGGGTCATGTCTTCTTCGCATGCCTTAAAAAGCTGTTCGCTGACCTTATCGTCATTCTTTTTGTCGATTGCGGAAACAGCCAACGAATAGATGGGTTCGGGAGTTCTAAGCCTTACAAATGGTATTATATCGGCTGATGCAGCTAAGGTATCGTTCGTCTTTGTGCTGGTAAGCTTTACCAAAACTCCTATATCGCCTGCTGAAAGCTCTTTTACTTCCGTAAGCTTTTTACCCAGGGTCTTATAAATTTTACCGACCCTTTCCTTTTTTTCTTCTCTAAGATTGTAGATCTCTGAATCGGCTGAGAGAGTTCCCGTAATAACTTTTACATAGGAAAGTCTGCCTGAAAATTGGTCGTTGGAGGTTTTTACTACAATGGCCGAAAGAGGAGCTGAAGAGTCCAGTTTAACTGAGATTTCTTCTCCTTCCTTTGTAACTCCTCTTTCCAGGGCTCCTTCAGGTGAGGGAAGAATTTCGCTTATAAAGCGTAAAAGAGAATTAAGGCCTGAATTATTTATTGCAGAGCCTGCAAAAAGAGGAACAATTCTATTATCGGCCATGGCGAGGGTAAGACCTCGGCTTATTTCTTCAGGAGAAAGCTCTCCTTCATCTATAAATTTTACGAGTAGTTCTTCATCGCCTTCGGCGGCAGCTCCGGCCAAAACCTCCAGAGCATCCTTGTATTTGTCCTGATATTCGGCAGGGATTTCCGTTTCTACTTCTTTTCCATCTTCGATTTTATAGGCCTTGCCGTGAAGAACGTCTACAACACCCTTAAAATTATCTCCTGTTCCCATGGGAAAGCTTACAGGGAAGACATCTACTTGAAACTGCTTTTTAACATCGGCTATACAGTTATCGAAGTCGGCTCTGCCTTCATCCATCTTGTTTGCAAAAACCAAGCGGGGCTTGTTTCTTCTGTCAAGGTCGCGCCAGTACTTGATTGTTTCAATTTGTACGCCCGATCTTCCGTCCAAAACTATGAGGGCTGCTTCGGATGAGCGGAAAGCAGCTATTACCTCACCGATAAAATCAGAAGCTCCGGGAGTGTCCCAAATATTTATGAGCTTATCGTCTTTTTGTAAATTAACTAAGGTTGAGTAAATAGATATTTTTCGATCGATTTCTTCCTGACTGTAGTCCGTCACGGTCTTTCCCGAGTCTACCGATTCTGCCTTAGCGATAAGGCCAGAAACATAGAGCAAGTGTTCCACAAGACTGGTTTTGCCCGATTGTCCGTGTCCGGCAACGGCGATGGTTCTGATTTTATCCGTTGTAAATCCCATAAAAACTCCTTTTTATATAAAGCCTAAAAGCTTAAATTTGATCACAGAATAAGTTTGATCACAGAATAAGGATACACTATATTTTTAAAAATTGCAAGGTTAAGAATATAAAATTGCAAAAAATGCCCACAGCATTTGAACCTCATACTTTGACATTTGCACTTTGTTACAGTTTTTCGATTTCTTCACGGCTTAAGCCGGTTCCTTCAGCTATTTTATCAATATCAAATCCAAACTGCTTAAAAGCCTTAGCTGTTTCGATGGCTTTTTGGTACGCTCCATCAGAAAAGCCTTGCCGTATTCCTTGTTCTATACCAATTCTTAGACTTTCTTCTCTTTGTACTGCAATGTCCGTATCATAATCATATTCTGCTACTAACATGTTTATTACCTCCCGTGATTTTCTCATTAAGTATTCTTTTAAGATCCCTTTTTCTATACATATTTTTATTGCATTGGTAAAACCATTTTCAGGGTCGAGTTGTGTTTGCTTTCTTACCTCTTCTACGAATAGGCTGTATTCTTCGAGCGGTTTACACGCCGTTAGAATTTTGTTTGCCTTATCCGTATTGATGTTTAAAACCTGTACTGTCAGTTCCAACGGCGCTTGTTCAGGTTTTGTAATAAAGGCATCAGATAATTTTAGAGCTGTAGTTTCAGGGTAGTCTTCCTTGCCGTTATAAAAGACATAGAACTCAGGCGTAGGTATTTTAGATAGCTTTTTTAAATACCTGTCTGTAGGTGCTTGCAGTTTTTCATAGAGCCTTGCTATATATTCTAAAAAACGCAAAGGCATATTCTCGTTTATTGTAGACTGGTGTTCAGCAAGAATAATAATTTTACCATCTACAAGGCAGGAAACATCGTTTATTATGTTCATATACATAACATTATCGAGCCTTATATTTTCTACAGGACAAGACATCGGTAGATTTGTACCATGCAAAGCATTGTAAAGAGATAAAAAATTCTCCTTAGCCCTTTCGTCTTCACTAAAAAGGTCTACAAATACTGAATCTTTGTATTTTCTGTTTGAAGTACTCATAACTGTTTCCTCATTGGTTGTATTATATCACACTTGCAGCAATTTTGTAAGAGAATATTTTTTTTATTTGACCTCGGATTTTCACCCCCTTTTCTTTTGAAAACGGTGAGGGATATCATGAATTGTGTGTAAAAAACTTGGATTTGAATAAACATTTTCGACCTTGATTTTATTTTGGAATAAGAGTAGAATTAAATATCGGCTTATCTTAAGGGGGTTAATATGTCTGATATTATTTATATTGAAGGCCGCGAGATTTTGGATTCGCGGGGAAATCCTACTGTAGAAGTTGAGGTTCAGTTAAGCGATTTTAGCTACGGCCGGGCCTGTGTTCCTTCGGGAGCTTCTACGGGAGAATATGAAGCTTTGGAAATGAGGGACGGCGATAAGAGCCGCTATTTGGGAAAGGGTGTTTTAAAGGCTGTTGACCAAGTTAATACGGTTATTGCTGAAGAACTTGACGGGGCCGATGCTTTGGATCAGGCCGAAATAGATAATATGCTTATAAATCTTGACGGCACCGAAAATAAATCCAAGCTCGGAGCAAATGCTATGCTCGGTGTTTCCATGGCTGTAGCCCGTGCCGCTGCCGACAGTTTAGGTTTACCGCTTTACCGCTATTTGGGAGGCGTTCATGCAATGCAGATGCCCGTTCCCATGGCTAATATCATAAACGGCGGCCGCCATTCCGACAACAAAATAGATTTTCAGGAGTATATGATTATGCCCGTAGGAGCTCCGTCAATCCGTGAAGGCATAAGAATGACAGCCGAAGTTTTCCATGCCTTAAAGGATATTCTAAAGAAGGAAGGTCATGTTACGGCTGTAGGCGATGAGGGCGGTTTTGCTCCCAATATCGAAAATGTTCAAGCTTTGGATTATATAATGAAGGCTATCGAAAAGGCAGGCTACAAACCCGGAAAGGATGTGGTGATAGCTTTGGACTGCGCTTCTTCGGAGCTCTTTGATGCAGGCGACAGAAAGGGCTACAAGTTCTGGAAGTCGGCGCCTTCTAAAATTTTAAATGCCGATGAGATGGTTGACCTTTTTAAGGACTGGATAAGCAAATATCCGATTGTTTCTATTGAAGACCCGCTCGATCAAAACGATTGGGAAGGCTATGCAAAGATGACAAAGGAATTGGGAAATCAGATTCAGATTGTGGGTGACGACTTTTTTGTAACAAACACAAAACGGCTTGCCCGCGGTATTGAAGAAGGCGCCTGCAATTCTATTTTGATAAAGCTCAACCAAATCGGAACCGTTACCGAAACAATCGATGCCGTAAGAATGGCTCAAAAGGCCGGTTACACTGCCGTTATTTCGCACCGCTCAGGCGAGACCGAAGATGCCTTTATTGCAGACTTGGCCGTTGCCCTTGAGACCGGACAAATTAAAACCGGTTCAATGAGCCGCAGCGACCGCATCGCAAAATATAACCAGCTTATGAGGATTGAAGATGAGCTAGGCTACAACGCCCGCTATGCAGGTATGGCAACCTTTGCAAACCTGATAAAAAAATAAAAGGGTACAAACTTTTAACCGGCATGGTTTATCAAAGCCTTGCCGGATTTTTATTATATGGGGATTGTATATTTTTATCGATAATGATGGTTTCATGTTCTACATTTCCCCCAAAAAAAATATGAAAATTTTAAAAAATATATGAAAACAAAGATTTATCATCAAAGAAAAAAGAATATCGTTGGATTGCTGATATGCTTGATTATTGTAGCTCTCTTTTTTTCGGCTTGTAGTAAAAGAGAAATTATATGGAGAAATTACAGTTCTTCACAGAATTTTGATAAAATAAAATTGCTGTTTGTAGATAATAATCATTCCGATATAAAAGAATTCAATTTAACGCCTCAAAAGAATAATCATATTTATATTCCTCATAATTATAGTTATGTAGGTTATGAATATGAAATGCCTTTGTGTTTACAGATTTATGAACCTGTTACTGAAGGGCGAAAAGATAAGATAGAAGTGTTTATTTTTGATGTAAAGAACTTTACTGAGTATGATGATAAATTTATTGTTGATGCAAAAGATGATGTTGCAGCTTATTTGATGACATATTTTGATTCGGACTTAAAGAAAGACTGTACTATTTTTTCAAAAGATAATATCTTATATAAACAAGAAACTATATACGGCAGTAATGAAACTCTCGATAAAATATTAAATAAAATTGAGGAGAAAGATTATTTGGATTATACTGACTCTTTAGTAAATTTGGGAACTAAAAATAAGCATAATGGTTATATTGTGCAAAGTAAAATCGATAACAAATATATTTGGCTTTGGACTAGTCAATTTTAATAAGAGGGAAAAATAATGAGTACCGGATATTATGATTTATTTATTGTTGGATGTATTATATCTGTATTTCTTGTTCTTTTTATTAGAAAACGAAAAAAGATGTGTAGTATTGTAAAAGTATTAATTTATATTTTCATTATATGTTTTATTGTTATTTCAATGTTTTCTTTTTTTGAGGGCAATAATATTATTGAACTAGGATATGGTTTTCATTATAATGAAGAATTACTTGCTATTATGAGTGATTATTTGAATTTACCTGACATCCCGCCCGAAGTTCTTATGTATCAGTATGATGATAATTTTATAGTTGCAAAACAAAAACCTAGACGGTATAAAGAGTTCAATTATACTTATAATGAGGGCTATAAATATTCTAAAGGCTTGGATTCGGAGTATTATTGGATTATTAAAAAAAAGAGAAAAAAGTTTTCGGCCCATTGGAATATAGTCAGTTTATTAGGCTGTGTGATGAGTTTTATGTACCGGAAAATTTAAGATTAAATTAAATTTGTTGAAATGGGGTTTATAAGGTTCTTTATATTTGCGTGGTTAAGAATTATTAAATAATCTATACTACAATGTTATTATATATGAGGAGAATATACAATGAAAAAAAATATTATAATGATTATATTGTTTATTTTAAATGCAGCTTTATTTGCTGTTGACGTTTTACTACCTGATGGTTCAATTTATCATGGTAATTTAAAAGATGGCTTATTTTCAGGTAAGGCGGTTCGGATATGGTCAAATGGAGATAAGTATGAAGGAGAATATCAAAATGGATTGTTTCATGGTTATGGTGAAATGACAACAAATGCATATACTTACAAAGGCGATTATTTTAATGGAATACAAACCGGCAAAGCCTTTATTTTGTACAGTGATGGATCTTCATATGAGGGGGAAGTTAATGCTGGTATATATGAAGGAAATGGTATATTAAAAACGTCAGTAGGAAATATTTTTGAAGGTGTCTTTAAAAACGGTTTTTTAAATGGGAAAGGTAAAATAATATATAATGACGGGGCTGTATGTTCAGGTAATTTTATAAATACAAAACTTGAAGGCCAAGGTGTTTATAAATTTTCAAATGGAGATAGTTATATTGGTAATTTTGTGAATGGTAAATTTGACGGTTTTGGAACTTTAACAAAACAAAACGGTAAAATATATCAGGGAAAATTTTCAAATGGAGACTTGCCTTATAAATATATTTGGAAAACTAAAATGAGTTCCGTACTATTGGATATAACAACAACTTTGCTTTTGATTTCATTTATTTTAAATATTGTTTTTATAATCAAGATTAAAAAGAGAAGCAAATAATTAATTTAAAATAGAGTTGAGGAGTATGAAAAAGTTTTATTAGCATAAATGCGTATTATAAAAATAATCTTCCCATCTTGAATTCTCCTTTTTTTTTTGCTATATTGTCAGCCATGAGAAAGATTATTAATTTTATTTTATTTGCTTCTTTTCTTTTAGCTGTTTTTTCATGTGCAAAAACTGAAAATCTGCAAAAAGAAAAAGAAATCGCTATTGCGGTTTTTGTTCCCGGTGTCAGGGCTGAAAGTCCTGTCTATGATATGTTGTCTTCCGGCGTAGAAGAAGCTGTTGCTTCTGCAATCGGAAACGGCAAAAAAGTAAGCTTGAAGATTTTGGAAGCCGGAACCAATCAGGCGGAATGGGGAACAAAACTTACTTCTCTGGCCGTGGACGGAAAATATGATTTGATTGTTTCTTCCAATCCCGCTATGCCCGGCATCGCAGCTCCTATTTCCAAACAATTCCCCAATCAAAAATTTTTACTCTTGGATGCATACTCTGAAGGAAATCCTATGATTACTACCTTTAGATACAATCAAAGAGAGCAGGCTTATATAGCGGGACATATTTCTGCCTTGGTAAGTTTAAGCAAGATGGAATTTGCAAATCCCGAAAAGAAAATCGGACTTATAGCAGGACAAGAATACCCTGCAATGATGAATATAATTTTGCCTGCTTTTATTGAAGGAGCTAAGGCCGTCGATCCCGAATTTACAGTCGATTTTAAAATTGTAGGAAACTGGTATGATGCAGCAAAGGGAGCCGAGCTTGCCCGTGCAATGTATAAAAACGGAGCGGATGTAATTATGCCTATTTCGGGCGGTGCAAATCAAGGTGTTCTTGCGGCTGCCAAGGAGTTGGGCTTTTATGTTTCATGGTTTGACGATAACGGTTATGCAAAAGCGAAAGGCTATGTGATTTCAAGTTCCGAAATGAAGCAAAAAAAACTTGCCTACGAGCAAATTTTAAACTTCATCGACGGGAAATTACAGGAAGGAACAGCTTCTACCCTAGGTATCAAAGAAGGTTATGTAAATTTTGTTTCGGATGATGAGATTTATATTCAAACAGTTCCCGAAGAAATCAGAAAACAACAAGATGAGATGTTAAAGAAAATAGTTGACGGTTCTTTGGACTTGTCGGTAAAATAAATTTTAAAATCGGATTTTGTGAAGTGAAAAAGACTAGGGCTGAGTTAAGCGGCATTTATAAGATCTATGAAACGGAAAATAATCAAACCGGCGAGGTCTATAAAAATGCCGCTTTAACTAATGTGAACATAGAATTTTACACTTCCGAAATTCATGCCCTTCTCGGAGAAAACGGAGCCGGAAAATCTACTTTGGTAAATATTTTTTCGGGGCTTCTTTCTCCGACAAAGGGTTCAATAAAAATAGCGAATAAGGTTTTTAATTTTAATTCCCCGAATGATGCTTTAAATGCCGGCGTTGCGATTGTTCATCAGCGCCCACGCCTTGCCGCAAATGCAAGCGTTTTTGAAAACATAATGATAGGAACAAAACACAAAAGATTTTTATCGCTTATAAATCTTCATTCCGAAAAACAAAAAATAGAAACTTTAAAATCCAAATGGAATTTGGATTTGAATTTAAATGCCAAGATAAAAAATCTATCTGCAGATAAAAGATTTTATACTGCAATGTTTTCGGCTCTTTATACTAATCCGCAATTTTTAATTTTAGATGAACCTGCTTCCGTTTTTACGGATAAAGAGCGGCAAACTTTTTTTTCGGTATTAAAAAAAACATGTACGGAAGAAAAAATAGGCGTTATTTTAATTACTCATAAGGTCGAAGAAGCCCTAAACTTTGCAGATAGGATTTCGGTTTTAAAAAACGGAAAGATGCAGGGCTCCTTTTTAACTGAAGATTTGGGAACCGATGATGAAGCCGAGCTTTTTATAAAAAAACAAATATTTTCAGGAGATAAATTTTTAAAGGGCAAAAAAGAAAAGTCCCATGATAAAAATATGGAAGAAAAAAAATCGGATTACGGTTTTGAATTTTGTATTTCTTTTAATTCGGGATTCGGTTCCGAAATAAAAAAATTTCAGGTTAAAGCCGAACGAGGAAAGATTACCGGACTTGTAGGCTTTCCCAACAGCGTTATCGAATACTTGGAGGATATTCTTTCAGGAATGGCTATGGGTAAGAGTAACGATATAAATAAAAGATACTATACCGGAAGCATTGTAATTGAAAATCCTGGGACAGAAAAAAAAGTTTTTAGCTGCGAAAAAATTACTCCATCTCTTCTTTTAAAAAATAAAATAGGTTTTATTCCCTCGGATAGAAATTTACGCGGTGCTGATGCAAATCTTTCAATTGAAGAAGTTTTAAATTGTTACCGCTTTAAAAATAATTTTTTTGATAAAAAAAAATCCGATGAATTTATTTTATCGTTATTGAAGACTGAAAATATAGCTGCCGATAAAAACCGTTTAGCGGGTACGCTTTCAGGCGGACAGCTCCAGCGTCTGATATTGGCACGCTGTCTTGCTGAAAATCCTGAAATCATAATAGCTGCAGAACCTGCATGGGGTTTGGATCTTTTGAGCACGGAACTTCTTATGAATAAATTTAGGGCTCTTGCCGAGCAGGGTAGAACCATTATAATATTAACAAAAGAATTTGATACGGCTTCTTATAAAAACGCTTTTGATGCCGTTTATTTTTTAGGAAAAGAAAATTGAGAAGGTATAAATTTTTAAGTTCGGGAGCTGCGTTTTTTCTCGGCACTCTGGTAATAATTATCTTTATTTCTCTGGGTTCACAAAATCCTAAAGAAGCCTTATCCGAATTTTTTTTAAAACCTTTTTCTTCCGTTTGGTATTTTGGAAACATGCTGAACAAAACTTCTCTTTTGTTGTTTGCTGCTTCAGGTTCTTTATTTGCTTTTAAGTGCGGCTGTTTTAATTTGGGCGGGGAGGGCCAAATATATTTTGCTGGGCTTTTAACCGGAATACTTTTACAAAATACTTGGACGGAGCCCGTAATACAACTTATCCTTACGGGCTTAATTGTTTTTTTTGCTTCGGGCTTAATCGGTCTTGTTTCAGGATTTTTAAAAATTAAATTTAATGCCGATGAGCTTTTAACTTCTTTTTTAATTTCTGCAGCTATATTGCCTGTTGTAAACTATCTTATCGGCAATCCTCTGCGGGATACATCGGGAAATTTACTTGCCCTGCCTCCAATAGCAGAAAGCTTTGAACTTAAAAGTTTTTTACCTCCATCATCATTAAATATTTCTTTTGTGTTTTCGATTATTTTGGTTTTGTTTTTTATTCTTTTTTTTGCTAAAACAAAGTGGGGTTACCGCTTGCGGCTTTCGGGAACGGCTCCTGAGTTTTCCAAGTTTGCAGGCTTTTCGGTTTATGCTCCGCCTCTTGCAGGAATGGGTATTTCTGCAGGGCTTCACGGCTTAACCGGATTTTTTGCAATTACAGGAACTTGGTATATTTGTCATCTTTCTTTTTCTTCAGGAATGGGATGGGCTGCCCTTGCGATAGCCTTAATTGCAAAAAATAGTTTCTTTGCAATTATTCCTGCCGCCTTCTTATACTCATGGATACAAAGCGCTTCCGATGCCGCAGTAATGTCCGGCTCATTGGTTTTTGATACGGCTGTATTTTTACAGGCCGTAGTTTTTCTTTTTATTTCTGCAAACCTGTTGAGCCTACGTTTTACTTTAGGATTAAGTAAAAATATTTCACGGATAAAGACGCTTCTTTTAAAAAGGAAGGGAATATGATTGAAGCAGCATTGGTTATCTTAAAAATGTCGGCTCCTCTTTTGTTTTTGGTTTTAGGTGCCCTCCTTACCGAACATGCAGGTTCCCTTGCCGTTTTTATGGAAGGCGCCGTTATCTTGTCTGCATTTTTTTGTGCTCTTATAACAATAATAAGCGGCAATCCCTTTTTGGGTTTTATAGTTTCCGTTCTTTTAACTTCTTTTATTCTTTATTTGCTTGCATTGTTTACCGTTAAAACAAGGGCAAACTCTTTTTTAACCGGCCTTTCTTTAAACCTCTTTGCAGCCGGCTTTGTGCCTTGGGCATCGGAACTCTTTTTAAAAAAAGGCGGAGTGCTTTCCTTTGAAGACTTTAAAGAATCCTCCCATCTTGTTCCCGTAAATAACCTTAATCCGTTTTTTGCAGGCTTAATTTTGGCCATTGTAATCTTTGTGCTGTTAAAATACAGCTCCAAAGGAATCAGTTTAAAATATTCAGGTGAAGCTCCCGACGTATTAATTGCTCACGGAATAAATCCCAATAATTATAAAATATTTTCATGGACCATCGCAGGTTTTTTTGCAGCCTGTGCAGGATCGACTCTTGTGTTCCGTCTTGCCGCCTATACTCCGAATATAAGTGCGGGAAGAGGATGGACTGCCTTAGCCGCAATTTTTTTAGGAAATAAAAATCCTCTTTTATGCACTCTCGCTGTCTTGCTTTTTTCTTCAGCTGAATACGCTGTAAATATCATGCAGGGTACCGTTAAAATTCCATCAGGAATTTTATTGTCTGTTCCTTACATTACAGCCCTTATATTTTTTATTGCAGCACCTTCCGTTAGAAAAAAATAAATAAGTACCGTATAACAAGGGATATATTATAAAAATTTAGTTTGCTTTGATTTCCATTCTTTGGGAATTTCATATTTTTTTGAATTTATATTTATACAATCATTCATAATAGAATTTTCAAATCGTTTGTAGCTTTTTTTCATTAAAATAGGTTTCTTATTCCATGCTGCAAGCAGATGTGCAATATCATTACTATAATTTGATGGCGGAAATAGTACTTTTATTTTCATAGATGGAAAATTTTCCTTGATTAATTCAAGCGGAGGTATTAAATCACTATCTGCACTTACTAATGCTAATGAATCAGTGCTTTTGTTTATGCAATCGCTAATCATCCGTATGGATATATTTACATCCGTTTTCTTTTCTTCAGGTTTTGATATATCACTGTTACAGTAAGGACATTGTATATGTTTCTCAAGATATTTACCCCGTACAATCTCAAATTGTTTAGTATTTAGTATCTTATTTGCATTTAAGAAGGCACTTTGTCTGCTGCTTTTCTGCGAATTCAAAGGTGTAGCGGTAAAATAAATAACTTTTTCAATAACTTCATCATTGGATATAAAGCCTTGAAATAATTTTACGATATTAATCCAATATGCATTTCCCCATTTTTTATCGGCTGTTTCAGATCTTCTTAAACCATAGTAAAAATTAAAACCATCAACATAAAAAGTAATACGTTTTTTATCAGGCATTTTGTCTTCCATCCATAAAAAAAGACCGCTACATGAGCGGTCTGTTACCCCTCAAGAAAGAAAGGGCGTTGCGTTTAGCTATTATTATAATACTATAATATTTGCTTTTTGTCAAGGCAGTGGCTGAAAAATCTGCATTCTTAGTTCTTTTGTAAGGATAAAATATTAAAAAAGTACAAAAAATTCAAATCCGCACTTGTTTTTTTTATGTTCTTATGGTAGTATACTTTTATGAACGTGCATATTGTGTCTTATAGTAATGGATTCTCTTGGTACAATTCTATAAAGCCCTATGCCGCTTTGTATATTTACTTGGCACGCTTTTTGCTCAATCAATCAATCAATCATCCTCTTTAATACCTACAATACATATTTTATTTTTTCTCAAAAAAAACTTGAAAATAGATACCGTCAATATATGGAGGTGGAACAATGAATTCGTACAGATTGGTAGTACAAACTATTCAAAACGGAAAGATTATCGGAACTGCAAATACAACTGTAAGTGCAAATTCCGTAATGGAAGCTAAACAAAAATTTTTAGCAACCCATATTCCGACAAGTACAAAAAAGTATAAAATTGTTGCTTGTGCAAAGCAATAGTATTTTTTTTAATTAACAATATATAACTTATGAGGTAATGATATGGATAATGAATTATCACAAAATGCTGAACAATTTGATGCCGATTTACAAAGTAGAAACATAAGCACAATTCAGCAATTGTCAGGATTTTTAGCTGAGGTAAAAGAAAATGAAAACAGTGATACGGCTTTGGCTTATGCTCTAAATGCCCAGCTTCAAGTTTTAAACGCAATTAATAGTCCAAGCTTATCTTGCAGTGTTTATGATCTAATGCTTGATTCTTTAAAAAAAGCCGTAGAGAAAGCTAAAAGTACTGAAGAAAAAGAAGAGTATCAACGCAGTGCTGCAATTATGACCAACAGTATGGTCTTTTTTATGGAAGCAAAACTGCATTGGGAAGAAGACAAATGGAGCAAGACAGGGCAGGAGCTCTTAAAAAATGCTTGTAATCTTGTAGCAGAATCGTCGTCGGCTCTGTTAAAAATAAAAACAGGATCGGTTCTATTGTCTTCAGACTTAGGAATTGAAATGTTTGAAAATTTAATGAGTAATGTAGGCGGTTTTTTCTCAAAGGTTATAGATTGGTTTGGAAAATCGCAACGGATTGAGCAATATGAGGATGAATTTTATAAATTTTTACTCAATTTATCCGATAAACTTCATAAATATCATTCTATATATGGTAATCAAGCTCTTTTAGGTGAATTAATCCTACGCTATAAAGATGAACTTATTATCCGTGCTGATGACAGAAGTAAAAAATTAAAAGAGCTTGATCCCGATAGTCCTGTTCTAAAACCTCTTCCCGATTTTAAAGAGAATATGATGCTTAAATATACATTGATAGGTGCATCAATTTTATTATCCTTGTTTACACTTTTTGTTGTTTTTAATTGGATTGCAGGTGACGGCTGGTTGGAATCATTTGGTGAATCTGCTTTATTTTACCCATTATTTAATTTTCACTTCGGTTTTTTGAATTTACATTTTTTAATTAAATTATTGATTATAGTTTTCTTGATAGGATTATCCGGCATGGGATTTAAAGGTATTACAGAGTTAAGTGATAGAGCCTATCAAAAGTATCAAATTTTACAGGCCGAATGGATGTATAATGTAAATGATCAATATTTTATTGAACTTGCTAAAATGTATAGATATTAAAGGAGATTAAGATGAAAAAAATTATATTATTTTTACTTTGCAGTATATTGTTTACTTCGTGCGGTTTATACACTAAGACAAAAGATTATTTAATCCCGCCTGATTCAAAAACACTAAAAATAAGAGAACAAACAAAACTCAAGCCCAAGGTATCGGTTACATTGCGAGCCGGACATACCGCATATAATGTAAAGAAATATGATCTTTCATTATCGAAATTTGAAATTGCAATTAATAAGGGATGGATAGACGGAATTGATCTTTATCTATATGCGGACTGTTTAGCAAAACTGGGTAAAAATACTGAAAGTAAAATATATTTTCAAAAAGCCTTTGATGAGCTTAGCGAATTTTATCCGAATCATAGTTATTTAGAGCTTTTAAAATCTCAAGGCTATAAAAAAAGTTCCGGTACGGAATAAAATACATAAAACTTATATATAAGGAGAATAAAATGAGTAAAATTATTATTCATTATGTAAATCAATTTTTTGCCGGTAAAGGTGGAGAAGATAGGGCTGATTATAAAATTGAAGTTGTTGATGGAGCTATAGGCCCGGGTATTGGAATTCAAACAGCCATTGGTGATACCGGTAAAATTATAAAAACAATTATTTGTGGTGATGATTATTTTAGTAAAAATGAAAATGAGTGTTTAGAATTTATTGAGAATATTTTTACCAATATAAATCCGGATGTTTTTATAGCAGGACCTTCTCTTAATAATATTTCCTATGGAATAGCCTGTGGAAAAATTTCAAAACTTGCTCATAGGATGAAAATTTCTGTCATTAGTGATTTATGTGAAGAAAATCCGTTGTATGATGAATTTAAACATTTTATGCACATAGTAAAAACAGGCAATAGTGCTGCAAGTATGAGATATGCAATTCCTGAAATAGCTAATAAAGTAAAATATATTTTATCCAATAGATTAGTAATTTTACAAGATGATAATATAGATAATGCCGGTGATAAGAATAAAGTTGAAGAATTCCTAGCTTCATGGCGGGATGAATTAGATGTACATCTAAACGAAGTTTTTGATATACTGTCTAATGCTTATGAAAGTTTTAATGATAGTTTGTTGGATGGTGATAAATCAAAAGCTTATGCGGCTTTAGAAATTTTTACCGATGGAAGTTTTATAAAAAAAATTTCTAAGAAGTTTAAAGTTATTGAAGAATGGTATGAGAAAAAATATAGAGAAGCATTAATAATCGAATTAAAAGATTCAAGTCTTGATAAGTGGCTTATTAATAGAGAAGTAAATTGGCTTGAAGAGGCTCTGCAAAATGATATAAATGAAGTTTTAGCTGCTTTAGAAGCATTAAAAGAGCCTGCTAAAAATTTTATTAAAGAATTTGTTGGTTCAGGTGCAAGCATGGTTGTTGATGGTCTGGTAAAAGGATTGTCTCATAGTGCAAAAAATATAATTTCAAATCCTGAAACAGGATGGGTTGACTGTATAGCTGATGGTGTCCGAGGTATTTTTGGTAATAATACAGAGTATGATGAAATTGAAGCAAAATTTACAGCCTCTATGAATCGCATCATAGAAACATTTGATTTTACTGATTCTATAAATTCTATTGTAGTTAATAGATGGAGTTCTGAAAAAGCCTTTCAAGAAGACTTTGAAGAAGATAATTTACAAATAGAATATAAAAATGAATCAAATGATGTAGATGACATATCTTCCCGCTTAAAGAAACTAAAAGAACTCTTTGATAAAGGTATTTTAGATGAGGATGAGTACAAGGCAAAGAAAAAAGAGTTGATAGATTTGTTGTAAAAACATAAAGGAGGTATGATAAACAGTTCGGCAGAAATACAGCCTCACTGTTTATCTGCCGAGTTTGCCTTTCGGCAAACGTCGCTTTATTATATGTGCTTTTTCACTTCGTTGCAAAAACACGGGAAAAACTTTTTTTGCAAATTGATATTTGCTGCAAAAAGTTTTTATGGGAGAAGATTTATGAAATGTAGATTTTGCGGACAGGATATCCGCTCTTCGGGAGAAAAATTAATCAGTTCCTACGGGGGCGTTTGTAAGGCAAGTCAAACGGGAAAACACGTAGCCTTATCCGACGGTTCTGTCTGTGTGTATTGCGGCGAAAAACCTAGAATCATAGCCGGAAAACTTATTACAAGCTATGGAGAAAGATGCAAGGCTTCCCCGACAGGTAAACATGCCTTACAATAGATGAATTAAGTTTATTTTAAAAAGAGAGTATCTATGAAGAAAATCGTAATTGAAGATAAAAATATCTTATCTGCTCCTTTAGTTAAAAACGGGATTTCTATTGTTTTACCATTAGGTAAAAAAGAAATAAAAATTAAGGCAATAACAGACGATAAAAGTAAAATACAGGTAGAAGGCTGTGCCGAAAAAGAAATATCAAATGATGAAGAAATCATTTTACATCCCGAAAAAAATATAGTCATATTTACAGGTAAAATAACCGAATTTTATTGTGGAAATAATGAAATCCAAGCCCTAAATACCCAAGGCTGTACTTCTTTAACTTTTTTGAACTGTAATCAAAATAAACTTAAAGAGCTTGATTTAAGAAAAAATTTATTTTTAACTAAGCTTTTTTTGGAGTTTAATGAATTTGAAACCATCGATTTAAGTAAAAATAAAAAACTGCTTTGGTTAAGTTTTAGAACAAATAATCTTATAAAGCTTGATCTAAGTAAAAATACTGCATTGACTGAGTTAGGCTGTGATGAAAATCAGCTTACGGAACTTGATGTAAGTAAAAATACTGCTCTAACAAAATTATATTGCAGCCAAAATCACCTCACAGAACTTGATGTAAGTAAAAATATTGCTTTGACTGAATTATACGCTTGGGGTAACCCGCTTAGCAAGATTGATGTAAGTAAAAATATAGCTTTAACTGAATTATATTGCAATGAAAATAAACTTACTAAACTTGATGTAAGCAAAAATATTGCATTGACTGAATTGTATTGCTATAAAAATGAAATAAACGAACTTAACTTAAATGAAAATAAAAAATTAGAAATCTTAAAATGTAATAAAAATAAGCTTGAATTTCTTGATGTAAGTAAAAATAAAGAGTTAGAAAGATTATCTTGTAGTGAAAATCAGCTGACAGAACTTGACCTAAGTAAAAATAAAGCTTTGGCTGAATTATACTGTTGGAAAAATCAACTAAGCTGTATTGATATAAGTGAAAATTCAGCTTTAATCAAATTGGATTGTAGTGAAAATCAGCTGGCTGAAGTGGATGTGAGCAAAAATAAAGCTTTGACTGAATTGTACTGTTGGGAAAATCAACTTAGCTGTATTAATATAAGTGAAAATTCAGCTTTAATTAAATTGGATTGCAGTGAAAATCAATTGAAGAAGCTTAATGTAAATAAAAATAAGGTATTGACTGAATTAGGTTGTTGTGGTAATCAGCTTACTGCGCTTGATATAAGCAAAAATATTGCATTGACTGAATTATACTGCTATAAAAATGAAATAAACGAGCTTAATTTAAATGAAAATAAAAAATTAGAAATCTTAGAATGTAATAAAAATAAACTTGAATTTCTTGATGTAAGTAAGAATAAAAACTTAAAGAGATTATTTTGTATTGAAAATCCTATTTACAAGTTGGATGTAAGTAAAAATATTGCTTTGACTGAATTATATTGTTGGGAAAATCAACTTAGCTGTATTGATATAAGTGAAAATTCAGCTTTAATTAAATTGGATTGCAGTGAAAATCAATTTACCAAACTTGATGTAAGTGAAAATATAGCTTTAACTGAATTATACTGTGATGCAAATCAGCTGACTGAAGTGGATGTAAGTAAAAATATGTCTCTGATAAAATTATGTTGCATTCAAAATCAACTTACAAGTCTTGATATATGCAAAAATATAGCTCTAACTGAATTATATTGCAGTCAAAATAAACTTAAAGAGCTTGATGTAAGCAAAAATAAATCTCTGACCGAATTAATTTGTTGGGATAATCAGCTCACGGAACTTGATGTAAGTAAAAATCTGGTTTTGACTAAATTATATTGTAATCAAAATCAAGTTACGAGTCTTGATGTAAGCAAAAATAAATCCCTGACAGAATTAGGTTGTTGGGATAATCAGCTCACAGAACTTGATGTAAGTGAAAATATCGATTTACTAAAATTGGGTTGTAGTCAAAATCAGCTTACCTTACTTGATGTAAGGAAAAATATTGCATTGACTGAATTAGGATGTCATGAAAATCAGCTGACTGAACTGGATATAAGTAAAAATACTGATTTATTAAAATTGTATTGTACCAAAAATAAGTTAAGTAAGCTTGATGTAAGCAAAAATAAATCTCTGACCGAATTAATTTGTTGGGATAATCAGCTCACAGAACTTGATGTAAGTAAAAATATAGCTTTAACTGAATTATATTGCGGTCAAAATCAGCTTACTAAGCTTGATATAAGCAAAAATAAACATCTAACTAAACTAAATTGTGTGCAAAATCAATTAACTAAACTTAGTGTAAGTAAAAATAAGAAATTAGAAATTTTACGTTGTGGTGAAAATAAAATAAAAAACTTAAATATTTCTAATTTAATTTCTTTGACTGAATTTTGGTGTGAGAATAACTTATTAAATTCTCTTAATTTATGTGAGAATGTAAGGTTAAAAGAATTAGTCTGTAGTGATAATAAAATAGAAGAGCTTATAATTTGTAATAATATAGATTTAATTCATTTAGCTTGTTTTAACAATAGATTGAAAGAACTAGATCTAACAAGTAATATGAACTTGCTGATCATCGGTTGCAATGAAAATCAGCTTACCGAACTTGATATAGGCAAAAATGAAGCTTTAATAACATTATATTGTCATGAAAATAAACTTACAAAACTGGATGTAAGTAAAAATCTGAATTTAATTGAATTATATTGTGATGAAAATCAGCTTACCGAACTTGATGTAAGCAAAAACGAGGCTTTAACTAAATTGTATTGTCATGGAAATAAACTTACAAAACTTGATGTAAGTAAAAATCTGAATTTAATTGAATTATATTGTGATGAAAATAAGCTTACAAGTCTTGATATAAGTAAAAATAAGGTTTTAACGGAATTATCTTACAGCCGTACGGGACTTGATAGGCTTAATATAAAAAATAATAAGTTTTTGAATCTTGTTTTTTGCTATGCTAACGGCATAAGAGGCAGTAAAATGGATGCCCTTATTTCATCCTTACCCGATGTTTCGGTAAACAAAGAGACAAACCGAAACTCGGCATTTAACGAGGCAGATGCAGTTTCGTCTGCCGAACTTAAAGGCTCGCTTATAATCAAAAACAGTGCTAAGCCTTCTTCCGAAAATGAAAACCTATGTACAACGGAGCAGGTAAAATCCGCAAATCTAAAAGGCTGGAATGTTTATGACTGCAATTGCTCATACATGCATGAAAAGGAAAAATGGACTTTATATGAAGATGTCTGATTAAGCTCTTGTTTTTTTATTTGTAATTTGTTAAATTAAATATAACTTATTTTAGCATTTATGGAGGCGTTATGAGTAAGGGTTTAAAAATCGGATTGATTATTGTGGCTGTTGTTCTTGTTTTGGCTTTCAGCTTATATAATTTTTTTGTAGGAACATATAATTCTATTGTTAAAGCAGAAGAAGGTGTAAAGTCTGCATGGAGTCAGGTAGAAAATGTTTATCAAAGACGTTTTGATTTAATTCCTAATTTGGTAAATACTGTAAAAGGCTATGCAAGCCATGAATCTAAGGTATTTACGGATATCGCAGAAGCAAGGTCAAAGGCCGGCGGGGTTATGCAGGTTTCCGATGAGATTTTAAATAATCCGGAATCCTTTGCAAAATTTCAACAGGCCCAAAGTGAACTTGGATCAGCCTTACAGCGTTTGTTGGTTATCACCGAAAACTACCCTGAATTGAAGGCAAATCAAAATTTTATGGATTTACAAACCCAGCTTGAAGGAACGGAAAACCGTATTGCCGTTGAACGTAAAAGATATAACGAAGCCGTTCAATCATACAATGTTTATATAAGACAATTCCCGCGTTCCATCATTGCAAACATGAACGGCTTTAGAGAAAAGGCTTATTTTAAGGCTGATGATCAAGCATCGACCGCTCCTAAAGTCAACTTTTAAAGAGTATGCAAAAAGATAAAATCTTAGAAAAGATAATTGTTTTATGTTTTTTTATCTTTTATAATTTTAATTCTTTCGGCTTAGCCGTTCCTTTGCTTTCCGGCCCTGTAGTTGATAAGGCCGGAATTCTTTCGAGGAGTGAATTCGAAAAAATAGAAAATTTTCTTTTGGATTTGGATCGAAAGTCTAAAGTGCAAATAGCGGTTCTGATAATTCCGTCCTTAGAAGGCGAATCTATCGAAGATTATTCTATGCAGGTTGCCGAAGAATGGAAGTTGGGTGATAAAGAAAAAGACTCAGGCGCTCTTTTGGTGGTTGCAGTTAAGGATAAAAAGCTTCGTATTGAAGTAGGTTACGGTCTTGAAGAAAATCTAACCGATTCCAGAAGCGGTCAAATAATCCGAAACTTTATCGCTCCTCAATTCCGTTCGGGTAATTACGGTGAAGGAATCTATGACGGAATTAAGGCCATGGCGGCTTATGCCTCAGAAGACGAAAGCCTATTAAAAGAAATCGCTGTCTCAGATGAAGATGATGAAGGCGGATTCCCACAAGCCTTATTGTTTTTTCTTTTTGTCTATCTTATGATTTCAAAATTTTCTCCTGGCGGGCTTTTTTGGATATTCTACTTGCTTTCCCGAAGCGGCAGAGCGGGGCGTTCTTTTAACGGAAGATCATCTTCAAGAGGTTCCTTTTTCGGCGGTTCGATGGGAAGATCGTCAGGCCGCGGTTTTTCGGGCGGAGGATTTTCAGGAGGAGGCGGCAGCTTCGGCGGAGGCGGTGCCTCGGGAGGTTGGTAGTATGAGTAAGGTTCTTAATTTTGCTCACAGAGGTTTCAGAAGTAAGTATCCCGAAAACACGATGCTTGCTTTTTCTAAAGCAGCGGACTTGGGTGTTGACGGTATAGAGTTTGATGTTCATCTTTCTTCCGACGGTGTACCCGTTATTATTCATGATGAATCATTGGATAGAACCTGTAATGCTTCAGGTCTTGTAAAAGATTTTTCCTTTGCAGATTTAAAAAAGATAAATGCCGCAGCAAATTTTAAAAGTTCGGAAGCTGCAAGCGGAATAAAACATTTGGATGAAAAGATTCCTTCTCTTGAAGAGTATTTTGATTTTATAAAGAATAAGGATATTATTTCCAACATCGAATTAAAGACAGGTGTCTTTGAATATCCTGGAATAGAAGAAAAGGTATATGCTCTTTTAAAGAAATATAATCTGCAAGACAAATGTATAATTTCTTCTTTTAATCATGAAAGTGTTTTGAGAATGAAAAAGATAGATTCTTCTCTTGTATGCGGCTTTTTGGTTGATTCTTGGGATTTGCACCCGGCCGCGTATTTAAAGAAGTACGGCGTAGAATGTTATCATCCCCCTGCATATAGGCTTACAAAAGAATTCGTAGATGAGCTTCATAATGAAGATCTTAGGGTCAATGCTTGGTTCGGCTCAATCCAAACGGACTATACCCAAGTTTTAAGCACAGGTTTGGATTCGATTATAACGGACTATCCCGATAAGATTGCCGCTTTATTATAAAGGTTCCTCTAGTATAAATTTTAAAATATAGATATAATTATATTATGAAATGGGCATTGGTTTTATCGGGCGGAGGCGCAAAGGGCCTTGCCTATATTGGAATGTTTAAAGCTCTTGAAGAATTGGAATATCCGCTTCCTGATTGTATTGTCGGATGTTCCATTGGAGCAATTATCGGCGGGCTCTATGCTTCAGGCATGACCGTAGATGAGATGATTTCTTTCTTTTCAAAAAATTTTGAATTGACCGATTATCTTGATGTATCGCATTTGGGTTTTGGGCTGACTAAGCTGACAAGGTTTTTACAAATAGGTGCAAGTTTAAACAATTTAATTTCTCATCAGGGAGCAGACTCCGGTGAAAGGAGCTTAACTCTTTTTAAAAAACTTTCCTGTTATCAAACCTTTGATCAGCTTAAGATTCCTTTCTATTGTAATGCAACCGATTTATGTGAAGGGAATGAAGTAGTTTTTGATAAGGGCTTTTTGGCTGATGCGATGAGAGCTTCATACTCCTATCCCGGTTTTTTTGCTCCGTTTAATTATAACGGAAAACTTTTTGTAGACGGTTGTGTAAAAAACAATACGCCTGTTTGGATTGCCAAGGAGAAAGGTTTTAAAAATATCTTGGCTGTAACGCTTGGGACTTTTAAGACGATAAATAATGATGATCTGGATTCTTCAATTTCAGTTTTAACAAGATGTTTGGAAGTGGCTGCGATAAGATCCGATTATAGTGTATGCAATACTCCAACCCATATCCTTGATATTGATACCGACACAGTTTCTCATGACTTTTCGGATCCGCTCTCACAAATTCAAATGGGATATTCCATAACTATGAATAATAAAAAAGAGCTTCTTGAATTTTTCCAAAAAGGACTTTCCGGCTTTTTGAACCGTAGGCGCATGACCAAAAAAACTGCTAAAAGGCTGAAAAATGAAAAAGTTTTTTAAAAGAATTAGGCTTCTTGATGTTATAATACTTGCTGTAATTATTGTATTTATAACTTCGACAGCTCTTTTTATATATTCGGCAGACAGCTCTACTCTTTATCTATCGGTGCGGACACCAAAAGGAGATTGGATATACCCTATGGATACGGATATATCTTTTGTTGTTGAGGGTGAAACAGGGCCTGTAAGTATAAGAATTGAAAACAATGAAGCCTTTGTTGTCAGCTCAACTTGCTCGAATAAAACCTGTATAACGGCTCCGAAATTAAAAAATCACGGTGATTGGAATGCCTGCCTGCCGAATAAGGTATTTTTATCCGTCGAGAAAAAATAAAGCTTTCTTAATGTTTTTTTAATATGCCGGCATTTTAGCATATCGGCTCCCTTGTTTTTTTTTAAGATTTGATGTAATATTTTCCATATTATGTGCGGGAAATACGGATACTTTAAACTCGGTTCGGAAATTTTTTCAGTAGAAAATCCTCTTACGATTGCCGAAATAGGAACAAGTCATAACGGATCTATTCAAAAAGCAATGAATTTAATAGATGCGGCTGCGGAAGCTGGAGCAAAGGCTGTAAAATTTCAAATTGTTTATGCCGATGAAATTCTTCATCCGAATACGGGCTATGTTGATTTGCCTACGGGAAAAATTCCTCTATATGATCGTTTTAAAAGTTTGGAACTTCCTATAAGTTTTTACAAAGAGCTTGCCGAATACAGCCGATCAAAAAAACTTTTGTTTTCGGCCAGCCCCTTCGGGCTTAGATCTGCTGAAGAACTTGCCGCATTAAAACCCGATTTTATAAAAATAGCTTCACCAGAACTTAATTATGTACAGCTTTTAAAATACTGCGCTGGTTTTAATATCCCTATGATTTTATCGAGCGGGGTTTCCATTTTAAAAGATATTGAAAAGGCTGTCAGTTTTTTACGTTCTGAAAATAAGGATTTGCCTCTGGCTTTGCTTCACTGTATTACATCTTATCCCGCACCCGAAAAGGAATACAATGTTTCGGTAATAAAAAACTTGAGCCGTATCTTCGGTATTTCATGCGGAGTAAGCGATCATTCTTTAGATCCGATTTTAGTTCCGGTCTTAACGCTCGCAGCAGGCGGTTTTATAATAGAAAAACATATCTGTCTTTCCCGTAAAGAAGAAGGCTTGGATGATCCTGTTGCTTTAGAACCTGATATGTTTAAAAAAATGTGCTCCGCCTTAAATTCCTTTTCTAAAAAAACTTATGATGAAATTATAGAGGGCTTAACAAAATTAAACTATTCCCTTGAGCTTATAAACGAAGTTATAGGATCGGGAGAAAAAAAATTGAGTCCGGCTGAAACTAAAAACTACGGCCGTACAAACAGATCTATTCATTATCTTCACGATTTAAAAAAGGGAGATGTAATGACCGATAAGGATATTGCCGTTTTAAGAACGGAAAAAATTTTATCGCCGGGGGAGGCTCCTGAGATGTTCGATAGTTTTATTGGAGCCGTTTTACAAAGAGCCGTTAAGTCCGGTGAAGGCTTATTAATGGAAGATTTTCTTACAAGGAAATAAGATATGAGTAAAAACTATTATAATGATATGGGGAATATTTTACGGGATGCTCTTACCTCTGATGACGATCCTTTTGAAGCGGCTGCTCAAAGATCAACCGGACGCTACCGTACAATTGGAGGACGGATGGAGAGGCGGCCGCCGCCTAAAGTAAATAAAGAGGCTTTAAGAATTCCTGTTCCTCCTGAACTTATAGAAGATTTTGCCGTTTTAAATGTTTTATCGGGAGTGCCTCTTGATGAATGTAAAAGATCATGGAAGCGTTTAATAAAAAAGCATCATCCTGATGTTCAAAGCTCGCCTGCAAAGCAGGCTGAAGCAAATATGATAATAAGACGCATAAATAATTCTTATCGTAAAATAGAAACTTGGTTTAAGACAGGAAAGATTTTATCCGAAAAAGACTTAAACTCATAAGGGTTTACAAATTGAAAAGGGCTTTTTTTTTAATTTTATTATTTTTTTTCTTGCAGACTGTGTATTCCGAAAATACTATTTATGAGCTGGGACCTAAAAGTGAAGACATAATTGTTTTTACTGCTGCAAGGAACCAAAATAATGAGTCAACCTTTTCTACAGAACTTTTAGAAAATTTTGCAAAAGAGCTAAAGGAATTACCTCTCCAAATAAGTGTTATAATTGCAATTACCGATAATGATTTTCCTGATCTGCCTGAAAGTATCAATATAATAGAATCTCAAAACACAAAAAAACTTATTTCAAAAATAAATGAAAGTAAATCACGCCTTGTGTTCGTTTTATCGGATGGTCCTTCCGATAGAGCCGTATTAAGTGTAGGGGCTGTAAAAAAGACTTCACCTCCATGGATGTTAAAAGATTTACAGGCTATTTTACAAAAGCAGAATATTCCCGTCGGTTTTAAATATAATAATATTATCCTTTATCGTCTTGGTATCATCAGTGATAATATGTTGGCAGAGTATTTAAAAGAAGATATCCCTGCGATAAAAATATCTTATGGAGCCGATATACGCCCTGTTTTACTCTCTTTAATAAATACTTACACCCAAGGGATTTCATCGGAATGGGATAAACACTATAATATAAAAAATTTTTTTGGTCTTAGAGTTATAAGTGAAAAAATATTAGTGCTTTTAGTAATAGGAGTAACTTTATTAGGCCTTTTTTATATTTTTATATTCAGTTTCTTATTCGACAAAAGAAGAGAAAAGAATATAAGGGATCTTCTGTTGTTGTGGCGAGTTCCTGTTTTCTTTTTTATAATTAGTTTATTTGCCCTATACATGGGGGAATATCTTACAACCCTTTTATTTTCTATTAAATTCGGTTTTCAAGATTCTATTAAATTTCTGCCTGTCACGGCTATTTTATTAAAAATATTATTTTCCATTATAATAGTTTCTTTATTTGCATATGTAAACAGATATTTAAAACTGCCCAATAATATTTTTATCTATGGGTACTTGGCAAGTATCGCTTGTTTTTTTAATATATTTATTTTTTCGCGAGTAGATTTATCATTGGCAATTATAGTATTGGAAATTTATATTTTATCTTTTTTTTCTTATCATTTTAAAAGACTATTCGCTCAAATACTCTTCCTTATTTTAAATATCTTATTGTTGGTTTATTATTTTGAGGATGTGTTATTTATTAAAGACAATCTTATTGATATTTTATTTTATGCAAATAATACGTTGGCTGCAATGTTTATCCTCCCATATATGTTAATGTTTATACGGTTATTTATGCAGTTAAAAAAAGAACGGCCGGGGATAAAATATATGTACCACAAGATTATAGGATCAATAACATTGATTACCTTCGTTTTTATTGGTTTGATTTTAACTTATCCGTCATTTTTGCACCCGAAAAATAAAAAGGAATTTGTTTTATATAATATTGAAAATGGTCATCAATATATCTCTTTTATTTCCGATATAAAAAATGAAACCGAAATAATAGATGACGATAACGAGCTTTATCGATTATCAGATATTAAGGAAGAAGATTTTATAAAAGTTCAGGCCCGTACACAAAATTATCTTGAGCGTATTATAGGCGAAGTGAATATAAATCCGCTTATTAAAGCAGCAGTTATACAGGTTATTATAAGCCGCAGTGCCGGATTCCCGGTTTATGAAGCAAATATGGATTTTAAAAAATCAAATGAAGGAAAGAATGCGGAATTTATTTCGCCTATTAACTTGACGGAACCTTTTTCTATAAAATTTTCGGGAGAGAAAAATGCCGTATTGCATGTACAAATTCTTGCATGGTTTTATGACAATCCGCTAAATCCTGATTTTGAATTTTTAAACGATAATTTAAAGAATAAAAAAATCATTTTTCATGTTATAAAAGAATTTGATTTGCTGCCCAAAGCGGAGTCTTAAGATGGCGACAGAAAAAGTTTTTTTTCATGTTGATATCGATGCCTTTTTCGCTTCCGTTGAACAGCTTGATAATCCGGAGTATATGGGTAAACCTGTAATTGTCGGCGGCCAATCTGAAAGAGGTGTTGTTTCAACTTGTTCCTATGAGGCCAGAAAATTTGGAGTTCATTCAGCGATGCCTATTTTACAGGCTAGAAAACTTTGTCCAAGCGGTATATTTTTAAGAGGCCGCATGGATCGGTATCATGAAAAATCAAAAGAAGTTATGTCTATTTTTAAAGATTTTACTCCCGAAATAAAACAAATTTCCGTAGATGAAGCATTTTTAAATATGACGGGAATGGAAAAAATATTCGGCATGCCTAAAAATTCCGCACTTCTATTAAAAAAGACTATAAAGGAAGAAACGGGTTTAACCGTTTCTGTGGGTTGTGCTCAAAATAAATATATTGCAAAAATAGCATCCGGACGCTCAAAGCCTGACGGACTTTTTATTGTGCCTGCCGGTGAAGAAATTGATTTTATGAAAAGTCTTCCCTTAAAAGATGTATGGGGAGTAGGGGGAAAGACCAGAGAAAGACTTATTGCTGCAGGTTTGACTACCGTACCCCAAATTTTTAGTTCAAGCGAACATCTTTTACAGAGTATTTTAGGAAATGCATCCGGCAGTTTTTTGTTCCGGGCTGTACGGGGGGAGCTTTATGATGTTTTTAGCGACGATGTCAAATCTCATTCGATAAGTACGGAGCGAACTTTTGAGCATGATTTATTTTCTCATGCTGAGATAGATGATGTTATGTTTTATCTTGCATCTGAGCTTATGTATAGAATATTTGATGAGAAGGTAAAAGGGAAAACCGTTTCAGTAAAAATACGCTATAATGATTTTACTACTGTTTCAGTTCAATTGACAGGAGCGGTTGTTAACGATACTCAGGATTTGTTTGAGCGGGCAAGAGAGCTTTTTTACAAAAAATTCGATAATAAAACGCCCATAAGGCTGCTGGGCTTATGCATTATGAATATTGAATCAGATCTTCCCGAAGCACAAACAGAATTATTTTACAGCAAAAAAAATATAAAAAAAAGAAAGATTGAAGAAACTATGTATGCCCTTACAAAAAAAGAGGGAAAGAATATTTTAAAGCCTGCGCGTCTTTTAAAAAAAGATAAGGATGGCCTTGAATGAAAAAAATATTTTCAATTGCGTTCTGTATTTTTTTGTTAAGCTTTGCACACGGTTTTGAAAATGATGAAAACCCAAATGTAGATTTTGGTATTGATTTAATTAAGAATAGAACAGGAGAAAATAAGGCCGGTCAATATTTTAAAAATTTCGATAAAGAAAATACTGTTCTTTTTTTGGACGGATTTTGGGATCTTGAATTTTTAGGACTTTCAAGCTTTGAATTTTTTGACGGTTATGCAAAAGTAAATTCTTTTCAAGGCGTATTTAAACAAAAAGCCAATTTATCGTTATTGCTGTTATTGAACAATGCATTTTATTTTGAAACTCTTTATAAAGACGATTATAAAAAAAGTACTTTAGCTTTAGGTTATTTTGGAAAAGAAGATTCTCCTATAAAACATATTCGTGCAGGTAATAGTAATATAAAATTTCCGTTTAATTATGGGTATATAAATACGGGAGGCGGTAAGTTCATAAGTCCCGGTATCATGGGGACTTTTGCAGGGGATAAATGGAATGCCGATGCTATGCTTCGATATGAAAGCTCCGAATATAATTCAAAAACATATTACGGCAGTACGGAAGTTATAGAAAATAAAATTTCGATTAATGCTTGGCAAAGAGCGAGACATTTTTATATACCTGTAGATAGCCTATATGGAAAACCCGTCTTGGTTTTTGTTAAAGATTTTGCAGGAGCACAATGGCGGCCGTTAAGTCCTGATGAATTTTCGATTGACCCTCGTTTAAAAGTTTTATCGTTAAAAAAATCTTACCCCGAAGGAGTGGCTATAAATTATTTTGATTTAGAGAGCAATCCTGCTGATATGAACAATCCTGCAAATAAGCATTTAGATAATGTCAAAACCTATTTTTCAATCTTGGGCTCTATTCCTGCGGTAACTGAAGTGGTTTCTTCTATTCTTTATAATGTTATCGGTTATAAAAAAACTATTTTTGGTAAAGATTGTTTGATTTTAAAAGAGAAAAAATTTTCGCCCTTTGAAATTGCATCGCGGTATAATGAACCTCAAGTCAAAGGCGATTCCTCCATATCCGTTGTTGATACGCATAATCAGAGCGTCAATAATGATTTTACTGCGAATATAGAAACAACCGATAATTTTTTAAGCGGTTTTCAAAAGTTACAATTTGTTCAGGTTTTGGATTCAAGTAAGGATTATGATTTTATTAATCCTCAACAAATGTTTCCTTTCCGCAAGACGGATTATAAGATATATCTTCCTGACAATTCCGATGAGACCGATCTAAGTTTACAAATATTATGTAAAAATTATACGCCAACGGCGGGTTTTATTTTGCCGGATACGGCTATTCCGGGAAGTATTCGTGTTTTAAAAAATAAAATAAGGATATTTAACTTTTCTTATAATGAATCTAATCATACTTTGACAATAAATGAACCTGTTTTTTCAAATGATATTATAGAAATTCAATGGAAGGAAGGTTTGACATATTCGGATTCCGGTACTACAAGGTTTGCAGCAGGAGCACATTGGAAGCCGGTTAAAGGTTTGAATATCTTTTTTGCAGGTTCCGGCGATTGGGAAAATACGAATAAAACTAATCCTATTGATATATATAAACTTTCAAGCGGTATAGATTATCAAAATCAAAAAATAAAAACGGGAACAGCCGTAGGCTTTGAAGCCGATGTTGATCGTAATAAAAAGGCAAGAGAACAAATTTACTCTTTTCAAAACAAAGCATATTTTAATTATAGTTTTGCCGGGTCTTTATATTCTAAAAATGATGTGCCTATTTTTTCTAATCTTTTGTTTAATTTTGAAGAAAATTTTATAAGCAATAAAACATCTTTAAATCTTCATACAAAAACTAATGCCGCTCTTGATATTTGGAAGATAAAATTGGCAGGCTTGATATCTTTAAAGGCTGACTTTTTATCAAAAAAATCGGGATTGAATATTATTGAAAGTTACGGTCATTCCGTAATAATACCGATTTATTTTTTTAGTGCTTCAGAAGATTTTTTTGTTAACATATATGATTCTATATTAAGGCGTGAATGTAAAATAGATTTTCAAAAATATATAGATGTAAATTATATTACCGCTATTGATTACAATAAAGACTATACGTCTCAAAAAATATTTACATCAATTGCACCTATTATTCCTCAGGCAAAATTCGGAACAATATATACTCAGATAAATTTTTCCGTGGGACAAAAATATAAAACTATTTTTAATCCTTCATCTTTATCTTATGATGAGGCATGGAAAAAAAGCTTAATCGATATGTATTCGCCGGGTGAAAAAAATGCCGAAAACAGAACCGCAGATATAAAATTTTTATTTAATTATTTTGCAAATGAAGAAGATAAAACAGGTATCAGGTTATCGGGTTTAAATTTTGAAGCTTTTTCAAAAACGAATTTTCAAAATAAAAAGCAAAAAGAATCCGGTGATGAAACGGGTATTGAAATTTCCATACCATTTAATACCGGCAAAATGTTTTTTTCACCGATTATAAAAAGGAAAGTTACAAAAGAGAAAAAAGCTATAGAAGCTGAAAAACTTGAATCCTATGCCTTAGATTTGAATTCTTTGTTTACAGGCCTAGGCGAACAATATTGGCTTTTTTCAAAACCGTTTTTTTATGATATGTTTGACCAAAAAATAAACAGTCAGATTCAAACCGAGAATAAAAACTTATTTTACAGCTTCTTTAATTCTTACGGGTTTAACCTTTCAAGGTTGATAAGCGGGACTATTAAAGATGTATATACTCCCTTGGAATTCGGTACGGCTGTATCAAGATTAGTACAGTCTTCTCAATTAAATTCCGGACAAAGCAATATATACGGACTTGATTTTTCTTTTAGGTATACGGCTTTAAATATTTCAGGTAAATACGGTTATTTTAGTTGGTTCGATTTTTATGATGAAGATGAATTAAACCGGCTTTATAAATTCGGCTTTTCGTTTGGAAAAGACTTTTTTAAATTTAACTTTAATTCAAATCATAGTCTTTATTTTTTCTTTAACTCAAATAATAGATTGGGTTTTGAAAACGAATTTTTATATACGGCTTCAAAAATAGGTATGCAAAAATTTTTAACGGATGAATGGAAAGAAAAATTCAGCTTGATTTTTTCTTACAAAGGTGGAACATCTCTTCCCCGTTTGATAATAGAAACTTTTTCAAAAATACCTCTGTCCGACAGCAGGGAAGAAAGACTTTCTGTGGAGTTCTCGCAAAATAAGAGTTTACCAAAACTTAACTATAAGTTTTCTTTTAAGCATTTACAATCTACAAAGATAGGTTCTCATGGCGAGATAAAAATATTTGCAGAATTGGAAGGGGCTTCTACAACATCGAATTCTTTTTTACTCAACATAAATGCAGGAATTTCAGGAAAAGTAGATTTTTAAAAGTTTCAGTATTTGTTTAACGTACCTATGATGCTCTATGAGCTGATTTGGATTCTTTTTATCGAAACGGCTTTTTTTGTTTCGATGTCTATTTCTGCGATTAGACCGCAAAATATTGCAACTCCGTCTTCAAGCACTTCTACACGCTGAGGTACCTGACTCTTTGTTCTTGTAATCGCGGTAAAAGGACTTCCTCCGATTACGGACTCCTTGGCGCCGATCATTCCGAGGTCGGTAATATAGGCTGTGCCGTTCGGTAAGATTCTTTCGTCCGCCGTTTGGGTATGAGTATGAGTTCCTGCAAAAACAGAAACCCTGCCGTCAACGTAGAAGGCCAGAGCTTCTTTTTCCATTGTGGATTCTGCATGAAAGTCTATGATGTTAATCGACTCGGATAAATTATTTTCATTTTGTGAAGAGAAAAGAAAATCAATGGACTGGAATGGACAGTCGATAGCTCTCATGTTTTCTCTTCCTTGAAGATTTATTACGCTGTATTTGATTCCGTTTTTTTCGATAATGGCGAGACCTGAACCTTGCGCAAATGGAAAATTATGAGGCCGCAAAACTCTTTTGTCTTTGCCGAAATTCATACGGATTTCAAACCTTTCCAGAGTATGATTTCCACCGGTTATAATATCAACGCCTGCATTAAAAAAGGCTTCCGTTTGATCGTCTTTTATTCCTACACCGTGGGCCGTGTTTTCTCCGTTTACCACACAAAAATCTATTTTTTCTTTTTTTATTATCAAGGGCAAATGTTTTTGCAAAGTTTCAAGACCTAAGTTGCCGCAAACATCTCCGCCCATAAAAATTCTTATAAATTGTTTCATAAGGTTTATTTTAGAATAAGATTAAAAAAAAATCAATTGCCGTCAAAACGGATACTATATGCTTTTTTAAAATTTTCAAAGATTGAATCTTTTAATTCTTCCGCATAATTTTTATAAGTTTTTCCATCATAGTTTGAAAGTCCCTCGGTTTGTGACCTTAATTTTGTAAAAACCGAAAACACTTTTTTTATATCCGTAGGAAGTGAAAATTTTTCTTCTTTTAGACTCATGTATGGGGCGTCGGTTTCGGTTAAGATTCTATCCTTTTCTAAAGTTGCCGCCGTTTCAAGCTGAGCTTTTTGTCCTCGGAGCAAGCCCTTACCGATACAAAAATAGGCATTTACTCCTTTTTTTAGAAATGACCTTGCTTCCGTTACGGAGCCTGCCCATCCGTGGAAGATAACCGCATTTATTTTGTTTAGAGTTTTTACATCATCGAATATGAGGTGCATTCCTTTTCGGCAGTGTACAACTATGGGGAGATTAGATTTTTGGGCAAAACCCAGTTGGGCCTTCCATACTTTTTTTTGAGCTTCTAATGTGCTTTTATAATGTTCGTCAAAGAGGTCAAAACCGCATTCTCCAATAGCTGCTATTCTTTTTTCGGTTAAAAGTTTTTCTAAATATGGTATTTCGTCTTCTATCGGGCATTGAGGGTGTATGCCGAAAGAAAGGATAAAATGTTCGGAATTTTCTCTGCATATTTTTTCTTGAATTTCAAAACGGCCGGCTTCATTTGCAGAAGCACAAAAAAATATCTCCTTATCAAAGGTTTTTAAAATCGGATTTTCTATATTTTGAGAATTTATTTCTTCTATCGTATCTAAAATATGAACGTGGGCATCGGTATACATGGGAGTCATTATATACTAAAGGTATTATTTTGTATACCGAAAATAGTACTATACGGAGGGAAAGTATGAAATTATATTCGATAAAAACTACTCAAGGCGATGCCTCATATTGTTCTATTTTGCAAGAAACCGATGCCGGATACATCCTGCGTATTTGTATGGATAAAGAGGGTTATCAAAAGGTAAGTGAAGATTTTATAGAAAAAGATCTTTTTGATATGTGCATCCGCACAGGCTACATTCACGAGCTTTCGGAAGCAGCTTCCGTCGTAGCTTAGGCTTCATTTAATAAGACGGTAATTATGGCTTAGTCTCGTAATTACCGTCCTTTTCCGTAAAGGTTAGCTGTTAACTCTTTCCTGATATTCGTTAGTTTCGGTGTTTACAAGTATTTTTTCGCCCTGTTTAATAAATAGGGGAACACGAACTACAAGACCTGTTTCGGTAACTATGGGTTTTGTTGCTCCCGAAACGGTATCTCCCTTTATATAGTTTTCGCTTTGCTCTACAATAAAAATCATCTTTGTGGGAATCCTTACATCGATAGGTTCGTTTTCCCAGATGAGAATATCGTATTCATCGCCTTCTCTTAGATAATGTTCCTTGTCGCCTATTGTTTCGGCGGGTACGGAAATGGATTCAAAACTCTCCGTATCCATGAACATAAACTGGTCGCCGTCCTTGTATTGATACTGACTCTTGTGTGTATCTACTACCGCATCTTCAACGGTGTCTGCCGTTTTGATAGTCTGCATCAAAACAGAACCGTCTCTCAGATTTTTCATTTTAACACGGGCAAAGGCCGCGCCCTTTCCGGGGTTGACAAATTCCCTCTCAACAACTAAATAGGGAGTTCCCTTATTGAGCAAAACCGTGCCCTTAGCTATATCTCCGCCTCTAATCATTTTTCACCTCATTTAAAATTGTGCGATATTTTAGCATTTTTGATGTTTTTATGCAAGAGTCTTGATTTTAAAAATTTTTCGTTAATTTATCTTTTAGCTCTCAGCTTTAACTGCATAGATTGCAAAGGACGCAACGAATTTTTAGGATATTTTTATAGCCAAACCTTTAATAGTCTTTGCGGTTCTTTGCGTTCCTTGCGGTTTATTAAAAATAAATAAAACATATTTATAAACATTAGTTGACAAATAAATAAAGTATGCTATACTTTTTTATAGAAAATAATATTGAATTTATTTGCTTATAGGTCTAGCAGTCTATAAAAAAAAGGCTTTATATGAATAAAAGAACATTATTTACACTCATAACAGTTTTACTTCTTGCCGGAATTTCAGCTTGTATTATCTTTATTTATTATATTCCGTATCAAAAAGAATATGCTTTATATAAAGGTACTTTTATGCCTAAACAAAAGATGCAAGATGATTTTGACTATGTTTGGGACTTCGTTGAAAACGGTTATCCTTTTAAAAATGTATGTATCAGAGCCGGGGTCGATTTAAAAACCATTAAGGAAGAGTATTTGAATCGTCTTAACGAACCTAGAAATGAATATGAGTATTGTTTATTTTATCTCGGTATGTTTAATAGAATAACAGGCAATAGACAGATAGGGCATCTAAGCATTTATGACCCTAATCAAACAGATACTAAAACAAGAAAAGTTCAAAACACACGTATTTACGATACGGATGATGAAGTAAACCGTTTTTATGAAAAAGCTGTAATGAATATGGTTCAATCTCTAAAACAAGATAAGCTCGGAGGCTTAGAAAAAAAATATGGAGTCGAGATACCTGTAGATAAACGCAGCTTTGACGAGGCAAATGCCGCAATGCTTGAAAGCCGAATAATTGAAGATAAAGCAATAGCTTATCTCAATGTAAAAAGTTTTTCACCCTATGGAGCTCATGATGCTTATATCCAAAATTTAACCGGTATATTAAAAGCCTTTGAAGGATATAAACATCTTATTATAGATTTGCGTGAAAATTCAGGCGGTCATTCCTATCTATGGCGCAAGTATATAGTTGCTCCTCTTATTAAAGAGCCTATTGAATATTTTATTCGAATTGCTTATAACAGTAAAAATAAATTTTATAAAATACTTGAAGATAATTTTTTTGAAAAACCTTTCGGAACAAAGGACAATATAGATGATAGTGATTTTGCTAATTTAAATAAGGAAGATAGAAAAGAATTTGATTCATATATTGATTATGTCCGTACTATAAGGCCTTCTGAAGAAAGAATAAATTTCCAAGGCAGAGTATGGATATTGATAGGGCCTGATACTATTTCTGCTGGAGATCAGTTTGCGTATTTTGCAAGATATAAAAATGATGCCTATATAAATTTTGCTACAGTAGTCGGTGCTAACACTGGAGGCGAGGGTCTCAATCTTTTACCAAATCGCCTTTACTTAAAACTTCCCCAGAGTCACATGCTCATTCAAAGCGATATGGGCTACGGATTTAATCCTGACGGTTCATGTAACAGTGAGACGGGAACATCTCCTCATATAAAAAATCTCCCCGATAAGGATGCTTTAGAGACTTGTTTAGCTGAAATACATTTAATTGAAAGTCAGCTAAAAAGGAATTGATAGATAAAAAATTTAGGGGAGAGGACAAACTTTTGATGGAGCAAAAGTTTTTCTTCTCCCCTGATTTAGAGGTATGGATTATCATTAAGACAAACCTACTGTTTTTCTTAGTAATCTTTTTCCTTTGCGTTCGCCGCGGTTATTAAAACTAAATAAAGTATGCTACCTTAGCCTAAAATTTATTTGAGGCTAAGGTGTAGGAGCCTAGACAAAGGAGTTTACATGAACAATTTATTAAGAAAAGGGTTTCAGCCTGTGTCTGAAACAGAGATGGTAATGGTTGAGGGAGGAAGCCCTACACCTCCGGGAGTTAAGCCCGGTCCTGCTCCTGATGATGCAGGACAATATCGTATAATGGGATATCCGAAGCGTCCCGGCCATCCTAAGAAAGGCGGCGGAGGTCATGATACTAATAATGGAAATGCCGGTAACCGATAATTAAAGTTTCTATGCTTGGGGTTATATATTCTTACCTCAAGCATTAAGGATGTGAATATGAAAATAACTTTTAATAAAAAATTCATTATTAAGTTTTTACTATATTCTTGTTTAGCAGCTTTTTTTATTTCGGCTATAATATTATCGAAGAAAAAAGAAGAACCGAAACGGTTTATTTCTTTTGAAAAAATGAAGACTGATTATGAATATTTTTGGGATTTTATTTATATAGGTTATCCTTTTACTGAAGTGTGTGAAAGACAAGGTGTCGATTTAAAATACTTAAAAGAAACTTCCTTTTCTAATTTAGAAAAGGTTTATACCGAAAAAGATTATTACGAGTTTTATAACCTGCTTTGCAGAGCTATTACATCAGATAAATATTTTGGACATTTATACCCTAATAATGTATCTTATTCTACATATTTTGACGGCAATTTTTCATCAAAACTTTTTGATGATTACCGTTCTTTGGTACATAATTTTTATTCTAATTTTGCAAAACAATCCGGACTAAATCTTAGACATTCTGTGTATCCTGCAAAAGATTCTCCGACTGAAATTTATGTTTCACAAAAAATAATTGAAGATAAAAAAATAGCTTATATAAAGGTAAATTCATTTTTAATTACAGGTATAGGTCAAAGAAAAAAATATCTTGATACAATAGATAAATTTTTTCTCGAAACATCCGGTTATAAACATATAATAATAGATATAAGGGATAATGGCGGTGGAGCTTATGAAGATGCTCTACTTCTTATAGAACCCCATTTAAAAGAAAATACTTATTATAAGCGCTATGTGTTATATAATGAAAACAAATACACAAAGCCTTACTTGGATTTTATGTGTTCACGCCATCAGAGTATTGAGTCTATAGAAAAATCAAATATACCTAATATTCAAAATTGCGGAACTATTAAAAATGATAAAGCTTACGCTATAACCGAATATGCTGCTTTAAGACCGATTATGGGATATAAACCTCGTAAAGATAAAAAGTTCTGGCTTCTTATAAATAACGGATGTTATTCTGCAAGCGATAAATTAGCAAGTGCTTGTAAAAGAATAGGTTTTGCTGTGTTGGTAGGAGAGAATACAGGTGGGGCAGGAATGAATGGGCTTTACCCCATGCACTTCGTTTTACCCAATAGCGGATTAATATTCTTTTTTGATTATGTTTACGGACTAAACACTGAAGGTTATTGCCAAGATGAAGTAGGTACAGTTCCCGATATTTATAATCTTCCAGGTAAAGATGCTTTAGAGACATGTTTGGAAGAAATAAGAAAATTAGGGGAAAAGACAAATTAGGGGAGAGGACAAACTTTTGATGGAGCAAAAGTTTTTATCTGTTTAATTTAACTGCAAAGCTCGCAAAGGACGCAAAGAATTTTTTAGGATGTTTTTATAATCAATTCTTAAATTATCCCTTTGTGAAGTTGAGCGTTAGCTCAACGCTTGGCGTGCGCTGCGGTTTATTTGATCGATGATTAATTTAACCGAGAAAAATTAGTCTTATTGCATAATTCTTAAAATTTTAGTATGGTTTTTAAAAAATACTTGCAAGAAGGGGGTTATATGAAAAAATATTTTTTATATGTTAAGAAAGGCTTATTATGGTCACTATCATTTATAATAATACTAAGTCTTATTCATTATCTTCGTGTGCAAAAACTTTATGGATATGACTGGTATTTGCTAGCCATTCCCATAGTTTTGTTGATTGGCGGGCCTCTTTATGCTTTTGCCGTTGAAAAAATAAATAATAAAAAAAACGACCGTTGATTTTTTTTTACTGCTTAATTTAACCGCGGAGCCCGCTAAGGACGCAAAGAATTTTTAGGATGTTTTATAGCCAGACTTTTAATATCCCTTTGTGAAGTTGAGCGTTAGCTCAACGCTTGGCGCTCGCTGCGGTTTATTTGATTGATGATTAATTTAACCGCTCAAGCCCGATTGAAAACTTTCAAAAAATCTGTTATAATCCGCCTATTATGGAAGATATTAAAACTATGTGGCAAAAAATTATTGCCGACACCTTAAACGGGATAGCTCCCGAAACATGCGATAAGATTTTACCTGAACAGATAAATATAGAAACTCCTCCTAATCCCGAGATGGGGGATGTGGCCTTTCCTCTTTTTACCTTTGCAAAGAGCTTTAAATCCTCTCCTGCAAAGATTGCTTCCGATGTTTGTGCCCGTCTTTTAGAAAACGAGGATATAAAAAAATACGGAATGCCTAAGGCGATCGGCCCTTATTTAAATGTATTTCTTGCCAAAGGGGATTTAGCCTCGAATGTTTTGGATAAGGTTCTAAAGGAAAAAGAAAACTACGGAAAAACTTCTTCTCTTTCCGGTAAAAGAATTATGATTGAGTTTTCGAGCCCGAATACAAATAAGCCCCTTCACCTTGGCCATCTGCGTAATGATGCCTTGGGTGAAAGTATTTCACGTATTTTAAAATTTTGCGGGGCCGATGTTTTTAAGGTAAACATTATAAACGATCGAGGCGTTCATATCTGTAAGTCCATGATAGCCTATCAAAAATTCGGCGAAGGAAAAACTCCCGAAAGCGAAAATATAAAGTCCGACCGCTTTGTCGGGGACATGTATGTTGCTTTCCATAAATACAGTCAGGAAAATCCCGAAAAGGCAGAGGCCGAAGCTAAGCAGATGCTTTTGGATTGGGAAGCCGGAGAAAACAAGGAACTAATCGGGCTTTGGAAAAAGATGAACGGTTGGGCAATAAACGGTATTAAGGAAACCTACAAGAGAACGGGCATTTCTTTCGATAAGCTTTATTTTGAAAGTGAAACCTATTTAAAAGGAAAGGATCAGATATTAAAAGGTTTGGAGGCCGGAGTTTTTTATAAAGAAGAGGACGGTTCCGTTTGGGTTGATCTCGCTCCCATCAAGCTAGACAAAAAAGTATTGCTTAGAAGCGATGGAACTTCTCTTTATATGACACAGGACATAGGCACGGCAATTTCCCGCCACAAGGATTGGCCCTTTAATCAGATGATCTATGTTGTAGGAAACGAACAGGAATATCACTTTAAGGTGCTTTTTTATGTTTTAAAACAGCTCGGCTTCGAATGGGCCGACGACCTCTATCATCTTTCTTACGGAATGGTAAACCTGCCTGAAGGAAAAATGAAAAGCCGCGAAGGTACGGTTGTGGATGCCGATGACCTTATCAATTCTCTTCAAGATGAAGCCTTAAAAAAGATTGAAGAAAACGGAAGAGAAAAAGAAGTGGGTGATGCCGCAGTTGCAGCCGAGAACATTGCCGTAGGAGCCCTGCATTATTTTCTTTTGCAGGTAAGCCCTAAAAAGGATATGCTTTTTAATCCTAAAGAGTCCCTTTCCTTTACCGGGAATACAGGCCCCTATCTTCAATACATGGGTGCCAGAATTTCTTCCATTTTAAGAAAGGCCGAAACAGCCGAAGGCAAAGAAAAGTTAAAGAACGGAAAACTCAATGCTTCCCTTTTGACAAATGAATCCGAATGGGAACTGTTAAAGACCTTAGAGGACTTCCCCGAACAGGTTGAACGCTCTGCTTTGCGTAAAGACCCGAGTGCCCTTACGGCCTATCTTTATGAGCTTTCAAAGGCATTCAGCCGCTTCTATCGCGATTGCCCCATTCTTTCAGGCGATGATGCCGACCTTTCTTATACAAGAATGGAATTGGCAAGGGCTACAAGGATAGTGCTTCAAAATGCAATGAACTTGGTACTCATTCCTTTTATGGAAATAATGTAAACTTTTTATAAATTATTTTTTAAAAATTACTAAACGATTTATAAAATTATGATAATACTAATAGGAGTATTATCATGATAAAAAGAATTAAACTAAGAGCTTTGACTTATCTGCGGAATATTTATGCTCGTATAATTTGTCCGCAAGTTTGTTTCTTTTGCGGGGAAGAAACCGGAACGGGTATTCCGCTGTGCAGCAAATGTTTACAAAAAGAAATTACCGAGCCTGTTCTATTCCGGCTTCAAAATCCTGAAAAGTTTTGTTCATCTTGCGGAAAAATTTTGATTTCCGAAAAAGAGTTTTGCACGGGGTGCAGGGCTAAATTAAAAGAAAAAGAAAAACTAAAAACAGAAGAAAGGGAAAAGACCGAAAAGGAAGATTGTGCAAAACCGATTTCAGTTCAATCCGATTTTGTGAAAAGGGTTTACACCATTTATCCTTACAAGGGCAGGGGAGGAGAGCTTTTACGCTTATGGAAGAATCAAAACATGAGGGGCTTTGCGGAAATTTATGCTTCTGCTATTGCTTCCTTTATCGAAGGACTTCCTGAACTTCAAAACTTTCCGATGGTGCCGGTTCCGCCCCGTCCTAAAAAGATTAAAAGCAAGGGCTGGGATCAAATAGAAGATTTGTCCCTTTATTTGGAATGGATTTATAATCTTCCAATATTGCGTTGTTTAAAACGAAAGGACGGGGCTTCCCAAAAAAGCCTTTCCCGTGAAAAACGGGCAAGCAATCTAAAAGGGAAGATTTTTTTAAAAGAGCAAAAATCCTTTTCAAAATCGGAAGATTTAAAAACCGCCTTACCGGAAAAGCTCATAATCTTAGACGATGTTATGACTACGGGAGCAACCCTTAACTTTTGTGCGGCGGCATTAAAAGAGGGAGGCTGCAAAGAAGTGATCGGCCTCTGCCTCTTTTTTGATTAGCTTTTAAATATCGAACCTCGTTCCGCTTTGTACAAAGCTGAAAAAATTTCCGTTAGGGACTAAGATTATGTGATCCAAAAGTTTGACACCTAAAATTTTCCCGGCCTCGTAAAGGCGTCTTGTCAATTCCATATCTTCGCTTGAGGGTTCCAAATTTCCCGAAGGATGATTATGAGCCGCAATTATTGCAGCAGCCCTGTCTTTTAAGGGGTCTGAATACACTTCACGAGGATGCACGATTGTTCTATTGATAGTGCCGACGCTCACAACACGGGTTGCAATAATTTCGTTTGCTCCGTTTAACGAGACGCAGATAAAATGCTCCCTATCCCTATCTGCATAGTGCTGTAAAAGCGGAACTACATCGGTCGGGTGTGAAATCGTGCGGTTCTTGTTGTCATAATACCTCCTTCCCAATTCCATGGCAGCAAGAATCGTTGAAATCTTTGAATCTCCCATCCCGCGGATAGAACGCAGATAGCCCTCGATTTTTTCAGGCCTTGCTCTATCTATGTGCAGAATAATATCATCGGCCAATTCTTTTACAGGTTTGTCCTTAATGCCTGTCCGTAAAAGAATGGCCACCAAATCGGAGTCGCTTAAGTTTTGAGGCCCGTACTCTAAAAGCCTTTCCCTCATATCGGGTTTGTCCGTATTGGACGAATTTTTATAGTCTATCATCAATTATGTTGTATGTATTATTTGAAAGATTTACTACTTTTTATAAAACTATCGATTAAAACTTTTGGTAAAAGCCGTCCATAAATTTTCTAAAAGATGAACCTTCTTTTATATCTAGCGGGCAGATAAGAGGAATGGTTTTTAGCACAATGTCTGAATCTTTAATTCTATATTCTATACGGCCGATTTGCTGACCTGCAAAAAGAGGCGCCGCTATTGTATCAGGTAAAATTATAACTTGTTCTATATGCCTCTCATCATTTTTAAAAACCGTAAGATAGTCTTGCGAAAAGTCCTTATCGGCGAGGAGAGGTATAAAGGCGGAAGTTTTTACATTTAGGTTTGCACTTAGGACTCTTACACTTCTTTTAATTTTGTTGTGCTCCCTTATGTCAAAACTTTTAAAATTGTCGAATGCAAAATTCATAAGCTTGATGGAATTTTGCTCCCGCTTAAAAATTCCTTCGGTAAAGTTTTTGCCGTGACCGCCGAGGATGACCGCAATAAAACGCTCTCCGTTTTTTTGAGCCGTAAGCGAAATATTAAAACCGGACTCGTAAATAAAACCCGTTTTTAAACCGTCACAGCCTTCTATTTTTTTTAGGAGGGTATTGGTGGCAGGCTTAATTTGAAACTCCTTTAAACCTTCGGAGCTTTTTTTGATAAGAATATTGTGTTTTTGGGGATAGCTTATCTCATTTACCGAATGAAACTTTTTTAAGTTTTCAGGATATTGTTTTAAGTAATGGAGGGAAAATAAGGCAAAGTCCCTTGCCGTGGTTTGATTTTTTTCGCTTAAGCCCGAAGAATCCTCAAAGCGGGTGGATTTTAAGCCCATCGTTTTAACGGCCTCGTTCATTTTAAGCGTAAACTTTTTAAGATTTCCTTCCGTAAGCAGGGCAGCTGCAAGGGCCGCATCATTCCCCGAGCAAACCGCCATTCCCCTTATCAGCTCTTCTATACTTAAACTTTGATTTTCTCCCAAGCCCATCCACGCCGCTCCTTTTGGAAGAAAAATTGCCCAAGCTTCCTTAGGCGGAAAAACGACCTTTTTCAAATCTTTAAATTCAGGTTTTTGAAGCATGGTATAAATTGTTACCAGCTTTGTAAGGGAAGCCGGAGGGATTATTTTATCGGCATTGGATTCGGCTAAAATTGTGCCGGTGTTTGCGTGAATAAGAATGTAGGACTCGGCATCGATTTTAGGTAATTCTATTTTTTGGGCCGAGGGGGTAATCTCAGAAGAAGATGATTTTACGGGCAAAAAATTTTCTATGGAATTAAGGGGCGGAAACTCGTTATTAATCTTATTCCGGCTGTAAAAGGTTTTAAGAGCTGCCGTTTTTTCTTTTTGTGAAACCTCAAGAGGCTGAGCTTTTTTTAATTCCGAAACATGGAAAAAAATAAAGCCTGCAAGGCTCAATACACAAAAAAGCACAGCCCCAAATAGAACAAAAATAAATTTTATAATTCCGTTTGTGCTGTGCTTCATTTTTTTTAAGTCTTAAATTTTTTTACTAAAAAATTAGAACTCGGCTAATTTTGGTGCTCTGGGGAAGGGAATTACGTCCCTTATGTTTCCCATACCCGTAACATAGAGGAGAAGCCGCTCAAACCCGAGCCCGAATCCAGAATGAGGAACCGTACCGTATCGGCGGAGGTCAAGGTACCACCAATAGTCTTCTTCCCTTAAACCTAATTCCTTAATTCTGCCCTGCAAAATATCGAGGTTTTCTTCCCTTTCCGAGCCCCCGATTATTTCGCCCAAGCCCGGTACAAGCACGTCCATTGCCCGCACCGTTTTTCCGTCCTCGTTCACCTTCATATAGAAGGACTTAATTTCCTTGGGATAGTTTGTAACTATTACCGGTCCCTTATACACTTCCTCGGTTAAAAACCTTTCATGTTCGCTCTGGAGGTCGCAGCCCCAGTAGGGTTTAAATTCAAAGCGGTCAATGTGCTTTTCAAGCTCGGCTATAGCCTCCGTGTAAGTAAGACGAGTAAAGGGCGTGTTTACAACATTGTTGAGCATCTCGATAAGCCCTTTTTTGATTCTTGAATCAAAAAATTCCAGATCTTCTTTGCATTTTTCCAAGGCCCATTTTAAAAGATAGACGATAAAGTCTTCTGCCAGCTCCATGTTTTCTTTTATGGTAAAAAAGGACATTTCGGGCTCAACCATCCAAAATTCTGCAAGGTGGCGGCTTGTGTTCGAGTTTTCCGCTCTAAAAGTCGGGCCGAAAGTGTAAATGCGCGAAAGAGCCGTCGCATAGGTTTCTCCTTCAAGCTGGCCTGAAACGGTCAGGTTAGCCTGCTTGCCGAAAAAATCTTGAGAATAATCTATTTTAAAAGAATCGGGATCCTTTTTTTCTCTTAAAGCTTTTTTTACTGTTTCTTCTATATCGAAGGTTGTAACATGGAACATTTCGCCTGCACCCTCGCAGTCCGAGCCGGTAATAATCGGAGTATGCACATATTGAAAACCTCTTTCCTGAAAAAAAGTGTGGATTGCATAGGCCATCTGGCTTCTCATACGGGCAACAGCTCCGAAGGTATTGGTACGAGCCCTCAAGTGAGCTACGTCCCTTAAAAATTCCATGCTATGACGCTTTTTTTGTAAAGGATATTTTTCCTGATCAGCATCACCGAAGATATGGATATTATTGGCCTGAAGCTCAACTCTTTGTCCTGCCGCAGGGGAGGGAACGAGATTGCCCGATGCCTTTACCGAAACCCCGGTACCGGCTTTTTTTAAGAGCGCTTCAGTATTATTATCGAGACCCTTATCCCTGTCAAATGTTGCCTGAATGGAGGCAAAACAAGAGCCGTCATTGATCTCGATAAAAACCAAATTCTTGGTTTCCCGCTTTGTGCGAACCCAGCCGTAAACATCGATTGCCTGGCCTTTAGGTTCGGAGGTTAAAATATCTTTAATTAAATGTATCATATAGATATATTATATGGTAAATTCCGATTCTGTCAAGCAAGTCTTTAAAAATGGATTGATAAGATTTTATAAAATATCTTGACCCTATACTTGCTATGTGATAAAATCATAAAACTTTAAGATTAAAAAATAGGAGTTACATTTTATGAAAAAACTTTTTATCGGTATCGCTTTGTGTTCGTTTTTATTTTTACCTTTGACTGCCCATGAAGAGGAACATAAAAGCCATTCTTCAGAACATCATAGTAATAAAAAACTTGCCTATACTACAACCATAAATGCTATTGTTACATGGCCGCCTCAAGCCTTGGTAGGCGTAACTCAGAATTTTAAAGTTCCGCTTATGCAGTTTGATAATCCTTTGACAAAAGATAATAATATCAACTTTAAAATCGGGGCGGAATTGAGTCCCATAAGTTTTGAAGGAAAATTCGGCATTGTTTGGACGCCTATTGCTTTTTTGGAATTTTATACCGAGTCCCGTGTCGGATCAGGTTGGAAACTTTCAGATAAGTTATTAGGTACGGCTATTAACGAGGATAAGGGAGGAAAGACAAACAAGATCCCTATAAATTTTAGTAAAGCTGTATATTCATTTACATTAGGAGGAACTTTTCAGTTTGACCTAGGAGCCGTCATACCCCATGATTGGAGCCATGTTATTTTTAAAACGGATCAGTATGCTCTTTATAAGGCTATGAGCGGAGTAAATTCCGAAACTTCATGGCTTTATCAAGCCGATTCCGGAGAAAACCGCAATGGTTGGCGATACATGAGTTCCTATGTAATAGGGTACAAAATGCCGTTATTTTTAGATTTAATTGCAATGAAAATAGATGTAGAAAAAAAACTGTTTGCTTCTCCCAAAGGACTGGATAATAAAAAATGGGGTGAAGATCTATTCCTAACCACCTTCGGCCCCATCATTAATTTTAATATTAAAAAAGATTATAATATAATGCTTTTAGCCCAATGGTATACTTATCCGGTTTATAAAAATGAGGTTGAGGGTAGTTTTTACCAAACGAAGATTATTGATACCGATAAAAAAACTCAAGTTAAATTTTATCAGGTCGGTATCGTTTTTTATATGAATATCAATAGATAAGAAAATCGGCAGGAAATGGGAATGAAAAATAAGGCTGAAATAATACAAAAAATTAAAAATGCAGGGCTTGCAGCCAGGGAAGGAAGGTCTGCTCCTGTCCTTGCAACCGTTTCCGGCGTTCTTTCTACAAAACCTAATTTAATAAGGTTCTGTGCCGATGAGCTTGGCTTCGGTCTTGTAACCACAAAGAGCTTTCAGGTGCTTCCCAATCCGGGAAACCGGGAGCCCATCCTTTGCGAGCCCGAATTGGGCTGTTTCGGTAATTCCGTCGGTCTTCGTAATTGCGGAATGGAACAGGCCGTAAAAGAACTTAAAGAGCTCCGCTCCTCATGGAAAACCGATTCTATTTTAAATGTTTCCCTTTCGGCCTCAAACCCTGAAGATTTTATCAGCCTTGTGAAGGGCTTTGAAGAATTAGCCGACTGCTTTGAGCTTAACTTTTCATGTCCCCATGCTTCGGCCGGCTTCGGTGCTTCCATAGGCTGCGACCCTACGATTGCCTCGGAGTACATAAAAACGATAAAAAAAGCCCTACCCGATTGTGCCGTGCCGATTTTTGTAAAACTTACCCCAAATGTAGAAGATATAGGAGCCATAGCTTCCGCCGTAATCGAAGCAGGCGCAGACGGCATAACGGCTATCAACACCGTAGGCCCCAAGGTTTACATTGAGCCCCATTCGGGAAAGCCCATCTTACAAAATAAACTGGGCGGAAAGGGCGGTATGAGCGGCTCATGGGTTTTTCCAAGGGCTTTGGAATGTATAGGGCAAATACGGAAGGCTGTAGGAGAAGAAATTCCTATAATCGGAATGGGAGGCGTTATGACGGGCTCTCAAGCTGCCGAACTCGTTAGGGCCGGTGCCGATATAATAGGCATAGGCTCTGCCTGCGGTATGCTTGAACAAGACGATTTAAAGCCTTTTTTTCAAAACCTTGCCTCGGATACTCTAAACTGCATACGCGGCAAAGAAACCGACAAAACTTCTTCCTTTTTGCGTAAAACAAGAGCCTTGAAATATGAAGCTAAGACCATCGTCAAAATCGAAAAAGAAAGCGAAGATATCATTATAATTACCCTAAACGGAAAGTGTAAATTCGAAGCAGGGCAGTTTGTCTTCTTATGGATTCCGGAAGTCGGGGAAAAGCCTTTTTCCCTTGCTGAAGCCGATCCTATAAGTCTTATCATAAAAAAACGCGGCCCCTTTACCGAGGCCCTTTTTGAGCTAAAAGAAGGGGATACAATCTATATGAGGGGGCTTTACGGCAAAGGAATAAAGCCTCCTAAAACCGAAAATGCTCTTTTAATTGCAGGCGGAACGGGTATTGCTGTCCTTCCTGCCCTTGCAAAACGCCTAAAAAAGCAAGGAGCCTTAATTTCTACATACATAGGAACTTCCGAAGAAATTAAAAAGAAGGAGCCCAACGGTATCGAAAAAATTCTTATTGAATGCGGTGCCTATAAAAAAGTTGTCGATAAAGGCGTTATCGGAAGGGTGCTGAATCAATTCCAAAAAGACAATATTGAAGGAAATACCGGTCTCCCGATTCAAGAAAAAGCCGAAAATATGGGTAAGCCTGACTTTTTTACAGCCTATCTGGTCGGGCCCATGATTTTTATGCGGCGGGCTTCCGAAATTCTTTTAAAATTGGGTGTGCGTAAAAATCAGATTTTTATGTCATTAGAGATGAACACTATGTGCGGGGTAGGTATTTGCGGCGAATGTTCTTGCGGAAATATCTTGACCTGCAAAAAGGGAACCTTTGTCGGTCTTGACCAAATTTAGACGAAGTCTTGAGGGGGAGCCTTTAACCCGCGCAAGATTTACGGTATATAAATAGCCTTTTAGGTTAATTATATAAAAAAATAAGATAATTCTTTATTAGGAGGAATTCTATGAAAACGCTAAAAAGATTAACTATGTTAATTCTTTTGGTTTCGGTTGCTCTCGGAATCATCGCTTGCGGCGGTACCGGAGCTGACGGCGGAGCTGCTGCAAAGGGCCCCATCGCTAAGGCTGAAGCAATTATGGCAGAGGAAACTGCGGCCGGTGTACCCGATTTTACTTCACCGCCCGTAGAGGACAAGAACCTCAAGGTTTCAGGTATGCCTGAGGAAGTAGTTTGGATTACAAGTTATCCGAAAGACTTATCGTCGAAAGGTACAAAAAAGGGAGGAACATTGCATCTTTCTTTGGGTGAGTATCCTACGACATTTAGGTACGTTGGTCCCGAATCGAACACATCCACAAGAGGCCTGGTATGGCCCCACGCAGTATGCCTAAGTGTAAACCCTGAAACACAGGAATTTATGCCATATGCTGCAACTCACTGGGCATTCGGTGCCGACAATCAGACTGTTTACTACAAACTTAACGAGCATATGAAGTGGTCTGACGGTGTTCCCTGTACGGCAGATGATTTTGTCTTTGCCTGGGAATCTTTCTGTTCCCCCAACATTGAGGAACCTTGGTACAATAACTACTACAGCAAACGTGAAGTTAAAAAAATTAACGACTATTGTATTTCCGTTAAGTACTTGGAATCGGACCAGTTACCCAAGGTATCTCTTGTAGATGCTACTAACTTTAATCCCCGACCCAAACACTTCCATAACGGAGAAGTTAAAAAAGGCTGGTACAACGAATATAACTGGAAGATTGAGCCTACGACAGGTCCTTATGTCGTAAATCCCGATAAATGCGTTCAGGGTGAAATGGTAGTTGTTGAAAAAGTTAAAAACTGGTGGGGGCATGAATATCCTCATTGGAATAACCGCTGTAACATTGAGACAATCGAATACAAGGTTATCACCGGCGGACAGGACATGATTGAAAACTACTTCTGGAACGGAGAGCTTGACTACTTTTATATGAATATTCCTGCAACATGGAGAAGATGTGCAACAAACGAAAACATTACCAAAGGTTATGTAGACCGCTGGGTTGTAAACTATCTTCCCTTACAGGGTGTTCAAGGTATCTTCTTTAATACCAAGTTCCCCTTGTTCAGCAGCAAGAAAGTTAGACAGGCTATGTACTATGCCGTCGACATTCAGGGTATGATCGATCAGGCCCTCTATGGCGAATATAAGAGATACCACAACATAGGTTTAGGACAGGTATGGGGCGGTGTAGATTTTAACGACCATTCAATCCGAAAACCCGATTTTAATCCCGAGACAGCAAGAAAAATGCTCGGCGAAGCCGGTTACACTGTTGTAGGTTCTGACGGAATCTTACAGAATTCGAAGGGTGAAAGAGTTTCCTTTGAGCTTTTGTATTCATGGCCCAGCCATACGGAGCGATTGTCAATTCTTAAAGAACAGGCTAAAAAAGCCGGTGTAGAAATTGAGCTTAAGATGATGGAAAGCGGTGCTTTCAATACTGTTCTTAACAAAAAACATCAGGCCTGGTGGGGCGGCCTGAGCACATGGTATGAGCCCTCATATTGGGAATTCTTCTCAAAGGCTAATGCCGAAAAGGTAAGTACAAACAACTCTTTCGGCTGGTGGAGCGAAGAGATGGAAAAACTCCTTGAATTTGAAGAGTCAGGACCGCCCTTGGAAGCAAAAGCTGAAAACAACAAGAAGATTGAGCGCCTTGTGCATGAAGAAGCATTGGTTATACCTCACTACTACCTAGACTTTACGAGAGGCGGTGTTTGGAAGTGGTTAAGAATGCCTTCATGGGGTAACAGAAAGCTCGATGTTGATGCCGACTTCTTAGATTACTGGGGTTATATGTGGATTGATGAAGATATCCGTCAAGAGGTTTTTAAGGCAAAAGCCGACGGCAAAACCTTTGAACCCCGTGTATGGACTCCTTCAACCCGCTATATCTCGGAATAATTTGTAAGTTTTATAGTTCTATGACATTCTTGTTATAGAACTATAAAAATCAATAAGGTTTGGAGGCCGGAAAGCTGGGCTAAAACCTTAGCTTAAAGCCTCCAAATTAATTTAATAAATAATTAAAAATATAAATAACTCTTCTTGAACTTTATCCTTTTTTATGTTAAGTATATAAAAAGCTAATATAACTCTTTATTAGGAGAAATTCTATGAAAACATTGAAAAGATTAACTATGTTAATTCTTTTGGTTTCAGTTGCTCTCGGAATTATCGCTTGCGGCGGTACCGGAGCCGGTAGCGGCGCTGCTGCAAAGGGGCCCATCGCTAAGGCTGAAGCAATTATGGCAGAGGAAACTGCAGCCGGTGTACCCGATTTTACTTCACCGCCTGTAGAGGATAAGAACCTCAAGGTTTCAGGTATGCCTGAGGAAGTAGTTTGGATTACAAGTAATCCGAAAGACTTATCGTCAAAAGATACAAAGAAGGGCGGAACCTTTCATCTTTCTTTAGATGAATATCCCACAACATTTAGATATGTAGGGCCTGAATCAAACTTGAGTACAACATATTTAATGAACCCTCATGCAGCCTTTTTAGAAGTAAACCCTGAAACACAGGAATTTATGCCTTATGCTGCAACTCACTGGGCATTAGGTGCAGATAATCAGACTGTTTACTACAAACTTAATGAGCATATGAAGTGGTCTGACGGAGTTCCCTGTACGGCAGATGACTTTGTCTTTGCTTGGGAGTCTCTATGTTCCCGCGATCTCGATGACCCTTGGTGTAATAATTATTACGATAAATTTAAGGTTAAAAAAATTAATGATTACTGTGTTTCCGTTAAGTACTTGGAATCAGACAAACTGCCTCAAGTATCTCTTATTGGTAAGGCAAACTTTAGTCCCAGACCTAAGCACTTTTATAACGGCGAAGTTAAAAATGGCTGGTACAACGAATATAACTGGAAGATTGAGCCTACAACAGGTCCTTATGTTGTAAATGCCGATAAATGCGTCCAGGGCGAAATGCTGGTTGTTGAAAAAGTTAAAAACTGGTGGGGACATGAATATCCTAACTGGAAAAACCGCTGTAATATTGATACAATAGAATATAAGGTTATTACCGGAGGACAGGACATAATTGAAAAGTATTTCTGGAACGGAGAACTCGACTTTTTTGATATGAACATTCCTGCAACATGGAGAAGATGTGCTGCAAATGAAAACATTACCAAAGGTTATGTAGACCGCTGGGTTGCTAACTATTTACCCTTGAAGGGTATTCAGGGTATCTTTTTTAATACCCAGTACCCCTTGTTCAGCAATAAGAAAGTTCGGCAGGCTATGTATTATGCTATCGACATTCAGGGTATGATCGATCAGGCTCTTTATGGAGAATTTAAGAGAAGTCATAATATCGGTTTAGGCAATGTATGGGGAGGTATAGATTTTAATGACCATTCAATCCGAAAACCCGATTTTAATCCCGATACGGCAAGAAAAATGCTCGGCGAAGCCGGTTACACTGTTGTAGGTTCTGACGGAATTTTACAGAATTCGAAGGGTGAAAGAGTATCTTTTGAACTTTTGTATTCAAGGCCGAGTCTCACAGAGCGCTTGTCGATTCTTAAAGAACAGGCTAAAAAAGCCGGTGTAGAAATTGAGCTTAAGATGATGGAAAGCGGTGCTTTTAATACCGTTCTTAATAAAAAACACCAGGCTTGGTGGGGCGGTTTGAGCACGGATTATGAGCCTTCATATTGGGAACTCTTCTCAAAGGCTAATGCCGAAACGGTAGATACAACCAACTTTTTCGGATGGTGGAGTGAAGAGATGGAAAAACTTCTTGCATTTGAAGAGTCAGGACCGCCCTTGGAAGAAAAGGCTGAAAACAACAAGAAGATTGAGCGCCTTGTTCATGAAGAAGCATTGATTGTACCTAACTACTACACCGATTTTGTGAGATGCGGTGCTTGGAAGTGGATAAGAATGCCTTCCTGGGGTAACAGGAAGCTCGATATTGATGCCGACTTCATGTATTATTGGGGTTATATGTGGATTGATGACGATATCCGCCAAGAGGTTCTTAAGGCAAAAGCCGACGGCAAAATCTTTGAACCCCGTGTATGGACTCCTTCAACCCGCTATGTTTCTGAATAATTAATCTTAAGGTGCGGGGATTTCCCCTGCACCGAATCTTGAAAATTAACATGATGTGCAGGCAGGCTATTTACGGGGAATGCTCTTCCGGAAACATCTTGATCTGCTAAATGGTGTTTTGATTAAATTTCTGTAGTTTATTACCTGCCGTTTACTGTAAATTATACTATAGAAATTTACCGAGACTCTAGACTTTTTTTTTACATTATGTTAAAATCCCAAACATCTAAGTATGCACGTCCTTTCCCTCTTATAGATAATCAACCTGATATAATTTGGTTCGGCTGTGTAGTATTAGTATCTTGGTTTTATGGAGCTTTATGATGAATAACTATTTCGTACGAAGATTGCTTTTGATTATTCCGACTTTTATAGGTATAACATTGGTGGTCTTTGCAGTAACCCGCATCGTTCCCGGAGGTCCGATTGAAAGGGCTATTATGCAGAGAATGATGGCCCAAGAAGGCAAAACAGGAAAAACAAGCAGACAGGACTCTCAGCCCCTTAATGCTGAAGCTTTGGCTGAACTTGCAGCCTTTTACGGTTTTGACAAACCTTGGCCGATCGCTTATCTCGAATGGATGGGAAGCCTTTTAAGGGGAGATATGGGGCGTTCTACAAAATATAACGATCCGGTATTTCAGATGATTGTAAGTAAATTTCCGATCTCTTTGAGGTTCGGTATTATTTCGGTTATTTTGATTTATTCAATATGTATTCCACTGGGTATAAAAAAAGCCCTAAAACACCGGAGTCTTTTTGATAACGTTTCCTCGGTGTTTATATTTATAGGTTACGCTCTCCCGGGCTACATAGTTGCTATTATCTTATTGCAAATTTTTGCATTTACTATTCCTTGGTTCCCCTCAGGCGGCCTTTATTCACGAAGTTACATGGATATGAATTTTTTCCAAAAAGTCATAGACAATGTTTGGCACATGTTCTTACCCATGATAGCCTATGTTATAGGTTCTTTTGCAGTTACAACTATGGTTATGAAAAACAACCTCATGGAAAATATGGCTGCAGATTATATTAAAACCGCTGTTGCAAAGGGTAGAACATTTAAAGATGCTATGTGGAAGCATGCCTTTAGAAACAGTATTATCCCTATTGCTGCCGGATTGGGCGGTCTTATAACCATTTTCTTTTCAGGAGCTTTCCTAATTGAGAAGATATTCAATATAAACGGTATGGGACTTCTTTCATTTAGAGCAATTGTTGATAGAGATTATCCGGTAGTATTGGGTTCCTTGGTAATGACCTCTCTTTTGAGCTTAATAGGTAATATTTTAAGCGATTTTATTCTTTCGGTGGTAGATCCCCGAATAAGGTTAGGTGAATAGTATGAGCGATGATGTAAAATCAAAAACTTTTTTAGATACTGTAAAAGAATATTGGGGAGCATTTAGAAACAGATTTAGAATGGATCCCCTTATGAAAAAGCGTTTTGAACGCTTTGGAGAAATTAAAAAGGCAAAATTTGCCCTTATTTTTATCGGAGTCTTATATCTCCTATCCCTTATTGCCGAGTTATTTATTTCAAACAGGCCCATTATGATGTGGGTTGACGGTAAACTCTATTTTCCAACCTATAGTAAAATGCTTTTGGCCGAAGATTTCGGTTTCAGAGTCGAAAATGAACTTGAATTAAATTACAGAGAGTTTAAAAAACATGTTAAGGCCGAAAAAAGAGGCTGGGTTCTTCTTCCCTTTATTCCATACAACCCTTATGAGGCTGATACAGCTATTGCCCCTTTGGCTCTTACTTTCGATGGAACCCCCAGTATGGGTATTGCAATTACATCTAAGGATAATCTGCCTATGGATGATCCGGCAGATTATAAGTGGATACCGGTAGGTGTTATAAACGGAATAAAAATGGCAGAAAAAGACTATACTTGGATTAAATTTGCCGATTCTGCCTCATCCAAACAGCCCTTATCAGACTTTCCTTCAGCTTCAAGAAATTGGGTCGGTATTTCTGTCGGCCGCTCTCATCCGAATGAATCTGTAAATGCTTCGGACTATATTTGGCATAAGGTAGGTTCAAAAGATAACAGACTTGACCTTGGAAACGGAAAGATTTTAACTATACGTTTTGCAAAAGGCGATAAAGGACAGATGTTCCATCCGCTTTCTCCTTCTTTTAAGACTCGTCATATTTTGGGTACCGACCGAATCGGGCGTGATATATTTGCCCGTCTTATTTACGGGTACAGAATTGCTATGTCTTTTGCTTTGCTGGTAGCTGCAACAACCTACTTTATCGGAACTATTATCGGTATTGCAATGGGCTACTTTGGAGGTACCTTTGATACTATTTTCCAAAGATTTATAGAAATATGGGAGCGCATACCCTATCTTTACATGGTTATGATCTTAGCTTCAATATTTAAGCCTACATTTACCATGTTTGTTTTAATAAATATAGCTTTCAGCTGGACAGGAAAAACTTGGGATATGAGGGCTATGACATACAGAGAAAGAGAAAGAGACTATATTTTGGCTGCAAAGTCGATGGGAGCCAGTGTATGGCGTATAATTACCGTGCATATTTTGCCCAACGTTATAGTTCTAATCGTTACATCTTTACCCTTTGTAATATCTGGAAATATAGGGGCTTTAACCTCTCTTGACTATTTAGGTTACGGTTTACAGCCTCCTACACCGAGTTGGGGAGAACTTTTAAGCGTCGGAACTTCTACATACTTGGAAGCTCCGTGGATTCTTTCTTCGGCTGTGGCAGGTTTTGTACTTGTTTTGGTTATGATCACCTTTATAGGTGAGGGCTTGCGGGATGCCTTTGACCCGCGCAGATTTACGGTATATAAATAGCCTTTTAGGTTAATTATATAAAAAATAAGATAATTCTTTATTAGGAGGAATTTTATGAAAACATTGAAAAGATTAACTATGTTAATTCTTTTGGTTTCAGTTGCTCTCGGAATCATCGCTTGCGGCGGTACAGGAGCTGACGGCGGAGCTGCTGCAAAGGGCCCCATCGCTAAGGCTGAAGCAATTATGGCAGAGGAAACTGCGGCCGGTGTACCCGATTTTACTTCACCGCCCGTAGAGGACAAGAACCTCAAGGTTTCAGGTATGCCTGAGGAAGTAGTTTGGATTACAAGCAATCCTAAGGACTTATCATCAAAAGATACAAAGAAGGGCGGAACATTGCATCTTTCTTTGGGCGAGTATCCTACGACATTTAGGTACGTCGGTCCCGAATCAAACACAGGTACAAGAGGTTTAATGTGGCCCCACGCCGTATTCCTAAGTACAAACCCTGAAACACAGGAGTACATGCCCTATGCTGCAACTCACTGGGCATTCGGTGCCGATAATCAGACTGTTTACTACAAACTCAATGAAAAGGCAAAATGGTCTGACGGTGTTCCATGTACGGCAGATGACTTTGTCTTTGCCTGGGAATCTTTCTGTTCTCCCAACCTCGAGGCTCCTTGGTACAATAACTACTACAGCAAACTCGAAGTTAAAAAAATTAACGACTACTGTGTTTCCGTTAAGTACTTGGAATCGGACCAGTTACCCAAGGTATCTCTTGTAGATGTTACTAACTTTAATCCCCGGCCCAAGCACTTCCATAACGGAGAAGTTAAAAAAGGCTGGTACAACGAATATAACTGGAAAGTTGAGCCTACAACAGGTCCTTATGTCGTAAATCCTGATAAGAGTGTTCAGGGTGAAATGCTCATCGTTGAAAAAGTTAAGGACTGGTGGGGTAATGTTTATCCGCACTGGAAAAACCGCTGTAATATCGATACAGTCGAATACAAGGTTATCACCGGCGGACAGGACATGGTTGAAAACTACTTCTGGAACGGAGAACTCGACTTCTTTGCTATGAATATTCCTGCAACATGGAGAAGATGTGCAACAAACGAAAACATTACCAAAGGTTATGTAGACCGCTGGGTTGTAAACTATCTCCCCCTACAGGGTATGCAAGGTATCTTCTTTAATACCAAGTTCCCCTTGTTCAGCAACAAGAAAGTTAGACAGGCTATGTACTATGCCATCGACATTCAGGGTATGATCGATCAGGCCCTCTATGGCGAATATAAGCGAAATCACAACATCGGTTTAGGCCAGGTATGGGGTGGTGTAGATTTTAATGACCACACAATTAGAAAGCCTGACTTTAATCCCGATACGGCAAGAAAAATGCTCGGTGAAGCAGGCTACACTGTTGTAGGTTCTGACGGAATCTTACAGAATTCGAAGGGTGAAAGAGTTTCCTTTGAGCTTTTGTATTCATGGCCTCACCACACAGAGCGATTGTCAATTCTTAAAGAACAGGCTAAAAAAGCCGGTGTAGAAATTGAGCTTAAGATGATGGAAAGCGGAGCTTTTAATACTGTTCTTAACAAAAAACATCAGGCTTGGTGGGGCGGTATGAGCACAGGTTATGAGCCCTCATATTGGCAGTACTTCTCAAAAGCTAATGCCGAAAAGGTAAGTACAAACAACTCTTTCGGCTGGTGGAGCGAAGAGATGGAAAAACTCCTTGAATTTGAAGAGTCGGGACCGCCCTTGGAAGCAAAAGCTGAAAACAACAAGAAGATTGAACGCCTTGTACACGAAGAAGCCTTAGTTCTTCCCCATTACTACCTCGACTTCTTGAGAAGCGGTGTTTGGAAGTGGATAAGAATGCCTTCATGGGGTAACAGAAAGCTCGATGTTGAGGCCGACTTCTTAGAGTACTGGGGTTATATGTGGATTGATGAAGATATCCGTCAAGAGGTTCTTAAGGCAAAAGCTGAAGGCAAAACCTTTGAACCCCGTGTATGGACTCCTTCAACCCGCTATATCTCGGAATAATTTGTAAGTTTTATAATCCTATGACCTTTTTGTTATAGGATTATAAAAATCAATAAGGTTTGGAGGCCGGAAAGCAGGCCTAAAGCTGCAGCTTAAAACCTCCAAATCAAAGTTAATCTTGAGGTGCGGGGGATTGTCCCCTGCGCCGGAATTCGGAGTTGTATTTATGAGTGGAGAAAACCTTCTCACGATTGAGGACCTTTCCGTTGCTTTTAAAAGCGGTGCAGGGGCTCCTGTAGAGGTAATAGACAGAGTATCGTTAAAATTGGAACGAGGAAAGACTTTATCCCTTGTAGGGGAGTCAGGCTGCGGAAAAAGTGTAACAGCTTCTTCGGTTATGCGTATTTTACCTCAACCATACGGAATTGTTACCAATGGAAAAATTCTTTTTGAGGGTCAAAATATTTTGGATCTGCCCATCGAAGAGATGTATAAAAAACGCGGTGCAGAGATTGCGATGATCTTCCAAGAACCTATGACGGCTTTAAACCCTGTGCACATTGTTGAAAAGCAAATTGGAGAAGTCTTTGAACTTCACCGTCCGGAAATAGCAAAGGACGAAAGACAAACACACGTTTTGAAGGTTTTAAAAGATGTAGAAATGCCGTCGGCAGAACAGCGTTTAAAAAACTATCCTTTTCAGCTTTCGGGCGGAATGAGACAGCGTGTTATGATTGCTATGGCGCTTGCAGGCCATCCTAAACTGCTTATTGCAGATGAACCTACAACGGCCTTGGACGTTACCGTTCAAGCCCAAATCTTGGCCCTAATAAAGGCCTTACAAGAAAAAAATAATATGAGTGTTCTGTACATCACGCATGATATGGGTGTTGTTGCAGAAGTCAGTGATGATGTTGCGGTTATGTATGCCGGACAAATTGTGGAAACCGCCGATGTTAATACTATTTTTAAAAACCCTCGTCATCCTTACACAAGAGGATTAATTGCGTCCATGCCCAAGATGAATTCTGAGCCGAAGACGCATCTACCATATATTAAAGGTGCAGTACCTTCTCCAAGGGCCTATCCTGCTACCTGCCGATTTGCAGAAAGATGTTCTTATGCAACCGATTATTGCCGATCAAATACGCCTCAACTTGAGGAATTTGAACCCGGACATTTTATCAGATGCTTTAGGGCAAAGGAGTTAGACTAATGGCCGAAAGACAACCTATTTTTGAAGCAGTAGACTTAGTTCAAGAATTTTCTCAGGGAAAATATACTAAAAATGTTGTTCATGCCTTAAACGGGGTAAATATAAAAGTATACCCCGGAGAAACCCTCGGTCTTGTAGGCGAAACAGGCTGCGGAAAGAGTACTCTTTGCCGAGCTATGATGCGTCTTTATAAGCCCACTTCAGGTAAAGTCCTTTATAAAGGCAAGAGCATCGAAAGTTTGCCTGAGAGAAAGTTGAGGGATGTACGCCGAAATGTTCAGATGATTTTCCAAGATCCTGCCGACTCCATGAATTCCAGAATGAATGTCGGTTATATCATTGAAGAACCTCTTCTTATTCAGACAAAAATGGCTCCGCACGAAAGAAAAGAAAAGGTTATGGGGCTTTTAAAATATGTAGGTCTTCCGGAAGATGCTTATTACCGATATCCCCACGAATTTTCAGGGGGCCAGCGTCAGCGTATTGCTATAGCCAGAGCCCTTGTTTTGGATCCTGAAGTCGTTGTATGCGATGAACCTGTAAGTGCTCTAGATGTTTCGGTTCAATCGCAGGTATTAAACCTCCTATTGGATATGCAAAAAGAAAGAAATCTAACCCTTTTGTTTATTTCGCACGGCCTAAATGTCGTTAAGCACATGTCGGATAGGGTTGCAGTTATGTATTTGGGCTCTATTATGGAGATGGCTCCTTCGGTGGATATTTATAAAGATCCCTTACATCCTTATACTCAGGCCCTGATAGCGGCTATTCCCGATACTGATCCCGATAACAGACGCAGAAGAATTCCTTTTACAGGTGAAATACCTTCACCGATTCATCTTCCTACGGGTTGTCCTTTCCATTTAAACTGCTCAAAGAAAATTGATAAGTGCGCGGTTGAAAAACCTGTGCTTAGAGAAGTTGAAGAAGGGCATATGTGTGCCTGCCATCTGGTATAATTATAAGAGGTGCCGTTTTTACGGCACCTTTAATTTTTGGTAATAAAAATTGAAAATTAAGTTTTTTTTTATTTGTGCTTTATGCACTCTTTTTTTTGCTTCATGCGGTTCTAAAACCGTATCTTATCTTGATCAGCCGGCTTCCGATGCTTACGATAAAATTTTAAAGGATGAAATGGAAAATCTTCCTGATTTTTCAGCTCCGGCCGTCTTAGTTAAAGACCTCAGAATTGACGGAACTCCTTCCGATTTGAAATGGTATACATCCTATCCTAAAGACCTTTCTTCTAAGGCCTTAAAAAAAGGCGGTATTTTTTATGGGTTTTTAGGCGATATACCGAATACTTTCCGCTATATGGGGCCGGGTGCCGATGAGCTTTGTGAAAAGCTTTTTAATACTCAAATGCCTCTTTTATGGACCTCATTTGAAACCTTTGAATTTATGCCCTGTTCCGCCGTATTTTGGGCTGTCGATATTTCTTCTAAGACGGTATACTATAAGCTCAACGAAAATATTTTCTGGTCGGACGGCGAGCCTTGTACGGCTGACGATTGGATCTTTGCTGACAAATTTTGTAAATCCAAAAAAATCGTTGATCCTGCAAAAAACAGAAAGCATAATAATCTTGAAGTAAAAAAGATTAATGACTTTTGTTTATCCGTACATGTTTTAGATAATCAAATTTATACTGAACAGGAACTTTTAGATATAAGTAATTTTAAGCCCATAGCAAAACACTTTTATAAGGGGCAAATTCCTGATGACTGGGTTGCAAAGTATAACCGTACGGTTGAACCTACTACAGGACCTTATATTCTTAAAAAGTATGACTATAATAACGGGCTCCATTTTGCTAAAGTTGGAAATTGGTGGGCCCAAACCTATCCTCATTTTAAGGCTATTGCTAATTTTGATGAGATTTTTTATAGGATAATTACCGGCGATAAAAGACCTGCTTTTACAAAATTTGCCCGAGGTCTATTCGATGTAATTCATATAGACGATCCGGGAGAATGGGCCAAGGCCGAGGCCTCTGCAGATGTACAAAACGGTTTTATAAACCTTTGGCGGGGCCGTCATGTTCCGGTACAAGGGCCGGCGGGCCTATTTTTTAATACACAGGCTCCTCCCCTCGATAATCTATTTGTAAGAAAGGGGCTTTATTATGCGGTTGATATCGATGGGATGATCAGCAGGGTCTATGCCGATAAAAGAGTCAGGCTTCACACAATCGGTTCAGGTCAAACATGGGGCAGTGCTGAATTTAATAATCCGGATATAAAAAAACCGTCTTTTGATCCTAAAAAAGCCCGTGAGCTTTTTTCAATGGCCGGATATGATAGGGTAAACTCTTCAGGTATCTTGGTAAATTCTCAAGGAAAAGAATTGAGTTTTGTTATTCTATATGACGATCCCTCATTATATGAAGCTTTCGGGCTTCTATATGCTCAGGCCCTGCTTGCAGGCCTTAAGCTTGAATTTAGGCAAATAGGGGGTAAACTCTTTGATAAGATTGAAAGCAGAGACTTCCAAGCTTGGTGGGGTAGTCTTAATTCTTACCGCCTCCCTGATAATTATACCCTTTTGCATTCTTCATTTGCTAAATCAAAGAGTTTTAATAATTTTTTCGGCTATTCAAATCCTGAAATGGACATTCTTTTAGAAAAATATGAAAAAGGCTCTTTATCCTATGTAGAAAAAGCTGCCGTAAATCGACAGATTGAAAAAATTGTAGATGAGGATGCCCTTATGATTCCTTCATTTTACAAGGATACAATAGATGTTATGGCTTGGAAGTGGATTTGCTTCCCCGCATGGCTTAATATGAAGTATCAAAAATACCTCGATGACCCCATGTTCGGTTATATGTGGTTTGACGGCGATATAGAAAAAGAGTGTCTAAAAGCAAAAGATGAAAATAAAATCCTTCAAATGAGAGCTTATTTTTTAAGTGAAAGATACAGGTAAATTTCAAGGCAAAAAAAAATCGAGTCTGCCGAAAGGCGGACTCGAAATGTAAATAAAAAGGAGTAAATTAAGAAAAAACTAAACTTTCTTTGTAACGTAATCGCTTTTTAAGCATCGAGAACACATTTTAATGGTTAGAGTTCTGCCGCCGATTTCTGTTTTTACATTCACTAGATTGGGCTTCCAAACTCTTCTTGTGTGAATTTTGGACTTACTTACCGAATTTCCTGACAAAGAGCCTTTTCCGCAAATTTCACATACTCTTGACATATCGCACCTACCTTTAAAAAATCAGCTGACCTTGGAAAGGCCAGCCGTCATTCGAATAGCTCCCCCGCGCGGGTTCGAACCACGGACCCAGTGGTTAACAGCCACTTGCTCTGCCTACTGAGCTACAGGGGAATGTTTCCAATTAGGAAGTTTTAGGATATTACACTATTTCTTATAAAATGTCAATAGAAAAACCGTATTTTTTATAATTTTATCAAATTTTATTTTAAGCAGAGCTATTTGTTCTGATTAAAATTAACCTCAGCACGAATAAACCTCCGCTTCCGTTACGACAAGGTCTACAGGATGGTCAAATTCTCCCATGGGGATTGTGTCTAAAATTTGTCCCGAAAAACAAAGACCTGCAAGGCAGACTTCTTCCTTTTTTATGCTTTTAAAAAGCTTTTCAAAGAACCGATCATAAAAACCTCCTCCTCTACCCATCCGCTCTCCTTTTTTTGAAAAGGCCCTTCCGGGAACCAAAATCAAGAGGGGAAGCTCCAAAGGAAAGTTTTTTTCTTCTTGTGTTTGAGGAAAGAGGTTTAAGGCGTCTTCGGCAGGCTCCATAATACCGAAGGTTCCGATTTGAACGGGCTCTATCTTACCGTTTCTAAATTCCATTTTTTTGAATACCAAATCCTTACCTAAAACGAGGGGGAGGCCTATAGTCTTTTTGTCCTCTGCTGCCTGCCTTAAAAGCCCCAATGTAGGGAATTCCTCTTTTATGGGATGATAAGCAAAAACGGTTTTGGCTTCGCTGTATTTCGGTATTTTATTTAAAAAATTCTTACAATATTCTTCGGTATTTTGAAGCTCTTCGGCTTTTTGTATCAGGCTTTTAACTTTAGGGCTTTTAAAATATTCTTTTATGAGTTTTCGTACCTTGGCTTTTTCTTCTTTAAGCATTTTTAGCCTATTTCCCGGTGCTTGAGTTAAATTCATCCATGGCTTTTTTTGCAAAACGGTATTCAAAAAAGGCAGGATTTTCTATCGACATTACTTGAACATAGCACTTTTCTGCAAGAGTGTATTTTTTGGTCAGATTGTAAAATTCTCCGAGATAAAAAAACAGTCTCCCTTTTTTTACCATGTCGGTTTCTGCTGTTGCCCTGTTTATAAGCTCACTATCTCCTGAAAAATCTATAAAAAGGCGGCATAAAAAGTATTCGTTTTCTTTTTCGGTACGATTGATTGATTTTAGATAGTTTTGCATAAATTTTTTTGCATCCACGTTTTTATTTTGTTTATAGAGGCTTATTGTATACAAAAGCGCATATTGATAAGAGGCCGGAGCCTTGTTTAAGGCTTTTAAAAATGCAGTTCCTGCATTTAGCCAGTCTTCTTTTTCCCAAAGCAAGATACCGGCTCCTTCCAGTGCAAAATAATAAGGCGGATAAAGGTTGCATACCTTTATGTAATCAGCGAGGGCGTCTTCTTTGTAGCCGAGTTCATCGTTTATGCCGGCACGGTAGATATAGGCTACGTAGGAATCGGGCGTAAGCTCTATAACCTTGTCATAAGCTTTTTTTGCTTCTTCTTTTCTGCCTATTGTAAGATTATAAGAGCCTATATCATTCCAATGACCGGGGTTATTAGGCTCAAGTTCTGCCGCCTTATTTATATCTTGAAGAGCTTGATACATTCTGTTTGTTTCCGACTTTATACGGGCAAGTTCTGCAAGGGCTGTGCTGTTATTCGGTTCTTGCTCCAAAACTGCCGTTAGATTTGCTTCTGCTTGGTCAAGTTTTCCTTCAAGATAGTTTATGCGTCCCAGGCCTATAAGGGCTTCAGTACATTTAGGATCAGCCTTATAAGCTTCTATAAATTTTCTTCTGGCATCATTGTATCTTTTGGCAGAGTAAAAATCCAAACCCTGTTCGGTTAAGGCCCTTGAATCTTTAGGGTTTATTGCCAATATTTTTTTCAAATATTGATCTTTCTTTTGTAGATTGTTTTCGGCTTGGGCCAGCATAACTTGGGCATAAAGAATGTCGGTATTATTCGGATAGGCCTTGGAAAGTTCATTTGCAAAAGTTTCCGCTTCCTTTGTTTTCCTCATAGAAATGAGTATGGAAAGTTTTAGATATTGTATCTTAAAATCTTTGGTAAGTTCAGGGTCCGATTCATCTATCAATTTTAAAATGCCCTCTAAATCTCCCTTTTTAGAAAGTTGAGTAAGTTTATCATTAAATTCTTCTCTCGGACTTTTTTTGCCGGGTTTTTCGGTTTTTTTTGTCTCTTCAATCTCAGGGGATTTTACGGCCTTTTCAGTTGTTTTGCATGAAAAAAAGAGGGCGGCAGCCATCAAAAAACTAAAATAAATAAAAATTTGCTTGGTTATTTTCATAATAACTCCTTATAAGTATTGCAATTATTCCTTAGTTTATATAAACTATAACATTATGAAGCACAAATCAAGTAGGATGATTGCATTAACTATATTGTATATACTAATTATTTTCGGCATTTTTGTCATTCAGTTTACCATAGGTAAGACTTTTTATTATACAATAGGAGCCATGTCCGTTTCCGGACGGGATGAGGTTGATGAAACAGGAAACAGAACGCCTCTTTTACCTCTCCATATAGTTGCAAACGGTTTGGATTTTTACATTACGGATCAGACTCCCATTACTGCAAAAACGAGCAATAACGAAGAGCTTAGCCTGAAGGTTTTGGAGTACAAAAGAACCGAAGATTCCTTTAGTGTTATCTGTTCTAACGATGTTTTGATAGACTTTACCTCATACATTTCGGAAACAGTTGAAACGGTAAGAATTTCCGTTTCTATGCCGTCAGAGATAGAAACCGTTTATTTTCCTTGGAAATTGACTCAATCGGCCCGTCTTGAAAGGCAGGATGAACAAATATTTTTAAGGTATGGAAAAGATCGGTTTATTTTCAGAGGCGGTTACGGTTTTGGAAATTCCGATGATACATCGGAACTTCCCCACCTTATTCTTTCAAGTTCAAAAAAAACAGCCCTGTATGAAACCTATATTCAATCTGAAAGTTTAGACTTTGATTCTATCAGCCGTATCCCTATTGCAAGTGACGAAGAATACGGCAAAACGAAGCAATTATTTCGAGAAAAGGCTTTGGATTATTTTTCAAGCGTGATCTCGTCAAGAAATTATAATGAAGAGCTTTTGACGGCATATATAGCCGAAAAAGCCTTTAACGGCGAATACGCAAAGGCTCTTGTCTCTGCTCCGTCTTCTCTTTTGTCTAAGGAAAAACGCAGCTATATATCGTCTACATTTTACGGTAATCTTGCACAAAACGATAACAGCCTTGCTGCTTACCAAAGAAAGCTCTTATCCGGTATTGAATCGGGCATAGCAAGGGCTGAAATTTCCGTATTTGAGAGGGAAGCCCTTATTCCGTTTTTGATAAACAACTCAAGGGCAAATTTAATTTCTGCCTTGGAAAAGATAGCTTCTAATGCAAAGCAAGAGGATTTAAACTCTTTTCTTGCCGCAGGCTTTTTGGAAGCTGCAATGGATTACGCTTTTTATTTTCCTAATAAACAAAATCTTTTTATGAAAAATTCCGAACAATGTGAGACGGTATTAAAAGATTCTCTGATTTCTATAGATGAGGGACTGTATATTTCTTCCGATAAAAAGACCATAGATACCGAAAAAACTCTGAGAGCTGCTTCTATTTTAATCCGTTATGGAAGTTCATATCCCGATAAGGGGACATGGAAGGCTGTAGGTCAGGCACTGTATTCTTCCATCTTTTCTCTTGGAGGAAATTCTTCAAGTTTACCTGCTTCCTTCGATATTCAAGGCGATAAAGCAAAGAAGTTAGGGCTTATGGCTAATGATGCCTTGATTCTCCATGCCGAAAAACTGTACCCTGCCGCTGTTAAGGATAACCCCTACTATCCCCATGAAGAGTCCTTGGCTTTAAAGGCCGAGCCCGGTATTTGGGCTTGGACATCTGCACGCGATATAAATGTGCTTAAAAACGATGCAAAAATATTCGGTTTTAGAATTTCGGCTAAGGCAGGAGATACTCATTACATGATTATAAGGGGTATCCGTCCATTTTATAGGATACAAATCCATGAAATCGATTTTAGAACGGATCCCAGATTTGAGATATATAATTCTTCAGGCTATGTTTATGATGAAAGAACCCGTACTCTTTTGTTAAAAATGAAGCATAAAAAGGATGATGAAGATATTGTTCTCTTTTTAGGCCGCCCGCCTGAACCGATCCCTGTGATGCCTTCAGTTCAAGAGGGTGCTGAAAGCGGAATCGGTACTGAAGATGGTACTCCGGCTGAAAATTCAGGTTCCGCCGAGGAAAAAGAAGAAACTTCCAATGCCGGTAATTAATTAAACGAGAGTTTTTTCAGATTTAAAACTTTTTTTATAAATATTGCTAAAAAACTACCCTTTTTTGTAAAAATATGATATACTATATATTGTCTTGCAAAAAAATAAGGAGTTAAGGTGAATAAAAGAGATTTTCCGCGCGTTCATTTTTACGATCAAGATTTCGTGGACATTTATGATAGAACATGGGCTTGGGTTCATGATTTTTGGCATTCGGCGGGCGACGGCAAACAGGGTACCGAGGGCTTTTTTATTTATCCCGAAGCGGACGGCAATTTTTTGAATCAATATGAAACTATATTTTCTTCTTTTTTCTTTGTTTATTCCAATAAGAATTATACACCGAATTCTGCTCTCGACTTTTTTTATGACAGGCAGGAAGAAAACGGAGCCATACGCAATAGATATGATTTTGATACAAAGGAACCTGTTTTAAAGAGGGATAATCCGGAAGGGCTGGGTATGCCCCTATTTGCATGGGCTGAGTACAATATTTATCATAAGACGGGAAACAAAAAACGTGTAAAGGATATTATGCCTGTTTTGATTAAGTACATGGACTGGATTGACAAAATGTTTAAGTCGGATAACGGTCTGTACAAAAGCCCCCTTGAAACAGTCAATATGCCTAATACGCCCCGAAAAGAGTCCGTTTTTTTAACCGATTTTAATTCGGCCCTTGCGGTAAATGCCCTTTATATGTCTGCCTTGGGAGATATACTAAACGACAAAGAAATAGATTTTCAGTATAAGAGGTTGTATTTTACGATAAAAACCAGAATTAATTCCATGATGTGGAATGAAGAAGACGGCTTTTATTATGATCTCGATGCTGAGGGTAAGCAGATAAAGAAGAAGACCCTTGCCGGTTTTTGGCCAATGCTTGCCGAGATTCCCAATGAGGATAAGGCTGCCCGTCTGGTAGAACACCTATCCAATCCTAAAACTTTCGGGGTTGATCATCCCTTTCCCAGTCTTGCTGCAAATGAGCCTGAATATGACGAAAACGGAAACGGTGCCTGCGGCAGCGTCTTCCCTATTTTGAACTTTGTTGTCGTAAAGGGCTTGGAAAAATATAACCGCTGGGAGATAGCGAGAGAGTGCGTTATAAGGCACCTTTACTATGTGCTTGAAACCCTTTCGCCCGCAGGAAACTCAAAAAAACAGGGCTTTTTATGGGAGGCCTATTCTCCTGTCAAAGAAGGCCCCGCCCAATGGAAGGGAAAACCTGCCTTTCCGCGTAAACAATACCTTTTGAGCGTAGGCCTTTCTACAATCAGCCTGATGATAGAAAACGTTATAGGTCTTTCGATAAGTCTTCCGCGTAAGACTGTCAACTGGACTGTTCCCAATCTTGAAGTCATGGGTATCGAAAATTTAAGCCTTAAAAGGAACCTGATCACTATTCTTTCGTCCAAGAGCCAGAGGGGATGGGAAATACATATGGAAAGCGAAAAGCTCTATTATTTTACCATAAATATCCTAAACGAAAAGAAGAAGACCTTGCCGATTCCGTCGGGTAAGTGTTCAATGCTGATAGATAAACTTTAAATTGAATTTGTTTCGATTTTAAATTAAAAAAGCAGCCTTAAAATGTCGAGGCTGCTTTTTGTTTATTGACGGTTTAGTTAATTCCCTTTACTTTTTGAGTTTCTACAAGTTCTTTTAAGGCCTTAATATAGGCGGCCTTTCTCATGCTGACCTTATAGGTTTCTTTTACGTTCCATACCAGTTTGAAGGCTTCAATCATCTTATCTTCAAGGCGCTTGTTGACTTCTTCTTCCGTCCAATAAAAGCCTTGCAGGTTTTGCACCCATTCAAAGTATGAAACGATTACGCCTCCCGAATTTGCAAGAACATCGGGCACCGTTATAATATTCTTTTTTTCGAGGATTTTATCGGCTTCAGGGGTGACGGGGCCGTTTGCTGCTTCGATGATTATATAGGCCTTAATATTTGATGCATTTTTTTCGGTAATTTGATTTTCGAGGGCAGCCGGAATCAAAATATCGGCTTTAAGTTCCAATAGTTCTTTATTGGAGAGTCTTGTAAAATCGCCTTCAAAAGAATTCAGTTTTTTTCCTTCCTTCTTATGTTTGAGTATTTGAGGAATATTTAAGCCTTTTTCATTGTATATTGCACTGCTTGTATCGCTTAAGGCAATTATCTTGGCTTCCTCTTTATAAAAAAGATCTGCAGTAACGCCGCCGACATTTCCAAGACCTTGAATAACTACGCTTTGGTATTTTAAGTTTTTATTAAGTTTCTTTAAAATTTCCCTCGTTGCAAAAAGAACTCCCCGGCCTGTGGCTTCTACTCGTCCTTTAGACCCGCCGAGAGGAAGAGGTTTTCCCGTAACAACTGCGGGAGTAAATTCTCCTGCATATTCACTGTAGCTGTCTACTATCCAAGACATAACCTTTGCATTTGTTCCGACATCCGGGGCCGGTATATCCGTTTTAGGGCCTATAAAAGATGCAATCCGCCTTGTGTAGCCTCTTGTCAGCTTTTCAAGTTCCGTTTCTGAAAGATTTGAAGGATTTACGCAAATGCCTCCTTTTCCGCCTCCATAGGGAATGTCGGCAACTGCACATTTAAAGGTCATCCATGCAGAGAGGGATCGTACCTCATCGATATTTACATCTTGGTGAAATCTTATTCCTCCCTTTGCAGGGCCTCTTAGTGTAGAATGCTGAACCCTGTATCCGCTAAAAACCTTGATTTTTCCGTTGTCCATTTTTACGGGTATTGAAACATGCATCTCTCTTTCAGGGCTTAAGAGGGATATGTAATCGTCCTCTTCCAGATTAGCCGTTTTTGCGGCTTCCGTTATTGTGGTTAAAAGTTTTTCATATGTACTCGCCATAAAATCCTTCTTAAAAATAGTTTATGATGATTATACATTAAAATCTGTATTTTTAAAAGTTATAGGGGGAAAAATTCGAATTTTGAGCTAAAAAAGAAAAACGATTTCGGTCCGCAAAGGGATTTAGATTTCCTCAAAATGTACACCCAAGGGTATCAATCGGATGTACTCAAAGCCAAAATGAAGAAAACTTGACAAAATCTTCAAACAGCTCAAGGAGCAATAGAGGAAATAAATATGATTAACACGATAAATTTTGCTGCAACTCATGAGTCCAAGCAGAGTGCGGCACGGGCAAAACCTGTATTTTACCCTCATAGTCATTGGCAGGTCTTACGGCTCGGAGGTCATCATTGATTTTCGCCTTCCCGGAATAAACCAGTGGCATTTTGAAAACCAACTCTCTCACTTACGTCAGCCGGACTGCTCAGGACTTTCACCTGATTCCCTTTTCACTCCTTAGCTAAAAGGAGCACCAAGACCGAAACCGTTATTTAATCGTAATTCTATACTTTTATAAAAAATAAGTCAAGATACCAAAATCGGTATTCCAATCTAGATTCAACACATTGATAATTGAAAAATACTCTATTCTATGATATAATCAGGCTATAGTGGTATTAGGGAGGCGTGTATGTCTGAAAAAATGTATTGTGATCCGGCCGAGATTTTGGAAGTTACGGTGCAAAAGGGTATTGCAAAGGCTTCAACTCCGGTGTGGAAGCTGCTTTGTTTAGGATTTTTGGCAGGGGTTTTTATTGCCTTTGCTTCGGAAGGCTCAAATATGGCGGCCTGCGGACTTTTTGCCAAGCCTGAAACTTACGGCCTTGGAAAATTCGTTGCAGGGCTTATCTTTCCTGTAGGGCTTATCTTGGTGCTCCTTGCCGGAGCCGAACTTTTTACGGGCAATAACCTGATAATTGCAGCCGTTTTAGAAAAGAAAGTAAGTCTTACTGCAATGCTTAAAAACTGGCTTGCCGTTTATATCGGGAACCTTATAGGTTCTATTTTTATTGCTTTTTTAATCGTAAAAAGCGGACAGCTTTCAAGCGGTGCAAGTCTTTTGGGCGGGATTACAATAAAAATTGCTTACGGCAAGGTTTCGCTTTCTTTTGTGCAGGCTGTTTTTTTAGGAATTATGTGTAATTGGCTGGTCTGCCTTGCGGTCTGGCTCTGCTATGGCGCTAAGGATATGACCGGAAAAATGCTTGCCGCCTTTTTCCCGATTTGGCTTTTTATAACTTCCGGTTTTGAGCACAGTGTTGCAAACATGTACTATATCCCTGCGGGGATTTTCTCGAAAAGCGTTCCGGCCTATGCTGCCGCTTCAGGCCTTTCTGCCGAGGCTCTTTCAAATATAAATTGGGCTAATTTTTTTATAAAGAATTTAATGCCCGTTACTCTCGGAAACATAATAGGCGGAGCCTTTTTTGTCGGAATGTTTTATTGGATTTGTTATAAGAAAAAATAACTTTTTTTCGGAAGCTGCCGCTTCCTGCAAAAAATTTTATAAGGAGAATTTAAATTATGAATGTTGAAAATTGCGATGTGGGCTTTATAGGCCTTGGAGTTATGGGAAAGAGCATGGCCGAAAGATTAAGAGCGGCCGGTGCTAAGATGCATGTTTTTACGCGTACAAAAAAATCCGCCGAAGAGATTCTTTCAAAGGGGGCTGTTTGGTATGATGATCCGGCAAGCCTTGCTCCCAATTGTAAAATCATTTTTACGATTGTCGGCTATCCGCAAGATGTTGAAGAAACATATTTCGGAGAAAAGGGCTTATTAAAAACCGCAAAGCCCGGAACGATTTTTGCCGATATGACGACCTCAAGTCCGATTTTGGCAAAAAAGATTTATGATGAGGCAAAGAAAAAAGAATGTTTTTCTGTAGACGCTCCCGTTTCAGGCGGAGATATAGGAGCTAAAAACGGCACCCTTTCGATTATGGCAGGCGGAGATGAAAAAGCCTTTAAAGAGCTTGAACCTTTTTTTGCCTGCATGGGAAAAACTTGGGCTCTTCAAGGCGGTGCAGGGGCAGGGCAGCACACTAAGATGGCAAACCAAATAGCCGTCGCCGCAAACCTTTTCGGTACGGTCGAAGCTGTCTGTTATGCAGAGGCCGCAGGCCTTGACCCTCAAAAAATGCTTTCGGCTATCGGGGGCGGTGCTGCAGGAAGTTGGCAGATTTTAAACAACGGGCCTAAGATGCTTCAAAAAGATTTTGCTCCCGGTTTTTATATTAAGCACTTTTTAAAGGATTTAAACATAACCTTAAATGTTGCAAAAGAACTCAAACTGCACATTCCCGTTTTGGAACTTGCACAAAATTTCTTTAGCAAGATGAATGAAGAAGGCTATGCCGAAAAAGGAACACAGGCCATCTACGAGTACTATAAAACTATTTAAAGGAAGCTCTTATGTACAAAGATGAAAAGAAAATTGCAGAGGTTCAAAAAAAATATGGGCCGCTTTTGGCTAAAACGGCTTTTGAGTTGGGAGCCTTAAAGCTTTCTCCCAATGATCCATTTACTTGGGCATCAGGCTACCGTATGCCCATTTATAACGACAACCGCCGTTTTTTAGCCCTGCCTGAGATGCGCCGTACTATAGCCGAAGCCTTCGCAGAGCTTTTAAAAGCGGTTGACTTTGACCCCGAATGGCTTGCAGGAACAGCAACGGCAGGAATCCCTCATTCCGTAAGTTTGGGTGACCTCTTGCAAAAAAGCGTTTCCTATGTACGCTCAGGCGGAAAAGATCACGGCCTAAAAAATCAGATTGAGGGTTTAGGTGCCAATGCGGATTATAAAGGTGCCGATGTTCTTGTTGTTGAAGATTTAATTTCGACGGGGGGAAGCTCCATCAAGGCTGTTGAGGCCGTGCGTAATGCAAACGGAAAGGTTCCATTTTGTTTTGCTATCTTTTCTTACGGATTTGCAGAAGCCGAAAAAGCCTTTTTCGAACTGAATCCTACCTGTATTCCGGTTACTATTTTAAACTATGATATTATGCTGGATGAGGCCGTAAAGCAAAACTATATAAGCGAAGAAAATAAAAAGAGCCTTGCCGAATGGAGGCTCGATCCCTTCGGTTGGGGCGAAAAACATGGTTTTCCCAAGGTCTAAAAAATAAAAAAAAGCGGTTCTAAAAAGAACCGCTTTTCCGTCAAACTGTTTACAGCTTACCTTAACAAGGTCATGACACTCTGAGTTGCCTGATTTGCCTGTGCAAGCATTGCTGTACCGGACTGTGTGAGAATCTGGTTTTTGGTATAATCTACCATCTCCTTAGCCATATCTACGTCACGGATTCGTGATTCGGAGGCTTGGAGGTTTTCTGCTGCGATATTGATACCTACAACAGTGAGTTCGAGTCTGTTCTGGTATGCACCAAGGTCGGCTCTTTGCTTGTTGATCTTCTTGATGGCTTCATCAAGGGTACCGATAGCGCGGTTAGCTGTTTCGGGTGTATCGATTGTCATAATCGATTCATCTCCGACATTGCGAACGCCGAGAGCCTTAGCTGTCATTGTTCCAATGTAAGCTCGAGTTCTCTGATCCATGTTGGCACCGATGTGGAACCACATAGAAGCAGTTACGGTATTTTCTCCGGTTTCTTGAGCGAATCTTCCGGTAAGCATATTCATACCGTTAAACTGTGCGTGGCTTGCAATTCGGTCTACTTCAGCGATGAGCTGAGATACTTCAACCTGAATGTACAATCTGTCTTCTGCCGAGTAAATACCGTTGGAAGACTGAACGCTGAGTTCGCGGATTCTCTGGATAACATCTGTAGTTTCCTGAAGGAAAGCTTCTGCAACTTGAATAAAAGAAATGCCGTTTTGCGCGTTGGCACTTGCTTGATTCAAACCGCGGATTTGGCTTCTCATTTTTTCTGATACGGCCAAACCGGATGCATCATCGCCCGCTCGGTTAATGCGTAAACCTGAAGAAAGTTTTTCTATGTTTTTTTGGTTCATCAAATTGGTGTGACCCAATGTCCTCTGTGAAAACATAGCGCTCATGTTGTGATTAATGATCATATTCCTACTCCTTTGGTGATTTTCGGCAATTTTAAAATTCCCGCGGCATCCCTGCCGATATGTCATTTCCGGATCCTCTGTCATTCCGCAGAAGACGGAAGCACATTAAAATTTAAGCTGTGCTTAATTCATTTATCGGAGAACTAAAAAAAGACTTAAGAAAAAAGTTAGGATTTTTTATTCGTGCGGAGTGTTTTTGATTAACGAAATTTTGCAAAAATTTTATATTTCTTTTTCTAAAAAAAAATTTTACAATGCCGAAAATCATATAAGAGGTGGTTATATGGTAAGAGGTTGGTATACTGCGGCGAGCGGAATGCTTGCTCAACAGCGTCAGTTGGATGTTATTTCAAACAATTTGGCTAACTTGGATACGACCAGTTTTAAAAGAGATGTTTCCATTCAAAAGTCTTTTCCCGAATTGCTTTTAAGAAGGCTGAATGATGACGGCGTAATAAAAAATCCCTTCGGCTCATCGGACATAGCTCCCATTATAGGAAAACTGGGGCTCGGCGTTGAAACTAACGAGATTTTTACCGAGTTTGAGCAAGGCTCTTTAAAACAGACAAGCTCTCCGGCCGATTTAGCCTTGGAAGGACAGGGCTTTTTTGCCGTTGAAACTCCTTATGGAGAAAAGTATACCCGAAACGGAAATTTTATGATTGGTGTTGAAGGCTACCTTATGACTAAGGAAGGCTATCCCGTTATGGGAGAAAACGGCCGCATCTTTTTACAGGACATGGAATATAAGATCAACCAAGACGGACAAATCTACGTACGCCCAATCACCGAGCCCGAAAGCGATTCCTCTTATCTGGACCGCTTAAAAATAGTGGAATTTGAAAATGACAGATACTTAAGCAAAAACGGATCAAGCTTTTATTTGGATACACCTCTTTCGGGAAAAGCTATTGCTGCCGAGGGCCCGTCCCGTCCCGTTGTAGTGCAGGGCTTTATCGAAGCTTCCAATGTAAATGTCGTAAACGAAATGGTTAGGATGATAGAAGTAAACAGGGCCTATGAGGCCAATCAAAAATCCATTCAGGCCGAAGATACAATGATGGCCAAACTATGGAACGAAGCAGTTAAAAAATAAGGTTAAAAGGTAGGTTAAGTTATGGTTAGAAGTTTATGGACGGCCGCAACAGGCATGAACACTCAACAGGCAAACATCGACACGGTTGCAAACAACTTGGCAAACGTAAATACAAGCGGTTTTAAAAAGCAGAGAGCGGAATTTGAAGACCTCATCTATCAGACGGTAAAAACCGCGGGTACACCTGCTACAGAGGATACGATTACTCCGGTAGGAGTTCAGATGGGACACGGTGCAAGGCTTGCCGCTACCCAGAGAATATTTGAACAAGGCTCATTGCAAAATACGGGTGTAACAAGCGATATAGCTATTCAAGGTGAAGGTTTTTTTAGGGTTCTTCAATATGACGGAACCTATGCTTATACAAGGGACGGCTCTTTTAAGATTGATAGAGACCGCCAGCTTGTAACCTCAAACGGTTTACGCGTTTTGCCCGAAATTATTTTTCCCGAAGGCTATCGTGAAAATACGATTGCAGTCAGCAGGGACGGCCGGGTTACCGTTAAGGTCGGCGATATAGACGATCCGATCGAAGTAGGCCAGATAGAGCTTTACCGCTTCCAGAACAACGCAGGTCTTTCAGCCGAGGGTTCTAACCTTTTTAGGCAGACTCCTGCATCAGGCACGGCTATTCCGGGGCGTCCCGGGTTTACCGGCTTCGGAAGAACCGAGCACAAGTTTTTGGAAATGTCAAACGTTTCAACCGTAAGCGAAATGGTAAATATGATTGTGGCTCAAAGAGCTTACGAGTTTAATTCTAAGGCTATCCAGACAAGCGACAATATGCTTGGCACTGCGGTAAGTTTAAAGCGATAGTTTTAGTTAATTCTTAAAGATAATTTTTAGTTAAGGCTTGGGAGGAAAGAAATGGAAGTAAACAAAATAGGAACAAATCAAGCGGGCAGGGAAGAGGTAAAAAATTCTTTGATAAATAAAAGTGAAGTCCCTGCATCGGCAAAATCTCAACAAAATTTTACTCAAATGCTTGAAGCTCTGCGAGGTTCTGAAAGAGCGTCTTCTATTATTTCCAATATTCAAGGCGAAAGTTCTGCTTCCGTCTCAGGCTTAAAAACAGGCTCCTCAGAAGTCCTCTTTGATACCCGCCTCCCGGGCGATATTTTAAAATCCATGAAGATAGAAAACCCCGTTCCGGCCGACACTCACAGGGAGGTTCAGGGCATGGCCTCCTCCTTCGGAAAATCCGGCGAAACGGTTCATTCAAAATATTCGATTGACAGGACGAGTAAGCTTTATGAGCAGGCTCTTGAGTTTGAATCCTACTTTGTAAAAATAATGCTCGACTCTATGCGGAATACCTTGACGGGAAAAACTCTTGCAGGAGACGAATCTTTTGCGGGCAAGATGTACCAAGACATGATGTATGATGAGCTCGGCCGCAGCATGACCAAAAACGCAGGCTTCGGCCTCGCCGATCAAATCTATCTGGAACTTTCAGGTGTAGGGGAGGAAAGACACTTTTTCGGATAAAAGATTTCTTGACCTCGAAACTTCGTTGGTTGTGACCTCCCCTATAACCCCTCCTATCTTCAAAAGAACCGCTTAGGGCTTGGATTGCTACGCCGGCTTGCAATCACTAAGAACCCGCATTGTTATATAATTTCTAGCTTACTTTTTAGTCGAGATGACAATAAAAGTTTTGGGTTAAATTTAAAAATTAAGCTAGTCAGAAGTAATGCGTTATTATGAAAGCATTAAAAAATTCTTTGTGTCCTTTGTGTTCCTTGCGGTTAAATTAGTTTTATACCTTAAATTTTCCGACCTCGGTAGATAGGCTGTCTATGCTGCGTTTATTCTTTTGGGTAATCTCGCTTACATCCTGTACTGCATTGCTTATCTGAACTGCACCTGCAGCCATTTCGTTCATGCTGTCAGTTATAACGCGTGTCAGAGCATCAAGCTTTTGCATTTCAATTGCAACATTTTCGCCGCCTTTTAGCATCTCGGCAGAGCCGTCATTTACTTGGTTTGTTACTATGTTTATGTCACGGATTGCGGTGAGTACTTCACGGCTGCCGTTTTCTTGTTCCCGCATGGCATTCATTACATTTTGGCTCATTGTTTTTACCTGCTCGGACAAGTTGAAGATAGTGTTAAACTTATCCTCTGTTGTCTTTGCAGCATTCGAAAGCATTTCAATTTCTCCCGAAAGTATTTTAAGGGTTGAGGTAATGGTTTTTCCCTGAGTACTGGATTCTTCTGCCAGCTTGCGTATTTCATCGGCTACAACGGCAAAGCCCTTTCCTGCCTCGCCTGCATGGGCGGCTTCAATAGCTGCATTCATAGCCAATAGGTTTGTCTGACTTGCAATATGCTGAATAACATTGCTGGCTTCTAAAAGACCGCCCGATTCTTCAGCTATGCGTTGTGTTACACTGTTTGCTCCGACAACAGTTTCTTTTCCGTCGGCAGTGGCAGCCGCAAGAGTTTTTATAACATCGTTTGTTTTATCCAAAGTTTGTGTAATTGAAGTAATATTACTTACCATTTGTTCAATCGCCGAAGAAGACTCTGCAACACTTGCTGCCTGATTTTCAATACTTCCGTTAAGATTTTTTATTGTTCGGATAATATCTCCTATGGTAGTTGCCGTTTCGCTGACACTGGCAGCCTGGGTAAGAGCCTGTTTTTTTACTCCGTCGATATTTGCGCTAATCTCATGTACGGCACTGGCTGTTTCCGTCATATTGCTTACAAGTTCCGAACCTGTGTTTGTCATCTCGTCGCTGCTTTCCCCGACTATTTTAATTGATGTTCCGATTTTTTCGATTGTCTGATTAAAGTATTCCGATAAGTTGGTTACCTCATTATTTCCGACCAAAGGCAGACGGACCGTCAGATCGCCTTCTCCTTGGGCGATATCCTTGAGTGCGGACACCACAACATTTATGGGTTTTAGCATATTATAGCAAACAATAAAGAGTATAACCAAACTTACTGCTAAAATAGTAAAGCCTATAAACAGCATTTTGTTGCGCAGAGTATCAATACTTCCCATAAACTGTTTTATAGGTGCTCTTATAATGACAGTCCAATCCGTGTTGCCAATCTTTGCATAAGAGGCTATACATGATTCTCCCTTGTACTCATAAAATCCTACTTCACTTTTTGTGCCGCTTAAAGCTTGTTGCGTAAATTTTGCTAAAGAGGCAAAGTCTTTATTTGATCTTGCATTATTTAAAATATTATCCTGAGAATTGACCAATTCAAACTTTTTGTGTGCTATTGTTGTTCCGGTCATACCTAAAATATAGCAATATCCTGTTTCTCCGACTATAATATCCTCAATATCGTTGGATAGATGCTCTGCGCCGATTGTACAGTTTAATACGGCAACAACATCCCTATCTTTGCCGTACACGGGAACCGCAAAGACGAAAACGAGTTTATTAAGCGAATGGGATAAAATGGGCTCGGATGCAAACCGTTTGCCGCTTGCAGCGGATTTAAACCAGGTACTATTCTTTATCGATATAAATTGGTCGTCATTTGCAGTGCTTATTTCTGAAACATTATACAGATTAAGCTCCTCCAATCTTTCATTAAAAGCGACTTCTTTGTCCAATATGGCTGCTTTTTCAGAATGTGAAAGACTTTTATCGGTTAAGATAGGCATACGGGCTATTCCCTCCAAAAATTGGAAAAAAGCCGTAACCCTTCCATTAATAATTTCTGCCGTGTCGGTTGCCTTATCTTTTAGATGAGTTACCACCTTTTCAGATACGGTTTTCCGCGCCGTGCGTACTCCCAAAACCCCCAGCGTAAAGCCTGCCGTAAAAATCAAAGCACCGACTATAATCAATAGCTTATTTCTTATTGATCCCCTTTTTTTCATATAGGTTTCTCCTTCAAGTAAAATAATTTTGAATGTGTGAGTTGTAAAATATGTATGAAGTATCAACATAAATACTTAAAAGTTTTAATAGTTACACGGTGCTTAGTATAAATTTTTAAAAATTCTAAGTATGTGATACTTATTCACAAAACCTCATTTTTTGTGTATAATGCTTGCCTTATGGACAATAAAAATCAAGGCGGACACCTAAATAAACTCATCGTAAAAGGTGCCCGTGAACATAATTTAAAGAACATTGATGTGGAGCTTCCCCGCGATAAGCTCATCGTTATATCCGGCCTTTCAGGATCGGGAAAAAGCTCCCTCGCCTTTGACACCATTTTTGCCGAGGGGCAGCGCCGTTATGTAGAGTCCCTTTCGGCTTATGCCCGTCAGTTTTTAGGCAGAATGGATAAGCCCGATGTGGATTACATCGAGGGGCTTTCGCCTGCTATTTCTATAGAACAAAAAACGACGCACCGAAACCCCCGCTCCACGGTCGGGACGGTAACCGAAATTTATGACTACTATCGTCTCCTTTTTGCCCGTACGGGACATGCCCACTGTCCTTCTTGCGGAAAAGAAATTAAGGAGCAGACGGTTGACCAAATTATAGATACGATTATGAGCTGGCCGGAAGGAACCCGCGTTCAGATTCTCGCTCCAATTATAAAGGGAAAAAAGGGAGAACACCAAAAGATAGTAAGTGATGCAATAGCCTCAGGTTTTGTGCGTGCCCGTATAGACGGCCTCCTTGTAAACCTCGAAGACGGGGTAAAGCTCGATAAACAAAAAAAACACACAATCGAAATAATCGTAGACAGAATTCAGCTGTCGAAAGATGTGCGGAAACGCCTTTCCGAGTCCGTCGAAACAGCCTTGGAAAGTTCAGGCGGAACCCTGCTTGCTACTAGGCAGGACGGTAAGGATTCTCCCGTAACCGAGGTTTTCTTTTCGCAAAAAAATGCCTGTTCTGATTGCGGCATTTCGATGCCCGAATTGCAGCCCCGCCTTTTTTCTTTTAATAACCCGATAGGGGCCTGCCCCGAATGTACGGGACTCGGAATGACTCAGCACTTTGACCAAGACCTGATAGCCCCCGATAAGAGTCTTTCGTTTAATGAGGGCGTTTTCGTTCCGTATAATCCCGAATCAGAATGGAACAGGGTTCGCTTTGAAGCCCTCGCTGCCCAATTCGATTTTTCTCTTGATACACCCTTGAATAAGCTTCCCAAAAAAATCCAGACTATCATTTGGGATGGGTCGGGCGATACGAAGATTCAGTTTTCTTATACGGCCAAAAGCGGAACGGGTAAATATTCTTATAACCGCCCTTGGCCGGGGATAATGGCCGACATGAACCGGAAATATAACGAATCCTACTCGGCTTCTATCAGAGAATATTATGAAAAGTTTATGTCGATAAAGCCCTGCAAAACCTGCGGAGGAATGAGGCTTAAACCCGAAGTGCTGGCCGTAACGGTGGGCAATAAAAACATTCATGACCTTACCTGCCTTTCCGTCGGGGATTCTATCGAGTTTTTTGAAAAATTGAAGCTGACTGAAACGGAAGAACACATAGCCTTCCAGATTTTAAAAGAAATTAAGGCCCGCTTGGAATTTATGAAAAACGTCGGCCTTGACTACCTAACCTTAGAAAGAAAGGCTGCAACCCTTTCAGGCGGCGAGGCCCAACGCATCAGGCTTGCGACCCAGATAGGTTCAAGCTTGATAGGTGTTCTCTATATTTTGGACGAACCTTCGATAGGGCTTCATCAAAGGGATAACCAAAGGCTGATTGATACTCTTTTGTACTTGCGTAATTTGGGGAACACCCTCATCGTTGTAGAACATGACGAGCAAACCCTCCGCACGGCCGACTACATTGTCGACCTCGGTCCGGGTGCAGGCGTTCACGGGGGAAACATAACTGCCCAAGGTACGCCCGAGGAAGTTGCAAAAGTAAAAAACAGTTTAACGGGTCAATATCTTGCAGGTACGCTTAAAATGGATATTCCTAAAGAAAGGCGGAAGGGGAACGGAAATGCTTTGGAGCTTTCAGGGGTGAGCGAGCATAATCTAAAAGATGTTTCTATAAAAATTCCTTTGGGAGCCTTTACCTGTATTACCGGAGTTTCTGGCTCGGGAAAATCAACCCTTTTAACCGATGTTCTGTATCCGGCAGTTTCAAACAAGATTATGCGTTCTTCTATTCCTGAAGGGGCCTATAAAAAGCTGAGCGGCCTTGAGCACATAGACAAGGTTATCAATATCGATCAAAGCCCCATCGGGAGAACACCACGCTCAAACCCTGCAACCTATGTAGGCGTTTTTACCGGGATAAGGGACTTGTTTGCAAGCCTTCCCGAATCGAAGGCGAGAGGTTATAAGCCCGGCCGCTTTTCGTTTAATGTAAGGGGCGGAAGGTGCGAGCATTGTCAGGGTGATGGAACCCTCACAATCGAGATGAACTTTTTGCCGGATGTTTATATAGCCTGCGATGTTTGCCGAGGGAAACGGTTTAACAAAGAGACCCTCGATGTCCGCTATAAGGGAAAAAACATTGCCGATGTTTTGGATATGACCATCGAGGAAGCTTCGGAATTTTTTGCTCCCATTCCCCACATTGCCCGAAAACTTCAAACCCTCTTATCGGTCGGTTTGGGTTATATAAAGTTAGGCCAATCGGCTCTTACCCTTTCGGGCGGAGAAGCCCAGCGGGTAAAACTTGCAAACGAACTTGCCAAACGATCTACAGGCAAGACCCTCTACATTTTGGACGAGCCTACAACGGGCTTACACTTTGCGGATGTCAAGCAGCTTATGCAGGTTATTCACCGGCTCATAGATCAGGGAAACACCGTCATTATGATTGAACACAACCTTGACGTTATCTTACAGGCCGATAAGATTATTGACCTTGGCCCCGAAGGCGGAACCAACGGAGGACAAATCATAGCCGAGGGAACACCTGAAGAAGTAGCAAAGATAAAAAAATCCTATACCGGATATTATATAAAGGAAATGCTTGAAAGAGTCAGGTAAGACGGAATAATGAAAAAAGCTTTGCAGGGTTTAATCTTTTTTGTATTTCTCTTTTCGGTAAATATTTTACAGGCTGATGAAAAAACCGGAAAGAAAATAAAGGTTACTATTAACTCTGCAGAACTTACCGAGTATGTAAAGGTTCCGTCTGCTCCTATAACCGAGCTTCCAAACGCAGATTCTAAAGACGATATAGATAAGGCTGAAAATTCCGAACTTGGAAATAAACCCGAAACAGATTCTTCAAAAGAAAAGAATATAAAAAAAGATGAATTGATTATTTTTACAGGCTTTGTTTCAATTTCCGTTTCGGATGAAACTTCCGTTTCGACAATTACTGCCGATAAAATAATTCATAACAAGACCCGTGAAACCTTGACTGCAATCGGAAATGTTGTTTATACCCGAAAGATCGGATCCGATGAAGGTGAGAGTTTTAGAGGGGATGCTCTTATTTTTAATATTCAAAAACTGGAAGGAGTCTTTGTTGACGGAATTATATCGCAGGCTCCTGCAAAAAAAAATCAAGACCCTTTTAGAATTCATACCGGCCTTGCCGGAAGAAATGAAAGCGGTGCCATAACTTTTAAGGATGCCCTGCTTACGACAAGTAAAGAAGAATACCCCTTGTGGTCTATTCGGGCAAGCCGCCTTTGGATTTTACCCGGAAACGAAATGGCTTTTTTTAACGGTTTTTTATCTGTCGGAGTTGTACCCATCATGTACTTTCCTTTTTTTTATTATCCGGCTGATGAGATGCTTTTTCATCCTGTCTTCGGTTTTAAAAATAGGGAAGGTGCCTTTGTGCAAACTACAACCTATATTCTGGGGCGTAAGCCTGCACCTAAAAGCGATGAGGCGACTTCGTTTTCCAATTTTATGCAAAGCGACACGGTAAAAAAACAAAAACTGGAAGGTTTGTTTTTTAAAAAATTGGATGAGCCGGCTTCCGATACCGGAGGTTCGTATTTAAAACTGATAGCGGATGCTTATTCGGGGCTCGGGTATCTGACCGGCATTGAAGGAAAATTTACTCCCAAAAAAGGATATGTAAAACAAATTGATTTTCATGGATTTTTAGGTTTTTCTTATACCCTGTATCCGAGAACCGGCCTTCTGTTTAGCCAATATGGAGATCCCGGTAAAGAAAAAGCTATAAATAAGGCAAACCTTTTCGGTGCAATCGTACCCTTCAGATATAATTTCAGCTTTAATATGAGTATGACAAAAAGCCCGTTCAATGTTTCGGTTTTATTTCCGTTTATTTCGGATCCTTTTTTTAAAAAAGATTTTATGGGCAGAAGCGAAGATATGAACTGGTTTAAATATTTTTTAAACAAGGAAAAGTTGGCAGCTGCCGAAGACACTGTATTGGAAAATTTTTATTCATGGAAGGTAGACGGTTCGATTAATCCGAGTTTTTCCGTATTAAAACCTTGGATAAGTTATATGTCTCTTGAGACTTTTTCAGGGAAGCTTAATTTTGAATCAAAGAAAAATGAAAGCCTTAGCGGAAACGATGCTTTATATGCTCCGGACAGATTATTTTATTACCCTAAAAATATTTTACCGGAATTAAGAGCCGGCCTTGGCGGTACTATTTTTTCAACGTCTATGCTGTCTCAAAAAAAAGAAAGAAAACAAACACAAAACATAACAGGTATTAAAAATCCTTTTGAAGAAGAGTCAGGCAAGGATAAAAACGATAAAGCAACGAATGAAGCTCCTGCTTTTTCCGTTGACCTGTTTCCTGAATATAAAATTGACGGTGTAAAAAGCAATCGTTTTTCGAATTTAATAAACTATGATTTAACCTATAAACTAAACGGCTTTGCATCTCAAGATATAGTTTTTAATCATGAAGATTGGAAAAAGCCTTTTGACATTAACTGGTCCGATTTTTATTCATCCTATTATAAATTAAGCGGACAGGCTAAAATTGACAGCCGTCTTTCGTATAATCAAGGTTTTTTAAATCTATCAAATTCAATTGAATTAAACGGCAATAATCAAAAACATATATGGCATAAGGACAATACGGAGCTTGATAGGCTTCAGTTAAATAATTATAAATTAAATGTTTATAGCATAAATAATTCGAACAGTTTAAAATTTAGCCCGTTTATTTCCAACGATTTATTTAAACCAACCTTTGTTGAATGGTCTATTTCGGAAACCCTTCTTCAAAATAAATTTATCGGAACAGTTGACAATCCTGAATGGAAAACTGTTCCTGTAAAATGGGACAAGGAATATATTAAAACTCATGTTGCATCTGCTGGTTTTGGAATCAATTTAAAAAATTATATCCAATTGATTACCTCCTCCATGAATTTAAATCCTCTTTTGGAAGCCTATTCCTTTGCCGGGAGCTTTGCTTTTCCTTACGGCAAACTTAATATTTCTACAAGACTATTTGAAAAAGAAAATAATGCAAAAAAATGGTTTTGGGATCCGTTCAATATCGGTTTAAGTTTTTCGTTGCCTTATAATATTTCGTTAAGTCAATCCTATGTTTATAATATTGAAGAAAAACGAAGTGAGAGATATGCCGCTTCTTTTTCATGGAAATATATGTCGGCAGTTTATGCAATGAATTATGAGAATCCTTATAAATTAATTTTGGGTACGGGGTGGACAGCTTTACCTTATAAAAAATTTATTCCGAGATCGTTGGATATAAATTTTTCCAACTCATCACAACCTATTGAAATTTATGCTTGGAAAAACAGAATTAAATTGGAATTTTCATTTAATTCGTCTCTTAATTTTAATTTGATAAGAGTAACGGATTCTTCATTTTCATTTTCTCCTAAACTCGTTTTTAAAATACACGAATTTTTGGATATAAGTTTTAGTGCTGTTTCCCGCAATGATGTTATTGCAAGATATTTTCAAGACTCGCTTAATCTTCCGATTGTTATCCCCGGTGAAAAAAATATTTTTAAGGACCTGATTTCTTCTTTCTATTTTTGGGATGAAAATGCAAGATTGCAGTCAGGATTTAAATTAAAATCTCTTAGCCTTGATTTGACCCACTATTTAAAAGATTGGCTAATGAAATTTTCATATTCCGTAAAACCTGTGTTGCGTACGGGTGCGTCAAGAAAATATTATGAACTTGTGCCTACCGTAACATTTTTTGTTCAGTGGAATCCGATAGGAGATATAAAGGTTCAGACAAAAAAAGAAGACAATGTTTTTTCGGTAACAAGCGGCGAAATAAAGTAAATGGCTTAAATCCGATACCTGATTTTAAGCCCTTGATTTTCTTTTTTTTATGGTATATACTCACAGCATTATGGAATTTACAAATGAATTTATCGAAGGCCTCAGTGTAAACGAGGCCGATATTATGAAGAAGATTGCAGAAGAACTTAACATAAAAGTTGCTCAAGTCTCTGCAGTTATAAGTTTGGTCAATGAGGGATGCACCATCCCCTTTATTTCCCGTTATCGAAAAGAAATGCACGGCTCTCTTGATGAAGTTCAAGTCAGAGATTCGGACCGCCTGTTTAAATCTTATACAAATTTGGAAACCCGCCGCCTCGAAATTGTGCGGGGTATTTTTGCTGCCGGAAAATTAACTGATTCTCTTTATGAAAATATAATGAAGGCCGGAACTCTTACCGAGCTTGAAGACATTTGGCTTCCCTTTAAAAAGAAAAAGAAGACCCGTGGTATGCTTGCTGTTGAAAGAGGCCTGCAGGCTTTAGCCGATTTGATGAAAGAGCTTGAAGCCGCTCCCCTTGAAGAAAAGGCTAAAGAATTTATTGTAACCGATGCCGAAACTGAAGAGCTAAATGTTCCCACAGTCGAGGATGCCCTCCAAGGTGCGGCCGATATAATTGCCGAAGAAATTTCTCAAGATACCGAAAACCGCAAAGCCGTTCATGATTATTTTATAAAAACCGGAAAGTTTGAGGTCAAGGGACTCGGCGATGAGGAGGCTGCAAAGACTTCAGTTTATCAGATGTACTGGGACTATTCCGAAAACTTAAACGAAATAAAACCCCACCGCGTGCTTGCGATTAACCGAGGAGAAAGGGAAGGGGTTTTGGAAGTAAAAATAGATGTAAGCATCGAAGATGCAATTTCTCTTTTGCAAAATAAGTATACACTAAATAACGACTACCATAAGGAAGCTATAGCCGACGGACTTGTTCGTTTGCTTGCTCCTGCCGTTTTACGCGAAATCAGAAGCGACCTTGCCGACACGGCTGACGAGCACGGTATAAATATTTTCAGCGAAAACTTAAAGCATCTTTTGATGACCCGGCCCATCAAGGGTACAAGGGTTTTAGGAGTTGACCCCGGTATAAGAACGGGAACTAAATGTGCCGCTCTCGATGAAACAGGAAAATACCTAGGCTCTTTTGTGATTTATCAGCATAAGGCCGAAGAAGCAAAATTCTTGGTATTGGAAGCCGTAAAAAAATACAATGTTCAGCTGATCGCTGTCGGGAACGGTACGGGCTCCCACGAGGTTCAGGAAATAGTTTCCGCCGTTATAAAAGAATCTTGTCCCGATGTATTGTTTACGGTAGTCGATGAAGACGGAGCTTCAGTTTATTCTGCAGGCGATGTCGCTCGCGAAGAATTCCCCGATTTGGATTTAACGATAAGAGGGGCGATTTCTATCGGAAGAAGATTGCAGGACCCTCTTGCAGAGCTTGTAAAGATTGATCCAAAATCCATAGGTGTCGGTTTATACCAGCACGACTTAAACCAAAAAAAATTAAGCGAAGAGCTTGATGCTGTTGTAGGTTCCGTAGTAAATAATGTAGGCGTAAACTTAAACACTGCAAGTGCCTCTTTGTTAAAATACGTTTCGGGTGTAAGCTCCTCTCTTGCAAAAAAAATTGTAGCCCGCCGTGAAGCCGAAGGGATTTTTACCGACAGGGAGCAATTAAAAAAAGTGAGCGGAATGGGGCCTAAGTCCTTTGAGCAGTGTGCCGGCTTTTTAAAAATCCCCGAAAGCTCGAACCCCTTGGACAATTCTTGGGTTCATCCCGAAAACTATGAAACCGGAAAAATCATTTACGATGTAATTCATAAAAATGAAGAAGTCTCAGGCGAACTCCGAAGCGAAATAAAAACCAAGTACAATATCGGAGATCAAACCATAAACGATATTATCGAAGAATTAAAAAAGCCTAACCGTGATCCGCGCGAAGATTGTCCTAAGCCCATCATGCAGCAAGGTGTTCTTCAATTTGAAGACCTAAAAGTCGGAATGACCGTAAAGGGAAAAATCAAAAATGTAGTAGACTTCGGAGCCTTTGTCGATTTGGGAATTAAAGAAACGGCTCTTTTACATATCTCGGAGATGAGCGATTCTTTTATCTCGGATCCGCTTGAGGCCGTAAAGGTAGGCGACATTGTAGAGTGTAAAATCATTTCACTTGACGAAGACCGCCGCCGAATTTCTTTAAGCCGAAAAACGGGAGAAGGCGGTGCCGATGGCAAAGCCCGGGGTGCATCCCGTCTTACCGCAAAGCAAAAGGCTGAGGTAAAAAAACTTGTAGTCAAAACCAAGGACGGCAAAACGCTTACGGTTAAAACCGCTGCAGGATCTCCGACGGTACAGGGAGGCAAGGAGCTTTCCGAAAGAGGAGAAAGAAGCCCCGCTGCAAGAGGAGAAAGATCTCCTGCACATCGAGGCGATAGAAAGGTGGGTGAACCCCGCTCCCGCAAAGATGATGACGGTACAAAGTACAATCCCTTTGCAATATTATTGCAGGGCAAAAAGTAAATCAAAAAGCCGCCAAGCGCAATTTGCTTAGGCGGTTTTTTGATTTAACCTCAAAGGCTTCAAAGAAAGATTAAAACGGTTTACTTTTTATTTGCAAAATAGAATTTTGCCCATTCTTTATCCGAAATTAAGATATGATTAAAAAGCCAATCCCTTAAAAAACGCACAAAGGTGTTTGCAACGAATTGTTTTCCGTTTTGATAATCTCTTACGGAATGCAGTATCTCCCGTACAAAATCTTCATGATGTTGTTTATGTTCCTGTATGTTAGGATAATTAATTTCGGCCATCAGTTTTTCTTCATCCTTAAAATGAATCATTACGTAATCGACAAGGTCCTTCATCACATTGCGGAACGTTTCGTCTAAAGCTCCTTTTTCGCCTAAACACGCACGGTATAAATTATTTATAAGCTCAACTAAATGCCTATGCTGTTTATCTACATGCTCTACTCCTAAATCATAACTTGCATCCCATGAAACAAAATCATCCATAAAAAACCACCTCAAGAAAAATTATCGTCATTATATCTTTATAAGTAAAATTTAAATTACTTTATTGTACGGCTTGCCCTTAAGTTTAACCATTTTTCAAAGGCCTTTATTGTGTTGACTCGGTCCTGCCTGCCTAAATCTCTTGAAGATCCGAGTAAGAGGCTTGCAAAAATGTCGTTTCCTCTTATGTCTCCGAAGCCGGTTAAACTTTCCTCTGATTGAATAAAAAAACAAATAGGAAAAAGGGCGATGTTTTCCGAAAACTTTAAATCTTTTTCGTTTAAAACAGTGTATGTACCTTCCTTTAAGCCATGAGGAAGAGGAGAGCCTTCGGAAATTATAAAAAAAGCACCCGAAAAGGCATTCGGATTTTTGTTATAGTAGTCTAAAAGGTCTTGAACTTGATCTCCTTCTCCTATTAAAAAGAGTTCCGTATCCCAAAAAAATCGAATAAGAGAGGATAGACTTGTACCTAAGTTTTCATTATCGGCGTTTTTTGATGCCTCTGCTGTCTTTGTATTAAACACGGAATCAAAAACGGAAAAAAAGATTTCGGAATTTTTCAGCTTGTATTTATATCCCGTCTTTTTAGGAAGGGATAGGCTTGCAATCTTATACCCTTCATTTAAAAGATAGCGGTCGAAGGTTCCGGCATCTTCATTTGGAAATGGCGGAACTATTATAATTGCTTCTCTTTCGTTCCGGCAAGTTTCCGGTTTATAGTAAACTCCGGCCGTTTTTTCTTTTTCATCGGCAATAAAAGAAACCCTCTCTTTTTCGGCAAGAGATGTAAAAACGGGATATTCTCTTTCAGGCGAAAAATAAAAAGCTGCAAAAAAAGCTCCGCTCAGCAGGATAAGGACGAAAATTCTTAACAAAATCGAAGGAATTGTGTAAAAATTATTAGGAACTTGCCTTAAAAACATTACAAATCTTGAAAATTCTGTTATAATACAGATTATTACTATCAGTGCTGTGGGGATTAGCGAAAAGATTAGACCTTGGCCGATGATTGAAAGAATTAAGACGATTAAAGAGGCAAGGGGTAAAAGCGGAATTGCGTCAGCTGTTTTAAGAGCTTTTGAGAACGGACGAATTAAGGGTAAAATCAACAAAATTAAAACAAGTATTTCGCTGACAAAAAAATCAGACATAGAATCCTCACAAGTACGATTTTAAGGAGCTTACATGACAGACGGTGCTGCAGAAAAATTAAACCTTGATGAACTGGAATTTTCTTTTCCCGAATCCAAGATTCGGGAATTAAAAAATAACGGAGCCGATTCAACCATAGTAGGTCAAGACCGTGCTCTTAAGGCTATTGAACTGGGCCTCGGTATCGAGGGTGAAGGCTATAACATTTTTGTTATGGGTGCACCCGGAACAGGCCGAAGAACCGTTATATCATCTCTCTTGCAGAATTATAAACCAAATTTTGCAAAACTTCAAGATATAGCCTATGCTTACAACTTTAGCCGCCCGATTGAACCCATAGCCCTTTTTTTCCCTGCCGGTGAAGGAAGGCTTTTCCGCAAAAAGATAAAAAAAGCCGTAGGGCATATTCATACACAGACTCTGGCCCTTTTAAAGTCGGAGGGCTTTTTAGCCGAGCAGAAAAAAATTGTTACTAAAACCGACAATGAAGAAAATCTTCTTTTGATGGAATTTGAATCCAAGATGCTTCATGCCGGTTTTAAGGTATTGCAGATAAAGGATGAAAACAACCAATCATTGGATTTAATTCCTATCATAAAGGGAAAGGAAATATCCTTTAGCGAGCTTCAATCCAAGGCTGCCCGGAAAAAATTCAGTGAACAAGAACTCGCAGCCTTACGAGAAAAATACTATGCATCTCTCGATGAAATGTCCGAGCTTTTTTCTATTTTGCGGGATAAAAGAATTGAAATGGATGAAAAACTGATAAAGCATCAAAAAGATTCCGTTATGCCGATAATTAAAGAAGCCCTCGATCCTTTAAGAAAGCTGGTAGATTCCTATACAGCAAAATCCGATAACCCGAAACAAATTGAAGATAATAAAACGATTCTTTTATTCTTAAAAAAGGCCGAAGAAGATCTAATCAGCAGAATGAATATCTATAGTTCAGAATTTAAATCTTCGAGAATAAAGAAAAATTTTTTCGGGCGCTATCTTATCAATCTTATTTGCGAAAACAATAAGGATAAAAATTATGTAATAAATGAAAACCTGCCGAGTTTTACAAATTTGTTCGGCACGATCGAATCTCATTCCGATTCGGATGCTCCCGAAATTAACGGACACCTACGCATAAGAGAGGGGGCAGTCCACAGAGCCTTCGGCGGGTATCTTATAGTGCGTTTACACGATTTACTTGAAGAGGACGATTCGTGGTCTTATTTAAAAAGAGTTTTGCAGTCGGGAAAAATCGAAGTGCAGATACCTCCTTCCGGGAACCATAGTCCTAGTGTTTTTAAGCCCGAAGCTCTTCCTGCAAATTTTAAGATAATCATAATCGGAGGAGAATACACCTACGATATTCTTTATCAGGAAGATCCGGACTTTTATAAACTCTTTAAAGTTTGTGCGGAATTCGATTCGGTTATGCAAAAAAACGATAAAAATATAGCTTCCCTGATTCATTTGACCGAGTATCTTTGTAAAGAAAAAAAAGCTCTTAACTTCGATGATTCGGGATACAGCCGCTTAATTTCCTATGCTTCGGAGCTTGCCGGTTCCCGCCATCTGCTTACGGCTCAATTTACTAAAATTTCCGACCTTATCATCGAAGCCGATTTTAATGCAAAACAGCAAAAAAAGGATACCATTTGTGCAGCCGTATTAAACGGCACAATCGAAAAAAGACGTTATCTTCATTCGCTGCCTGAAGAAAAATTTGCCGAGATGGTTCATTTGGGAGAAATACTGATAGATGTATCGGGCAGAAAACTTGCAAAAATAAACGGCCTCGCTGTAGAGGAACGGGGTTATCATTCCTTCGGTGTACCGGTTTCTGTTACGGCCCAAGCTTCGCCAGGTACAGGCGGAATTATAAATATAGAAAGAGAAGCCGGCCTTTCGGGCGAAATCTACGATAAGGCACACCTTATAATAACCTCTCTTTTACGGGAAAAATTTTCGAAGGATATTCCTCTTTCAATTTCTGCAAGTATTTGTTTTGAGCAGTCCTACAGCTACATTGACGGAGACTCCGCTTCCTGTGCCGAATTCTTGGCCCTTATTTCTGCAATAGGCGGTTTTGAAATGAGGCAGGATATAGCCGTTACGGGAAGTTTAAACCAGCACGGTATGGTGCAGCCTGTCGGCGGCATAACCGAAAAGATAGAAGGCTTTTTTAATACGTGTAAAATACTGGGCTTTACCGGAACTCAGGGCGTTATGATTCCGGTCAGCAATAAAAACAATTTGTTTTTATCTAAGGAGGTTAAGAAAGCCGTAAATGAAGGTAAGTTTAATATTTGGACAATCAAGACTATAGGTGAGGGTATAAAACTTTTATCGGGTCTTCAAGAAGAAGTTTACACATGGATGATTTCTCAAAGACTTGAAGAGTTTTACAAAAAGGTTAACGAGATTTCTTTGAGGAAAGATTAAGATGGCACAAACTTATTCCGTTTATGAAATTACTTTACAGATAAAAGAGCTTTTGGAATCAGGCTTCGGATATGTCTCGATTGAAGGAGAAATTTCCAACTTCCGTCCTTCGGCCGCGGGACATCTTTATTTTACTTTAAAAGATGAAAAGGCCTCGATTCAAGCTGTAATGTTTAAGGGAAAGACCCGCTCTTTAAGCTTTGTGCCCAAGGACGGGATGACCGTAAAAGCTGAAGGGGCAATTTCGGTATATGAGCAGCGCGGTTCCTATCAGATTATAATAGAAGAGATGAGCCTTGCAGGCGAGGGAAATATCTTAAAAATGCTGGAAGAACGCAAGAAAAAACTTGCCGCAGAGGGGCTTTTTGATTCTGAAAGAAAGAAACCTTTGCCTTATTTTCCGAAACGAATTGCCGTAATTACAAGTCCCACGGGAGCTGCCGTTCGGGATATTATAAATGTAGTAAAAAGACGGAACGAAAAAATAGGCATAGTTGTTCTTCCTGCAATCGTTCAGGGGGAAGAGGCTGCACCTGTCTTAATCAGACAGTTAAAAATTGCCGACGAAAAAAACTTAGGCGACCTTATCATAATAGGAAGGGGAGGCGGCTCTTTGGAAGACCTCCTTCCATTTTCGGATGAAGATCTTGTCAGGGCAATAGCTGCCTGCAAAACTCCTGTGATTTCGGCTGTAGGCCACGAAATAGATTGGGCTCTCTCCGATTTTGCAGCCGACATGAGGGCTCCCACCCCATCCGCCGCTGCAGAGCTGGCCGCTCCAATCTTAAACGATATTATGTACTCCATAGCCGTAAATCGGGAAGACCTTACACAAAATATTGAAAACCGCATCGAAAAAATAAGGCTCATGTTAAATAATTTTAAGCCCGATTCCTTGGAACTGCGCTTTAGAAACATTCAGCAGCCCCTTCTTGCAAGATTCGACAATGCAAAGGAAGAAATCCTATCCGGTATGCAGGAGCGATGTAAGGATCTTAGGCAAAGACTTTTAGTTTTAAACAAGATTTTGGAAGGGGCAAACCCTCAGGGTATTTTGGATAGGGGATACTCCATTGTCCGCAATGCCCAAACAGGTAAAACTATCCGCTCCTTTTCCCAAGTTAAAGAAGGAGAGACTCTGTTAATTCAGCCTTCAAAGGGAACTATAGAGGCTGAGGTAAAAAGGGCAAGCGGTTAAAATCGGATTTTGCTCTATAGCAAGCAGCCCCTTATTCCGATACAATAAGAAGGACTGTTTTACAGATCCTATTTTTTACTTTATGGGAGGTTCTTATGAAAAGAACTGTAGGTCTTGTTGTGCTTCAGATTGCTTTGGCTTTCTTTTTGATTGTTGCAGGTGTTTTAGGTTTAATCCGCTCAACTGCAGGAGAATTAGGCCAGACTATTGCTCTTTTGGATGCCGTCTTTAGAAGCCAGACAATAACAACGATTATTATAATCACATTGGCTGTAGCCGAACTTATTGCCGGCGTATTTTTGATTGTAGAGTTTTTTTCCAGAGAGATTCGTTTAACCAATGTAATTTTGCTTGTTTTTATGATCTTATGGATTGTAAATATTGTCTTAATCGATATTATCGGCCCTATCAACGGCAATATCTTTACAAGCACAATGTCCGTGTTAAATTATCTTTCTCAGCTTTCAAGACACTTGATGATTTTGGGTGCAATAATAGCCGTAAAATATAAGAGCCGGGTTTAATCTACAAAAACAGTGCTGAACCACGGAATGTACGTAATTAAAAGCAATATAACAAATTGAACTGCCAGATAGGGCAATATGCTCTTTACTATTTTTATTACTGGCTTTTTAAATGTATAACTTGCTATAAAAAGGTTCATTCCGATAGGCGGTGTCAAAAAGCCGAGAGCCAGGTTAGTTAAAAATATTACTCCGGTATGTACCGGATGTATACCGAAGCTTTCGGCAACAGGAATTATAAGGGGCGATACTACCAGGATAGCCGAATATAAATCCATGATACAGCCTACTATCAACAGCACAATGTTTAACAGCAGTAAAAATAAAACCTTTGAGCCTACAAAGGTGATTGCAAGGTCCGAAAGCATTTGGGGAATTCCTGCATAAACTAAAAAGAGGGCAAGCCCCTTTGCGGCTCCTATTATTACGAGCACCCCTCCTGCGACCGGTATACTTTGCAAAATAACATCGATAGCTTTTTTTATGCTCAAGTCCTTTCTTATTAAAACTTCCAGCACAAACGAATATAAAACCGTAAAGGCTGCGGTTTCAAAAAGGGTAAAATAGCCTCCAAAATATACAATCACTATTAACATGGGAAGAAGAAGCTCTAAAAGACCTGCTTTAAAACTTTGAGCAAGAGCCTCCCTTGAAAACCTGATTCTTTTTGATTTTTTATCCTTTATGATTCCTATGGTCATCATCGACAAGGCCAATAGAACTCCCGGAAGGACAGACCCCTTAAAAAGGTCAAATATGTTTACGGTCATAAAGTTAGTTGCTCCATAGACTATAACAGCCAAACTTGGAGGCAATAAGAGACCTATGGAACCTGATGCCGTTATAAGGGCTTCCGAATCATCTTCCGAATAGCCCGAGCCTGTCAAAATTACGCTTAAAATCCCTCCCAAGGCTAATATGGTTACTCCAGATGCTCCCGTGAAGGTTGTAAAAAAAGTTGCAACCAATACTGCTGAAATTACAACCCCGCCTCTTATACAGCCGACAGAGCTTTTGACAAAATCCAAGAGCCTTTTTCCGGCACTTCCTACTGCCAAAAGATAGCCTGCAATCGTAAACAGCGGGATTGCAGCTATGGAGGTATCCGTTAAGATATTATAGGTTTCCATGGGGATGCTCTCTACATAGCCTCCGGTGGTCATAAAGGCAAAATATGCCAGACCTGAGAGTACAATATAAAGCGGCATACCGAAAAGGCTGAATACGGTAAAAATTAATACAATCAGCCAAATAGCATTTTCAGAAAAAATTTGCACGGAAGCGGAAATACCGCTTAAAAGAACTGCAAGACCCGAATCGTTTATTTCAGGGTACCATGAACCGAATACCAAATTTAAGAGTCCCAAAATAGAGCCCGTACTTATTAGAAGTCCTATTAAAATACCTGCTATGCTTGAAACTATGCACTTGTTTCTCTTTATTTCCAATGCAAGCATTATCAGGTACATCGGAGGGAGTGCTGAGAAGAAAATTTTTATCGGAATATACAAAACATGATCTTCTGAAGAGAGCATATTGTAGTTTGGAAATACGGAGAAAAATACCGCTGTAAGGACTGCTATATCTACACAGGATAAAGTACCATGTATAATTGATTGATACTTTTTATTCAATTTGGAAGTAAAAACTTCTATATTCAGTTGTTTTTTTTCTATTGTTGTGATAAGACCTGCAAGACAGGCAAAAACAAAGGCCAGCTGAACAATCAACCGCTCATACTCTAAACTATTTCCACCTAAACTTGCAAGTATATGGCTTACAAAAGGCAGTACAATAAGTACTGCCGCAAGAGCTAAAATAAAACCATTAACCAACTTTTTCATTTCAATATAATATACTTATTTTCGGTATGCTTCAAGTTGTTTTGTTATTTTTTCGTATATTTCCGCATTGATGATATTAGGAAGTGTTTTTTGAACTCTTTTCATATCTTCCTGGAATTCTTTTGTCCATTCCTTTTTTTGTTGAGAGTTAAGGCTTATTATTTTTATACCGCCTTGCTTCATTTCTTTCACATATTCCCTTTCCATATCCTCAAGGGCTGCATTTAGATTTTTTGTTGTTTTATTCATTGCTTCCAGCATTGCAGGTTTATACTGATCAGGGATAAGTGCCCAAGATTCATCCGACATAACAAAGCCTGCCATTATAGGGCATATACGGGCATCAAGCATGTAGGATACGTCCTTGTACAGCCTTAGCGTATAAGCAAGAATAGAAACCGATGCGAAGCTCCTTGCTCCTGCCGAAGCCTTTAATTCTTGAGTGAATTTTGCAGGGTCTACGGGTAGTACATTAAAACCTGAAATTTTTAGCACATCGGTAAAGTCCTTTGTGTCGTTTGAGCATAGCATTTTTATCTTTTTTAATTCGTTAAGGGTTGAATATGAATCCTTTGTATAAAATGAAAGCCATCCTACATTGGACCATGTTATAAGCTTGCATCCGTTTTTTTGTATTTCGTTTTCAAAGGCATATCCGTATTCGCTTAAAACCAGATCAAGTTCTTCTTGATTCTGTATTAAGAAGGGGAGGGAAAGGGTGAAAATTTTAGCATTAGGTGCAAGTTCATTTAAGCCTACCGGACTTAATATGGCTCCGTCTATTTGCGGCCTTTGTCCGGGACGTGAAGGCTTCATCTTTACAACCCCTGCTTTTTCTCCTCCGAGCACAGTCATATCCATAAACCTGACGCTTACAAGACCCTTTGTTATCTTGTTCCACTCTTGGGCCAGCTTTTTTAATTCAATATCCCAAGGAGTCCTAGCCGGGGCACTGCTTGCAATCTTTAAAACAATCTTCTGTTGAGCAAAGATGCCTGAAACCATTACAAGTACAAAAAAAGCAAACAATAATTTTTTCTTCATTCTATATCTCCCAATATAAACATGTCTTTATTTTCTTTTAGCCATTCCGCATATCTTTGTGAAATGCTGATGACCAGCTTATTATCCGGATCAGATTCGGGATTGACTGCCAAAGCTTTTTCTATTGCTTCATCAAATCCCTTACTGTCCTGCTTAGGTACACAAAAAGAGAGGGCATAGGTTACATATATTGAAGGACTTTTTCCTTGAGAGAGCTCAAGAGTTTTTTTATAGGCCTTTTCGGCCTTTTCAATATTACCGCCCAGGCTGTCTGGTGCGGATGCATAGAATTTTGTTAAAATTTCCCATGTTGCCCCGTCAGAATAGCCGGGATCAAGGCTGCAAACCTTTTCGAGCATAAGCCTTGCTCCTTGAACTGTTTGTAAACATTGAACATCCAAGGGATCAAGGGAAAATGCAGCTAAAATACCTGCGCCTGCCCAATGCAGAGCTTCCGTGTCATAGGGCTTGCATTTTTTAAGCATTGTTTCTATTTTTTCCTCATTATCGGAGTTTATAGCTTCGGTAAATCCCGGATAGGCCGTGTCCAAGGCTGAAAGAATTTTGTTATAACCTCTTTTATAAAACTTTTTAGCTCTATTAAAAGCCTTGTCTTTTTTATCGTACTCGTTATCTGAAAGATAATTGGCAGGACCTTCTACAAATACATTCGAATACATTATATAAAGTTCGCCTGTCATTATGGCAAGCCCCCTATGTGCAGGGTCTGCAATATGCATTCCCTCATAGAGCTTTAAAATAACGGGAAAAACCTCTCCGACTAGTTCTACATCATCTTCTCCGGTTAAAGCCGTAATGGGATTCGGGGCATCTGGATCCGGTTTTATTTTTTTTTCGGGAAGAGGAGCCATTGCATTGGCTGCCGAATTATAGGCCATTTTTTTTATCGAACAAGAAGAAAAAATCAGGCCGATAATAATGACGAGGGTAAAGATAATCTTATTTTTCATTTTTCCAGTCCTCTATAAATTTTTCGTAGGCTGCAATTGAAGCGGAAAGAGCTATTTCATGTACCTTGCTGCGGCCGCCAATATTGTTTCCTTCCAATATATATAGAGCATCTAAGGTGCCTTGCAGGTCTTCGATGGAGCAATCTTTGGAATTTTCCCTTCTTCTGGTCAAAACCCTTATTTCGTCATCAAAGAGTTCGTTAAATTTTTTTATTTCCCAGTCTGTGGTTTCTGACATAGAGACAATATACTCGATTTTGATACTTTTTACAAGAAGTACTCTTTGCCTTTTTAGTGTACTTGACACATCTTCATTTTAAGAATAGACTAGGCCTCAACACGATAAATTTTTTAGGAGGCGGAATATGGCAAGAAAAATTAAACTTGTACTGGGCGTAATAGGCTCTGATTGTCATGCTGTCGGTAATAAAATTTTGGATTACTCTTTAACCGAAGCCGGTTTTGAAGTAACCAATATAGGCGTTTTGAGTCCCCAAGAAGACTTTATAAATGCTGCCCTTGAAACGAATGCGGATGCGATTTTAGTATCTTCTCTTTACGGTCAAGGAGAGCTGGACTGTAAAGGTTTACGCGAAAAATGCGATGAAGCAGGCTTAAAAGGTATTAAGCTTTTTGTCGGCGGAAACATAGTTGTAGGAAAACAAAATTTTGATGAGGTACATAAACGTTTTACCGCAATGGGTTTTGATCACGTTTATCCGCCGGGAACACCGGTTGAAACGACTATTAAAGATTTACATGCCGACTTTCCGGATCATGCATAGGGTTTAAGATCGAACTTTAAGATTTACTTAAAATGAACTGTTATTTATTTGTTGACTTTGGAAGCACGAACACAAAGATAACCCTTGTGGATATCGAAAAAGAAGACATAATCGGTACGGCAAAGGCCTATACGACTGTTGAAACCGATGTTATGATAGGCTATAATAATGCCCTTGAGCTTCTGCACAAAAAAACCGGAACGGATTATACGGTGGTAAAAAGCCTTGCCTGCTCCTCCGCAGCAGGGGGCTTAAAGATAATTGCCATCGGCCTTGTGCCTGAACTTACAAGCGAGGCAGCAAAACGGGCGGCCCTAGGTGCCGGAGCCAAGGTAATTCACACTTACAGCCACAATCTCAACAAGAGTGAAGCTGAAGCGATCGTAAACTCAAATGCGGATATAATCCTATTGGCCGGAGGTACAAACGGCGGCGATTCGCGCTGTATAATCCACAATGCAAAGATGCTTGCCGATTACGGAGTACGGGTTCCTGTCGTTGTTGCAGGAAACAAGAGCGCCGAAGACGAAATAATCGAAATCTTCAAAGATAAGGTAGATTTTCATCTGGCCGAGAACGTAATGCCGAAGATAAACAAGCTCAATGTTGAAAGTGCCCGCGAAACAATCCGCAGCATCTTTATGAATAATATTGTGCATGCAAAGGGTATGACCCATGTAGAAAACAATATAGATAATATCCTGATGCCGACTCCTGCTGCCGTCCTAAAGGCAGCCCAAACCCTGTCTGAGGGTACTGACAATGAAGCCGGTTTAGGAGATCTCGTTATCTTGGACATAGGCGGGGCTACAACCGACGTTCATTCTGCTGCTGAAGGAGATCCGACTCAAGGCTCTGTCTTTTTGTACGGTCTCCCTGAAGCTTTTTTAAAGCGCACAGTGGAAGGCGACCTCGGTATGCGCTACTCCCTTCCGACAGTTGCTGATGTTCAAGGTCCCCATGGGCTTCGCCATTATCTTTCAAAAGAGTATAAGTACAATATTGAAGAAGAAGTTAAAAAAAGAAATGAGCACACCGATTTTATTTCTGAAAACGCAAAAGACCTTGCCTTTGATTGTGCCGTTGCCAAGGTTTGTGCCGATGTTTCTATGGGCCGTCACGTAGGGGTTTTGACACCTGTCTATACGGGCTGCGGTGCCAGCTTTCAGCAAGAAGGAAAGGATTTAACCCGGCTGAGTTATATAATAGGGACGGGCGGAATTTTGGTTTATAATCCCAATTATAAGGAAATTATGGAGGCCTGCAAATTCCGCGAGGATGATCCTTTTAGCTTAAAACCTAAAAATCCCCAGTTCCTTCTTGATAAGGAGTATATACTATCGGCTATGGGACTTTTGGCCACCGAAGATCCCGATATGGCTATAAGGATAATGAAAAAACATCTGGTATAAACCAATATTTTATCATCTTTTCAATTTTGTATTGACTTTTTATGCATTTTAGTGTAGTATGAACCCTTAAATGTATGGTAAGGCCGCATAATGGTGCGGCAGATACGCTTTTTTAATTTTAGATATTTTGTAGTGGAGGATTGAGTATGGCTGTACCAAGAGCGAATACATCAAAAGCTAGAACAAGACGCCGACGCGGTGTTAATATGCGTTTACAAGCGCCAAATCTTGTTGAGTGTTCCGGATGCGGTAATTTGATTATGCCTCATCATGTATGCCCCAAATGCGGGTTTTATAAAGGCAAGCAGGTTATTAACCCCGATAAATTAGACTAAAGGAGATAGTTTATGGATGATTTATTCAAAAAGATTCAGCAATTAATTGCAGCAAAGTTGGAAATCGATGAAGACAAGGTTACATTGGATTCTTCATTCCGACAAGATTTAGGTGCCGATAGTCTTGACACCTATGAACTTGTTTATGCTCTCGAAGAAGATATGGGTATTAAGATCCCGGACGAAAAAGCTAATGAGTTTGAAACTGTCCGCGACGCCTATGAATTTATCAAATCGCAGCAAAAATAAGTTTTGTTTTAAGGAGCAGCTCTTTGTTTCCGATAAAAAGCGGTCTTGAGCCCAAGAGGAAGCAGGAGCTCCTTGAGTTCCAAAAGCAAGCGGGATTGAAGTTTAAAGATTTACGCTTGCTTGATCTTGCTTTCCATCACAGATCTTTTTCCAACGAACATAATAATTTCCACGCAAATAATGAACGCCTCGAGTTTTTGGGGGACTCCGTACTCGGACTTGTCGCTGCTTCCTATCTTTATAAGTCTTTTGAAGACAGGCCGGAGGGAGAGCTAGCAAAGATAAAGGCTTCCGCTGTTTCCGAAGATGCTCTTTCAAAGACTGCTTCTAAACTGAATATAAGTAATTACTTGGTTTTAGGAAGGGGTGAAGAAATGTCCGGCGGAAGAGAGAAAAAGGCCATCCTTGCCGATGCCCTTGAAGCCGTTATCGGTGCCTACTATCTTGATTCGGGTTTTAAAACAGCTCAAAAATTTGTTCTAAAACTTTTGGAATCTACCATCCATTCAGTCCTGGAAAAGAAGTTTATAAGCGACTATAAATCCCTCCTTCAGGAATTGGTACAAAAGAAATTTAAAACGGTTCCCAAGTATGAGCTTAAAAAGGCTAGCGGACCCGACCATGACCGTACTTTTTGGTTCTCGGTTTCAATAAACGGTAAGGTTTATGGACCTCTTTCAGGTAAAACAAAAAAAGAAGCTGAACAGTCTGTAGCAAAAGTGGCCTATGAAAACCTGTGTTCAGAGTCTACTGTGTCAAAATAACTCTATTTAAAATGAAATTTTGGCACAATAGTGCTTTTTGTTACGATTTTACTTATATATTTCTGTGTTTAAAAATCAAAAATCTGTTTATTTTAATTATTTCGATTTTATAATTCTATATCCAATATAAAATTATAAAATTGTGTCAAAAACCGCCTCTTTTTTTATAGATTGGCATATAAATTGCTTGTATATAAGTGACAGCTTAAAGAGCCGACTCACAGAGCCGCTCATTGAGCTTGAAATAGTAACTTATAAGCAGGAGGTGCTTTATGAATAGTTTAAGTCTTTTTAGTCCGTCTTTTACGGACAGCGTATTTGATGCCCTTGATAGGAGCTTGGGTCCCAATTTTGGAGTTTTTGCTCCGATCAAGAATGCAAGCTGCGGAATGCCGAGTGTCGATATCCGCGAAACCGAAAAAGCCTATGTTATGGAAGTAGATCTTCCGGGTTACAGCGAAAAAGATGTTGAAATCAGCTTAAAAGATAGGCTTATGACAATCTCATCTTCCAAAAAAGAAGAAAAGGAAGATAAGGGAGCAGAGTACATTATAAAGGAGCGAAGTTCAAGGCATTTTATGAGGCGTTTTACCTTGCCTGAGGATATAAACTCCGATGAAGTTTCTGCAAAATTTGAAAACGGTGTTTTGGTTGTAAATATTCCGAGAAAACCTGATACCCAGCCAAAACAAATAGAAATCAAAACTGCATAAAAAACTACCTCTGTTCACCAGCTTACCTGCGTCTTGCCTTAGGGCAGGGCGCAGTTTTTTTATAATGCTTTGTGTAAAAACTGCCGATAAAATTATCGATGGTTTCCGTATATAGACAATATGAAAATTCCAACTCCTCGGTTTTAACCAATTCGCTGTTGCGCAGGGAATTTCTTTACGGCCTAAAATTTTTTGCCGTACAAGAGAATTTTATGAGCGAGCAAGGCGCTGTATTGCGTATGAGGATTTCTTTGGCCTGCGTAGAAGCCAGAGCTGTGGTTATTGACGCCTATATTCAAACCGACGGAAACCTGTCATACCTCTTTGTTTTATGCTCATCGATTCTGCCTCCTCAAGTTTTTTCTGAAACCGTAAAAAATATCCTTCCGAATGCGGTTATCGAAGAATTTTATAAGACTCAGGCTGAAGGCTATTTGGAATCGGCCTCTCAAGAGGCACTGACAAAAAAGCCGATCCCGTTTTTTTCACCCGCAGGAGTAAATTCCGAATCAAACCATCTTTTAATTTCTCTTTTTATTGAGCATAGGGCTGTCCTTTTGGAGAATAAAAAAGGCGGTCTTTTGGAAAAAAGCCTAAAAAAAGGCTCTCGAAGTCTTTTAAATGAGGCTTCCGAAATACGCAAATATTCTGCTGCAAATTTGGATCTAAACATCTTGTTGTTTCAAAAAGAAAATCTAATCCTTTCGATTCCGGTTTTTCAGATCAAAAAAATCGATAAAGATGTTTTTCAGAAAAAGTTCATTCAAATTTTTCCCGAATACGGAGGAAAAAAAATCTATGTAGATGATGTCTCTTGTATAAAAAACATAGATCTTTCCAAAGTAAATTTTACCAAAAGGTTGAAAAGGGGTATATATAGAATCACAATATCCGGTGCTAAGACAATCTTGGAATTTAACCTTTTAGTTCCTTCGATGTATGAGTGAATTCCTATGCGCTATCCTGTTTCAAAAAAAATAAATAAAATGTAAAAATTTAAGTTCTTAAAAACTTTTCTATAATCCCGTCGCTATAAAATAAACAATTTTTTTTCAAAATTTTACTATTTATTCAGCTTATAACCCTATAATTATGTGAAGACAGGCAAGGATAATTTGCTGTTTTAAGGAGAAAAGTTATGTCAAATGAACAAACTATTTTAAACCCCAAAACCGATTGGGTTTTTAAGCTGATGTTTTCCAAAGGCGAAGAAGGCAACAAGGCTCTTATAAGTTTTCTAAACGCCTTTTTGGAAGATTCTTACGGTAAAATCAATAAGGCAGAAATCATAAACACCGAGCTTATCCGCGATAGGCCTTCGGGAGAAACATACCGCCTCGATTTTTTGATTAGAACCGACAACGGCCTTATTGTAGACCTTGAAATGCAGCAGTTTTGGAAAACAAACTATACTCGCAGAAGTCAAATGTACCTCATGCGCCTCGCTTCCCGCTTTTTAAAGACGGAGCCCAGGGAAGACGATTTTTTGTACGCTATAAGTCTTTCCGTTTTTGGCTGCGATGTTCCTAAAAACGCAGAGCTTGTAAAGATGTCTGAGAGCTCGATAATTCAATATCTTTATGTTGAATTAAACGAGCTAATAGTTTATACTATGAAAAAGAGATTGGAAGAGTATAGCTTAAAAGACTTTTGGATAAGATTTTTAGCCAACTATGAAGAAGACAAAAAAAGCGGAATGTTGGAAGAATTGTGTAAATTAGAGGAGGGTATAAAAATGGCAGAAGCAACACTCTTTAGGGTAACGGATGAAGAGAGGCGAATGGCAATAGAACTCTCTGATGAAAAATACCGGATGTATGTGGAAGATGAACGCAGTGAAGCTAGAAGAGAGGGCTTGGCCGAAGGCCGGTCTGCCGGTTTAGCAGAAGGCCGAGCCGAAGGCTTATATCAAGCAAAAGTGGAAGTGGCTGTCTCTTTTAAGAGACTTGGTGTTGATATTGATAAAATAGCTGAAGGTACAGGCTTGAGCCGAGAAAAAATAGAAGCGCTGTAGCTTAAAAACGCCTATAGACAGGTCCTAAATTTTTGTGTAAACTTTATTCCTATGCGCTATCCTGTTTCAAAAAAAATGAGTGAAATCGCTTCCGTTTTTTTCAATGCCGGTTTTTCGGCCTACCTTGTGGGCGGAGCTGTGCGGGACTGGTTTTTAGGAAAACCGTGCAAGGATTACGATATAGCTACCGATGCCGAACCCAAGGAAGTTCAAGCCCTTTTCCGTAAGACTATTCCTACAGGGATAGCCCACGGTACGGTTACTATTCTTTACAAGGGCGAAAAAATAGAATGTACCACCTTCCGCTGCGAGGCTGATTATTCCGACGGCCGAAGGCCTCAGAAGATTAATTACGTCCGTTCAATCGAAGAAGATTTGAGCCGCAGAGACTTCACTATGAATGCAATAGCAGTTTCTTTAAAGGACGGCTCCATTGTAGACCCTTTTGAGGGCGTAAAATCAATAAAATCAAAAACCATTAAGACCGTCGGTTCTCCCCTTGACCGCTTTGGAGAAGACGGTTTGAGGCCTATCAGGGCAATCCGCTTTGCTTCACAGCTGGGCTTTAAGATAGAAGAAGAAACCTTAAAAGCAATTCCTTTAAGTATTGAAGTTTGCAAAAAAGTTTCGATAGAAAGGTTTCGGGACGAATTCGTTAAAATGCTTTTAAGTGAGCATCCCATAATTTCTTTAAGGCTCTTGGAGGATACAGGGCTTTTAAAAATCTTTTTGCCCGAGCTTTCGGATTGCCGCGGGGTCGAGCAAAAAGGAATGCACTCCTTCGATGTGCTTGACCACAGCTTTTTAAGCTGTGATGCCGCTCCGCAAGATAATTTGATTGTGAGATTGGCTGCCCTTTTCCACGATATAGGAAAGGTAAGTACTAGGGAAAAAAATGAATACAGCGATTATACCTTTTATAAGCATGAGGCGGTTTCGGAAAAACTTACCAAAAAGATAATGCAGCGTTTAAAATTCCCGAATAAGGAAATTGAAGAGGTTTCTCATCTTGTGGGGCTTCACATGTTTCATTATACGGAAGATTGGACCGATGCCGCCGTCCGCCGCTTTATAGTCAGAGCCGGTGTAGAAAATATTCCGAATCTCTTCGATTTAAGAAGGGCCGACGGTTTCGGCATGACGGGACAGGCTCCCGATTTAAGCAATTTGGCGGCCTTTAAAAAGAGGCTTGAAAAAGTCATAGCCGAAGATTCTGCTCTTAGCTTAAAAGATCTGGCCGTCGGCGGCAGAGAACTGATGGAAATCGGAATTCCTGCAGGGCCTAAGCTCGGCATAATCTTACAAAAGCTATTTGAAGCTGTTCTTGAAGACCCTTCACAAAATACCAAAGCCCAACTTTTAAAAATTGCGGCTGCAATAAATTCCAATTTGAGTTAAATTATTGATATTAAGGAAAACCTCAAAAAACTGAAGTTTTTAGAGGTTCCCATAATATAAAAAATATGATAGGCTAAGCTATGTTTGTAAAATTAGATGCAGAATTGACACCGATTGATCCTCGGACCGAAAAAATAACGGGACCTGTTGCGGGCTATATAAAATTTAAAGAACTCATCGAGCTTCAAGGGCTTTTAGGCCTAGATCCTCTTTTTATCGAGCAATGCAGCGATTTTTCCCAACAAAATACCCTGGGTGTTTGGGAAGACTACAGTTTCGGCGTTATAAATATAGTCGAAATGGAAAACATTTTTAAAGACCGCGATACGATAGGGCTTTATATATCGAAAAATCTTTTTTTGGCCATAGAAATTATCGACAAGGATTACTCCGCTCAAAAAGCTTTTGAAGCTGCCTTACAGCAAACTATAGTTCGTGAAAGAAATATTCCGCGTATTCTTAACCGTTTTTTTAAAGAGCTTATCAAGTCCCATGCCGGCGTCTATTACCGTTTTAGAAAAAAAATATCCGAGCTGGAAATGCGGGTTTGGGAAAAAATAGAAGAAGACAGTAACTTTGAATCGGAGCTTTCGAATATAAACAACGAGCTTTTAACCCTATTTAGCTATTATGATCAATTGGAAGATTTTTGCCAGGAGCTGGCCGAAAACGAAAACGAAATTTTTACCGAAGAAGAGTTGACAATCATAAATCTGCTTTCCAAAAGGGTAGAGCGTTATGGAGCAAACATCCGTATTTTAAGGGAGTATTCAAATCAGTTACGGGAATCCTATCAAGCTCAGCTGGACCTGCACCTCAATAAGATTATGAAAATCTTTACGGTTGTAACTACAATCTTTCTTCCTCTGACTCTTGTAGCGGGCTGGTACGGTATGAACTTTACCCACATGCCCGAGCTTTCATGGAAGTACGGCTATATTACGGTTATAATACTGAGTATTGCCATCGTTGTTTTAGGACTTTGCTGGTTTAAAAAGAAAAAACTGATATAAAACGGACAGCCCGCGGCTTTTTATAAAAACCGTTTCAGGAGATTGCAGAATTAGAAGCTAAAATATCCCTAAAACAGTCCTTATCATAAAAATTGTTTTCATCGGAGCTGTGATCGTCATACCAAATTTGTGCATAAAAAGGGACATTCTTTGTCTGTTCATCAAAATTCCATGGGGGACATGCACATTCGGGACACCAGTGCCCTGTTTTTAGAACGAGGAAGGGGCTCGCTTTAAATTTGTGGCCGTAAGAACAGCTCCATTCAAGCGGAGTGTAGAGGTCTCCCTTTTTCATTTCGGTGCTTAAGCATTCGCCGCCTCTAAAACGGGCAGCCTCACGTACATCGCTTATATCGAGTTCGTTTTCTTTTTTGGATTCGTCATAGCCGTGATTCAGCAAAAAAGAAGCGGCTTTTTTTTCGTCTTTTAATTCGGAATAGTTCAGCATTTCTCCCGTTTTCGGATTTTTGTTTTCCGATAAAAGCTTGTATTCTTTCCAGTTTTGAGGGATTTTTTCAAAGTCTTCTTTCGAGCCGAAAAAAGCCTTTATTCTGCCTTCAAAATTGTGCTTAATCCAATAAAGAGGAGCATTGCTTGTTTTTAAAAGAGGTTCTATGGCAAATTTTCTGATAAGACGCGGAAATGGTTTTCCCAGCTTAAAATACCAAAACTTTTTATCGAGTTTTTTAAAAAAGTCCTCAAAGCCTTCATATTGAAAGTCAAGATAATCATTTAAAATACGGGAATCATAGAACCAGCCGCAGTGAAAGTTGCGGGCCGCATTCCAGTGGGGCTTAAAAATTTCCTTTGCCGATCTGCCCATAAGTTTAAAGCCTCGGTCTAGGGTTTCATAACCGGTAACCCGTGCTTCTTTTCCGTTTCCTATATTGTAGACCCTCTTCCAAAAATCTTCGGGCAAGGTGCCGCCTGTATCTTTTTCGATGAGGTTTTTAAGCATGAGGCCTGAGGTGCGGGCTGTTGCCCATTCTATCGGAGTATTCCAGCCTGTGTGGAACATAAGTCCGTCATCCATGTTTTTAAGCATAATATCATCGTATAAAACTCCCGACTGCCTTAAAGAAACCCAATACTTTAAGCCCGATTCTATTACTTCACGCTCGGCCATAATCTTAGTGGCCCCGTAAAAGTCAAAGGCAGAACCTATTAAAGGGTCCCCGGTTCTTATCCATGGGTGTTTAAAGGTTCTGTTTCCGTATTGGGCGACAGTTCCTATATGAATGAATTTTATTCTGTCTTTTTGGGGTTGTTTTTTTACGGCATTTATCAAATTTAAGGTGCCTAAAAAGTTTGATTTATAGCCTGCATCTGGATTATGGTCTATTACGGGAGGAATTATCGCAGCACAATGGATTATATAATCGGCATTTTCGACGGCTCTTTCGCAGTCGGCAAAGATTGATAAGTCTCCGAAAATAATTTTTAAAATATCAGGATATTTTTTTTGCAAAGATTTAGCTAAACGTATATTGGCTTTTTTTTCCCGTAAAATTACGGTAATATCGTGTTTTCCGGTTTCGGCAATTTGTTTTAAAACTTCAGAGCCCATGGAGCCTGAAGCTCCGGTAATTAAAATAGTCTTTTTCATATGTCTATAGTATAAAACTTTTTTGACTTTTGCAATAGGAATCAAGAAAAATATTCAAACTCCAATCTAAGCCCAAAAGCGGGAATAAGTATAAGTCCTCCTCTTGAAACAAAATAGAAAAAAAGATATAATCCGCTCTGTAGTAATGGATGATTTTAAGATAATTTCGTGGGAAGAGCTTGTTGAAGCAGCTCAGATCGTTTTAACGGGTTCGGATTTTTTCCCCGAAGGAAAAGAAACAGCGATTAGTGTGGGCGGTTTTGACGGCCCCCATAAAGGCCATGATAAGCTTTTACGGCAGGTGTTGACCTATGCAGCCGAAAATACCCTTGTTCCGGGGCTTGTTACTTTTTTCCGCTCGCCGGCAGCAGTAAAAAATAAGGCTTATTCGGGCGATGTTTCATCGCTCAGGCTAAGATTAAAAAAGTTTCAGGAATTAGGTTTTCATTTCATTGTACTTATTGACTTTTCCGCAAGTTTTGCTAAAATAGAAGGAACTGCGTTCTTTGATATTCTTATAAAGACTATCCGTATGAAGTATTTGGCTGTAGGCAGTGATTTTTTCTGCGGATATCGCCGAGGATTGGGGGTCGACGATTTAAAAGAAATCGCCCCTCAGAAAGGCTTTTGCTTTGATTCCATCGATCCCGTGAATCGAGGTTCCCTTAAGATTAGCTCCAGTGCTATCAGGGAGGCTGTACGTTTAGGGGATTTTTCCCTTGCAAAAGAGCTTTTGGGTTATCCTTTTTTATTTGATTTCGTAAGTTTGCCGTGGGAGGTAAAGGACAAAAACACCATTTTTGCTCCCAAGGCATATATATCGCAGATTCTTCCGCAGAGCGGGAAATATAGGGTCTTAGTTCAAAAAACAGACAGACAAGAACAAGAAGCTCATTGTCTTATAAATGACGACGGGCTGCTCTTGGGTTTTCCTGAAAAGGATTCAAAAGCTTTTGATCTAAAAGACCTTAATAATTTTGACACTATAGAATTTATTTGTAAGGAGTAAGTAATGGCAGTTACTAAAGAACAAAAAGCATCGATCGTAAAGAAATTCGGTGCAAGCGAAAAAGACACAGGCGATGTAAAGGTGCAGATTGCCTTATTGACCGAAAAAATTAACCAGTTGACAAATCACTGCAAGGAGCATCCTAAAGATGCAGGCAGCCGAAGAGGTTTGATCAGCATGGTAGGTCATAGACGCAGTTTGCTTAAATACTACCGCAGAACAGACATTGAAGGTTATAGAACTATTCTTAAAGAGCTTAACCTTAGAAAGTAGTTTGATAAGGTGCAGGGGCAGAAAGACTGAATTCTTGTCCTTGCGCCTTTATCTTTATTTATTGAGTTTTAAAATTAACGTAATTTTAAAGAAGAAATTTTCAAAGAGAAAAAATGATGAGAAAAAGAGTAACTTATAAAATCGGCGAACATGATTTAATTTTAGAAACCGGTTATTTGGCAAAACAGGCCAACGGTTCTATTTATGCGGAATATGCCGGTTCCGCAATTTTAGCTACAATCTGTGCCTCGGGACAGGCTCAGGAAGGTTTAGACTATGTCCCCCTAACGGTTGATTATAACGAAAAATATTATGCAGCCGGAAAAATCCCCGGAGGCTTTATAAAAAGAGAGGGTAGACCAAAGGATAAGGAAATCCTTGTTTCCCGTCTTATAGACAGGCCCATGCGCCCCTTATTTAACAAAGAATTCGGACGTGAAATCCAGTTGGTTCCTACCTGTATTTCAACGGATATGATAAACCCGCCCGACATCCTTGCAGTTATCGCAAGCTCTGCAGCCGTTCATATTTCGGATATCCCCTTTGACGGCCCCGTTGCAGCTGCCCGTGTTGCCTATAAAAACGGCGAATACATTATAAACCCGACATTTAGTCAAATCGAAACTGCCGATATGGAAATTGTAGTTGCCGGAACAAAAGAGGGCATTACGATGGTCGAAGGCGGTGCTAACGAGGTTTCCGAAGAGGTCATGCTTACAGCCTTGGAAAAAGCCCATGAAATGATCAAGGCTCTTTGCAAGATGCAGGAAGATTTACGCGAACTTGCCGGAAAAGAAAAACTTCCCCTCGTTCCCCTTGAAGCCGAGCTTGAAAATAAGCAGGCAATTTATGACGAAGCCTTCCCACGTTTAAGCAAAACCCTCTATCTTTCAACAAAGATGGAGCGCCGCGAAGAATCGGACAAGGTAAAAAAAGAATTGGCCGAAAAATATGCCGAACAGCTTGAAGATGAAATTCAGCTTAAACTTTTTAACGCCCTCTTTGAAGAGATGGAGTATAATATTTTAAGAACCAATATCTTGGACAAGGGCTTGAGGGTTGACGGAAGAGGCACTAAGGACATTCGTCCCATAACTTGCGAAATCGGAGTCCTTCCCCGTCCCCACGGTTCGGCCGTCTTTACACGAGGCGAAACCCAGTCCTTGGGTGTTGTAACGATAGGAACAGTCTTTGACGAACAGATATATGATGACATCGAGGGCGACAGAAGAGAAAACTTTATTCTTCACTATAACTTCCCGCCCTTCTCTGTAGGAGAGGTCGGAAGGCTCGGAACGGGTCGAAGAGAAATCGGGCACGGAAACCTTGCACACCGCTCCCTTTATCCGATGGTTCCCGAAAGGGAAAAATTCCCCTATACGGTCCGTGTTGTTTCGGAGGTCTTGGAATCAAACGGTTCTTCTTCGATGGCTACCGTATGTTCGGGAACCCTTTCTATGCTTCATGCAGGCGTTCCCATGAAAAAGCCGGTTGCCGGTATTGCCATGGGGCTTATCACCGAAGGAAATGACCGCTACGCCATTCTTTCAGACATTCTTGGAGAAGAAGATCACTTAGGCGATATGGACTTTAAGGTTGCAGGTACGGCCGATGGAATTACGGGCTTCCAGATGGACATAAAGATTGCAGGTGTTTCGCCTGAAATTATGAAAAATGCCCTTGCACAGGCCAAAGAAGGAAGAATGCACATCCTCGGCATAATGAATCAGTGTATTTCCGCTCCCAATGCGGAACTTTCCCAATATGCTCCAAGGGTTGAGATGATGACAATACCCGAAGACAAGATAGGTGCCCTAATCGGCCCCGGCGGAAAGAATGTAAAAGCTATTTCCGATAAATATAATGTAACAATCAATACCGAAAACGACGGTACCGTAACCATTTACGGCAAGGACGGAACTTCGGACATTAAAGGCGCAAAGAGTATTGTTAAGGGAATCACAAGCGATCCCGAAGTCGGAATGATCTATGACGGAACCGTAAAAAAAATTATGGACTTCGGTGCCTTTGTCGAAATCCTTCCCGGAAAAGAAGGCCTTTGCCATATTTCAAAACTTTCACGCTCCAGAGTCGAAAAGGTTTCGGATGTGCTTAAAGAAGGACAGGAAATACCCGTTAAACTTTTGGAAATCGATAAACTCGGAAGGCTCAACCTTTCTTATGTCGATGCTCTTGAAGAGCGTTCCAAATAAAAAGGAGCATGGAGCCGTTTGTTCGGCCCATGCTTTTAAATTTTGCGCATGGTGATTTTAGGAGATTGTAAATGGAAGTTTTTACAAAGTTAAAAGAAGGAGCCCTTTTACCGGAATACAAAACGAGCGGATCTGCCGGAGCTGATTTGCGGGCCCTTATTGAAGAACCCGTTATCTTAAAACCCATGCAAAGATGCTTAATTCCTACAGGTCTTTCGGTTGAATTACCTAAGGGAATTGAGCTTCAAGTGCGTCCCCGATCGGGGCTTGCCCTAAAACACGGAATTACCGTCTTAAACACTCCCGGCACCGTAGATTCGGACTACCGCGGAGAGCTCGCCGTTCTTTTAATAAATCTCGGAAATGAAGACTTTAAAATAGAAAATGGGGACCGCATCGCCCAAGCCGTTATTGCCCAAGCTATTCAGGCTGATTTTGTTCAAAAGGATGAGCTTTCCAATACCGAACGCGGAGCAGGGGGCTACGGTTCTACGGGAATAGCATGATTAAAAAGAGCGTAGTTTATGAGAGGTCTGTCGTTTAATCATAAAACAATCTTTGTATATGTTTTTAAAGAACTCCTTTTATATTTTATAGTTTCTTTTTTGTTCTTCTTTTTTATTTTTTTTGTAAATCAGATTCTTTTAATGGCAGAAGAAATCCTATCTAAAAAGGCTCCCACAAAAGATGTTTTATTGCTCTTGTTTTATTCTCTTCCGTTTATAATAGCTACAACAGCTCCATATGCAGCCTTAATCGGAACCCTCATGTGCTTGGGCCGCTTTTCGGCAGACCATGAATTTATTTCGATGAATGCTCTAGGAATTTCGACTTCTTTTATTTTGATTCCGGTTTTTGCTCTCGGTGTTTTTGTTTCAGTAGGTTCGTTTATAACAAACGATATTTTGATTCCGCGCGGGACGATAAAATTTAATGAGGTGCTTTACAATATTGCTTCTTCAACTCCTGCTCTTGAACTTGAGTCTTATTCGGTTAAGCGTAATGAAAATTCGATAGTTGTTTCAGGTTTGATAAAGGATAATTCAATCCATGATCTTTTAATAATCGATTCAAGTCAGAGGGGGGCAAAAAGATTTTTATCTTCATCTCAAACCGATGTAAAAAAATCCAACGACAGATCGATTATCATGCAGCTTGAAATGCTCAATCCTCGTCTTTTAAATTTGGATTTAAACAATAGATCTAAATTTGATGTTGTCTATGGGGAAAGTATAACCTACAATGTTCTTGCAAAGGATGTTGCCCCTAAGTTTATTTCAAGTTCAGGTCCCGACAAGATGACTTCTTATGACCTAATAAAAGATATAAAGCAAAAAAAGGAAGCCGGTGATACAAGTCCGCGTCTTTTGAATATCTATATTATGGAGCTTCACCGTAAATTTTCTGTTCCCTTCGGTGCCTTCTTTTTTGTATTGTTGGCTTTTGCTATAAGCCGTGCCGGTAAGACCTATGATCAGAGTACGGGCTTTATTGTGGGGCTTTTAATTTCAGTTGCTTATTGGGCCTTTTTGATAGGTGGGCAAATGCTCTGCCTTGAATCGGGCCTAAATATAAACGGAGCCCTTGTAATGTGGTTTCCGAATGTTTTGTTGGTAATCTGCACGGCTGTGATTGCAATAAAGAGGTTGTTAAAATGAGGCTGCTTCAAAGATACTTGCTTAAACTTTTTATACCAACCTTCGTCGTAGCAATGCTTTTTTTTGTCTTGCTTTTGCAGTTGGGAGACTTATTTGCCAATATAGTTGCCTATCTTCAAAACGGAGCACAGTTTAAAGATATTGTAAAAGTTATGTGGCTCTACATTCCTAAATGTATTGCTTATTCCGTGCCCTTGGCAATTCTTTTTGCCGGCTCATATACAATGGGAAATTTATATGCACAAAATGAACTTACATCGATATTTTCAGCGGGAATATCTTTAGGCCGTTTTACTCTTCCCCTTTTGGTTTTGGGATTTTTCTTTTCCGTAGGGATGATTTTTTTTGAAGACAATGTGGTTATAAAATATTTTTATGAAAAAACGCAGCTTTCAAAAAAACTTTTGCAAGAAGAAGAAAGTTTGGATACTCAGGACTTGGTAATTTTATCCGAACTCGGAAAAATCGTATACACGGCCGATTATTTTAATGCAGAAAATCAAACTCTTGCAAATGCCTACATAATAATCCGTGACGAGGATGGAAATTTATCGTTGGTTATTAAAAGCTCTCATATGGTCTGGAATGAAGACCGCTGGACTACTGACAGTGCTGAAGTTTACCGATTTGATGAAAAAAATATTGTAAGCTGTTTGAACCATATTCCGGATAATATAATTCTTTCAGAGCCTCCTTCTAATTTTCAAAAAAATCTAAGCTCGGTAGATGAAATGAGAATTTCGGAAGCAAAAGAATTTATAGCTGCCCTTAAAAAAAACGGCCTTCCGTATTATGAGGCTCTTTCAAAATATCACAGGCGCTTTTCATTTCCGTTTACTATTTTTATAGTCTTGTTTTTTTCGATTTCTTTGGGCGGTAAATTTAAAAAGAATATCCTGCTGATGAGTATCTTATTCAGCTTAGGAATAGCAACTCTTTTTTACGTTACGGAAATGGTTACTATGTTAAGTGCAAAGTGGGAATATATCTCGCCCCTTGCCGGAGCTTGGACTCCGATTTTTATATTTTCGATTTTAAGTATCTTTTTACTAAAAAACTCGCGGACTTAGGGTCGGGCATCTTGAAAAAACTTCCAAACCTGATTACTTGATAAAAATTAAAAAATAATGTAAATTATGACTAACTAGAGGTGAGGATTATGAAGATAATAAATATTTTTTGGATTGTGCTGGGCTTTATTTGCCTAGGGCTTGGAATTATAGGTATCATCATGCCTATTTTACCGACAACGCCCTTTTTTATGGTAACAGTCGTATGCTTTGCTAAGGGCTCGGAAAGACTAAAACGGTGGTTTATGAGCACATCTTTTCATAAAAAATACATTCAAAGCTTTTACGAAAAAAAGGGTATGACTTTAAAAAACAAGGTTATCATACTTTCCTTTGCCTCAATCATGCTCGCAGCCGCTTTTTATTTTTCGGCTAAACCCTATGCCCGAATCTTAATAGCCTGTGTATTTTTGGCCAAATATTACGTATTTATCTTTAAGATAAAAACTCTTCCGGATGATGAAAAATCGGCAATAAAAGCAGATGCGGGCTGTGTTGAACAAAGATAAAAAAGAACAAGAAAAAAAGCTCATTTCTATTATGATAGATATGTACCGCTCTTTTGAAGGAAGAGAAATGAGTGATGATGAGCTTGATGAGCTTTTTTTATATGCATCAAAGAGGATTGAAACCTGCATTTATCGAAAAAATGATGAAAAAAAGCCTTTTTGCAATGTCTGTCCTGTGCATTGCTATAAAAGCGATATGCGTGAAAAAATAAAAAAGGTAATGAGGTATGCAGGACCGAGACTTTTATTTAAACGTCCCATTTTAAGTTTAAAGCACCTTTTTAAGACAATTTATGCAAAAAAACATCCTCCGAAGCCTCCGGGGAGATTTAATTAAAATACGTCTTTTTACGGCATTGACTTTTTTTTAAAATTTATGTTATACTATACTTTCTGATATTCCGTAGTGCTGGCGGATAAATTAAGGAGATAAGGCTTATGCCTACAATTAATCAATTGATAAAAAAGGGACGCAAATCTGCTGCAGTTAAGACAAAGAGTCCTGCTTTGCAGTCTTGCCCCCAAAAGCGCGGTGTTTGCACCAGCGTTAAGACGATTACGCCTAAAAAACCGAACTCGGCCTTAAGAAAGGTTGCCCGTATCCGTTTAAGTAACGGCATCGAAGTAACTGCTTATATTCCCGGTATCGGACACAACTTGCAGGAACACTCCGTTGTTCTCGTAAGAGGCGGACGTGTTAAGGACCTCCCGGGTGTACGCTATCACATTATACGCGGTACTAAAGATGCTCTCGGTGTAGAAGACAGAAAACGAGGCCGCTCCAAGTACGGAGCCAAGAGGCCCAAGGCTTAGGGGGTAAAAAATGGGTAGAGGAAAAATTACTGCAAGACGCCCTGTTGCTCCCGACAGCAAGTACAATAGCGTGGTAGTTACCCGCTTTATCGGAAGAATGATGCTTTCAGGAAAAAAGAGCATTACTACAAAGATCATGTACGATTCTTTTGATAAAATTAAAGAAAAAACCGGCGAAGAACCATTGGCCGTTTTTTCAAAGGCCTTGGACAACGTAAAACCCGTTGTTGAAGTAAAATCCCGCCGAGTCGGAGGTGCCACTTATCAGGTTCCGATGGACATTCCGGAGGGAAGGAGAGAAGCCTTGGCTATGCGCTGGATTATCGGTGCTGCTCGAAAAAGAAGCGGTCACGAGATGTCAGAAAGATTGGCTTCAGAGCTGATCGATGCATACAACAACACCGGAACAGCCTTCAAAAAGAAGGAAGAAGTTCACAGAATGGCCGAAGCAAACAAAGCTTTTGCACACTTCAGGTGGTAGTTCAAAGGGGAGTTCGGAATACGGACTCCCTTTTTTTGTAAATATCTTATCCGCCATGGACGGCGGTGGTTCCAAACTTCGAGAGTTTTGCGTAAGCAAAACTCTAAGATGAAAAAAGGACTGAGGATGTACATTTTTCATCGACCCCCTTGTATATTATTCTTTTTTTTATTATACTGTAACGTCTTGTATCTTGAAAAGTATTATGACTTTTCGGTTTTATAAAATCATTTAGGAGAAACTCGGCAGTTTGCTCCTAAAAATCTATAAAGATGAGGTATTGATTATGGGTAATGATATTTCTAAGATGAGAAATATCGGTATTAGTGCTCACATTGACTCCGGTAAAACTACTCTTTCTGAACGAATTCTTTTTTATTGTGATAGAATTCATGCTTTACACGAGGTCCGCGGAAAAGACGGTGTGGGTGCTACGATGGATAATATGGAGCTTGAAAAGGAACGAGGTATCACGATTCAGTCAGCTTCAACTCAGGTTAAATGGAAGGATTATACGGTAAACGTAATTGACACTCCCGGGCACGTAGACTTCACTATTGAGGTTGAACGTTCTTTACGCGTTTTGGACGGAGCTATCTTGGTTCTTTGTTCTGTCGGAGGTGTTCAGTCCCAGTCTATCACTGTTGACAGACAGTTAAAACGCTACCACGTTCCCCGAATTGCATTTGTAAATAAGTGCGACAGAACCGGTGCTAACCCGTTTAAAGTTAGGATGCAGCTTAGGGAGAAACTAGGGCTCAATGCTTATATGATGCAGATTCCCATAGGTTTGGAAGATAAGCTTGAAGGCGTTGTAGACCTTGTTACTATGAAGGCTATGTATTTTGAAGGCGAAAACGGTACCCAAATCCGCATGGCCGAAATCCCCCAGCATCTTTTAGCCGATGCTCAAAAATATAGGGAAGAAATGATTGATGCCGCTACCATGTTCTCAGATGAATTGGCAGAAGCCTTTTTGGAAGGTGCAGAAACCGAAGAAATGATAAGAGCAGCCGTCAGAAAGGGAACCCTTGCAGAGCAGTTTGTTCCCGTCTTCCTCGGCTCGGCTTATAAAAATAAGGGTATCCAACCCCTTTTGGATGCGGTAGGTTATTATCTCCCCGATCCGACAGAAATCGAAAATACGGCTTTAAACCTCGATGAAAATGAAAAGCCTATTGTGTTAGGTACGGATGAAAATGCTCCGGTAGTTGCCCTAGGCTTTAAGCTTGAAGACGGAAAATACGGACAGCTTACCTATGTCCGAGTTTATCAGGGAACTTTAAAGAAAGGTGAGGAGTTATTTAATACCCGTGCCAAAAAGAAATTTAAGGTAGGCCGCTTGGTTCGAATGAACTCCGCAACCATGGAAGATATTAACGAGGGCGGTCCTGGCGACATTGTAGCTCTTTTCGGTATTGACTGTGCTTCGGGAGATACCTTCTGCGGAGGAAACTTAAACTATGCAATGAGCTCCATGTATGTTCCGGATCCCGTTATCTCTCTTTCGCTTACACCGAAAGATAAGCAGGCTGCCGATCAAATGTCCAAGGCTCTTAACCGCTTTACAAAAGAAGATCCGACTTTCAGAAGCTATGTAGACAAGGAATCGAACCAGACCATTATTCAGGGTATGGGCGAGCTTCACTTGGAAGTTTATATTGAGCGAATGAAGAGAGAATATAAGTGTGATGTTGAAACAGGTATGCCTCAGGTTGCTTACAGAGAAGCTATTACCCAGAGGGCAGATTTTAACTATACTCACAAAAAACAGACAGGCGGTTCCGGTCAGTTCGGCCGTGTTGCAGGCTTTATCGAGCCTTGCACCGAGCAAGATTATGAGTTTGACAATCAGATAAAGGGAGGAGCAATTCCTTCGGAATTTATTCCTTCTTGCGATAAGGGCTTTAAAGAAGCTATCAAGAGGGGAACCCTCATCGGATTCCCGATTGTCGGAACTAAGGTTACTATAAATGACGGACAGTCCCACCCTGTAGACTCCTCGGATATGGCTTTCCAAGCTGCTGCAATCGGTGCTTTCCGTGAGGCTTACAAGGCTGCAAAACCTGCAATTCTTGAGCCCATTATGAAGGTTTCTATCGAAGGACCTCAGGAATTCCAAGGTAATATCTTCGGTCTTATAAATCAAAGACGCGGAATTATTATTTCATCGACGGAAGACGACAATTTTACCCGTGTAGATGCCGAAGTTCCGTTAAGCGAAATGTTTGGATTTTCTACCATTCTGCGTTCTTCAACACAGGGAAAGGCTGAATACTCTATGGAATTTGCCAAGTACGGCAAGGCTCCGGCAAGTATTTCGGAAGAACTGATAAAAGAATACGAAGCTAAAAGGCTTGCAGAAAAAAAATAAGGAGGCTCTGTAATGCTTAAAGAAGATTTGATTGAAAAAAGCCCGATGAGGAAACTTGAAAAAGCTCTCAGCGGCGGCTTGGCAGCAGGTGAGGTAGGTGTTGTTACATCAAAAAAAGGTGTAGGAAAAACATCGATTTTGGTTCAGTTCGGTTTGGATAAACTCTTACAGGACAAGCCTGTTGTTCATATATCGTTCAGTCAGCATGTAGACTATGCCATAACTTGGTATAACGATATGTTTAACGAGCTGGCAAAGAAAAAGAACCTCGGCAATGCTCCGGAAATAAAGGCTCAGGCCTTTTCAAAGAGGATTGTCTTAAACTTTAACCAAGATACGGTTAGAACTACTCAGATTTTAAAGACAATCAGGGCCTTGTCCGAAGGAGGCTCAAAGCCGTCAGTAGTTATGATTGACGATTTTAACTTTGCAAAAGCCCTGCCTGAAGCAATGAAGGACATGAAGGCCTTTGCCAAGGAAATGGGGGTTGCCGTTTGGTATACCGCTGCTGCAGATGTTACTTCGTGTGAAATCGATGAGAGTTTGAAAAAGTACATTGATGAAATTGATGTACTTCTCTATCTTGAAAATGACGGGGATTTTATAAAGATTAAGGCCTTAAAAGAACACGGAAACGGAGCTTCCGATACCGGATCTTCTTTTGATGCTAAAACCATGCTTTTGAGCGAAAAATAATCCGTAAAACTATCATAAAAAAAGCCGTGAAGGGTTGTACCTTTCACGGCTTTTTTATTTTCTGTTTAATTATAAAATTAATTAAAAGGTTAAGCTGCTTACCAGACTAATTTCTTTTTTACTTCTACCTTAGAGACTCCGAAAAGCCTCTTGAGTTGTTCTTTTTTGTAATTTGAATGGGAAATTTTATTATATTCATCAGCCACCTTTTGAAGGTCTTCTTCGGATTCGGTATAAACGGCATAGGCTGCCGCAGCCCTAAAAGCTCCGGATTCTAAAAGTTGGTCAAGATTTTTATTTGAATTTTTTGATAGTCTTGCCTTATCTACTATGGCGGAATTTCCGTCATAACCTATTGTGTTTATAAAATCTTTGATTTCCATAACTTCTCCCAAATTTAACTTTTTATAAATAAAGCCGGCCCCTGTTTTAAAAGCCGGCTCAGTTTTTGATAGCTTAAAGCATTACACCTTTGTAAAGCTTTCTTTTCCTACTCCGCAAAGGGGGCATACCCAATCATCAGGTATATCTTCAAATGCTGTTCCGGGAGCAATTCCGCCGTCGGGATCGCCTAAAGCCGGATCATACACATATCCGCATAAATCGCATACATATTTATCCATTTTATACTCCTTATAAATGATGATAAGATCACTCTATGTTTCTATAATACACTTTTTTTTGTTAATCGGCAAGTAATTTATCCAGGTTTTCCGATAAATTAACAAGGTTTTTATTTGAAGGATCTAAGGCCAATACTTGACCGAGATAATATTTTGCCTTTTTATAATCTTTAGTTTTTAAATACCATTCATACATAGCAAAAAGAGAGTCTTTGTTTCGCGGGTTTGACAGGAGACTTGATTGTAGAAAATTTAAATATTCACCCGAATTCCCCTGTTCCAGTTTTGCATTATAGTAATACAAAATCGATTTAAGCTGAGAATCGGCTCCTTTCATTTTTTGAGTTATTACCTGCTTTACGGTTTGATAATCCTTTCCGGCATATAAAGCTTCCATATAGAGATTTATAAAGGAATTTGAAGGATTTTTTGTATTTGCATAAAGCTGCTTTGCAAGGCTGAGAGCTTTTGATGTTTGACCTGAACCAAGGTATGCGGTTAATAGAAGTTCTTTGTTTGCCTCGCTGGGGTATTTCGCTGCTAAGTCTTCAGCCGATTCCACTGCCTGTGCCCATTTTCCGTTATTAATATCGTTTTTTACCAATAGGGCTAAGGCTGCCGTATTTTTCGGGTAAGCTTCCAAGACCTTGCGGATAAAAAAGTCGGCGGGTTTATTGTCTATTTTGGTTGAAGCTTCAAAGCAAATCTCTGCACATGCTAAAAGAACATTAAAATCTTCAGGGTAGTATTTATAAGCTTCGGTTAAAAATTCGGATGCCCGAATTAGATTTTTATTCCATTCTTTTGTTACACGGGCTCGATATAGAAGATAGTTTTTTGCAGTTTTGTTTTTGGTTGAATAAGCATCCAAAAGAGAGTTTGCCTTTAGGTACTCTTTTTGTTCTATTAATATTCTTATCCGTAAAAGAAGGGCCGAAATGTTTTCAGGCTCTTTTTTTAGAACCGATACAATATTCTCCGAAGCCTTGTTTAAATCGTTTTTTGCTATATGAGCTTGAGCATATAAGAGTTTAACTTCAGTATTGTCATTGTAGAGGCTGTTTAGTGCATCGGCTATTTTTAAGGCTTCTGTTCCGTTACCCGATTCTGCAGCAAAGTGCCCGTATTTAAAACCGGCAGGATAGCAAGAGGAATCAAGCTGCCAAGCTTTTTGGTATAGGGCAACGGCTTCAGTCAATTTATTGGTTTTTTCTTTATAAAGACCTAAAAGATAATAGGTAAGGACGGACTGAGGTCTTAGTTTTTGAGCCTCCGTAAGTCTTGATTCTATATCCTCGGAATATTGTGCGAGCGTTGTACTGGAAAAATCATCATTGGCTAAAACCAATGTAGGAATTATAAGGCCTAAAAAACCGTCTTTTTTTGTTGAAACAGGATATAATCCGGATTTTACCTCTTTTAGAGCCTGTAAATAAGGTTCATCTTCGGTATAGACGGGCGGTTTGACTCCATTTGTTTCTAAAGGATATGCAAGATACATTATATCTGCAATTATTTTTAGGTAAAGTTTATTTTCGTTTGTGAGCCCCTTGCTGTCATTTTGAATAAAAAGAACTGCCTCTTTTAGGCTTGCAGGGGAGCCTTTTTCGATGAGGGCTGCAAGGGTTGAATCGAGCTTTTTTTCGGCAAGTTCATTTTTTCCGGGGAGAGATAGAATGGTGCCTTCCCCTATCGGTTTTAAACCTGCCCCATTTTGCTCTATGGAACCTACGGACTTATCTTCTGCAACTGCTTTTTTTGTGCTTACACAAGAAAAAAAAGACAGACAGCACATTATAACTGCAAAAATGAGGATAGAACGATGTTTGACTGCAAAATTTTTTACGTAAAAACTCACTTTTATATTATAATATATTTTAATAATGTTGCCAATATCTTTTTGAGATCTTAATTAAGAATTTTCATTGCAATTTTTTCTTTTATCACTAGATAATTTTGATAAAATATATTAAAATGGGCAACAAAATTATTTTGAGGCTATAATGAAAATTAGGACATCGCTAAATTTATTTTTGACGCTTAGCTTGGTTATTGTTGTATTTGGAGCTTTAACTTCAACCATCTATTATACAAGATCATTTATAGAGAGTATTTTTTATAAAAATATTCATTATATTTTGGACTCTTCCTTTTCGGAACTGCAAAGAGATATTGAAAGCGGTTTAACTATTTCAAAAAATTTTGCAGGGCAGGACAATTTAATAAGATGGTTCGAATCTTATGAAGAGGATGGAACAGATGGGGAAGATATAAAAGCCATGATGTTAAGCTTGGCAAGTGATGAAAAGTTCAGTACCTGTTTTGCCGCTTCCGGATTGACCGGTTCTTATTATGTAGTTAAAGATAAAAAGATTGTGCGGGATAAATTATCTGAAAATAATGCTGCAGATTCATGGTTTTATAATATTTTAAATAAAAAAGACGAGATCTTTTATAGCATTGACTACAATAAAACTTTAGGAACCGTAAATTTTTGGTTCGATTATAAAGTTGCTGATAATAGAGGCAAAGTCTTAGGGCTTGCAGGCGTGGCCGTTAATTTGGATAAGGCTGTAGAAAAAATGAAAAAATCCATACCCAGTGATAATTCTTGGCTGAGTTTTATTGGAAAGGATGATGATGTTATAATATCCTCAAATTCCGAGTTAATAGGAAAAAAGATAGAACTTATTACGGGTAAACTCATTCCTGTGGAAGGTGTTGCCGGGCTTTATTATTGCACGGATAAAGATTTAGGTAAGGCCATTATTGCAAAAAAACAATTAAAAAATTTACCCTATTCAATTATGCTTTTTGCTCCTATGGGTGATTTTGTTCCCTCTATACTTTTAATTTTACGCCTGCCTATTATTTGGTCATTTGGTATTTTTCTTATTGTGCTATTGCTCAGCTCCTTTTTATTAAGACTTTCTTTTGCCCGTTTTGCCAAAATGAATTCCGTATTTAATAAAATAGCTGAAGGAGATTTTAGCATAAGGGCTGATGTTTCAAATGATGAAGTTGGAAGTATAACCTCGGTTTTAAATAACGCAATAGAGAAGGTTAGTGCTTCCTTGGCAAATATTGGGAAGCATACGGATAAGATGCAGGGGATATGCGAAAATTTATCTGCCAATATGGTAGAATCCGCCGCCGCCTTAAATGAGATTACGGCAAATATTGAGGGGGTTAGAGGGCAGGTTCTCACTCAAAACTCCAGTGTAGAAAATGCGGTCAGCAAGGTAGATGAAATATCTAAAGGTATTTCAGAGCTTGATGTTCATATTGACAATCAAACTGAAAGTTTTATGTCTTCTACAAAGGCTGTAGTAGAAATAGTTTCAAATATTGAGGGTGTAAGAGGAAAGGCGCAAGATAATTTAAAAGCCATTAAAGAGCTTGAGCAGACAACCCACCAAGGAAAAGAAACCGTAAAATCCGTTGTAGATATTACCAGAATCGTAACCGAGCAATCTGATGGACTTTTGGATGCAATTTCCGTTATACAAAATACGGCAAGTCAGACAAACCTTCTTGCAATGAATGCTGCAATTGAAGCTGCTCATGCCGGAGAAGCCGGAAAGGGCTTTGCCGTTGTTGCCGATGAAATCAGAAAACTTGCCGAAGAATCCGGCGAGCAGGGTAAAAATATTACAAAGGTTTTGGAAGAATTAAAAAGCAAGATCGAAAATCTAAACGGTGTCGGACCCCGTGTTTCCGAGCAGTTCGAAAAGATAAGTTCTATGATGGATTTTATTTACCGCCATGAAGACGGAATGATAAGAACCATGAATGAGCAGCTCAAAGATGCGGAGGTCGTCTTACATGAAATACACGGAATGGAAGAGGTAAGCCAAGCTGTAAAAGAGGGTTCCGATGAAATGCTTTTAAAGATAGAAAAAATTTCACATGAGCTTAAAACTCTTTCTTCTCTTTCGGAAAATATAACTCAAAGTATGACAGAGATGTCGGTTGGGGTAGGGCAGGTAAACAAGACTGTTCAAGATGTAACCGATATTGCAAGCCTAAATAAAGAAACTGCTGCCGGGGTTGCTTCGGAAATCGCAAAGTTTAAGGTGTGATTAAAATAAGCTATTATCGAACTTGATATAATTTTTTTCTGTAGATAAAATAATAGACCGTAAATATAATGCTTGTCAAAGTCCACGAGATAGGGAAGGCTAGTACAATCATTTCGATTACAGGATTTATCGGGACAAATAAAAATATCCATACAATGCGGGAGGCACAAACACCGAGGAGGGTTATAAGCATGGGCTTAAAAGTTTCTCCCGTTGCATGGATGGCCGCCGAAAAAACTTCGGTGAATATGAAGACCGTATAAAAGGGTGCAAGGATATGCATAAGTTTTTCGCTTATTATAAGAACCTCGTAATCTTTTGAGTTGATAAAAAGTTTTCCCAAGGGTACATTCCAAAAATAAAGCATTACACAAATGCTTCCTATTATAATGCCGGACATGATAAGCCCTATCCGCACAACTCCGGTAATGCGCTCATATTTTCTTGCACCGTAATTTTGAGCAACAAAGGTTGCAATCGATGTGGTCATGGCTTCGAGTAAGATCCAAATTAAAAAGTCCAGCTTGCCGCAAAGTGCCCAAGCCGCAATGTTGTCTGTTCCCGTACCGTTTACAGTCGCTTGGATTATCATGTTGGCTATGGGGAAGAAGGCCGACTGTATGCCTATGGGAAGTCCGAGTCTTGCAATCTTGATAGAAGAGAAGCTGTCAATTTTTATTTTGCTAAGGAGCAATGGGCAGTATCCCGTTTTTTTGGTGAGAGCGAAAAGAATTATTACTGCGCTTATAAGCTGAGAAAGCACGGTCGCAAGGGCTGCTCCTCCGATTCCCCACTTAAAGATTCCTATAAAGATTAAGTCTAAGATTACGTTTAATATTGAAGAAACTATCAGGGCATAGAAGGGCGTTTTGGAATTTCCCATTGCTCGCAAAATTCCCGAACCTATATTATAAAAAAGGGAAACTCCCATTCCCGCAAAATAAATTCTGACATAGCTCAATGTCATCTCAAAAATCTCTTGAGGAACGCCCATCATAAAAAGAAGCAGGGGCGAAATAAGAACTCCGATTATCAAAAGGCCTATGCCCGCAATAAGGGTTAGGCCTATTGAAGTGTGGATTGCAGTAAAGAGTTCCTTGATTTTTTTTGCACCGAATAATTGGGAGATAATAATTGTAGCCCCTGCCGAAAGTCCGCTAAAAAGATTTATCGGAAGTTTTAATAAACTTAAAACGGAATCGATTGCTGCAAGACCTTCCTTGCCTGTAAACTTCCCCACAATGACGGCATCGGCTGCCGTATATAAATGCTGAAAAAAGTTTCCTGCCAAAATGGGAAGAGTAAATATTATCAAAGTTTTCCAAATTACGCCTTCGGTCAGATCCAAGTCTTTTTTGTACATAGCCTTTTTCCGTTTTGGGATTTACTGCTAAATCTTGGGTTATATAATAGAGATAAAATTAGAGCTTGTCAATTACAGATACTGCCTTTGACACTTCCCAGTATTTATGTTATTATCTTCCCTTATGGAAAAAGAGGAAAAGAAAGAAGAACCTATAAAATACGGCATTTTAAGCAATGTTTGGTTTATGCTTAAAACATCTTTTAGGACATATAAGTCGGTGCCTGTTTTGATTTTGCTGGAATCTCTTTTATATGTTGGAGATAATTTAATTTCGATATTTTTTGCACCTGCGGTTTTGAGCCTTATTCAAAGCAATGCTTCCATTAAAAATCTTTTAATAACTATTTTTGCCTTTGCTTTTTCTTTAATGCTTTTACGCGGTCTCCTTTCTTATCTGCGAACGAACCATCTATTCGGGCGGATTGGAGTTAGGAGTGAGCTTATTTTTATGATAGGCAGTAAGGCGATGAACACTTCCTATAATAACTTGGATAATAAGGATTTTGAAGCAAAGAAAAATAAGGCGATGGATGTTACCGATGCTAACTGGGAATCAACCGAAGCTATTTGGACTACCTTGCAGGAACTTCTCCAATATCTTCTTTGCTTTATCATCTATCTTGTTATCCTTGCTTCCTTAAACCTTAATATAATTTTAATTACCATTTTAACAACCAGCGTAAGCTTTTTTATCACCAACAGTGTAAGCTCTTGGATGTATAAGAGGCGTGATGAAGAAAATAAACATGTAAATCATTTACGCTACATAACTCAAACCGGAAAAAATAAGCAGCTTGCAAAGGATATCCGTCTTTTCGGAATGGAGGCTTGGCTTAAAGAATTATATAAAAAGCATTTAAGGCTTTACAGCAATTTTCACCTCAAAGGAGAAAAGCGTTATTTTTTTGCCGACCTTGCAGACCTTGTTTTAACCTTTTTGCGGAACGGTCTTATTTATTATTGGCTGATAAGTCTTGTTTTACAAAAAAATATAAGCGTTCCCCAATTTATTCTTTATTTTGCCGCAGCAGGAACTTTTACTCAATGGGTAAGCGGTATTTTAAATCGGTTTTCCGTTCTGCATAAGCAAAGTCTTGATATTTCCCGCCTTAGAGAATTTTTTGAATTTAAAGAAGATTATCTATTTGAAAAAGGTGAAGAAGTTCCTCTACAAAAAGAAAACCTCATCGAGCTAAAAGATGTAAGCCTTTTATATTCGGAAGGCGGAACTCCTGTTTTGGATAGGTTCAATTTGACTTTGAAGCCCAAAGAAAAGCTTGCCATTGTCGGCTTAAACGGGGCAGGAAAAACAAGCCTTGTAAAATTGATTACAGGGCTTTACGATCCTAGCCAAGGAGAGGTTTTGTTTAACGGAAAAAGTATAAAAGAATTTAACCGAAGCGAATACTATAAGTGCTTTAGTGCGGTCTTTCAGGAGTTTTCTATTTTGCCTACCAGTATTGCTGTAAACATTGCACAAAGCCGAGAAGACATTAACAAGGAGAGGATTGAAGAGGTGCTAAAGCTTTCGGGACTTTACGATAAGGTTCAAACTATTCCCCAAAAAGAAGAAACCCGTCTTTGTAAGGATATCTTCTTTGATGCCGTAGAACTTTCAGGCGGCGAAACTCAAAGGCTCTTACTTGCAAGGGCTCTTTACAATGACAGACCCTTTTTAATATTGGATGAACCGACGGCAGCCTTGGACCCTATCGCTGAACATGAGCTTTATACTAAGTATAACGATTTATCGAAGGACAAAACTTCTATTTTTATTTCGCACAGACTTGCTTCCACCCGCTTTTGTGACAGGATTATTTTTATAAAAGACGGAAAAATAATCGAAGAAGGCACTCATGATTCCCTTTTAAAAAAGGGCGGGGAGTACGCTCATCTTTTTGAAGTACAAAGCAAGTATTATAAGGAAGAACAGGATAAAGAATTGCCTGAAAGTTTAGGGGAAATCTGATGAAAACTGAAAAAGGATATAATAAAAAAAGACATAACAAGGGCTTGAATCGGCGGGCTTTTTTGCTTCTCTTTAAAAAGGCGCCTTTGTTTTTTATTTCCGTGCTTGGAGAAAAAGTTTTTACAAGTTTCCTACCCTTTATAGGTATTTTCTTTTCGGCAAGAATTATAAACGAGCTTGTTTTAATTTATTCGGGAAATGGAGATTTATCAAAAATCAAAAGTTTGGTTTTACTCTCCCTTATTTTAACGGCCGTCTGTATGCTCGTTTCTTCCTTATTTAAAAGATGGGCAAACTATGAAGGCCGGAGCGTGGATTATAAACTGCAAGATATCTATGTTCAAAAGTTTTTAAGCATGGACTTTCAAGATGTTGAATCCGCAAAAACAAATGAGATTTATACAAGGATATGGCAAAATACAAATTACGCAGGCTGGGGTTTAGAAAAAATTCTTTGGATCTATCCTAAATGTTCTACTCATATTACTTCCGTTATTACTTCGGCCGCATTGAGTATAAGCCTTTTTAGCTTTAAGGTTCAAAGTCCCGAATTAACCTTTTTAAACAATCCTTTGTTTATCTTTGTAATTCTTTTTAGTATCGTACTTTTAATCCTCATTCCTGCAAAGCTTCAAACAATGTCCGACTCTTACTGGGCAATTGTTTCGGATGATGCTACAGAAGGAAACAGGGTGTTTAGTTTTTTCTTTAGGCTCTTTAACGAAAAAAACCGAGCAATGGATGTGCGTATGTACGGCCAGCAAAAAGAGGGTAACATAATAAGAGCTTCCAGTAATATTTTTATGCCGGGTGGAAGGGTTTCGAAATATGCTAAAAAAGAGATGGGCTTTTTTGCCTTTTTATCGGCCTTTATTTCTACTTCTCTTTTAATAATCATTTACGGCTTTGTGGGGCTAAAGGCTTTAGGAGGAGCTTTCCCTGCCGGAAACCTCATGCAATATGCGGCAAGCATCACGGCCCTTTCTTCCGCCCTCACCGAAATCTTTACGGTTGCGGGAGAGGCAAAAAACAATAGGGAATTTTTAAAGGATGTGTTTGAGTTCTTGGATATAAAAAACGGAATGTGTATGAACAATGCTCCGGTCAATTATCAAGCGCTTGATAAGCCTCTTATAGAATTTAAAAACGTTTCCTTTGCTTATCCCGATTCCGAAAAGAGCGTTTTAAAGAATTTAAACCTTACTTTAAGGCAGGGCGAGAGGCTTGCTGTAGTCGGTAAAAACGGGAGCGGTAAGACTACATTTGTAAAACTCCTCTGCCGCTTATATGACCCTGTTGAAGGCGAAATCCTTTTTAACGGAAAAAACATAAAAGAATATGACTATAAAGAATACCTAAATCTTTTTTCCGTAGTTTTTCAGGATTTTAAACTACTTGCCCTCCCTCTTGCCCAAAACATTTCGGGCGGAGAGGCCTACGATAAACTCAAGGTCTTGGAAGTTTTAAAAAATACCGGTCTCGATCTTTCTAAGTTTAAAAATGCGGAGGAAACTTATCTTTATAAAAACTTCGATGATGAAGGCGTAAACATTTCAGGCGGGGAGGGGCAGAAGATTGCAATAGCCCGAGCCCTTTATAAAGATGCTCCCCTTATAATCTTGGATGAACCTACCGCCGCCCTCGACCCCATTGCCGAAGCCGAAATTTATTCCAAATTCGACGGTCTTGTAAAAAACAAAACCTCCCTGTATATTTCGCACCGCCTTTCTTCCTGTAAGTTTTGTTCCCATATTTTGGTCTTTGACGCTGGTCTCATAGTTCAAGAAGGCAGCCACGAAGAACTTTTAGCGGAAGACGGCCTTTACAGCAAATTGTGGAACGCCCAAGCACAGTATTATCAAGATAAATCTTGACAATATTCACTTAAGTGAATATAATTAAATTATGTGGGAAATAGATATGTCTCCGGAATATGAAACTTGGTTTGATACTTTGGATGACGAAAGTAAAGAAGCTGTGTTGGAAAGAGTAATTCTGCTGAGAGAATTTGGACCGAATCTACCGCGTCCCTATTCTGATACTTTACATGGATCAAAAAAATACAAAAATCTTAAAGAATTACGAAATAAGACGGAAGCTCATATTTTAAGAGTAGCTTATTATTTTGATAAAAAAAGAAATGCTTATCTTCTTATAGGAGGAGATAAAAAAGGGAAAAATCAAAATAAATTTTATAAGGATTTAATTGCGGAATCCGAAAAAATTATTGAAACACATGAGAGGGAAATTTGAAAATGAAAGATGCTATTAAAATAATGGAAAGTAAAATGAATCCTGAATCAGTAAAAAGAGCTTATATAAAAGCTGAACAAGATATTATGGCGATAAGACTGGCTCAGCTTCGAGAAGGGCAAAATATAAAACAATCCGAGATGGCTAATTTTTCTCAATCTTCGGTATCAAAAATTGAAAAAAGAAAAGATTTGAAGATTTCTACATTAATCGATTATTTAGATTCCCTTGGAATGGGGCTGGAAATTATAACCTATCCAAAATATTCGGATGCAGAAGGTACCGTTTTATTGAGAATTTAGTATAAGCATGGTTTATTATAATCAAAACCACCCCTAGACAAAAGCTCCGATTTTGTGTATAGTCCTTGCGGAAGCAGATGGGGTCTGGTGGCTCCCGCGGTCTTCAAAACCGTAGGTTGCATAATTCGCAATGGCAGGTTCGATTCCTGCCTCTTCCGTTTTCTTGCAGACTAACTAACCGCAGGCTAATGCGGGTAGTTGATTTTTTTTTAATAATAATCCATAATCATTTATATGAAACGAAAATTAGTAACCTCGGCTTTGCCCTATGTAAACAATTTTCCCCATTTGGGAAATTTAATTCAAGTATTATCCGCTGACGTATTTGCGCGTTTTTGCCGCTTAAAAGAATATGAAACCCTTTATATTTGCGGCACCGACGAATACGGAACCGCTACCGAGACAAAGGCTCTCGAAGAAAAAAAGACACCTCAAGATCTATGTGCATTCTATCATGCAATTCATGCTGAAATATACAATTGGTTTAATATTGCTTTCGACTATTTTGGAAGAACTTCTACACCGCAGCAGACCGAAATAACTCAGGGTATCTTTAATGACCTCGATAAAAACGGCTATATTACGGAGCACACTATAGAACAGCTTTACTGCCCATCCTGTAAGCGCTTTTTGGCCGACCGCTATGTATTGGGTACCTGCCCTTCATGTTCCTATGACGGAGCAAGGGGCGATCAGTGCGAGCATTGCGGAAAACTTTTAGATCCCACCGATTTAAAAGAACCCCGTTGCTCTTCTTGCGGGGCCTCTCCCGAAGTGCGCTCTACAACCCATCTTTATATAAACCTTCCCAAAATCGTACCGGAGTACGAAAAGTGGATGCCTAAAACGGCAGAGGAGGGAAGATGGTCAAACAATGCCCTTCAAATGTCAAAAAGCTGGCTTAGGGACGGCCTTCAAGAAAGGGCTATAACAAGGGACCTTAAATGGGGAATCCCCGTGCCCAAAAAAGGCTTTGAAGACAAGGTTTTTTATGTATGGTTCGATGCTCCAATCGGCTATATTTCGATAACAAAGTGCTGGGCAGACCTTGCCGGAAAGGATTGGAAGGCATGGTGGCTTGATCAAAATGATGTAGAGCTTTTTCAGTTTATCGGAAAAGACAATATTCCTTTCCATACGGTAATCTTCCCCTGTTCTCTCATAGGTTCCGGAAAAAATTGGACAAAACTCTTTCACATGTCAGGCACCGAGTATCTTAATTACGAGAACGGAAAATTCTCAAAGTCGAAAGGAGTGGGTGTTTTCGGAAACGATGCCAAAGAGTCGGGTATCCCTGCCGATATGTGGAGGTTCTACATCTTTTATAACCGCCCCGAAAAAAACGACACCCAGTTTACATGGAAGGATTTTCAGGAGAGGGTCAACAGCGAGCTTATCGGAAACCTCTGCAATCTTGTAAACAGGACTGCTACCTTTGTTCACCGCTATTATGAGGGCAAAATACCCCAGGTTGACGGGGCAAAATCGGATCGTGAAGACATAAAGAGCATGGTAAAATCTTTAAGAGATGCCGCCTCTGCAAGCTTCAAAAAAATAACGGAGCTTTCCGACTGGGCCGAGCTTAGAGATTCCTTCCATGAGGTCTTTGCCCTCTCTTCAGTTGCAAACAAGGCCTTTCAAGATGGAGAGCCTTGGAAGAGGCGCGAAACCGATCCTGAATATGCCGAAGCCCTTATGTCCGAGCTTTGCTATCTTATAAAGGATATTTTAATTTTGATTCATCCCTATATGCCCCAATACGCCGATCAGGCCGCAGGCTTTTTCGGTCAAAAGATTTGGTCAGGAAATGTTTTTGATGGTAAGGCCCCTCAATTTAATAAGCCGGAAGGAGTCTTCCTTTCATGGAAAAATTTAGGCGAAAGAGAAGGGCTTAAAACGGTAGAAAACCCCGTAATCATCTTTAAGACCCTCGACAACAAGGTCATCGATGCCTATCGCGAACGCTATTCGGGTAGTCAAAAGGACAGAAAAAAATCGGAAAAAGACTGTTCAGCTTGTAAGGTCGGCGGTTCTTCAAAGTCCGATGCTGCTTCTTCTGCAAAGCCGGAAGTTAAACTCCCTCCGGCCGAGCTTTTTTCAAAAAAGATTGCCTTAAAAACCGCCAAAATTATATCCGTCGAAAGGCATCCCGATGCAGACAAGCTTTACATCGAAAAGCTTGATGACGGCTCCGGCGAAGAAAGAACAATCCTTTCAGGTCTTGTACCCTTTTTGAAGGAAGATGAAATATTGGGAAAAACCGTCATAATTGCCGATAACCTAAAACCTCGGAAGATGCGCGGTATCGAATCGAAGGGTATGCTTTTGGCGGCAAGCTGGTATGATGAAGAAGAAAAAGAACATGTAGAGCTTCTTCAAGCCCCGTGGGCCGCTCCCGGAACGCCTGTAATTCTTGAAGGCGATGCCGATTCTTCCGACCCTGAGGCTGTAAAAGCCTTTTACGAACAAAAACCGGCAGCGATAGACGCAGATACCTTCTTTGCCGCTCCCATATTGATAGAAGATTATATTCCTAAAATTGAGGGTAAAAAACTCTTGGTTGCCGGAAAAGAAATGAAGCTTGACAAGGTAAAAACCGGAGAAGCAGGCTAGGCCGATTTTTCAATAGTAAATTAAAAAAGGGATGCTCCTTAAAGGAACATCCCTTTTGTTTAAGTCTCTAGCCGAAAATGAATCTTGATATCAGATAGTAGGCTAATACAATGACGGCTGCGATGGGCAGCAAGGTTGTAAGGGCCGCTATTATCAAGGCAGGAACATCTCCTTTTTCAAGGTTTGCTCCTTCCCGCAGATAATTCAATTCTTCATTTTCTTCCATAGCTTGACGCCTTTTTGACTTTAAACTATGTTCATGGTCTCTAAAAAACATTACAGCTCCGCTCCGCTAAAGTGGCATGCAACAAAATGTCCCGGCTTTTCTTCCTTAAATTGAGGAACTTCGCGTTTGCATATATCCTTTGCAATGGGGCATCTTGTATGGAATTTACAGCCTGTGGGCGTAATGATATTGGACGGAATGTCTCCTTCCAATAAGATTCTCCTCTTTGTTCTCATCTTCTCTAAGTCCGTTTCAGGAATGGCTGAAAGAAGGACTTTTGTATAAGGATGAAGAGGATTGGCATACATTTCGCGTTTATCGGTAAATTCGACCATATTTCCCAAATACATAACACCGATTCTATCGCTTATGTGCTTTACAACCGAAAGGTCATGCGAAATAAACAAATAGGACAGGTGGAATTCCTTTTGCAGGTCATTGAGTAGGTTTATGATCTGGGACTGAATCGATACGTCCAAGGCCGAAACGGCTTCATCGCATACTATGAATTTGGGTTTTAATGCAAGAGCCCGTGCTATACCGATTCTCTGCCTTTGACCGCCTGAAAATTCATGAGGATATCTGTAAATCATATAGTCTGCCAAGCCGCAGGTGTTCATTATCTCTTTTACATATTTTTCATATGCGGGGTCTTTCTTTTTGAACATTCCATGCTCAAGCAAGGCCTCGCCTATAATCTGTCCTACAGTCATCTTAGGATTAAGAGAGGAGTAGGGGTCTTGGAAGATAATCTGCATTTTTTTTCGTAGGGGCATCATTTGAGTTACAGTATAATTTGTAATGTTTTCGCCCTCAAAAAAGATTTCGCCTGCTGTGGGCTTGTAAAGTTTTAGGATTGTGCGTCCCAAGGTTGATTTTCCGCAGCCCGATTCTCCTACAAGGCCTACGGTTTCTCCTTCATGGATAACGAGGTCGATACCGTCATTGGCGATTACGCACAAGTTTTGACCGTGCAGGTCAGAATAGGTTTCATAGTCCAAAATTAGGTCTGTCAGCTCCTTGCCGAGTTCCTTACCGCTTTTATGCATGTCCATCAGCTGATTCATGTCAACCTTAGTATTAAACATTCCGGCACAAACCTTAAGAGCTTCATCGGCTATTCTTTTAAGAGTTTTTCTCTCATTCCGTGTTTTACCGGTAGGAAAATACTGTTTAAGGCCTCGAGTTTCCAATAATATCTTACTCATGTCTACCTCCTGATTTCGGATAAAAGCATCTGATTAAGTGTCCTTCTTCTACTTCAACCAATTCGGGCTTTTCGTTTCGGCATTTTTCGGTTGCATATTCGCACCTTGTCGAAAATCTGCAGCCCTTGGGAAGTTTAAGAGGATGAGGTACACTTCCTTGAATTTGAGCGAGATATTCTACTTCTTCATCCAAGAGGGGGATTGATTCAAGCAAGCCTTCCTTATAAGGATGAGAAAATTGAGTCTGCCGGTCAAAGATAACGTCTACCGGAGCTCTTTCAACGATTTCTCCCGTGTACATTACGGCAACATCATCGGCCAATTCTGCAATGGCACCCAAGTCATGGGTGATAAACATAATCGCCGTGTTGTGCTTTTTCTTTAAATCATTCATCAACTTAAAGATCTGTGCCTGTATTGTAACATCAAGGGCCGTTGTAGGCTCATCGGCTATCAAAAGGCGGGGTTCACAAGCCAAGGCCATGGCTATCATTACGCGCTGTCTCATTCCTCCCGAAAGCTGGAAGGGGTAATTATAAACTACGTTTTCAGGATTAGGGATTTTTACTTCGCGTAAAAGGTCGATGGCGGCAGCCCATGCTTCTTTTTTTGACATGTGCTGATGAAGAATTAAGGGCTCGCTTAGCTGTCTTCCTATTCTGTGAACGGGGTTAAGAGAGGTCATGGGCTCTTGGAATATCATCGATATATCGTTACCCCTTATCTTTCTTATGTCCTTTTTGCCTAAATTTACAAGGTTTACTCCGCCGAAATTTATTTCTCCTTGGACAATTTTGCCCGGATATTCGAGAAGGTTGAGAATACTAAAGGCTGTGATGGATTTACCTGAGCCTGACTCTCCTACTATTCCCAAAGTTTTACCGGCTTCTATCGTAAAATCTACACCTTGAACGGCTTTTATTGTTCCCTTGTTTGTAAAAAAGTATGTATGTAAATTTTTAACTTCAAGTAGAGAATTTTTCATACAGCCGCCTCCTTTACTGTTTGCTTAGCCTGTTTTGCAAGCTTTTTTTCTTCTTTTCGTCGGGCTCTGGCCTCTTTTCGTTGTGCCTTTGTGGTATATTCGGCCTTCGGGTCAATAGAATCTCTAAGACCTTCACCGATGAGGTTGATACTCATAATAAACAAAAAGAGCATTGCACCGGGGAATATCCAAATCCACCAAAAGGTTCTAAGGCTTGTACTGTTTTCTGCTGCCTTCGATAAAAGGGCACCCCAGGTCGGAATCGGTTCGGTTACCGACAAGTTTAAGAATGACAAGAATGCTTCACTCAAAATAGATGATGCAAAGGTGAGGGTTGCAGATACTACAACAGTCGCTAATACGTTGGGTACCAAATGTCTGAAAATCTGGTTACGCCTTTTTATCCCTAAGGCCCTCGTTGCCACAATAAATTCCTGTTCCCTTAAAGCTAGAATTTGCCCACGTATCAATCGGGCTAAGCCTGTCCAGCTTAAAAGTCCCAGTATTATAACTATTACATAGAGCCTGAATTCGGGCGGCCTTTCCCTGAATATGGCTGATAGTGTATAAGCTATGGCCAAGAAGGGGAATGAGGAAAGTATTTCTATTAACCTCATAATAATATTATCAACCCTGCCACCGAAAAATCCTGCAATCGAACCCATAGTTAAACCTATGGTTACGGCCATAAATGTAGATAAAAAGCCTACCTGTAAAGAAATCCATCCTCCTTCGAGAACCCTCATGAAGGTGTCCCGTCCGTACTTGTCCGTTCCGAATGGGTGTGCCCAAGAGGGCGGATTATTTCTTAATGCCGGATCGGTTTTTGCAAAATCGTAGCCTATGAATTTGGTATAGAAATGCGTTACTACAACAAGGATGACAATTGTAACGAACATATAAAAGCCCATCATAGCCAGTCTGTTGTTTCTAAATTTAATTCTTATCTGTTGTGCCGGGGATAGAATAACTTCGTCTTTTTCGCTGAAATTTTTGTTTTCTTCTTGAGCCATTTAAACCTTTCCTTCCCGAATCCTCGGATCTACGATCATATATCCTACATCTATGAAGATATTACCCAATAGGGTAAGAAGTCCAAAGAATAAGAGAACAGTCTGTAATACTGCCCTGTCCTTAAAGCCGTATGCATAATTCATCAGTAATCCCATTCCGGGATAAGCAAATATCTTTTCGACAACTATAGAACCGCCGAAAAGGCTGGGTATGTATAAACCGATGAGGGTAACAACCGGTATCAAAGCATTTTGAAAGGCATGGCGGTATATAACTACCTTTTCTGAAAGCCCCTTTGCTCTTGCCGTCCTGATATAGTCTGATTTTAATATTTCAATCATTGCAGATCGGACATAGCGTATAAGTCCTACAAGGGAGGTAAGAACTACTACGGTAACCGGTAATATGATATAATGCCAGTCAGGTAGGATGCCTCGAGGGTCCGACATACCTGAAAAGGGTAAAATTTGCATAAATATAACGAATACCATTATTAAAAGCAGTGCCAAAAAGAAAGAGGGCAGGGATATACCTACTATTGTTAGAACCGTTATGGTTTTATCAAAAAAACTGTTCTTTTTTACTGCTGCCGTGATTCCTACCGGAATCGAAATTAAAAAGGCTAAAAGAAAGCCCCAAATATTTATTTTAAAAGATCTTCCAATGTATGTTCCTATAAATTCGTTTACCGGTTTATTGTATTTTACGGAATAACCGAATTCGCCTCGAAAAGTATTACCAATCCATAAAAAATATCTTTCTACAGGCCCCTTATCATAGCCTAAAAATTTTCTCATTGTTTCTACATATAATTCCCGTTCTTCGTTGGTCATAACTTTTGTTTTTTCGGGATCAAGCATAGCCATAATTGGATCTCCCGGCATCATATTTATCAAAATAAAAATAACAACGGACATAACAATCAAGACAGGTATTATAGATAAGAGTCTTTTGAAGATATACTTGATATACGGAGCGATAATTTCGGCTAATGATTTTGAACCGTTTACAGTATTGTTTGCCATAAAATCTCCTTTAAGTAAAAAATAAGACCTCCGGTTAAAAAAATCAGAGGTCTTACAAGTTAAAAGATTAACTCAAAGCTTATTTTTTCCAGTTTGCTTCAGGTAAGGCTCTCTGCCATTTCCACAAAGCATTTGTATGGAAGTTTTCGAGTTTGTCTGTGAATAAATCGAAGTAATTGTTGGAATAAACAGGTATTATGGGAACTTCTTTGTTCATTACCGTTATGTATTTTCTCCAATTTGTTCTATATTCGTTTTTGCCTGTTACAGGGTGAGCATTTTCGATGCTGTCAAGTAGCTGATCCCATTCTGCAGGAGTGTAGGTAGAACCGCCCGAGAACATTATGTTGTTGGTTGAGGGCTGACCCCACGGCTTGATAAGGGATGTTGAGTAGCTGCTCTTGGGATTTGATTTTAGAGCATAGCTTAAACCGCCTACAAATGCGTGATAGGTTCTTTCTTCCTGAGTATTTCCTGACCAGTGGCCGTACAGTACGGGCCAGTCAAGACCTGTTAACGATACCTTGAAACCGAATTTTGAAACATAAGTATCATTAAAGATTAGGTTATATGTATCTGCCCATTGAGGTGAGTAAGTAATTTTGATATCGAGAGGTTTGCCTTCCCAGAGGTAACCTGTCTTTGCATTACCTGTAAGTTTTGCATAATCTCCGTCGGTTCGTGCAGCTGCTTTATCAAGTAGTTCTTGAGCTTTTGCAATGTTTGCAGCTTCATCGAATTTTCCGTCTTTATCCAAGATATCGTAGTTTATCAATGTGCTTTCAAATCTGCCTACTGCTGCCGTACCGATAAGGTTTTCTTCATCATCATCCCACAAGGACCAGTTGTTTTTAGAATATGGACCGTTAGAGGCTATGCCGTATTTACCTAAGAAAAGCTCGATGATTTTCGGTCTGTTAAGAACATAGGCAAAGGCCTGTCTTACTTCCGTAAGAGCTGTAGGACCAAAGTTACAGTGGAGAGCGATTGTTCCGCCTCCGTGTCTATAGTAGTTGTTATAAGCAAAACCGGGCTTGTCCTTTACGGCATCTATCTTTTCAGCCTGTCCCTGATATGTAAGCATATCGACTTCACCCTGAATGAGCTGATCAACTTCTGTTTCGCTGGGAACAACCTTAACGATTACCTCTTTGATGGCAGGTGCTTTGCCAAGATAATCTTTGTAAGCTTCCAATTTAACATATTCGCCTTCTTTGTATTCGGCGATCTTGTATGGGCCGTAGCCGATGGGCTTTGAGATGTTCTTTTTAACATATTGCTGAACGGTAAGTCCTTCTTCCTTTGCTCCCTTCTTGATTGTGTCTTCGGCAAACAGGAAGTATCCGAAAACGTCTTGGTCTACAGTGTAGTTGGCCTTTTTGAGGTGGAAAATTACAGTGTTTGAAGCCTCGTCAACTTCAATAGTATCAATATAATCGTTGATAGTTGAAGATGCTCCGGTGTCTCCGAGAGCCTTTGTGTCCATGTAGAATTCGTAAGTAAACTTTACATCGCTTGCAGTTAAAGTTTCACCGTTGTGGAATTTTGCGCCTTTTACAAGCTTAAATGTCCATGTTTTAAGGTCATCGCTTACCTTCTTTTCTGCAACCAAGGGTGAATCGACGAGTTGACCTTTGGGTGTGTCTACCACAAGACCAAAAGCCCAAACAAGGTCCCTAATAGCTGCATCATAAGACGAATTTGTCCAGCCTGCATGGAAATCTCCATTAAAGTCAGCAGAAGCTACAACGAAGGGTCTTTCGTTTGTCTTAGTTGTTGCTGCACCGTTTCCTCCGCATGCGATTAAGGAAAAAGCGAGTAACAAAGTTACAATCAGCACTATAAGTTTTTTCATAGTGTCCTCCAAATATTTTAGTCGGTAAGATAAATTACCGGAGGGCAGTATATCATAAAATGATAAAAATGTAAAGATTAAGGCAAAAAAATGTCAATAAAAAAAATACAAAAAATAAAAAAAATATTTGACAAATTCACAATAGTATGTTTTAATATATGCAGTGTTTTTAACACATAAAAACAACAGGAGGAATTTAATGAAAAGTTTTGTTAAGTTTTTATCATGTATGCTTGCAGTGGCTTTGGTATTTACTGCATGCGGAGGCGGTAGCGGAACTGCTGCCGGAGGCAAAAGCCCCATAAAGAACGGTACCTATGTGGATAAAGTTATCTACTCCGTAAGTACCGACCAGACGGTTGCCTTAAAAGATGTTATTGAGGGAAAGGCAGACCTTATGTTTACCTCTGTTCCGCCCGTACTTTTGTCGGGTTTAAGCGATGCTGACAGAGATAAGATAGATGTTTACCCTGTTCCTACAGGTTATTGGTCTCTTCTCTTTAACCCCATTCCCAACAAGGCTCCCTATGTTTGGAAGACGGAAGCGGGAGAGGAAATGTTTAACCCCGTTGCCATCAAAGAAGTCCGCTATGCCTTTAACTGGTTAATCAACCGAAAGAAATTGGTAGATGAACTTCTTTTGGGTGAAGGTTCTCCTATGTACACACCCTGTACCGTAGGTCTTCCCGGAGCATACCGCTATAACATCTTGGCATCCAAGTTCGGTATCACCGAAACGGGAGATGAGCAAAAAGCTATCAACATGATTGAAGATGCTATGCAAAAAGCTTCTAAACTTGCCGAAAACAAAGGAAAACTTGTAAAAGAAAACGGAAAGTGGATGTACAAGGGAAAGCCCGTTACAATCAAATCCATAATGCGTGTTGACGATCCTACAGGCCGTCTTCCTGCAGCCCGATATATTCATGCTCAGATCGAAAAAGCCGGCATTACGGTTGAAGGTTTTGAGCGAGACCGAAAAACAGCCGGAAGCCTTGTTTACGGAGGAAACCCTGCCAACTATGATTGGACAATGTATCTTGAAGGCTGGGGTTCAGGCGGTTTCTATGTAACATGGGAAACTCCCCTTTGCCAGATGTACAGCCCCTTCTACGGCTATATGCCCGGAGGCGGAGAGGCCGAATTCTGGAATTATTCGAACGAAAAACTCGACGTTTTAGGTAAAAAAGCCGCATACGGACAGTATTTGACTGCCGAAGAATTCTTTAGCGAAACAACCGATATGTGTGCTATCGGAATGGGAGAGGCTGTCCGTGTTTATGTTGTTTCTCAAAACGACTTATATGTAGCCAACAAGGGAAGATTTAATTCCCGCCTTTTCTATGGAACCTCTGACGGCTTTAACGGCTGGACTATAAGATGTGCCGATGTTAAGCCGGATGCTGACGGCCCCTACAAAGGAAAGAGGGTTTTACGTGTATTGCAGTTCTCGGCACAAGGTTCTTTGTTTATGTCTGAATGGGACCCCATAGGCGGACAAGGCTTTAGCGATACCTACAGTTCTGCATTTACAAATACCGTTACCGATAGAGCTTCCTTTGATAACCCTGCCGTAGGGCAATCCGAATTTGCCATGTCAACTGTTGATGTTGCAAATGCAAAATTTGCACCCAAATTCGTAGCCACAGGTAAAAAGACTGAAGAAGGCGATGATGAACTTGCAATGGGCGGTGATATTCCCGTTCCTGCAGAAGCCGTTATGTATGACACTGCTTCAAAAAAATGGGTTCCTGCCGAGAGCGGTCAAAGTGTTGCAACTGTTGCAACGGGTAAGCTGGTAGACGGTTATTACTGGCATCACGGTGAACCTGTAGACCTTAACGATGTCCGCTATGCTTTTGCCTTTGCCTATGAGTGGGCCATCAAGGACGGAGATGGAGACCTCTATTATGATGCTCCTTTAAGCGGCGTAACTCTTCCCAGCCTTAAAAACACAAAGGGTATAGTATTTAATAAGGACGGATCCATCACTACATACAGTAACTACTTCCATGCTCCTATTCCGAGAGATACAGCCATAAGTGTAGGCGGTTTAAGCGTAAAGGCTGCCAACCCGGGCCGAAGAACAAACGTACCTTGGGAAATTTATGAAGCCTTGGCAGAAATGGTAGTACACGGCTCAAAGAGCGGAACGGTTTATAACTTTGCGAAAGACGGCGGAGAGCGCGGTGTAGAAGCAAACGTTAAAAACCCCGATTGTCTTGCAGACCTCAAGGCCAAATTGGAAGAATTTGCTGCTTCAAAGCATATTCCTGATCCGTTGAAAGGCTTTGTAAATGAAGATTATGCCGTTAAAAGATACAAGGCTTCTATAGCCTTTATCGAAAAATACGGAAATGCTTATATCACGACAGGTCCCTTGATGTTCGAAAAAATAGATCCTGTTACAAGTTCCGTTGTATTAACCAACTTCGATAAGTATCCTTATAAGAGCGACTACTTCCCGAATATGTTTAGAACGGACCTTACCGAGATTCAATATATCAAGGCTCCCGTAGCGCCTTCAGCCGACAAGGATGCCGTATTTGAGGTAACCGTTTCCAAGTATGCATATCCTGAGGTAGAAAGAGTTCCTCTCGATAAGGGAAAGGTTGAAGGACGTCTCCAGCTTCCTTCAGGCGGAGAGAAGACTTATACTGCTAAAGCAATAGGTGACGGTAAATTCACTATTACCGTACCTGCATCGGACTTAGCCGGACTTGAAAAGGGTGCAGAATACATAATGGTTGTATTAACCTCAATTTCCGATGAGCCGCCCTCAGCAAATTCGGTAAGCTTTACAATACTTAAATAGGATTTTAAGATTGTAATTTGAATCGAAATGCCTTGAAGCGGGGTATTTCTAAAAGTCTGACAAGTTTTTTAGAGATACCCAAAGGGCTTTGAGGCATTTTGAGTTTTTAGCGGTAATGTGCCTTGAGCTCAAAGCCTAAATTTTGTAGGAGACTTTTATGTACAAGTGGTATGCACTTAAACGTATTTTACGTGGTGTAGTAATATATTCTATTCTTATTTTTATCTTTTCTTTTTTGTTTAATCAAATAAATGAAAAGGTTCAGCGCAGCCAGATAATGGAAATGGTCCGTGCTGAAGCAAAGGGTCTAAAAAATATGACTGCCGAACAGATAATGGCATGGCGTAAAGATCAAGAATTGACCCTTATCAGACAATATAAATTAGACAGGCCCTTAGTTGAACGTGTTTTACATAACGCAAAGAGGGTTCTAACCTTTGATTTCGGTAAATCGACAACGATAAAATCCTTGACGGGTTCTCAAGAGGTTATCAAAATACTTGGTGAAGCAATTCCCAGGACCCTCTTGCTTTTTACAACAGCCTTTGTGATTAATACGCTGATTGGTTTAGCCTTGGGCTTAAAAAAAGCCCAAAAGCCGGGAAGCCGGTTGGATAAGACAACAAGTTTGATTACTCTTATCATTTACGGTATGCCCAGTTGGTGGTTAGCCATGCTTTTAATATTTGTGTTTGTTTATAAAATTCCCCTGTTTCCTTCGGGAGGAGTAAACTCTATTCCTGTGCCGGAAGGTATATGGTTTGTATTTGATAGACTGCAGCACCTTGCTCTTCCGATTCTTACCTTGGTATTTTTGGGCTTTTGGAGTACGGCTTACGTTATCCGAAACCTTGTTTTGGGTACCTTGCAGGAAGATTTTATAATGAGTGCAAGGGCACGCGGTATCCCCGAAAAGAAGGTACTTCACGGCCACACTTTAAGGACATCGGCACCTCCATTGGTAACGATGATTTTGCTCTCCTTTTTGGCCTCAATGTCGGGAAGCATAATATTTGAGGGTATTTTTTCGTGGCCCGGTTTAGGTCAGCTTTATTGGATTGCCGTTCAGCAAAACGATATACCTGTTTTAATGGGAGATTTGGCCATTACAACAGGTCTTTATCAAGCAGGTCTTATAATCCTTGATCTGGTCTACGGTTTCTTAGACCCGCGTATAAAAGTCGGAGGCAAGGAATAATGGAAAATTTTGTTGATAGATTTAAAGAATTTTGGAATGATTTTAAAAAAGAAAAGATAGGCATTGTTGCCATAGTTCTTTTAGGTTTACTTGTACTTTTGATTATACTTGAGCCTATTGTCTTGCCCTTTAAGGGAACAAACGATAATTGGCATAACATTTCTTATTGGGAAGATAACCCTGCTTCCGCTCCTCCGGTATGGTCGGAATTGTTAAGCCCAAAAAAATCGGCTAGGACGGTTCGGTTTACCGAGCCCGAGATTACGGAAGAAGAATCGGAGCATTTCGGCAAGGCTAAGGTTTATAGTTTTAAGTATAACTATAATTATGATAGAAACCCCAATAACATTATTTTTAGAGCCGAACTTACGGGAGATGTAATAATGAGTATGGATGTTATCCGCCCTGATGGAAAGCGTATCGAGCTCGGAGTTTTTCAAAAAGGAAATTTAAAAGATTATCACAGCCGCTTTACGGTTTTAACCGATGCAAAATCCACAATGCAGCAATTTACGGCTACGTATGGCGCATCTTCTACATCGGGAAACGCAAATCCTGTTCAGTTGTTGTTCTCTGAAGTTTCAAAGACTATGTACAGGGATAAAAAGCCTTTAAAGGGCGAATATGTTTTTAAATTCGTTATACCCAAAGATGTTGCATCCAACTCTGCCAATAAGATTGAAAATCCTCGCGTTATAATTCCAGGTGCTGTTTCGGGGCTTTTAGGCACTGACCTAAACAAGAGAGATTTATTTTCAGGTGTTATGGCCGGTTTAAAATGGGCTCTTTTAATAGGTCTTGTTGCAAGTATTATTTCCGTTTTGGTCGGCGTTATGTACGGAATTATAAGTGCCTACTTCGGCGGAACGGTTGATACGATTATGATGTTTATCTTTGAAATAGTCGTGTCCGTTCCTATTATTCCTATATTGATTGTAGCGGCCGCAGTTTTTAAACCGAGTATATGGATGATAATCCTTGCCCTTATTATTTTCGGTTGGACAGGTTCGGTAAAGACCGTCCGCTCAATGGCCTTACAAATAAAGGAAGAAACCTATATTGAAGCTGCAAAGGCCCTCGGTGCCGGAAAATGGAGAATCATTCTAAAACACATCGCTCCTCTTCTTTTGCCGTATTCTTTTGCTATTATGGCAAGTTCGGTTCCGGGAGCCATTATTTTTGAATCCTCTCTTTCACTTTTAGGTTTGGGAGATCCTTCTATTGTAACTTGGGGACAAATTCTCCATGATGCACAAAGCTCAGGCGCAACCTTAAACGGCTTATGGTGGTGGATTATTCCTCCCGGTCTTTTTATAGCCCTTTTGGGTATGATATTTGCATTCCTAGGTTTTGCAATGGATAAGATACTGCATCCTAAACTCAGGACAAGGTAAGGAGGTTTTAATATGGAAAATAAAGAAGTAGTTCTTGATGTAAAAAACTTGAGATTGTACTATCACACCTCCGCAGGTATTGTAAAAGCCTTGGATGATGTGAGTTTTACTCTTCATGCCGGCGAAACGCTGGGACTTGTAGGAGAATCCGGCTGCGGTAAAACGACTACAGGTATGGCTCTGCTTAAAATGCCCTCTCCTCCCGGAAGAGTAGAGGAGAATTCTCAGATTATAATTAATGGAAGGGATATTGTTCCCCTCTCCGATTCAGAGATAAGAAAAAATGTACGCTGGCAGGAAATTTCGATGGTCTTCCAAGGAGCCATGAACAGTTTAACTCCGGTTTACACAATCGGAAAACAGATGCTTGAAACCTTGCGGGAGCACAAAGAAATGAGTGATAAAGAAGCTCAAGACCTCATGGAAGAGTATCTGGGCTATGTCGGCCTTCCGCCCGAAGTTTTAAACCGCTATCCCCACGAGCTTTCCGGAGGAATGAAGCAGAGGGTTGTAATAGCGAGCGGCCTATTCTTAAAGCCTAAACTCGTTATCTTGGATGAACCCACCACTGCCCTCGACGTTATTGTTCAAGCTCAGATTATAAACCTTTTAAAGGAACTAAAAAAGAAATTTAAGCTTTCCTTTATATTTATTACCCACGATCTGTCGCTTGAAGCCGAGATTTCGGATAGGATTTGTGTTATGTATGCGGGAAAAATTGCCGAGCTCGGAACCAATGATCAGATATACGGTAAGGAGCCCATGCACCCATATACCCAAAAACTTTTACAGGCAACACCTCTTTTAAGGAAGAGGGTAAGCGAGCTTTCCTATATTCCGGGAACACCGCCCGACCTTATTTCTCCGCCCAAGGGCTGCCGTTTTAATCCGAGGTGTCATTGTACAATGGATAAATGCTTTGAACTTGAACCTCCTCTTATAGAGGTTGAACCGGGACATCAAGTAGCATGCTGGAGGTGTGTAAAATGAGCGATAACGAAAAAAAGATAGATCCTAATGACCATGTTCTTGAACTGATTAATATAAAAAAATATTTTGAGCCCCATCAAGGTTTAGTCCAAAGTCTTTCAAAGGGAACAGCCAAAAAGATAAAGGCTGTAGATGATGTTACCTTGCGACTGAGGAGGGGAGAAATCTTCGGCCTCATAGGGGAATCGGGTTCAGGTAAAACTACGATAGGGAAGATAGCGATGAAGCTTCATACCCCTACCGAGGGAACAATCCTATACAATGGAGAAGATGTTACGAACAGCGATAAGGAAAAGACTGCCTTTTACCGCCGCCGTGTTCAGATGATTTTCCAAGACCCTTATGCTTCTATGAATCCCCGTTTTAAAATTCGGGATGTAATGGAAGAGCCCCTGATTATCCATAAAATTAAGGGAACAAGGGCCGAAAATGATGAAAAAATCATCAAGGCTATTTCGGAGGTAAAGCTCAACCCGCCTGAGGAATTTATGACACGCTATCCTCACATGCTTTCGGGCGGTCAAAGGCAGCGTATAGCTACGGCCAGAACCCTTATCCTAAACCCGGAGGTTATAGTTGCGGATGAACCTGTTTCGATGATCGACCTTTCAACCCGTGCGGAAATTCTTCACATGATGAGGGAGGTTCAAAGGAAGTTAGGTTTAACCTATCTGTATATTACCCACGACCTTTCAACGGCAAGGTATTTTACCGACAGAATAGCGGTTATGTATCTCGGCCGTATTGTAGAAATGGGGGATGCCGATGATGTTATAGATAATCCCATGCATCCTTATACTCAGGCCCTGATTGAAGCCGTTCCCGAACCCAAACCGGGAATGCTTGAGGTAATTAAAAAACTCCCCATTTCGGGAGAAATTCCTTCTCCTGCAAATGTGCCTTCGGGCTGCCGCTTCCATACGAGATGTCCCTATGCGGACGAGTCATGTTCTTCTATGGAAGAACCTTCGTTGATGGACATAGGAAATGGACACTTTCATGCCTGCCGAAAGGCCGAAGAGATTAAGAAAAAGCAAAATTAAAAACTTGACTTGGTTCTCTTGAGCAAATGCGTTTCTTATGGTAATATTTAAGCTGAGGGTTACTATTGTAACCCTCAGCTTTTATTTTATGGAGGTATCAATTTTATGGAAGCAAAAAAACTTACGGAAAGCGTTTATTGTATTCATGCAGATATACATGACAGAACTGCACGCTTTGAAGGTATATGGTTATTGCCCCACGGCGTTTCTATAAATTCTTATGTTGTAAAGGGAGAAAAAACCGCTCTTATAGATATAGTAAAAGACTGGGACGGCTCGGTAGACTCTTACAGAAAGCAGCTTGAATCCATAGGGCTTTCATTTTCTTCTTTTGATTATGTAATTTTAAACCATCTTGAACCTGACCACGCAGACCTTATAAACCTTGTACGGGAAGAAAATCCTAAGGCCGAAATCTTGGCTTCTGCAAAAGGGGCTGCCCTTGTCAAAAACTTTTTTAAGATAAACGAGGGGGTAAGGGCTGTAAAAGACGGAGAGGTTTTGGACCTAGGCGGAGGAAAAAAACTTGTATTTTATGAGACTCCCAATATCCACTGGCCCGAAACAATGATGACCTATGACCCTGACGATAAAATTTTATTTTCTTGCGATGCCTTCGGCTCGTACGGTTGTATAGGCGAAAAAATCTTCGATGATCAGCACACGGAAGATGAGCTTAAATTTTTTGAAAATGAGGCCCTTAGGTACTATGCAAATATTGTGGCCAGCTTTAGTACCTTTGTAAACAAAGGAATCGAAAAACTCGCCGCTCTCGAGCTTAAATTTATTTGTCCGAGTCACGGTCTGCTTTGGCGGGGAAATCCTTCACGAATCGTAGAGCTTTATAAAAAATTTGCGGATTATAATACCGGTACCGGAAGCGGGTTGGAAAAGACTATCTGTATTATTTGGGGCTCAATGTACGGCTATACCAAGGACGGTCTTGATGCGGTTATTGAAGGCATAGAAGAAGAAGGCATACCTTATTCTATCTATAGAATTCCCGACACGGATGCTACTTTTATTTTGGGCGAGGCCTACCGCTCTGCAGGTCTTTTATTGGCAATGCCTACCTATGAGTACAAGATGTTCCCGCCCATGGCCCATATCCTTGACCTCTTTGAAAGAAAACACTTTATCAATAAAAAGGTATTCCGAATAGGAAGCTGGGGCTGGGTAGGAGGAGCCAAAAAAGAATACGAGGAAAGAATAGAAAAATTTAAGTGGACCAATATCGAATCCCATGAATGGCAGGGTAAGATCAGCGATGAGGATAAGCGGATATTAAAAGAAAGAGGCAGGGAATTGGCAAAAGCCGTAAAAAACGGATAAAAATCTTTGCTATAGCTATTATGATAAAAAATATTTGACAAATCCAAAATAGTATGTTTTAATATATGCAGTGTTTTTAACACATAAAAACAACAGGAGGAATTTAATGAAAAGTTTTGTTAAGTTTTTATCATGTATGCTTGCAGTGGCTTTGGTATTTACTGCATGCGGAGGCGGTAGCGGAACTGCTGCCGGAGGCAAAAGCCCCGTAAAGAACGGTACCTATGTGGATAAAGTTATCTACTCCGTAAGTACCGACCAGACGGTTGCCTTAAAAGATGTTATTGAGGGAAAGGCAGACCTTATGTTTACCTCTGTTCCGCCCGTACTTTTGTCGGGTTTAAGCGATGCTGACAGAGATAAGATAGATGTTTATCCTGTTCCTACAGGTTATTGGTCTCTTCTCTTTAACCCCATTCCCAACAAGGCCCCCTATGTTTGGAAGACGGAAGCCGGAGAGGAAATGTTTAACCCCGTTGCCATCAAAGAAGTCCGCTATGCCTTTAACTGGTTAATCAACCGAAAAAAATTGGTAGATGAACTTCTTTTAGGTGAAGGTTCTCCTATGTACACACCCTGTACCGTAGGTCTTCCCGGAGCATACCGCTATAACATCTTGGCATCCAAATTCGGTATCACCGAAACGGGAGATGAGCAAAAAGCTATCAACATGATTGAAGACGCTATGCAAAAGGCTTCTAAACTTGCCGAAAACAAAGGAAAACTTGTAAAAGAAAACGGAAAGTGGATGTACAAGGGCAAGCCCGTTACAATCAAGTCCATAATGCGTGTTGACGATCCTACAGGCCGTCTTCCTGCAGCCCGATATATTCATGCTCAGATCGAAAAAGCCGGCATTACGGTTGAAGGTTTTGAGCGAGACCGAAAAACAGCCGGAAGCCTTGTTTACGGAGGAAACCCTGCCAACTATGATTGGACAATGTACCTTGAAGGCTGGGGTTCAGGCGGTTTCTATGTAACATGGGAAACTCCCCTTTGCCAGATGTACAGCCCTTTCTACGGCTATATGCCCGGAGGCGGAGAGGCCGAATTCTGGAATTATTCGAACGAAAAACTCGATGTTCTGGGTAAAAAGGCCGCATACGGACAGTATTTGACTGCCGAAGAATTCTTTAGCGAAACAACCGATATGTGTGCTATCGGAATGGAAGAGGCTGTCCGTGTTTATGTTGTTTCTCAAAACGATTTATATGTAGCCAACAAGGGAAGATTTAATTCCCGTCTTTTCTATGGAACCTCTGACGGCTTTAACGGCTGGACCGTAAGATGTGCCGATGTTAAGCCGGATGCTGACGGCCCCTATAAGGGAAAGAGGGTTTTACGTGTATTGCAGTTCTCGGCACAAGGTTCTTTGTTTATGTCTGAATGGGACCCCATAGGCGGACAAGGCTTTAGCGATACCTACAGTTCTGCATTTACAAATACCGTTACCGATAGAGCTTCCTTTGATAACCCTGCCGTAGGGCAATCCGAATTTGCCATGTCAACTGTTGATGTTGCAAATGCAAAATTTGCACCCAAATTCGTAGCCACAGGTAAAAAGACTGAAGAAGGCGATGATGAACTTGTAATGGGCGGTGATATTCCCGTTCCTGCAGAAGCCGTTATGTATGACACTGCTTCAAAAAAATGGGTTCCTGCCGAGAGCGGTCAAAGTGTTGCAACTGTTGCAACGGGTAAGCTGGTAGACGGTTATTACTGGCATCACGGTGAACCTGTAGACCTTAACGATGTCCGCTATGCTTTTGCCTTTGCCTATGAGTGGGCCATCAAGGACGGAGATGGAGACCTCTATTATGATGCTCCTTTAAGCGGCGTAACTCTTCCCAGCCTTAAAAACACAAAGGGTATAGTATTTAATAAGGACGGATCCATCACTACATACAGTAACTACTTCCATGCTCCTATTCCGAGAGATACAGCCATAAGTGTAGGCGGTTTAAGCGTAAAGGCTGCCAACCCGGGCCGAAGAACAAACGTACCTTGGGAAATTTATGAAGCCTTGGCAGAAATGGTAGTACACGGCTCAAAGAGCGGAACGGTTTATAACTTTGCGAAAGACGGCGGAGAGCGCGGTGTAGAAGCAAACGTTAAAAACCCCGATTGTCTTGCAGACCTCAAGGCCAAATTGGAAGAATTTGCTGCTTCAAAGCATATTCCTGATCCGTTGAAAGGCTTTGTAAATGAAGATTATGCCGTTAAAAGATACAAGGCTTCTATAGCCTTTATCGAAAAATACGGAAATGCTTATATCACGACAGGTCCCTTGATGTTCGAAAAAATAGATCCTGTTACAAGTTCCGTTGTATTAACCAACTTCGATAAGTATCCTTATAAGAGCGACTACTTCCCGAATATGTTTAGAACGGACCTTACCGAGATTCAATATATCAAGGCTCCCGTAGCGCCTTCAGCCGACAAGGATGCCGTATTTGAGGTAACCGTTTCCAAGTATGCATATCCTGAGGTAGAAAGAGTTCCTCTCGATAAGGGAAAGGTTGAAGGACGTCTCCAGCTTCCTTCAGGCGGAGAGAAGACTTATACTGCTAAAGCAATAGGTGACGGTAAATTCACTATTACCGTACCTGCATCGGACTTAGCCGGACTTGAAAAGGGTGCAGAATACATAATGGTTGTATTAACCTCAATTTCCGATGAGCCGCCCTCAGCAAATTCGGTAAGCTTTACAATACTTAAATAGGATTTTAAGATTGTAATTTGAATCGAAATGCCTTGAAGCGGGGTATTTCTAAAAGTCTGACAAGTTTTTTAGAGATACCCAAAGGGCTTTGAGGCATTTTGAGTTTTTTCGCGGTAATGTTCTATAAATCTTTACTATATCTTGACATATCCAAACATTTTATGCAAAATACTTGAGCTCATTTTTTGTTTATATATTTAGTCGAGCTAGCTTAAATATTTAGTGAGGTAAAGTTATTGGTAAGCGAAATTTTAACTATTGAAGAAGTGGCCCGCTATTTGCGTGTTTCCGAGAGGACGGTCTACGAGTGGGCGCAAAAAGGTGAAATACCTGCCGGAAAGATTGGGACGGTCTGGCGTTTTAAAAAAGATGACATTGAAAGCTGGGTTGATGAAAGGTTAACCTCTTCAAAAACTTCGGCTTCTAAGCAGCATAGAATAGTAACCGAAAATTTTTTGTCGCCTGACAGGGTTGTCCTTTTGGATTATGCTTCAAAGCATGATGTTTTGGTTATGATGTCCGAGGTTCTGGCTAAGGCTCCTCAGGTAAAAAATTCGGCAGAGCTTTTAGATGCAATTTTAAAAAGAGAAGCTCTCATGTCTACAGCTGTAGGAAGAGGAATTGCTATTCCCCATGTAAGATTGTCTTCAGTTACCGATCTTGTCATGGCTGTAGGTATTTCTAAAAGGGATATTTTAGACTTTGACGCTGTTGACGGAAATCCCGTGCGTTTGGTCTTTATGATTGCCGCTGCAAACAACCAGCATGATTATTATTTGCAGACAATCTCCCATTTTAGTGCAAAGCTGCGTAATGAAGAACTTAAAAGCAGCCTATTAAATTCAACCGACCCCTCGGAGGTTTATGCTCTTTTGTGCGAATAGGGTACGGGTTCGATGAACTCCGGTTTTTTTTTAAGTCTCCCGAATTATGACTCTCCGGCGGAACTCAAATCTCTTTTAGAGACTCTGGGTTTTGCCATGCAAAAAAAATTCGGTCAAAATTTTTTAATCGATAAAAAGACACGCGAGAACTTGATTTCCTTTTTGACTCTTGATAAGGGAACAAGGGTTTGGGAAGTAGGCCCCGGGCTTGGGGCTATGACCTATCTTCTTTTAGAAAAGGGAGTTAATCTTACCGCTTTTGAAATTGACAAGGGCTTTATCTCTCTTTTAAAGAAATTCTTTTTAGAAAGCTCAAAACAAAATTTTAGATTGGTTGAGGGTGATGTTCAAAAAAACTGGCATCCTTATTTAATAGAGCATGGAAAGCCCGATGTTTTTTTCGGCAATCTTCCGTATAACATTGCTTCCGAGTTGATTGCTTCTACGGTAGAAGCCGGCGTCGTTTTTGATACAATGCTCTTTACCGTGCAAAAAGAAGCTGCCGAAAGAATTACTGCAAGGCCTGACAATAAAAACTATACGGCATTTTCGGTACTCTGCTCCTTGTTTTATGAGTGTAAGATAGTAAAGACTATTCCGGCTTCAGCTTTTTGGCCTCAGCCCAATGTAGAATCCGCCGCCGTCTTGTTTAAGGCAAAAAAAGAATTTGCAGAGTATAAAAACTTTAAGCTTTTTATCAAAATAGTCAAAGCTCTTTTTTCTTCACGCCGAAAAAATATAAAAAACAATTTGGGTTCGTGGATGAAATCAAACGGGTACGGCGATAAGATCGATTTTGTTTTAGAAAGGTCAGGCTTAAGCGGAAATTTAAGAGCCGAATCCCTTGCCCTATATGACTTTTTGTTTCTTTCTGATATAATAGGGCATCTGTAAAAAAACTTGGACAAAAATAAATGAAGCATACAAAAAAAATTGCCTCTTTGATTTTATTTGTTTCTCTTTTTTCCGTTTTTCCGGTTTATGCTGAAGACACCAAGGTTTCAAGAACCCCCGATCCCTATGGGGCCGAGGAGTTTAAGCAATGGCAAAAGGATTTACGCCGTTTTGAAATTATAACTTTTGGTGCCCTGCCCTTTGTTTCGCTTTTATCGTTTTGGGCCTATGACATAGGCCGCTCAATAGCGCATAAGGGGGACCCTGCCTATAATCCATGGCCTCTTAAAGATGCCAAGATTGCGGTAAAGCTTACCGAAAAGGAACAGCTGGGTGTTTTTTTAACGGCTGTTGGTATTTCATTGGGGGTTGCAATAATAGATTTAACCTACCGTTCAATTAAAAGGGCTAACGCAAAAAAACTTGAGGAAAAAAATGAGGAGCCCGCAATTTTGTTGATTCCAATTGAAGAAAATAAAAGTGAAGAAACCGAAACTTCAAAAACAGAGGAATCCGATGACGCTCAATAAGAGTGTTCCTTGTAGATCTATATCCGAAAAATTTAAGGTTGAAGGTCTTGTATCTCCTTGCAGGATTGATGTTTATTGTACCGAAACCTTGAAAAACTTAAGCCGCTCTCAATTAAAGACGGGCTTAAAGTCTCTTTATGTAAATTCGCAAAAAGCCAAGCTTTCCCGCAATGTTCAAAACGGAGACCTTATTGAGCTTGTTTGGGATAATCCGATCCCCGAATATGCTCATCCTCAAAAACTTCCGCTTAATATAATTTATGAAGACGAGAATATAATTGTTGTAAACAAGGAAAGGGGCATGGTAACGCATCCGGCAGGCGGAAATTGGGACGGCACCCTTGTAAATGCTTTAAATTATTACAGGCTTTATGATTCTAGGATTAAGGATGAGTTTGCCGTAGAACTTAATAGTCTTTTAAGTGACGAAGTAAAAAATATTGAAAAACTTTCTTTGGAGCCCTACCGCATGGGTATTGTTCATCGTCTGGATAAGGAAACTTCGGGGCTTATTATTACTGCAAGGAATTTAAAAACCGAAAAGCTTTTAAAATCTTTTTTTAAAAAAAGGGCGGTAAAAAAATATTATATTGCAGTCCTCGATGGTGTTCCGCCTAAAAATAAGGGCAGGATAAAGACTTCTGTTTTTCGATCAAGTTCAGACAGAAAAAAATTTAGCGTCTCTGCCGATTTGTCAAAAGGAAAAAAAGCTCTTTCAGCCTATAAGGTTTTGAAATCCAACGGACAAATGTCCTTGGTTCTTTTTAGAATTTACACAGGAAGAACTCATCAAATCCGCTTACATGCCAAGTTTATGGGATGCCAGGTTGCAGGCGATAAGGTTTACGGCAAAAAAAAGACAGGGCTTGAAAAGAAGACAGGTTTTGACAAGACCGGTATGCCGCTTATGCTTCATGCTTATAAGCTGATAATTCCTGATACCGTAAATTCAAAAAAAGAATTTAAGGCACCTATACCTAATGATTTTAAACAAATACTGACACGGGAGGCTCTATGTTAATTGATTGTAAATTCTCTTCTCAAGCAGAAGTTATTTTTGAAAATGAGGCTTATGCCGTTCTATATAAGCCTCGCGGAATGCCTACGGCTCCTCTTTCAGAAGATGAAGAAGGTACTCTGGTTTCTTGGTTTTTAAAAAGATGCCCCGAAGCAGCGTCGGTAAAAGGAAAAAAGGATATTGAAGCGGGCCTTGTCCACAGGCTTGATACGGCAACAAGCGGTTTGGTTTTAATAGCAAAAAATCAAGAAAGCTATGATGCCTTAAATTTAATGCAAGGAAACGATTTAATAAAGAAAACCTATGTCGCCTTTACGGATATTGATAACGAGACGGATTTAAATGCCGATTTTTCACGGTTGAACCTTCCGTACAGAATTTCAAGCCAATTTAGAACTTACGGCCCTAAGGGAAAAAAGGTTCTTCCCGTTTTTTACGGTATGAGAGATTTTTCTTCTACAGCTAAAATTTATACAACCAATATTATCGATATAAATAATTTAGATGATTCGGTACCGAGGGTAACCTGCACCTTAACTCAAGGCTTTAGGCATCAGGTAAGGGCTCACCTTGCTTCCATAGGGCTGCCTATTTACGGCGACCCTTTATACAACGGAAAATTCAAAGATTTTCCGCAGGAAAAAATAGAAGATCATTCTTATCCCTTGCAGCTTTACGCCGTAGGCCTTTCCTTTCCGGAACCTAAAAAAAATTTTAAGCTTGAGGACTCAAAAAACTATGTATCCTTTTTGCTTCAGCCGCCAGATAAAATGATCCTGTAATCAAAAGGGGCTGCTTTTTTTCTCTGCATTCGATTATTTCGTTTTTTATTACGGCTTCATAGTCCGCATTTTTTTCTACCATACAGGAAGAACCTTTGAGCCCTTCTTGGAAAATTGTATAGCTTAAATCGGGATTACTCTTTTTTGAAGAACCCGGAATTGTAACGATTATTTTTGTAAAATTATCCTTAAAAAAAGGAACCATGTCCTTTACGTTTTTGTCTTCGGCACATGCAAAGATGAGAGTTCCTTTTTCTTTTACAAGCTCGGTATAGGTGCTCATACACAGGGCAATGCTGTTTTTTGTATGGGCTCCATCTATTATAATTTCAGGATTATCCGAAAGAAGCTCAAAGCGGGCAGGGAGCCAAGCCGATGCAAGCCCCCTTTCTATAATCGCTTCATCTATTTCAGGAAAAAGATATTTTACCGTACAGGCTGCGAGGGCTGCGTTTTCCGCCTGAATCAGGTCAAGGAGTTTTAGGTTTGAGCTTATGGGTCTTTTAAATAGCTTGCTTAAATAATGCGAATTTTTGAATTCCATATCTATTTTTAAGCCTTCTTTTGACAGATTGTAATTTACAGGTTCTTTTACGATTTCGGGGATATAAAAAAATTCCGCATTCAGCTCAGCCGCTCTTTTTTTAAAGACCGCCAGCACCTCATCAGGCTGTTTACAGCAAAAGACCGGAGTGTTTTGTTTTATAATGCCGGCTTTTTCAAAAGCTATTTTTTCGAGAGTATTTCCCAAGTACCGGGTGTGCTCAAGCTCAATAGGGGTTAAAACGCAGGCCGCCGGTTTGAGGATATTTGTCATATCAAGCCTTCCGCCCATCCCCGTTTCGATAACCGCCCAATCCGTTTTTTGCATACTAAAAAGCAAAAAGGCCGTAAGCGTAACTATTTCAAACCACCCGGGATCTATTTCGGGCTCCTTTTTGAGTATCGCCTTAAAGCCTTCAACGATTTTTTTATAAGAGGCAGAGTAGGCCTCATCATCAAAAAAACTTCCTGCTTGGGTCATCCTCTCTCTGAAGCCCGATACATGGGGAGAAGTATAAAGGCCCGTTTTTTTTCCGGCTTCTTTTAAAATTGATGCAATCATGGTAGAAACGGAACCCTTTCCCTTTGAGCCTGCAATATGAATCGATAGAAAATCGTCTTGAGGATTGCCGAAAAAATCGGCAAATTTCCGCATTTTTTTAAGATTGTTTTCGTCTTTGTGCGCATTTCTTTCATAATTTATAAAGGCATCAAGCCATTTACTGAATTCTTCGGTATTCATATAAGACCTCCGGGCCTTGGGTTCCGCACCAATGACGCGTTCCAAGCTATGCCCTATTGCTAAAAAACAGAATATAGAATATTATATACGCATGTGTCAAGTTATTCTACCCGATAATTTAAAAGGTTTTAAGATTTATATGATCGGTATTAAGGGTACGGGAATGACGGCTTTGGCAGAAATTTTGGTTTCGCGTGGAGCCGTGGTTTCAGGAAGTGATGTACCTGAAAATTTTTATACTGATGATGCTTTAAAAAAACTTAATATAGATATTTTTTCTCCCTTTTCTCCCGATAATATTCCTGATGATGTAGGGCTTGTTATCTATTCGGCAGCCTATTCTCCCGATAATAACGAAGAAATGTATGCTATAGAACAAAAAGACCTCCCTAAGATGTCTTATCCCGAGGCTATAGGCGCCTTGTCCCGTCATTCCTATTCTTGCGGTATTGCAGGTGTCCAAGGAAAGACCAGCACAACGGGGATTACGGGTTCTATATTAAAAGAATTAAAACTTCCCGTTTCGGTATTGGCAGGAAGCGTAATAAAGAGTTTCGGCGATTCATGCACAATGCTCGGCGGTTCAAAATACTTTGTTGCCGAAACATGCGAATATAAAAGGCATTTTTTAAACTTTTATCCTAAAAAGATAATTTTAACGGGAATTGAACCGGATCATCAAGATTATTATCCGACCTATGAGTCTATTTTGACAGCTTTTTTGCAGTACATCGACAGGCTTCCACAATTCAGCGAACTCTTTTATTGTGCAGATGATGATGGGGCTTGCGAGGCTGCCCGTTTAAGTTTTTCGAGCAGACCTGATCTTATTTTTATTCCCTATGGGGAAAAAGCTTCGGGCGATTATAAGCTGACTGTTTCAGGTGTACGGGATGAAAAGCTTTATTTTTCTCTTGCCGGTTTTTCGGGAGAGTTTTATCTGCAAATCCCGGGAAAACACAATGCTTTAAATGCCGCTGCTGCAATAGCCCTTTCGGTGAGTCTTTTAAAAGAAGAATACGGCGAAATCTCGATGGCCAACGTTTCTGCCATCAAAAAGGCCGTATCTTCCTATGCCGGAGCAAAGAGGCGTACCGAATTAATAGGTAAGATAGAATCTAAGGATATTTTGATTTATGATGACTATGCCCATCATCCTACAGCCATTAAGTCTCTTTTAAGCGGCTTACGCCAATTCTATCCGAAACGAAGGATAATTGCAGACTTTATGTCCCATACGTACACTCGGACGGAGGCTCTTTTGGAAGAATTTGCTTCTTGTTTTGGAGATGCAGATATGGTAATTTTGCACAAGATTTTCAGTTCGGCACGTGAAAAATATCAGGGGCAGGTAGATGCAGAGCTCCTTTTTAACCGCACAAAGAAGTATCATAAAAACGTCTTTTTCTTTAATGAAGTATTGGACGCAAAAAACTTTGTTTTAGAAAAATTAAAGCCGGGAGATATTTTTATTACGATTGGTGCGGGGGATAATTATGTTCTAGGTACCGAGATTTTAAAAGAGCTTAGTTAAAATAAGGAAAAATATATGAAAAGTATGACGGGCTATGCCCTTACCGAAAAGACCGAACCTAATTCCTTTATAAGTTTGGAGATAAAAAGCTATAATTCAAGATATTTGGATTTAAATTTAAATTTTCCCTTTTGGCTTTCTGCCCTTGAGCCTGTTTTTAGAGCTTACTTTTCTGAAAAAATAGCCCGCGGAAAGGTTGAAGTTTCCCTTCATGTGAAGGATGCGGATATAGATGTAGATATCCTTACCAATACTAAGGTTGCAAAGGCCTACGCAAAGGCTATGAGGGAGGTGTCCGAGGCTGCCGGAATAAACCCCGAAATAGATATAAACCGATTTTCCGAAAAGGACGGTGTAATCATTATAGAAAGAAATATAGATATTCCCGCTTGGGAAAACACCCTGCTTCCCATATTTGAAGAGACCTTTATAAAATACGATAAGACAAGGCTTGATGAAGGATCTGTCTTAAAAAAAGATATTTTAAGCAATCTGGACAGGATCTACGCTTCGTTGAAGGTAATAAAAAAATATGCGCCTCAAATGGAAGAAATTTTTTGTCAAAATATTAAAGAAAAATTTACCGAACTTTTAGGCAGCGAAATAAATGAACAACGCATTATGCAGGAAGTTGCCGTAATGCTTGTTAAATACACAATCAACGAAGAAATTGTCAGGCTTGAAGCCCATTGTAATTCTCTATCTCATGAGCTTAAAAAGAATGAGCCCATAGGTAAAAAACTCGACTTTATCTGTCAGGAAATAAACAGGGAGATAAATACTATAGGTTCAAAAAATCAGATGATTGAAATGACTCAGTCTATTATCGAAGTAAAAGATGCTCTTGAAAACATAAGAGAACAAAGCAGGAATGTCGAGTAGGTTTTATCGGAGAAAATATGAAAAAGACGGCTTTTAAAATCCCTGAAGGAAGAGAACTGAGAATTGCAATTTCCGGTCCTTCCGGCTGCGGAAATACTACGGTTTCTACCTTAACTGCAAAGACCTTAAATTTACCATGTATCAATTATACTTTTAAAAATATTGCTAAGGAGCTTAATATCTCTTTTGAAGAGGTTTTAAAAAGAGCCCAAGAAGATTTTTCTTTTGATAAAACGGTAGATAAAAAACAGATTGAGCTTGCAGAAGCCGGTTCCTGTGTCTTGGGTTCAAGATTGGCAATTTGGCTTTTAAAGCAGGCTGATTTGAAGGTTTATCTAAGAGCCTCTATAGAAGTACGCGCAAAAAGAATTCAAAAAAGAGAAGGCGGCGATATAGAAAAAATAAAGGCCGACACCGATTTGCGGGATCTTGAAGATACTCGGAGATACAAAGAGCTATACGGTATAGATAACACAAAATACGAAAAGGCCGATCTTATTATAGACACGGACAACCTTGCGCCTGAAAAAATTGTGGAAAAAATATTAGACGAGCTTTATTCCAGAGGCCTTTTAATTTAAGAAGTCCGTAATAGTTTTTTTATCCTCATCGGATAAATCCACAAATTTTAAATTTAAAACACTGTCATTTGAAACTATTTTACAAGTTGGAACTATAAAGTTGTGCTCTATTTTTAAGGAGCATTGATCAAGAACCATGTCTGCATTTAAATTACCTACATTCGCAGGCATATCCGGTAAGAACGTTATATCGCTCTCGGTTAAGTTTTTTACCGTTCCCGTTATTATTGTTTCATTTATAGGATTTGTAAATAAAAACTGAACACTCTTTTCAAGATTTTTGATATGCTTATAATTATACCGGTTAAAAATCGTACGTAATTCTTTAAGAACATCGTTAAAACTATAGTTTTCTTTTAAGTTTATAATACCTTGGACTCCTAAAAACATTGCTTTGTCTGCTTCATCTGCCGAAAAATCGGGCGGAGTTAAAAGTATTACCGGTATTTCTTCCCTTGAAGTATCCCATCGGATATGCTGTGTAATAGGCTTCCAATGGCGCGGGAAGTCTCGGGTATTGATAAGTACAATATTGGGACTAATCTCTTCAATATTATCCAAAGCTTTTAGCGGAGAGCGGTAATGTATAAGGTCAAATTTATACTCCGAAAAAAGAGGCTGTAAATCATCAGTTGAACGCGGTAAATCCGAAATCAATAATGCTTTCATTTTAAAATTTATCCTTATTCCGTTCCTAAGTTCTCGACTATATAATCATATACGGTCCATATACCGTCTTTTGAGGCTAGAAAATATGTAAAGCGTTTCTTTTCTCTAAAATTGGAGTATTCAAACCATTCTATTACCTTGACTTCTGCCTTTGTGTCTGTGTAGCCCGTATGTTCTATTTTAAATTCTACCGGAATGACGGCAATATCCTTGTCGACTCTTTCTTGACTTAATTCGTGTTTGTACACTTCAACCATTTCCATTCTGCCGGCTTCTGATTCTGCTTTAAATCTTCGGTTGCGTGAAGGATCTCTGGATATCATCTTTTCTAAATCCATATAGAGAAAAAATTGCTCCCATAGAGATTTTTGGCGGGCAGTTAAAAGATAACTTATTACCTGATCCGGCGGAATGGGTTTTGCCTGTAATATCTCGCCTGAAAGCGGAGAAACAGGTAATGACCCCAAGGCTGCGGCTGAAGGTGCCGGTTTTATTTCAAGGCTTAACTTATTTGAAATTACGTGTGTTTCCGAATTGTCCGAATACCGTTTTAATTCTGGAAAAAACAAAGAATTTACAAGGAATATTCCGGGCTCGTTAATTTCGATATAATCTTTTATGTTTTCGATAAAAGAATATGTTTCTCCGGGTTCCAAGGTTATTTCGCGGAAATAAATTTGGCGGTTAGTATTTCTTTTCCTCATCCATTCTGCTGTGTGCTGTAATTGTCTGTTTTTACTGTTTATAATTCCGAAATCTATGCTAAATGACCTGTCATCCGCAAGTTTAAATCGAAGGGTTTCCGACTTATTGTTTGTAATTGAAATTTGTACAAAAATAGGTTCGGAAGCTCCCGATCCGGGATAATAAACACGCCTGTCATAAAATCTTATAGAAACATCGGCCTTTGAAACAGACTCGGTCATGTTTTGAGCAAATATAAATAAAGATTGAATAATGCAAAGGACAATTATAAAATGTTTTTTCACGTAAATTTCCTCCATTTTTAAGTTAAGAAAACCTCTATTCATTATCGGCTGTTTTTTCTTTTTTCATTAGCTTATACACATATTCTACTTGACTATGGTATAATCAATAAGGTATAATAAATAAAACATACTAATGTTTGTTTTAGGTTTTAAAATCTTTAGGATAGTATATAGTTTTTTTTTAAAATTAACAATACATATCATACAAAATAGAGGAAAATATGTCAACTTTACAAGAAAAATCAAAAAAATTAAGTACTCTGAGGCATAGTACTGCCCATGTTATGGCTGAAGCTGTAGTTAATCTATTTCCGGGAACAAAGGTTGCGATCGGGCCGGCTATCGATTACGGATTTTATTATGATTTTGAGCTGCCTCGACCCATAAACAATGATGACTTACCCGCAATCGAAAAAGAAATGCGTAAAATTCTAACTACCCGTTCAAATTTTGAAAAGGAAGTGATAAGCCGCGAAAAAGCTCTTGAAATGTTTAAGGATCAGCCTTTTAAGATTGAACTTATAAAGGGTTTGCCCGCAGACGAAGAGATAAGTATTTATAAGTCCGGTGAGTTTACCGATCTTTGCAGAGGTCCCCATGTATGTTCGATGGCCGACATAAATGCTCAAGGTTTTAAACTTATGAAAATAGCCGGAGCATATTGGCGGGGAGATGAAACAAGGCCCATGCTTACCCGAATTTACGGTACGGCTTGGGAAAAGCCCAACGATTTAAAAGAGTACTTGGCTATGCTTGAAGAAGCCGAAAAGCGGGATCACCGAAAAGTAGGCAAGGCTATGAATCTATTTCATATAGATGAAGAAAATCCGGGGCAAGTGTTTTGGCATCCCAAGGGCTGGACTCTTTATTTGACCATACAAAATTATGTAAGACAACGCATAAAAGAAGACGGCTACTTTGAGGTTCATACCCCCTTTGTTATGCCCCGTTCCTTGTGGGAAAGGTCGGGCCATTGGGCTAAGTATAAAGAAAATATGTTTATAACCGAAAGCGAAAAGCGACTCTTTGCTTTAAAGCCGATGAACTGTCCGGGCCATGTGGAAATATTTAAACAGGGTATTAAGAGTTACAAGGACTTACCCCTGCGCTTAGCCGAATTCGGTTCCTGTACCCGAAATGAGCCGTCCGGTTCTTTACACGGTATTATGCGTGTCCGCGGTTTTGTTCAAGATGATGCCCATATTTTTTGTACCGAAGAGCAAATTTCTTCTGAAGTTTCAAAATTTTGTGCCTTGTTAAAGCGCATGTATGCCGACTTCGGTTTTGCTGAAGATAAAATTCTTGTTAAATTTTCTACGCGCCCCGAAAAGAGGGTAGGGGACGATGCTACATGGGACAGGGCAGAAAAGGCCTTGGCCGATGCCTGTGCAGATGCAGGACTCGAATATGAAATTGCAGAGGGCGAGGGGGCTTTTTACGGGCCTAAGCTGGAGTTTACTTTAATCGATGCCCTCGGCCGTGAATGGCAGTGCGGTACCATACAGGTAGATTATCAGCTTCCGTCTGCCGAAAGACTAAATGCCGAGTACATAGGCGATGACAACAATAAGCATCATCCTGTAATGCTTCATAGAGCAGTTTTAGGCTCACTGGAAAGGTTTATAGGAATCTTGATAGAAAACTGTGCAGGTATTTTGCCTCCATGGCTGGCCCCTGTTCAGGCAGTTATCGTTCCCGTAGCTCCCGCCTTTAACGACTACGCTCAAAAGGTTCAAAAAATCTTGGACGAAAAAGGCTTTAGGGTTATAGCCGACATCGGAACCGATAGAATGAATGCTAAAATCAGAAAACACCAAGAAGAAAAGGTCATCTATCAGCTGATTGTAGGCCAAAGCGAAATGGACAATAATTCGGTTGCTGTCCGAATGAGAAAGGGCGGTCAAAAGGTTATGAGTCTTGATGAATTTATCTCATTCTTAAAAGACAAGGTTGATTCTTTTGCTATTGATTCGGAATAGGGCGAAATTAAAAGATTTTAATTTGTTTCTTTTTGCGAATACCTATTTTTTGACCGCAGGATGTAAGACAATACCTGCCTGAACTATTAAGCCGTCTGAACTCTTGTTGACGAGTTTATCCCAAAGGTTTGATAATGGCAGGTAGGTTTTTAGCTGTACGCCTGCCTTCCAGCCCGAGGGTAGGGTATATTCGGCCTTAATGCGCAGCGATGGATAAATAAAGCGTCCGTTTTGCCAAAAATACCGGTTTATTTCCTGTACTTCTTTTACCGCACTTAATCCCTCAGCTCCGGTTTCTTCGGGTTTTATTCCGGGTTCAAGCAAGCCGAATCGAAGAAAAAAAGCAAGGCCTCCGCCCATGCTGATTGTCCATCTTTTTAAGTCAAGTCTTGCTAAAAAAGGAACATCAAGTAAAAAGCTCATTGTAAGTGCCGTTCTATTTTCTATTTCGCAAATATAGGCCCTTTTTTTGTAAAAACCATAGTGAAAAAGAGAAAAATCCAAGGAGGGAACTATACTTAACATTGTTATTCCCTTATATTCGTATTCGGCCCCTAGATTTAAGGCAACGCCAAAGGGCGGAGCAGCGTGTTTTTTCAGACTGGAAAATACCATTTCCGTACCTATGTAAAAACCGAAGTCTGATGGAACCTTTGTTAAAACTTCTGTTTGATTCGCCTCATTTGTTTCTTCGGTTTTTTTTTCAATTTCTTGTTTTGATGCCGCTTCTTGAGTATGGATATTAAAACTTAAAAAAATTAAAAGCAAGATGGAAAAAAATAAGTTTGTTTTTTTGATCATAATTTCTCTCCGTTTTATTTTCGCTCCCGCCTATCTGTCTTCCGTTTGTTGTAGAACCTTTTCGTTTTCAAGGGTCTTAGGTATATCGCTGTAGATTTCCGGTACAAATGCAGAACGCGGCTTTACCATGTTTTGAATATTTGCATAAGCAAGGTTTATTGTTTTTGCCCGAATCATAGTTTCCGGATTTCTGTTTAAAGCATCCCAAGCCCTTGTTGATTCTCCGAACAAGGATAAGGCTCTTCCGTTTTTGTTGGAATCTCCGTTTTGAACGGCTATCCTGTTAAGCACTACGGCAAGATTATTTGAAGTGTGCATATAGTCTTCTACAAATTCCGCATGGTCAACGCGTGTTTGCGGAAAAATAATTCCCTTTCTTATTTTTTCGGCTTCCAGTAATTCCATCAGTCTTTCATAGTAAGCTTGGGCCGCAAAATAATTGGTATATTTAAATAGGACATTTCCAAATCCGTATAAAAGGTTCTTATCGTTAGGTTTTTCGCTGTAAGCCAGAGTCATAGCCTTCATTGCATCCGAATAATTTTCTTTTTGATAATAGATATAGCCCATCTTGTATTGAATTGAGGGACTGTTATTTAATTCACGGACTGCATGTTCGTAAGCATCCAAGGCTTCATCATAATCTCCGGCTATAAAATAAGAAATATCTCCATAGTTTGCATAAAGTTTTCCGATAACAGGGGACGGATAAATGCCCTTTTGAGCTGTGTAAGCTTCGTATTTGGCTAAGGCTTTTGCATAGATTTCTTGAGCTTCGTTATACAGCTTATCGCCTGCTATGAGCTCTCCGTAAAGACGCATTGCATCTATCTGTCTGATAGTACGTTTCGGAGTCATTTTTATGCTGTCTTCGTAGAGGTTTATTGCGTTTACAAGATAATCATTTGCTGCTTCATTTTTTTGATTGTGTAAAAAGAAGCGTCCCATATTATAATTGGCTTCAGGGCTTTCAGGCCGTTTTTTTATGGATTTTTCCAATAGTTCCCGCAAATCATCTATTTTGCCTATCAGATTTTCAGAATCGGCAGGTTTGGGCTCATACCGTTTTTCAAGAAGATAGCCGCTGAGTTCGATGAGGTCGTCATCGGGCAGCTTTTTGTTTAAAAAATAGTTTTTTAAAGGTAAAACTTCGGCCAAATTGTCCGTGCGGATAAAGTAACGCATCATTCTTTCTGAAAATACGTCCTTGGATCCGTAAAGGTTTATAAGGCTTGCATAGGTTTTTCTGGCCTCTTCATATTTTGTAGAATCTTCATCTGCCCAGTCCAAGTAAACGTCTCCTAAAGCTAGAAGAGTACCTTGGTCATTTATGTGATAGTCTAGTACTCCTCTTTTAAGAACCTTTTCGGCCTTTTCATAGTTGCGTAAATCGGTACTGAGCATATCTGCATATTCGATACCGCCTTGGCGGTCATGGTTAAAGTCGGATAAAAGCCTCTCATAAATTGTTTCTGCTGATAGAAACTGCTTTTTTTCACGGAAGGCATTTGCAAATTTAAAATACCATTTTCGTTTTTTCTTATAAGTTACTGCATCATCAAAGCGCTTGATAGCTCTTTCATATTGGCCCGATTCTATACCGGTCATTCCTTCTTTATATAAGCCTTCGGCTACAACCGGTTTGTATATAAATTGCCATACAAGAACAAAAATAGAAAGGATAAATCCCAGAGCTACTGTAGTTAAAATTGCAGCAGGTAATATCTTATGTACAAAGCGGTACTTAAAGCTGCGTTTTTCTTTTTCGTAGTCTTCATAGGATTTTTTATCGAATCCCCTCGGAATAGGAATGGATTTATCTAAGATTTTTTCTAATTTGCTTACTATCTTTTTTAGAGAAACATCGTTTACAATTAAATGAACGATTTCCATCTTGTTTAATTCGGAATCGTTCACATTTACAAGATAGTCTTCAAGTTCTATTCTTAAATTGAGAGGAAATGAAGAAACTCTTTCTATCAGGTAGTCATAATCATCTTCAGAAATTGAAAGAGGTATTTTTCCCTCATATTCTTCTTCGTCTATGGGCTTTTTTGATTCAAAAAATTTAAAATTCTTCTCGGGAGAAAATTGGATAAAACTTTCAGGAACGGAAAAATCATCCATTCCTCCGCCCATTTCAGTATTTAAAACATTGTCATCTATAGCAAAGGCTGTGTGCTCGTCTATTTCGGGAATATCTATGTCTGTAAATCCGCTTCCCGGCGGTGAGACATTTTCTTGAGCAGGGCTAGGTTCTTCCGAACTGAGCAAGTCTTCTCCCGTCAAAGATTCGTCAAAGGAGGGTTCCTGCGGATCTGATGATTTTGAAAAGCTTGAAAAATCTCCTTTATCAGATTGTGGAGAAGACAGGTCTATACTGTCAGGGCTATCTGTGAAGGGAGAAATATCCATACTTTCAAGGCCTTCGTCTTCGGGTGATAGGTTAAGATCTTCAAGATCATCAGCTTCGGGCGATAGGTCAAGGTCTTCGAACTCCTCAGTCTCAGGCGATAGGTCAAGGTCGTCAAGCTCGTCGGTTTCAGGCGATAGGTCAAGGTCTTCAAGCTCATCAGCTTTAGGCGATAGATCGAAAGTTTTCGGAGAGTCCTTCTCAGGTGATATGTCCAGGCCCTCAAGCTCATCTATTTCCGGAGACATATCTATGCTGTCGGGATTATTGGACAGAGGAGCAAAATCCATGCTCGCAAGACCTTCATTCGCGGGTGAAAAATCTATACTTTCAAGTTCGTCTACATCATTATCGGTATCGCTCGATGCGGTTATACCTAAGTCGGCAGGTTCAAAAGACGTGCCGGCATCTTCTAAGGGGTTTATTTCATCAGTAAAATCATCTAAATCAAAATCATTTAAATCGGCTATATTTTCTATGTCGGGTTTGTTTGCTTTACCTAAATCCGGCTCCTGTACTGCAAAGTCCGTATCAAAATCCGGGAAAATATCATCTGTTCCATCATCCGTATTTACGGCATCTTCACTTCTGGCATCTTCAACCATATCCCCCAGTCCGGAGAGCAGAGCTTCGGGTACATCAAAGCCGTCATCATCTAAGCCGCCTATGTCATCCAATGAATCAGGTCCTTCAAGGTCCAAACCGGAAAGCATGTTGTCAAAGTCTTGGGAAGCGCCATCGTTTTCATCTTTTTCTGCAGGGAAGATATCTGCCGCATCAAATTCTGAAAGATCATCCTGTTCTTGGTTAGGAGGAATTTTATCTTCTTCTTTAAAACCTAATAAGTCATCCAGATTTACATCAGGAAGAGGCATTTCTTTGGGTAAAGGAATATCTTCACGTCTTTCCCCCCATTTTGCCGTAATTTCGGGTTCGTTTGCTATTGCGAGAAGTTGATTTTTAAATTTTTCAAGCTCTTTTATACCGGGCATATTGAGCGGGCCTCCCCCCTTATTTTCGGCTTATTTTGGTTCAACTTGATATATTATTTTATACCATAAAAGGAGTTTTTTTTCAATGAGTTCTGACATATTCAGAAACCAAATATAAATGCCGATAATCTTACTATCATGCCGCTAAAAAGCTGTTTTATAGTTTACTTCTCTTGACATAACGGCTTTTTTTTTGCATTATTATGGACTAGTTTAATAGTGTAGTTGGCGGCGGAATCCGCTGATTTAGGGGAAATGTGTGAATTTATCAAAAAGTTATTTACAATCCGTTTCTACGGATGAGCTTTTACAAATTGCCGATGATTACGGCATATTTGTACCGAAAGGGCTATGCAGAAATCTAATAATTGAAGAGCTGCTTGAAATAGACGAAGATTCTAATTTATCTGATAACAAGCTTTTAAAGATCAGCAATGATGACTTGTTTTTAGATGATGAAATGGATGGTAAAGGAAATGCAGGCTTGGCTCTTTCCTATAACAAGACTGAAATTCATGTGCTGCTCAGGGATCCGATGTGGGCCTTTGCTTTTTGGGATTTTTATAAGCCCGAATTTCTAAATTTAGTGGATGATCCTGATTTTGACTCTTTCTTTTTAAGGGTTCTTTTGCTGTCTGAAAATAATCTGTCCGAATCATACGATTATTTTGATATTGATGTGGCAGAGGCAGATAGAAATAGATATTTTTATCTTTCTTTTGAAGATTCGGTAACAAGGGTTGAATTATGCTCCCGTAAAATTGAAGGAGAGGTTTCCGTTTTAGCAAAGTCTAATCTTATAAGGCTTAGACGAAAAAATATTCCTAATAATTTATGTGTTCTTGACAATGATGTAAGTTCGTCGGTATATCTTTCAGGAATTTCCGAGTTAAAAAAACAGCATTTTAAAAATTATCGTCAGGCATTTAGGGGAAAAGAGGAGCCGAAAATTGAAAGATTATAAATTAATTTTTATTTTGGATGCTCATTTGCCGTATGTATGCAATGAAGTTGAGCAGGGCCTTATAGAAGAGGATTGGCTTTTTGATGCTTTATCTTATCTTTATCTGCCTGTCTTGAAAATGTGTTCTAACTTACAAAAAGAAAATATTCCGTTTAAAATAGGTGTTGTTTTTGAACCGGCACTATGCGATATGCTTGCCGACAAGGTTTTGCAGGATAGATACCGTCAACATGTTCAGCGCAAAATAGAGTTTGCAAAAAAAGAACTCGAATGCTTTGCAGAATGTGCAGAGACAAAAAAACTTATTCAATACAACCTAAAGCGTTTTAATGATGATAAGCGTATCTTTGAAGATTGCGGAGGAAATGTTTTAAAGCAGTTTGATTATCTTGCCCGTCAAGGTTATGTGGAGCTGTTGGCAACGACTGCAACCAATTCTTTTTTACCGTTTTTTTTGAGTATGCCGGAAGCTATTGCTGCACAGATAGAAATGGGGCAGATAAATTACCGCAAGCATTTCAGCTCTGTTCCCTCAGGTTTTTGGATTCCTTCTATGGCTTATTTTGACGGTTTGGATGATATTATAAGAAGTTACGGTTATGATTATACGGTTGTTTCTTCTGAAGGTTTTTTGCTTTCGGATAAGGTTCCGCCTGCCGGTGTTTTTTCGGCAGCAGCTTCAAAAAACGGGTTAAAATTTTTAGCCTGTGATCTTTCCGCTTGTAATTCTATTTATGATGAGCTCAACGGGTTTCCTCAAAATAAGGTTTATATTGATGTGGAAAATGATGTCGGCTTTAGACAATCCGAAGAATATTTAGCTTCCGTATTTGATACTTCAAAGGGCAGGCGGGCAATAGGGTTCAGGTATTGGTCAAGGGATGAAGAAGAAACTCCTTATGACATACAAAAAGCTCATGCTCAAATTTTGGCAGATGCCGAATCCTATGTAAACTCTCGTGCAGAGGCTCTAAGAGCTGTTAAAGAAACGGGGGGGTGTGAATCACCGTTTTCCCTTTTGATTATCTCATCCGATTTTTTCGGTAAAAAATGGTGTGAAGGTCTTATCTGGCTTGAGAAGGTTTTTAGTCTGATAAATGATAGTGAAGACTTGGAAACTATGTTACCTTCAGGTGCCGCTAATTTGTCCAAGCAGCTTTATACCGTTAAACCGTTTTTTTCTTCCTTTTTAAAGTCGGGTTATGCGGATGAACTTTTAACAAAAGAAAACGACTGGATGTATAGATATATCGTTAAGATTACCGAGAGGATGATAGATCTTGTCGAAATGTTTCCTGCAGACGGCAGCTTAAAAGAGCGCGTTTTAAATGCTGCGGCGAGAGAGGTGCTTCTTTTACAGTCCGTTTATTGGCCTCTTTATATAAATGATCCGCAGCTTAAAGATTTTGCAGAAAGGCGTTTTGTAGAGCATGTCAATTCTTTTACGGCAGCCTATGAGGCCCTTGGAGCCGATTCGCCTGATGCAAAGTGGCTTTCAGAACGCGAAAGTAAGTATCCCGTTTTTAAAGATATAAATTACCGTATTTTTAGCCGCAAAAAATAATGCAGCAGGCAAAACTCTAAGATGAAAAATGTACACGGATGTACATTTTTCATCGGTCTTGCATAAAACTTTATAAATGTATAAAATATTCTTATGAGAGCGACAAAGGCTATTATCCATTTGGATAACTTACAATATAACATTAAAGAAATAAAAAAACGGCTTAACAAGAATGTAAAGATTTGTCTTCCGGTCAAGGCCGATGCTTACGGGCATGGGGCTGTGAGGGTCGCTGTTGCAGCAATAAGGGCAGGGGTTTCTTATTTGGCTGTTGCCTCCATTCAGGAAGCTGTCGAATTAAGAGAGGCCGGTATTGTAGCTCCGATTATTTCTTTAAGTCTTCCCGTGCTTGAAGAAATTCCTGAGCTTTTAAAATACGATATTGAGCCTTTGGTTATAGATGAGGAGTTTATAAACGATTTAAACCGTTTTGCAAAAAAACTGAATAAAAAAGCCGGAGTTCATCTTAAAATAGATACCGGAATGCGGAGGATAGGCTGCTCTCCTATGGAAGCCGTTAAACTTGCGGTACAGATAGACCGTGCAGAAAATCTTGAGCTAAAAGGAGTGTGTACGCATTTCGCCGTTTCCGATTCTACCGATGAAAAAAATATTAAATTTACAAAAAAACAGATTTCTGTTTTTAAGGACTCAATAAAAGAAATAAAAAAAGCGGGGATTAATCCCGGATTAATTCATGCCGCAAACTCAGGAGCTGTTCTTCAATATCCCGAAGCCCAATTCGATATGGTGCGTCCGGGAATCTTGGTCTACGGTTATGCACCCTCTCCATCCCTAAATTCTTTAATAGATTTAAAGCCTGTAATGGAGCTTGTTACACAGGTAGTGCTTATCAAAAAAATTGAAAAGGATACAAGCGTTTCTTATGATAGATGTTGGACAGCCGAAAAAGAAACATTTGTTGCAACCCTTCCTATAGGCTATGCGGACGGGCTCATGCGTTCCCTTAGCGGATTAAAAGTGAGAATAGGAAAAGATTTTTTTCCGATCATCGGACGCATTTGTATGGATCAATGTATGATAGATATAGGTGCTTCTCCATGGGTTCAAAGATGGGATGAGGTTTGTATCTTCGGTCCTGTTTCAAAAGAACATCCTAAAAATAATACGGCCCAAGATCTTGCAAAGATTGCCGGAACTATTCCTTATGAACTGACATGCGATATAAACAAAAGAGTTCCGCGTATTTTTATTGATGAAACCATACAATAATTTTGTGCAGGCGGTTTTTATGGTTGTAAAACGTGCGGAAGTTTTAGGTTATTGTTCCGGAGTACGCAGAGCTGTTGATACGGTTCTTAAAATAGCTAAAGAAAATACTGAAAATAAATCCGGCCTTTATACCTTCGGCCCTTTGATTCATAATCCTTCTACAATGTTACGCTTAAAACAAATGGGTGTAAAAACTATCGACACTGAAAATTTTACCGGAGATGAAGACTATAAAGATTCCGTTATCGTAATAAGGGCTCACGGTATTCCTCCGTCAAAAAAAAGCGAATTGGAAAAAAGTGGGGCTAAGGTAATAGATGCAACATGCTCCAGAGTAAAGGCAAGTCAGGCCCTTGCAAAAAAACATTCTGAAGAAGCTTTTGTTATTTTAGCCGGAGATAAAAACCACGGAGAACTTATAAGCATTGCAGGTTATGCGGAAGGAAAATGTTTAATCGTTCAAAATGCCGAAGAAGCCGCTTTAATAGATTTACCTTCTTCTTTAAGTACAAACGGGAGTGCCGTTTTAATTGCTCAAACGACGATTAAGGAATCGGAGTATGAAGCAATAGCTTCGGCTTTGAAGAAAAGGATTTCCGATTTAAAGGTCTTTAATACGATTTGTCCTGCAACCTACGATAGGCAGGCTGCCCTAAAAAAATTAGCTTATGAAGTTGATGCGCTTTTAGTTATAGGCGGAAAAAATTCGGCAAATACAAAAAGACTCTTTCAAACCGCTGTTGACACAAAAAAGCCTTCATGGTTAATTGAAGATGCTTCTGAAATACCGAAAGAGATTTTTTCTTATTCCGTAGTCGGTTTAACTGCCGGAGCTTCAACTCCCGATTTTATAATCGATGAGGTAGAAAAAAAATTACTTGAGGGATAAATCTTAATCAAGGATATAAGTATGCTCATGATTTAAAGAACCTCTTCAACCCCACAGTTTAATATTATATCAAAAATTCTATCTTTTTCTGAATAGTCTATTTTTTGTTTTTGCCAAACTTGAAAATAAAGCTCTCGTAAAAAGTTTAAAACAGCAAAGGCTTTTATTTGTAAAAAAGCTTTGTTTTTACTTTCACCTATTTCGGAAAAATATGCATTTAAAACTTCTTTTGCTTCATCGGTAATATTATACCATTCTTTTTTATTTAAGCCTAAAATATTTATATGTTCAAATTGATATAAATTTAAACCGGAAGTAAGATGTTCGGCATCAATTATTTTTAGTCGGCAATCTTCTGTTTTAAGCATATTCCCTGTATTCATGTCTTCAAGGATAATACAGCCTAAGCCTAGGTTTAAATTTTCAATATTTTTTTTAATAATTTTTTTATCATGTTTGCCCCTGTATATTTCAAGATAGGGGATGGCTTCTGCATTTATCATCTCTTCAATTGAAGGATAGCTTTTCCCGTCCAAATACATTGAAGAAAAAGAGCTCGAAGATGTGTTATTTAAATTTAAATGTGCAAGTTTTTTAAAAAAATCTTTTATCAGATGTCTATCGGTTTTGGTAGGTTGACAACCTTCAAGCCATTCGCTTATAAAGATATAGTAATCTTCAGTCTCAATGAGGTTTTTATATTTTAAAATAAAGTCTTCACTGTCATTTAAAGCATTTAAATATTTAATTGAATTTTTAATACTCTCCGTTTTCTGCCGTAATTTTACCGCAAAAGTTTCATTGCTGCCGGTTATTCCCTTAAATAAATCCGTGTAAGTATGATCTTCCAGTTGAATAGGTTCAAGGGTTTTAAACTTATCGTTTTTAAGATGTGAATCGAGAAGGGTTTTTATTGTATCGGGTTTAATGTTTTCTTTCATAATTAAAAATACTCTTTATGTTTTTTATTCGTGCGGAGGGTTTAGATATTGTGTAATCGGTGTTTTTGCTTAGTACCGATTACACGTTTTTTTATAACTATTTGGTCAATTTTTTTAGCTCTGAAAGTTTTTGGTCTGCCATATCTTGAACTTGTTTGTTGGGATTTTTTTTCATACGGAGATAACATTCTTTTGCCTTATCGTATTGTTTTAGGGCTTCATAGCATCTTCCCATATTAAAGATAATTACATAATCTTCATTTGCGAGTTTATCGGCTTTTAATAGCACATTTAAAGCTTCTTTAAATTTTCCTTGGCCGATATATGCTAAAGATAAATAGTTATGTACTTCGATGTTGTTAGGATATAGCTTTAATTGGGCTTCACCTGTTTTCTCTGCAGCATTTAAGGTTTGAGGGAGACTTTTTTGAAGCCAAGCTTTATAATACTCGTTTATCGAAATTAGAAAAAAGTGTTCACTTTCTGATGCTGGAATTACCTCATTCATGCTCCAAAGCCATTTATGATTTATCTCTTTTCCCAGTTTTAAAACCTCGATAATCTTCTGTGATTGCTTTTCATATTCTCCTATTTCGCCTAAAATATGAATTCTTCCAAAATACATATCCAAGCGGTTTTTACCGAATTTTAATCCTTTTTCTAAATATGACAAGGCTTTATCGACATCTTCTTTTTCATACCAGATATTATTGTTTAAATATCCTGCGATTTTATTTGTTTTTTGATCCACTAATGCCAATGAATTGGTATTGTCCTTCTTATAGGTGTCAAGTGACTGTGTAGACCTTTGACCTTTAAGCAGGTAATAATTAAAATAGGCAATGTAGAGTTCAGGATTTTTGGGCTCTGCCTTTTCCCATTTGGGCAGGAGGGCTGCAATCCCTTTTACATTTCTTGCCGAAAGCAGATTGTCATATTCGGATTTGTAATCTGCAAAAATCCGGAATGACACCAACAAAATTAAAAATAATATAATACGTTTTTTCATATATTTTTCCTCCTCATAATAACTATAGTTATATTGTAACATTGGTTTTATGATCGGTCAATAGTATTTTGTTTATCCTATTGACGATACCTATAAAATTGAGTAAATTCTAATTCGTGCCTTAATTTACGGATATTGTGGTATTTTGTAACTAAATACTAAATTCTGTCTTTAATGTAATGCTGTTATAATGCCGAAAATAATATAACTAAAACAAATTCAGGAGCTATTTTTATGAAATGTAAATATTGCGGAAAAGATGTCAGGCCTGTAGGCCCTAACTTGGAAAGTGACGATAACGGATATAATTGTCCTGCAAGCGTATCAAAAAAACATGCTATTATACCCGATGGTTCGCATTGTATTCATTGCGGCCGTGAGACAAAGATTTTGGGAGACAGGGTTGTAACCAGCTACGGTATACGTTGTTCGGCTTCTCCTTCAGGAAGACATGCAATACAGTAAGTTGAAGTACCAATAGCAAAACTCAAGTTAAAATGAGCGGCGATATTTTAGACGCTCATTTTAATTTAAACCTTTAATTTTTTATTACCGTTTCATATTTCGGACGGTTTTTATTTAGTCCTATAATTCCGATCCACAAGTCACCGCAAAAGACGCATGTTTTTTTGTTTTCTAAGTCTAAGCCTGTGATATTTTCTAAAACTTCATCAGTATTTAAAAACCAATTGAATTTAATCTTCTTTCCGTTATAAAAATCGTTTAGATATTTTTGATTCAAGAAAATTTGAGGCAATTTTAAGTTTTCTGCCGTCTTTGGAGAAAAAGAAAACGCCTTTGCAGTTATCTCAGAAGAAGCAATTTCTTTTTGTTCATAGGATTTTTTACCGTTCGAGGTGTCCGGACTTTTTCTTTCTTTTAAAAATAAATCTTCCGGTGCTGCAGAAAAATCATTTAAAAGAGAAAAGCCTGCTGCATCTTCAAGCTTAAAGTTTCCGACTGTAGTCCTCCGCAAGGCCCTAACATAGGCACAAGAAGATGCCTTCCTTGCTAGGTCTCTTACAAGGGAGCGGATGTAGGTTCCCTTTGAACATTCCACGCTTATGTGGACATATTTTATTTTTAGCTCGGTGTTTGTATTGAGAAAATCCTTTTCTGTAAATTCCAAACCGCTATCGGTAATTATCCCTCTAAGTCCGATTTTAAAAATTTCTATTTTTCTCTCTGCAATTTCTATTTTTTCGCCGTGGCGTATTCTGTCGGAAGCTCTTTTTCCGTTTATTTTTATTGCAGAAAATTCGGGCGGTCTTTGGAGTATTTTCCCTAAAAAAGAGGGAATGGATTCCGTTAAATTTTTATAAGAGGGAAGGGGGGCTGTCAAAATGGGCTCGCCTTCAGGGTCGAGGGTATCCGTTTCCGTTCCGAATTCCATCCATGCTTCATAAGTTTTTTTTTCGACTGAAATTATGTCGGCAAGTCGGGTTAATTGTCCTGTAAGAAGAACTAAAAGGCCGTCGGCAAAAAGGTCCAGAGTTCCTGTGTGGCCTACCTTTTTTGTCGAAAGAGCTTTTTTTACCGCCGACATTGAAGCAAAGCTTGTAAGTCCCGCCTGTTTTGCAAACGGGACGATAAGGTTTTTATTTAATTCCATTTTTAAGGCAGGGTTTAATCGGCTTCCGAATTGCCGGCGCTTTCTTCATCTTCATCGGGATCGGTAAAGTACTCAAGGCTTTCAAGTTTGTTTACCATGTCTATTCCTTCCTTTATACTCTTATCGAATATAAAGGTGAGTTCGGGACACTGCCTTACGTGAAGCTTTTTTGCAAGGCTGGTTCTTATAAAGCCTGAAGCATTTTCCAAGCCTCTTACTCCCTGCTTTGTCTTATGTTCATCTAAAAAGCTTGAAACATATACCTTTGCATAGGCAAGATCTCCTGAAACAATTACCCTGTTTATTGAAAGAAGAGAAGAAACTCTCGGGTCCTTTATTTTGCCCGAGCAAATAAGGGCCGAAATTTCTTCCCTTATCTGCTCGCCCAATCTTGCAAGCCTAAACTCACTCATTGGCTTCGGTTCCTTCTTCTTTGATTTCGGGAGCCTTGTATTTTTCGCTGTCGCTCAATTTTCGGGCAACCTGAATCATTTCGATAATTTCTAACTGGTCATCGACCTGTATATCGTTAAAGTCTTCGATACCGATACCGCATTCAAAGCCTGCTGCAACTTCTTTTGCATCGTCTTTGAATCTCTTTAATGAAGATAATTTTCCTGAGTGAACGACTATGCCTTCACGGATAACGTGTACTGCACAGTTTCTCTTTACGACGCCTTCAAGAACATAACAGCCGGCAATTTTTCCGATTTTGGGAACCTTAAAGGTATTTCTGACTTCAACCATACCGATGACTTGTTCCTTAATATCGGGGGAAAGCATTCCTTCCATGGCAAGCTGAATTTCTTCAACAGCCTTGTAGATAACCGTGTATTTTCGTATATCGACCTTCTCCTGATCGGCCAAGAGTTTGGCTTGAGGAGTGGGGCGTACGTTAAAACCTATGATTAAGGCGTTCGAGTCTGCGGCTGCAAGCATAACATCGGAATCGTTGATAGCACCTGCCGAAGCATGTATTACGTTAAGCCTTATTTCGGGTGTGGAAAGTTTTTCCAAAGACTGCTTTAAGGCTTCTACGGAACCTTGAACGTCTCCCTTTATGATAACTTTAAGCTCCAATATTTCTCCGTCATGAATGGTTTCATAGAGGTTATCGAGGGTAACCTTCTTAACATTCCGTGAATCTTCAAATCTTTTGAGCTCCTGCCTTTTGTCCGAAATCTGGCGTGCTATGCGCTCGGAATCCGTAACTTGGAATGGATCACCCGCATTCGGCATGCCTTCAAGACCTAGGATTTCGACGGGCATACTCGGAGTAGCTTCATCGATTTTTTCGCCCCTGTCATTGAAGATGGCTCTCACGCGGCCGGAATAAATACCTGCAACATAGGGGTCTCCGGTTCTCAAGGTTCCGCGCTGAACGATAATGGTTGCAACAACGCCTCTTCCGTGGTCAATACGGGATTCTATAACTTTTCCTTCAGCATTGCATGTATAATTGGCCTTTAGCTCAAGTACTTCAGCTTGAAGAAGGATTGTATCCAAGAGGTTGTCCAGTCCCAATTTTTTTAGAGCCGAGATTTCGACAAACATGGTGTCTCCGCCCCATTCTTCAGGCATGAGGCCTAATTCCGAAAGGCGGGTCTTTACCTTGTCAACATTTGCTTCGGGCTTATCGACCTTGTTTACTGCAACTATTATGGGAACCTTGGCATCCCGTGCATGGTTGATAGCTTCAATGGTTTGAGGCATAACGCCGTCATCGGCTGCAACTACCAAAACAACGATGTCCGTAATTTCGGCTCCTCGTGCACGCATCATGGTAAAGGCTTCGTGTCCGGGAGTATCGAGGAAGGTAATTTTTCCTCCGTGTGTGTTTACCGTATAAGCACCTATGTGCTGGGTAATTCCTCCGAATTCTCCCGCTATAACATTAGAGCTTCTTATGGCATCAAGGGTTTTGGTCTTACCATGGTCAACATGTCCCATTATGGTTACAACGGGAGGCCTCGGTTGCAGTTCGGATAAATTGTCTTCTTTGCTTTCGATAACCGTTTCATCGTATAGGCTTACAATTTTGACATCGCATTCATATTCGGAAGCGAGGATGGTAGCCGTATCGGCATCGATGGACTGGTTCATCGTAACCATCATTCCCATTCCCATGAGTTTACCGATAAGCTCCGAGGCTTTTAGGTTCATCTTCTTGGCCAGTTCGGAAACCGAAATGGATTCCATTATCTCGATCTGTTTAGGAATATTATGAATTTTTTCCTTTTGCTTTTTCTTTTGATTTAAGAGGCGCTCTTCAAAAAATTCGTCTTCCTTATTTTTCTTGTTGTATATTTCTTTTTTTGCCTTGTGGGCTTTTTTATTTGTTTGAGCCTTATTTTTTTCGACAGGAATCGGTGCCGGAGCGGCTCCCGGTCTGGGACCGCCGAAACCGGGTCTGTTTTGAGGTCTGTCGCCTGGCCTGCCTTGAGGTCTGCCCTGTTGTCCGCCTTGTCCTGTCCTAAAGCCCTGCTTTTTTCCGTCGGAATAAGCTCGTGCTTGGGCTCCGGAAAAATTGCTTTCGCGCCGGCGTCCTTGTCCTCCGGTTTGACCTTGTCCTTGGGCTCCGGGTCTTTGCGGACGGTTTCCCTGACCGCGGTTATTTCTTCGGCCCGAGTCCGCCAAGTTACCTGCCTTTACATTGGGCCTCTTACTTGCAAAGTCTATTGAATCTATTGAAGAAGGAGCCTGCTTTTTCCTTTCAGTCTGTTTTTCTTCTTTTTTTGCAGAATCGAATTTTGCCGAATCGAAGCCCCGCTTTTCATTTTGTGCGGAAGACGTATCGCTCTTTTTATCTTCAAAGCGAGGTGCCGTCTTCTTTGTTTCTTCAAGCCTTTCATCCGGCTTTTTTTCTTTTACGGAGGCTTCTGCAGGTTTTGAGCTTTGAGACGAAGCTTTTTTAACGGAAATAACCTGTTTCCCGGATGTTCTTCCGCCGGAAGATTCTTCCGAAGATGATTCAGGCTTCTTGGATTTTCCTGCCGAAGTTTTTGAAACCTTTACAACGACTTTCCTTTTAGAGTCAGTTTTGCCGGATTCAGGTTTAGAATCTGCAGCTTTACTGCTTTTTTTGTTGAGAATTACATCAGGCTTATTTGTGTTTTCTATATCCATATTACTCCTACTCTTCGTCCTCATATTCAAAAGCAAGATCTACTCCGCAATTGGGGCATTTTGTCATATCTGTTGTTATTTTATGACCGCATTCAGGGCATTCAAATTCTTCAACTTCACCCTCATCATCCGAAACAGGCTCGCTTTCTTCATTGCTTTCATCTCCATCGTCTTCTACAACTTCAACGGCATTAGCTATAATGTCAAGAAGAGTATCAGCCATCTCTATAGTAAGACCTTCCAATGCCCTGATTTCATCATCTTCCATGTTAATCAAGTCTTGTATATCTTCAATTTCGTTATTACGTAATACTGCCAGAATGTCTTCGGTAATTCCCGGAAGTTCGGCAACATTGGAAATTTCCTCATATTCTTCATCTTCATTACTTGTTTCATCAGTGAATAAGTTTTCGACAGCCTTTCTGGCGTCTGTGTAAATATCCATTTGTTTAAACTGTTCTTCGGTTTTTACATCTATATTCCAGTCTACAAGGCGGTTTGCAAGGCGTACGTTTAAACCGTGTTTTCCTATAGCCAGCGATAATTGAGAGTCCGAAACGATTGCAAGGGCCTTTCTTTTTTCTGCATCCAATATCATAACATCCATGACTTCTGCAGGAGAAAGGGCGCTCTTTATATAGGCCTTAGGATCGTCGGAGTAGGGCAGAATATCTATCTTTTCATCATCCAACTCTGCGATAACTGCTTGAATTCTTGCTCCTTTTGCTCCGACACAGGCTCCTACAGGATCTATATCATCTCTGTCAGTTGAAACCGCTATCTTTGTTCTATAACCGGGTTCCCGCACAATGTTATGAATCTTTACTATTCCGCTTTCAATTTCCGGCACTTCCACTTCCAGTATCTGCCTTACAAATTCCGCATCGGTTCTTGAAAGGATCAGCTGTACTACGTTTGATTGGCGGTGTTTTTTTACTTCCCGTACAAGGGCCTTTATTCTTGATTCTTCTCCGGCTGCCGCATTTCTTCCGAAGTGATCTCCCGGACACTGATATTTTTTAGGTAATAAGCCCTCAACCTTTCCTAAGTCGACATAGATGTTTCCGTTTCGTTCCCGATGGTAGTAACCGATTATGATTTCTCCTACCTTTGTACTGTATTCTGCATAAAGAGTATCTTTTTGCATTTCTCTGATACATTGGATTGCTCTTTGCATTCCGACCTTGACAGAATTAATACCTAAGCTTTTCGGATCGACTTCAACTAGAAGTTCATCACCTGTCTCGCAAGATGGGGCCAATTTTTTTGCTTCTTCTAAACTTATATCAAAAACCGGATTTTTTGCATTTTCCGTTATTATTTTCTTTGAGTATATTTTTCCTGTTTCTTCATTGAATACGGCATTTGCATCCGTTCCGAATTGTTTTTTATAAGAGGCTTTTAAAGCCTGCTCTACAATGTGTAAAACAAAATCGTCATCAATTCCTTTTTCTTGTGCAAATTCCCGAATTGCCTCAATTATTCCTTCAGACATTTCATTAAATCTCCTTAACAAAGCTAAAATTATTCTTAAAGATTACATCTGGCTTTTTTTATATCCTGATACGGAATTTGAATGTCTTGATTATCAGAATTTAAAACAAGGCCTTCGGAATTTACTTCTTTTATAATTCCGTGCCGCCAATCAGTAATGCTGTTATCCCAAATTTGGGCTTCTTCTCCCACGAAGGCATAAAACTCAACCGCCCGCTTTACAAGCCGATTGATGCCCGGAGAGCTTACTTCCATAGTTACATCTTGCGAGCCTATGAGGGCTTCAATACGGGGCTGAAGAGTCCTGTGTACGGAGGTACAGTCTTTGATGCCGACCCCTTTTTCCGATTTTATTACCGCCTTAACCTGCCAAACATCTTTTTTGTGAAGGACATTCAGATCGACCAGCTTAAAGCCGAGCCCTTCGACAAGAGGTTCACATTCGGTAAAGTACGGAATATCTTTTTTTTGAATAAATTCCACTTCAACCTCCTCTCAAGATACCTTTTGCATACAAAAAAGGAGCCGCTTGAACGACTCCGAATACACAAGGATAATATATGTTCTAACAGTTATAGTACCATAAAATTGAAATATATTCAATACATATATCATAGAAAAATATTAAGTTTTTTTGTTTTTGGATTGAAAATATTAAAAAAAAGCTCTTTTTATGCCTTGATACTATTGACAGTTATGCAAAATAGCTTTATAAGGTAATCTATTATTACTATTTTTGGGAGGTCGGCCTAATGGAAAGAAAGGATTACATTAGCGATTCTGAGTGGAAACACTTTATGAGTTTTTCAGAAAATCTGGAAACGCCCTGTGTTGTTATCAACCTAAAAACAATCAAGAAAAATTATCAAAAGTTAAGAGAAAATTTTCCCTATGCGGATATTTTTTATGCGATTAAGGCAAACCCGCATGAAGAGATTATCACAATGTTAAATGAAATGGGCTCATGCTTTGACATAGCTTCACGCTATGAACTTGACAAGGTTCTAAAATTAGGTGTAAGCCCTGAAAGACTCAGCTATGGAAACACCATAAAAAAGGCAAAGGATATTGCTTATTTTTATGAAAAAGGCGTTAGAATGTTCGCTACAGACAGTAAGGACGACCTTAAAAATATAGCTCAATTTGCTCCCGGTTCAAGAGTTTATGTAAGAATTCTGGTTGAAAATACTACCAGTGCCGACTGGCCTCTATCAAGAAAATTCGGCTGCCACCCCGATATGGCCTATGACCTTTGCATTCAGGCCAGAGATTCGGGACTCATTCCTTACGGTATTTCTTTCCACGTAGGAAGCCAGCAGAGGGATATCGGTCAGTGGAACGATGCAATTGCAAAGACAAAGTACCTGATGGACTCTTTGGAAGAAGAAGAAGAAATTAAGCTCGAAATGGTCAACATGGGCGGAGGTTTCCCCGCTTCTTATGTTACACCTGCAAACGACCTAAGCGAGTATGCTTCCGAAATTAGCCGCTACTTGGAAGATGATTTCGGTGAAGAGCGTCCGCGCATTATTTTGGAACCGGGCCGCTCCCTTGTAGGCGACAGCGGTATCTTGGTAACCGAGGTTGTTATGATTTCGCGCAAAAACAACACAGCCCTCTTTAGATGGGTATATCTTGATACGGGTCTTTTTAACGGTCTTATCGAAACCCTAAACGAATCCTTAAAATACCCGATTATTACCGATAAGGATGAAGGCTGCAAAAAATGGGGAGAAGTTGTTTTGGCCGGTCCTACATGCGACAGTATGGATATTATGTATGAAGATTATAAATACAATCTTCCTACCAATCTTAAGCCCGGAGATAGGGTATACTTCCTTACAACCGGTGCCTATACATCCAGTTATGCTTCTGTAGAATTTAACGGCTTCCCGCCGATTAAAACCTACATAATGAAGTAAACATTATTGAAAAGAGTCCGGCTATGTTAAAGACCTTTTGTAGATTTGCTGCTTTGGTTATTTTTAGTTTTTTTGTTTTTTCGTGTTCCGCAAAGGAAGAAAAAATAGGGGCTGAAAATAAGGAAGAACAATCTGAGGTCGCCTCTCAGGCCGGACTTAATTCCGAAAAAAAAGATAATGGGCTTCAATCGGGGCAGGATAAGACAAAAACGGCTGATGCCCAATATCAAAAAGCCTTAAATGAGGCTTCCGTTATTTTTGAATTTGAGGCTGTAAATAAAAAAATCAATTTAAGCCTTAAAGCCGATAAAAATATCAAAATTGAAGGTGCCGTTCCTTCGGAAATTCCTGCCGACGGTTCCGTAAACGAAATATTTATAGCAAAAAATTCTCTTGCCCTTTTGGGAGATGTAAAAGAGCTTACAATTCATAATGCCGAAATTTTAAGCGGAGTTAAAATAATTAAAGCGCCCGCTTTGAAGTCCTTGGATATCTCTTTTTCGGGCTTAAAGAATATCGAATTTTTAGATTGTAAGGCTCTTGAAAATCTGATTCTTGAAGGGAACAAGAAAATGAATAAGCCTGATTTTTCTTCGTTAAAAGGCTTAAACAAGCTCAATTTGGCCAAAACAACAATCCAGGAGATGGATTTTTCTGTTTTTCCGCGGCTTGAATGCCTTGATATAAGTTCGATAAGCCTAGAAGATCTTGATCTTACAAAAAACATTGAGCTTAAAGAGCTGGATTGTGAAAATTCCGGTTTAAATACTCTTGATTTAACTAAAAATATAAAATTACAACGGCTTAATTGCAGGGCTAACAAACTTACCGACTTGGCGCTTTTTCAAAACAAGGAGCTCAAGTTTTTGGATTGCGGAAAGAATAATCTTGATAAACTTTTAATAGCTCTTAACACAAAACTTCAAAAACTTTATTGTGACTCCAATGAAATAAAGGATTTGGATCTTTCTTCGTTAAAGGAACTTGAAGAGCTTTATTGTTACCGCAACAAGATAGAGAATCTTGTTGTAGGTTCAAATCGTAAGTTAAAAAATCTTTTTTGCTTTGAAAATAAGATTGATGAAAAATCAATGAAGCAGCTCTTTGATTCTTTGATAGCGGGTGACGGATATGATGTTAAAACCCTTGTGGTTTATGCCGAAAAAAATCCCAATCTAACATACAAGTCGGATAAATACTTTGACCATAATTTTGTGCCTACCGAAGAAATGCTTAATTCTTCCTCCTTTAAATTCTGGAAAGTTTATTTTACTCTTTACGGTCTTGAAGATATGGGCAGTATAATCGACTCCCTTGTTCAAAAAACGGGAGAAGCTTTTTAGTCTATTGACTGAATCTTTTTCTTTTTGTAAAATGAATCATGAAAATTTGGATAAAATATCTTATAGGTTCTGTTCTAGGTATTATAATTGCGGCTATTTCTTCTTCCGATAGTGCATTCCTTAATGCGGCTGTTGATTTTGCCGCTAATATTGCCATTCAATTCGGCCGTTATTCCTTATATCCCGTTTTATTTTTTGGGTTTACAGTAAGTATATCTAAATTACGTGAAAGCCGTTCCTTATTAAAACTTTCGATATATATTGCCGTTTTTATTATTCTTTCATCCCTTTTGGCAGCCCTTTTAGGTTTGATTTCTATCTCTATCAGCTCTCCGCCGAGAATTCCTATCTTTGTTGAAGAGACAAGTTCTGTCGAGAATTTGGGTGTTATGGAGTCCTTTTTACGGCTCTTCCCTTCAAGTGCATTTGAAGCCTTTATGGATGGTCTTTATATCCTTCCGCTTTGTATATTTGCCGGCTTTGCAGGAGCAGCTTGTGCTGTCGATAAAAATATTTCGAAGCCTGCTTTAACCCTCTTTGATTCCTTATCAAGAGTTTCTTATGCCGTTATGGCCTTTTTCGTAGACATGTTTTCAATAGGGCTTATCGCAGTATCCGTAAATTGGTTTATCAAGTTCCAAGCCATGCTTTCAACCAAATTTTTTACCGGCTTGGTTGTGCTCTTATTGGTAGATTTTTTTATAATAGCCTTAATCATATACCCTATAATCTTAAAAATAATATGCAGAGATATAAATCCTTACAAGGTGCTATATGCTTCAATCGCTCCTGTTTGTGCAGCCTTCTTTTCGGGCGATACAAATTTAACCTTGCCTGTCTTATTGCGCCATTCAAACGAGAGTTTGGGTGTCAGAAGGAGAATTTCTTCGGTATCCTTGCCTGTTTTTTCGGTTTTCGGCAGGGCAGGAAGCGCGATGGTTGTTACCATAAGCTTTATTGTAATTTTAAACTCTTATTCCAGTCTGGGTATAAGTTTTGAGGATAGATTTTGGCTTGTCGGTATTTCTACCCTTTTTTCGTTCTTTTTAGGCCGTTTCCCCATAACGGGAACTTATGTTTCCCTTGTTGCCGTTTGTGCTATATACGGACGGGGCTTTGAATCGGGCTTTTTAATTTTGCGGCCGGCAGCCTTTTTTATAGGCTCGGTAGCTGCCGCCATTGATGCTTTAACCGCAATGGTTGGAACATATATAATCGGTCACTTGTCTAAGATGACTAATACACGCACTTTAAGGTTCTTTATATAAGAGCTTTTCTTTATGTAAGAGCTTTGATTGAATATTGTTAAAAAAAGGAAGAGAAAAATGAACTGTATTTTTTTGGGCCCGCCGGGCGCAGGAAAGGGAACCCTTGCTTTTGAGGTTTCAAAATCGTATAAGATTCCGCATATTTCGACCGGAGATCTTTTTAGAGCTGCAATCAAGGAGCAAACCGACTTGGGGAAAAAAGTTAAGGCTGTCATTGATTCCGGGGCATTGGTAAGCGATGACCTCACAATCGCCCTTGTAAAGGAAAGGTTGGAAAAGGATGACACCAAAAAAGGTTTTATCCTCGACGGCTTTCCCCGTACAATCGCTCAGGCCGATGCCCTAGAGAACATCGTAAAAATAGATTCCGTTGTCAACTTCGATATAAGCGATGATGAGGTTATCAAACGCCTTTCAGGAAGGAGGGTTTGCTCCTCATGCGGTCAAAGTTTTCATATCGAATTCGTAAAACCGAAAAAAGAAGGTATTTGCGATTCATGTTCCGGAGATCTGATGATCCGTCCCGATGATAAAATTGAAGCAATCCAAAAACGCCTTGAAACTTACAGAAACCAAACAGCTCCGTTAATCGACTATTATACAAAAAAAGATCTGATAGTAAATATAGATGCCCGCCCGGCATCGGAGAAGGTATTGGCTTCTTTTAAAGTAAAATTTCCGCATTAGAGGGGGAGAGGACAACTTGTTCAGACGCAAGTTTCCCTCTCCCCCTCTAACCCCCTCACCCTTCAACGGCTGCTTAGGGGTGCTGCCCCTAAGAACCTCTCTGAAACAATAAAATATAAAAAAACTAGGCTGTGAATACCTTTCTTGCCGAAAGGCAGGATGGACAGCCTAGTTTTTGTAGAGGTAAAACCGTAATTCGTTTCCCTTGAGAGCTTAGATATGCTCAAAGCGTGCCGTAAAGAAGCGGAGCTGTTTAGGTTCGTAAACGAACTTTAATCCTTTTATAACTTCCTTGTGTTTGTACAATTTAATAACGGCATCTGCTACAATGTCCATGTGTTTATATGTATAAACACGGCGCGGAATGGTTAAGCGGACTGTTTCAAGTTTCGGTACGTGGTTTTCCCTTGTCTTAGGATCTCGTCCTGCAGAAACGATACCTCGTTCCATACTTCTAACTCCCGATTCTATATAAAGCTCTGCGGCTAGGGCCTGTGCAGGGAATTCGGTTTGCTTAAGATGAGGGCAGAAGCGTCTTGCATCGAGGAATACTGCGTGTCCTCCTACGGGTTCGATAATAGGAACTCCGGCTTCCAAGAGTTTGTCGCCTAAATAGCGGACCTGCTTGATTCGGTGTTCGATATATTCAAACTGGAGAGCTTCTTTTAGCCCGATAGCCATAGCTTCCATATCGCGTCCTGCCATACCGCCGTATGAAGGCATACCTTCAAATACAACAACAAATTCTTTTGCAGCTTGGAAAAGCTCCTCATCGTTCATACAGAGGAATCCTCCGATATTGACGATACAGTCTTTTTTACCGCTCATGGTACATCCGTCTGCATAGCTGAACATTTCTCTTACGATTTCTTTGATAGACTTGTCGGCATAACCGGCTTCTTGTTCTTTGATAAAGTAGGCGTTTTCTACACAGCGGGTTGCATCATAGAATACCTTGATGCCGTGCTTCTTTGTAAGCTCACGGACGGCCTTCATGTTCTTCATAGAAACGGGCTGACCGCCTGCAAGGTTTACCGTAACCGCCAAACAAACGTATGCAATATTTTCGGCTCCCTTTTCTTTTATAAGCTTTTCAAGCTTGTTCAAGTCGATGTCGCCTTTAAAAGGAACTCTTTTGCCTGCATCATGGGCATCATCGTTTATGATATCCACGAAGATACCGCCGTTTGCTTCCTGATGGTATCTGGTAGTGGTAAAATACATGTTTCCGGGTACATATTGACCCGGTTTAATGGCTATCCTTGAAAGAAGGTTTTCGGCACCACGGCCTTGATGGGTCGGTACAAGATGCTTAAAGCCGAAAATATCTTGAACCGTTTCTTCCAAGTGATGAAAGTTGCGGCTTCCGGCATAGGCTTCATCTCCTATCATCATTCCGGCCCATTGTTTGTCGCTCATTGCGTTTGTTCCGGAGTCGGTAAGAAGGTCGATATAAACATCTTCCGAGTTAATAAGGAAGGTGTTATAACCGGCTTCTTTGGCAACCTTTGCTCTTTGATCCTTATCGATCATCTTAACAGTTTCTACAACCTTAATTCTAAAAGGTTCCGCAGGATAATTTTTAATATCCATAAAAGTCCTCCATCTGTTATTTATACAGAAAATGATATGAGGGAAAATTCCCTCCTCACTATAACATAAAGATAAGGTATTGTCTAGTTAGTATAAGATGTGATATAAATATTATATGAAGTTAAAAAAATACCGGATTATCTTTAGTTTTGTATTTCTTTTTAGTCTTTATAACGAAAGCGGAGCGGAAGAAAACTCCTTTTCCACAATATTGGAAGAGGCTAAAAAATATTTTTCGGATATCGGCTGGACAGTATCCGAAACAATCTCAGCGTCTCCTATGGCCGAACCCTTTACCTTAGATGAGATAAAAACGGAAAATTTGAGCTCCTATGGAGACACCGATTTACGGGAAAGTTTGTTTCCTTCTTTGGACGGGCTGGGAGTATTGGACTATACCGGTATTGAAAAATCCGTGTTAAATTTTTTGAATAAATTAAGTTTACAATTTAAAGAAAATAAGGTGGATATCAGCCTTTGTTCAAAAGCAAAACCTTTTTTACCTTATCTTATAAATTACAGGCTGGATTCTTTTAAGCCCATAGTTTCTGTCTTTTACGGCAGACCTGAAAATAAGGCGGATCAAAAAGTAAAGGCCCTGTTTAAATGCAATATCAGGGGAGACGATAAAATATTTTATATTATTATTGAGGTCAACATTATTTTTATTGAGGGAAAATGGTACTTGGACTCTTTTGACGTTATCGGAGACAAAAATGAACAAAGCTCTCAATAGAATCGAATATGAATATATTGTCGATACCTTTATCAGAGAAAAGCCTTCTTTAAGCCTTTTATGCAAAAATACCTTTGTAAAAATAGATTCTTCTTCTTATAAACTTATAGATGATTATATTTTCTTTAAATCGGATGGGGTGGAAGTAAACGATGATATAAAGGTTTTTTTTAATCATAAAAAACGCCCTCTTTATTTTTTTAGCCGGGTCGAACAAAAAGAGGGGATTACCGTTTTTCAGCTTTCCGATAAATTTTATAAACATGATGATGAGCTTAAAAACTGTCAAATTTCATTGTGGAATTCCGGAGGTTTTAAACTAAAAGCCGGCATTTCGAGCGATTTTCCTCTCAGCTTTCCCTATCCTCCGGCTGTAGACGATGAAGATAGTGAAGTTTTTTTTGGCCTTTGCTCCAAGATTTCCGGTTTAATGAAGCTAGATGCGGATAAAATCCCTGAAGCTTTTTTTTACCGCCTTTACGATATAGTAATAAAACATAGGGCTCCGGATTTTAGCCCCTGCCTCTTATATATTGATGCGGAATTTATGCTTATTTTTTGTATCGAGGAAAAGGCTAAAGAAATTGCGGCTCAAATTTCGGCCCAAATGGAAGTAGGCTTCGGCCGCCGAAAAGTTAAATGCTCGTCAATATTTTCTTTTTTTCTTCCCAATCTTAATATAAACTCTACAGGGGAAAGCTGCGGAGCTCTTTGCCTTACAATAAAAAACATCCACGAAGAAGATAAACGTTTTTTACACGAAAAAGCTCACGCGAGAAAATACGGATATCCGAATAATTGAGTCTTAATCTAATCTTACAGCGAAATACCGTGTTTTTTTTGAGGATATTTTTTTAACATCGCAACGCCGTTTTTCTTCTTGTTAAAAATAAAACCTCCGTCCCAATATTCGAGGGCCGCAAATAGGGCATTTCCTCCGTCATATTCATCGCTTCGGGCTGTTCTAAAAGAAACATAGGCTCCAAGGTTTGCAAAGTCCTGCTTATGCAGACACTCCAAGCGTTTTCTATTGAATTCGTTCCACTTGTCGATTTCTTTAAAGCCTTCTCCTTCATCCTCAACTATTAAATGTGCGTGGGTAGAGCTGAATTCGTACCATACCTTGACTTTTTTGGACGGATTACATCTGTTTCCGTGTTTTACCGCATTTTTAATAATTTCGCTGATTTGCTGTTCCAAGAGGTTGATTCCCTTTATTTCTAAGGGGGCTGATTGTACTATCAAGAGTGTAAAATATCTGATTTGCCTGAAATCAGAAGGAAATTCTTTATATAACATCCCTGTTTTATCGAATAAGGGGCTTTTTTCATCGACTTTAAGTTCTTTTATAGCTGTCATATTTCTGTCCTCCGCTTTAGCTTTCCATTTTTTGTAATGCTTCTTCCAAGCTGTTTGTTATGGGAAAGTAGCCCATCAGCTTTGTCAGCTCTATAACTTTTTTCACGGAACCGTGAATATTGGTTATAAACAACCGCAGATTCATCTTTTTTACGGTAGAGCAGATATAAATCAATGCTCCTATTCCTGAAGAATCTATGTAGTCCACATCTTCAAGATTTATAATCATACATTTTATTTGACGTTCGATCATCTTCATAACAAGTTCTTTTAGTCTGTATGAATTGTATAGGTCCATTTCGCCGCTTACGTCAATAATGTAAACCTCTTTGTTTTTTCGGATTTTTAGTTCCATAACAATCTCCTTAACAACCTCTTTATTACCTAGCCTTAATAATCAGCAAAGTGCGATCATCATGAGTCTGGGCTTTTCCTATAAACGAAGTCATGTCGTTTTTTATTTTGTTTACTATATCCTTTGAATGCTCGGAATGATTATCGGCCATTAGTTGTGCGAGTCTGGTAGTTCCATACTGCTCGCCTGCGGCATTAAGCGTTTCGATAATACCGTCCGTATAAAGTGCTGCTACATCACCTTTTTTCAAAGGAACCTTTATACTTTTATATGTTGAACGGACATCTATTCCTATGGGGTCCGTTTTTTGCTGGAATAATTCGATTTTATTTTTTTCATTGTTCCATATCATCATTGCCTGATGACCCGCTCCTATGAATTCTATTGTATTTGTTTTCTGTTCATAGGATAAAAGAGAAATACTTGCAAAGTGGTCTATATCTATTTTTCCGGTAATACCCTTATTGAGCCAGTCCAAAATGGATTCCGTGTTTTGATCGGTGTTTGTTATAAGGTAGAGGATGGCCCGAATCATAATCATAATAATTGCAGATTGAATACTTTTACCTGCAACATCTGCAAGGACGATAAAGACTCTTTTTTGTTGAACGATTACGTCATAATAGTCACTGCAGATACCTCTTTCCTGTAAAAAGTATTCTCCTATTTCAAGGCCGGGAATCTTTTTTAAGTTTTTGGGCAAAAGAATCCTTTGAATTTTCGCAACCGTATCGGTTATATTTTCAATTTCGGCATGTTCGGAAGCCTCGGATATACTTAGAGTAAGGTTAATCATTTCTGCCGTAAAATCCGATAAGTATTCTCCTATCTTGACTTCATTTTCAGAAAAAGGAAGCTTATCCGGATTACGGGATACAGCCGCCACTCCAACTACAACAGTGCTGACCATTAGGGGGAAGAATATTAGGCTTCCGTGCTGTAAAAATTTTTCGTTTCCATTGTTAGGAAGTAATGGGTTGTCTTTACAATTTTTAATAAATAGGGTTTTGCCTTTGGAGGCAACTTCCGTAAATATCGATTCACCCATCTCAAAACGCGCATATTTAAAATTGGATAATACATAATCTTCTTTGCGCACAAGGTCATCGGGTAATTTATAAGGCGGAGGAAAGGTGCCTATCAAGGCCTTTACAGCCAAGACCTCTTCAAAACTTTGTACTGCAAGGACTACAGCCCCGTCAGCAGATAACTCCGTTAAAAAAGACTCTGCGATGTATGGAAACATTTCGGATGAGATATCTTTTTTTCCTGAGATTAATCCGTTTGTCTTTTGGAGTAAAAGGCGGGTTGTGTTTATAAGTTTACGTGCCCGTAAAGATTCTTCAGAGGGGAGATTTTGTAATTTTTTAATATAATCTGCATTTGCCTTGTCTCTTTTTAGTTTTTCTACTTGATCTTTCAGGTATATCTTTTCGGATAAGGTTATATAGATAGTAAAAACAACGAGGACAACCGATAATCCTATATTTAAAATCATATAGCTTTTAAAAAATACCGAGGCTGCAGCACTTATGCTTATTATAAACGCAGAGGCTAAGGTCGAATATGTCAACAAAACAAAGGGCCTTGATACCTCTCTAGCTTTCTTTTTGTTTATAGCCGTAATTCTTATGAGAAATAATAATAATAAAATAGTCAATACCGAAAGAGTAATCAATGCATAAAAGTCAAGAGAATCAATTTCTTTCATTGTAGTAATTCTATCATCTAAAGGGAATATCGTCAAGATTTATTTTGAAAATAATGGTAACAATTTGTAAATTTTAGTGTAACTCCAAAATATGTCTGCTGTATGCGTTAATTATTTCGGTTTCTCCATGCCTTGTGCTGCGGGATTGTTGCGGGTCATATATGTGGACTTGTCCGTGTATAAGATATTTAGGTTTAAAAAAATTTATAAATTTGGTAAAACACTCAAAAGCTTCTTGTTTGTTTTCTTCTTTTTCACCTTCAATCAATGGAGGACAGTGAGTTACTAAGATATCCAAATAGCGCCCGTATCTCAGCTTATTTAAAAACAATGCCGGAATCATTTTTGAAAGCTTCCGCTTCATTTGTTTTTCTGTAAACTGATTTTTACCGTCATTGTGTTTTTTAGCACCTGAAACGCCGGCTATTATAATGTTTTCATGCTTAAGGCTTTTAAACCCTATATAGGTTCCCTGATTGCTTTTCTTTGTATTTCCCTTTTTAAATATATTTACCTCTCCATCCTTTGTTTTTTCAGCCATTTCGGGATGATAGTGAGTAAGAGCTTTTAAGTGGTGGCTTCCGAAAACAAAATAAAGCGGTTTATTTAAGGAGGTTTGTACAAAGTCAAGGTAGTCTATCGGGAGGTCTCCCGCCGATATTATAAAATCTACATCTCCATATTTTTCTTTTATGTCTTTACTGTAAATCACAGGGTCTATCTGATCCGAAATACATAGAATTTTTTTCATTATCCGTTTCCTAAAATGTAAATTTTACTTTTTCAACTATTCTTTCAAGCTTTTGTCTGTCAATAAGGTTAAAGGGTCTGTTTTCTGCAAACTTTATCGCATCAGGCGAAAAAGCACCCGAGGTTATAATGTGAGAGGTTACAACGGCTTGTTTTTTCATCTCTTCATGTACGGATCGTAAAAAGGATTCCGTTATCGTGTGCCCATCCCTCGAAAAGATTAAAAGTTGGGGCTTTTTTCTTGTATTAAGCCATTGTTCCGAGCCTTTTTCGACTGCAAGTATTGTACAACCCATCTTTGTCTCTTTTAAGGCTTGAACCGGATAGTCAAAGTACTGCTCGGTAATATCCCTGCACATTTTGAAAAAATCTTCCTTGATGAGGGTTAAATATTCTTTCATATGGTCGTTGGTACGAAGGTCTGAATATTCGGCAAGTTTTTGAGCCGTGTTCCTGAATTTAGGATTGACTGCACTTATGGCTTCCCATTGCTCTATTGCCTTATCGATGTCTCTTTGTTTTTCGTAGCAATCGGCTAAAAGATATCTCGAATAAAGAACTTCCGGGGCTGACGGCTGCTTTGAAGATTTTATCGCCCTAGTGAATTCGAATTCGGCCTTTTCAAGGCTGTTTGTTTCCAAATAGCAGCATCCTCTTTCAAAAAAGCATTTTGTTCTTATCTCCTGCTTTCTTGCCGCTTTTTCGAGGGCTGAAAGAGCTTGTGCATAGTTTTTTTTGCTTTTTAAGATTCTTCCGTGATAATAAAGGGTTTCACTGTTATCCGGTGCTAATTTTAAGGCTGTGGCTATAGCCTTTTCGGCCTCAGGTATCTGATTTGCTTTAAAAAGTAAAAGACCTAATGAAGCATAGGCTTCTGCAAAGCGTGAATCAACTTCTATAGCTTTTTGAAAATAAGCTATTGCCTGATCCGACATGTTTTTATTTTCATAAATTTGTCCGGCCTGAAAATAGGGCTTGGGGTTTTTCGGATCTCTTTTATTTAAAAGCATAAATTCCTTTAAAGCTTCGTCCGGCTGCTGGAATTTTAAATATAAATCTGCTATAATAGCTCTGAATTCGATTTCGGTTGCCGGATTGTTAAATACTGCTGTCTTGTTTAGAGTTTTAAACTCGATAAAGGCAAGGTCAACTTTTTTGTCTGCAAGGTAGGCCTTGCCCAAGAGATATCGGGCTTCCGAATCTCTGGGATTTTTTGAGAGTATTGATTTTGCATCCTTGATTGCGGCTCCGTATTTTCCGGATTTTAAGTTCTTTTCAATTCTTGCTATTTTTTTTGGAAAAAGAACCGACTTTAACAAAAAAATAATGAGAAAAATGAGAATTGCACTTATCGCTGCAATCAAAATAATCGTTAATGAAGACATACCTATATGGTATAGCTTTTGGGGGGGAATGTCAAATATGAAAACGCATTTTTATCGATTAAAATTTAAAAAAAGCATTTTTTTTGCTGTTTTTTTATCTTTTTTTTCATTGCTTTTTGCCGTAGATTATTTTGAAGAGGGTAAAAAACTTTTGTATGCCGATAAGCCTCAAGAGGCTGTTTCGGCTCTTTTTAAGGCTAGTCAGGAAGCCGGAACCCCTAAATCGGTTTATCTTTATCTTGGCGTTGCTTATTTTAGGATGGGAAAGTACAGCGAGGCCTTAACCTATCTTTCTCAAGGTAAGGATAATGATATCCTCAATGGGCATTTGTATTACTACAATATAGGTAATGTATATTTTTTACAAAATCAGTTTGAAGCCTCCGAGTTGGCTTATAATGAGGCTATTTCTTCAAACGGTCTCTATGCTCCGGCTTTTTTAAACAGGGCTAATACGCGTATCAAACTGGAAAAACTTGAGGGTGCTTTACAAGATTATAAAATTTATTTAAACTTAAAACCTGATGCGCTTCAAAGATCTTCAATAGAAAAAATGATATCGCTTTTGGAAGGCCTTGCCGAAGAAGCGGAAAGAGCGAAGGCCTTGGCTGAAGCCAAAAAGGCAGCCGAAGAGGCCGAGCGTTTGGCTGCTGAGGCGAGGTATAAAAAACTTATGGAAGATGTGAACGCCAACCTTTCTTCGGTTGACAATGCAGATGCCGTATCGGCAGGAGCTGACGATACAATAGATTATTCGGAGGAAAACGAACTTGACTGATTTTCAAAAATTCTTAATAGGTATTTTAGCGGGTATTTTTATAGCCGTTTTAGTTGTTGTAGGCATCTTATTTTTTACAAAGAGCAAGACCTCTGATTCCGCTGGTGCCGATACGCAGATACTTGCTAAAATTGAGGCTGAAAAAGAAGAACTTGCCCGTCTTCAAGAAAAAATAGCTAAAAAAGAAGCTGAGCTTGAACAGGCCAAAAAAGAAGCCGAAAAAGAGAGAGAGCTTTTAGAGGCGGAAAGTATTAAGAAAGCCGAAGAAATTAACAAAAATCTTGCCGCTGCTTCCGAAAAGGAAAAAAAGGCTGCCGAAGAAGAAAAAAAAAGAAAGACTGAAGAGGCTTTAAAAAGGGCGGAAGAGGCAAGAAAGCGGCAAGAAGAATTGATTAAGCAGCAACAGGCCTTAAAAGAAGCTGAAGCAAAGAAAAAAGCATCGATAGACGAAGCAAAAAAAATCGCTGCTGCCAAGGCTGAAGAAGACCGCAAGGCAAAGGCCGAACAGGAGCGTAAAGCCAAAGAAGAAGCAGAGCGTCAGGCTAAGGCCGAACAGGAGCGTAAGGCAAAATTAGCAGCCGAACAAAAGGCAAAAGATGAAGCTGCAAAAAAGACATCCGATGCAGAAATAGAAAAAAAGCGGCTCGAAGAAGAAGCCAAAAAGAAGGCTGCTTTAGATGCGCAAAAAGTTCAAGAAGCTGAAAGACTTGCAAAGCAAAATGCCGATGCAAAGACCGGAGCTCAAATGGAAGAGGTGGACCGCCTGGTTTCAGAAGGTGTAAATTTCTTAAAAAACGGAAATCTAAATTCTGCTCTTAGTACCTTCTCGAAGGCTTCATCTAAAATGCCCGATTCTGAAGCTTCATTTACTGCAAAAAAATATTTGGATATGGCTTCTGCTTTAAACGACTATGCTTCGGCTCGTGAAGGAACCGGAGATGCAGAGAAAGCTCTTTCGGATGCCGATTCATACATAAAAAAATCCGTAAATGCCGACGGGCAAAATGCAAGGGCTCATTATGTTTATTCTCAGATTGCAGACGCACAAAAACAGCCTCAGGTTGCCTTTGTAGAGTTGGAAAAGGCTCAAAGTTTGGATCCCGATAATTATTTATACAATTATGAACTCGGTAAAAAATATTACGCAAGAGGTCATTATCAAAAAGCAAAGACTTCCTTTGAAAGAAGCGTAAAATCCAATCCCAAATTCGATAATGCTTTTTTTAATTTGGGAATGTCTTGCAGAAAATTAGGTTTGGAAAATGAAGCTTTTTCCGCTTTTTCTTCAGCCGTAAAGATAAAGCCCGACTACGTAAAAGCCTTTTTGGAAATGGCCCGTATACGCAAAGCTCAACGGAAATTTGATCAAGCTATAGAAAACTATAAGAAGGCTGTTTCGTATGAACCGACCAATCTTCCGGCCTTACGGGAAATGGCCCAAGTTTATGCGGATTTGGGACAAAATAATTTAGCCGAGCGTCACTTTAAGGAGTCTATCACTCTGGGAGAGGATGATGCCATAACCTATTATAACTTGGCAACGGTACAGGTTGATTTAGAAAAATACGGCGAAGCCCTGTCTAATGCCGAAAAAGCTTATAGGCTCAAGCCTTCTGATGCAAGAGTTTTATATACATACGGTTTAACTTTAGAAAAAAACGGAAGAAAATCTGAAGCCTATGATTATTACACACAGGCTGCGTCGACAAATAAAAACTATGCTAAGCCTAGAATAAATCTGGGCCGTATGTATTTGGATGAGGGAAAATTCGGTGAAGCCGAAGAAAACCTTTTGGCAGCCTATAGGCTTGAACCCAATAATTTTGAAGTAAACACAAATTTGGGCAAGTTATACGGCTTAAAAGGAGACTACACAAAGTCGGTTAATCATTACTCCAATGCAGTAAAAAATCAGCCTCGTAATATTACGGCAAAGCAGAATTTGGCTGCGGCCTATATTTCTGCTGATCTAAAAGAAAATGCCGTAAGTGTTTATGAACAGATTATAAAGATCGATACTAAAAACTGGGATGCTTATTATGAACTTGGTAAACTTTACATAAGCCTGAATAAAAAGGCCGATGCAAAGCTTATTTTGGAAGGCGTATTGAATAAAAATCCTAATTATTCAAAAGCCGCGGAAATTCGATCGATACTTTCATCCCTTTAATTAACCTATAGAATTTTTCATAAAGTTATATTAGAATTAAAGATGTGGTTGATCGTATGTAGTATAGGGAGAGAATATTTATGGCTGCAAGTGAAAAAAAAAGAATTTTGGACCTTCCATTAAAGCTTATTTTGACTCAGGAAGGTTCTACATTCTTTATAAAAAGAAATAAAAAACTACTTAAATTTAAGCTTGCCGGAAATATCGAAGAATACGGCATTTCTCTCGAAAAATTTATTCCCGAAACCATTCAACGCCTTCTTTTGGCGGATTATATCTCAAAGATTGAAATATCGAAACCCGAATTCGTTTCTTCGCGGCAGGAGGTTATGGATCTTTCAAAGCTTATAGTATATTCGGTTTTGTATAAGCAATATGACGATTTTATTTTTAAGCAAATCTTAAACTCTCCCGTTATAAAAAAATGGAACAGGCAAAACCCTGCAAGTATAATTGACGAAAAAACCCGCATAAACGAAAAGTATTTGGCAAATGTATTGCAGCAAAACGAAGAAATGATTTATGAAGCAAAACAGGAAATTGTTAAACCTCTTTTTTCTTTTATAACAAAGAATAATGCTCTATCTCCCGAAGAAAAAAATATTCAGCTTTTTTTGGCCGAAAAATTTCTAAACATGATGCGTCCGTTTACTTGGTTTATCATAACCAAATTTAGGATGCACAAAGACTTTGACCTGATTCTAAAAACAATACGGACTTCCCTTACCGAATACATGGATAAAACGAAGATAGCCGAGTACATAGCCTTGATGCTTATGGAGTTGATTCTAAGTGCGGAAAACATGAATTTGCGTAAAGAAGCCTTAATTCTTTTTCCTGAATTGGATGACCCTCAAGAAGCTCTCTTTGATCCCGAAATACGCCGCCGTCTTGTTGCCGAACTTGAAAAAAAACAAGAGCTGGTATTTGTTTCTTGGAAACTTGGAAGCGGAGGTGTTGCCTCGATAGGTACGCAGGGCAAGCTTCAGGTTACCCTTTACAGTAAAAATGAACAGTCGGATGCCGTCAGAGCAAACTTAAATGACTTAAAGATGGCAGATGTCGACAAAAATTCTTTGATTGACTTTTATCGAGCCCTTCCTGAAGGTTCAGAAGATTTAAATTTGGGAATGTATTATATTTCTTATTTAAATGACGCTTGCGAAAAGGTTAATGTCCGCTTTGAATCGAGTGCAAACCGCTTTGAGGATACGGATCTTACCGTAATGAATATGTCCTTTATGTTTTAACATAAAGAAGATTCGGATGGTTCAATGAACAGAAGCAAAAAAAAAGAATGGCTAAAAAAAACTTTGTTTTTTTTAATTGGTACTTTTTTGCTTTCATGTTCTTTTGATAAGCCCGAGATACCCGAACTTTCCGTAAAAATTTTAAAGATAGAAACTGATGCCGGAACAATTGAAGAAAGGCTTTCCGTATTTTTAATGTACAGGGATGAAAACGGACGGAATGATTATTCTTCCATACAGCTGGTACATTTGGAGTCGGGACTTACATGGGTTTTGAACAGGGAAAATACTTCCTTTTTTTCTTCTTCCCGGCTTAGAGCTTCGAATTCCGAGAAAACTCTATGGGCCGGTTCCAATAAGATAGCGTCGCCGTTCGGACAAATTCCTATAGGAGAATATTCCGTTGTGCTGGAAGATTTGTCGGGAAATAGAGTTATAAAAAAAATTACCTTAAAAGAGCCTGAAATGCTTTTATCTATTCCTTTTGTATTCCGGATTCAGGACGGTCGATGGCGGATTGAAGCTTCCGAGAATTCTACATTTAAAACGTTTTTTCTTATTCTTTCAGGAGCCGATAAGCAGCCGCTTTTTGTTCAAGGTTTGCCAGAAAGTTCTAAACTCGAAGACTCTATTGCTTCCCTGCTCGAAAAATATCCCGACTCCCGTTATATTCAATGTATGGCCCAAAATGCCCAAGGCGATACAGCCTATTTGACAAAGTACCATAGTTTGTATTAGTATCAAAGGATGAATAATACTGAAATTACTCAAAATACCGATGTACAGCCTCATTTTCGATCTATAAAAACTTTTGTTCTAAGGACGGGGCGGATGACCGAGGGCCAAAAAAGAAGTTACGAAGCTTTTTATCAAAAGTGGTGTATTCCATATTCTGAAAGCCCAATCGGCTTTCAAACTCTTTTTCAAAACGATAATCCCGTAATCATAGAAATTGGGTTCGGCATGGGAACTGCAACTGCCCAAATTGCCGAGGATAATCCCGATAAAAACTATCTTGGCATAGAAGTTTTTAAGGCCGGTGTGGGAAAACTTTTAGGCGAAATAGAAGAAAAAAAATTGAATAATTTACGGATTATCGAACATGATGCAATTGAAGTTTTAGAAAATATGATAAATGATGAAAGCGTTGACGGCTTTCATATTTTTTTTCCTGACCCGTGGCAAAAAAAACGGAATCACAAAAGACGGCTTGTAAGAAGGCCTCGAACCGATTTGCTTTCAAAAAAATTAAAAGATGGCGGCTATATTTACATGGTCACGGATTGGGAAAATTATGCAGAGGATGCCTTTGAGCAGTTGAGCGAAACTCCTAATCTAAAATCCAAATACGAAAAATTCGCTCCAAGCCAAAGCTGGCGTCCCACAACAAAGTTTGAAAAAAAGGGCTTAAAAAAAGAGCACGTGATAAATGAGCTTATGTTCGAAAAAGATTAAGCCGTTTTGAAACTTGGAGGTATGATATGGGGGCAAATTCTTTTGGGCGTTTTTTTACCTTGACAACTTTTGGAGAAAGCAGGAGCGCAGGGGTAGGGGCTGTAATTGACGGATGCCCTGCCGGTATTCCCCTTTGTGCCGATGATATTCAAAAAGAGCTTAACCGCAGAAAACCCGGCTCCTCAGGTCCTTTTTCTACAAAACGGAATGAAGATGACATTTGCGAAATTCTATCCGGTGTTTTTGAAGGCAGGACCCTGGGAACCCCTATTGCCGTTCTTGTTAGAAACAAAGAAACTTCCTCCAAGGATTATGAAAACTTAAAAAATGTTTACCGTCCGGGGCATGCCGATTATGCTTATGATGTAAAATATGGGCATAGGGATTACAGAGGCGGAGGCCGCTCTTCCGGACGGGAGACGATAGGCAGGCTTATAGGCGGAGCTGTTGCAAAAAAAATGCTTGAGACCTTTGCCCTAAAAGAAGATAAAAAACCCATTGAGATAAGGGTAAGAGCCGAAGAAATTGCAGGACTTAAAACAGGTCTTCCTCTTAAAGAAGATGACGCTCTGCCTGAGCCTATTTTTGAAAAACTGTCATCTCTAGCTTCTAATGGAGATTCGGCCGGCTGTATTTTATCCTGTTCTGTTTTAAATGTTCCCGAAGGGCTAGGCTCTCCTGTTTTCGGCAAACTTGATGCGGTTTTGTCCCAAGCCTTAATGTCGATTGGTGCCGTTAAAGGCATAGAAATCGGGGGCGGCTTTTACTCGGCTTCTATTACAGGCAGCGAGAATAATGACATTTCAAAAAATTATTCTGGCGGTATTTTGGGCGGTATTTCCTGTAATATGGACTATCCCTTAAATTTAAACCATGAGAATGGAAGAAAAGATGAGAACACTTGTCAAATAGATTTTAGAATTGCCGTAAAGCCCGTTCCTTCAATAAAAATGAAACAAGCCTCCTTTAACAAAAGAGGGGAGAAATGTATGCTTTCTGTCGGAGGAAATCACGACATCTGCCTTTTCCCTCGCATAGTCCCGGTTGTGGAAGCAATGTGTTATTTGGTTCTTGCAGATGCTTTTCTGGTCTCAAAAATAGAAAGATTTTAGCGTCTTTAAAAATTAGAAAATAAAAAAAGGCACTCATTTGAGTGCCTTTAAATTTAGCTAGCGGCAATAGGGTTTGAACCTATGACCTAACGGATATGAGCCGTTTGCTCTGCCAACTGAGCTATACCGCCGTAAGAGCTTTGAGTATATAAAAAATATACATTTATGTCAAGTCCTAATTTAGAAATCTAAGCTTAAAACTTTAAATATCGAAATAATTTTAGGATTTATATCTTTATACAAAAAGATTGCTTCCCTGTCCTCTGTCTTAACTCCTTTAAGGGCTCTTAGTTTTTTCATTAGGTCAGGGTCAGTATTTTTTGTAGCATATATTGCACCGATATCAACCAATCTTTTACTTACTATGAGTTCCCCGCCTGCTGCAAGGTTTTGAAGGCGGCATGCAAGATTGATGCCGTAACCTACATAATCTCGATATTTTAATTGAGATGCTTCTGCCGAAATTTCATATTTGTATACCTTATCTAGGACTAAAGCACCTCCTATTGCCAGATTTCCGTAGGGTTTAAATAGTTCTTCTCTTGTAAATTCTACATATGTAGTAAAAACCGTAACGGCTTCTTTTATTGCAACCCCATCCAACTTATCCCATATAACTAAGGCTCCATCTCCAAGCAGTTTATAATAAGAACAATTATAACCAAACTGATTAAGGCAGGAAAGGAAGTTGGATGTAAAAGATTTAATTAGACCGAAAACAACTGTTTCGTCATTATTACACATAAAATCGCTAAAGCCGCGTACATCTATACAAAGGATAAGAGAATGCGGTCTTGTTTCACCGAGGTATACATTATCAAATATATCTATAGGGCCTTTCTTTAAGGCTTCCAATGTAAGAGAATCAAGTTCAACTGTATCTTTGCTTGATGCATTTATCCCTAACTCTGAAATTATATCATCACTCATAGAAGCATTGTAATATATATTTAAAAAAATAGCAAGGTAATTTTTATGATTTTAAAAGAATATAAATTTTTAAAAGGATATAAAAAAAAGACCATTATGTTTAACATCATAACGGTCTTCATTTTCCTATATACGGTAATCTAAAAGTTTAGTACATACCCGCGCATACGGTAAACTTAAGCTTTTAATACATGCCCGCATAGAGTAGGCTTAAGCCTTTTAGTACATTCCCGCATACGGTTTACTTAAGCTTTTAATACATTCCCATGCCGCCCATATCGGGTGAAGGCATTGCAGGTCCGGCTGCTTTTTCGGGAGCATCGGTAATTGCACATTCTGTTGTCAGCAACAGGCTTGCAATTGAAGCTGCGTTTTGTAAGGCGGAGCGGGTAACCTTGGCAGGGTCGATGATACCTGCTTTTACCATATCTGTCCATTCCATTTTAGCGGCATCGAAGCCTATGCCTTTCTTCTCCTTAGCCTTTTCCGCAATAACGGCTCCGTCCAAACCGGCATTTTCTGCAATTTGGCGGATAGGTTCTTCGAGGGCTCGTTTTACAATCTTAAAGCCTACTTTTTCATCCTCTGTAAGAGAGCTCATATCGGCCTTTTCGAGGGCTGCAATGGCCTGAATCATTGCAAGACCGCCTCCTGCAACGATACCTTCTTCGATAGCGGCTCTTGTTGCCGAAAGAGCATCTTCAACTCTGTGCTTTTTCTCTTTCATTTCAACTTCGGTTACGGCACCGATCTTGATAACGGCAACGCCGCCTGAAAGCTTAGCCAATCTTTCTCTTAGTTTTTCGCTGTCGTACTCCGAATCGGTAGCATCAAGCTGAGCCTTGATCTGGGAAACTCTGTCTTTAATATCCTTGGATTTTCCGGCTCCGTCGATAATCATTGTGTTGTCTTTATCGATTTTTATGCTCTTTGCCTGTCCCAACATTGAAATTTGAGCTGCTTCAAGCTTAAAGCCTAATTCTTCTGAAACGACCTGTCCGCCCGTTAAAACGGCAATGTCTTCAAGCATTTCCTTTCTTCTGTCGCCGAAACCGGGTGCCTTAACTGCACAGGTCTTTAATGCACCTCTGAGGCTGTTTACAACCAATGTTGCAAGGGCTTCTCCTTCAACATCTTCTGCGATGATTAAAAGAGGGCGGCCTGACTGGGCTACCTGCTCCAAGAGGGGAAGAAGATCCTTCATTGTTGAAATTGATTTATCATAGATGAGGATGTAGGGATTTTCAAAAACGGTTTCCATTCTGTCTCTGTCGGTTACAAAGTAAGAAGAAATATATCCTCTGTCGAACTGCATACCTTCTACATAGTCTGTAACGGTTTCCATTGTCTGGGCTTCGCCTACATCGATAACGCCGTCCTTTCCTACCTTGGCGATAGCATCGGCGATGATTTTACCGATTTCCGCATCATTGTTTGCAGAAACGGAGGCAACGTGGGCAACTTCTTCCGAGCCCTTAATTTCTTTCGAATTTTTTTGAATATCTTCAACGGCAATAGCTACAGCCTTGTCGATACCGCGTTTTAATTCAAGCGGAGTCATTCCGGCAGCTACGGCCTTTAAGCCTTCTTTTACCATGGAGTATGCAAGAACGGTAGCTGTTGTGGTTCCGTCACCTGCAACGTCATTTGTTTTTGTTGCAACTTCTTTTAAAAGCTGGGCACCCATATTTTCAAATTTGTTTTCAAGTTCGACTTCGCGTGCTACGGATACGCCGTCCTTTGTAACTGTAGGGGCACCGAAACTTTTATCGATAAGAACGTTTCGTCCCTTGGGTCCGAGTGTAACCTTTACTGCATTTGAAATTTGTTCAACACCGGCAAGCAGGCTTTTTCTAGCCTCTTCATTAAACAATAATTGTTTAGCCATTTTAGCTCTCCTTAAGAATCTATATTAATTTACTAATTATCGTGGGTATAAGATACAAAAAAAACGGCAAAACGGCAAGGGGGTAGGGGAATTGAGAGTGTGTAATCGGTTTAATTCCAATTACACACTCTAATGACAGGGTATTAACAATTACCGGAATTTATTTTCCTTTCTTGAGAAAGGCATCCTTAAAGCCCAGCTGTTTAAAGCGCTCAAGGACAGCTCCTGTTTCTTGCGGTTTTAAGGGGCCTACAAATATGGTATATCTTGTGTTGTTTTTTACAAAGCTTTCTTCCACTACCATAGGATATTTTTTCCCATATTTTTTTAAGACCTCATCACGGTTATATTTATCGTTGTAAACAACAACTTGAACATAGGTTTTGCCTTTTTCCAGTTTGCTTGAAACAGTTGCGGGCTCATTGAGGATAGCTATAGAGCTTTCTTCGGCCTTTTCTTCACTTGTAACACTGTATATATCCGAATCTGCTTCATCGTATAAATCTGTTTCTTCTTCTGCCGGAATATCTTCGACCGGAGTAGGGTTTTCTTCCTTCTTATCATCAACGGGTTTCTCGGTGATGGGTTCGTTTTTGGGACTAATCTCAGCAATAACGTCAACCTTTTTTTCTTCAGCCGGAGTTTCATTAACAGGTTCTACCACGGGATCTACAACTTCAACATCTTCCACTTCCTCTTGAGTTTGTTCGGGTTTTTGCGGTTCCGATACCTCGGTTACAGGAGCCGGGGCCGCTTCCGGTTTTGCGGCAGGTTCATTTATAGGATCTACCGTTATAGGAGGATTTTCATTTGCCGGCTCCATATAGGTTTCGGTTATGGGTTCAACTTCTTCAGGTAGAACTGTTTCCTCTACAATGGGTTCGGCCGGTTCTTCAACTACAGGAGCAAGTATAGCATCTATATCAGGAACTTCTTCTACTACAGGAACATCTTCAACCGTTTCCGAGGGAGTATCTTCGACTGGACTTTTAAGATCATCGTAGAGAATTGTATCTGAGCCTGTATTTTCGGATACGGGTTCGGCTTCTTCTTTTTTAACATTTGCATTCGGTAAATCCGAATGAGATGCTACAAAGAGGGCCGGGTTGTTATCTAAGTCTTGAGATTCAGGGCCGGCGGCCGAAATACTTTTACCGTCATCGCCTTCTTCATTTACCGGACTAGGCGTAAGGACTCTTATTCTGATAACCTTTCCCCGCTGAACTCCGAGCTTTTCTCCCAATTCGGGTGACAGACTGGCAAGAAGACCGGGAATTCCTGACGGCCCTATAACAATGGCCCTTGCCTTAATGTTTTTTTCAAGGTTTGTTATTTCCAAAAGGGTGTGTTTAGGAAACATATCGCTTCTGACAAATAAGCCTTCAGCCGGAAAATCTGTAGAAGACCCGATGCCTCCATTTCCTTCCCAAACCGCCCATATGCATGAAAACGATATAATAAATATAAATGAAAATAAAATTTTTTTGTTCATAATCCCTCTCCTTATCTCCTGCTGATTGCCTCGAATATTTCTTTTGATATTTGATCAGCCATTTTTTCGGCCTTTTTTTGTACGTCTTTTTCTTTTACCTTAGTTATATCTATAGTTTTTTTATATATTTCTTTTTCACTTGCACAATCTAACATACGGACAGTCATTTTTTGCCAATCCGCTTCTTTTAATTGGTTTTTTTTGTTAAATAGGAGTTCGGTGCCATATTGCATATAAAAGATAATCAGGTAATTCGGGCCTTCCTCAAAAAAAGCCTTTATTGATGTAAGCGAAATTTCTCCTTCCGATTTTACTTCGCTGATAGGAATACTGGTAGCAATAAAACCCTCATCAAAAAACTTGTCAAAAAGGTTGTCTTCAAAAATTTCGGTAATATTTCTGCATTTTTCGTGTGCATCTTTATTTTGAAAGCAAGCGAAGGCTGCCGTATCCGCAAAAGCTAACCCGAAAAAAATAAAAAATAATATACAGCTTATGTATTTTTTTAACATAATAGTCCTCGTGATAGATTATCGGCATTCCAAAAAAAAGATTAAGAGAATTTAAAAAAGCCGACGCAGGTGAAAAAATTTGAAATAAGTAATATAATGTAAGGCAGGTTTGTTATGGAAGAATTTACAATACGCTGTCGGATGGTAAAAGATATGAAGTTTAAATATAAAAAACTTTGCCTGCTTTTTTTAAGCTGTATTTTTGCAGGTATGCTGTTTTCTCAACAACAAGGTTTAAGAGTCCGGTTTCAAGACCAAGACTTTATTTTAGGTATTACGATAGATGACTCGTGGTATGAAACCGTTAAGCTTGAAGCTGTGGTAAATGCCCTAAAAAACATGAAAACAAAACCCACAGTTCGTATCGTTATGTCTAAGGATGAACCCGTTTCCATGTATATTCCTATTTTTGAAGAAATCGGCAAGGTTGCTTACATATTGGCTTGTCCCGTGGATTCTTATGACATGAAATATTACAAAACGGTTTATTCGTATAAAAAGCGTTTTAAAACGGCATATGAGGTCCTTGGAAAATACACCGATATGTGGGAGATCGGAAACGAAATTAACGGAGAGGATTGGCTCGGCAAAAATCCTAAACTGATTGCGGATAAGGTAGCGGCAGCCTATGACTTTATCAAATCAAAGGGGGGAATTACGGTTTTAACTGCTTACGCTTTTGCTCCCGGAATGCAAAAAATTGAGATGATTGATTGGCTTAAAACCTATCTTCCTCCCCGCATAAAAAATAATGTAGATTATCTTTTGGTAAGCTATTACGAAGACGATAATGAAGGTTTTCAGCCTGACTGGTGGAAAATTTTTGCAGTGTTGGAAAGTATCTTTCCAAACTCAAAACTGGGGATAGGGGAATGCGGAAGCACTGATGAAAACGCCGACGAAAAAACAAAACTTAGCATGATACGCCATTATTACGGTATGCCTAAATATACAAAGAATTTTATAGGCGGTTATTTTTGGTGGTATTGGGTGCAAGACTGTGTACCGCATGAAAATAATGTTTTATGGGAAGAAATAGATAGTCAAGCTGCAAAAAAAAGGGGCTTTTAAAAGCCCCTTAAAAGTTATAGATTTTCCAATATCTTGTTTAAACTATCCTTTGCATCGCCTAAAAGCATCATGGTGTTGGGATTAGGCTCATACAAGGGGTTGGGAACTCCCGCATATCCGGGCTGGAGGTCATAGTTACAGATAATGAGCTTTTTAGCTTTTTCTGCAGCTAAGACCGGCATTCCGTAGATGGGCGTACCTTCTGCCGTGTTTGCAGCGGGGTTTACAACATCGCTTGCTCCTATGATTATAGCCAAATCCGTCTTATCAAAGTCGGGGTTTATAGCTTCCATTTCATAGAGCTTATCATAGGGAATGTCAACTTCACACAAGAGTACGTTCATGTGGCCGGGCATTCTTCCTGCAACGGGGTGAATGGCAAAACGCACATTTTTTCCCATAGCTTCAAGTTTATCTGCAAGCTGTTTTACCAAGCCTTGAGCTTGTGAAAGAGCCATGCCGTAGCCGGGTATAACGATTATTTCCTTTGCTTCCTTAAACCAAGGGCCTATTTGAGCTTCCGTTCCGGCTTGTTTTTGGCTTGCTTCCGCTCCTGCGCTGGCGGATATTCCGCCTGAAGCGCTTCCTGCGGTGCCTCCCTTCGTTCTAAGAGAGTCGAGCATGATGTTTATGCTTTCCTTTGCATCGCCTAAAAGCATCATGGTGTTGGGATTAGGTTCATACAAGGGGTTGGGAACTCCCGCATATCCGGGCTGGAGGTCGAAGTTACAGATGATGAGCTTTTTAGCTTTTTCTGCAGCCAAGACCGGCATTCCGTAGATGGGTGTACCTTCTGCCGTGTTTGCAGCGGGGTTTACAACATCGCTTGCCCCGATGATTATGGCTAAATCCGTTTTATCAAAGTCCGGGTTTATCGTTTCCATTTCGTAGAGCTTGTCATAGGGAATGTCGACTTCACACAAGAGTACATTCATGTGGCCGGGCATTCTTCCTGCAACGGGGTGAATGGCAAAACGCACATTTTTTCCCATAGATTCAAGTTTATCTGCAAGCTGTTTTACCAAGCCTTGTGCCTGCGAAAGGGCCATGCCGTAGCCGGGGATAACGATTATCTCTTTAGCATCTCTAAACCATGAGGGAAGCTGCGATTTATCGGCATGTCCTGTTGCCGTAAGCTCTTGTTGAGCAGGTTTTGCTTCTCCCGTTTGCTGAGCTTTTGCTCCTGACGCTTCTTTTGATGAAGATGCTGAAGGGCCCGCAGGTTTTGCCGGCTGTGCCGGCTTTGCCGGTTTAGCCGGAGAAGCCGCCTTGCTGAAAAGAATTGAAGCAAGGCTTCTATTCATTGCCCTGCACATAATCTGGGTAAGAAGGAGCCCTGAAGCTCCGACTATGCCTCCGACCGATACCAAGAGAATATCTCCTATCGCCATACCTGCAATTGAGGCCGCAACACCCGATGTTGAGTTTAAAAGAGAAATCGTAATCGGCATATCCGCTCCGCCTACGCGTATAGCAAAGAAGATACCGAAAAGAAGGCTTATTACAAGCCCTGCAACCGAAATGATTATCATTAGTTCCGGCTTAATAGGAAGAAGAACGATGAAGGCTATCATTCCTAAAAAGCTGACAGTGGTCAAAGCCTGATGAGCAGGCAGAACCGTTGGTTTTTGAGGAAGAAGCTTGTGAAGCTTTCCTGCGGCTATTAAGCTGCCTGAAAAGGTTAAAGCTCCTACTGCTAAGGCTATTCCTCCCGTAACGATAGCAAAGATTCCTGCTTGAGTATTAACCGCTGCGAGAGTTAAGAGGGCTGCAACAGCCGAAGCTGCTCCGCCTAAACCGTTAAGTAAGGCAACCGTTTGGGGCATGGTAATCATTTCTACCTTTATTGTGAGGTAAATACCGATTGCCGCTCCTATTGCAAGCCCTGCCCACATCATTCCTGCAGAAAAAATTTGATATTTATACAGGGTTACGCATACGGCTGCAAGCATACAAAGGGCACTTAAACGGTTTCCCTTAACTGCCGATTTAACCTTACTCATCATATTGATTCCTAAAAGAACCCCAATGCTGAGTACTCCGCAAATAATATAATAAACCGTATCCGTCATTTTGTATCCTCTTTAGATTCATTGCCCGTTTTAAACATTTTAAGCATTCTATCCGTAAGACCGAAGCCGGCAACTACGTTTATTGTTGCACAAATGATGCCTATACAGCCGAAAATCTTGCTGCCTGTCGTAACTGCAGCTGCCGTAGCGGTCATTGTAGCCAAAATGGTAATGCCGGATAAGGCATTCATACCCGACATAAGGGGGGTATGTAAAAGGCTTGGTACGTTCTTGATCAGTTTGTAGCCTATAAGGGTCGTTACAACAAAGACAAGAACCAGTATCAATTCCAAACTCATATTCCCATTGCCTCCCTGGCTCCCTTATGAACGATTTCACCGTCAATAGTAGTAAGAATACCTTTGACAATGTCATCGTTTCGGTCAAGCTCGATTTTTCCGTCCTTGATAAGATAGCGGGTGAGGTTGCAAATATTTTGAGCAAACATCCATGTAGAGCTTGAGGGAAGAAGTCCGGGGATGTTTTTAATACCTACAAGGTGAACATTGTGCTTTTTGACAACTTCGCCCGGAGGAGTCAACTCACAGTTTCCGCCTTGGTCGATTGAAATATCAACGATTACCGAGCCGGGTTTCATGGTCTTTACCATTTCTTCGGTGATTATAACCGGAGCGAGTTTTCCCGGAACAAGGGCCGAAAGGAAGATTATGTCCATATCCTTAATATGAGGAGCAAGCAGCTTTCTTTCGTTTTCGAGGGTTTCTTTTTTAAGATGAAGGGCGTAGCCTCCTTCTCCGATGGCTTCATTTTCGGGAACGCCTAAGTCGATAATCTTTGCACCGAGGGACTGAGCCTGTTCACGGGCTGCAGGCCGGATATCGGCTGCATAGGTTACTGCTCCAAGTCTTTTGGCAGTTGCGAGAGCCTGTAATCCTCCTACACCTGTTCCGACTACTAAAACATTCATAGGTTTAATCATACCGACAGCACAGAAAATTTGAGGAATAAATCGCGGCAAGAGATTTGCAGCAATTAATATTCCTTTATAACCTGCACAGGTACTCATCGAAGTAAGAGCATCCATGTTTTGTGCTCTTGAAATTCGAGGAACTCCGTCGAGGGTTAAAGAAATAACGCCTTTTTTTGCCATATTTTTAACCATTTCGTGGTTAACCGGAGCTGCAGGGTGAATAAAAGTGATAAGATACTGTCCTTTGTGCATCATATCGATTTCGTGGCAGCCCATTGCATCATTGTAAAGGGGTTCTTTTACCTTTAAAATTATTTCCGAATCGGAAAAAAGTTTTTTAACATCGGAAACTATTTCCGCTCCGGCCTTTTCATATTCCGGATCATGGAAATAGGCGCCTTCTCCGGCCCCTTTTTCCACTAAAACCTTGTGTCCGTCCTTAACCAAAAGCTCACATGTTTCCGGGGTAGCGGCAACACGGTCTTCTCCATGCATGATTTCCTTAGGAATACCAATAATCATAAAATCCTCCTATAAAGCACAGCTTTTATATAGCCATACTGAACTCTTAATTTCAATCGATTATATCATAGTAATATATTGCCGTCAAGGTTCGGTTTTAGTGTTGTAGTTTCCGGAAATTTGTTTAAATCTAATTTATTTTAAGCTCTTATATATTTTTTTTAATTGTGATAAAATGACGTTCATAGGAGAAAAAAATGAAAATATGTAGAAAGATTATTCTTTTGGTTTTAACCATCTCTGTTTTGTTTGTTTTTTCATGTAAAACAAATGAGAAAAAAAACAGTGCAGCACAAGCAAATGGCGATTTAAGTAAATATGAGCTGGTAGCAGATGCCGCATCAAAACAGTGTCCTGTAATGCTTGATGAAATAACAAGGCTTGATTCCGTTCAATACAAAGTGAAAGAAAATGCTCTAATTTATAATTACAGCATAATAAACGTAAAAAAATCCGATCTTCCCGCTAATACTGCTGATCTTGCAGCCGGAATGATGAGGGATACTATGTTATCCGGCTTAAAAGGTCAGGCTGCGCTGGACATGTTTAGAAAAGACAAGGTAAAGATTGTTTATGTTTTTAAAGATATGGAAGGTAAAGATCTTTTTGTATTTGATTTTAAGCATACGGAATATTAGTTAAAAAACAATTAACTTAAAATTTAGGAAACTTAGATAGGAAATTAAGATGAAAATAATCAAAAAATTAAGTTTTTTAACGGCAATAATGATCTGTTTTGTATTTTGTTTTGCTTGTTCTAAAGATAGCGATAAAGGCGGATATAAAACTAACTACAAAATTATAGCCGATGCTTTAAACAAACAGTGTCCGACAAAGATAGATGAGAATATTCAGCTTGATGCAGTTGAATATATTGAAAGCTCGCATACCCTTCAATATGTTTATTCTTTTACCGAAATGGTTAAGGAAAATAATACGCCTGAGGTGTGGAATATAATTGAGGCTGCTACCAGAGAAGCTCTTATCACTGAATTTAAGTCCCAGACTAATATTGAACAATTTAGAAAGGATAAGCTTAATATGAGTTTTGTTTACAAGGATAAAGATAAAGAGCATCTTTTTACTATTGTGCTCAATAGCGGAGAGTACTAAAAATAGAGTTAAGCCCTTTTTATATGGTAATCTTAATAGTAATCTTAAAAAAAATCTAAAAAAGTATTTTTTTAGCAAGAATCTTACCAAAAGTACTTGACAAAAGTTTGAGAAAGGGGTATATTCGCTCTCACCGTCAGCTAAGACGGTGAGCTTAGAAAAGCAAAGAAAATACTGGAAAAGTTTTGAAAGTCTTGCAGTTTTAATGAAGGCAAGGCTTCTTAAGTTTGGCAGTTTAAAAGCTGCAAAAAGGTTAAAAAAATAAAAAAAACTTTTAAAAAGTACTTGACAAAAAGTGAGAAAATACTGTATACTCCTTTTTGCTCGCTACATAACTTTTACGAGTTTTTAGCGGATGATATTTGAAATTAAGAGGGAAGGGAAAGAACAAAAATAGCCAAAGCGTAAAGCTTTTGGTAAGGAAAGTATCAAAAACCGGTAAGGGTTAGCTGATTGGCCTTTACCAAATTCCTTAACAATAATAAGTAAGGGACAAACTGAAATTAGAAATCAACCGCTCTTTAAGGGCGGCTTGAAATAATAATGATGGAGAGTTTGATCCTGGCTCAGAACGAACGCTGGCGGCGCGTCTTAAGCATGCAAGTCGAACGGTAAGGGAGAGCTTGCTCTCCCCTAGAGTGGCGGACTGGTGAGTAACGCGTGGGTGACCTGCCCTGAAGATGGGGATAGCTAGTAGAAATATTAGATAATACCGAATGTGCTCATTTACATAAAGGTAAATGAGGAAAGGAGCTACGGCTCCGCTTCAGGATGGGCCCGCGTCCCATTAGCTGGTTGGTGAGGTAAAGGCCCACCAAGGCAACGATGGGTATCCGGCCTGAGAGGGTGAACGGACACATTGGGACTGAGATACGGCCCAAACTCCTACGGGAGGCAGCAGCTAAGAATCTTCCGCAATGGACGAAAGTCTGACGGAGCGACGCCGTGTGAATGAAGAAGGCCGAAAGGTTGTAAAATTCTTTTGCAGATGAAGAATAAGAAGAAGAGGGAATGCTTCTTTGATGACGGTAGTCATGCGAATAAGCCCCGGCTAATTACGTGCCAGCAGCCGCGGTAACACGTAAGGGGCGAGCGTTGTTCGGAATTATTGGGCGTAAAGGGTATGTAGGCGGTTAGGTAAGCCTGGTGTGAAATCTACGAGCTCAACTCGTAAACTGCATTGGGTACTGCTTGACTTGAATCACGGAGGGGAAACCGGAATTCCAAGTGTAGGGGTGGAATCTGTAGATATTTGGAAGAACACCGGTGGCGAAGGCGGGTTTCTGGCCGATGATTGACGCTGATATACGAAGGTGCGGGGAGCAAACAGGATTAGATACCCTGGTAGTCCGCACAGTAAACGATGTACACTAGGTGTCGGGGCAAGAGCTTCGGTGCCGACGCAAACGCATTAAGTGTACCGCCTGGGAAGTATGCCCGCAAGGGTGAAACTCAAAGGAATTGACGGGGGCCCACACAAGCGGTGGAGCATGTGGTTTAATTCGATGATACGCGAGAAACCTTACCTGGGTTTGACATCAAGAGCAATGACATAGAGATATGGCAGCGTAGCAATACGGCTCTTGACAGGTGCTGCATGGCTGTCGTCAGCTCGTGCCGTGAGGTGTTGGGTTAAGTCCCGCAACGAGCGCAACCCCTACTGCCAGTTACTAACAGGTAAAGCTGAGGACTCTGGCGGAACTGCCGATGACAAATCGGAGGAAGGTGGGGATGACGTCAAGTCATCATGGCCCTTACGTCCAGGGCTACACACGTGCTACAATGGTTGCTACAAATCGAAGCGACACCGCGAGGTCAAGCAAAACGCAAAAAAGCAATCGTAGTCCGGATTGAAGTCTGAAACTCGACTTCATGAAGTTGGAATCGCTAGTAATCGCACATCAGCACGGTGCGGTGAATACGTTCCTGGGCCTTGTACACACCGCCCGTCACACCATCCGAGTCGAGGGTACCCGAAGTCGCTAGTCTAACCCGTAAGGGAGGACGGTGCCGAAGGTACGTTTGGTAAGGAGGGTGAAGTCGTAACAAGGTAGCCGTACCGGAAGGTGCGGCTGGATCACCTCCTTTCTAAGAGAAAGGGTAATTTGAAGGTTGTTTTAACCTTCTAAAAAATATACAATGTGTATTAGTCTTGAAGTACACAAGACAAATCGATACTTCCTTCTGTTCTTTCCTGAAACTCTTTTTTTATAGGGCCTGTAGCTCAGTCGGTTAGAGCACTTCTCTGATAAGGAAGGGGTCATTAGTTCAACTCTAATCAGGCCCATACCGATTGAAAAATCGGCTCAATAACTTGGCTTTTTTAAAAAGCTGAGCGAACAGATATTTGACATAACTAGGGAAGGGAATGAAGACGCTGGAATGTTTGAAACATAACAGTGTAAAAGAAAACTAAAAAAATACAAAACTTCTTTTTTAAGCGAAAAGTGTAAAGAAAGAAGGGACAATAATATGGTCAAGCGAAGAATAGGTTTATGGCGAATGCCTATGGAGCTAAGAGGCGAAGAAGGCCGTGGTAAGCTGCGAAAAGTTCCGTGTAGGAGCACACATCCTGTGATACGGAAATAGCCGAATGGGGTAACCCGTTAGTAGTGATACTGACATTACGCTCTTGAATAAAATAGAGAGGTAAAGCGATACTGAGTGAACTGAACCATCTAAGTAACTCAAGGAAAAGAAATCAAGTGAGATTCCGAAAGTAGCGGCGAGCGAAATTGGAGGAGCCTAAACCCTTTAAAGGGAGTTGAAGGGCTGCATCGGCGTAGGACCGACAAGTTACAAATTCGATTTATAGCAGAAAGGTTTTGGGAAAGCCTGGCGCAGAGGGTGAAACCCCCGTAAGCGAAATAAATCGGACTTGTTGATGCAGTACCTGAGTACGGCGGGGCACGAGAAACCCTGTCGGAAGCCGGGTCGACCACGATCCAAGGCTAAATACTACTTAGCTACCGATAGTGAACAAGTACCGTGAGGGAAAGGTGAAAAGAACCCCAGTAAGGGGAGTGAAATAGAACCTGAAACCGTAAACCAACAAGATGTTACAGCCCTTTTAAGGGTGGTAGCGTGCCTTTTGTAGAATGAGCCTGCGAGTTACGATATGCAGCGAGGTTAAGGAATAGAAGTTCCGGAGCCTAAGGGAAACCGAGTCTGAATAGGGCGAATAGTTGCATGTCGTAGACCCGAAGCCGGAGTGATCTAGTCATGAGCAGGTTGAAGCAAGGGTAAAACCTTGTGGAGGACCGAACTATAATCTGTTAAAAAAGGTATGGATGACTTGTGACTAGGAGTGAAAGGCTAATCAAACCCGGAAATAGCTGGTTCTCCCCGAAATGCCTTTAGGGACAGCCTCATACAAAATTATCGGAGGTAAAGCACTAGTTGGACTAGGGGGCGTCAAAGCCTACCAAACCCAGTTAAACTCTGAATGCCGATAATCAACGTATGGGAGTGAGACTGCGTGCGCTAAGGTTCGTAGTCAAAAGGGAAACAGCCCAGACCGTCAGCTAAGGTCCCCAAATACTGCTTGAGTGTGAAATGAAGTGTGGATACAAAGACAGCCAGGAGGTTGGCTTAGAAGCAGCAATTCCTTTAAAGAGTGCGTAACAGCTCACTGGTCGAGTGTCCATGCGCAGATAATGTAACGGGGCTAAGCAGTATACCGAAGCTACGGGTCTTATGCATTTTTGAGCATAAGGCGGTAGGGGAGCATTCCATTAACTGATGAAGGAATACCCGCGAGGGATTCTGGAGGAGATGGAAGAGAGAATGCAGGTATAAGTAACGAAAAGGGAGGTGAGATCCCTCCCCGCCGAAAATCTAAGGTTTCCTGGGTAAAGGTAATCTCCCCAGGGTAAGTCGGCCCCTAAGGCGAGGACGAAGGTCGTAGTCGATGGGAAATCGGTTCATATTCCGATACCTTTTATAATTTCGATGGCAGGACGCATGAGGTGAAACCCGGCCGGCTAACGGATGCCGGTCAAAGTAAGCGAGCCGTTATAAAGGATGATAGGTAAATCCGTCGTCCAAGGTAAGCTGCGACAGCGAGTGAAACTACGGTGGAACGAAGCGGGCGTAATCAAGGTGCCGGGAAATACTGTCTAAGGTTAGGTTATAAAAGACCGTACCGTAAACCGACACAGGTAGATGGGATGAGAAATCTAAGGCGCTCGAGAGAACTCGCGTTAAGGAATTCGGCAAAATGCACACGTAACTTCGGAAAAAGTGTGACCTCCTTTTTTTTAAAGATGAGGGGGTGGCAGAAAGCAGGCCCAGGCGACTGTTTATCAAAAACACAGCCATCTGCGAACCAGCAATGGGACGTATAGGTGGTGACACCTGCCCGGTGCCGGAAGGTTAAGAGGAGAGGTTAACAGCAATGTGAAGCTTTGAATTGAAGCCCCGGTAAACGGCGGCCGTAACTATAACGGTCCTAAGGTAGCGAAATTCCTTGTCGGGTAAGTTCCGACCCGCACGAATGGTGTAACGATTCTGGGCACTGTCTCAACGCGAGACTCGGTGAAATTTATATACCGGTAAAGAAGCCGGTTACCCATAGTTAGACGGAAAGACCCCGTGAACCTTCACCGCAACTTATTATTGGGACTTGGTTTATCATGTGTAGAATAGGTGGGAGGCTATGAAGCTTGACCGTTAGGTTGGGTGGAGCCGAAAAGTGAAATACCACCCTTGATAAATCAGGTTTCTAACCGCTGTCCGTGAAACCGGAAGCGGGACAGTGATAGGCAGGCGGTTTGACTGGGGCGGTCGCCTCCTAAAGAGTAACGGAGGTGCGCGAAGGTCTCCTCACGCCGGTTGGAAATCGGCGCAGCGAGTGTAAAGGCACAAGGAGGCTTAACTGCGAGAGTGACAGCTCAAGCAGATACGAAAGTAGGTCTTAATGATCTGGCGGTAGCGAGTGGAAGCGCCGTCACTTAACGGATAAAAGGTACTCCGGGGATAACAGGCTGATATTCCCCAAGAGTTCACATCGACGGGAATGTTTGGCACCTCGATGTCGGCTCATCGCATCCTGGGGCTGAAGCAGGTCCCAAGGGTTTGGCTGTTCGCCAATTAAAGCGGTACGTGAGCTGGGTTCAGAACGTCGCGAGACAGTTCGGTCCCTATCTGCTATGGGCGTTGGATACGTGAGAGGAGCTGTTTTTAGTACGAGAGGACCGAAATGGACGAACCTCTGGTGTACCGGTTATCCTGCCAAGGGTAATTGCCGGGTAGCTAAGTTCGGAAGGGATAACCGCTGAAGGCATCTAAGTGGGAAGCCCGCCTCAAGACTACGTATCCCTGAGGGTTTAACCCTCCTAAAGACTCCTTGCACACTACAAGGTTGATAGGTTGGAGGTCTAAGCACAGTAATGTGTTCAGCCGACCAATACTAATAAGTCGTGAGGCTTGACCATATTATTGTTTCTTTTTTCTGGTAAATAAAAAAATTAACTTTTTTTCTTCGTTCTCTTTTTTAGTACACTTAAAACTTATCTTAAGTTTTAAGTCCTTAATTTGTTTATTATTGCCAGGTGGCCATAGTGGAGAGGTAATACCCGTTCCCATCCCGAACACGGAAGTCAAGCTCTCTTACGCCGATGATACTGCTGATCAAGTGGGAAAGTAGGATGCTGCCTGGCTTTTTTTATTCGTGCGGAGGCTTTAATACCCCGATGCTCTGCGTCGTAACAAAGGGTATTAAAGCCGACTGTAACCACCTTATGAGAACAACATACCCCAATGCTTCGTGTCGGGGTTGTTGATTCCTTGCTTTATTTTTTAAAAAATGATATTATCTAACTCTTATGTTTTTAAGACCGGAGTTAGGTTATGGTATTAGTTCTTGTTATTGTAATTGCTCTTATATTATATATTCTTATATTTCCTATCAAAAATGCTTTTAAAATAAAAAAGCAAGAAGAAGAAATTATTCGTTTAAAAAGTAAACTTTCAGATTTGGAATTTAAATTTCAAGTCAATTCTAGTGTTTTCTCTCAGACTGAGACTCCGAGCACTGTCACTGAAGAGGCAGAAGCTTTAAATACCGAAACTGAGGCTCAAGTATGGATTAAGGCCGGAGAAGGTTCTAGAAATGAAGATAATACAAATAATTCGTTTGTTAAGGAATCTGTTAATGATGAGGTAAAAGAGGATTTAAAGCAAGAAGGAATTAAAGAAAAACATGCTGCTTTTTCTCCGTATTTTAAGAAATTATTTTCAATAGAATCCATTATAAGCAAGCTGGGGATTATCCTTCTTTTGATAGGGGTGGGCTTTATCTTTAAGTTAAGCTATGACAAGGGATATATAACGCAAGAGGTAGCCTTGATTATAGGCGGTTTGATTGGTGCTGCTCTTTGCTTTTTCGGATTTAGGAGCTCGGCAAAATCGAGGCTTGTGTTAAGTCAGGTTTTATTTGGGGGAGGTATAGCCGTTTTTTATATTACTGCCTATGCAGCCTATTTAAGGTACGGTATTTTAGGGGGTTTTTCCGCCTTTATATTTTTAAGCTTGATTACGGCTTTTTCTTACACCCTTTCAATTATGACCACATCTTCATCAATATCAATAATCGGCTTGCTTGGTTCCCTTATAATCCCCTTTGCCGTGGATCTAGGTTTTTTAGGTTTGACAGGCTTTGGGCTCTATGTTTTCGCCGTTTCTGCCCTTTCATCGGCGGTTTATTTTTTTAAGCGATGGAGACTTTTGCAGTTTATCTCGCTGATTGCATTTTTAGGAATTTTAACCCGTCTCTTACTTACCACGGCTTTGAATGTCGATGATGCGGTTCTGTTTTTCGGCCTTGTTCTTTTATTGATGACCGTTCATACCATTCCGGATCTTTATTTTTATTTAAAAGATGATGAAAAGAAAAGAGATAAAATTCTGTCTCCTGCTTTTGCCGTTTTAAATTTAGGCTTTTCCTTATTTTTAACATATAAACTTTCGGTTTATAAATTTGCACCTCAAAGCAGTACCTATCTTATTTTTTCATTTTTTTACATAGTTTTAGCCTATCTTGCTTTCCGAAAAAAAAGAATGGATAATTTGGGTCTTATTTACCTTGCGGGGGCATTGGTTTCTCTTTATGTAACGGTAGTGGACAGGTTTACATACGATATTCAGCCCGTCCTTATATTAAGTATGGCCTTTTTAGGATTTTGGCTTTTCCGCAAAAAAGAAGAATTAAAAGTTTTTGTTTTGCTTCACCTTCTTTTTGCCGTAGCTTATATAATGGCGATAATTTCACTTGGACGGGATTTCGAAAGTTTTACGCCGCTCTTCTTTTTCCTTCAAGGAGCTTTTTATCTTGTTCCGATGGGCTTATCGGTTTTTGTACAAAAAGAAAAATTTAAAAAGGCTTATCAAGGGTTTGTTTTTCAAGCCTATATTTTTATATTTTTGATTTTAAGTTTGTATAAACTCGATATAAAGAGGACGGAAATTTTTGCTCAAGGCCTTGTGCTCGTCCTCATAGTTGTTTATAACCTTATGCATCATAAACTTAAAAAAGAATGGTTCTATGAGCGGGCTGTAGATGCGGGAATTTTTATTTTATTTTTATTTTCGCTTGCAGACACTTTAAATTGTTTTTTTAAATGGAACCGCTCTTATGTATATCTTTTTCTTGGAATTGAAGCGGCTCTAAGTTTTGCAGTTTACGGCCTTTCTCTAATAAAAGAAAAAACTGAAAATGCCCGATTTTTTTACAGACTTTGCTTTTTTATTTTAATGTTGAAAATTATGCTCTTCGATTTTTCTATTGCAGCAGATCAATTTAGATACGGAATTTTACTTTCGGGTCTTTTTATTTTAGCCTTGGATAAATTTTATAAAAATAAGATTAATAAAGATAAGGTAAGTTTAAATGTCGGCCGGATATTTTTGATTACCGTTGCATTTCTTTATTATGGGTTTATTTACAGCCATATGCCGCACCGTGATGCAATCCTCATTAAAATTTTGAATATCGATGTTCTTTCGGTTGTAATAAATATTTTAAATGCCATTATATTGATTGCTTTTTTTAGGATACTAAAACTGCCTCAAATTCTTTACTTTGCAGTTATCAGTCTTATCTTTGTTTTTTTGAGTTTTGTGGATATTTATCTCCCAGTAAAAAACGGCGGTATTTTAACCCTTCTTTGGGCTTTTTATTCTATAGCTTCCTTTGTTTATTATTTGCGGAAGGGAAGGGCTAGGATGGTTTATATTTCGCTTGGGCTGATAATCTTTGTTGCGGCAAAGCTGATTATTCTTGACTTAAATACTTTGAATATTTTATCGAAGGTTATCACTTCCTTGGTTTTTGGCGTCGCCCTTCTTTTGCTGAGTTATGCAATTCAACCCATGTTAAAAAAGTTTGGGAAAACTGAAATTGAAAAAACCGAAAAAAGTTAGAGAGCCTTAAAAAAAACTTTTTTTAAGGCTCTCTTGATCGGTTTAGATTATATGACCGGTTTGCTTAAAGATAAAGGCGTAGATATCCGCCGTTTCTTCTATTATCTTTGCAGTGGGTTTGCCGGCTCCGTGGCCCGCTTTTTCGGTTATACGGATGAGGATAGGGTTTTCTCCCTTGTAAGTGTCATGCAGAGCTTGGGCATACTTAAAGGAGTGTGCAGGAACAACCCTGTCGTCATGGTCGCCTGTACATACCATAATGGAAGGATAATTGATGCCTGCTTTTACGTTATGGAGGGGAGAGTAAGCATAAAGATATTCAAACATCTCCTTACTGTCCTCGCTGCTTCCGTATTCATCGACCCAAGCCCAGCCTATGGTAAAATGCTGGTAGCGGAGCATGTCCAAGACTCCAACCTGAGGGATTGCAACGGCAAAAAGATCGGGGCGTTGGTTTGTTACGGCTCCTATTAAAAGGCCTCCGTTTGAGCCTCCTTGAATTGCAAGTTTTTTGGTTGAAGTATATTTGTGTTCTATCAAATATTCGCCGGCTGCAATAAAATCGTCGAAGACGTTTTGTTTTTTCATCTTTTTTCCGGCTGAGTGCCATGCTTCTCCGTATTCAAGGCCGCCGCGTAAATTTACGCAGGCAAAGATGCCTCCTTTTTCCAAAAAGGCCATTCTGGCTGCAGAGAAGGCGGGCGGAAGAGAAATAGCAAAGCCTCCGTACCCATACAGAATCGTCGGGTTATTTCCGTCGAGTTTAATATCTTTTTTTGAAACAATGTGCATAGGAATCTTTGTTCCGTCCTTGCTCTTAAAAAAGACCTGTTCGCATTTAAAGTCTTCAGTGTTGATTGGAATGGCAGGAACAAAAAAGTCTGTTAAACTGTTTGTTTTTATATCATAGCGTATGATTTTGTTGGGAGTTGTATAAGAGGTAAAATTGAAAAATAAAGAGTCTTCATTTTTTCGTGTTCCTGAAAAAGAAATACTTCCATTTGCAGGCAGATTTATTTTTGTGCCGTTTTTTCCATCAAGGCCGCAGATAAAGGCCTCATCCTGAACATCCCTCAAGTAAACCGTAAGAAGTTTTCCTCCGCAAAGGGCCGCGCTTGATAAAAGGCAGTCTTTTTGGGGAATCACTTCATCGATGGACTCTTCACTGATATTGTGTAAAGAGGTCTTTACAACTCGGTAAAATGGAGCTTGTTTATTGGTTAATAAATATAAAAAGCCGCTTTCCGTTTCAAGGGGCCAGACACTGTCATTAAAATGAGTGTTGTATTGTTTAAAGCAGCCTGAACATTTAGGAAGGCCTTCGCTTAGATCCGCAACAAAGAGCATATTGCCCTCGCTTCCGACTTCAAAAGCTGTAAGAAGAAGGGTTTTCTCGTCTTCAGTTGTACTTGCGGAAAAAGAGCGCAGGGGATGATCCTTGTCCTCAAAAATGAGAAGGTCATCGCTTTCTTTTGTTCCAAGTTTATGATACTTGAGCTTTTGAAACTCATTTTTTTCGGTTAAAGATTTTCCTTTATCGGGAGCATCGTATGAGCTGTAAAAAAAGCCGTCCTTATACCATGCAATATTTGAAAATTTTACCCAGTGGATGTGTTCTCCCGTATCGGCTTTTTTTTCGGCATCAAAGACAAAGATTTCTTCCCAGTCGGAGCCGCTTCCCGATACGGAGTAGGCCATGTATCTTCCATCCTTGGAAAAGGCAAGATTTTTTAAGGCCGTAGTTCCGTCCGAGCTTAGCTTGTTCGGATCAAAAAAGACTTCAGGAGAGCTTTCTGCCTTTATGTTTCCGCTTTGGCGGTACATAATGCTTTGATTTTGTAAGCCTTCCGTTCTAAAAAAATAATAGAAATTTCCTGCCTTAAAAAGACCTGAGCGTTTTTCATAATCCCAAATTTCTTCAAGCCGTTTTTTTAGCTCTCCTCTGAACGAGATTTTGGATAAAAATTCTTCGGTTTTTTTATTCTCGTCTTTAACCCAAGCTATGACTTCGGGTGCATTATCGTCTTCAAGCCATCTGTACGGGTCAGGCACGATGGTTCCAAAATAATTGTCGGAAACATCCGATTTTTTATATTGCATAATCTTCTCCTATAAAAACTTTAAAATCTTGATAAATAATAGAAGAAAGTATGTTTTTTTTCAAGTAGTTTAAAAAAATACTAAAAATACTAAAAAAAATGCACTTTTCCGATATAAACCGCTTGACATTCTAAATTTTTATGATAAAATGGGTTTAAGTGGGAGAAAGTAGTAAAAAGTGGGTAATTTTGCAATGACCGGAGAATATAAGAATACTCTTGATGAAAAAGGAAGAATTATGTTTCCGGCTAGGATTCGTGCAGAATTACCCGACTCAAATTTGGTTATTACAAGAGGTGTAGGTAACTGTCTTTGGATTTTTACTGCGGATAAATGGAAAAAGTTTTCTGATGAGATCATGAAGAAAACTTCCCTATTTAAAGCTCAATCCTTGTTGGTTATGAGACGCTTAATTGCTCCGGCACAAGAAATTGAGGTTGATAAAAACGGCCGTATATCTATTCCCCAGAGCCTCCGCGAGTGTGCAGGGCTCGAAAAAGACTGCATTATTTTAGGTCTCGGTAAACACTTTGAATTGTGGGACCTAAAGCAATATGAAAAATATTTAAAGGAGAGTGAGCCGGATTTTTCTGAAGCTGCCGAAGCTTTGGGTGATATAGGTTTTTAGGTCTTATGCAGCCAGTTCATACATCGGTCTTGCTTGAGGAATGTCTCGAATTCTTAAAACCCGATGCTTCCGATAATATTTTTGTAGACGGAACATTGGGAGAAGGCGGACATACTGAAGCTTTTTTAAAAAGATATCCTCAACTGAATGCGATAGGCGTTGATGCCGATGTTTCTATTCAAGAACGGGCAAAAGAAAGGTTAAAGCCCTTCGGTGAACGCATCCGGTTTCACTTAGGCTGGTCCGATGAGTTTTTTAAAAATTACCCGAAAGACTCTGCTCCTCCAAATTTAATTCTTTTGGATTTGGGAATATCCATGTTTCACTATGTAAAATCGGGTAGGGGATTTTCTTTTTCTTCTGACGAACCATTGGATATGAGACTGAATCCTGAGCTTAGGTTGAGTGCTGCCGATATTGTCAATTCTTATAACGAAAAAGATTTGGCGGATTTAATTTTTAATTATGGTGAGGAGCGTTACTCAAGAAAGATAGCGTCCCGTATAGTTGAGCAAAGGGCCGCGGCCGCTTTTAGTACTGCAAAAGAATTGGCTGATTGTATTTACAAGGCTGTCCCTCAAAATTACAGGCATGGAAAAATTCATCCTGCAACAAAAACTTTCCAAGCTCTTAGAATTGCAGTGAACGGAGAGCTTGATAGACTGCCCCGTCTTTTGGAAGCGGCTTTTTCGGTTTTGGCTCCTAACGGACGGCTTGGGCTTATTACTTTTCATTCTCTTGAGGATAGAATTGTAAAGTTCTATTTTAAAGAATTAGGGAAAAGCTGTACCTGTCCCGAAAATATGCCGATATGTAAGTGCGGGGGCAGGCCTAGGGCTGAGGTTTTAACAAAAAAAGCCGTTAAGGCTTCGGATGAGGAAATAAGGCTTAATCCTCCGTCGAGGAGTGCACGCCTTAGGGTTGTGCGTAAAATTGATTATCGGGAGAGTTAAAATGAAAAAAATACTTGCAGTGCTTTTCACATTGTTTATTCCTCTTTTTTTGTTTGCGGTGGTTTTGCAGTCTTCGCGTTATACAAGTGTTGAAAGAGATTTGGCTGATTATAATAAGGAACAGTCTAAAATTATTGAGGAAAATAAAAAGAAAATTTCCGGTATTTCTATTTTATCGAAGCCCGAGCGTATCGAAAGAATTGCCGTTGAAGAATTAAAAATGAGAAAAGCTTTGTCGGCCGAGATTTTGAGGGTTTCAATTTCAAAGGAGAATAAGGATGGTTAGAGAAAAGTTAAGCAACAATTTAGACTATTCTCTTATGACTCTTGATGAATTGCTTACAAGTACCGATGGAAGGCTTGTTTATAAATCCGATACATCGAGGTTTTTTTCGTCAGTCGCCATAGACAGCCGTAATGTAAAAAATAATTCTCTTTTTATTCCTTTGCGCGGTGAAAAGCAGGATGGACATATTTATATAGAGCCTGCCTTAAAGAATGGAACTAAATTTTTTGTTGTTGACTTTGATCATCTTGATGAAAATGAAACTACATTGTTGTCCTTGTGCAAAAAGTACGATGCTTCATGTGTTGCCGTAAAAAATAATTTAAAGGCTTTGCAGGATGCTGCAAGATATTATTTGTCGAAATTTCCCAATCTTTATAAGATAGGTATTACGGGATCGAGCGGTAAAACAACTACAAAAGAAATTTTGACTTCGATATATTCTAAAAAATATAATACCGTATCGACAAAGGGTAATTTAAATTCCGAAACGGGTTTACCTCTTTCCGTTTTTGAAGTAAGGCCCGAACATGAAGCCGGAATATTTGAGCTTGGCATGAACCGTAAGGGGGAGATAGCCGAAATAGCAAGCGTTCTTTTACCAAACGCCGCTATAATTACAAACATAGGAACTGCCCATATCGGTATTCTCGGCACAAAGCAGGCAATAGCTGAGGAAAAAAAAGAAATTTTTTCATTTTTTAAAAATGATTCTTTAGGCTTTATTCCTGAATGTGAATTTACGGATTTCTTAAAAGATATTCCTCATGGTTCTGTTTTTACGGTTTCAGATAATGATTCTTCATTGGTACAAAAGGTTGAAGATGCCGGTGTATTAGGTTCTAAAATTTTTTATAAAGGAGAAGAAATTTTATTCCCATTACCCGGAGTATATAATGTAAAAAATGCTCTTTTATGTATAGCCTTGGCGGAAAAAAAAGGTTTTTCGGCTAAGGAAATTAAATCGGGTTTAGAAGCCGTGCGGCCTCTGTTTGGTAGATCGCAGGTTTTGTACGGCTTTGTAACCTATTTTTTGGATTGCTATAATGCAAATCCCGACTCGATGAAAAGTGCAATAGAGTTTTGTGATTCTATAAATACCGAATGTGCAAAACATTATGTTTTGGCATCTATGCTTGAGCTGGGGGCTGAATCCGACTATGAGCATAAAAAAATAATTGAAGATGCATTAAAATCAAATGCCGATAATTTATACTTTTTTGGAGATGATATTTGTTCCGCTTTTGAAGGTTTGAACGTTTCTTCTTCAAAGAAAATATATAAGTTTAAAACAAATCAATTCGATGCATTAAAAGAACAGCTTAAAGAAAATTTGTCTAAAGATGATTTTGTTTTATTAAAAGGTTCAAGATCAATGGAACTTGAAAGATTGGAATCCGTTTTAAAAGAAGGGGAGATTTAAATGGTGAAACATATTATTGCAAAGAAAAATATTCACTCTGAAAAGTATGACTTTGTTTTTGCAATGTCGGTTCTTCTCCTTTTCGGCGTCGGCTTTGCGACCCTGTATTCCGGTTCTATTCATTACGCTCAACGTTTTTTTGACAATCACCTTTATTTTGTCGGTAAGCAAATAAAACATTTTATTGCAGGTATCATTGCAATGACGTTTTTTCTCTTTGTAGATTTTTCTACAATAAGAAAAATGCTGCCTTTTATTATGCTTGCGACTTTTATTTTTTGTCTGCTTCCGTTTATTCCCGGAATCGGAGAAGAAAGAAACGGAGCTTCCCGATGGATAAATATTGCAGGTTTTATGTTTCAGCCTTCGGAGCTTTTAAAACTTTCTTTAATTTTATTTTTAGCTAATTTTTTCGACAAGAAGAACGGTAATTATGATCAGCCTTTAGTTTCGATTATTACGCCTTTTGTTATAATATCTTTGTTTGCTTTTTTGGTATATTTGGAAAATGACTTTTCTTCTTCGATGTTTATCTTTTTTATAGCCGGTTTGATGTTCTTTATAGCAGGTGTTCCGATATTATGGTTTATTAAAGGATTTGTAAGTTTTGCACCAATCTTTATTTTAATGATTATAACAAAAGAATATAGAATGGAAAGAGTTCTATCTTTTTTGGATCCTTCAAGGAGCCCCTTGGATTCAGGTTTTCAAATACAGGCTGCTCTTAATGCATTGACAAGCGGTGGAGTTTGGGGACAAGGATTAGGAAACGGTTTACGTAAAGTAGCAAGTGTGCCTGAAATATATTCCGATTTTATATTTGTTGTATGGGCTGAGGAAATGGGATTTATAGGTGTTGTGTTTTATATTGCATTACTTGCTTTTTTTGCATTTTTCGGATATAGGATAGCTTTTGGCTGTAAGAGCAGATTCGGCGCTTATGTTGCTTTTGGGGCTGTCAGTTGTATTGTATCTCAGTCACTGGTAAATTGTGCTGTTGTTTCAAAAATGATTCCGGCCACAGGAATACCTCTTCCTTTTTTTTCATCAGGAGGATCATCATTGGTAGTTACGTTTTCTTTATGCGGTCTAATTTTAAATGCATCAGGATATGTGAATAAAAAGGAGAAATAGATGGCTGATATTTTGTATACTTGGAAAAAAAATGAATATTTGAATGATGCATATGTTAAAGAAAAAGTTATTAATGATAATAAATCATCAAAGCTTAAATCGGCAGTAGTTAGATTTCTTATTATTAGTTTTGTCTTGCTCTTATTGGGAGAGATTATTTATTATGCAATAATTTTACCGTATAGTTCTATAGCAGCAGTAAGTATTTCGGGTTGTTCCGATTTAAGTTCGATAGAAGTAAAAAAACTCGCAGGAATCGAAAGTAATACTAAATGGCTTTCTATAGATTCTTCCGAGATTTCTAAAAAACTTGTATCATATCCCGGAATTGCATCCGTTACCGTAGAAAAGAAATTTCCCGATAAGGTTTCAATTAAAATAGTTGAAAGAAAGGCTGTTGCTTTGGCTTTTACCGAAGTTGAAGGAAGAACCGTTCCAATGGAAATTGACGGTTACGGCGTGGTTTTTAGGATAGGTTCTCCTATTATTAAATCAAATTTGCCTATTATTACAGGGCTTACATTTAAAAGTCCTCGTGAAGGTATGCAGGTTAACGAAAAACTTTCTCAGCTTTTTGTTCAGTTGGATATTTTACAAAAAAAACATCCCGTTTTATTAAATGAAATATCGGAAATAAAAATTCAACCTAAAAAATACGGAGGTTATGATTTGATTCTCTATCCTGTAAAGAGCAGGTTATCGGTTATAACCAATAAATTTTTGACGGAAGAATCTTTACAATATATGATCCTTATTCTGGATGTAGTTAAGGATATAAATTTAGAAAAAAATATTATTGGAATTGATCTACGTGGTGCTAATGCCGTTTATATAAAAAGAGAGGCTAAAGATGAGTGATGATATAATCGTAGGTTTGGATATAGGAAGTAAAAATATTCGAGTTGTTGTTGCCGAAAAAAATGACGAAGGGCATTTACAGATAACGGGTATCGGTATGAGTGAATCGACGGGCATACATCGGGGTATTGTCACTAATATTGAGAATACCGTTCAGGGTATAAATAAGGCTGTTGATGAGGCTGAGGTTATGTCCGGTGTAGATATTTCCCATTGTACTGTCGGCTTGGGCGGAGTTCATATAGAGGGAGTCAACTCTAAGGGTGTTTTTCCTATAAGAGACAAGGGTAAAAATAATAAGGAAATCGACCGCTCCGATATAGATGCAGTAATTAATTCTGCACAGGCTGTTGAGTTTACAGGAGATAGAGAAATAATTCATGTTGTGCCTCAGTCTTATACGGTAGATAGGCAGCGTGGAATCAAAGATCCGCTAAATATGATAGGTACAAGACTTGAAGCCGAGGTTCATTTAATAACGGGTGTAGCAACCTCTATGAAAAATATTCCCAACTGTGTCCAAAGAGCCGATTTAAATATAGACGGCTTAATGCATAACGGTTTGGCGGATGTAAGAGCTGTTATGACAAATGATGAACAAGAGCTTGGTTCAATTTTAATAGATATCGGAGCGGGCACTACCGATATAGTTGTTATGCAAAACGGAGGACCTATAATTACGGCCGCATTACCTGTAGGCGGAATACAGGTTACCAATGATCTTGCAATAGTAAAAAGTATTCCGTTTGATACGGCGGAAAAAATAAAAATATCAAGCGGATGCTGCTGGATGCCTTTTGTTGAAAGAGATGAGCAGGTTTTAATTCCGGCTTTTGGAGGAAGAGGACCTGAAGAAATTTATAGAAGTGAGATTTGCGAAATATTGCAAGCCCGCATGGCTGAAATTTTTGTAATGGTAAAAAATAAGGTGGATGACCTTACGCAAGGTTCCCGCCTTGGCGGTTCCGTTATAATATGCGGAGGCGGAGCCTTGCTAAACGGTACAACGGAATTAGCTGATGAAATATTCGATATGCAATCTGCCAGACTGGGAATTCCTTCAACTATAGGAGGAGTTGTAGGGCGATATCGAAGCCCGGAGTTCGCTACGGTGTTGGGATTAATATTGCATAAATTGGATGATCAAAATAAAATAGGTAAGGTTTCAAGTTCCAGAAAAGAAAATTCGGGGCTTGTTGTTTCAAAAATAAAAAATTTTATAAAAGAATTATTTTAAAATTGCATACGGGAGGGTTATTGGTATGTTATATGAAGTAATGGAAGACAAGGTAAATAACGAGGTTGTCGATGCAGGTACTCCGGCTATAATAAAAGTTATAGGCGCCGGAGGAGGCGGTTCAAATGCCGTAAATAGGATGATGTCCAGCAATATGAGGTATGTTGACTTTATAGTTGCAAATACCGATTTACAGGCTTTACGTCATTCAAATGCTCCTTTAAAATTACCTATAGGAACAAAGATTACCAAGGGCTTGGGTTCAGGAGGAGACCCTGAAATAGGAGAGCAGGCTGCAATCGAAGATCGAGAAATAATTGCAAATGCAATAAAAGATGCAGATATGCTTTTTATAACGGCAGGCATGGGCGGGGGCACAGGTACCGGCTCAGCTCCGATTATTGCCGAAATTGCTAAGGAACAGGGGATTTTAACCGTTGCCGTAGTTACAAAGCCGTTTGCATTTGAAGGCCGTAAAAGAATGAGCCTTGCAGAAGAAGGAATAAAGAAATTAAGAGAATCCGTAGACACAGTAATTACTATTCCGAATCAACACTTATTGAATATGGTAGATCCTTCAACGCCTGTTGTGGAAGCTTTTAAAAAGGCTGATGATGTTTTGCGTCAGGCTGTTCAAGGTATATCTGATTTAATTTACCAACATGGAGAAATTAATGTCGATCTAGCCGATGTTAAAGCCGTAATGAAAGCACAGGGTAATGCTCATATGGGTGTAGGTGTAGGCGAAGGACAAAATAGGGCCGTGGATGCTGCAACAAATGCACTTAACAATCCTTTACTTGAAGAAGCTAGAGTTGAAGGGGCTAAAAATCTTTTGGTAAATATTTGCGGAAGCGAAAAACTAACCATGCATGAGCTTTCTGAGATTATGGATATCATTAATGCCGGAGCAGATCCTGATGTGGCTACTTTTTTCGGTGCAACCATCGATCCTTCCGTAGAAAACAAAGTTGTTGTTACACTTATTGCTACGGGTTTTAGATCAAACGATAAGTTTCCTATTGATGATGCAGCCTCTAACAGGAAGCCTGTTCGTGATAATGCAGAAAACTTGGTATTTACAGATGATTCTTTTATGACCTCAAGAGAGTGGACTAAGGTTAATAAAACAACGCCTCCTACTCTTTCCGGGCTTGGATTAAGAAATAGGAGTGAGGCATCTTCCGAAAAACATTATGAAGATATCTATGTTGCAGAAAGAAAGCCTTCTTTTAGCTCTATTGTTCCGCCTATGGAAAGTGATTTGGAAACTCCTGCATATTACAGAAATCAAAATGTTTTAAGGTAAGGGAGGGAAATAAACTGACAAAGATACAGCTTCGGGCTTTTTACGGATTTTTAATTTCAGCGGAATCTCATTCCAAAGCAACAGCTCAAACCTATATTAATACTTTGCAATTATTTCAAGAGCATATGTCCGATAGTTTAATTGAAAATGCAACAGAAGCCGACTGTATTGATTTTATTTTGAATAGATCCGAATCGGGAATTATGGCTAAAACCATAGCCAAGGATATTGCAGCTCTTAATTCCTTTTTTAGATTTTTAATTATCGAAGGAGTTAGAAAAGATAATCCGAGTGAGAGTATCGAAAGACCTAAAAGGGAAAAGACTCTGCCCAGGGTCTTATCTCCGGATGAAGTAGACAGCCTTTTTGCTGCAATTCCTTTGGATTCTCCTAATAATATAAGAGACAGGGCTTTATTTGAGCTTATTTATTCTGCAGGTCTTAGAGTCAGCGAGATTGTTAATTTAAAAATGGAAGATATTTTTTATGATGAAGATTTAATTAAGGTTACGGGAAAGGGCAATAAAGAAAGAATTGTTCCTTTCGGCAGTGCCGCCAAGTATTGGCTTAAGCAATATATACTTGAAGCCCGTACCGAACTATTAAAACCTAAGCATCCTGAAAACACATTGATTTCAGGTTCCGTATTTTTAAATAACAGAGGAGCTGTTTTAACCAGAAAGGGAATTTGGAAAAGAATAAATGAACTTTCAAATTTTTCGGGTATTGAAACAAAGGTTCATACTTTAAGACATTCTTATGCTACGCATTTACTTGCCGGAGGAGCGGATTTGAGGTCTGTTCAATGTCTTTTGGGACATTCCGATATTTCTACAACTCAAGTTTATACGCATATCGAGGATAAGTCTTTACAAATGTATCATAATAAATTTTTTGATACTAAAAAGTTAGAACGAGGTATAAAATGAAAAAAAGATTTTGTTTTGTAATAATCACTTTGTTGTTAATCTTTATATTGGGAAGCTGTAACAAGGTTACAAGTATTCGAAGGCTTCAAGAATTGGAGGAAGGAGTCAGCAATCCGAATACGGAGGCCGAATTAAAGGATGCTATAAGAAAATATGAAAAAAGAGTTGACGATATAATGATTGCAGAAGAAAGGATAGGTATTTGGTATAAAATACTCGGATCAAGATATATGGATCAAAAAATGTATAAAAAAGCATTAAAAGCTTTTCAATCTGCATTGGAGTATTATCCCGAGAATCAAAATTTATTTTATCAGGCCGGTCTTGCTGCAAGTTTAACGGCAAAAAATTCTTTAGATTTTGAATTGACCGGAACCGACATCGAGAAAAAAAGATATTTTGATCTTGCCGTTTCCGCTTATAAGCGTGCTCTTGAAATAAATCCTAAACATGCAAAGGCTGTTTATGCTATATCGGTATTGTACATATTCGAATTAAATCGTCCTGCCGAAGCAATTCCTATTTTAGAAAAAATTACCGAATGGGAAAAGAAACCTATAGATCATTTATTTTTACTTGGGGCTGCTTATTATATGACAGGTGAAAATGAAAAAGCTATTGCCGTTTATGAGCGCATTATCGAAATTTCAAGCAGCGCAGAAAAAAAAGCAAAAGCGGAAAGCAATATTAGGGAGATTAGGAGTTCGGGAGGAAGATAAAAAGTGAAGATATCCGAAAAAGAAAGTTTGTACATAGGATTATCTCATTGCTATTTTCTCAAAGGAAGGGAAAAGCTTGTTCTATCGGAAAAGCTCGATTCCTTATCTTCTCTTGTGTCGCTTTCTCTAAAAGATATTTCGGAAATTATCGGCCGGCAGGTAAGACCCAAAAAATGGGATAAAGATTTACTTAGATCTCTTACGGATTCAAGCATAAAACTTATGAGCTCATATGATATAAAGATGCTTTATTTTTATGATTCGGATTTTCCCCCGCAGCTTAGGGAGATTCCGGATCATCCATTTACCGTCTTTTATCGCGGAACACTCCCGTCAACTGAACAGCCTATGCTTGCGATGGTAGGAACAAGGCGGCCTACGGGGGACGGAATTGAACAAGCCTTGAATTTGGGAAAAGAAAGTGCCGAAAAAAATATTCCTGTTGTTTCGGGATTGGCTTTCGGTATAGATTGTTTTTCTCATAAGGGCTGTCTTGAAGGAGAAGGTAAGACCTTGGCAGTATTGGCCTGCGGGCCTGAAATGATTTATCCCCGTTCAAATAAAAAACTTGCTGCAAATATTTTGGAATCGGGCGGATGTATTTTAAGTGAATATGCTCCGGGAACGGAACCTTTGTCCTATCGCTTTCCTGAACGGAATAGAATTATTTCGGGACTTTCACGTTCCGTTTTAATTGTAGAAGCTCCAAAAAAATCGGGAGCTCTTATTACTGCAGATTTTGCCTTGGAGCAAGGCAGGGATGTTTATGTATGCGGTCTTCTTCTTAATTCTTTACAAAATGAAGGCGGTAAAGCCCTTTACGAACAAGGTGCATTTGCGATAAAATCCATAGATGATATTTTACATGACTGGAAATATCCTACGGAAAATAATTTAAAAAATAATCAGCAAAATATGCTGTTTACTAATTTATAGATTATGAGGTATTGATTTATGGAAAACACGATGAATGAAACAAAAAAAACTAAACGTACTGCAAAAAAAACAAAACAGCATTGCTTGGTTATAGTCGAGTCTCCTGCAAAGGCTAAGACGATTGAAAAATATTTAGGAAGCGATTATATCGTAAGAGCTTCGATGGGTCATTTGATAGATTTGCCTAAATCCAGATTGGCAATCGATATAGAACATAATTTCACTCCCGAATATATAACGGTTCGGGGCCGTGCTAAAATTTTAAAAGAATTAAAAAAGGAAGCAAAAAAATCTTCAGGTGTATTTCTTGCAAGTGATAATGATAGAGAAGGGGAGGCTATCGCCTTTCATTTACATGAAGCCTTGCTTCCGGAATGTTCTTCTCCGATAAAAAGAATAGTTTTTAACGAAATTACTCCCAATGCAATCCAAGAAGCCGTAAAAAATCCCATGGATATAGATATGGGAAAGGTAAATGCTCAAAAATCCAGAAGAGTTTTGGATAGATTGGTCGGTTATAACCTATCTCCGCTTCTTTGGCAAAAAGTAAAAAACGGATTGTCGGCAGGCCGTGTTCAATCCGTTGCATTGCGTCTAATCTGTGAACGGGAAGAAGAAGTTGAAAATTTTATTCCTGATGAGTATTGGACTCTTGACGGAGATTTTAAATACAATAAAACTTCTTTTGAAGCTCAACTTGTAAAATACAAGGATAATAAGCCTGAATTAAAAAATCAAAAAGAGGTTGATGCAATCATCAATGAGTTGAAGTCCTTGCCTGCTGTTGTGGATGATATTAAGATAACGGAAAAAAGTATAAAGCCTCGCCCCCCGTTTACAACTTCTACATTACAACAGGTTGCGGCAAACAGAATAGGCTTTACATCAAAAAAAACAATGCAGGTAGCCCAGCAGCTGTATGAAGGTGTTGCTGTCGGTTCTACCAGAGTCGGTTTGATTACCTATATGCGTACCGATTCGGTAAGAATTTCCGATACGGCAATAGAGGCTGTCCGTAAATGGATTAATGAAAATCATCCTAAAGAATTGCCTGATGGGCCGAATGTATACGCAGCAGGGAAAAAAGCACAGGATGCACACGAGGCAATTCGTCCTACATACATTGAGTATACTCCTTCTTATTTAAAAGAATTCTTAACCCGTGACCAGCTAAGACTTTACTCTTTGATTTGGGAACGCTTTGTTTCAAGTCAAATGAAAAATGCAAAAACAAAAACATCGAGTTATGAAATAAAAGTGGGGGATGCCGTTTTTCGTGCAGCTTCTACAAAGATAACCGAAAAAGGTTTTTACACGGTTACAAAAACATTAATTTCAAAAGACGAAAAAGGAACTTCTCTTCCATCTATGAAGATGGGAGATGAAATAAGTATTGAAAGTTTAAGACCTGAACAGCATTTTACTCAAGGTCCTGCCCGTTATACGGATGCAAGTATCGTAAAAATGCTTGAAGAAAAAGGAATCGGAAGACCTTCAACCTATGCGCCTATTATTTCCGTTTTACTTGGACGTTATTATGTAACAAGATCTAATAAACAGCTTGTTCCGACTCAGCTGGGAAGAATTATCAACAATCTTTTAGTCAAAAATTTTTCCGAAATAATAGATGTAAACTTTACTGCCGGAATGGAAAACCGCTTGGACGAAGTAGCTGAAAATAAAATAGAATGGCCTAAATTGATGGAAAGTTTTTACGGTTCATTTAAAGAAAAAGTAGATACAGCCTTGGAAAATGTAGAAAGTATTAAAGGTTCATTGGATGAAGCTACGGACATAGTCTGCGAAAAATGCGGAAATAAGATGGTAAAAAAACTTGGCCGTTTCGGGGTGTTTTTGGCTTGCAGTGCCTTCCCTGAATGTAAAAATACAAAATCAATTCCTTTGGCAAAATGTCCGCGGGAAGGCTGCGGCGGAGACATAATCGCACGTAAATCTAAAAAGAGGGGAAAAGAATTTTACGGATGTACACATTTTCCCGAATGTGATTTTATTTCGCACTTTAAACCTATCAATGCCTCTTGTCCTAAATGCGGCTGGTTTATGGTAGAAAAGTATGATAAGAAAAACGGAAACTATAAGGCTTGTATTAATCCTAATTGCGATTATTTACACAGTGTAGTTGAAGGTGTAGAAGATGTGGAGGTGGACAGAAGCAATGAATGAAGTATTTGAAAGCTACCTCACATATAGTGCGGGAGTGCGGCAATTTACAAAGGCAACAATAGATTCTTATAAAAACGATTTGATTATTTTTGAAGAATGGCTAAAAGAACTTGACTTAAATGCTTTTGAGTTAAAGGCTTCGGACATCAGGATTTTTATTGCAGAACTTGCAGATAAAAAAATTGCTCCGGCTTCAATTAACAGAATGATGTCTACGCTAAGAGGTTTTTATAAATATGCTCTAAGGTTCAATTTGACAAAAATAAATCCTATATCTTCTGTAAGAAATTTAAAACTTGCTCAAAAACTTCCTGTGTTTATGTTTCCAAAACAGGCACAAGAGTTTTGTAAGCTGCCTTCAAATGCCGGTATTCTTTGGGAAATAAGGGATGCTGCCTTATTTGCTTCTCTTTATTCTACGGGTTGCCGTGTTTCGGAATTAGCCGGGCTCGATATAAAAGACTTGGATAAAACGCTTTCTTATGCCATCGTTTTCGGAAAAGGTAAAAAAGAAAGAAAGGTGTTTTTTGCGGAATTTGCAAAAGAATATTTGAGGGAGTATTTAAAAGAAAGGTCTGACTTGGTTGGAAAGTTTAAAGGCCAAGTTCAAAAAGACGGCAAGGGAAAAATTAGAGATGCTCTTTTTATAAATCAAAAGGCTCAACCCTTAACAAGCAGGGGAATTCGGTATATAATAAACAGATATGTTGAGTTATCTCCCGAATTAAAACATCTTTCACCCCATGCTTTTAGGCATAGCTTTGCATCGACATTGATTACACGCGGAGCAGATATAAGGGTTGTACAGGAATTGCTTGGACACGAAAGTGTTTCGACCACGCAAAGATATACGCATATTACGGCTGAGCAGCTTCAAAATTTATATAAGACTGCTCATCCTCATTCATAGATAGGAGTTTTAGATGAGTCAAAAAATAAGAAGTACTACGGTGATTGCGGTAAGAAAAGACGGGAAAATTGTTATGGCCGGAGACGGACAGGTAACCATGGGCGAAACCGTTATGAAGGGAAATGCCCGAAAGGTAAGAAAAATTTATGACGGAAAAATTATAACGGGCTTTGCCGGAGCAACGGCCGATGCCTTTACTCTTTTGGAAAAATTTGAAATCAGGGTAAAAGAATTTTCAGGAGACCTTACCAGAGCTGCGGTAGAGCTTGCAAAAGATTGGCGCACCGATAAGATGCTCAAAAACTTGCAGGCCCTCTTACTTGTGGCTGACGCAAAGACTACTCTTTTAATTTCGGGAAACGGAGATGTTATAGAGCCTGAAGAAGATGTACTTGCAATAGGCTCCGGAGGAAATTATGCTTATGCTTCTGCTTTGGCTTTGATGCAAAACACAAACCTTTCTGCCCGTGAAATTGCGGAAAAGAGTTTACAGATTGCAGGAAAGATATGTATTTACACAAACGGAAAGATAGTTATGGAGGAAATATAATGAACGAAGAATTAAAAGATTTGACACCTAAACAAACTGTTGCAGAACTGGATAAATATATCATAGGACAAAACAAGGCGAAAAGAGCCGTTGCTATTGCTCTTCGTAACAGAATGCGACGTCTCAAACTTCCCGAAGAAATCAGAGATGAAATAGCTCCTAAAAATATTTTGATGATAGGGCCTACGGGTGTAGGTAAAACCGAAATTGCAAGACGGCTTGCAAAATTGTCGGGAGCTCCTTTTTTAAAGGTAGAAGCTACAAAGTACACTGAAGTGGGTTACGTAGGCCGCGATGTCGAATCTATGATCAGGGATTTGATGGCTGTCGGCTACACAATGGTTAAAAGCGAAATGCAGGAAAAACTAAAAGAGCAAGCAGAAAAAAATACTGAGGAATCTTTATTGGATTTGCTTTTGCCCGGTTCAAATAAAAAGAAAACTGCAGCTGCCTCTCAGCCGCAAGATGTTTCTCAAGTCTCTGCCGGAACAACGATAATCCTTCCAAGTATGAGTTCTACGGCTCCTGTTGAAGAGCATAAGGCTCAAAATGAAAACGATATGAGCGGCACAAGGGAAAAATTCCGCGTAATGCTCCGCGAAAAGAAACTCGAAGATAAGATGGTTGAGGTTACTATTTCTCCTTCCATGGGAACTCCCACATTCGAGTTTTTTGCAGGCGGTTCAAATATGGAAGATATTGAATCTGCAATGTCTAATATTTCCAGTATGCTCATGGGCGGAGCAAAATCGAAACGCAAAAACGTAAGCGTAAAAGAAGCCCGCGAAATTATAATGGCCGAACAGCTTGACCGAATGGTAGATCATGATAAGGTAACGGACGAGGCAAAGCAAAGGGTCGAGCAGATGGGAATTATATTTATTGACGAAATCGATAAGGTCGCTTCCCGTTCGGATCGAGGAGGCGGGCCCGATGTTTCGCGAGAGGGTGTTCAGCGCGATATTCTTCCCATAGTTGAAGGCTCTAAGGTTTCCACTAAGTACGGCGTTGTCGATACCCGTCACATTCTTTTTATAGCAGCAGGAGCTTTTAGCGTATCAAAGCCGAGCGATTTAATCCCTGAATTTCAAGGACGCTTTCCCTTGCGCGTAGAGCTTGAAGCCTTGCATGCAGAAGATTTTAAACGCATTCTCCTCGAACCTAAAAATGCTTTGACCAAACAGTATGCAGAGCTTTTGGAAACCGAAGGTGTAAAAATAGAATTTTTAGATGAAGCCATTGATAGGATGAGTTTTTTGGCTGCCGATGTAAACAGCAAAAACGAAAACATTGGGGCCAGAAGGCTCCATACGATTATGGAAATGCTTTTAGAAGATATTTCGTTTAATGCAAGCGAAATGGGAGGCGAAACGGTAAAAATCGATGTAGCCTATGTGGATGAAAGGTTAAAAGATATAGTACAGGATCAGGATTTATCCCGATATATTCTATAATATGGTTAAGGGGTATTTAAAATTTGCCGAAAATATCCTTAGGAGTGAATTATGGGTTTTAATAGTTTTTTAAGAACAACGGATATACTGCACAGAGCCTTGGATGTAAACTCTTTACGCTATACCGTTACATCAAATAACCTTGCAAATTCGGATGTTCCTAATTTTAAGAGGACTGAGGTAAATTTTGAATCGGAGTTAAAAAGAGCCTTTGATTCGGAAAAAAATGCAAAAGGAGCTTTTCAGCTTGCAACGACTCATCCCTTGCATATAAAATCAAATGAGCCTATAGATTATAAAACGGTTGAGCCTGTGCGTGTTTTGGATTATTTGACTGCCGAAAAAGCAAACGGAAATAATGTAAACCCTGAAGATGAAGCTATGAAGGTATTAAAGATTCAAATGCAGTATCAGCTTTTAAGTATGATGGCAGGTTTTCAGTACAATCAGGTACAATCGGTTTTAAAGTAGAATAAGGAATCGGAGGAAAAAATATGGGATTGTTTACGAGTATAAATATTGCAGCTACGGGAATGGGTGTAGAGCGTCTTAGAACCGATGTAATATCAAACAATATTGCAAACGCTTCAAGCTTGGAAACCCAAGAAGGCGGTCCTTTTAAAAGAAGCCGTGTAATAGTCGGCCAAAAGAAAAGCGGTATCGACTGGCAGACTCCTTTTACTCCTCAAAATATAGAAAGGGGAGTAGGTGAGGGCGTTAAAGTTCTTTCGATAGAAAAAGATACTTCCGATACCCGTTGGGTTTATGATCCGACCCATCCTAAGGCTTTAAAGTACGGCCCTAAGGAAGGATATGTAGAGTATCCGAATGTAAACATAGTTACCGAAATGGTAGATTTAATTTCGGCTTCAAGAGCTTATGAGGCAAACCTTGCCGTTGTAAACGGTGCAAAGGATATGTTCCAAAGAGCCTTGGATATTGCAAGATAAAATGAACGATAAAATATTTTAGTGGGAGGAAAAAATGATAAACGCTGTAAATGTTGCAAATGTAAATTCGGTACCGGGACTTTTGGATGTTCCGAAAATTAATGCTGTTGTTACCGATAATTTTAGAGCCAAAATGGTCTCAAATACCGACATGATTGAGCTTGCTTCAAATAAAGAAGCTGCAAGTTTTGAACAGACAATTTTAAAAGCATTCGACAGCATGAATGCAAAGCAAACAAACATGGACAAGTTGGGAGAACAAATGATTGTCGATCCCGAATCTGTCGATGTTCATGATATAACGATGGGAATGGCCGAAGCAAGTTTGTCGCTTAAATTGGCGCAAACCATAATCGACCGTTTAGTAAAAACTTGGAATGATATTACTACAACGAGATAAAAAATAGCCTCGCAAGACTTTTAACTTAAAGTCTTGCAAAGCTCGTTCAGTACATGGGGGGAAACATGAACGAAAAGTTTAACAATCTAAAAACAAAGTTTGGGACGCTTTGGGGAAAATGGACAAAGCTCCAAAAAGGAATCATCATCGGGGTAATTGTACTTGCTCTGGTGCTGATTGTAGTTCTCGGTAGATGGTCTTCAAAACCGACATCGGTACCCGTAATAGACATGGCGATAACCGATGTTGATCTGCGTGATAGAATTATCTTGCGCATTAATGAAGAAAATGTAAAAACTACAATCTCTTCCGAAGGTATAATCTCTGTTGCAGATGAAGCAACAGCCAGAAGGATGAGGACTATCTTGTTGCGTGAGGATTTGATACCCAAGAATACAAGCCCTTGGGCCTTCTTTGATGTTGAGCGTTATTCGCGTACCGATTTTGAGCGCGAGATTGATGTACGCCGTGCAATTACCGAGGAAGTCAAGAGACACTTAAAAGCATTGGATGATATTGATGATGCCAATGTTGTCGTCAGAATACCTGAAAAGGCCTTATTTGAATCGGAGCAACTTCCTGCAACTGCGACTGTTGTTATTACTCCTGCACCCGGAAGCGATATTTCAACCAATCGAAAAAAAATAGAGGGTATTCAAAAGATGCTCAGGCTTGCGGTTCCGGGATTAAAAAATGAAGATATTACGATAAGCGATGCTTCCGGAATTCCTTTAAACGATTTTGAAATCATGAAAGATGCCGACCGCTTAACCTTAATTGAAAAGCAGCAAAAGTTTATTGCTAAACTTGAAAGGCAATACGGGGCAAATATATTGACTCCTTTACAAAAAATATACGGTGAAGACAGAGTTAGAGATATAAACGTTAAAATTGATATGGATATGTCTGAACGTTCTGCCGATACAACCGAAATTCGCCCTACAGTTATCAAAGAAGATAATCCCGAGACTTCTTATGATGATTCTCAAGTAGTTCAATCGGTTACGGTAAGTTCGGAAAATGCAACGACTATCTGGGAAGGAAGCGGAATAAATCCTCAAGGGACTACGGGAACCGAGGGACAAACTCCTCCTTCTTATCAAGATACAAGAAATTTAGTGGGACGCTCGACTCAGACCATCACAAAGGAAAACCATCTTGTAAGTTCAAGCCAGATAAAGGAAGTCTTCCTTCCAAAAATGGGAAGAAGAACCGTATCGGTAAACATTGACGGTGTTTGGGAAAAGAAAAAAGATGTTAACGGAAAATATATTATTAAAAACGGTGTGATTGAAAGAGAATATAAACCTCTTTCTTCTGAAGAAATAAAGCAGGCCGAAAAAATAATTAAAGATGCCATAGGATTTGATGCAAGCCGAAAAGATTCCGTAAGTGTCGTAAATGTTAAGGTTGATAGAACTTCTCAGTTTGAACTGGAAGATAAGGAATATTTTAAGGCTTTGCAAAGACAAACCATATTCTTACTTTCGTTAGCAGGAATAGCATTAATATTGCTCTTCTTTATATTGTATAGAATCATAAGCCGAGAATATGAAAGAAGAAAAAGGCTCCGCGAAGAAGAGCTTCTGCGTCAGGCACAGTTGGAGCGTGAAAGAATGTTGTATGATCAGCAAATGGCTGATGCCGATGTTTCAATGACGGTTGAAGAGCGAAGACGTCAGGAGCTTCAAGAAAATGCTATCAATATGGCTAGGGAACATCCTGAAGATGTTGCTCTCTTAATTAGAACTTGGCTCATGGAGGAATAATATGGCTGTAGCACCTGCAAAAGAAAGAGGCAGTTCAAAAAAAGGTAAGGATATTAATTCTCTTACCGGAAGACAAAAGGCTGCAATATTCTTAGTATCTCTCGGAGGCGAAATCTCCGCTAAGATAATGGAAAGGCTTCGTGAAGATGAAGTCGAAAAAATAGTTTTTGAAATTGCAAGAACTGAAAGTGTTGAAGCCGAATTAAAAGATGCCGTTCTCCAAGAGTTTCAGGATTTAATGGCGGCTCAAAACTTTATAACAACCGGCGGTATAGACTATGCAAGGGATGTTCTGGAAAAAACTTTCGGCAGTCAAAAAGCTATCGAAATAATAAACAGACTCACGAGTTCTCTCCAAGTTCGTCCTTTTGATTTTATTCGAAGAACGGATCCTGCGCACTTATTGAACTTCATTCAGCAAGAGCATCCGCAGACAATAGCTTTGATCCTTGCCTACCTTGAGCCGCAAAAAGCATCGGTGATTTTGCAAAATCTTCCCGATGAAATTCAAAGCGATGTAGCAAGACGCGTTGCAACCATGGATACAACTTCCCCCGATGTTCTCCGTGAAGTTGAACGCGTTTTGGAAAAGAAACTGTCTACTGTTTCAAGTGAAGACTATACTGCAGCGGGCGGTGTCGACAGCATCGTTGAGATTCTTAACCTTGTTGACCGTTCTTCTGAAAAATCCATTATCGAATCTCTTGAAGACGAAGATCCCGACTTGGCAGAAGAAATCAAGAAGAAGATGTTCGTATTCGAAGACATTGTTATGCTTGACGATAGATCCATCAGTAAGGTTCTGCGCGAAGTTAATAACGATGAAATGGCTAAAGCTCTTAAACAGGTTGATGCCGAAGTTCAAGATAAGATATTTAGGAATATGTCTAAGCGTGCAGGTGCCATGCTCCGCGATGAAATGGAATACATGGGACCGATACGTGTTAAAGATGTTGAAGAAGCTCAGCAGAAGATTGTTTCGATTATCAGACACTTGGAGGATAAGGGTGAAATTGTTATCGCCAGATCCGAAGAGGATGAATTGGTATAAAATAAAACGGAGAATTGCTTATGGCTAAGACTATTTTTAGAGGCTTTGAGGTAAACAAAAACAATAACGATGTAGTGTTTTTACAGCTTAATAAAACTTTTCAAGAAGAACCTGAAGAAATTATTGAAGAAAAGGTTCCGGTTTATGAAGGTCCGACTGTTGAAGATTTAAAAAAAGAAGCTGAAGATTTTAAACTCGAATGGGAAAAGCAAAAAGAAAAAATGATTTCTGATGCTAAAGCTGAAGCCGATAAAATTATTAAAGATGCTCAAAATGCAGCCTTTGATGAGGTAAAAAGGCAGACAGATGAAGCTCAAGTTATTGCTCAAAATGCAAAAAAAGATGCTGAAGATATTATAGCCGAAGCCGAGCAAAAAGCCGGAGATATAATAGCCGATTCCGAAAAAAACAAAGATTCCGTAAACCGTGATGCTTATAAAGAAGGTTTTAACCGCGGCCGTGAAGAAGGTTTTAAAGAAGGAAATCTTGAAGTGCAACGCCTAACCGATCGTCTTCATACAATAATAAATAAGACAATGGATAGGCGTCAAGAAATTCTTTCTGAAACCGAGCAGCAAATAGTGGATCTTGTTCTTTTGATGACAAGAAAGGTTGTTAAAGTTATTTCCGAAAATCAGAGAAATGTTGTAGTTTCTAATGTCGTTCATGCTTTGCGAAAAGTAAAGGGCAGGGGAGACGTGGTTATACGCGTTAATCTTGCTGATGTGAAGATGACTACGGAGCACATCCAAAACTTTATATCTGCTGCAGAAAATATTAAAAATATTACGGTGGTTGAAGATTCTACTGTTGATCAAGGCGGATGTATCATTGAAACCGATTTTGGAGCAGTGGATGCACGCATAGCAAGTCAGCTTAACGAACTTGAGCAAAAGATTTTGGAAATATCTCCCATTAAAACAAAGATAAAGACCGGAAATATTTAAGGTGCCGATATGGTAGATCTGTTTGATAAATATACCAATGCTGTCTCAGAAACCGATCCGATAAAATTTACTGGACGTGTAGTCCGTGTTCATGATAAATTAATTGAAAGTGAAGGTCCTGTGGCTTCCGTAGGAGAGCTTTGCCAGATTATTACGGATGATAATCCTGATGGATTAAAGGCTGAGGTTGTAGGCTTAAACGGAACTATCGTTCAGCTGATGAGCTATACCGATGTTCAAGGTGTAAAAATAGGTGATCTTATTATTGCAAGCGGAGAAATTCTATCCGTCCCGGTTGGAAATGTTCTACTGGGCCGTGTTGTAGATGCTTTATGTAAATCTGCTGACGGTAAACCTGAGCCTTATTCGGCAAAAAGATATCCTGTTGTAGCTCCTCCTCCCGATGCTATGACCCGTAAGCCTATAAGACAAAGAATCGTTACCGGCATCCGTGCTATCGATAGTCTTTTGGCTGTGGGGCGCGGACAGCGCCTTGGAATTTTTGCAGGTACGGGAATCGGAAAGTCTACCTTGCTTGGAATGATAGCTCGAAACACAAATGCCGACGTAAATGTTATAGCTCTTATAGGAGAGCGCGGACGTGAAGTTTTGGATTTTATTGAGCATGACCTGGGACCTGAAGGTTTAAAACATTCGGTAATTGTAAGTGCAACCTCCGATCAAAGTGCTCTTGCAAGAATAAGAGGAGCATATACTGCTACGGCCATTGCAGAATACTTTAGAGATCAGGGCAAAGATGTTATGCTTCTTTTTGATTCGGTAACACGCTTTGCTATGGCACAAAGAGAGATAGGGCTTGCCATAGGAGAGCCTCCTGCAACTCGCGGATATACTCCCAGTGTTTTTAGTTCGCTTCCTAAACTGCTTGAAAGAAGCGGTACCTCCGAAAAAGGTTCCATTACAGGATTTTATACCGTATTAGTTGAAGGCGACGATATGAATGAGCCGATTTCGGATGCCGTACGAGGTATTTTAGACGGTCATATTGTATTGGATAGAAATCTTGCCGAGAGAGGACAATATCCAGCCGTTAATATTTTAAAAAGTATTTCCAGATTATCCAACAGAGTATCGGGACCGAACACAAAGAATGCATCAAAACGAATGCGTACATTATTAAAAGATTATACCGAATCCGAAGATATGATAAATCTCGGAGCTTATCAAAAAGGAAGCAGTGCAGCAATCGATGATGCTATAGAACATTATCCGCGTATTTATGATTTTTTAACACAAGAGGTGGATGATCCTGCAAAACTGAAAGATACATTACAAAAACTTTCGGATATTACGGGTATTGATATTCCTCCCGAAGAATTTGATGAAGCAGGATTAGGTGTTGGGGCCATAAAAAAATATGCTCAAAGTTCTGAGGCCTCCGCATTATATAAACCGGATCGAGAGGTTAATTAATGAAAAGGTTTGAGTTTCGGCTTGAAAAACTTTTGAACTTACGCGAATTTTATGAACATCAGGCAGAAATTGACTTGGCTCATGCTATTGCTCATAAAGATTATATAGATCTGCAATTAAAGCAGATTGCTAAGTTAAAAGTAAAAACAGGTACCGAATTTAATCCTGAGTCCGATAAAATTGATATAACCGATCTTCATAATGCCCAAAATTATATTATACTCTTAGATAAAAAAAAGGATGAATTATTAGAAAAACTAGTTCTTGCAGAACAAGTTATTGAAGAAAAAAGAAAGATTTACATTGAGGCTGCATCAAAACGCAAAGTGATTTCAAAATTAAAAGAAAAAAAACGGGAGCTATGGGAAAAAGAAAATATAAAAGCGGAAGAAACATATATCGATGATATTGTTACTTATAGATTCGGTCAAAATAAAACAATTGCAGTTAAGAGGAATAATTAATCAAGGATGAGTACATGTTAAGTGTTTTTTTAGAAATAGTATATGAAAGACAATTGCGTAAAATTAATTTGAAAATCCTTACCGATTTTATTAACTTAATAAAAGAAGAAGCTTTATCAAACGGAGCGGAAATTATACAAGACCAAGGCAGTTTTTATTTTTTATTTAAAAAAAAATCGATTGCTTATGCTTTTTCTACTGCCAGATTTTTATATAATGTAAATAAAATATTAATTTCATATAAAAATAAGATTGCCGAAGTAAGATGTATTACAAATTATTATGAAGAAGAAGTTTTAAATGAGGTTTTATTTGAATCTTTATCCTTGTATAAAAAACAATTAATACCTGAAATGGGTATCTTTGCTTCAAAAGAGGCTTCCGATAAACTTTCAAAATATATTGATTTTAATGAAACGGAGGAGTCCGTTTTATTATGTAACGCATTTAAGTTTTTTGAAAATATTAATTTAACTTCTAATAAAAACATTGAAAAAAATGCTTCGATAATATTGCATCGAAATGATAATTATTTTTGGTCTATATATAATTTTATTTTGGCTAATCCCTTGGATAATGATTGTTTAAAAGCCATGAGTGCTGAAGATAGAGTTTCTTTTTTAGCTACAAAGAATGTTTATATTTATCTAAAAAAACATAGATTTTCTAAAGATATGCCTCAATATTTTGTTGATGCTTTTTTAACAAATACTGCAATATACTTAAAAAATTACATAAAAAAACAAAATGCCGGGACATCGATAAAAGTTTTAATAGATAATCTTGACGATAAAAAAAATTTGGAAGAAGCAGAAAAAATATATGCAGTTAATAAATATATGGAAATAGAGGCTTTAGATTCTTCCTTACCGTCAATATATAATATTCCTGATGATTTATTACAACTGATATATATTATTCTTGTTTCAAGTAAATATTTTTTCTATGATGAGATTAGTGATTTTTTAGTTTCATTGAATAAAAGCAAGGCTTTTTTTGATGATGTTTATGCTTGGATGTATTCAATGGGAATTATTTTAGTCGAGAATAATATATATGCCGTGCCTTATGGCTTACCTGAAATTATTGAAAGACGTATTAATCTTAGCAAAAACATGGTAGATTCAAATATAACCGAATATTTATGGACTAAATATAAAAAAGGAATTTTAAATGCAAATCCTGAGGCCGAAAAAATATTTGATTCCTTAAATTTTAAATGTAAGCCTGATTTTTTACTTGCTTCAATATTTCATAATTATTCTGACTCTTCTATTGAAGGTTTAGATTTAAAAAAATATAAAAACGAAATTTTTTATGACGCATTAAAATATTATCAAAATTCTATTATTGCAAATATAGATGATAGTACAGCAAAATCCTATGCATATTTAAAAACTGCAATCGGTTTTTTTCAAGAAAATAAATTGGAATCGGGAGAGTATAGAGCTTTTTCTTTGCTTGCCTTCTTTAATTTAATGCAAAATAAAATATCCGATGCTATTACTTATTTTTCCTATGCTCTTGATAATGCCGAGCATTCTCATGATACATCCTTTATCTGTGATGCATTATTTAATATTAGTGTCGTTTATTTCTTACAAAATAACTTAAAGCAATCTATAACTTTTTTAGACCGTTTAGCTGCTGCCGTTGATGAATATTTTGAACAGGATTGGAAAATTCCATATCTTTTTATGAAAGGCCGTGTTTATTTGCAAATAGGAGAGTTTAATAAGGCTGCAGACAGTTTTAGGATGGCATCGGATTTTGCTGATTTATATTTTGATAAAATAGAACCATTATGTAAATCTTGGTATGGCCGTTCTTTAATTTATATGGGGCAAATAAAAAACGGTCAAGAGATTTTACTAAAATATATCGATTATACTGATGATGCTTTATTGTTTTTGCTTGAGTCTTTTTTATTCTATCCTGTTTTAAATAATGACTTTGAAAAAATGAATTTGGATATATCTTCTATCTATAGTGCATATAATAATTCCGGCCTAACGGATTTTATAAACTTAAAATCGGGTTTTAGTATTGCTGAAGATCTGATCTGGTCCAATATATATAATATGTCTATTGGGAAAAAGATGTTTGATGCTTTTTATAATTATTATAATTGTAAAATTAACTTTTCAAAGATGTATGATATCGAAGAATGTAAGATTTTTTTATCAAATCTGGAAGCATCGGCTGTTGAATCCCTTTATCAAAATGGTCCTTATTCATCTTTATATATGTATCTGTGTTATGATTTATCCGTTAAGTTATACGGAGAAAGTTCTTCTCAAACTATTGCCTATCTAAGTAAAGCTTTTAAGTCAATGCAAAAAAATGTATTGGCAATAGGTGAAAACGATATACGTGACAAGTATATGCAAAATAATTTATGGAACTCAAAACTTTTTAAGATTGCAAAAAATCAAAAACTTATTTAGCATTGGAATATTTATGAAACGTTTTATATCCGCTTTTTTTTATTGTTTTTTTATTTACACGGCTCTTTTTGGTGATGATGAAAGTATCAAGGCTTATATTTCGGAAATGAGTATGCAAGACAAGGCTTCTCAAGTTCTAATGATGAGTATTGAAGGAAAAAAAACTTTTCCGCCTTATTTAAGCTCTTATTTCGATTCTTATACACCCGGTGCTTTTATTTTATTCGGATATAATTTTTCGAATACTCCTGAAGCTTGTGCTTCTTATATAAAATCGGTTAAGCAGTCTATACAAAATTTGTCTAAATCCCAAACATTTGTACCGCCTTTTTTTGCATCCGACTTTGAAGGCGGGCGTGTTTATCGAATTAGAAAAATAGGATCGCCCCTCCCTTCACCAAGAGAAGTAGCAGAAACATTAACAGAAGAAGAGGCCTTAGCTCTATATACTCATACGGCAGAACAAATACACCTATTGGGTATACATTTAAACTTAGCTCCGATTGTTGAAAAAGAAAAATCCAAAGATGCCGGTTTCTTGGATGATCGTATTTTTTCCGATGATGAAGATGTTATAGTAAAATATGCAGGCGCTTTTATTTCCGGAATGAAAAAGGGCGGGATGCTTTCTACCGTTAAACATTTCCCCGGGAATGCGGAGACCGATCCGCATCTTTCAAAAAGCATTATCGATGTTGATGAAGATATTTTTTATAAGGATTTTATTTCTCCTTTTCGCCGAATTCTTTATGGTACCGATGAGGTTGTCTTAATTTCACATGCTGAAGTTTCTTTTATAGATAAAAAACCTTTTTGTTTTTCAAAAAAGGGAATAGAAAACATTTTGCGTACCGAATTAAAATTTTCAGGTTTAATTATTACTGATGATATGGCGATGAAAGCTCTTAAGGCAGATGGGCGCACGACAGCAGATAATGTGCTTTTAGCTCTTGATGCCGGTTGTGATATGGTTATGTGTTCCGAACCTAAGTTTAAAGAGCTTGTAGAAGCAATTTCAAAAAAAATGAATAGCGAGCCCGATTTTCTTAAAAGAATTGATGATGCGGTATTTAATATTTTAAAAACAAAAATAAAGATGGGCATTATTGATGAATCATTGAAGCCTATAGAAAAATACAAATTTAATAAAGAAAAATTTTATAAGGCGAAAAAAGCTGCGGAAGATATTTTAAAAAAATCAAATGAACCTAAATAATAATTTTTTCGACAAATATATTTTTTAAAATCATTGTGGAACAGGATATCTTATTACCGTCTATTATTATCTCGGCTAAACCGCTTTCTTCATTTTTGTTTTGAATTATAATCCTTGAATTTAATTTTAAATTTATTGTTTTATAATATTCAAATTGAGCATCTGAGCCTGTAAGTCTTGATATCGAATATTCTATTCCGTATTTTACTTTATCTAAACTTGAATCTGTACATGTATATTCCTTTTGATTTTTTCTGGGTATCATTGCTCCATGGGGATCCCTTTTAGGATGTCCTAAATATTTGTCTATTTTATCTATTAAAAGATCCGAGGCTGCATGTTCTAAATTCTCTGCCTCATTGTGAACATTTTTTCCATCCATTTTGAGTGTTTGAAATAAAAAGGTTTCAATTAATCTATGCCTCCTTAAAATATTGAGGCCGTACTTTTTACCTTTTTCGGTTAAGCTGCATCCTATCCGGTTTTGATATTCTATGTATCCTTCTTTTTCAAGTTTCTTTGCCATTGATGTTGCCGTACCGGGAGTAACATGTAATAGTTTTGCAAGTTCACCGGTAGTAATTTTTTCTTTATCACTTTCCGACAAAAATTTGACAATAGCTTTTAAATAATTTTCGGTCGTAATTTGCGAGATTTTCACTCTTCCTCCTAATAATTCATTTCACTTAAATATGTGTTATTGATTTTTCCGCCTCCTGCCTTCCTAATGGAGACAAAAGAAGTAAACCGTTTTCTTTTTTTATATATCCCAGCCGTTTTGCTGCAAGTACTACTGCATGGGCTTTTTTTTCCGTCCAGTTAATATGTTCACATAAATGTTCTTCTCTACACTCACTGATCATATTTTCTTCACCTTGATGGTGCAGAAGATGAACAATGAGCATTTTTACGGCAAAATTTATTTTTAGATTTTTTTGTTCGGCCCTTCGTTTTACCAATCCGTCTTTTGGAGAGAATAGGTAAGCAAGTAAAAAAAAGACGCCTGTCATTGCAGCCATTGAGCCGGATATACTTCCATCTATTTTTACTGCAAGGTAAAAGCCGCTTATCGATGATGCCGAAGCAATAACAATTGAAATTATTATCATATAAAAAAGACTGTTTGTTAATAATAGGGCTGCCGCGGCAGGTGCAATCATCAAGGCTGTAACTAAAACGGCTCCAACCGAATCAAATGCACCCACACAGGTAAGGCTCACTGCAAACATTAGACCGTAATGCATAATTGAAGGTGAAAAGCCCAATGATTTTGCTAAGTTAGGATCAAATGTTGTCAGTTTTAATTCTTTAAAAAATGCTACGATAAAAACAAAATCGAATAAAAGAATACAGATCATTTGAACCAAGCTTTTTGGGAATGAAACCGAAAAAAAACTTATACGGTCAAAGGGTGCAAAGGCTAATTCTCCCAATAAAACCGAATCCGTATCCAAATGAACATTTCCTGCATAGAGTGAAACCAAAATAACTCCAAGGCTGAATAAAAATGGAAAAACAAGCCCTATGGCTGCATCGCTTTTTATAAGTTTTGTCTTTTGCAAGACTTCGGTAAAGATAACCGAGGCCATTCCGGCTATAACGGCTCCTATCAATGGTATGCTTGAAGATAAGGTTTTACTTATAAAAAAGCCTAATACGATTCCTATTATGATAGAATGGCTTATTGCATCACCCATCAAAGACATTCTCCTTAAGACTAGAAATACTCCGCAGAGAGCACATGAGGCAGAGACAATAATTGCAATTAATATTATTTCCATATTCATATAGCTATCTCCTTTTCATATTTGTTTCTTTTCGTAATTTGTTTTTTGTATAAAACTTTTTTATCTTTGATTGAATAATTCCTCTATGAGGACTAAATAAAATGGAAATCAATGTAAAACCTGTTAAAAAACAAACTATTACAGGGCCCGTAGGCATTTTTGAAACCTGAGAAGAAATTGCAGCTCCGCCCATTCCGGATGCTGCTCCAAAAAAAGCAGATAGGAGACACATTATGCTCAGTCTATCCGTCCATTGTCTTGCTGCAGCAGCAGGTGCAAGTATAAGAGCGCTCATTAAAATTACACCTACGGCCTGTATTCCTATAACTATTGTAATTACAATTAAAGCCGTTAAAATTAATTCCGGTATTCTAGGTGAAAAACCTATTGATTGCGAAAATCCCGGATCAAATGTAGATAGTTTTAATTCTTTCCATAAGAGTGCAATGATTATAAGGACAAATGCTTCGACTATAAAAATGATTATCACATCTTGTTGTGTTATTGTTGCCGCTTGCCCGAAGATAAATTTGTCAAGGCCGCTTTTTCCGGCTCCCGGTAATTTTTGAACATAGGTTAAAAGTAAAAAACCTAGGCCTAAAAATACTCCCAAGACAATACCTTGAGCTGCATCTGTGTCTACTTTTGAGTTATGTACGATGTTGTTTATAAAAAATGTTCCTATAAGACCCGTAAGACCTGCACCCAGTAAAAGAGGCAGTGTCATTTTAGAACCTGTAAGTAAAAATGCTATTACAACTCCGGGGAGGGCAGCGTGTGCAACCGCATCTCCAAGCAAACTTTGTTTTCGTAAGACGGCAAAGCTTCCTACCACACCTGAGCCTATGCCTAAAAGCATCGTTCCCAAAAAGACATTTCTCAAAGTATAATCGGCAAAAAAATTTATTATTCCGTTCATTTTTTTTCAGAATTATAGGCTATTCTGCCTCCATAAGTTTTGCGTAAGTTTTCTTCGGTAAAAACTTCTTCAATACTTCCCTCAGCTATTAATCTTACATTCAATAAGAGTACTCGATCAAAGTAATCCTTTACGGTTTGAAGATCGTGATGGACTACCAAAAGAGTCTTCCCATTTTCCTTTAGCTCTTTTAAAAGTTTTACAATAGCCTGTTCGGTAGCTGCATCAACTCCTTGAAATGGCTCATCCATAAAATAAAGATCCGCATTTTGAACGAGTGCCCTTGCCAAAAAAACTCTTTGCTGTTGTCCGCCTGAAAGTTCGCTTATCTGACGTTTTGCAAATTCGAGCATTCCTACCTTTTCCAAGGCTGACATAGCTTCGTTTTTTTCCTTTTGCCCCGGCCTTTTTATCCATCCCAAATTTCCATATGAACCCATTAAAACGACATCAAAGACCGTTGTCGGAAAATCCCAATCTACCGAACTTCTTTGCGGTACGTAGGCTATTCTTTTTCTTTGAGATTTATATGATTTTCCGAATATTTTTATTTCTCCCGATGCTATAGGAAGAATACCCATCATTGCTTTAAGAAGGGTGGATTTTCCGGCTCCATTGGGGCCGACTACAGCCTCCATTGCTCCTTGGGGTACGCATACATCTATGTCCCATAGTACAGGCTTTTCGCGGTAAGCCAAGGTAAGGTCTTCAACACAAAAAGCCGGAATTAAGTTCTCTTTTAAATGTTCTGCACCTGTATTCATAAAATCATCCTTTTAGAATAAATCTTTTATTTTTTTAAGGCATCTATTATCGTGTTTATATTATGGGTGAGCATTCCTATATATGTTCCTTCGAAGCTTCCTTCATCACCCATAGCATCCGAAAAAAGCTCTCCTCCAATTGAAACATCATAGCCTCTGGCTTTTACGGCCTCCTGCAAGGCTTTTACATTTTTTTCGGGAACCGAGCTTTCAACGAAGATGGCCGGAAGTTTTCTTTTTGTAATAAAATCTGCAAGCTCCTGTACGTCCTTTGCTCCTGCTTCGCTTACAGTACTTATGCCTTGCAGCCCCCTGACTTCAAAGCCGTAGGCTTTGCTGAAATAATTGAAGGCATCATGGGCCGTAACTAAAACCCTTTTTTCTTGCGGAATTTCGGAAGCTCTCTTTTTAATAAACTCATCAAGTTCGTTAAGTCTTGCAAGATAGAATTCATAATTTTCTTTAAAGACTTCTTTTTTTTGCGGAGCAAATTCCGCTAAGGTTTTATATACCGATTCCGTTGCATATTTCCATAGCTTTACATCAAACCAAACATGGGGATCGAATTCGGATTCCTCAAAGGGTAATAAATATTCTTTGGGAATGCTTTCGGCAACTGCTACGGTTTTGCGGGTAGAAGATATTTTTTGCAAAACCTCTCCCATCTTTGCTTCAAGATGAAGCCCGCTGTAAAAAATAATATCGGCTTTTTGAAGTTTTTCCATGTCTCCTGCACTTGCCCTGTAAAGGTGGGGATCTACTCCCGCACCCATAAGAGCTTGCACATTAACTTCATCTCCGCCGACAACTTTGGCTATGTCGGCAACCATGCCTATTGTTGCAGTAATTTTTATCTTACCTGAATCCTTGGCTTCATTCGTTGCTTCTGTTTTAGAACATGAGAAAAACACCGAACTTAATATGGTAAGTCCTGTTAAACATAAGATTATTAATTTTTTTGTCATTTCAAATCTCCTATTTTGATATATCAAAATTATGATTATAATATATAAAAAAATAAAGAAAATGTCAAGCTGAATCCCATTGACAAAGCTTTATAAAACAAGCAAAATAAGGTTTATGAGATTTTCTATTTATTCTTCATTTTTTATGAAAAAGTTTTTGTGTATATTTTGCTTTTTTCTTTCCGCCATGTTGTGTTTTGCAGATTTTGCTTTTGACCTTAATCTTCAGCCGTATAAAAATGCGGAATTTTTTGCTGACGGCCTTAAAGTTGAATCTAAACTTATATCTTCCGATAAGACCCTGGGGCATTTGAGTTTTACTTTAAAAGATAGGACAACTTCACTTGTGATAAAAAAAGAAGGTTTCCATACTCATAGTTTGGATTTAGCATCGATAGAAAATAAAAAAGCCTTTGTTGTTCTATCTCCCATAGATTCAAAATACGATGTAGTTAAGGTTTTTCCTACAGGAAAAAAACCTAAGAGCGTTACCTTCGTAAACGATAAAACCGTTGCTGTAGCCCTTCTTGACGGCTCAGGATTTGATTTGATAGATATTGAAACCGGAGAGACAAAGCGAATTTCTCCTCCAAAAGAATATGCCGAAAAATTCGGCTTTGTAGAATCTCTCGTGCTAAAACATAAAAACGAATTATGGGTCAGCCAAATGCCTACGGCCTCAATTCATGTCTTTGATCTTACATCTTTTGAGTATAAAAGAACTATAAACTCTACAGGTACATGGAGCAAGGTAATGGCTTATAATGCCGGTCTTGATAGGGTCTATTTGAGTAATTGGACCTCACAGGATATAAGTGTTATCGATCCTTCTTCTTATAAAGAAGAAAAAAAGATAAAAACTAAGGCTGTTCCGAGAGGTATGGCATTTTCTGAAGACGGAAAATGTATCTACTGTGCACAATTTGAAGATTCGGCCGGTAATTCTCAATGTAAACTTATAAAAAAATCTTTAGCCGATTATAAAACCGTTTACGAGGGCGGGGTAAAGGGGGCAAAGCGGCACATTGTTACCGACTATGAGCGTAAGCTAATCTACGTTTCGGATATGAGAAATGATATTGTTGAAGTTTATTCTACGGATAAGGATGAGCTTGTTGCAAGTATCAAGGTGTTTTTTAATCCGAATACTATTCAGCTGTCACCCGATAAGAATCTTCTCTATGTTTCATGCAGGGGGCCGAATAATCCCGATAAAGGATATTTGTATAAGGGTTATGTCTTCGGCCGTCTCGATATAATCGATACAAAAACATTTACCCGTATTGAAAGCATTGAAGCCGGTAATCAGCCTACAGGCTTGGATGTTTCTCCCGACGGAAAAAAAATAGTTCTATCCGATTTTTTGGATAATAGAATAAGGGTGTACGAACTAAAGTCTTCACTACTTGAATAGGAAGTTTTTTAAGTTTAGAATACGATAATAAGAAGGAGCTGATGTTTAATTTTGATAAAAAAACTGAATATGAAGATTTTCTCGAACTTTTAAAAAAATCGGATTCTTTGAACAGTTTAAATTTATCCGGTTTGGAATTTGAAGGTTTAGACTTTTCAAAAAAATCTTTTACCGGATGTACTTTTTCAAACAGCAAATTTAAAAACTGTAATTGCAGCAACCTACACCTTAGAATGTGTTTTTTTGATTTTTGCGAAATAGACTCTTGTAATTTTCAAAATTCCGATATTCAGTTTTCTTCATTCGGAGGGGCAAAAATTATCTGCACTGATTTTAAAAATTCCGAGCTTCTGCAAAATAATTTTAACGGAATAAGGGCGGAAGATGTTTCCTTTAACGATTCTGATTTATATAGCTCACGTTTTATGTTTTCGTTTTTAAAAAACGTATATTTTCAAAACTGCAATCTTAAAAAGACCTTGTTTCTATATTCGAAAGAAGATGGCGTTTCTTATAAGTCATCCAATACCCGTGAGGCGGTTTTTACGGAAGGAGATGAATTTGTATGAAAGTTTATCTTCATTTTTCGCCGCAATTTTTTGCAAACACCTATCTTATCGGAAATGAAATTACAAAAGAGGCTGTTATAATTGACCCTGCAAAAATTACCGAAAAGATGATACATCAAATTGAAAAAAACGAATTTAATCTTAAAGCCGTTTTATTGACTCACGATCTTGAACATCCCTATGAAACGGGACTCAATACGATTTTAAAAATTTACAGTCCAAAGGTTTATGCCGGAAGCTGCCTTTCTGAAAATGTAACAATAAATACACTGAGAGGAGACGGCTGCATAGATGTAGCCGGTTATTCTGTAAGATATTTTGCAATTCCTGCACACTCGTCATACTCCTACATGTTTCAAATTGAGAATATGGTATTTACCGGAACCTCCTTATCTGCAGGAATGATTGGTCAAACTTCAAATATGTATGCAGAGCGGACACTGCGCAATATTTTAAAAACAAAGCTCATGCGTTTTGAAGATAATCTTATTATCATGCCTTTTTACGGTCCTCCCACTTCCATAGGGGTAGAGCGTAAATTCAATGCTTCGTTTTTTCAAGATTTTGAAAATAAACCTTTTTAAGTATGACGGAAACTTGTCTTTTTTTGCCCGATAATTTAATGACCGTTCTCTATGAGGAACAAAAATTGATTCAAAGTCTTGTGTCTTTTCCTTTTCGTAAGACAATTCCTTTTTTTAAAACAAAGAAAAAATTTGACTATCTTACAATCTATCCGCCGATTTTGTCAGGCTCTCTAATTGTAAGACCTTGTAATTCTCCCGATGCTTTTGAGGTTAACGGAGGTTTTATCTTAGGTGATGCACGTGAAGAGGCAAAAACAGTATTTTTACAACTTGAGAGCTTAAAACAAAAAACAAGTCTTCCTGTTTTTTCAATTTTAAACTGCCGCAGCTGGTACTATGCAGACGTTGAATTTAAAGAAGAAAAAAGCGGTCTATGCACATGGAAAATTAAAAATAAGGTTTGGCAAAAGACCGCAAAAAAATATTAATAAGAGATTTTTACGCCTATGTTAAAGTAGTGATTAAACTCTTTTCCGACGGCTTGTTCTCTCCATTTTTTTAACTGCTTATTGGCCTCATTAAGTACTTGTGCATCAGTGGCTAAACTTGCAGCAGGAATTTTTTCATTGTAAATATGGTTATTCACTCCCGGATTTATATTTGTTTCAAAGGTATAGCCCAGTTTAAACTGCATTAAACCGCCTGATTTTAAAATCGGGAGGTTAATAACTCCTTCCAATCCAAGCTGATTGACATATTGAATTGTCTGCTGGGTTAGGAACGGTGTGGAGTAAAGGAAAGCATGTGTTCTTTCTGAATTTTTATCTACTACAGCTGAATGATTGAAAACCGAGCCATCAGTCGAATAATTTCCTTCTTTAAGATACTCTTTTAATATTACTGGATCATATACGCTTTCCGTAACATTGGCATGGCGGATAAAGGTATTTGATACATTTATTGCAAGACCTTCCAGCGGTGTAAATTGGGCCTTAACCCGTATGCGGTCGGAGTTTGGAGGCAGGTTACTGCCTAAAGGTTCTCCATTATGTGTATAATTTTCATAGTTAGGTTCTTTTCTGTTGTTATTGTGAATGCTGGTATAGCAGTAGGGTGTTACCAAAATATAGTTTATATCTGCAAAGCTGAACCAATGATCTTTAGGCATTGCATAGGAAACTCCGAATTGCCCTGCCATCCTCCATCTCGCATCTTTAAATTTTATAATCTCATTGAAACCTAAATCATCCGCTAAAAGAACTGCATCAATTTTTAACCCATTAATGGGCTTGATTCCTATAGTCAGACCTAGCATACTGGCATCAGCAAAATTGTATATGCTTTGACCTATAAAAAATACTGAAAGTGGAAGAAGATAAATAGGGTCGAACCTGCCTCCGTATGTAATTATATCGACAAGTCCAATAGATATCCATGGAAGGGGTCTGTATGTTATGGAGTGTGCTGCCGTAAATTTCTGAGGAAAATAAGATTCTCCTCTGTCATCTGATGCAGATATAGCCAGTAAAGCTTGATTATATGTAAATTTTTCTTTATTGACGACAAATATAAACTGTCCCGAATGAAAGGCCTGTTCTCCTATCAGAATATTATTTTCATCAAATGGGCCGAAGGATGTTCTAGCCATCCCGGCTGTAAAATAATATTCAGGTGTGCCTATTGCAACTCCTGAATTAAACATAGGTAATAAAGTAAATGAGCCTACTACGCTGTTATCAGGTATTATATCTTTTTTTGAAAATTGAAATGCAGGCAGTCCCTCTTCTTTGGGTAATTTATTTAATAAACTAAAATTAGCATGGGCCGAAGCCGTAAGTAATTTATGTAAGGAAATATTCATATCCAATAATGGAGCAATCGAAATATCTCTTTGTGTTTTAGGAATCGTGATTCCTAATTCAGCCTCACCTCCGTAATGAAATACACTTCCAAATAAATGTTTTTTATATTCTTGAGCTTTTTTTATTTGTTTTTCGGATCCTGTTTCGATAACAATGTTTAAGATTCTTTCTATTTCTTGTAAGGGGTAAGGCCGTAGTGAAGACAAGTCATTGAGTAAACCTATATTTTCCCATATTCTTATGTCTTCATATAAAGGATCAAATATGTCCACTGCAGCCTGAGAAAAAACCGATAATCCAAAAAATATAAATAATATAACAAAAAGTTTATTTTTAATCATAGATATTCCTTATGTATATAGTTAAATGATATTACATAATATAATGTAAACAGTCAACATATAAGTCCTTATTTTCTATTAGGTATTAAAATTCCATACAAAATTTGCTATATCGTTTAGACCGTTTCTGATACTCATTTTTTTTATACGTTCACGAATTTCTTCAAGGTATTTATTGTCAGAAAAAATTTCCTCTATTTTTTCTACAATACATTTTGGTTTTGGAATGTACCATCCAAGCTTATTCTGCACAATATACAGCATATTTCCTACTTCTTGTCCTCTTATATATGTAGAAACTATAACAGGTTTCCCTACAGCCAGAGATTCCATTAGCATCGCAGGCCCTCCTTTTGTAACGATGCAATCTGATATATTTATCAAATCCGGCATAAATGCAACAAAACCGAATATTTTAATATTTTTAAATTTTGAAAATTGAACTAGATATTCGAGGCTGTATTTAAGAGTTCTATTTTTTCCGCATACAACAATTAAAAAGCTGTCGGATTTTTTTTTGATAAAAGCTTTAACTATTGACAGTGCATTTTTTAATCCTTCTCCGCCTCCGGCTATTAATACTATTTTTTTATCTTTCGGAATTCCCAATTTTTCTTTTATTGAAATTATTTGTTCTTGTGGGTAGGGAACATCAAATTTTTCTGAAATAAGTAATGGAAATTGATGCAGTTTTTCTGCAGGAACATTGTGTTTGTTTAAGCCTTCTTGGAGTGCTTTTTTTGAAAAAACAATGAATTCGGTGTTTTTTTCAAAAAACCATACAGGATGAACCGTAAAAGGATCCATTACTATACTGATGAGCGGAATATTGGGATTTATCCTGTTTATCGCTTCTCTGCAAATTGGAATAAGGGTATGATGTAAACATACAAGTTTTGTAATTTGGTTTGATTTTAAAAATTCTACTAAATTTGGAACGGCATATGGAACTATTATTTTTTTTAAAAATGTCAGCACCGGTTTTAAAGAACATAATTGATAAAATGAAACATAGCCAAGTTCAAAATAATTTGTAGAAGATAAATATCCTTTTTCAAAAAAGAATTTTAAAAACCATGCGCCCTTATCAAAGCCGTCCTTGAGGTAGCATTCAACTTCATCGGGGTGTAAATCCGTTAATTTGCTTGACAGAGCTTTTGCACCGGCTATGTGTCCTGCTCCTGTTTTTAAATATATAAATCCGATTTTCTGTTTCATAGTTAGTATTATAAGCAAAAATCAATACAAGTACAAGTAATTAACAATGGCGGTCATTGTTCGATCAACTGCAAAGATTATAAAATTCAAAAATCAACGTATACTATATTTTAAAGATAACGAAAAGTCAATTGCATTTCCATTAATTTTTCCCGATGCATTTGTCCATGCAAAGCTTCCCCGTGCAATTAAATTATGCAATATTTGGTACGATCCTGATATTCTGATAGTGTTAAAAAAGATAGGATTACCGCTTGGACTTCGCCAAAGAAGCCATTCCTGATGGTTATTCCCCTTAGCTTCCGGATAATACACACCCGGAGGATCTTCTTTATTTTTATCAAAAAAGTTATCTTCATTTTCGCCTTTGCATACAAGTCTGTAAGTAAGGGATGCCGAATATTTTTTTGGATTTACAAGAGAAACTTGGGCTATGGCTGTAATTGTATCAGGCCCATATGGATTTGAAATCCATGTGTATATTTGGGAATTATCATATCCTAGAACCGAAGAAGACATTTCTTGCCGTTCATGGTAATAGCTTATTTTTTTGTTTGAAAGGATATTATACCATGGGTTTGCGTAAATGCCTTCAACTGAAGATATGATGTAGCCTATTGTTGTAGGGTAAAGGTATTCGACACCGAAAAGGCCGCCCAAAGAATTTGGGGTATAATTTTTTCCGTTTAAGCCCTTGAGCTCTGATGGAGTTTGAAACTGATTCATTCCGAATTGCCCATATAACCTTAATCCTTTTATAGGAACTGCATCTATCGTAATCCCGAATTGACTTCCTACTGCTCCATTTTCAGATGCCGGTGTAGTGCCAGGAAGGTAATCTTCTTTCCATGCTGCATGGCTATGAAAAATCATAGCAGGGTTTAAAAAGCGCGGATCAAAAAAAGAATTTATTAAAACACCTTCATGAAGTGTTACTGAAATTTGCTTTATAGGTCTAAAACTTATCCCATGCGTAAATAAAAAACGGGTAGGATTTAATTCTACGATAGTTAAATCAAGTTTTAAGTTATTTGTAAATACGGTTCCCGAAAAATAATCAAAGCGGTCAGCCGTATCGGCTATAAGCATACTGCCTCCCAATGTTCTGCCCAAATTTAACGAGCCCCTGCCGATATTTATGTTAAAAAAAGAGTTTCCCATCGATATGCCGGCCTTTTGAGGAAAATGAAAATCCATGTCGTTCTCTTTTAACGGAATATTTAAAAAAGTATTTGAAAATTTACTTGCTGCAAAATTCTTATTAAGACTTAAATAACAGTAAGTATAAAAATAATTTGAAATTAAAAATTCTATTGGAACGGCTATCGGTATCGGCATTTCATTGTAAGCTAAAAATTTATCTATGCGGGGGGTATAATCGTTTACTTTGTATGTGAAGCGCCCTTGAACCCCAAATAGGGCGTTTATATTGAATTTAAGTATTTCTTGTTTAAGAAGATAATTAGGCTGCACTAAAGTTTTTCTTGTATTTTCATATACCTGTAAGCCTATAGTGCTTAAATTCTCTTTATCAATAAGACTTAATGTTTTATAAAGCTCTGCTGCCGATTGCGGCTTTTTATAGGAAAGGGGAGAAAATCCGTTTTCGATAGCTAAAAAATATACGGCATCATAAATATCCGTATTCTTTTCATAAAAAATTTTTGCATAAGGTATATCATATTCCGATTCATTTTCAGTTGCGAAGGCTGTTTGGACCGTTTCGGTTATTAAACATATAATAAGAAAAACAATTACTATGTATTTTTTAGATTTCATAATAACCTCTCATATTTTAGGCATATTACCACAATAAACCATAAAATTCAATTATAGTCTTGACAACGCCGGCATAAAAGGATAACCTATTCAATATGAATGAGGCTTTTTGGCTTCAATTATAGGAGGAAAAGTGAAAAAGTTTTACATTGCGGCAAATTGGAAGATGAATATGAATAGGGCTGAAGCCAAGCAGCTTGCAACAGAAATGAAGGCCGGCCTAAAAGACGGAAAAAATAAGTATATGATAGCTCCTTCATTTACTCTTCTGCAAGATGTTGCGTCCGTGCTTAAAGGCTCCAATATCTTGCTGGGTGCTCAAAATATGGGATTGGAAGAAAAGGGCGCTCATACCGGGGAGGTTTCTGTTCTTCAGCTTTTGGATGTAGGTGTTCAAGCCGTAATTTTAGGCCATTCCGAAAGAAGGCATATATACAAGGAAACAGATGACCTTATCAATAAAAAGGTAAAACTTGCATTAAAACACGGTCTTGAAGTTATCCTCTGTGTGGGAGAGCTTCTCGAAGAGCGTGAAGCCGGTCATGCCGAAGCCGTATGCGAAAGGCAGATTAAAAAAGGGCTTACAGAAGTTTCTGCAAAAGATTTGGATAAGGTAACGATTGCTTATGAGCCTGTTTGGGCAATAGGAACGGGAAAAAATGCGAGCCCTGAGGATGCTGATGCCATCCATTCTTCAATAAGGAAGACCTTAGCCGCTCTTTACGGAGAAAAGGCTGCTAAAGATATGATAATCCAGTACGGAGGCTCTATGAAACCTGAAAATGCCGCCGGTCTTTTAAAAAAGCCCAATATTGACGGAGGCTTAATAGGCGGAGCCGGTCTTAAAACGGAAACATTTTTGCCTATAGCCTTGTTTTCCGAGTAGACTTTAAACTCTTGATTAGACTTGTTTTCTACTTGAAAAAATGAGAATAAAATGCTAGTATCTTAAGAGCTGTGATAGTTGTTTAGCTTTACAGTATAATAAAATAACTTAAATTGGAGGGTTATTAAGATGAAAAAGAAATTTTTTGCGATTAGTATTATGGCTTTATTAGCTTTGGCTGTTTTTGCCCAAAATGCGGCAAATGTAACAACCAAAACACAGAAAATTGAGGTTAAAGATAGGCCGTCTGCCGTAATGTATTTGACAAAGATGGATGTTCCGGGATTGGAAAATCAGGTTGAGTTTTACCTTACCTATGAGGAAAATAACGATACCTATAATGAAGCCGACTGCGAAAAAATTATTATGGAATTTATCGCCGAATATAAAAGAACTAATGTTTTTTCAAGATTTGAAGTTGAAGATCTAAAAGCCGCTTCTGTAGGAAAAACAAAGACAACTGTAGTAAAACGCGTTATTTTTAGAAAAGTCCGCTAAAAATTTAATAAGAGCTATTGAAACTTTTCCGTTTTTAGTGTATTCTGTAGGGCGTATTTTTATAATTTGGAGTTAGATTATGAGTGGTTTAGGTATTGCTTTGTTAGTACTTTTTGTCATAATTTGTGCGATTATTATCTTTTTAGTTTTATTACAAAATGAAGAAGGCGATAGTTTGGGCGGCCTTTTTTCAGGCGGAAGCAACTCGGCCTTCGGCTCAAAGTCGAGCAACGTATTAACAAGAGCTACTTATGTTGTTGTTGCCCTGTTTTTTGTAACGACCTTTTTATTGGCCCTTATTACAAAAACCCCATCGGATTCAGGTTTATCCGAAGAGGCAATGAAAAAACAAACCGAAACGTCAACCGACTGGTGGAAAAGCGACGACGGTACGAATAGCGGCACTGAAACCAAAAAAGACGGTGAGTAGTTTAAAAGAGATACCGATAAATCCGGTATCTCTTTTTTTTGTGCGAATTTATGTATTTTATACCTAATTTTATGTAGTTTATACCTAATATTGAAAGAAAAAGTATTAAATAAGGCCTAAAGGCCTTGACTGAACTGCTTTTTTCCATTTAAAATAGACTACTAGAGGTTTATATTTGGAAGACGCATATACAATAGTGTTAAAAGATGAACAAGTGCTTTCCGCTCTTTGCGGTACCAATGACAGAAATTTGGGCTTTCTTGAGCAATATCTTGGAGTTCCTGTCGTTTGCCGCGGTAATGAGGTAAGTGTTTTAAGTGCCGATGATGAGGTTTGCAAGAAATTTCAGCATGTGGTTGATAAGGCAGTAAATTCATCGGAAATCAAGTCCGAAAATTCATCGGAATATATCGAATCTCTTATATCTACAATAAACGTTTCCGATAAGCAGGACCTTTCCTCAGGATGTATTCATATACCGAGGGGCACACGTTCCGTATACCCCAAAAATCCTCATCAGCTTGAATTCATCAATTCTATCCGTAATAACGATATAAGTTTCGGACTTGGTGCTGCCGGTACGGGAAAAACCTATCTGGCTGTTGCATGTGCCCTTCAAATGCTTATGTCGCGCCAAATGCGTAAGATTGTTTTTACAAGACCTGTTGTAGAGGCCGGCGAGAGTTTAGGTTTTTTACCGGGAGACCTTGTTCAAAAAATTACTCCCTACTTGAGACCTCTTTATGATTCTATAGAGATCTTAATGCCTTTTGAGCTTATACGCCAAATGGAGGAGTCCAATATGGTTGAGGTGGCTCCCTTGGCCTATATGAGGGGCAGAACCCTGCATAACGCCGTTGTAATTTTGGACGAAGCTCAAAATACTACCAAAGAGCAAATGAAGATGTTTTTGACGAGAATGGGAGAGGGTTCCAAGCTCATTATAACAGGCGACCCTTCACAATCCGATATTTCATCGTCAAAAAATTCCGGTTTGGTACATGCTGCAAATCTTTTATCGAAAATTCGAGGGATCGGTATAGTCCGGTTTTCTCCGGAAGATGTTGTACGTCATTCTCTCGTTCAAAAAATAATTAAAGCCTATGATAAAGAATAAAAAAGAAAGTAAATTTAAACAAAAAATATCTTTTCTCAGTGTGATATTTAAAAGAAATAAGGCCTTTGTTACAGCGGTTGCGGTAAGCTTTTTGGTTTTGGCTGTAATGATTTATCTCAATGCTTATGAAAATTCGGGATTTTCCAAATTGACTATTTCCGATTTTGAAGTCGGAATGGTTTCCGATAGGGATGTAATATCAAACCGCAATATTGAGGTGATTGATGAAAAAGCTACAGAAATAAGAAGAGTTGCAGCTAAACATTCCGTCAGGGCTGTTTTTTATAAGGATGACTCGGTTTCGGAAAAAATGATAAGAGAGTACTCCGAATTTGCGAGTTATATAATAGGTCTAAAAGATTCGGCAAAGAGTTTTACGGCTTTTAAATTTATGGTTATGGAAAAATATCCCGTTCTTCTTTCAGAAAATGATTTGGAAAGCATATATAAGGCTGTTGATTTTTATGAGATTACCTCTGTTTCGCTCAACATGTTAAAACAGCTTTTCGATATCGGCATAATAGAGATGCCTCTTACAGGCCTTGGAGAATTAAATGATGCCGAAATAAGTCTGAGGACAAGCCAAGACCAAAAGCTGTCGTCTACAAATGTATTTCTTGCGAACCTTGTTTTATTTTATAATGTGAGAGATAGGATTAAAACTTTCCTTTCCGGTGTAAAAAAATCAAAACTTGAATCTTATGTGTTGAGTATTGTGCTTCCATTTGCCCAGCCTAATATTTTATTTGATACCGAAGAAACCGAAAAAAGAGTCGATGAGGCCTTAAAAAAGGTAACTCCTGTAAAAATAAATATAGAAAAAAATCAAAAGATTATAAAGAGAGGATTTATAATATCTGAAGATGCCTATACACGTTTAAAAGCCTACGCAGGGGACGGAAGATATATAGATTTTAGCCAGATTGCTGCTGCTCTAATTTTTTTAACCTTATCTGTTATAATCAGCCTATTTTTGTTTTCTAAAAAAATTATCGGGGAAAGTTTGGATTTTAAATTCAATCTGCTTATTTTAATCTCTTTTGATTTGATCTATATTTTAATTCTTTTTCTTTCAAGGCTTTCGATATTTGCATACCCTCTTGATATTGTTCCCATATTGCCGGTTACTTTTTTGACCATGCTGATTGCGGCTTTAATTTCAAGAAAAATTTCGGTATTTGCCGTTTTTGTTTTTTCTCTTGCTGTTTTCGGTGCAACCGGTTTTAAAATTCAGCCTGCTCTGTTTGCCATCCTTTCAGGTCTTGCCGGAGCCGGTATGGTAAATATTAAGGGCCAAAGGATGGATCTGATTAAAACTTCTTTAGGTTTAATCTTGGTGCAGCCGGTAATTTTACTCTGTATGTTTGCTATTTTTCCGGACTCTGCAAGCGATAAATCCGTGCTTTTATTGGGCACTGCAGGGAGCGGTTTTATAAGCGGTATTTTGGTTTTAGGCTTTTTGCCTATTTTAGAAACCTTGATGAATGTTCCTACAAGTTTTAGACTGATGGAACTGTCCGACCTTAATTCTCCAATTATGAAAAAAATGCTTATAACGGTTGCGGGAACTTATAATCATTCGATGATGGTTGCTTCCTTGGCCGAAAGTGCATGCCGTGAGATAGGAGCAAATTCGATTTTGGCCCGTGTAGGAGCTTATTATCACGATATAGGAAAGATGGAGCAGGGCGAATACTTTGTAGAAAATCAGACAAATTATAATAAGCACATGGATATAAATCCCCGCCTTTCGGCTACGGTAATAAGAAGTCATGTAAAAATCGGTATAGAAAAAGCAAAGCAATTACGGCTTCCTCAGCCCGTCATAGATATAATCTCCGAGCATCACGGAAACAGCTGTATATCCTATTTTTATGCAAAGGCAAAAGAACTTGATCCCAATGTAGATATCGAAGATTTTTGTTATCCCGGAATACCTCCGCGCTCAAAAGAATCTGCTGTTGTTATGCTGGCCGATATAGTTGAGGCTGCATGCCGTACCTTGGAAAAACCCTCGGTTCCCCGTTTGGAAAAATTTATTGATGAACTTGTTTCCGGAAAGATAAAGTCAGGTCAGCTTGATAACTCTGAGCTTACTTTCCGCGAAGTCAGAATAATCAAGGCTGCCTTTGTAAAAATCCTAGCCGGTTACTATCATTCCAGAATAGAATATCCGAATCAAAAGAATGTTGATGATGATGAGGGCACAAAGCCGCAGAATAAAAACGGTCAAAAACTAGAGATTGAAACTTCTCAGGTACAGCCTCAAAAGGAAAATCATAATGTCTAATTCAATTAGTGTGTCATTTAATGATGAACCTCCGGGGTCTATAGACCCCGTAAGAGTTGAAAATTTTATATCTGAAGTCCTAAAAGATTTAAACTTGAAAAATTGGGATATCTCCTTGTTGTTTTGTGATGATGCTTTTATTCAAAACCTTAATAAACAATACAGGGATATCGATTCGCCGACAGATGTCCTTTCTTTTGAACAGGGTGACGAATATTTTGACGAGGCCGGTGAAACAAGGTTTATGGCCGGTGACATAGTTATAAGCCTTGACAGTCTCCGCTTTAATGCCGAAGAATTTAATGTAGACATAAATGAAGAGCTAAAAAGACTGATTGTGCACGGTATTTTGCATTTGAACGGAATGGATCATTCGGATAATTCGCCGGAACAAGAAATGCTTAAATTTCAAGAAGAATTGCTTATGCAATATAAAAATATGGAAATTTATCGGGTATAGTTATGGGTATAATAGACTTATTTAAAAAGAAGGGTAATGTAAACAATATTCTAAAAGAAGGATTAAACGAGGAAAAAAGGGATATGATCCGCGGCGTTGTCGACTTATCCGATACGGCTGTAAAAGAGGTTATGATTCCGCGTATAGATGTTGATTTTTTAGCCCTTGATACGCCTAGCGATGAAATTTTAGACAGAATATCGGAAAGCGGTCACTCCCGTTTTCCCGTATATGATGAGTCAATCGATAATGTTATAGGTATTCTTTATGTTAAGGATATAATAAAACTTTTGACAAAGAATCAAAAAATTGAGCTTGATAAGATAGTGCGCCGAGCATTTTTTGTTCCCGAATCAAAAAGAATTGACGCTCTTTTAGCCGAATTTAAAAGACGCCATGTTCATATTGCCGTTGCTGTTGATGAATACGGCGGTGTTTCAGGTATTGTATGTATGGAAGACATCATAGAAGAGATTGTAGGCGATATACAGGATGAATTTGACAATGAGGGTGAGGATATTACCGAAATCGCCCCGGGGGTCTGGCTTTGCGATGCCCGCGTTGATCTGGACGACCTTGCCGAAACCATTAAAAGCGATGACTTACCTGTAGACGAGTTTGAAACATTGGGCGGTTTTGTGTTCGATCTTTTCGGAAAAATACCTGCCAAATATGAAAAAACGGCTTGGAATGATTTTGACTTTATTGTTCAGGATATGGACGGACATAAGGTTAAGACCGTTAAAATTGTCCACAACAAGAATTCTATGCAAAATTAGGGAGGGAATGTATGAAAAAGCCTTTTTTCGGATTTATGTTTATTGCTTTATTTTCAGCCTCTTTATTCTGCAACCCTGCAGACTTGTATCAAAAAGGTGCCGAATATCAGGCTAATGAAGATTGGTACGGGGCTATTGAAATGTACCAATCCGCTTTAAAGGAAAACCCCTCCTATAATTTGGTATATCAGGGCTTAGCCGAATGTTTTTATGCTCTCGACGAATATGACCAAGCCTTATCCTTTGTAGAGTCAGCCCGAAAATATAAAAAAGATGATCCCGATTTGCAAAACCTCCACGGTTTTATTTTGGTAGGTCTTGGAAAGATAGATGCGGCAAAGACCCTTTTTAATGGGGTTTTAAAAAAATATCCCAACAATCCCGAAGCCCATTTCGGCTTGGCTGAAATAGAGGTTTCCCAAGGAAAGCTCTATCTTGCTTCCGAGATGTATAAGCAAAACCTTCAGCGTCAGGGGGAAAACAGGAAGGCCCTTCTTTCCTTAGCTCTCGTAAGCTATGAGGCCGGAAATGTTAAACAGGCCGAAGATTATATAAACAGAGCCTTAAAATACCATGGCGATAATCCTCAGGTTCATTATTTTGCAGCCTATTTACATTCTCTTGACGGAAAACTTGAAGAGGCCGAAGGACGTATTTATTCGGCTCTTAAATTAAAAGAAGATTATGATGAGGCCTATGCCCTGCTTGCTTCAGTCTTATATGCACAAAAGCGTTACGAAGAAGTTATAAAGATTTCCGATATGAGGATTTCAAAAAAAAGAGACAGGGCAGATGCTTGGTACCTAAAAACTTTGAGTTTAAGGCAGCTTGCAAGATACGGTGAGGCCATAAATGCCGCTAAGGTTGGACTTTCCTTGGATGCCGATGATGAAATAATGCGCTGCCTTTTAGAAGAGCTTGCCATAGAAAATTTGAATTTTGAAGACTCCTTCCGTATGGAGCTTTCAAAATACCACGCACAAAAAGCTCTCGGATTTTTCCGCCGAAATATGACTGAGCAAGCCCTCTATGAGTACAGGCGAACCTTGAAGATATATCCTTATGATGTTGAAAGCAGAGAGGCCTATGCCGGTATTTTGCTCCGCCTCGGTTACCCCGAAAGATATTTGGAACAAATGCTTTTTATTCAGTCCATAGTAAAGAGCAATACAAAGGTAAATGATGCAGTTGAAGCTTATGAAAAACATCTTTTAAGTTCCATTCAATCAAAATGGCGTATAGACCCCCTTTATCTGGATAAGGCCCACATATCCATAGGTTTATTTTATGCCATGGAAAGCTCAAATGTTTTACATCCTGAAGCCGAGCGTATAACTCAAATTCTTACCTCGGATATTTTTTCTTATAATCCCGGAATCAAAATAACTTCTTATTCGGATAAATCTGTAACTTACAGGGAGGCTTCGAAAAAATCTCGCACGGCAAATGAGGACTATTTCGGCATTATAAAACTTAAAGAGAACAGAAGGGATATTCAAATCATATTAGAACTTTATGTTTCGCGGACCGGTTCTCCGGCAAAAACATTTACCGTTTACCGTTCAGGCAATGACCGTTTTTCGAACGGCATAAGGCGGCTTTCTTCAATGCTTAATGAAGCAATGCCCATAGTAGGTAAGCTTATAAACCGCTATCAAAATGAGGCCGTTATCGACATAGGAAAACATGATTCGGATTTTACGGATTTAAAAATTGCCGTTATACGCAAGGACCGCTTGGTTATCGAAAAAGAAGGCCTGGGCATAGTCTTTGATCCATCCGATCTCTTAGGTTATTTTGAACCTTCAAAGTCGGAGGAGAATTTGTCTGAGGGAATTTTAAAGAGAAACGGTTACTATGATAGAATGAATGCCGGCGATTCGGTAATTCTTGTTAGCGAAAATACAAAAGAAAAAGCTGAGGAAGATTATACGAATTCCTATCAAAAAAATTCTTTATTGCTTTTACTTCTTAGGAAAATTCGCTAGCAAAAATTTGCCGGCGAAGAATTAATTCAATTCGCCAGCGAAGAACTGAACTAATTCAATTAGCTAATTCTAAAAGACAATAATGCGCCCATTCTTTTGCCTGAGACGGATACAGGTCTTGGGCAGCTAAAAATTCCAATAGGGCCTTGTCATAGAGGTTTTGGAAAAAAAGGGTCTGTCCTATATAAAAATGCGTTCTCGCGGAAACTCTGGAGGTCCTGCGTATTCTTAAAAAATTGTTCAGTTCAACATTACATTTTTGCCAGTTTTTTGTATAAAAATAATCGTTTAGAATTCGTTGTAATTCCATGCCCTCACCGCCGTCAGGAGTTCTTTTGTCATCAGGAAAGACATAGGGCTCCAGTCTTTGCGAAGAAATAATAAATTCTCTGAAATCCCTTTTTTCCGCCGTAAGAGCGTTTATAAGGGTTTCGGTTTGAGAAGAAAAAAACTCGGTTCTTTTTTTTATTTGCTTTGCAGGGTTTAAAAAAGGCAAAGGAATAGGGCGGTTTTGCAGCGCAATGTTTTTTTTCTCTTGTTCTTCAGAAGAACCGAAGACTTCGACGGGGCTGTTGATTGTATTTATTCCGTTTATAAATTGAATTTTGCCTGAAGCGATTTCGTTTTCTTCGGCAATGGCATAATAATAGGGAATCCCGGGAATCGGGTAGTCAAAAAAGGGAAGTCCGTCATCGGTTATATTTGCAATAGGGACGGCTTCGGCAAGAGAGCTTATTGATGAAAAGCCCGTTGTTGACCTGTAAAGAATTAGATTTCTTCCCTCAGGTTTTGCTTTCCAGCTGATCATTACAGACCTTTCTCTTGTGAGAATCGAAAATGAGAGAAAGGCAAAGTCCTCATTTTTTTGCAGATCTTGAGGATTTTCCGCGAATTCTATCTTTTCCGAACCTGTTTTATCGGGCTTTACCTCCGGCAAAACTTGTGATAGTTCATTTTCGCCGATAAGACTTTCATCGGTAAAAGCGGCTTGTTCTGCAAAGCAAAAAGATACAACAAATAAAAATATAATAAATCCTTTCTTCATATCTTATATTTTCGGCCTTTTTTTTAAAAAAATCAAGAGCCCGATGGCACGGAAATCAATTTTGTAATCATCATGCCGTTTTATCTATCCGTTTTACCTATCTTGAATAAAACTCGTTTTAATACTAAAATATAAACTTATGAAAACAGGTTTTATCGCAGAAAGAGCAAAACAGCTTAAAATCTCTTCTCTTTCTATTTCCGAAGGCTTACGCTCAGGCGGCTTCAGTTCGGCTTTTCGCGGGCAGGGGATAGAATTCGATTCGGTGCGGGAGTATGAAACGGGAGATGATGTGCGCTCTATCGATTGGAACCTTACGGCACGGAGCGGTAAGACCTATGTTAAGATGTACCGTGAAGAAAGGGATCTAAGCATTTTTATCTGTGTGGATTTTTCGCTTTCGATGGAGCCTGGGCTCGATAAAATCAGCCCTAAGGAAAAAGCTGTCGAAACGGCAGCCCTCTTAGCCTTTGCTGGGAGGCATATGTTTTCCCCGGTCGGAGCCCTTTTTTTTGATGGAGAAAAAGGCCCCTTGTTTCTTCCTAGAACGGGAGAAGAGAATATTTTGACCATATTAAAATCTATGGAAGATTTTGCCTTTTGCAAAAATCGAAAACCCGTAAAGGGAACCCGCCTTGCATCTTCGATGACTGCCGCTTCCAAGATTTTGCGTTCGAGGTCATTGGTAATAATCATTTCTGATTTTAAGGTTGAGGGCTATGAAAAGGAGCTTGGGCTCTTGGCGGCAAAACATGATGTTGTTTGCCTTAAGATAAGCGGATCTATGGATTATTTTTTGCCGGAAGCCGGAGCTATAAGATTTAAAGACCCGGAAACCGATTTTAAAATGCTCTTGCCTACGGACTCTAAGACCTTTCAGATGGAATATAAAAAGAATTTTACTGAAGAAATATCAAGATGGGAGAATACCTGTAAGCATTCCCTTGCTAATCCTGTTTTGCTCGATGTAAATGAGGATACCGTAAAGGTATTGGGAGAATTTTTTTTATCGAAACAAAACAATCAACGTGTTTTAAAAGATAATTTGGCCAAGTTTGGAGCGGATGGATGGAAGGCATTTTAATTCCTCAACAGGTTTTTGTAGGAGACTCCGCAGAATTTTTATTCCCCATAGATGCTTTGCAATCTTTTGATCCTTCCATTTTAATGTCCGGCTATTTTAAGATTGATAAAATAAAACAAAATACTATGATGGATATAACTTCCATTCAAATTAAAAAACAGAAAACAAAAGAATACATATCCATAAATTTTACTCCATGGGAAACAGGATCCGTATTTTTCCCTTCATTGGCTGAGGCCGGTATTTACGATTCAATGCCTCAAGTTTTTATTTCTTCAATATTGGAAACGGCAAAGGTTGAGGTCATACAGCCTCCGCGTCCTCCTCTTTTACTTCCGGGTACGAGTTATTTGCTTTATCTTATAGCCTCCATAAGCGGTGTACTTATTTTTACTTCCATAATGTTTTTTTCTGCGGTAAAAAAACATTTTTTTGTTTATTCTTTTTCGAGGGCTCAAAGAATAAGAATTAAAGCCTTAAATAAATCTTTGAGAAAGTTAAAGCGGCAAGTGTCTTCCGTTTCTTCTTCCGACAGCCTTGAAGGAATTACAAAAAGAAAGGATTGGTTAAAAAAATTTGAGTTTGCCTTTAGAAGGTATTGCTTCAGCTTGACTTCATCGGAAAAGGTTTTAAAATCGGGTGAGGGCGACTGTCTTACATATTCGGAAATATTGGAAAACCTTAAACGGAAGTTTGAAAGCACCTACGGAGTTTACTTTGAATTTGAAAAAATCTTTTTTAAACTTCAAGCTCTCCGTTTTGGGGCTGCGGATCTAAAAGAAATAAACTTTGAAATGGAAAGTATTTATTTTTTAAATCAAACACTTAAACTTATGAAAATAGCAGAATCCGAAATTCAAAAAATCGTAAATGCCGCTCAAAAAGAAAAATTAAAATACAAGGCGGATACAAATGATTAGTTTTAACCATCCCCTTATGCTTTTATTGATTTTGTTTTTTTTCTTGTTTCTTATATTAAAAAAAAGCGGCCTTGTTGCAATTCCCGAGTTAAAATTAAATTTGGTTAATTGGAAGGGCTTTTTTCCAAAAAAAAATAAACTTATGGAATTTGGAAATTTCTTATGCTATTTTTTTTGGTATTGCGGTATTATTTTTTTAATAATAGCCCTATCGGAACCTGTTATTTTTAAAAACAAACAGGTTTATACCGATGCCGGAAGTTCCATTATGTTTTTATTGGACATAAGCCCTTCTATGGCGGCAAAGGATATGAACGGAGAAACGAGGATCGCAGCCGCAAAAAAAATTATAAGAAAATTTGTTGCAAAGTATCCCGGGGATTCTTTCGGCCTGACAGCTCTTTCGAGTTCTGCAGCTCTCATTCTTCCTCCTACGATCGATCATAAGGTATTTTTATCCCGCCTCGATTCTTTGAGTATAGGAGAATTAGGAGATGGAACTGCAATCGGTATGGGGCTTGCAGTTTCTTCAGCCTATATGACAAGGACTAAGCTGAATTCTTCTTACATTGTTTTACTTACAGATGGTGAAAATAATACGGGCGAAATAAACCCGAAAACTGCGGCAGAAGTTTTAGTAAATAAAAACATCGGGTTTTATGTTATAGGGATAGGAAGTTCGGGATATACTACCTTGGAGTACACAGATCGAAAAACGGGGAAAACCTACTCGGGATCTATTTTTTCCAAGTTCGATGAGGTTGAGTTAAAAAAAATCGCTCAATACGGAAACGGAAAATATGCCTCTGCATCTTCACCCGAAATACTTGAAAATATATTTAACACAATATCCAAGCAGGTCCCTGCAGCGCAGTCTAATTTTACCCGGATTATCGAAGAAAATTTATATGTGTACTTTTTGTCGGCTTCAATTTTTTCCTTTGTGCTTGTGTGGCTTTTACGCCGAATTTTTATGAGGGTATATCTATGATAAGTTTTGAAAATTCGGTATACCTGTTTTTTATCCTGTTTTTACTTCCTGTTTGGTTTATTTTTTATATAAACTTAAAAAAGATAAAAAAAGCTTATTCAGGCTTGGAAAATACAAAAAAGATAATCAAAAAAGCTAAAATAAGAGCCTTGTTTTTTTCTGCTGCATGGATTTTTTTGATTTTGGGCTTGGCCTGTCCTCTTTGGGGTTCCAAACCCGTTTCAGTCAGGAGAAGGGGAGTATCGGTTATGTTTGTTTCCGATATTTCAAAAAGTATGAGCCTTCAAGATATTCAGCCCAGCCGTATTGCCGTACAAAGACAGTTTTTAAAAATCTTGCTCGAAAAGATGCATAAAACCTCAGCCGAGCCTGCAGTGGGTCTTGTAATTACAAAGGGAGAGGGTGTTTTATCGGTACCCTTAAGCTTTGAAAAAAATGCCCTATCCTCTGCAATAAATGCCTTATCTCCCTTAATTCTTTCTTCTACAGGCACGAACCTTGAAGCGGGCGTTTTACGGGCATTGGATTTTTTTGGAGAAAACAGGGGAAACTCAAAAATAATAGTTTTATGCACGGACGGCGGGGAAACCTCAGGTTCTTTTTTACATGCTGCAGAAAAAATAAAAAAGACGGATGCAATCCTAATTATTGTGGGCTTCGGTACTCTTGAAGAAACTAAAATAAAAGTCCTTGATGAAAAGGGAAATACCCAATTAAAGGATGCAAGATTGGAAGAAGCCTTTTTACAAAAGGCTGCAAGTATAGCCGGAGGTGAAAGTACGTATATCTCGGCTTTAAGTTCCGGGTCTATAGAAACTATTTTAAAAATAATAGACGCCGGTGTAGAGGGAGTTGAAAAAATGGTTTATATACAGGAGCCTGTAAAAAGAAATTTTGAAATGCTTTTACTTGCTTTTATTTTTTTATGTTTAGGCGGAGTATCCTTTTATGGTAAAAATAAATAAAATAATCTGTATAAGTATCCTTATTTTCTTGATATCCTCTTGTAGTAAAGTTGATAGGGCTAGGCTTAATTTTCTTTCGGGATATATTGCATGGAAACAAAATGATTGGAATAAGGCTGCATCAAACTTTTTTAAATCGATAGACCTGAGTGAAGAGGTTGAAGATGTAAAAATAAAAGACTATTCGGATTTTGCAATCGGCTCCATCTACCTTATGCAAAATGAAGATGCTTCGGCTCTTTCCCGTTTTGAAAAGATAAATGAAAATACGGATAAAAATTTGGATTCCTATATTTATTATCAAAAAGGAATAATAGCATTTAAAAATCATGAATATGAAAAGGCTGTAAGGCTTTTTAAAAAATCTCTGGAACTTAAACCGGATAGTGTTGATGCTAAGATTAATTTCGAGCTTAGTATGCGTTATCAAAAAAAACAAAAGGAAAAACTTCCTAATTCTAAAAGAGCTGCCGTTATTGAAAATAAAGAAGCCGATTTATTGGAAAAGACGATTTTAAATTTAATACGGCAAAAGGAGAAAGAACAATGGCAAAAGAAAGAGCAAGAAAACAAGCAGCCTCGGGCATTCGATTATTGATTCTTTTTTTTCTTTTTTCTCTTCATCCGGGACTTATCTATGCCGGAATAGAGAAGGATCCGGAACTATCTTTTTCTTCAGGCCCACTATTTATAGATTCCGTTTTTGAAATAAAAATAAAATTGGATGAATATTCTTCTAGGTCATCGGATGAACCTAAACTGATTATTTTGGATGAGAATTCGGTTCTTGAATTTTTGGATTCAAGTATAAATTCATTGTACGGCGGTATTTTAATCACAAATAGGTATAAGCTAAAAAAAATAGGAAACTTTGAACTTATTCCTTACTTGTCTTTGGGAAAGCATCAGACTAAACTTAAAAAGTTTTCTATTCAGGTGGAACCTCCGGCCTTATCAAAGGATACAATGTTTAAATGGAAAATATTGGATGCTGTTTCGTATTCTCCGGTTAAAAAAATTATACAGGGAAAAAAATATCTCATCGTTTTAATGGGCTTTTTTTATGATTATTTTCAAACTGAGGGCAGGACTTCCGGTTTGGATATAAACTGTCAGGCTCCTGAAGATTCCATTTTCGAAGCTGCCGTCAGAATTAAAGAATCCGATACGTCAAAAATAGAGCGTACAATTATTGATGAAACAGGTTGGAAGGCGGTTTCTTATTTTTTTTGGACGCCTCTTAAAGCCGGCGATATAGGTCTTCCGGTGGCGCAAATAAGTATAGCCTCCGAATCAAAAGATTCCCGCAAAATTTATGTTAGAGAGCAAAGGGTAAATGTAATAAAGGGAAGCCTTAAACAAGAAGAAATAAGCGACGACGAAAAAAAAGCTTATGAAACTTTAGGCCCTGCCTTAAACACTAAGAAAAACGAACTTGGTCAAACTAAGCTGAAAAATCATAAAGAAAATTTTGAAGAAAAAAAAGAAAGGGCTTTACTTATTGCAGAGCTGCGTACAAAGGAAGCCGGCAGTTTTTTTCCGGGAAAAATAAAAAATCAAAGACTTGAATATGAAAAAGAACTTAATTTAAAAGAAAGCTTTGCCGTCAGATCTGCAATCCTAAAAAAAATATTATGGTTTTTATTTTTTATTTTATTGCTGCTATCAAGCTATTTTTTCTTGTATAAAAAGAAGAATATCGTATTTAAGCTTTTTTTAATTTTAAGCCTTGGTTTGATTTCTGTCCTTATCTTTTTATATTCGCGGCAATATGAAAGAGCTGTTTATAGGCCGCTAAACTATGATGAGCCGTATTTACTTTATCATATACCCGAAACAAGCGGAACCATTGTAAGTTCTCTGGAAATTGGTGAAACCGTTATCATAAAACAAAAAACTTCCGAATGGTTTTTTATAGAAAAAAAAGACGGTACCGGCGGCTGGCAAAAAAAGAACGGCTTTATTATAACGGATTAGGAAGATGGGAGGTTTACATGAGTAAAAATTTTGGAGACATTTTGGACGAGTGGGATAAAATAACGGGAAAACCTTACGGAAAAAAGCAGATAAAAAAAGACGAGCATTTAAATAAAAAGAACCATAAAACGATTATAAAAGAAGATAATTCGAAAAAGATAAATCCCATGGAAATGTGGTTAAGGCGTTACGGCGTTGAAGATAAGGATGCTCAAGAAGAGTTTACCTCAGTCGATTATGCAAGGCAGCGTAAGACATTAAGAGAGATGCACTGCGAAGATGAGATCGACTTACATGGGATGACATGCGATGAAGCCGAAGCCGCTTTAAATGTTTTTTTTGAAAATTCCATACGCCACGGCTTAAAAAAAATTTTAATTATTCACGGTAAGGGAAACCACTCCGGCGGAGGTGCCGTCTTGGCTCCCTTTGTCCGTTCCTATCTTGAAAAACATAAAAGGGCAGGCGAGTGCGGTCATCCTAAAAATGCAGACGGCGGCACCGGTTCCACTTGGGTTATATTAAAATAGAAATTATTTTAAAGATGCCAAAGCTTTATAAAAAGCGTCTTTTTTTTCTTTAATTTGAGCTGCCGTAAAATATTTTTCCATTTTCCTCAATATTTCATTCATTTTTGCTTCTTCCTCTTTAATATCTATGATAGGCATCGGCTTTGCGTTAAGACTTATACTAAAATTCAATGCTTCCTTTTTTTCGGATTCATCGAATTCAAAAAATATGCCGTCTTTTATATTTTTAGGTGTTTCATTTATTTCATAAAGAGTCATCTCGATATTTTTACATTTTTCACCGCTGCATACCGTTATATTTAATTTTTTCCCTATTTTGAAAAAATTCCAATGACCCGTTATTTTGACGGCCGGTTCTATTTGATAATTTGCAGCAGCTGCTAATTTCCCGTTATCTTCTTGTAGTTCAAAGCATCTTGTATAATATACCTTGTTTTCTTTTATGTTTTTTACCTTTAAATAAATATTTTTCTGTTCGGTAAAAAAAGAATTTTCGGAACCCTTTACCTTTTCTTCCCTGATTTCTGTTTTACCGTCATGACAAAAGCCTGAAGTTTTTGAATACCTGATTCGCATAAGAACGGTTTTATAGTCTTCTAAAAGTTTCGATCCTTCATTTCCCCAAAGGCTAAATACCGCAATAAATACCAAAAATATGGAATACAAAATCTTATTTTTTTTCATTTACTTACCTCTTATTTTCATGATTATAAACTAAATTTACTTTTTTATACAGTATTTCTGTCGATATTTTTTAGCTCTTCTTTGGATAATTGTCTTTTTATGGTTACGTTATTTGATTTTGTTTGTACAATAACCGGATCTCCGGTAGGAGTTGTTTTTCCGTAGATTTGTACAATAGGAAATCTGGGGTCATCAGGATTGACATCTATTACCTTTGCTATTTTTCCGTTAGAAAGATGAACATACATTCCGACTGGATAAAAGGATAGAGAATAAAGCAGGGCTTTTAAAATGGTTTCATCATATTGTCCGTTAGTATTCTTTATCATCTCCACAATACCCGATGAGGCATCTTGAGCTTCCTTGTAAGGGCGCGGAGCTGTAACCGCCTCATAAGAACATGCAACGGCTATTATTTTGCCGTACATTGAAATTTTTTCTTTTGTAAGGCCTCTCGGATATCCAAGCCCGTTTTCTCTTTCGTGATGCTCAAGAGCCCCCAAACATATGGGTAAAGAAAAAGAAGAGGTTTTTAAAATATTGTAGGACAGGACAGGATGTGTAAATAAGGCCTTTTTTCCTTCTTCGCTCAAGGGGGCGTCATACATATAGTATTGAGGCGGAAGCCTGAACATTCCTATTTCGTGTAAAAGACAGGCAGCTCCAAGCTCTATGAGCCTATGAGGAGGCATTTTAAGCTGAAGTCCTATAATTATGGCAAAAATTGAAGACCGCAAAGAATGCATGACAAGATAATTTGTCGGAGAGCTGTATTTCTGCATTTCTATTAGAAGGATATTTTTTTTATCGCTTTTTACAAAATCGCATAATTCTTTTATTTTATCAAAAACTAAACGAGGATCCAAAATCTTTTTCATAGTATAATCGGTAAAAATTTTATCCGTAAATCTTAAAAAATCCCAGAATTTATTTTCCGTTTCTTCCATAATTTCCTTTTGTTTTTTGAGTTTGTCGGAAATTATTTCGTTTTCCTTGCTTGAGTCCAGAACATCCTTGCCTGAGGCTGTATCGGTCCTTACACTCATAAAACTTGAAGGTTCTCCGTCAGAATAAAGGAGAGAAAAATCCCACTCGTTTAAAATAGCCTTTAGCTCGGCAGTAAGAGGTGTTTCCGGGATTAAGAGCAAAAATTTTTTATCCAAATAAACATTTTTATTAAAAAAAGATAAATCTTTTATATGTTCTGCATTGTAGGTATTCACTTATTTTCTCTCCTGTGATACAATATATATATCATTATAAAGGATTTTATATGAAATTAAAAGTACTATTTGTTATATTTAATATCGTCTTAATTTTATTATTGTTTACCGTTTTTTTCCTCCCCCTATTTTATGCTGACGGTTCTTTTATGCGGGAATTTTGGAAGACTAACTGGTTTTTTGGACCTGTATTTTTAATTCTTATTTTGTTTGTAAATATAATGTTCTTAAAAAATAGACTTTTGATCAAATATATTGAATCCGAAGATTGGTCTTCTTTGGCCTCCTTACTGGAGAAAAGAATCTATACAAAAAAGCGGATTACCTATAAAAATTCGCTTCTTTTAGCGGAATCTCTCCTTCTTTTAGGCGATTTTACTTCCATGAATAAATTTTGTGATTTTTTAACGGATAATAAACCAAAATATATATCAAAGCTGGGGCCCAAATTTGCAGCAGCTAAGATGATTTCGGGAGATTATCAAGATGTTTTTGAATTTAGTTCGTCTTTACCTGTTTTAAAAACAACAGCAAGTGAATGGATTGTGTTTTATTCGGCTCTTTCCCTTCAAATGATGAAAAATTATGAAAAAAGTGCCGCTTTATTCACTAAGGTATCGGATTCGGCAAAAAATCCCCTGATTAAGTGTCTCAGTACATATTTTGTTGTTAACGTTTTACAAACCTATTCACAGTTGACTGAAGAGGAAATAAAAGCAAAAGCCCTTCTCTTGCGCTCAAGAATAAATAAAAACTATACTTATGAGTCATGGAAGGCTTATACGGAGTCCGAAAAACAAGAAATACATGTAATGATTTTAACAAAAATAATAGACGATGTCACTTCTTGGCTCTTCTTCTAAATTCACCAAATTGTTTTCGTACTATAAAATGAATGTCGGAAGATTTTTTAAAATTTTACCGAACCCGAAAACAAGTTATAGTCCAATTCTTGGAAATCTTCCAAGACATCATCAGGGTAGGGTGGCGTTTTGCCTCTTTTTACCCTTTCCATTGCCGATTCCCAAAGAATAAGAGAATTTGTATCAAGATTTTCCTGCTGTTCCAAGGCCATGCTTCTATAAGGGTGCTTATGAAGCGGAATATTTCCTGCCATGGCATGGTTTAAGAGCTTCCAGTTGGAATGTATTAAATCCCTTACCGTCTTAAAAACTTCATCTCGGGAATCCAAAAATTTAAGGGCATAGCGTTTTTTTAAGCCCGTTCTATCTTCTTCATAGAAGGCCTTAACTTTAGGGTTATTTGTAATAATAAGTCTTTGATTAGTTTGTGAATCTTTTTGCATATCTTGTGTTTTGGAAATAAAAGTAAATATAAAGGGCAGCTTAAGCTGCCCTTTTTTAGTGCTTATTTGTACTGACTTGCGTCGTAGGGGAGGCCCTTGTTATAGTCTCTTAAGACTTTAGCAACGGTTCCGCTTAAGAATAGCAAGGCTATAAGGTTCGGTATAACCATGATTCCGTTAAAGAAGTCGGTCAATTCCCAAACCAAGTCAATCTTAAGCAAGCTTCCTACAAAGATGAAGATAACTACCAGAAGCTGATAGGGAATAAGTCCCTTTGTTCCGAACAAGTATCTGATGTTTGTTTCTCCGAAGTAGTACCAACCGATGATGGTCGAGAAGGCAAAGAAGAAAAGACAGATGGCAATGAAAAGATAGCCGAATGTGGATCCGAACAAGTGCTGTGCGAAAGCCTCTTGAACGAGCTTAATTCCTTTCATTGTGGGCTCACTTCCTTCAAATTTTACAACGCCTGAGCTTAAAACTGTAAATACAGTGATGTTTAAAACGATGAATGTATCGATAAATACTGCAACGATACCGAGAACACCCTGTTCTACGGGGTGTTTTACATCGGCAACAGCGTGGGCATGAGGCGTAGAACCCATACCTGCTTCATTCGAGAAAAGGCCTCGGGCAACACCGTATCGTACGGCTCTTCCCATTCCGAAACCAAGAGCTCCGCCCCAAACAGCCTTGGGATTAAATGCTCCCTTAAAGATCATGGCAAACATTTCGGGGATCTGAGCTGCATTGATGATAATGACTATAAGACCGACCACAATGTAAACGATAGCCATAATGGGAACTACTTTTTCCGTAACCGAGGCAATTCGCTTAACTCCTCCCATGAAGATAACACCTGCGATTAGTGCAAGAACTGCACCGGTAATCCATGTCGGAATCTGGAAAGCATTTTGGAAGGCATCCGAAATCGAGTTAGCCTGAACCATGTTACCCATAAAGCCGAGAGCTAGAATGATGGCTATGGCAAAGAAACCTGCAAGGAATTTTGCAAAGCCTTCTCCTACCTTATTTTTTAGACCTGCAGAAATGTAGTATGCAGGACCTCCTACTGTTTGTCCCGAATCATCCTTTGTCTTGTAAATTTGAGCGATAGAGGCTTCCGCAAAGTTGGTTGCCATACCTGCAAGGGCAGCAAGCCACATCCAGAAGATAGCTCCGGGACCGCCCATGATGAGGGCTGTCATGGCACCTACAAGGTTTCCGGTTCCTACCTGTGCTGCAATAGCTGTAGCAACAGCTTGGAAAGAGCTCATACCGTGCTTTCCGGCTTCTTTTCCGCTTAATGAAAAGTTACCGAAAAGACGTTTCCAACCTGCTCCGAATTTTGTAAACTGTACTCCTCCTAACCGGATTGTAAAGAACAAACCGGTACCGCATAGAAGCGGAATGAGGAAGTAAACACCCCAAATAAATCCGTTAGCCGAAGAAAACAGGCTTGTAAGATTTTGTAAAAATTGTTCCATAGTGCGATTAAACTCCTTTTACGCATATAGCGATATAGACTTGTTAAAAACAAGCGCCTTTAACTATACAATCAAAATTACAACTTGTCAAGATATTGATATACAAAAATAAAATAAAATACTTTTATAGCATGTTCACTTTTTTGTATAAAAGAGCTTGACTTTGAACGTTATTTTTGTATAATGTATGTCTATGAAAAGAAGATACTTTCAAATTATAAAACTTATGCAAAATGATAAGGATATTCCGCAAAGAGATATTGCAAAAAAGTTAAAAATATCCTTGGCCTATGTAAATAAGATTTTATTCGATATGGAGCATGACGGTTTTTTGTATACCGAAGGTGTTCCTCCTTTTGGAAAAAAGCGGCTTACCAAAAAAGCTTTAACAACTTTTGAAGAGTGCAGGGTGGATAATGCAATTATTATGGCTGCCGGTTTTGGTTCGCGTTTTGTTCCCTTAACCTATGCAACACCTAAGGGATTGTTGGAAGTTTTTGGGGAAAGGATGATTGAAAGGCAAATTGAACAGCTGAAAGCTGTAGGTATCAACGATATAACGGTAGTTGTGGGCTATTTAAAGGAAACCTTTGAATATCTTATAGATAAGTACGGCGTAAAATTTGTATATAATCCCGATTTTAAAAATAAAAATAATCTTTCCACCCTTTACCATGTAAGGGATGAGCTTAAAAGCACCTATATTCTTTCGAGCGATAATTGGCTTAGGGAAAATATGTACCATTCCCATGAGTATGATTCATGGTATTCTTCCGTTAAGATAGCCGGAAAAACAAAAGAATGGATATTAAAGTTAGGCTTGCACGATAAAATTATGGATGTAAAAGTCGGAGGCAGAAACGGCTGGGTTATGTACGGCCCCGTATATTTTTCAAAAGAATTTTCCGATAAGATACGCCCCTTGATTGAAGAAGCTTATGAAAGAGATGATACCGATGATTGGTATTGGGAAGATGTATATATGAGGAATATAAAAGAGCTAACCATGTTTGCAAACAAGCAGGGTGAGCATCAGGTATATGAATTCGAATCCCTTGACGAAATTCGCCTATTTGATTCATCTTATCTTATTTCCTCCCATGATAAATGGCTTGAACTTATATCAAATGTATTTAAAAGGCCCGAGCACAGTATCACAAATCTAAAGCCTCTTAAATTCGGGATGACAAATAAATCCTTTTTGTTTGAATTTGAGGGTGAAGAATATATTTTTAGAATACCGGGAGAAGGAACCGAAGCCCTTATAAACAGAAAGGAAGAATATGAGGTTTATAAGGCTATTTCTCCTTTAAACTTAAGCGATTCTATTATTTATTTTGACCCTGAAAATGGGGTAAAGATTACCAAGTTTATTCCTAGCTCCCATACTGCGGATGCCCGTAATCCTGAAGACTTAGAAAAATGTATGAATGTTGCCCGCCGCCTTCATGAGTCAGGCTTAAATGTTGCTCATTCCTTTAATCTCCGCGAACGTATGGACTATTACGAAAAAATCGCCAACGAAAAAAACGGCATTTTCTATAATGATTACCGCGAGGTTAGGCTTTTGATGAATGAGCTTTTGGAATTGATTGAAAATACGGAAAGACCTCATGTTTTATGTCATATAGATCTTGTGCCGGACAATTTTATAATTAGCGGTGATGATGTGCATTTAATTGACTGGGAATATGCCGCTATGTGTGATCCCCTCATAGATATAGCGATGTTTGCTATTTATGCCTACTATGACAATACCGAACTTGAAAATTTGATGGAGCTTTATTTTCAAAGAAAGCCTGAAAAAGATGAAAGGCTTCGTATCTATTGTTATGTCGCTCTTTCGGGTTTTTTATGGGCCCTTTGGACTTGTTATAAAGAGGCGCTAGGCGTTAGCTTTGGAGATTACGGCTTAAAGATGTATAGATATGCAAAGGATTATTATAAAAAAGTGAAGAGTATAGTAGGAGGTAATTGATGATGAACACTGAAGATGAATTGGGTGTAAAGGAACTTGAATTAAAGGATAAAAATGAAATTGATTGGCTTATAACCGTATTACCACTGACAGTGATAATCTGTTTGACGGGATTGGTTCTCTTTTTTCCTGTAGAATCGATGAAGGTAGTTGATGCTCTTTGGTCTGTTTTTGTAAATAAGCTGGGTTTTTTCTATATTTTGCTAGGTTTGGGTCTTGTTTTTACCGCCATAGGTTTGGCCTTTTCCCGCTTCGGCACTGTAAAGCTGGGAAACCTTGAAAAACCCCGTTACGGAAATTTTACATGGGGGGCTATGATTTTTACCTCGACTATGGCAGCCGATATTCTTTATTGGTCGCTTATAGAGTGGGCCTATTATTTTGGTGAAAGTCCCTTCGGTCTGTCTTCTCTTTCACTGGCAGAAAGACAGGATTGGGCCGCGGCCTATCCTCTATTCCATTGGGGAATAACACCATGGGCTTTTCATATAGTGCCTGCCGTAGCCTTTGCTTATATGCTTCATGTCAAGGGAAGAACAAAGCAAAAGCTGTCCGAAAGCTGCCGTCCTATTTTTGGGGACAGGATTGACGGCCCTATAGGAAAGATGATAGACGTTTTTTCGGTAATAGGTTTATTGGCCGGAACTGCTACAACATTCTCGCTTGCAACTCCTCTTTTGTCTTTGGCTGTTTCTACTATTTTTGGAATACCTCAAGGAAAGATTTTGACTCTTGTCATTCTTCTGATAATAGCTGCCGTCTACACGGCTGCCGTTTTATTGGGTTTAAAGGGGATTTCTCAGCTTGCAAAGATTTCGGTTGTTTCTTTTTGTGTTCTTTTAGGTCTTGTATTTATAGCCTCACCCAAAATCTACATAATAGAAACAAGTATAACCGGTATCGGCAAGGTTATTCAAAACTTTTTCGGCATGTCCACATGGATGGACCCATTGCGTATTTCCGGAGAAGGAGGAGCCGGCTTCCCTCAAAACTGGACAATATTTTATTGGGCTTATTGGATAGCTTGGTTTGTTGCAACTCCTTTCTTTATAGGAAAGATTTCTGAAGGCCGTACAATAAAGAATACCATAATCGGCGGACTTATCTGCGGTATAGCAGGGACTTATTGTTCTTTTATAATCCTTGGAAATTACGGGCTTCATTTACAGGCTCACGGAATTTTTGATGCGGCTTCCGCAATAAAGGAAACGGACCCTTCTCAAGTTATCCTGCAAATTCTTAACACCCTTCCTTATGCAAAAATTGTTTTAGGTGTTTTGATAATTACAATGATAGCCTTTTATTCGAGTACTTTTGATGCAATTACTTTGGTAATAGCTTCCTATTCTCAAAAGAATTTGGAAAAGCATAGCGAACCTAAAAAGGGCCTTAGGGCATTTTGGGCGGTAGTCTTTGTAATGCTTCCCGCAGCCTTAATCCTTGTGGGAACTAATTTAAACCAGCTTCAAAGTCTTTCGATTATAGCCGCCTTTCCTTTAGGAATTATAATAATACTGATAGTTATAAGTCTTTTTAAGGAACTAAAACATAACGGAGGGTATAGGTAGCCTTATGCCGGATTTTTACGCACATTATATACATGGACAAAGGGTTTTTGCTATATTGTCTCCTGAAATTGTTGCCGGAATTTCAAATAAAAATTTATATAATCTCGGCTTACAGGGCCCTGATTTTTTGTATTTTTATAAACCCTTTAAAAAGAATAATAATCCTGTATTGCAGCTTGCAAAGGATATCCATAATAAAAATTGTACCGATGTTTTTAATGCCGTATTAAATAAAATTAGAATAGAGCCTAATACGGATGAATTTTCTTACATGATGGGCTTTATAGGTCACTTCGGTTTGGATAGTTGCTGCCATCCTTATGTAAATGCTATGGTCGAGGAGATGAAAAGAGACCATGCCGAAATTGAAATGGAATTTGAAAAATTTTTATTAAAGCAGGACGGTCTCCATCCTCTTAGATACAAGGCCCATAATTATATCGATATAAGTGAAAAAGAAGCTGAAGCCGTTGCAAATATCTACAGATGTCTTCTTCCCTCTATAACAAAAGAAGATATCTTGCGTTCTTTTCGTAGTTTTAAAATGGGGAAACACTTTTTCTATGCACCTACAAGGTTGTCTCAGATTTTAAAACTTTCTTTAATTAAAATCTTAGGCCTTTATGGTTTTTTGCAGGGGCACATTATTAGAACGGCTGACCATATTAAAAGTAAAATTACAAATAAAAAGCTTTTTTCTCTTTACAATAATTCGATAGAAATAACGGCCGAGTTGATGGAAAATTTTTTAAAAAATCTTACAGATGGTAGGCCGTTTTTAGATCGTTTTAATTATAGATTTTCTTAAAACCTTTATTTATTACCTTTTGCAAGTTCTTCTTTTTTATATGAGGCTTCCTGGGCATATTTTATGGAAGGAATAGATTCTGCCAGTTTTGAATAAAGATATAAAGCCTGTTCGGTATTACCGTTTTTCGAAAGAGAATCCGCAAGATTCATAAAGGCTCTCCAAAAATTTTGTTTTTCGGCCCATAATATTACATCCTGTCTTCTATTCAGTCTGTGAAGCAGGTTTGTAAATTCGGTATATTTGTAATTATAGTCGTCTTTTGAGATAAGGTCATCAAGATTCGTTATAGTTATTATAGAAGCTAAAACAGCGGTTGCAAGAGCTCTTCTGTTTTTGCCTGCTTCCAAATATATTTCAGTTAAATCCATGTAGGCTTTTAAGGCTATCGGATTACGGTTTCGATACAGCAAAAAGAATTTTTCGGTTGTTTTTTCCGAGCTTATTGTTTTAATCATAGCTTGAAGAGCATCGCTTTCCAAATTTGTAGTTCCGTATATAGGATCTTCGGTTAAAACAAGCAGGAGGTATTTTTCCTGTTCATCGTATTTTCGCAAAAGTTTTGATGTGTCGGCAAGTGCATAAATTATATTGAACCTTTCATCGGGTATTTCCAAGAAATTGTGGGAATTCCATGCTTCTTTATAATAGTGCATGGCTTGCTCATAATCTCCTTCTGCAAAATAAATTCGGCCTGTCAAATAATCCGTTTCAGGGAAGGCCTTGCGTTTTTCGAGCCATGACATTAATTTTGAAATAGACTTATCAAAAAATATGGGCGGATGAGTTAAAAAGATTTCATCCAAAATCTTACAAGCATCGTGATCTTCCCTTTTATTTAAAATTGCATAAACATCCGAAATATTGTCTCCCTCTAATTTTACCCTTTTCGGTTTTAAGGCATTGAACATATAAGAATATTTTGCTTCCATTTGTTCTTTATGAATATCCCTTGCCTTATTTGTTAAGTGGAGGGCAAGGCCGAACTCACCTTTTTCCATTTGGATTTTTGCCTGTTCTAAAAGATGCCAAGGTCTTTCTTTTTCATCAATAGATTCCAAACAAAAAAGGTTTGAGCAAAAATAAAAAATAGATAGTACGATAAAAATAATTTTTAATTGTTTTTTCATAGACTTTGAAGCTCCTCTATAAAGGCTTTATCCACTGCCTCAAATTTTTCTTCTTCTGTTAATTTTTTTAAATCCAAGCGTTTGGTAATTGCTCCGTGTTTAAATATTATAACGGAGTCTTCTGCTCCGGTAATTCCAAGGTCTGCATGCTTGCCTTCTCCGGGGCCGTTCACTACGCAGCCCATAACGGCAATGCTTATGTCCTTCTTTTCGGATAAGAGTTTTGTCTGCCATCGTTTTACAAAGGCTTGAACATCAAAGCCCTTTCTTCCGCATCGCGGGCAGGATATGAGCCTTATTCCGCCTTGCCTTTTACCGCATTCGGTTAATATTTCTCTTCCGGCTATAACTTCATTTTCGCAAGAATCGGAGAGGCTTACTCTTATGGTACTTCCTATGTTTTGTTCCAAAAGCCTGTAAAAGGCTATTGTGCTTTTTACAATACCTTGAATAAGGGGCCCTGCTTCAGTAACTCCTAAATGAAGAGGATTATCGAATTTTTTAGCAAAGATTTCGTTTGCCATGACCGTTTCCCTCACATTGGAAGCCTTCATAGAAACTACGGCATCTTTAAAATCGGCTTTTTCGAAAATTTCCAGTTCTCTTGCGGCTGCCTCGGTTAAGGCATCAGCTCTCAAGAGGGAAATCTCGTCGTCTAATGCCTTTTTGTCGCCGCTTAAGTTTCTTTTTGCATTTGCCTCTTCTATTTTCTTTTTTAGATCGGAAGGCAGAGAGCCCGAATTGACCCCTATTCGGATAGCAGTTCCCGTATACTTTGCCTTGCGTATAACTTCTTCCGTTTTTTCTTTTGAACCGATATTTCCGGGGTTTATGCGTATTTTTGCCGTGTCTCCGTCCATGCACCGTAGGGCAAGTTTATAGTCGAAATGGATATCGGCGACGAGAGGCATCTCCGTTAATAGGGTGAGCTTGACAAATTGCTCTGCAGAATCCATGTCGGGAACTGCAAACCTCACGATATCGCAGCCCAATTGTTTCAATTCATTTAAGCTTTTTACAATAGAAAGGAGATCAGCTCCCAATAGGCTTTCTTTCCACATAGTTTGAAGCAAAATCGGTGAAGTGCCTCCGAGAGTAAGTTTTTTAACCTGTCCTTTGCCGCCTATCTGAATTGTCCGCGGTAGTTTTATCGAGTTCATATCAGTTCATTATCGGCATAAATTATTTAAAATACAAGTTTTATTATAGGGAACCTCTAAAAACTTCAGTTTTTAGAGGTTTACCCTTCACTCTAATATTGTTACAGGCTTTTGAGTTTGAGTGTCGGCTTTTTCCAGTTTGCCGATTATCCATGATTCTTCTCCGACAAGCTCGCGATATTTTTCGGCCATGTCGGGGGAAACTACGGCTATCATTCCGATCCCCATATTAAAGACTCTGTACATTTCGTCCCCGCTTGCACCGGTTAATTTTTGGATCAGGGGATAAAGAGGCGGTACGGGCCACGAGCCTTTTTTTACCTTGATGACGAGGCCTTCGGGAATAACGCGCGGAATGTTTTCGATAAAACCTCCGCCTGTGATGTGGGCTAGGGCTTTTACAATTTCAGGATGCTCCTGCAAGATTGGATAGATTGCATTAAGATAGGAGCGGTGCGGTTTTAATAGAACCTCATGTAATGGTGCTTTTAATTCGGGGTAGACGGTATTAAGGTCTACGCCTTTAAAGGCTGTTCTAATCAATGAGTATCCGTTTGTATGGGGACTGTCGGATGCAAGGCCTATCAGGAGGTCTCCCTCTTTTATGTTTTTTTTGGGAAGAATTTTTTCTTCATCGACAGCCCCGACAATGGTTCCGGCTATGTCGAATTCTCCTTCCATATAAACACCGGGCATTTCTGCCGTTTCGCCGCCTATGAGGGCACAGCCCGATTCTTTACAAGCCTTTGCCATGCCTCCTACTATGTCGGCAATCATTTGCGGATCCAACTTTGAGCTTGCAACATAGTCCAAAAAGAAAAGGGGCTTGGCTCCTTGAACTAGGATGTCGTCAATGCAGTGGTTTACTATGTCTTGGCCTATTGTTGTGTATATACCGGCTTCGGCTGCTATTTTTACCTTTGTTCCGACCCCGTCCGTAGAACCTACAAGGACAGGCTTTTTCATTTTAAAAAGCTCTTCGGTGCCGAAAAGACCTCCGAAGGTGCCTACATCCGAAAGAACGGATTTATTAAAGGTTGATTTAACCGCTGCACTCATTAAGCGGACGGCCTCATTTCCTGCATCAATGTTCACGCCTGAGGCGCTGTATACCGAACTTTTATCTTTTGATAGTTCTTCGCTCTTGCCCTTTGGCTGCTCTTGGTTTTTATTTTTCATTTCGTTCATTTTATTTCTTCCTTTTTATTTTATATTTATTTAAGTTTATTTAGATGTTCTAGGCCGCGTTTTGCGATGTCCTTTCTGTACTGCACTCCGGGAAAGTGTATGGTTTTTATTTTTGCATAGATATTATCCATAGCTTTTTGTAAGCTCTTATCATTTGAGCTTATACAAAGAACCCTTCCGCCCGATGCGAAAATTTTGGAGTCTTTAAGGGCAGTGCCTGCATGTATTACACTCACCTCAGCGGAACCTTTCAATTCCGAAGCGGACAATTCTACCGGTTTTGATGAGGAAAGAGGATAGCCTTCACTTGCAAGTACTACGGTTGCCGCATAGCCTTTTTTCCATTTAGGCATAGCTTTGTCGAGGCTTCCTTCTGCGCAAGAGCTCATGGTTAGAGCTAGGTCTCCGTCAAAAAGCTGCATTAAGACTTGGGTTTCGGGATCTCCGAAGCGGCAATTATATTCAAGTACCTTGGGTGTAAAGCCCTTGCCGTCCTTTGTGAGCATGAGGCCTGCATAGAGAACTCCGATGTAGGGCGTACCTCTTTTTTTCATTTCTTTTACAATTGGAAGAATTGTAAGAGCGGCATATTTTTCGGCTTCTTCATATGAGCAAATCGGAGTGGGGGCGTATGCTCCCATGCCGCCGGTGTTGGGTCCTTCATCATTGTCTTTAAGCCGCTTGTGATCTTGCGAGGGCGGCATTACTGCTATTTTTTCTCCGTCCGAAAATGCAAGGATTGAAACCTCTTCTCCTTCAAGGCGTTCTTCTATAACAACCTTGTCGCCTGAGGCTCCGAATTGTTTTTCGATCATTATATTTTTAAGTTCGGCTATGCCTTCCTTTTTTGAGTCGGGCAGGATAACTCCTTTTCCTGCCGCAAGGCCGTCAGCCTTTATTACAAAGGGGTAATCCAAGCCTTCAATATATTCTTTTGCTTTTTGAAAATCGGTAAAAGAAGAATATCTTGCCGTTGGAATGGAAAGAAGGCTCATCATCTCTTTGGAAAAATCTTTGGAGGCTTCCAATCGGGCACAAGCCTTTGACGGCCCGAAAAATGCTATTTTTTTGTTTTGAGCTTTTGCTTTTTCTTTAATCAGGTCTTCGAGGCCTAAACACAGAGGAATTTCGGGGCCTGCAATTACAAGGTCTATTGAGGCAGAAAGGGCAAAATCGGCAAGTTCTTCGATATTGTCGGCCTTTATGGGAATGTTTTCACCCAAAAGGGCCGTGCCTCCGTTTCCGGGTGCTATAAAAAGTTTACCGAGAGAAGGAGATTCTTTTAGCTTTAAAGCTATTGCATGTTCCCTTCCGCCTGATCCGACAAGCAGTATGTTCATATTTTTCTCCAAAATAAGGTACTGATGTTTTGAGGTTTAAGTATATCAAAATAAGGGCGGAGGAGCAAGGGGAGGGTGGTTTATAACTTTTTATATTTTCCTCTTCCCAAAAATTTGATAAACCCCTTGTCTCTTAAATATTGGAGTTGTTGTCTTATCTTGTCTTTGATAAAATTATTTTCAGGATGTTTTAATTTCAACTCATTTTCAAAGGCGTATATTTGGCTTAAAGAAAACTCTTCTGTGTTTATTTTTTCTATACAAGCTATGATATCAAGCAGCCAGCCTCGAGATTCAATATTTGTTTTTTTTAGGGATTTTATTTTTGCATATTTGTTTATTATTTCTTTCGAGTCTGTTTCGATTTGATCTTTTATTATAAATATTTTTCCTGCATCGGGAATTTTCGAAATATCTATATTGCATCCTATCCATCCGGCTCGTCTTGCCGTATTTGATAAAGGCTTTCTTTTTAAAATAATAGATGGAGTAAAAAATGATTTGGTATCAAAATGAAATTTGATACTTCGTAGTCCTTATAAGTCAGGAAAAGAAAGTTCGGATTTCTATAAGATGTAATTCTTTCAATCATTGTTTTATAGGTTCCGTCCGTGATGATATTCGGTAATTTTCCGGAAATGCTTTCTTTACTTTTTAACTCAAAATCCGATTTGCAGTTTTTACAGAAAAAATCTCCTGCCGGATAGTTATTTGGATATGCCTCGATTTTAAGTTTACCGCAAATCGGGCAATTAAAATTTCTTAGTACCCAATCCTCTGTTAGCACCCTTACCATCTGAGATTTACTGTGATATTTTTTTATTAAAGAAATGTCAAATCGGTATATCATAATCGTCCCAAATAATTTTCTACTAATCAACTAATCGTAAATTTAATCCTTATCAAAAATATCCTTTACGGTTTCTTTTTCTGCCTTTTCTTTTGCTTTTTTGTAATCGCTTTCAAACATAAATAAAATAGCACCTGAGTCAAAACCTATGTCGCAAAAGAAAAAGGGTTTATTGTCGGTGTATCTAAATCCTGTCCTTGCACTTAAAAGCTTTGATTTTAAAGGATATTTTCTTCCGGCGAAGGGATATATTTCTTTTATAATTGCAAACTCCAAGCCTGCATTTATTTGAAACCGTGCGATTATTACAGGATCGACAGCATGAATACTCGTAAAAAGATTTAGTTCAAAGGTGTCGGATATAAAATTTAAGGTATCATAGCTTAATTTTGCATTTATAAAAGACATAATAAATAGTCCGTGTTTTAAAAAAGCTAATCTTTGGTCGGCAGCACTGTTGATGGTTTCTATTTCTTTATTGCTGGCTTTTATATCCATATAAAAAGGACTCAAGGATAAATTAAATCCCGAATCCAAGTCTTTAAAATAAAACTTAAATGCGGAAATATTTAAGTCCCATGCAGCCTTAGGTTTTTGTGCTTGGAAAAGACCGCCAATTTTTACATCTCCCAATGACCAATAAGAATTAAGTTCAAATCCGTAAGCGGAGAGGGCTAGGCTTAAAAATAAAACAAAGCTTATTTTTTTTATATGATTTTTAAATAGAATCATTTTTCTTCCTCCTTTTGTGTTTCATATAACAGGAAATTTATCGCTACTACAAGTTTAGTTTTTTTACAATTTTTGTCAAGTTCTTTTTTGATTGTTTCTTATTGGTTATTCCCGCCTTTGCTTCCTCCCTCTTGACTTCATAAATATTTTTTTATATATATTTAATGTGCCGTTTTTTTAGGGGAGAGTATGCTTAACATAAATAATAACACATCTAATATCAAAAGAGAAATTCTTGTACGCATTGCCAAGCTCCAACTTGAAGGTAAGCTTCAAGAAGGCGTTCACTATATTCCGAGAGAAATGGTTCCGAGAAACAGTACTCCTATAAGGTGCTGTATTTTTCATGACAGGGAAATAATGAGGCATCGGGTAATTGCAAGGCTCGGCTGTTCTTTGGAAAATTATGATGAAGAAAAGACCCTGGCTCAATTTGCAAAAGAAGCTTTAGAAAGAGAAAAACCGACATGGCCCATGCTCACCGTTTTGGATGAGGCCTGTAATGCCTGCGTAAAAAGTAAATATATGATTACAAATTCTTGTCAAGCCTGTGTTGCCCGTCCCTGCATGATGAACTGTCCTAAGACCGCTATAGCGATTTCGGGAGGAAGAGCCCGTATTGATGAAGAAAAATGCATAAACTGCGGTATCTGTTTAAAAAACTGTCCCTACCATGCCGTTATAAAAATCCCCGTTCCGTGTGAAGAATCCTGTCCCGTTGGCGCTATCTCAAAAGACGAAAACGGAAAAGAAAGAATCGATTACCATAAATGTATTTTTTGCGGAAACTGTATGAGGGAATGTCCTTTTGGTGCCATGATGGATAAGGGGCAGATTGTGGATGTCATAAAACATTTAATGAGCGGAAAAAAAGTTTCCGCCCTCTATGCTCCTGCGGTTGCAGCCCAGTTTAAGGCTGTTCCGGGACAGCTTGAGGCTGCCTTAAAAAAAGCCGGTTTCAATAAGGTTTGGGAAGTAGCTATAGGTGCGGACATAACGGCTGACCGTGAAGCTTCCGAGTTTGAAGAGAGAATGGAACACGGACATATCTTAATGACTACATCCTGCTGTCCTGCCTATGTCAGGGCAGTAAAAAAACATGTTCCGGCCCTTGTTCCCTGTATCTCGGATACAAGAAGCCCGATGCACTATACGGCCGAATTGGCAAAAAAAGAAGATCCTGATTGCGTTACGGTATTTATAGGTCCCTGTCTTGCAAAGAGGCGGGAGGGCTTGGAAGATGAGTTTGTAGACTATGTTTTGTCGATAGAAGAATTGGGAGCCTTGCTGACTGCCAAAGAAATAGATATTTCCAAGGAAGAAGCCTTGCCCGGAAAAATTACGCCGACCTCTTCGGGAAGAGGCTTTGCAGCCTCAGGCGGTGTTGCCGAAGCTGTAAGAGTTCGTCTCAAAAAACCTGAAAACCTCCGGCCCGTGCTTATAAACGGCCTTAATAAAGAAGGAATGAAACAGCTTGCCTCCTATGGTAAAATTCAAAGCGGAGAGCTTCCTCATGATTCGTCCACGCCCAACCTTGTAGAAGTTATGTCATGTGAAGGCGGCTGCATAGGCGGGCCTTCGGTTATCACAAACCAAAAACTTGCTGCAAGCCAACTAAAAAAATACGCAGACGAAGGACTTTCTTATTCGAGAGAAAAAGATTTAATGTAGTAAAAAAATTACTGCCTATAATACTTTTTCATACACGGCTCTTTCGCCGCCGATCAATTTGGGGCGGCTTTTGAGGGCTGTGAGCCTCGCTGCACCTATGTACTTGGTTTTAAGCCTTACGGGGACTTGCACAAATTTTATGTGCATTCCGATTTCGGTGTCTCCTATGTCCATGCCGGCATGGGCTCTTACGTGTTCTATCATAACCGGAGCCTTAAAAAGATTGTAGGCGGCGAGGGAGGCTGCTCCTCCTGCGTGGAGGGCAGGAACTACCGACACCTCTTCAAAGCCGTATTTTTCTTGAGCTTCCTTTTCGATAACGAGGGCTCTGTTGATGTGTTCGCAGCCTTGAACTGCCAAAAAGATTCCTTTCGGTTCAAGGACTGAAAGCAGGGCGGAAACTATTGTTCTTCCGGCTTCTTCATTTGAGGCCTTACCGATTACTCCTCCCGAAACCTCGCTGGTGCTGCAGCCTAGAACAAGTATGTCTCCGGCTTTTAAAGAAGCCGCTTCAAGAAGCTCATTTAAGGCGGCTATAGTTTCTTCTTTTATTTTTTCCAAATCGATTCCGCTCATATTTTCTCGCCCTTAAACTAACTTCGTTAAAGTTTTAATCCTGTCTTTCCGCAGGTTTTTCCTATCTCGTAAATTGAAGCACCTTCCATTTCTTTTTCAAAGGCCGAACGGTTTTCTTCTTTTACTTCGACAAGAAGACAGCCTGTGGTTTCCCCAAAGAGGCTTGCAATCTTTGAAGCCCCCAGCCTTGTGTGGAAGTCTTCGTTTAACTCGGCTCCTATTCCGCTTAAACACATTTCGTAGAGGGCGGCAGCTAATCCTCCTTCGCTTAGGTCATGGCATGAAAGCACCAAGCCCTTCATTATATTGGAGTGAAGTTTTTTATAAAGCTCAGCCACTTCTTTTTTAAAGGAAGGAACGGCATCGCTTTCTCCTGAAGGAATGCCGAAAAGTTCTGCAAAAACCGAGCCGCCGAAAGAAAATTGAGGTTTACCTACAAGGTAAATAGCCGAACCTTCTTTTTTAAAGTCCGAGCCCGGAACCTTTCCGATGTCGGGAACTATTCCCATCGCCGATATTAAAAGTGACGGCGGAATGGAAACTCTTTTTCCTTCCGAGCTTAGGTATTCGTTATTAAAGGAGTCCTTCCCCGAAATAAAAGGGGTTTTAAAGACGAGGGCAGTGTCATAGCAAGAGCGTGCCATCTCTATCAGTGCCCACATGGTTTCCGGACGGTTGGGATCTCCTAAGCAAAAATTATCGAGGATGGCTGTTTTTTCGGGGTCTGCTCCGGCTGCAACGGCATTTCGGACAGCTTCGTCTATCGCACTTGCTGCGGCTGCATAAGGATCCAAAAGCCCCTGCCTCGGATTTAAGGCATTTGAGATAGCAACGGCTTTTTTCCCTTCCGTTTCCATAGGCTTTATAACGGCTGCATCCTGAGGCACATTCCCTTCAGGGCCGTCATAGGGGCGTAGAATTGTTCCGCCTTGAACCTCATGGTCGTAAAGTCTTACTATGTATTCTTTTGAATTTACGGCATGATGATTTATCACAGCCTTTAGAGCCTCATTTAGATCGGGTTCCGTATATTTAGGATATTTTATAAAAGGTTTTCCATCTTTTGGAGGAGCCGCTTTTAGTTTTCTCTGAGGCGGGCCTGAATGTAAAAAGCCGCATGAAAGATTTATAATTTCCTTTTCGCCGAAGCGTACTCTTAAAACGGCATCTCCGGTAAAACGGCCGAGGTTTGTCAATTCCACATCGTTGGCATCGCAGAGCTTTTGTAAGGCATCGAGTTTGTCATTTGGAACGGCGATAACCATTCTTTCCTGTGCCTCCGAAAGCCATAGCTCCCATGGGGCCAGGCCCTGATATTTTACGGGGATTTTTGCGAGGTCTACATCGCAGCCGAGTGCCGAAGCCATTTCGCCTACGGCAGAAGAATAACCTCCCGCTCCGCAGTCGGTAATTGCTGAATAAAGACCTTGATCGCGGGCATCTATAAGAATTTCCGCTACCTTTTTTTGAATTATAGGTTCTCCAATTTGAACCGATGAGCCTGCAACATCGCCGGTGCTTGCATCCATTACCATCGAAGAAAATGTAGCTCCCCTAAGGCCGTCCCGTCCCGTTTTTCCGCCTAAAGAAATAATATGATCTCCGGCCGAGGGCTTTGTGCGGTGCTTTCCTCTGGGGGCGATACCTGCACATCCGCAGTAGACTAAAGGATTTGAAGCATAAGCCTCGTGGTAGTGAACGCCTCCGTTTACGGTCGGAATGCCCATCTTGTTTCCGTAGTCCTTAACTCCTTCTATAACGCCTGAGATTATGCGCTTAGGATGAAGTGTTCCCTTGGGAACATTTTCTGCCGGAGTATCGGGATGGCCGAAGCAAAGGACGTCGGTTACGGCAAAGGGACGGGCTGAAACGCCCATAACATCTCTGATAACGCCGCCGACTCCCGTATTGGCTCCTCCGAAGGGCTCAATGGCGGAAGGATGGTTATGAGTTTCCGCCTTAAAAGAAACTTCATATTTTTCGTCAAATTCGATAATACCTGCATTGTCCACAAAGGAGGAAAGCACCCAAGGAGCATTGATATCATCGGTGGCCTTTTTGATATAGGTTTTAATTATGCTGTTTACGCAAAGATCGGGATAGGCCTTTTTTTGTTCCTCTGTTAGAGAGGTGCCGTCAATTTCTATTTTTGCCTTAAATGTTTTATGAACGCAGTGCTCGCTCCAAGTTTGGGCTATGGTTTCAAATTCCGCATCGGTACAAGATCGCTTTTCCGTCTTGTAGAATTCTCTGATAGCCCTCATCTCGTAAATATCCAAGGCAGCCCGCCTTTCGTTTGAGAGGGCTAAAAGTTCCTCATCGTTCATGGAGGCTATGTCTATGATTTCAACTTTTGTATTAGGCTCATTTTTTCCGTCATGTTCATGAGCCCATGCAGGTTCTACAAAGCCTATTTTATACTGTTCTATAACGTCATTGCATAAAAGGCTTTTTGCAATCTTTTCTATTTCGGATTGGGTTAGTTCACCCTGAATATCGTAGGCTTTTCCGCTGGTAATTTCTTCAACGCCGAGAATACCGAGTTCTTTGACCACCCTCAAGGCCTCGCGTGAAGATGAGTCCGTAACTCCCGGCTTTAAAGCTGTTTCGATATGGAAAATATTTTTTTTATCTTCTATTGTAAAGCTTTCGGTTTGGCTGTACTCATAAAGCTCATCGCAAAATAAGAAGTCGGCCAGTACCTTTTTTTCTTCATTTGAAAGATTTCCGCGTACAAAATAAAGGGTTTCGGTATTTATTTCTTTAACGGCTTTAAAGCCGAGAACATGGGCCTGCTTTAAGAGCTCCTCATTTTTGGGTATTTGAAAGTGTAAGCCTTCTTTGCTTTTAACACAAAATCGGTAAATATTCATAGACAACCTCTTAACTTCCGATGGATTTTGGATAATTATATATAGTTAAGTATACTTGAAGTGAGGGAAAAATTCAAGGTAGGGGCGGAGTGTTGTTTTGAACGGATTTATTTAGATAGGCATATTTTTACGAAATTTAAAAATATTCCTAAGAATTATTTATTTGGAATGCGGTATCTAAGTCCAAGGCCTATGTGAGGTACCCAATTTATAGCAATTTTATCGTTTATCTGTTTATTTTGAAGAGATAAAACTCCATGTTTAGTGTCTGTCAAAGCGTAAGAAAAACCGATAGCAGGAGCGGCTTCAATAAATAAGTTAAATGCAGGAGTTCTTCGAAAATTTATTTCCCAACGTATAGGGCATAATAGTGTGACTCCAATAGAGGCTGGTACAAACAGAACCATAAAACTACTAATGTCAACAGCAGGTCCTATTGTAAGAGGGCATTTTTGTCCATCAATTACAGGTTCCCATACAGTAAAAAGAAGACCTGTTCTAATGTCTACTTGTCGGCTCATAAATGGTATACCTGTTGAACCTATCAGTAAATCAAATTCCATCAAATCATTAAATTCATGTGAATAAGATAAACCTATAAATGGAAAGCCTACCCAAGCTCCAAGCTTATCTTTTCCGCCATTACCGTTTCCCTGCAAATCCGATTGTGCAAAAATATTTGCAGAAACCATCATCATACAGAAAAAAACTATCAATATTTTTTTCATCTTAACCATCCTTCTTGCAATGTTTTTCACTGCAATTTAATTTTTTATTTAAAATGCCGATTGGTTCCGTTACCATTCTTTTTAGTGATAGGCCAATCAAGCAGGTATACTATTGTATAAACAATTATTTGTCAAGGTCTTGAATTTGGGACTTTTTGGGGGAATAAAGCATAAAGATAAAAATGGCTGTTTAAAAAGCTATGCCATGAATCTTGTTTTTTATTGAAATTTAGCTATAATTCTTTAAGAAAAAATGTCAACTCTTTGTTAAAATAAACTATATTCTAAATTATGCTTTATAAAATTATAGCATTTTAAAGAGGTATATATGAAAATTATTTTTACGACGATTCCTATGAAGGACAAAATCGAAAAACTGAAATATCCGGTTGAAGGATACAAGGATTTGGAATATGAAAATCCGGTAATATTCCCTGTAAATGCCGTTCTTGCAAAAACATTGAAAAAAGGAGAACCTGTTAAGATTGTTCAACTGATGAATGATTCGGGCTCAAGTAAAAAAAATGCAGAGACTTTTAAGACTGAACTTAAAAGTTTAAACGAGAGAATAGGTGCCGATATTTCTTTTTTTGATGTAACTGAGGCTTTTGAAGAAAACAAGGAAACTAACGAGAATCGGTTTAGAAAACTGCTGGACTATCTTGAACCTGATGCAGAAATAATTACCGATATAACATTCGGTCAAAAAACCTTACCGATTGTTCTTTTTTGTGTTTTAAATTTCGCAGAAAAATTTTTCAATGCCGAAATAAAGCACATCATCTATGGAAAGGCCGAATTTGAAAAAGGAGAAATTAAAAAGGACAGTCAGCGCATTTTTGATTTGACTCCTCTTTATTACTTAAATAGTTTGACATCGGCTATGGAAGCTCCTGACGGAAAATCTGCAATAAAAACAATAGATAAATTCTTTGCTTTGTAGGGGATTTTTTTTAAATGAGAGCAAGCAAAGAGAAAAAAGAAAATTTCGAAGCCGAAATTAAATATTTAGCAGACGAGTTTTTCTCAATTTCAAAAGAAGATAACAATCTTGCTTCAAAACGCAATACTTTAAAAGAAAAACTTTGGATTGCGTTGTGGTGGTATTATAAAGAGATTCAATATACCGGATATGAATATGATGATGAAATAATAGCTGAAAAGTACAGTGATGTCATAAATAGCACAATCGCAAAGACTATGGAAGCATATAAAATTGAAAAAGAAGCTCCTTTTTTACATTATGTTAATGCTGCCGTTAAAAACGAAATTTCACGGGAAAGACAAAAAAGCTATTTGCATGGATTAAAGGTGCCGCAAAAAATCTTAAGGCAATGGAAGTTGCTTCTTCAGCTTGCACATTCACGCGGGATTGATAGCAGAGATATAAATAAAATGCGGGAGCTCGGTTCCATGCTAGGCTGTTCAAAAAATGTCTTGGAGCAAGTTTTGGACTTCGGTAAAGTGACGATTTGTTCCGATATAATCACCATTGACGGTAAGGAAGGAAGTGTATTTGATCAGCTGAAGTCGGATATTGGAAACCCCGAAAAAGAGTTTGAAAAACAGGAAGATAAAAATCAAGAGATTAAAACTGCTTTTCATCAATTCAGGATTATTGATGAAATTTTTAAGAAAAAGCAGAAACGGGTAAAAAAGTATTTATCGGCATTATTGACATTGAAGTTTTATCCTGATCTTATAATTTTGACTAAAATGAACGACAATAAGCAGGAATTTACTTTTATAGATCTTGAACTATATGCCGACTTGGAAGAAGTTGAAGTCAAAGGCGGCTCCCACCCTTCCCAACAGGATATAGCCTCGCGTTTCGGAAGAGATAAAACCGATGCCAGTAGAACTTTAAATGAATTTTTGAAAGAAATAGAAGAAAAAGTGTCAACTTTGTGATATAATGTGCATATTGCATTGTATAACAATAATTCTTAAGGAGAAAAGATTATGTTTGATGTTTCGAAATTTACGGTGGAAAAAGCCCGCCCCTTACCTGTTATTCTTTTGTTGGATGGGAGCGGAAGTATGGCAGGAGAAAAAATTGCCTCCCTAAACAATGCTGTCAATGAGATGATTGAAAGTTTTAAAAGTGAAGGTTCAATGGAAACTGAAATACAAGTTGCCATTATTACCTTTGGAGGAAATGGTGCAAATTTAGTTTTACCTCTTACTCCTTCAAAAAATATTAATAGCCCTCAGCTGACAGCAGACGGTATGACACCGATGGGGGCTGCATTGAGCTTGGCAAAGAACATGATCGAAAACAAAGAAATTATTCCGTCTAAAGGATACCGTCCGACTGTTGTGCTTATTTCGGATGGAGCCCCTAATGATTCATGGGAAGAGCCGATGAATGCCTTTATTTCTTCCGGACGATCTTCAAAATGCGACCGTATGGCTATGGCTATCGGAACGAGCCAAAATGATCCCGTTTTAAATAAATTTTTAAACGATACCGAAAACAAGGTGTTTTTGGCAAGTGATGCTTCCGGTATTTCACAGTTTTTTAAAATGGTCACAATGAGTGTAAGCGTCCGCTCACGATCACAAAATCCTAATCAGATGGTTTCAATGCAGCAGCTTGCACAAATTGCCGGAACAACGGGGCTTTCCGCCGATATAAAAGCCTTAAACGATTTTTCTAATTTTTAATTTAGTTTAATACAAGCAGAAAGTATTTTTCTGCTTGTATTGTTATAGGAATAGTATAATGCAAATATATTTGATTAAAGATATTTCAGGGAGTATGAGTGTATTGGGAAAAGAAATCATTGTAGAAAATGCAGTCCAAAGCCTGATAAAACTAAAAGAACTCAATACAGAGTATTCCGATGTCGAATTTTTAAGTAAAGAATGGCAAGGCTCTTTTCAAGAGCTTACTGATACTTTTAAAACTCAAAATATCGAAAGAGCCTTAGTCTTTACGGACGGTTATTTTGTAAGATCAAAAGAATTATCTTCTTTTATTGACAGATTACAATCTGAAAACAAACGATGTGTCTTTGTATATTGTGGTTCCGATGCGAATTTGAGCAGGTATGGCTATGAAGCTGAAGATCTTATTTCAGCCTTTCATGAGGTTTGCGGTCAATATGAAATACAGGTCTAAAAAATCATGGGGAGCTTCTGTACGAGGTCCGTCTCATGTTCTGCGAAGTATGCCTAATCAAGATAGCTTTATCATAAAGCAAACAAAAAACGGAATGATTGCGGTAGTTGCTGACGGTTTAGGAAGTAAACGCTTTTCCGATAAAGGTTCTAAGGATGCATGCAAGGCAGTTGTAAAAACTATCAAAGAATTTGAAAAATCTCAAAAGAAGAATAGAACTTTTCCTATAAACGATATTTTTTTGATTATTCAAAAAGAGTGGAGTCTGAGTTTAAAACAAAAAGGTTATAATCCAATGCATTGCAGCTCAACATGTCTGTTCGTATATATAACCCGAAAAAATATATTTACGGCTAGACTTGGTGACGGAATGATTTTTATGCTTGGCAAAAATGAAGAAGACAATGTTTTGATTACCGATGAAAAAGATGACTGTTTTGCTAATACAACATACTGTCTTACAAGTTACGATATTTCAAATAAGCAGGAGATTTCTATTTTTGAAAAAAATAAATTTTCTTCAATTGTATTATGCACTGATGGAGTTTCAAACGATATTGAAGAAAAAAAACATGCAGATTTTATAAAAGAGATAAGAAAAAAATCTTTGCAAAACAAGAGAAAAATAAATTCACTTAATATGAAAACAGCATTATTAAATTGGCCGGTAAAAGGTCATAGTGATGATAAAACAATTGTCTTTATAGAGGTTTAAATATGGAAAGAATGGAAAACAACATAGATTTCCCTAAAATTGCGGAAGATGAATATCATAAAGAACATGTACTATGCAAAAAGTTAGGTGAAGGAGGACAAGGTTTTGTTTGCACAACAGAAAATCCGTTAATAGTGATTAAATTTGTTACGGATTTGAACGGTAATTTGATAAGCAAAAATAAAAATAAAGAACTTTTTCAAAAATACAGGGAAAAGTTTAAAAGAAACCGTTTATTACCAATTGATACCTTTATTTCAAAACCTATCGCATTATTAAATGACTATGCCGGTTATGTTATGCAATTTATGGAAGATATGATGCCTTTAAGTACTTTAGAAAAACTCTTAGATGATGATGAGACTACAAAAAATCCTCCGATTTGGATTGTAGGTCAGAATTATTCGGGAACACTTTCTGCAGCACAACAACGGCTTCTTGCATATTGTCAAAATGGCGGGTTACGTCATCGTCTTGAAATTTTAAGAAATGCGGCAAAGGTTTTATTTCAATTACATGCAAAAGGTTTGGTTTATTGCGATATTTCTGCAAACAATATTTTTGTTACAAAAGACATTAATTTTGAAAATCCTAATGTCTGGTTTATAGATGCAGATAATATTTTTATCTCTTCAAAAGATATAAAAATCGGTAACACTGTTTTTACTCCTCGCTTTGTTGCGCCTGAAGTATATCTTCGACAAAGTGTTTGTACACAAATGTCTGATATATATGCATTTGCATTGATGGTATTTGAAAAACTTGCTCTTATTTATCCTTTTTCAGGGGAAATGTCAAATTCGGAAGATGATTGGAGCGATTGGGATGCTGCTTCAAAAACTGCCGAAGAAAATTTTAGCAATCCAATGGAAAAAGCCTATCGCGGAGAGCTTGATTGGATTTGGAAAAAAAATTCGAGTAATTCAACTAAAGACGGCTTACCAAAAGAATTGGTTTTAACCGAAAATTTATATAAATTATTTAACTCTACCTTTACGGAAGGTAAAAAAGATCCGAAGGCTCGTCCTTCCGCTCTGTTATGGTATAAAGCGTTATCTCAAGCAAAAGACTTAACGATAAAATGTCCTGTGTGTAAAATGTCTTGGTTCTTTACACATCAAAAAAAAGAATGCCCTTATTGCGGAAATAAATTACAAAAAGTTTTGCATGTAGCAGAAAATAAGCAGAGGAACAAGGAGCCTATTTTTGTACACGAGTTAGAAAAAGATAAAAAAATTCTTTTTACAAAAGAAAGGTTAAGTTTTGCACAAGTTAAAAATGCGGAAAGGACTTTTTTATCTATTGAATACAGTACACAAGATAATTTAAATGAGATAGATATTTTTTTTATAAGAGTAAATCTTGATAAAGAAAAATGTAAAATAATACAGGATAATAAAGAAGAAATTATTCAACATCAAATAATAATACCTGCAAAATCATTTTCTCTTGAAATTGAATTAATTAATAAAAAAAGAATATTTGATTTTGAATTGTTAGAGGGAAATTAGCAATGGAATTAAAAGATGTCAATATTCAAGATAGTTTAAAAATAACTTGCAAGGTTTTATACGGAGCAAAACTGCCTAATGGAGTAGGAGAAATTATTAGAACCGAAACTTCTTATATTTTTAAAGGCGTCGAGCTAAGCATATCAGATGAAGGTTTAAAACGGGATTTGGATTTTTATTTAACTCGAGGTACAGCTCATTTAGCAGAAGTTGAAACAATGTATAAAGATAATACAATAGTTCTTAATTGTTGTTTTTTTGCCGACAGGCTTATTTCGTTAGACAAACCATTACATATTTATATTCATACGGATAAAATAAACAGCAAAAAAACAAAAGAAAATAAAGAAAAGTTAGATAAATATTTTAAAGATGTTACAGAAAAATGTCATATTATATCCGAATATAAAGATCAGAAAGATACTTATTTTATAATACAGGCAAATCCTGAGATTTTTGTTCCCACCAGCGAAATTCATGATGAAATTAAAAAAGAACAGGATGAAAAAATAGAGGATGCTAATGATTTACAAAATCAAAAGAATGAAAGTGAAAAAAGAACACCTGAAGAAAAAAATAAACAAAAAGAATTAAAAAACAAAATTCGCTCAAAAATTGAAAATGCAGATAAGCAAAAGATTGCATTCGCAATCTACGGGACAAATATTCGAATAGATGCAGAAAAATGGCAAAACGGCAACGGTTTTTCTGCAAAAAGACTTGTAACAAAAAAAAGTCAATCCTCCGCACCTAATTATCTTCTGATAAAGGGTTCTCTTGTATTTTCTAACGAAAAAACAGCCGTCTCTAACTTTATAAAAGCACAATTAGAAAATATAAAACAGAAAGGCTGCAGCTATCTTGATGCATGGGATAAATATTCTCAAGAAAGAGGAGAAAACCTTTTAGAAGATGCACGAAATTTCGGTACGTTTTCTATTCAAAATATAGAAAAAATTCCGGAAGAGGCTGATTCTTATAAACTTTTCTTGAATCATTTTGATGAGAAAAAAATCATTCATCGTATGACTATTGATATTGTTGAAGAAGAACCTTTATTTTTTCGTAAAAAAGATTTATCGTGGAATGATTATTTGATACAAAAAGAAGAAGAAAATAAAAATAAAGAAAAGGTTAAAGACCGTAAAGAAAAGAAAATCCAAAATCTTGAGATACAAGAAAGCGATAACTATTCAATTACGGTAAGGAGCAAGTTTAATTTATTGAAACTTAAGGGAGAAAAACGTTTTATTTGTTTTTCGACATTAGGTGAAGAAATTCAGTTGGAACGCCAAAAATCTGCACGCGAAGCGATTTCTGAAGGAAAATCCGGAATTCCTTATCTTGCAATGTTGCTTGAGGAGCAGGGGAAAATTCCTCATGCTCAAAAAAATAAAACATACAATTTTAAATTATCCTTAAAAACTTATGATAAGGTGTTTAAAAAACCTCCGACCGATACGCAAAGAAATGCTATTAAACTTGCTATGCAAACACCGGATATAGCCTTAATTCAAGGGCCGCCCGGAACAGGAAAGACAACGGTTATTACTGCTATAGTTGAAGAGCTTAAAAATGCTTTTAATAAAGAGAATCCTACGACAGGGGCAGTATTACTTTCTTCATATCAACATGCCTCTGTTGAAAATATTATTGAACGTGTGTGTATTAATTCTTTACCTACACCTAAATTCGGGAAAAAGCAGGATAGTGAAGAATATAATGAGCATATTGAAAAATGGATAAACGATTTAATAGAAAGCGTAAGAAAAGAAAATCCTAGGTTAGAACGTTTATCCTATGAGTTAGAGTTAGATGCCGCTTATGCAGAATACGAAAAAACTCCGTCTCCGTCCAATAAAATAAAACTATTGGATAAAATGCTGCACATAACATCGTTGTCAGATAAATTAAGAGCTGAAATTACTAAGGAGAGAGATGGGGATAACATAAGTGATTTACTACAATACGATATTGTATCCAAGATAAGAGCTTTACGTATTACATCGGAATCATTTTGCGATGATGGTAGAGAAAGATGTAAGGATTTACTGTATGAATTGAAAGATGAAGGAGATAACGAAATTTTAAAACGGTATGCTTATTTAGATGTCATGCCTGATAATGCAAGTTTAAAGGACCTACGCAGCCTAAAAGAAAAACTTTTGATTCAAGCCTTACCTCGACCTTCTTATGCTGTTTTTACAGCCGAGCCTAATATCCAAGAATTATACGGATGTGTAAAAAAAGAAATCCGTAAAAATAGAAGTAAGAAAGATAAGACTAATTTATGCCAATACGAATATTTAGAGCATCTTGAATCTAATCCGATAGGAATTGAAAATGCTATCAAAGATTGTTCTTTTGCTATTTCCGCTACTGCACAACAATCTGAAGGAACAGATATTATAAAATTCAAGAATGATTTTCAGCTGTATGATACCGTAATTATTGATGAAGCAGCACGTGCAACCCCTCCTGATTTACTTATTCCGATGGCAAAAGCCCGTAAAAAAATTATTTTGATAGGAGACCACCGTCAATTACCTCATTTAATTGATGAGGAATTGGAACAAAAAATCATTGAAAAAGAAAAAGAAGCAGAATCTGAAAAAAATACAGACCTTGAAGAATATTATAATCTCAGTTTGTTTGAACACCTTTTTACACGATTAAAAGAATTGGAACAAACTGATGGAATTAAAAGAATTATTACCCTTGATGCTCAATACCGTATGCATCCGCTTTTAGGGCAATTTGCAAGTGATAATTTTTATAAAAAACATAAGGAAGAATTTAAGTCGCCTCGGCCTGCTGAAGAGTTTATTCATAATTTACCCAAAACCGAAAACAAAGCATGCATATGGCTTGATGTGCCAAAGCACTTAGGTTTTGAAACACGGGCCGGTACCAGTATAAAAAGGAAGGCTGAAATTACGGCAATCATAAACTACTTGGAAAAATGGAAAAATTCTGAAGAAGGAAAAAATTTAACTTACGGTATTATCACTTTTTATAAGGCTCAAAGTGATGCAATAAAGCAAGCATTAAAAGATAAAAAAATAAAGGATATAAGAGTCGGAACAGTAGATGCTTTTCAAGGAATGGAATTTGATATTGTTTTTCTTTCGGCTGTTCGATGTAATAATAAAAAAAATTACGGCTTTTTGACAATGGAAAACCGATTAAATGTTGCTGTTACCAGACAAAAAAAAGCCTTAATTTTTGTCGGAGATTCTGAATTTTTAACAAGCAGCGATGCCCGCTTGGAAACAAATATTTCCGCAGTAGGGAATTTTTATGATCTATGCAAACAAGACGGTATTATTTTACAAGGAGATAAATAATGAACAATAAAATTAATGAAGCAGAAGATTTTCTTTTATATGATTGCGATATACCGTATAAGACTAAGCTGAGTAAACAATTTTTTTGGCCGATATACCGGCATAAGGTTGCCATTACCGGTTTTAATTTTCAAAATCTCAACTTATTTGAATATTTTGTATTAAAATTTACAGAAGCAGCTGGTAAAGAAAAATCGGTTTTAAAAAAACTTACTGCAATGGAAGAAGATTTAATAGATTTTTTGCAGCAAAGATTATATCATAAAAATTATTTAGATGAAAATTATTATATAACAGAAAGCGGGAAACAAGTTTTACACGAAATAACAGAAGTTCAAGAAAATGCGGAGGAGAATTCCAATTCAAATCATGAACCGGACTTTTTCTACATCTATTCGGATTCTTTTACCGGTTCTCTTTTGCCTAAAATAACAGCTATAAAAGAAGAAAAAGTTATTCAATCCAATATTACTCAAGAAGGTAAAAATTTAATAGTTTTTAAAAAAACAACTTCAGTCGGAAAAGCAAGCGAAAATGATGATAAAAAAATTTGGGCGTTTGATTTTCCCGTTCAACATGATCAAGATATAAGCAAAAAAGAAGTTGAGCAATTAATTATAAAAGCAATGAAAGATAGTCTACTTCCTGCTCAGTCTAATTTTAAAGTAGAGTCAATTAATGAAACTGAAAAAGTATATTTAGCAGTGTATTTTATTTTACAGGAAGGGAATACCGAAAAATGGCTGATAACAGAAGGCTTTTCGAATGATTTCAGTACTGTTTTTGTACCGGAAAACCTGAAGAAAGGTGATCAGGATGAAATTTTAAAATCTCGAGATGACATAGTTCAAAAGTTTATAAATATCCCGGAAAAAATAAAAAAAGAATTAACGGAAGAACAGATAAAAAAATTAAGTCCGTATTATAAGTATGGAGAAATTTTTAAAAAACTAAAAATAATAGAAATAGAAAAACCGGCTCTTCAAAAAACAGATGTAATAGATACAACCGATAAACAAAAGACTGTACAGAAAATAAAAAAAACATTAATTTCCAATTTGTATGAAGTTATGGAATGGTCTTTTTTTCATTCTACAGATGAGATTAAAAACAAAGATAAAGTTTTAAAAAGTTTAAAGGGAAAAGCTAAAGCCGAAATAAAAGAAAAAGCATTAAAAGCAATAAAAAAATACTCAATTATAGTAGAAGAAAAAAACAAAAAGAATCTAAATGTAAAATATGGAAGCATTTTGTATAGTTTAAAAGGAGAACCTCAGTTGATGCCGCTTGTTGTTTTTCATCTTATAGCAGAAGATAAAAACTTTGGAATACTTATAAAGAAAGCTCCGCAATTGATTGATGCTTTGATTGAGCTTACCGATTTACGGAACCGTGCAAAACATGGAGATGATATAGATATTGAATCTGAAAAAATTGATTTATATTATTCGATGTGCTACAACATTTTAAATCTTTTATTTCCTGCTGTACAGAATAAGATTGATACAAAATTATCTCAAAAAGATATCAGCTATTATAGCGAAACTGAAAATAAGATTAGGGTAAAAAAGATGAAGGCTGAAATGAAAGTTGAAGAAGCTTTGGGTTTTGCTCTACAAAGAAAACTCCCGTCCGAAATATACACCGATATAGTGGATATTGAAAAATTCTTTATAGATTCGGAAGGACCGGATATAAATGTAATCAATAATTTTTATAATATTTTTGATAAAATTTTTACTAAGATTAATCGATCACTTTCTCAGCCATCAAAAGCAATCAAAATACAGGATTGTATTGAAAAGGCCGAAAATGCAGGATTTGTTATGGATAATGAAAAATTTGAAGTATTTACACAAATTAACATTGAACGATTGCAAAAAGCCTTAGAAAACCATCCTATCAGCTTGCAAGCATCTTTTTTGGTGTTTTTGTTCAAGATAGAGCAAAAACAACTTGAAAAAATAAAAAAGAAGTGTCCTTCGATGATTGTGACAATACATTCTATTGCAAAGCTAAGGGGGCATGGGGATATTCTGATAATTCGTAAAGAAGTACCCGAATTGATAAAAAATTCGATTAAAGAAGCACAAGAGCTTTTGTTTGGTTTTATTAAATGTGCATATAATTTAAATATTATATAAAAAATGTTAACTTTGATGGAAAATATTCTATAAATATAATATAAAAGACCCAATGATAAGGAGAGAAATATGGGGTTTAATTTTTTTGAAAGCATTGCTAAAAGGAAGCAGGAAATTGCATATTTGGAAGATCAAAACCGAAAAATTATGCAAGAATTGGAATTATTTTTTAATGAACATCTGGAGCAGTATAAACAAATGGTGCAAACTGAAGTTGAACAAATGCAGAATCTGGATGGTCAAAAAATATCAGATTTTAATAGACTAATTGAAAACTACAGTCTAAATGTTCAAAAATTGGTTAGTGAAAGAGCAAAAAAATTTGATGCTGTTATTGCAAGTTATACTGCTCAAATGGAACGGTTAAGTCAGGAAATAAAAAAATTACAAGAGAATAAAATAAATATCATTCAGAAAACACAAGAAGAAAGCAATAAATTGCGTGAAGAAATTTTAGCAAAAACAAATAAATGCATACAAGACGAGTTTAATATTCTTCGTCAAAAACAGGACGAATTTGAAGTGCTTCAAGTTGAATATAAAAGTCTAAAGGAGGTTTTTGAATTGGATCAGCAGCAATTTGCAGCCGATAAAAAACGTTTGGAAGAATATGCCGCACTATTAGCAAAAGAACGGAAAAATATCGATAACACCGTTGCAAATAAAATTGCAGCGGAAAGACAAAATCTTGTCAATTATGAAAATGAACTTCGCGATAAGGAAGTCTCGATTAAAGAAAAAGTTGAAAAAGAAACTCAATTTGAACGGGCACGTCTTGAAGATTTTAAAACAAACCTTGAAGATAGAGAAAGCCGTTTTGAAAAAATAGTTGAAGAAAAAACCGAAGAAAGAATTAGAGACAGACAAGATGAAATGGATAAAGCCTTAGCTCAAGCAAAAGAAGATATTAAATATTTTTCAGAAAAAGCCCAAGGTTATGAAAAACTTGAACAGCTTTATCAAGAAATGCATAATTCGATAGGAGAAGACCCGGCCTCGGTTATGAAGCAATTAGCAGAAAAAAATGAAACTATCCGTCAATTACGGAAGGATATTATCAATCGCCCCACTAAAGAAATGGAAGAAAAATATAATTTGTTAGAAGAAAAACGCCAAAAAATAAATGAAATATATGAAAAAGTTAAAAGCCAAGAAGAAGAATATAACAGTACTTTTAGTGAAAATGCAGCATTAAAAAGTCAAATTGAACCGATGAAAAATCAAATTCATTCATTGGAAGAAGAGTTGAATTATTATCGAGGCATACATCAAACTGAGAAAAGCCGGGAAAAAAGAATTGAAGTAATAGAGACTCCGTTAGAGAAATTTTCAAATATCGTTATAAATGAATCCGATCCCCAACCGATAGAGGAAGAATGGCTTGAAGAAATACATGAAGAGATAAAACAATATGGATTGACTTTCCCAAAGCGCATTTTGTATGCCTTTCATACGGCTCTGAAATGCGGAGAAATCTCGCCTCTTACCGTTTTGGCAGGGGTAAGCGGAACAGGAAAATCAGAACTTCCCCGTCTTTATTCCCATTTCGGCGGTTTAAATTTTTTAAGCTTACCGGTACAGCCAAACTGGGACAGTCAAGAGTCTATGCTTGGTTATTTTAACTCAATAGAGAATACCTTTGATGCCAAAGAGGTACTGCGTTTATTGGTTCAGACTCAGCGTGATGAAAAATTAAAACAAGTACCTACGCTTATTCTTCTTGACGAAATGAATCTTGCCAATGTCGAATTATATTTTTCCGACTTTTTAAGTAAATTGGAAATTCGCCGCGGGTTGTATAATGATAAGCTTCCATCAATCGGTGTAAAATTGGGTTCAGGCTTAGCGGATTATCAAATTCCGCTCGGCAGAAATGTATTATGGGCAGGTACAATGAATCAGGATGAGACAACGAAAACACTTTCTGATAAGGTTTTGGATAGAGGAATTGTTATTAATTTCCCTAGTCCTGATACTTTAATAAGCAGAAATGTAAAGAAAAAGTTGGGAGAAAAAAGTCCTTTATTAAAATTATCTACATGGAACAGTTGGATACAAAACTCTACACCAGAAGCTATAAGTGAAAATATGCAAAGATACAAAGAGACAATACAGGATATCAATAAGATTATAGGTAAAGCAGGACGGGCTATCGGCCAGAGAGTTTGGCAGTCCATCGAAACCTATATTAATAATTATCCTTCTGTTATTTCAAATTTAAGTAATGAAGCTGGTTTGAAAAAGGAGTTGGACAAAGCCTTTGCCGACCAATTAGTACAAAAAATTATGCCTAAGCTTCGCGGTTTGGAAGTAGAAGGAATTCAAGGTGATTGCTTAAACCAAGTTGAAGAAAAAATATCAGGATACGGATTGGATGAAGATTTCAAAAATGCAATGGAATTAGGTTATGGTCAATTTATGTGGAATACATCTAAATATGCTTTGGATTCAAGCAATGTTTCTGAAGATGCTCACAAAAACACTAGCGAAAATCTTGGGCAAAGATCTACTGATAATGAAGTATCCGATATGGAAAAATAAAGTTTGCTCTTTAAGGTAAATAGAGATGATTCTCTGTTTACCTATATTTAAAGGATATCAATATGAGTGAAGTAAAAACAATAACCCAATTTTATAAGGCAATATTAAAACAAGATGAAGATGTTCAAGAGTTATTTGAACTACAAAATCAATATCATCATCTGTTTCAGTTTGATCCGATTACGTTTGAAAATTTACCGTCAACATTAGATGCTGTTATAGATAAAAATATTGAGTACCACAAAAATATTTCAAAAAAACAGCCTATACATGATTATTTGTATAGAATATTTTTATTTGCCGAACCCGCATTTAAACATATTTTCTCCGTTTTAAAAAATAACATTTTGCGTGAACATACTATGCTTCCTATTTCTAAGGTGCGTGAAATTGACGGGAAGTCTATAAGTTGGCTTAATAAAAGACCCGGCAGAACCATAAAGCAAAAAATAGGCGGGGCAGGGAAAATATTTGCTCCTCACAGAATTATCAGCATCGACACCGCAGAAAACAGATTGTTAAAAGCGGCAGCATATAAACTAAACAGGCTTTTATCGGCCCAACAAAAAGCATCCGGGGTATATTCTGTAAAGATAAAATTTATTCAAAGATGGCTTCAGAGTGAAGATGCAGGATTTATCGGGGAATGGAATAATATTCCGCCTAACAATGTTCTCCTTTCAGATAAAAACTATAAAAAGATTTGGAAAACTTGGATTGAATTGCAGCGGATAGACAGTTTAATAACGGAATATCTTGAACATATTGAAGAAATAAAGAAAACAATACACAACATTAATTTATTAACTCTTCAATATCAAAAAGTAAATAGTCATATCATTCAACGCCCTGTTTTAGGAGATAAAAAAGTTAATTTAACTACTCCTTTTAAAGACTATCAATATATAGTTCCATATCCTGCTTTGCCGTATAAAAAAATTAATCTAAAAAACTATGCAGATAGTTTTCAAAAAAACTATGAACCAAAAATAGAGCCTATAAAAGGTGCTTTTTGTGTAATAGATTTAACAAGTATAAAACCGAATTTTTCTTTTTGTCAAGATGAAATTAGACAATTACCTTTTATATTATTGCAGCAAATTTGGAAGTATCATGAAAAAAAATCTGATAAAATTACAAATCAATTTGTTGATTGCGGAAATGCACAGGCAATTCTTTTAAATAGTGAAGATAAAAATATAAAAATCGATACTTTTTCATTTCACGATTCATTAAATCAAGATGTAAATACGGATTCTTTTAAAATAAACGACATAACAGGGGTATTAATAAAAAAACTTAGTTCATATCTGTTGTGTTCAAAGTTAATTTATTTTTTACCTGAATCTTTAGATGATTTCTCAAGTCAAATTATTAGAGCGAATATTAATTTGTATTTTTTTAATGCAGAACAGTTACCTAGGAGTATTGCGAAAATAATGCTGCATTTTAACGGTAGTGATGAAAATACAATTGATACGGAGAAATATTATATTGTTAGAGAAGAAACCGATAGTGAAGTTATTTATACACCCATAAAAGCAATAAAAGATAAATCATCCGATTTTGAATTAAAAAAATTGATTAAAAATCATAACGGTGTTATATGGGAACGCCATCCGTCTATTATAGAAAGAAAAAAAACTCAGAATAAAAAACAAGATGAAAATCAATTTATTGATACAGTTCCGTTAAGTGATAGAGAATTCTTACCTAAAATCAAAAAAAATTCAAATGATATCGAATTTCTTAAGATAGTATTAAATACAGATAATAATGAAAAAAAATCTTATATACCTCCAAAAAGTCTCGAAAAATATCCTCATGATATAATAATCGAATTAAATAAAAATGATGTTATTCAAGGAGGAGTGCTTTTTACTCAAAATAAACAGATACTGGAAAATGAAAAGATAGATATTCCGCTTTGGAAAGATCATTTACCGCCTTTAAAATTAAAAACTTTTGAAAAGGAAATTCAATTGGTAAATGACTATACCTCGATTATACCGAAACGTGGACATGCCGTCATCATAGATGTTGAAGAAAAATTTACTCTTCCTAAAAATAGTCCGTTTATAGAATTTGAACTTGAGCGGGGTGCAGGACAACAGCAGAATAAATTTTTTTCATATATAAAAAATCAATATTTTCCATTGCAGGAAGATATTGATTGTGATTTACACTTAACATATACTTATGGCGACAACAAACCATATAAATTATCGTTTATTCCAAGAAATAATATTCAAAAGCAAAAGTATGAAGCTTTTATTGTTGAATGGACAACAGAAACTCATATCGATATAAATAGTTTACCTATTCCAAACTATCCTCCAATTTATAAATGGGATGATTTTTTTGAGTATCCGGAATCTGAGAAAGAAAAAAATGATGATATAATTAAATGGTGGAGTGATCAATTTGATTTAATTAAAAGACTGGCAGATAATAGTTTAAACAGAAGGTGTAATTTAAAAATAAAAAGAAACCGTTTGAGATTTTGTACTTTTACAATATGCAATAACGGGATGAGTATACTTAATAATAGAGAGATTGATAATAATTTTAAGCATGAATTTAAAAATACAATAAGATATGCTGAAATTATTATTAAAAAATTTCGTAATAAATATTTGCAAGATGAAATGCGTTTATTTTTGAGTGCTTTGCACAAAGATACGCCGGAGTCAAATATTCAATTTTTAATAGAAAGTTGTAAAAATAATTTTAATGAATACTATAGAAATATTGCTTTTGCTTTAGGCGATTTATCTCAGCAATGGCACAAAAACTTATTTAATTTTATATTAACAAATTATTTAAATGAAGATAGAGAAGAAATAGATTATGTTTTAAGGTTACTATCCATATCAATATGGAGACATAAAGACTTTGTTTTTAAATTTATCAGTAAACAATTAATTGTAATATTGAAAATTATAACAATTATAACAAATAGATTGAAAAAAAATAAAAAATATATAGAAGAAATTGTTTTTGAAGATCCGGAACATGATAAACAGTTCTATCTTAATCTTTCGTTTTTTATTGAGCTGTTGATTGGATTATTGAGATTACGGGAAAAAGAAGAATATCGAGAAGCCTTATCCCCATATTCTGCACACATAAAAGAACTATACACAGTTTTAAAATCATTAAAAGGCTTTGATATAAAAACCCGAATGAAATTTAAAAGTGATGATAAAAGCGAAATAACAGCATTGGAATATTTAATGGAGCGGTTAATCGGAACTATTAAAAATTCATCTATAAAAATTGCCGGAGTTTCGGCGGGTTAAAAGGAGTTATCTATGAATAAATACATTATTTGCACAGTAGGCACATCAATTGCCAACAATTGTGAAGAACAAAAAGTATTGTTTAAAACACAGGCAGGCTGGGACGAAGATTCAACGCTTATTAAAAAACAGCTGACCGAGAGTATAAAAAGCTACTCACCGAATTTAAAGAGAGGAGTTTCCAATTTCAAAAGCCTTTGTGCCGAAATAAATATTCTTGACCGTCTTAAATTAACTTCGAATGACCGTGTCTTACTTATTGCAAGTGATAATTTGCTGGGGAATGTCTGTGCTGTAGAAATAAAAAATATTATCGTAAAAGTCTATGGTATATCGGAAGCTCAAGTAGAAATATGCCGTGTTGAAGACTTGCAAATTAAAGATATGAAAAAACTTAGGACGAACGGAATAAAAAATCTTATTTCGAATGTAATCTCTAAACTTGAAGATGATTCCATTAGATATGGATATGAAATTATTTTTAATCCTGTAGGCGGATATAAGTTTATACTTCCTTTTATGGCTCTTTTGGCAATGCTGTATGGTAAGAGATCTGTCTATCTTTTTGAGTATTCGGAAGAACTTTTAAATTTACCGGCACTTCCTTTTAGTTTTGATACAAGTCTTTTTAATCGAGTTCTTCCTGCGATAAAACTTATTGAAAAGGAAGTAGCTATTCCTGAAGCCGAGTTTTTAAATGCAATTATAGATTACACTCCTTCCGAACATGATTTGTTTATGTCATTTATAGAACCGTATGAAGGTAATCTGGTAACTCTTTCTCCTCTTGCATATTGTTTTATGAAAGTAGATGAATCAAAAGAAGCCGCTAAGATCTGCTCAAAAGCAAAAAAACAGCTTGCCGATATCGATGGTAAATCTTCCGGCCAAGCTGTAAAAAGGATTATTAAAAATTCGGAGTCTCCTACATGGCGTAATGTAAATATGCACCCATGGAAGACCGGCACGGATTTATCTGTTTTAAAATGCGGCTCAGGGGAAAGAGTTGCCTGTTTTATAAAAAAAGGTATTGTGCATATCGTTGCAATTTTTTCTGACCATGCCGATTATGAAAGAACAATGCCTAAAATTTCGCAAGCTTCATTTGAAGATGAAATATTTACACCATGCGATTTTGGAGATGAAAACTTCGGTTCCGATGATAATAACGGTGCAGCTGTTTGTGAAGAGCGTAATGCTTTACAAATTAAATTAAAAGAAATACAGGCTATCAATGAAACCTTACAAAAAGAAAATAAAAATTACAATGTCGAAATTGAACTTAAAGAAGAATACATCGAGTCTAAAGAATCTGAAATAGAGTCGTTGAAAGCTTCGTATAATTCCTTATATAATGAGCTTGAAGCCCTTAAAAAAGAAATACAAGACTTACATTCGGCGCAAGAACAGCAAAAAAGTTTCTTGTACAGATTGAGACATCTTTTTAAGTATTAATTAACCCTTCACCTTCATTCCTCGCAAAAGCTCTTTTACTTCCTTCGGAATGCGGTAGCTTTCGATGGCTTTTTGGATAGCTTTGTTGTGGGTGAAGGTATCAAGCTTTTTGTTTTTGATGTAGGGGAGGGCCGTTTTGTATTGCTTGATGAGGGCAAAGCTAAAATACCAAGCTATCATCATATTTATATAGTACTCATCGGATCTGATTTTTGAAACAAGCTCCAACATTTCGGGTCTAAAATGCTCATCGAGATAATTCGACAATAAAAGCCCGATTGCGTACCTAACGGTATAGGTATGCTTCGATTTTAGCCATATCAAAATTTTTTTGTAAATTTCTTCATGGTGCTTTTTAAATATCTTGGGAGAAAAGCTATCGCAGGTTGCCCAGTTGTCGATGTAGGGCAAAAATTTTTCGGTCTCTTTTAACGCCTCATTAAAATCTTTTATGTTTTCGATAAAAAAGCAGTGCAGATTGTTTTCTTCAAAATACTTGTGCGGCATGTCCTTCATAAAGTCTGAAACTTGTTCCGGCTCGGCCTTAAAAAACTCTTTTGCAAATTTACGCAAGACGGGAGTTTTAATGCCTATCATCGTATTTTCGTCAATATTGGGAATCAGCTTTTTATTAAAGTCTTTGTACTCTTTATCTTCAAAGGAAAAAAGTCTGGTTTGGATTAGTGTTTGTTTTGTTTTCATCAAAGCTATTATACCGCTTTTTTTAATTTTTGTCGAGGAGAAAAATTTTTTCATATCCTTAACATTCTGACCCTACTTGACCATAATTAAAATATTGAGTACAACGTACGCTTATTTTAGGAGAATTCGATAATAAATATATGAAAAAATCTTTTTCGATGAAAATTTTATATTTGTGTATGTCTTTTTTAATTCTTGCGGGATGTACAAATAAAGGAAAAAAGCAGCTTACTGCCGAAATCGAATTTTGGAGTTTTCCCAATTTTACGTCTGAAACAGGAGAAGGCGGCGGTTTTGAAAAAAGTCTTATAGAGGCATTTCAAAAAGAATACCCCGGCATTAAGGTTAATTTTACGCTTATAAGCTTTGCAGATGGTGAGGCAAAAATCGAAGCTGCCATAGCTGAAGGCAAGGCTCCTGATATCATTTATGACGCACCCGGCCGTATTCTTGCTTGGGCAGACAGAGGTTTATTGGAACCATTGGATGATGTTCTTGCAACCGAAAAGCCTTATATTACCACAGGACTTTTGGAAATCTCGGCCGGTAAAGACAGGCGTTCGTACATGTATCCCATGCACGGAGGCCCTTTTTCTATGGCTTTTAATAAAGAGATGCTTGAAGATTTGGGGCTTATAGATCTTTTACCCTACAAACGCTTAGATCGGTGCTGGACTGTAGCCGAATATGAAACTCTTCTTAAATCTTTAAAAGAAAAACTGCCTAAAGGAAAAACTCCGGGTGTCTTCTATTATAAGACTATGGGCGGTGATCAAGGAACAAGAGCTTTTTTGGTAAACCTTTTCGGAAATGCCAATCTTTTAAATGAAGACTATTCAAAATATATTTTTAATTCTCCTCAAGCCGTAAAAAATTTGAAGTGGACTATTGATGCAATGAAAGAAGGTCTTTTGCTTGATGGTGCAGAGCTTACTTCCAATGATGCAATTTCTATGTTTGCAGAGTCAAAGGCAGTTCACACTATTTTATATTCACCGCAGCTTAATAAAATGTATAACGGAAAACGAAAGTATAAGGGCAAAGATTTTACTCCGATTTATATGCCTTTCCCGAATGATTCTTCTGCACCTTTACTGGAATTTTTAGCAGGCGGAGCATGTGTGTTTAAAAGTTCCGATAAACAGAAAATAGAAGCGGCAAAACTGTTTTTAAAATTTGCCGCAACTGATGAGGTTTGGGCCTATAAACTCGTAAAAGCTACGGGAGGATTTCCGGCTACATCTAAAATTCAAATTGAAACTTCCGATGACGAAATATTATATAATTCCGTTCTTCAAAAATTTTTCGGCCAATATTATAATAATATAACCGGATTTTCTAAAATGCGTGAGTACTGGAATAAGGCATTAAAAGAAGCTTCATCGGGTAAAGATATTCAAAATGTTCTTAACTCTTTTGTAAAAGATGCAGACCGCACATTGGGAGAATAAAAATTATGAAACAAGAAAACAAAAATATTGATAAACAATTTAAATTATTTTCAATAAAAAATAAAATGATATCGGTTTTTATATTTTTTGCAGTGTCTCTTTTGACGGTGATATGTATAATCTCGGTATACCTTGCTTCTTTTTTTCTTATGCGTAATACCGAATATTTTATCAAAGAATTGGCTGAAGGTTCTTCCAAAGTTTTAAATGAGAGGGCCGATTCAATATTTAAAAAACTGGATACATTTTCAAATATGCCGATTATTCAAGATGACTCTGTTCCTTATTCCGAGAAAATTAATTTGTTTAAAAATGAAATTCAAATGCTAAAACAAAGCGGGTGGATTAGTTTCGGAATAAGCGGTCTTGACGGCGTCTTGTATAACACGGACGGTAAAACTGAAAAGATAAACAATACCGAGTGGTTTAAATCTGTCATAAAGGGAAAATATGTGATTACGGAACCTGAAATGTCTTTAACAAAAAGAAAGTATGTTTCCATACTTGCAATTCCCTTACGCGATTTACAGGGAAAAATTGTGGGCGCTATTAATGCTTCGATTCTAGGCGATTCTTTATCGAATTTAATAAGCGATATAATTGTCGGTGAAACGGGACAGGCTTATCTTATAAGCCCCTCCGGAATTATTTTGGGAAGCCGCAGACCGGAAATTTTATATAAAAACTTTTTTTCCGAAATATTAAATTCGGAGAAAACGGATTTTTCAATATTTTTAAAAGATGCTCTAGAGTCAAAAAAATCGTCTGTGCAAGTTTCTAAAATAAACGGCGTAAAACATATTTCAGCTTTGTCTACAATGAGATATTCGGGATGGAAATTATTGATAACGGCTCCTTCTTCCGAATTTATTTCGGAGAATGTATCTAACCTGCTAAATATTTTTCTCATTGTTGTTTTGTGCGGTATTGTTATTGCGGTACTCATAGGATTTTTTACTGCAAACAATATTGTTAAACCGATTAATAAAGTAATTGAAGTTCTTAAAAATATTTCGCAAGGCGAGGGTGATTTAACTGTAAGACTGCCTTTAATCGGTAATAATGAAATTACCAAGCTGTCTGAATATTTTAATAGAACAATTGAAAAAATAGGAAATTCAATTCAGTCTGTAGGAGTTAACAGCCGCTCAATGGCGGAAATCGGATCGGGCCTAGCTCTAAATATGAATCGAACAGCAGATTCCGTTCATGAAATTACTGAAAATATTAACGGCGTAAAACAGCAGGCTTTGACGCAGGCTACAAGTGTTACGGAAATGGCTGCAACAATTGAACAGATAATCAAAAATATTAAACAGCTAAATGCTTCAATTGAAAATCAAGCTGAAAGCGTTTCGCGCTCGTCAGCTTCAATAGAACAGATGACTGCAAATATTGCTTCCATAACTCAAACATTGGAAAAAACCGATGAGCTTATTAAAACTCTTGCCGAATCGACTGAAGACGGAAAAGAAATTGTTTCTAAATCAAATAGAGTAACTCAAAAAATTGCAGAAGAATCGGGCGGCCTTTTGGAGGCAAGCAGTGTTATTCAGCATATTGCAAGTCAAACAAATCTTTTGGCTATGAATGCAGCTATTGAAGCAGCTCATGCAGGAGAAGCCGGAAAAGGATTTGCCGTAGTTGCCGACGAAATCAGAAAATTAGCTGAAGAGTCAAGTGCACAGGGAAAAACAATTACAGCAACGCTTAAAGCCTTAAGCGGCGAAATCGATTCCTTGTCAGTATCTTCTAAAACGGCTGAAGAAAAATTCGGTTTAATTTTTAGTTTTTCCGAACAAGTAAAATCTATGAGTGAATTTTTAACCCGGTCCATGCGTGAGCAGGAAAATGCCGGTGTAGAAATTTTAAATGCCATAAAAAATATTAATTCCGTAACTTTTGAAGTAAGTAACGGTTCGGCTGAAATGTTAAGGGGCGGAGAACAGGTTGCTGAAGAGATGACTAAATTAGACGGCTTAACCCGAAAAATTACATTGAGCATGAATGAGATGGCTTGCAGTGCCGTTCAGATAAGTAATGCCATGAAAGAAGTAAATGAAATTACACAAAAAAATAAAATCAGCATTGAAAATCTTGCATTTGAGGTTAATAAATTTAGAGTATAGGGCACTTTGAAAAATTTACAGTATTTTTTTACTCTTGCCCTTTTAGGCTAATCCGTGCTATAATAATCTTCGAGGTTTTTATGAGCGATATTGAAAGTCAAATGTTAAAGAATGGTCTTATAAAGGTTCCTGTAGACGAAAAAAGTACCGGAAAAGAAAGCCCGTATAGGAAGGTTGCCAAATTTCTTTTTATAATCGGGGCTGAGCAGGCTGCCGACGTTTTGCGCCAGCTTACCAAGGAGCAGATAGACAAGGTTGTAGCAGAACTTGTTACGGTTCAATCTATAGATAAAAAAGAAGCCTATGATATTCTAAACGAATTTAACGATATCTACAATAAAAACAAAAACCTTTTAGGCGGTGTCGATACGGCTAAGACTATTTTAACCGAAGCCTTCGGCGAGGCCAAAGCCGAACAGATTCTTGAAACTGCCGTGCCTCCTAAAATGCCCGTACCTTTTGAGTATCTTGAAGGTATGGATAAGGATCGCCTGACGAGGATATTACAAGGCGAGCTTCCGGCTACAAAGGCCATAGTTCTTTCTCAGTTGCAGCCTAAACAGGCTGCTGCCTATATAAGCTCCATCGAAGATGGAGACGAAAAAAAAGACATCATCTTACGTCTTGCAAAACTTAAAAAAATAGATGCTGAAGTTCTTACTCAGGTAAGTGAGGCCTTAAAAAAGAAACTTGCCGATGTAAATTTAAACCGCACAAGCTCGGTTGACGGTGTTTCCGTATTGGCCGATATTTTGCGTAAACTGGATTATGAGACCGGCTCGAGTATCTTGGATTCTCTTGATCTTGAAGATGAAAATTTGACCGAAACTATAAAACGAAAACTTGTTACCCTTGATGATGTTATAAATATGAATCCAAAGCACATTCAATATCTAATCTCTCCTATGACCGATAAGGAATTGGCTTTTTTGATACATAATCAAAGTGAAGAATTCAGAAAGGTAATCTTGGCGAATATGTCTAAAAGCCGTGCTGCCTTGGTTCTCGATGAAGAACAGTACATGGGCCCTGTTTTAAAGCGAGACCTAAATAATACCGTTGACCACTTTTTAGCCCGAGTGAAAAATGAAGCAGAGCGGGGAAGAGTTATTATAGTAAAAGATGAAGACGATAAATTTGTGTATTAGGTATCTAAAAATTCCAGACTTGCCGGTTCTGTATTTTTATGCTATAATTAGTTTATGCAAACAGAAAATACGGCTTATTTAAGTAATGAAGACTCTTATACAATATTATCTTTTGGTGATGAGCGATTAAAGTTTATAGCACCTTATTCATTGGAGAGATATGGAAATGTTGTTAGTTGGGATAAGGGCTATCTTGTCGTTTCTGCTAAATATGCTCATAATTCTGAGTTTGAAGAAGAATATATTGATTTAATTCCTATATTAGAAAATCTGTATATTGATACCGAAAAATTTTTATCATCAATTCAAAAAGTGGAGGTAAGATATGCCTGATTTATATAGGATTGCCGATGAAGCCGATGTAATTGCTAATGGTTTTGCTTTTAAAAAGATTCCTGAAGGAATACGAGTTTTTAATTTAAATAACGGGTATGGTGCTGCAGTTTTTAAGCAAGACGGAACATTAATTGAAACTAATATGGACGATATTGAAATAATTGTTTCAAAAAAATATTTAAAAAGTTGTTTAAAGTATATGGAAGATTAAGATGCCTAAATATTTTTCTTTTAAAGTTGCCGGATATTATTTATATTTTACTTCTAAATGTATTATTGAAGCCTTTCATGTTTATGCAAGTGATTCAAAATTGACAGAAAAAAGTTCGGCGAAATTTTTTGTTAAAAGTGACGGCGATACAATAATTCAGAATCGAGGAGTCCTCAATGATAAAGACCTAAGAAAAATACAGGATTTTATCAAAGAGCGGTATATTGAAATGTATGAAAAATGGTGTGAGTATAGTCATGAGAGTTTTTACACTGGAAAATAGGTTTTAATAAAATTCTACTTCTATGATTCTTTCCCCCGATTGAATAAAATAAAAATTTATGTAAAATAATGGATGGAGAAAATTATGATAACCGGAAAACGTTTTAAATTTATTCTATTGACTTTTATTTTTGCTGCAGGCCTTTTTGCACAAGATAAACCTGATGCTTTAAAGCTTTACAGGCAGGGCCGAAGCCTTGATTCCATAGGAAGGCGCGAAGATGCCGGAACCGCTTATCTGTCCGCCATAGAAATTTGCCGTAACGAATTAAAGGTAAATTCTAAGAATATGGATTCTTATGCCGTATACACATGGTGCCTTTTTCGATTGGGCCGATATAAGGACACCGAACTGGTATGTAGTGATGCCTTAAAAATCGGGAGGGATGCACGAATTATCGAAACTTTGGCCGAGGCTCAGTTTTTCCTTGGAAATTATAAAGACTCTTTGCGGAATATGGAAATGTATATAGAGATGGCTCCCAACGGTGAGCGCATAAGCGTTGCCCACTTTTTTGTCGGAGAGATTTACCGAAATACAAAAAAATATCACAAGGCCGATATCGCTTATTCCATTTCAGTGCACTTGGAGCCTTCCAATTCTCTTTGGTGGTATAGGCTTGGAATTGTCCGTGAAGCGGCCGGTGAAAAAGAAGGTGCGATTGCAGCCTATCAAACGGCAGTAAAACTCCGCCCCGAGTTTAAGGAAGCAGCCGAAGCCCTCAAACGGGTAAAGATTTAAATGCCTCAGCCTCTAATAGATTCCTTACAAAATTCTATCCGCTCATGGAAGGACATGAAAAATGCCTTCGATGAGATAGATGAAAATTCTTATCCCTACAACATTACAGGAATTTCCGGAGGCCTTTTCGGATTTTTTTTAACGGAATATTTGTACAAAACCCGTAAGCCTGTCCTCGTGGTAGTTCCGACTGAAAAGGAAGCGGAAGCCGTAAGAGCCGACTTGGATTTCTCCGGAATAGAAAATTTTGTATTGCCTTGGTGGGGTTCTCTTGCCTATAGGCCTATTTCGCCGACGGCACCTGTGTTTTCCGAACGAGCCGAAGTGCTGATCCGCCTGCTTGAATCCGGGAATGAATCTTATACAAAAAACAAACCTCCCGTTTTTATCACCTGCCAGCGTTCTTTTTTAACTCCGGTTCCTCCGGCAGATTATTTAAAACAAAATAAGGTAGAAATTGCTGCAGGTTCAAGTCTTGATATTTTAAGCCTTGCAGAGCTTTTAAGTCTTTGGGGTTATATAAGAGTTCCGCGTGTAAGCGTGAGAGGTGAGTTTGCCTTGCGGGGAGAGGTCTTGGATATCTGCCTTGCTTCCAATTCGGGTTCGGAAAAAACGGCTTACCGAATCCAATTTGATTTTGATAAGGTAGAAAAAATAAAGAGCTTTGATATAGTAAGCCAAGGTTCTTTAGAGGAATATAAAAAAATTAACTTCTATCCCGTAAAGGAAGTAATTTGGAATGATGAGCGTATTGACTGCTTGGAAAAAAAATTAAAAACCTATTCGGAATTTTCTGAAAGTATTTTAAAAATTATTGATGCCTTAAAAGAATATAAAACATTTGAAGGAGAAGAAATTTTTTATCCTCTTGCGTTTCAAAAATCTTCTTCCGTTTTAGAATATGCGGAATTAAATAAGATTCCTGTTTTTTATTCGGACTATGACAGACAAAAAAATTCTTCGGAAATTTTACTTAGAGAATATATGGGGCTTTATAAAAAAACAAAAACTCAGTTTGACGAAAACGAAAAACGAAAAGCCCTTATTTCGGAATATCCCGAACCTCAACGCATCTTACTTCAATTTGAAAGCAATGTACAAAAATATAATAAGTCTATTTATTTTAGAACCTTAGCCGAGCAAGAAGATAAAAATAAAACTCTTAAATTTAAAACCGATCCTCCCCGCAGTTTTTTCGGGAACATAGTCTATTTACGCGAAGAATTAAATAATCTTTTAAATGATGATTGGTCTATCTTCGTATTTGCCGAAAGCGATAATCAAGCTCTCCGTATCGAAGAGATTCTGCACGAAGACAGAATAAAAATTTTACCTTATAACCTTTCAGGCGGCTTCGGTATTCCTGATCTAAAAATTTTGGTAATCCACGAAAACGAGATTTTCGGCCGCCGCCGAAGAATTCCAAAATCGGTAAAGACTGCAAAGAGTTCGGTTATCGATACATTTATCGAATTAAATCCGGGAGACTATGTTGTTCATGTAAATTACGGCATAGGAAAATTCCGCGGTATCGAACGCGTTAAAATTTTAGATACGGAAAGAGATTATATAAATCTTTTATATGCAAATGATGAAACCGTTTTTATTCCGATTGAGCAGGCCGACCTTGTTCAGCGTTATATAGGAAACGAAGGAGAGGCTCCTCATCTCGATATCCTCGGCTCAAAGTCTTGGGAGAACAGAAAGAACAAGGTAAAAAAATCGGTTGAAGATATAGCCGCAAAACTCATCGACCTTTATTCTAAAAGAAAGGCGAGCACGGGCTTTGCTTTTCAAAAAGATGATGAATGGCAAACAGCTTTTGAAGCGGCTTTTCCTTATGAAGAAACCGATGACCAGCTTACCTGCATTGCTGAGGTAAAAGAGGACATGGAAAAGCCTGTTCCTATGGATAGGCTTATCTGCGGAGATGTGGGTTACGGTAAAACCGAAGTTGCAATGCGGGCCGCCTTTAAGGCCGTGATGAGCGGTAAGCAGGTTGCCTTTTTGTCGCCTACAACTATTTTGACCGAGCAGCATTTTGAAACATTGGACAAGAGGTTTAAAAACTTCCCTGTAAAGTTAGCCCGTCTTTCCCGCTTTGTTCCAAAGGGTGAACAAAAAAAAGTTTTGGAAAAATTAAAAAAAGGCGAAGTGGATATTTTAATCGGAACTCACCGCATAATTCAAAAAGATGTTGTCTTTAAGGATTTGGGTTTGATGATTGTCGATGAAGAACAACGCTTCGGTGTTAAGGATAAGGAAAGATTAAAACAGATGAAGCACAATGTGGACTGTCTTTCCCTTTCTGCAACTCCTATTCCGCGAACCCTTCACATGTCGCTTTTAAAAATAAGGGACATGAGCGTAATCGCAACTCCTCCTCAAAACAGAAAACCTGTTGAAACTGTTATCGCCGAGTTCAATGCGGAAAAAGTTGCCGAAGTTATAAGACGGGAATCGGAGAGAGGCGGGCAGGTTTTTTATCTTCATAACAGGGTTGAAAGTTTGGATGAAACTCTTTTTATGCTTCAATCCCTTTTGCCCGAGATTATGATTGAAACGGCACACGGCCAAATGTCTCCTAACCAACTGGAAGAAATTTTTGAGCGCTTTAGTTTGGGCGGCTTTCAGGTTTTAATTGCGACCACCATTATCGAAAACGGCATTGACATTCCGAATGCCAATACCATCATCATAGACCGAGCCGATATGTACGGCGTTTCCCAGCTTTATCAGTTGAGGGGAAGGGTAGGCCGCTCCGACAAAAAAGCCTATGCCTATCTGTTGTATCCCGACGATAAGGCTCTTTCCGAAATTGCTATGAAGCGATTGCAAGTTATTTCAGACTTTACCGAGCTCGGTTCCGGTTTTAAGATTGCGATGAAGGATATGGAAATAAGAGGAGCCGGAAATCTTTTGGGCAGGGAACAATCGGGAGATATTTATTCCGTCGGCTTTGATTTATATTTGCGCCTTTTGGACGAGGCTGTTCAAAAACTTCAAAACCAAGATTATGAGCCTGTTCAAGAATCCGTTATCGAGCTTGAGTATTCGGGCTTTATACCCGATTCCTATATTTCAAGTCCCGAAACCAAAATGGAAGTTTATAAAAAAATTGCAGCCGTTAAGGTGCAAGGAGACCTCGACAGAGTCTACTCCGAAATTCTTGACCGCTTCGGCCCTGCCCCCTCCGAAGTGGAAAGCCTTTTGGCTCTTTCCGAAATAAAAATTATCTGCAATCATCTTTCGATTGCAAGCCTAAAAGAAAGAAAGGCTGCCGTCCGCATCGAGTTTGCCCGTGTATCAAAAATCTCGGTGGATAAACTTTTACGCATGATAAAAGAATCCGCAGGCCGTGTAAGTCTTGACCCAAAAGCCCCGAATGTCCTCATCCTCCAAACCGGCAAAATCGGCTTAAAAGAAAAAAGCGAATTCATCCGCGAAAAACTCGGCAGCTTGATGTAGGAATTTCTCTTGCAAAATTTAAACAAATATGATACTATAAATTATGGTGAAGAGAATTTGGGTATCTTTTAAAGAATTTATTTACTCCCAAGACCTGATAAAGAAATCAAGGTATTTAGCCTGTTTTTTTTGTTTTATTATGTTAAACATCATTCTATTTATGTATTTTAAAATTCTTCCAAGTAATAGCATAATTTTTATATCAAACATACTTATTTTTTTTATATTTTTGTTTTTAATACTTAAACCAAGATACAGTCTATTATGGTCATTAATTGCCTGTATTGCTTTTTTTGTCAATATATTTGTTGGAGGAAATGTTCTGGGGTTGCTTTTCTATTGTGTAAGCCTATTAATTTTATGGCGGTGTAATTTTTTTAAAAATCATACTATTTTTAAATTAACTTTTGTTTTATTTTTTTTTATTTTTGCCTTTATTTGCCAATATATAAATTTTGGAATAGAGTTATTAAAAGTAAGCCTTTTTAATATTTCCGTAGTCTTAATACTCATAGCCGCCAGTTTAGTTTTTTTTGCTCATGATTTAAGAAAATATTACACTAAAAAAAATATTTTTAATATCTCTCAACTGAATTTAACAGTCCGTCAGACTAAGTGTTTTATCTTAGCTTCCATGCAATTATCCTTTAAGGAAATTGGTGAACGACTCTGTGTTTCTGAATCCGTTATAAAAAAGGAAATGACCAGAATATATCAAACTCTTAATATAAACAACTATGCCGATTTCCTTATTTTTGTCGAAAAGTACGAAATAGTTGAGTAACAAATAAGAGCTTTATCGGAACCAAAGTTCTTTTTTATGGAACTTTGGTTCTTTGCTATTTTTCCATTGACAGATAAAAAAAAATCTCACATACTGTTTTTAGTATGGAGGTTTTTATATGAAAAAGAGATATTTTTACTTTTTTATTTTGATTGTTGGTCTAATTGCGGCATGTAGAAATGAGGTGAATAATCCAGGCAAACCCGCTTTGTTTGAAGAGAATCCTGTAACTATCAAATGAAATTCTAAAAAAGGTTCCTCAATTGATAGTTTTCAGGCAAATGTACAGATTCATACTATGAATAACCGTACAGATACATATGCAAAGCTTCAAGAAACTTATCGTTTATCGATCAAAACGATTGGGCAAAGAATTCTTACACGGATTGATTTTCCGGCAGAGGAAAAATACGATATCTCGGCTAGATCAATAATTACCGATGGAAAAGAAGTAATATTTTTTGATCCCAAAACTGAAGTTATCGAAAATAGGCTAATGCTAAAAGATGATATTGATTCGAGCCTACATTTTTTAAAGCCGGAAACTGCTTTAAGCAGGGTAAATTTAAAGTTTATTCGTTCTGAAGCTTCCCGTTTGGCATTGGATATGCAAGAAGATACGGAAAACGGCTTATTTGTTTTAAATTTACCTCCCGCTCTTTTATCGAAAAATAATTATGAAAAGCTGCTATCATCCCGTATTTGTTTTGATATGAATAACGAAATTCTTCAAGAAGTGGAAAATGTATATATTCAGGAGGATGGAACTAAAATAACAAGCAAAACAAATATTGTATACGAAGAAAAAGACGGTGTTCCGGTAAAAGTAGGAAGTTTTACCGAAATAGATGTTCAAAATCCTAATAAAATAGAAGTTGTCTCAGAAGGTACCGTTATTTATGATAGTGCGGATGATGTACCTGAAATTACTGCCGAAAAACTTGCCGAATTGCAGCAAAATGGAGTGGTAAGTGAGAAAAAAGATATGATTTTTGGTGATCCGGGTGATTTAAGCTATAAAGAAACGGTTATAGAATTGTATGAAGATATTAAAATAAATGAGGCAGATGACTCATTATTTAAACTTTTATTATAAAATTAACGTGAGGAGAAATAAAATGAAAAAAATAATGATTACTTTGTTTTTTAGTTTTTGTATTTTAGGTGCTTTTTCGGAAGAAAGTAAATCAAAATCAAAGGCAAGCGAATTTAATAATTTAGACAGCGGTATAAAAACCTACAAATTTGAAGGCTTTCAATTTTTGAACTACCAGCCTTCTTCGTATGGTCTTCAAGATATTATCAATGATGAATACGGCTTCATCAAAGAAAATAACAATAATGAAAAATTTGCAATTGCAGGTCACAGTCAAGGCGGTTTGCCTGCCGTAAATGCCAAAATAAGAAGAGATGTAGAGATTATTCATGGTGGCTGTATCAGTGTTTTAGCTATACCAATCGCTAGTGGTTTAATTCTTAACTTTGGAGAGGTTTTTGGATTTTTAACTGAAGGAAATATCCTCGATAGAATTTGGAATTTTGTCAACGATAAAATATTACCGAATGACGGTATTATGGCTTGGCTTAAACCTTGTTTAAAGGCTATTTCTCCGGCAGCATCGGATGAAATATTGAACGGTATGGGCGAAATTCGTGACATGATTCCACAAAGCAACTTTATAAGGAAATATGTTTTAGAGAGTAATGCTTATACATATAAGGTTCAAACAGGAACTGAAAGGCTCCTTAGATGGACTAGAGTAACAAACCGTTGGGGCTGGCAATATTGGGTACTGCGTTGGCATTACACTCCTGTTTACAGTTGGTATACAGCATATAATCATGTTTCAAAACTTCCTAATGAAATACCTGTGGGCTATATTGTAGGACTAAAAAATAACACTCTAGATATGCTGCCCGACTCTGCAAATATTAGGGAAAAAATTGATGCTTTCGGTCATGGTATGGATTTTGTCAGAAAAATCCATATTGCAAAATGCTGCTTTATTTGGGGATTATTTAGCGGAAGCCCCAGATATGCCCGCCAGTGTGCGGCTGCCCGAGACTACTGCTATAACATCGATAGTAATATAAATAAACTCCTAGGCTCTGATGAACATGACTGTTTGGTGGCAAAAGAAAGTCAATTTATACCTAAAACTATCCATCCAAAATCTATCGATATTGAAGGGAAACCCTATGTTACCTTTGATTATAACCATGCTGAAATTTTTTATAAAGATTCAGGAAAGCCTCCTGAAGATGTAAAAAGAATGATAGAGACAATGATTAAAACAGGTACAAAAAAAAGATAATAAAAAATTTATGGTGGGCTTTTATTTTAAACTCGCCATAAATTTTAAGGAGAAAAACTTATGAAAAAACTGTCTATAGTGTGTGTATTGATGTTTATTACGGTAATTTTTACCTCCTGCGATTTATTGTTCGGCGGTAAAAGAAAGCCCATAGAAGAAAACAACGAACCTGTATATAAGCCCGATTATGCATGGCAATTACAGCTGGACGGTAAACAGCTTAGTTCTCAGGCTTATACCGAGGGTAAATATTTTTATTTATTGGAATTTATTGCCGAAGTAAATAATGAAGGGAAAAGAATACAAGAAAAGATAAGACTTGTTAAGATAGATATGGAAAGCGGCACTTATGTGTGGAAGTCTTCAAAAGTATTTAAGGATAAATATGTAAATTTTTCTTTTTCTAATATTGTCAAGATAGAAGACAGATTATATTATATGCGCCCTACGGTATAGTCTATTGCCATTCGGATTTAACGGGAGATGTGCTGGCTGCTGTACGAATAGGCAAAACCGAAAAAGAAGCTATTTTTAATAGCTGTCTTTATGATATAGTTACCGATGGTATAGACATTTATTGGTCAACCAGAGGTAACAGCGACCTTATGTTTAGACCATTTGTTAAATTAGAGGTTTCAAAAATAGATTATACTCATAGCAGTGAAATACAAACGATTATACCCGAATCAATATATGTAAGAGAAAATTATAAAGAATGTACTGTTTTGACAGCTCCGATAATCGAAAACCGTATTTTATATTTTATAACAATGAATACATATACGCCCATAGATAAAGGAAAGTGTATTCTTGTAGCTATAGATTTAACTACAAAGACCGTGTTATGGGAAACGGAGATTGAAAAACTTTGCGGTTCGGTTGCCAATTCCCTGTATGTCCATGACGATATTTTATATATTTTGGACAGCAGTCTTTTAAAAGTAAACAAAAATACGGGAAAGATACTTTTCAGATATGATGAAGAAGAAGGACCTGTTTTTACAAAGCCCCTAATAACACCTTCAGAGTATATATGCGGTATTCAGTATCATGAGGGAAAATTTTATTATACCACTGTTGCATCAAGGGATGCTCATTTACAGATAAACATAGCAAAAGAGCATGTATATTCACTTGTCTGTGTAAATGCGGAAGATTTTAGATTGGAATGGGGTTTTCATCCTGTGGGAGGAACAAGCAGTACTTTTCCTATTATTGCAAATGACAGGGCATATATTGTAACCCATTTAGACGGATTGCGTGTTTTTGACATAAAAACCGGACAACTTATAGGTGTAGATAAAACAGTCTTGGGCTGGGGCGATGAAGTAACTTTTTTATATAAAAATTACTATATCTTTTTTAATACCGACTTTGATACAAATAGGGCTAAACTTTGTGCAATAAGAGTTTAAGAAGATAGGAGAAACACTTATGAAAAAACTGTCTATAGTGTGTGTATTGATGTTTATTATATTAGGATGTAAGCAATTTCAAGACAAATCTAATGAAATCGGTATAAGAGTTTTAATTGAATCAGATAAATCCGATGAAAGTATGGTAAAAGTTTTTTTGGAAGATAAAACAGGTAATGCCGTAACTGCTGCCCGTATTATTTGTATCGATAAATATAATCGTGCAGAGTTTTTGGAATTTGATTCTTCAAAATATTACTATTGGAGAAAAATGTCTCTCCCTGCTTCCGGAAATGTTATAATCCATATTAAAACCAATGCTGCGGCTCAAGAAAACAAATTAACCATTCCTCATGAAAAAATATTAGAAGCGGCTCAATTAATTGTTTTTCAAGATAGTTCAGGCAAGTCTATTTTAAAAGGTGAATCTGTTTCAAATACCGATAATATACAAATTGCTTGGAAGTCGTGCGGCAAAAATTGTATTTATACGGTAGAAGTAAAAAATACCTTTGATACTGTTTATAGCTATGCGACTAATGCGTGTAATATTATAATTCCTGCTAATACACTTAAAAAAAATAATAATTATCGATTGGTTGTAACTGCTCAAAAATATTTTGGAGATCCTTTACTTGAAAAATATAACTATTATTCTGTTTCATCAATACAGACAGGAGGTGTTAATTTTGCTGCGGAATAAACTTTTATTTTTTCTTTTTTGTATTTTATTGATTTCATGCAAAAATAAATACAGTACAGATGATTTTATCTTTCATATTATCTCTCCGATAGAAAACAATGTATACTATGATGATTTACCTGTTGTATTGTCTATTAATAAGGATATTGACTCCGCTTATTGGAAATCCTCTATTAACGGTGATTTAGGTACAGGTTCTCAGATTTCTGTTAACCTTTTACCGGGAAAGCACAAAATAAAAGTAATAGCTATGGGATATGAAAAAGTAATTTCCATAACCGTATTAGAACGTTTTAATAATGATTTGATGGAGACAAAATTCCGCATTCTTAAAACACCCTTTGTTTCTGTGTTTAAACATCAAAAGTATAAAGCTTATATTGCTTCATTAAACGGAAGTGCTGAAAATCTTTTTATTAAAAAGAAAAACTTAAATTATTTTAACTGCAAAGATAAAAATTTGGAAGATGAGGATGGTTTAAAAATATTTAGATGTTATGATAATATTAACTCAGTCTCTCCTATACCGGATGTTCCTATTCTTAGATATTTTAAAAATACAATTGAAAATAAAAACGAAAAAAAATTTTATATTGTTAATACTAAAAATCAGATTGCGGAGCCTCATTATATTTCCTTTAAAAAATATTATAGTTCAGATAATATTGATGTTTGGATTCCAAAAAAAACTTTAACCGATACAGTTTTTTTAGATCTTTGTATCAATGAGGTTGAAAATATTATTTTGGATCGAGTTTTAAAAATTTTTGGAAAAGCTGCCGATATTGATAAAAACGGCAAGATAAGTATTATTTTTACTCAAACTATAAATGATGAAAAAAAAAAGCTTTAGGTTTTTTTAATCCTGCAGATTTCTTTAAAAATAACAAGGATAAAAATTCTGTTTTATATAATCCGTCAAGTAATGAGGCAGATATTATATATGCAGCAATTCCTTCTGGAAATCCTTCCGATAATTATTATTATAAAGCCATAGCAGCAACAATCGGACATGAACTTACTCATGCTGTCAGTTTTACGGCAAAAACATATTCTCGCATAATCGAAGGAAATTTAGGAGCTGGTCGAATGAATGTATTTCTAGATGAAGGATTAAGTCATTTATCTGAAAATTTAATCGGATACGGGTTTAGCGGAGGAAATATAAAATTTTTTAATAAATTCTTAAAAGACACGACCGCTTATTCTTTCTGTAAAAATAGTGCAGCCAGTTTAAGCGATTCTGCAGGGCAGCGGGGAGCGATGACTCTTTTTTTATCATGGTGTTTTTGGAAAAAAGGTGGAATGGATTGGGATGTCGATAATAAAGTAAACCTAATTGATAAAGGTGGTATAAGATTTTTAAAAGAATTAATTAACTCTGAATATACAGGATGGGAAGCAATTGGATATGCTTTTGGTAAACCGACAGACACGCTTTTTTTAGAAATGCTAGATTCTATTATACAAAGCTGCAATAACAAAGAATCTGTTTCTTATAAAAAGGATCTGCTGACTAATGAAGCTGTTGAATTTTTACCTTGTATGGGTGAGATCGATTATAACGGCTTTAAAATTACCATAGCCGAACCTGAACCTAAAATAAAAGAGGGGGATGTTATAAAGTGTTTTTTGCCCTACAGTTTTGCTTTTTTAGATGATGGCTTATTTGAAACCGAAAACATATATAATACTCTTACATTTTATAGTGAAAATTTAGAAGATTCTATTTTGTTGTCTTTAGTAAGATAAACCCGAATATTTTTTTTATCAATATTTTTTTACCCTTTACCTATTAAAATTTATATGTTATTATATATCTTGTGAATTTTATATAAACATTTTTGGAGGAAAATATGAATAAAAAAGTAATAAAAGATCTGTGCTTTCTTTTTATATTGTATATTCTTGTTTTTTTGATAATTTCTTACACCGGTAAATTTCTTTTCAAAAATTTTTATAATTACTATTATACCTTATTCGTTAAATATAATGGAATTTTCGGTAGTTTATTATTTTTACTGTTTATAATCATTTTCTATTTATTTTATTCAAAAGATTTAAAGATAATATTTACTTATAAAAAATTAAATTTCTCTGTTATTATAAAAGGGATGATTTATCTGTCATCAATTACGATGATATATTATATAATATCCTTTATTTTTGATAATTCTTTTCTTTTTAATTTTTTTAAATATTTTAATGATGTTTTAACGGGTAAAAAAAATATTACTGTATATGATATTTTGGTTTTAGAAAAATTGCAAAGACCTCGTTTTGAACCTTTTATGCTTATAAGTACCGTAATCATTGGCCCTATTTTTGAAGAAATATTTTATAGAGGACTTCTGTATAATAAATTAAAAGAAATAAGCAATGTATTTATTGCTGTATTTATTTCTTCAATATTTTTTGCTTTTTTACATATACCAGGTTATGGATTTAATATAAAAATGTTTTCTCTTGTGCTTGACGGAATTTTATTGACTTATTGTTATGAAAAAACAGATAATATTTATGTTCCTATTCTTGTTCATTCAATTAATAATTTTTTTATATTTTTATTTCAGTATGTATATTTTTATTTTTTAATAATTATTTATTTTATAATTTTTATTATGGCTCTCATAATCCTGATAATTGATGTTATTAAATATGTAAAGGTGCGAAAAACTTTTAATGAAGTAAAAACCGATACTTTAGCCGAATACTAATTCTTTATTGATAAAATGTAACCGAATGTTCTCAAAACAATCTCTACACCTGAATCCCTAGCTCATCTATATCCAAGCCGGATTTTTGTTCAAAGTATTTTTTTAGTTCGATGTGTTTGTTCCATTTGTCTTGGGGATAATAGCCGTGGCGTTTTTTTACATCGCTCATTCTCTCTTCTATTTTTGCAGAGCCTTGAGGGAGAGCAATGCTGTCGCATAGCTGAATGAGTCTGTCGTAATCGTCATATTCGTATTCGTCGATAAGGTTTTTTATTTTTTTATATGCTTCAGAGCTGACATCGTTTTTGCCGATGTAGGTTTCTATTTTTTTTATAGAAAAAGAATGAGTTATACATACTCGGGCAGCCTCATCATAGCCTAATTTCATAAGATACTCATAACCGTCTATTACATGGGCTAGACCTGTTATACCTTCCCTCCGTCCTATATCGTGAAGAAGTCCCAAGATGTAGGCCTTGACAGGATCCAAGTCCTTACAGGTTGAGGCAATTTTTTGCGCACACTTGGCTGCAACAATGGAGTGTTCTCTCCAAGGGCCGGGATTTTTTAAATAAGCTTCTTCAAGTAATCTTTCTGCTTCTTCTTTAGAAGGTAACATTTTTTATCCTTAAAATAAAACCGCCTAACCCTTAATAAAGGCTAGGGCGGTTTTTTCTCATTTTATTTTCCCGAAATTGTAATGCCTGTAGAATGCATCCACGGAACTATTGCGTTTCCGTAGTCTACTTTTTCTTTTGAAACGGAAATTATATCGCTGAACATCTTTACGATGTTTCCTGCTATCATCGTTTCGGAAAGAGGTTTTGTAATTTCGCCGTTTTCGATGAGGTAGGAATTTTTTGCAACGCCCGAAAAGTCTCCGTTTGCGGCAGGGTTTCCGCCTGAAAAACGGCCGAGCAAAATTCCCTTTTTGACGTTCTTAATCATATCGGCCTTTGCCGTATTTCCGCTTTCGATGATTAAGCCTTCTCCTCCAGAAACACAGCGCGGAAGGCCTGTTTTTTTAGAACCGTAAAGCCCTAAAACAAAGTCTTTTAAAACGCCCTTTTCGATGAGTGTTTTGTTTTCGGCCTTAAAGCCGTCTCCCGTGTAAAGGCTTTCAAGTTCAGTGCCCGCCGGCTTTCGGGGAAACGAATGGAGGGTAAATAAATCCGATAGTACTTTTTGGTTTAATTTATCCTTCCAAATAGATGTGCCTGTAATGAGGGGCATATCTCCCATAAAAAGCCCCAGCATAGTACCTGCAAAATCTATCATACTCATAGGAGTTATAACTATATCCCCTGTAAAGGAACCTGAAAGAGGTGAGGTAACCGTTTGACCGCAGTTTTCCCTCATAATCTCATCGAGGTTTCCCCAGTCCTTTAAGGGCTTATCCAAGTTAAGGTGAGCGGCTCCGCTATAGTTAAAGCTGCTCGTACCCTTGCCGTCTTTTGCAAAGAACATTGCCGTAAAATTGTATATGCCTGAGCTTTGTGTAAAGCGCACTCCGTTTGAGTTTGCAAAGTTTTGTTCGCTTCGTGTAAAGTCCAAAACACATTGATTTAATTGTAAGGTAGGGTAGGCCGATTTTGTATAATCCAAAAATTCTTTTAGCCTCTCATACATTTTTTCGTTATTGGGTTCCGTATCGCCGTAGGAAAGAGTTTCTCCCTTTTGCATAGGTGAAATATCGTTCCCATCATCCTTTTCGGAAGAACGAGAAAGAGAAACAGCCTTTGCTGCATTTTCTTTTAATGTCTTTTCGCTTAAATCGTTTCCTGCAATATAGCCCTTTTTGGTTTCTACAAGGGAGGTCATCGAAACGGAAATATCCGTCGTGCTCCTGTAAAGGCTTAAACGGCCCGCATCAATATTCATTTCGCTTTTTACGCTTTTTGAAACCCTTGCCGTAGCCTTATCGGCGCCCTCTTTTTTAAGGGCATACAAGATAAATTCCGCATGTTTTATTCCGTCAAATCCGCTCATTATTCCCGTCCTCCTACTCCGATTTTACACTTGATTGCGGGGCCGCCCATTCCTACATTGATGAGCTGCTTTTTTCCGCACATGCCGGCATTGCTCCAACTCATATCGTCGCTTACCATTGTTACGGTTTTAAGCATGTCGAAGGCTACTCCCGCTATAGTGCAGTCCTTTACGGCCCTGCCGATTTTTCCATTTTTAATTTCATAACCGAGCACTACGCCGAACATAAATTCGCTTGTAGAGTCAGCCTGCCCATTCGATGAGCGTACAAAATAGTAGCCGTCATCAATGCTCGCTATCATGTCCTTTAGCTTATCCTTTCCGGGGAGAATTGCGGTGTTCCGCATACGCACCAAAGGCTCATCCGAAAACTCATTTGCACGGGCGTTCCCTGTAGGGTCTACCTTGAAGATGGCTGCCGACTGTTTGTTATGCATATAGGATCGTAAGATTCCGTCCTTTATTATAACGGCATCCTTTGCAGCAACTCCCTCATCGTCTATCCAGATAGGAACGGGGCATATTTTGCCCTTACACTCGTAGGCAAAGTCTACGAGTGTAACCAATGGAGTCGCAACTTCCTTATTCATAAAGTCTGCCGCAATGGAACCGGACATTACGAAGTCCGATTCTGTGGTATGTCCTATTGCTTCATGGGCAAGAATACCTGCAAGGTCGGGGCCGAGTACAACATCGTGAATACCGGGCTTGGCATAGACTCCGGCCGCCTTTTGTTTTAGGTTTTCAACCATTTCGTCTATTTTAGAATAGTAAAGATTAGGCTTATCGAAGAGGTTTTTAAATTGACCGTAGCCTCCGAATACATCGTAGAGGCCTATGGGCTGGCCTTCCGAAAGGAGCTTAAAGCTCATCATTAAATTTGCCCTTGAAATATAGGTGTGGGCATCGGCCTTATCCGAGGTAATAAGATGCCTTTCGGTTCCGTTGGCCGAGATGTTAAAAATTCTTGATTGAAGTTCGGGATATTTTTTTGCCGTGTAGTTTTCAAGGTCTTTGATAAAGTCTATAGCTTCCTTTTGATCGGCATCCTTGGAAGGATCGTATTTTCCGTAGGTGCCTTGCCCCGTAAAGGCCGGAAGCTCAGCTTGACCGCTTCCCGTTTTTTTGGCTAAAAACTTAACATTTTCACTTGCCGATTTTATAGATGAGGCTATGGCCTCGTCCGTTTGTTCAGGCGATGAGGCAAAGCCCCATACCCCATCCTTAAAAGAGCGGGCACAAACTCCGGCTTTTCGGGATTGAACATTGTTTACAAGATCACCGTTTAGGGCTGCTACCGACATAGCCGTGTTTTCTTGAACCCTAAGTTCGGTGTACTCCGAAAAAAGCTTCGCATGGCTCTTTAAATCATCAAATCTCATGACATACCTCCATAAAACTAAAAAATTTTATTCTTCTTCAAATTTATTGTTAAAAATAGTTTCGATTGCCTCGCTGGCTTCCTTTTCATCAGGCCCATCGCAGGTAAGAGTGAGCTCTGTGCCGTAGGCGGCAGCCATAGTTATAATTCCTATTACGGACTTGGCATTGATTTTTGCATCTTCCTTGCATAAAAAAATCTCCGAAGAAAAATTATTCGATTTTTGTGCAATAAGAGCTGCCGGGCGGGCATGTATTCCTGCCCGATTTTGAACCTTAATAGTTTTTGAAATCATAATTTAATCCTTTTAATATGTATCGTCATCAGTGTAGTAGGGTGCCCTTGCCGAATCTGTTTCGATCCATCTAAGAACATTTCTGCTGAATTCTCTTGCAGAAAAATACCCCATACTCTTTAGTCTTTCATTTTTAGCTGCCGTTTCTAAAATAATCGGCACATTCCTTCCGGGTTTAACCGGTATTTCCAATAGAGGAATTTTAACATCAAGAATTTCCGTTGTAAGTTCCTCAGTTCCCAATCTATCATAAACCTTTTCGGCATCCCATTCTTCAAGCTTTGCAACCAGCTGAATCTGCTTTACTTCTCGTATAGCTCCTATACCGTAAAGCTGGCGTATATTTATTATGCCTAAGCCCCTTATTTCCATGTGATGGCCTATAATCTTATTGGCTCCCCGTCCTACAAGGGTGTTTCCGTTTATGCAGGAGATTTCGACCACATCGTCGGCTACGAGGCGGTGTCCTCTTTCGATGAGTTCAAGAGCCGTTTCGCTTTTTCCGACTCCTGAGCTGCCCATTATGAGAATGCCTAGGCCGAAAACTTCAACCAAGACTCCATGTAAAGAAATTCTAGGGGCAAAGGTATTCGATAGGATTCGTAAGAGGCGTAAGGCCAGTTCATTTGAAGAAAGAGTTGAAGTCAAAATAGGGCAATTATGCTTATCGCTTATTTCTAAAAATTCCTTTGGAGGTTTTAAATCGTTTGAAAATAAACAGCATGGAATCTTAAAAGAAAACATTTTTTCGATTGTGGACAGGTCTTTTTTTTCCGTAAGGGTGGCAAGATAGGCGTATTCTCCTCGTCCGAAAAGCTGAACTCTTTCATTTGCAAATGAATCGAAAAAGCCTGAAAGGGCAAGCCCCGGACGGTTGATATTGGGTTCCAGAATCTTATTGGAAAGCCCCATTCTTCCCGATACACAGGTTAATTCAAGGGAGTCATGTTTTTTAAGGTCTAATTCCAAAAGATTGAGCACCGAAAAGCTTATGTTAGCCATGTTTTTAATATACACATTTAAGGCTGTTTTGTAAACAGACTTTGCCTGATTTTCGGTTGTTTTCATAATTTAAAATTTATGAGTTTAAAATAAAAAAGGGAGCCCTTTTAGAGCTCCCCCAAAATTAAAAATTTAAATTAAGCTTACTTCTTTTCTTGAACCTTGTCCTTTTCTTTTTTGACTTTTTGGTCGGCTATATCCATCATTTTATTGACGCCGGCCTCAAACTCATAGTTTTCGGTTGAAACATGGGCCGTGCCCCCCCACCTAAAGTTAATTGTTGTGTCGTAGATAAACTTTTTATCCAGTTTGATAAAGCACTGAATATCGGTAATAAGATTATCCGCATATTCGATTCTTTTAAACTTTTGATCCAGATATTTTTTCTGATCCTCGTCCATCGTAAATTTTACTGCTTGAATATTAATGTTCATAATTTCCTCCACACAATTTCATTGTACTTATAGGATACTACACTTTTGCTTAAAAGTCGAGCTTAAAATACGGATAAATAGTAAAAAAATGAAATTGAGCGGAAAACGGGTTTTACTAAAAAACTAGAGGCCTCTCGGGGCCTTTGCAGGGTCGATGGGCTTATTTTTATCATAGACCATAAAGTAAAGCCTTGCTTTGCCTGTGAGCAATTCTACTCCCAGCTCTCCCAGCTTTTGGCCTACTGCTATAGTATCTCCCTTCTTTACGGCGATTTTTTCCATTCCGCCGTAAACATAGATGTGTTTTGTCTTAGATTGAACAAATACGACCTGACCGAAGCCTCGGTGAGGGCCTGTGGATACGACTTTCCCTGAGCTTACAGCCTTTACGGCCTGTCCTTTTACCGAATCTATAACTACTCCTGTAATTTTACCTGAAAGATAGGCAACCTTTGAGGCCGGAACGGGCCAAAGGAGCTTGGAATCGGCTTGCTTTGTAGAAGTGCTCGGCTTTACGGCCTGAGTTTCCTTATCGGAGCCTGCCTTTGTAATTGAGGTTTTTTCTTGCTTGCCGTCTTGAGGTACTTTGCTCTCCTGCTCTTGGGCCGTGCCTTGGGATTTTCCTTGAGGGATTTTTAAAATTTGGCCTATTTTTAAGGGCGTTTTTTCGTTAAGTCCGTTTAGTTTAAGGATATCGGAAAATTTGACGCCGAATTTTTTTGCCAAGGCATAAAGGGTATCTCCTTTTTGTATCACATGGGTGATCTCCTCCGAACCGGTCTTGGCATTAGTTTTTTTATCGTTTTTTGCAGAACTTTCTACCGAAATTATGAGTTTTTGCCCTATCTTTATCTTTGAAGGATCGCTTAAGTTGTTTTTTTTGAGAATAGAATCTATAGGCGTATTATATTTTTTGCTGATAGAATAAAGAGTGTCTCCTTTTTCGATTATATGCACGATATCTTCTGCAAAGCAGAAAAATGAGAACAAAATAAAAAATACAGGCCTTAAGATGTTTTTTTTATACATTAAGCCTCTGTTGGAGGGGTAAACATATCAACCATAAAAGCTAAATCTTCCGGAGAGAATTCAAGGTTCTTTTCCTGTACCCTTTCTTTATTTGTAGTATTGAGTTTTTGCAATAGGCTAAAAACTATATATGTTAAGATAACGTTTCCTGCCTTTGGATGAGCATTTATATATGCCGTAAATTGTTCTTTAGATATAAGCAGGATTGTCGAAGGATCTAAGGCGTTTACGGTGGCCGTTGCAGGCTGATCTTTAAATAGGGAAGTTTCACCGAAACTTGCATTGTTTTGTAAAATACCTATTTTCACATCTCCCCATTTTCCGCTTTTTACTATTTCAAGTTTTCCGCTCAATAATACAAAAAAGCCATTGTTTTCGGTACCTTCGGTAATAATGCTTTCTCCTCGTTCATAAGAAAGAATTTCAGAAAAATCTATTATCTGCATTAAATCCGAATCTTCAATGCACGAAAAAATAGCGGTTTGTTTTACTTCTTGAAAAAAAATGTCTCTATCCATTTCTACCTTGTTCATGTCTACTCCCAATTATCGGTATGCATTAAAAAATACATCCGTGCTTAAATTATTTATCTTTGTTCCTACAGGATAAGCTCCCAGTATATTTTTACGGCCTTCTTCCAAATGTTTGGAGGTAATTCCGTATTTAATTGAGCTTTCAGCCTCAACAAAGGCTGCTATCTGATCGGCAACCCTTACCAAGCGTCCATCAGTAGCCTTAAATTCCTTATCGGCATATTTTTGCGATAACTCTTCAAAGCTTACAATTTTTACCTGTTTGTTTACAATAACCCTGTTTTCAAATTCATCGGATATATAATACATAACCTCATCTATAAAAGATTCGTCCATCAATGGTAAAAGCTCGTCCTTTACTATGCGATCTTCGATTTCTTTTACGACAGCGGGCAAGTGATCCGTTGCCTGTTTTACAGGTGAAATGATATCCCTTGTAACCGCTTCAGGAAGATCATGAAATAGGGCCGAAAAAAAGTTGTTATATCTTCTTTCATTATTAATGTCTAAATCGTAGCACATTAAAAGGGTTAGGGCTGCAACATAAAAGGAGTGGCCCAGCACTGTTGTTGGAGGAACTCTCGGCGTCTGGTTCCAGCGGATCTGAAACCTCAATTTTTCTATTTCGGTTATAAGTTTATGAGGATTTTGGTTTGCAAGGAGAAGTTGAATGCCTGTTAAATCCATAAACTCGCAGATTTCTTCCTTTAAAAAGCCGTCAATTTCGGTTAAACGGAAAGCTTCGTTTACCGGTTTAAGCATTTCAAATTCTCTTATTGTGGAATATTTATGAGCGGCCCGTGAAACCTTCCATGTTATATCGTCTTTATCGGGTTCTTCAAAAAGGTAAGAATGAAATTTAGCCTTAAATTCTCCGTCGGGAAAAATATCATTATATTTTTCGAATATCCATTCGTTAATTTTTTTGTATTCTTCAGGGTATTCTTTTCGGATTCTTCTTTGAACAGGTGCCTTTATATCGCAAAGGGCTATTTTTCTTAAAATATCGAAAACGGAACCGTCGATTATCCTATCCCAATCGATTTTTTTACCTTTTTTTTCTTCGTATTTTCCGATTATATAGGCTAAAAAGGTCTTTTCGGCTGTTTTATCCATTTCGACTATTTCAAAGGGCCGGATAAGATCGTTCCAGCGCTGGATTGAGAAAGCCTCAAATAATTTTAAAACGGTTTTTGTCGTAAAAATCATTTTTTAGGTTTATCCTTTTGCTTTAGATCTTTTTCCATCTTATCTTTCCAGATTTCGATTTTGCGTTTGATTTCTTCAACTTCCCTGTGCTCATTTAAAACCATGTGCACCCTTCTTAAGCCTTCCAAAAAAAGGATTGCAGTGCGGAAGTCGCTTATATTGTTTGTAACAATTTCGTATTTTTCGCGGTATTTGTCGGCAGCTTTGGTAAAAAGTTTTTTTACAAGCCTAAGATGATATATTACGGTATCATAATCCTCCGCATGAGGGTTTAAGCCCGTTTGGCTTATTTCTTTTAGATCCATTATGTTTTTTGCAACTACTGCAAAACGGGCTTCTATGTCGATAAAGGACCAACGCCATTTGGTATTTTCCCCGTATGCATCTATTACCAAGTTTATTACCAGGCCCAGTTTTCGTATAAGATAGTATCTTTGTTTTTCGGTAATCTTGGAAATTTGTGCAACACCTTCTTCATATTCGGAAAAAGGAGCATCTATAAGGTCGGTTACAATTTCTTCAAGATAGATTATGGGCTTATACAGGGTTTTTCGTGCTTCATTGAGAATGTTTTCGTTTTTTCCGCCGAGGAGGGCTACCGATAGCCTGAATTTGGCCAGATAAAGGGTTGCCAAGTAAATCATCTCATCGGCAAGTACCAGCCTTTTATAAGCGGCACCGAATGTGTCTTTTTTTATAAGCGAAAGAATATTTTCTTCATGTTTTAAAACTTGGTTTATTACCTGATCATATTCATAAACCCGTTTTGTATAAAGTTCTCTGTTTCCGCTTTTTTCCCCGTCCACAATAATCTCCTCTATCGGACATATTTTAACAGAAGCTCTTCAGCATGTCTGAGAGAAGCCTCACTTAATTCGTCTCCGGCCAGCATTCTTGCTATTTCTTCAAGCCTCGCCTTGCCTGAAACAGCTGCTGCCGAGGTTTTGGTAGTTTGCCCTATCGTATTTTTTTCTATCTTAATATGATTATCGGCATGAGATGCGATTACCGCAAGGTGGGTAATACAAAGAATTTGCTTTTTTTTCGACAGCTTTTTCATATGTGAAGCTACATTTACAGCAACTTCTCCGCCGATGCCGGTATCGATTTCATCAAATATTAAGGTGTCCGCTTCATCTCCTTCCGCAAGTACCGTTTTTAAGGCAAGCATAACGCGAGAAAGCTCTCCCCCCGATGCAATCTTTGCAAGAGGCCTTAAAGGTTCACCGGCATTGGGGCTTATCATAAATTCGATATCGTCAAAACCGTAAGGATTTGCCGAAAGCCTGTTTCCCTCAGGGAGTCTAGTGTCCACCCGCACTTGGAATTTTGTTTTGGGCATTCCTAAATTGGAAAGAACTTCTTCAACATCCTTTTGGAGTTTTGAAGATGCCTCTTTGCGTTTTTCGGATAGGATTCTTCCCAGTTTTAAGAGCTTTGACTGCAAAATTCCTATTTTCTGTTCAAGCTCCGATTTTCCGGCTTCCCGTTTGGAAAGACTTTCAAGCTGCTCTTCAGCATTTTGAGCATAGTTTAAGACATCGTGTATCGTTGCCCCGTATTTTTTTGTCAACTTATATATTAAAGAAAGCCTTTCTTGTACTTGTTCCACCCTTTCAGGATTAAAGATCAGCTTTGAAAGATAGGAATCTATAGAAGAACTTATATCGTCCAATTCGTAGTAGCCGGTTTCAAGCCTTTTTGAAAGGTCTTCAAGTCCTTCATCACAATTTTTGGCAGTTTCAAGGTTATGCATTGCTTTTTTTGTAAGACTGATTATTCCCGATTCATCGGAAAAAAGCTGAGATGCCGTGTTTAAGGCTTCGAAAAGTTTTTCAAATTGGTTTAATCTTTTTTCTTCAGCTTCCAGTTCTTCTTTTTCGTCTTCTTTTAATTTTGCTTTTGTTATTTCATCGATGGCAAACTGCAAAAGCTCTTGTTTTTCGGCAAGTTCTTTTTCGGAAAGGTTTAAGTTTTCAAGCTCTGTTCTTTTTTCGGCAAGTTCGGCATAAAGAGAGGTAAACATTTTCACTTCGTTGTTTATGCCTGCAAAGCTGTCCAAAAAACGGCGGTGTTCTGCAATTCTAAAAAGAGACTGATGATCGTGTTGGCCGTGGATATCCACCAAAAGAGAGGTGAAGTCTTCAAGTTCGTTCCTTGTTACCGGTGTGCTTTGTATCCAAGCATTGGATCGGCCGTTTTGTTTTAAATTGCGGCGGATAAGAATACGGCTGTTTTCGGGCTCAATTCCGTGCTCTGCAAGCCATTTTAAGGCCTCGCTGTGTTCATTCCCGATAAAAAAACTTCCCGATACGGCTGCCTCATCGGTACCTGAACGGATTAAATCTGTTGTGGTTTTTCCTCCGAGGAGGAACGTTAAGGAGCCGATTAATATCGACTTACCGGCTCCCGTTTCACCGCTTAAAACATTTAAGCCGTTTTCGAATTCTACAAAGAGACTGTCTATTAGAGCTATGTTTTTTACCGATATATTTTCAAGCATTTACTTTCCTTAAATTTCAACATTTTCAAGTATAGACCAAAATGCAGCAAATTTCAAGTAGGCGTAATTAAAGTACAGATGTCAAAGTGAGAATGCTTAAAATTGGGCGTCGGGATGTTCTTTATGGATGTATTCCGCCCAGTCGTGATCGGCTCCGGCTATATGTTCAACAAGCCACCTGCCCAAAAAATCGTAAAATTGAAGTCCCGTTTCGATATTTCCGGAGGCTAAAGGCACAATCGCTTCTCTTATTTTTTTTATAAAAGATTTATGTATTTCTGCATGTTCTTTTAAATCGGGATAACCATACTCTTTCATTACTTTTTCTTCTTCTTCAAAGTGATAATATGTATAGTCGGATAAATTTTTCAGTATTTTACCGATTTTTAGTTTGTATTCTTCTTGAGGCAAGTCGAACAAATCTTTAAATTGCCCCATGATGGTTAAAAGTTTTTTATGATGTAAATCTATTGTATTATACCCTACGCTTAATGAGTCTTCCCACTCAAAACCTTTAATTTCACTCATAAGACTATTTTAACTTATTATCAAAAAAAGTCAAGGGAAGGAGCGGGGTTAGATATCCTATTGCAGTTTGACATTTGATCTTAGATGTTCGACATTTCTAAAATTTCTTTTTTAAATTTTACTATTTATTCAATTTAGAACCCTATAATTATATGAAGGCAGGAAAAGAGATAATGGCTGACAAGGAGGCGGTATGACACAACTATTTAAAATAACACTCCGCAACGACTATGCTTTTAAAAGAGTCTTTGGAGTTGAAGAAAACAAAGATGTTCTTCAGGATTTGCTGGAATGTATTTTAGACATTCCGCCTGAAAGAATCGCAGGCTTGGAGCTTCTGGATAAGGAGTTTCATAAAGATTCGATAAGCGATAAAACCGGAGTTTTAGACGTAAAATTACTCCTAAAGAACAACACAATTATCGACATCGAAATTCAAAACAGGTGGAACAGCGAGTTTGTTCAGCGTACCATCTTTTACTGGGCTAAAATGTACACTGAAAACTTAAAAGCAGGCGAAGTGTATACAAAACTGCCTAAATGTATTACAATAAACATAGTGGGTGAAGGCTTTGATTTAAACAATCTTTTACATAGCGAGTATAATGTGGTAGAAAAGCACCTAAACGAAAGGCTTTCCGATGAGCTTGAAATCCACTTTTTAAACTTAGCCAAAGTTAAAGACGATGAAAACATTGAGCAGGATGAGAAGAAAAAGAAACTTTACAACTGGCTGAGATTTATCGAAACCAATGATAGGGAGGTACGTAATATGCTGGCACAAGAATCACCTATAATGGCAAAAGCCAATGCAACAATAAACATAATGGAAATGAGCCCAAAAGAGAAGTGGCTCTATGAAAACCGTATGAAATATGAACATGACAAGGCTTCTTGGAAACATGTTGGTTATCAAGAAGGAGTTTTGCAGGGAGAAATAAAGGGCAGACAAGAAGGCTTCTTCGATGGTGCCTACCAAAAAGCTCTTGAAACAGCGGTTGCATTTAAGAGAATGGGTATTGATATCGAAAAAATAGCTGAAGGAACGGGGCTTAGTAAAGAAGAGGTGGAAAAACTATAAATTCAGCCAACCGAGCCTGTGGCTGCTTGTTAAAGACTTTTTAATCAAAATCATCTTATCTTGCATTGTTTTAGTTGCATTTTCGCTTAAGTGGACAACAACCTCATAGGAGGTCTTTCCTCTTGGTGATCCTATTTAATTGTTTTACTTCGACAAATCGGGATTTATCTAATAGACTTTTTCAAACACTTCGCATAACATAGGAGCTTGTTCATAAAAATTTTTGCCAACCGATTTATATTCTTCACAAAAAAAGCTGTCATGAACCTCTCTCCAATATTGATAGCTCCTATCCCCTTCGCCTTCATGCCATGCATGTTCCGGTGTAATTAAGTTATAAGGCATGATATACACTACCTTTGTTTGCGTAATACATACCGGCTCTTCTGAACCATTGAGAATAATATTATACTCTCCCACCTGCGGTATATCCTCTCCAATTTCATATAGTTCAAATGCTGAGGTCGTAGCTGTCTTGATGTTACAATTCACTAATTTTGCCAATTCATCAGCCATCTCTTTTGTATTGCCGAAACTCCAAGCTTCATATTTTGTATCTTTCGGCAATTTCTTTTCATTACAAAATTTAATCCAAAACTCTTTTATTTTATCACTCATTCAAATAATCTCCTCAACTTCAAATTTGTAAATTTTTCTCTAATCCATTATATCATTTTTCCCACATTCTGTCATTTCATCAAGTTTCGGTACCTTTTTTTCTCGATCTTGAAAAAAAACGATTAATATGCTAAAATACCGCACAATGTTTGACCGATTAGAACCATTATTGCCTAAAATTAACTTATTTTTAAAAAATGTTGGGGAAGCCTTTACTCTTGAAGATCTTAAAAATTTTATCGGTCTAAAAAATTTTGATGATTCTACTTTGGGTATTTTTTTAATTTCCTTGTCGCTCGCGTATTTTTTTCCTGATCCCGATTCGGATGACGGGGTATGGATTAGCAAGCACGGATTTTTTACCGGCAAAAAATTTTGTGTACAAATTTCGGATACGGAAAATGAAATGAAAATTTTTATCCCCGGCTCGCGGTTTTTACCCTTTTTGCCGGCAGATAAATATGCTCATGAGGCAAAACTTTTTTATGAGGGAAAAGAAATCCCTAAACGCAGGGTATATTTGAGCTTTGATAGAATTTTTTCCTTTTATTTTTTATATACCGAAAGCGATCTTTCCAATATTTTATGCGAAGACTATGAAGAAAATGTAGAGACCTTTTCCCGTTTACATGATAGTTTTAATCCCGAAGCGCGTTTTGCCGTAACTGCTTGGGATTTTTCGGCCGTTTTTGATGAATGTAATTTCGATTATCCTATGCGTTTTTTTGTGCATATCAAGGATTGGGCAAATGCGGAATTTGAAATCTTAAAAGAAAGCCATGAGCTTTTAGAAGATGATATTTCGAATTGGTTTAGTCTCTTTGAAACGGCCGTCCGCTCTTCCTTAAAGATATTACCTATGGACTCGACAACTCAAGAGATTCTTTCCTTTGCTTTCTTTTTGGCTGAAGATGCTCTTTTTAATGAAAATGCAGCGCCGATGGAATTGTTTTTTGAACGTAAGGATGTATTCGGTGTTATGCCTTACGGCATCGAGGAAAAATTTGGGGTTTTAGATGAACCGATAGCCTGTCCCGACAGCTGGTTTTATTATCCTTATAACGAAAGTAAAGAGGACAATTTTTTTAATTCTATAAACAGGCCTGTTACGGAGGCCGTTATAGATTGCTTTGTTTTGGATTTTTTATCTTCACATTATGTGGCCCGCTTTGATGATGAGGTAAAAGGACTTTTTATAAAAGAATCTTTAGACTTCTTTATTCCGGAGTTTATAAATAACTATAAAACCGTATCTTCAAAGTGTAAAACTTATTTGGAGATGCATTACGATTATTGGGTTAACCTATATAATCCATTTAAGGACGATGGTTCAAAAGATTTACGCGCAGACTTGGTAGACTTTTATAAAAATCTTGTTTTATTTTTTAATGAGCTTGATGAGCGTAAATTAAAAACATCGGATTTTGATGGTCAATCAGCCTTAATGATTTATCAAATTTTTGACAAGATTTTTCAGTGGAGCGAATTCATTTCTTCTATGTCTCCGGAAGATTCTAATTTTATTGAAGTAATGTCTATGTCTCTTGAAAATCTGTCTTATGTATATACTGATGTGAAGGTCGAAATCAGAAATAAAATATCGGCTCTCACCTAAAAATAATCTTGGAGGTTTTTTATGAAAAACGAACTGGAAGCTATTGCTCTTTCAATCAGAAGTCTTTCGATGGACGCAATCGAAAAAGCCAACTCAGGGCATCCCGGGCTCCCTTTGGGAGCTGCCGAATTGGGTGCTGCCCTGTATGCTAAAATCTTAAAACACAATCCTAAAAATCCGGATTGGAAAGACAGGGACCGCTTTGTGCTTTCTGCAGGCCACGGTTCGATGCTTTTGTATTCAGCCTTACATATTTCAGGCTACGATGTTTCCATCGAAGATATAAAAAGTTTTAGGCAGCTTGGCTCCAAATGTCCGGGGCATCCCGAATACGGCGACACTCCCGGTGTTGAAACCACCACAGGGCCCTTGGGTCAAGGAATTTCTACAGCCGTAGGTATGGCTATTGCCGAAAAAATGCTTGCCGCCCGCTTTAACACAGCCGAGCATAAAATAGTAGACCATTATACTTATGCCCTTGTAGGGGAGGGCTGTTTGATGGAGGGCGTTTCCTCCGAAAGCTCCAGTTTGGCAGGCCACTTAAAATTAGGAAAGCTCATCGTTTATTATGATGAAAATAAGATTACAATTGACGGTTCGACCGACTTAACATTTACCGAAAACATCGAAGAAAGGTACAAGGCCTACGGCTGGCAGGTATTGCGCGGCTCTATGTACTCCTTTGAAGATATTGAACGCCTGACTCTTGAAGCCAAAAAAGATGAAAGGCCGACCCTTATAATATTAAAGTCCGTTATAGGGCAGGGGGCTCCGACGGTTGCAGGCAAAAACAAGGCACACGGCGCTCCCTTAGGAAAAGACGGCATTGCCGAAGCCAAGAAAAATCTTTTACTCGAAGGAAAAGGCGATTTTTATGTTGCAGAAGAGGCTTATGCTTTCTTTAAAAAGAGAAATGAAGAGCTTGCTTTTGCCGAAGCCGAATGGAATAAAACCTTTGAAGTCTGGTCAAAGGCCAATCCCGAAAAAAGAAAAGAATGGGATTTTTCCTTTGCCCAAGGCGGAGCTGATGAAGCCCTTGTAAAATCGGTAAAGCTCCCCGAATTCAAAAAAGATGAAAGCATTGCAACCCGTGCCGCTTCAAAAAAAGCCTTAAACGAGTTTGCAAAAGTTCTTCCCAACCTTGTAGGCGGTTCTGCCGACTTGGAAGGCCCCAATGCCGTAGGCTTGGACGGAATTTCAGCCTTTTCTCATCAAAATCCTTCGGGAAGATATATTTATTTCGGTATCAGGGAATTTGCAATGGGGACAATCACAAACGGCATTCAGCTTCACGGAGGTTTTAGGGCATTTTGTGCGACCTTCTTGGTCTTTGCCGATTATTTACGCCCGGCACTCCGCCTTGCTGCCCTGATGAAGCTTCCTTCAATCTATGTATTTACCCATGATTCAATCTTTGTAGGGGAGGACGGCCCAACCCATCAGCCCATAGAACTTTTAGCCTCATTGCGGGCTATTCCGAATGTGCTTGTTTTACGCCCTGCCGATGCGGAGGAAACAGGGGAAGCATGGAAGCAGGCTCTCTTACACAAGGACGGCCCCGTATGCTTAATCTTGAGCCGCCAAAATTTACCTGTCTTGGAAAAGAGCGATCTTTTTTGGAGGGAATCGATTAAAAACGGTGCATACATTGTAAAGGATGTAGAGGCTTCGGCCTGCGGCTGTACGGTAGGCAAGCCTGAGAGAATTCCTGATGTAACTGTCTTGGCTACGGGTTCCGAGGTAAGTATGGCAGTAAAGGCTGCAAGTCTTGTAAAGGATAAAAAGGTCAGAGTTGTTTCCGTTATGTCGAAAGAAAGGTTTGAAAACTCGCCTAAGGATTTTAAACATGGAGTTTTAGGCGGATGTAAAAAGCATATCCGTGTTATTACCGCAGAGGCCGGAGTCGCCCAAGGCTGGGAAGGCTGGACAGGCTGCAAGTGTGATAATTTTTCGATTGAGCGCTTCGGCACCTCAGCCCCCGGAGCCAAGGTCGCAGAACACCTAGGCTTTACGTCAGAAAACTTGGCAAAGCTGATAGAGAAAAATTAATAATTTTATTTGAACTTTAAGCCCAATTTGGAGGTATTATAAAGATGAAGCAAAAGATGAGTAAGTTTTTAGCGGACAGTAAACCTGTCTTAAAAAAACTGATAGAAGAGCTTTCTAAAGAATTTGAGTATGTTTCGATTTTGGGGACTGACTCAAAGGGAAAATCTTATTCGGTACGCAAAACGGCTGTTTCGGTTGGAGATTCTTTTTCGACTGAAAGGGGTTTTGTCTTGCGGGTTTATAACGGTCTGGGATATTCGGAGTATTCTTTTGATGTAATTGATGCTGAAAATATCAAAAAAGAAATCAGGCGTATTGCAAAAACCGATATTGAGTTTTTAAAATCGAAAAACCTTGAAAGAATTAAGTATCCCGTAATCGAGGAAGAGGCTTTAGCAAAAAGCTTTTATTCCGAAGTAAAAGAAAGCTTTGATTCGATGAATGACGAGCAAAAAATAAAAAGGCTTGAATCCGTAATGAAAAAGGGATTTGACTATTGCCCCGAAATGATAGATTTTCAGGTCAGGTATGAAGAGGTTTCCGTTTGCAAAATTTTCCTTTCGCAAAAAAAAGATTTGGAACAGGCCTATGCTTATGCAATTTCTTATCTTATTCCTTATTTAAAAAAGGGCGAGGCTGTAAAGTACAGCTACCAAGCTTTTTCGGGAAACTGCGGTATGGAAATTTTACACGAGGTTGAAGGCAATATCAAAAAAAGCATTGATGCAACAAAGGAGCTTTTGGATGCCGAAAGGATTAAGCCGGGAGTTTACGATATTATCTGTAAGCAAAATGTTACGGGCCTTATAGCTCATGAAGCTTTCGGCCATGGGGTCGAGATGGATATGTTCGTTAAAAACCGTGCAAAGGCTAAGGAGTTTATCGGCAAGAAGGTTGCTTCCGAAATTACCGATATGCACGACGGAGCTGCCGCTGCGGAGCAGGTTTCTTCATATCTTTTTGATGATGAAGGAGTCTTGGCCCAAGATACGCAGATTATCGAAAAAGGAATTTTAAAGCGGGGAATCTGCGACACCCTTTCGGCCTTGAGCTTAGGTATAAAACCCACAGGCAACGGAAAAAGGGAATCCTTTGAGCGCAAGGCCTACACCCGAATGACCAACACCTTTTTCAGTACAAAAAATTCTTCCCTCGATGAGATGATAAAATCGGTCGATTCGGGCTATTTTTTGGACGGCTATTTTAGCGGAATGGAAGACCCTAAAAACTGGGGTATTCAATGTGCGGTCGAAAAGGGATACGAAATAAAGGACGGAAAACTTACAGGTAAAATAGTCGGCCCGATTTTTTTGACCGGCTATGTTCCCGAACTTCTTTCCTCGATTTCTATGATTTCAGGCGATGAAGACTTTGAGCTCGGCGGTTCAGGTTTTTGCGGAAAGGGTTATAAAGAATATGTAAGAACCTCTGCAGGAGGCGGATATATTAAAGCACGCGGGAGACTTGGATAATGAAAGATAAGATAATTTCTATTTTAAAGAATAAAAAAAACATAGACGGATACAGGCTTGTTCTTACAAAGATAAGATCGGGCGAAATGTTTTTGGTAAGGGATAAGATGGATATGAACCGTGCAAAAAATGTTCTTCATACTTCGCTCACGGTTTATAAAGATTTTGAAGAAGCCGGTAAAAAATACAGAGGTTCTGCCGATGTAAGCCTTTCGCCCACAATGGACGAAGAGGAAATAAACAAAAAAATTGAAGAGGCTGCTTTTGCCGCTCAATTTGTTAAAAACGAATGGTATCCTCTTAGCCGTCCTTCTTCCGAAAAGCCCTTTAGTATTTCTTCTTCATTCGATACCGAAAACTTAAATGAAGAATTGGTCAAGATTCAAAAGGCAATTTATAAAAAGCGGGATACGAAAGCCGAAATCAATTCTACCGAAATTTTTATCGACAACATGGAAGTTCAAATATTAAACTCCGAAGGTGTGGATGTTCGGTTTAAAAAATACAAGGGCTATATTGAAGTTATAACGGATTGTTCTATCGGTAAAGAAGAAGTTGAAATTTACGGGGACAATTCTTTTTCGACTGAAAGTGAAAAGCTCATAGATAATATGGTTTCGGAGCAATTAAAGGAAACTGAAGAAAGGGCTCTCGCCGAAAAGGCCAAGCACCTTAAGTCGGTCAATGTAATAATCACAAATACGGCCGCCGCTTCTTTTTTTGACTTTTATATTTCGCAAGCCTCCGCTTCGATGGTTTATACAAAGTCTTCCGCTGCTAAGTTGGGAGAAAACTTTCAAGGAAGCGGGGTAAAAGGAGATAAGCTTAATATCAAGCTCGTTCCCAATATGGCGGGTTCTCCTTATTCTGCCCCCTATGACGGGGACGGTCTTCTTTTAAAAGAGCACGAGCTTTATAAGGACGGCATCGTAAAAACTTACCACGGCTCTATAAAGTTTGCTCATTACTTGAATGTAGAACCTACGGGCAATATAGTAAATTTTGAAGTCGGTGCAGGAGCTAAAACGGAAGCCGACCTAAAAAAAGAGCCCTATGTCGAAATATTAACCTTTTCCGATTTTTTTCAGGATGAGGTAACCGGAGACTTCGGCGGCGAGTTCAGGCTTGCCCGCTATTTTGACGGGAAGGCTCTGCACATAATAAATAACGGCTCGATTTCGGGAAATATGTTTGATGCCCAAAAAGAATTTTATTTTTCAAAGGAAAGGGTGCAGCATTCAAACTATCTCGGTCCTAAAAGCATTATGATTCCGAATATGGAAGTCTTGGGAGATTAGTGTCAGCCGAAAGTTTTATTCGTGCGGAGGGTTGTTGATTTACGACAATAGAAAGTCAGTGAGGAAAGAGATATTTCCTTATTGACTTTCTTATTATGGACGGAGGAACTATGTCGATATTTAAGTTAATACTGTCTAAGAAAAAAGAGTTATTAATAATTACGCTCTTTATGATACTGGCCCAGCTATTGTCGCAAGGAATTCCCACCTTAATAAAATTTATTTCGGATAATTTTCTTGATAGTCCGCCTTTAATAATTTTAGCTTTGGCGGGAGGCTTGACAGCAGCAGGATTTGTACAATATTTTTCGGATTATTTGGCGGATAAATATTATTGGAAATTTACAAACGGTATCGGTTTGGAATTGTTAAAAGAATTTTTAATGATAGTGATGAACAGTAAAACTTTAGTGTTTTCTAAAATGAGCCCTGATGAGCTGTCAAGGATGGCAACAAGCGATATTCAACAATTAAAAGAAGCTGTAATTAAGCAGTATTTTATATCTATAAGTACTGTCATTAAAGTGCTGACCTTATTATTATTTGTTTTGTTATTGGATTATAAATTGGGCTTGATAACAATTCTTTGGTATATACTTTTTTATTGTGTAAGTAAAAAACTTGTAGATAAAATAAGCAAGGATAGAATAAATGAAAGAGCTAATTATACGGAGGTAATGGCTTTAGCAAAGGATGCCGTATATGGAAATTTCGATTTAAAATATTACGCTTCCTATAACGGCTTTTTTAAGCATTTGGAAAAAATCAATAAAAAATATATTTCGTCTCATATTTCTCTTATGCTGACCAGCTCTCAATCCCGTTATTTAAAGTATATCGGTAATTTTACAAGTATCGCTATTATTATCTGCTATAAAACTTTTATTTCGCCCGATGTAAGTACGGGTACCGTATTGGCAATGTATATGTATTCTATGAACTACGCTGCCGTCTTTAATAGTATTTTAACATTAAGAACTTATTCAAAAGATGTTAAAGCCTTAAAAAAGCCTGTAGAAGATTTTTTTAAACTGGCAAAGGAAAAAGAAAATGATGCTTCTATCATTTGCAAAGAAATAAATAATATAAAACTCAAAAACTTGAGTGTTTCTTATGACGATAAAAATATATTCAGCAGTTTTAATTGCGAATTTACAAAACATAATGTTTATTTAATAAACGGTAAAAGCGGAGCAGGAAAGACAAGTTTAATCAATGCTCTTTTGGGAGAAATCGATTATAAAGGTTCTATTCTTTTTAATGATGTTCGGTTTGAAAACATCGATAGAAATTCGTTAAAAGAAAAAATAGGAATTATTCATCAAAATATATATTTAATCGGCGGAACAGTCAAAGAAAATATTTTATTGTTTAATGATAGGTACTCTGATGCCGAGCTTGAGACGGCAGCAAAAATTGCGGGTATTAAAGATTTAACACAGCACATAGGTACAAGTGAAATTGATAAGGTTTCAGGAGGAGAGAGAAAGCGGATTGCTTTGGCCCGTCTGATGCTGAACATTGCGGAAAAGGATTTAATTATTTTAGATGAAACATTTGCTAATTTGGATATAAATTCTATTCACTCAATTTTAACCCAAGTCCTTAATAAATCTAAGGATAAGATTTTAATTATCATATCACATGATGAAGCGGTACAAAAATTTCTTAGTGGCAATACAGATTTAAGGATATTAAAAATTGGAAGTGAATAAAGGAATTCTTAAAAATTAAGGATTGATATTATATTCAAATTGATTTATAGTACATACAATGACCGATAATCGGAGGGAGCCGGTTTAAGGTCGGTTTATTGGGAGGTTTATATGGAAAAAGGTATTTTTATCGGAGTAGGAGAGAACAGGGTAGAGCTTTTGGCTAATCGTGCAAATAGGCACGGCCTCATTGCCGGGGCTACGGGAACAGGAAAGACTATTACCTTAAAGGTAATTGCAGAGGCTTTTAGCGACATGGGTGTTCCCGTTTTTTTGCCCGATGTAAAGGGAGACTTATGCAGTTTTGCCGAAAAGGGCGAGGCTAATCAAAAAATAAACGAAAGACTTGGCCTTTTGGGGCTTTCCGAATTCGAGTTTAAATCCTATCCTATACGCCTTTGGAGTATCTTAAAAGAAACCGGTCATCCCATCCGCACTACCATATCTGAGATGGGGCCCCTTCTTCTATCCAAACTTTTAAATTTAAACGAGGTTCAAGCAGGTGTTCTAAACATTGCCTTTAGAGTAGCAGATGAGGATGGATTACTCCTTTTGGATATAAAAGACCTAAAATCGATCTTGGTTTATATAGGCGAAAACAGCAAAGATTTAAAGCTTAAATACGGCAATATTTCCGATTCTTCTATAGGAGCAATTCAACGGGCTCTCCTCATTTTGGAAGGAGAGGGTGCCGAGAATTTTTTTGCAGAGCCTGCCTTGGAAATTGCCGATTTTTTTAAGCTTACCTCGGACGGGAGGGGCTATATAAACGTTTTAAATTCTACGAGCCTCTATCAAAGGCCAAATCTTTACTCGACATTTTTGCTTTGGTTTTTGTCCGAGCTTTATGAAAATCTCCCTGAAGCCGGAGACACGGAAAAACCGAAAATCGTTTTCTTTTTTGATGAAGCTCATCTTCTTTTTAATAATTTATCTTCAGTCCTCATCGAAAAGATAGAGACCATGATCAGACTTATCCGCTCAAAGGGTGTTGCCGTTTTTTTTGTTACGCAAAATCCTGCCGATTTGCCTGAAAGTATTTTAAGCCAGTTAGGAAATAAATTTCAACATGCTCTCAGGGCATTTACTCCCAAGGACCAAAAGGCCATAAAGCTTTCGGCCGAAACTTTCAGGTCTAATCCTAAATTCGATACGGCTAAGGTTCTTACAGAGCTTAAAACTGGTGAAGCCCTTGTTTCCCTCTTACAGGAAGACGGAAGTCCATCTGTAAGTCAAAGGGTTCTGATAGCTCCTCCTAAGAGTAAGATAGGAACTGTAGGGGAGGCAAAACTTAAAGCTATTGTTGAAGAGTCTCCCCTTCTTTATAAGTACAAGGATATAATCGACAGGGAATCCGCCTATGAAATTCTTACGGGCCGGTTTGAAGAAAAGAAGCTTGTTGCCGAAAGAGAACTTGAAGAAAAACGTCTTACCAAGGAGGCTGCTGCAAAGGCAAAAGAAGAGGCTGCCTTAATCAGGGCCGAGAATGCCCGAATACGGGCAGAAAATGCAAGGCGCCGTTTGGAAGAGAGTCAAAATAAAAAACAAAGAAGCGAGGCAGGAAGGCTGGGCCGTGTCTTGGTTGACAGCATGACCCGTACGGTAGGCAGAGAAATTACCCGCGGAGTTTTCGGTTCTATAAAAAAGATGTTTAAGTAGGTTAAGGCTAAAAGGTGTTTAAAAAAACTAAAAGAAAACTCCTTTATTTTGTTTGCTTTATATTTTTTTTTGCTTTTATCAAGTCTTGTGTCTTTGATGTAAAGAAGGTTTCCGGCCCTTCTATGGAGCCTTCTTTAAAGGACGGGGACTGTGTATTTATTTTTAAAGCTGCCTACGGTATAAAGCATCCTTTAAAAAATAAGTATATTTTCCGTTGGTCAAGACCTAAAAGCGGCGATATAATCGTGTACCGAAAAGACGGGCATTTTACCGTAAAAAGATGCGTAGGTATTTCGGAAGAACCTATAGAATTTTCTAAAAAATTAGGGTACAATTACGATTATTCGATGAAGGTTTCCGGAAAAGATATACCCTTGACGGCTATACAATTCCGCAATTTAGGCGGTATGTCCGATGAAGAAAAGGTGCGGGTTCCGGCGGGCTATGTTTTAGCCTTGGGAGATAATCTAAAAGAGTCTCATGATTCCCGCGATTACGGTTTTGGCCTCGTTGACGGTATTTACGGTAAGGTTTTTATATGGAAGAAGTAGATAGTTTTATTTCAAAACCTAGGTTTTGGTTTTTTATAAGTCTTGTAATTATTTTTGTTGTTTTGCTTATACTCCAATTTGCAAAGTACATGATAATGAAAGAACCTGTAGTGATTACGCCTAAGGTTTCGACTGAAAGGGGGACTATATATGACAGAAATAAAAAAATCCTTGCAGTTCAGACAACTATTTATAATCTTTATGCCGATAAAACCCTTATGAAAAATCCTGCCGAGGCGGCGAAGGTCTTGGCCCCTGTTTTAATGCAAAACGAATCAGATCTCTTGGAAAAAATTCAAGATTCCAAATCCAATTTTTTATATTTAAAAAAAAGAATGAGCGAAAGTGAAAGGGATTTGGTTAAAAACGTTATAGATGAAAATAAATTAAGCGGTATCAGGTTTGAGTCTGTGTTTAACCGCACCTATCCCGAAAATACCTTAGCCTCTACAGTCGTAGGTTTTTTAGGTGATGACGGCAGGGGTAAAACAGGCGTAGAATACTCCCTTCAAAATATTCTCTCTCCTCCTCCTGAAACAAAGGGTTATACAGGCAAGGGCTACGATGTTTATCTAAGCATAGACGGAAACATTCAGTACATGCTCGAAAAAATTATATCGAAAACGATGGAAGAAACAAAGGCTCAATCTGCCGTTTTTCTTGCTGTTGATGCAAAGACCGGAGAAGTCCTCGCCTATGTAAACTCTCCTTCTGCTTCCCTTGCAAACTTTATAGAAAGCACGCCTGAACAGCGCCTTGATCGTCCTGCAAACTATGTTTATGAGCCGGGGTCGGTTTTTAAGATATTTTCTATGGCTGCCTTTTTGGAGTTGGGTACTACTAAGGACGGGCAAGTCTATGATTGCAATGCTCTTTTTGAATTTAACAAGCCCAATGTAAAACCAATAACCTGTTTAAAGACTCATGGAAGGGTAAGCCCGCGGGATGTAATCCGTCTTTCATGTAACGATGCAACTGCTCAGATTGCCGATATTACCGAAAAAAATGCTTTTTATGAAAAGATTAAACTTTTCGGTTTCGGCTCCAAAACCAATATAGAGCTTCCGGGAGAGACGGCCGGTCTTCTTGCCTCCCCTCAAAACTGGTCTATCCGCACAAAGCACACAATTGCTATGGGGCAGGAAATAGGAGTTTCAGCATTGCAGCTGGTTGAAGCTGCAACGGCCTTTACAAATAAAGGTTCCACTTTGAGGCTTTCTCTTATTTCAAAGGTTGCCGACAAGGAAGGAAACATTGTCTATCTTCATAAGCCATCGGTTTTAAACAAGGTTATATCCGAAAAAAATGCCGAGCTGCTTTTAAGCTATATGAGAACGGGCTCCATAGAGGGTATAGCTTGGAGGGCCTCTATCAACGGAGTTCCCATTGCAGTAAAAACCGGAACAGCTCAGATGGCAAATGAGAAAGGCGGGGGCTACAGTAAGACCGATTTTATTTCAAGCTGTATAGGAATTTTTCCGGCAGATGATCCTAAGATTATTTTATATACGGCAGTCATAAAACCTGTCGGACAAATATACGGCTCCGTTATTGCGGCTCCCGTAATTTCCGAGGCCTCGAACGAAATTATAGATTATCTCGGGCTTGCAAGGGAAAACGCCCCAACCGTTGAGCATACGGGACGGATCCCCATAAGCGAAAATAAACCTGTCGTCTTAAAAGATAAGATGCCCGACTTAACGGGTGTTCCAAAAAAACTTTTGCTTGAGCTTCTTTTACAAAAAGACTTTTCGGTAAAAATTACAGGTGACGGATATGTCGTCTCTCAAAGTCCTCCGCCCGGCACACCTCTTAAAAAAGGAATGAAAATTGAGCTCAATCTCGAATAAAGAAAGCGCCGGCAATCGTGAAATTTTGTATAAGAACCTTTTTCATAATGCGGAGCTTTTTACTTGCCGGTTTCCTGAGCTCTCTGCTGCCTTGGGCCTTGACTCCGAGATCGGTATTAAACAATTTGCCGAAAGAATTCCTGAAAGCTATTATCTCGAAGAAGCAAAATTAAAAGAAAAAGATAAAAAGATTTTTACTGCACGCATAAACGGAAAATACCTGCATTCAAAATATAATCCTATAAGCGAGGCCGAAAAAAATATCTCCCTTGATTTTTTTAAAGATAAAAAGGCTAAAAGCTCTTGTATTTTTTGCGGCCTTGGTTTGGGCTATACTCAAGAACTTTATGCAAAAAAATATCCTAAATCTTCGCTGATTATAATTGAGCCCGACCTCTTTGTTTTTTTTCTTTTTTTACAAAGCCGTCCTTTGGATGATTTTTTTATGCACGAAAATCTGATTCTTCTTTTAGGCCTTTATCCGAAAGATGTGTTGGATTTTTTTGAAAGCAAATCTTTTTTTGATATTCCCGCTTTTAAAATTCAGCCATTGATTGATGTAAGTTCTTCTTGGTTTTCAGAGTTTGAGGCCTTAAAAAAACGGAGAAATGAAAAGACAAATTTAAACAAAAATACCTTAAAAAAATTCGGAAAACTTTGGCTTAAAAATTTTTTAAAAAATATGGAACAAACCGAAGGTCTTTTTGGCATCAATAAAATAGAAAATATTTTTGCTTCTTGTCCTGCTTTGATAATTGCTGCAGGGCCAGGCTTGGATGATACGATAAATCTTGTAAAAGAAAATGAAGATAAGTTTATAATCATTGCGGCAGATACGGCTGTAAGGGCTTGTCATAGGCATGGCCTAAAACCCGACTTTATTCTTTTAATGGATGCTCAATATTGGAACTATCTTCATCTTGCAGACCTCGACATTTCGGATTCGATTCTTATTACCGAATCTTCCGTATATCCGGCCGTTTTCCGGCTTAAAACAAAAGCCAAGTTTTTATGCACTTCCATGTTTCCCCTTGCTCAATATATAGAAAAACTTATAGGCGAAAAGGGTAAACTTGTTACCGGCGGTTCCGTTGCAACAGCTTGCTGGGATTTTGCAAGAATTTTAGGCTGTTCTGAAATTATTTTTGCAGGACTCGATTTAGCCTTTCCCGATTTTCAAACCCACTTTAAGGGAAGCCGCTTTGAAGAAGATGTAAATGCTTTTTCAAACCGGTTTTTTCCTTCGGAAACAGCTTCGCATCTAAGCCTTTATTCCGCCTCGCCTCAATTAAAAGAAGGCTATGAGGGAAAGGTTTTAAGCGACAAGAGAATGCAGATGTATGCTTGGTGGTTTGAAAGTAAGATTGCCGAGTTCCCCGATATTAAAACCTATAATCTTTTACCGCAGGGCTTAAAAATTCCGAATATGCCGGCCCTAAGTATGGAAGAGTTTTTACTTAAAGCAAAAGCTTCGCCTCTTTCAAAAAAAATAAAAATCGAAAAGATGAGTGCTTTACCTAACTTGTCTTCTAAAAAAGAAGACAGTCTTGGCCGAACTTCTCCAAACCTTTCCTCGGCCTTAAAAGAATTAAGTACCGATTTGGAAAAAATAATGAAGCTTGCAAAAGAGGGTATGGATATATGCCGGAATCTTTTAGACTCTTTAAAAAACGGAAAGTCACTTGAAGATTCTATCATAAATAAAAGCATAGAGAGCTTAAACCTTATCGACGAAAAAATAAAAACCGATAAGACCAATACCATAATAGGCTTTGACCTCTTGCTTGATGAAGATGAAATCAAGCCCGGTAACGGCAAATCTTTTACCTCCGTTTACGAAGAAAATTTTTTAATTTATAAAAAGATATACGAAACCTGTGCCTTAATTTATCCTTTAAAAATCAAAAGATAGATGATTCCGTTGTGGACAGAGTGAAGTACTATAACGCAAAGAGCCGCTTTTATACTTGCCGTTGTTATGTTGCATTTGGCAGAGGATTTTTTTTGTATAAGAACATATAATACTCTAAAAATTATTCCTGCGGCCGCAGCATAAAGCACATTAAAGGGACCTAAATAACGGTGAGCCAGAGCAAAAAAAATGACCGGAAGAATTTCATAGGCGGCAAAGGCCGATTTAAAGCTCTTAGAATTTTCTCGGTAAAAACTTTTTATTCTATACGGTAAATATATTCGGTATAGAATTTCTTCATAGGCTGCAAAAAAAACTATTTTCGATATAAAGACTAAAACATAAAAGATACCTTCCGGCTGAGGCGGCGGGGTAAAATCCCTCTTATTTAACATCGGAGGAAGGACAAAAATGGTGAAAATGAAGATAAATTCAAGTAAAAACCTTAGAGTCTTCTTATCAAAATGCATAATTTATGGTATTATATCACAAAGAGATAAATATGTATATTCTTGTAGTTTTTATTATTGTGTTTCTTTTATTTACGGCTTTCTCGTTTACTCTTCCGGGGAGACGGTTTTTGGATTTAATCCGTTTTTTTACCGAAGGGAAAGACAGGGGCTTTTTATTTTCTAATCTTTTATTGTTGTGGCGGACAGCCAATTATGTAGGTCTTGAAGATAAAACCCGTCTTTTTTGGTCGGTTCCGGCCTTAGATGAATGCATACGCTTTATTGCCCGTCAGGTTGAAAATAAGCTGGATGCCGATGTTTCTCAAAAAATGCAAATTTTACTTAACAAACTCTATGATTACCGCACAAAAATTGAATTGGAAGAAGTTCAAAAAAAACGAAGAATTGAATCAACTCATGAAATTTATATCGGCCAAATTTGTATTATCTTTGTGCCGCGAGAAACAACCGTTTACGGCAAACTTATGGCAAATACAAAGAATGAGCTTGTGTTTGCCCTCTTTGATGCATCTGCAGAAAGAGCCGAAAAAGTTAATTGGCAAAATAAGGCTGTAAGGGTTTATTTTTGGAAACAAAATGATGCAGGATATGTCTTTAGTTCTGAAGCCGTCAAGGCAAAAAAAATAGAGGACCGCATAGAAATTTATATTAAACATTCAAAAAAAATTGTTCGTACACAAAAAAGAAAATCGGTTAGAGCTTCATGCGATGTTGAAGGCTTGATGTTTCCTCTTAGGGCAGGAGATCCTTATAATTCCGATTATGAAACTCATGGCGGAGTAAAATCAAACATAAAGGACATATCGGAAGACGGAGCCATGTTTTTTGTAAAAGGCAAGGCTGCAAAGGGTATCCGAATGAAGCTGCAATTTAAACTAAAAAATACCGAGATTGTAATGTGCGGTAAGATTGTCCGCTTTGTTTATGATCAACCCTTAAATAAATCGCGAGTACATTTTAAATGTGAATTTTTAGATCAAAAAATGAAAAATGTTATTTTATCATACATATATAATATAGCAACGACCGATGATAATACCGAATTTATAAACAGTATTTTAAAAGAAGAAAATAATGATCATTCAGTGGCAGACCAAAAAATAAAAGATAACGATTTTTTGCAAGACGGCTTAACTGACGGTCAAATGCTCTATGATTTTGCAGAAGGTAAGGGGTCTGTATGAAAAGAATAGTTTTTGTTTTAGTTTTTATCTTTTGTGTTTTTTCTATTTTTGCTGTAGACCAAGATGAGCTTTTAAATTTGCGTAAAGATTTTATTTCTGCAGGGATAGATGTGAAGGCCGTTATTTTGCGTTCACTTTCACAATCGGATGATAAAAGCTTAATTCCCATATATCAGGATGCGGTGGAATATGTTAAAACCTCTTATGAAATATTGCAAAATGATGACAGGCTTTTAAATATAGGTATAATTGCCGTAACCAAGCTTGGAGAGCTAAACGAATTAAAGGCCTCTGCAAGTATCCGCTACTTGTTTTCTACGGTTGAAAATGAAGATTTTCAAATAGCCTGCTTAAAAAGTCTAAGCAAATTGGTTCAAAAAGATTCCGCCTTTACGGATTATCTGAATTCCCTTTATGATTCAGGTTTATCCGATTTACTTTCAGGCAAGGCGTCTAACGTTAATCTTCTAAGAGTCTACGCCGAAGCTCTCGGGAATTTTGCAGATCCTTCTTCTTTTGACGTCTTGATTAAAACCTTATTTTATCCTGTAAACGATGGTTTAAAGGATACGGTAAAAACTGCATTAAATAATATTTCTTTTAATTATTTTGATGAAATTCTTGCTAAAACAATGCAAAAAAACATACAATATATATGGACACTGTATTTATTGGCAAAAGAAAATAAGCGTATTGAGGGCCCTGAGCTTGGCAGGATTAGTGAGCTTGTAATTGATTACGGTCTTAAAAATCTAAAAGGAGCGGATCTTGAGAGTTCTGAAAACTTGATTGAAGAGACTTTACCTGTTTTATCTGCATTGAAGTGGAGTAAGGCTTCTTCGCAGGTAAACAAATTTTTTTACTATGCTCAAGGTTTGCGTAAAACGAGCCTGCGGGGCGATGAATTGCTTATTAAGATAATCGATTGTATGGGAAATTTAGGTACAATCGAGTGTTCTCAAAATTTGTCGATATTTTTAGGTGTGTTAAATTCGGAAACCGAAAAAACAAAGCAATACAGTGAGCCTCTAGTGCTCAGTGTGATTACGGCTTTGAGAAAGCTTGGGGATAAAACCGCATTTGACTATCTATTGTATGTTGAATACTTAAATTATTCTGAAACGGTTAAACAAGCTTCTCGAAATGCCATAGAGGAGTTAAAGTGGTAAATGAAAACAGATTAACACGTAATACGTTTTTTGTATTAAAACCGATTGTAATTTCAGCCTGTGCGGCTGTTCTATCTTTTTATTTTTTTTGTGCAATAGGAAATTATTTTAATAAATTTTTGATAAGTTCTATTTTTATTTTAAGTTTTATAATCGGTTTTATATTTAGAAAAAAGAAGTTCTTTTTTATCTTTTCAGGGCTTTTTATAGGAAGCTTTGCAGTATTGCGTTTATTTTTTATCTATGCGGAGCCTTTTTCCCTTGCCGAATTAAATAAGGTTAAAAGCATTCAAGCCGAGCTTACGGGAGAAGCTTATCCTGCAGGTGAAAAATACTATGCTGCAAATGCTAAACTTATTTCTTTTTCGTATAATAATGGGGCAAAATTTTCTGCAAAGGGAAATATAAAAATATTTTTTCCTTCGGATATGGTATTACAAAATAATGCTTACGGAATTTCGGTCTACAAGGTCGCCGATTCGGCGCCCTATAAGACCGGTTCAAGAAAAGAAGCTTTAGCCAATTTTTCCAAGGGCGTAATATTTGAAGCTTCGGGCCGTTTCGGAGCAAAGAAAAACGCTATGAGCCCCTTGGCTTTTTTTGGAGATAAATCCGTTCCCGAATTTTTAGGTTGGAGATCGGCCGTTTTAAGATTCAGGGCTTTTTTACGGTTTTATCTTATGCGTTTGTTGGCAGGGTGGGGGAGTGCCGGTGCCTTGCTTTTAGCCCTCCTTTCTGCAAACAGGGATTTTTTGATTCTTCCTGTTTCGGAAGCTTTTAGAAATGCAGGGCTTGCTCACGTTTTGGCCCTTTCGGGGATGCATGTTTCTTTGGTAAGCTTAACCGCCTTGCAGATGGGTTCTATATTCGGAAAAAAAAGCCTTGCGATAAAGTTTTCTCTAGTTTCCATTATCTTCTTTGTTTGGTTTGCAGGAGCTGCTCCATCTTTAAACCGAGCCCTCGGCATGATGATTTTAATTATTATAGGCAAGTCCTTAGGGCTTCAGCCTCCGATGATTTCGGTTTTATGTACAATGCTTATTTTTCATATTGCAGTAAAACCTGATGATGCCCTAAGTCTCGGCTTTATGCTTTCGTACGGAGCCTTGGCCGGAATTCTCATCTTTGGAAGTGCCGTACATGATATTCTAACCGGAAAAATCCCTCCTAAAATACTGGGAAGTTTTTCGGCTTCAATAGGAGCTCAAACCTTTACCGCCCCCATTGTAATAAGCAAGATAGGAGTCTTAGCACCTATAGGTATAATTGCTTCTGTCATTGTAAGCCCTCTTATATCTGCCTTTTTAATTTTAGGCCTTGCGGCAATTTTTATTTCTCTTTTATTTCCGTTTACAGGCTTTATTTTTTCTTACTTTTTAAATGCTTTTTATGATTTGATATTTTTTATTATTCGAACTTTTGCCCTTTTTCCGCTGATGACGGCAGATACTTTTTTTGCCGGCTTGACTTTTGCAATACTTCCCTTTACGGCCGGCTTAATTTGTGTGTTTTATGCCGACAGGAAATTAAAAAAGATGGAGAGTCTTTTAAAATGAAAGTTTTAATGCAGTATGCTTCAAGTGAGCTAAACGTAAAAAACTCAAGATTTTTAGCGGAAATTTTTCCTATAAATTCGGCCGCCGAAGCCAGAGAGCTTTTAAAAAGCCAAAAGGAAAAATATGAAGACTCCCGCCATGTAGTTCATGCCTTTGTAGCAGGCGAAAACGGAGAAGTCTTAGGCTGTTCCGATGACGGGGAACCTTCGGGAACGGCCGGCCGGCCGGCTCTTGCAGTGCTCAAGGGTTCAGAAATCACAAACATAATGCTTACAATTACACGCTGGTTCGGAGGAACCCTTTTGGGAACAGGCGGTTTGGTAAAAGCTTACTCGGATTCTGCAAAACTTGTTCTTCAAGAAGCTTCAACCGAAGAGCTTATCAAAAAAGAGACTTTTCAATTTGAATGCTCTTATTCCGAATGGGAAAATTTAAAGCGTCACCTTGATGAATTTTCGGTTGAACATTTAGAATTATCTTACGAAGAAAAGATAAGATTTCGAGGACAAATTCCTTTAGATAAAAAAGCACCCTTTGAAGCCTTTATTGAAAATGCTTCAAAGGGCGGTATAAGTTTAGTCTTTCCAATGTATGACAGGTTTTGAGAATTTGCAAATATGCCATATAAATTCTATTTGGAACAGATAATTCTTACAATCGAAAATACTGCTATACAAGGCCATAATTTTTTAGAATCCAATTTTGAATTATTCACCTCAAATAGTTTATATTTATCTTTAGTAAATTCTGCATAAATTATTCCGTCTGAACTAACAATATGGAATACCTGATCTTTTGATTTAACCATCTGAATAAACGAACTCATATTATCTTTCATTGTCGCTACGGTATACATGCTTGTTAACAGTACATAAAATTCAACGTTTTCAACAGAAAAAGTTGCAAGCTTAACCGGTAATTCCGACTCATGTATGGATTTTTCCCAAATCGCTTGAGAACCGGATATATTGAATTTTTCAAATTTATAGATAGGCGGGAGATTTTGAATATCAACTTCTCGGATATTTTCAATTCCATAGTCTCCTTTCTTTTGCCGATAGTTAATTTGAATATCGTAAAAAATATCGTTAAGCCGGACCTGTCCTGTCCATTTCATGAGGTCTGCTTCATTTGGATAAAGAGGATCAAAGCCTAACCTAAAGTCTTCTTTTCCATTCAAAATAATATCATTAGAATCAGCAATGGCTGACTTTTTAAATTCAATAATATTTCCGAAATATTTTGTTTCAAATGCTGTAGTATCGGTTCCATAATACTTTACTGTTATACATGATGAAAAAATAAATATTCCTAAAAATAAAAATATAATACCTTGATTAGTTTTCATTAGCTAAAACTCCTCAACGTTAATCAAAATAGGCTGCTTTTCGTTCCTAAATCGAGATTATTTAATTGAGTAAATGAGTATTTATTCCTATAATGTAACAATAAACGATCAAATTCCTTTAGATAAAAAAATACCCTTTGAAGCCTTTATTGAAAATGCTTCAAAGGGCGGTATTAGGTTAGTCTTTCCAGCCTACACTTAAAAAGATTGCTGAAACTGAAGTAGCCGTGTTTATTGCGTCTTCAATGCCGGGTGATTGGTTGGTAAGCGTAGGAGAATTGGCTTCCGCTTCTGCAAGAGTTGCGACTGATGCCGGTAAAACTTCATTAGCCTTGATATTTTGAGCCGGAGTTACCATCCCTGTATCGCTTATAATAACAGAGTCGCCGATATTTACCCTTGTTTCAATTCCATCATTGTTTACATACGACCATGTTCCGCTTGTTCCGATTAAAAGACCGTCAGAACCGATCTCTCCCGATGTTCCTCGAACGGAAGCTGTTGCAACAGGTGTTTTTACCTTAAACTCAACCTTTTTTGTTGAAGCCGGTTTTACATCGGCCTTTACGGAACCTACATTTAAGTAAACTTCCGAAGAAACGGTTTCATTCTTTTCGGCGATTTCTTCAATTGTAAGTCTTGTCATAGGTTTAACCGTAATAACGGAACCGTCAATCTTTAAAGTCAGTTCGGATTTAAACCCTGTCGAAATCATAAGTCCCGATGTTATTTTGTTTCCAGCCCTTGCAGGAATCCATTTTCCGCCTTGCTTTATTTCAGCCTTTCCCTTGACTGCAACAACCTCACCGCTAATAGCCAAAAGCGGAGTTAACATAAAGCAAACCAAACTAATAATAAGAAATACCTTTTTCATCTTTTTCTCCTATAAAAATTTTAGAACGAAATGATGCCCTTTAATTTGAACACTGCATCAAACTTACCGTTTTTTCCCACAAACATACCTAGATCAGTACTAATGGATATATCTTGAAGTATTGTATAATTGGCAGATACATCCCACTCAAAACCGGCAAAATTGCTTCTACCCTTAGGTTGAGTTGCTGCATAAGCCATAATAGCAGCCTCCGTACTTAAAAACAAATCTTTTACAGGTTTTATGCTGCCATCTAAACTTATTTTTAATAAATCCGTAGGCTCCATAAATGTAACCTTTGATAAATTTGAAAGCGTAAAAGATTTAAAGCTCATGTTGCCGCCTGAGAATAATTGCATTTTTAAACCTAGTTTTGAACTGTATTTTTCAAAATAGTAGTCCAGTTCTCCTGATAAAAACAAGCCTATTCCCGGATTTTTTTGATCCCTTGTCAATATGGAGGTTGATACTGAGGTAAGATAAAAAAGTCCGTTGACTATGGGACCGTTTACCGATATTGAAATGTAATTGTTTGTTGTCTTTGGATTTTCCGTTGCAATGAACGAGTTCAAATCAAAATCGATCGCATGACGCAATGATTGAAAAGGAACATGGAACAAAGCAGATATATGCACAAAAGACGGTGCAAGATTGTAAATTTTTGGTTGCTTCTTTGATATTGATGTTATACCGGTTGCATTGATAGGATTTACATAGGCGTTTAAAAGCCCTGTGTATCCTAGGTTAAAATATGTTGAAAAATTAGTTTTATTGTATGCTATATATACACCATCAATGTTTTGATTTAAAATGATTGCTGTAATATCCGATATGTTATATCTTCCCGCATCAATGCTTAGACTATTATTATTATCTAAAGGAATTAGAAAACTGAATTTCAACATATCCAAATTAACAATATGATCTAAATTCGGCTCTCCCTCAGGTTTTATAGGCTTTTTTAAATTGAACAAATATGAAGACTGAATAGCAAAATTATAATTTCCTTCTTTATCGAGATTTTGTTTAGCCCAAAGAGACAGACTATCGAAATGAGATAGATTTGCTTTATTTTTACCAAGGTCAATGCCGAGACCCGTTTTAAACATTCCGCCTCCTTCAAAGGCTGAAAGGTTTAATGCAACAGCTAAAAACAAAAATATAAACAATTTTACTTTTTTCATTATCTATCCTCCTTACTTATCTTCTTTAGGCATTATTTTGGCCAATAGATTGATTGCGGTAAACGGCGTGATATGTGAAGACGGAACCGTTTTATGGGGAATCAGCTTCATTGCTTTAAGCTGTCTAAAAGCGTAGTGCGGATTTTTTGCGATTCCGTACCATAAGCCATGCTCTATCGAAGAATACTGCAAAGCCAAATTAGAAAATTCGTCAAATCTAATAGGCTCATCATGTTTTTTGTTTTCGAACATTTTAAGACCCTTAAATTTATTAAAGGCCGTTTCATAGGAGTTCTTATCATCGACTTCTCCAATGGACGTGCCCACAAGATAGCATGCCTGTCCTATTGTTAAGGTCTTTGATGCTAAAATCTCATCCACCTTTTCTGCCGATTGAGCAAAAAGAATTGCTCCAATACCTAAATATATAAGAATTGTTGATATTCTTTTCATACAGCCTCCCTTATTTATCACAGTTTTACTTATATATAAGTATATCACAAAAAATAAAAAACAACAATCGGAATATAAAAAAAATGAAATTATTTTCTTCTTGAAATTTTATTTTTTTTGTTGTATGGTGATTATAAGGCGGGAGGGATTATGGCAGCGGGAAAACAGCTGATTAAAGAAAATAGTGCCTATATAGATATTTTGCCGGAATGGGCACAGGAGCTTTCCAGAAAATATTGCTCAAAAACGGCAAACCTTTACTTTGTACATGGAAATATAAGGGATTTTTTACCCCATCAAATAACCGAATATGGACATAACTTCTTGTTCATAAAAATAAGAGATTATATTTCCGAAGTTTTGTTTGGAAATCAGGACATAATAGTGTATTACGATAAGTCCGGAGGCGTTTCTTTTTGTACTTCCGATATGGAAAGAGCTTATCTTGAGACAATGCATATGACTTATCCTGATGTACCTCCCGAAAACTTTTTATCCCGAGACCCTGAGGAGGCTTTTTCTTACCTTGAAAGGTATTTTGTTCTAAATTTCGGCAAGAATTTGAGGATTGTTCTTATCGTAGATTATGCCGAAACCATAATTCCTGCCGATGAGATCGGAAATTTGGATGAAACCGATAGGTACTGCCTTGTTACCCTAAACAGATGGTCCCATGAGCCTTCTTTTACTCGGGAAGATATTTCGATAATAATGCTTACCGAAAACCTGACAGACCTAAACCCCCGCCTTACAGCTTCTCCTTCCACAATAAAGGTGCGTATTCCCCTGCCTGATGCGGCCGTAAGGGTTAATTTTTTAGAACATTTAAGACGTACCGAGGAAATCCTTTTAGCTGAGAGGGGCTTGAGCCCTGAAAGAATGGGTGCTTTAACCTCCGGTTTAAATCTATTAAATCTTTACCAGCTTGTAGGAGAGTCTTATCAGGACGACAAGCCTATAAGTTTGGATTATTTGGCAACCAAAAAAAGGGAAATTATCGAAAATGAGGCCGGAGGCCTTTTGGAATTTATAGATACGGATTATGACCTCTCCCTTGTTTCCGGCCATGACTTTGTAAAAAAGCGCTTTAAATTTGCGGCTAAGGCTTTAAAGGCTGCCCGAACCGATGTTCTTCCTATGGGCTATCTTATCTCCGGCCCAATAGGCACGGGAAAGACCTTTATAGTGTCCGCCTTTGCAGGCGAAATAGGCATTCCCATGGTGCGTTTACGAAATTTCCGCTCTCAATGGCAGGGAGCTACCGAATCGAATCTTGAAAAGGTGCTGAATATTTTGAGGGCTATGTCGCCTGTGGCAGTTATGATAGATGAGGCCGATGTTGTGCTCGGAAACCGCACCGCAAACGATATATCCGGTACCTCTAGCAGGGTTTTTGCTCAAATAGCAAATTTTATGGGGAATACGGCTTACAGGGGAAAGATAATCTGGTTTTTGATTACCTGCCGCCCCGACCTTATTCCCGTCGACTTAAAAAGGCAGGGCAGGGCTGAAGAACATCTGGCTCTTTTTTATCCCGAAACCGATGCCGAAAGGCTTGATCTTTTTGAAACTCTTCAAAGAAAACTCCGCATCAAGCTCCATGATGTAAATTTAAATTCGATAATAAAAAAGATTAAATTCGATGTATCCGGTGCGGATATAGAAGCCATACTTGTGCGTGCCAAGATGAACGCTACTGTAGAAGGCAGAGCAATGGTTATACAAAAAGACTTGGAAGAAACTATAGCCGATTTTATTCCGCCTTCTTATCCCTATGAGATAGAGCTGCAAAATTTGGTTGCAGCAATAGAGTGCACAAGCAAGGAGATGGTTCCGAAAAAATACCAATCCATGCAGCGCTCTGCCATGTCTTCGGAAATTTTCGAAATAAAACAGCTTTTAGGAGAAAAATAATTTAATATCGGCTTGACACGCTATATATAGTGTGTTATCCTGTAGTGTATAATTAGATACGCTATTTTTGGGAGGGAGGGATGCCGGCTTTTAGGCATCCTGTAAGTAAAATATGAGATGTCCGCATTGCGGAAACTGCGATGATAAGGTTATGGAATCAAGAACTCTGGCTCAAGGGGACTGTATCCGAAGGAGACGGGAGTGTCTTGCCTGCGGTTACCGCTTTACAAGTTATGAGCATATTGAAGAAAAACCTTTTATGGTTATCAAAAAAGACGGCCGCAGGGAGCCCTTTGACCGAAAAAAGCTTGAAAAAGGTATTGAACGAGCTCTTGAAAAGCGGCCTGTTTCCTTAAACAGTATAGAAAATATTGTTACTGAAATTGAAGATCAGGCTGTTTTAAATTCGGGGCTTAACAAAGAGATAGAAACTACTGCTTTGGGCGAGATGGTTCTATCTCATTTGTATTCAATAGACAAAGTGGCATATATCCGCTTTGCCTCCGTTTATAAACAATTCAGCAACTTGGATGAATTTGTAAACGAGGTAAAAAAAGTAAGAAAATAAATTGTAAATAAATTGGGAGGTATTAAAAGTTATGGAGGGGAAAAGTACAAATCAAACGGTTTTTCCTGAATGGAAGTCCTTTTTAGGGACAATGGAGAAGGCAAAGCCTGAGATATTGCGCTCGGTAGTAAAACGTTCGGGAGAAATTGAGGCGTATAATCGAAAAAAAATAGAACAGGCAATCAATAAGGCTATAACCGCAGTTGAAGGCAGCCCAAATGATGAAAAAGCTGTGTTTTTAACGGACAAGGTCGAAGAAAAGCTTAAAAATATTATGGCTTCCCGCTATGCCCATTCTATTCCGGCAATAGAAGAAATTCAGGATGTTGTAGAGCTTGTTTTAATTGAACAGCAAGAAGCCCGTCTTGCAAAGGCCTATATCCTTTACAGGGCAAAGAGAGAGGCCGTGCGGGATGCGGAAAGCCTCATGCTGAATATAAACAGCACCATGGACGGATATTTAAGTCAATCCGACTGGCGCGTAAAAGAAAATGCCAACGTAAACTTTTCTTTAGGCGGTCTTATTCTCCATAACTCCGGTACTATTACGGCAAATTATTGGCTTAAAAATATTTATACACCTGCCATTGCCGAAGCCCATATAACGGCAGCCTTTCATATTCATGACCTTTCAATGTTTTCGGGCTACTGTGCAGGCTGGTCCCTTAGGCAGCTTATCCATGAGGGGTTGGGCGGGGTTCCCGATAAGATTACCTCAAAGCCTCCCAAGCATTTATCGACACTTATTCAGCAGATAGTCAACTTTTTAGGTATTATGCAGAACGAGTGGGCCGGAGCTCAAGCCTTTAGCTCCTTTGACACATATTTGGCTCCCTTTGTAAAAAAGGATAAGATGAGTGAAGCCAACGTAAAACAATGCCTTCAAAGCTTTGTTTACGGTGTAAACACTCCCAGCCGCTGGGGTTCTCAGGCTCCATTTACGAATATAACCTTGGACTGGGTATGTCCGCCCGACCTTGCAAACCAAAAGGCTGTTGTCGGGGGCAAAACACAGGATTTTACATACGGTGACTGTCAAAAAGAAATGGATATGATAAATAAGCTCTTTATTGAACTTATGCTTGAAGGAGATGCCGCAGGACGAGGTTTCCAATATCCAATTCCCACTTACAATATAACCTCCGATTTTGACTGGTCAAGTCCGAATGCAAAACTGCTTTTTGAGATGACTGCCCGATACGGTACGCCCTATTTTCAAAACTTTATAAATTCCGACCTAAATCCCGGGGATGTGCGTTCCATGTGCTGCCGTCTTCAACTCGATAAAAGGGAATTGCGTAAAAGGGGAGGCGGACTTTTCGGTTCTGATGAGTTTACGGGCTCCATAGGGGTAGTTACGATAAACATGCCTCAAATCGGGTACCTATCAAAAACCGAAAAGGACTACTTTGACCGCTTGGACTACCTCATGGACATCGCAAAACAAAGTCTTGAGATAAAGAGGAAGGTAATCGAAAAGCTACTGGAGGGAGGCCTTTTCCCGTATACTAAGAGGTATTTACATCATCTAAACAATCACTTTTCGACTATAGGAATTTGCGGTATGAACGAGTCCTGCCTAAACTTTTTAGGCGAGGATATTGTAAGCCCTAGGGGAAAGGCCTTTGCCGAAAAGGTCTTAACCTATATGAGAAACCGCCTTGCAGACTTCCAAGAAGAGACGGGCAGCTTATTCAATCTTGAAGCAACCCCGGCTGAAAGTACTTCTTACAGACTGGCTCGCCACGATAAAAATCAGTTCCCCGATATAATAAGTTCGGGAGATGCCGAGCCTTATTACACCAACTCAAGCCAGCTTCCCGTTGCCTATACTACCGATGTTTTTGAAGCCTTGGATCATCAAGAAAGTTTACAGCGTAAGTATACGGGAGGTACGGTTTTTCACATATTCTTGGGTGAATCTATCAAGGATTGGGAATCTTGCAGGGATTTGGTTAAGGCTGTTGCAAACAATTACCGTATTCCCTATTTTTCAATTTCGCCGACATTTTCGATATGTCCTGTTCACGGTTATCTTGAGGGTGAACATTTTGAGTGCCCTTATTGTAAGCGCGAAAAACAGGCAAAACTTGAACTGAAACTGGCTGAGCTTGAAAAAGAAAGGGCCGAGGTCTTGAGTGTTACTTCTAAAATGTAAGATTTTTAGAAGTAATGGTAAACAATAGATTCTTCATGGAGGAAAAAATGAAGCAAAAAAAGGTTGATCCTTCAAAGATGTTAGGAGCTTTACGCACGATAATAATACTTATTGTAATTGCTCTTATAGCTTTTTCGGGAATAAAGGTTATCCCTACGACAGATAATGGGGTTGTTACCCGTTTCGGTAAATATGCAAATACCCTTTCACCTGGGCTTAACTTTGTAATTCCATTTGTGGATCAGGTTTATAAGGTTCCGGTTAAGACCGTTCAAAAAGAAGAATTCGGCTTCCGCACTGCAAGATCGAGTGAAAGAAGCGAGTACCAAAATTCCATTTTAAGTGAATCTTCAATGCTTACAGGAGACCTGAACATCATAAATGTTGAATGGGTTATTCAGTATAAAATAGTGGACCCTAAGGCTTGGCTTTTTAATGTTGAAGAAGATCAAAGAAATAAAACCGTCAGAGATATTTCAAAATCTGTTGTCAACAGCTTGGTAGGGGACAGGGCTATAATGGACATAATCAGCTTGGATCGTGACAGCATTGCAGTTTTAGCACAAGAAAAAATGAACGAAAAATATAAGCAGATCGGCCTTGGAATTTCCGTTTCCTCGGTACAATTGCAAAACATTGTGCCGCCTCAGGAAGTTCAAGCTGCCTTTGAGGATGTAAACATAGCGATTCAGGATATGAATAGGCTCATAAACGAAGGAAAAGAAGCTTACAATAAAGAGATTCCCAAGGCAAAGGGTGAGGCACAAAAAATGATTGAAGAAGCGAGGGGCTATGCTTCCGAAAGAATAAACAAGGCAAACGGAGATGTTGCCCGTTTTAATGCCGTTTATGCCGAATATGTAAAGGCTCCCGATATTACTAGGAGAAGGCTCTACCTTGAAACTCTCGATGCTATTTTTAAAAATAATGAAAATATTACCCTCATAGACAAAAACTTAAAAAACTTTTTACCTTTAAAAGAATTAAATAAGGGAGGCAACTGATTTTTATGGAAAATTATGAAAATACCGAAAACACTGAAGATGTAAGATTTGAAAGTCCTTCTTCCAAAAATAAGATAAAACCGGAAAAAAACAAAAAAGACAAAAAAGGTTTCGGATGGCTTTTCTTTATAATAATACTCGTTGTTTTATTTTTTTTCCTAAAGCCGTTTTATATTTTAAATGAAGGCAATGTTGCCATTATAACTAAATTCGGAGCTGTAGTAAAAACGGAAAAAGAGGCCGGGCTTCATTTTAAAATGCCCTTGATTCATACAGTAAACAAATACACGGCAAAACTCTTACGTCTTGACGGCGATCCACAAAAGATTCTTACTTTAGAAAAACAGTATCTTAAGGTAGATACTACCAGCCGATGGCGTATAGTTGACGTAAAAAAGTTTTATGAATCCCTTACAACCTATGATAGCGCTTATTCCCGCCTTTCGGATATTGTAGATTCATCTGTTAGAGATATTATTTCGGTAAATAGTCTTGCCGATGTTGTACGAAGCTCAAATATTATAAATGAAAGCAAAAAAACGGAAGAGTTTAACCTTGAAAATGCCGAAGTTGACCTTGGTTCCTTAAAGACGGAAAAAGTAAACTTCCCTGTGATAAAAAAGGGCAGGGAAACTCTGGCTGATGAAATTTTGGCCAAGGCCAATAGCCAGCTGGGTGAATTCGGCTTGGAAGTGGTTGACCTAATTTTTAAAGGAATTAAGTATTCGGATGAGCTTGAAAATTCCGTATTCAGCCGTATGATAAAAGAAAGGAATCAGATTGCAGGAACCTTTAGGTCTACAGGCGACGGTGAAAAGCTTAAAATCTTAGGAGAATTGGAAAACGAAAAAAGGACTATCTTGTCGCAAGCTTATGCCGAGGCAGAAAGGATAAAGGGAGATGCCGATGCAAAGGCTGTTGCAATCTATGCCGAAAGTTACGGTAAGTCCCCCGAATTCTACAGCTTTTGGAAAAGCATGGAGATTTATAAAAATTCCTTGCCCGAGACCGAAAAAGTCCTCTCAACGGATATGGAATATTTTCAGTATCTGTATAGGCATTAACCTTAGAAAAAGTTTTTCCGATATTATATAGGAGGTACGATAAACAGTTCGGCACAAATGGTGCCTCACTGTTTATTGATTGTATGGGAGGTAAAAATTTTGAGAAGAAGCGGAACTATAGGACGAATAATTGTTCTTTTGATATTGATTGTTTTACTTGTTTTCGGAGGCCTATTGTGGTTTGATTATTTAGGCCTGATCAGCTCAAGGAGCTTGTTTTCTCCTATTTACTCCTTTTTCGGTTTAAAAACGCCTGAGGGGATTGCCCCCTTAGATTCCGATGAAATGGCAAATTTGGAAAATGACCGCTACGAAAAACGCTTAATGGCCTTAGAGCTGCGTTCTCAGGAATTGGATAAGCGGGAAGAAGATGTTCAAACTCAGGAAAACGAAAATAAACAGGTTGCCGAAGAGCTCGATGACCGCAGACTGGCTATAGAAGAAAAAGAAAAGAACTATAATCTTTTGATTGTGGAGCGGGATGCCCGTGAGGCGAACATAATCCAAATCGCTAAATATATAAACGGTATGCCCCCTGAAAAAGCCGTTTCAAATCTTATAGCCATGGACGATCAGGATATAATTGACGTGCTTAGGGCTGTAGAAAAAATAGCTGCAGAAGAAGGTAAAAACTCTTCGGTTGCTTATTGGTTTTCTTTGATGCCGGCCTCCAGGGCTGCGGAGATTCAGCGTAAGATGGCAAATAAGCCTGTTACCTTTCCGTAATCGGTAATTTAAAATTCAAGCATGTTTTTTCCGACGATTTCTTTTGCAGTTTTTTTTCTCTCAATCTTTTTTTTATACTGGTATATTTTTAGGCAGGAAAAAGAACGAAAAATCCTTTTAACGGCCGCCTCTTATTTTTTCTATGCAATGTGGGATTGGCGTTTTTGTATTTTGCTTTTTGTTTTTACCCTTATAAATTATTTTTACGGTTTTCTTCTCGATAAAGAAAAAAATTATGCACCGCGAAAGGCTATCGTAATTATTATCTGTATTATCGATATTTTATATCTGGGATTTTTTAAATACCTTTACACATTGCTCTCATATTTAAACCAATTTTTTCCGGATATGTTTGTTAATTCTACTCTTTTAACTCTGCGTTCTTGGTCTCTTTTAGTTCCTGTAGGAATTTCTTATTATACTTTTCGATGCATGAGTTATGTCTTTGATATTTATCTTTGTAAGATAAGGCATGTAAAATCTTTTTGGGATTTTTTACTCTATGTATCTTTTTTTCCTCAACTGTCCTCAGGGCCGATTGTTCAGGCCGAGTATTTTTTTAAGGATCTTCCTCGGGCACTTAACTGCGATAATGAAAAAGGAGCAAAACCCATAGCCTTTGACCGTGCTATCGTGTTTTTAATTTCAGGCTTGTATAAAAAAATGATAATTTCAAATTTTTTGACCATACTCGTTACCGATAAAATTTTTGCAAATCCTTCATTTTATAATACATGGGAGCTTATTTTCGGACTACTATGCTATACGATAATTATCTACGCAGATTTTTCGGGCTACAGTGACATGGCGATAGGTATAGGAATCCTTTTGGGATTTAATACGCCTGCAAACTTTAACCGTCCCTATGTTTCAAAGTCTATCACCGAGTTTTGGAGAAGGTGGCATATAAGTTTTTCTTCTTGGCTTAGAGATTATCTTTATTTCGGCTTAGGCGGCTCCCGATTCGGTCTTGCCAGAGCTCTCTTTGCGCTTTTTTTTACGATGCTCATTGCAGGACTTTGGCACGGGGCTTCATGGACATTTTTAATATGGGGAGCTATGCAGGGGACAATGCTGTGTATCGAAAAGATTTTTTCGGAAATAAAAGAACGTAAAGCTATAGGAGAAGAAATTTTAGATGAAGAGAAAAACGCAAAAAAAAGTTTTGATTTTTTGAGAATTATACCGGTCTTTATATTCGTAAACATCAGCTGGCTTGTGTTTTTTTCGCCGTCACTATCGGAACTGAGTTTATATTTAAGATCTCTTGGCAATATTTCTCAGTCATTTCAAATTATAAGTCCCTTTATTCTTTTAATCTTTTTTGCAGGCCTTTTTTTGCAGCTTCCTTCGGAAAGTTTAAGGAAAAAAGCTTTTACAATATATAGCCGTCTTCCGATGATTGTTAAGGTTGTTACCACCGTCAGTTTTTTAGCCGCTCTTTATGCGGTTTCAACTTCGGGTATACCGCCGTTTATTTATTTTGCGTTTTAGGTGAAAGTTGACATATGAAGCTAAAAGATATAATAAAAAAAATAAATGATGTTCTTTTTTTTAAAATAAAACTTAAAGATAAAAAATCTATCTTTTATTCTGCAAACAAAGCTCTTTCGTTTTTTTTACTCTGTATTTTTTTCTTTATGCTGCTCTTAGGTAAATCTTTAGACAATTTTTCATCTAAAATAAAAAATCCTTATGCCGCAGAGGTATTCAGGACTGCCGTTAAACCCGTTTCGGAACTGTCTCAAAAATTGAAACTTGATAATCTGATTCCTTCTGCAAGAACTTTCTTTTTACGCTATGCCGGTCTTGAAGGTTTAAGCGATTGGGATTCTTTTTATTATATGGATTCTGCAGAATTAATTCATCGGGAAAGACTTTTAGCCTTGGAAAACTTAGGGCAGGCTATAGATAAATCTCAAGATAAAAAATCTTCTATAGATAATCTTGAAAAAGACTTGGAAAGAGCAAGAGACGGTTTACCGGTAGAATCAAAACCGGAAGATGTTGCCGCCGTTAAAAAAATGATAGAAGAACTTGAGGCAAAACTTGAAAATGTAAATACGGTTTTGGATAGGTTAAAAGACATTGAGCAGGCTAGAATTGCAGAGCTTGAAAAAATAAGACTCACACAAAAAATGTTGGAATTAAGAAAAGAAGATATATTCGAAACTGCCGCTAAGGAAGAAGAATCAAATGTAGAGCAGGCTGAGGCGCCTAAAAAAGTTTATACCTATAATACGGAAAGACCCTTGCGTATATTAATGATAGGGGATTCTCAGATGCACAGTATTGCTGCAGGTTTTTTAAGGCTTACAGGTCAAAACTCTTCCATAAGGGTAAAAGAAATTTCGGTTCACTCTTCAGGTTTTATAAGAAGCGATTATTACAACTGGCCTAAAAAGTTAAAGAATGTGTTTGAAGAAAGTCAAAACGAACGCTATGATATTGCCGTCATTTTTTTAGGAATGAATGATTATCAAAATTTTTATGCAGATAACGGCAAAGTTCTTGTAAAAGAAACTGAAGACTGGGAATCGGCTTATAGGGATAAGGTAATAACACATTTGGACGTTTTATTTGCAAATACAAAAAAGGTGTATTGGCTGGGCATGCCTGTTGTACGGGATAAAATATACAATGCCCAATTACTCTATATTGAAGACTTACAGAAAAAAATAGCATCTGAGTATTCGAGTATAATCCTTAATAAATTTTCTCTAAGCAGTATCGCTCCCGGAGAAGGGGTTCCTTATACCGATACCGTTAAAACCGCCGAAGGAAAAAAAATAAGACTTATGAAAGATGACGGGCATCATTATACGGTTTCAGGCGGTGAATATATTATGCAGCCCTTTTTAGAGCTGCTTTATAAGGATTGGGATCTGGAACCCTGTACGCCTTAATTTAAGCCCATAGTTTTACCAAACATTTAATACGTCCTCAGCAAAGGCAGGAAAATTTTCGAATTTTACAATCTTGCCTTCGTCCAATACTGCCTGACCTGAAAAAAAGCCGAATACTTGGTGTTGAACGCTTTTTATAAGCCCTAAATTTGTATTTGCCGAGCGGTCTATAGCCGGTATAAACTCGGCTTCAAAACGTTTATCGCTTGATATGAAATTCCAAGGCTTTAAATACTCATCATTTTTAATATGAAATTCCACATCTGTAAGTTTATGTATTTTTCCGTCATAAAAAATTACATTTTCGCTTGCAGGGCCCCTATCGGTAAAACCATAACCTAGGTTAAAGCCGAATCTCTTCCCTTCGACTATACCGCTCCCGCTTGACCAATACCAACGGTTCTTTCTTGTCCAGAAACCCCGGCCCCAATCCAGTACAGCCCAAGAGCTGTTTTTTTCTAAAGTGATTTTATCGTTTCCAAGGCTTAGGGTGCCGCTTACCGGCATACAGTTGACCTTTTCATTTAAGTAAAAACACTTACGGTTTTCTTTCCATGAAGTTGCTATGTTCATACTCTCATTATTCGGATTTCGTGTAAGCTCAATATCTGCTTTAAGCCCTCTTTTTCCGCAAGGCAGGCGCATATTAGGCACATCTGTTTGTATAATAATTTTTTCTCCCTGCTTACAAAAAAGCAGTTTCATTTTTTTATTTTTAAACTCAAGCTTGTGATCCATTAGGGATGAAGGTTTTAATCCTGTTTTACCGAATGTAAAGAACGTCATGGCATCTTCCTGTGAAAAAGCTTTCTTCTTTAAGTCAATAAATGAAACTGAAAATAAGGCTCCAAAACCTAAGTCTGCCATTGTAGTATTTAAGCTCCAAAGCTCCTTGGAATTTGTTATGCTGTAATAGTCCCATTCCTTTATTTTAAATGCCGAAGCCTTAATCTTACTTCTATCATAGTTCCATACGGGAAATCTTGCCCATCCTTCTTCGGTGATATGACCCTGCGCATTGAGTAAATCTTGTTTTTCCTTGACTTCATGATTCATAAATTTTTCCTCCATAGATTGATTATACACTAAAACCGATTAAAATGCTCTTATAAATTACGTAAATTTCCATTATTTTGTATTGACAAAACTTTATAATTGGATATAATGCTTAAGACATGATTAAAAGTGCGATTAGCCTTAAAGCTCATGCAAAAATTAATCTGCATTTGGAAGTTTTAGGAAAGAGAAGCGACGGATTTCATGACATTGTAAGTGTTTTTGCTCCGATTTCTCTTGCCGATGAGCTTTTGATGCAAAGAAAACCGGATAAAAAAGAATGTAAGGTATTGTCTCCTTTGGCTGAATTGCCGGCAGAAAATACAATTACAAGAGCTTATGAAGAGTTTAAAAACTTTACCGGTATTTCTGAAGGCGTTTCCGTCAGGATTTTAAAAAGAATCCCTGAAGGTGCCGGATTGGGAGGTGGGTCTTCCGATGCCGCTTCGGTTTTGCTGGGGCTTAACGATATGTTTTCTACCGGTTTAACGGAAGAAGATTTAAGGGCTATAGCTTTGAAAATAGGAAGCGATGTTCCCTTTTTTTTGGGAAATGAGGCTGCGGTTGTAAGAGGCCGCGGAGAAACGATAAAAAGAGTTTCCGTTTTTTCAGATTATTTTGGGATTTTGATTTATCCAGAAATAAAAAGCGCAACACCCAGGGCTTACAGCCTTTTGGGCCGTAAAGAATCGGAGATACTGAATTCTGCTTTTAATCCTGAGCTCTTTTGCGGTAAAGATTGCCGTGAATGGCCTTTTTTTAACAGTTTTGAAGACGTTCTTTTTACGGAATATCCTGCAATAAAAAAGGCAAAACAAGACCTTTTAACTTACGGGGCTGATTTTGCTCTTATGAGCGGTGCCGGTTCTTCAGTTTTCGGGCTTTTTAAAGATGAAAAAAACGTCAAAAATGCTTATTCTAAGCTTTTAGCCGAATATGGACGATGTTTTTTCTTTTTGTTACTTGCGTTCTGATAGAAAGCGTAGTAAAATATTGGTAGGTAAGTATTGCCAATATTATTATGCAAGGAGGACAGTATGGAAATTACAGAAGTCCGTGTTCAGAGAGTGAGTCCGGGGAATAGTTTAAAGGCTTATGCTAATATTACGTTTGATGATTGCTTTGTCCTTCATAATGTAAGAGTGATCGAGGGTAATGACGGTTTGTACATTGGAATGCCCAGCCGGAAGTTGAGTAACGGTGAGTTTAAAAATATAGCTCATCCTATCACTGCCGAGTTTAGGGAAAAGATGACAAAGGCTGTTTTGGAGGTTTACGAAAAAACACCTGTTATGCCCGGGCAAGATGCTGAGGCTGAAATCTAGCTTTAGCAATCAATTTGTGACGTAATACTAGTTTTATTTTTCTGTTTTTGGATACAATTTAGCTTTCGGCTTTTTGTATATATTTTGGGACGTCGGCAAGTGGTAAGCCAACGGCTTTTGGTGCCGTCATTCCGTAGGTTCGAATCCTACCGTCCCAGTTTTGAGGCTGCTTTTATCGGCGGCCCTTGTTGCAAACTAAATAATTGGTATTAGAGGAGTTCTGGGATTATGGAACAGAGACTGTTAAACGCACATGAAAGATCAACATATGGTAAAAATGCCGCTGTAAAAATGAGAAAGGCTGGAAGAATTCCCGCAGTAATGTATGATAGACACGGCAAATCCGTTCCTATTGATGTTGATGAAAGAGAATTTATGAAACTTTTTAAACTTGTTACCGAAAGTACTATTGTAACATTAAATGCAGCGGGAAAGGATTACGAAGTTTTTATTAAAGATTTTCAGCATGATATTGTTTCGGATAAGATTAAACATATCGACTTTTATGAAGTAGAAAGAGGAAAGACCTTACGTACAAAGGTTAAGATTAGACTTGAAGGTTCTCCCGAAGGTGTACGCCATGGCGGAATTCTTGAGACCGGTATTACCGAACTTGAACTTGAGTGTCTGCCTAAAGATTTACCGGCCAGAATTATCGTTGATGTTTCTACTCTTGATGTAAATCAATCGCTTCATGTCAGGGATATTAAGCTTCCTGAAGCCGTTACCGTTTTAACAAGCGATGATATAACGGTTGCTGCTATTAAGTTTGCTGCTGCTGAAAGTACAACACCGGCTGCAACTGAAGGTGAAGAAACCGAAGCTGCCGCTGTCGCACCCGAACCTGCTGCAGAGGATAAATAAGCTTTAATCTTAATATTTCAAAACTTCCGTTCGATTTAAAGGGCGGAAGTTTTTTTATGTCTTTATAACTTTTTCCTCATTTTTTCTTGACTGTTGACCATTTTTAGAAATTGTGTAAAATCTGTCTTATGGCAAAATCGTTTTTAAAAGATGTGCTTTTAGGCTTTTCCTCATTATGCGATAGAACGGCCGCACCTTTGAGACTCCTGCTTGCCGTTTCAGGGGGAGCCGATTCTATGGCCATGCTTTCAGCCTTTTTGGAATTGAAGAACGATATAAATGCCGAAATTTTTGTACTGACTGTAAACCACAATATAAGACCCGAAAAAGAAACCTTAGGCGATGCCAAATTTGTTTTAGACTTTTGTAATGATAAATGTCCATGTATTTTGGCCGAAATTCCTAAAAATACGGTATTTGATGAGGCTAAGAATAGAAAAACCGGAATTGAAGATGCTGCCCGCTTTTTAAGATACAATGAGTTTGAAAAAGCGGCCGATTCCTTAAATGCCGATTATATTTTGACTGCCCATAATAAAAATGATAATTATGAAACGATTTTGATGAGGCTCTTTCAAGGTTCCGAGCCTGAAGCCCTTATGGGGATTTCTCCAAGACGTGGAAGATTTATACGCCCCCTTCTTAATATCAGCCGCTCGGAAATAGAAGAATATTTAAAAGAAAAAAATATCCCGTGGAGAGAAGATGTTACTAATCTTGAAACCTCATATCTTAGAAACAAGGTCAGACATAATCTTCTTCCTGTTTTGAGTATCTGCTTTGACGGCTGGCAAAGAGGCTTGGATAAAAGTTTGGCAAAAATAAAGGCTCAAAACGATTTTGTTATTGCCTCATATAAAACAAAAAAAGAAACATGGGTATTGGATAAAAAGGAAGAGTGCTGCCGATGTAAATTTCTTTTTTTTCTAAGCCTTGAAGAAGCCTTAAAACTTAAATTTCTTCAAGAAGGTCTTATTCTTTTAAGAGGAAAAAGAAGGATCCCTTACTCGGTCTTTGACGATTTGATGAAGCTTTCCGATACTAAAAAGATAATTTTTTCGGGCGGATTTTGTATAAAAAAAGAAGGAGATGAGGTATTGCTTTTTAAGGCTGTAACTACTGAAGAAAAGACAAGCGAAGTTTTTTATTCTATCTGGATTGATAAGCCTTTTACCTTTAATACCCCTGCCGGAAATTTTAAGGCCGTAAAAAATGAAGACGGCTTTTTTATAGTGCATGAAAGCGATAAAACCTGCGGTATAGGGCCTTTTAAGCCTCCCTTTTGTGTGCGTTCACGCCTCTTTGGAGATGAAATTGAGACCTCTTCGGGCTCAAAAAAATCGGTAAAAAAAATTATAAATGAGTGGAATATAGACTATGAAAATAGAAATATTTTGCCGATAATCGAAGAGGGCGGGGTAGTTAAAGGTATATACGGAGCCGTTTTCGGCAAAAAAAATTGGTATGTTGTAGGGGATTTAGGAGTAAAGAGATGAAATATTCCTGTAGATTTAAGTGTTTTAAACTCAAGCATAGATTATGTGTTTTTTTTATTTTAATTTGTATAGGTATTTATGCAAATCAAACTGAGGGGGTAAATTTATCTGCGGCCCTATCATACTTGCAGAATTCCGCTAAGCTCTTTACCGAAGAAAAATGGAAGGAGGCCTTGTTTGAAGCCCAGCTCGGTGAAGTTTATGATCCGAAAACTGCCGATTTTTTATATATTCAGGCAGTATGCAGTTTAAAATTAAATTATCCTAATGAAGATATATTGCAAAAAGCCGATGCTGCCTGTGCCGATGGAATGGTCTGGCGTTTATACGATATAAATGCCGGCCGCTTATTGGCAGCTCAGGTCAATACACGTATGTTAAAATACAAGGAAGCTCTGGATCTTGTCAAACGTTTACCCTTTGAATCTGCCGAGTCGGACTATGTAAGGGCAGATGCCCTCTATGGCTTGGGGCGATATGATGAGGCAAAGCAGCTTATTTCCGAAGCTCTTGACCGTTGGTCCTTTAATTCCTCTTTTGCAAAATTATTTTTTTTACGTGAACGAGGAAAAAAGGTAAACTTTTTAGGTAAAAAATTGGCCGAACATATAATTTCCCGCCTTTACGCGTGGCAGGATGAGGAACCGTCTCTCCTCTTGCTTGCAAGTCCATTTGAAACAAAATCGGAAGAAAATATCAGACGGCTAAAATTATATCGAGGTATGTATTTGCCTTTTACCGAATCTTATGATCTTAACGATTTATATAACCGCTCTTATTCTACATTGCTTTGTCTAAGGTACGGCATAATAGATGAACAAACAGCTGTAAACGAATTTTTATCGGCTAAGGTTTATTATTTTAACCCGATTTTGAAGGAGTATGTTCTTACTCAGGCCATGTATGAATCCCATTTGGTCGAGCTTTTGCGCTTGGTTATAAATTCCGAATTGAGAAATGAGCTTAAGACCTTTTTATCTGTTTATGAAGGTTTGATTGTCGATGATGAAAACGGGGATCTGATTATAGATTCTAAAATCTATTATAAGAACGGCAGACCTTGGTGTGCCGAATTTGACAGCCTTCAAACAGGATATCCTGAATACACCGTAGAATGTAACTTCGGTATTCCATCCGTAATTCACGGAAAAAAAGATGAATATTTGCTGTCCTATGATTCGTATCCGGCCGTTAAAAATTTTACCAAAAACGGTAAAAAGTATACCATGCGTCCCCTTGACTTGAATTGGGCACCGATAGAGTTAAAAGAATTAAACCTAAAGCTGTATGGCATGCACCAAAAACAGCAGGCCTTTTTTTCTTTAAAAGTAGGCAAAAATGTACGAAGTCTTCATGAAGGTGTATTGATTTACTCCGCTGCATTTTCTGAAGAAAATACTTCGTACATAAACGGGGGCATAAAAAAAGTATTCTTTGATAAGGGCATCCCAATAAAGGCCGAGGTAACTGTGTTAGGGGAGCCGTACTCGCAAACTAATTACAGAAAAGGCTTACCTGTTTTTGAAAACATAGATAAAGACGGAGACGGCTATTTTGAAACAAGGATTGAGTATGATTCAAAGGGTGTATTAAAAAGGATAGATATGGATTTAAATAAAAATAAACTCTATGAATATTCCGAATACCATCAAAAAGACGGCTTCGTTACAAAGGTTTGGGACAGCGATGAGGACGGTTCCTACGAAATTACATATACACAATATGAAAATGGCGACTCTCAAACCGAATGGATTCATCCCAAGCTGAATAAAAAAATCCGTGTCAGTTATAAAAACGGTGTTCCTTTCCAATTATTTGACGGAAAAGAAAACCTTCTGCTCATTCCTTCGGATAAGGAGAACCTGTTCTGGCTTAATCGGAGTCCTGCAAATATTGAAAAAGTAAACGAAAAAATTATAGAAATATTTAACCAAACGAGCCTTCCGGTTGTTTCCTATATGTTTAGTATAAATAATATTGAAGTTTTTGCCGTGCGCTCCGGAGGGTTTGTTTTTGCTGAAATCGTCAACGAATAAAATAAGTTTTTTTCTTTTCTTCTTATTGATTTTTTCTTGTACTTCAACCAAAGAGGTCCATTATGTGGATTATTCGGATAGATCCAGTGTGTTGTATCAAGTTGATTACACTGAAAAACTTCTTAAATCCGGTAAGATAACGGATGCTTTAATCCGCTCTCAAATTCTTCATCTTAACGCAAAAGATTTTGAAGAGGTTGACAAGATTAAATCGGAATCAATAGAAAAAACGGAAGCCGCATTTTTACAAAGCATAGAGGAAAAAAATTGGGATGAGGCTGTCAGGTATTTTAGGTCTCTTACCTCAATCGGAAAACGCCCTGCCGGATGGACGGAGGAGCGGCTTTTTGAAGAGAGGAATATCTTATGGAAAAAGAATGCCGATCTTCCCTTATTAAACTTACAAAATAAAAAAAATCCTTCAGCCGGTTCAGCTTCTTTTCCTCAAAATATAGATGAGATGATAAAGGGCTCTCTTACCGTTTGGGTGAATAGGGGAACCCGCATACAAAGAGGTTATGCTTCGCCTGACATTGTTATAGGTTCGGGTTTTTTTATAGATTCCCGCGGTTATTTTATTACGAATTATCATGTTATTCAAAGCGAGGTTGATAAAAAATATAACGGCTATTCCAGACTTTATATTAAGTCTCCCGATAATCCAAATATAAAAATCCCTGCAAGGGTTGTAGGCTGGGATCCTCTTTTTGATCTGGCCTTGGTAAAGACCGAGTACACGCCTCAGTTTATTTTTAATCTGGGCTCTTCAAAGGATTTAGGAGTCGGAAGCCGTATTTATGCAATAGGCTCTCCGGCAGGTTTGGAAAAAACCCTTACCTCAGGTATAGTATCGGCAAAATACCGCAGACTTTTTTCTATGGTAGATATAATGCAGATAGATGCTGCCGTCAATCATGGGAATTCGGGCGGACCGATAGTGGATGATAAGGGCCTCGTTCAAGCCGTAGTATTTGCGGGTCTCGAAAGAAACGAGGGGCTTAACTTTGCAATCCCTGTTGAGCTTTTAAAGGCTGTTCTTCCCGATTTATATAAGGGCGGAGAAGTTAAGCATACTTGGCTTGGCTGTCACGGTCAAAACCAAAAGGGCGGCTCCGGTAATGCTAAGGATGTTCCAAATGGTGTTCTTGTAAACTATGTTCTTCCTGATGGCCCCTTTTCAATTTCAGGTATAAATGAGGGTACCGTAATAAAAGAAGTTAACGGTATTCCGGTAAATTCGGTTGAAGAAATACAGGCCATTTTATTGTCGATAGCTCCTGAAACTATAGTCCTCATTAAAGGCTATCAAAAAAATGAAGCAGGTATTTATGAAGAAAAAACTTGGCCTGTTTTATGTGCCGAACGCCCCTTATATCCGGGAAATTCCGTTTTTAAAAAAGACAGTATAGATAGATCCATGCTTCCCGTCTTCGGATTTAAACTTGAATCGGTGGGAAAAAAGAATTCTTATAGGGTTGCAGAGGTTATCCCCGGAAGCTTTGCATCTGAAAATGCCTTTGGTGTAAATGACTATATTGAAATTAACGGGAAAAGATGGGATAATGAAAACGAAGAGATTATTCATGTAAATATCTATACAAAAAAGGTTAGGGCAGGTTATATGGACAGCTTTATGGTTTTAAGTGCCTATCTTGATAATCCCCTTTTCTTTTAAACATGGAAATTTTTTATTAAATATATTTTTGATTAGAAAGTAATACTTGCTGTCAACAATAATCCAGCCTTAAAAACTCTTTGCATCCGCCGCGTTCTCCGCGGTTTATTTAAATTTAACCTCTTACAATTTATAAAACGTCAGTCCTTGATTTTTACACCTCTTTATAGTAAAATCACTTACTTAAAAAACTTAAGGAGGGGTAAATGCCTAAGATAAGTTCAAAAACAATCGATGCAGTAACCGAAATGACAGATATTGTATCCCTTGTCGAGAACTATACCCGCTTGGAAAAACGGGGAGCAAACTGGTGGGGCTGCTGTCCCTTTCATAACGAAAAAACGCCTTCCTTTAATGTCGTTCCCGATAAAAAAATGTATTATTGTTTCGGCTGCCACAAGGGCGGCGGAACAATCAACTTTTTGATGGAAATGGAAAAGCTCTCCTTTATGGAAGCCGTAGAGCGGCTTGCAAAAAATGCAGGCATCGAGGTTATTTATGAAGGCGGCTCCTATGTTCCGGACGAAGGAGCAAAACTTAAAGACCAAATTTTAGATCTTTACGACAAGGTCGCAGGGAGTTTTCATTTTATCTTGACCCAAAATCCTACAGGGAAAAAGGCTCTTGACTACCTCCTTTCCAGAAATGTTTCTCCCGAAATAATCGAAAAATTTAATCTGGGCTATTCTCCAAAGGATAGAAAATGGCTCCATAGTTTTTTATTGTCAAAAAACTATTCTCAAGACTTTTTAGAAAAGACAGGACTTTTTTCTAAAAACTATAAAAAGATGGCTTTTTTTTCCGATAGGCTTATGTTTCCTATTTGCGACCGTCACGGTAAAACGATAGCATTCGGAGGCCGCATTTTGGAAGGCAATGGGGCTAAATATCTCAATTCCTCGGATATGCCGCAATATAAAAAGGGTGAAACGGTTTTTGCCTTTCACCACGCCTTAGCCGAAATTCGAAAATCAAAATCGGTAATCTTATGTGAAGGCTACATGGACGTTTTAGCCTTTTTTCAGGCCGGAATCGAAAATGCCGTAGCCCCCTTAGGGACAGCCCTCACCGAAGATCAGGTAAAACTTTTAAAATCTTTTGCCGAAACCTTTTATCTTGCCTTTGACTCGGATAAGGCCGGACAAGAAGCTTCCTACAAGGCTATAAAAATTTGCCGCAGTATGGGCGTAAATGTTCGTGTTCTATACATGAAAGACGGAAAGGACCCTTCCGAAATTCTACAAAAAAAAGGTCAAGAAGGCTTGAAACTTCTTTTGGAATGTGCTATAGTAGACGATGATTATCTTATACAAATTGCGTCCATGAGATTTGATATAAGCAGTCCGGAAGGAAAGGCCTCAGCTATAGCCTTTTTGTTTCCGTATATTGAGGTCCTGGAATCCGATATTCAAAGGGAGTCTGCTATTTCTAAACTTTCATCGGCCTTTGGTGTCAGTCAACAAGCAATTTTCAGCGATTATGTGAACCGCGAAAAAAAGGCTCTAAGGCATATAGTTGACGAAGTAAAACAAAAGCCGGTAAATATAAGGATGAATGCCGAGTTACGATTGGTTCTTGCCGTTACGGCAAATACGGATCTGTTTTCTCGTTTGCGTTCACAATTGGGCCCCGATGATTTTGAGGATTTTTATGCCAGACATTTGTTTATTGTTTTAGAAGAATGTTATAGAGATGGTGCCTATACTTATGCGAATCTGATGCACAGATGCGGGGAAGAAAAATTAAAAGAAATTGTTTCTCAGACAATTTCTAAGGGAGAATTCGCCGAGAACTCTGAAAAGATAGTCGATGACGGCATAAATTTTATAAAACAAAACGTTCTACAAAAACAAAAAGACAAAATCATAGGCAGACTGAGATTATTACATGGAGAAAAGAATATCGATACCGTAAACTTGACAAAAGAATTAATGGAAGAAAAAAAAAGTATCGATATTCAATTAAACAAATTAAAGGGAAAGGTGTATGACTGATCTCGAAAAGAATCCTGCGATTATTAAACTTTTGGAATATGCCAAAAGGAAGCGCACAATAGGATTGAGTGATCTTGATGATCTACTGCCCGAAGACTTAATGTCTCCGGAAACTATACCTGATATTCTGGATATTTTGGAAGGTGCCGGCGTTCAAATAAAAAATGAAGGAATATCCGAATCCAATTCGGAAACCGACTCCGATTTTCAGAGCGGCAATGATGAAGACTATCGATTATTGGATGATGCATACGAAGAAGAGGATGATGATGTAAAAAGTCCTTATTCCGATGACATCGAAACTCCATATATCGAAAAAGAAAAACCTAGGCATGAAACGGCAAAAAGATTGGTTAGAACATCTCACGAAGCCGGAGTTGACGATCCGATTAAGCTTTATCTTCAAGAGATAGGCAAGGAGGACCTTTTAACTGCCGATGAAGAAGTATCTCTTTCAAAAAGTATGGAAGACGGAGAAGCTATCATAAAAAAGGTTATAAAAAATTCCGGTATATTGATTCCAGAGTTTTTTGTAATCGGACAAAAGGCTTTTTCAAAACTTGATCCCGCTGAGTCCAATAAGCCGCGCAAAGAGTTAAGTGAAGAAATGGCCGAAAAAAAACGTCTCAAGCAGGTTTACGGGGACAGTCTACGGAACATATATTCCGAAATTAAACAATATATGTCCTTAAAAAAGCACTGTTATGACAGAGAAACCTTGGAAAGCTTTTTGGAGAGCCCTGAGCTTCAAGCTTTGCGGAAGAAGATGTTTAACAGTCTTAAACGTATTCACATTGAATCGGAAGAAATAGAAAAAATTTCGGACCGCTTTATTGAAGCTACCGAAAAAGTGCAGGACTACCAACACAAAAAAGAAAGAAAAGAAAAACAGCTTGGTATTAAAAGCTATGCCGATTTAAGGAAGCTGGGTAAACGGCTTGCAATTCCTCGGGAAAGAGAAAAACTCGAAAAAGAGCTTAATATTTCGGCTAATGAAGTAAAGGATATATACACTCAAATTCAGGTCTTGACCCGAAAAATCCGAAAGATCGAATATGATTTTGAAGCTACTGTAGATGAAGTTATTGATCTTACTTCAGAGATAAAGAACGGCCAGAGAATGCTTAAAAATGCAAAAGATAAGCTGATAAATGCAAACTTGCGCCTTGTTGTTTCTATTGCTAAGAAGTACATCAACAGGGGATTACAGTTCTTTGATCTTGTGCAAGAGGGAAATATCGGGCTTATAAAGGCTGTTGAAAAGTTTGAGTACAGGAAGGGATATAAATTTTCTACCTATGCTACTTGGTGGATAAGGCAGGCTATTACGCGTTCAATATCGGATCAGGCACGTACGATAAGGGTTCCTGTTCACATGATAGAACAAATAAACAAGGTAAACAGGGAATCCCGCCAGCTTATGCAAAAACTCGGCCGTGAACCCAATGATGATGAGATAGCCTTGCAGCTTGGCTGGTCGATCGAAAAGGTTAAGCAGGTTAAGAATGTTGCAAGGGAGCCTATCTCTCTTGAAACGCCCATAGGTGAAGAAGAAGATACGCTCTTGGGAGATTTAATCGAAGATAAGGGTGTTGAAAATCCTTCAAACAGAACGGAGCTTACTCTTTTGCAGGAGCAGCTTGAAATGGTGCTTTCAAGTTTGCCTGAGCGTGAGCAGGAAGTTTTAAAAATGCGCTTCGGTATTGAGGGCGGCTATCCTCTTACCCTTGAAGAAGTAGGCTTATATTTCGACGTAACGCGTGAAAGAATAAGGCAAATAGAAGCAAAGGGATTAAGGCGGCTGCGCCATCCTAAACGTAGTAGAAAATTAAAAGATTATCTTGACAATTGATTATGGTTATAATCGTTTATCTTGATAATTAAAGGGGTTTAATTTATGGATAATGATGTATTGGAAAAATTGAGAGCTTTACAGGATATTCTTGCTCGAAAAAATGAACTTGAAACGGAGATTTTGGATGCCCCAAAGGCTCTTACACAGCAGGAAGAGCTTTTGGAAAAGTTAAAGTCCGGTTATATCCAAATGAACAGCGAGTATGAAGAGCTGCGTAAAGGTATTGCCGTTTTTAAGGCTGATCTTTTTGAAGCTGAACAAAAAAGAGAAAAGGCCGAAAAAGCAATGGATAATATCGAAACTCAGCGCGAGTATGAAATCTTGCAAAAAGAAATCGATGATTCTACTACAAAAGCCGAAACTATAAGAAAGGACCTTCTGAGGCTTGAGAGTCAGTTTAAGATTTTGGATGCAAATATTAAGCAGGAAGAAGATCTTATTGCACAAACCGAGAAAGAACTTGAAGAGCATAAACAGCTCTTGGACTCGGAGATTTCCGAAAAACAAAATAAGGTAGAAGAGTTAAAGCTGGAAGAAAAAAAACTGTCTCCGGGTTTGAGTGATGAAACAATGTTTAAATTCGACAGAATTATTAAAAATAAACATGGTGTCGGTATCGTTTCCGTTCAGGGAAATGTTTGTATGGGCTGCCACATGATTCTTCCCGCTCAGTTTGTAAATGAAGTCAGGTCGGATCAGGATATAAAATTCTGCCCTTACTGCAGCCGTATTCTATTCTATGAAGAATCCGAATTAACGGCCGAGCAGGAAGCATATTTTAATGATTCCGATATGGAAGGTTTACTTGATATTGGAGATTCCGCAAATGAGGATTTCCTTGCAAGTTTTGAAGATAAAGACGAAGATTAAAAAGAATAAATAATTTTGGGATTAAGGGAACCGCTGCATTTGCAGAGGAAAGTCCGGACTCCTTCGGAAACGATGCCGGCTAACGGCCGGGGAACGGAAATTAAAGTTTCCGTTTACAGACAGTGCAACAGAAAGTAAACCGCCGCATTTTGCGGTAAGGGTGAAAGGGCGGGGTAAGAGCCCACCGCGTTTTCGGTAACGGAAACGGCAATGTAAACCTCATCGGGAGCAAGGTTAAGCAGTAAAGAATCTCCGATTCTTAATTTACGGGTTAACCGCGATAAAAACTTGCTGTAAAGCTGGTTTAAGAAAGATGGTTCCGTCTGTTTTACAGAAACAGAATCCGGCTTATTAATCCCTTTTTTTAAGGTATTATAAAAATGGAATTTTCAAAAGGAAGATCACATAAAAATTTCTCAAACAAAAAAAGAAGTTTTAAAAAGATTCTTATAGTTTTACTTTTTCTTTTGTGCGTGACTTCTGCCGTCTATTTTTTATATATCTATAATAAAAACTATGCAGGCATACCTTCAATGAAAGAGGTGTATGCCGATTGGGCCGAAAAAAATTACGAGAGCGTATATCAAAAAACTGCGAGTATTTTAAAAAGAAGAGCATATGATGGTGAGGCTTTGGCTATGAGAGGCTTTGCCTCATATTATATCTTTGCCGAACAGACGGATTTTTCGGTAAGTTATTCTTATCTAAATGATTCTATTTTGAATTTAAGACAGGCTATGTATTGTGTGTCAAAATCTCAACAGCCGAAAATTGCCTACGTTTTAGGAAAGGCTTATTATCAGAAGGGATATTACTATGCAGACCTTGCATTAAAATACTTGGATATAGCATATAATTCCGGAGAGAAATTTGCCGATTTATCGGAATTCAGGGGTATGTCGGCATCTCTTTTGGGCGAGCCGGAAAGAGCCATTGATGCTTTTTCGGATGCCCTCTCCCATAACCCTTCGGATTTATTGTTTTTTGCTCTTGCCGAAAATTATATTAAGATTTCGGATAAACAAAATGCAAAGTTGTATTTATTTGAAACAATAGATAAAACGAAGGATACACTTTTAGAATTAAAATGCCGATATTTATTGGGTAGCTTATTTCTTGAAGAAAATAAGATAGATGATGCTGTAAAGGAATTTAATACCATTCTTGAAAAGGATATGACCTCTGCCGATGCTCATTACGGCTTGGGTGTTGTATACGAACTTCAAGGAGATATGATAAAGGCCCGTGCAGAATGGCGGAAGGCTATTAAATTTGATCCGCTCCATGTAAAAACACGGGCTAAACTAAATTTATAAAAATTTTGGGGGATTATATGGGCTTTTTTAAAAGATTTTCAACAGATATAGGAATAGATTTGGGAACCTGCAATACCATTATCTATGTGAACGGAAAGGGCATAGTAGTAAACGAACCCTCTGTTGTTGCCGTTGAAAGGGGTACAAAGAGAGTGGTTGCCGTCGGCTCCGAGGCTAAAAGAATGCTTTGGAAAACTCCGGGAAATATTGTGGCGATCAGGCCATTAAAAGACGGAGTTATTGCCGATATGGACACTACCGAAAAGATGATCCGTTATTTTGTTTCTAAGATTTTGCCTAAGCACCGTTTTGTAAAACCGAGAATGGTTATAGGTATTCCAAGCTGTATTACGGATGTTGAAAGCAATGCGGTTTATGAAAGTGCCATGAAGGCCGGAGCCGGAGATGTTAAAGTTTTGGAAGAATCTTTAGTTGCAGCTATAGGTGCAAATATTCCTATTCATGAGCCTGCCGGAAATATGGTTTGCGATATCGGAGGCGGTACAACCGAAGTTTCGGTTATATCTCTTTGCGGTATGGTTGTAACAAATGCAATCCGCGTAGGAGGCGACGAGTTTGATCAAGCCATCATTAAGCATGTCCGTTCCGTTGATAACCTCATCATTGGAGAACAAACAGCCGAAAGGGTAAAGATCAGCATAGGCAATGCTTCGCCCGAAAAGACAATAGAAAAGGTCGAAATTAAGGGAACCGATGCTATAACCGGACTTCCCCGCCGATTGGAAATAGACTCTGTCGAAGTCAGAGAAGCTTTAAAAGAACCTGTTACACAGATTGTCGAAGAAATTAAACGAACCTTAGCCCAGACACCGCCTGAGCTTACTGCCGATATTGTTGAAAGGGGTATTGTAATGACCGGAGGAGGTTCCTTGTTAAAGGGCCTTCCTAAACTTATCGCAAAAGAAGCCCGTGTTCCCGTAATCTTGGCCGAAAACCCTATGGACTGCGTTGCAATAGGCGCCGGCAGATATTACGAAGTGTTTAGGGATATGACTGTTGACCGCAGTCTCTATGACAGTTTAAATAATTAAGACCCTATGAAGAAAAAACTTTCGCTTAAACTAAATCTTGAAGTTTTTCTTTTAATTTTATTTCTTCTCATATCATCTGTTTTTATGGCCTTTTCCGGAGGTTCTTTTATTTTGGATTTTAAGAGTATGGCCTTTTCGGTAAGCGCCGGAACGGAGAAGGCTGTTTACAATGTTTCTTCCTTTGTGGGAGAAAGCGTTTCTTCCGTAAGGGAGTTATGGGATTTAAAAGCAAAGTATAATGAACTTACAAAACAGCTTGAAAAGTACGAACTTTTGGAGCGTTCCAACGCCGATATAAAAAGAGAGAATAATGAACTTCGTACCCTTCTTAAATTTACCGATAGCATTCAGATTGCAAATATCCCTGCAGAAATAATAGGCTATGATCCTAATGCTCTTTATTCCGGAATGATTATTAACAGGGGCGTAAAGCACGGTGTCAGAAAAGACATGCCCGTTATTGCTTTTCAAAACGGAAATATGGCCCTTGTAGGAAAAATCTTGCAGGTAGGAAGGGGTTCATCTATGATTATTCCTATCTATGATTATCAGTGCCATGTTGCTGCGAAGGTAGACCTTGTAAACCACCGCGGTGTTGTAAGCGGACAAGGCTCTGAGGATTCTCCCTTAATTATGAAGTACATAAAGAAGAGGGCCGGAGATGACATTAAGATTGGGGATAAAATAATTACCTCCGGCTTCGATGATTCCTCGATTTTTCCAAAAAATATTCCCATAGGTTTTGTTTCTAAAATTAAGACACATGATTATGAAACTTCGCTTGAGCTATCTGTAAATCCTATAATAGATTTTTCTTGTTTGGAATATGTTTTTGTACTTGATACTTCAAAAATAGAAAAGGAGTTTTAATAAATTGAAAAAAGTTATTTTGTGGACTTCCTTAAGCGTTTTCTTTATAACCCTGCTTCAAACGGCTATTTTTTCTCACATATCTTTTTTTACGGTGCTGCCCGATTTGGTTTTGCTTACCGTTATTTATATTGCAATTTCAAATGGAGCTATTACAGGTTTGATTTGCGGTTTTATTGCGGGTCTTTTAGCCGATTTTTTGTCGGCAGCTCCCATAGGCTTACATTCCTTTATTTTTACTTTAACAGGTTACCTTGTAGGAAAATTTTACGGTATTTATAATTTAAACAAGGTAATTTTTCCTTGTATTTTAGGCGGTTTAGGTTTTGTATTTAAGGTATTACTTTTGTTTGTTTTAAAAATACTTTTTGGGCAAAATATTCATACCTATAATATTTTTTCGATAAACTTTGCCATAGAGGCTGCGGTAAATATTTTTTTTACCCCCTTTGTATTTTTATTTTTTAATCTTTTTCCTCAAGCCTTTATATCGAGGAGTATAGTACAATATGAAAAATACTGAAGATAGTTTAAATTCACGGCTTAGGTTATTTTCAATCTTCGTTTTTTTTATTTTGATAGCTTATACTTATAAACTGTTTTCAATGCAGATCATTCACGGAGATCAGTTTAAGCAAAAGTCCCAAAATATTTCAAAGCGGACAACCGTTATACCGGCTCAAAGAGGCGAGATATTTGATAGAGAAGCAAATACGCCGATGGTTTTAAACATCGACTCCTTCGCTGTCGATATTGTACCCGGAGAGATTCCTCGTCAGGAATTCGATACCGTAATAAACAGGTTAAGTTCAATCTTAAAAATTCCTGTTTCACAGATAGAAAAAAAATTGCCGGTAAGTGTTAGAAGAGATTTTAGATCGATACAAATCAAATCCAATGTCGATTATTCCACGGTTGTGCAAGTGGCAGAAAGCATCGATTCTCTTCCGGGGGTTTCATGGCACTCAAAACCTGTCAGAAACTATGTTGATACCCGCTCCTTTTCTCACATAATAGGGTATGTAGGCGATATAACTACGGACGAATTAACCCGCTTTTATAATAAGGGGTATACGTCAAACAGCATAATAGGCAAGGCCGGAATCGAAAAACAATATGACGAAATTTTACGCGGTACCGATGGGGTGGAATACCGGACTGTAGATGCCAAGGGCAGATACATAGAAAACACCACAGTTGTAACACCGCCTAAGATGGGAAATAACCTTGTTCTTACTATCGACAAGAGAATTCAAAAACTGGCAGAAGATGCTTTGGGACCCAGAATAGGAGCAGCCATCGTATTAAAACCTACAACAGGCGAGGTACTGGCAATGGTTTCCTATCCTTTTTTTGATCAAAATATTTTCGGCAAGGAAATTTCAAGCTCTCTTGCAAAAGAATTGTTTGAAAATCCCAATAATCCTCTTTTGAACAGGGCGATAGGGGCTAATTATCCGCCTGCTTCTACTTTTAAAGTTATAATGAATACTGCCATTTTAAACGAAAAAGCCTTTCCGCCTGAAACAACGGTAACTTGTTTGGGAGAAATTGAATACGGAAACCGTGTATTCCGATGTCATATAAGAAAACCGGGGCACGGAAAGCTCGCCTTAAACGAGGCTCTGGCAAAATCATGTGACGTTTATTATTGGACGGTTTGCCGCGATTATTTGGGTATCGAAAAAATTGTAGACTATGCAAAACGTTTCGGCTTAGGTCAATCTACTGAGATAGATTTACCTAATGAAATTAATGGAGTGCTTCCATCGCCTAAATGGAAGGAGCGCCGCTACCATGAGAAATGGCTTAACGGAGATACAATGAATATGTCTATAGGTCAAGGATTTACTCTTGCTTCTCCGCTTCAGGTAGCAAACATGGCCTGTATGGTTATAAATAATGGAATAATTTATAAGCCTCACCTTTTAAAAGAAATAAGGGATCCTTCAAGCGGAGAGGTTATAAAAACCGTTCAGCCTGAAATTCTTCACCAAGAGAATATTGGTCAAGAGATTTTTCAACAAGTCAGGCAGGCTATGAATCTTGTTACGATACAGGGAGAGGCCCGCTATCCTATGAAAAATCCCATGTTCCGTTTTGCAGGTAAAACGGGAACAGCTGAAGTCGGTTTACAGGATAGGTGGCATTCATGGATGGTAGCTTACGGTCCCTATGATGCTCCTCCTAAGGATATGGTTGTTGTCTGCATCATTGTCGAGGCTGTAAACGAGTGGGAATGGTGGGCTCCTTATGCTGCAAATATCATATTACACGGGACACTTGCAAATCAGACCTATGATGAAACCATAGACTATCTCGGCTTTAGGCATCTTCCTGCAGTTGTAAGGAGAAGCGAATGAACATACGCAAAATTACAAACTTTGATTATCTATTATTTTTGGCTGTTGTTCTTTTGTCTTTTATAGGAGTACTTTTTATTTATTCTTCAGGAATAAATTCTGCCGGAGAACTTGTTTCTAAAGAGTATGTTAAGCAGATTTTATGGGTTTGTACAGGTATCGTTTTACTCTTGATTTCCTGCATTTACGATTACAGGCGGATAAAAGACAGAACCTTTTTAATTTATTTGGTGGGAATGATTTTGTTGCTCTACACCGGTATTTTTGGAACTGTCAGGCATAATGCAAGGAGCTGGATAGGTTTAAAGAATCTGGGTATTCAGCCTTCGGAATTTATAAAGCTCATTTTTATTCTTTTTTTAGCCTATTATTTGGATAAATCACAAAATGAAGAACCTCGCAAACGCTTTATAAAGGCGATTGCGATAATGATTGTTCCTGTTGCCCTTATTTTAAAACAGCCTGACCTTGGAACGGCAAGCGTATATATTCCGATTTTTTTGATAATGTGTTTTATTGCCGGTATTCCGCTGCGCTTTATCCTCTATGTCTTTTTTCTTGGTGTATTAACAATAGTGTTTACCCTTATGCCTCTTTGGGAGGAAATAATTTTAAAGACAAGTCATGTTATGACAAATATTTTAAAAAATTCTCAAGTTTCCATTATTATTCTATTTGCAATGGGTATTTCAACCGTCATTGCAATGATAGGTAATGTTTTACTAAAAAGAAGATATTATTATTGGATAGCCTATGTTCTTTCGCTGATTACCGTAGCATTTGCAGGTTCTATAGTCGGGGTGAGGGCTTTAAAAGAATATCAGATGATGCGTTTAATTATTTTCTTGGATCCTGAGGTAGACCCCTTAAAACACGGCTGGAATATAATTCAGTCAATTACAGCTATCGGTTCAGGCGGATTCATGGGCCGCGGCTATCTTATGGGAACTCAAAGTCATTACCGATACCTACCTGAACAAAGTACGGATTTTATTTTCAGTATTTTATCGGAAGAATGGGGCTTTTTAGGCGGCATTTTTATTTTTTTCCTTTACAGCATAGTTTTTTTTAGATTTTTTCTTTCGATTAAGCGATGTGATGATCTTTTTGGCAAGCTCATTGTTTCCGGTATTTTGGCAATGTCCTTTTTCCATTTTTTTGTAAATGTAGGCATGGTCATGGGGATAATGCCTATTACAGGAATCCCTCTCTTGTTTTTGTCCTACGGCGGTTCTTCCCTTTGGACGGCTATGATTTCCGTCGGTGTTGTTATAGGAATAAACTTACGCCAGTTGTAAAAAAACGGCTAAACAATAAAAAAGGCACTCATCTGAGTGCCTTTAAATTTTAGTTAGCAGGGAGAGGACTCGAACCTCCGACCTCCGGGTTATGAGCCCGACGAGCTGCCAACTGCTCTACCCTGCGATGTGGGGAGGAGTATAGCATATAAGCAGCATTATGTCAAGCCTTTCTACAAACTTTCTCAAACTTATTTTGTTAAATTTCTGATTTTATCGTACCAAGCGTCTGTAGTTTTAACAAGTTTTGTTTTTTCCGTGTACTTGGGATACATTCCTTTTTTCTCGGAGTCTTTTATCTTAAAAATACCGGGATTATTTGCCGTTTTTTCGGAGGTAAGGGCTTCCTGTATTTTTTTCTGTTCTTCAGAGGAAAGGGTCTTTGTATTCATGACTATTGGAGCGTTTAAAACAGGAATCGATTGGATTATGGTAATTTCGCTTCCGGGAAATTTGTCAAATGGTTCTATAGCTCCTTCTACAACCTTGTAAGCGGCTCCTGTCTGATAGGCTTCTCCTTCAATTAAATCATAGACGCCTATTGTTTGAGGAATTGCAAAGGCTGCGGCATCTGCATCCTTTCTAAATAGATTAACCTGAGAGCCTTGATGGGAACCTGCAAATAGCACCTTTGAAAAAACGGAATTTCCTTGAATAAGTTCATCGGTACCTGTTAATCCGAATTTTTTTACGAGCAGGGTCGCAGGAATTACAAAGCCCGATGTAGAGCTTGTAGAAACAAATGAAATGCTTTTTCCTTTTAAGCGGTTTAAGTCATAGCCGGCTCTATCTTTATATTGAGCTGCATCTTCCGTTCTTACCGCTATAAAGCTGTAGTATAGTGCATCTTCCAATGTACCGCTCGGTCCCGAATTCGTTACTACCGGTACAATTGCCGGATTTCTTTTATGGGCATTTATATAACCCTCGGCTCCGATATAAGCCATGTCTGCATTTCCGGATATAATTGCTTCTAGGGCTATGTTATAATCAGTTGTCGTTTTGATTTCGACGGGACGGCCTACTGCTTCGCTTATTATTTCCATAAAAGCTTGCCGCGCATCCTTCATAGCATCGCTTGATTCATTCGGTAAAAATACCATGGTAACCGGTTTTTGTGTTTCGTTTTTGGTGCAGCCGAAAAGGAGGCAGACAGCTGCCAAAAATAATATAATTTTGTGTTTCATAAAATTCTCCGGGCCGCATTCTATCATATAATGAAATAATATGCTATACTTATTGTATAGCTTTGGGAGGAAGATATGAAGATCACAACGACCGAATTCGGAACTTTTTCAAACGGAGATAAGGCCTTACTATTTACGATTTTCAACGGTAAGATGATGCTCTGTTGTACTAATTACGGATGCTGTATTACGGGAATTCTTTTACCGTCAAAAAACGGAGGTTTTGACGATGTGGTTTTAGGATATTCGAGCTTTATCGGCTATATAAATAATTTTCCGCATTTCGGCTCTTTTATAGGAAGATATGCAGGCAGAATTTCCAATGCGGAATTTACTTTAGGAAACCAGCAATATCTTTTAACGCCTAATGACGGCGGTAAGCACTGCCTTCATGGAGGTTATCCGTATTGCGATAAAATGCTGTATGAGGCAAAAACCTTTAAAAACAGGCAAGAAGCGGGTGTCGTTTTTTCTCGTACCTCTCCCGATGGGGAGCAGGGCTTTCCCGGAAATTTAAAAATTCAAGTGAGCTATTCTCTTACGCCGGATAATGAGATTATTATAAGATATAAGGCCGTGTCCGATAAAACGACACCGGTTAATTTTACAAATCACAGCTATTTTAACTTAAATCCTGCCGGAATGCAGTCTAACGGCTCCTATGTTTCGGTTTTAAATCATGAGGTTCAAATATTTTCCGAGCAATACCTTGAAATCAACCAAGAGCTTATTCCGACGGGTAAATTTTTAAATGTAGAAAATACGGGCTATGACTTTAGAAAACCTAAGCTTTTGAGCGAGGGCGTACAAGAAATAGGCGGGGGTTTTGATAACAGCTGGGTTATAAAAAAAGAAGTCAGTGACCATAAAACCTTGGCTGCAATAGTAAAAGAGCCCGTTACCAAAAGAACCTTAACCGTTTACTCGGCACAACCTGCTCTTATAATGTATACGGGCGGTTTTCTTAACAACGAATTAGGCAAAAACGGAGACGTCTATAATAAATTTGCAGGCCTTTGCCTTGAAAGTCAAGCCTTCCCGGATTCGTTACATCAGCCTCATTTCCCCAATACCGTAATTAAACCGGGTGAAGTTTATGAACGCGAGACTCTTTGGCATTTTGCATTTTAAAAACTTATTTTATATGTAAGGCTTCCTTTTATAAAAGGCTTGGCGGTTTCCAATATTATTTCTCCCTTAAAAGAGTTTGATGTCAGCCTTGTCTTTTTTATAAATTCTGCCTGAGTAGAAAAGTTAAAAACTCCTTTTTCCCAAACTATATATGGACTCTTATTTATTTTTACCGTTTTATTTTTTTGCATAAAAGAAGCTGAAATATTTAGATTGAAACTCTTATTAAATTTTATTTTAATATCCGATGAAAAAGAATAGTTTTTTACTATAAAGGGATTTTGAGATTTTTCTTCCAGTTTTGTGTTTCCTTTTATTGAAAAGAGGGTGTTGAAAAAAAGATTTATAGGAATTTTTATTTGTCCTTTAAGGTCCCATGAAGAGTCATTATAATACACTTCTCCGGAAAATTTACATTTTGTAAAGCTAAGACCTAAACCGATTCCTCCCGAATGAAAATTTTTGAACAGCTTTTTCTTTTCAAAATATTTCCGTAAAAAATTATACGAAAAACCCAGATCCAAAGCATCAACTGAAATTTTAGGTTGAAAAAAGGCTTTTAATGTTCCATCATTTTCAAACATAGTTCCGGCATTAGCCTCGAAATACTCGCTTTGAAAATTGTACTCGGCCTTACCTAAAAAGTTCAAATCGGATTCGCCGATTCCGGATATTTTTCCATAAGGAATTTTTATTCCGCCGGCTAGTAAAAATACGGAAGATACCGTTCCCTTTTCGGCCAATATAAATTCTCCCGAATAAAATTGATCATAAGCAGGTGCTTTTAGATTAAATTGAGAGTAGGCGGAATTCGTTAAAGAAGAAAAAAAGCTAATATTGAATAATGCTGTTTCATTTTCTTTTTTATAAACAGTACAAAAAGAAAGATCCGGCCATAGTTCTTTCGGCTTTTGTTCGAAAAAAAATACCAAGTTAAAATTTTTTATTGCAAATTCGGCACCTAGACTTGCATCGAATTTGGATTTTGAGATACCTATTAAATACTTAGGTGCAAAGCCGATTCCTTTATAAAAGGGCTTTTTTTCGAAATTTTCCTTTAAAAGCATCAGGTTTAAAAAGCTTGATTTTGTAATTCCCCCATAAAAAAACGAGAGAGCAGGATAAAGCTGTTTCTTTTCCTTGTATAGAAGGGGACTGAATTTTAAGCTAAAACCTTGCGGTATAAGAGCAAATTTAGGCCTGTGGTCCCGCATTTTTGCTTCCGCATAAAGCTCAAAAAAAGGATTTTTTGCTTCCGCTTTTAAGTTATAGTTAAAGTTAAGATCAATACTCTGTGTAAGAGAAAAATTTGCTTTTTCTACAGGTACTTCCGCATTTAAAAAGATGCTGCATAGCAACATCATTGAGCAAATCCTAAAGGATTTAATAAAAATATTTTTTGTCTTCATACTTATATATAGTTTTTTTTTGTATTGAAGACTAATTTTTTTAATGGAAATTTGATTTTTATTTAAAAATATCTAAAATTTATCTATTGCTGTAAATAAAAAATTGTGTTAGAATGCGCCAAGGAGAATTTCTTAGTTATGGAAAGATTTTTTAAACTTAAAGAGCACAATACTACCGTGCGCACCGAAGTTATTGCGGGTATTACTACCTTTTTGGCAATGGCTTATATTTTGGCCGTAAATCCCGGCATTTTAAGTGAAGCCGGAATGGATAGAGGTGCCGTTTTTACTGCAACCGCTCTGTCAGCCGCTATTGCAACCCTCGCTATGGGGCTTTTGGCTAACCTGCCTGTTGCTCTTGCTTCAGGAATGGGATTAAATGCTTTTTTTACGTATAGCGTTGTTATCGGCTTAGGTTATTCCCCCTCTACGGCATTAACAGCAGTATTTTTAGAGGGTGTTCTTTTTATTTTGCTTTCACTTGTAAACATCCGTGAAGCTATCGTAAAATCCATACCTCTTAATCTTAAAAAAGCTGTAGCCGCAGGTATAGGTATCTTTATTACCTTTATTGCTTTTCAAAATTCGGGCATAATTGTCGATAATCCTGCAACCCTCGTAGGGCTTGGCGAATTCACTTGGGGCTCGCCTGCCGTTTTAGCCATGATAGGTTTAATTATAACCTGTGCTCTTTTTATTTTAAGAGTACCGGGAGCAATCTTAATAGGTATTTTAATTACAACCATCATAGGTATTCCCTTAAAGATTACGGTTCCCTTCGGAGGCTGGGAAGGCTGGTCTCCTATAAGTCTCCCCTCGGCTCCTGCCGTACTCAATTTTGACTTTTCGAATATTATTTCTTTTAAGTTTTTTATTGTATTTTTTTCATTCCTCTTTGTCGATATTTTTGATACGGTAGGAACCCTTGTAGGTGTTGCAACTCAGGCAAACCTTGTAGATAAGGATGGAAATATTCCCAAAATTAAGCAGGCCTTTTTATCGGACGCTATCGGAACAGTGGTAGGTGCAGCTCTCGGAACATCAACGGTAACAAGTTATGTAGAAAGTACGGCCGGTGTTGCTGCCGGAGGAAGAACCGGATTAACATCTGTGGTTACAGCCGGTATGTTCATTATTGCCTTGCTGTTTTCTCCGATTTTCTTATTGATTCCTGCTGCGGCCACCGCCCCTGCCTTGATAATAGTAGGCTTTTTGATGATGACCCAAGCAGGCGAAATAAACTATAAAGATCCTACAGAGGGTATCCCCGCATTCTTGACAATGATTATGATGCCCTTTACCTACAGTGTTGCCGAAGGTATCGTATACGGAGTCTTGGCCTATGTTATCTTAAAATGTATTAAAGGAAAATTCAAGGAAATCCCTGTTGTTACATGGATACTTTTTGTTATCTTTATGTTAAGATTTTTTGTTAAATTTTAACAATATCTAATATGTTTTTTTTAAGGGCAGCTCGCTAATTTTTGATAGGGTTGCCCTTTGTTTTTAGATTATGTTTTCTGTATTGCGGCTTATTTATTTTTTTCTATAAAATTATAAAAAGTGCATATTATCGTCAAAATCTTTTCTTGTCTTTTCCCTCAAAGAGTATCCTTCTTTAGGATAGCCTAGGGCTATTACAAGGCGGATTCTCTTTTTTCGCTCTATGAGCTTTTGGATTCGTTTTTCGTCAAAGACACCGAGGATGCAGGTTTCCAAATTTAGGGCTGATGCTGCATTTACAAGGTTGGCCGTTAAAATGCCTATGTCGATGGCCTTAAAGTCTACCTTCTTTATCAGCGAACCTATCTTTGCAGGCAGGCTGTAATTGTCTTCGGCTATTACCAAAAAAGTATTACAGTCGTCAATAAACTTGTTAAAAGAACCCATCTTAGCATCTGCAATTACCTTGGCCTTTTCGCCTTGAGCTACAAAGACCTCGTAGGGCTGAGAATTACAGGCCGACGGCGAAAGCCTCCCTGCTTCCAAAATGGAAACCAAGTCCTCTTTTGAAACCGGTTTAGAATAATCAAAGCTTCTGCAGCTTTGCCTTTTTTTCATAAGCGATAAAAAATCATTAAAATTCATATTGCTATTATGTAATAATCATAAAATAAAGTCAATCGTCGGGATTATTAAATTTTTTCAATATACAGACTTAACTTATAAGTTTAATGAATTTCCCAACCTTTGATTTAAACATCTTCCTCTGTTTTTATCTCAACTAAAGAGTTTATTGTAAATTTGCCATAACTTACGGGTTCTTAGGGCAGAGCCCTAAGCAGCGCGGGGAAGAGGGATGGGGTCATAGGGGAAGGGAGGTAACCCCTGCTCTGAACGGGGGTTCCTCCCTTCCCCTAATCTGTCCCACTTGAAAACTTAGCCTTTTCATATTATAATTCTCTTTCGTATTTTAAAACGATTGGAGAAAACAATGAGCGAAAAATTGCAGGCGATTGAATTGGAAAAATCTTATAATCCTAAAGAATTTGAAGAGCGTATTTATTCCTTTTGGGAAGCCAATAAGTGCTTTAGCCCGATAAAAAAGAAAAACACAAAAAGTAACTTTACTGTCGTCATTCCTCCGCCCAATGTTACGGGCGTTCTCCATGTAGGCCATGCCCTTGATGAAACCTTGCAGGACGTAATTGTCCGTTACCACCGCATGAAAGGGGACGAAACCCTTTGGATTCCCGGAACCGATCATGCAGGTATTGCCACTCAATCCGTTGTAGAAAAAAAACTGAAGGCCGAAGGCAAAAACCGCCGCGACCTCGGACGGGAAGCTTTTATCGAAAAGGTATGGGAAGTTAAAAATGAACATCACTCGATTATAACAAAGCAGCTCCGCAAAATGGGAGTTTCGGTTGATTGGGATAGGGAACGCTTTACCTTAGATGAGGGACTTTCTCAGGCTGTAAGAGAGGTCTTTGTTTCTTTATATGAACAGGGGCTAATCTATCAGGGAAATTACCTTGTAAACTGGTGCCCTTCATGCGGTACCGCAATTTCCGATGATGAGGTCGAACATGAAGACCGAAAGGGCGGCATGTACCATATTTATTATAAATTGGCAGACGGGGCAGTTTTACAAAATGAAGCCGGCGAAAAAATACAAGAAATAGAAATTGCAACTACCCGCCCTGAAACCCTTTTGGGTGATACCGCCATAGCCGTTCATCCCGAAGACCCACGCTATGCATCCATCATAGGAAAAGAAGTAATTATCCCTCTCGCAAATAGGAAAATTCCTGTAATTGCCGATTCCTATGTCGATAAAGAATTCGGAACGGGGGTTGTAAAGATAACTCCTGCCCATGACCCCAATGACTGGGAGGTAGGTAAAAGGCATAATCTTCCCGTTCTAAATATCTTAAACCCCGACGGAACATTAAACGATGCCGTTCCCGAAAAATACCGAGGCCTTTCAACGGAAAAAGCACGCAAGGCCGTTATCGAAGATTTGGAAGCTCTGGGCCTTTTTAAAAATGAAGAAAAAATAAAGCATGCAGTAGGCTGCTGTTACCGCTGCCATACAAGTATAGAGCCCTATGTTTCAAAACAATGGTTTGTAAAAATGCAGCCCTTGGCTCAAAAAGCCTTAGATGCATGGAAAAAAGGCGATGTTGTTTTTTATCCTCAAAAATGGGAGAACACCTATGCTCACTGGATGAACAATATCCGTGACTGGTGTATTTCCCGTCAGCTTTGGTGGGGGCATCGTATTCCTGTTTGGTATTGTGCCGATTGCGGAAAAACTATCGTAAGCCGAACGGATATTACGGAATGTCCTCACTGTAAGTCAAAAAACATAAAGCAGGATGAGGACGTTTTGGACACTTGGTTTTCAAGCTGGCTTTGGCCTTTTTCAACCCTCGGCTGGCCCGAAAAAACCGAAGACCTTGCACGGTTTTTCCCGACATCGGCCCTTGTTACGGGACACGATATAATTTTCTTTTGGGTAGCAAGAATGATAATGGCTTCCTTGCAGTTTACGGGCAAGGCTCCTTTTAAAGATATTTTTATTCACGGTTTGGTTCGGGATAAACAAGGCCGCAAGATGAGTAAGAGCTTGGGAAACGGTATTGACCCCCTTGTAGCTATCGAAGAGTTTGGGTCTGACGCCATGAAGTTCACCCTTACCTTTATGTGCGGTTCTCAAAGTCAGGACTTTTTAATCGACATGGAAAGTTTTAAGCTCGGCTCAAAATTTGCAAACAAGGTTTGGAACGCTTCCCGATATATTTTAGGAAACCTTGCAGGCAGAACAATTGTGCCCGTCGTACGGGACGGCAGCCAAAACAGCTTAAAAGAACTTGACCGCTGGATTTATCATGAACTAAACGAGGCGGCTCAAACGGTTCGCTCAAGCCTTGATTCTTACCGTTATAATGAGGCCGCTCAAAAGGTTTACGAATTCTTTTGGAATAATTTTTGTGATTGGTATGTTGAAGGTACTAAACTTTCTTTTAAGTATGGGGACGAAAAAGAGAAGGATAGGGCGGCTTCGGTACTCCTTGCCGTTTTGGAAGAATCCTTACGCCTGCTTCATCCGTTTTTAGCCTTTGTTACCGAAGAGATTTATTCAAAGCTGCCCGGCAATTGTGCTGAAGGCGCCTTGCCTCGTGCCAAGATTTTAATGACTTCCGATTACCCCGAAGAAAAAAAAGAACGCATAGATGAGGCCGCCTCTATCCGTTTTAGGACCTTGCAGGAAATTGTCCGCAACATTAGAGCCTTACGGGCCGAATGCGGCATAGACCCTCAGTTAAAGCTTAAGGTTTCTCTTTATATTGAGAAAAACTCTCCTGCGGAAGCTGCCCGTGAAAATTCCGAAATAGTAGAAATGCTTTCAGGCCTTTCCGGTTTAGACTTTATCGATTCTCTTAAAGAAAAACCTGCCTCTTCAATCGGTGTAGTAGGAGCGGGCTTTGAGGCCTTTTTGATAACGGGAGATTCAATAGACATCGATCAATTAAAAAAGCGTTTTGAAAAAGAGCTTGAAAAAAATGAACAAAATGCTTCAAAGATAGACTCTAAGCTCAAAAACGAAAACTTCGTTAAAAACGCTCCTCTCGAGGTCATCGAAGGCGAAAAAGAAAAACACGCCGAATTTTTAAGGCGTATCGAAAAATTAAAAGGTTATTTGGAAGGAATGAGGTAGAGATTTTTAACTGCAAGCGACTCAAGGAATGTGCAGTTTGGTTTAAAAATTTCTTATAAGGTGATTTAAGGGAGTTTATAAAAGCATCAGTTTTTATGGGCTCCCTTAAATATTATCGGTTCTCGAAACACCTCTTTATGTGGATAGGATCCATAAAAATCAACATAGTTTTATAAATTTAATCTTTCGGCTTGACATAAATAAAATTATATGGTAAATTATGAATGAATAATTATAAATATTCATTCATAAAGAGGTTGAAATGGATAAAAAAGAAGAACTTTTGGCTAGTGCACATGCCATTTTTACAAAAAAGGGATATAAGGAAACAAATATTTCGGATATTACAAAATCAATAAATGTTGCAACAGGTTCTTTCTACAAATATTATTCTTCCAAAGAAGATATATTTTTAGAGGTTTACAAACTTGAAAATACGAGAGTGAGGCAATTAGTTATGGAACATGTTGATTGGCAGCTGCCGATCGAATCGATTATTGAATCATTGTTTTTCGTAACTTCAAAACATTTATTTGGGAATAAGATAATGGCGGAATGGAGTAATCCCAAAATATCAAAGATTCTACGTAAATACTATTTTTCAGAACAAGGAAAAAAGGATAATCAATTTCACAATTTTTTGATGACTGTGATTGATAAAAAAATGAAAGAATTAAAAATTAAGCCTCAATTAGCCGTTCAGTTAAAGAGGGTATATGAGTTTTTATATTATATTGATTGCCATGTAACGGATTCTGATTTTGAAGGCTGCAGTGAAGTAATTAAACTTCTTACAGTATATTTTGTAAAAGGTTTGGTATATGAAAATTCCGCTAGATAATATTTGTATTTAATGGGATGTTCTATGATATATAATAAAACTTTTGATATACAAAAAAAGATTTTTATCAATACCTTGACTTTATTAAGAATACCTCTTTCTATTATGTTTAATGTCATGTTGTTATATGAAGAACGCAGACTCTTTCTTTACGGCATATTATTTTTGGTAATAGCTTTAACGGATTTTTTTGATGGAAAACTTGCCCGTTATTATAATGTACAAAGTAGGCTAGGCGCTGTATTAGATGTTACAACCGACTTTTTCTTTATTTTTACTACAGCTTGTGTTATGTATAAACAAGGTTTGTTACCTGTAGGTATGATCATAATAATTTTAATTAAATTTACAGAATTTTGTATAACATCATATTTATTTGATAAAAAACTAAAAAAGAATAAATTATTATTTTTCGATAAAATAGGCCGTTTTGTTGCCGTTATATTATATTCAATTCCGATTATAATATTAATATTACATGCATTATTGAACAAATATCTGTTTAATGTTATTTTGCTTTGCGTATATATAACGATAGGATTTTTATCTATTCTTTCATTTTATGCAAGAGTAAGTAAAATAATTCGATATAAAATTAAGATATAAGTTTCAAATGGAACCAACAAAATAAGAGAGGTAAATAATGCGAATAGAGCATATAGCAATGTATGTAAATGATATTGAAAATGCAAAGAATTTTTTTATTAAATATTTTAAAGCAAATTCCAGTGACGGTTATCACAATAAAACGACGAATTTTCGTTCTTATTTTTTGACTTTCGATGATGGAGCAAGGCTTGAACTTATGAATCATCATGATATGCAGGATCCGAATAAGGAAATTCGAAGGACAGGCTTAAGTCATGTTGCATTTAGTGTGGGTTCAAAAAAAATGGTAGATGAATTAACACAAATTTTACAAAATGACGGATACAAAGTTTTATCGGGTCCAAGAACAACCGGAGACGGATATTATGAAAGCTGTATCATCGGTCCCGAAGGCAACCAAATCGAGATAACTGTTTAATTTTTAAAATGATAACTTATCTACTCTCGGTTCCTATTTTCATATCAAGTCTCCATTGCGGAGGCTTGCCGTCATCGCCCCAATATTCATCCATTGAAATAATCTTATCGTCTTCAATTTTCTCCTTAACTTCCTATCCGCTTTACTTCTTCTATCTTGTCTCTTATGACTGCGGCTTCTTCAAACATGAGCATGTCGGCATATTCGGCCATTTGAGCTTCAAGTTTTTTGATAAGTTTTTTTCTGTCGGCAGGGTTTAAAATGTTTAGGCTGTTGATAAGGGGGCCGGCTTCTGCAAGGGCTGCTTCTTTTTTAATTTCATTTTCCCGCGTTAAAATATCTTCAATCGCTTTTTTGATTGTCTTGGGTGTTATACCGTGTTCCTTGTTATAGGCTTCCTGAATAGCACGGCGGCGGTTTGTTTCTTCGATGGTTTCTTTCATGGCATCGCTTATCCTGTCGGCATACATAACTACCTTACCGTTTTCGTTTCTGGCTGCCCGTCCTACAATCTGAATAAGACTTGTAGTAGAACGCAAAAAACCTATCTTATCTGCATCGAGAATTCCGATAAAAGAAACCTCGGGTAAGTCGATGCCTTCTCTTAAAAGGTTGATTCCTATAAGCACATCAAATTCCCCTGCACGCAAGCCCTTTAGAATTTCGACGCGCTCAATCGTTTCAACTTCGCTGTGGATATATTTTACTTTGAGGCCGAGCCCTGTAAGATAATCGGTTAAGTCTTCCGCCATTTTTTTTGTAAGAGTTAAAATGAGACTGCGTTCGTTTAGGGCAATACGTTTTTTTACCTCCCCGTAAATATGCTCCATCTGGCCCTCGCTTTTATGAATCTCGATTATCGGATCCAAAAGGCCTGTAGGGCGTATTACTTGTTCGACAATGCGGGTTGAGTATTTTATTTCTTTAGGGCCGGGGGTTGCGGAAACAAAAACGGCTTGATTGAGCATCTTTTCAAATTCGTCGATTTTTAAGGGGCGGTTATCTAAGGCACACGGAAGACGGAAACCGAAGTCTACAAGATTTTGTTTGCGGCTGCGGTCGCCTTCGTACATTGCTCCCACTTGAGGAAATGTTACATGGCTTTCATCCATGAACAATAAAAAGTCATCGGGAAAATAATGAAAGAGGGTAGCGGGAGGCTCTCCGGGTTTCCGGTTTGCGATTGGGGCCGAGTAGTTTTCGATGCCGGGGCAATAACCCATTTCGGAAAGCATTTCGATATCGTATTCGGTGCGGGTTTTTAGCCTTTCTGCTTCAAGGAGTTTTCCTTCCTTATCTAAAACATTCAGCCTTTCTTCCAATTCATTTTTTATTCTTTCAAGAGCATTGGGGATTGCATCTTCGGGCATTACAAAGTGTTTTGCAGGATAAATGGAAAGCTCTTCGTATTCCTGTATTACCTCACCCGAAATCGGATTGAATTTTCTGATGCGTACAATTTCTTCCCAATCGAATTCAAGGCGGTAGGCATCTTCCATGTAGGCCGGAAAAATTTCCATAACATCGCCTTTGACGCGGAAGCGGCCTCTTTCAAGAACTGCATCGTTTCTTTCGTATTGTAAACTTATCAACTGTTTTTTTAATTTTTCGATTTCGATGTTTACTCCCTTTTCTATGGTTATGCGCAAGTCTCGCCACGATTCGGGAAGTCCTAAACCGTAAATGCATGAAACGGTGGAAACGACGATTACATCTCGGCGTTCCATAAGGCTGAATGTTGCAGATAGGCGGAGGCGGTCGATCTCGTCATTTATTGAAGCGTCTTTTTCTATATAAAGGTCGCGTGCGGGAACATAGGCTTCAGGCTGATAGTAGTCGTAATATGAAACAAAGTATTCGACGGCATTTTCAGGAAAAAAGGTTTTAAATTCCCTGTAAAGCTGGGCGGCAAGGGTTTTGTTGTGGCTTATGATTAGGGTCGGCTTTTGTACGGCTTGAATAATATTTGCCATTGTAAAAGTTTTTCCCGATCCCGTAACACCTTTGAGCGTTTGAAATTTGTCGCCTGCAATTATTCCGTCTGAAAGAGCCTTGATAGCTTCTCCCTGATCTCCTGAAGGTTTATAATCCGAAATAAGTTTAAACTGCTTCATATTATTTTACCTGTCGTGCCGCTTCTAATTTTTCCAAATTTTTAATGAGCTTGCTTGCCGTTAAGCTATAGCTTGCTCCTGCATTTTGAGAAGCAAGGCTGTGGGCGAGACTCCCCGTAATTGCAGCATCAAGAGGCTTATAGCCTTGGGCCAAGAGGGAGCATATAAGACCTGTAAGCACATCGCCTGAACCCGCCTTTGAAAGAGAGGGAGAACCCAGAGTGTTGATAAATATTTTTCCGTTATGGGCTATTAAGGTATTAGCTCCCTTTAGTACAAGTACAAGCTTAGGAAATTTTTTTGAAAAACTTAAGGCCGATGGAAAGCGTTTTTTTTGTATTTCTTCAATGCTTAAATTTCCCAAACCGGTGATATTTAAAAGTGAAGAAAATTCTTTTGGGTGAGGAGTTAAAACGGCAGCACTTAATTCGGGTAAGATTTTTTTTAGTTCGGCATAATAAAAGACATCCGCATCTAAGACCATGGGTATTGATTGTGTTTCCTTTATTTTTAGAATAGAAAAAAGTTCATCGTTTTTTCTTCCAAGTCCTTGACCTATTGCGATGCTTGTAAATTTTTTAACATTGAATTTGCCGGCTTCGAATTTGCCGTCATACATAAAATCGGCTTTTAGGTTTTTAGGCCTTTCCCGATTTTCTCCTATCAATGTTACAAGGCCTGCACCGAATTCCAAGGCGGCAGAAGCTGCCAAAAGTGCTGCCCCGTTTTTTTCTCCTACAATTATTCCTGCATGACCGAAGCTTCCCTTATGGGTGTTTTGTTTTTTTCTTGAAGGGAGAAGCATATCTTCTTTTTCGAGTAAAAAAACATTTGGCTTTTCGTTTTGCTCGTAGGATGAGCGGGGGAGGCCTAGGTCTATCACCTCGATTTTTCCCGTAATATCTTTTGCCTCATCCGAATAAAAGGCCTGCTTTAAGGCTCCCATCGAAAAGGTCATGTTACATAGAATTGCATTGGGGCTTGCTTCTCCGTCAAGGTTTAAGCCGCTCGGTATATCGCAGGCTATCTTAAAGGCCTTGACCTTATTTATCTTCTCTATTGTTTTTTTATCTTCGGCTTTTAAAAGTCCTTTTAAGCCGGTGCCCAAAAATGCATCAAAAAGAATATCGGATTCGGGCAAGATGTTTTTAGCCGTCCTTATATTTAAGGCCTTTAACCTTTCGTATTGTAGTTTACATAATTCAGACTTCGGCTCTTTTAAAATTATGACATGAAGATTAAAATCATCGGCTAAGATTCTTGCAAGGGCGAGCCCGTCTCCGCCGTTGTCGCCCGAACCGCAGACAATCTGTAGAGTTTTTTTTGCATCGCCTTTTTTAAAAGGAAAAAGATTTTTAATTTTTTCCGCTGAACCGCGGGCTGCGTTTTCCATTAAGATTCCGTTTTTTAAATTAAAATCTTCTTCGGCCCTTTTATCCAATTCCCTTAAAGAATAAAAAACATTTTGCATAAGTCCTTTCCCTTTACACCTGCACAAATCTTACAGTCAGATTCGGAATATCTATATCCTCTGCTTTTACATTTATGCGTTCGTTAATCGATAATTCTTTTTTTAACCTCATCTCGGTTTCATAGCCGATGGACGGAATGGAAATGCGAGCCGTGTTTTTTATTGTTTCCAAAATTACGGCTTCTCCTTGCCAGTCAGGGTTTTGTAATAGATAGATCAGAGTCCAATGTTGACGCGAGGCTCTTTCAGCATAGGAACAATTTTTGCCTGCAATGTCTCCCGCCGCTATTCGCATAAGAAGGTCATCGGTTTTCATTACCTCGTTTCCGTCGATAAATTTTAAAAGCTGTTGATGGGCAACCAAGTCTCCATAGCGGCGGAGGGGGCTTGTAATTTGACTGTACATTGCAATTCCGAGGGCTGAATGCATTGCAGGAATTGTACCCACATTTCTCGGCCTCATAGCTTTTCTTTTTCGGTATTCGCCCGCAAGTCCTTCGGGAAGTTTTTTCGGTAATTCGGGAGCTTCCTGACTTACATACTGAAACGGAATATTATTTTTAAAAGCAAAGCGGGCGGCGGCCTCTCCTGCAAGGAGCATCATTTCCTTTATCATCAAAAAAGATTCCGTAAAATTATACGGGCTTATAAAAACTTTTTGGTTGTCATTTTCGGTTTCTACCTTGATTTGAACTTCCGGCATGTCTATCGAAACCGCTCCTGCCGCTTCCCGTTTTTTTCTGTTTCTTTCTGCTATTTCAAAAAGAGGTTTTAGGTTTGCATTCGTCTTTTCTTCATCGGCCTTTTCAAAACTTATACAGCTTACTTTTATCTTGGTACGCAAAATATCTACATCGAGAATTTCAGCGGAGTCATTTAGCTTAAGCTTAAACGACAGGGCATAAGAGTCATCATGCAGGCCGAGGGCAAAGGCATCGACTGCCGATTCTCCCAACATTCGGGATACGCCTTCAGGAATGTAAAGGGTTGCTCCCCGCTTTCTTGCATCCATATCGCTTTTGGAATCGGGTGTAATTATGTCGGCAGGGTTTGCAATGTGAATCCATAAGTTTTCTCCGTCAAAGCATACGGCATCGTCGGGATCGGTGCTGCCTTCGTTGTCGATTGCATAGGAGGTAAGATGAGTCAGGTCTTCGTATTTTTCGTTATGTTCGATAGGCGGCAATTCCAGCTTAGGCGAATTTAACGGATGCTTAAAGCGGGTGGGGTAGGGATTTTTTTCTATCTTCCAATAGCCCGTACTAATTAAAATCTTATGGGCCGATTCAGGAGTTTCTTTTAAGTGAGCTTCATTTAAGAGTTTTGACTTGTCGGTTTTTTCTAAGGCAAGGGCTTCTATTTCCTGCAAAAAGTGAGAATATTTTTTTAAGTCGAAATTTTCTTCCTTTTTTTCTTTTATAAATTTTGATAGGCTGCTTATAAATTCTTTCCGTTCTTGCTCTTCCGCTTGTTTTTCGGTTTCTTTTTTTAGTGCTGCAGCAGCTATGGCCTCAGCTTCTTCTTTTGTTCTTATCTTAATCGGAAGGTCAGGGCTTTCTGCAATAAAAAGAGGGGAGGCCGAAACCAAAAGCCAAGCCGCCCACATTTGTTCGGGTTTTAAATTTTCCCAAACCAATTCGCTTATTTCAGAGAAGAGGGCTGTTCCTTCTTCAAAAAAGTCGGCGGCTTCATTAAAGTCAGGTTCGGGACAAGCTGCGGTCAAAATGTTTTTTAGCGATGAGGAATTATTTGGAGCCAAAACGGAAAAATCTTTTTCGCGCACCTTTTTGATGCCCGTTTCCGTTTCTATTTCAAATTTCCCGTCAGACTGTCCTTTTATAAGAGCCGGACGGTTTTTATATAAGACGATTGCATTAGTATTCATTTTTGTTCCTCAAAATAAGCCGCTTAGAATAAGCATGTTTAAAATAAGCCGCTTACAATAATTTTACAATTCAAGTTTTGTTATGGATATTTGCCTTATAAATCCGTTTAAATATAAAACCTGAATTTTATTCGATTTATAAAAATAGTTTTCACAATCTCCTGCCGTATAAATCGGTTTACCGAAAAAACTTTCAAAAGATTTTTTTGTTTCTCCTACCCGTAAATCGTTGGGCAATGATAAATTGGAATCTGCAAAAATCGAAATCTTTTCTATGTTATTGTTTGTTGCAGTTGAAATTGAAACCTCGGCATTTAAAAAATCGTAATACCACTTTTCAGAAAAATAATTATATTTTATTCCTGAAGGTTTACCCCAATATTCGATTAAATCATCTGTGGTATCTTCAAGCTTAATCTTTTTTAAAATTATAGGATTATATTTTTCCATGGAGAAAATTAAATTACGTAATTGATCCCGCACCTTTAAGGCTTTTTCCGATTCACCTAAACCGAAAAGCATTCTTGCATAATTAAAGATAATAATTCTTTTATCTATTATGCTTCCTGTAATTAAAAAAAGGCTGTCAGTGCTTGCAGTTGTATTTTTTATCATCGACTCCAAAAGTAGTTTTGCCTTAGTATAATCTTTTTGTGAAAGGTAGAGGAGGGATGCATAATTTGTATTTGCAATGAGACTTTCCGTTCCGCTCTCGCTCAAATATGCTTTTTCGGCAAGGGAAAGAGCTTGAGCCCTATCATTGATATTGGGAGAATAAAATAGGAGCATTGCATAGGAGGACTCCATCCCGGATTCTTGAATTGAATTTAGGTAGCTTTTATAAGCTCTTACGGCTTCATCATAATCGTTTATGTTTCCCGGAATTGATTCCGTTTCTTCGTTTTTTTGATCTATCAAAAGACTTTTGGGATCGAAATTTAAAATCTCATAATTTTGTTTTGCTGTTTTTGAATCTTGTGCCGCTGCAGGATAGGCTGTTAAAAGTCCTTTATTTGAAATACCTGATGCCCATTTTTTATGTGCTGTTATAGCTGCCAATCTTTTAAAATACATATTGTTGGGAAAGGCTGTACGAAGGGCCGAAACTCTTTGCTTTGCATCTTCGATAGCATTTTCATCATCACTTCTGACTGCATCAAGCACATAGAAAATTTCATCGGCGACGGCTTCTGCTTCATCCTTGTGTTTAAGTAAATTGCTTATACGCTGTTGCGGTGAAAAGTTATCGGTAAAAAAGCTTTCAAATTTTTTTGCGTAATTAGGATCGGCTTGGATTCTTTTTAGGTCTTCAAGATGACTGTAAAAAAGGTTTGAATCGTAACCTGCAAGTTTTAAAAGAATTAGGGTAAAGCTGTCGGCAGTCAAATTGTATGATTTTAAAAGTTCGCTGTTTTTTTCTCCGCTTCTTCTTGGGTCCGAAAAATAGACGAGCTTATTGTCAAGGGCAAAAGATGCCGCTGCATGGGCTAAAAAAGCTGAAAGCATTTTTTCTCTTTCAATGTTTAAGTTTTTTATTCTTCGCGGAGAAGCTGTTAAATTTTCGGCAATTCGAGCTTCTATGTAATCGAAAAGTCCCGTACTTATCAAGATAGTTCCATCAGGATAAATTCCGCATTTGATTATTTGATTTTCTTCAATTATAAGGCGCATTCTGCCTCGGTAAAGCTCGTTATTTCTTATGAGCATAAAAAGGGAGGCATTAAGCACATCCTGCCAAACTCCTAAATTTTCGCCGGATATTTCGTTTATTGAGGCCGCCGAGATTTCGTTTCGATAAAAATCCATGGCTTCGGTTCGTATTTCTTTAATTGACTTATCTTTTTCTTGGGCAAAACCTTGAGTATAGCCTTGAAAAAGCGTTAAAATGAGAGTAAAACAACAAAGTTTCCTTATAAATTTTCTTTTCATCATTTGCATATAATAGCACAATATCGGATTTTTAGCAAGATTTTGTAACTGCTATAATATGGTTTTATCAATGGCAATACATATCGATTAAAACACTTCCTCGCTTATTTTTAATTGCTCCTCTAGTTTTTCGTAAAACTCAATGTAAAATACCAGTCTCTCTTTCCATAGATCTTCCGCAGATTTTGTTCCCAGTTCTATGTTTAACAATTTGTAAAGCTCATTGAGTCTCTTTTCAACATAATCTTTTTTAAGCGAAATATTCATATCTTTAAAATTATTGTTATGCAGAGTTTCATAAATTCGATACACATCAAACCTGTCAATATTATCCGCATCTCCTACAGTTAGAGCAAATGGGGTGCGCTCTCCCTCAAAATCGGCTTTGTCGTCTACATGAATCGCTATTCCGTAACATATATCGTTAATCCTATCTTCAGGCAATCCCAATTCTTTAAGAAAAGGATAGGAGATTTTTGCCGCATTACGTCCATGGTTAAGCCAATCCTCTTTACCGCAGAATTCTTCGCAGTAAGAAACATCATGGAGAAGACAGGCAATTATCATTTCCGTTCATGTAAGTGTTAGATTAATAATCTCCTGTAGTAATAGCTTTCCTTAAAATACTGTTTATTCTTGTCTGATAGCCTTTACCTAGAGACTGAAGCACGGCAAGAATATCTGCATCTATTTTTATAGAAATTGTTTTTTTAATAGGTGTTACATTCCAATATTCTTCATGAGCCGGCCTTAGTCTTGCAATTTGTTCTTTTGTCAGTTTTGGACTATCCCCATCATACGATATAGGATAATTTTTTATTTCTTCCAATCTTTCAGCTGTTAATTTTTTTGAAGTAATCATAATATTCCTCCCTCAAGTCTTTATCTGCTTGCCGTGCAGATATTAACCGTATTCTATTTTTCTTCTCGGTAAAAAAGACCAATACTATCAATATTCCATTCAAATTTCCAATTCCATAATATCTATCTTCTTTTTCGGAATGTTCAAAATCATATCCTATTAAAAAGGCTGGGTCATCAAATACTTCTAATATTTCTTCAAAGTCTATTCCATGCTTTTCAATATTAGCAAGATTTTTCTCTTCATCCCATTCAAAACGATTATCATTACTTATAATTGTTTTCCCCATAAGTATAATATATATTAATGAGGATATATTGTCAAGTATATTGTATCTTTGCGTCTTTGACAGTTTTTGGCAGTTATTCTGCATTTTAAAAAAAATTGTCAATAGGGTTGACAAAAAAATGGGGGGGGTATAATGAAAAATGTGTGAAAATATGTTGGGTTGACATACCTTAAAGCATTCAGGTAACAAACAATTTGACATTCTTTCGATAAAAATACGAAGTTGCAATGAAAAAGAACATTGCAAAAAGGAAGGTAGAAGTGAAACAGAAAAAGAGAGTTTCGATAATCGGAACATTAATTTTAATAATTAGTGCGGTTGCATTAATTACCGGTTGTCTGCAGCCGAATGGCGGAACAATAACAAAAAATATAGTAGAATTTGATTCTGCGCGTGTAAAATGTACAAAAACAAATTCATACTCTTATACGGATATAAATAACGGGGATCAGATACAGGAAAACGATGAATTGCTGTTTCAAGCGATTTGGCTTTCAGGTAAAATTGTTAAAAATTGGTATATCAATGATGTTAAACAGGAAGATCAAACCCGTTCATTGATGAGCTACACGGTAAAGGCATCCGACATTGCAGGCGGAAGGCTTAAAGTCCGATTTGACACTAAAGATGTTGTACAAAAACCTATCGAATTTGATTCTACGCGTGTAACATGCACAAAAACAAATACAGATCCTTATACGAATATAAATAACGGGGATCCGATACAGGAAAATGATGAATTGCTGTTTAAAGCGATTTTACCTGAAGGTAAAATTGTTAAAAATTGGTATATCAATGATGTTAAACAGGAAGATAAAACCGATTCAACAATGCTGTACACGGTAAAGGCATCCGACATTGCAGGCGGAAAGCTTAAAGTCCGATTTGACACTAAAGACCCTGTACAAGGAACTGTAGAATTTGATTCAAGTGTAAAATGCCAAAACACAAATTCATACCCTTATACTAATATAAATACCGGAGCTCCGATACAGGAAAATGATAAATTGCAGTTTGAAGCGATTTTGCCTGCAGGTAAAGTTGTTGAAAATTGGTATATCAATGATGTTAAAAAGAAATATGAAACCCGTTCAGTGATGAGATACACGGTAAAGGCTTCCGACTTTAAAAGCGGGAAAATTAAAATTAGCGTTGTTTTTAAGTAGACAGGGGGAAATACGATGAATAAAAATAAACCGATAAAACCGGCTGATAATCAAGCGAATATGCAAAATCCCAATAAGGGTACAGCCGGTACAAATCGTCAGTATGACCAAAATCAAGGCAATCGCGGTAAACAACTGAATCCAAATAAAAAAGGGAAGTAATTTATCATAATGATAAGTTTAGCCCCGATGCATAGCATTGGGGCATTAAACACTCTTAACAAATAAATATACCTTGATTTTTTCGCATAAGTACGATTAAAATATTCTTTTGTCTGCTTGATTAAAGGTGCTATAATATGTTAGAGTAGGCAAATGGTAAAAGCTGTTTTTGCAGGGTCCTTTGATCCGCCCACCTTCGGGCATTTAAATGTAATTGAAAGAGCTCAAAAGATATTCACCGAGGTACATGTAGTAATCGCAGTAAATAACAATAAAAACTATTTGTTTTCGGGTGAAGAACGTAAACATATGATGGAAGAACTGACCCAAAAATGGGATAATGTTTTTGTAAATACTTGGAATTCGCTGATAGTAAACTATGCCGAAAAAATCGGTGCCAATGTTTTAATCCGCGGAGTACGGAATGTTTCCGATTTTTCCTACGAATTCGATCTGGCTGTTATGAATAAAGGCTTAAATCAGAAGATAGAAACCGTTTTTATGGTTCCCGACACAAAGTACTTTGTGTTGCGTTCAAGTTCCATAAAAGAATTGGCAGCCTTCAAGGGCAATCTTTCCGGCATGGTTCCTCCCATAGTCGAAAAGGCCTTAAAGGAAAAAATAGAGGAAATATAAAACCCTTTGCGTAGGGGTATAGATGTTTATTATAGAAATTTTAGTTCCCATTTTCCTTTTGGTGTGGTCTATTTCATCTTTTTTAGGGTATTTATACACCCGTTATTTAGATAAATACGATAGGGCCGTCTTACCCGGATGCCGTATTAATGCCCAAAAATATCAATGGAGCTCAAAACAGGTTTGGGAAGGCTCTTTTACCCTGCTTTCCGGCTTGTGGTTAAAATTTTTTTGTATCTTTGCACCTATAAGCCTTAGTATTGATAGTCTTTGGCTCTTCCTTAAATCCTTCCGCTTATATATCTCGATAGCCGGAGGCCTGTTTTTTCTCATTTTTATGCTTATATTTATAATAAAGGGAATAAAAATACACAAGTCTTTTTGCTCAAAAGGGTGGTTTTGGACTTCTTATAATACAGGAAAATCAAACGGATTTAAGATAATTTAAGACGGTTTCAATTTATGATTATTCTATTTGAAACCATTTTGATAAGGGCATGGTCCGTCCTGCCTTGTTCCAATTATGGTAGTGTTCAAAAACCTTGGATACTATATGGAATTTTTGAACCAAGATATCGATTGCCAAAAAACTACGCCAGTAATTATAAAAAATTGAAGTATAATTCTCATCATAGGTTTCTTGTCCGAAACTTTCTATAGATGAAATGCCGTATTTTTCTTCAAAAAGTTTGACCAGACTAGTATTAATTTGTTTTTCTTTTTCAAATTCTTCGGTTGTAAGAAAAAATTTTTTGCTTATATATTCGACCATCCCTTCTTCAAACCAAATGCCTTCTGTCAATTTTTTTTCATCTTCGAAATCGTCAAGAAAGAGTTCGCTTTGATGCATTAATTCATGTCCTATTATTTGCAAAATACTATTTTCATTTATGTCATTTGAATAGTAACTTTGAATATTTTCCACAGCCTTGAGTTCGTAGACTTCGAGTTGTTTTAAATATATGGATTTCCAAATATTAAGTTCAGGTGTGATAACCATTCTAATTTCATTGGTATATGCCGGAATACTTATGCTGCGGTGTACCCTTGTTGCCATATCAAAATCTGCAAAAACTATATATTCAGGCAGATCTTTTACACTGTAGGAATTTTGAATAAAATCAATATAAGCCGCTATTTTACTTTTATGAGTTTCTAAAAATAAATTATATTCTTTAAGTTTATCGATGCTCCTAATTGAATATGCATATTCCATATGTTTTATCATAATACCAATTCTTTTAATGATGTTTCCAAGACTTGAGAAAAATTTATGCCTTGTTGTTCTGCTTTTAGCTTTAAACCATAGGGGATAGTACAGTTTGTCCTAACACGCCTGCTATCTATTTCATTTTTTACGAGGTCAGGGTAAATAGTAATGGCACAAACTATATCTCCATCGTTTGTCTGTATGCCTGAAAACTCCTCAACAGGCAGTTTTTCTCCGTCTTTTTCCATTCCATATATATGAAGTTCTAAAGCTTCTTTTGCCATTTTTTGTGCATCAATAAAGTCTTTTCCATAGCTTACACAACCTAAAACATGCGGAAAATATACACTATATGCACCACCTTCTGCCGGTTCAAAAACAGCCAAATATGTTTTATTTCTCATTTTATACCTCTTATTTTCAAATGTTTTAATTGATAATGTGAACCTTTAGTTTCACAAATATACCATCCGTTTTGTTTTAAGAGCTTTAACACTTCCTTTGCTGTCATATGTAAATTATATGTATAAAAAATGCGTATGTCAATGGTTGAAATTTATTTTCAATCTTACTGTTTTTTCCTCATCATAAAATAGTAAAGACCCGCAATAAGATAAAGACAGGCCGAACTTATAAAAAATGAATCGGTTTTGATAAGGCCCGCTGTAATTCCTCCGGCTAAGAAAAAAAGAATATTGAGGCTGTAAAACAAAAAAAATCGGAATTTGTCTTTTTTGCCCCTAAGGCACATAGCCAGGGCAAAGGCTGCATCTGTAAGGTAGCCTGTTATGTGGGTGGTTCTTACAAGGATGTCTCCATAGAAGATAAACATGGCGTTTTGAACTCCTGCTGCGAAGCTTAGGGCAGATACTTTGAGGATTTGGGGTGTTTTAAACAATGCCAAACTTAAAAATATCATAGCCAGGCCCATCAGCAAAATGCCGTATCTTTTCTTTAATCCGAATTTTCTTTGGTGGAATAAAAGTCCCGAAAAAAAAGCTCCTGCAAAAAAGGCAAGAATAGCCGAGCAGATTATAAAAACTTCCGTTATATTTTTGTGTACTATTGAAAGGGCAAGATGACTTACGTTTCCCGTATGGTGGCTTACAGGCAAAGAAAAGCTGCGGATTGCTTCTACATTTATAAAACCTGACAAGAAGGTTAAAAAGGCTATCCAGATTTTAAATCTCAGGTCTTTTAAGGTGTCGGTCATAATTAACCTATCGGCCTAAAATCCGGCAGCTTGTTTTAAGAACCGGTTTTATAATCAGCTTATAAATACGCGGCTTATTTTTCTTCATCGAGGATAGTGTTATATATTGAAGAATATTCTTCTTTCCCTTTTTCCATTTCGAATTTGGAGGCTCTTTCCCTCAAAAGGAGCTTAACAGCATAGGCAAAAATTCCATCAGAAGAGAAATTTTCGGACCCTCTTACCGTATCGGCAGCCTGAAACCTTGCATTGTCCAAAAACGTTTCGGCCTCAAGAGGATTTTGAATTGAAGCTGCTGTTCTTGCAATTTGTACCGGTGTAAAAGCCGAAGAAAGCAAAACTCTTTCGTCATAGGAAATAGGCGCTTCCCATTTTAGCTTTGCCGAGCGTACTTGTTCAAGGGCTATTCTAAGAGAACGCTCAAACTCATACCACTTATCCAAATAGGCGGAACCTGTGCTTTTTTCTTCTCTTGGAGGCTCAAGGGATAGGTTTTCCAAAATTTGAGCATCTTTTTTTGAAAGAGAACGCAAAGCCAGTTCTTTAAAGGCTTTAAAGCTCATAGGAGGCTGTAGATTAGGAAAAATTGAAGGCAGTTGAGCCGTCAAATAATAGTAGGATGCCACCTTTTAAAGCTCCTTTGCCGCATTCTTTAAAATTTCGGCTGTTTTAGGGCTTAGATATGATGAGAACAAATCTGCAACGGCTTCTGCCGAGAAGTCATAATAGGCAGATCCGTCCTTAGTACCGATTCTAAATCCACCTGCTATCTTGCTGTCGGCTTTAAGCTCCAGTCCTTTAGCAATATGATCTTTTAAGGCTGCGCTTAAAGAGGATTCAAGCTCTTTAAGATCCTTGTCTGCAAGAATTACGGATAAATTCTCGGTATTGCCTGTTTTTACCCAGCCCTTGACTGCTTCGGGAATCAGATTTTTTAGAACTGCGGAATCGTAATTTTTGGCTGTTTCAGCCTTTATAATGGCATTAAGTTCGTTTAAAAGACCTTGTCTGAATGAAATAAGAGTATTTCTGCCGGCTTGGTCTATTGAAGATTCGGCAGCTTTTTGGAATCTGAGAGCTTCAGCTTCAGCTTTTTTTACGCTTTCCTGAGCTTCAGCTTCGGCCTTTTCGATAATATTTTTTGCTTTTTCCTCTGCTGCTCTGATAATTTCAGCTGCTTTTTCATCGGCAGCGGCAACTCCGTCTTTTTTTATCTTATCAACAAGCTCTTGCAATTGAACTTCCATATATGTCTCCTTAACAAAGTTATGCTTTCAACATTGTAACAGAAAATTTAATTCTTAGCAAGATAGGACTTGACAATTTTTTTAAATTTATTATAATGATAAATGAATATATGAGCATTTGTTCATATGAATAGGTGATGAATATGATAGAAGATGATGAAATAGGTGTTTCTAATGAAGAAACTGTGGCTCATGCAAGGGCTAAGATGCCCGATGAGCAGACAATGAGCGATTTGGGCGATTTTTTTAAAAACTTCGGAGATTCTACGAGGATTAAGATTGTTTCCGCTCTTATTTCAGGGGAACTCTGTGTAGCCGACCTTGCAGAAGTTTTGGAAATGTCTGCTTCGGCCGTTTCTCACCAGCTTAGAATTTTAAGGCAGGCTAAAATAGTAAAAAGCCGCCGAAACGGAAAACAGGTTTATTATACAATAGATGACAACCATGTCGGAATCCTATATTCCGTCGGTTTGGAACACATTAGGGAGGGCAGGTAAATGGATTTAAAAAAAGAAAACGAACACAAGCATGGACACAGTCATGAAGAACATCATGAACATGAACACCATGGACACAGCCATCACGATCATCACAAACATAGCCACGATGAACATTGCGGCTGTGGGCATAAAGAAGAAAAAAATTGCCACATGCGTGGACACGATCATCACGAGCATGATCTCGATCATCACAAACATGACCACCATGAGCACTGCTCTTGTGGGCATGAACACCACGACCACCATGAACATGATCATCATGGACACGGCCATCACGAGCATACCCACGATGAACATTGCTCTTGTGGGCACGACCACCACGGACACGATCATTCAGGCTGCGGCTGCGAACATCATCACGGCTCTTTAAAAGAGATGGTAGTGCAATTCGGTATTTCGGCCTTGTTTTTTGCCGGAGGTATTTTTGCCCGGATTTTTTTTGACGAAGCCGGAATACAAATTAAGAATTTTTATGCAGCTTTTTCGACGGTTTTATTTGTCATAGCTTGGCTGACAGCAGGCTACAAGGTCTTGTTGACTTCAGTAAAAAATATTTTAAAGGGTCAAGTTTTTGATGAAAATTTTTTGATGTCTGTTGCAACAATCGGAGCCTTTATTTTAGGCGACTGGACTGAGGGTGCTGCGGTTATGCTCTTTTACAATTTAGGAGAGGTGGTACAGCACTCGGCCGTCGAAAAATCTAGGCGTTCAATCATAGATCTTATGGACCTCCGCCCGGACTTTGCCCGCCTTTATGATTCCGATTCTAAAGAAAAACTTGTAGATCCTGCAAGCGTAAAAATCGGTTCCTTGGTTCTTGTAAAAGCCGGTGAAAAAATCCCCTTGGACGGCGTAATTTATGAAGGAAGTGCCGAACTTGATACCTCATCTATGACGGGTGAAAGCCTTCCGCGTACTGCAGAAAAAGGCAGCCCCGTACTTGCAGGTTTTGTAAACTTAACGGGGGTTATAACGGTAAAGACAACCGCTTCCTTAGAAAATACCGCTGCCTCAAAGATGCTTGAGCTGATTGAGTCTGCACAAAACAGAAAGGCCAGGGTAGAACGGTTCATTACCTCCTTTGCAAAAGTTTACACTCCGATAGTTACGATAGGAGCGGTTCTTCTTTCGGTTTTACCGCCTCTTTTAAGTGCGCTTATTTTTTCATCGCCTATTAACGGCTGGGAAAGTTTTGCTCCGTGGATTTCACGTGGTCTTGTATTTTTGGTAATTTCCTGTCCTTGTGCCTTTGTTATTTCGGTTCCGCTGGGTTATTTCGGCGGAATAGGAGGAGCTGCAAAACGGGGTATACTGATTAAAGGTGCCGATTACATAGACGCTCTTTCAAAGGCCGATGCCGTCGTCTTCGACAAAACGGGAACTCTTACCAAGGGAGTTCTAAAGGTTATGACCTTAATGCCTGCGGAAAATGTAGAAAAATATGAGTTTCTAAAATTGGCTGCCCTTGCCGAATTCAATTCTCATCATCCTATAGCTAAAGCTATTCAAGATTGTGCTCTAGTTAATTTGTCCGAAGAGGTAACAAAGACTTTTCCAAATGCCGAGCTTACAGACTATTACGAAAAGGCAGGAAAAGGTATCTCGGTAAATTACAAGGGAAAGAGCCTTTTAGCCGGAAAAAATTCCTTTATAAGCGAAAGCATAGGAAAGGAAATTCCTTTATATGGAGATGAGATAGGCGGAACTCAAGTTTATGCCGCTTATGATGGCAAGTACATCGGCTGCTTGATTTTAACCGATACGCTTAAAAATGAAGCAAGAGAAGCTATATCCGATTTAAATAAATTGGGGCTTTCAAGGGTAGAAATACTTACAGGCGATAATGAAAAATCGGCCAAAAAGATTGCAGAAGATTTGGGTATAAAAAATTACACCTCAATGCTTTTACCCCATGAAAAGGTTTCAAGGTTTGAGGAAATTTCCGATGAAGTAAAAGCAAAGAATAAAAAAGCTTCTGTTATCTTTGTAGGAGACGGTATAAACGATGCCCCCGTATTGGCACGCTCGGATGCAGGTATAGCTATGGGAGGCATAGGAAGCGATGCTGCCATTGAGGCGGCTGATGTTGTTCTTATGAACGATAATCCCCGTCTTGTAGCTGCGGCCGTAAAACATGCAAGGTTTACCCGAAAAATAGTTTGGCAAAATATAGCCTTGGCCTTTGGTATAAAAATCGGCTTTTTAACCTTGGGAGCTCTCGGTCTTGCAAACCTTTGGGCAGCTGTTTTTGCCGATGTCGGAGTTGCCTTATTGGCTGTATTTAATTCTTTAAGAGCAAAAAGATAGGTCAATATTGATAAATTACAAAATTAAAAAAAACCGGCTCAGCTTTTTACTTGGCTAAGGGCCGGTTTTTATTACTATAAAAGATAGACATCATCGGGTGTTATCATTTCCATTTTCGTGTAAATAATCCAATCGCTCACATATTTTAATTAATAATAAATCAAATTTTTAAGCTTGAAGAATTTAAAGAAAAAGTTTAAAATCAATATAATAAATAAAGGAGAAAGTTTTATGGAAAAAGTTAATGTGATTGTTCCCACTCCGCCAAAAAAGATTTTAGTTTTTGATCTATTTACCAATCTTGGTTGGATTGCCGGTAATTTTTTTACCTCTATTTTTGTCGGAAGTTCTACCAATTTGAAGGCTGTTGTGAGCTCAAAGGTCTTTATAATAGGTATTCTGATTGCCATTTTAAGTCCTATCATCAAACAAAAAGTTTTTTTTCCTGCAATTATAAACTGGGAAGAAAATCCCGAAAAAGCAAAGAAAAATATATTAAGATATGAAACTTTTTTATTGGTCATACCGTTGCTGTTTACCGCTATCGTTCCCCTTATATCTTTGGAAATTGGAATTATTGATAAAACCGGTTTATTTTTATCTTCTCTTTTTAGTACTATAGGGAATATATTCTTGTTGGGTACTATATTTTCTTCAAGTACTATTAGAGCTTTCGAAAAATGGGTTTCATTTATTCCTGTCGAAGAAAAATACCTATCTTTTTCGATGATAAAAAAAGTTACTATTGCAAGTATTACTTGTATTATAGCCGTTATTCTTCTTGTACTTGCTCCTATTGTCCGTTTTGAAAATCAAAATATTTATGAAAGACTTGTAAATTCCGTTTTACCTTTGTTCATTTACGGTTTGATTTTATCGGTGCTAAGTTTAGGGATTATTGTCAAATCTATCGAAGTTAGAATTTTTTTGATTCAAAGAATAATAAAGGATTTGGCTGATGGAAATTATAAGAGAGAACCTGTTGCAAGCTGGAACAGGGATGAGATAGCTCTTTTACTGGTGGATATCGGTAAGCTTTTGACTTTTAACAAAACTTTTATAAAGGAGCTTAATGAAAGTGTAGGCCTTTCAGGAGACACGGCCGAATTTCTTTCGTCAAATATGGATAAAACATCCGAGTCAGTCAGAAAAATAACCGATAATATTTCTTCAGCCAGAAATCATATCCAAGATCAATCTTCAGGTGTTGTAAAGATGCAGGGGACCTTAAATCAAATGGCCTCAGGTATAGAAAAATTAGGAAAGAATATTGAAAGTCAGTCTGCAGCCGTTACGGAATCCGTTGCAACTATAGAAGAAATGGTTTCCAATATTCAGTCCGTAACAAAAACCGTAAAAGAAAATGTCGACTCCATCGAAAAACTAAACGCTTCTGCCGAATCAGGCAATCAAGCCGTTTCGACCGCACACACTATAGCAAAAAATATTACCGATGATTCGGATGGACTTTTGGAAGCTTCTAATGTTATTCAGCATATTGCAAGTCAAACAAACCTTCTTGCAATGAATGCGGCTATTGAGGCTGCTCATGCGGGAGAGTCCGGGAAGGGCTTTGCCGTAGTTGCTGACGAAATCAGAAAACTGGCTGAAGAATCAAGTACTCAAGGAAAAACAATTACAACCGTATTAAATAATCTCAAAACTAAGATTGAAGAGCTTAATTCTGCCGCCGAGACTACGGAAGTGCAATTTGCCGAAATAATGAAAATTCTTTCGACGGTAAATGACGGAAGCAGCTCTATAATGCATGCTATGACAGAGCAAAGCTCCGGAAGCAGTCAAGTTTTGGATGCCATAAAAGAAATAAGCGATATAACTTATGATGTAAAAAGCGGTTCCTCGGAAATACTTAAAGGAAATACTGAGGTCAGCAAAGAAATTTCAAAACTGGTAGAAATTTCTAAACTGATAAACCAAGGTATGGATGGTATAGGAAACGATACCGGACAAATAAATGAAATTATAACCCAGGTAAGCAGAGTAAGCGGAAAAAACAAAGAGGCTGTCGCTAGGGTTATGAAGTACCTGTCTCAACTAAGTTTTTAAGCTTGCCAAATCTATACCAAATCAACAACCCCGACGCAGAGCATCGGGGTACAGTGCTCAATGTTTCGCACTGTATGTTCTCATAAGGTAGTTGCAGTCGGGTTTAATACCCTTTATTACGACACAGAGCGTCGGGGTATTAAACCCTCCGCACGAATAAACTTTTGACCGCTCTCTTAAAGTTTTCGGGAAGGGGGGCGGTAATCTCCTTTGGTAAGTCGTCTAAAAACGGTTCCGAAAATATTAACTTATAGGCATGTAAAAAATATGTAGTTTTTTTTGATAAATCTTCAGAAAATGCTTTTTTTTGTTTTGAGCCGTATTTTTTATCGTTTAAAAGGGGAGTGCCGAACTGAGAGCATTGTATTCTTATTTGGTGCTTCCTTCCGGTTATAAGATTAAAAAGAACAAGGCTTAAATTTTCTTTTTTTGAAAAATCAAGAACTCTTATAAGACAAAGACATTCTTTTCCGTCGATTGAGCTTTTAAATTCGTTTAAAGAAGGACGCCCCTCAGTTATTCCTATGTAAAATTTACCTATCTTTCCTTCCTGCAGGGCCTTTGAAAATTCTTGGGCTCCTTTTAAACTTTGAGAAAAGGCTAGAATTCCGCTTGTATCCTTATCCAGTCTATGCAGGGCGCCTACTTTAAAGGAAAGACTTTTTTCTTTTGACGGAAAATATTTTAAAACAGCCTCACAAAGACTTTTTTCTCCATGTACAAGCTCTCCGGGCCTTTTGTTTATAAAGAGTAAATCATCGGTTTTTAATAGAACGTCAGGTTTTGAAATTGAATAATTTGTTTGAGCTTCTGATGCGGGTGCAGTTAGGCCGAATAGGCTCAAATCCATTGAAATTTCATCGCCTTTTTGGGTTAAGTAGGCTCCGTTTTCTTTTTTACCGTTGACCCTTATCTTCCCTCTGCGTATTGCCGAATATACGCCGGAAAGGGGCATCTTTCCTAAAAATTTTCGTATTACACGGTCCAGTCTCCTGCCTGAATCATCTTCGCCTATATAAAAAATCTTATTTTCTTTACTCATTTATACATTATATACCATTTACAGACTTGACAAAAGAGCTATTTTGTAGAGAATTAAAGATATGTTGGAAGCGATGTATAAAATGCAGTGGATTATGTTTTTTTCTAATCCGATTTTTTTATCCGCTATAACAAGCTGGATGATGAGTCAGGTTATAAAGACTATTTTTGCATTATTTAATGCCTCAATAAAGACCCCTATAGATTTTTTTGAGCTGGTGTTTTGGCGTACCGGCGGAATGCCTTCAAGTCACTCCGCTCTTGTAGCATCTTTAACCGTCAGCATAGGTATAAGGCAGGGGTTTGATTCGGATCTTTTTATTTTTGCCTGTTTTATGGCACTTATAGTTATAAGGGATGCTGTAGGCGTAAGAAGGTCCAGCGGTTTGCAGGCTAAGGCTCTAAATGACCTCGGTGCAAAGTTTGCCGAAAAGAATGAAGGATATCATTTTAGGGCCGTAAGGGAAATCCAAGGACACAAGCCCGTTGAAGCTGTTGCCGGCATTATTCTTGGTATAATCACATCAATATTATTTGCTTATTTTGGATAAGAGCTATGAATCAACCTAAAAAATACATCTTCTGTTTTGATATTATTGCAGGTTTTTTATTGATTTTCTCTTTTTTCTTGTTAATATTTGTTCCGATGAGCTCAATGTCTACATTGTGGAAGGACTACCTTGTCCTTTTTTTACCTATGGAAGTAGATGAACCTGCAATTTTACAGGCAGCCGAAGAACACGGTATTACGGGGATAATTTCTTCTCAAACCATAGAAAACCGTTTTTCGGATTTGGAAGAACAAGGTTATACCGGCTATCCCTTTACCGATAAGGAGCGTTACACTCAGTGGTTCGTAAATGATCAGGAAAATATAAGATATATGTATATTCCATCCGATAAGCATATAACTAAGGACTTTTTTAAATTTTTAAAGAAAAATACCGGATATTTTTTTATAGAAAACGATTCTTCTTTTTCGGTGTTCCAGTTTTTTATTGCTTTAATATTTTTTGCAGTATCTTTTTTTTATACAAGCCGTAAAAAAAATTATTTCTCTGCCGCCTTTCCCTTTGTTATTTACGCAGCCTTTCAGCGGGGAATTTTAGCTCTTTCTTCCTCAATTATAATTATGTATACTCTTGCGTTTTGGATGGAAGCCATAGGTTCTTCTTTAAAATTTACAAGAGAACAGCTTGTGTCCAGAATCAAAAAAAATCCTCTTTTAGTTTTTTTCCCCTTTGTTGCTCTGATAATTGCAAAATTCAACAGTAATATTTCTCTTGTTCTTTTTGTCTTTGCAATATCGGCTTCAGCCTCTTTTACATACATCATTGAAAGGTTTAGTTTTTTTGCTGAAGAGAAGATGGATACGCAAAAAATTCATAAAACAATACGGGCCTATGTGATGAACCCGGAATCGGTTGCAAAATTTTGGTATACAAGGCATTTGTTTGTCGTCTCTTCTTGTGCTATTTTTTCTATTGCTTTTTCAGCCTTGTTTTTATATTTCGGTTTTAATAAAACCATAAAGGCATATCAAAATACCCTATATCTGCCTATGCCTGAGGCCTCTGTCGGAATTCCCGGCTTTTCAAAAAAGGCCTTTGATGAATTAAAAAAAATAAGGACAGGAGATGACCTTCCTGATCTTGGAAACCTTATCTCGGATACATGGAATGCAAAGGTTATTCCCTTTACCCGCCTGGGTCTTTCTCCTCAAGAAAATGACAGGGTCAGTTTTAACGATTTTTCCGTAGATGAAAACGGTGTAGTTACGGAACAAGACGGCCTTGTATTCAATTTTGATGATGAGTTTATAAAAAGCGTTATTTCTTTTAGGACCAGCCCTTCTATCGAAGACCTGCTTTACAGTCAGGGAAGGTTTATTACGGCTTCTTATGCTCCTAAGAAATTTCCGCTTAACCGTTATAATAGTGCAGCATTGCTTGTTGCCCTTGTTTCGGCTATAATGCCGTTAATGATTATATTATTGAGAGTGTTAGAAAAATGACGGAATTTTTAAGATTTAAACGGGGTAAAGAGGTTTTAGAATACCCTAAGCTTCCTGCCTCGTTTGAGGGCAATGCCTTTTTACCTCAAAAGGCCTTTATACCTATAGCTTTTGATTCTAAAAAGCGTCCGGAAACCCTTGTTATGAAAGGAGAGACCGTAAAAGAAGGTCAAATTATAGCCCGTACTGAGGAACCTTTTTCGGTCGGCATATACTCTTCTATTCCCGGAATTTTATATGATTTTATTGATTTTACCCTTCCGGACGGGAAGCATATCCATGCTGCAGCCGTAAAACTTGAAGGGGCTTTTGATATTCTAGGCCGCCCATCTGCCGATTATCCATGGAGGACTTCTTCTAATTCCGAAATTGTTAGAGCAATAGGTTATTCCGGAATTTTAAATACGGCTGATTTTTCAACAGTGCCCCTTATTTATCAGGTAAGAAATGCTTTAAAAAAGGAAGAGGCCGATATCTATATAAACCTTTTCGATAAGGACCCTTCTTCAGGTATTGATTCAATCTTGTTTGATCATTTTTTTGAAGATGTTGCAGAGGGTCTTGGTATAATGGCGAAAATCCTCAATGCTGCTTCTGTAACCTGTATTCATAAGTTGGCAAAAAAAGATCTTTACAAGTTAGAGCAAATTTCAGAAACTTGTGAGCCTTTTTGTAAGGTAAAATTTATAAATGCATCAAATGATTATCCCTTTGTTCAAAAAAATTATTTTGCAAATAAGGAAAATCCTTTTTTAATAGATATTCCTACTGCTATGTATACATATGAGGTTGTAAGAACAAATAATCCTATTACCTCTGTTTATGTTCTTGTAACCGGTAAGGCTATCAATGAACCCAAGGTTTTAAAGGTTAAGATAGGGACACCTATAGGAAATCTTATAGAAGAGTGCGGAGGCTTTAAAACCGTGCCGGCACAAATTATATTGAACGGGCTTATCGGCGGGATATCCGCCGATACTTTGGATATACCTGTAACGAGTACCTTAAAATCGATTCATATTCCGGGGAAGGATAGTATAAAAAAACACTCTATAGAAGAGTGTATAAATTGCGGTTTATGTTTTAATTCTTGTCCTCTCTATTTGGAGCCTAAAAAAATAGTTGAATCCATTGAAGCTGATGACTTAAACGAGGACATTTTAAAACAAATAAATATTTGCAGCGGTTGTGCTTGTTGTTCCGCCTGTTGTCCTTCAAGGATTCCCCTGTGTTCCATTATTTTAGAGATGTCAAAAAAATTTAAAAAAGGAAATCTTTTATGAAATCTTATTCTAACTTGTCTTTGACGGCTGCTCCATTTGTGTATACACGCCTTCCCATTTTTAAAATTAATATTGCCGTTTTATCTCTTTTAGGTATCCAAATTTTGATTTTGGCGCTGAGTGCCGACCTTTATGCCCTGTTAAATATTGTCATTGCGGTTATGGGCGTATTATTTGTAGAAAATTTACTTAGATATTTAGCTTCCTCAAAATTCGGTTTATCCCTCGAAATGATAATTTCAGGTTTGCTGATAGGTTTCTTTATGCCGACCGATATAGGATTTGTTTTTGTTTTTATTTTAAGTGCTTTTTCGGTATTTATTGTAAAAACCGTGTTCGGCGGAACAGGGCGAAATTGGCTGAACCCTGTTGCTTTTGCAGTCTGTGCTGCATATATTTCCCGGCCGGAGGCCTTTCCGCCGCTGATTTCAGATTTTTCACTCTTAGCTGAAAAAGGCAGTTTTTTTGCCGTGATGGAGGCAAACGGCCTTTTAAAACTTAAAACGGATTTTACCGTTACCTCTGCTCTTAATTCCATTTTATTACACGGTGTAGGCGTAACCCTTCCTGAAGGCTATATAAGCCTCTTTTTAAATTCTACATCATCAATACCTGCTTTCCGTTACAATATAGTTACATTGGTGTCGTCGATAATATTGTTTTCTATCAGGGCTGTGGATTATATTCTTCCTGCGTTTTTTTTGGCAACCTATGCTGTTTTAGTTTGGATTTTCGGAATGGTCCCTGTTTCAAATATTTATTTTACGGGAGACATACTGTCGGCTGTTTTAACGGGCGGCGTTTTATTTGCTGCCTTTTTTGTTATGACGGAGCCTGCATCTTCTCCCAAAACCAAATACGGAAAGGCTATGAGCGGATTTTTTACAGGGATTTTTGCCTTTTTTATATGTGCCCATGGAGCATCGCCTGCAGGAATCTTCTTTGCCATAATACTCGGCAATATAATTTCTCCTCTTATCGAAAGACTTGAGATAAAAATACAGGCTAAAAAAAGGAGCCGCTATGAATAATTCGAATGTAGAAAAAATAAAAAAACACCTCCTCCTTTTTGCTTTTTTTATTGTATCGGGACTTATATTGTGGGGAAGCGGTTATATAATTTCAGGACTTAAAAATGATGCCTATTTACAGGATGCAGACTATATTTTAAAAAACTCTCCGCTTTGTTCGAAATATCAAGGTGTAGAATTTATAAAAGCCTTAAAGCCTTCTTCGCTAAATATGAATTTTTGTAATGCGGTTTTTGAAGTCAAGATGAAGGAGAAAAAAGGCTATGCCGCTTTTATAAATATGAGCGGAAAATACGGAATATATCAAGGGATGTTTCTCTACTTTAAGGAGGAAAGACAATGCTTTTTTTGCGGTTTAGGAGGAGGTATTGCCGATAGACCGGCTATATATTACGGCATAATTCCTCTGACTATAAGCATTTCCGAGCAAAAATTAGCTTCTGCCTTTGAACGGCTTGAGATAAACAATAAGGAGAAAAAATAAATGGCTGCAAATAAGAAGTTGATCGTCTTTCTTTTCGGTTTATGTCCCATAATTCCTGCTGCCTCAAATTTTGCATACGGAATTGTCTTAACCGTTTCATTGTGGGTTATCTTTTTTTTGGGGATTTTAGGAAATTATGTAGGGAAGCTGATAGATATTAACCGTTTTAACTATGTGTTTGTAAGTATATTTATGATTACCGGTGCGGCTTTGGTCAATGCCTTGCTGGAAGGTATATTACCTATAATACACGGCCCCCTTCAAGTATATACGTATATATTAACCTTTTCCTACATTATTTTTTTGGGCCTAAAACAATATTATAAAGACTCTGAATCATTGGATTTACCTATATGGTATTCCGTCTTGATTTTGAGTTTATCTGCTTTAAGGGAATTTTTTGCTTTCGGCTCACTTTCTTTTCCTGTTTCATCGGGTTTTTTATCGCTTCGGCTGCCTTATTTTTCAAATCATCCTCTATTCCGTTTTTTAGGGACCACTGCCGGAGCCTTTATTATCCTCGGGCTTATAATATGGATTTATTTTTCCGTTACAAAAGAATTGCCGACTGTTAAGATGGGAGAGGAAGAATGAGTCTGATTATCTTTTATACCTTTGTATCTTCGATTGTTTTTGTATATGGAATAGGTTTGGAATGCCTCTATATCTATCTTGAAAACCCCAAAAAAGTATATGCATTTTTTATTAAAAATGTCATAGTAGTTTTGATATCGGTTAGTCCGGTTTGGGCTTTATGCCGTTATATTTTAAACCCTCTTGGTGCCGGTTTTCTTCTCCCTGTTTTGACTATAAGTTTTTTAGAGACATTGAATTTGATTTTTAAGCTTGTATGGCCTAAGTTTAACGGTTTAAAACCTGAAGAAAAGATTTTTAGCTGGGGACTCGTATTTTTTTGCCTTTATCAGTCCTCTACATATCGAGAATGTCTTGCTTTGATTTTTTCGGGTTTTTTTAGTCTTTTTGTGTTTTTGTTTGTTCTAAATGCAATAAAGCAAAAAACAGCGGATAAAGAATCTTTTACCGAATGGAAAAAAGCGTCTCTATTTTTGATAAGCATGGGGCTGATGTTGTCGGCTTTTTATCTTACTGATCTATCGCCCTTTTTTTAATTTTTAACCGTTTTTGAAAAGCATTGCAGGATTGACAAGGCTTTGTTTATAATTTATAATTGAACCATTGTAAAAATGTAAAGGGGTTTTTGTGGAAAAGAACAGTAAAAAAAAACTGGAGATATGTTTTGCCGTTCATGCAGACTATAATGTAATTGATGAGTTTTCAAAAGAAGATTATACTCAAGACTACAAAGATTTTTTTTCAAGCTTATATGCTTCTCCTTCTATTCCCTTTACTCTTGTCTTTAGCGGCAGATTTTTAGAATGGATACAGCGTAAAAACCCCTCCTTTTTTGATGTTATTTACGAAATGCACAATAGAAAACAAGTCGAGATTTTGGGAAATGCCTTTTATGAGCCGTTTATCTCGATGATTCCTTCATCCGACCTCATAGGGCAGATAGAGTACATGACGGATACTTTGCGTAAACATTCTTATAAAAGACCCCGCGGTATGTATCTGCCCTATTTTGCATGGAATCCCAATATCCTTCCCAATTTACAAAAATGCGGAATGGAGTATTGCCTTCTTGATTTCCGTTTTTTTATTAAGGCCGGCTTAAATGCATTTGCCCCGGTTTGTATGGAAGACGGCGGAAAAATATTATTCGGTATTCCTTCTACTTATGAATTTGAAAATACCGATTTGCAGCCGGCAGCCTTTTATGACTTATTATGCAATTATGCAAGTGTAGTTACCGAAACAAGCGTTGTCGTCTTCTTATCCGGAGAAACAGCAGTTCGATTTTTAGATAAATCAAAGGGTAAAAAATCGTGGATGGAGGAATTTCTTGAACGTATTTCGTCTCCCGACTCCGTTATTTCGCTCACTCATACCGGACAAATAATTAAAAATAAAAGAATATATCAAAAGGGCTTTATATCCTCAAATGCAATATTTTCAAATCAACTTGTAAACAGCTCCGTAAAACAGCTTCTAGCCAATAAACCCAATGTCTATGCCATGTATGCAAAGATGATCTATGTTCATAGTCTTGTAAACCAGGTGCGTGGTGATAAGGCCCGCAAAAATAATTCCTCATTGGATTTGTGGAAGGCTGAAAGCGGAATACTTTTTAATTTGGATTGTAAAAATAAAAAATATAACAGAGATTTAAGGCAATACTGCTACAGAAATCTGCTTTTAGCCGAAAAGCAGACTCGAATCCCCGGAGTTTTTGCAGATTCTTTAACCAGTTTGGATTTTGATTTGGATGGTGTTAAGGAGTTTATATCCCAGAGGGAACATCTCAATATGTATATTCACGCTCTTGGCGGAAAGATTTTTGAGATGGATGTATTTTCTGCCTATAAAAACTATGCAGATATCTGTTCCGAAGAGACCGGCTTATTTGTAGACCATCTTATATCTTCAGATGAGCTTGAAACAATTAAAAAAGGGGACTTTAAGTTTGCTGTTGCCAAGCCGGTTTTTTGCGAAAATCTTTATCAGGATGTAAAATTCGACAGGGTCAAATTTGAGCTTCTAATGAAAACCGAAGGAAGCTTCCGCAGTTTTAATCAATTAGTATCCTTGCGCAAACAATACAGCTTCAATGATCAGGGCGTCCAAGTTCAATATATTTTAAAAAATGAAAGTCCCTTTAATCTTTCGGCTTATTTTATGGTGGAAATAGACCTGTCCGTAAGCCCTATTGAAAAAAAACTTGCAAGCGTTTCAGTTTATGCGGATGATCAAAAGTATGAGGCTTCTCAAGAAAAAAACACCTTTTCAAAGGTTTCTTGGGTTCAGATAACGGAACCTGAAGGGAAGACCGTCTTTACCATAGAATCTAATGAGGCTGCAGAGTGTATTATTCTTCCCATATACGAAAAAATTCCTGAGGCAAAAAATCCTATTATGGGAATAAGAAATCTGTTTTTTTGGAAGGTCGATTTAAATTCCGGATTTGAAACGGAAAAGCTTCTTTTCTTTAAGGTAGATGCAAAAAAAGCGGGAAAAGAAAAATAAAGCCCTCTATCCCTCTTGACCGCAAGGCTTTACTTACGTAAACTGTAAGTATGGGACGCGTTTTGGCTTATATGCTTTATATATTGGCATTGGCAATAGAAATACTCAGAGTTCTCTTGTTTACTTATATTGAAAAGGCTCAGCCTTGGCCCTTAAGTATTGTTGATTGGATTGCCTTCGTTTTTTTATGTATGCCGGCCGTGTTTTTCTTTTTATTATTACATCAAGAAAAAGATTTTCACCAGCTTTTAAGGATTATTGCCGGTATTAAATTTTTGTCTATTATTGCGGCATGGTTTTTTTTGATAAAAACTGCACGTTTTGTAAGCCTGACGGAGTGGACTGCCGATGCGTTTATTTTCCAAACTCGGGTAACAAGGTTATTTTTGTATATTGATACTTTGATATTAATTTTATGCTTAAAAAGGGAGAGGTCTTTATGCAAATAATTCCTATTGCCAGCGGAAAGGGCGGTGTGGGTAAAAGTCTTATAGCTGCAAATCTTGCAATTGCATTGGGGCAGGCCGGTAAGAGGGTAGCCTTGGCCGACCTTGATTTGGGAGCTTCAAACCTGCACTTAGTTTTAGGTGTTCAAGGACGCAAAAACGGCATAGGCACTTTTTTAACAAAGGCAGCCGAATTTAAAGATATAATAATCGACACGGATTATGAAAATGTAAGATTTGTCCCGGGAGATTCCGAAATTCCCGGCTTTGCAGCTTTAAAAATATATCAGCGTAACTCTTTGGTAAAAGAGCTTTTAAAACTCGATGCCGATTTTTTGATTTTGGATTTAGGTGCCGGAACTCACTTAGGCATCTTAGACTTTTTTTTACTTTCCTCTCAAGGAATAATAATTACATCCCCTTCGGTAACCTCTACTCTTGATGCCTATGTGTTTTTAAAAAACATTGTGTTTAGGATGATGTGCTCTTCATTTCCTGCAAAGTCTAATGGCGGTATATTTTTTGAAAAATTAAAAAATGATGTTCCCGGAATGCAGCGTCTTTATATCCCGACAATAACTCAAGAGTTAATGAATATTGACCCTGACAATACCAAAAAGTTTTTAAGCAAATTTTCACATTTTAAACCCCGCATTATAATGAACATGATGGATGATCCAAAGGATGCGGAAAAGGCTATGAAGATACGCCGTTCTGCAAAGCAGTACCTAAATATTGATCTTGAGCATCTGGGTGTAATATACACGGATGCCGTTCAGGATAAGGCTCTTGCGTCAAGGCTTCCGGTAATCAGGTATAAACCTCAGTCTATGATCTCTCAGGCTATATACCGCATAGCCGATAAACTTATTCAATCTGAAGCCGAAAATTATAGTGGAGAAGACTTTCAAGAATTTTCCGATTATTCTTTTATGTCGGCTGAAGCCGAAGCCGAAACGGACTTTAAGTCTAAAATGGAATATTTGGATGATTTGATAGGAGGAGAGGTCTTGTCTTCGGGTGAAATGAGCGAAATTATAAAATCTCAGCAATTCGAGATAAATGTGCTTAGGAATGAAAATTTATTATTAAAAACAAAAATAGCAAAGGCTCTTAAGCAGGGCTTGAAAGTATAGGAAAAAAGTTTATGGAAAAGGCGTGGACATTAAAGAAAAATAACAGTGGAAAGTGGTTTTTAACCTTTACAGCCTTACTTGAGCCTGAAAATTGCCCCTCAGCCGATGAGATTCTTCTTGAGGCAAAAAGAAAGGGAATAAAAAGCTCATCTCTGGTAAGTAAAAAAACTATTGAGGACTATTTAAAAAAACATACCGGCTCAGGTATAGAACCTGTTTCATTGCCGCTTGAGCTTGATCCCAACTTTGATGCAAGAATTACGACAAATAACGACAAAACGGCGGCCTATCTTTATGTAAGAAAGGCTGCCGATTCCGCTAACGAAGTGGACATGTCTACTATAAACAGACTTCTCCAGAGAAGTAATATTGCAAATATCGATACGGAAAAGGTAAAAGAAGGTTTAAACGATTTTATAAATTCTTCAGAGATGGAGTTTTCCATGCTGATTGCTGAAGGTTCTCCCCCAAAAAGAGGGCCCGATAAAAAACTTATCACTCATTTTGAGCAAATACCTGACCATGAGGTACATCGTTTGGCAGACCGTTTAAAGAGGTCCGATTTACGTACCCCTGATGTGGAAAATCCCACGACAGACAAAGATTATCCTCTTTCCGAAGCTGAAACCCTTACGGTTGTCGAAAAAGGCGATCTTATCTATGAGGTTGAAGATGCAGGATTGGGAGAGGCCGGTGTTGATGTATACGGTCAGTCTATTCCCGGGCTTCCGGGCAATGACCCTTTTTTCTTGGATTTACGAAACATAGTACAAAACCATTCAGAGTTGCGTGCAGGAGAAACCGGCCTTCTTTTAATAGCAAATACCGAAAGAGGCTTAAAGATTCGCATAGTTCCATATAGGGATGCAAAGGTAAGAGCGGTAATAAGCCGCGATAAGATGGAAGTTTCTCTTATTTTGCAGTCGGGACTGGGTGCAGGAGAAAGACTTTCGGTAATAGGCGTAAAAACGGCATTAAACGAGGTCAACCTTCTCGACTCAATTTCGGACGCAAAAATAAACGAAATTATAGAATCTGCAAGAAAGTTAAACGATGAATGCGAGTTTGTAATATTAAGCGGAACTCCTCCGATTGCTCCCGGCTCTTATAGGCTTGAATGGTCGGTTAAATTTAATGAAGAGCTTAGTACGGCAACTGTAGAAAAGGATGCCCTGATTTTAACGGCCCGTCTTTTACCTAAGGGAGAAAAGGGTAAAAATGTTTTTGGTGAGTCTATTGACCCCAAAAATGCAGAGCCCACAGATTTGCCTGCTAATGATGAAACAATAAAAGTTACCGAAGAAAAGCATGTTATTAAGTTTTTTGCTGCAGAATCGGGAGAGCTTTCTTTTTTTAACAATGCCCTTTCAATCTCATCGCTTAAAACCATTCAAAGCGATATAGATACCAAATTCGGCGATATAAGTTTTCCCGGCAACCTGATTATTACCGGAGATATTAAAGATGACGTAAAGGTAAAATCAAAGGGAAAATTGACAATTACCGGAACTGTAGAAAAAGCTCTGATTTATTCTGAGGATTCTCTTATTTTGAACGGCGGTATAAATGGAAAGGGAAGGGGAACCGTTTGGGCTAAGGATAAAACCGATTTACAATATGCGGAAAATGCCAGAGTTTTTTCGGGCAGCGATATAAGTATAGCTTCTTACTGTTTTAAGTGTTTGGTAAAAACAAACGGTACCGTTCATTTGACAGGCAACCCCGGGGTACTGCTCGGCGGAAGCATCCATGCTGCAAAGGGTGTTTCGGTTCATGACTTGGGGGCCGAAAAAACCATAAGGACAATTATCTCGTTCGGACAGGATTACTTGATAAAAGATGAAATTGAAGTCCGTGAAAAAGAAATAGAAGATAATAATGCCGAGCTTTCAAAAATCGAAAAAGACTTGCAGGCAAATCCCCCTGATGTCGATGCTTTAAGACAGAAAAAGGTTAAGCTTTTAAAAAGAAACAGTGCTCTTACGGTCCGCATATTTAATCTAAAAGAAAATTTTGAATTTCACATTCCTTCAAAAATAAAGGTTACAGGCTCGGTTTATCCGGGCGTTGTACTTGAAAGTCACGGCCGTTATTTTGAAGTTATGGAAACTCATCATAACGTATTTTTTGAGTTTGATGAAAAAAACGGACAAATTATATGTTCACCTATTAAAGAAATTGAAGTAGAATTAGAATAATAAAGGTGGTTGGCGATGCTTTTAGCTATACAATATCCTTCATGGCTTCATCCCGAAATTATTCCGGGGCTGCCTTTTTTAAGATGGTACGGTCTTATGTATCTTGTTGCCTTTGGAATAGCCTATTTTTTGTTTTCTTATCAGGTAAGGAATGGCGAATTTGAGCGATATTCCGGCTGTCAAAAAGCTATGACACAAGATGATATTGCAGACCTTTTTATCTGGGGAATTTTAGGGCTTATTTTGGGTGCGCGAATTTTCGGAACCTTGGTCTATAACCCTGAAACTTACTTAAAAGCGCCTTGGCTTATTTTTTGGCCATTTGCAAGGGATGGAGCCGGAAATCTAACCTTTACGGGCTTTCAAGGTATGTCCTATCACGGAGGCTTTATAGGCGGTTTTTTTGGGGTCGTCCTCTGGACAAAAAAATCTAAATTTAAATTTGCGGCAGTTGCAGACCTTATGGCCGTTTCAATTCCTCTAGGCTACACCTTCGGACGTCTCGGTAACTTTGCAAACGGTGAGCTTTACGGCCGCATAACGACGAGCAAGATAGGAATGATTTTTCCTCAAACTCCAATTTCCGACCGATTTTATCTGGCCGAAAGTTGGGTCAGGGATTTTGCAGAACAAGCAGGTTTGCTTGTACAGGATGGAGCCTCTATGATAAATCTGCCCCGCCATCCGAGCCAGCTCTATGAGGCCTTTTTTGAAGGGATTATTCTTTGGCTTATCTTATGGCTGCTTCGCAAGAAGAAGCCCTTTGACGGCTTTTTGGTTTGTGTTTATACATTGGGCTACGGCTTTTTTAGATTTTTTATCGAATATTTCCGCCAGCCGGATGCCAATAAGGGCTATCCCATTTCGTTTGGGACAGGGGCCGCCAATATTTATGTTTATGAATCATGGAAAAACATATCTACCGGACAAATTCTATGTAGTTTGATGATCTTAGCCTCTCTTGCTGCGATGTTAATTCTTTATTTGCAAGAAAAAAAGTTAAAAGAAAAAAAAGGAAAATAGATGGATAAAAAAAAGGACTTTAATTTTTGTATTGAAGAACTCGGCTTTTACCGTATTGCGGTTTCATCTCCTAAAATTTCTCTTGCAGACATAGAAGAAAATGTAAATCTTCATCTTCAAGAGATAAAAAGAGCCGAAAAAGATGGTGCAAACCTTATTCTTTTTCCTCGGCTTTCAATTACGGGGGCTTCCTTAGGTTCCGTTTTTAAACAGTCTCTTTTAATCGAAAAAGCCCTTGACGCGGTAAAGATATTAGCCGAAAAAACTAAGCAGTTTTCTATTGTGTCTGTTATCGGTTTTCCTTTTTTATATGGGCAAAATCTTTATGCTTGTTCGGCCGTAATCGAAAACGGAAAACTTATAGCTCTTGTTCCGCATCTTCCTTACGGATTTTTAAGTTCCTATTTTTGCGATTTTGAAGATGCTCCATGCCTGATTCCGCTTTGCGGAGAAAATATTCCCTTTGGAAAGGAATTTAAATTTATTGTAAGCTATAAGGATTCTTGCGGTTTTAACACAGGCTTTTCATTTTCGTTTGATTCTTCTTCTTGTGCCGACCTTATTTTAAATCCTCTTGCAGAGCCTTCAAAGCCTCTTGGTTCTTCTGCTATGCGGCAGGGGTATAAGGCTCTTTCAGCCGCAAAAAAATCGGCCATTGCTTTTGCAAACTGCGGAATGGGGGAGTCGGTTTCGGATTATGTTTTTGCAGGTGAATGCGGGATTTTTGAAAACGGAAAAGAACTTGAGTTTACATCATTTGCAAAAGATTTTTACATAGCTTCCGACATTGATACGGAATTTTTAAAAGGGCAAAAATTAAGCTCAAGGCTTTCGAAAACTTCTGATTCCGATTGGGAAATTGTAATCGAAAAAGAACGCTTTAATACCAAGAAGACCTTAAACTATCATGTACAAAAAAATCCTTTTTTACCTGATTGTGATGAACTTCATAAAAAGTTTATCTATAAGAATTTCTTTTCGGAGCTTATTTTCTTTCAAAGCTCTGCCCTTGCAAGGCGGCTTCAGTGTATAGGGTGTTCAAAGTGCCTTGTAGGTATTTCCGGAGGCTTGGATTCTTCTTTGGCCCTCCTTGCAAGTGCCTATGCCCTTAAACTTTTAAATATTGATTTTAAAAATCTTTATGCCGTTACTATGCCGGGTTTCGGCACGACCGAAAAAACAAAGAACAATGCTTCGGTTCTTGCAAAGACCTTGGGCTGTACGCTTTTGGAAATCCCTATTGAAAAGGCTATGATGCAGCACTTTTCCGACATAGGTCAGGATATCGATAATCATGATATTGCTTATGAAAATGCCCAAGCCCGTGAAAGAACTCAAATTTTGATGGATAAGGCAAACCAAATCGGCGGTATAATGGTGGGCTCGGGAGACCTCTCTGAGTCGGCCTTGGGATGGATGACCTACGGAGGGGATCAGATGTCGATGTACGAGGTCAACTCCTCAATTCCAAAGACTCTTCTAAAAGATTGTATACTTGCCTTTGCCGAAAATAAGATTTTTTTTGAAGATGAAAAGAAAAATTCCGCATTTTTTGAGCTTCTATCAAATATAATAAATACGCCTGTAAGTCCGGAACTTCTTCCGCCTGAAAACGGAGAAATTTCTCAAAAAACCGAGGATATACTAGGTCCCTATGAACTTCACGATTTCTTTATTTATCATGCAATAGGAAACGGTTTTTCGCCTAAAAAGGTTTATTTTCTTGCTTGTGAAGCCTTTAAGAATTCCTCTTATTCCAAGGCCGATATTTTAAAATGGCTGAGCCTTTTTTACAAAAGATTTTTCTCCCAGCAGTTTAAAAGATCCTGCAGTCCCGAGGGGGCTTCGGTTACCGGTTTTTCCCTTTCTCCCCGAGGTGAATGGCTTATGCCGTCCGAAATATCTGCAAAAATATGGCTGACAGAGCTTGAATTTTTACTCAAAATTATGTAACATAAACAACATGTTGATGGCGTTTTTGAACTGGATAGGTAACTATATAACTTATTTCCCACTTGTGGCTTTTATAGGTCTGCTCCTCGGAGGCTTTAATCTACCTATTTCTGAAGATGTACTTGTTGCAATGTCTGCTTTTCTTTCTCACGATAAAAAAGCTTCCATCCCGCATTTTTTGTCGGCCCTTTATGCAGGGGCGATAATAAGTGATTGTATGGTTTACTTGTGGGGAAGACTTATTGCAAAAGGGACTATATCTATCCGGCTTTTTTCTAAGATTATCACAAAAGAAAATACCTACCGCCTTTTAAAGGCCCTGCAAAAACATGGGATTTTTACCTACATCGTTTGCCGCTTTATCCCCTTTGGAGTCCGAAATGCGGTATCAATGACTAGCGGCTTCGTAAAATATCCCTTTTATAAATTTTTTATCTATGATTCAATCGCTGCAATATGTAATATTACCGTATTATACAGCCTTGTTTACTGTTTCGGCAGGAGAGGAGGCGATTTTATGAAGATATTCGGAATCGTAATGTTTGTCCTTTTCTTGGCTGCCGGTGCCTATCTTGTAACTTCGGGAAAGCTTTTTACATTTGCCGATAAAAAACTCGACCAAGAAAAAAAATAAAGGGGACCTCGAAAAACTTCAGTTTTTTGAGGTTTTCCTTGATGTTAATTAAAAATTATTCCGATTTAAACACTCGCTTCCAATTTGGAAGCTGCCTCTGCCCAGATTTCCGAAAGTTCCTCAGCCCTTGCCCTTAGCTCTTCTATTTTTTTCTGAACAGCCCTGCTTTTTTCGCCGTTGGAGTATACTTCGGGCTCGGCGAGGAGGGCTTCATTTTCTGCTATCTCCGTTTCGCATTTTTCTATTTCGTTTAAAAGTCTTTCTTCTTCTTTTTCTAATTTTCTTCTTTCCGAGCGGAGCCGTTTTTGTTCCTCGTAAGATAGGTTGGCAGAAGTATTTGGCGTATCGGTTTTTCTTATAGCCTCGTTTTTGTTTTCGGCCTCCTCTTGTTCGATCCGATAAAGATAATAATCGTAGCTTCCCGGAAAATTTCTGATTCTTGAGGGATTTAAGCCTTCTTCATCAGCCTTTAGTTCCAATACCCTTGTTGCAAGGTCCTGTATGAAGCCCTTATCGTGAGATACAAAGACTACGGTTCCGTCAAATCGTTTTAAGGCATCCAAGAGCACATCCTTTGAATGTAAATCCAAATGGTTTGTGGGCTCATCCAAGATTAAAAGGTTCAAGGGCTTTAAAAGAAGAAGGAGGAGGGCAAGCCTCGATTTTTCTCCTCCCGATAGGACCGAAAGGCTTTTATAAATATCGTCCCCTCGGAATAAAAAGGCTGCAAGCATATCGTAAAGCTTAGGAACAAGATCGGTCGGAGCCGAGCGTTCGAGAAGGTCTATTATGCTTTCGTTCCCCGTAATGGTCTCGGATTCATCTTGCGAAAAATAGCCCATTTTAACTCCGGCCCCTTCTTTTAAGCTCCCTGTAAAGTTTTTATCCTCTCCTGCAAGAATACGCAGAAGGGTCGATTTTCCTGCTCCGTTTTTTCCTGCCAAAACAAGGCGTTCTCCCTTTTCGACGATTAAATCCAAATTTTCGATTACCCTATGAAGGCCGCCGGTTTGACTATACGCCTTGCTTATTCCTTCTGCCTGAAGGACTATCTTTCCCGAATGGGGTGCCGGAGGAAAGCTGAAGCGGATTTTTTTTAGGTGTTCGGGAAGCTCTATTCTTTCCATTTTTTCGAGCCGCCTTATTCTGTCCTGCACCAAGGCTGCGCGGCTTTCGGTATATCTGAATTTACGGATAAAGTCTTCGGTTTTGGCTATTTCTTCCTGCTGCTGTTCATAAGCCTTTATGAGGCCTTCGACTTCAATAGTTCTTATCCTCTCATAATCGCTGTAGGTTCCCTTATATTTTTTTAAGGTTCCTTTAAAAAGCTCGTAAGTTTCGGTTACAGTTTGATCCAAAAAGTATCGGTCATGGCTTACAAGCAAAAAGCCTCCCTTAAATTTTTTAAGCCAAAGCTCAAGCCAAGATCGGGCTTCGATATCGAGGTAGTTTGTGGGTTCGTCAAGCACAATTATGTCGGCATTTTGTAAAAGAACCTTTGCAAGGGCTATACGCATTTGCCAGCCGCCCGAAAATTCTTCCGTGTTCTTATTAAAATCCGCTGAAGAAAAGCCCAAGCCTCGTAAGGTTTCGTCAATAAGCCCCTTTTTTGAATTCCAGCCGGAATTGTCAAGCCTTGTCTGCAAGGCATGATAATCGTTTGCCAATGTGAGGAGTTTTTGCTCATCTTTTTCGGTTTTCATTTTTTCGCCGATCTCATCCATGGCCTTGATAATATCGTAGCCGTAGGCAAAGGCTGTTTCGGCCTCTTCCGCCAAGGTTTTGCCCTTGTGGACGATTCCCGATTGAGGAAGATAGGCTATTGACGTATCTTTTTCTGAGGCTATATCCCCTGAATCCGCCTTTATTTGACCGGCAACAATCTTCATTAAGGTAGACTTTCCGCAGCCGTTTGCTCCGGTAAGAGCCGCCTTTGTTCCGGCTGTTAAGATGAGGGTTATATCTTTTAAAATGTCCCTGTCCCCAAAGGCGAGGGAAATCTTTGAAAGCTGTATAAAGGGCATGGCTTTAGTTTGCTGCAAAGAATACGATTACCGGATCTAAACTTCGGCGTGTTACAATATTATCCTTTATACTTGAAGACTCTACAGCTTCAAGGCGGAGTCCCTTGGACGAAATACTGTACATAAATACAACCGGCTCAGGATTTTTTTCAAATTTAAAACTTAAAACACCTTCATAGTCGGATAAAAGTTTTTTGTCCAAAAAATGTTTTAAGCTTACTTTTCCTGAAGATCCTGCTCCCGAAGGTATAATGGAGGGGGAAAGAAGGTTATAACCGCTCCAAATAAATTGACCTTCAGGCAGTATTTTCAACGACCCGAAATTTTCCGATGTAAATTCGGATGAAGTTTTGGCTATCTTTTGTATGACTGCCTCTCTTCTTTTTATTTCGTTATTGATAATATTTTCCGGTGTGGCATTTAGGGTGATAAAGTTTTCCTGCCTGAGTTTTCCGTTATTATCGGAAAATTCGAGAGTGATGATATCCTTACCCCTTATCTGCATCGAAAGGTTGGTGCCCTCAAAGAGGTATTTGTTTCCGATTTTGACAACCTTCGTATATGGAAAAGAAAGCCTTGTGTTTTGAAGTTCGACCCTTGCAATACCTGACCGTAGACCGGGGAAGAAGCCCCAAGTAAGGCTTATTTTATCGAGATCAACCTGCCTGTTGTTTATCATCTTTCGGTAATTTTCGGGATACCAAAATTCGTTTAGAACCGCCTCAAGCTCTTCATCTTTTTCTTGTGCTAAATTTGTGTTTTCGGAGGATTCGCTTTCTCTTTCATCATAGATGCTTAGATTATATGAAAAGCACCAACCTCTTACGCCGTCCTCGGTTATAACCTCATACCACTGGCCATCCATCGGCTTTCCGCCCTTTAAAACGGGAACTCCTTCTCCGAACCAAAGAATCTTTACAAGTTGTCCTAATTTTAATCGGTAAACCTGATTTGAGGTATTGTCGGGGTTTGACCGCATCGGAAGACCATCCAACTTAACCCTTGCATAAGCGTGTTTATGTTCGCTTAACCTTGCCTGAAATCCGGCGGCATCTTTTTTTGACTCAAAAAAGGTAATCTGCCAAAGAGGAATCTCGACCCTGACTGCCGTTTTTTCGTTGAGGCCTACAATGTAAACCTTTTCAATATTCGATTTTACATAAACCGGAATTATATCTCCTGCAGTAAGGTTATATTCGGGAATTGACCAGTTTACTACACCGTAACCCAGTCTTTTTGAACATGAGCTAAAAAAAAGAGCTGACGACGCAGCAATCACTGCGATAAAAATAAAAAGCTTTCGTTTTTGAAAAAAATTATTCATGCAAATACCTCAAAATATTTCTTAAAATATTTTTTTATAGAACATAGTTGACTCCGGCCTTCCACATATCGAGGCATAGTCTTGTGCGTTCTTTTTCTTCTTCCGAATCCCTTTCTCTTATAACTACATTATTTTCGGGATGCGGCATGAGGCCAAGCACATTTCCCTTAGTATTGCATATGCCGGCTATATCGGCAAGAGATCCGTTAGGATTAAAAGGATACTCTCCGTTTGCGGGAATACTTTTTTCGGCATCTTTTCCTCCGTAAACCAGAGCAATCTGTCCTTTTTCGAACAAGTCATCGAGAGTTTTTTGAGAGTCGGTCAAAAACCGTCCTTCACCGTGGGCTATGGGACAGTGTATATTGCCCTTTAGGTCCTTTGTCCAGATACAGTTTGATTTTTGGGGAATCATAGTTGTAAACCGGCACTCAAATCTGCCTTGTTTATTGTAGGTTAGGGTGGCCTGCCTGTTTTTATAGCCGTCTTTATCTAAAATTACCTTTCCTTCTTTTTCTTTTCCGGGGAGGATGCCTGATTTTACCAAAACCTGAAAACCGTTGCAAATACCTATGACCGGCTTTCCTGCCGCTACGAATTCGCTTACCTCGTCAAAAAAGTAATTGCTTAAATCAAGGGCAAAAAGTTTGCCTGCACCAAGAGCGTCTGCATATGAAAAGCCGCCGGGAATTACAAGAATTGAATAATCCTTCCAATTTTTTTCTTTTGCTTTAAGTTTGTTTATATGTACAATCTCGGGTTCTGCTCCGGCAAGTTCTAAGGCTCTTGCCGCATCTCCGTCTCTATTGGTGCCTGTTGCGTGTAATACTAGGGCTCTGGGTTTCATCATCATTCTTCCTCACCGTGTTCGAATAAAAATAAATTTTTAATTTGATAAAAATTTGAAGTGTCCAAAGGAGATTTTACCATGTCTTCTGCCGTTAACTCAATATCGAATGAAAAATTAGTCGGATCAAAGCCTTCTTTTTCGGCTTTAAGGACAAAAATAAACTTTTCCGTATCTCCTGCATTCTTTGCGGGAATCGCTATGGGACAAAATGTATAAGCTCCGGGTGTCTTTTCCGATATTGTATAAGGATTGTCCCAAAGGATGTTCATCTGAGGTACCAGCTCTCCGTTCATTTTAAGGCTTACCGTAGCATCTTCCATCGGTCTAAAATTGCTTCCGTTTAAAATATTGCCTGTTATGGCAGGAAAATTAAAAACGGGTATGTTTTCGGTTTCGAATATGGGTTCATGGTCATGAGGCCTTTTTGTAGAAAGAACCCTGTGCATACCTTCAATTACCAAACTTGTAATATCGGCCATAATCTGGATCTTTTCGGTTTTTTCGAATTTTAAAAAGTGGGCGAGACCTCTTCCCGATTTTATATATCGGGGTTTAACCCGGTTGAGTACATAGCACATGGTGTCAACTCTGCATTGCATACAGCTGCATGTAAGCCAGCTTTCTTTTTTTTCTTCGGCTTCATCAAATAGTTTGTTGACTTCGGTATATACCAAGTCTTCCATAACGTTATGAATGATCATAAATACTCTCCTTAGGTTAATCGGCATATCGGTACCAACCTATTTTACCCTATATTTAAAAAATCGGCAAGGTTGTTTGATGAAGATTTGCGGTTTTTTTATAAATTTTATCAGAAACTGCTATCCTTATTTTTCTTAAAGAAGGTACGAGAGTTTTTATAAATTCTTTTGAGAAAACGGTGGAGCTTTCACTGAATATCTTTTTTTCATCTTCTATAAAAAGATCGGATTCAAAAGAAATACGTTCAGGTATATCTATAATAATGTCTTCACTGCCTATTTTGCTCCCCGTTTTATTTGAAAAATATTCAGCCAAGGTTTCTTCTGCTGCTCGGCGTTTATGCAGGTCTTCCAAGTTTCGGTGTCCGGGATTATCGCTTTGAAAGGCTTCCTCGGCTATTATGCGATATATTTTACCCAGTTTTAAGTCTTCTGCTAATTTTTTTTCGGGGTAATTGCTTTTTTCTAAAAGCCTGAAAATGCCATCATCATCTTGGTGGTACAGGTCTTGAGGCGAGAATTCCGACCTTTCCAGTCCCGCAAATATGGCTTTTTTCATCATAGCCGTTGCAATCCGCACATCTTTGTGCCAGTAAACCGATTTATACATAAGATATTTTGAAAATAAGATGCTCTCAACGCTTAAGATTGCCTTAGATTCTATTTTTGTTCCGTTTTTTTTATCGGGGAGAAGCTGTGAAAGGATAAAATCGGTATCCTGAATCCCGTAAGGAACCCCGCAATAAAAGGCATCCCTATTAAGGTAGTCTAATTTATCCGGGTCTAATACGCCTGAAAGAAGTTTTTGAAAAAAAACGGTTTCCGAGTCCTCTTTGCCTTTGCCTGTTATTATAGCGGCCGTCTGCTCAGGGTCTGCACCTGTTTTGGCTGCTGCAGAACGTAAAGGCTCTTTTAAGATAAGCTCTCCGGTAAGTTCCTCATGCTCTTTTAGCTTTAATTCTTTAAGAGAATGAGTAAAAGGAAAGTGGCCTAGGTCATGGAGTAGGGCTGCCGTTAAAAAAGACATAGCTCCTTCTTTTGAAACCCAAGAATCCGCTCCTTTTTTTAACAAAATATTGAGCATTTTTAGGGCTATGTTGTAAACTCCTATGCTGTGTCCTGCTCTCGTATGACTTGCACCGGGGTAAACAAGTTCTGCAGGGCCCAGCTGCTTTATATTGTATAAACGCATAAAAGAGTCTGTCTTTGTTACGGCATATAACTCATCATTCATCCATATGTGCTTCCATATGGGATCGCGGATAGGCTTTGAAAAATCGGTTAATTCGGTCATAAGGTAATTGATATTCTAACATAAATTTGGTATAATGTCGATAACAGGGATTTTATATTTAATACCCCTGTAGAAACGGATTGAATTTGCCGATACTCACTATGTGTTCTTATTTTTTGTAGAAAATATTGTTTTTTGTTTGACAAATAATGTTTTTTACAATATAATACAACACAGAGTTTGAAACGAAACAAAAGGAGTTATAAATGAAACATGGCGGTTTAGTTTTTGCGGGCATTGCTTTAATGTTGTTGTTCGCTTTTGCACCTTTAACGGCGCAGCAAGGTTCGATTAATTATCAAACTTATATGGTCGATACATTTGATAATCCTGACGGCCAAGATTGGGCTTATCAGGCTGTTGGAAGTAAATTTATTACTGAGGGATATCCCAAGGTTCAATATCTTAACGGAATGCCTCATGCAGTAAAGGTAATGCATGATGATGCTGAAAAAGCTAAATTTATTGGGCTTGAGTTTAAATTTAACCGAAAAGGTGATAACTGGGTAGATGTTGTTCCCTCCAAAGACGGTAAACCCTATGAAATTCCCTTTAAAGGAAATGTTCACCGATTGGATATGTGGGTTTGGGGTGCCGGATATTATTATAACATAGAAATTCTCGTTCGGGATTGTGAAGGAAGGACTCATGTTCTCCCCCTAGGTTATGTTAACTTTAAAGGTTGGAAAAATATGCATGTGACTGTTCCTACAAATATACCTCAGGCATCCAGATATATTGGAAATAAAAATAAGATGACTTTTGTAGCTTTTAGAATCAGAACTGCTCCTTTTGAAAGAGTTGATTCATTTAAGATATTTTTTGATGAATTTAAAGCCCTGACGGATGTCTATGTCGATTCTTATGACGGCTACGAATTGGCTGATCAATCTTTTGACGGTGAAAAAACCGAATAGGTTCAGCGTGGAGGTTAGATAATGAAAAAGAGTATAGCTATAATTTTGTTTTTGGTAGGTTTTGTTGCATTTTCTTTTGCCCAGCAAAATAATAATGATTTTTCTACAATAGATGCTGCCGATCCTAATAAAGTCGGCGTTGATACTGCAGAGCAGAGAATTAAAGAAGTTTCTATTGAAAAATTTGAAAGTGAAGGTACTTGGTACGCAATGATGTCTGCCGATGAAGGTGTAATACGCGCCAGACTTTTTAACGGTAATCCTCTGAATAAGAAGCCTATTCCTGCAGAGGAAGGACTTGAACTTCCAGATGAAAAAGTTCTTGGTGTAAAGGTTTCTTTTTATCGACGCGGTTATAACTCCTTTGAAGTTCATGCAACAAAGGCTCTCCCTGTAGAAGGAATCGCAAAAACTGCAAGTGTTTGGGTTGTAGGCCGAAGTTATCCCCACACAATGAAATTAATAGTAGAAGATTTTTGGGGAAAAAGATTTGAGCTTTATGTTGGAAAACTAAATCATTCCGGTTGGAAGCTTATGACTGTCGCTATTCCCCCGCAGAACTCTGCCGGAAAGACAGGTATCATCCAAAAGGATTATCACTACGGCACAAGCATGGGGCTTAAGATTGTAGGTTTCCGAATTGAATGTGATCCTGAAGAGGCCTATGGTCATTATTACATCTACTTTGATGACCTTCGCGTTGTAAGCGACTTATACGAAGTTGATATGCGCGATAAGGACGATATGTCTGATAACTGGTAAAATTATACCTGATAATTTTACCTTGAAACTTTAAGTTTTATCATAAAAAGGTTAAAAACTCCTTCGGATGTTTTTAACCTTTTTTTATTTTTACTAAAGGCTGCAAGTCGGTAAAAGAGTTTTATAGGTATCCTTTAATCTAAATCTTTTTATAAAGTTTAAACCTTCCTTTTTTGTCTTCAGAGCTTGTCAGTCCTGCCTTGCATAAAAACCGGCTTGTATAAGAAGTATATTTTTTTGCTCCGATATTTTTTATGTCTTGGTTTGTAAATTCTTCGGGAAGAAGGTCTAAGACCTTTTTGCATATAGCCTTCATATTCTTATAATCTTCAGTGCTGTGTATTTCGATGAGTTTTTTATTTATGATTCCGGGGCGGTAAGCCCTTCTTTTTTTAGGCCCTGTATCAGCTTTTATAATCTCGCAGCTTATATATACAAGTTTAAAACTCAAGTTTTTATTATCTATCAGATGATAAAGGCCGGAAAGCTCTCTAAAAATTTGAAAAAATGAGCCGTGTTTAGGGCTTTTTCTCCTGTGTCTTGTTGAGCCGTCTTCATTTAAGACCTGTATATAGGCATCGACAGCTATAGGGTAGATTATTAAAACCTTGTGAGAAGGTAAAAATTTTTCTAACTTTACTCTTAGGGCACTTAGATTTGAAGTTTGTATTTCTATTACTTGTTCCCCATTGCACAGAATATCACAAATGCTTCCTAAAAGCGGCTGTTCTGTTTTTCCGTTTTTTGGGCAAAAATGTTCTTTTAGACTTTTGTGCAAATCGCTTTCGTTATAGGTATTTATCATTTGTTGTAAAGAGTTTTCAGTTTTTAAACATAGTCTAAAAGCTCTTCAGCATCAAGTTGCTCAAGGATATATACGGTTTGTACTATTCCTCTTTCTTCTATTGTCTGCTTTCCTTGGACTTGATAAACTATCATTTTATTTGTAGGAAGCTGATGAGGCAGCTCGTTTCCGTTGATGTCTAAAAAGGCTCCTATGGATATGGGGCCTCCTATTTCTTGCTTTTCTCCGTCAGGGTAAACGATATAATATTCATACAGGGTCATAGGAGGAGTTTACACTCTTTTTAAGTCCTTGTCAATTTAGTTGAAAATTTTACTTTTTCTTCCGTTATCTTATTTACATTTTTTTTTGAAAGGGGTAGTATTTACGGATATGAATAAATTGGCTGAATTCCTTCCCGCTTTTATGCACTTTTCACGGCTTGAAAATACAAATCTTATTTTACTTTTAGGCATAATATTGCTTTTAGGTGCTCTTGGAGGAACTGTTTTTAAAAAACTAAAAATTCCTCAGGTTGTAGGTTATATTGTAATCGGCATAATAATAGGGCAGTCCGGTTTTCAGATTTTATCGGCTCAAATAATTACTGCCTTGGATCCCTTATCGAGTATCGCTTTAGCTCTTATCGGCTTTTTAATAGGAGGGGAGTTAAAAACCAAGGTAATCAAAAAATATGGAACCCAGTTTGTCGGTATATTGATTTTTGAGTCCATAGTTCCTTTTATAACTGTATCTATCGTAATTTCCCTTGTTGCATATTTTGTTACAAAGAATTTTGCCGCTTCCATTTCTTTAGGCTTAATCTTGGGCTCCATATCTTCTGCGACGGCTCCTGCGGCAACTACGGATGTTTTACGCGAAAACAGAACAAAAGGCCCCTTAACAACTACTGTTCTAGGTATTGTTGCAATGGATGATGCCGTTGCCCTTGTGTTATATGCCCTTGCTTCTTCAATAGCTGCTTCTCTTTTGGGAGCTCAAACGGCAAGTTTCGGAAAACAAATCCTTTTACTTCTTTATAATATTTTCGGATCTATCTGTTTGGGAAGCCTGATAGGCTTTTTGCTAAGTTTGATTATCAGAAATATGATGACGGATTCAGGCAGAATTTTGGGCTTTTCATTGGGCAGCCTCCTTCTTTCTACCGGTATTGCTTATCTTCTTGGTCTGGATACTATCTTAGCTGCAATGGCCTTAGGCTTTTTTATGGTTAATTTTGCTCCTGCAAAAACCCGTTCCACTTTTACTTTAGTAGAAAATTTTACCCCTCCCATCTATGTGCTTTTTTTCGTTTTGGTTGGGGCAAAATTGAACATTTGGAATGTAACGCCCTTTGTAGGCCTTTTGGCTCTTTTATATGTTATTTTACGCACATGCGGAAAGACAATAGGTGCTATTTTAGGTTCCATTCTTACAAAAGCGCCTGAAACCGTAAAGAAATACTTGCCGTTTTGCCTGTTAAGTCAGGCCGGTGTTGCCATCGGCCTTTCAATTTCGGCAGGTCAGGATTTTTCGGATACCATAGGGCCTACAATCCTGCTTATAGTTACGGCCACAACCTTTATAGTTCAACTGGCCGGACCTATTTTTGTAAAATACGGGGTAAAAAAATCGGGAGAATGCGGGCTTGATGTTACCGAAGAGGATTTGATTACTACATTATCTCTTGGGGATGTTATGTTGAACGGCAAGGCTATATGTTCTCCCGAATCTCCTGCCATCATTTCTGAAAATATGCCCTTAAATGTGATAATAAATTCTTTTAGCCATAGTCCGAACCTAAATTATGCGGTCAAAGGTGATGACGGAAGGCTTACAGGTGTAATAAGTTTGGAACATTTAAAAGAAGCCTTGACAATGACTGCTATCTATGACTGTGTTTTTGCCATGGACATAATGCAGCCTGCCGATATTGTCTGCTCTCAAAAAACAGGTCTAAAAGATCTATATGAACTTTATACCGAAAAAGATACCTACGCTATTCCTATAATCGGGGATAATGGCGAGCCTTTAGGTATGGCTGAAAAAGATGCTGTAGATCATTTTTTACACGGAAAAATAATAGAACTGCATAAAAATGCCTATGGTTTGGACTAAATGTAGGCATTTTGTTTTAAATAGCTTGTAACCTATTGAAAATATTTGTTTTTTGTTGTATTATCACGAAGTATTGAAGTTTTTCCGGCATTGGAATCTGTTTCGGCGATCTTTTGCAGGCGGCTGGTCATTTTTTTAAGATGAGCTTTTTTATAAAAAATATAAAAAAGCAAAGGTTTTTTATGCTCTTTTGAAAAAAAAGCTTTTTTATGTGCAGAACTCTTTCAAGCTGACTGTAAAGGATATTTTTTAAGTAAATAGTATAGGGCCGTTATGCGTTTAGATGAAAGGTCGAAAGATATTATAGTAAATACTATTTGTAATAATTTTTCTGAAGTTTTTAAGATAATTCTTTTCGGTTCCCGTGCTGATGACGGTAAAAAAGGCGGAGATATAGACATCTTGGTTGAAACTCCTTCCGCCGCTTCTTTGGCGTTTACTGAAAAGATTAATGCATTAGCCGAAATTCAAGCCAAGCTAGGAGAACAGCGGATTGATCTTATCACTTCATGCGGGGTAGAGGATAAAAGGCTTATCGTAAAAAACGCCTATCGGGATGGAATTATTTTATGGGAGAAGTAGAGAGATTAAAGCTTATTTCTGCAAAACACGAGTGTGAAAAACACGAAGCGAGAATTTTAAAAGCTTTAGAAATTTTAAAACCTTCTTTTCCCCTTACCAAAAACAGTATAAATTCTTTTGGTGATGATAGGGTTGCCGTTTTAGATCAATTTTTATACAGGTTTGCAAAATTACAAGATTGTATCGGACTGAGATTAATTCCTGCTCTCTACGAGGCCTTAGAAAACGATGATAGAGCCCTAGCATTTATTGATATACTTAATAGACTTGAAAAATTAGGCTTATTGTCTTCCGTAAATGATTGGCAGTTTTTTAGGACTCTTAGGAATAATCTTGCCCACGAGTATCCCGAGCGGGAAGAAGATTTTGTTGAAGCTATAAACCTCCTTTTTTTTTCTTGGGAACGTTTTTATACCTTGTATCAGCCTCTTATAAAAGCAGCCGGCGATTTAATTGGAAGTTGAATTTGTAAGGAAGATTTATAATAATATATAATGACCAATACCGAAAATATACGCTGGAAACAGCGGTTTCAAAATTTTGAAAAAGCTTTTTTGCTCTTAAAAGAAATTGTTGAGTCGAAAGATAATTTATCCGAATATGAGGCTATTATTCAGGAGGGAATTGTACAGCGGTTTGAATATACTTTTGAACTTGCATGGAAAACTCTAAGGGATAAGATGGAGTTTGATGGCATTAGTTTTGAAAGAATATCGCCTAAGTATGTTTTTAAGGACGCTTATAAGAGTAAATATATAGATGATATTGATGTTTGGATTGAGATGACAAACAGCAGAAATCTTATGAGTCATACCTACGATTCTTTAAAACTTCCTGAAATATTAAAAAATATAAAAGAAACGTTTTATCCTGAAATGTTGAAAATGTACAATTATTTTAAGACTGAAATATAGTAGGGCTGCTATAAAGATCGGTATCTTGTATGAAGTTTGGATTAACGGAAGCTCAAGAAAAAATATTGATAGGTATTTTACAAAAATACATTAAAAGTGGAGAGGGAATAGTTTTCGGTTCCCGCGCAATGGGTACCAATACCGAAAGAAGCGATATAGATATAGCATTGAAGAATGTTGAATTTTTTTCGCCTTATTCACTATTTAGCCGATGTCATAATTTATGCGGATATTACTAACCCTGATTTGAAAGAGTATATTGATAAGTACGGTGTGGTGTTAAAGTAAAGAAAATTAAGTTTATGAAATTGATTGATATTAAACTTGGTAAATTCCTTATTGTAGGAATGGTAAATACCCTTGTGGGGGCGGGACTTATGTTTATATTGTATAACCTTGCACATTGGTCTTACTGGGTTTCATCTGCCTGCAATTACATTGCCGGAGGAATAGTCAGCTTCTTTTTAAATAAATATTTCACTTTTAAAAATAAAGACAGATCTCTTATACAAGTTTTAGTTTTCATTTTAAATCTTGCAATCTGTTATGTTTTAGCTTATGTTTTTGCAAAATGGATTATATATAAGATTTTTATAAGTCAGAGTGAAAATATTAAGGATAATATTGCAATGTTTTGCGGTGTATGTCTTTATACGGTTTTAAACTATCTAGGACAAAGACTATTGGTTTTTAAATCCGGAGGCAATGATGAATAGTCCGATTCTTTCTCTTGTGGTTCCTTGTTATAATGAACATGATGTTCTTCCAATTACTGCCGATATTTTAAGGAATAAAATAGAATATCTTGTTTCATGTGGAAAAATATCTTCAAAAAGTTATATTGTTTTTGTAGATGATGGCTCTACAGATGATACATGGGATATTATAAAAAGGTTGAATGAAACAAATGCTATATTTAAAGGGGTAAAGCTTTCGAAGAATAGAGGTCATCAAAATGCTGTTCTTGCAGGGTTGATGTCTGCTAAGGAATATTCTGATGCCGTAATTTCTCTTGATGCAGATTTACAGGATGATGTAGACGCAATTGATAAGATGGTTGAAAAGTATTTAGATGGAGCTCATATAGTTTTTGGTGTGAGATCTTCAAGAAAAAAAGATTCGTTTTTTAAAAGATTTACTGCTGAAGGTTTTTATAAAATATTAAGATTATTTTCGGATGATCCTAAATCAATTATATTTAATCATGCTGATTATCGCTTGATGAGTAAAACAGCTCTTGAGGCTTTAAATGAATATGGAGAGGTTAATTTATTTTTAAGAGGTATAATTCCTACAATAGGTTATAAACAGGATATTGTATACTATGAAAGAAAAGAGCGTTTTGCAGGTGAGAGTAAATATCCGCTAAAGAAGATGCTTGCTCTTGCATTTCAAGGTATAACATCTTTTTCGATTAAGCCTATGAGGATTATTTTTACTATAGGTGTTTGTATTTTTTTTATAAGCATTGCGCTATCAGTTTATTTTTTAGTTAGATACTTTAACGGACACACGGTTGTTGGATGGGCAACCATAGCTGTTTCAATTTGGGGGATAGGAGGCTTACTCCAAATGTCTATTGGCGTGATTGGTGAATATATAGGTAAAATATATTTGGAAACTAAGCATAGACCTAAATATTTTATAGAGACAGTTTTGTAGTATGTTTATTTATTTTGTGAGTTTTGTTATTGGTTTGGATTAATTGATATATTAAGGAGAATTAATTGATGTTACCACAAGAGAAGATTTTTTTTAAAAATTATGGGATTTTCCTTTTTTTTATTGGTGTTTTTCTTTTTTTATATTTTTTAAATGCAATTTTTCCAACTCAGAGTGACGATATGGGGACCGGATTTGGCGGCTTGACTGCTGCTGTTAATGTGTATAATAACTGGAACGGCCGTTTTGGGGAGCTTTTAAGAGTTTCCTTAGGTTCATATTTAGCAACAACTCCATTTTATGCACCGATAAATGCTATTGTTGGAACGGCTGTGATTTTTCTTGTATTTTTGCTCATTTTTGCACGAAAGCCGGAATTTTGCTTTAAAGACTTTTCTGTACTTTTGATTTTGATTGCTTTTTTGCTTATTGACAATAGTTCATGTTTTGGTTCTTTTTTTTATTGGGCTGCTGGCAGTTTTAATTATTTATGGGCGTGGTTATTAATTTTATTATGGATTTTACCTTATCGATTTTATTGGCAGAGGATAATTACAAATAAGAACAATCATGTTAAAACTAATAAAATTTTTAAAACTATTTTTTTGCTTTTTATAGGATTTCTTGCAGGGTGGTCAACTGAATTTGGTATAGTATTTGTTTTTTTGCAGATTTGTTTAATGGTTTATTCTTATTTTGTAAGAAAAGAAACTTTGCCTATTTGGTATTTTGTTGGTGTGATTGCAATGTTTGCTGGATGGCTTTTTCTCTATACATGTCCGGGTACAACCGCCCGTATCAATGCTTATATACTTTATGGTCATGATTATCTTTCATTATCAGCAATTCTTAGAATGTCTTCCGCCGATTTTATTGGGACTATTGTGAATACATATAATAGGGTTTTAAGATGGCCATATTATGAAAATTGTGTGTCTTTGTCTTTATTTATGTTGCTTACCTCATTTTTGTATAAACCTAATTTTAAAAGAATATCTATAAGTTTATTTCTTATTTTATCGATGGCTGTCTTTTTATTTTTGATACCTAGGTTCTTATTTTTGTTGTACATCATGTTTATTGCATCTTTATATGCTATAAAATTCAGACAAAAAGATAGAAGACTCTATAGACTGTTTGCTATTTTTGCTTTTGTGTTATTTATTGAGTTTATTTTTATAGGTGCAACAATTCAGGTTTCAATTCCACGACGTGCAAGTTTCCAATATAGCATTTTGAATTTTATTTTGATTGCAGTAGTTATGGTTTATTGCTTTGATTACTTTAAACACTGTTTTAAAATTGGATTAATGGCTTTTACATGTTGTCTGATAATTAATTTGTCTATAGTTTCTTTTGTAAGTTTTGAGTGTTATCATATGCGTATAAAGTGGGATTTGATGCTTGAAAGCATGAAAGAACAAAAAAATAATGGTATCAAAGATATTATTGTTGATAAGCATACCTTTAAATCAAAATATTGGGGCTACGGTGATTGGGGAAATCCTGAAAAAGATTCTGATGATTGGGTAAATAAGCTTTATGCTGATTTCTATGCTGTTGATACTTTTACAGTCAAATAAATTTGATATGCAAATTATAGGAAATTATAAAAATGATTAAACAAGCTGTAATTAATTGAGGCGTTATTTAAGGAAAATTATATGTATTATTTAGTTTCTTTTTTGATTTTACTATCGATTTCATTTATTTGCCTTTATATTTTAAATCATAAAAAGATAGCCTTTTTAAATGTACTTTTATTATCACTTATATTTACGGCTATATCACAAGTTGTAACATGTTTAGCAGTAGGGATAATACGGCATATAAGTATTATCCACATAAGTTTTAAATTATTTTCTTTAAATTTTAGATTTATTTTAAAATTTACTGTTGTTGCTGCCGCTTGTGAAATCCTACTTATTTTTTTTTGATTCATATTTTGAATTTGAAAAAAGAAAAGATTTCATATACTTTGTCAATAGATAGAAGCTTGTTTTCGGCTGTGCTTGTATATTTATATACCGGTTTTATAATGATTTCCATATACCTTTATTTATTTTTCCCTGCCCTAAACCTTGAACAGATGTTGTTTACGTTAAGTATGCCTATAATCGGAACAAGCTCACTGATTTTAATGAATTTTATCTTCCTTGTATTAGATGTACCTATTATTGTTTTGTTGTTAAATTATTTTTTTATTTGGAAAAAGGTTCAGCTTACTGTTAAGTTGGGAAATGGCAGGGGTCGGGCAAGAAGAATTTTTCCTATTTATATTAAGCACTGTAAAATTATGTTATCGATATTTGTTCTTCTTTCTGTTTGATCATTTATTTATAAATTCGAACTTATCGATTTTATCAGGGTAGCATTAAAAGAAAATTCCTCATTTTATGAAAAACATTATATTGACCCCAAAACGTTAACTTTTAATTTTCCTGAACAAAAGAAGAATCTTATTTTAATTTATTTGGAATCCATGGAAGCTGAGGCTTCAAGTACTGCAAATCCGGGGGTAAATTTAATACCGGAGCTTTCTCAGCTTGCTGAAGAAAATATTTCTTTTAGTCATAATGATGGTTTAGGCGGCCAATTGCAGCTTGCTGGAACGGGATAGTCAATGGCTTCTCTTTGTTGTACACATTTAGGCATTCCGCTTACGCTTCCCATAGGCGGAAATAGTTATGAATATACTGAGCATTTTTTTAATGGTGCGTATGGATTAGGAGATTTATTAAAAGATAACGGTTATGTATTGTCTTTTATTATGGGGGTTGATGCAGAATTTGGAGGTTTGCGAGCCTTATTAAAAACGCATGGTAATTTTAAGATAAAAGACTTAAATTATTATCGCCAAAACGGTAAAGTATCAAGAGATTATTTTGTGTGGTGGGGAATTGAAGATAAAAAAATAATTGAATATTCAAAAGAAAAGTTAATAGAGCTTAGTAATTATGATAAACCATTTATGTTTTCTGTATTCTTAGAAGATACTCATTCTACAGGAGGATATATGGATGAGGATTGTGAAAAAAAGTATATAAATCAGATTCATAATGTGTTTGCATGTACCTCAAAAAGAGTAGCAAATTTTCTCGACTGGATTAAAGAGCAAAAATTTTATGATGATACTGTTATAATTATTTTAGGCGATCATCTTTATATGGGCGGTGATTTATATATTCAAAACAAATCCCATTATGAGAGACATGCTTATAATGTATTCATAAATACCGAAAAAGAAACTGCTTTTAGTAAAAATAGAGCTTTTGCAACTTTTGATTTTTTTCCTACAATAGTTGAAGCTTTGGGAATTGAATATAATGGGGGCGGTTTAGGAATTGGAAGGTCTTTGTTTTCAAATAAACCTACTTTACTTGAACAATATGGTGAAAAATAGTTAAATGAATTTATTAATTCTAAATCCCATTTTTATAGGAATGAATTATTAAATAAGAAAAATACTCCATTGAAGTAAAAATAAGTATAGTTATATGCCATTTGTAATGACATAAATATGTCGATGGTATTGACATATTTATGTCGGAGGTATTGACATATAATACGGAGTAGAAATCATGCCTGCATGGGAATATTTTGAATAATTTTTAAGGAACAGTTTATGACTATAACAAAGACGGAAGAAACTTGGGATTTAATTATAGAACCAAAGCGTAAGCTTTTGGATATACCCATCCGCGAAGTAATAAGATATAGGGATCTGATTGCTCTTTTTATAAAGAGAGATTTTGTTACACAGTATAAGCAGACAATTTTGGGGCCATTGTGGTTTATTATAAATCCGCTTATCTCGACTGTAATGTATGCTTTCGTATTCGGTAATCTGGCAAAATTAAGTACTGACGGTGTTCCTCATATTTTATTTTATTATGCAGGCACAATGCTATGGTCTTTTTTTGCAGGCTGTTTTACCGATGCTACAAATATCTTTGTAAATAATGCATCTTTATTTGGAAAGGTTTATTTTCCTCGTCTGACTGTTCCTATAAGTAATATTGCGAGTAATGTTACGAGAATATTGGTTCAATTTTTGTGTTTGATGGGATTTTTTGTTTATTATGTAGTAACTTCAGATGTTTTAAGACCTTCTTTGTTAGCTCTTCTTTTTCCTCTTATTTTGATTTGGATTGCATCTGTTGCAACAGGAATGGGAATGGTTATTTCGGCTTTAACAACTAAGTATAAAGATTTAAGACTCCTCGTAAATTTTGCCTTAAATCTTGCAATGTATGCCACTGCTGTAGTTTATCCTGTATCTCAAATTCCTCAAAGGTTCCATTGGGTCTTATATGCTAACCCCATGAATGCTCCTATTGAACTTTTTCGGGTTTTGTTTTATGGGGCAGGCGGGATTCCAATGCAAGCAATTATTTCGAGTATTTTGCTGACCTTCTTCTTTTTATTTTTAGGGCTTATTATGTTTAATCAAAATGAGCGTAACTTTATTGATGTGGTGTAGATTAAAATGTCAAATACTGTAATAAAGATAGAGCATCTCTCAAAAATGTACCAGCTTGGGGTTATCAATAATGGAGCTCTTTTTAGAGACATTCAAAGCTGGTGGGCGTTAAAGTGCGGAAAAGAAGATCCTCATTCACAGATTGGTGAAGATAAATATCTAGGTTCCGATACCGAGTTTTGGGCTTTAAAAGACTTAACTTTTGATATTAAGCAAGGGGACAGGGTTGGTATAATCGGTAAGAACGGAGCCGGTAAATCGACTCTTTTAAAAGTTCTTTCCCGTATAACTACTCCTACTGAAGGTTCTGTAAAGATAAAGGGAAAGGTTTCAAGCCTTTTGGAAGTAGGTACGGGGTTTCACGGTGAACTTACAGGACGAGAAAATATTTATTTAAATGGAGCAATCCTCGGTATGAAAAAACGGGAGATTGACCGTAACCTTGATGAGATTATAGACTTTTCCGGTATTGAGAAGCACATTGATACGCCTGTAAAACGGTATTCAAGCGGGATGTATGTTCGCCTTGCCTTTGCGGTTGCCGCTCATCTGGATAGCGATATACTAATAGCCGATGAGGTGCTGGCGGTCGGAGATGCGGAATTTCAAAAGAAGGCTATTGGAAAGATGAGCGAACTTTCGACAGGGCAGGGGAGGACGGTTCTTTTTGTCAGCCATAATATGGCAGCGGTAAAGAGTTTGTGTAATCAGGGTGTGTTATTGGAAAAAGGTAAAATAAAACAAGCCGGAAAACTTGATGATGTAATTGACTCATATGTTTCTTTATCTTCATTTTCTACATATATAGATATGCGGAACTATAAGCCTAATTTTTCAGATAATACTATTGCAGTGACGGCATTTTATATTCCCGATTATAAGAAAAAAGATAAATTATTTTATAATAAAAATGAAAAAATAATATTTAATATCGACATTATTTCAACTGAAAAAAAACGAATTGTTTTGGCTGTTTCTATTGCCAATCAGTCAGGGATTTTGGTATGTGTTAGACATGATGAACCGTATTATGAAATTGAAGCTCATAAAAAATACACAATATCAGCTGAAATAGAAAATATATTTTTATCGGGACGTTATACTGTTCACTTTGGAGTAAATGAAGATACTGAGACTATATGGTGGGGGACAGATGTATGTATATTTGAAGTATATCACGATAATCCGAAAAGGTTGTCCGGTTTTTTTGAACTAAAATCTTCTTTTTCATGTATTGAGGCTTAATATGCAAAGTGTAATCATTAACGGATTTGAAAATGGTATTGCCGAAAAATTAATAACAAATAATCCCTTTTCCAAATGTTTTTATATAGGAGAAAAAGAGTTATCCTATCTTGCAGATGAAGATACTCTTGTCTATGATTGTTATGCTTTGCCTTTGGGGCACTATCCAGATGATTTTTTTGAAACGGAACCTCTGGACGAACCTACAATAAAAAAATTCAGCGAATGCGAAACAGTTGTTTTAAAGATGTTTGAACGTAATGATTTTTGGTTTGATGCGTCCTACAATCAGAGAAAAGAATGGTATTTAATGCATTTACGTTATTGGCATTATATTGTTCACACTTACAATGTTGTTTGTTATATCGGCTCAAATTTTGCACACGAAGTTTATGATTATATCATCGCAGAAATTATAAAAGAAAAAGGCGGGTACTTATTTTTCTTTACACAATTATCATTTATGGATCGATTTATCTTAGAGACGGATTTTTATAATTGTACAAGATTGAAGAAATATCTCAATACTCAAAAAAATGACGTAAAGATAGAAAAGAATGTAAGGGAATATATCGATTCCATACGTTACGCAACTCCAGCTGATTTCAAAATACCATTTTATATGAAAATTGTTGCAAATAGAGGTATAGTTAAAAATCAGCATAAAATTATTAAAGTTTACAATAAAAAATATGTTAAAGAAGCAGACTATACAAAGAAATTTATTTATGTAGCGTTGCATTATCAACCTGAAATGACCACTTGCCCAATGGCAGGTGAATATGTGAATCAAGATTTAATTATAGACCTTTTGGATTTTTATCTGCCAAAAGATATATATATATACGTTAAAGAACATCCTAAACAAACAGTTGTTTGTAGATCGGAAAAATTTTATGAAAAATTTTATCAGAGGAACCGGATACAATTTATTAACACAAATGAAAATTCAATGCACCTTGTAGACAATGCACTTTTTGTTGTTACATGTACGGGAACCGTCGGCTATGAAGCTTTATTCAGAAGTAAACCCGTAATTATCTTCGGCAGCTCCTTTTATCAGTTTGCTCCAGGGTGTTTTGCCGTAAAATCAAAAAAAGAATTACAAAATGCATTAAGCATAATATTAAGCGGATATACCGTTAATGAAAATGATGTAGACCAATTTTTTAATAGAATATATAATTTTTCATATTTTGGTTGTGTAGATAGCTATTGGATAAATCAAATTGATATTACAGCGGAAAATAATTGTAATATTATTTTCAGTATAGTACAGAAGGAAATATTTTCAAATTTTATTTAAGAGAGGTAATTTGTTATGCTTTCAAATTCAATTATTCTAGTTACCGGAGGAACGGGTTCTTTCGGCAACACCTTTATTCCTATGACTTTAAAAAAATATAATCCCAAAAAGATTATTATATATTCGCGAGATGAAATGAAACAGTGGGAGATGGCAAAAAAATTTCCAAATGATTCTCGTGTTCGCTTTTTTATAGGTGATGTACGTGATAGGGAACGTTTGTATCGTGCTCTTGATGGTGTTGACTATGTGGTTCATGCCGCTGCTACAAAAATTGTTCCGACTGCTGAATATAATCCTTTTGAATGTATTAAAACAAATGTAAACGGTGCCATGAATCTCATAGATGCCTGTATCGATAAAGGTGTTAAACGCTGTGTGGCGTTGAGTACAGATAAAGCGAGTCAGCCGGTAAATTTATACGGAGCAACAAAACTGTGCAGCGATAAGGTTTTTATTGCAGGGAATTCTTATACGGGCGGTAGAACTCGTTTTGCAGTTGTACGTTACGGCAATGTAATGGGATCCCGCGGATCGGTTATTCCTTTTTTTCTTGATATGTCAAAAACGGGAAAACTGACCATAACCGACAAAAGAATGACTCGCTTTATGATCTCTCTTGAGCAGGGTGTTGAACTTGTTTGGCATGCATTTGAAGATATGGAAGGTGGAGAAATTTATGTTAAGAAGATTCCTTCCATGAATATTTGCGATATTGCGGCTGCCGTAGATAAAAAAGCGAAACAGATTGAAATCGGCATCCGTCCGGGAGAAAAACTGCATGAGCAAATGATAGGTGTAGAAGATGCCCATTTTACCTATGAGTATTCTGAGCATTTTAAAATTATTCCGCAGATTTGTGAATGGGCACAAGCTGAAAAAATGATTAAGGGTGGCAAGTTGGTTCCCGAAGGATTCAGTTATACATCAGATAATAATGCCGAATGGATGACTATACCTCAGCTTAGAAAATGGATTGAGGATAATGAAGATAAAGTAGGAAACATCTGATGATTCAATACGGACACCAATACATTGATGATGAAGATATAAAGGCCGTTACGGAGGTCTTAAAATCGGACTTTTTAACTCAAGGGCCGGCGGTCAGCCTATTTGAAAATAAAATTTGTGAAATAACCGGAGCATGTTATTGTGTAGCCGTTTCCAATGCAACGGCAGGATTACATATTGCTGTGCAAGCCCTCAATCTGCCTGAAGCCTCCGAGGGTATTACGACTCCGAATACCTTTTTAGCTTCGGCAAATTGCTTTTTGTATAATAAATTAAAGCCTGTTTTTGCCGATATAAATCCCGATACCTATAATATCGACCCGAATCAAATTGAAAAGAAAATAACAGTTGATACAAAGGTTATTATCCCTGTCCATTTTGCTGGTTTAGCCTGCGATATGGAACGTATAAAAAAAACAGCAGATGCTCGTAATATCAAGATTATTGAAGATGCAGCTCATGCAATCGGTTCTTTTTATGCAGATGGTACTCCAGTCGGAAACTGTAAATATTCGGATATGACCGTGTTTTCTTTTCATCCGGTAAAAACAATCACCACCGGTGAAGGCGGTGCTATAACGACAAATGATGAAGCCTTGTATAAACGCCTTTTACAATTAAGAAGTCACGGTATGACAAAAGATACCAAATTATTGACTCAAAATCCAGGACCGTGGTACTATGAAATGCACAGTATCGGTTTTAATTACCGCATGACCGATATACAAGCTGCTTTAGGTTACTCACAGCTTTTAAAACTTGAGTATTTTAGAGAGCAGCGTCAGCATATTGTAAATCAATATAATACAGCTTTTGACGGTATACCTCATGTTAAACTTCCCTATAGAAATTCAGAACAAGTTTCCTGTTTTCATCTGTATGTGTTACAAATCGACTTTGAAGCAATCGGAACAACACGCAAAGATTTTATGAAAGAATTGGCAGATAAAGGAATCGGTACACAAGTACACTATATTCCCGTACATACTCAGCCGTATTATAAAGCATACTATGGTTATAAACCAGGGGACTACCCTATTGCCGAACAATATTATGAAAGGGCTTTATCGATTCCTTTATATCCTGCATTGAGCAATGATGATGTACAGAAGGTAATAGATACTGTTAAGGAACTATTAAATTATGATTAAATACTTTTATGAACTTTTAATTTAAAATCATATTCTGATTAAACAAATTATAATTTATGGCATCATAGGTGCTGTTGCCTCAGTTATTGATAGTTTGTTATTTTATTTTCTGGGGAGACATTTAAACATTTACATAAGCAATTTTATATGTGTTAATATTGGTATAACAATTAGTTTCTTACTTAATACGTTTATCAACTTTAAAAAAAGGATAATTTAATAATACGCGGTGTTTATTTTTTTAATAGGTTATGCCGGATTACTACTTTCAATATTGATTTTATACATCGGTACACATTGATTAAAAATAGATCGAATGATTGTTAAGATGTTTTCTGTTTTTTTAATTGTATTAATCCAATTTATATTAAATAAAACTATTACATATAGGAGTTTAACATTCAAAACAGAAGTATTTGATATGGAAAATTTTCAGGGATCTGCAGGTGTAAATTTTACCGATGCAAAAACTCACTATACGCGTATTATTGAGCATAAACACTTTGAATTTGGGAAACAAAATAAAACCGTTATTACAAAGGAATATCCTCTTAAATGGTTAAAAAAACGGGAAGCTTATTACCCTGTTAATGATACGAAGAATACGGAACTATATTTAAAAGATAAAGAATTGGCAGAACGAGAACCAAATGTGTTATTTGGTGGAAGATTAGCAGATTATAAATATTATGATATGCATCAGGTAATTGTCGCTACTTTTCACCTGGTCGCGAAAGATATAAAATAAGGAGTGTCATAAGTATGGAACAAAGACAAAATATATTTTTTATACCGTTAATTATTAGTCTTATAATGTTTGTTTTTTTATTTACTGCTTTATTTGGGTCGCAGTACTATTTTGCTTTTAAAATTCTGCTTGTTTCATTTATTTGTGTTTGTATCTGGACTATTTTAGCACTCAAATGTTTGGTACAGTCTTATAGAGCTCAAAATATTTCGAGACGAACTGTTTTATCTCTTTTGGTAATTATTTGTTTATCGTTTTATTTGATTCGCACTATTTGGTTTTCCGGTTATCTCTCACTCTTTCCTGTGCGCAATTTACTCACTGATAGAGCTCATAGTGATACATTGTTTAACGCAAGTCTTGCTGAAAGTTTTGTTACAAATGGTTATCCTTCTATACAATTAAATGATTCTTCATACACGCCTTATCATTGGTTGAGTAATTTTATAATTTCACTTTTATCGCGTTTTTTGAAACTTCCATCTTTTCTTGTTTATAATTATTTATATCCAATTGTATTTATTCCAACATTCATTTTTTTCTTTTTTTCAGTCTTAATAGATTTTCGAAAGTTTTATGCAAAAAGGATAATATTATCCTTTTCCGATATTTGTTTGTGTTTCTTCTCCTTAGCCGGACTTTTTCCACGTAGGTTGGGAGACTTGATGGGATTCTGGATGGAGTCAACATATATGAGTGAATCATATTTAATTTCTTTGCTTGCGCTCTTAGTCGTTGTAAAAGTTATTTTATCTTTGAAAAACTTTGGTTATTGCTTTTACTATATTTTTTCCCCGATAATTATTATAATATTAGCAGGGTTTAAAGTTTCTATAGGAATTTATTTTGCAATTGGTGTATCATATTTTCTTTTTAGAAAAGAACCTTTCGATATAAAAACATGGATCAAAGTCTTACTATATATTTTTGCTTTATTTGTATCATATTTTATTTTTCAAAAATCGAATCAACCGACAAAATTTTATTTTCTGCATTTTATACGGCATTATGTTAGTCATGATTTTTATGTATATCATTATTTTCTTTTATTATTTCCCGCAATAGTGGTATTTTTGTATAGAACGAAATCAGTAAAACTATTCAGTAAAGATTATTTAATACAAAAAAATCATATTCTGCCGGAACTTTTAGTGATTATAAGCGTGATCGGAATCATGCCGGGGTTATTTTTAAGTATTTATGGCGGGAGTGCCGGATATTTTTTCTTACCGGCTTTTTTTATATCTGTTTTTTGTTTTTTAGGTTTTGATATATTTACAGAAATAACTGCGGTGATAAAATCAACTCAGAGATTCAAATTTATATATGTAATTTGTGCTGTCTGTCTGTTTACAACAGTAATTATGGATATACAACCAATACACTTAACATATTCATTCCTATCACAAAAACTGGCTGTGAGTCCGAAGACGTATTTAAAAGAAAAATTAAAACAAAATAATATAATTCAAAGCATTTATTTATTAACATCTGAATTATTTTCACCTGCACAAGAAAATAATAATAAATTTTATAAAAATTTAAATGAAATAAATAAAGTTACTTCTAAAAATAAGCATGAATATTGCGTATATGTTGAAAATACATCGGATATTCTTAGCCTATATTCAGGTAAGGAAGGATTATTAAGAAAGCTTTCGGGATATTATATAATTTCAGCTTATGTAGGACTTCCTACTATCAATAGTATCTATACATCTGATGGTAAATATTACCGAGGAGATGGAGAATTTTTGACTGATTCTTTTTCAACAATGACTTATGGACTCAATACAGTTACAAAGCGTGATTTTTTCACCTTTGATGAGGCGTATATACAAGCAAAGCAATTACGTAAAAAATTTATTGTATATTTATATGATGACACTTTTAAAGTTATTCAGGTAAACTAAATGATGACAAAACTTGCACTCGGTACCGTTCAATTCGGCATGAACTACGGCATCTCAAATACACGCGGTCAAGTGCCGGCGGTCGAAATAGAAAAGATTCTTACATTTTGTAAAATCCACAATATAAATACGCTGGATACGGCACAGGGCTACGGTGAAAGTGAAGCCGTTTTGGGCCGTTATGATTTATCATCGTTTAAGATTGTTACCAAATTATCGGGTGATGCAGAACTCGAGGTCTCTCTTTGTAAATTAAACGTCAGTTCCATTGATGCTCTCTTATTTCATCGTGAAGATGAAATAAATGATAAAACATGGCAAAAGTTTGAATATTGGAAAAGGCAAAAACTGATACATAAGATCGGCGTAAGTGTGTATTCTCCCGAAAAACTTTTACGGATAATTCAAAACTATCCTGTAGACATCGTGCAAATTCCTCTTAACTTATTGGATCAGCGTTTTATACCGCTGCTTCCTGAATTGAAAAGTAAAAAAATTGAAATACACGTTCGCTCGGTTTTTTTACAAGGCTTATTACTGATGACCGATTATCCGGCGCAATTCGATTCGATAAAACATATTTTGCAAGGAATCCCCCATCCGAAACTTTTGTATGCTCTGCATTTCGTATTGTCATTAAAACAAGTTGATAAATTGGTTGTCGGTGTTACATGCTTACAGGATTTGGAAGAGATTTATAAAGCGGCTACAAGCCCCTGCCCATCTGTCGATTACAGCATATTTTCCGTTCATGATGAAAAGATTATCAATCCTTCCTTGTGGAGTAAAGAATGAAAACCATCGCGATTATAACGGCACGCGGGGGTTCAAAACGTATTCCTCGGAAAAATATAAAAGAGTTTATGGGTAAACCTATGCTTGCCTATGCGATTGAAGCAGCGAAAAAGTCGAGAACTTTTGATACGGTTATGGTTTCAACAGATGATGAAGAAATCGCTGCCGTTGCAAAAAACTATGGTGCCGAAGTTCCCTTTATGCGCAGTGCTAAAACCAGTTCGGATTACGCAATTACCTACGATGTTTTGGAAGAAGTATTAACCGAATATAAAAAATTAAACATTGGTTTTGATATGGTATGTTGTATTTATCCTTGTGTTCCTTTTTTAACGGCCGACTCGTTGCAAAAGGCCTATAATCAAATGCTTTCAGATTCAAACGACGCCATTATGCCGGTGTGTAAATATCCGGTACCGATAGAATGGGCGATGATTGTAAGCGACGGTATACTTGTTCCGAATGATCGTAAAGCTCAGCTTATCCGTTCGCAGGATTTAGTGCCGAAATATTATGACGTGGGTATGTTTTATTTTTGCAAAACATCGGCATTATTGGAACATAAAACGTTAGTACCGCCGAATACCGGTGCGTATATAATCGATGAAAATGAATGTCAGGATATCGATATAATGGAAGACTGGAAATCTGCAGAATTAAAATATAAAATTCTACAAGGAGTGTAAATATGAAAACATATACAAAATCAAACGAATTGCTTGAACGCGAATTAAAAGTGTCTCCGCTTGCCGCACAAACATTCAGCAAATCCTACCGTTACTTTTGCAAAGGAATTTCTCCTTTATACATCGATCATGCAAAAGGCTGCCGTGTTTACGATGCCGACGGTAATGAATTTATAGACTTTATTTGCGCATTGGGACCTATCACTGTCGGATATAATGATGATCGCATAAACGATGCCGTAAAAGAACAATTAGATAAGGGCGCAAGCTTTTCTTTACAAAGTCCCATAGAAGTTGAACTTGCCGAAAAAATATGCAAAATAATTCCCTGTGCCGAAATGGTACGCTTTGTAAAAAACGGAAGCGATGCCACCACCGCCGCAATCCGTCTTGCACGAGCGTATACGGGAAAAGAAATGGTGCTTATGAGCGGCTACCACGGTATGCATGATTGGTCAATCGGTGCGTCAAACAACAATAAAGGAGTACCGAAAGCGGTTTGCGAGCTTACAAAGAATTTTATATACAATGACCTTGCGGATATAGAAGAAAAATTAAATACATATAAGGATAAGGTTGCAGCCGTCATTCTGGAACCGATTCAGGCGGACGGACCGAAAGAAGGCTATCTGCAAGCATTAAAGGATTTGGTACATAAACATAATGCAATTCTTATCTTTGATGAAGTTGTTTCAGGTTTCCGCTATGCCTTGGGCGGAGCTTCCGAATTGTATAAGGTAACTCCCGATTTGGCCGCTTTCGGCAAGGGAATGGGAAACGGATACGCAATATCCGCCGTTGCCGGTAAAAAAGAGATTATGCGGCAAATCGAAACCGGTGTTTTTATTTCAACAACATTCGGAGGGGATGCGCTTTCCATGGCGGCCTCTCTGGCTGCAATACAAATATTGGAACATCCCGGCTTTTATAAAAACATTTGGAAACTCGGAGAAAAAATGCATGCCGGATTAAAAAAACTGGTAAAAAAATATGAGCTTCAAAAAATTATCACGGTCAGCGGTTTGCCCCCGCATTGCGGTCTTGCCTTTGACGGAACCGGCAGCTTATCGTATTTGGATATACACAGCGTATACTCCCAAGTTATGATTGAAAACGGCATTTTGGTATTTGCAATATGTAACTTGAACGGCGCACATACCGAAAAAGAAATCGATTTATATCTTGATGCAACCGATAAAGCCTTTGCTCTTATTAAAAAGGCTATTGAACAAGACAGTCTTAACGGAATCCTTAAAGGCGGGAAAGTAGATCCTGTCTTTAAAAGGAATATAAAATAGATGAAAGTCAAATTTCTTAAAGATCTAAACGACTCGGAAAAACTTGTTTTTGAGCAATCCGCCTTATATCGCCAGATAAAAGGTAATTGGTTATATACCGATTCCGCAATTGCGTATTACAGTGCTTATTTTACGAAGCATATTTATAACAATTCCTTAGTTGTATTTTCTGAAGATAATTTTTATTTATGTGCTTATTCATATAGCGATACAATAAATTCTTTAAGATATTTTGAGCAGCCTGTAAGTTTCTTTATTTTGAATGATGTTGAAGACGATACCGATATTCTGCATGAAATTTTTCACGTTTTTTTTGCTTTTATAAAAGAAGATCATATTCAAGAGATATATTACTATCATGAACCGCATATAACGGCACACTATTTTGATCATATACAAAGTACTGCAGTACAGTACTACTCAGAGATTGATTTGAAAAATGAAGAAAAAAATATTAGACGAAATATACGAAAAAGCTACAAATCTTTATTAAATTGGGGTGAACGGGAGCTTGAATACCATATTATGAATCGTAGTAATGCCGATAAAAAACTGTTTTATGATTTAAAACAATTCCATATTGAGGTTGCCGGTAGACAAACAAGAAGTGATGAAACATGGGATAGACAATATGAAGCTATCCTTTCAGAAGAAGCTTTTGTTGTTCTCGGTTACTTTCAGAATAAATTGGCTGCAGGTAATATAATTATGCTTGGAAACAAATGTTCACAAATAAAAAGTGCCTATTACGGTGTCGGTGTTTATGACAGAAGCTTAATGGCCGAAAACAAGCCTATAAGTCATTTTGTTATTCTTAAATCAATTTTTGAGGCCAAACGATCGGGATACAGTCTTTTTGAATTTGGAGATGTTACGGGAACAGACGATGCAAAATATAATGATATTTCAAAATTTAAAAGGGGTTTTTCAAATAAGATAAACATCAAAAATGTGATTAAATTGAAATTTAATCTATAGTTAATTTCGGTCATACAGATATCAATGAATACATATAAAATATTAAAAAAACAAATCTACACTTTTGAACATTACTCCATTATTCCGATTCGATACGAAGACCGTTTTGATATAATGAAATGGCGCAATGAGCAAATATATCATTTACGGCAAAACGAGCCCTTAACCGCTGAGAAGCAAAATATATATTTTGATACGGTTATTTCAAATTTATTTGATATGGGTAAGCCTGATCAGATATTATTTTCTTATTTGGAAAATGATGTTTGTATCGGATACGGCGGTTTAGTGCATATCAATTGGATAGATAATAATGCGGAAATTTCATTTATTATGAATACGGATTTGGATAAGAACTATTTCGATAAACACTGGGGTATATTTTTACGACTTTTAAAAGAAGTTGCTTTCGATGAGCTTAAGCTGCATAAAATATATACTTATGCATTTGATTTACGACCTCATTTATATCCTGTTTTTGAAAGAAACGGATTTAAAAAAGAAGCTGTTTTAAAAGAGCACTGTTTGTGTAACGGTGAATATAAAGATGTTGTTATACACAGTATTATAAATACAACACCTGTACAATGGTTTTGTTAGTATAAAAAATAAAGAGTTAATAATGACGATTAGACTTGCACAGTCCGAAACAAAGAATAATGATATACAGCTTATATATGATTTGTCAAATGATCCCGATGTCAGAAAAAATTCGTTTTCGCATAATATAATATCATGGGAAGAGCACAAAAACTGGTATGCCGCAAGTGTACATGATCCGGATATACTCTTTTTCCTTATTTTTGATGATACAAATTTTGTAGGGCAAATACGTTTTGACCGCAGAAAAAATATTGATTCTCCGATAATTAATATAAGTATTACGAAAAAATATAGAGGAAAAGGCATTGCTTCCAATTGTTTAAAACTTGCACTCAATGAATTAAAGCTAAGATGGCCACGTACTACTAAAATTAGTGCACATGTACTTTATGAAAATAAAGTGTCAAATATATTCTTTGCTAATAATGGATTTCAATTAATTACGAACAATCAACATAATATATATGAGAAACTTATAATATGAAAACTTTTATAATTGCCGAACTTTCGGCTAATCACAATCATAATAAAGATATCGCTCTTAAAACAATAGAAGCGGCAAAAAATGCCGGTGCCGATGCGGTAAAAATTCAAACCTATACTGCCGACACAATCACACTGGATTGCGATAATGAGTATTTTCAGATAAATCAGGGGACTCTCTGGGACGGTACAACCTTATATAAGCTGTATCAGCAAGCGTATACTCCATGGGAGTGGCATAAAGAATTGTTTGATTATGCTACAGAATTGGGTATTCAGCTTTTTTCAACTCCCTTTGATAAAACCGCGGTAGATTTTCTTGAAACACTTAACAATCCTATATATAAAATCGCCTCTTTTGAAATTACAGATATTCCCTTGATTGAATATACTGCTTCAAAGCATAAACCGATGATTATTTCCACAGGAATAGCGACTTTACAGGAAATAGAAGACGCTGTAGCCGCATGTAAAAAAGTAGAGAACTCTGATATTACCCTATTAAAATGTACATCCGCTTATCCTGCCCCTCTGAATGAGGCAAATCTTTTAACAATACCGGATATGATACAAAGATTTAACTGTAAGGTTGGATTATCAGATCATACTATGGGAGATACCTGTGCATGTATAGCTGTTGCTTTGGGAGCAAAAGTTATTGAAAAGCATTTTATTATTGACCGTTCAATAGGAGGCCCCGACTCCGCTTTTTCGATGAATGAAAAAGAATTTTGCATGATGGTAAAACGAATTCGTGAAACGGAAGAGTGCTTAGGCAGAGCTTCATATGAACTTTCGGAGTTAAGTAAAAAAAGCAGAAAATTCTCACGTTCTCTCTTTGCCGTCAAAGATATACAAAAAGGAGAGATTTTTACCGAAGACAACATATGTTCCATAAGACCGGGAGACGGTCTAAGTCCGAAATTTCTTCCGGAACTGTTAGGTAAAAAATCGGATAGGGAATATAAGAGAGGGGAACCTATTCAGTGAAAGGAAATACACCAAAAAAAGTAATTATATTTTTACCGGAAACGGGAATATATCCGTATCTTAGGACATTAATAACCGCGGCGGATTCGGTTTCATCCGGAAAAAATATTTATGTAACTCATTGTACGGGACAAATGGAATGCTGTTCAATGATGGCTGCAAACGGAAAGTTCGGTAATATTTTACCTGAAGAAAAAGCGATACTCTGTGAACGATGTACAAAAATATTGGAAATTGCTCAAAAAAAATATCGTTTTTCACAAATAGATATGGCAGACATTATTACCTCTGAAGTACGAGGTAAACTTGAAAAACTGATACCCGAAAATATTGACGATTATTATGCATTTTCATATAGGGGATTTCAAATCGGACAAATAGCTCTTTATGAATTGGTTCGTGCTAGCAAAATTTTGGATGTACACAACTTAAATAAAGAGACTGCAGTTCTTTACAAGAGATATATTTTAGATACTATGATTGCGCTGGAAACAGCTCATTGTGTCGTCTCATCATTAAGGCCTGACTTGCTTTTAACCTTTAATCCTTATGCACAATGCCAAGCGGCAAAATATATTGCCGAAAAAAATAATATATTTTATAAGTCTTTGACTAATATTAGTTATTGCGGTTCGGATTATTCACGATACAATATTACAAAAGGTTTTACAGGATTAGATATATTACGAATTTGTCAAGCTTGGTCTCAATATGCTTCTCTCCCTATTCATCCTTATTATGTAAATGCTTCATTTAAAGATGCGCTTTATAGAGCATACGGTTCCGATTCACATATTTTTTCAAATGCAAAAAGCAATAATCCTGATAGCTTGCTTCAGAAACTAAAATTATCTAAAAATAAGAAAACTGTTATAGCTTTTACCTCCAGTAATGATGAATCTATAGGTTTTAATGCAGCAATGAAAGCTTGGAATATAAAAAATCCGGTGTTGGAACTTTTTACCTCTACTTCAGATTGGATGCATTTTCTCCATACATATGCACTAAGGTATTCTGAGATTCAAATTATAGTTCGTATTCATCCGCGTGAAGGTACAAGACAGCACGGTAAACCTTCAAGTCATCTGTTATTATTACAAAAAGAATTTAAAAGTAAAATATCTCATAATTTTAAAATAGTATGGTCGGATGATGATATTTCAAGTTATGATCTGATGGAATTAGCCGATTTAGTTCTTGTAACGGAGTCTACAATGGGGCTTGAATGTGCCCGGCTTGGCATACCTATACTTTCTTGTATAACCGGATCATACTATTCAAATGCTTCTTTTATGCAAGTTGCTTCAAATCTAAAAGAATATGAAGATAAACTTAATGAAATGATAAACATGAAATATACATTTTCTATGTTACGTGATGCAATTAGATATAATTATTGGCGGAATTTTATTCCGGCAATTGATTTTAGTGAAACTGTTCCACACGACTTTGATAATATTCATAAATGGCCTTTTGCTCCTAAAAAAATCAAACAGGTGATGTATGATATTTGTTTTGATAAAATATCGGTTGACGATATGAATATAAAACAATTGACAGCTTCCGTTACAGAGCATTCTGAAAAATACGAAACAGAAGCGCTATTAAAAGGAATAGAACTCTATATAAATACCGTTATGTTTCCTAAAAAAAAATCACTACAATCTAAAGTTATACATACGGGGTTAAGAGCGTTCCGTAAATTGATATTTATACTTACTTTCAAAAAAATTCAAATTAATATCAGTAAGCTTTTAAAGAAAAACGGAATAAAATTACCGAAGTTAATCTATGTTAATAATATCCGGAAACTAAAATTGATTTCTTCAAAAAACTATGCATATATTTCAATTCCTGAAGATAATTATATAATTTATAATTATAAAAAAAAAAGTGTACTCCGATACTCCCCTCTTTTATATAATTTGACAAAGATATACTCAGTGTACAGTCTTAATGGTAAGTTTGATTGATATGTATATACCAATAATTAGGAAATACCAAATTTTACTTACTCAAGGCATATTAAAATAAAACTCAAGATATCGTTATTAGATTTAAATAAAATAGATAAGTTGGTGATATATGAATAAAATAACTGTACTAATACCTTCCTATAATCGAAGGACATATATTAATGAAGCCGTAGCCTCAGTCTTAAACCAAAAAACTGATTTTGGTGTTAAACTTATTATAACGGACGATTGTTCGACAGACGGGTCTATTGAAATGATAAAAGAACTACAAAGGCGATATTCCGAAAGAATTGAAGTAATTTTATCCGAAAAAAATGAACGGCTTCTTGCCAACATTCTTAAAGCTCAAGTGAGAGTACAGACAGAATACTTTTGTGTGCTCGACCCGGACGATTATTATACTGATGAGTTTTTTTTACAAAAAGCAGTTGACTATCTTGAAGAACATAAAGATTTTTCAATTTATAGCTCTAACTGTATGATGTTGTATGAAGATAAAACCAAAAAAACATTTATTGAGAATAATGTAAAAGAAGCTATATTTGATTTTGATGATTTGCTTCAAAATAAAGCTATTATAACGCAAACGGCTGCAAGTATTTTTAGAAATGTTCTGTATCATAACGGTATCCCACAGATAATAAAAAAGGCTATAGGTACACCAAGCGAATCTTCTTTTCGTGCCGATACCGGACGTTATATACTTCATTTAGAAAAAGGGAAAGCTTTTTTTAAAAATGAGACTGTTGCCGTATATAGAATACATAAGGACGGTATATGGACAAAACAAAATCAATTTCACCGTAACTTACTCGCAGTGCAGGCTTATTATGATTATTTTAGATACTTCAACTATACTCATGCAGAATATTTTATACGTCATTCATTGTTTTATGCCAAAGAATGTTTTGAAGAATTAAAAAAAGCAATAGATAAGAATACTTTTACTCAAACTGCCGATATAGCCGATATAAGTCAATTATTTACTTTACTATCAGAAACTGAAAGATATAAAGTAAACAAAAAAAATAAAGAATATAAGTTGACTGTAAAAAAAGTTATTAAATATATACTTCCTTATGGTTTGGTTAGATTTTTACAATCGCGGCGATGATATAAAAAATGAAGAAATATAAAATTGCAGTGGCCGGAACAGGCTATGTCGGATTAAGTATTGCCGTTCTCCTTTCGCAGCATAATGAAGTTTATGCGGTAGATATAGTACCTGACAGGGTTAATCTTATAAATAATAAAAAATCTCCTATTCAGGATAAGGAGATCGAAGATTATCTTTTAACAAAGCCACTTAATCTTAAAGCTACACTTGATGCAGTTTCTGCGTATTCTAATGCGGATTTTGTTGTAATTGCGACACCTACTAATTATGATCCGCGAAAAAATTTTTTTGATACAAGTGCTGTTGAAGCCGTAATAAAACTTGTTATGCATTATAATCCTAATGCTGTTATGGTTATCAAATCTACTATTCCGGTCGGTTTTACAAAAACAATACGGGAAAAAACCGGAAGCAAAAATATTTTATTTAGTCCGGAGTTTTTACGTGAAAGTAACGCTCTTTTTGATAACCTTCATCCAAACAGAATTATTGTAGGTACCGATTTAGAAGATAAAAGACTCACTGAGGCAGCTAAAGAATTTGCCCGATTATTGCAAGAAGGGGCTCTCAAAGAAAATATTGATACATTATTTATGGATTTTACTGAGGCGGAAGCTGTAAAGCTATTTGCAAATACCTATCTGGCTCTGCGAGTGAGCTTTTTTAATGAGCTTGATACTTATGCAGAACTGAAGGGACTGAATACTCAGTCTATAATAAACGGTGTTTGTCTTGATCCGAGGATAGGTCTTTTTTATAATAATCCCTCGTTTGGATACGGCGGTTATTGCCTTCCAAAAGATACAAAGCAGCTTTTAGCTAACTATCAGGATGTCCCGCAAAATCTTATTCAAGCGATTGTGGAGTCCAATAGAACGCGAAAAGATTTTATTGCCGATAGAATTTTGCAAAAAGCCGGATATTATGATTATTCTGCTTCGGTTTCTTTTGATTCTTTCTCCGAAAAGAAGATAACTATAGGCGTCTATCGTCTTATTATGAAATCAAATAGCGATAACTTTCGCCAAAGTTCAATTCAGGGTATTATGAAACGTATTAAAGCAAAAGGTGCTGATGTTATCATATATGAACCTAATTTAAATGACGGCGAAACATTTTTCGGTAGTCTTGTTGTAAATGATTTGGAAAAATTTAAAAAAATGAGTGCAGTTATAATTGCAAACCGTTATGATTCTTTACTTGCCGATGTTCAAGAGAAAATCTATACGAGGGATTTATTTGGAAGAGATTAGGATTTGATATGAATACGAAAATCACGATAGTAATTCCAACATATAATAAGGCAGAGTATATTTCTCAAACAATCGAAAGTGTTTTAAAACAAACCTGTCAGGATTTTGAAATTGTTATAATAGATGATTGTTCAAAAGATGATACTGAACTTGTTGTACAAAAGTACTTGTCGGATAAAATTCGTTATTTTAAACATACTAGAAATTGGGGTCCCGGAGCAACTTTTAATGATGGAATTGAAAAGTCAAATACGGAATATATAACTTTGATTGCAAGTGATGATGTTTTACTTCCGAATCATCTTGAACAAGTAATGCTCCAATTTAAAAAAGATGATTTAGTCGAAACGGTTTTTCCAAAACTTAAAGTAATAGACGAAAATAGTAATGATTTAAATGAAATTATTCAACAGCCTTTTTTTGATAAGTATAAGATGCTTAATCATCTTTTTTATGCAGGGAACGATATTCCTTCTCCCGGTGTTTCCTTTAAAAAAACTTTGTTTAAGAAAACTGCTGCTTATAATCAGAATTTGATTATGATGCATGACTATGATTTAAATGTACGCTGTCTTATACACGGAAAAACGGCTGTAGTTAATGAGCCTACTGTTTTTTATAGGAGATTTTCAAATCCAATAATAAATTTAAGCGGTAAAACAAAATGGCTTGACATGTGCCATTCTATTGAAAGTAAATTTGTTCTTGATAATTATTTAAGCTTAGACTATGATGAAATAAAGAAAGTTTTTCCTCAGTTAAAAACGTATAATCAAGAAGAGATAAAGTTTAGACTGCTTATTGATACTTGTAAAAATAAACAATTGCGTTTAAGTTCTTGGGCCTTTGAGCGTCTTATTACATATCTTGAAAATAATAAAGATTTTTTTAGTACTAATGTGTTTGATTTTCAATATAAAGATTATATTGACTTGTATAAAATAAATGCAAAAAATATTATCGGTAAAACACATAAAGAAAAATTATATAATGATGCAAAAATATTGATAAAAAAAATGTTCGGACTGCATTAAAATGTTTTAGCTGATATTCGAGGATGATATGAAGGAAATAGAAGTTTCTAAGATTACCGACGGGCGTGGTAATCTTTCTTTTTTTGAAAGTGAACGAGCTGTTCCTTTTAAAATTAAAGGTGTATTTCTTATTAACATATATAATACCGGCGATGAATATAAATTTACTAATAATGAGTGTGCAGAGTTTTTTGTTACGCCGCTTTCAGGTAGTTTTTTGTTAGATAATAATAGTGTGCCGAAAAAAGAGTTAAACACTATATTCTTAAAAAATGCGAATAAGAGTTTGTATATAGAAAGCAATACAGACTTTACTTTGTGTCAATTCGCTGAAAATACGGTCATTCTTATACTGTCCTCAAAAGAATCTATTAATTTTGTACGGAAAATATAAATGAATATAGTTGATAACTGCATCTTGTTGAATTTGCATAAAGATTTTACTAATAATATAACGCATCTCAATCATAAAAGTACCGTACCGTTTGAGGTAAAGCGGATCTATTATCTTTACGGTGTTCCAGAGAATCAAGAACGGGGAGCACATGCACATAAAGAGCTCTTACAGGTTTTGATTCCAGCTGCAGGTTCCTTTACGGTAGAATTAGATGACGGAAAAAATAAGAAAACAATCTTTTTAAATAGTCCGTCAAAGGGATTATTGATAGTTCCCGGTATTTGGAGGAACCTTACGGATTTTTCTTTTGGTTCGATAGCATTGGTGCTGGCTTCCGAATATTATACCGAAGATGATTATATCAGAAGTTATGATAAATTTTTGAAATACAGGGATATTAAATAATATGAAGAATGTTTTTATTCATGAACTGGCTGATTGTCATTCTACTAATATAGGTAATGGTACGAAAGTTTGGCAATTTGCCATTATTCTTAAAAATGCTATTGTAGGTGAGAATTGTAATATAAATTGTCATACATTTATTGAAAATGATGTCAAGATTGGTAATAATGTGACATTAAAGTCTGGAGTTTTTTTATGGGATGGTATCGTAATTTGTGATAATGTTTTTGTAGGTCCTAATGTTACATTTACCAATGATAAATATCCTAGATCTAAACAATATCCTGAAACTTTTCAAAAAACCATAATAAGTAGAGGTGCATCGATTGGTGCAAATTCAACTATACTAGGTGGTATCACAATAGGAGAGAATTCTATGATTGGTGCAGGAAGCCTTGTTACTAAAGATATTCCTGATAATGAATTGTGGTATGGTTCTCCAGCTAAATATGTTCGCAAGATATAAGCAAAAAAATTATAAAAAATAAATACAGAAATATGATAATAAAATAAATATGAATATCCCTTTTTTATCCTTACAAAAAATAACTGAAAGCTTTGAACCGTCTCTCTCGCAAAAAATAAATGAAGTTATAAAAAAGGGCTGGTATATTCACGGTGAAGAATGTACGGCGTTTGAAAAAAACTTTGCACAATTTTGCGGAGTTAATCATTGTATTGGTGTAGGGAATGGTCTTGAAGCTTTGAAATTGATTCTCCGTGCTTACAAGCTGCTTGGTGTTTTTGAAGAAGGTGATGAAATTATTATTCCTGCAAACACTTTTATAGCTACTATTCTTGCAGTGAGTGCCGAAAATTTGACACCTGTCTTTGTTGAGCCGAATATAGATGACTATTTAATTGATGTAAAAAAAATAGAAGAAAAGATAACAAAAAAAACGAAGGCTATTATGCCGGTGCATTTATACGGCAGACTTTGCAATATGGAGGAGATTAGTGCTATTGCAAAGCTGCACAACTTAAAAGTTATTGAAGATGCAGCACAGGCACACGGTGCAAAACAAACCGGAAAACTAAGCGGAGCTTTCGGTGATGCTGCCGGTTTTAGCTTTTATCCGGGCAAAAATTTGGGCTGCTTAGGTGACGGCGGCTGCGTTACAACTGATGACGAAGAACTTGCAGATGTCATACGAAAATTGGCAAATTACGGCTCAAGTGTAAAATATGTGCACGAATACAAGGGAGAAAATTCCCGTCTTGATGAAATACAGGCCGCCGTCCTTTCAGTAAAACTGGAAAGGCTTGATGCGGATAATGATCGCCGCCGTCAAATCGCAGCGATGTATAATACCGGAATAAAAAACAAGACGATTATTTTACCAAAACTCCACCAAAAAGAAGAACATGTGTGGCATATTTATTGCGTTCGGCTTCAAAATAGAAAGGCACTCATTGACTATTTAAAAGATTGCGGAATAGAAACAGTTATTCATTATCCGACTCCGCCTCATAAACAAAAAGCATATAAAGAGTTTTCTCATCTTCACTTACCGATAAGTGAAAAAATACATGCAGAAGTGCTTAGTCTTCCTATGAGTCCTTTATTAACCGGTGAGGAAGTTAATTACGTAATTAAAAAAGTAAACGAATGGAAAAACTAAAACTTCTTTTTATTACGCATACTCATTCATCAGGCGGTGGGGCAGAAAAAGTGTTGACAACGTTAGTCAATAATTTAGACCGTGATAGGTATGATATAAGTATTTTTGAGCTTTTGCACTATGACATAAAAAATGAGCCGTTGTTGCCTCATATAAAATTATTAGCACCTATGGTTACAGTGCAGCAAACCCGAATTCCTTTTTATGAATATACACTCAATCAATTATTGATGTGTGAACCAACTGTAGTAAAAACTTTATATCATTTTGAAGAGTATGATATTGTAATTTCATGGATTAAAGATACTCCTTCATATTTAGCTTCTTGCTTTTGCAATTATAAAATTGCATGGACACATAGTGATATACGGTATTTATTGAATCTTAATAATTTTCCTGATATTACTTTTGAAAAGCAGCTGCAAGAAAAAATATGGGCTATACCTGAAAAAATATTTTCGGTTTCTGCAATCGCAGTAGACTCAATAATTAAAGTTTTTTCTCAGTTTAAACATAAAACTGAGATTTTTTATAATCCTATTGATATAAAAGCTGTAAAAAAACTGGCTGAAGAAAAAATTGAAACGCATATTTTTTCTAATTCAAAAACACTGATAGGTATAGGGAGACTGGATTCAAACAAAAATTTTAGTTTGTTATTGGAAACACAAAAAGTATTAAAAGATAATCATGTCGATACTCATTTAATTATTTTGGGTATAGGTGAGGAAGAAAAAATATTGAAAAAGAAAGCTGCTGCTTTGGGTATTCAAGATAGTGTTTTATTTTTAGGGTTTCAAGAAAACCCATATCCATATGTAAAGGCTGCTGATCTTCTATGTGTTTCTTCTTTTGCAGAAGCCTTTCCTACTGTAGTTTGTGAAGCTATGATATTAGGAAAACCTTTTGTTACAACAAGAGTTGCCGGGGCATCGGATGAGCTTGCTTGTGATGGAGCGTGCGGTTTTGTTTCTGATTGGGATGCAAATGATTTTGCTGAAAAAATAGAAAGAATATTATCTGATGACATTTTATATAATAAAATGTCTGAAAATTGTTTAAAGAAAATAGCTGAATTCTCGATTGATAAGGCTATTAAAAAGTTTGATTATGAAATTATGAAAGTAATTGAAAATAAAAATGGTAAAAAAATAAAAAATAATGAAATTACTTTTGTACAGGCAAAACAAAAATTTAGTCATTATTATATTTTTTTACCTATCGGTTATAACATAAAAATACAAAAAGCATTTTTTAGGTGGAAAAATACTCCTACACCAATAAATTTTTTAAAGCTTGGTTACAGGATACTAAATATTTGCGGGTACATAGTAACTATTCCGGTAAGATTAGTTTTATTGCCCACATTATGCCGAATATATAGGGATAAGCAATGCAGCAAATAATAGCATGTACAGGATACGGTGGAACTGGTAGTTCTGCCGCAACAAATATAATAGAGGAATTTAAAGATATAAAGAGCTTAGATTCGGGATTTGAGTGTACTTTTTTACATGAAAGTGATGGGTTGCATGATTTAGAGAATGCATTGCGTGAAGGTCATAGACTGAAAACTGATATGGCTATAAAAAGATTTCTGCGCCTTGCTAATATTTTAAATAAGCAAAGAGACTATCAAAAGTATTTTAATGGAAATTTTGAAAAATATTCAATCGATTATATAAATTCTATCTGCACTGCACAGTGGCAAGGAAATTGGCATCGAGGTTCCGATACTATTAAGTTTTCAAAACAAGATTTACTTTATTATAATTTGGCAAAACAAATATTTCTTAATGAATATTCATATAAAAATTATTCTTTATATGAACCTAATACTTGGCATCCTACATATCAGATGAGAAATAAGAGCTTCTATGCTTTTTTTGATGATTCTTTTTATGCTAAGACTCAAGATTATATAAAAAAACTTTTTTTGGAAGTCGGTATTCATACGGACACAAAAAAAGTTTTGGTAGATCAGTTTTTTCCTGCTTATAATATATCGGCATATTTGAAATATGCTCCGCAAACAAAAATTGTCATTGTTGACCGCGATCCGCGTGATGTTTATGTGTTAAATAAAAGCTCTTGGGGAGAGCCTTATATTCCTACTGATGATGTAAATACATTTATAAGCTGGTATAAAGGTATACGTTTTTCACAAAAAATAGAAGCTGAAAATAAAAATGTTCTTTTACTTCATTTTGAAGATCTTATTTTTGATTATGAAAATTCTTTATTAAAATTAAAAACCTTTCTTGAGTTGCGTGATGAAGAACATATAAAAAAGGGGCTTTATTTTAATCCTGAAAAATCTGCAAAAAATACATACAAATTTAAAAACTATCCTCAGTGGGAAGATGATATTTTTAAAATTGAAAAAGAGTTATCGGATTATTGCTACAACTTCCCTGACGGATTGGATAATGGTATTAAAGTTGATAAAGGTAAGCCTGTGGAAAAATATATCCAAGATTCTTATGAAATTCAAGCTAAAAAAGAACTGCCTGAAGAATATAAAAATAAGGTTTATAAGCTATTGTTTGGAATAACTTCTTTCGGCGGTGTTTGTGAAAGTTTTAATCATAGAAAGACCTTAAAAATGAAAGCTAAGGGATTTATAAAACTGTTTATGTTTTTTCCTTTTTTTTTGATTGAATTTCCATATATGATTTTCAATTATTATAACTTTAAAAAATGAAATTCAGTATAATAATTCCAATATATAACCGCAGTTTTTTTATTGATGAAACTTTATCAAGTCTTTTAAATCAGACCTATACCGATATTGAGATAATTTGTGTTGATGATTATTCTACGGATAATAGTCTTGAGAAATTAGAAACTTATGCTTTAAAAGATGACCGTATAAAAATAGTGCGGCATCAAAAAAATCTTGGACCGCATTGTGCAAGAAAAACCGGCGTAGAAAATGCTTCAGGCGATTATATTTTATTTTTAGATTGTGATGATATGCTTGAGCCTGATGCATGCAAGGTTTTGTATAGAATACTGAATATACAGCCATGCGATGTCTTAGAATTTGCTTATAAAAATGACAGAGAATTTTTGTACCCAGTCCCGTTTATTACGATAGACAATTTATTTGATAGTTTAGTATATTTTAGCAATCCGCGGGCGGGCTCTGTATGGAATAAGGCATATAAAAAAGAACTGTTACACAAAGCTTTTTCGAACATGGAAGATTTTTATTCGATCATGGGAGAAGATCTTTACGAATCGGTTATTGTTGCCTATTATACGGAAACTTATGATTTTATAAATAATATTTTACTGCACTATAATACCGATACGGGAATTTCAAATAAAAAGAATGATTTTAATGGTATAAAACGAGTGTTAGAATCAATTAAGAATACATTGAATGCTTTTCGTATTTTTTTTAATCTGTATGCGCCGGAACATAAAAATGCCGTTTTGAATATCGAAAGACAATATGTGAAATATATATTTTACTATCAAATTTTGATGCATACCGATAGATCTGATTGGAGGAAATCGCTTAATTTGCTGCCTGAATATTTTACAACTGATGCACTGCTTTCATATATAAAAAAGATAAAACAGTCAATGTTCGGCCTTCGGTATGAGCTTTTTAAGTATCAATTTAATATGAAATTAAGAAAATGGATTCCTACCCGATTGAAAGTGATAGTAAAGAAATTAATAGGCTGCTTCTAAAAAGTTTAGTTGTTAGAAGTGCTTAATATGTTTATAAGGAAATGAGGGATAAATGACTTCTAATGAAATAATCACAATTTTTACTCCGACATTTAACAGAGAAAAAACGTTAGAACGTTGTTATCAAAGTTTGTTAAAGCAAAATGATTATAATTTTATTTGGCTGGTAATTGATGACGGTTCAACAGATAATACGGCCTCGCTTATTACAAATTTTAGAGAGGCTGCTCCGTTTGCTGTTAATTATATATATCAGGAAAATGCCGGAAAGCAAGCTGCTTGGAATAAAGCTTTGGATATTTGTACAACGGAATATTTTATATGCTTGGATTCTGATGATGCTCTGATAGAAAATGCTTTAGCAAAAGTACTGCCGTATCTAAATGAGATAAAAAATGATGCAGACATTGTTGGTCTACGGTGCAATGCTGTTAATTCTCTAACCAATACGATTGACAGCGACTCTTTGTCGCCAAAACCTATTAAGGAGTCATGGTTCGAAGAAGTTGTAAATGATAAATTTGTCGGGGAAAAGTTAGATATTTTTAAAACCGATGTGTTAAGGCATTTCTATTTTCCTATCGCGAAAAATATTAAATTTATTCCTGAAAATTGGATGTATTGTTCTATTGCAAAAGCTGGGTTTTGTTTTCTTTATTTACCGGTAGCCATAAGGATATTTTATCATTACAATGATGAAAATCGATTGACCTTATCGCCTGTAGTAAAACATGCTGAAGGGCATTATATATGCCGTAGCCATTTATTGAAAATAATGCCGAAATCCGTATGGATTCGTAATCCTTTATTTTACTTAAAAACATTAATTCGGTTTGCTCAAACGGCAAGAATTACACAAAAAACTTTTAGTATGCGTAGACTTGATACCGGTTCTTTTCTTGTTGCCGTATTAAGTTTTATTCTGCAATATATAAAAGCCGGGCTTTATTCGGCCAAAATAGTGCGAGGTAATATGCCGATATATGTACTTAATCTTGAGCATAATACTGAGCGAAAAAAATATATGCAGGATATATTAAAAAATATCCCTGTGCCATATTCCTTTTTTCCTGCCGTTTATGGTAAGGAAATAAAAAATATCGATGATGTATATGATTCAAAAAAAACATTAAAAATATTGAACAGGGTGTTAAATGAAGGAGAAATAGGCTGCGCACTGAGTCATCGTCTCATTTATAAAAAAATGATCGATGAAAATATCTCCCAAGCATTAATTTTGGAAGATGATGTTTCCCTATCGCCGGAGTTTTATTCGGTTTATCGTGCTTTATCGGAAATGCCTATAGGTAATAAAATAGTATTATTAGGGACAACCGTTGCAAAGCGGATAAAAAAGGTATGGCGGAAAAAACTGACTTCCGCTCACTCAATGTATTTAGTATTGAATAATTATCCCGGTACTTATGGATATGTTATTGGGTTAGAGGCTGCAAAAAAAATATATTATCATAATGAAAAAGTTTTTATCGAAGCAGATCGCTGGAAGTATTATAGAAGATTTTCTCAGATATGGCTCGTGTCTCCATCTGTTGTTATTGCTGATGAACTGTTTCCGTCTGAGATTGGAAGTTATCTTAGACATACGCCTTAATTGCTAATATTTTGGAAGATGATGTATTAAATATTTATCTTAAAGAAATGGATATTTTTGTAGAATCTAATTGGAGGAAACATACTCTGAAATGAATTCTATAAATTATGTCAGCAATATTTATTTGGGGGATTAGATGCTCTTTAACTCTTTTAAATTTTTAATATTTTTTATAATTATAATTATTATAAATTTTATTTTTACTCAAAAAGTCAAAAAGCCTTTTTTTACTCAGTGTTTTTTGCTTCTAGCTTCTTTATATTTTTATATGTCGTGGAACCCTAAGTATATAATCTTGATTATTACTTCAATTATTATAACATATACATCGGGAATATTAATGGAAACATATAATCATAGAAAAAAACTATTTCTTATTACATCACTTATTTTAAATCTTTTGATTTTATTTTTCTTTAAATATTTGAATTTTAGCTTTGAAATACTTCAAAATTTTTTAACATTATTCGGTATTAGAATCTCTACTCCAAATTTTAATTTTTTGTTGCCGGTTGGAATTTCTTTTTATACTTTTCAAGCTTTGGGATATACGATTGATGTATACCGAGGTACTGTGAAAGCTGAAAAGAATTTTATTACTTACGCACTATTTGTTACTTTTTTTCCTCAGCTTGTTGCCGGCCCTATCGAGAGAACAGAACATTTATTACCGCAGTTTAAGCAAAATCATTTATTTGATGTTGATATGGCTGCAAGCGGATTAAAGCTTGCTGCTTGGGGGCTATTTCAGAAAATGGTTATAGCAGATAGATTGGCTGTTTATGTAAATTCTGTTTACGCCGATATTTCAGCATATAATTCACTTGCCGTATTATTAAGTGTTTTCTTTTTCTCATTTCAGATATTATGCGATTTTGCGGGTTATTCAAATATTGCAATAGGAGTTGCTAGAATTCTTGGCTTTAATTTAATGAAAAATTTTAATGCTCCATATCTTTCAGTATCAGTAAATGATTTTTGGAAGCGATGGCATATTTCTTTATCGTCATATTTTCGCGATTATGTGTATATTCCTTTGGGTGGAAATAGAGTAGGTAAATATAGACATTTATTAAATATTTTTATTACATTTATAATAAGCGGGATATGGCATGGGGCCGGTTGGAATTTTATCTGTTGGGGTTTTTTACATGCTATCTATCAAATTTTTAGTAGTCTTACTGTAAATATTAGAGAAAAAATAAGAACTTTTTTTAAAATCCCTGTTTCTAGTTTGCCTATACATATTATTAAAATATTTATTACTTTTATTTTTATTACATTTGCATGGATTTTTTTTAGAGCTGATACTATTTCTGATGCTCTATTAATAATAAAGAAAATCACTTATTTCCCTTCTGATTTGATGATCATGTTTAATGAGTTTAGTGTATATGGTGTAATAGGGGGTATTAAAAAGGGATTGTTTTTAACAACAATAATTGAGCAAGGAATTTTTGCTATCAATGGTTTCGGTATAGTGGAGTTGTCTATTTCCTTTTTTGTGATATTGGTTTTAATTTTAAGTGATATTTTCAGGCAAAAAGACAGTCTGCTTTTTAGAGTAAAAAATATGCCGCCAATCTGTAGATTTATTATGTACTATTTTTTTATTTTGTTTATAATATTTTTTGGTATGTATACGAATAATCAGTTTATTTATTTTCAATTTTAAAAGGATTAATTATGAAGCGTTTTTTTATAAAGTTATGTATTATGATTTGTCTTGTATTAGGAACTCTGCTTCTTGCAAATGAATTATATAAACATTCATATCATTATAAAAATAAAGCCGGTTTGAATAAATTTGATGCTATACCTGATGGAATTGAAATAGCAAATGTCGGTTCAAGCCATGGATTTTATAATTTTAATTATAGTAATTGTAGTGAATATGTTACGTTTAATTTTGGTCTTACTGGTCAACGGCATTTTTATAGCTTGCAAATTTTGAAAACATATAAGAATAAATTGAAAAAAAAAGCAGTGATACTTATTCCGATTTCATATTTGGAAATTAAGACAGCTTCATCTCCTTACTTTGATAGTCAGCTGCCGTTTTATTATAGAATTGTTGATTGGAAATATTTGCATAAAAATACTTTTAGAGATATGTTATTATCGTATTATTTCCCGATTTTTGTTACCGATAAGCCTTATAAAGCTTTACTTATGGGTTTAAAAGAAAAAGACGGTGATTCGGAATATGTAACTATTCAATATAAAAAGGCAAGTGATAATATGGCCGAAGTAACAGCGTGGGCTAAAAACGACTATGAATCATGGATGGAAGACTTTAATAACTCTGATGGGCTTGAAGAGAATTTATCGGCGCTTTCTAATTTAATTGACTTTTGTCTCGATAATGATCTTATTCCGGTGCTCGTTACAACCCCTTTATCGCAAGCCTTAAATTCATATTTTGATAATGATGAAAATTTTATGAGTGTTTTTAATTTATTTATAAAAAAAATAACGAGTAAATATCCTGAAGTGCATTATTTTAATTATTCTCATGATGACGAATTTCAAAATAATTACTCTTTATTTTTTGATGCAAATCATTTAAATGTTTATGGCTCAAAAATATTTACAGATAAATTAATCAGTGAATTAATTAGTGATAATATTTTAAAATAGGATTTATTTTATCTATGTTAAATTTTTTATATATGATTTTTATATACCCTGTATATATGTTTGTTGAGTTTGTGTTTTTTCTTGCAAACAATATAACGGATGATTATATAGGTTTTTCTATTATTTTGTTAAGCGTCACGGTAAATGTAATTTGCTTACCGATATATAACGTTGCCGAAAAATGGCAGGAAAAAGAGCGAGATATCCAAAAAAAATTAAAGCCGAAAATCCGTGATATAAAAGCTGTTTTTAAAGGCGATGAACGGTATATGATGCTTTCTGCTTATTATAGGCAAAATCAGTATCATCCGCTATATGCAATGCGTGGTATGTTTGCACTGCTTATTCAAATACCTTTTTTTATTGCTGCATATAAGCTCTTATCGGGTTTGCCGATGCTTAATAACGCATCGTTTTGGTTTTTAAAAGATTTGGGGAATCCGGATGGTTTATTGCATATAGCCGGTAGAAATGTGAATGCCTTGCCAATAGTCATGACAGTCATAAATATTTCTGCATCTGCTGTGTATTCAAAAGGCTTAGACATAAAAGAGAAATTTCAGCTGTATATTACTGCTGCCGTTTTTCTTGTTTTATTGTACAATTCGCCTTCAGGATTAGTATTCTACTGGACATTAAACAATATTTTTTCGCTTTTTAAAAATATTTTTTATAGAATAAAATTGAGCAAAAAAATATGGTACATTATTGCTGCACTATTTTTTGTTTCTCTTACAGTTATAACTAAAAATAGCACTTCAAAATTACGGCCGTTAGTTATTATGGAGTTTTTTACTGCTCTTATATTATTTGTGCCTATAATATGGATAGTTGTGTCCAAATTTTTACTTAAAAATATCAGATCCGTCTTTTATGATGACAAAGAACGCTTCTCTCTTTTTTTACAAACCTCTATCGCTCTGTTTATGTTTTTAGGTTTGGTAATTCCTACAGCTACTATTGCAAGTTCTCCGCAAGAATTTGTTAATTTTGAAAATATTTCTAATCCTTTCATTATCCTTTTTTATACCGCTGTGCAAAGTATCGGCTGTTTATTTTGGCTTGTGTGTCTCTATAAGTTATTTCAGAAAAAAGTACAAATTTCTTTTACATTCGGTTCTATTATAGTGCTTGCGGTTGCAATGATCAATGCTTATCTTTTTAAAGATAAATACGTCAGCATCAATAATCTGCTTATGTTTTCTGATTCAGGAAAGTTGCGGCATACGCAGTATGAGCTTATAATAAATTTATTGGCGATGGGAATAACGAGTATTATTGTATTTTTTATACTTTATTCTGGTATTATAAAAAAATATATCGGTACGGTATTAAAAATACTGCTTATTTCTTTTGTTGCCCTTACGACGGTCTCCTCAATCACAATTTATAAAGAGGTTCGTTCTATGCGCTCTACTGTCAATGCGGAACCTTTGTCCGATAAGGCGTATCGAATAAGTAAAACAGGGAAAAATATCTTTATATTCATGTTAGATCGCTCTATGAATTTTTTTATTGATCCTATATTTGAGTCTTCCGAACTAGTAAAAAAAGAATATACCGGATTTACAGTTTTTGAAAATAGTGTTGCCTTCGGTTTAAGTACCAATTTCAGTACTCCGTCATTATTTGGTGGTTATGAATACACCCCCGAAAAGATTGATGCCCGTAAAGATGAGTTGTTAGTCGATAAACACAATGAAGCATTAAGTGTGTTACCACGCCTTTTTAGCGAACATAATTGGTGTGTTAGCTTTACTGATCCATCATGGCTCAATTATTCTTGGATTCCCGATCTTTCGGTATTTAAGAAATATAATATGAGAGCAAAAAATATTGATGGGAATGGAATATATACGAATGACTTTCTTAAACACACAGTCCATGGTTCGGTTCCTCAGTCAAAAATATATGGAATTCGCCGTAATATGTTGTATTTTTCTTTGTTTAAAATTTTACCGCTTGAAGTACGGCGGATATTTTATGCAAATGGAATGTACGGCGGTGTGGGTGTCCCTATTTATTCCGCTGCGTTTATGAATGCCTATTCTGCTTTAGAGAATATTACGGAAGAAGTTGAATTTGTAGAAAATAAAAATTGCATAAATATAATCGTTAATAATGTGACACATGAGCCTCCTCGAAGAGATACTATGCAGATGATCGGAAAGAATTTTTTAATTCCGATAGCAGAACGTTATTGTCTTAATGAAACAACAGAAAGTCATTTTTATTCTAATTATCTGGCACATGAATCTTGTGCACACTTTTTTAGTTTTTTGAAAAAAAATGGGTGTTGGCATAATTCCCGTATAATTATTGTAGGAGATCATGGAGGTGGCGGTATACGTACGAATGGCATGAAATTTATTGATGATTTCTTGGCTTCGGGTTCTTATTTTTCACCTGAAGCTTTGATCCCGTTAATTATGATGAAAGATTTCGATTCAGATGGGGCATTAAAAAAAGATTATACATTTATGACGTTAGCTGATATTCCGGCTTTAACTACCAAAGATTTTCCGCCCGAATTACAAGAGAATCCGTTTACAGGGGAAAAATTTCTTGATACCCAAGATAAAGCGGTTATAAAAGCGGTAAGTTTGGGAAACTGGCATGCAAATCATCAATTAAAATCTACGCAGTTTGAGGTCGATAGTTGGACTTTTATAAAAGACAATGTCTATGATCCTGCTTGTTGGAGTAGAACAAATTTTAATACTAAATAATGCATGTGGAAAGGAGTGTTGCTATGATTCCATTATTGTATATTGATCCCGGGACTGGAAGTATTTTATTTTCTATTGTGATAGGTCTTATTACAACATTGTATTTTGTAGCAAAAACAGTTTTTATAAAGCTAAAGATTGCTGTATATAAAGATAAGGCAAGAGTTTCAGGTAATAAAAATACTATTGTAATTTATTCGGAAGGCAAGCGTTATTGGAATGTATTTGCTCCTATCTGCAATGAGTTTGAAAGACATCAAACAGAAGTCATTTTTTATACTTCATCGGAAGATGATCCTGTGTTTTTTCAGAACTATACATATATAAAACCTGAATATATTGGTAAGGGGAATAGAGCTTTTGCTCGGCTGAATATGCTTGAAGCTGCTATCTGTTTGATGACAACGCCTGGGCTGGATGTATATCAACTGAAGCGTTCGAAGCATGTCAAGCATTACAGCCATATTCTTCATGCGCTCGATGATGCTACAAGTTACAGGCTTTTTGGCCTTGATTATTTTGATTCAGTCCTTTTATCAGGTGAGTATCAGATTAATGGAATAAGAGAGCTTGAAGATTTGCGCGGAATAAAGAAAAAAGAATTATGCGTGGTGGGCTGTCCTTATTTGGATGTACTTAAGGAAAAATTGAAGGATTTACCTCGGCAAAATGAAGCTTTTACAGTTTTGATAGCTCCTTCATGGGGTGCAAACGGTATTCTTTCCAAATATGGAGAAAAGCTACTTACGCCTCTTGTAGAAACGGGATGGAGTATTATTGTTCGTCCACATCCTCAAAGTAAGACCGCTGAGTCCGATATGCTAAAAAAATTAAAAGAAAAGTATAAGGTAAATAGTAATCTTTCTTGGGATTATGAGCCTGAAAATATTACTTCTCTTTCAAAGGCCGATATAATGATTTCCGATTTTTCGAGTGTTATTTTTGACTATTGCTTTTTATTTGACAAGCCGTTTTTATACTGCAATAACGAATTCGATCATCGCCCCTATGACTCAGGAGATTTAAAAGAGCTGCCATGGAAGTTTTCCATATTAAAAGATATTGGAAAGGAATTAAAATCTACAGATTTTACTGATATAAGAAAAATTATTCAAGAAACTTGCGAAAGTTCTACCTTAAAAGAAAACAGATTAAAAGCTAAAGATACTGCATGGCAAAATAGAGGACTCGCAGGACAGAAGGCTTATGAATTTTTAATGGAGATTAAAAGAACATGCTAGATTTTTTGTATACAATATTTATTTATCCTGTATACATGTTTGTAGAGTTTATATTGTTTATAGTAAATAATGTAAGTATGGAGCCGCCTCAGGGAGAAAATAAAAAATGATTCCAAAGGTAATTCATTATTGTTGGTTTGGAGGAAATCCTTTACCGGAAACAGCCCTTAGGTGTATTGAGTCATGGAAAAAATACTGTCCGGACTACGAGATTAAAGAATGGAATGAAAAAAACTATGATGTAAATAAAATTATTTACACAGCTCAAGCGTATCAGGCAAAAAAATACGCATTCGTAAGTGATTATGCTCGGTTTGATATTTTGTATCAACATGGCGGTATATATTTTGATACGGATGTTGAAGTAATTAAACCCATTGATGAAATTATTGAAAAAGGTGCTTTTTTCGGTATGGAAACCATTGGAACTGTAAATCCGGGTTTAGGCATTGCAGCCTTTGCAGGAGATCCGCTTTATGCCGAAATTTTAAAATCTTATGAGAAATCATCTTTCTTTAAACCTAATGGTAAACCTGATCTTACAACAATTGTAGAACGTGTTACAGGTATATTGTGCAAACATGGTTTTTTAAAAGAAAATAAAATACAATTAGTAAAAAATATTAGTATATATCCTATTGATTATTTTAATCCTAAGGATCCAAGGACAGGTATAATCAGTATAACTTCTAATACATATACTATTCACCACTTTGATGCAAGTTGGACTACTCCTTTAAGAAAGAAATATATAAAATATTCTAAATTTTTAATTCCCAAGATAGGGTATATTATAACTAATATTATTTTATCACCGATGCGTATCATGTGCATTCTCCAAGAGGTCGGTTTTATGGGGTTGATTAAAAAATTCATCGGCCGTTATTAGAAACTGGAGCAGGGTATAAATATGAAAATCTTACACATAATTACTAACACTGAACTCGGCGGGGCTCAAACCGTATGTATTTCTTTGGCCAATATGGCTTCTGATGAGGGAAATACCGTTGCTGTAGCTTCAATGAATGGCGGATATCTATGGGATAATTTAAGTTCTTCGGTTATTCAATTTAAGATTAAAAATATGATAAAGGCTATTAGATTGTTACCGGATTTGAAATGCTATTTTGAGCTAAAAAAGGTAATTAATGAATTTGCCCCCGATATTATTCATCTACATTCAAGTAAGGCCGGAACCTTAGGCCGTCTTGCGGGCTTTAAATATAGAAAAAAAATAATTTATACTGTGCACGGTTTTGATTCCATCCGTCTCCATCATAGAATTTTTTTACCGCTTGAACGTTTTTTACAAAGATTCTGCGGTGCAATAGTTGCAGTTTCTAAATATGACGAAAAAAAATTATATAAAGAAAAAATTACTAAAAATATCAAGACAATTTACAATGGTATAAGTTTAAATTCTGTTGATTCTCCGAAACCTTTTGACTCCTCTTCATATAAAAAAGTTATTATGACAATAGCCCGTATTTCCAGGCAAAAACGATTTGAAAGTTTTTTATCTATTGCTTCAGATCCTGTAATGAAAGATTACCTCTTTGTCTGGGTCGGCGGTTCTGCCGAAAAATCGATGGATGAGATAAAAAAAGACTATTCTATCCCTTCCAATGTTTTATTGCTTGGAGACTATCCAAATGCATCAAGCCTTTTGCCGTATTGTGATCTTTTCGTCTTATTTAGCAACTATGAGGGGCTTCCAATGACGATACTCGAAGCTATGGCTTATAAAAAGGCTATAGTTGCATCAAATGTAGGCGGGATTTCTGAGTTAGTTGATGTTACAAATGGTGCTCTAATTGAAACCGATGACGGTGCCGTTGAGGCAATAGGTGATATCTTGCAAGATGACGAAAAAAAGGCTAAAATGGGAAAAGCTTCATTTGAAAAATTTTCAAAGTTTTTTACTTTGGATATTATGTGGAAAAATTATCGTAGTTTATATAAAGAGATTACAAAGGATTAAAACAAATGCACATAGCAATAATAGGCGGTTCCGGTTTTATAGGGACAAGACTAACAAAGAGGCTTTTAGCGTCCGGACATAAAATTAAAATTCTTGATAAACAGGATAGTAAATACTATCCCAACTTGAGAGTCTTTGCTGATGTAAGGGATATAGATTCTTTAAAAAAAGAATTATCCTCTAGCCTAGACTGCGTTATCAACTTGGCGGCTGAACATCGCGATGATGTTGAACCTAAAAGCTTATATGATGAAGTAAATGTTGACGGTGCGGAAAATGTATGCAAGGTCTGTTCGGAATTGGGAATAAAAAAAATTATTTTTACAAGCTCTGTTGCGGTATACGGTTTTGCACCTTTAAATACGAACGAAACAGGTAAAATAAATTATTTTAATGATTACGGTAGAACAAAATGGTTCGCTGAAGGGAAATATCGTGCGTGGCTTGAAAACGATAACGAAAATTCGCTTACGATAATTCGTCCTACCGTTGTATTCGGCGAGCAAAATAGGGGCAATGTTTATAATCTATTAAGACAAATCAGTTCAGGCTTTTTCCCATTTGTCGGAAACGGTAAAAATAAAAAATCAATGGCCTATGTTGAAAACGTAGCTGCCTTTATCGAATTTTCTTTAAATAACGGTCCCGGAGAACACTTATTTAACTATATCGATAAACCTGACTTTGATATGAATTCTCTTACTAATGAAGTTTATAAAATCTTAGGAAATGAGAATCATAAAATTTTTCATTGGCCTTATTGGTTGGGCTATTTCGGTGGTTTTTGTTTTGACTTACTTGCCAAAATATCGAGAAAAAAATTAGCAATCAGTTCAATCAGAGTCAAAAAATTCTGTGCCGATACTCTTTTTGATTCGGTAAATATTCCAAAAACTGGATTTAAGGCTCCGGTTTCCTTGGCTGACGGTTTAAGTAATACGGTAAGGTATGAATTTATCGATAAGATTCAAGATCATGTTTTTCATACCGAGTAGAAACTGATTATACTTTTTTATATTATCACTTTTTGTATAGAGGTTTTTATGAAGGCAATAATTTTAGCAGGAGGGGCCGGAACCCGTTTATATCCGCTTACTAAGGCTGTTTCAAAACAAATTTTACCCATGTATGATAAACCCATGATTTATTATCCCTTGTCGGTTATGATGCTTGCCGGTATACGTGAGGTTTTAATTATATCTACACCGCGGGATATAGGACTTTTTAAGGAGCTTTTCGGTGATGGAAATTGGTTGGGTATGAAGTTTGAGTATGCCTTTCAAGATAAACCTCGAGGGCTTGCTGATGCCTTCATAGTGGGTGAAAAGTTCATCGGTTCTGATTCTTGTGCTTTGGTCTTGGGCGATAATATCTTTTATGGAAGAGGTTTCAGCAGCACCTTGGCGGATGCAGTTTCCTCCATAAAAAATAATGGAGGAGCTTTAATTTTCGGTTATTATGTTAAAGATCCGAGAGCTTACGGAGTTGTTGATTTTGATGATGAAGGAAATGTTTTGAATATTGAGGAGAAGCCTCAAAATCCAAAGTCAAATTATGCAATCCCAGGCTTATATTTTTATGATAATGAAGTAATTCAAATTGCAAAATCGGTTAAACCTTCGGCTAGAGGCGAGATTGAAATTACATCCGTAAATAATGCTTACCTGACTATGGGAAAATTAAGAGTTGAAAAGCTGGGCCGCGGCATGGCATGGCTTGATACGGGAACTTATGACGGCCTTTTGGAAGCCTCAAATTTTATAGCAACGATTCAAAAAAGACAGGGAATGTATGTTTCCTGTATAGAAGAAATAGCTTATTTACAAAAATGGATTTCAAAGACTCAGCTTTTAGATTTATCTTCTTCCTATAATAATGAATATGGCGATTATCTAAAATATATTGCGGAAAATTGTTAAGTTAAGGAGCTATTCTAAATGCGAAGTTTACAAAATATACTTGTAACCGGCGGTGCAGGCTTTATCGGTTCCAATTTTATCAGAACCTTATTAAAAAAAGAAGACGCATTTACGGGACGTATTATAAATCTTGATGCTCTTACTTATGCAGGTAATGCCGCAAGCCTTGCCGATATAGAATCCGAATTCGGTGGAAGCCGATACTTTTTTATTCATGGAAATATCTGCGATAAAGAAATCCTAAATACTATTTTTACCGAATATAATATTGACACAGTTGTTAATTTTGCAGCTGAAAGTCATGTTGACCGTTCTATTTTGGGTCCTGAGATTTTTTTACAGACAAATATTTTGGGAACCTTTAACCTTTTGGAAACTGCAAAGCAATTTTGGAAAAAAGCTGACGGAACAATGCGTGATGATGTTCTTTTTCACCATATCAGTACGGATGAGGTTTACGGTTCTTTGGGGCCTGAAGGCTATTTTGAAGAAACTACCGCCTATGATCCGCGTTCTCCTTATTCTGCAAGTAAGGCATCAAGCGATCACTTGGTAAAGGCTTACTTCCATACCTATGGTCTTCCCGTTACTATTTCAAATTGTTCTAATAATTACGGGCCGTTTCAATTTCCTGAAAAATTGATTCCTCTTATGATTTTAAATATGCTTGAAGGTAAAAAGCTTCCCGTTTATGGTGACGGTAAGCAAATTAGAGACTGGATACATGTTGAAGATCACAATGAAGCTGTAAGGCTTATACTAAAAAACGGGAGAGAGGGGGAGACCTATAATATAGGCGGTGAAAATGAATGGGAAAATATAAAGCTTTTAAATAAGCTCATTCAAATTGTTTGTAAAAAGACAGGTCTTAACGAAGAAAATGTAAGAAAAACCATTACACATGTAACCGATAGGCTTGGACATGACCGCCGCTATGCTATTGACTGTACCAAGATAAAAAATGAACTTGATTGGAAGCGTAACTTTGATTTTGAAACAGGGCTTGAAAATACTGTTGACTGGTATTTAAATAATAAGAAATGGATAGAAAATGTCCGCTCCGGTGAGTACCGAAATTGGATAGAAAAAAATTATAAAGAGAGATAGGTGTTGCCATAGTCAACATGACATAGCCAAGATTGACTTGACCCTTGCCCAATCTAAAAAAATATTGTAAAATAAAAACTATGAGTGATTTAATACAACCGAAAGTTTTAAAAGGATTTAGGGATTTTCTTCCGGCGGACGAGATTGAAAGAGCTCTTCTTATGGAAAGACTGGTAAAGGTTTTTAGGGATTACGGCTTTGTGCCTATAGACACCCCTGCCTTGGAATATTCCGAGATTCTATTGAGAAAAAGCGGAGGGGAGACCGAGAAGCAGGTTTTCCGGTTTAGCGACAATGGCGGACGGGATGTTGCTATGCGTTTTGATTTAACCGTTCCATTAGCCAGATTTGTCGCAGAGCATAAGTCCGAGATATATTTCCCGTTTAAACGCTATCATCTGGGAAAAGTTTGGCGCGGTGAGAAGCCTCAGGCCGGACGGTATCGGGAATTTTTGCAATGCGATTTTGATATATTGGGTTCCGATTCGGCTGCCGTTGATTTTGAAATTTTGCGTCTTATTAAAAAAGCTTTAAACGAATTAGGTGTTTCCAATTTTAAAATACACGTTTCCCACAGGGGTATATTTAACCGTTTTTTAAAGTCTTTAAACCTATCGGAAGACAGCGAAGAGGTTTTGCGTATTGTAGATAAACTTGCTAAGATAGGGGAGGACGAGGTTTTAAAGCTCCTTACAGATATAAGCTCCGAAGAAAGTGCAAAAAAAATATTGGCTTATATTTCCGGTGTGAGCAAGGATTTAAAAAGCGAAGACTTTGAAAAGACTCTTTCTCACTTGGAAAACCTTGCAGGCGGCCCCGACGAAGATACAAAACGCATGAGGGATATCTATGCCTTGGTAAAGGCTGTAGGTATTGAGGATTCAATTGTTTTTGATCCTTCAATTACGCGAGGCTTGGATTACTATACCGGTGTTGTATTTGAGACCTTCTTAAGCGATTTGCCATCGATAGGCTCTGTTTGTTCAGGCGGAAGGTACGATAACCTTACGGCTCTTTACATGAAGGAATCTATTACAGGAGTAGGCGCTTCCATAGGGCTTGATAGGCTTTTAGCAGCCCTTGAACAGTTGGGGCATCAAAAAACAAAGGCAAGCTTTACCGACCTCCTTATTTTTTCTTTACCTGAAGATGATCAATTTCTTTCGTATAAGATAGTAAACTTTTTTGAAGCCGAAAAAATAAATGCTGAAGTATATCCTGAACCTAAAAAGATGAATCATCAGTACGCCTATGCCGAAAAAAAAGACATAAGATGGGGGCTTTTTTTAGGTAAAGATTCTTGTGTAGAAGAATTTACCAAGACGCCTCAGGATTTTAAGATAAAATTAAAGGATATGACTAATAGAACTGAGGATGAAATGCCTCTTAGCGAAGCCGTAAAAAAGATTATGGCCTCAAAAAATTAAATCTCTTTTTTCCGGCTTATTTCGTATAATAGAATACCTGCTGCGACGGAAACATTTAGGCTGTCAAGTTTTCCCTTGGTTGGGATTGACACTATTTCGTCGCAGGTTTCTTCTACAAGGCGGCTCATTCCCCTTCCTTCACTTCCCATAATAAGGACTGTCTTTTTTGGGAACGTAAGATCGGGTAGGGCCTTGCCTCCTGCATCTGCCCCGTAAATCCAAAAGCCTTCCTTTTTTAGCCTTTCTACGGTTCTTACCAAATTGGTTACTTCCACGAATGGAACCCAGGCTAAAGCTCCTGCGCTTACCTTGCTTATAATCTCAAAGCCTCCCGCACTTTTGTTTTCCGGAACTATTATCCCGTCTATTCCGAACTGGTCTGCGCTTCGTATAATGGAACCGGTATTGTGAGGATCCGTAACGGAGTCGAGGATTACCACAAAGCCCGAGTCTTTTTCTGCAAGCTTTGCAAAAAACTCATCGATGCTCATTCCTTTTTTTTGATTTTCAGCCTCAGTTACAAGAACAATACCCCTGTGATCCCTTAACTGTTCCGGCAAGGTTTTAGTAAGGGAATCAAGAAATTGATTGTCTTTTTTTTCAATCTTTAGATTCAGTTTACGAGCCGCTTCCAAAATTTTCTTTACCCTTGGGCCTTCTTTGGAGTAAAAAATTTCAAGGTTCGGCTTCCGGCTCTTTTCTTTTTCTATTTTAAGTTTTTCCGCTCTTAAAATCTCGTCTATAGCATGAAAACCCGTAATTATTTTTTTCATAAATTTCTAGTCCAATTTGTATGTTTTTCCGTATTTTACCGTTTTTACATCATTATAACCGTTTTCGTTTAAGTATTGGGTAAAATAAGTTTGCGCCTTAGGTTCTCCGTGAACCAAGAATATAGTTTTAAGTTTAGGATTCTTCAAGGAGTCCAGCCATTCTCTGGACTCAAAATAGTCGGCATGAGCACTGAAGGCGTTTATCTGCAAAATTTCAGCCCGTACCTGATGCCATTCACCGAAAATTTTTACTTCTTGTTCTTTGTTTTGGAGTCTACGTCCGAGAGTATCTTCTGCCATAAAACCTACCAGCAGTACCTTTGTCGATGGCTTTTCGATATTGTTTGCAAGATGGTGGGTAATTCGTCCGAATTCGCACATTCCGTCCGCACTTATTATAACCATGGGACCGTCAATATTGTTCAATTCCTTGGACTCGGCTACGCTGGTTATAAATTTGAGCGAGTTAAAGCCGAAAGGATTTTTATGATGAATTAAAAAGGCCTCATGTGTTTGTGCATCATAGCATTCGGGATGTACCTGAAATATACTAGTTGCGTTTACGGCCATGGGAGAATCTACATAAATCGGAATATCGGGAATTATTTTTTTATCGACTAAGAGGTGAAAATAATAGACGATTTCCTGAGTCCTTTCAACGGCAAAGGCGGGAATAATCATCTTTCCCTTATTTTGTACAATTTCCTGTGTTTTTTCGGCAAGAAGTTTTAAAGCATTGTCGGTTTCCTCATGGCGCCGGTTTCCGTATGTGCTTTCAATAACTATATAATCTACAGGAGGAATAATATCCGGATCGCGGATAATAGCCTTATTTTTTCGGCCTAGGTCTCCTGTAAAGGCTATTTTTACCTCTTTCCCATCCGAGTCTTTGGCGGTAATTACAGCCATCGCTGAACCTAAAATATGCCCTGCATCATAGAATTCCAGTTGAACATTGGGGCCTATCCATGCGGGTCTATGATATGAAATTGTTACAAACTGATTGACTGTTTGGATTACATCGGCTTCATCAAAAAGAGGCACCCATTTAAAGGTTTCTCCTTTTTTTGCAGCTTGTTTGGATAAATACTCCCTATCTCTGGCTTGAATTCGTGCAGAATCCATCATAACAAGGTTTGCTATATCTCTGGTGGCAGGGGTTGCATATATATTGCCTGTAAATCCGTGCTTCCCCAGCAAGGGTAATAAACCGCAATGATCATAATGGCCGTGCGTTAAAATGACGGCTTCCAATTCGGAGACAGGAACATTAAAATCCCTGTTTTTCTTGTCCGCTTCTGCTCTTTTTCCTTGAAAAGCTCCGCAGTCTATCAAATACTTATACCCGTCAACTTCAAGAATATGTTTAGATCCGGTAACTTCTTGTGCAGCACCGAGTGAGTAAAACTTAATTGCCATAGCTTAAGCATACATCATAATAGGCGAAAAATCAAGTCCTATTTTTTAGCTATTGTTATAGATGGTCTAGAGGTTTATTGCCATATGTGGTAGCTGTGTATGTACTTTATAAAACTGAGATTTCCTAAAATAAACAAGGCAAGGCCTATACCCAGGAGGGTATAAGATGATGCATATAAGAGAACCGCATAACCTATTAAGGCCCCTGTCAGCGAAATGGCTGCAAATAAATACTCTTTTATGTTTTTTGTGATATAGACAAAAAAGTAATTTACGCAGGCTAGAAGTGCAGCTATTAAAAACAGGTATATATATGAATGGCCTGCCTTAATATCCGAAAGAAAGTATCTGCTTATATAAAAATTATTTATAGGCATTGATAAGCATATTAAAAAAGATATAAAAAAAATAAAAAAGAAGACTGACGATATCTTTCTAGTTATTATTTTGTTGGCAAAGATGCCTGCCATAAAGATGGACATAATTCCCGCTAATCTGAAAAAATATACCAATCGGGATAGATTTGCTATACTATCCAGCACTATATTAGAAAAGTTATATAGGGGAAAAACAAGCCTTATACTTTCAAAACTTATGCATAAGGTAAACATAGCAAAGAAGGATATCTCGATTGCATGAGTCTTTTTAAATGTAAAATAGACGAAGATTAAAAATCCGAGTGATAAAAACGGAAAGGCCAAAATGCTTATTAATACCGCATAGCCGTTATAATTATTTCTTAAAAAGCTGAGTATAAATTCAGTTATACTTGAGCTTACTGCAGATTTTGTGCCCGTTACCAAGGAATTATCAAGGTTTCCGTTAAGTACAATACCTACAAAGGATATTAAGGATAATATAAGAATTAAAGCTGCAATACATATGGCGACTAGGCGCGCTCTGTTTCTTCCTGCAATTGTCATATTAGAGCAGTATACCAGTAAAAAAAATATTTGTAAAGGCAATTATTCAAAAATACTTGATATATTGGTATTTTTATGGTAAAATAAGCCTTATGAACTTTGTTTTTATTTTAGTTTTACCCTTAGTTTTTTTACTCTATGCCTCATTTTCAAAGGAACAAGGCGGTAAGTTTGCAGCCTTTTTATTCGGTATTTTGGGTGGGATAGTGTCATTGATAATTGTTTCTTTTTTCCCTTTTTCGAGCCTACAAATTTCATCTTATTTGAGCTCCCATTTATGCCGCTTTTTCTTCCAGTACTTTTTCTTAAACGCTCTCTTCGGATTGGCTTTTTTCTTTTTGATTTCATGGTCTCTTTCTGAAGAAACTTTAAGCAATAGTTTGTCTGCTCTTTTCGGCATTTTTAGTGCCGTCTTTGCCTATCTATTTTACAGGAATATCAATACGCCCGATTCAACCGAGCTTATTTTATTCCTCCTTATAATAACAGGCACAATCCTTATTTTTGATTTTGTTTACTATGTTTTGTCGGCAAATTTAACGATTTCTATGGATTTTATGGTTTATGCGATAGCCTTTATTTCTTTTATCATTTTCAGCCTTTTAGGCTCATATGCTCTTGCTAGTTGGTATTTATCCAAATCTTTAAATATGCATACTTTTGTTTCTTGCGGTATGTTTTTGCTGGGACTTGTTTTAAATATTGTCCGGAATAGGTTGTAAGTTTTTCCTTTTATGAATCTCGATTTTTTGTCTTTATCGGATAAACATAATTCGGTTGTTGTGCTGGGAGCTACAGCGACGGGAAAGACCTCCTATGCCGTAGGCCTTGCAAAAGAGCTTGGCGGAGAAATCATTTCTGCGGATTCAAGGCAGGTTTATAAGGGCCTTGACCTAGGTACCGGAAAAGACTTAAAAGAATACGGAGATGTGCCTCATCACCTAATCGATATTTGCACCTTGGAAAGGGAATATAATGTCTTTGATTTTCAAAATGATGCTTACAAGGCCTTTGAAGATATAAAGAGGAGAAAAAAGCTGCCCATTTTTGCAGGAGGAACGGGGCTTTATCTTGATGCTCTTATAAGGGAATACGAACTTATTCCTGTTCCCAAAAATGAAAAATTGAGGGAGTCTTTGGCCGGTAAGAATTTGGCTGACTTACAAAAAGCTTTTTTTGAGTACAATGTTCCGATGCATAATAAGACCGACCTTGAAAATATGGATCGGCTTATGCGGGCTATTGAAATTGCGGAATATAAAAAGGCACATCCCGATGCGGTCAAAATCTTAAATGCAAACCGCCCCGATATCCGCCCCCTTATAATAGGCCTTAAATACCCGCGGGAGATTTTAAGGGAAAGAATAAGGCTTAGACTCTTAGAGCGTATAAAAGACGGAATGATAGAAGAAACAGAATGCCTTCACAAGGAGGGCTTTTCTTGGGAAAGGCTTGAAAGTTTGGGGCTTGAATATAAATTTACGGCTCAATATCTTCAAGGCAAAATAAAATCTAGGGAAGAGTACATTGATTCTCTTTACCGAGCTATTTGTCAGTTTGCGAAGAGGCAGGAAACTTGGTTTCGGCGTATGGAAAAAAACGGGGTAAAAATAAACTGGTTATTGAAAGAGGTTTTTAATTAGCGTTGGAGGGAAAATTGACTTTAAAACAAAATGTTCAATATGTTTTTATTGATTCAGGCATAGGAGGGCTGCCTTATTTAAGGCATTTAAAAGAATTGGAACCTCAAAGTTCTTGTGCCTATGTCGCAGACACAAAACATTTTCCCTATGGAGAAAAAACACTCGAAGAGGTAATAGAATATACCGAAGACCTGGTAAAGAAAATAATAGAAAAACTTAAACCCTCCGTTATAATAATAGCCTGTAATACGATGACGGTTTCGGCTCTTTCACACTTGCGTAAAAAATTCGAGATACCCTTTGTGGGCACTGTTCCTGCGATAAAACCTGCGGCCTTAACAAGTAAAAATAAAAAAATTGCCGTTCTTGCAACCGAAAGAACGGTAAACGATATCTACGTTCAAAATCTCATTGAAGAATTCGGAGCTGATTGTAAGTTTTTTATGCGTGCAGATTCCGTTTTGGTTTCCAAGATAGAGAACACCTTATTGTCAGGTTCTGAGGAAGATAAAAAGGCCGGAATCCGTCCTGCGGTTGAGTTTTTTAAATCGGCGGGAACGGATACTGCCGTCCTAGGCTGTACACATTTTCTCCACCTAAGAGATGAGTTTAAATCCGAGTGTGAGCCGAATATAAAGATTGTGGACTCTTTGGATGGGGTTGTAAATCAAGCCTTAAAAATATCGCCTCTTCAAAAATCAAAGACGGATAAAAAATTAAAAAATATTCAAAAAGATATTTTTTATATCACATCGGAAAAAACTGAAGAGAGTACAAAAAAATATTCTGCCTATGCGGAACTCTTTAATATGACTTTGGGTTACTTATAAAATGAAAGGATTGGTTTTAAAAGGATCTAATAATATTTTTTATGTTGAATGTGAAGACGGAAAATTCAGAAGCTGCTCCATTAAGGGGAAGGTTCTAAAAGATTCTGCTCTTTACTATAATCCTCTTGCTGCCGGAGATTTTATAAATCTTGAGCCCGATACTCACTCTGATGATGAAGGCTTGATAACGGGTTTAATAGAAAGAAAAAATTCTTTTTTACGCTTAAATCAAAAACTGAATATGCCCCAGCTTTTAGCTGCAAATATCGACCTGCTTGTTTGTGTTGTTTCTGCTGCAAACCCTCCATTCCGCCCCCGATTTGTAGACAGAGTTTTAGTGCAAGCCGAGATTCAAAAGATTCCGGTTTTAATTGTTATAAATAAGTGTGATTTAAAAATCTCGGCTGATGTAAAAGATAGAATAGAGGACTGGAAAAGGTTGGGCTATAAAACCATCGAAGTATCGGCAAAGGAGGGCTGGGGAATGGATAACTTAATTGAAAGCCTCTCTGCTAAAACTTCTGCTCTTGTAGGACAGTCAGGAGTTGGTAAGAGCACTCTCTTAAATTTTATCGCCCCCGATTTAAATTTAAAAACTTCTGCAATTTCGGATAAGTATGACCGAGGTACCCACACGACAACGCAAGGGGAGTATTTTAAAATAAAGGCTCTTACTTCAAAGGGAAAAGAACATTCGATAAACATAATTGATACGCCGGGTGTGAGGCATTTTGCCATTTACGGCATCGAGCCTGAGGATACGGCCCTATATTTTCCAGAAATGGAAAAGCTCATAGGCTCATGTAAATTCGGACTTTCCTGCACCCATACCCATGAACCCGGCTGTGCCCTTTTGGAAGCCCTTAAAAAAGGAAATATTCATAAGGATAGGTATACGAGTTTTGAGCTTATACATAAAGAATTACAAGAAACGGTAAAGAAGTATTAATCGTAGGATAGGAGTATGATATGACTGAACATACGCTGGAAGTTTTACAGTTTTCGAGGATAAGAGAAATTATTGCCTCCTATTGTGTAACTGATGAAGGAAAAGAATTTTGTTTAAAAAAGAATCCTGATACGGATATAAAAAAAATAGAAGAAGAAAAAAAATTAGGGATTGATTTTTTAAGTCTTTTAAGGGCATATAAGGCTCCTCCAATCAAATATAGGCCCCCTGTTCTTCCTTTTATTGAAGGCATAGAAGTTGAAGGTGCCGCCCTTGATATTGAAGGCGTTTATTCGGTCGGGCTTTTAGCCTTGTCCGTTTTTTCTTTACACGAATGGTTAAGCCCATTTTTAGAAAATGAAGACCTAAATGAAAACTCGATTGTTTCCTTTGTAAAAAAAATACCCGATATGCTCCATCTAAAAAAACTTGTATTTTCTTTTATAGATGAAAACGGAGAATTGCAAGACCTGCCTTCTTTGAGGGCAATAAAAAATAAGATACGCTCTATCGAGGACGATATAGATAAAACTATGCGGAATTATTTTACAAACGATGCAACCCGTCAAATGCTTCAATCCAATCTTCCTACGGTCAAAGACGGAAGACAGGTTATAGCCGTAAGATCAAATTTTAAAGGAAGGATTCCAGGTATCATTCATGAGTATTCTCAATCGGGACAAACATTTTATCTTGAACCGGAAGAAATAGTTTTAAAGAATAATGACCTTATCTCCGCTCATGCCGAATATGAGCGTGAACTTTTAAGGCTATTGCAGGACTTAACAGCTCAAATTGCAGAGCATACCGAAAACATAAAAGAGGCCTGTGAAGCAATCACAAAATTGGATTGTGTTGCCGCCGCTTCCCGATGGGCTCATTCCAATAATTGTGTCTTTGCAGGCAGTATAGATTTAAGCTTAAGCCATTCAATAGGCAAGGACGGCAGCCCTGATTCAAAAGGCACGCCTCTTGCTTTTTATCTTCATCAAGCCCGGCATCCCCTTCTTGGAAAATCGGCTGTTCCTATAGACCTAAAATTATCTAAAGATGATAGGGTGCTCATCATAACGGGCCCGAATACCGGAGGAAAAACCGTAAGCTTAAAAACGGCAGCTCTCTTTGCTCTGATAAACCAAACAGGCTGGCCCGTTCCTGCAGGCCCCTTGACCCGTCTTCCTTACTTTGATTTTATAGCCTGTGACATAGGCGATGAGCAGTCTATGGATCAATCCCTTTCTACATTTTCGGCTCACATGAAAAATGTTTCCGAAATTATAAGGAGGGCAGGGGATAAAAGCCTTATAATTCTTGATGAGCTTGGAAGCGGTACGGATCCTCAAGAAGGATGTGCAATAGCCATGGCCGTTCTCGATGATCTTTTAGAAAAAAAAGCCTTTGTCTTTGTTACAACCCATCATGGTGCCTTAAAAAATTACGGCTATAGTAAGGAGTCCTGTGTAAATGCCTCGGTCGAATTTAATCAAAACACATTGAGCCCTACCTATCGGATACTAATGGGAGTTCCCGGAGAAAGCCATGCCGTTGACATAGCCAAGCGTAACGGTCTTCCTGAACATATAATCGAAAAAGCTCACACCTATTTGGGAAATAACAGGGCCGATGTTTCCGATCTTATCAAGGGTCTTATTCAAAAGCATGAAGACCTAAACGAATTTGAACTTCAAAAAAAAGAAGAAGAATTAAAACTTAAAGAAGATAGGCGGCGTTCCGATTTAAAAGAACTTCAATTAAAACAAAAAGAATTGGAGCTGAAAAAAGACGGAATAAAAAGGCTCGATCTCTTTTTTGAAGAAAAAAGAAAATTTCTTGAAAACCTTGTGCGGGAGCTGAGAGAGGGAGAGCTAAGCCGAGAAAAAACTTTAAGCGTCAAAAAATGGATTGACGATTTTGAAAAAGACTTGGGCAAAGAACATGAAGCACTTAAACTTGAACAAACAAAAATAGACGAAAAACTTCATACTTCAAAAGAAAAAAACAAGGCTCCTCAAAATCCTGAGCTCCGCGAAGGCACAAGGGTTATAATAAAAAGCCTCAACCGTAATGGAGAGCTTATCCGTGAAGAAAAAAAAGGAAAGTGGCTTGTTGCCGTCGATAACTTAAAACTTACTATTGCAGAGGACGACATGGAGGCTTGCGAAAATCAGGAAAAGCTTAAACTTTCTAAACCCATTGTCAGCATTATAAGCGACTCTAGTGCTCCTTCTTCCCGTCCTTCTTTTGAGCTTCGCCTCTTAGGAATGAGGGCTGAGGAAGCTCAAAAGGCCTTGCAGGATCAGATGGATCTTGCTTTGGTACACGGTATTACCGAATTCGCTATCATTCACGGAAAGGGGCATGGAATTCTTCAAGAACTTTCTCACGATTTTTTAAAGAGAAGTCCCTATGTAAAGGCTTTCCGTTTTGCAAAGCCGGAAGAAGGCGGATCGGGAAAGACGATAGTAAGCCTAGGCTAAATCACAACCTCAGCTAACACGGGCTAATTTGATTCAAAATTTTCTATTACGTAAAAATCTACGGGGAACCAATTTTCGGGAGCCGCTATTTCATCGGCTATTTCTCCTATAGGAACATGGGCCGTAGTTTCACAGCCTAGATAGGTTTTTCCATTGTGAGTAAAACAGGTTCCGCTTCCAGGACAGTCTACTGCGGCTATGGCATGGGACTTATTCGGAGAAACCAAAAGGACGGCATCTATGTTCATCTGTTTTAACATTAGCACCATAAGAAGAGCCCTGCTGTCGCAGTCGCCCCTTTTTTCTGTAAGGGCTTGAGGCAAATTCATAAAATCGCTTCCTTTTCTGTCTCTTTCATAGTTAAAATTTTGAACTAAAAAAAGCAGTTCCTTTGCCGCTTTTTCGGCAAATTCGCTTTGATTGTTTTCATCAAAGAGAGAAGTATATACGGCAAAGGAAGCAGGAGCTATGCGGTTCCATGCATCCCTAAAAATTATCTTATAAAAACGCTGCCAAGCTGCGATTAAATTATCATGATTTAAATACATAGTCAAAACAGAAAATTCCCTGTCAATTACCGACTTGTTTGCTTCCGCATCGGATTCGTCTATCGTAAAGGATATGTTTTTATTGTTAAAAGTATACTCGATAGTTTTTTCTTTTGTTTTAGGATAGAGGGCTGTTGTAACCGGCCCGGGTTCAAAATAAGACATTGTATCGGTATAAACCGTGTCAAGGGAAGAAATCATGAGGTTTTCGCACTCCTTTGCCTTATCCTTGTAGGTATAGGTAAGAAGAACCAGCCAGCCTGTTTTATTGGGCAGCTCAAGGCTTAAAACCCAGCCTGAAAGCTCCTTAGGTTTATATTTTTCGGAAGGTGAATATAAAAACGATACCGACGATAAAAGAGCTTCCTTATTTCTCCATACAAAAGGCACATCCTTATGAGTCATTTTTAGCTGTTTAAAAACATGTTCGGCCGCTTCTTTTGCAGTCTTAAATTGGGGCTCTTCATACAAGGCAATTTGCAAATCAACCGGCAGAATAGCATGCTGAAAAAGGTATCTTTCATTTCCTTCTCTATAGGCTAAAACAAAATCCTCAGGCAGGTCAAGTGCATAGCCCCATGAAGGGGAATACATTTGTTCCGCCGAAAGAGAAACACTTAAAAAAAAGAAACAGCTTAGAAACAAAAAAAATAATAAAACGTTTTTCTTTTTCATTTTTTCCCTCATATCACTCTATAATTATAACTTATTTTTAATAATAATACTATAGTTTTAACATGAAATTTACTTTGCATATCCTTCAAAATTATGCTATACTGTTCGGGCTATGATTCAATTTGAAAATGATGTTTTTTATCTGGAAACCGAGAACTCAAGTTATTGGTTCCGTATAAGTCCCTACGGCCACTTGGAAACCGTGCATTACGGTAAAAAGATGGAAAGAGGCGATATACAGGGGCTCCTTGTAAAAAGAACGGCACAGACAGGTTCTTCCGTTTGCTATAACGAAAAAGACCCCCTCTATGTGCTTGATAATATCCCCTTGCAATGGTCGGGAAACGGTAGGGGAGACTACCGTTATTCTCCTTGCGAAATAAGAATGCCCGATTCTTCTTTTACGCACGACTTTGTTTATCAATCCCATAAGATAGAAAAGGGCTTAAAACCTATGCAGTCTCTTCCTTCCGCCATTGACGGAAATGAAGACGCCGAAACCCTTATCATAAATTTAAAAGATATAAACGATGTTAATCTTGCACTCTACTATACGGTGTTTCCGTCCTTTAATATTATAACAAGGCGTGCCGTCTTGACGAATAATAATGAAAAAGCCTTGGAAATACGCCGCCTTATGAGTATGATGATAGATCTTCCGGACAGGGGCTTCGATATGTTCACACTTGACGGGAGCTGGATTAAAGAAGCTCATCTCCACAAAAAAGAAATTTCCTATGGGATGTGGGTAAACGAGTCTACAACCGGAGCAAGCTCTAACCGTCATAATCCTGGTTTTCTTGTTGCAGCTCACGGGGCAGAGGAGGATAGGGGAGAGGTCTACGGGTTCAACCTTATCTACAGCGGCAATCATTTCGGCTTTGTTCAAAAAAGTCAATTGGACTTAATCCGCATAGGTATCGGGATAAGCCCTCATTGTTTTTCTTGGGATTTAAAAAAAGGTGAAAGCTTTGAAACTCCTGAGGCTCTTCTTTCTTTTTCCGATAGGGGATTTAACGGGCTTCGTTCAAATATGCACGGCTTTATAAATAAGTGCATTGTAAGAGGCGAATGGAAAGAAAAAGAAAGGCCTGTTTTAATAAACAATTGGGAAGCCGATTTTTTTAAGTTTAACCGCCGAAGCCTTTTACGCTCTGCCCGTCAGGCAAAAAAGCTGGGGCTTGAGCTTTTTGTGCTTGATGACGGCTGGTTCGGAGACCGGAATAACGATAGTGCAGGCCTCGGCGACTATCGGGTAAATACAAAAAAACTCCCCGGCGGAATTAAAAAACTTGCCGACAGGGTGCGTAAAATAGGGCTTGACTTCGGGCTTTGGTTTGAGCCTGAAATGGTAAACGAGGACAGCGATCTATTTCGTTCTCATCCCGAATGGGCCTTAAAAGAGCCTTTCAGGGAGCCGGTCAGAGGAAGGCATCAGCTCGTCCTTGACCTTTGTCTTAAAGAAGTGAGGGATTATATAGTTGAAAATGTCTCACGGATTTTAGATGAGGCGGATGTCTCTTATGTAAAATGGGATATGAACCGCCACATATCGGCAGCTTTTTCTCCTTCTTTAAAAAATCAAGGAGAGTTTTATCACCGTTATATTTTAGGCCTTTATGAAGTCCTAACGAGGATTTTTTCTCCCCGTCCTCATATTCTGCTTGAAAGCTGTTCTTCAGGGGGAAACCGCTTTGATCTTGGAATGCTTTGCTTTTCTCCCCAGATATGGACTTCGGACAATACCGACCCTGTGGAAAGGCAGGAAATACAAAGCTCTTTAAGTCTTTTATATCCGCTTTCTGCCATGGGAGCCCATGTTTCGGCCTCGCCACATCAGCAGACCCTAAGGCAAACCTCCTTGAGTACCCGCTTTAATACCGCCTGTTTCGGGGTCTTAGGTTATGAATTGGATCTAAAATTTTTAACCCATGCCGAAAAAAAAGAAATAAAAGAACAAGTTTCTTTTTATAAAAAATACAGAAAAATTTTTCAGTTCGGTTCTTTTTCGGTTATAGGTACTCATAAAAATAATCAGAGGCATTGGCAATGTTCTGACGGCAGGACTGCCATATCAGGCCTTTTTCAGATGAAGGCACGGACTGCCGACGGGCACAGTATTTTAAAAGTTAAAGGAATGAAGGAAAATGCCTTATACGAGGTTGAAACAAAACCTCAAAGCCTCTATATAAAGCGTTTCGGAGGTTTGATTAAACATGTGCTGCCCATTTCTTTAAACCCTGAGGGGCTTGTTTTAAGAACGGTAAACAAGTATTATGCTCTTTTAGATTGTGTAGAAAAATATCGAGCTTCAGGAAAGCTGTTGGACTACGGTATTCTTTTAAATAATCAGTTTATGGGCACTTATTATAATGATAAGACTCATCTTTGGGGAGACTTCGGTTCCTGTTTATTTGTAACAAAGGAGGTCATTTAAAATGAAACAAAACAGATGGACTTTCGGCCTTGGAACTATAGGCCGAGATATGGTGTACTCTTTGATAAGCATGTACCTTATTTTTTACATGACCGATGTAATTTATGTTCCTACAAATGTATTGTGGAGTATTACGGTTATTGTTCTTGCAGCCCGCATTTTTGATGCCTGTAACGATCCGATTATGGGTCTGATAGTCGATAATACCAAAACCAAGTACGGAAAATTTAAGCCTTGGATAGCCTTCGGAGCCTTGACCTCAGGGATTTTTACGATCCTTCTTTTTACGGATTTCGGGATTAAGGGAGGTGCTTATGCAGCCTTCTTCGGCATTATCTATCTTTTATGGGGTGTTGCTTTTACTACAAACGATATAAGCTATTGGTCAATGCTTCCTTCTTTAAGTGTGGATCAAAAAGAAAGAGAAAAAATAGGATCTATTGCCCGTATATGTGCAAATGTAGGGCTTTTCTTTGTTGTTGCCGGCATAGTTCCCATTACAACCGCATGGGGTAATAAGACAGGAAGCCTTGCAAAGGGATATTTTTTCTTTGCAATTATGGTTACCCTAATTATGTGGCTCGGTCAAATTATAACCTTAATCGGCGTAAAAGAACCGAAAATAACAAAACCTCAAAAACATACCTCCCTTAAAGAGCTTTTGAGCGTTATAGTAAAAAATGACCAGCTCCTTTTGACTGCAATAGCCATGACTCTATTTATGATAGGTTATATGACCACAACCGGTTTCGGACTTTACTTTTTTAAGTATTCCTATGGCGATGAAGGCATGTATTCAGTCTTTGCAATTATCCTAGGCCTTTCCCAAATTTCGGCCCTGATTATTTTTCCGGTTTTAAGTAAATTTTTTGTAAGGCAAAAAATTTATACGGCTTCGATAATAATGGTTTTGGCAGGTTACATCCTCTTCTTTTTTGCTCCTACAAATACCATGCTTTTTATCGGTATTTCGGGAGTTCTTCTCTTTGTGGGTCAGGCCTTTATTCAGCTTATGATGCTCATGTTCCTCGCAGATTGTGTTGACTACGGCCATTGGAAATTGGGCAAACGGAATGACAGCATTTCGTTTTCGATTCAGCCCTTTATCAATAAACTTTCAGGAGCTATCGGAAACGGCATCGTAAGCGCAGTCGTCATTCTTTCAGGAATCAAAGAAGCTTCATCCGCTGCCGAGGTTACAAAGGAAGGCCTTTTAATGATGAAGACAGCCATGCTCGTCTTTCCTCTTTTTTGTATAGTCGGCAGCTACATCCTATACCGCCTCCGCTATAAAATCGACGAAAAAACCTATGCTAACATTTTAACTGAACTTGAAGAGCGGGGCGAGCTGGTTAAAAAATGATGTAGATAAAATGTCTATGAGTAAAACCGATTTTAAATATGACTGCAACAGCTCGTGCCTGACACGTTATCCTCTTTTTTTTATTCATGGTATCGGTTTTAAAGATAATTCAAAGTATTATTCTTATTGGGGAAGAATAACCGGCTGCTTGCAAAATCACGGGGCTAAGGTGTTTTTCAGTAACCATGATCGTATAGGAACAATACATGATAATGCCGTAAAAATTAAGGCAAAGCTTGATGATATTATCAAAACTGAACATATTGAAAAGGTTAATATTATAGCCCATTCGAAAGGCGGAATTGAGGCCCGTTATCTTATTTCCTCTCTTGGAGCTGGAAAAAATACGGCTTCGCTGACAACCTTTGCTAGTCCCCACCGCGGGATTAAGGCTATAGATGCTGCCTGCCGCATACCTTTTGTAATATCCGTTTTTAATCCTTTTGTCAATGTTTGTTTTAAATTATGGGGAGATAAAAATCCTCAATTTAAAAAGACAGTAAAAGAATTAGGTGCTGAAAATATGGAAAAATTTAATGCCGAAAATAAAGACGATAATCAAGTACGGTATTTCAGCTATGCTGCAAAGATGAACAATGCCTTAAGTGATATCATATTTTTGTTAAGCTATCCAATAGTTAAATTTATCGATGGAGATAACGACGGTCTCATCCCTGTTGAATCTGCAAAGTGGGGCATTTTTAAGGGCTTAATAGAAAACAAAGGTGGAAGAGGTGTTTCACATTCCGATATAGTAGATATCCGCCAGTCTACGATTGGTAATTTTGATATTACCAATATTTATATTGAGCATGTACAGGAACTTAAGAAGCTAGGGTTTTAGACTATTTCTTTTATTGTTAGTTATTCCGTAATTATGATTCATCTATTTAATTATCCGAAATAAATTCCCTGTATTTGTCCGGATTTACCCTAAAGGCCACTATAGGATCTTCATTATTTTTTATAGCACGGTTTACCGCTGCTTGAGCTTCTTCAATCATTCTTCCTGCCGAAATAAGGCGGGATGTTCTTGTTGTAATACCTATCGACACCGATTTCGATATATCGTATTCGGTTAAAATATTCTTGGTTCCCTTATATATTTCCTCGGCCTTTTTCATCGCCTCATCTAAGTTGGTGTCTTGAAGAATAGCCGCAAAACCGTTATTATCAAATTCAAAAATCATATCCCTGAATTTTATAAAGTCTATTAAAAGAGCCGAAATCTTCTTTCCTATCATGCTCTCGAGAGTAAAATCTTCAAGCTTCATAATAACTAAGGCTATGTCCTGTTCGGATGATGCGGCTCTTCGTAATTCCGATTCCAGATATTCGGGTAAATATTCCTGCCAGCTTATTCCCGTAATAGGAGAATAAAGGCCTCTCACCTTTTCTATGGCTTCTGCGTTTACAGTGCCGAAATCCGATGCTTTAACATCATTGTATTCTTCCGAATCCGAACTTATATAGCTAATATCTTTTTCTTCTTTAAGCTTTGCTTCTTTGCCTGCCTCATAAGGGAACTGCTGTGTAATTTTTAAATTATCCAGATCTTCAAGGCCGTAGATATCTTCATCTTTGCCGGACTTGGTATTTTCGATAGGCCTTAAACCGGCTTCATCTTCCTTTTTTGCTTCGGTATAGTCATGAGGATAGACTTCTTCAGGTTCATAATATTTATTTTCTTCAGCGTATGTTTTGGGGCTGAATCCTTCACCGTCTCTAAAATCGTCCTCAAAGGTTCTTTTATTTATATCTGCATATACTCTGTCTTGAGTATTAGAAAGATTTGTAGAAAGAATTATTATTACGGTTAAAATTGTTACGGCTAATATTATAAAAAATGCACTTCTAATTCTTAAATAGATTGCTGCCGGTTTTAATGTCGGGATAGAGGCCGTCAATACAAGCTCGGTATCATAGCTTTTCATTGTTTTTACATTTATTTTTCCGCTGTGATTTTTTATAAATAAGGAGGCCGGTTTTATAACAAAATTACCACCTTCATCATAGCTTATTAGGTCGGAATCTTTGGGCCAAGAAATTACGATACTTTTAGAAGGTTTGGAAATAACAAAGGCCTTGATTTCCAGCTCATCCGCAAGTGCATACAATCTTTGATTATATTCACTTTGGGCAAAGTTTTCCTTTTCGGATGAGATTATAATCTGTTTTGCAAAATAAGCAAATGTAGATTTGGCTTCCTCCGCACCGGTATCGGAATCCCTTATAATCCCATATACAAACCATGAAAATGTTCCTACTATAATCAATAAAGCTATTGCGGCATATATGCCAATATACATCTTTTTCATTAACTTACAGTATACTCCAGAATTTGAGATAGTACAAGTTCTACATCGGCAAAATTCGAGATATTTTTAGATAATCTTTTATTTAAATATGCAAAATAAGGCAAAAGAGCTGTTGTCAGCATCTTCTTATCCTTACAAGCCGGCGTTTTTAGATGACGTATAAATTCCTCATATTGGAATATTGAAAAGTCTTCTTTTTTCCACACAGGGGAAGCAGAGTTAAGGCTGATTACCCCTTTAAAAAAAGCTTTATACCCGTCTAAAAGATCTGTAGTATAAGTTATTTTTCCGTTTTCTTGCGTTTTTTTTACTTCCGTTCTAAACATAAGGTCACAAAATTTTGTTTCCAAAGGCGAAGTTTTAGAAGACGTTTTTTCAAATTGCTTTGAAAGATATGTTCCGGCTGAGTATGCCTTACCGCCGGTATAAGCAAAGTCCAAACCGAAAAATTTCAAATCTTTAAATCCAAGGGAAAGGGCTGACGATCTTGCCGCAAGAGCAACAGTACCGCTTCCTGTTTCCATATAAGGAAAGGGAGAAAAAAAAGAAGCATATTGGGCAAAGGGATGGGCACTTTTTGTAAAGAAAAAAGAGTTGCCGTTTTTTAAGAATTCCCTCGCAAGAATCGGATTTGAGCAAAGATCAAATATACCTACGGTATTTTTTGTAAAAGGTTTAAAACAATGAGAATAAGAAATATTTTGCGGGTCCATCGTCACAAAAAAATCGGCCTCTATTCCTGCCGATATTAAAACCGGAAAGGCCGTATCTGAAGCAAAAAGAACAATGGAGTTCCTGTTTTTTTTTATATTTTCCAAGGCAGATTCAAGGCTCGGACCGGCTCCTAAAATATAGGCTTTTTTACTAGGATCCGTTTTAGGAATAAACGGTCTTATTAAAGAAGCCGTTTTTAAATTCTGCATAATATTCCGCATCCATATTTTGCCGAAGGCTGCCTGAGTTGAAACATCTGCCTGTATTTTTTCTAATGAGGCTTGAATTTTCTTTTCAAATATTGGGATTTTCTCCTTGTAAAAGTCTTCCCAAGGCCTTAAAATTTTTATCTCAAAATTGCCGTGGATGGCCGGAATATAGCTATTGATAAATTCTTTTTCAAAGTTTTCCGATTCAAATGGCGGTAAAAAAGATAGGTTCTTATTTAGAATAAGATGAGAAAAGTCTATAATTTTAAATAAGCTTTTAAAATTTGAAAAACTTGCTTCGGTTACGGCACAGTACTTTGATTTAAAATTATTTAAAAAAAACTCTATGTGAATACCTGCCCCCAATCCGCAAAAGAGAATAAAATTTTCGTTCCCTGTAAAAAATCTCGATGCTTCTTTTAATGGGTCATATTTAGAATGAAGGAGTTTGCCGTTTTTTAGCAAAGGAAGATCAAGTCCCGTTTTAGAGCTTTCCTTATCGGAAGAGTAATCGGAGTTATCGTCGGAATTTATAATATCTTCGGCAAGTTTTAAATTTATTTTTTTTAATGCTTCTATATTCTTGTCAAAAAAATTCATTGTTTAAGCCTTCTAATTTGATTTTCTAAAAAGGAGCTTATTTCGTTTTCAAGTTTTAGTTTAATTTCCGCTTCATTGGGAGTATCTTTTTCTTTTAAAAAGGTCATATAATTTTGAAAAGAAATAAATTCGCATAATTCTTTTTCAGGACTGCTTAATTCTTTTTCCTTTGCACTTATTTTTATTTTATCAAAAAAAGTCTTGTTTTTTATTTCCTCTTTTATGTTTTGGTAAATTCCGGAGAGCAGGGCTTTTTTTTCTTTTATAGTTTTGTGTTCTAGTTGTCTTACCTGAATATTCTTTTTATTTGTTTTTTCTTGTGCTCTTACCTGATCCTTAAAATCTTCCCCGTCTATTGATTTTATATTCCCTAAAGGAGGAAGGTCTTTTCCTATCCTAAAAAGCCTTTCAGCCCTCGGCACGGGCATTCGGCTAAACCATTTTTCGTAAGTTTTTAATGAGCGCAGATCAAAATTCGATATAGCTGCAAAATTGGATAGAGTATCTAAGCGGTTTGCTTTAATTTCTTTTTGTATTTGACTTTCATGGGGAGAACAATGGGAAAAGCCCTTTGATTCCTTTAAATCCAAGCCTGCAATAAAGATTTTTCCCCCGGTCTTGTCTAAGAGAAGCTCTATTGCCGTGCCTGACACCGTTCCGTTTCTTTTTGCCGGAATTGGCTCAATACCTAAACTTGTAAAAAAAAGATTTTCAAGGCTTGAGCCGTAACTTAAAAAAAGACAGTTATTGTCTTTTAGAATCTGATAAGGAATTTTTGCTTCCAACGGGAAGGCTAGGGAGGTCTCTTTAAATTTTTCATCCTTTAAATATTTTAAATGATTTGCCGCCCAAAATCCCCCGTCAGTCGATATACATAGATCAAGCTTTATATTTCGGCTTAAGACTGCCGGCAGGGCTGAAGCAGCAGCCATGTTAAACATTCCGTCTATATTGTTAGAATAATTATCCAAGACCTCATTTAAACCGGGGCCGGCTCCTGCAAAAAAAGAGGGCTTTTTATTTTCAATATTATTTTCACCAAAAAAATCTAGATTGACGGGTTTTTCGGTAAAGATAAAATTATCGCCCATATTTTTAAGCCATCTTTTTCCAAAAAAACTTCTTGTAGCTATCAGGCTCTGTATTATTTTTACGGCTTCGGATATCTCCTTCCATACCCAAGAAGCCGAATCTGGCCAAACCTTTTCTGCCGGCTTCCAAGGTAAAAACAAAGTAGACGATAAAAATTCATCCGGAATATTATTAACCAAAAAAAAAGATGGATTTCCTGAAGCCGGTCTCCAAACCCTGTCCCAGAATTTATCCGACTCCAAAAAATAATTGTCCGTGTACCTCATGGCCATCAATTTAGTCTTAGGAAATTTTTTACGTAAAGCTGACGCAAGGTAAGATTCTCCGGGTTCCGTGATAACGATAATTTTTGGGTTTCCCTGTATTGTATCGGAAAACCTTTCGGCCTCTTTTTGAGGGTTATATGAAGAGTGTAATTTAACTTGTTTTATCATTTATCACGGCCTTAAAAAAATTTTTTATCTCGTTTATATCTTTTGAGGTTCCTGTGTAGTCCATCAAAATTTTAGAACAGATGTCTTCTCCATAAATCTTGGATAAGCTTGCCGTTATTTTTTGTGTATAAATATCCATAGGCAGGGTTTCCGATGAGAATATTGATGCATAAAGACAATTATCCATACATAACATTGCCATATTGGATTTTCCTATCAGGTTAAGAATTTTATTTATTATCGAATAATAAAGTTCGAGAGTATTTAAATCGCTTTGCAGTGTTACCCTATCGGTAAAAACATGTAAAAACGAGATTTTTAATAAATGGGCCGTATTATTAAGGTTTAAGGCCGATTTTATTTTAAGCATTATCGTGTCCGTACCATACTGAAAAGGGTATACCGGCCTTGCCGTTTCTATAATCTGTTTATATTGATCATAGCAGGGTAAAAATTCTTTTACAAACTTATCTGTCTTTTCAAAGTCAAAGGCTTCTCTATAAAAATCTTTTTGCGATTTTATTAAAAATAAAAAACTCCTATTTTCTTCAACAGGATATAAAATAAGATTTGTGATGCTTATATACTCCTGAGAAGAAAAGAAATTCTTTATCGAGCTTAAATCCTTATTTGTAAGAGAATAGCGGTTATTTTGCTTAGCTTCAAATCCTTCTATAATGCTTGAAGGTATCATGCACCTATGAAAAGTAGTTATATCCACGCCTGCAGCAAAACAGAGGTTATAAAAATCTTCATTGGCTTTTACCAAAAAACCGCCCTTTTCAATGTGGAGATTTTTAAGCAGGGTTTGAAAATTGTCTTTTGCATCAAAAAAAGGTGAATGAGGCCTTTCGGTCGGTGCTTTTGGAGGCCGATAAGCTTTTATGCTTACAGCCTCCGCCTTCTGCCTCAATCCCATTAGGATATCCCCAGCTCATCAAAAAGTCTTTTATAGGTATCAAAGTATTCCGATTTTGCAAATTCTTCAATTTTTTCTTCAGGTAAACTTTCCAAGAGCTGATCCATATATGTTAGAACAGACTTGATCTCATCTTTTAAATGAATCGGTAAGGTTTCGGTCTGTACTTTTTGTTCCTCTGCTGCACTCTCATTAAGCTCAAGTCTTGGAATATCCTTGGCGGCTTGATCTAGTTCTTCGGGTGAAAATACTGAATCTTCAAAGTCCGCAGCCTCGTCATGGCCTTCTTCAATCTTTTCCGTAATAGCTTCAAAACCGCTGTATTCATCGCCCAGAGGAATACTTTGTCCGTCAGGCAGCTCAAGCTCTGTGATAGGCATGTCAAAATCATCCAGAATTCCACCCTCATCAGTATCGGATTCATCCAAGTTATAATCTTCTAAAGCCGGCTCTTCCGGTATATCATCGGAAAGGAAATCTTCTATTTCAATCTCCTCGATTTTTTCATCCGGTTCATCTTCAGTGTGTAGCTCTACGTCTTCATCAAGATAGCTGATGTCATCAGTTAAGTCATTGATATGTTCAGGCTCTACAGCGTTTAATAGGTCATTATCGGCAAAAACTTCGGGTTCATTCTTATTATTATCTTTCTCAAGGTTATCATCATCGAGGAAAGCCCCGTCGATTTCATCCAATGTTTCGGGGATTTCGTAATCTTTTTCCGTGTTTTCTTCCGTGAAATCGGCCGTTATCAATATATTATTAAGTTCATCACCTGTAAGGGCGATTGTTTCATCTCCATCATCATCATTAAAGAATCCTGTTTTATCGCTCTCAGCTACATCGTTTAAAATGCTGCCGGTTATAGTATTTTCTTGAGATGCCGAGATTTTTGACTCTTCCAATTTTTGTTGTGTTTGGGCCATTTCAAATTTCATATTTGCAAGTTCATTTTTGATGTTTACTAATTCGCTTGCAATTTGGGTTAAGATTTCGGTAGCCTTATCGTTTGCAAGTACATTGGATTGTGATGCTGCCTTTTGTACCTCTTCATTTTTTTTGTGTGACTGGACTACTGAAAGGTCTTCCGTAAACTCTTCCGGTATCTCTTGGCTTCCTGAGTCTAAAAGGTCATTTTCAAGGGCTTCAATATCGTCAAAAAACATATTGCCGCTTTCTTCAACTGTATTTTCCGTCTCCGCCGATTCTCCCATAACGCTATCCAACATTGAGTCAAAATCATCTATTACTTCAGCTTCTTCTGTTTTTTCTTCATCTGCCGTAGAAAAGTCAGACATAATTTTTTGATTTTCTTTTCGGATTTCGTCGATATTACCTGCTTCTATTATGGTACTTTCTATTACCAAGCCATCATCTTCTTTCTTTTCTTCTTTAGTATTTTCAATATCTTTTGCTTCTTCGAATTCGGAAATATCGCTGAATATTTCGACATCTTCTAAGTCGTCATCGCCGCTCATAGTTTTACCTGCGAGAGAGCTTATATCCGAGTATTCGTCTATGGTAATATTAAGAGGAATTTCATCCGATAGTTCTTCTATGTCTTCTGCCTTATTTTCATCATTAACTTCAAGCTCATCTAAAATTTCATCAAAGTCGGAAATATCGTCAATTGTCCTTTCAGGTAAATTTTCAATATTTAAAGTTTTGTTTTCTGTTGCAGTTTCACTTGTATCGGGTTCATCTGATGTTATTTCAAAGCTTTCGTTTCCTTCAAAATCTATGGCATCGCTTTCCTTTGTTTCCAAATAGTCTTCATCAAAAGACAGATCCAGTTTTATATTGTTATCCGGTTCAAGGCTTCCGTCTTCATTTTTGTTCTCATTTTTGTCGGTTGATTCAAGAGATTCAGAATCGCTTAGGAAGTCATCTAAATCAAGAGTTTCAAATTCATTTATATCGGATGCGGTTTCTTCTTCAACTTTCGGCATTACATCAAGATCAATATCAAAACTATCCTTAACATCTTCATCAATTACTACGGCATCAGCTTCATCAAAAATATCGAATTCATCTCCATAAATATCATCCTCAGAAGTAATACTTAAATCTTCAAGATGTTCTTCAGTTTTATTACCTTCATTGTCTATAGTTTCAAAATTATTCAATGCTGTTAATTCTTCAAACTCTAATGGCTCATCCGAATTATCTAAATTTATAATATCATGGTCGTCAAATTCCAATATGTCGTTTCCAAAAGGATCCTCAGCATTCTCATTTTCTACAGGCAACACACTTTCATAACCGTCTTTATGTTCAGGCCTTTTTTTGACCCATACACCATACATATCGAGATTTGAATCATCTTCAAGTTTTACCGGAAAAACCGAATCATCCGGTTCTTCAATTTTGTTAAAATCTAATGCCATGCTATTCTCCCGTATAACTTATATCTATAATTATACTATATATCGACAGAATTTGTAAATAACCTTAAATTATTTAGTCTAAATAAATTGTCAAAAAATTCAAGAAAAAAACATAAAATGCCGTTATATATTTTAGATTATGAAAATCTATTTTAAAGTACTTATTCCCATTTTTATTACTGTTTTTGCTTACACTGTTTTGACCGTGTTTTTAGGTCCTAAGGGAATATATGCACAGCATTTTATAGAAACTCAGCGGGATACTCTTGTAAGCCATGTCCGTTCTCTTAGGCAAACCGGAGACGATTTGGACAGTTTGATAAGAAATTTAACCTATGATCCTGAAACAATTGCTATTTATGCCCATGAATTGGGTTATATATATGATAATGAGGGAATAATTAAGCTCGTGAACTTTAATTCCGGGTTTGGGAAGGGCTTAAATCCCGGAACAATCTTAAAAATTGAAACTCCGTATTTTCTTTCAGATTACATATGCAAAACAATAGCGGCATCTTTAGGTATAATTGTTATAATTTTTCAGATGTTGGCGGTAAGAAAAGATGGTTATTTTAAAAAAAGATCCTAAATCATTAGAAACAGCAGCTTCTGTCTTAAAAAAGGGTGAAATTATAATAGTTCCTACCGATACCGTTTACGGTTTTTCGGGTATAATGCCTTTTACAAAAGAAAAAATCGTTAAAATCAAAAAAAGAGGGGCTGAAAAGAGTTTTATCAGCCTCATTGAAAAACCTCAAGATATTTATAAATATACGGATACTCATGTTCCCGAAATCTTATTAAATCTTTGGCCGGCTCCTTTGAGCATAATAGTAAGGGATAAGGAGGGCAGGGGAACTTCGGCTTTTAGGTGCCCCGATGATGTCTGGCTTAGAAATTTAATAGGAAAGACGGGTTTCCCCATTTACTCTACAAGCGTAAACTATTCGGGAGAGCCTGTTTTAAGTGATATCAGGGATATAATAAGCGAGTTTGAAGATAAGGTTTCGTTGATAGTTGACGGAGGAGAGCAAAAAGGCTTATCGTCCACGATTGTAAGCTTAACCGATAAGGAGCCTTGTATAATCAGGCAGGGTGCCTTAAAAATAAGTTTTTAGTTTTTTATCCAGCGTACTTTTTTTATAACTTCATTTACCGAAACAAGGGTATTTCCGTGATAGACTATTTCGATATCTGTTTTTTCTCCGACTAAAATCTTATTGTCGGCAGAAACCAAAAATTTCCACGAGGGAGTTTTTCCCATCTCCGCAGCTTTCTTGGCTATTTCATCAGGTAAATTGATAAATTGTCTTGGCAGGGGTTTTCCTGACTGATTTATTGTTAAATAGCCTTCATGCACTCTTATTTGGAGCAGGATAGTTATTCCGCTCGAAAGGAGGGCTATTCCTCTTCCACCCCTCATAAGTTCAACCCTTTCAAGACCTTCTTCTCCTTGCCATGAGCCTGAAAGTATATCGATATTTTTTACCTCTTCTACCTCTGCATCCTCCTTAGGATCTGAGTCTTCCGGATTATAAGTAACCGATAAATTAACCGACTTATCAAAAATATCCGATACAAGAACCCGCGAGTCCAATAGGATTAAATTGACGCTTTGATAAATTTTAGATATCCGTCTTGTGATCTTATCCGACGAATTTTTTAACATAAGTTCAAGCTGTATTCCGTTTTCCAGTCCGGTGATTTTACCTGCAAAAACATAATCGAAGCGCTGCTGAGCATCCGTTTCGGTAACCGGAGTAGAACGCATATCTACAATATCGTATTTTTTTAATTCTTTTACAAAGCTGAAAATAGCATTACTGATTGTTGCCGTTGTTTGTTCCGTTATATTTTTAGATTCAAGTTTAAAAACACCTACAGTAGGTGATGCATACAACATGCTTCCGGCTCTGAAAACCGGTATAGACAGCATTAAAAGCAAAAATATTAAAAATCCGTAACACTTTTTTATCTTCATTATTTACTTACCCCTTATTTTTATCTCCCTTTGCATATCTCTTTTTATGTCTCTATCTTTTATATCTGCCCGCTTATCAAAGGTCTTTTTACCCTTACAAACACCTAAGAGTACCTTAACGATACCGTTTTTAAAGTAAAATTCCAAGGGAACAAGGGTATAACCTTTTTCCTCAACCTTTCGTTTTAATCTTTTTATTTCATCCTTTTTTAAAAGGAGTTTTTTAGGCCTTTCGGGATCATGATTAAAAACGGAAGAGTAAATATACTCCGAAATATGAAAATTTTTAACCCATACTTCATTATCTTTAATTTCGGCAAAGGCATCGGGAAAAGATATTCTTCCTTCTCTGAGAGATTTGACTTCCGTACCTCTTAAGACTAAGCCGCATTCTATTTTTTCTTCAACGGTATAATTAAAAAAAGCCTTTTTGTTTTTTGCTATGATTTTTACAGGTGTTTTCTCCATATGCACATTATATTCATAGATTAGACACTTGTCAACGATAGCGGAAAATGATATTATGCATTGAGGGATAATAATGACTGCAAAATATCGAAATTTTTCATATACGGCAAAGAGGGAATACCAAAACAAAGTTTTTTTTATTGTTTTTTTGGTGCTTTTTACTTTTCTTTCATATATACTCATAACATCATATTTGTTAAAAACTTATAGATTACGGACCGACACTATGTTTCCTGAAATTTCTACGGGAGATATGGTTTTAATGACTCCTATCTATTCTCAGGTGTCGGCTAAACGCGGCGACTTGGTTGTCATCGATGATACATTATCGCAAAATAAGCCTTTTTTTAAATCGGTTGTAAATACCCTTACAGGCTTTTTTACATTTCAGCTTTTACGGCCCTTTGATTTGCAGAGTGAAGACGCCTATTCCATACGAAGAATTGTAGGCTTACCCGGAGATACTCTTTATATGGAAAATTTTGTATTGCACATAAAAACTAAGGATTCGAGTCATTTTTTGACCGAATTTGAGTTGGCTCAACAAAATTATGATATTGAAGTTAAGGATTTGCCGGAGCATTGGGATTCATCCTTACCTTTTTCGGGAGCATACCCGGAGACTGTTCTAAAAGAAGGCGAATATTTTGTATTATGCGATAATAGGATAATCACTGATGATTCCCGTCTTTGGGGAGCAGTTGAAGGAGATAAAAAAATATGCGGGAAAATTATTTTAAAATATTGGCCGCTTAAAGAATTTAAATCCTATTGATGAAAAAGGCCGGCCTTTATATACACATACCTTTTTGTCTCCAAAAATGTAATTATTGCGATTTTTTTTCTGTTCGTGCCGGACGGTTTAAAAATATCTTATCGGGTCATTTAAGTCCCTTTGTTTTAAGATTGACTGAAGATATAAAAATCCAAGCGGATAAGTATTCCATAAACGAATGGGATACCGTCTATATAGGCGGAGGAACTCCGTCTCTTCTATCTCCTGATGATCTTTATTATCTTTCATCGCAAATACCGGCTGCTCAAAAAAATCCTCATAGAGAATTTACCGTTGAAATTAATCCTGAAGATTTAACTAAAGAGTTTTTGTCCGCTGCAGTCAGTGGAGGAATTAATAGGTTTTCTGTAGGAATCCAATCTCTTAATGATGATGTTTTAAGTGCTTGTAAAAGGAGGGGATGCAGAAAAATGAGCCTTTCAGCCCTTGAGCTTTTACGCAGTCAAAAAGGTCTAAACCTTTCTTGTGATCTAATTGCAGGGCTGGATAAACAAACATCGGATATTTTAAAAGATGATATCCGGACCTTATTACATTTTAGACCGGAGCATTTTTCACTATATGCCCTCTGTTCAAATACAAAGGTACCGCCCGAAAAAGATGATGAAATAGCCGAGTTATGGAGCTATGGTAAGGATGTTTTGGAGAAAAACAGCTATAATAAGTATGAAGTGTCTAATTTTTCATATAAAAACTTATACAAAAGTATACATAATGAGAAGTATTGGAGGTTGGAGGATTATATAGGGGTAGGCCCGGGAGCCTTCGGCTCAATTTTTTTTGATAAAGATGCTTTACCTTCTCACGCACATGCTAACGCATTGAGATTTTCTGCAATTAAAAATATAGAAAAATGGATGACCTTAAAAAATAGGGATGAAGTGTATGAGTATGAAACCATTGATGAAAAAGAATTTATAGAAGAAGCTTTTATGATGGGCTTAAGACTTACCGAGGGTATTGACAGGTCTTTTTTTAAATCGAGGTTTGGTAAGGATATTTCGGTATTTGCAGGAAAAACTATTTCAAAATGGCTGGATAGGAATGAGGCCGTTTTGACGGAAAAAAGATTTTATTTAACGGAAAAAGGATTTCTTTACTTGAATTTATTTTTACAGGAACTATTTCAAGAAATTGATTCCTTATTTTAAAATTTATACGGCCTGATTTTGATCCTTATTTTGCTCCCATATATAACTAAATTCTTTATCTATGGTTTTGAAGACTTTAATTATAGTAGGGTCAAAATGGGCTCCGGCTCCATTTATAATATGCTCGATACTTTCTTTATGAGATATTCCTTCTTTATAGGATCTTCTCATTCGAAGTGCATCGTAAACATCGGCTACAGCCACTATACGTGCAGATAAGGGAATCATTTCACCTGCAAGCTTATAAGGATAGCCTTTTCCGTCCCAGCGCTCATGATGACTAAGAGTAATTTCTTTTGCCATATGGATAGGATAGTTCGCAAGGATAAGGGTTCCGTTAATAGTATGTTCTCTCATAACCTCCCATTCTACATCATTAAGAGCTCCTTTTTTTTGTAGAATATAATCGGGAGTTCCTATTTTTCCGATATCGTGAATGGCTGCCAGAGAAGAAATATTATCTATAAAATCCGCATCTATTTGAGGAAACAAATTCTCCTTAAACAAGGCTTCAGCAAGAGTTTTTGAATAATAATTAAGCCTTTCATTATGAAAGCCCGTATCATTATCCTTTAATTTTGATGCATTTAAGAGACTTTCCATCATACCCTTATGCTGATTTAAGTAAGAACTGCTTATATCTTCAAACATAACCCAATATCCGTTGAGTGTATTATTATCAAATAAAGGGAATATGTTTGTCTTTGTATACATAGTTTTACGGTATCTTGTCTTATGCCTTAAAATTCCTGACCATGAGTAGCCTCTATTAGGGCTTTTTAATTTTGTTAAAAGGTCGTCGAGGGCGGATTTTTCAAGTGTGCTTCCGAATATGTTAAAAAACGGTTTTTTTTCTATATTGTGATAACCTTCAAAAAGATGGTTTACTGCATCGCTTATGTATAATATCAAAAAATTTTTATCCAAGAGCATTGAACAAACAGTAGGTGTAGCAAGTAAGTCTACAGCTGTTTTTAAAACCTCGGTTTTAATTTCAGTATTGTTAAAATTTATCGGGCTGTTCGGATTTTCCTGATCGTCTTGATAAAGGTTTTCCTGCATTTCTTCCAATTCTTCATCTACTTCATCAAGCATTTCTACTTCATCGAGGGTTAGAAAATCTTTTTCATTGTTCTCTGTTTTAGATTTATTTTTGTTTTTCCTTTTTTTCATAGGCTAAAATCCTTATAACTTCAAATACCTAATACTCTGCATCGCTCTTTCTGATGTACACGGGTCCCTCATGATCTTCAACTTTATTACAGGCTTGATTTGTAAGGAAACAATCAAGTAAAGTTTTTGAAAAGGTTTCTTTGTCTGCTTCTATTAAGGTAATATTATTCGGCTCAATAGATGCTCCCGCTTCTTCACTAAATTTTTCAGTCCCATAGCCGCAAATAATAGTTTTTTTGTTTTTATCAATCAGTTTAAGTGCATCTTCTACTCTTATATCAAGAGCTTCCGAGATCGGCTTTTTGTTTTCAAATGCTTGCACATAAAAGCAGTCTCTTTTTGCATCAATAACCGATAAAAATTGATTTTTGTCGCCATATTTAGAACAAAAAGCCTCCAAAATAGAAACACAAAAAAACCGAGCATTAGTTTGCAGCTGAATCGCTTTTGCTGTTGAGTAAGCAAGTCTCAAACCGGTAAAACCTCCGGGCCCCTGGGGGCATACTAGAACATCGGTTCCGTTTATAGAAAAACCTGCCTGTTTTACGGCGGCTTCTATTGCGGGGATCAGTATGGCAGAATGTCTGGCTTTAGCCGGTGTAAAAACGGAGGTAAATGTACCGGCATTTCCTTGAGCCGTTATTGCAACAGAGGAAAAACATGTATCGATACAAACTATGTTCATAAAGCCTTACAAAAGTCCTTGTTATTGATGATAATTTTTCTGGAATTATCATCATTTACACTTATGCCGATATAAATAGTGCTTGGGGGTAATACTTGTTTTACCTTTTTACTCCATTCAATCACGCAAACTCCATCTCCATATAACATTTCTTCAGTACCAAGGTCCAAAAAATCCTCAACTCCTTCAAGTCTGTATACATCCATATGATATAGATGCAGACGGCCTGAGTATTCCGATATTAGGGTAAAAGTAGGGCTTGTAATATCTTCTTCAATATCCAAGCCTTGGGCAATACCCTTTGTCAGATAGGTTTTTCCTGCTGCTAAAGATCCGTCAAGGGCTACTACATCTCCCTTTTTTAACTGTTTTCCTATTTTTTTTCCTAAATTAATAGTATCTTCTTCGGTTTTTACTGTAAATTCCATTACGGTAATTTCCTTGTTTCGATTAAACGGCGGACGCAGGCTTTTAATTCCATCATGATCTGTAAAACAGGATAGTCTATTTTGTCTATCATCTGTACCTGTATTTCGGTTTCGCCCGTCGGCTTATGTTCTACAAAAAATTCTACCTTTCCGTTTTGTTCTCTACCCAATATTGTATATATTGCTGTTCCGACATATTTTTGTCTGTAATATATATGTGTATCTTCTTTTTCAATATCTTTTATTTCAGAAACAATCATTTTTCATCTCCGTTTATGCTTTTATTGATAATAGACCATTTCCCAGCTTTTTTACAAGCGGTGCCAATTCGTATTCTGCAATATCAGAAATTTCTACCGTATCGGTATCTTCAATTGCATTAATAATAGCGTCCAAATTAGAAGATATTTCTCTTTGGTATTCGCTGATGGTCATCTCTCCTAACTTTAGATCTGCATTAATATCTGCAATGTCAAATAGTTTAGCTGTTTCATAGAGTTTTGCCAGATTAATAGAGAAGGTTTCAATTGTCTTTATAATTTCGACATCGCTTCCCGTTTGAACCTTAATAGGAATTTTCTCGATTTCTTCCGAATTTTTTATAAATTCATCACCAAGTCCTTTTAAAAGTATCCGTATATCCTCTCCGCTTGTTGTAAACAGTTCAATATTTATTTCTGTTTGATGAGAATCTTGAAAAAGCTCATCAAGTTCGTTTAAAGTTAATTCTTTTCCGTTAACTAAAACTTGGGTTATAGTACTTTTTTGATTTCTGCATTCTTGTTCTATATTCCCAAGAACATCACCTATGGTTATTTCTTGTTCAAGTTTTAATTTGATTTCTTGTCCGTTTAATTTTACTTTCATTTTTATTCCTTATTTATTTTGATTTTGAAGTTGCTTGTTAAAATTATCCATCGTCTGGGACTGTTTTTGTAAACTTTTTAATGTTCCATCCATTATTCCGTATTTCTTTTTAAGCGCCAGTTCTTTTTCTGTTAGTTTTTTGTCGTAGTTTTCTATTCTTTTTTGGGAAGAATCCATCTTTAGTTTTAAAGAATCGGTTTTTATGCCGAAGACCCCGCCCCTTTGTGTGTACGGGTTTATGTATTCATACATTGCATGAGCAAGGCCTGAATCTATTAAAATATCTCCGTCGGAATCAAATCCGAAAAAAAGTTTTACCTCTTCCATATTGTTTTTTAAGACTTCATCAAGCTTTTTTTCGTCAATTTCAAGGTATCCTCGAAGGCGCGACATGTCTATGCCGCCCGAAGAATCGGATTTTGTGGAAATTCCAAGTTGGGCCAGCATAAATATTTTGGAATCGTCTGCAGGCTTATAGGGTGTATTTATTGTTTGCCTTAAATTGGATTTCAATGTCATTAAAGTAGAATCAGCATACATAAGCCCCAATTTTTTTTGAGCATCTTCAACTTCCGATTCTGAAAAATAGGTCAGTTCTTCTATGATTTCCGGCTTATTTTGCGTTAAAATATTTATTTGAGCAAAAACACGGTTATATTTGGCTACCAACTCGATGATCGCATTTTTGACGGCATCTACATCCGGTTTTATGGTAAGTTTTTCCTGCTTTTCCGAAGACTCATGGGCATGAATGGTTACGTTAGGCACTAAATCGTCGATATCGTTTTTTTCTCTTTTAATTTGAATGCCTTCAAAATTGATTATGGCATCCTGTGCCGTTGAAACCGGGTTTACGGGAACATAGTCTCCGGCCGCCTTAGGATCAAATATTTTAATATTTTCTATAAAGACGGCCTTGTCGGAATTATTATTGTTTATTGCAAGAGCTTTTACGTCTCCGTATTCAGCCAAAGGAATCGTAATTGTTTGTGTCTCGGCATTTTCCGAAAGAGGGGGCAGGGGAATAAGTACTCCTCTTGTCGATTCTAGGGCTAAAATATTCATATCAACTTTTGGACCTGAGGCTTCCTTGGGTTCCATTTTCGTTTTTTCAAGGCCGTCGTTTGAAGGTTCATTTTGTATTACAATACCTCTGTATGCGATTGAGCCTATTTGTTCATAAATTTTTTCGCCCGTTTCTTCTTTTTTTACGGCTTCTTTTGACGGTTCCTTAATTGAAACCGTAAGTTCCATAACATATTGCCCCTTGGCTCTTACAGCTTCGGAAAAATCTATTTTTTGAGAGGTCTCCGGCTTAGTTTCAATGGAGGAAACTGAAGTTTTTATGGCAGATGTGTCATTTTTTTTGATAAGTCCCATTTCAATGGCAAAGGGCAGGGCATCATCTGCAAACTCCAATCTGTTTTTTGCTCCTGTTATGTTGGATGAAAAAAGTAAGGACTTTGTATCCGGGGTTATTTTTATTTCGCTTATATTTAAAATTTCTTTTGCTCTTGAGTTTACAAGGTCTATAAAACCCTTATATTTTCCGCCCTTCCAGTTGACGGATATGTTTTTTTCTCCTACCTTAAAAGTATATATACCTTTTTTTATTTGAAGGTCATTATTGATTTCGGTACTTAAAAATTTATCGGAGTCTGCAACTTGAACTATATTAAGTTTTACGTTTTGATCCTTGGCTCCTCTTGAAGCTGTTGCGGTAAAGGATCTTTCATTTGAGGATTCTGCTATTTTTTCTACAAAGGGATTATTAAAAGAATATAGGTCTCTGGCGGCATTTCGTACTTCAAGAGAAAATTTATTTACCTGCCTCCAGGAATCATCCTGCAATTTTAGACGCTCGAGTTTTTCGGCTTCTCTGTCACGAGGAATTCTTTCCTTTTTCATCAAAGCTTCAACGAGCTTTTCGTATGTACTGTTGACTCCCGGTATACTTAAATCGGACATTTAAACCCCTATTTTTTTAATACCTAAAAAAGGGAAATTTCCGACTATATTGATTCATCGAATAAAAGGCCGACTGTTTCAAGTATTCTTGCCTGCAGTCTTTGTATTGCCTCGGATGGTATTTCCCTTATTACCTTGTCGGTATTTGCATCTATTACCTTAACAACGATGCGGTTTGTTTCTTTATTTACTCTAAATTGTAATTTTCGATCACACATGTCGCATAACTTTTGGATTTGTGCAACCGCTTTTGAGATTTCATTCGGGTCCACCAGCGTTTTTTGATTTTCGGCTTGTTCGGCAGCTTCCTTTTGTACTATTACATCCGATGCAGCTCTCATTGAGCCGTTAATCACTGTATCACGTTTTTGTTGTAATGCTGCTTGGTGCCCTATGCCGTTTATTTCTATACTCATAAAAAACCTCCTTGGCTTTAAAAATAGACATCATCCGTGACATCTAAATATAGTTTAACGTTTTAAGCATCAACTCTTAGCAGTAAAAAAAAGGAAGAAGAAGGGCGCATCTTCTTTCTTCCTAAATATTCTAAAGGCCTTTAATTTTAAGAGATGACATCCGGTTATCTCTTTCCGTATCGGCCTTTACAAGATCTGCTTTGTTATTGAAGAAGCCTGACAACAGCTTGAGGCTGAGCATTGGCTTGTGCCAACATAGCAGTTCCTGATTGGATCAAGATCTGGTTCTTTGTATAGTCTACAATCTCTTTAGCCATGTCTGCGTCTCGGATTCTTGATTCGGCAGCCTGCATATTTTCGGCAGCAATTGCTATACCGTTATATGCCATTTCAAACCTATTCTGATATGCACCTAGGTCTGCACGCTGCTTGTTAATCTGTTTAAGAGCATTATCAAGGGCTCCCAGTGCCATATTTGCACCGTCTACTGAAGACATTGAAATCATCTTGTCTTCTCCGCCTTGTTGTGCTCCTATAATACCGAGTGCTGTAGCTGTCATTGTTCCTATATAGATCTTTTCTCTTTGATCCATATTTGCACCGACATGGAGCTGCATAGGTCCCGACACGGAATCTTGAGCGAAGCGGCCTGTCAGGATATTCATTCCGTTAAACTGAGCATGGCTTGCGATTCTGTCTACTTCGTCAACAAGCTGTGAAACTTCAACTTGAATCTGCATCCTGTCTTCGGCGGAATAAATACCGTTTGAGGCTTGTATAGCCAACTCTCTTAATCTCTGTATTATATCTGTCGTTTCACCTAAGTAACCTTCCGTTGCTTGAATGAAAGAAACACCGTTTTGAATATTCTGTCCGGCTTGGTTTAAACCTCTGATTTGGCTGCGCATCTTTTCGGATACGGCTAAACCGGAAGCATCGTCACCTGCACGGTTGATTCTTTCCGCACTGGAAAGCTTTTCGATGTTTTTTGCGAGATGAAGTTCGTTGACTCCTCCCTGTCTCTGTGCAAACATTGCACTCATATTGTGATTAATAATCATATGACCCTCCCTGAAGTCCTATAGTTCAGCATCCTTTGCTGAAAAATACTCCTGTATTTTATAAATGCATAAAATTTTGCGCCTTTTATACAAATTATAAAGACAGTATTATTAACAATTTTATTCAAACTGCTAATAATACTGTAATACAGGGCTTCATAAGGGCCGCCCATCAAGGGCATTTTTTCAAAGATCTTTTAAGCGTCAGGGGAATTTCCCCTGACACTTAACACATTATACTCTTATAATTAAAAAAATACAAGAGTATTTTACAAATTTGTTACCTTAAAAGAGACATTACAAGCTGGCTGTTATTATTAGCCTGAGCGAGCATTGCAATACCGGTATTCGACAAAATTTGGTTCTTTGTATATTCTACCATCTGTTTTGCCATGTCTGCATCTCGGATTCTTGACTCGGCAGCTTGGAGGTTTTCGGCAGCAATGTCGATACCGACAACAGTCAACTCCATTCTGTTCTGATATGCACCAAGATCTGCTCTTTGCTTGTTGATCTTTTTAAGACCTTCATCGATTGTTCCAATGCTCATGTTTGCTGCATCGGCTGTTTCGATTGTCATGATTTTTTCATCACCGACATTTCGGATACCGAGAGCTGCTGCCGACATTGTTCCAATGTATACGCGCATTCTCTGATCCATATTGGCACCGATGTGGAACCACATAGAACCGGTAACGGCATTTTCACCTGTTTCGCGTGCAAAACGGCCTGTAAGCATGTTCATACCGTTAAATTGAGCTGAACTTGCAATTCGGTCAACTTCTGCAACCAACTGAGAAACTTCAACCTGAATCTGCATTCTGTCTTCGGCAGAGTAGATACCGTTTGAAGACTGAACAGCCAGCTCTCTGATTCTCTGCATGATGTCGGTTGTTTCCTGCAAATATGCTTCGGCTACTTGGATAAAGTTAATACCGTTTGAAGCGTTTGCAGAAGCTTGGTTTAAACCTCGAATCTGGCTTCTCATTTTCTCGGAAACTGCAAGACCGGAAGCGTCATCGCCTGCACGGTTAATGCGTAGACCGGATGAAAGTTTTTCGATGTCTTTACCGATGCGTACATTGGTAACACCCTGCGTTCTCTGTGCGAACATCGCACTCATGTTGTGATTGATAATCATAAGATATTCCTCCCTGGAATAATGTGTTTACAAAGCATCCTTGCTTTGTTTTGAGGGCAGAAAACCCTCATTATCTATCTTCGGTTTTCTGTTTCTAAAACTTTAGGCTTTTTTTAAAAAAAATTAAAAAAAAATGAGGTTTTAAGATTCATCATCGATATCTGCCGGGTCTTTTAGTGCATTTGAATCAAAAAGACGGGAAAGCTCCCTTTCAGAATATCGTTTTGATATTGAAAAATTATCTCTTACAATTTCAATAGTTTCTTTATCAAGTATCAGCTTTTTTTCGTCTCTAAGATATACCGCAAAATCTTCAAAAACGGAAAGGGGCAGCCAAGGAAAGGCTATTTCAAAAATATTAAACCATTGGCAATAGGGAAGGGTCGTTTCTTTATTTATAAGAATACCCTGATCTTTTAGTTTATCGCGTTCTTCAGGTTTCAGGGTGAACATTTTTTGATTTAGCAGTTCGCAATACTCTTGAGTAGAAAAAAGGGCTCCTACCTTTCTTATCAAATCCATTTTATAAACTGATGGTATATCTGCTAAAATAGATGCTGTCACTATGTTCATGCCTTCAGAGACAATTTCAAAAGGTTTTTTGTTCTCATTAGAGGCCAGCTCCATTGTACGTTTGATATCACCTTTTTCTAATAGCGGAAACAAAATTTCATCATTATTCAAGACTATTCTCCCATAAAACTGTAATCATAAAGTATTCTATCACATTATTTAAAAAAAAACAATGTAAAACTTACATTTGAGTTCCAAAGGCTTCAACAAACCTTGGAATTAAATCATCAAATTTCCCTTCTATGTACAAGCCTGAAGCCTGTTTATGTCCTCCGCCTCCAAATGATGAGGCAATCTTACTTACATCAATCTTATCTAAGGATCTAAAACCTACCGAACAGTGGCTTGGAGAGTCTTGCCGTACAATACAGATTGCCTCAACCCCTTCTATCGACTGAATCAATTGATACAAAATATCGGAATCCCTGCTTTCAAGGCCGAATTCCAGTAAATCATCATAAGTTTCATACGAAATAACAAGTCTTCCGTCATAATAGGTCTTCATTCTGTTTAGAATTCTGGAAATAAGGAGGCGTGATTCAAATTTTTTACCTCCGTTCATTTTCATAAAGGTTTGTTTTGGATTGGCTCCGGCTTCAATAAGACGGGATGCGTAAGCAAAGACCTCTGCGCTTCCTTCATCCAAATGTCTAAAAAATCCCGTATCCGTGCAAAGACCGAAAAAGAGGGCATCGGCTTCTTCTTTTGTAAGCTTTTCTCCCATTTTTTCAATTATTGACTGAATTAGATAGGTTGTAGAAGGGGCTTCCGGCATTATAAGAGAAGTATCCGATTTTTCGGTATTGGTAGCATGATGATCGATTATGATGTAATTAAAACCGCTGATAAGCTCTGCTATTTCACCTACACGGTCAAAGTTTGAACAGTCAAGGATTATAAGCCCTGTAGTTTTAGGATTTATTTTATCGGAAATTTCCAGCTTATCCGTAAAAAGATGTTCATATTCCTTTATTTCGGTACGTTTAAAAGGTCCCGCCGACATTAAAATACAATTTTTATTTTTTCTCTTCAAAAAGAAAGACATTGCAAGGCAGCTTCCGATACAATCCCCATCGGGCTCTTTATGACCTGCAATTATAAAATTTTCATACGCATTTAAAAATCCCGATAATTTTTGGGGAATTAAAGGTTTCCCGATTGTTGAGCTGCTATTGTTATGCATGTATTCCTCATAAAATTCCTCTAAGATGTTTACCTTAGAGGATATAAATAGCTTAGATTGTGTTGGATATTAAAATTTTAGTTCAAGACTTTCTACGCCGTCAAATTTACTGTCATATTCGCTTGGTGCTTTTAATGCGCCCCAGACCGAGCTTCCCAAATCTCTGGGAGCAGCTATTTTTATATGATCAAATTTTCCGTCTTTAAGATAAAAAGATAAATACGGATTAACTCTGGTGTTTACCAATTCCATTTTAGCTCGCCCGTCTTGGGGTTCAAGCCAAGATTTTGGAATAAAAACTTCTGCATGTTTTAATCCCGCTCTTCGGTAAATAACATAAAAGCCCTTTGAATGTGCAAATATTTTCAAAATTTGAACATTTACATAATAAACATCCGATTCATCGATCTTTTGTGAAAAAGCCGGGGCAATCGTAAAAAGGGAAAAAATTAAAACTAAAAAGACCAAGCTTAATATTGATTTCTTCATATATTCCTCCAGTTACCCCATTATACACATAAGTTATGAATTTTGCAAGCATAAAGGCGTAAAAATCTTACAATATTGACAAAGACTTATAAAAAATGCTATTTTGTTTCATCTAGGAATAAAAAATGGATAAAATTAGTTTATTTGAAGTTAATAATTCGAAATTATTAAATGAATTTGCTCTTTTACCTTTTGAGCTTTATAAGAATGATAGTTCATGGGTACCGCCTATTATAAGCGAATACAAAAAGTACGTGTCCGGAGCCGATAATTCTTTATGTGATGTAGGTCCTCACATAAAACTGATTGCTCAGCTTGATGGCAAAACGGTTGGACGTATTTTGTACGGTATTGATGAGAAATTGAATGACTATAAAAAAATGAAGGTCGGTTACATTTCTCAATTTGAATGTATTGAAGACTATGCTGTTGCCGAAAAAATGCTTAATGCGGCAAAAGAATGGTTTTTACAAAAAGGTATGGATAGAATTAAAGGGCCTCTTTCTCTTCCGGGAGGGGAAGATAACCGCGGATTTATAACCGACAATTTTGAAACCCGTACCTATATAATGAATACCTATAACAAAAAATATTATAACGATTTTTTTATAAAATTCGGATTTGAAAAATATTGGGATTGTTATGCCTATCATGCCCGTTTTGATGATGTAGATGCAAGCCGCTATGTCCGTTTGGCCCCCTTGGTAGAAAAACGGTACGGCTTTCATGTAGATAATATAGATTTAAAAAATAATGTTGAGCGTGAGGCCGGCGATATTCATTCAATCCTCCTTAATTCCGAGCCGGAAGAGTGGGAAGACTTTATGCCTATGTCCCGCAAAGAAATAGATATGGTTGTAAAACAGCTTATTTCATTTGCAGATGAAGAATTGATTTTTATTGCAAGGAGCAATGAGGGCAAGCCTATCGGGTTTAATGTTACCCTTCCTGACTATAACGATGTATTAAAACACCTTAAAGGAAAACTTTTCCCGTTCGGTATCTTTAAATTCCTTTATTACAAGCGTAAGATGAAGCGTCTTAGAACATTTGTTCTATTTGTTGATCCTAAATATCATAATAAAGGTGTTTCAGCAGCTATTTATTCCCGTCTTTACCAAGCGGCTATAAAAAAAGGCTATCTGGAAGGCGAAGGTTCCACTATTTGGGAGTACAATATTCCTATGATTACAGATATTGAGAAAACAGGAGCAAAAAGGGATATAGTTTATAGAATTTATCAATATCATTTAAACCGATAATGTATTATTGATATTGTTTGCTCTTTCTAACCGTAAACGGCTTTACATAAAATATAAATAGTATTATACTCAATATAAAATAAATCTTTAGGATGGTTTATATGACTGTAAATGATAGAATTGCCGCTTTAAGGCAAAAAATGAAAGAGCATTCTTTAAGTGCTTATTTAATTCCGTCCTCTGATCCCCATCAGAGTGAATATTTACCTGAAAACTATAAAACACGGGAGTTTATCTCAGGTTTTACAGGTTCGGCAGGAACTGTCCTTGTTACAAAGGATAAGGCTATTTTATGGACTGACGGCCGGTATTTTCTTCAGGCTGAAAAACAGCTTAAAGGTTCGGTTGTTGAACTTTATAAAATGCTTGAACCCGGTGTTCCTACCATAAACGAGTTTTTAAAATCCGGCTTAAAATCGGGTGAAAAACTTGGAATGGACGGTAAGGTTGTTTCCGTTTCAGGCTTTGATTCCATGGAAAAAGAGCTTGAAGGTATCGAACTTGTTACTAATCTCGACCTAATAGGCGAAATATGGGAAAACCGTCCTCAGGCAGTTTTAAGCAAGGCTTTTATACTCGATGAAAAATACACGGGAAAATCTGCAAAAGAAAAGATTGAAGAAGTCCGCTCAATGCTTGCCGAAAAAAAGGCCGATTCTACGGTTATCGGTGCCCTCGAAGACGTCTGTTATCTTTTTAATGTCCGAGGAAGAGATATAAGATGCAATCCCGTAGTTACTGCGTATGCGCTGGTAGATAAAGCAAGAGCCGTTATTTTTATTTCCGATAAGCAATTAACTGATGATGTTAAGTCATACTTTGCTTCACAAGGTATTACGGTGATGGGATATGAAGACATATTTGCAGAAGCAAAAAATCTTAAAGGAACTGTTTACATAGACCCTTCAAGAACAAATGTTTATCTATACAACCAAATAAAAGCTAAAACCGAAAAGGGGTTAAACTTAACCTCAACTCTTAAAGCAATAAAAAATGAAGTTGAACTTAAAAACTTCGATTATGCTATGGAAAAAGACGGCGCTGCAATGGTAAAAATCCTAAAATGGGTAGAAGAAAATGCCGGAAAGGGTATTACCGAATGGGATGTAAGCGAACAACTCTTAAAATTCCGTGCCGAAGGAAAGGATTTTTTTGAGGAGAGCTTTGAAACTATTGCAGGTTATGGTCCTAACGGTGCCATAATCCATTATTCTCCTTCATCTTCAAATTCTGCAAAGCTTGAAGCTAAAAGTTTCTTGCTTTTGGACAGCGGCGGTCAGTACCTAAACGGCACGACTGATATTACTCGAACCATTAAACTTGGAGAACTTACCGAGCAGGAAAAAACGGATTATACCCTTGTTTTAAAAGCTCATATTGCTCTTGCAAGGGCTAAATTTAAGGCCGGAACCACAGGCTATGCAATAGATACCATCCCTAGAGAGCATCTTTGGGCTTATGGAAGGGATTATAAACATGGTACGGGTCACGGTGTAGGTTATGTTCTTTCAGTTCATGAGGGACCTCAATCTATTTCAGGCAAGTATCTTGATGTTCCGGTGAAGCTCGGTATGGTAACATCTAATGAGCCCGGCCTTTATGTTGCCGGAAGTCACGGTATCCGCATTGAAAGCCTTGTTGTTACCACCGAATTTAAAACAACCGAAGACGGAGAATTCTATCAGTTTAAAACAATAACTCTTTGTCCAATTGATACAAGACCTATTGTTCCCGGAATTCTATCGGATGAGGATATCAAATGGCTCAATGAGTATCACAAAGAGGTCTGTGAAAGGCTGATGCCTTATTTGGATGAAGAGCATAAAGCTTTCTTAAAAGAAAGAACAAAGGCAATTTAACCGATAAAAATGTTTTAAACAAAAAAAATCATTTTTTTACTCGACAAAGTATGAAAAATGAGGTACAATGATATATACTGATATAAACAAAGTAAGGAGTATTATTATGAAAACTTTAAATTGTGATATTTGTAGAAAAGAGCTGGTAAATCCTATTACCGGAAGGACTTACTGGCATATCCGCGAATATGACGTATGCGAAGCTTGCAAGGATGCTATTGAGTTTAAGCTAAGGCCTGTAGTCCGCAAGCATTTTCCATATTCTCAAGACTGGTATGAGCATGAGTTCATAGCCTTGATTGAAAAAGGTATTGCTGCAAGGCGCCCATAAGAGACTATGGTTAAAAAAAGACCCGATATGTGATCGGGTCTTTTTTTTCATGGCTCCATTGACATATTTTGTCTTTTTGTGTAATATTAAAATCTATTTTTTTTAGAAAGAGAGTAAGGAGTTTTCATGTCAGGACATAGTAAATGGGCGACAATTAAACATGCCAAGGGCGCAGCTGATGCTAAAAGAGGTCAGCTGTTTACTAAATTTATCAAAGAAATTTCAATTGCTGCAAAAATGGGAGGCGGAGATCCGGCCACTAACCCAAGACTTAGAACAGCTGTTTTAAAAGCTCGTGCTGCAAACATGCCTAAAGACAACATAGAAAGAGCAATTAAGAAGGGTACCGGAGAGCTTGGAGCTGTAAACTATGAGGAGCTTTTGTACGAAGGCTACGGCCCCGGCGGGGTTGCCGTTTTGGTTGAAGTTTTAACGGACAATAAAAACAGAACAGCCGCCAGTGTTCGAAATATTTTTACAAAGAGCGGCGGAAACTTGGGTGCAACAGGTTCCGTAGCTTATATGTTTAACCGAAAAGGTGTTATAGAGTATGATGCCGAGGTGGTCAGTGAAGAAGCAATTATGGAAGCTGCTCTTGAGGCAGGAGCCGAAGATATTGCAACTGAAGACGGTGTTATTACCGTAACAACCGATCCCAACGACTTTGCTTCGGTTCTTGAAGCTTTACAGGAAAAAGGCTTTGAATCCGTATCTGCTGCCGTATCGATGGTTCCCGATACCTATGTAGCCTTGGATGCCGATACAACTCAAAAAGCCTTAAAGATGATCGATAAGTTGGAAGAAGATGATGATGTTCAGACCGTTTCCTCAAATATCGAAATCCCCGAAGGTTTTGAAATGCCGGAATAAGGTTTAAAAACTTTTTATAAGAAAAGCCCTTGCAGTTTTTGCTTAAGCTGCAAGGGCTTTTTCATTTTACTTAAATCAAATTTTACTTTGTTATAAATTTAAGCAAATCGATTACTCTGTTGGAATAACCCCACTCATTGTCATACCATGAAACAAGTTTAAAGAATCTCTTTTCACCGGGAAGGTTGTTTTGTAAAGTTGCCTTGCTGTCATAAATTGAAGAATGAGGATCGTGAATAATATCGGTAGAAACTATTTCTTCATCACAATAGGCTAAGATACCCTTTAGATAGCTTTCCGAGGCTTTTTTAATTGCCTTATCTATTTCTTCGATAGAGGTATCTTTTTCTGTGCGGATTGTTAAGTCCACAACGGAGCCTGTGGGGGTAGGAACTCTAAAGGACATACCTGTCAGTTTTCCCTTTGTAGACGGAAGAACTTCTCCTACAGCTTTTGCAGCGCCTGTGGTTGAGGGGATGATATTCACGGCTGCAGCCCGTCCGCCTCTCCAGTCCTTGAGGGAAACGCCGTCTACAGTTTTTTGAGTTGCCGTGTAGGCATGAATGGTTGTCATAAGACCTGTTTCAATACCGAAGCCTTCTTTTAAAAGAACGTGCACAACAGGAGCCAGGCAGTTTGTAGTACAGCTTGCATTTGAAACCACATGATGCTCTGATGCCTTATACTCGTTTTCGTTTACGCCCATAACAAATGTTTTAATTGGCTTTGAAGGATCGCTGCTTTTTCCGGGAGCGGAGATAATAACCTTTTTTGCTCCGGCTTCAATATGTTCATAGGCCTTTTCATTTGTATAAATACCGGTGCTTTCAATTACAACATCTATTCCGAGCTCCTTCCACGGTAATTGTGCGGGAGTTAATCCCTTTCCCGATATACACTTAATTTTATGGCCGTTTACTACAAGGACATCATCTCCGTCAGTGCCGATTTTGGCGTCCATCTTGCCTTGAACCGAATCATATTTTAGTTGATAGGCAAAATACTTTGCATCCGTTGAAAGGTCAACCACTGCAACAACATCGAATTTGTCTTTTCCAAGCAAGTTTTGATTTACCAAGGCTTGAAAAACAAGTCTTCCGATTCTTCCGAATCCGTTGATAGCTACTTTCATAAAAAACTCCTTATTTTTATTGTTTTTATATTAACCTATATTGGGTCATATGTCAACTTTATTTAAGCTCATTTTGTTTAGGTGCTTTAGTTAAAGTTTAACACAATACCGGCTTCAGCATTGAAAAAAAACTTTTCTACCCGTTTGCCTGCATTTGTTAAAGAAAAAGAAAATACCGAAGCTCCAAAATTAACAAACCACTCAATATCGTTCGAAACAGAATGACTTATTCCTGTTTCCAATACGATATCGGCTATTTTTTCATTTAGTGATCCTGTCTTTTGAAAATGATTTACTCTATAAATTATATTTAAGGGGATTCTTATTCCCGACGGTTTTGAATATGATACCGTATAAAATCCTATATCGGATATTGAAATATGCGTTTCGTCCGGATTTTCAACAATACTTTTGTTTTTTTGACTCAACTTTATGGATGCAATTATGTTTGGAAATCTCCAGCCCAAATCAAAGTATCCGTCTTGAAGATATACGTTTTTGGTTTTTACCGATGCCAAGGGAATCGAGAAGTTTGTATCCAATGACGTAAAAAATCCTATCGGCAATTTAAAGGATAAGGATGTCCCTAAACCCGGCTGAAAGATTGTACTTACATTTTGATTGTCAAATCCTGCATTCAATACACTTAAAGTCGGTCCTATAGAGATATCTATCATTTCGGTTGCATAAGCTATTCTTCCCCAAATTACGTTTCCTATACCCGGATGTCTTTGAACGGCTAATTTTCCGTTTACATTTTTACCCAGATCTTCATTTAAAATCAACTTAAAGCCAAAGTCAGGTATTTTTCCTGTATAACCCTTTGAGTCAAAGGGCGTGTTTCCCACGTTTATAGATGTCGTAACATCAAGAGAAAACAAAATACTCACGCATGTAAAAAAAACCAAAACACTCAGTATCTTTTTCATTAGTACACCGCCTTTATCGATATTTGTGCCGTTATCATTTTTGATATATCGTTGTAAAGCAGTGGATTTACAGGTAGACGAAAATCGAGTGTAAAGCCGTCTGCTTTTATGGTATAAAAAGGACTGATTAAAAACGAGAAGGGAGTTATCATTGTAGGTTTTAATGGATTTACCGTTCCCATTAGATGGATTCCGCCTTCCATTTTTTTTGTTTCAAGATTTCCAATGCCTACATCAACGCTTAAACCGGTAAAAAAAGAATCTTTTAATAAAGGATCATTGATGCTTTTGGGAAGTAAAAAGATAGGAGATACAAAACAGGCTATGTTTGACCTTATCAAATCTTTTTTTATTCTTGCCTCAAATGATGCATAGAAATTGGAGGTAAAGTCTTTAATATCAATATTTTCGATTTTTATTTCCGCTATACCTATCTCGGTAAAAAAGTCATAGCTGTCATCTGCCTGAAAAAGCATTGCAAGACCTGACCTGATTTTTGTTTTTATCACATTTTTTGGAAAAGAGGCTCCGGCAAAAAAATCAAAGGCAAAAAAGTCAACGGCTCCGCCCATTCTAAAATCCGATTTTATTTGAAGATTATCTCCCAATTTTTCATTCCACGTCAGGTATGTTCCAAGGTAAAAACCGGAAAAAAAGGCTCCGTAAATTCCAAATCCGGTTCCTTGTACAAAATTGCGCGGACGGAAAGCCGAAGCGGGATGATAACGCCTAAATTCAGGATCAGGCATTTTTACTTTAAGGTGTTCCTGTAAAATGGAGTCTGAACCTAAGGTATCATATGTGCCGGTAAATATTGCAAGAGAAAGAGGGCGATTTTGTATTTTAGGAAAATTGAGGGAGGCTCCTAAAAAGCGGAAATTTCCATCGAAGTTCGGATCTTGAGCCTGAGAAAAAAAATCTATAAGCTTGTCAATATTTGCATCGATATTCATATCAAAGTAAAACTTATTAGACGGTTCCATCCTGAGTTTGAGCTGTATTAGAGAGTCGGCGGTTATATATGGTTTGGTAGTTAAGCCGTAAAAAGTATTGGTGTTTTCAAAATGAGGGACCGAAAATCCTTGGGAAAAAACAAGGGAGGTCTTTATTAAAAAGAAGAATAATAAGAATTTTATTTTTTTGCTTTTGATACTCATACCTGCATATTTTACAATAAATTTAAAAAAAAATCTAGTTAAGTTTAAAAAAAAGCTCTTATAAATAAAAAAACTAAAAAAAAGCAGTTTTCTTCTTGACTAATATTGTAAATAGTATAGAATATATGTATGAGTGATTATCTTGATATCAATAACGAAGAACTTTTAAAAGATTTTTTCAGTGAAGCTGAACAACAGGTCGAAATACTTGAAAGCAATGTTTTAGTTATAGAGCAAAATCCCGAGGATCGTAACTCCATTGATGAGATATTCAGAGCTGCTCATACTTTAAAGGGCGGTTCTGCTACGGTAGAGATGTTGGAGTTGTCTAAATTTACTCACGCAATGGAAGATCTTCTTGATGAGATTAGAAGCGGTTCAGTTAAAGTAACCGGAGAAACCGTAGATTTGCTGTTAAAATCCATAGATATAATTAAACTTATGTTGGATGCCAGAGCCTCAGGTTCCATATACTCGGATGATGTGTCCGGTATTGTAAATCAATTAAGATCATTTATTCCTGCAAAGGCAGAAAAAAAGAGCAGTAAGGCTTCGGCACCTAAGGCTTCTGTTCCTGCATCAGTTCCTCCTGTTTCTGCACCGAAAGTTCAGGCTTCGGCTTCAAATTTGGATATTAAAGATTATTTTTCAGAGTATGAAATTCTTGAGTTGGCAGAGACAATCCAAAAAGGTGAAGACTTATATGCCGTTATAGTAAAATTCGATGAATCCAATTTAATGAATTCCGTAGGCGGTATTCAGGTTTTTGCCGCCTTAAAAGATTACGGCAGCGTTTTAAAAACAGTTCCTGATTTTGATGCCTTATATGAAGACGAATTCCATGAAACGGTAATTTACTTTTTATCTTCAGCATCGGATAGCAAAATATTGGAAAAGGCAGCCTTTATAGGCGATGTTACTCTTTCTGCAAGTGCCGAAAGACTTGACATTAAGGATAAAACTCCTGAAAGTCCCAAACCTGCAAAGGCTGCTCCTGCACAGTCTGCTCCCGTAAAAGCTCCCGAAGCTAGCGTTTCTGAGGTAAAAGTTTCCGAAAAAACGGAAGAAAAACCTGTTGAAGATGCTAAAGAACAGCCTTCCAAACCTGAGAAAAAACAATCTCAAACAAGCCCGCAAGGAAGCGGCCATTCATCCGGTTCCATATTGCGTGTAGATGCAAACAGAATAGATTATCTTTTGAACTTGGTAAGTGAGACCGTTATAACTAAGGCCTCTTTAAATCAAAGCACTATTGAATTTGCAGAGCTCTACGATAAATTTCAAAACTCCAGTACAATTTATAAGGATAAAACTAGAAGGCTATTGGATAAGATGCCCGAATACCTCGAAAAAATTCAGCAAGGTTATGATATCAACTCTATAAAGCAGGATGTTTTAAACGAATATTCAAGCCTCTTGGATGTTTTCGGCGATTTTGACTCTTTAATGAAGGCTGCTGTTACAAAGTTTAAGTCTTCATCTCAAAACTTGGGCCGTATTTCCGGCGAGCTTCAAGAAGGAGTTATGAAAATACGAATGGTTCCAATCAGTCAGATTTTCAGCCGCTTTCCCCGTGTGGTTCGAGACCTTTCAAGAGACTTAAATAAAAATGTTCAACTCGTAATTGAAGGTGAAGATACTGAACTCGATAAGTCGGTTGTTGAAGACTTGCTCGATCCTATAATGCACTGTGTAAGAAACTCTCTTGATCATGGTGTTGAGTCTCCGGAGGTAAGAAAAGATCTTGGTAAGCCTGAGCAGGGAATCCTTCTTCTTAAAGCCAGTAACGAAGGCAATATGATTGTTATTGAAGTCGCCGATGACGGTCATGGAATTGATGTTGAAGCGGTAAAGCAAAAGGCTGTTGAAAGAGGAATTTTACACCCGAATAAAAGCCTTACCGATGTTGAGGCCTTCCAGTTGGTTTTTGCTCCCGGTTTTTCGACAAGTAAAACGATTTCGAGCGTATCTGGCCGAGGTGTAGGTCTTGATGTAGTTAAGACTCATATAGAAAAATTAAACGGAACCGTTATGGTAGAATCCGAACCCAATGTCGGAACCCGTTTTATTATAAAACTTCCCTTGACTCTGGCTATTATACAGGGGCTTTTGATCAGGGTAGGGGACGAAGTTTACTCGATTCCTATTACTTCGGTTATAGAAAGTCACAGGGTAAAACCCGATGAAATTAACCGCATAGATAATTATGAAGTTTTTAATGTCCGTGATGAGGTATACAGCCTTTTAAGGCTTAACCGCCTGTTCGGTATTACATCGGCAGAAACCGATGATGACGGATATAATTATATAGTTGTTGTAGGAACCGAAGAAAAAAAAGTAGGTCTTATGGTAGACAGTCTTATTGGTGAAGAGGCTGTTGTAATAAAGCCCTTGAAGGATCAGTTTACTAATTCTCCGGGAATTGCCGGTGCTTCTATTTTAGGCGACGGCTCCGTTTCGTTGATTATAGATGTTGCACAGCTGCTTGAGCTTGGCTTAAAGCAGGAAATGCAGGCTAGGGAGCGCCGCGAGGCTTCAATTTGGTAGGTTAAGGAAAGACATTATGGAAGAAATGAAAGAACTAAAGGTAAATACAGGCATAGGCATAGGAGATACTGATTCTCTACACGAGCAGATGATTGTTGTAGATTTTAAGATGGTAACATTTTCTCTTGCCGGTAAAGATTATGCAATAGACATTATGCGTGTTAAGGAAATAGCAAAGGCCGGAAATTTTACCTATGTACCCAATACTTCTCCCTTTGTTTTGGGAGTATACAACCTCCGCGGTGATATTATTCCGATAATAGATTTACGTATTTTCTTTAATATTCCTGTACCGGCCCGCAAAAAAAACCAGCCTGAAAGTATGGTTATCATAAATGTTCAAGATCAGACCTTCGGTGTTGTAGTTGACTTTATCGATAAGGTTGTGGGTGTATCCAGCAGTACAATTCAACCCCCTCATCCTATCTTCGGCGATATAAATATTAAATATATTCACGGTGTTGTAGAAAACGGAGGCCATCTGTACATTCTTCTTGATGTCGATAAGATATTTGCTTCGCGTCAAAAAGAAGAAGTCAAGGAAGACTTGGCTCCTGTTGCTGCAAGTGTAGTAAAGGAACCTGTAAAGCTTCAAGGCAGCCAATCTTCAGAAAATCTGGATATAAAATTTATAGGCGATACCTTATCTGCTATGGGTAAATTCTATATTTCTGCCGTTAATGAAGATTGGGTCAAGGAAAGGTATTTAGAGTGGAAGGATATGCGTCCTTCAGGAAGCTTGCAAATTCAATCCGAAAAAGATGCCGGAGAATTTTTATCCTCTTTCTTGTCACCTTTTACAAAACGCTTTTGGAATGAGGCCTATATAAATGCCTATTATAAAATGCTTCCGGAGAATACTTCTTCCGTAATTAATGTTTGGTGTATAGGATGCGGGCAAGGATATGAAGCATACAGTCTTGCTGTTCTATTAAAAATGCGCTATCCTCGTGCTCATGTAAAGATTTATGCAAATGATTCAGATTTGTTGGCTATTTCGAATGCTCCCATGCTTTCGGTTCCCGATGATATTGCTTCCGGTATTTATGAGCCCTATATTACAAAGACTGCTTCCGGAAATTTGACATTTTCAAAAGAGATAAAAGATATGATTCTTTTTGAGTACCATGATTGTACTCATCAAAATGCCGTTCCCGATGTAGATATAATTGTTGCAAGGGATGTTTTATCTTTTATGAACCCAAATGTTCAGAGAACCCTGATAGAAGAATTTAGGGAAAAACTTAAGGATTCCGGACTTATAATTCTGGGTCATAATGAGGCAATGCCCAAGCAGGACGGCTGGCTGAGAAACAGCTCAGGTGATATTGTAATTTTTACAAAAGAATAAATATAAAAGGATAAGGAGAAATAAATGCGTGTAGAGTATATTAATCCGTTTAGCGAAGCTGCTTACAATATCCTGTCACAAGTTTTAAGTGAGGATATAAAACGCGGTGACTTGTACCTAAAATCGACTTGTATGCCGGTTATGGGCGTCGCAGCTATTGTAGGTCTTGCCGGGGATGTTGAGGGCCGGGTCATCTTTGATATGACCTTGGATACGGCTTTAAAGATTGCCTCTGCAATGAATAACGAGGAATTGGCAGAATTTGATGAGCTTGCTCGCGCAACGATTACGGAATTGGCTAATCTTATTACGGCTCAGGCTGTAACAAAGCTTCATGATTTAGGATTTAAGTTTGACTTAACTCCTCCGGCTCTGTTTACGGGCGAAAACATGAAGATATCCAATAATGATATCGAAGCTTTAATTGTGCCGATGACGGCTCCGCAAGGTAGAGTAGAAATCAACGTTGCAATTCGTGACCGAGTATAAAAAAGTTAAAGGAGTTTTATTATGATATCGAAACAGGACTTTCCCAATATTAACGAGAGGGCACCTGAAGGGAAAAAACCGGATGGAACGCCTTACAAGATTTTGGTTGTTGATGATTCTATATTTGTTACAAAGCAAATAGGACAGATATTGAATAGCGAGGGCTATGAAGTTGTTGCTACAGCTGTTGATGGATTTGAGGGCGTTGAAAAATATAAAGAATTATGCCCCAATGTTGACCTTGTAACAATGGATATTACGATGCCGAAAATGGACGGTTTAACCGCCTTGGAACAGATAATGGCATTCGATAAAAATGCCAAGGTAGTTATGATAAGTGCTCTGGGAAAGGAGGAGCTTGTAAAAAAAGCTCTTTTACTTGGAGCCAAGAACTATATCGTAAAACCGCTTGACCGCAAAAAAGTTTTGGAGCGTGTCGCCGGTGTTCTAGGTATTTCCTAATCTTATAAAAGAGGCTTAAATCCCATGGTTTAAGCCTCTTTTTTTAGTTTTATAAGTCTGTAACGCTTGTTTGCTTTTAAAATAGTATATGTATTGCTAAAACTTTTTTTGAGAGATTTTTTTAAGTTGTAAACGTGATTATAGATGCTGTTTTGTTTTGAAGGAATTTTTTCTCCCCAAAAAATTGTGCTTATCTCTTCATCACTTAACCCTTTTTGTCTGTTTATAAGTAAGTGCTTTAGCAAGATTCCGGACTTTTTAGGCAGGCTGTAAATATAGTCCTTATTAAGATCCGGCCGTCTTTTACATTTTGAAAGAATTATTTTGAGGATTTTTTCATTTCTTTTTATGCTTTCATGTATTCCTGAAGAGCTTACTATATTGATATTTTTTATATTATAGCAATCTTCATGAAAATAAGTGCAAATTGTAATATCCTTGTATATCTTTTTTATCAATCGGGCTTCATTCAAACTATAATGGGCCAATTCTTTTGTTGCTACAATGATGGCATCCAATTCGGGATCCAAATAATTACATATAAATTTACTGCCGTTTTCTGCAGCAATAGTTATAACTCCATGATTTTCCAGCTTTTCACACAAAAAGGCGAGAGTTTCTATTTTTCTATCAAAAACCAACACTTTCATAACACCCCTTTTATCGGAAAAAATATCCTATCCCTTAAAAACTTTTCAATTCCTAATGACAAACAAGCAAATAAATTGTATAATCTCTTATATGTACATGTTAAAAGGATGTTCGGGCTATGTTTCTTAAAAATCTTGAAATTTTCGGATTTAAGTCCTTTCCCGATAGAGTAAAAATTGAATTTGCAGATGGTATAACAGCCCTCCTGGGACCCAACGGCTGCGGGAAAAGTAACGTAGTAGATGCAGTAAAATGGGTTTTGGGAGAGCAATCGTCCCGTACTTTACGGGCCGACAAAATGGAAGACGTTATTTTTAACGGTACCGAAAAGAGAAATCAGCTGAATATTGCAGAAGTAACCTTAACTATAAGCAATGAAAAGGGCCTCTTGAATTTGGATTTAAGCGAAATAGCTATAAAGAGGCGTCTTTATCGATCCGGGGAAAGCGAATATTTTATCAACAATCAGCCGGCAAAGCTGCGTGAAATTAGAGAACTTTTTTGGGACACAGGTGTCGGAAAGGCTGCATATTCCGTTATGGAGCAGGGCAAAATCGACCAGATCCTTTCGAGTAAGCCTGAAGAAAGGCGTTATCTTTTTGAAGAAGCTGCCGGTATAACGAAATTTAAGGTAAAAAGACAGGATGCCGAACGAAAGCTCGAAAAAACCCAAGAAAATATGAAACAGATTGAAGCTGCTTTGGCCGAGGTCCGAAGATCCTATGATACCTTAAAAATTCAGTCTGAACAAACAATTAAATACCGCGAGCTAAAAGATTCCGTTTTTGAACATGAAAGAGATATTCAGCTTTTACGCTTAAAAAGTTTTGTAGACGGTCTTGCCGCAAAAAAACAGAGCCTAAAAGAAGCTTCCGAAAAAAGAGATTCAATACAGGAGCAAATTGACGGTATTCACGGGCTCCTTTCGGAAAATATGGATATTGTAAATGGAATGGAAGAGAAGCTTAATGCTTACCGAACAAAGGTATTAAACCTGGCCATAGAACAAAAAGGTAAACAGGAGCAGGTTCAAATTTACAATAAACGCCGTTCCGAGCTTAAGTTAAAGCTTAACCAGCTGGAGGCAAAGACCTCTTCAACCAAGGAAAATATTGAAGGCCTTGAGGACGATATTTCCGAAAAAAATGCCGATGTTTTTGAGTTTAAAAAACAGGTTTCTGCAATAGAAAAAAATGCCGAAGACTTTGAAAAAAACATAGACTTGGCAAGTCATAAGATTACTTCAAACAAGGAAGAAGTAAAAAGGCTTGAAGAAAATATAAAAAGGCTTGACGATATGAGAGGGGATATGGAACTTGAATTAAAGTCCATAACCGAAGATATCGTTACCGAGCTTGATAAAAATTTAAGATCGGCGGGTTATTCTTCTACAAATCGCTTGGAAGCCGAAAAAGACTTGGACGGGGCTTTAAACCGGTTAAAGGTTTTAGTTACGGGAAAAAAAGCTATATTTTCCGACTTTGCCTCGATAGAAAATCATTCTGCAGATGATGTAAAAAAATTCGCAGAAGACTCCGTTCAAAGTTTTTCTTCACTTTTATCCATAAGCGATGAAATTCAAAATGCCCTTGAAAAATATAAAAAATCTTCGGCAGGCTTTATTGATGACTTTTTGGCTCCTGAAGGTATTATTACCAAAAAAAGAGCCGTCGATGCCGCTATCTTGGAAAACAGGCAATCTATCGAAAATAACCGTACTAAAATTGCCGCTCTGATAGAAGAAAACAACGAGCTTTCAGTCAAGATAAACGACTATCGCAAAACCCTTGAAGACTTGCGTGTAAACAGAGCCAAGGTAGATGCTCAGGCAAAAAATGCCGAAGATCAGGTTAAACTTTTAGAGCGGCAGCTTTCTTCAGAGAAAAAAATACTTCATGACCTTGAAAACGAATTTTTTACCGAAGAAAAACAATTAAAGCAAACGGAAGAAGATATTTCGGAACTTGAAGGCGAGATAAATTCTTTGGAATATGAGGGAAGAAAGATAAGTGCCGAGCTTGAAAAACTTGAAAATGAAATTTCGATAAAAAACTCCGACCTTGCCAGTAAGAGGGGAAAGGTTGATAAGCTTACCGCAGAGCTTTCAAAAGCAAACTCTCTTTTGGAAAAATTCCATTTGGATCTTGCAGGGATTGAAGCCGATATCCGTAACACAAAAGAAAATTTTAGAGAAAAACATTCCCGAGAGCTTATGGAATTTGAGGAGAGGATGTTTACTATTACCTCATCGGTAAATGATCTTAGGGACAGTCTTTCTTCGATTAAACAAAAGCTTGATTCTTTAGGACGGGTAAACTTTATGGCTCCCGAAGAATTTGAAAGCGTTAAAGAACGCTATGAATTTTTAACTAAACATATAAGCGATCTTGATAAGGCCCGTGCAGACTTGCAGAGGATTACGGACGAGATTACGGCCGAATCCACCGAACTTTTTTTGGACACCTACAATAAGATTAAAAAGAATTTTCATAATATGTTTAGAAGGCTTTTTGGAGGAGGAAGGGCTGAAATACGCTTAACCGATCCGAAAAATGTGCTTGAATCGGGAATAGAAATTTTTGCACAGCCTCCGGGAAAAAAACTTGAAAATATCAGTCTGTTATCGGGCGGAGAAAAATCTATGACTGCGGTAGCTCTTTTATTTGCAACCTATATGGTTAAGCCTTCCCCGTTCTGTCTTCTTGACGAAATTGATGCAGCCCTTGATGAGCAAAACGTTACCCGCTTTGTTACCACGCTTCGTGAATTTGCAAATGTAAGTCAATACATAGTTATCACTCATAATAAAAAGACTGTTTTAGGTGCAAATGCCATGCTGGGCGTTACCATGGAAGAATCCGGTGTTTCAAAGGTTATAGCCATAAGGCTGGATAATGAAACGGAACTTGAATCAAAAACTATAGACTTGGTTAATGAGCCCTTTGTAGAAGAAGATGTTGAACCTGAGGAGGGAGTTTATATTCCGCCTCATCCGCCTAAAAGGATAAAAACCGTAAACGATGAGGAGGAAATTTCAGAAAATGATAGACCTCAAGAGTAAAATAAGCGGTATTTTTAAAAACATGCAGGTTTCTTTTTCTCATCACAGAAAGCCGGTTATTATAACTGTATGTGCCTTGATTTTTATCTTAACGTTAAGCCTCCTTTTGATTATATTTTCACAAAAAAAAGATGATGCATCATATTCCGAAACAAAAAAAGCTGTCTTATCATCTAAAAATTCCGATTTTAAATCCGGTAAGGTAGACACGGATAAACTGCAAATTATAGATGAACCCCTTTACCTTCCTCCTATTCAGTTTTCTCGGGAACAGCATAAAATATGGGAAAAAGAAGAGGTTGACTATTGGTATGAGCCTCCTGCCGAAAAGGATATGGAGGAACTGCATAAACAGAACAAAAAAATTGCCGATAAAATACTGGAGGCGGCTCCATGAAATCGATACGTTATATATTAATATTATTTTTGATTTTTATCTTTTTGAATTCCTGTGCAAGTACTAAAAAAAATACAGGCGAAACTTTAGATAAAAAAACTGAAGCTACGGTTTCAAGTCCTGCCGATACTGATACTTCCAAGGATTCTGAAAATGCTAAGAATTCCGAAAAGATTATAATCATGAAAGTACCTGAAGCCGAATCGGTAGAATCCGTTTCCGATCCTAAGCCTGTTGCCGATAAACCGGCATTGGAGCTGATAGTTGATACGGAAGATGAAAATGAACCTGCCTCATCAAATAATGAAGCCGGCTCATCGAAAGATACGGATTCCAAGTTACCTTCTGTAATTGAACCGGAGCCTTTAAAGAAGCCTGAAGAAAAAAAGCCTCAGGATTCGGCGCCTTCAACATCTAATCAGTCCACCATAAGCGTGCCTGATAAAAAACAAATAGTAAAGCCGGCCGATGATCCTAATAAGGTTAATAAACCTGAAATTAAAAAAGAATCTTTAGAAAAACCCGTAATAAGTTCCGATAAAGCTCCTACAGCTGCAGAAACAAAACCTTCTGTTCCGGAAGTTTCCGGCATGTCCAATGAAGATAATTCAGATAAGAATATTGTGAACGAGGAAAAAATTAAAGATGGTAGTGAGCCCGCCCGCGTTTTTTCGGAATTTCCAAGTACCGAACCTGATGACTCAAAAGAAGAAAAAGCCTCCCGTTCAGTAAAGCTTTATACGGGGCAGAGACTTGAAGTTGTATACCCGGGAGAGGGTTGGGTGTATTTAGGTGAGTCCACTGCACAAAAAGGTATAAAGTATCAACAAAGAAAACTTCAAAGCGGTACCTCTATCTTCCATTTTGGAGCCGGAGATGAAGGCTCATATATTCTTAACTTTTCATATTTTGATGTTTTTTCGGATAACTTTATTTCGGATTCTATTGCCGTTCATGTTGAAAAAGCAAAAACAAAGCTTAATAATACGGTTAAAGCATCTGACTATAAGGGGCCTATAAACGCTCAGAAAGAAAATAAACCTGATTTAAAAAATGAAAGTAAATATGGTACTGATAAAGGGAAGGTTAATAATGATACATCTTCATCTAAGACATTGGATGAAGTTTCGGCCGGAACACCGTTAAAGGCGGAGTCTTCAGTTAAAAAAAGAGAGAATTCCAAGGTTTATGATGCTCCCGATCTTTTAACCGTAACCGAAAAGTCGGAGTCTAAAACATCAGGACAGGACTTTAAATCGGCTTCAGAGTTGTTGGATATGATAAGGGGCTATATTTCGGAAGGAAATGCAGCAAGTGCTCTAAATTCGGCAGAAGATTTTTTTAAAAATTATTCGGTAAATTTGGATGAGGCCTTATTTTTACGCGGTCAAGCATACGAGTTAAACGGACCGAATAAAAACGTAAAAAAAGCCTTGGAAGCCTATCAAACCCTAACTAAGGCCTATCCCGAAAGCAAATTTTGGGATAAAGCAGACGCAAGAATAAGGTACATCAAAAAATTCTATATCGATATAAAATAAAATTTAGTAGTAGTTGTAAACTATAAGGAATTATCCAACCGCTTGACTAAACATCTTCTTTAGGTCATTATATTGGGTATGGAAACTAGAAGTATTTTTAAAAATATATCGCCGATAGATCATCGTTATTCCCTCCCGCAAGGAGGTCTTTATGATGAACTGTCGGTTTTTTTATCGGAAGAGGCGGGCATCGTTTATTGCGCCATGGCCGAAATGGCCCTTGTAAAGGCTCATCTTAAAATAGCAGAAGAAAAAAAAGGCTCTTTACTTCCAAAACTGAGCGGCGAGCTTGAAAAAACCTTGGACGATATTGCCTTAAATATCGATCCTTCCGAAGTTTATGAAGAAGAACATAAGACCCAGCACAATATAAGGGCATTGGTAAATGTCTTAAAGAAAAAAGTTCCCGAAAATACAGCTCCCTTGGTTCACCTTGGGGCTACCAGTGCCGATATCCTTGACACGGCCTTTTCTATGAGGATAAGGGACGCTGTCATAAAGGTAATAATTCCTCTTTTAAAGAAAACCGAACTTTTACTTTGCGATATAGCTGAAAGAGAGGCTGAAACGCCTCAGGTCGGGCGTACTCACGGTCAGCATGCGGTTCCTATTACCTTCGGCTATGCCGTTTCCGAATATGTAGCCCGTCTGGGTAAGTCGATTTTAAAAATGGAAGAGCTTGTAAAAGATTTGCGAGGGAAATTTGCCGGAGCCGTCGGGGCTTATAATGCGGCCTCCTTGATAGTTTCCGATCCGATGAGATTTGAAAAAATCTACCTTGATTACCTCGGCTTAAAGCCTTCAGAATATTCTCATCAGCTTGTGGAGCCCGAATATATGCTCCGCCTCCTTCTTGAAGCAAATATTGCCTTCGGTATAATTGCAAACCTTGCAGACGATTTACGCAATTTGCAAAGAACCGAGATAGGTGAGGTTTTTGAATATTTTAGCGCAACACAGGTAGGCTCTTCCACCATGCCTCAAAAGCGTAACCCATGGAACTCCGAACATGTAAAAAGCTTGTGGAAGGCTTTTTCTCCCCGCGTGATGAGTTTTTATATGGATCAAATCTCGGAGCACCAAAGGGATTTATCCAATTCTGCAAGCCAAAGGTTTATAGCCGATTATCTGACAGGCCTCGCCTTGGCCTTTAACCGTATGAATTCAATTTTAAAGGGCTTACAGGCCGATAGGGAAAATATGCTCAAAAACCTTTTACAGGGCGGCGGAAAGGTTAGGGGAGGCGTTATGGCCGAGCCCGCTTATATCCTTTTGGCGGAATGCGGCGTTTCCGATGCCCATGAGGTAATACGCAAGATTACCCTTGCTGCCGAAAATCAAAAGATAAGTTTTTATGAGGCCTTAAAAGCCGAAGAAAAGGTCTTTGCCCTTGTTACGGCTAGATTAAAAGAGCTTAACTTTGATAAGCCGGAAGAGTTTTTTGCAAACCCCGAACGCTACCGAGGTCTTGCAAACATAAAGGCAAAAGTCTTGGCCGAAAAGTATAAGTCCTTGATGTAAGTTTTTATTTTAGCTTAGGTAAGTAGGCCCTCATAAGCTCAAGCCTTTTAAGATAGTAGGCCCTTTCTTTTTCGGGAAGGGTCTCAATCCATTCTTGGGTAAAGCGTTTTATTACGGGTGCATCTTTTTCGTTATAGTTTGTAATTAAAACAGGGGCCGCTTCTATCTCAGGCTGCAAAATACCGTCTATTTTTTTTAAGCGTAACTGCATTATTATTGAGTCTCCCGTATATTCCCTGTAGTAAGCCGGATCGGCATAGTTCACCTTCCACCTTTGACCCGAAATAAAATTTCCCATAGAGTACATAAAAAAGGCATTTTTTTTAAGTTTAGACGGAGAATCAGGTGTTTCCTCATTTAAAAGTTCCACATCGGAAAGTTCCCAATCCTGTAAAACATGGGGATGATTAGCCCAGACTACATCTATTCCTGCTTGGGCTAAAGCCTTAAACCATGTCTTTTTACTATCTAAAACTTTAAGGCCGTATTCCGCCTCGTTTAGATGAAGAGACAGAATAAAAATATCGCAAGGATTTTCTTCCCTCATTTTTTTTATGGATAAAAGAAGTTTTTCTCTTCCTGCCTTTGTGGGATCCGAGTAATAAAGCCTGTGCTTTGATTTACCGTGAGAGTTGATAAGCTCCGTTATAGATAAAAATAAAATCTTCCAGCCTTTTTTTTCGATTAGGACAGGTTTAAAATCTTCATCTTCTTTGTTTTTTAAACCGGAAGAAAAAAGCTCTTTATTTTTATACTCTTCCTTTAAAGCATTAAAACTTTTAATAGTTCCGTCTATTCCTTGAATACCCTGATCGTTAGTGTGATTATTTGCAAAGGAAAAAACATCGAAGCCCCCTTCAATTGCAGCCCTTAGATAGTCTTTATGTATATTAAAATATGGAAAGGATGAAAGCGGCTTTTCTTCACAGACAGGTGTTTCCACATTTCCAAAAGTTAAATCATCGTTTAAAAGAATATCCCTGACATCATCATAAATTCTATTATAGTCTTTCATTTTAAAATTGACATCATGAGCCATAATATCGCCTGAGAAACTTAAAACAAGTTCGCTTATATCATTTTCTTTTTGAGGTAATTTTGATTCGGAAATTTCGGTTGAATTACAGGAATTTAAAATAAAAAATGCCGCTGTGATAAATAAAAATAAATAATAGTTAAGATTTTTTTTCATAATTGTTATAATTATACATTGACAATTGATATTATACAAGATACAATATATAAATATATTGTAATAATTGTTCAATGTTCAAGGAGGACAATGCAATGGCAAAGTCAAAATATGTATATTTTTTTGGCGGAGGTAGCGCTGAAGGTAATGGTACGATGAGGGAAGTATTGGGCGGCAAGGGTGCCGGTTTGGCCGAAATGACGGCAATAGGACTTCCTGTTCCTGCCGGATTTACTATTACAACCGAGGTTTGCGAAGAGTATTATAAAAATAACAGAAAGTATCCTGCCGAACTAAAAGCTCAAGTCGAATCCTATCTTTCAAAATTGGAAAAAATTACCGGAAAAAAACTTGGGGACAAAAAAGATCCTCTTTTGGTTTCCGTTCGATCGGGAGCTCCCGTTTCGATGCCCGGAATGATGGAGACAATTTTAAACTTAGGCTTAAATGACCAATCCGTTCAAGGCTTGGCTGAAAAGACCGGAAATTTAAGGTTTGCTTTGGATGCTTATCGTAGGTTTATTTTGATGTACGGTTCTACGGCAATGAACATTGAACGTGAAAAATTCGATAAAATTCTTGATGATGTAAAAGAAAAAAGAACAAAAAAGCGTCTTAATCTTGCTCAGACTGCAAAAGTTTCGGATACCGATGTAAACGAACCGGAATTACAGGATGTTATAGATAGATCCAAAAAACTTTATGAAAAAGAAATAAAATCTCCCTTCCCCCAAGATCCCATAAAACAGCTTTGGGGTGCTATCGGAGCCGTATTCGGTTCTTGGATGTCGGATAAGGCCGTTACTTACAGAAGGGTTGAGAACATTGTAGGAATCCGCGGTACGGCTGTAAACGTTATGCAGATGGTATTCGGAAACAAAGGAGATAATTCCGGAACAGGAGTCTGCTTTACACGCGACCCGAATTCGGGTAAAAACGACTTTTACGGTGAATACCTCTTTAATGCCCAAGGTGAGGACGTTGTTGCAGGAATCAGAACTCCTATTAAACTCGATGTATTTGCAAAAAAAGATCCTGCTGCTTATAAAAAACTTTGCGATGCACGCAAAATCCTTGAAAAACATTATAAGGATATGCAGGATATGGAATTTACCGTTGAAGAAGGTGAATTATACATGCTTCAGTGCCGAACCGGTAAGAGGCTTCCTGCAGCAGCCTTCCAGATGGCTGTAGATATGGTGGAAGAAAAACTTATAACCAAGGAAGAAGCTGTTAGCCGTATTAAGGCTTCAGACATTGAAGGAGTCTTCTACAAGGCCTTGGATTATTCTAAAGCTTCCGAAATAAAAAGCTCTCACCTTGTTGACGGTATTCCTGCCGTTCCGGGAGCTGCATGCGGTATAATCTGTCTTTCGGCAGAGGCTGCGGAAGCTGCTGCAAAGGACGGTAAAAGAGCTGTTCTTGTTCGTCATGAAACAAGTCCCGAAGATGTAGGCGGTATGCACGCTGCCGAGGGTATTTTAACCGCAACCGGAGGAAAAACCAGCCATGCAGCCGTAGTTGCCAGAGGTTGGGGAAAATGCTGTATAGTAGGCTGTGAAAATTTAAGAATCGATTACGAGAAAAAAGCAATTTCGGCCAAGGGTATTGTCTTAAAAGAAGGAGACTACATTACCTTGGACGGTTCAAAGGGAGCTGTTTACAAGGGCGAGTTACCCTTAATTACTCCCAAGCCTCCTGCAGCCTATAAAAAAATCATGGAATGGGTTGATCAGATACGAAAAATAAAGGTAAGAACAAATGCCGATACGCCCGAAGATGCTAAGATTGCCGTAGGCCACGGAGCCCAAGGTATCGGTCTTTGCCGAACCGAACATATGTTCTTTAGCGATGAGAGCAGGATACAGGCAATCCGTGAAATGATTATTGCAGAAAACAAGGAAGCAAGGGAAAAGGCTCTAAAAAAACTTCTTCCGTATCAGACAAAGGACTTTGAAGGTATCTTTAAAGCTATGAACGGATATCCCGTAACCATCCGCTTGATTGACCCGCCCTTACACGAATTTGTTCCTCATGATAAAGAAGGTCAGCAAAAGTTGGCTGAAAAACTTAATATAAGTTTTGCAAGTGTTAAAAACAGAGTAGACCAGCTGACTGAAGCAAATCCTATGTTGGGACACAGGGGCTGCCGCTTGAGCATTACCTATCCTGAAATTCTTGAGATGCAGGTTACTGCCATTATAAATGCTGCCTGCACGGTTCAAAAGAAAGGAATTGCCGTTTTACCCGAAATAATGATTCCTCTTACAATCGATGCAAAAGAATTTAGGATTTTGGAAAAGAGGGTTCGAGCTGTTGCAGACGATATCATCGAGAAAAAAGCTAAGGATAAAAAACTTAAGTACATGGTCGGTACTATGATTGAAACTCCGAGAGCAGCCCTTCTTGCAGACAAAATAGCAGAATATGCGGAATTTTTCTCCTTCGGTACAAACGACCTCACACAGATGACCATAGGTATAAGCCGGGATGATGCAGGTAAATTCCTCCCTGAATATGTAGATGAAAACAAGGCCGGCGTATTTAAGGCTGATCCTTTCCAGTCATTGGATCAAGAAGGTGTGGGTATCTTGGTATCTACTGCTATTCAAAAAGGAAGAGAAGTTAAAAAGAACTTGGAAATAGGTGTATGCGGTGAACACGGAGGAGACTTAAATTCGGTTAAGTTCTTCTGCAGGGCAGGAATGGACTATGTTTCCGCTTCACCATTACGAGTTCCTATAGCAAGACTTGCCGCAGCTCAGGCTGAAGTTGAAGCTTCAAAAGCTAAGGCCGGTGTAAAAAAGCCTGCCAAGGCTGCCGCTAAAACTGCTAAGAAGCCTGCCAAATAAAAATTAATTCTAAAGCACTGCACCATTGTAAATAAGTCAAGGTGCAGCGCTTTAATTTAAAGATTTTAAGCAAAAAAAAAATGAGCTTGATAAAAAAATTAAGAGCCTTGCGCGGGGCTGTATGCTGTGAAGATAGTGAAGAAAGTATATCTTCGGCAATTGTAAACCTTTACAGCCGAATCTTGATGGAAAATTCCCTGTCTGAAAAGAACATAGTTTCAATACAATTTACGGTTACCTCAGATATAAGGGCTTTAAATCCTGCATCAGCCTTAAGAAGACAGGGCTTTGCAGAAAATACGGCCCTTTTTTGTGCTTTAGAGCCTTGTATGAAAGGCAGCTTACCTAAAACTATTAGAATTTTAATTTATTATTATTCAAGGAGAAAGCCGAGGCATATTTATATGGGCGGGGCTGAGGTTTTAAGACCTGATTGGATAAGAAATACGCAAGTAAGCTTAAGGTAAACCTCTAAAAAACTGAAGTTTTTCGAGGTTCCCAAAAGAATTTTTGTAATTTTGCTTGACATAATTATAAAAATATGATATATTCCATTCCTGTCAACGCAATGCATTTCAATGCGATGAGTTTTGACCATGTCTCCTTCGTCTAGTGGTTAGGACATCGGGTTTTCATCCCGACAACAGGGGTTCAATTCCCCTAGGAGATGGATACCCTCGATTAAATCGAGGGTATTTTTTTAGTAATCTTAAAACTAAAAAAGCTTTACTTGACAAAATAAAATAAATTTGTTAGACTAAAAATCTATTCAACAGTAACAATTCATTTTACATGTCTTTTTCGGTTCCTTAAGCCGAATACTGAATTTTGGAATGATATATTTAAGTTACGAACGTAGGAGAAAAATCCGATGACAATAAGAAAAAGGAAAACTTTGCCGCAAACCTCTGAGGATACCTTGTTTGATGAGGGTATTAACTCTGATGGAGACTTGAGTATTAGTCCGTCCGACTCACAGGCTGATGATCCATCCCTTAGTCCGGCAAATGAGATTCAAGCTGCTGTAGAGCAGACAAGAATTGAGCAAAACAATGAAGCAGACGATGAAGTTCTTGAAAAAAAAGTTGTTGTCCGCTCCCGCGGAAGAAAAAAAACAGAAAGCTTTTCGGATGAAGCTGAAACCAAACTGGCAAAAAGAACTAGTGTAACTGCAAAAAAACGTATACCTAAAGATATTCAAGAAGAAAAAGAAGAAGTCCCGCCCGCATCAGATAGTTCTTTTAAAATTATTATAAACGATCTTACAAAGATGCGTATGCATGATTTAAGGGATATGGCCATTAAATACGGCGTACCGGAGGATGAACTTTCCTTAATGAAAAAACAGGATGTGATTTATCACATTCTTAAAAACCATACCAATCAGGGCGGCACTATTTTTGCTTCCGGTTCTTTAGAGACCCTTCCTGACGGATACGGTTTTTTACGTTCGCCTCAAAACAGCTATTTGACGGGAACTGATGACGTCTATGTTTCTCCCAGTCAGATAAGGCTTTTTAATCTTAAAACGGGTGATACGGTTTATGGTCAAATCCGCTCTCCAAAAGAGGGTGAAAGATATTTTGCCCTTTTAAGGGTTGAAACGGTCAACTTTGATGAGCCTGCAAAATCGCAGCGCCGTATTCCGTTTGATAACCTCACCCCCCTTTATCCTAGAGAAAAATTAAACCTTGAAACAACTACTCAGGAAATATCTACCCGAATTATGAATCTTTTTTGTCCGATAGGAAAGGGGCAGAGAGGATTGATTGTAGCTCCTCCTCGTACGGGAAAAACGATAATGCTTCAAAAGATAGCCAATGCAATTACGGCCAATCATCCTGAAGTTTATCTTATAGTTCTTTTGATAGATGAGCGTCCCGAAGAAGTTACCGACATGGAGCGCACTGTAAATGCGGAAGTTATTTCTTCTACCTTTGATGAGCAGGCAACCCGCCACGTTCAAGTTGCTGAAATGGTACTCGAAAAGGCAAAACGCCTTGTTGAGCACAAGAGGGATGTAGTTATTCTTTTGGATTCGATTACCCGTTTGGCAAGGGCTTATAACCAGACGATGCCTACTTCGGGTAAGGTGCTATCCGGCGGTGTGGATTCAAACTCTCTCCATAAGCCCAAACGCTTTTTCGGTGCCGCAAGAAATATCGAAGAAGGCGGAAGTTTAACGATAATAGCTACGGCTCTTATTGAAACCGGCAGCAAGATGGACGAGGTTATTTTTGAAGAATTTAAGGGAACGGGCAATATGGAAGTAAACCTAGACAGAAAACTTTCCGACCGCCGATTATTCCCTGCAATCAATATAAAGCGCTCGGGAACTCGAAAAGAAGAACTTTTATTAACGGAAGCAGAGATGCAGCTTATGTGGATATTACGCAAATTCATCAGCTCGATGGATGATGCCGATATCATCGAATTCTTAATAGATAAAATGAATAAGAGCAAGAATAATGAAGCTTTCTTAAAATCAATGAATGCCGGTCTTGCACAAAAAGAATAAATATTGTATATTATAACACTACCTTGGGAGGTTTGTATGAAAAAAGATATTCATCCGAAATATGAAGAAACAACCGTTACTTGCGCTTGCGGAAACGTAATAAATACGCGTTCTACAGTAAAAGATATCAAGGTTGAAATCTGCTCTCAGTGTCATCCTTTTTTTACGGGAAAACAAAAGCTTGTTGACACTGCAGGACGAATTGATCGCTTTAAGAAACGATACAATATTAAAGACTAATTGTCTTTATAAGCTAAGCACGGGTTTTCTCGTGCTTATGCTTTTTCTAGGGGGTAGTTTATGGGATGGTGGTCTATCTGGCTTTTGATCGGTGTGTTGTGTATAGGCTTGGAGCTTATAATTCCCGGTCTTGTTATTATCTTCTTCGGCTTCGGAGCTGTTTTTACTTCCGTTTTTAGTTTAATTCCTTTTATTAATCAAGCTCTTTGGCTTCAAATAATAATATTTGTTATTTTTTCGGTTCTTTCTTTGGCTTTTTTGCGTAAAAAATTCACTCCTATTTTTAAGGGGACTATTTTCTATTCGGATAAAAAAAGCGACAAAGAAGGAGACGAATTTGCCGATGTTATTGAAACGGTTTTTCATAACAAGGAAGGCAGAATAAAGTATAAGGGTACGACATGGAGTGCCCGCTCCCTTTCGGAAGAAATTCATGCAGGCTCAATGGTCAGAGTCCTGAGGCGGGAAGGGCTTACCTACATTGTTGAAAAGGCTGAAAAATAACTTTTAGGCACCCTTAAAAAAATCGGTTTTTAGAAGATACCATCTTATAAAGTTTTTCCGAATATTTCTTTTTGAAGTCTTTTGCCTGTGGCTGTACAGGCGAGACCTCCTTCGGCAGTTTCTCTCAAGGCTGAAGGCATGGAATCTCCGACTTTTTTCATGGCTATTATAACCTCGTCTACGGGAATAGCACTTTTGATTCCTGCCAGGGCAAGCTCTGCTGCCGTAAAGGCCAAACTTACACCCGAAGCATTCCGTTTTACACAAGGAACTTCAACCAAGCCTGCTACAGGGTCGCAAACAAGACCCAAGATACATTTAAGCGCAATAGCCGTTGCATGGCCTACCATTTCAGGTGTTCCTCCGCACATTTCCACTATAGCTCCTGCTGCCATGGCTGAGGCTGAGCCGCATTCGGCTTGACATCCGCCTTCAGCTCCCGAAATGGAAGCCGTGTTGGCTATAACCATGCCGATAGCTCCCGCCGTAAAAAGAGACATAACTGCATCTTCTTTTTTTACATCCTTTGTTTTTAGAACGGCTCCGATTGCACCGGGGAGAATACCGCAAGAGCCGGCAGTGGGGGCTGCGACTATTTTTCCCATTGAAGCATTTAATTCGGAAACGGCCATTGCCATTCTTATGCCGTTAGCAAGGAGTGGGCCGCAGAGTGCTTTTCCGTTTTCCGATCTTTCGTATATTTTATAGGCATCTCCGCCCGTAAGCCCGCTTGTAGAGCGTATATCCGGGTTTGTTCCTTTGTCAATTGCTTCAAGCATTACGTTTAAATGCTCCTGCATTCTCTCAAAGCACTGTTCCTTAGTTTCTTCAAGGGCGGAGCTTTGGTCTTCTAAAATGATATCCGAAATTCTTAAAGAGTTTTCGGCTGCTTTTTGTATCAGGTCTTCTATTTTTTTATACTCTATTGTTTTTGTTTTCATGGTTTATACCCTTTTAAAATTTATACAGGCTGAATTAAGATGACATTGTAAATATGCTCTATGTTTAAAATATCATCCTTTAAATCGGGGCCTACGCTTAAACCGTCCATTTGAAGGCACATTGTGGCGGTTCCCCCTCGGTAATCTCTTCCGATATGAATTTGCGAAATATTTATCTTGTGTTTTGCCGTTACGCTTGTTATGGCGGCTATTCTTCCTGGGATATCTTTATATTCTACTACCAGTGTAGGGTTTTTACCGCTTAACTCTACAGGTTTTCCGTTTATTTTGGTAATTAGAATATTCCCGCCCCCTATGGATGAGCCTTGCACGGAAAGCTCCTTTCCGTCAATACCGGTAACTTCAATCAATGCCGTGTTTGGGTGGGCATTAGGAATGTCGATGGGCTCGAAGGTAATGTCCAAACCTTGTTCTTTTGCAAGGGTTAAGCTGTTTCTGATACGCTCGTTTTCGGGTTTCATTCCCATAATACCTGCTGCAATAGCCCTGTCGGTACCGTGCCCCTTATAGGTGGAGGCAAAAGACCCGTGTAAGTACACTCTTGCTTTTATAGCAGGTTCTGCAAGAAGAACCCTTGTTAAATAGCCTATTCTTACGGCTCCTGCCGTATGCGAACTGGACGGCCCTATCATAATCGGGCCTATAATATCAAAGATATCCATAATGAACGATATTATATAAAAAAAAATTGCTGAGGTCAATATGAGGGTATCTTAAAAAACTTATTGGGTTTTTAGAAAAGACATATTATTTAAAATTTATGTAATATGAGATTGACATTTTTTTTTGATGAGTCTATACTCCATATGATATTTTAAATTTTATAAATTATAGGAAGGGAAAATATGAAAAGATATATATTCAGTGCTCTTATTATTATAATCGGTTTATTGGTTTTATTTGCTCCATTCGGCTTTGCCCATGTATGTCATCCTAAGGCTGACGGCAGTTTTATGAAATGTCATTGGATGGGAGAAGCTGTGAGGTTGTTAGGGGGGCTGATAGCCTTATCAGGACTTGCTTTTTTTATTTGTAAAAAATCGCGCTTTGGAATATCCGTCTACAATATCGGAATGGGAGTAAGTCTTATTTTACTTGAAACCCTTGTTATCGGTACCTGTAAACACCCAAATATGAGCTGCAATATTTATACAAAGCCTATAGTTATTCTATTGGCCATTGCTTTGATTACGGTAAGCCTTGTTTATGTTTTTCTTTCACGCAAAGAAAAAGTTGAGTAATTTATAAATGAGTAGTTTATAAAAAAGGAAACCTATGCTTTTAAAAACAAAATCTCTTTCCAAATCCTTTGCAAGAGGCAGGAATTCTTTTTTTGCAGTAAAAAATGTAGACTTTTCCATTTCGGCTTCCGATTTTGTATTCATTGTAGGGCGTTCGGGTTCGGGAAAAACAACCTTTCTTAATTTGATATCCGGTATTTTAGATCCTACCCAAGGGCAGGTCTTTTTTGAAGATGAAGATATTTCATCTATGAATGATATCGATAAGAGCTTTTACCGAAACGAGTCGATAGGCTTTGTTCCTCAGTCATTGGCTTATTTGTCGAATCTTTCGGTATTTGATAATGTAAGGGTTCCGTTTTTTTTATTTAAAAGGGACGGAGACAGTGAGGGCAGGGCTTTAAGCCTCTTGGACTTGATGGATATAGCTCATTTAAAGAACGAGATGCCTCAAAATTTATCCGGCGGAGAAATAAAGCGAATGTTGATAGCAAGGGCTCTTATGAATTCTCCTAAATTACTTATTGCAGACGAACCTACGGCAAATCTTGACAAGGAAACTTCTGAAACGGTTATGAATCTTATAAAAAGTGTTAATAAACTAGGAACCGCCGTTTTGATTGTAACACATGATTTTGAAATTTTAAGTGAGAATAGTACCATATATAGAATGAATGATGGAGAATTAACGAAAACTTGATTTTAGTACCGTTTATGTTATTAAAAAAATTAAAAAAATATGTAAGAGAAGCTTGACATTGTTTTTTTGACTTGATATACTTGAAGTAGAATTTTGTAAGTCTTGGCTACAAAATTGGAGTTAATATGTTTAATGATAGTTTTAAAAGATTTTTATCGATTTTTTTGATTTTCTTTGCTTTTTTGTTTTCTGTTTCAGCCAAAGAAAAAGAAGACTTGAGCACTTGGACTAAAATAGTCGAAAAAATGGAAATTCACCTGAATAATGCATACGAATTGTATACACAGGGGAAAACCCGTGAAGCCTATGATGAAGTAAATGCCGCTTATTTTAGATATTACGAATCCAAGGGAATGGAAAAGATAACGATGAGCTATCTTTCCGGTGCTCGCAAAACGGCTGTCGAAAATGCTTTTTATGAGTACAGGAAAAACGTAAAAAGCGATAAGGATAACGAAATGATAAGAGCTCATAAGGATGCTCTTATAGCAATGCTCTACCATGATGCAGCCGAGCTTGACGGCACTTCCAATGATAAGGGCGGGAGTGGGAAATCGGCGGCTGTTGCAACCTTTATTTCCTGCTTTGTGCTTATACTGCGTGAAGGCTTGGAAGCTATTTTGGTTATAGCGGCTATTATCGCTTATCTTGTAAAAACCGGAAAAAAGAAGTACATATCTTCCGTTTATATCGGAGCTCTTGCCGGTATTCTTGTAAGTATAGTTTTAGCTTTTTTATTCGGTTTATTGGCAGGTGCGCAAAGCGGCATAGCTCAAGAGGTTTTTGAAGGCATCGGAATGTTCGTTGCCGTAATAGTTTTGTTCTATGTAAGCAACTGGATGATTTCAAAATCGGAAACGGAAGCATGGGAAAGATATATTAAAAAGAAGGTTGAATCTTCGGTATCGACCGGTAATAAGTGGGTCTTGATTTTTGCTGCCTTTATTGCCGTAGCAAGAGAAGGAGCCGAACTTATTTTATTTTTCCAAGGAGTTCCCGTTCAAGGTGCAAGCGGTCAAAGAGCTATGATTTTAGCTATTGTATTATCGGTGATTATTTTAGCCGGTGTTTTCCTTGCATTTAGATTTTTAAGTGTAAAACTGCCCTTAAAGCCGTTTTTTACCGTAACAAGTATTTTGATGTACATACTTTGTTTTTCGTTTACGGGAAAGGGCGTTTCGGAATTGCAGGCTGCAGGTGTGGTCGGAAAGACTATAATCCCGTGGATGCAAAGTTTTGAGTTGGATTTTTTAGGCATATATGCAACCTATGAAAGCTTGATACCTCAAATAATAGTTTTAATTACGATTATTGTGTTTTCAAGTTTATATGTCAAAAAAAATAAAAAGATTCTTGCCGAATTAAAAAAGAAAGAAGAAGGCGGGGATAATTAATTTAGTCCAAAAAAATTAAATATAGAGGAGAGTTTTTAAATGAAAAAAACTTTATCTTGTATTTTTGCATTGCTTGCAATTGCTTTTGTAATTACATCATGCGAAAAAAAAGAAGCGGTACAGCAGGCTGCGAAACCTGCTCCTACTGAAGAGAAAACGGCTGCCCCTAAACCCCACGAGGAAGGCGCTGCCGGTTTTGACGAGTTCCCCATCGGCGATGAGCAAGATGCCGGAATATTAACGGTTGCAGGTGTTTATTTTCAGCCTGTAGATATGGAACCTGCCGGTAACAGTTTGTCAAAGAACGAAGCTGATTGCCACATGGAAGCCGATATTTCTGCCAATGAAAAAGGCGCAACATTGGGTTACGGTGCCGGCGACTTTGTTCCTTACTTACATGTTAAGGCTTACATCCAAAAAGTAGGTTCTTCAAAGGTACAGGAAGTTGCATTTATGCCGATGAATGCCAGTGACGGACCTCACTATGGTGCTAACGTAAAATTTGAAGAAGGCTTAGGTAAGTACAATATCAAGTTTGAAATTAAGGCACCGGGAAATGATTATCTTCTTCATGTCGACAAAGAAACAGGCGTTACCGGACGTTTCTGGACGGAACCCATCGTTGTTGAATGGAAAGATTTTGAATGGACAGGACCTCAGTGGTAAACTTGTCCAATCGGTAGTAGTATAATCTAATACTAATTACTCATTCAATTTGTAACCGCCGAGGCTTTAGCTTGGGCGGTTACTTTTGATGTTTTGGAGGTGCACCATTTTAAAATTTTATATAAGGGTTATTGAAGCAGGCATAGGCTTTGCCTTAGTTCTTGCAGTTGTTTTTGCTTCATTTAGAACCCAAAGACCCGAAAAAAAACGGTATATTGTTTTTTTAGGTATACTCACAGGATTTATCGGCAGTATTGTTTCTGCAATATTAAGATCTATTCCTAATTACATAAATAGAACCAATTTTGCTTTTTGGTCGATGATTCCCGTAAGTATATTTTTCTTACTTTTAATTGTTCTTTTACTGTTTAAAACAAAAGCGAAAAAATCTTTATTGTACGAAAATATTTTTGGCACAACTGTTTTTTTATATACGGCTGCAACAATATTTTATTATCTTCCCGTTATAATAACTCTTTCTACAACCTTGGTTAATTACGGCGAAAGTGCGGTAAGCACCCTCGTTTTATATAGACTTATAGGCTACTTGCTCGGAATAGTTTTTATTGTTCTTGCAAGTCTTTCAATTTATAAAACCTTAATAAAGTTATCCGATATCGAATTAAATATTACCGTAATAGCTTCTCTTTGTATTTTAGGGATAACTCAAATTGTGGTAATAATCCAGCGTTTATATTCTTTAAGAATAATTCCGCGGAATAATTTTATTTTTTGGTTTATTGCAATGGTGGTGAATAACGGAAACTTTTTTATATTTGCTGTCATTGTGTTTATAATGTTTGCTCCGATTCTTTTATGGAAAAAAAATATTAAAATTACCGAATCATATAATAACAATGCCGAATTAAGAAAAATAAAAGCAAAAAAACGTAATGCAAAAAGGTGGGCTCGATTTTCTTTAAGCCTTTTAGTGATTTCGGTTTTTTCTTTATCTTTTTTGCGTTTTTATGTAGACAGAGAAGTTCCTTTGTCACCGCCTGAAAATTATACGATTGCAGACGGTATGGCTGTTATTTCTTTAGAGCAGTTGGAAGATGATAAACTTCACCGCTATGAATATGTAACGGAACAAGGTATCAGTATGCGTTTTATTGCCATAAAAAAAAGTGAAGGTGCTTACGGTGTAGGCCTTGATGCATGCGATATATGCGGCCCCAGCGGTTATTTTGAACGGAATAATGAAGTAATTTGCAAACTTTGCGATGTCGTTATGAATAAGGCTACCATAGGTTTTCCCGGAGGATGCAATCCTGTTCCGATTCCTTATATTGTGCATGACGGGAATATTAAAATAAAGATATCAGACCTTGAGTCCGAGGCTCATCGTTTTAAATAGCAAAAAGTTTTTATGGGGGAAGTTATGTTTTGGAGAATGATAGCGGGGGCGCTTTTTAGACAAAAAGGAAAAATGGTGATGATAGCTTTTACCATTGCCCTAGGCGCAAGTCTTTCAACTTCTATGCTTAACACAATGCTTGGTGTAGGAGATAAGGTAAACCAAGAGCTTAAAACTTATGGAGCCAATATCAATGTTGCTCATAAAGAATCTTCTCTTTTAGATGATATTTACGGAGAAGAATCCGGAAACACAAAAAAATTCTTAAAAGAAGATGAATTGTATAAAATTAAAACCATATTTTGGGCATACAATATTGTCGATTATGCACCTTTTTTAAATGTGCAAGTAGATTATGACGGAGCGGATAAACCTGTCCGCCTGTCGGGTACATGGTTCGATTTTAGAATAGACTTGCATACCGGGCAGGAAGTTATAACCGGAATAAGAAGAATGCGTACATGGTGGGAAGTAAACGGAAACTGGGTTTCGGATGATGATAATTCTTCCTGTATGGTAGGAAGTCTTTTTGCAGGAAGGAATAACTTAAAAGTAGGGGACGAGATAAAACTTACAAGTGCTGCAGCCTCTAAAACTTTAAAAGTCTCTGCAATTTTTAATTCGGGAAGCAATGAAGATGAGGTAATTTTTACTACATTGCATACGGCCCAAGAATTTTTAGGAAAGACAAATGTTTGTGAAAGCATCGAGGTAAGTGCTTTGACGACTCCCGATAATGATTTGGCAAGAAAGGCCGCAAGAAACCCGTTAAGTTTAACGATAAAAGAAATGGAAATATGGTATTGCACCGCCTATGTAAGCAGTATTTGTTATCAGATTCAGGAAGTTATAACGGATGCGGTTGCAAAGCCGATAAGACAGGTGGCCGAATCCGAGGGTGCTATCTTAAATAAGACAAGCTTGTTAATGCTTTTAATTACCATTTTAAGTTTGATCGCTTCAGCTCTCGGTATTTCAAACTTGGTAACGGCGAGTGTTATGGATAGAAGGGCTGAAATCGGCTTAAAAAAAGCAATCGGGGCAAGTAATACGGCCGTTACCGTTTCGGTTTTAACTGAGGTTATGGTAATAGGAATTATCGGCGGTGCCGCCGGATATTTTGTAGGGTTGGGTTTAACGCAGATAATAGGCCGAAGCGTTTTCGGTTCTGCAATTCCGCCGGCTCCCATGGTTATTCCCATTGTAGTGCTTATCATTTTTTTGATTACCCTTTTGGGAAGTTTTCCGTCGGTAAGATATTTATTAAAGCTAAACCCCACGGAAGTTTTGCACGGAAAATAAATGTTCCTGTTTAGAGGTGTTAAGATATGACTAAAAATAAGATGTATTTTAAAATGATAATGAGTTCTTTATTGCGGCGCCGTTCAAGAATGTTGGTAGCTTTGCTGGCTATTGCAATCGGTTCAACCGTTTTATCGGGCTTATTGACTATTTACTACGACATTCCGCGGCAGATGGGAACGGTATTCCGCTCTTATGGGGCAAATATGATATTTCTTCCTTCCGAAAGCGATGCAAAAATAAAAAAAGAGCAAATCGATAAAATTAAAAAAGAAATCGATTCAGGCAAACTTGTAGGTTTTGCTCCTTATATTTACAAACCTGCAAAGGTAAACGAGCAGCCCTATATGATAGCAGCTACCGATCTTATAAGTGCAAAGAACAATAGTCCATATTGGCTTGTACGCGGACAATGGCCTGACAAAAAAAAGGAAGTTTTAATCGGCCATGAAATAAGTAAGGCCATAGGTTTATCCATAGGAGATAATTTTATTGTAAACACTCCGAAACCTGACGGAGATGTAACCGTAAACGAGTTTAAGGTTTCGGGCATAGTTACAACAGGGGGTGTCGAAGAAGAATTTATCTTTATGAGCCTTGATGATATAAAAAATATTGTCGGCTATAATGATGCCTTCGATGTAATTGAGTGCAGTATTGACGGAAACAGGGATTATCTTAATTTAATTGCCGAAAAAGTTTCAAATGATGTAAAAGGTATTACCCCCCGTCTTGTAAAGCGTGTTACCGAATCTCAGGATACGGTTTTAAGTAAACTTCAGGCCCTTGTTTGGATTGTTACCATTATTGTTTTATTTTTGACTATGATATGTGTTACCACTACCATGATGGCCGTAGTTGTGGAACGCAGAAAAGAAATAGGCTTAAAAAAAGCTTTAGGTGCTTCAAATAAAAGTGTTGTTATAGATTTTTTGGGAGAAGCGGTTATGCTTGGGCTCATGGGCGGTATTTTAGGAATAGGGCTCGGTTACTTATTTGCAAATAATGTAAGTATAAGTGTCTTTGCAAGAGAAGTTTCCTTTCCCATAAGGCTGGCACCTTTTACCGTAATTTCTTCCATCGTTATAACTATTGTTGCTTCCCTCTTTCCCGTAAGGGCAACTGTGGATGTTGACCCTGCTCTTGTTTTGCGCGGAGAGTAATCTTAAATTTTAAGGAGAATTTTAATTTATGAATATTTTAACCTTAACCGAAATTTCAAAAATATATGGAGATCTAAAAGCCCTCGATAAAATAAATTTAACGGTTGAAGAAGGAGAGTGGCTTTCCATAATGGGGCCTTCGGGTTCAGGTAAAACCACATTGATGAACATAATCGGCTGTATGGATAAGCCTTCTTTAGGAAAAATTGATTTGGCTGGTCAGGACATTTCAAAACTTTCTTCTAAAGAATTAACGATAGTCAGGCGGGATATGATAGGTTTGGTTTTTCAACAATTTCACCTTGTAAACTATCTTACAGCTCTTGAAAATGTTATGATGGCCCAGTATTATCACAGCCTCCCCGATGAAAAGGAAGCTCTTGATGCCCTTGAAAGTGTGGGCTTAAAAGAAAGAGCCAAGCATCTGCCTAATCAATTATCGGGAGGAGAACAGCAGCGTGTCTGTATTGCCCGTGCTCTGATAAATCATCCCAAGCTCCTGCTTGCCGATGAACCTACGGGAAACCTTGACGAAAAGAATGAAAAACTTGTAATGGAAATTTTTGAAAAGCTCCATAATGCGGGAAGCACCATCATAGTTGTAACCCATGATCCTGAGGTTGCAGATCAGGCTGAACGGATGGTTGTTCTTGAGCACGGTAAAATAGCAAGAATTGAAAAAATGAGCAGGGTAAGACCCTCAAGAGGAGAGAATGTATGAAAAATTATAAAATTATTTTGACTGCACTGTGTTTTATCTGTATTTTTTCTTGTTCAAAAACGGAAACAAAGAAGAGTATAAAATACAAAGACGGCGTCTATAAGTCTTTTGCCAATATTAAAGATGATTGGGGCGGAACAGCCGAGGTTGAAATAAAAATTGAAGAAGGTAAGATTGTCGAGTGTACGTTTTTGTCTTACGAAAAAAACGGCAATCTAAAAGGGCCTGAATACGGAAAGGTTGATGGAGTTATAAAAAATATGGGCCTTTATAAAATTGCTCAAGCCTCTGTTTTAAAAGCTGCGGAGTACGGTCAAAAATTAATTGAAACTCAAAATATTGATGATGTCGATGTAATTGCCGGAGCTTCAATTTCTTATAAACTGTTTAAAGATGCGGTTGAAAATGCATTGCAGGGTGCAATGCAAAATGCAAAAGAAAATTAAGGAAACCTCTAAAAAACTATGGAAAATTTACAAACAAAAAAACTGACCGTGTTTGAGCTTGCAAAATTAAATATTAAAAGAAAACCTTTTAGAACTGCAAGCCTAATTATTCTGACGGCTGTTTTAGCCTTTAGTCTTTTTGCAGGCAGTTTTTTGGTAAAAAGTTTAAGGGGCGGAATGTTGTCGCTTTCAAATCGTCTGGGTGCGGATATTATTGTCGTGCCCCAAGGTTATGACTCAAAGATTGAAAGCGCCTTATTGAGAGGGGAGCCTAATAGTTTTTATTTTGATACTGAAGTCGTAGAACGTGTAAAAAAAATTGAAGGGGTTGAACTTGCGTCTCCCCAGCTTTTTATTGCAACCCTCTCTGCAGGCTGCTGCTCTTTTCCTTTACAGATTATAGGTATCGATTTTGATTCAGATTTTAATGTAAAACCTTGGCTTAAAAAACAGATAAAACTTCCTCTTTTGGATAATCAAATTGTAGCCGGAAGTAATATATCCGGCGATTATAATTCTCAAGTAAAATTTTTTAATCAACCCTTTGTGATTGCAGGCCGTTTGACTAAAACGGGAATGGGCTTTGATAATTCTATTTTTATGACAATAGAAAATGCAAGGAAGCTTGCAAAAGAGTACGAAAGAATTACGCAGCATCCTGTTGCAAAAAATGAAAATTTGATTTCAAGTGTTATGGTAAGGATTAATCCGAGATATGACGCAGGTGAGGTAGCTAAAAAGATAAGAGAAGAATTTAAGGGAGAAGAAATTTATCCTTTAATATCAAAGAGGATGATGACAAATATATCTTCAAGTATTTCAAGCTTAAATATCTATGTTTATATCCTTATTGCGATCCTATGGATTCTTTCATTTATCGTGTTGGCTGTTTCTTTTTCTTCGATTTTTAATGAGCGTAAAGAAGAATTCGGAATGTTGAGGATAATAGGAAGTACCAAAAAGAAGTTATTTGAACTTGCGGTTTTAGAATCTCTTATGATAAGTATGTCGGGAGCAATTATAGGAACGGTTCTTTCATGTTTGATTATGTTTTTATTTAATCAGGCAATTGTTACAGGAATGAAGATGCCTTTTTTAAACCCTTCTTTTCTTTGGACATTTGTTTGCTTTCTTTTGACCTTTGCCCTTATTTCGGTAATAGGCCCCCTTGCAGCCCTTAAAACTATGTATAGTTTTACAAAAGAAGAACCGGCTTTATCAAAATCTTAAAAGCCTGATTTATTCAAGTGTAAAAGTCTGCTTTATCTCAATTTTAAAAAGGCTTTAGTTATTTTTTTTTTAACCGATATTTTAAGCAGATGAGAGGTGTATTATGCGTAAAGCTATGATTTCTTTTTGTTTTATTTTTTGTTCTTTTTTTCTGTTTGCAGGCGATATTGCAACCTTTGTTAATTTAGGTTTTTCGGCTGACGGAAGTAAATTTGCTTTCGGGCAATACGGATTAACCGATCAAACCTACCGTGCCTATGCAGAAATTTATGGGGTAGATGTAGCAGAAAATAAGTTTTTACCTTCAGGACGCTTTATAACAAGTCCGACATCTGAAACGGCAGATAAAGACAGTAAAAATATATTTTTAAGCCTTTTGGATAGGGCAAATCCTTCTCTTTTAAAATGGAAGATAAGCGATAAAAACGAGGGAAGGGCTATTTATGCAGCTACGGATTCTACAATAAACGAAACTACCTTGATTTTTAAAGACTTTGAAACCAATGACGAGTATAAGGTGATGCTGTATAAGGATAAAAAATCCAATTTAGAAGCTTCTTTCTATATTGAAGTCGAAATCATCAAACCTAACGGCAATAAGATAAAAAAAGCAGCCGGTCAAAAAGGAAAAACCAGATCAGGAGTGCGGGACTACGCAATAAAAAAAGTAATTATCGATAACACAAACACAAGCCTCATCTTTGTAATCGAAAAACATCAATATGATAAACTTGGAAACTCCATCCGCTACATGGTAGAAACTATTAAGCTATAACTCTCCTAATCAATTGACAGTAATCTTTTAATGTTCTATAATTACCCCCAAGAATAACTTTTGGGGGTATTTTTGAGTATGCACATTGTAGAAGCAAAAAAAATTACGGAAGAGGTTAAAAGGATGGCTATTGAAGCCGCTTATTATCTTCCTCAAGATGTATTGACAAGTTTAAAGATGTCGCGGGAAGCCGAAAAATGGAGCTTAGCCCGTGATACTCTCGACCAGATTATAGAAAACGCCGATATTGCAAAAAATACGAATTCGCCCATGTGCCAAGATACGGGAATGGCCGTAGTTTTTGTTACGATTGGGCAAGACGTTCACATTGAAGGCGGCTATATTGAAGATGCTATAAATGAGGGCGTAAGACAGGGCTATACGGAAGGTTATTTAAGAAAATCCGTTGTTGCCGATCCCGTTTACAACAGGGTAAACACAAAGGATAATACACCTGCCGTAATCCATTATAATATCGTACCCGGCGATAAACTTCATATTATGTTTGCAGGAAAGGGCTTCGGCTCAGAGAACATGTCCCGCCTTGGAATGCTTAAACCCTCCGACGGCCTTGAGGGGGTAAAAAAATTCATATTGGAAACTGTAGAACTTGCAGGCCCTAACCCCTGTCCTCCCATAGTTGTAGGTGTAGGAATAGGCGGTACCGTAGATAAGGTAACCTTAATAGCAAAAAAAGCCTTGATGAGACCTATGGATAGTTATAATCCCGATCCTTTCTATGCAGACCTCGAAAAAGAAATGCTTGAGAAAGTCAACGCCTTAGGTATAGGCCCCCAAGGTTACGGAGGCAAGACTACGGCTTTAAGGGTTTTAATCGAAACCTATCCCACACATATTGCAGGTCTTCCTATTTGTGTAAATATAAACTGTCATGCAACACGCCATAAGGAAGTTACTTTATAAGGGAGGAAGGAAAAATGTCTGAGATGAAAAAACTTACAACACCATTTACAAGGGAAGATTTAAAAGATGTTAAGGCCGGAGATATTGTTTTATTAAACGGCTATATTTATACGGGAAGAGATGCAGCTCACAAACGCCTATGCGAACTTTTAGAAAAGGGAGAAAAACTCCCCATAGATGTAAAGGGGGCTGTCATGTACTATGTAGGACCGAGTCCTGCAAAGCCCGGAGAGCCCATAGGTTCTGCAGGGCCTACAACCAGTTACCGAATGGATGCCTATACACCTCAGCTTTTAGATGAGGGGCTTATGGCTATGGTCGGAAAAGGAAAAAGAAACGATGAGGTAGTTGCAAAAATAATAGAACATGGAGCTTGTTATTTTGCCGCCATAGGAGGAGCCGCTGCCTTGATTAAAAGCCGAATTAAATCGGCTGAGGTTATCTGCTATGAAGATTTGGGAGCTGAAGCTGTCCGTAAGCTATATGTTGAAGACTTTCCCGTAACCTGCATAATCGATTCCAAGGGGAACAACCTTTATAAACTGGGACGCGAAGAATACTTAAAAAGCCTAAACTAAAGGTAGATGACTAATTTACAAAAAATTAACCTAGAGCTTAAAAGTCAAAAAGAAAAATTTACAGCTCTTTTAAAAGAAAATGGCCTTATTGCGGACTCCCTTGAAAGTGTTTACGGCATTTTTGATGAAGCCGACAATTTGGCCGCTTGCGGAGGGCGGGAAAAAAATATCTTAAAATGCTTTGCCGTAAAAGATGAATTTAAGGGCCTCGGTCTTACCGATGAGATTTTATCGGCCCTCTTAAAAGACGCTTACGGAGAAGGTTATAAGTTCTTTTTTATATTTACAAAAAGATCAAGCGTTTCTTTTTTTACGGGAGCAGGTTTTATAAACTTAGCCTCATCGGATGATTCTTCCTTATTATACAGGGGAGAAAAAACCGTAGAGGAGGTTTTAAAGAATGAGCTTTTTCCTTATTGCCCCGACAGTATACTTGAAAGTATAAGCGATGAGGGAAATGCAGCCATAGTTATGAATGCAAATCCCTTTACCCTCGGCCACAGATATTTAATAGAAAAAGCCTTAGACTATTGCGGAAGCAAGAGCCGCCTTTTTGTTTTTGCCGTTGAGACCGACAAAAGTTTTTTTTCTTTTAATGACCGTTTTATGCTTATCAAAAAAAATACGGACGACTTAAAAAATGTAGTAGTGCTTCCCTCATCTCAATTTTTAATAAGCGGAGCAACATTTCCGTCCTATTTTTTAAAAGAAAAAAGTTTAATAAGCAAAAATCAAACCCAGCTTGATGCAAGGATATTTTTAAAATACTTTGTACCTCTTTTTAATATTAAAATTCGCTTTTTGGGAGAAGAACCCTTAGACCCGAGTACCGAAATATATAATCAAACTCTATTGAATGAACTCCCTCCTCAATGTGAGGTAAAAATAATTAAGCGTAAAAAAACTCAAAATCAGCAAATCATTTCCGCAACGCAAGTTCGAAAGGCATTTCAAAATAATAGTCTTGAAGAAGTACGTTCCTTTTTACCGGAAATAACTTATAATTTTTTAAGGTCTTTAAAACAAAAAACTAATTGATACCGGAGAAAAGATGAGTTTATCTTTATTGGAAAAAAGAGAAAAAACCGACTTTTTTGAAAAAGAACTTTTAAGCCGTTTTCCTTTTAAAACACTTGTAGTAATCAGGGCCAATATTCCGGGAGGAAAGAAGGGCTCAATCGAATCGAATTGGATTGTATACCGCATTTTTTTGGAATGTAAAAAAAAGATGGCTCCGCTAAAAATTTTTCATTCCTACACCGATGAAGAAGGCTTAATCTTTTTTTTGATTGTAGATGCTCCGCCCTTGGAAGTGAAGGCTTTAAGCATAAAAATTGAAGATGATGAAGCCCTAGGCCGCCTTGCCGATATCGATGTTTTAACTGCGAAAAAACTTTTTTCGCGTAATGATTTTTCCCATGAGAATAAGAGGCGGAAATGTTTTTTATGCGAAAAAGATGCCGTTATTTGTGCGAGGAACCGCACCCATTCCCAAAAAGAAATAATGGATTTTATCTTAAAAAAAGTTCATGAAGATTGGTTTTACGATGGAGATATTTTTGAACTTTTGGGTAATTTAACCGAAAGCTCCCTCCTTGCAGAGCTTTGCCGTCCATTGGGCTTCGGCTGTGTTACGGCTAATTCCCAAGGCTCCCACAGAGATATGGATTTTTTACTCATGCTAAAATGTATTCCTTTAATAGGGAGTGCAATTAAAAATTTAAGCGGAAAAGATTGCGAATCCTTTGAGGCCTTGCGTGAATACGGGAAAAAACAAGAAAAAAAACTTTTCGATTTAACGGGCGGGGTAAACACCTATAAGGGTGCCTTATTTTTGCTTCTTATCTTAAATGCCTGTACCTTCCGTATAATAAAAGAAAAAAAAGCCTTTACCGATTTAAGCAAAGAAATTGCAGACTTTTCTCTTCCCCTAAAAAAAGATTTTGAGCTTAAAGCCTGCTCCCCGTCTTCTTTACAAGCCTTTAATAATTTGGGGAGTGGGGGAGTGAGGGGCTTAGCCCTTTCAGGTTTTGCAGAACACTTTCAAAATTGGCTACCCCTCTATAAAAAAACTTTTTCGGAAGGCGGGGACTTTGTAAAAATTATTGTTAAGATGATTGAAACTACCTGCGATACTACAATTATAAAACGCAAGGGCGAAAAAGCCCTACTTGAAGTACAAAAAAAAGCTCACAGTCTCCTTTGCATAGAGGAAGGGCCGGCTCAAGAAAGAGCTATAAAAGAATTTTCCGAATGGTGCGAAAAAAACAATATCTCCACAGGCGGAACGGCAGATAAGATTATTATTTTGTATAATCTGAAGCTGATAAGGGAGAGTTTTGTTTGACAGAGCTTATAAGAATGGAATAAAAAATAAGCCCTAAAAACGCTAAGACTCTTTAATATCTTCACTTTAAGTTCCCTATTAATTTAGCCGATACTATGAACATGGGCAGTTTTAATATAAACTTTAAAAAATATATTTTTATTTTGTTTTTTTCTCTTTCTTTTTTTTCCGTTTATTCTGATGATGATATTAAGGAGTCTTATGACAGCGAATTTTTAAAGGTTGATGATGGGCTGATTCCTCTGGTTCCTTTAGATAGAGTGCCCGATTCCGCCTTGGTTAGAAGGGATATTGCAAAATCATGGCTTTTAGCGGCTCCTGAAGAAATTGCCTCCCGGCATTTACACATTGACGCGGATTCGGCCGGAAACCTTTTTAAAATAAGATCGGTATATCTAAAAGAGAAAAAGCTTCTTGCCGTAGTTATAAGCCCCATCGATACCGAGTTTTCAAACCTCGAAAAGGTTCCGCAAGGGACATGGATTTTATACCGGAATTATGAAACCGGAGCGCCCGAATGTATTAAAATTTATCCGCGTGAAAATCCTGAACTTTATTTAAGCATAAGACCTTCATCATCAAAAGATAAATCGCTTATAAGTATTTGTCTTTTTAATACTTATGTCAGAAAAGATATTTCCGTAGGTATTCCTTTTGAGAATTTATATTATTTATCTCTTTTAAAACTAAGGGACATTACAAAGGATATGCTCCCTTGGGATATCTTTAATCCGCCTATTTTTTATAACGGTGTTGAAGCGGCATCAGATACAATTCGGGAAAGGTTAAAGACCTTGGTTTATATTCAAGACGGAGCCTTTGACGAATTCGGTAAGCCTGTCCATTTAATGGACGGAAGGCCTCAGACTGAAGATGATATTGTTAAAGCCGTTCGGCCCGACCAAAGGCTTAAAGACGTAAAGGGCGGTGTAAACTGTTCAGGTTTTGCCAAATGGATAGTGGACGGAATGATTCGGCCCATCGCAGGGCAGGGTATCTTTATTAAAAGCCTTAAAACCGAAACTGATGTGCCTGATACTTATTTTACCAAGCCTTACAAAGAAAGAGAACTCTATTTCGGTCTTGAGTGGATACGCAATCTTGCGGCTGCAGCCTTAAGCTTAAACGTAAAGCGTACTGTAAAGCCCATAGGCTCAGGAGTTGATGTTACGGTTGAACCCTTTGCTCTTGTGCCTCCCATAAAGCAAAAGAATGTAAAAGAAGATTTTGCTTCGTTTAAGGGATATGAAAAAACAGCGGGTTATCAGACTTCGTATTTGCAAGCTCTCCTTTATTACCTTGCCATAAGCGAGCCGGGGCATTTTTATTTAGGAGCAGTAAGCCGGACTGCAAGCCCGGAAAAAGGAAGTCCCCCTCTTAGACAATATCACCATATTGCAGCTTTTTTCCCTTATTTTGACGTTTTCGGTAATTTTCATATTGATGTTTACGAAAGCGGAAAAGAAACTTCAATAGAGCAATTTATGAGTTTGAACTCTGATGCCTTTACAGCCTTGGTCAGAATCAGGGCTCCCCAACCCGGAGTATTCAATCCATAAAATCAGCTGCTTATTAAAAATCAGTTGTTTATTACTTGAGGCAGGGCCTTATCTCCCATTTTATTTTTTAATAAAAAGGCTAGGGCAGTTCCCGTTAAAAGTCCTAAAAAAAGCCCTCCTACAGCCGCTTTTTCGGTGTAAAAAATGAGGTAGGAGCTCAAACTGAAAACAAAGGCTAAAAGTAAGGGAAGAATAACAGAAGAAAGGGTTTGAATCCGTGTTTGGGTTTCATTAATTTCTACAATAACGAAGTCTCCCTTTTTTAAATTTCTTCCGCTATTGTTTAAGGCCGTAATCTTATTTCCGCTGACTGCCAAAAGCCCCTTTTCCTTATTTTTGCCGGCAAAACCGCAGCCTCCGCAAGTTGCACAGCTTTTTACCGCATAGCAATCTTTTTGTTTTATGGAGCAGGCGTTTTCGGTCTTTGAATTATCCAAATCTATGTTTATCTTTTCTACATTGTTTTTATCAGTCCACACTGATGTAACTATTCCGTATCTTTGCAAAGTTCCGACTCCTCAAAAATTCTTTTTATTTCTATTGCGTTTCCCGCATCATCGGTTTTGATAAAAAGGCCTTGAAGGACGGGGCGTGCCCAAGCGTCTTTTCCGAAATCGGGAAGGCAGGTGCGGTATTCTCTTATTTTATCTTCAATCGCATATCCGCCCACAGAATTAAGGCTTCCTGTTCTGCCTGCATCCGTTATGTAGGCGGTTTTATTTTCTAAAATACACTCATCGGCTGTCTGCACCCTTGTTCCCGATCCGATCAGGGCTGAAACCTTGCCTGAAAGCAAAAAGCCTAGGGCTTGTTTTTCTGCTGTTGCAAAAGAGGAAAAATCCACAAAGATGATATGCGCTTCTTCTTTTAATCGGGAAACAAGTTTTTCGGTTTCAGTAAAGGGGTTTTCAGCCATTATTTTGTGATGTCCTATTCTGCCGATGACTGAAACGACGGCTATTTTTTTGTTCGGTTTTAAATTAAAAATCTTCCATCCGTTGCCGGGAGATTCAGACGGCAAATTAAAGGGGCGTAGTACATGGGGTGTTTTAGGAAGGTCATCTACCAAGTCTTTTTTTTGAAAGATTAAATCTCCTGAAGTGATACAGTCGATACCGAGCTTTTTTAAGTAGACTGCATGCTGTTTTCCAAGCCCCCCCGAGCCTGTAGCCGAATTTGCATTAGCAATAACAAAATCGGCCTTATATTTTTCTTTTAAATTTGGAAGTTGTGTTTTTACTAGCCATACACCGGCCTTGCCTGTAATTTCGGCAATATATAAAATATTCATTATTTATTCTTGATAATCCATCTCTTTTAAAATTTTATTGCATCTTTCAGCCAAATCATTCATTCCCAATTCAAGATAGGTATCACGCAAGTTAAAAACCGCATCTCCCATTTCAGGGTCAAGTGTAACGGCCGATTCAAAGGCTCTCCGTGCAGCCCTATAGTTTTCCTTATTAAACAAAACCGTTCCGTAATTATTCCAAACCCTTCCGTTTTCGGGCTCCAGTTTTATAGCGCTTTCAAAGGCTCTTTCTGCCTGATCGATGTCTCCCGTTTCAAATAAAACAAGCCCTAATGAATCCCAAGCGTCAGCCTCATAGGGATTGTATTTTAAGGACTGAAAAAGGGCAAACTTACTGTCGTTTTGCCTTTTAGCGGCATAGTAGCTCAAACCTAGGTTGAGCCACATCAGGCTGTTATCGGGTTCAAGGGCAAGCCCTTTTTTTAAGCAGGCTATAGCTTCATTGTGAAAGCCCTGCATAGACATGCTTACTCCCGTATCGTTAAAAAATTGAGCCGATTCTTGCATTTTCTACCTCAATATCGTGTTAAACAAATCGAAGATAAGTTCTTTTGCTTCGTTTTGTTTGTAATTATTTTGAAGCTTTATCAATGAAGCTTCTACAATCTTTTTGCCGTAATCTTCTGCCCTTTTTACAGCCTTTGAAGAACAAATAGCCGAAATCGAGGCTTCGACTGCAGGAGATTCTATACCTTCCTTTGAAGCCTGCTTAAATAAAAGCTTTATTTTTTCGGCACCTTCAGGATTTTCTTCCGTATAAAAAATTAGAGGAAGGCTTTTTTTGCCTTCAACTATGTCATCGCCCCGCCTTTTACCGGCGTTGCCTTCAGTAATATTTTTTACATCGTCCAATATCTGAAAACCTATACCCATATCGGTCATAAGTTTTCCGTATTCCAGAACTTCATTGATAGGTCTACCGGCAGCTATAAAGCCTAATTCTCCTGCCAACTTTGCAAGAGAGCCTGTTTTCAGGCTTATCATAGTTATGTATTCGTCAACTGACGGAATTATATCGGGATTTGAATGCCAGCCTATGTCCATAGACTGCCCTAAATGAAGCCTTCTTAAATTTTGCGAGTAAAGCGAGTATATTACGGCCCTTACGGATTCGGACGTTTCATAATTTATCAGGGGATTAAGGGCTTCAAAATAAAGCCATGAGGCGGAATTTAAAGCCGTATCAAGCCCGTATTTTATGTGAGCCGCAGGAGCCCCTCTGCGGGTATCGGATTTATCCTCTATATCGTCATGGACGAGGCTTGCCGTATGACAAAATTCGATGAGGGGGGTAAGGGGGTAGGCCTTTTCGGGATCGCCTTCTGCAAGTTCGCATGAAAGAACACATAGAAGGGGGCGCCACCTTTTTCCTCCGCGTTTTACCAAATCCCTTACAGGATTGATGATATTCAAAAAAAAGCCGTCCGGCAAGCCGTAAGCTAATTCGCCGAAACTTTGAGAAATCCACGAAGAATTTATTTTTTCGGGCAAAAAACAATCGAGAGTTTTTTCTATATGTTCAAGCCTATTTTTTAATTCCATCATCTTTTCACAATATATCACAAAAAGGAAAAATTGGCAATCTATATTTGGTAATTGCCCAAATTCTTCTTTTTTGGTAGAATAAGAATGCTATAAAAATTTTGGAGCAGAATTATGGCAAAAGAAAAAAGAATTTTAGACCTTGAAAAGACCATAAAAAAACATCAAGACCTTTATTATAATGCCCAGCCTGAAATTTCGGATGCGGAATTCGATGCTCTTTGGGATGAATTAAAAGCACTGGATCCTCAAAATAAACTTTTTTTTACGGTTCCGCTGGAATCTACCGATGGATTTGCAAAGTCGGAACATATTATTCCTATGGGAAGTCAAGAAAAGGCTGCCGATCCGCCTTCATTTGAAGCTTGGGCCTTAAAGATGCCCTTTAAAGAATATATCGTGCAATATAAAATGGACGGGGCAAGTCTTGAGCTTCAATACGAAGAAGGGCATTTTGTGCGTGCCGTTACCAGAGGCGACGGAAAAATCGGGGACGATATAACCGAGAATGTACTTAAAATGAAAGGGCTGATAAAAGACATTACTGTAAATGAGGGGACTGCCGCAGCTGATGGGGCTAAACCCTTTTCGGGCGGAATAAGGTGCGAGGTTATAATGCTCCGTTCCATTCATCAAAAATACTTTAAAGATAAGGCTAATTGCCGAAATGCAGCCAACGGGCTTATGAAAAAAAAGAACGGAGAATTGTGCGAACACCTAAATCTTTTTGCCTATGATGCCGTTCAAGGAAGTATAGGCCGCCCTTTTACGGGAGATGACCCCTTTAAAACCGAGTCCGAAAAACTCGTCTGGCTTAAAAAAGCGGGCTTTAATTGTGTTGAAGTAAAATACTGTAAAAGTATTGCTGAAGTAATAGAATATAGGGCTCATGTTATGGATATCCGCCCTTCCTTGGACTATGACATAGACGGCCTTGTAATAAAAAACGATACAATCGATCCCGAGGACATGAAAAGAGCCCGTCCAGAAAAGCAGATAGCTTTTAAGTTCAGCTTGGAAGAAGCGGTTACCGTCCTAAAAGAAATCGAATGGAGCGAGTCGGGGGCTACCTATACCCCCATAGCCCTTATCGAGCCTGTACGCCTTGCCGGTACTACGGTAAAAAGAGCAAGCCTTGCAAACCCGAACATAATCAAGGCTCTAAACTTAAAAATCGGAAGCAGGGTAGTGGTAACCAAGAGGGGGGAGATAATCCCAAAGATAGAAGCCCTTGCAGAAAATCCTCCAGATGTTAAAGAAATAGAATATCCCGATACCTGTTCCGTATGCGGCAGTCCTCTTACCAATGAGGGTACAAGGCTTTATTGCCCCAACATGAGCTGCCCTAAACTTATCCATCACCGAATCGAAAAATGGATAAGCGTTCTCGATATAAGGGATTTCGGTATAACCCTCATAAAAAGACTTTTTGAGATGGGACGGGTTAATTCAATCACCGATTTATATACCCTCACTGTCGAAGAACTGGCAGCTATAGACCGAATGGGAAAGCTTTCTGCCGAAAAGGTCTATAAGGCCCTCCATTCCAAAAAAGAAATAAGCTTAACTAAATTTATTGCCGGCTTCGATATTGAGGGAATCGGCGAAACAATGGTTGAAAAACTTGAAGAAGCGGGTTTTAATGATTTGAATGAGCTTCTTGGAGCCTCGGAAGCCGACTTTGCAAATGTTTATCAGTTCGGGCAGGTTCTATCCCATACCTTAGTAACAAATCTTTCGATCTTAAAAGATGAGATGACCGGATTGATAGATAAGGGTTATATAAAAATTAAACCTCCGCTTACATCGGAAGAGGGGGCAGTTTTAAAGGGCTTAAGTTTCTGTTTTACTGGGGAGCTTAACACGATGAAGAGGGCTCAGGCTGAAGCCTTGGTAAAAGAAAAGGGGGGAACTGTAAAATCTTCCGTTGTAAAGGGCCTAAGTTATCTTGTAACCAATACACCCGATTCGGGGTCATCTAAAAACAAAAAAGCCCAAGAATTGGGAACAGCAATCATAACCGAAGAGGCTTTTTTAAATCTTATTGGGAAGGTATAGCCTTGTTAAAGAGAAAAAAAAGGTTTTTAATTATTTTTTTATCCGTTTCTCTTTTGTTTTTTTTAATCTTCGGACTAACGGATTTTTATAATTATAAATTAGGCTCTATCAAACAAAAACTGTCTAAAACAAATTTAAGTATTTATAGTACGGGAACGGTAATAAAAACATTCGGGCAAAATACCGAAACGGTAAGCGCCGTTATTTCTTTTTTTACGCCGAGCGGAAATCTTATAAACAGTTACGAAAGAGCCTGGCAGGGCTGGGAGCTTAATCTTGAATGTATAGTTTTTACCTTTGAATCAGGTTCAATAGTATTTCCTTACCGCCTTTTTTCGAATGAGTCAAAGTACGGTACCGGCATAAAACTTTTTGATTATTATAACCGAGATGGGTATCCTGCAATTTATGATTACTCTTTTTTTTCAAAAGAAGAAAAAGAACTTATAAAAAGCCTTTACGGATATGCAGTTTTTTCTCCCTATCTTTTAAAAGTTTTTTCTTATGCAAAGACAAAAACCGTAAGTTTACGTAATTTTAAACCCGATACGGAATATCTTTTATATGCCGGTTCTGATGGAGAAATAAAATTTATAAAGGGCAGCCTTTAAAAATAGCGGTTTTTATAATACCCCAAAAATTAAGGAAAATTATCTGAAATTTCGGGTAAAACCTCTTGACAAAATCCGGTATATCGAGTAAACTCGCTCTTGTTGTCTATGCCAACTTAGCTCAGCTGGTCCAGAGCACGTGATTTGTAATCTCGGGGTCTAGGGTTCGAATCCCTAAGTTGGCTTTTTATGGGGAGTTTCCCGAGCGGTCAAAGGGGGCAGACTGTAAATCTGTTGGCTATGCCTTCCAAGGTCCGAATCCTTGACTCCCCATTTTAGGGATTGTTTTAAATCTTTTGATAAAAAAGAGCTTGAAACAATCCCTTTTTTGTTTTATACTATTGACTATGGATAAGCAATTCTGGAAAAGCGGTTTAAATTTTTCATGTACAAGGTGTTCGGCCTGCTGCCGATTTGATCCGGGATTTGTGTTTTTATCCGAACATGATCTTTCGAGATTATTGGAATGGGCAACTATGCCGAAAGATGAATTTATAAAAGTGTATTGCCGCTGGGTTCCTAAGGATGACGGTTTTGAGTACCTATCCTTAAAAGAAAAACCCAATTATGACTGTATACTTTGGGATGACGGATGTAAGGCCTATACTGCCAGACCTCGTCAATGCTCGGATTTTCCTTTTTGGAATTCGATTTTAAGTTCAAAGGATATGTGGGATATAAATGCCCGATATTGTCCCGGCATGGGAAAAGGCGAATTTTATTCTGCAGAAAAAATTGAAAAAATTCTTACAAGGAGAAAAGCTGAACCTTGTATTAAGCGGAGAGTAGGTTAAAATTAAGGAAGAATTTTTGGAGTATTTATGCTTGTAAAATTTTGGGGTGTTAGGGGGTCGCTTCCGGCTCCGCTTACGCCGGCACAAGTTCAAAGTAAGATTGCTGCTGTAGTTCAAAGGATAACTCTAAAAGACATTGAAAGTCAGGACTCAAGGGAAAGGTTTTTAGCATCTCTTCCTAAATGGCTTTTTGGTACTATAGGATCCAATACCGCCTGTGTTGAAGTCGAAACCGATGACGGTGGACACCTTATTTTTGATGCAGGAACAGGAATAAGGGAGTTAGGAATCGATTTGATGAAAAGACCCAACTATGGAAAAAACACGACATACCATTTGTTTTTTTCACATTTTCATTGGGATCATATTCAAGGTCTTCCTTTTTTTAATCCCGCCTATGACCCCCGAAACAAGATAATTGTTTACAGTACCCGAAAAAAAGCAAAAGAATTTTTAGAAGATCAGATGAAGTATCCTTATTTTCCTATTTCGATGTTAGGAGAAGACGGATTCGGTGCTTCTTTTGAGTTTAAATATATTGAGCCTGATCAAAAATATGTTGAGATAGGCGATACTAAGATAGGCTGGCATAGAGTGCGTCATCCGGGAGGATGTACGGCCTATTCGGTAATCGAAAAAGGAAAAAAAATAATTTATTCTACAGATACGGAGCTTCGTCCTCGTGATTTTGAAAGGAACGAACAAAATGCCGAATTTTATACCGATGCCGAGATGCTGATAATTGATGCCCAATACACCCTTACCGATTCAATTTTAAAGGAAGGGTGGGGACACTCGACTTTTTCCGTAGCCATAGATTTTGCAGCCGGTTGGAATATAAAAAGCATTGCTCTTTTTCATCATGAGCCTACATATCAGGATAAAAAAGTATTTTCGCTCAAACAATCTGCTGACTGGTACAGGGATTGTTCCCGTTCTCCCGATATCAAGATTTTTATTGCTCAAGAAGGCAGGTCTTTTTTAATATGAGTGAAACCGAATCAGTATCATATTTGTTTTCAGATAACGAATTAAAACAACTGGCTTTATACCTCAGAAAAAATGCCGACTCGCTTCCCAGAGTTTTAGAACCATTATCCGATTTTGCAGAATCGTACGTTTATGGGAGGATGACTATAGGAGAAGCAGAGGCTTTTTTTGAGCAAGCCTCCTTATAAGAAAAAAGGAATTTTTTATATGAAAAATAAATCAAAGATTGTCATAATAATATTGTGTATAGCCGGCCTTCTTGCCGGTACAATATTTTTTGTTTTGTCGCTTAATAATCCCCCTTTGGAATTTTCAGAGCCGCTTGTAACATTTAAAATACCGCGCGGTACTGCCGCAAAAACGGTTATTGGTGAGTTAAAAGCTAAAAATCTTATACGCTCGGAGCTTTATGCCTATGCCTATCTTAGGCTTAAAAAACTTAATTTAAAGGCCGGAACCTATCAAATAAAGCCCGAAATGACCACCCATGATATTTTACATAAGCTGACCCAAGGCTCTCAAGCCCTTAAAAAGCTTACAATACCTGAGGGCTTAACTTTAAAAAAGACGGCTCAAGTTTTCGAAACTGTAGGTCTTATAAAAGCTGAAGACTTTATTGCAATAACATCCGATTCCGATTTTTTAGAAAAAAACGGAATTAAGGCAAAAACAGCCGAGGGCTTTTTATATCCGGATACCTATTTTTTCGGAGAAGAAGATACGCCTGAGATGATGGTAAAAATGATCATAAAAACCTTTTTTGAAAAAACTTCATCCATTCCGAATTTTCCTAAAGATTTTAACGAAATTTATAAAAAGGTGATCTTGGCCAGCATTATTGAAAGAGAGTATCAGCTTCCTGAAGAAGCTCCTATAATTTCAAGCGTTTTTACTAACCGGCTTAAAATAAACATGGGGCTTCAATCATGTGCAACCGTTGAATACATAATTACCGAAATCAAAAATAAAAAGCATCCTACTCGGCTTTTTTATGAAGACTTGGAAATTCAAAGTCCTTATAATACCTACATCCATGAAGGTCTTCCGCCGGGGCCTATTTCAAACCCAGGATTTACGGCCTTAAATGCTGCCTGTAATCCCGCAAATACGGATTATTTTTATTTCAGACTGATCGATCCGGATACCGGAAAACATGTGTTTACAAAAACCATAACTGAGCATAATAAGGCCGGAGAAGGTCTTTTATTAAAAAAAGCCGCCGGTCAATAATAGGTACTTGTAGAATAAAATTATCATTTGTGATATAATTATTCCCGCTCGGAGGAATTTGTTTTGAAAATTGGAGTAGATGCATTCGGATGTGATCACGGCCGCTCAGGCATAGGCTCTTATATACTGTCTATTGTAAAAAATTTGCCTAAAAATGATTACGAATTCGAGCTTTTTGGTCCCGAACTTGATAAGTATACATATACATCCGACATAGATTATGTTTCTTTTACAGGTATAGATATTTCCGATACAAAATTTTCGGAAAAAATTTGGCATTTTAAAAATTTAAACTCTTTTATAAAAAAGCAAAGATATGATGCCGTCATTTACCCTGCAGGGGTAGAACTTTTACCTCCGATTTTTACCGTACCTTCTATTTTGGTCATTCAAAGTCTTTTATCTGCAGACCTTGGAGTTATTGCAAAGATGGGTTTAAGGCGTACGCTTAAAAATGCCTCAGGCCTTATAAGTCCTACAAAATATATTCAAAACGATTTATCGCAATTTGGGGTAAATGCATCCGATATAAAAGTAATATATAACGGTATTGACTGTTCTCTTTTTAAGCCCATCACAAATGATGAAGACAGGGTTTTAATACAGCCCTTTGCAATTCAAAGACCGTATATAATTTATGCCTCCCGCATAACTCATGAACAAAAATGCCATGTAGAATTGATAAAGGCCTTTGCCCTATTTAAAAAGCAAACAGGTTCTACTCATCGTCTTGTTATTGCAGGTTCTGATGGAAATAATTCCGAAGCTGTTCATAATGCGGTAATACAATCGGGCTTTTCTTCGGATATTTTGCTTACAGGTTATTTTCCTCATGAAAGTCTTCCTCAACTTTATTCATCGGCAGACCTTTGCGTCTTTCCTTCGATGATAGAAGGAGTCGGCTTACCGGTTATTGAGGCCATGGCCTGCGGTGTTCCTGTTGCTTGTGCAAGGGCCGGAGCACTTCCGGAAGTTGCAGGGGATTCTGCTCTGTTTTTTAATTCAAAAAAACCGGAGGAAATTGCAGAAGCCATTTCTTCTTTAGTCGATTGCGATAAAAATACGGCAAAAAGAAAAGAAATTATAGAGAAAGGTCTTGACTGGGTAAAAAAATATAATTGGGAAACTACCGCTCATCAAACTATCGAATACATAGATTCTTTGCTAAAAAAATAACCGAAAAATATATTGAAAAATATACCGTAAAATGATATAATCTTCTAATATCACGAGGATTTTATGAAAGAATTTTTAAATTACAATACGGTAAGAGATAACGGATTCATTCTCGCCAGAAAGATGTATGATGAAGGATATGTTCCCGATGTTATTTATGCCTCTATGAGAGGAGGTGCTTATCTGGCAAATGTAATAAGTGAATTTTTTAAAATAGCTTATAAAGACGAAAAGAAGATTTTATATTCAACAGTTGTCGCTCACTCTTACTCCGGAGTTCATAATAACTCGGAAATAGTATTGGACGGTTGGACGCTCCATCCAAGCAAACTGCCGGCCGATTCTTCTGTTTTATTGGTAGACGATATTTTCGATTCCGGTGCTACAATAAATTATCTCGTCGATGAGTTAATTAAACAGGGATTAAAAAGAGAAAATATAAAAATTGCCGTTCATGATTATAAATATTTTCATGATAAAAAAGAACAATATGAGCATCATCCCGATTATTGGTGCCGAAAGCATGATATTTATACGGAAAAGGATAATTTATGGATTCATTATATGAGCCATGAATTAGTCGGTCTTTCTAATAAAGAACTCGAAGAAAACTATTATTCGAAAAATCCTGCTTTAAAAGATGTATTTAAAGGAATAATAAATTGAAAAGACTTAAAATTTATAGCATTCTTAAAATTGGTTTCATTATAGCAGCTTTTGGCTTGTTTGCTTTAGATTTAAATTGCTATGAATTGGATGAACTTGAAATAAAACAAGATTACAAAAAAGACGGTGTAAACCTTGATATAAAATATCCTGAAAGCCAAGAGGATTACGTTTTTTATAGATCTTTTAATCCGCTTACCAATTTGTATTCAAACGGTAAACTAAAAAAAGGTGAAAGACCGTTTTTTAATTTTGGAACGGAACTTTGTGTTTGGGTACAAACCTCATCGGGAAAGTTAAGTAAACCGGCTCATCTAATTGTTGAGCCCTTGGAAGAAAAAAAACTTTTAAATGTTTTAAGTCCTCAAGAGGGTACTTGGAATGAGACGCAAAAACTTATAATTCAACATCCTCCTAAAACACAAATTATATATTCCGTGGATGGAAGCGATCCCTTGGACTTCGGTCTTTTATATACCGGACCTATCAACCTTGAAAAAGAAGGAAAAATAGAGCTTAGAATAAAGGCTGTACCCGAATCGGGAAATATCACAGAGAAAATAATAAACTATGAAGTATCTCCCGATGGTATTCCTTCTCCTAAAATACCCGAGTCCGCTTTAAATGAAAAGCCCGATAAAGATTTAGAGTACAATATGTTAAATTGGTATTTTTTGGAATTTAATTCCGATGTGCCTATTTATTATTTGATCAAAAAAACAAATGATGATTCAACAACCGATGCTTCCCAACTCTTAAATATTTATGACGGGCCTGTTTTTATTGATAGAACTAAAGATACCGTATTTTACTGGGTAAAAGCAAAGGAAGAAAATGTAAATAAAATATTTTTACCTAAAAAACCTGTTTTATCCTCGGTACCTAAAACAGCAGTAAATAGAAATATTGAGCTTAAATTTGATGATGAGCGTTATACTTATTTTTTTGAAACAGGTGACGGCAATACTTATATTTATCCCGATAAAAATTCTTCTCAATTTAAAAAAGATGCATCTTATATATTTGATGTGGGAATAAAAGAAGAACGTTTTTTTGATGTTAAAATAAGAGCTTTCTATGATGGTCTCTTTCATGGCGAGTTGAAAACATCATTTACAATAGATAAGCTTCCTCCCGAAAAACCTGAAGTTTCTTTTAGCCCGCCCGTATCGCCTACAAATTCGGATGTAAAAATAAAAATTAAATCGGCTTCAGTTGAGACAGTAGTTGAAATTGAACCTCCTATTTTTACTTCGTCTTCGAAAGACGAAATTGTTTTAACCGGAGCTATGGGTGAAAAAACTATTTATTCCGTAAATATTTATAATAAGGATGAAGCCGGTAATAAGAGTGCAAATGTCAATAAAGAATTTATAATAGATAAAAATGCCGTATATGTAGATAATAATTATAAGATTAAAAATTCCGATGGAAATCCGTCAAAACCTTTTTCTTCTATTTATGAAGCTGTTGATTATATAAATAAGGTATCTCTATTGCAACAAAATAAGGTAAGTTCCGAAAAATGGAAAATATATGTAAGAGGGGATTGTATTTTAAATGAAGCCGTGCTTATTACAAGAAATATAAAAATTACCTCTGCAGGTCAAAAGACCGCAATTCATTTTTCTAAAAATTCGGGTTTTGTTGTAATAGGTGCAAATTTCGAAATTGAAAACTTTAAAATTTTTAGAAGGGAAAGAGCTGAAGAACCGCGTGAGGTTCCGATAATTTATGCAGATAAGGCAAGTATAAAACTTAATAATGTAAGTCTTCAAGCTTTTGAGGGCGGACCTGTTTTAAGTTCTTTCTATTCTCATTTGGATATATCCGATACTAAGATAATTTCGGAACAGACAAAGCACTGCCTTATATTTAACCTAAATAACTCTTCAGCCGTTTTTCAAAATACTGATTTTACAGGAAAAGGATTTTCGGTTGCAGCAATCTCCGCCTCAAATTCGATTATTGAGCTTGATAATCTAAACGCCTCTCTTAGTCCGAATTTTACTGCAAGGTTTTTAGAGGCGTGGAATTCGGAAATATCTTTAGGAAAACTTAACCTTATCCGTTTACCTGAATCGGCACAAAATAGGGATACCGCTGTTTGGTATAATAAGAATTCAAGAATGGATATTAAATTCAAACCCATTGTCAGAGGTTTTTCAAATTCAATTGAGAGAGAACCATAATGTTATGCGGTATAGATGAGGCGGGAAGAGGGCCCCTTGCAGGTCCTGTTACGGCAGCTGCCGTTATCCTTCCAAGCAGCTTTGATTTTTCAATTTTAAAAGATTCAAAAAAACTGACAGAAAAAAAAAGAGAAGAAGTACGTAAAACCATATATGCCGACCCAAATGTTATTTGGGCTATCGGCTGGGCATCCAATTATGAAATAGATGAGATAAATATCTTGCAGGCAACTTTTTTGGCAATGGAAAGAGCTTATGAAGGCCTTTATTTAAAACTTCAAGAATTCTGTAAATTAAACAATGATAAATTTATAGAACCGGATATTATTGTTGATGGTAACTTTATTCCCAATATTAAAAATTGCTCTTCGATTAAAGCTCTCGTAAAGGCTGATGATTCCGTTTATGAGGTTATGGCTGCTTCTATTTTAGCAAAGACTGCAAGGGATAAAATGATGATACGCTACTCTTGGCTTTATCCGGAATACGGATATGAAAAACACAAGGGTTACGGAACAAAAAAGCACATAGAAGCAATTAGATTTAACGGCTATAGTCCGATTCAGCGCAGATCTTTTTTTGTAAAAAATTTGTAAAAATATTTATAAATAGCTTACTTGTATTATTTATAAAAAAATGTTAATCTTATTGTAGTTATTTACAATAAAAAAGTATTTGTGAGGAGTAACAAATTGAATCCTTTTGATATTATGAAAAATGCAAAAGAAATCCAAGCAAAAATTGCTAATATTAAATCAGACCTTGATCAAGAAGTTGTTGAAGGTGTATCGGGCGGAGGTCTTGTAAAAATCCGCTTAAAAGGCAGTTTTGAAGTTGAATCTATCTTTCTTGATCCTATAGCTGTAGATAATCGTGATGTTCCTATGCTTCAGGATTTAGTCAGGGCTGCTCATAATGATGCAGTGGCAAAACTAAAGGAGCTTTTACAAAATAAACTTGGGCCCCTTGCAAGTCTTGCAGGCGGTTTACCTTTTTAAAAGAGGTATTAAATTAGATGAATGCTATTGATTCCGTTATAGACTCATTTTCCCGCCTTCCCGGTATAGGTCATAAGAGTGCTGCCCGCATCGCCTATCATCTTCTAAAACAAGGGCCTGCGGATGCCTTGCGTTTAGCGGAAGCTGTTTCTACCTTACACGAGAAAATTCATCCTTGTACTATATGCGGTTCTTATACGGAAGATGAGATTTGTTCTATTTGTGCGGATGAAACAAGGGATAGGGCAACTATCTGTGTAGTAGGCTTTCCTCAGGATGTGAATACAATTTCTTCAATCCCCGAATATAGAGGATTGTTCCATGTTTTGGGCGGACTTATAGCTCCCCTTGAAGGTATAGGCCCCGATCAATTACATATAAGCGAGCTTATCAGACGTATTCATGAAGGCGGAATTACCGAGGTTATTCTTGCAACCAACCCTACGATTGAAGGCGATACTACGGCCCTGTACATTCAAAAAATATTGCAGGACCTGCCTGTTAATATAACGAGGCTTGCCTCAGGCTTACCTGTCGGAGGCGATTTGGAATATGCCGATCGTTTGACCCTTGCAAGGAGTTTAAACGGCCGCATTAAATTTTAATTTTTATGGGAGAATAAAAATGAATGAATCCACAATGCAGAGATTGCGCTATAATTACGAACCGAAAATCCCAAAAGTATTTGCGGAACCTTTGAGTTTGATTAAGCCGGAAATAGGAGAGGCTACACATGCACAATCTAATCAGGCGGAATTAAAAGAAATATTCCCACATACTTACGGAATGCCCATTATCAGATTTGTAAAGGGAAAATCGGAAGTAGAACATAAGCCCTTAAAATTCGGTGTAATTCTTTCAGGGGGACAGGCTCCCGGAGGTCACAACGTAATTTCCGGTCTTTTTGATGCCCTAAAAAAAGGTAATGCAAATTCCAAACTTTACGGATTTTTAAGAGGCCCTGAAGGTTTGGTAAAAGGGCGTTATGTCGAAATAAAAAAAGCCTTAATCGATAAGTACAGAAATACGGGCGGCTTTGATATAATCGGCTCAGGAAGAACAAAGATAGAAACTGAGGAACAGATTGAAAGTTCTATTCAAAACGTAAAAAAATTAAAACTGGATGCCCTTATCATAATCGGAGGAGATGATTCGAATACAAATGCGGCTTTTTTGGCAAAATACTTTATTCAGGCAAAATTAGATACCAAGGTTATAGGCGTTCCGAAAACAATAGACGGCGACTTAAAAAATCAATACATCGAAACTTCCTTCGGTTTTGATACTGCAACAAAACTCTATTCGGAGTTAATCGGAAACATTTGCCGAGACGTAAATTCCGCACGTAAATATTGGCATTTTATAAAGCTCATGGGACGCTCTGCAAGCCACATAGCCCTTGAATGTGCCTTAAAAACCCAGCCCAATGTCTGCTTAATCGGTGAAGAACTGGCCGAAAAAAAGGTTACCTTACAGCAGGTTACGGATTACATTGTGGATATAATTGTAAAAAGATCCCAAAAAGGCGAAAACTTCGGGGTTGTTTTGGTTCCGGAAGGAATTATAGAATTTATCCCTGAAATGGATGAATTGATTGAAGAAATAAATGATATTATGGCCGAAAAGACTTCAGCCTTTTCAAAGCTAAAGACCTTTGCAGGAAAAAAATCTTGGCTTCAAAAACACTTGTCCAAAAAGGCCTTTGCTCTTTTTGACAACCTTCCCGAAAACATTTCTTTACAGCTTTTAATGGATAGAGACCCCCACGGAAACGTTCAAGTTTCCCGCATTGAAACTGAAAAACTTTTAATAGATTTGGTTACCAGAAAAATAACCGAGATGAAAAAGGAAGGTACATATAACGGAAAATTCAGTACCTATGCTCATTTTTTCGGATATGAAGGGCGCTCTGCCTTTCCTTCAAACTTTGATTCGGATTATTGTTATACCTTGGGCTTTACGGCCTTTTTATTGGCACTTAACGGCTTTTCAGGCTATATAGCTTCGGTTAAAAACCTGACTGATGAGGTAGAACATTGGCTTCCTTGCGGCGTACCTCTTTCCATGATGATGAATATGGAAAGAAGAAAGGGTAAGATGACTCCGGTTATAAAAAAATCCGTAGTAGATCTAAACGGTAAACCTTTTAAAACCTATGAAAAAAATAGGGATAAGTGGGCTGTCGAAACCCTTTACCGATTCCCCGGAGCAATTCAATATTTCGGTGACCTTGAAGTATGTGACATACCTACTAAGACCCTCTTACTCGAAAAAGGAAATTTAAAAGAAAAGAGGAAGAAAAAATAAATTGATTTTAAAAAGAGCACCGGTTTTTAACCGGTGCTTTTTTAATTTGAAAGTTTTTACTTAAAAAACATTCCGATAAAATCTTTTTTTTCCAGACTTCCGAAATAGGGTGTTAGATCAGTGTTTCTAAGTTTTTCTGTTAAAACACTTTCGGAATACTCGCAGCCGTTTAAAAGTTCTTCCAGTTCTGCCTTATCGGCTGTACCGAAAAAATCCCCGTGAATTTTTAAAGAATTTATTTTCATGTTTTCAACATTAAAAAATACTTCGATACTGCCTATTGGAAAACGCTCGTAGTGAGAATATTCTGCCTTTGGAGAGGCTCCGTAATTCCATTCTTTACGGGAAAATCTTTCCTCATAAATTTTCATAACACCTTTAAGTTCTTCTTCCGAAAGTTTATACTCGACAGGCTCTTGATTTTCAACTTCAAAGATTGCTTTTAAAAGTTCGTCTTTAAATTGGTCAACTGTAATATCGCGTTTTAAATATGGTTTTATATTTGTTACCCTTGAGCGGACACTTTTTACGCCTTTAGATTCAAGTTTTTCTTTTCGGACAGTCAAGGCTTTGGAAAGGGCTTCCATTTCCACATTAAAAAGAATGGAACCGTCGCTTAAAACCCGTCCCTGCCAAACCGACTGAGACGCCCCTATACATTTTTGCCCTTCAATCGTAACATCGTTTCTGCCTGAAAGTTCTGCATCAACTCCGATTTTTTTTAAAGCATTTACAATCGGAATATAATATTTTTTAAAATCAATCTTTTCGTTTCCCTTTGTTTTTGTAACAAAAGAAAAGTTTAAGTTTTCGAGGTCTTGATAGATGGCCCCTCCGCCTGTAATACGTCTGACAACCTTTATACCGTTTTCATTTATATATTTTTCGTTTATTTCCTGATAGGTATTTTGATTTTTACCTAAAAGAATAGTGGGGCTGTTACTCCATAAAAAAACATATTCCTCATTTTCCAAAGGGAGGTTCCTAAAGCAGTACTCTTCAAAGGCCATATTATATTCGGGGTCATGCGAATTGTTAACTATGTATTTCATGGAAAGCTATTATAATAAAAAAATAATTTTATGCAAGAGCTTGACAACTCAATATTATGTATGGTAGAGTTTACAAGCAGATATTACCGGAAGCTATGCACTTGTAGGAGAAGAGGCTGTTTATGTGTTGGATATATTCAAAGGAAAAAAGATGTTTTATATAAATCGTAATTATGATAATACTGCAATTAAGTATTTACTTTTTGATTTGAAAGAAACTAAGTTTCTTGATAATGGAGATCTTGTAATTGCTTATTATAATTTGTCTATGGAAAAAGTATATGAATTTCTAAATAAGAATGATTTTATGAGGTTTTGAATGAGTAAAATTATGAAAAAAATTGGAATATGCATTGTAATATTGACTATAGTATTTGTAATTCTTGCTAGAATAGATGAGTACTATGCCAGTGAAAAATTAATTTTTGATACAGCAGATATTATAAATGGTAATTATTATTTAACTACTAAAGAGAATATGGAAGATGTTCAGGTATCAGTTTTACGGTGGTACTATACTAACATGGTAGTTAGTATTTTATTAGTGTTATGGATTTTAACAGGCTTATTGTTTTTATATGTAATGGGCCGACATGTATTGCCTTATTTTTGGTATAAAAAATATGATCATATATTTGATGAAACTTGATTTTTGTGTGCTGTTAGAATAAACAGTTTGGCTATGGTGCCGACACTTGTTTATTTTTATATTTTGTGCAATAATAAAAACTATAAGAAAGCTTCGGGATTCTTAAGGGCAAGGTGCTATGAAAGAACGAGTTTTGATGAATTACAGTAGGAAAATAATTATGATAGCATTTTTATTTCTTTTTGTCGTATCCGGATTATCCGGTGAAAAAGTAATTGACATAACCGATATAACAGTAAAAGTTGTTGGATGGATTAAAGAATATAAAGGAGAAGATGCAAACAAATTAGCTTTTGCTGCTATAAGTTTTGGGTTGGCCTTTTTTCTAAATCCTGTTGAAGCTAATTTTACAGATGGATTATTTAATCATTTATCTTCAAAAGCAGAGGGGCAAGTTCCGACAACTTCCGGTATAGATAAGGATACGTTGGATTTACTCAGTCAAATAATTGAGGAGTATGAGAGATAATATATGTATAAAAATATAAAAAAAGAATTATTCCTTTTAATTATAATGCTCATTATACTTATCTTGTTTATTATGAGCAGATGTGAAGTCCATGAAAATGCGGTATATGTAAAATTATTATCTGAGGACACTTATTTTGATTTTAAGGAGCATATAGCACCAAAAGAAATTATAAATGAATTTAAAAGGATAAAAGGAAATTCATTAATTCCATCATTTATACACTGTATTGCAGAATCCTCTGATTGTTTACTGTATGAAGATGAAAGTAATATTTTTCATATTATAAAAATAGAAAACGGACAACTTCAAGATTCTTTGTATAAACCAAAATTTGAATATACTATAGACGGAACTTATATATATTTTGTCTTTGAAGATGAATTTCTTAATTATGTTGATAGAATTTTAATGTGTTTAAAACTAAATGGACAAAAAGCGGGGCTTTATCCTATTCCTATCAGTACGATTATTTTAAAATGTGAAGCAATTATTCAAATCGAAAAATTGTCAGGATCAACTTTGGAAAATATTGATTTTGAAATTGCATATACCCATCATTATGGGGAAAATTGGACTTTGCCTTTCAAAGATTTATATAAGAAGGAGTAAGATTATTTTTGTAACCAATTAGTGAAATATATCATACAGTCAACTTAAATGTTTATCACTGAATAGATTTCTTTGTGTTTTGATAATATTTTACAAAATTATTGAGTTAACATAAACTATGAAACTAAAACCTTGTATTTATTCACAACCTAACTATCTCACTTCTCGGACAGCGATTGAAGCATTACATGCAGTGAGGCAACGCCGAACTTCCAGCCAAATCCTTTTTGCGGTTTGTGTAATCAAAAAGCAAGCTCTGACCGAAGGGAAGAGCCTTGCCCGTGAAGATAAATACAGCAAAAAGATTGGAGCGGTATTGGTGCTGCAAGCCGATAAGCGCAGCTTCGAAGCAAGCGCGGTGCCGATACTTGTTTGTTTTTATATTTTGTGCAATAATAAAAGTTATAAGGAACCTTCGGGATTCTTAAGGGCAAGGTGCTTGCATCGGCCCTTTAAACAGTTATTTTGAAGATAGGAAGGGTTATATGGAAGGTAACAACCAACAAGGTTCCGAGGTAAAGAAACTTTTATCTGACAAAAGTGTCTTTCCTTCCCTAACAGACCATAAGAAAACAATAAACCTTTGGAGAGTGAATAAATGACGGAAGGAGAATATTTTATTACCAATTTAATAAAAAATAATATGATTCAATTGTTTGATATAAATGGTAAGGATATGGAATTTGATTTTCAGCGACATATATGTCACAGTATAGCTGACATTTCTCTTAAAATAGGCAATAAGAAAGAAAGAATTGGATTTAGTATCTATTCAGCATTATACTTAGCAAAAGTATGGAAAGTACACATTGAAAAGTCGCAATACAAAAAGAAATTTATTTTATTAGTGCAAGTTGAAAATGAGTGGATATTAGGTAAACGAAATTCTGCTCCACCTTATGTCATATTAAATACTTTTGCAAAAGATAAAATATATAATTATAGTATTTTTTCTCGAATGTATAATGAAGATTTTATTTCTAATTATAATTTGGATGAAATACTGAAGGATATAAATTATGAAGTATTTATGTCGATTAATGGAGATATTCGTATTATCTTATTTTATAAATGAGAATAGAAATAATTTTTATATGAAAACAAAACTTAACATTTATTCACACCCCAACTATCTCACTCGGACAGCGATTGCAAGGGAGCAAAAGCAATTTATACAAATTGCTTTTGCTGTACATCTTTCCGCAGTAATTTCTGCGGAAAGATACCGAAGCGATAGCGGAGCCCTGAAAAGCGCGGTGTTCAATTTTGTTTTCTTCATAATGCTAAAAAACAAAATTGAACAGTCCGCCAAAAGAAAGTTATTATTAAATTTTTGGTATAAAAAATATGATCATATGTTTGATGAAACTTGATTTTTGTATGCTGTTAGAATAAATAGTTTGGCTGCGGTCTAACGGGTTGTTTACTCATAGTATATGTCAAAAAGATTATTTATCATTATAATGATTTTTACACTGAATAATTTTTATTATTTCATCTTCAATTTTATAAACAAGACGATGCTTTTCATCTATTGCTCGCGACCAATAACCGCTCAGATTTCCTTTTAAGGGTTCAGGGTGACCAATTCCATCGTTGCCGTTTCGTTCAATATCTGCAAATAATTGATTTATTTTTTTGAGAATCTTTTTATCATGGATTACCCAATAAGTGTAATCTTCCCACGCATCATCGGAAAAATCTTTATGCAATGTTATACCTCAACAAGTTCACGAATTGAATGCTGCCCGGTTTCCATTTGAGTTTTAGAATGTTCCAAAGCTTTTATATTTTTTTCAGAATAAAAAGAATTATCTTGAACAATTTCAAATGGAATTTTACGCTGTATTAAAGTTTGTTTTAAAAATATACGTATTGCAGTTGTCGTATCCATTCCTATTGATTCAAAAAAAGCATCCGCATCCTGTTTTAGAGTTTTATCTACCCGTGTCTGTAAAACTGCTGTTTTCATATTTACCTCTTATTAGTAAGATACTACAAAAGCAATAAAAAAGCAATACTTTTGCATAAATACTTTTCATTAAAAAGTATAAAGAAAATTACCGTGAGAGGAATTACCCGGTACCTAGACTTTTTTATGATTTTAACCTATAATCAATAAAATTATGAATTTTAAGGCTGGGGTATGACTTGTAATCAAAGAAAACCTGATTGGTTAAAAATAAAACTTCCTACCGGAGAGCTTTCACAGGAAGTATCGAATACAATAAAAATACATAAATTAAATACTATATGTACCAGCGGCAAATGTCCCAATCAGGGAGAATGTTGGAGGTGCGGAACTGCAACATTTATGATTTGCGGAAATATCTGTACGCGGGCATGTAAATTCTGCAATGTGCCTACCGGTTGCCCCTTGCCCCTAAATCCTAATGAGCCGATGGAAATAGCTCAATCGGTTGAAGCTTTAAACTTAAAACATGTAGTTTTAACCTCGGTAGATAGGGATGATATAAAAGATTTCGGAGCTTCCCACTGGGTAAAGGTTATAAGAGCCGTAAAACAAAAAACACCGAATGTTACTATGGAAGTTTTAATTCCCGATTTTCAAGGCCATGAAGATTTGGTATCGATGATTATCGAAGCAAAACCGGAGGTAATTTCTCATAATCTTGAAACGGTACGCAGGCTTTCTCCCCATGTCAGAAGCAGGGCTACGTATGACACCTCTCTCAAAGTTTTAAAACAAATTGCGGACTCCGGCTTGGTATGCAAATCAGGTATTATGTTGGGGCTGGGTGAAACAAGGGCTGAAATTTTAGAAACCATGGACGATTTACGCAAAATAAACTGCAAAGTTATGACCATAGGCCAATACCTCAGGCCCTCTATAAAAAACATTGAGGTTAAAGAATATGTAAGGCCTGAAGTTTTTGAAGAATATAAACAAATAGGTTTGGAGAAGGGTTTTTCTTTTGTGGAAAGCGGTCCCCTTGTTCGTTCCAGTTATCATGCCGAAAAGCATGTGTTGAGCTAAATATGACATACTTTTTTGAAACATACGGCTGTCAGATGAATCAGGCTGAATCCTCATCAATGGAACAGATTCTGCTCGAAAAGGGCTGGACGAATTCCTCCGATGCCGAACACTGCGATTTACTTATAATAAATACTTGTTCCGTACGCATAACTGCCGAAAACAGGGTTCTGGGAAGACTGGGACATTTTTCGGGCTTGAAAAAAAAGCGTAAATTTTTTGTGCTTTTAATAGGATGCATGGCTGAAAGGCTTTATACCGAAATACAAAAAGAATTTCCGCTCATCGATTATGTTGTCGGAATGTTTGAACGCAATCTTCTTCCTCAAATTTTTGATGAAATTAAAGCCCGCCTTAAAGATGATAATTATATGGCGGAGTTTACTCATAACAATATCGAAGAAAAACCCGTATCGGGTTATTATTTCGCACCTCTTTCTCATTCGCCGAAGTCCTTTCAAAGCTATGTGCCCATTATGAACGGCTGCAATAATTTTTGTACTTATTGTATTGTGCCCTATGTTCGGGGCAGGGAAGTTTCTCGTCCCGTAAATGAAATATTGCAAGAAATTACCGAGCTTTCATCAAGGGGGGTGAGGGAAATTACCTTGCTCGGCCAAAATGTAAATTCCTATAAAGGAGAAGACGGGGAGGGGAGAGTAATCGATTTTCCAAAACTTTTAAGTCTTATAGCGAGAGAAGCGGATAAAACCGATATGATAAGATGGATACGCTTTATGTCGAGTCATCCTAAGGATATGTCCGATGCCTTAATCGACACAATCGCTGCAGAAAAAAGAGTCTGCAAACTTGTTCATCTTCCGGTTCAGCATGGCTCCGATACAATTTTAAAAAGAATGAACAGGGTTTACACGGTTGAACATTATAAGAACAGAATAAAACGCCTAAAAGAAACCATACCCGATATTGCCTTGAGTACCGATATTTTGATTGGCTTCCCCGGTGAAACCGAAGATGATGTGAAGGCTACATTGGATTTGATGCAGGAAATAGAATTCGATTCAGCCTTTATGTATCATTATAATCCGCGAGAAGGAACAAAGGCTTTTAATTATCCTGACAGGATTTCTGAAGAAATAAAAATAGAAAGATTGGGCCGTGTAATCGACTTACAGCTAAAAATTACGGCAAAAAAAATGAAGGCTAAGCTCGGTAAAACGGTAGATATTTTGGTTGAATCCCATTCAAGGAATGAAAGGTCTGAACTTTTCGGGCACACCGAACAAGGAGAGATGACCGTAATTCAGGGCAATCCTCCCGAATCCTTAATCGGAAATTTTGCCCATGCAGAATTAAAAGAGCTAAAAGGAAAAACATTTAGAGCAAATCTTATCAGATAAAAAAAAGCCTGGAGGTTAAATATGCGTAAATATTTTATATCGATTTTTTTTATTTTTTGTGTTTTTGGAATTTATTCTCAAAATTTTTCTTTTGAAGTAGGAGATGACATAGTTGCTTTTACACAAAAAAATCCGCCGGGATATTTTATCAGTAGAGTTCAACTTATAAAAATGCCTGACGGTTTTCAAGAAATGATCGGCTATAAGGAAGTTATTACAAAAGAAGATACGAAATTTTTGGTATCGCAAAATAAGTTGGTAGGTGTTACCCAATATATAAACGGAAAAGAAATCTGTCTATATGATATGGTAGGTGACGGAAAAATAGATATTATTTCTCCTTATCCAATTGTACCGGCTTGGGTAATCACGGATTCGGAATACAATAAAAAAAGTTCTAAAAATAACATTGATAAATATTTGGAAGAGTTTTATAAGCTTTTTAACGGTAATGAAAACCCATACACAAGTAAAAAGCTAAACAAATTAATCGATAAAACAATGCAAGCAAGTGCAGATATAAAAAATGAAAACAGGGATATTATTTACGGAATATTTTTATATTATGGACTTCAATCAATAAAAAATCCCTTTCTGGATTTTGCAAATATGAATATGGTTGAAAGCACATATAAAGAACGCTTTAATAAGGGAGTGCATCCCTTAATTTACTTATGGATGATAGAAACTTTGATAAATGTAGGAGCTGATAAAAAAGACTTAGAGCCGCTGCTTAATGATATCGTAAATTCATATCCTGATTTTATTCCTTTTCAAGTATATTCTTGGCAGCTGGAAAAGGATAAAAAAGTAAAAGAGAGTAAATATAAAAACTTAAAAAATAAGTATTCAAAGCATTGGATTGTAAAACAGATATAGAATTTTTATAAACCTGTATACATTTTTATACTAAATTTTAAATATTGTAGAAATAATAATACATATTAATAAACAATATATTGGCTCGACTAAAATAGAGAATAGATTTTATAAATGGATAAGTTGGGCTGTAGAGATGTCAACTTGGATTTTATTGTGAAGAATGGGTAAAAATTCCTCCTAAAAAAACTCATAAAAACCCTTTATAAAACTTCCTATAATGTATGTTCTGTCTACTTATTCGGGGTTTTAATTGAATTGGGGTGAATTTTAAAAATTTTCATCTCCTCTTTTCTTTATCTTAAAATTTTGATATACTTCCATTTATAAGCCCCCTTTCATTAAAAAGGAAAATTGGAATTTTATTATGAAGAAAAAGCTTTTATTTTTTTTGATTTTTATAAATATACTGTTCTCAACCTTTATTACTTCTTGCAGCAATAATAAAGAAAAAGAAATTGTTTATGAAAAAATAAAACCTAAAAGGATTATAAAAAACAATATCCTCATTGTTCTTGGAAAAGATTATTATGAGCGGAAAGATATTTTAAAATATCTTGAAAATGAATATGCTCTTGGAAGTCCCGATTCTCATGTTAGAGTTTTACCCTATTCGGATATGGTAAAAGCGACTAAACAGCCTCGTCTTAGAATGATTAACGAGAAGATTGAAGAACAAAAAACAACAATACTTATTTCCATAGGTATACCTGAAGGCGGAGGCCGTTATCTGATTCAGGCTGCGGAGAATAATCCTAATCTTTCAATAATAAACCTTTTGCCCATGGACGAAATTCTCCCATTAGAAGCGGCTTCGGATATTGTAGTTGACTTTCAAATTCCTAAAGAGATAATGAATGAGGAAAAGGATTTTTTGATAAGCGATAATGAGGTTATGCTCTTACTTGTAGCAGCTATTTTTGCCGGTGAAGATATAAATGCTCATAACAAAAACATAAAGATTTTTCCGATTGAGGAATTTCAACAGGCTTTTTTTACGGCACAAACAATTTTGGGCAAGGAGCTTTTTACTAATCATTATACAATTAAACCGTATACTGATTCCGATACAGGGCTTCAATCTCATAGATACCTTTTAATTTATAAGGATTTTGATGAAAGTCAGAAAACGGCGGATGATAAAGAAAACTCAGGAGAAAACGAAACGGAGAATGACGGCATTATAAATCCGGATAAGCTTGAGGGAGGTGCTTAACCGGTGAACTCTTTGGAGTACTTTAATAAAGGGATTTTTGCATCTCCTGAAGCTCTTGAAAAACTAAAATCTGCCGAAAAAGCACGCCTTATTTTAATTTCGGATACACACGGTAACGTAGATACTATAATCGATATTTTGGGCCGCGAGGGAAAAAAATCCGATGCCGTTTTATTTTCGGGAGACGGCCTTGCAGATTTTTTAAATTATATAACGATTTCGCAATACGAAAAAGAGCTGATGGAATGTATGCCTCCTGTAGCAGCTCTCGTTATGGGAAATTGCGATTCAAAAAAATATGTTCTAAATTTAGATGCAAGAAAAACGGGAGCGGATTTCGGCTTTAAAAAAAATCCCGAACAATATTTGGAATTTTTTGAATTTATCTTTTTAGAAGCTTGCCGTAAAAAAATTCTTTTAACCCACGGGCATGAATTCTATGTAGATTTTGAATTAAACACTCTTTTAAATTTTGCACGGCAGCAAGACTGCTCGGTTGCGGTTTTCGGCCATACCCATGTACCATTAATTAAAGAAGTAAACGGAATATTTTTGATAAACCCCGGTTCGGTATCAAGACCTAGAATGGGCTCAAATAAAAGCTATGGAATTTTAACTATGAGCAAAGATGCAAAACCGTCAATGGAATTTAAAAATTTATAAAGCAGATATTTTTTCTTCTTCCAATTGTTTTAAGATTTTTTCATCCAGTTTTATGGAAAGATTTTTTTCATGTGTAGGAAGAACGGTTCCTTTGGGTGCGTTTTTTGCTCTGCGTAAATATTTTACCTGAGTGGTATATAAATCGGCTTGTCCATTTTTTCTCGCCTTTGAATAAAAGACTGCGAGGTTTCCGGCCTTAATCAAAACAGGTAAGGGGATACTCTTCCCTGCCCTAGCCTTTATAAAAACATAGCCGCCTGCATAATCCCTTGTGTGAAGCCAAAGGTCAGCCCCCTTAACAAAATGACGCAAAAGCTCATCATTTTCGGCTGCCGTTCGGCCTACTAAAATAGTCCAACCTTCCGAAAAGAATTTTAAACCCGGAGCGGTTTTTGTGTTTTTTGCTTTTTGCTGAACCGGAATTTTTTCTTTTTGAAGAATTTTTTGAATTAAATAAGGGTTTTCTTCCGTTTTAATTTTTTCTATTTTTTCTTTTAGTTTTTCTATTTCTTTTTCGGCCGATATAATATCTTCTTCCAAGGCCTCTAAACCAGAAACGGCTTTTTTATATTTTTCGTAATATAGATTTGCATTTTCTTGGGGTGTTTTTAGGGGCTCCAAAGTAATATTTATTTTTGCACCGTTTTTTGTGTAATCTTCAAGTTCTATAAATTTCATTCCCTTTTTTATCAGATGAAGGTTTGAAAAAAGCAAATCTCCTGCATTTTTTAAACTTTGAGCATTTAAAAATTCTTCCCTTTTTGCTTTAAGTTTTAAAAGAGCTTTTTCGATTTTTAATATTTTGGTTCCGTAAAGGTTTTCGGCTTCATCCAGCAGGGCTTCTTTTGAAACCTTTGGAGCATTATTAATATACCATTCTTCGACAGCCTCATTAAAAGTTTTTGTTTTGTCATACTCGCGAACACAATAATCTTGTTTTTTTATTTTTTGAGGTTCTGGAGTCAGCCAAGTTCCGCCTGATATTTCGCCCTTCTTGGGGCGACGGTAAAAAGCGTCGATTATAAGGTTATTTTCATCGGTTAAAACTATGTTTGCGGCCCCGCTCCACAGCCTTAAATATAAAAAAAAGCCTCCTGCTCCGCTTGAAATATGAAGACGTATGATTCTGTCTTCGTTTAGTTGTTCCGCTTTTAGAATTTTCCCGCCCTTGATTCTGGATTTTAAAAGCTCCATAAAACGCATAGGCTTATCGAATTTTGGAATTTTTTTACGTGTAGCATGAAGCCGGCATGCTCCGGCATCAAGAGAAATAAAAAGAGTAAGAGGTTTATCTTTGTAAAGATAAAAGACCAAGGCTGTATAAGATGGCTGAATTATTTTTTGAATAAAATAGCCCTCTAATTTCAGCTCTTCAAGAATTAGATCTATTTCTTTATTGTTTAAGGACATTAAAATCCGAATCCTTTTAAAAGATCTTTTACCTTGTTTTCTGCCTCTTTTTTTACCTCGTTTTGCACTTCTTTTATTTTTCCTGCGGCAATATCTTTTATACGTTTTTCGGCTTCAGCCTTCTTTTTATCCAATATTTTTTCGTAATTTTTTACGTCATCAAGAAGCTTTTTCGCCTTATTTGCTGCCGACATAAAGGTGTCGATTTCTTTTTTGTAAGTTTCTTTTTGTTCATTAAGCCATTTTTGTCCCTGCTTTAAAAGCTCTGCTTTTACTTTTTCAACCTGGCGGGCAAATTCTTTTTTTAAGGCAGCTGCTATTTGATTATCCACATCCGTATCGACATCGAGGGTAAAACTTTCTCCCTTATTGATTGTAAGGGTTGTTTTTACGTTTATCTTTTTTATATCTGATAGAATGTTTTGATAGATTTCAAAAACAAATGCCGGTTCAAATTTTTGAACACTAAGAATGCTTTTGATGATTTCCATATTTGCATTGATAACTACATCCTTATCTTTAGAAACCTTTATACCGCCTCCCGTTTTTAAGATACCTGTAAGAGAAGGAACGGCATCTGCAGGAGAAGGAATATCCATATCCAAGCCTTCAAATGTAAAATCGGTATCGACGAGCTCATTGGTATAAGAACGTAAATCGATTATACCCTCTGCAGTTTCTTTTAATTTTCCGTGGGCTGCATTTAAATTAATTGTAAGAGGAATACCGAGTTTATCGTAATCATTAGTTATAGCCTTAGCTCTTCCTCCGATTTCAAAGACATCCTTTTCGGGATGATGACCTGAAAGCGAAATATTCCTTATCAAGAAAGTCGGAACCGAATCCTTACCGAAGATAAAGGTTTTGCCGGGAAGGCGTTCCATAGCTTTCGATTTTTGAGCCAATGTAAGTTCCTTTTCTTGTTTAGGCTGTTTTTGAGAGCTTTGTAAAAGCTCCATTCCTTGAACAAAATAAGGATAATATGTACCAAGAGTATTTACTATAAAAGTGTTTATAAGATCGGCAACCAGTTTTTTACCGGTATCGATATTGATAGATTTTATTTGTCCTGCAATGTTGTTTAAACGGTTTAAGTCATTTGTAACAGCATTACCTGCTTCCCGTGCCAGCTTATCAACATCATTTATATCGTTTTGAACATCATTAAAAAGACGGTTTGCTAAATCAAAATCATCCTGCCCTGTTTTAACTACTTTTTGGATAATTTCGATCAGCTCTTGAAGCTGTTTTATATCGTTAATCTTATTTATATCTATGGCCATTAGTTTTTGAACAGACTCAATGGTGTCTACAACCTGTTTTTCTACATCGTCCTTAGTCTTAATCCATTTTTGAGCCATCGGATCTACGGAATTTATAATTTTCTCGGTAATTTCAGGAGTTTTAAAAGCGGCTTTTTCGCGTTCAAGAATTTTTCTAGGATCTATTTGATCTTGAACGGCTTTTAAACCGCTGTCAACGGATACTTGGGACTGCACTTTTTTAAGTTCAGTATTTATAAGTTCCGTAATGGGGTTAGGCTTCTTATTGGGATCTGCAGGTTTTTGTTTTTTTGGAGGCAAGGCTCCGGAAGTCGTTCTTTCAGTATTCCATGTAAAACCTTCAATCGCCATATTTTCTGCAACAAATTTTCCTCGGCTTAATTCCAAAAGGTTAAAATAAAAGTCTATATTTTGGATCTCAAATAAATTGCGCATGGGCTCGTTTTTATTTGCAACCTTATATCCTTGGATTCTAAACCTAGTGTTAAACAAGTCGAAGTCTACAAGGCTTACCTCACATTTTGCACCGAAAGCAGCTTCGGAGCCTCCGACTATAATTTTTTTTGCCAATACATTTCTAAAAATATATACAAAGAATAGAACGGCAAAAACGCAGGCTAAAGCACCTAGCACTGCCGGAAAATTTACCCTACCCTTTTGTCTGCCTATTTCCAAAGCTATTTTGTTTATTCGTTTTAATTGGGTTTTATCGTTTATCTTTGTTTTATCGAATTGGAAATACTCTTTGTTTGTTTTTTCATCGGTACTTGAAACTATAAAACCTTGGATATAATCTTTATCTGACGGAATGAAAATCTTTTTATAGATTTTTCGATTAAGAGATCTTTTTGTATAACGTTTTTTAAAAAGTTTTTTTACCTTTTCAAGTTTTTTTGCCTCTTTAGCGGCTCTTTTGGCGGCTTTTATTTCATCTTTTTGCAATGATTCGTTATTTTTATCCGTCATATTAAAAATTTTCCTTTATATCAGATATTTTTGTTAAGTGGCGAAGAAGCGGTATCTTACCTAAAAGGCCGACACCCTTTACATTTACGGCAGGCTGCATATATTTTCTATATTTTGCTATTATAATTCTTGTTAAGATGTATACGGGAATATACAGTATAAGTCCCCAAATTATGCCCCCTAAGACCATTGTGTTCGAAAGCTTAAAAAGAGCTACAAAAGGAATGTTTTCTAAGGCGATAAATATGGGGCGTAAAAATAGCAGTTGAACAGCCCAAAAACCTATATTGTTTATTAGTACATCCATAAATGGGGTTACAAACCCGAATAAAATAAAAGTTATAAAAAAGGCTCCTTTATTTATGCGGATAAAAATAGACAAGAAAAACAAAAACGTAAATGTTAAATTATTTTTAGGTAATATTGCCAAAAAAAGGCCTAAGGCGACGGCATGAGCTATATCACCGGGATGAGCATTTGCATTAATGGCTCTAAAAAATGAAGTTACATATTTTATCATAGAAATACGGTTTTAAACCTCCTCCTTTTTATTTAGTCTATAGCATGGAAGCTTTTTTTTCAATAGCATCGGCATATACTTTTAAATATTTTTCCGCGGCTATATTCCATCCGAACTTTTTACTCATGGCCTTGGTTCTCATCTTTTTTATGTGATCTTTTTTATTATACCAAGCATAAGCAGCCCAGCCGACCGTATCGTAAATACTTTGAGGGCTTAAGTATTCAAGCACAAAACCCGTACCCTCGCCTGTTTCTTCATTATAGTTTTCTACCGTATCTGCGAGCCCTCCCGTCTTTCGGACTATGGGCAAGGTTCCGTAAAGGAGGGAATACATTTGGTTTAAGCCGCATGGTTCATATCTTGAAGGCATCAAGAAAAAATCGCTTCCGGCTTCGATTAAATGACTTAATTCTTCATTATAGCCTATATAACATCTAAAATTAGGCAGCCTTTGTGAAAGAAAATTGAGCTCTTTTTCGCACCAAGATTCACCTGAGCCTAAAACAACCATTTGAAGCTTTATATCGGAACATATCTTAAATGCCGAACCGTACATGGGCCCGAAAAGCTCTGAAATCCCCTTTTGATCAACCAAACGGCTTATCATGCCGAATATCGGAACGGAAGTATCTATTTCGAGCCCGACCCTTTCCTGTAAAACGGATTTATTTTTTTCCTTTTCTTCAAGGGTTTTAGAATTGTATCGGTAAGGAATATACTCGTCTTTTGAAGGATTCCATATTGAAGTATCTACCCCGTTTAAAATTCCTGTCAATTCTTTTTCCCTGTAACGCAAAATACCGTCCATCCTAAAGCCGAATTCGGGGCGTTTAATTTCTTCCGCATAAGAAGGAGAAACGGTTGTAAGCATATCGGAAGAAACAAGAGCTGCTTTTAAAAAGTTTATTCTATCCCAGTCTTCAAAGCCCGTAGCATAAAAGTTGTTCCAATCAAGGCCGGTATCGGGAAAATAGTGTTTAGAATAAACGCCTTGATAACCCATATTATGAATGGTAAAAACACTTGCCGTATTTTTAAATTCCGTATTTTTTTCGGTAAAGCGTAAAAGTACGGGAACCAAGCCTGCAGCCCAATCATGAGCGTGTACAACGTCGGGAATCCATGCCTGTTTTCTGCAAACCTGAAAAGCTGCATGGGCTAAAAGTGAAAATCTTTTCGTATTATCGGAAAAATCAGGCTCAAAAGGTGAGCCATAAACTCCATCCCTGCCGAAGGCTTGTTCATGATCTATAAAATAAACCTTTACCTTTGAAGAAGGCAGATTTGACTCATAAACTCCTACCCAGTGTTCATAAGGTCCAAGATGAACAGCCATTGCTCCCGGAATTTGTTTTAAGTTTTTTCGATCAATTTTATAATAACGAGGCATTACAACCCTTACATCATGTCCTTTTTCTGCAAGAGCTATTGATAAAGCCGTAACGGCATCAGCCAAACCTCCTACTTTTGCAAAAGGAACAAGCTCGCTTGTAACCATCATTATTTTCATAAAATTCCTCCGTTATAATAATGATACCATAGTTTTATTGATTTTAAAAGACTAAAACTAAAAAGTCGTAACTTTATAATGCGAAATTTTGTTGTTTTACTGTACTTACAAAAAGCCTTTTAGGTTTTTGTAAGTGCTTGATTTTTTTGGAGGCTTTTATGAAAGATTCTATTATTAAGGGCATAAAACTTATCGGCGTTTTATGTATCGGTTTTGTTTTATTTGGAGCATGCAGTCCTCAAGCAAGCGAAAAGCGTTTTGTAAGCGTTACAGGACGATCTTCTATTTCAAAATCTCCTGATCAGGTTTCAATTTCGTTTTCGGTTTTTTCTAAGGATAGAGACTTATCTGCAGCAAAAAAGAAAAATGATGCGGCAATTTTAAAATTAAAAGAACTTTTTGAAAAATATAAAATCGAACAAAAAAATATAAGTATTGAACGCGTAAATATTACCCCTCGATACAGATATAGGGACAACGGTGATGAATATTTTGACAGCTATGAAGTGGTACAAAACATAGCCATTCTTCTTACAAAGATTGAAGATTACGAAGTATTTTTAACCGACCTTTTAAATACGGGGGTCGATAGAATCTATAATGTAGGCTTTTCGGTTGCCGATATGAGAAAGTTAATGGACGAGGCAAGGGCTGAGGCTGTAAAAGCAGCTGAAGAAAAAGCTCTCCTTCTTTGTAAGGCAGCCCCCAACGGCGGACACCCCCTTTCTTTAGGAAAAATAATCAGCATAAGCGAGGAACCTACAGGTATGTTCCAACGAAACTATTATAATTATGCTGCCCAAAATATGAAACAAGCCGCCTATGATGAGGCTGCAGGAGGAAATTTTTCTCCCATGGGACAGATTGAAGTTTCTGCAGAAATCAGCCTTGTCTTTGAATTGGAATAGACTTTTAACCACCGCCACTGATGGCGGTGATTAAAAACTTACAAGTTTTTTGCAAACTTGAAGCTTAAAAATGTACACGGGATGTACAGAGGCTTATTATCAGTGGAAGCCTCGTCTTCCAACCTGGCATCCTAATCATAGAGCCTCGATTTCTTTTTTGCTGAGACCAGTCATTTGTATGACAAAGTCAAGCTCACAATTTGCTTGCTTCATCAGCTTTGCTGTTTCAACTGCTTTTTGATAGGCTCCCTTTTCAATACCTTCTTGATACCCCTCATGTTTCCAAGAGGCCTTGTCGTGTTCATATTTCATGCGGTTTTCATAAAGCCATTTTTCTTTTGGACTCATTTCTATTACTGTAATAGTGGAATTTGCTTTTCTCATCATTTCAGAACTTTCTGCTAACATCTCCCTTACCTCCATGTCATCAGTTTCGATAAATTTCAGCCATTTGTAAAGTTTCTTTTTCTTTTCGTCCTGCTCAATATTTTCTTCGTCTTTTACCTTGGCTAAGTTTAAAAAGTGGATTTCGAGCTCATCGGAAAGCCTGTCGTTTATGTGCTTTTCGACTACATTGTACTCACTATGTATAAGATTATTTAAATTAAAGCCTTCACCCACTATGTTTATTGTAATACATTTAGGCAATTTTGTATATACTTCACTTGTTTTTAAGTTTTCCGTATACATTTTAGCCCAGTAAAAGATGGTACGCTGAACAAATTCGCTGTTCCACCTATTTTGAATCTCGATGTCGATAATTGTGTTGTTCTTCAGGCGTAATTTTATGTCTAAAACTCCGGTTTTATCAGTTATCGAATCCTTATGAAACTCCTTATCCAAGAGCTCCAAACCTGCGATGTTCTCAGGCGGGATGTCTAAGATACATTCCAGCAGATCCTGTAAGACATCCTTGTTTTCTTCCACTCCAAATACTCTCTTAAATGCGTAATCGTTTCGGAGGGTAATCTTAAACAATTTTCCCATATTTAATTCCTCTAATAATTTTTTTAAAGAAGAAAAATTTTTCCCCTTTCATAATTATTGTAGAGATTATTTGAGGTTAATAGTAAAATTTGAAAAAAAGCCTAATTTTATTAAAAATATATTTCCAAAACTACCCTTTCGGAAAAAAGTATGGGTATCGGGATTTCAATTAAAAATTGATCATATAAATCTAAAAATGTATAATCAAGTTCTTCCTTGGCATTTTTAAGAACTACCTTGCTGATATTTTTTATACAGGATTTACTTATCAATAATCTATATTTTCCTGTTGCCAGCAATGCCATAGCTGCTTCATCTTTGTTAGGGGTTTCATTTGATTCTTCTGAAAAAGAAGGCAAATTAATTATTGCTTTTTCACCTGTGTATTTTGGAATGAAATATATTGTATCTTGGGAATTTATTTTTTTTAGAATATTTTTATCGTTGTAATTGATATTCATGTCTATTAAGTAGCCAATATCAATCGGATCATTTATTTTTGATAGTTTTGCTGAAAAAGGGTTAAACTTAGGAGTATCGATTAGTTCTTTAATTTCTTTATCATTAAAAAACTTTTCATAATTTTTATCTTCACTAGAAGAAACTCCTGCCGCAAGAGCAAAAATCATTTTAGAAACCGTTATCTTTATTGTGTTTTGTTCGGAACCGTCAGGCAGACGTGTTATATGCTGCACAATATCTAAGCAGCCCGTACAAATTAAGCATAAGACAACAACCAAAATTAAAATACTAAATTTTTTCATATTCCTATAATAAACTAAACACAAAATTTTTGCAAGAGAAAAATATTTATGATTTTTTCCCTCTTGCATAGCTTTTGCATTTTAACTATAATATTTAATTATGGAAAAAATGCAAAGAACCGTAACCTGCGGCGGCTTAAATAAGGATTTTGCAGGAAAAACTGTTGTTTTAAACGGCTGGATTCACCGAAAAAGGGATCACGGCGGTATTACTTTTTTAAATTTACGCGACCGTTACGGTTTGACTCAGGTGGTTGTGGACGATGATGCAAGCGAAGAGTTAAAAGCCCTTGCTATAAGTCTCAAGCAGGAATTCTGTATTGCCGTTGAGGGGCTTGTAAGACCGCGCCCCGATTCTATGATAAACAAAGAAATGGCAACGGGAGAAATCGAAGTTAAGGCCTTAAAGATTGAAGTGCTTTCAAAAAGCGAGGTGCTTCCTTTTCAGATTGACGAAAAAACAAATGCAAACGAAGATTTGCGGCTTAAATACAGGTATTTGGATCTACGCTCAAAGGCAATGCAGGATCATATTATTTTGCGTTCAAAATTCGCCTTTGCTGTCCGCGAATTTTTAACTTCAAAAGATTTTTTGGAAATTGAAACCCCGACATTTATTAAGTCCACACCGGAAGGAGCCCGCGACTATCTGGTTCCCTCCCGCCTTTATCCGGGAAAATTCTATGCCCTACCCCAATCTCCGCAGATTTATAAGCAGATTTTAATGGTATCGGGCTTTGATAAATATTTTCAGATTGCACGCTGCTACCGCGACGAGGATGCCCGAGGCGACAGACAGCCCGAGTTCACTCAAATAGATATTGAAATGAGCTTTGCTTCCCGCGAAGATGTTTTAAGTTTAACCGAAGGAATGATGCAGTATGCTTTTAAAAAGAGCATAAACGTAGACCTTCCGAAAGCATTTGAACGCATAAGCTATGACGAAGCTATCGATGTTTACGGCACTGATAAGCCCGATCTCCGCTTTGAAATGAAGATGCAGGATGCAGCATTTATGGCCGAAATCGGAAACTTTGCAGTTTTCAAAGATGCCCTTTCTTCAGGAGGAGCTGTCAAGGCCTTGGTCGTAAAAGGACAGGCAGAATCCTATAGCCGCAAAAAAATTGAAGAGCTTGAAGCCGCAGCCAAAATCTACAAGGCAAAGGGCTTGGCTTGGATTAAGGTAACGGAAAGCGGTGCAAAATTTGAAGGCGGTATTTCCAAATTCTTTGAAGGAAAGGAAGCGGAAATTTGCTCAAAACTCGGAGCCGAAAAAGGCGACTTAATTCTTTTTGTAGCCGATAAGTACAAGATTGCCTGTACGGCCTTGGGAGCCGTCAGAAGCAAGCTCGGAAAAGACTTAGGACTCTTAAACCCTGCCGAGTTTAAATTTGCTTGGATTGTGGACTTCCCCCTCTTTGAATGGAATGAGGAAGAAAACAAATGGGATCCGGCTCATCACATGTTCTCGGCCCCTCAAGAAAAATATATTGCAACAATGGAAGAAAATCCTGAACCTGTAAAAGGCGATCTTTACGACCTTGTTTTAAACGGATATGAAGTAGCCTCCGGCTCCATAAGAATCCATAATCCCGAACTGCAAAAGCGTATCTTTAAGATTGTCGGTTTTGATGAAAGCGAGGCGGAAAAGAAGTTCGGCTTTTTAACGGAAGCCTTTAAATACGGTGCCCCGCCCCACGGCGGCATTGCTCCGGGACTTGACCGCATAGTGATGATTATGGCAGGCGAAACCTCGATAAAAGAAGTAATCGCCTTCCCGAAAAACTCCTTTGCAGTAAGCCCCATGGACGACAGCCCCAGCGAAGTAGACCAAAAGCAGCTGGATGAACTCCATTTGGTTATTAAGGAATGAGGTTTAAATGAAAAACATTATTTTGACAGGGGATAGACCCACAGGAAAACTTCATATCGGGCACTATGTAGGCTCCTTAAAAAACAGGGTGGCCTTGCAGAATTCGGGCAAGTACGATGAAATTTATATTATGATTGCTGATGCACAGGCTACAACCGACAATGCGGATAATCTTGAAAAAGTGCGTACAAGCGTTATCGAAGTGGCTTTGGATTATCTTGCCTGCGGAATAGACCCTCAAAAATCGACAATCCTCGTGCAGACTCAAATACCGGAACTTTGCGAGCTTACCTTTTATTATATGAATCTCGTTACCCTGGCCCGTCTTGAACGGAACCCTACAGTAAAAAATGAGATTAAGCTTAGAGGCTTTAACACAGGTGCCAACGCCGGCGGAAACACCGGTATCCCTGTAGGGTTTTTAACCTACCCTATAAGTCAGGCTGCCGATATTACGGCTTTTTTGGCAAATACGGTTCCGGTAGGTGAAGACCAGATGCCCATGATTGAGCAAGCGCGCGAAATAGTCCGCTCCTTTAATTCTCTTTACGGGGAAACATTGGTAGAGCCCAAGGAGCTTTTACCTGCAAACAAAACCTGCGGCCGCCTTCCCGGAACCGACGGAAAGGCTAAGATGAGTAAGTCGCTCGGCAACTGTATTTATATTTCGGATAGCCCCGAAGAAATCAAAAAGAAGGTAATGAGAATGTTTACAGACCCTAATCACCTCCGTGTTGAAGATCCGGGGAAGGTTGAGGGAAATCCGGTATTTACCTATCTTGACGCCTTTGCCCGAAATGAGCACTTCCCTGAGTTTTGGAGCGATTATTCATGCTTGAATGAGGTTAAGGAGCATTACCAAAAGGGCGGCCTAGGCGATGTTAAAATTAAAAAATTCTTAAACAATATTTTACAGGAAGAACTTAGGCCAATCAGGGAAAAAAGAGAGGCCTTTCAAAAAGACCTCCCTTCCGTTTATCAAATCCTGATTGAAGGCACCAAAAAAGCAAGGGAAAAAGCCGCAGCTACGACTCATTCGGTACGTTCTGCAATGAAAATAAACTATTTTGAGGGAATGTAAATAAAACTAAAACATCTCCATTTTCCCCTTGAATTTTATGTGTTTGTATGATAATATCTTAAATATTGGAGGAAGGAAACTATATGGCAAATGCAGGAGGCCTTAATAAAAAGGCCAAGGTCGAAAATGATGACCTTTTAAAATTAGTTACATTCCAACTCGGAGAAGAACTTTACGGCGTAGAAATTATGGATGTTGACCAAATAGTCAGGGTTCAGGATGTAAGGCCTATTCCGAATGCTCCGTATTATGTTGAAGGAATTTTTAACCTACGAAGCGAAATTATTCCGGTAATAAGTCTTCACAAGAGATTTCATATAAAAAAGGCTTCTTTGGATGAAGGCGATGAGTTTTTGGGCGGCTTTATAATCATAAAGGTTGAGAACAATAAAATAGGTATTATAATCGATAGAGTAGCCCGTGTTGTTGACGTAAAAAAAGAAGAAATACAGCCTCCGCCCCAAATGATTGCAGGTATCGGAGCCGAATACATTAACGGCGTTGTCCGCCGAGATCCCGGTTACCTAATAATCTTGGATATTCACAGGCTCTTTAATCCGAAAGAATTACAGAAAATTACGAATTTATAAAAATTATGAAAGTACCTGTTTACAGTTCCACTATAAGACGCTCCGAAATGGATGCTGTTCTTACATGTATGGTCGAGGAAAAAATAGGCCCCGGCGAAATGAATCAAAAACTTATCAAGCAGGTTTGCGAAACATTTCAAACAGCCGGAGCCGCTGCATTTAGAAGCCCGGCCATAGCTTTAAACTATGCTTTAAAAGCCTTAAACCTTGAAGACGGTTCATCGGTTATTATCTCAAGTCTTGCACCCTCTTGGCAATATGTAGAATTAAACCGCCAAGGGTATAAACCGATTGTGCTTGATGTAGAAGCAGATTCCGTTTTTCCTTCCTTTGAAAGCATTGAAAATGCGGTTCAAGCCGGCGGAAGAGTTCTTGTCCTACATGAAACCTTGGGTTTTTTACCTGATATGGAAAAGATATTAAGCTTAACCATTCCCGTAATAGAAGATATTTCTCAAAGTGCAGGAGCTGCCTACAAGGAAAAATATGCCGGCAGTATGGGAGTCTTTTCGATTTTGGGACTGGAAGAAAAGGATATTCTAACAGGAGGAGGAGGTGCCGTATTACTTGCTCCCGAAAGGCGGAATGCAATAGTCTTAAAAAAACTTTATGACGAATCCCCTCTTACGGACCAATTGCCCGACATAAATGCTTCCTTGGCCTTTGTGCAGTTGAAGCAGATGGCAAAAAACATGGAGCAGCGCAAGGAAATGCATGAGTCCTATGTCCGCTCTTTGATGCAGGGAAAACATAAAACTATAGCTCAAAAAGAAGACACGGTAAATCCGGTTTATTCTTTCCCGGTTATTTTAAATTCGGGAGTTTCGGATGTGCAAAGATATGCGGCAAAAAAGGATATAGACATAGAACTTGCTTTTAAAAATTCTACCGTCGAATACTTAAAAGAAAATCAAGAAAGTTTTATAAATGCATCTTCTCTTTTATTAAGATGTGTTCTTTTTCCTCTTTATCCGCGATTGGGAGCAAAAAAGTCGTCCGAGATCGTAAGAGTTTTAGCTACCCTGCCCTAATTTCTTTTATAAAATTAGGCCCGAGCTTTTAAGGAGAAATTTTGAAAAAAGCCCTTATAGTTTTAAGTATCGAAAAACCCAATGCAAAAAAGATTTGTAAAGAAATCGAAGCCTTTTTATCGGCAAAGGGAATCGATTCTTTTGTATATAAATATGACGGCATCTCCCATTCTCCCGAATTAAATGAAGACTATGACCTTGCAATAAGTCTCGGCGGAGACGGTACGGTTTTATTTACTGCCCGTTACAGTGCTCCTCGGCACATCCCCGTTTTTCCGATAAATTTAGGGAGGTTCGGCTTTATAGCAAATATCGAACCTAAAGAATGGGAAGGCGAACTTTTACAGCTCTTAAACGGAAAACAAGCCTTACATAAAAGAATGCTCCTTTCAACTTCGATAAAACGGAAAAATAAAGAAATTGTAAAATATGAAGCCTTAAACGATGCAGTTGTTTCAGGTTCGGGCATAGCAAAGCTGATAAACTTAGATATTTCCTTTAACGGAATTTCTTTCGGTGTTTTTAGAGCTGACGGGGTAATCGTTTCGACTCCTACAGGTTCAACTGCCTACTCGGCAGCTTCAGGAGGGCCGATCTTAGATCCTGATGTATCGGCCTTTGTTTTAACCCCTATTTCTCCTTTTTCTTTATCGAACCGCCCCTTGGTTCTTCCATCGTCGGGTCAAATGAAGATAAAAATTCTTCCTGCAAGAGTGAAAGATATTATAGTTTCAATTGACGGACAGGAGATGGTTTCTTTACAAGAAGATGATGAGATTATAATAAGCGAATCTCCCAATAAGGTAAAAATGGCAGGCTGCTCTCCCGATAATTTTTACAAGGCCCTGCGCTCAAAACTCGGCTGGTCGGGTTCTTCATCGCCCAAACTGAATTGATGTAAAAATTGAATTGATTGACATTTTATCCCCTTTATTGTATTATCGTAGCTTATGATTACAGTAAGCGATTTAAGTTTAAAGTTCGGCGACAGGCCGCTTTTTAAGGATGTCAATTTAAAATTTACAAAAGGCAACTGCTACGGAATTATCGGCGCAAACGGAGCCGGAAAGTCTACTTTTTTAAAAGTGCTTTCGGGAGAATTGGAGCATGACTCAGGTGAGTTCAGTATTACCCCCGGAGAGAGAATGGCTGTTTTAAGGCAGGATCACTTTGCCTTTGACGAATACAGCGTAAAAGACACGGTTTTTATGGGCTATCCTAAGCTCTACAATGTTAGAAATGAAAGAGAAGCTATTTATGCAAAAGAAAATTTTAGCGAAGAAGACGGAATACGGGCTTCGGAGTTGGAGGCCGAATTTGCCGATTTAAACGGCTGGGAGGCTGAAAATCAAATAGAGCAGATTCTTTCAGGCTTGGGCCTTGATGAAAACTACCATGACAGAATGATGAGCGAACTGGATGAGGGGCAGAAGGTGCGGGTATTGCTGGCTCAGGCTATCTTCGGTACCCCCGATATTCTTCTTTTGGACGAACCAACAAACGGTTTAGACCTTGAATCCATAGCATGGCTTGAAGAATTTTTAATCGACTTTCCCAATATTATAATTGTTGTTTCTCACGACAGACATTTTTTAAATACGGTTTGCACCCATGTCTGCGACATTGACTACGGAAAAATCCGCATGTATTCCGGTAACTACGATTTCTGGTACCAGATGAGCAGGATTATGCAAAGGCAGGCTAAGGACCAACAAAAGAAGAGAGAAGAAAAGATGAAGGATTTGAGAGAGTTTATCCTACGCTTTGCCTCAAATGCTGCAAAGAGCCGTCAGGCAACCAGCCGAAAAAAAGTTTATGATAAACTGGCCTTAGAAGAAATTGAAGTTACGAGCCGTAAATTCCCTTATGTCCATTTTAAGCCCAATAGGGAAATCGGAAACAATGTTGTCCGCACCGAAAAAATTTTTTATAAGACACCCGACACTGCGGAAGAAAAAGGCATTCAGCTTTTAAGCGATTTTTCGTTTACGGTAAACAGAACCGATAAAATAGCCTTTGTAGGTCAAGAGCATAATTCAAAAACCGCCCTCTTCGATATTTTAACCGGAAAATTAAACCCCGATTCGGGAGATGTTTACTGGGGACAGACCGTATCCCATGCCTATCTTAATAAGGACAATGCCGAGTACTTTAATAACGATTTAAATATTACCGAATGGCTTAAACAATATTCCCCTGACCAAGATGATGCCTATGTAAGAGGCTTTTTAGGCCGAATGCTTTTTTCGGGTGATGAGTCATTAAAGCCCGTAAATGTTCTATCCGGAGGCGAAAAGGTACGCTGTATGTTGAGTAAGCTCATGCTTTCGGGAGCAAATGTTTTAATATTGGATGAGCCGACAAACCATCTCGACCTTGAAGCTATCACGAGCTTAAACGATGCCCTTGTGGAATTCCCCGGCGTTATTCTTTTTAACTCCCATGACCACGAATTTATTTCTTCAATTGCAAATAGAATTATCGAAATTACCCCTAACGGCGTAATCGACAGGATGATGAATTTTGACGACTATATAAAAGATGAACACGTCAAAAAGCTGCGTGAAGAACTATACGGCAACACCAAAAAGATGCAGATTTAAAAATCTGTTCTATAATTATGATTGAAATTTCTCGTTTATAACATAGCCCTTTCGATCCCGCTTCGGACTTCTCGGCATTTCCCATATAAAATGGTCCGTATGTAAAAGACTGTGCGCTTTGTGGCTGTTCGGCTTTTCAAAGAAATCATTATAGAGCGCTTTTATACATTCGTTTTCATGAGAATACCGCACTTTTGAGTTCTTATCTAGAAAGTATAAATTACTGCCTCTTTTAACAGCCAATTCACCGGATTCATGTATCGGTTGCCCTCCGCCTCCTACGCATCCGCCGGGGCAAGCCATAATTTCTACAAAATCATAGTGTTTTTCGCCTGCTTCTATAGAATCTATAAGCCGTCTGGTATTGGCAAGTCCGCTGGTTACGGCAATCCGTAAATTATTTTCTTTTAAGGTAAAAGATGCTTCAATAATTCCCGACTCTTCTTGCGAAGAATGCCTTACAACCTTAAAAGCATCCGGCGGACAATTTTTTCCCATAATGGCATAATAGGCTGTACGTAAGGCGGCCTCCATAACACCGCCTGTAGCTCCAAAAATAATTCCGGCTCCTGAAGCATCATGGAAAAGCTTATCAGGTTCCGTTTCTTTAAGGGTTTGAGGAAGAATATGAGCAGACTTAATCATCCTTACAAATTCCCGCGTAGTCAAAACGCAGTCCATGTCATGTCCTGCGTACTCTCCATAGAAAAGCTCCATATCGATTTCGCTTTTTTTTGCAACACAGGGCATAATAGCTACAGAGAAAATATCCTCAGGTTTTTTACCGATTTTTTCTGCAAAATATGACTTCATAACCGCACCGAACATCTGCATGGGAGACTTAGCGGAAGATAGATGAGAAACCAAATGAGGATATTGGCTTTTTATAAAGCGAACCCATCCGGGACAACAGGAGGTAAACATCGGTTTATCTTTTAGCTCTCCCTTCGAAAAACGTTCAATAAATTCATAGGCTTCTTCCATTATGGTTAAATCTGCCGAAAAGGCTGTATCAAATACATAGTCGGCTCCTATTCTTTTTAATGCATCAAATATTTTGTTTACGGAAGCATCTTTTAGATCAAGGCCGATATGTTCTCCCCAAGCCGTACGTATTGCAGGAGCCACTTGCACGACAACAACCTTATCAGGATCGGCTACAGCCCGCCAGAATTTTTCCGTGTCGTCTCTTTCACGTAAGGCACCTACAGGACAATGTGTAATACACTGACCGCATAAAGAGCAGTCTGCATCGGCTATAGTCCTTGAGCCTGAAACATTTATTGTAGTTCTTGCTCCCGTTCCTTCCAACTCCCAAATATTCAGGCTTTGGATCTTATCGCAAACCTGAATACAGCGCATACATTTAATACATTTTTTTGAATCCCGTATAAGAGGAAAATTCTTATCCCATGGCTGATCTTCAAGCTGTTCTTCATATAAAACATCTTGAATGTTAAGATCGTTTGCAAGAGTTTGTAAGGTACAGTTTCCGCTTCTTACACAGATGGCACACTTACAATCATGCTGTGACAAAATCATCTGAACGGTTCTTCTTCTGTCAATTCTTACCTTGGGGCTGTTAGTGTATACAACCATTCCTTCTTCAACGGAATTATTACAAGCGGTTATAAGTTTTTCTTTTCCTTCCAGTTCAACAACACATACACGGCAGGCAGCAATTTCATTTATTCCTTTTAAAAAACAAAGTTTCGGTATAGGGATTCCGGCGCTTTCTGCAGCTTCCATAATCGTCATGTTTTCTTTAGCCGATATTTTTATATTATCTATAGTCAAGTTTACCATAATCGTTCCCGTCCTCCTTTAAATATACCAAATCCGAAGTGATCGCATTTAAGACAGCGATTTGATTCTTGACAAGCTTCCTTTTTACTCATACAGAATTCTACGCCTTCAAAATCCTTTATTCTTTCAGAAGCTTCCCTCTCTCCAAGTTCAACCCTTCCGCAAGCAAGGCGGTCATCAATATTGGGAATGGGAATTTCTATATCACAGCTTATAGTGTGGCTATAGCCTAAATATTCGTCTATATTTGCGGCCATAACTTTTCCGGCGGCAATGGCCTTTATAACCGTAGCGGGGCCTGAAGCACAGTCTCCGCCTGAAAATAGGCCAGGCATTCCTTGAAAACTTGCGCTGGGCATGGTAAAAAGCTTTCCTCGATCAACCGGTATACCGGAATCTTCATAATGTTGAGTTTCGATATCCTGACCTATTGCAACGACAAGCACTTCACACGGAATAAAAATATCAGGTTCTCCTGTAGATACAACGGAGGCTCGCCCGTCTTTTATACGGGATATCATCTGGGGAGTAACCCAAACGCCTGTGAGTTTTCCATTCTTTACTTCTAGTTTTGAAGGTGCTTTTAAGGTCATCATTTCGACACCTTCGGCTAAAGCTCCTTCAATTTCGGCAGGAAGAGCCGTCATATCGGCTACACGCCTTCGGTAAAGACAGGTAACTTTTTCCGATTTTAGACGGACAGCAGTACGCACTGCATCCATGGCAACGTTTCCGCCTCCTATTATTGCGGTTTTTTTACCGGTTAAATCCATTCCCTTATCCATTCCCACATCTCTAAGGAATTGAACGGCAGAGATAACGCCTTCTGCATCTTCTCCTTCAAGGCCCAGCTTTTTGTCGGTTGAGGCTCCAATTGCTATAATAGCCGCATCATTATCCTTTATAAGCTCATTGAGTTCTATGTCGGTTCCTATCTTTTTACCGTAAACAACCTTAACTCCGGTTTCGAGAATTGCATCTATATCTTCGTCTAACCTGTCCTTAGGAAGACGGTAATTAGGTATACCGTAACGGAGCATTCCTCCCAATTTGGGCAGCATTTCATATACGGTTGTCTGATGCCCCATGAGCTGTAGATAATAAGCTGCGGTAAGCCCTGCCGGCCCTCCTCCGACTATGGCTATAGTCTTTCCTGTAGAAGGAGCGCATGGAGGAGGAGGTACCTTACCGGAAAATTCAACGGCAACTCTTTTTAATCCGCGGATATTTATGGCACTGTCTACCATGTTTCGCCGGCACCTATGTTCGCAAGGATGTTCACAGATAAAGGCACAGGTAGAAGGAAAAGGATTGTCCTTTCTGATAAGACGGACGGCATCGGCATATCTTTCATCCCTGACGAGGGCAATATAGCCCGGAATATCCACATTTGCAGGACAGAGGGCAACACAAGGTACGGGCTGAGTTGTCATGCAGCCGCATCTTCCGTGTTTTATATGCTCTTCAAAGTCATCGCGGCAATAGATTATGCTTTTATAAACCATATCGGCAGCTTCATATCCCAGAGCACAGTCAGCTGTCTCTCTTATCGACTTTGCAGTTTCTTCAATAAGTTTGATGGTTTCCATTTCAGCATTTCCGTTTAGAACATCAGTTAAAATATGCTTTAACTGTAAAAGACCGATACGGCACGGCACACATTTCCCGCAAGTTTGGGCATGACACATTTCGATAAAGGCACGTGTTATGTAAACGGGACAAAGTCCGGGAGGACTTGCTTCAATTCGATGTTGAAGATTCTCATACAGTTCTTCAATTATAATTTGAGATCGGTTTTGTGAAAATATCTCAAGTCGACTCATTTGCATACTCCTTATGTCATATATATTAACCTAAGTTAAATCCACTTACACCTTTAATTGTACACTATGTTTATCAAAATAGCAAGTTTTAATTTGATAACTTTAGAATTTTTTTTTCTATAAATTGTTCATTCTACAAGGCCGTATTTCATCGAATAGATTAAGACCTTTATCGAAAGGCTTTCATCCTTGAGGTATTTTTTGATTCTTTCTTCGGCGCCTCTTTCCATGGCTTTGAGAATCATTTCCATCTTATTTTCAACAAGATAGTTGAAGGCTTCTTCAGCCGTTAAAAAGGCATTGACCGTTTCGATTGTTTTTTTGTCTGCCCCATGCATGGCAAGGTAGTAGACAAAGGCTTCCATACGCGTGTCGGCGGTGCGGTTATGGGTATTAAAAATACCTATGGAAAGTTTAGCGAATTTGCCTATGTGTCCGAGTAAGGTCATGGTTTTAAAGCCTTTAGAATAGGCATAGCTTAAACTATCTCCTATATAGTTTGAAATTTTTACGGTGGGAAGGTCTATTATAGTGTTTAGTTTTCCTTTAAGGCCTTCCCCGTAGTTTCCCGGCACCAAAAGTATTTCTTTTTTTTTCGAATTTTGTAATATTCCGTCTATTTCAAGGTAGATGGTTTTTTTGATGGCATCTTCGCTCATAGGATAGACTATGCCCTTTGTGCCGATAATAGAGATGCCGCCTTCAACACCTATATTTTTATTAAAGGTTTTTTTGCCGATTTCGGCTCCTTGAGGACTGAAAATTTCTACATTGAAGCCCCTTTTTGAAACCTTTAAAACTTCTTTTTCTATCATTTGACGGGGTACGGGATTAATGGCAGCCTCCCCTACTTCTCCGAAAAGACCTTTTTTGGTAATTCTTCCTATACCCTCTCCACCGTCAATGAGAACCTTCCCATCGTTTCTATAAGATACCCGAGCATGGATATAGATGCCGTCGGTGCTGTCCGGGTCGTCTCCCGCATCTTTTTGAACGGCTGCCTCTCCAATAGCTGTCCCGTCGTTGTTTTTATATGAGCGGCAATGCTCTACCGGAAGGTCAAGGACAAGTCCTGCAGGCGTATCGATTTTAACCGAGGTCATAGTTTCACCGCCCAAAATCAAGGCCGCTGCCTTAGCCGCTGCCGCTGCACAGCTCCCCGTCGTATATCCGCATCTTAGCTTTTGTCCGTCTTTGTCTATATATAAATCCAGTTTCATTTTATGGATAAGATTATAGCATTAAAAATGGGTTTTTGAAAGAGGATATACCCCCTTTCTTAAATCATTCCTGCTTTTTCAAAATGTTTTTTAAGAAGTTTTTTCGAGATAAGCGCTCCAATACATCCGCATAGCGCCGTTATAATAAGCATTATTACGGTTATTGTAGGTGAAACAAGTTTAGTTAACGTTTCCAAATACTCGGCTCCAAACATTTCTTTATATGCATTAAGTGTTTGCTCTGCATAAAATAAAAATGGCACATACATTCCTCCAAAACTTGCAAGAACACAAAATAGTATATATCCGATTGTCAAGCCTTTATAATTTTCAATTCCTTTTATTCTTGCGATGAGCATTGCAAGAACACCGCCAATGATGCAGCTGATTATATATGGCGGATAAAAGCCTATAATACTTGTAAGTATACAAAACAATAATATCATCCATGGATTTTTTGTTTTAACAGGTACTAAGAAATAAGCAATTGCTCCGATGATTGCCCAGATAGGCATTGTTAAAAGCATTGTGTATGGCGACATAAATAGAAAAGACAGTATTCTGTACAAAATCTGTGAGCATAGAACCATCAATGCCGTAATAATCAAATCTTTAATTTGAAAATTTCTTCTTCCTTCCATAAGTTAAGTTCTCCTTAAAATTCAATATTTTTTATTTTCATAACAACAACAGCTGTATAAAAAACAAGCATTATTATCAATAGCAATATATCAAGCATCCCGAAACGAACTTCTCTATAGCTTGTTTTTTTACCTGAAACACCTAATCCTCGTGTTTCAACGGAAGCGGCTAATTCCGTTGCAGTAGATAACATTCTCATTAAGAACGGTATCAACATCATTTCGTACATTTTACATGGATGCTTTAATACACCCAATAGAGAAACATCTATTCCTCTAGTCTTTATTCCTTGTTTAATGCAAAAAATGTCTTGTTTTATCGTAGGAAAAAAACGCAGGATAACCGCTAAAGGAATATTGATATAGTATGGAATTTTCATGTTTTGTAAGGTAGCCAATATTTCCGATATTTCAGCAGTTCTCATCAAGTTTGTTGCAGCAAGTAGTATTGTAACAAAACATAAAAAAAAATAATGTATTGTTGTTGCGATAAATAAAGGACTTATCTCGGCTGCTATAAAAAGCCCGCTGTATACAAACAGAAATTTAACAGCAGTTTTATGTATACCGCTCATTACTGCGAATATAAAGACCGATAAAAAAAGCAATATCTCATATTTTTTACCCGGTAATGTAAAAACAAAAATACTTACTAATAAAACTTGCAATAATTTAATTCTTGGATCATATTTTATTCCATATCGTTTACAGCGCTTAAACATTACTTTGCAACCCCATTCCGTAACAAAAAATCTTTTACGGTTCTAAAGTCTCGATTATTTTTTAAACTGATACTTCCGCCGATTGTACCGTTTGCTATAAAAACGGCTCTTGTTGCAACTCGGCTAAGAAATTCCAAATCATGGGAAATAACAAAGTTTACGGTTCCTTGTCGGCTCAGAATGTTTATTGCTTTTGAGACTGCTTTCATATTTTCGTAATCAAGCCCAGAAGTCGGCTCATCAAAAATAAGAATAGATTTATTTGAAGCCATCGCTGCCGCAATAGTTACCCGCTGCTTCTGACCCCCTGATAGTGCCCATGGATGCTTTTCTTTATATGCAAAGATATGTAATAATTTCATTATACATTCGATTTTTTGCGTATTCCTTTTGCTGGATAATCCGGAACTTACATATAGCTCGGATAAAACAGAATCTGAATATAATTGATAATCAGATTCCTGCATGACAAAATAAACACTTTTATATAATTCTTTTTGTTTTACCTGTTTGCCGTCAAGGAAAAATCGGCCATGAGCGGATTTTAATAAGCCTGCAATAATTTTCCCTAAAGTAGTTTTACCTTCACCGTTTTGTCCGATAATTGCAATGGTCTCCCCTGCATAAGCCGTTATATTGATATTGTCTAAAAGCTTCTTAGAATGTTTATATGAAAAAGATAATTTTTTAATTTCAAGTTTTATGTTGTCGCTTCTCTCATATTCTGTTTTATTTTCCCTATTCAACCCGATTTCTTCTATATTAAATGTTCTCAGTTTATAGTTTGTCAAATCGGCTGTATTCATATTTTCAATATCACTTTTACATAATTCTTTAACGATATTTCCGTTACTCATGATAAAACATCTATCACATAAGTTTTTCAAATAAAATAAGCGATGTTCCGAAACAATAACCGTATGTCCTGCTTCTTTCAGCTTCCGTATCATTTCTTGTAACTGCATAATTGCATGAATATCCAAGTTGGCAGATGGCTCATCAAAAACATATATGTTAGGATTTAAAGTTTTTGCAGCAATAATAGCAATCTTTTGTTTTTCTCCGCTTGACAAAGAGAACATATCTCTATTCATAAGGCATTTAGCGTCAAAATCATAAAACGCATTGTCAACGCCCTTTATCATTTCGGCTCTCTCTATTCCGTAATTTTCACAAGCAAATGCCGCTTCTGCCGTGGTGTTTGTTGTAAAAAATTGACTCCTAGGATTTTGAAATATGGAAGCAATGTTTCTGCCGAGCTCTCCTACAGAAGTAGTTTTTGTGTCTTTACCAAGAATTTTCACACATCCTGTCAAACTGCCTTCAAAAAAATGAGGTATTAAACCGTTTATCAACCTCATAATAGTTGTTTTTCCGCAGCCGGATTGTCCTGTGAGGACAATACATTCTCCTTCTTCTATTTTAAGATTGATATGCTTTAAAGAACCTTCTGTTTGTGTTCCATAGCTAAAACTTACATCATCAAAATCAACAATACTATCTGCCATTCAATTATCCTATATATGCCAGCCGATGGATTTTTCGCGTATTTCGATAAAATGCTTGTAAATTCCTTCTTGCTTAATCAACTCTTTATGACTTCCCTGCTGCACAACTCTGCCTTTATCTATAACGATAATATGATCAGCTTCTCTAACGGTAGATAATCTATGAGCAATACTTATAAACGTCTTATTTTTTGTTAACTCCCGTATCGCACTGATTAATAAATGCTCATTTTCAGGATCAACGCTCAAAGTTGCTTCATCAAGAATAATAATCGGAGCATCTTTAAGAATTGCCCGTGCAATGGATATTCTTTGTTTTTCTCCTCCTGATAAGGTAGAACCGCCCTCGCCGATAAGGGTGCGGTATCCATCCGGAAAGTTCATAATAAAATCATGACAACAGGCTCTTTTGCACGCTGCTATAACCTCTTCATGAGAAGCATTCGGATTTCCGAATTTTATATTGTTTTCAATCGTATCGTTAAATAAATAAACTTTTTGAAAAACCATACTGATGTTTTTTAATAAACTTTCGGAAGTAAAGTCTTTTACATTCCTTCCGCCGATCAGCACTTCGCCTTTTTTTACATCCCAAAACCGCGCTATTAAATTACAGAATGTTGTTTTACCCGAACCGGAAGCGCCTACAATCGCTAAGCTGCTTTTTGAGTTTACTTTTAAATTGACATCTTTTAAGATTGTCCTTTCGTTATAGCCGAAGTCAACGTTTTTAAACTCTATATCATAGGAGTTTATAGTTATATCCTTTCCATTTTCATCTAAAGAAGGAATGTCGGAAATATATTCCAATCGATCCAATTGTGTTGCTAACATTTTGCTTAAAAATGCCCCGTTGTTTATTAACTCCAATTCCATAAATATCAAAAATGCGGATACAATAAACATAAGTGTATGCGAAAGCGGAATACTATGATGTAAATACAAGATCACTGCAACAAATACTAACACGCAGCTTGCAACTTTATAAATCATCTCATACAGCTTCATAACTAATGCGGTAGCTTCCGTAACAGCTATATCAACGTTACACTTTTTAGAAAAAGCTTCTTCAATCTTATCTTTACCTTCTTTTCCTTTTTTAAACGAACGAAGTACAGAAATGCCTCTGATGTATTCGATAGCATGAGTAACTAACTGCTCTTGCGCCTCCTGCATAATTGATGAATAGTTTTCGGCTTGTTTTGCAATCAACCCTAATACTGCAATCCCTAAAATAATCGCCGTCAAAGATATCAGTCCTACCGGATAACAAAATATCAAGAGCATAACTGTCATACTGAACGCATGAAAGAATCCGCCTACAATAAAGTTCACTGCAAGCATAGCCATTGCCTCTAAATCGGAAATAGTCGTCGTTAAGATGGTTTGAATTGTTCCTAAATTTTTTTCCGAAAAATACCCCATCGGTGCTTTTTTTAATTTTTCTCCTATTTCAATTCTTTTGTCTCTAAAAATCTCATAGCCTGATGCACTTAGGTTTCTATCACACAAATATTGAAAGATAAACCTCCCCAATATACTTATTCCTACAATTAAAATAGCCTGCAAAATAATGAGCATATTTAATTTTTCAAGGTTTATCAGGATAAATAAAACCGAAAACAGCATAAACGAAGCAAAAAAAGATTTGAATGCGCCGAAAATAAGACCTCTAATTACATTTGAACGGTATTCGCCTGATATTTCTAATATTCTTTTTACAATGTTAAACATTTATTGTTCTTCCTTATCTTCATCTACTCCGCCTACATATTTATTCCATAATGAGGTATATACACCGTGTTGATTTAAAAGTTCATCATGAATACCGCTTTCAACAATCTCTCCATTTTTCATAACTAAAATAGTATCGGCATGTGTAATTGTTGAAAGTCGATGAGCCACAACAATAAGCGTTTTACCTTTTATAAGATTGTTGATTGCGGTTTGAATTAAATATTCATTTTCCGGATCGGCAAAAGCGGTCGCTTCATCTAAAATGATGACCTTAGATTGTTTTAATATTGCGCGTGCAATAGTAATGCGCTGGCGCTCTCCGCCGGAAAGCTCTCCTCCTCCGTCTCCGACTTTTGTATCATAGCCGTCTTTCAATTCCATAATAAAATTATGGCAAGAGGCTGCTTTTGCCGCCTCAATAATTTCTTCATAGCTTGCATTGGGATTTCCTATTTTGATGTTTTCTTTTATGCTTGTATTAAATAAAAAAGTATCTTGGGCCACATAGCTTATTTCACCGGTAAGCTGCTCAAATGGTATTTCTGATATTTTTTTGCCGCCGTAAAAGATATGCCCTTTTGTAGGATCCCAAAAACCGGCCATTAATTTAGCAATAGTTGATTTACCGGATCCGGAGCAGCCTACCAGAGCCGTTACCGTATTCGGTTTTAGTTCAAAGCTGATATTTTTTACTACCAATTCCGTATCATACGCAAAGGAAACATTTTCAAAACGGTATAACGTATTATCAAATGTTACTTTTTCTTTCGGTCTTATAAGCTCATCTTTTAACAAAAACAATTCTATCATGCCTAAACTTGCCTTTACCATATTGAATTGCTCGGAATACTTTCCTACTTTTATAAAATGCGCTATAAAACTGATAGGTAAAATAATGCAAACGATAAAATTTGACAAAGTTATTTGCCCGTTCATATATAAATAGGCTCCGACCGGTAAAGTACCGAGCAGGGTTGAAGGCGTAACTGCCTGAATAAACGCAGACCAAAACCAACTTTGCTTCCACCAACTCAAGGTACTGTTGTGAAAAAAATCTATTGCATTACTGAATTTTTCATAAGAAGCAGTACTTTGATTAAATGCTTTGATAACTTCTATTCCGTTTACATATTCAACCAAGGTGCTATTCATATCATTTTGCGCTTTTGCATATGTCTTACTTCTTATCTGATAATCTTTCATCATGCCGATATATCCGAGCATACCTAAGGGAATGGTAAGTAAGGAAGCAAAGCCCATTCTATAATCCAAGAAAAAAATCAAAATCAAAAAAAATGCAGGGGATATCACACTAGATGTTATTTCCGGCATAAAGTGAGCCATAGAATCTTCAAGTTTTGATACTGTATCGACCATTATGTTTTTAAATGTGCCTATTGGTGTGTCAATCATTACTCCCATGGGTACCGATAACATTTTTTCCGCAATGTTACTTCTTATATTTTTTAAAATATGATAGGTTGCCTTATGTGAAATAACCGTTGAATATAATGTAAAAGTACCTTTCAATATTTGTCCTAATAAGGCTATTAACGTTATGTATATAACGGTCTTAAACGTTGCTTCATATAAATAGATTTTTTCTATCAGTTTTGCTATAGCAATAAATGGAACCATTCCGAACAGTTCTCCTATAATTGCCCAAAAAATTGATTTATATAAATCGGCTTTTTTATTTCCCGCATATCTCAGTAGAGATGAGACCACATTGCTTTGTTTATTATTCATGATATATCCTCAATTCATTTAATAAGCCGCCCCAACCATAATATTGAAAAGTAACAATGCTCTTGATGTACCTGCTCACATCATCGTATGGAATAGCGTGAATAATACATTCACATAATGACGTTATATAACCTTTCGTAATGATATGTACCTCAAGCTCTTTAATTTTGGTTGCAGAAGATTTTTTGCCGGCTGCGGCTTGAATGAGCTTCATATTTTTATGCGTATATCTATCTGCAATTTCTTCTGCAAAATTTTCTACCCGTGAACCTTTACTGCAGGCAAGAAGCAGCTTAAACTCATCAAAATGCTCATACATATAATCTACAAACCTCATGGTTTCAGAAAATAATGCTTCAATAACAACATTGTCAGTTTCTTCCGATAGCGGCATAGACGCTTTATCAGTACTTCTAATTTCAACATCAGTTACGATGTCTAATGTGTACTCATATACATCTTCGATAAGTGTAAAAAACAGTTCTTCCTTATTTTTAAAGTGACGGTATATTGCACCTGTGGTTACATTCGCCGTTTTCGCAATCTCCCCCACCTGTGCTTTTTCAAAACCGTTCCGTAAAAACTCTTCTTTAGCGCATTCCAAAATTCTGTTTTTAGTTATATCCGAACAATATGACACCGGTCTTCTTCTCCGTATATTTTTAATTCGATAATCTAATTATCTTTAATAATTAAATTATCATTTTTTTAAATTTTAGTCAAGTATCTTTATTATTAAAATGTATATTTTTAGGTTATTACAATAGCTCTTACAATTTCTCTATCATGATCAATATAAGTGAATTCCCACTCGGTATCTTGTAATTCAATTTCAAGTATATTATTCATAATATGCCTCAATCTCTTATTAAAAGCATTGCTTTTTTATTGCTTTTGTAGTATTCTTAAAGTTTTCAGGGGTATCATAAGGAAAAACTATGAATGTATACGATTTAATTGCAGAACATTACAGCGGCCTTTTTCCGCTTGAAACGGAAAAACTTGAATTTATACAACACCTTTGTCCGTTGCCGGGCAGATTGTGCGATGCAGGCTGTGCAACCGGTGAGCTTGCAATGGGTTTATATCAAAAGGGATATAATATATGCGGACTCGACTTAAATGCAAAGATGATTGGAATTGCAGAAAAGAAAGCTTCTTGTATCCGCAAAACAGGTGAGCTTATGTTCTATCATGCAGATATCGCCGATATTATGCAGTTCGGTAAATTTAAGGGAGTGCTGTGTTTCGGTAACACGCTTCCGCATTTGCGTGATGAAGATATTCTCCGCCGTTTTTTTAGTTCCGTGTATGGGTCATTAGAGGAACACGGCATCTTTATTGTTGAAGTTCTCAATTATGACCGCATCCTTGCTGATAAAAAAATGGACTTTAAAGATAAAGAAACGAAAGATTTTATTTTTAAGAGGCACTATGATTTTTTACCTGACGGGGATATCAGGTTTACTATAGAATTTACCGATAAGCAGCGCAGTACCGCCGGTTCGGATTTTACGGTATTACATCCTCTGAAGAAGCAAATGCTTTTAGCCTTATTTAAGCAGGCAGGATTCAAATCCGTTTCAGCCTATTCGGATTATACCTTTACGGAAAGCCGTGCAGAAGATTATGCCGTAGTATACACAGCAAATAAATAAGAGATATAATATTCTCATTTTGATAAGGAGCAGTTTATGAAAAACATAAAATATCTTTACATGGTTTTGATTTTTTTTACGATTATTTTAATAAGAGGCATGGCGGCAGAAAACAACAAAGAGTATAAAGTACTGATAGGTATGGCCCCAGATAAAGCGGTAAATCTTAAAGGAATAAAAACACTGGTAATTGATGCTGAATTTTTTTCTAAAAAAGATATAGCACAGCTTCACAAAAACGGAAATATTCATATATTTTCTTATTTAAACATCGGCTCTATCGAAACATTCCGCGATGATTATGAAGCATTTAAAGATCTAGCTTTAGGCGACTATGAAAATTGGGATGAAGAAAAATGGATAAATGTCTCGGACAAAATATGGCAAAAAAGAATTAAGGATAAAGCACGGCTCTTATCTCAAAAAGGCATAGACGGTTTTTTTCTTGATAATACTGACATCTATTATCATTATAAAACACCCGAAATATATCGGGGACTTATGACTCTTTTACATGAAATACATAAAGAAAATAAACCTATTATAATAAACGGCGGAGATATTTTTATAAGTCAAGCAATGAAGCAAAATGCTCTTAAAGGAATCGTAAACGGAATCAATCAGGAAAGCGTATTTACCGAAATAAATTTTAAGAATAATACATTTGGAGTAAAACCCATAGAAGACAGAGAGTATTTTTTTGCCTATTTGGATCAATGTAAAACCTATGGATTTACCGTCTATTTACTGGAATACGGCCCAAGCAAAAAAATTGAAAAAGATATAAAGGCTTATTGTCAAAGCAACGGATTTATCTACGACATATCCCATTCATTGCAGCTCGATAAACCTTTTTAAAGCGGAAAATTATATTTTAAGGAAAATTTTATGAACAACAAAAACAATTCTGCTACAAATAGCAGCACAGAACATGTACATCCGTTTGAGCCCTTCGTCTCTAAAAATACAAAGACACTAATATTGGGCACCTTTCCGGGAAAAGATTTTACGGATCCTAATAAAGAAAATGACAAAGAAGATTGGTATTACGGCAATAAGCGTAACGAATTTTGGGAATTAATAGAATATGCTTTAGGCTGTAAAGGAAATTCATTAAAGACAATTAAAGAAAAAAAGGAAGTTTTAGAAAAACACAATATAGGCATAACAGACATTGTCAAAAAAGCAAAGCGAAAAGAGGATAATAACTCAGATGAAAACCTTGAAGTTATGGAAACTAACGATCTTAACTTCCTTCTTGATAAATATAAAGGTATTGATACAATCGTACTTACTTCCAAAGATATGTACAAAAAATTTTTTAAAAAATATTATGTAGAAACTGACGATGCCATTTTAAAACAAGATAAAAACAATAAACCGGAAACTCATGAAGATCAAGGTAAAAAAATAAATATCTATTATTATACTTTTAAAGGAAGGCCAATCCGTGTTGTCCCATTACATACTCCTGCAAGAAAAAATGTAGCAATAGATATAAAAAAAGCACTATATAAATATATATTAAAAAATAATAAGTAATCTTACCCCACCTTAAAATCGTACACGGATGTCCGATTTTCAGCGAGTACTTGAATTTTTACTGATTTTCTTTTATACTTCCCTGATTTTAACTGAGGAGATTTGATAAACAGTTCGGCAGAAATTCAGCCTCACTGTTTATCTGTCGAGTTTGCCTTTCGGCAAACATCGCATTATTGTATGCAGTTTGTAAACAAACTGCGTGAAAAAACTTTTTTCGGAAGTTGAGGCTTCCTGCAAAAAGTTTTTCTGGGAGTAGATATGGGTAAGGTAATTATGGGGGCAGAAGCTCTTGACGGGTATTTAACTGAGGACGATCTAAGGCATCTTAACGAAATGAATGCTCTTTATCAGGAAGCTATTGAAAATTTTGCTGTTTTAGAAAAGGAAAACGGCGAAAAAAAGAAAAAGGCCAAAGATGAGGTTATAAGGCTTTATACCGAGATGGGACATCTTATGCAAAATATATGCAAAGATATACTTCAACTTAAAGTTTTCTCTTTTGATACTGAACATGAAAATCATGCCGAGGCTTCAAGGGTTATTGCAAAACTCCGCTCCATAAAAACCGAACATAGCGAATTCTTATACTATACCCAGCGTTCTTTTGAAATGCTTTTTAAACTTGCTTATAAGGGGCACCAAAAAGACAAGAAAAACTATCTTGTAGTAAAAACTCCTGTAACGAATCCGGTTCAAAACTATGCAGTTCACAAGATAACCGACATTGACCATAAAATTGAAAATACTGTTATGTGTGTTATGTTGAGAGGAGCCCTCCTCCCCTCTATGATTCTATCAAAAGAAATCGAAGAGTATTCTTCGCATGGCTATGTAACCCCCTTTGCCCTCTTTAAGATTAAAAGGGATGATTCCCGCAAGGAAGACGATATGCAGTACATCCTTGATTTGGATAAGTCTTATTTTAACCTAAAAGATTTGGACGGAAAGGACCTTATCTTTGCCGACCCTATGAATGCGACCGGCGGAAGCCTCGTAACCGTTGTAAAACACCTAAAAAAACTGGGCGTAAAGCCAAAATCTATAAGCTGTTTTCACGTAATTTCTGCCTTAAAGGGAGCTCTGCGAATTGTGCGTGCCTTGGATAACTGCACACTTTACACCCTTTGGATGGACCCTGCTTTAAATGCTTCGGCCTATATCATGCCGGGTCTCGGCGATGCAGGAGACAGGATAAACGGAACCGATACCGATGAAACACCCCGAAACATTATTCAGCTCCTTGCAGACTACGGCTCAAATATTGCGGGGCTTTACCGCTCTCAGCTTCGTCAGATAGAAAAAACCGTTTTAGGAAACTAGAGGATTTTAAAAAAATGAGAAAAAATATTTTTATAGTTTTTTTTGGAGTTTTGTTTTTTCTTTGTTTTACAAAAGTTTTTGCAAAGGGAGCTCTTGAAGAAGACCTTGCAGGAGAGTATTTTTCTATAGCTCAAGGCTATGCAGAGCTAAAAAACTACCCAAAAGCTGCAGATTATTATCTTAAAGCCGAAAAGTCTGAAAAATATAAAAATGCAGCTCAATATAATTTGGCACAAGTTTATGCTCTTCAAAATGAATGGGAAAACTGTCTAAAATATATTGAACCCCTCTATAAAAAAGCTCCCGAAAACATAAAAATATCTACAGCCTACGCCTATGCTCTGGCCTCATCAGGAAAAGAAGAAAAAGCCCTTTTAATTTATGAAAAGATTTATTTGGAAAATAAGGAAACTCCCGAATATTTTTTTAACTATGTTAGAATTCTAATTATAGTAAAAAAATATGAAAAAGCAAAAGAACTTCTTAACGAATCCAAGGAAAAGTTTACACAAGAAGATGATAAAAAAACTATTAGTGAACTTGAAAAAGAAATAGAAAAACTTTTAAATCCGCCTGAACTAAAAAAAGAAGATAAAACAACAGAAAAAAAAGATTCAATGCAAGATGATAAAAATCCTAAAGAAAAAAAGTAAGAAACCTAATCAAAAATCGGAACGGCTTCATAGCCCTCGCTTTTTAGCCGGATAACTATATCTCCTTTGCCGTCATCCTTTACTAAAACCGAAAAGAAAGCTTCCTCCCCGCGTTCTTCCTTTTTTATTGTTACCGTAAAGCCCTTCTTTTTAAGTTCATCTGCAAGCCCTTTTGCAAAATTTTCGGTTTTAAAAAAACCGGTTTGATAAAATTTTGCAGCCGGCAATTCATTATTTTGTGCTAAAGTTTCGCTTTGACTTAATGAGACGGATTCGGAACCTGAATCTGCAAGAGATTCTTTAAAGTCTCTATTTTGAGGCATTAAATACCAAAATGTTTTAGGGCTCAAAAAAGCCTCGCCTCGGACAACAGCAGCCTCAATACTATTAGGGAATTTTTTTATGAGAGTGTTCTCAGCCTTTTTATCCCCATCAACCCACCAAAGAGTCAAAAGCATGGCAGGATGAAATTCTGAGAATTTTGAATCGGTAACGTATTTTTTTATATTTTCAAGAGAGCTTTTTTCATCCGATTTTAATTTAAGCCATTCAAAAAGAACAAGAATTTTTATGTCTTCTTTAGAAAAGGGAGATTCAATGAGAGGCAACAAGCGGTTCCTGCAAAGCTCGGAAGACTCGCTTATGTTATCGGCTAAAAGATATGCTCCAAGAGCCTTGGTTAAAAGAGTTTTTCTTTCTTTCTCGGGAGAAAGTTCCGCAGCTTCAAGATAGTGTCTTCCGGCTCGTAAAAATAAATCGAACCTTTCTTCATAGTCGGCCAAAACGGATAAAGCTATAATTTTTTCTTCATTTGAAGAAATCTTTTTTATTTCTGCTTCAATAAACGAAGAAACATCAGCAGGAGTTTTTTTTGTAAAACCGTTTTTGATAATCTTTTGAATATTCGGAGGTAAGGAATTTTGAGCAGTCAGGCTATGCAAAAAAAAGAGAAACAATAAAAAAAATAGTATTTTTTTTATCTTAAATTCCATAAACCCTTTTATCTCTTACCTCATTTAAATCTCAGAATTACTTTCAGGAATTGAAGTCTTAGATTCTTTTTTACGTTTAAACCATGATTTTTTAGGCTTTTTTAAGTCCACGGTGTCTATTCCGACACCATCACCTGCCGTAAATGTTTCTTTTTTTTCGTTTAAAGGCTTATTTTTTTTCTTTTTACTGCTAAAGAAAAAAGGAATGGTTAAGATAAGCCCGATTAAAAATGAAAAAATATTGCTCACATAAACAGGTACATTTTCAAATGTATAAAAAATCAAAGAAATATCGCAAGAATTTTTCATGTTAAAGCCTGCAAACAAGCCTAAAAACAATACTATCAATAAAAAATAAATCAGTTTCCAGTTCATATAGTTCCTTCTAATAGCATTCAATGCTCAAGAAAACAGTATACATAAAATAAAAAAAAGAACAACAGGGGTTAATAAAATCTACTTAACCGCCTAATTAACCCTGTTTATTTCCTTTCCGGCTATAAAGGCTTTTACGTTAGCTGCGGCTGTTTTTATAAGCCTCTCTCTGGCTTCAAAGGTTTGCCATGCTATGTGGGGCGTAATAATACAGTTAGGAGCTTTAAGCAAGGGATTATCCTTAGCCGGAGGTTCTACACTGAGAACATCGCAGGCAAGACCTGCAAGTCTTTTTTCCTTTAAAGCCTCTGCTGCATCCTTTTCGTTTATAAGAGGTCCCCGTCCCGTATTGATTACAATGGAAGTTTTTTTTATCTTTTTTAAGGACTCGGCATTTATAATTTCTTTTGTTTCCGGAGTCAAAGGACAGTTTAAGCTTATTATATCGGAAGAAGAAAAAAGCTCATCTAAAGAAACTTGTTTTGCTTCTTCTAAGCCCTTAATATTTTTTTTAGAGCGGTTAAAATAGATTACCTTCATATTCATGGCAAGGGCAATTTTTGCAACGGCTTGGCCTATGTTTCCAAAGCCGACTATACCCATAGTCTTATCGGAAAGCTCCCTTATATCAAAGCTATGATAGCAAAAATGGGGGGACGCCGACCATTTTCCGCCCATAGCTTCATCGCTATGCTCCTTTACATGCCAATAAAAGTGAAAAATAAGGGCAAATACAAGTTGAGCCACGCTGTCGGTGCTGTAAGAGGGAATATTCGTTACGCAGATATTTTTAGCTCTTGCAGCCTCAATATCGACAACATTGTAGCCCGTAGCTAAAACTCCTATATATTTAAGCCGCGGCAAAGAATCCATTATTTCTTTAGAAAAAACTACCTTATTTGTAAGAACGGCATCTGCCTCCTTACACCTTTCAATAAGCTCATCTGCACTTGTTTTGTCATATATTGTAAGATTTGAAACCGATTTTAACTCATCCCACGAAAGGTCTCCGGGATTGGAAGTAAACCCGTCAAGAATAACCAAATTTAATTTTTCACTCATAAAAACACCTCTGTATGGTTATCATTCCATATTTTTTTTAATTCGTCAAGGGGTCTTTTTGGGATAAGAATGTTGATTTATAATACCTTTAAAATCTAAAAGAGATATATCCATAGAGCGGGCATAATCGCACAACTCGCTATCACCCGAAATAAGCAAATCACAATTTTTTGCCATAAGTAAAATTACAGAATCGGTAATACCTAAATTATAATATGTATTCTGGTCAATAGCTTCTATAGTTTTTATATAAACCTCTACACTTTTCTTATATATTTCTTTTGATAAATAAACATATTTTTCTTTATCATAGCCTTTAAATGTATTATTTAAAAGATTGTCAACTTCTGTTGTTATGTTGGGACAGATTATAAGCTCTGCATCAGAGCCAATATTATTCATAGTACTTATTAAAAAGTTATAATCTTCAACAGAATAAATGGAAGTACGCTTATGAGTTTTTATCTTATGCGGAGCTATTCTGCCGATTAAATACAAGAGAAAGACATTTGTATCTAAAATAATTTTTTTAGGAAAATGCATAGCTCTATTCTGCAAACATTCTCATTTGAGCTATTTTTCCTGCATTCATATTAAAATCAATTTTCTTATAAATGCGGGTATATGGTAAATTTAAAGCCGTTGCAGTATATAAATTTTTAGGTTTTTCTTCAGGTATTAAGAATGAAACCGTCATAGGCTGAATATAAGAGCTTTCAAGAGGATATAGTTCTTCCAGACGAAAGTCATCGATTTTAAAACCATATTCATCACGTAATTCTTGTTCAACTATGGGTAATATATCTTTTATTTTCATAAAATATCCTCCTAATGTAAAGACAATTATATCATAAAAAGGTAGATAAGTCTATGTGTTGGAAAAAGTATATTTTCACTAGACCATCTAGTGTAGTACTGAAACATGTGCCCTATTGTAGCCGTAATAGGTCATCGATTGTAGTACTACACGAGACCGTCTAGTGTAGTGCTGAAACAGGTCATCGATTACGACCGTAATAGGGCATCACATGTAGCCGTATAGGTGCCCTATTGTAGCAGTAAGAGATCGTCTGGTATTAACGTAATAGTACCTACAAAGGGTCTATAAGTCTTTAACTCCTACCTTCCCCTCTTCCCTGTCAACAACCCTTCCGTTTTCTTTAAGTAGAGCTCGAAAAGATGGGCAGTACGGCATTGGTGATTTATCAAATAATACTCTTTTCTTTTAAATAATTTTCAAATTTATCATCTGTAATTACTTTATCATAAGTACTTTTTACTTTTCCTAAAGCAATATCTTCAGTTAAGTCGGATATAAATTTATTAAAATCAGGATTATCTTCTGAAAGTCTTTCCAAAGTATCCCAATCTATATTTTCATTATATCGAGCATTACAAATTATTTCTGATTCACTTATACTTTCCGGATTCAGCTTTATAATTCCAATTCCAAAAGCATTAGATAATCTTTGAAGCTCATTTTTAAAATTAGGGTCTTCATCGATTTTCAAGCAAACTAAATATCCCTCATTAGCCCAGCTTGAATTTGAAACAGCCTGAAAAAAATACTGTCTTAAATTAGAATAATCTATATTCTTTTTCATTTCAAAGGAAAACAGTTTTATTGAATTGACATTCAATGAAGTTTGAAGTTTCATTGTTTCTTTTGAATAATCTTTAAACGGAAAATATACACCTACTAAATCAGGATGCAGCCATTCATTAGCCCCTTTTACTCTTTTTACTGAATTTTCCTGATAAATAGTTTTTGTGTAACAATTAAAATGCGGGTTTGAATAAACATATTTTACTAAAAGCGGATGTAAATCTCTTTCATTAAAATCACTTTCATTATTTTGTTTTAATTCTGCATTTTCTTTTTTCTCGATTTCCCGTTTTATTTCACTTCCGCTTATATTTAAACTTCTTAAAAGAAATCTTGAAGGGCGTTTTGAAACTTGAACAAAAGTGCTTTTTTCAGCCTTTTCTTTGGCATCTACATATAATCTTGCTCCTACCGTAGCGGCCGGAGTTTTACCTGAGCTTCCTAGTTTTTTATCAAAAGAAAACTCAACCGCTTTTTCCCAAATTTCTTCCGGAGTCATTGGCTTTTTTACTTTTTCAAAAACTTCTATAATCAAATCAAAAAAAGTATATTGTTTCTCCATCTTATCCCTTTTACATAATCAAATAAATTTACGCTTTCAAAAATCCCCCTCTAAAAACATCAGTCTTTAGAGGGGGCATCAAAGCTGTTCAAATTTAAAGTTGCTTATTTACAGCAGCAGCAAGCCTTGTACCTTAAAACAGGTTCTCGGGCAGCTTTTGTTTCATCTACTCGGCCGATTGGGCGTGTGTAGGGATAGCCGTGAAGCTTTTCGGGATTTGAATAAGCTTCTTTTTTGAGTTTGATCATAACTTCGGCGGTAAAGTCCAATGTGGACTTGCTTTCCGTTTCAGTAGGCTCAAACATCAAGGCTTCGTGTACGATGAGCGGGAAGTACATCGTCGGCGGGTGGATGCCGTCGTCGATTAAGCCCTTAGCTATGTCAAGAGCACTTACACCTGTTTCTTCCTTGATCTTATCAAGGGTAAGAACAAATTCGTGCATACAGATTCTGTCAAAGGCAACATCATATTCTTTTTCAAGCTTTTTCTTTAGATAGTTTGCATTTAAGACTGCATAGCCTGAGCTTTCCCTTATACCCTCGCTTCCGAGTGTAAGAATATAGGCATAGGCACGCAAGAAGACAAGAAAGTTTCCGTAGAAGTTTCTAACCCTTCCGATTGAATCCGGGCGGTTATAATCCAGCTTATAGCTTCCGTCCGAGCCTGTAACTACGGGAATCGGTAAGAATTCTTCAAGGAATTTTTTACAACCGATTGGGCCGCTTCCGGGACCACCGCCTCCGTGAGGAGTCGAGAAGGTCTTGTGCAAGTTAAGGTGAACTATATCATAGCCCATATCTCCGGGTCTTAGTCTTCCCATAATGGCATTAAGGTTAGCACCGTCATAGTACAATAAGCCGCCTGCTTTGTGAACGATTTCGGCAATTTCTTTGATATGGGTTTCAAAGAGGCCGAGGGTGTTCGGGTTTGTAAGCATGAGGGCAGCAGTATCGTTTCCTACAGTCTTTTTTAATTCCTCGATATCTACGTTTCCGTCCTTATCTGAAGGAATGTTTACGATTTCGCATCCGACCATTGCGGCACTGGCAGGGTTTGTACCGTGTGCCGAATCGGGAACCAAAATCTTGTTTCGGGCATGGTCTCCGCGTTTTTCGTGATAGGCTCTGATTACCAAAAGGGCTGTGAACTCTCCGTGAGCACCTGCTGAAGGCTGGAGGGAGAAAGCATCCATTCCGGTAATTTCACCGAGTTTTTTACCTAAATCGCCCATAGCCTCGATACAACCTTTCATTGTATGTTCAGGCTGCAAAGGGTGAATATTGGTAAAGTTCGGAAGAGCCGCAACTTCTTCGTTGAGTTTGGGATTGTACTTCATCGTACAAGAACCTAAGGGATAAAAACCGTTATCTACACCGTGAGTACGCTTGCTCAATTCCATATAGTGGCGTACAAATTCAAGTTCCGAAACTTCAGGAAGTTTTGCATCGCTTGCTCTTAAATATTTTGAATCAAGCTTATATTCGGGTACTGTCAATTTTGCTTCGGCAAATTTATGACCCTTTACGGATTTTTCAAAAATCAATTCGCTCATTACAATACCTCCTTAATGATTTTTACGGCCTTATCAAGGTCGCATTTGCAAAGAACATCGGTTGCACACCAAAGAATAGCATCATCGCAAATCTTTAAACCGCCCAAAATGCCGTTTTTTTCAAGATTTGAAAGAATTGCATCGGCCTTTCCTTTTCCGTCAGTTACGAATTCATGGAAGAATTCTCCGTTATTTTTTACGGTTAAGCCGATCTTTTTAAGCTCGTCTGCAAGATAGTGGGCATTGCTTACGGAAACATTTGCAACGGTTTTTAAGCCCTCTTTTCCATAGGCTGTCATAAACATAGAAGCTCTTAATGCACAAAGGGCTTGGTTAGAACAGATACTGGAGCTGGCTTTTTCGCGCCTTATATGCTGTTCGCGGGCTTGAAGAGTTAGAACAAAGGCTCTTCTGCCGTCATGGTCTGTTGATTGACCGATGATTCGTCCCGGGATTTTTCGCATATTGTCTTCGATTGTGGAAAGGAAGCCGAGATAGGGGCCGCCTGCACCTAGAGGAAGCCCTAAGGCCTGACCTTCGCCTAAGGCAATCGAAGCACCGCATTCTTTCGGTGTTTTTAATATTGCCAAAGAAATAGGATTGCAGCTCATTACAAACTGAGTTTTGGTACCTTCTACAAGTTTACCGACAGCTTCGCAGTCTTCGATTGTACCGAAACGGTTCGGCTGCTGCATAACAACGGCTCCGACACTTTCATCTAAAAGGCCCTTAATCTTTGAAACATCCGTCTTATAGCCGTCACGGGGAATCATTACGAATTCTACGCCGCTGTGCTTTAAATAGGTTTTAGCAATTTCGATTGAGCTGGGCTCAACACATTCCGAAATCAAAACTTTGTTTTGTTTTCGTCCTAAGGACATAACTATGGCATCTGCTACTGCCGTGCCTCCGTCATAAACGCTGGCATTGGAAACATCCATTCCGGTAAGTTCGCAAATCATTGACTGGTATTCAAAACCTGCTTGGAGTTCGCCCTGATTCATTTCGGGCTGATAGGGTGTATAGGCAGTTAAAAACTCCTCTCTGGAAGCCATGTGCCTTACAGCAGCAGGTGCATAGTGGTTATAAGCACCGGCTCCTCTTAATATCGATTTAAAGACAGTATTTTCACTGCTTAAATTTTGAAAAAACTTTTCAACTTCTGCTTGAGTTTTCCCCTCACCTATATCAACTTTTTTACAGCCCTTGTTATCAAAGCTGTATAAATCATCAATCGATTTGACACCGATGAGATCAAGCATCTCTTTTGTTTCCTCAGCGGAATGAGGAATATAATTTGACATAAACCCTCCTATTTAAATTTAAGTCAACATGTAGAATAAACAGAAAGGCAGAATTTCTGCCCAACTGTTTATCACACTTATTTTTAATTATTTGCAGAGACCTTTGTATTTACCTGCATCCATTAATTTTGAAGATTCTCCCTTAAGTTCTACCTTAAAGAACCAAGAACCGAAGGCATCTTCATTGATTTTTTCGGGAGCATCTAAAAGCTCTTCGTTTATTTCAACAACCTTTCCTGTCATGGGGCTGATGATTTCGAAAACTGCCTTTACGGATTCTACCGTAGCACAGGCCTTGTCAGCTGTAACTTCATCCCCTACTTCAGGAAGCTCGATGAATACGACATCTCCCATTTCGCTTTGGGCATAATCACTGATACCGATAATACCGATGTTTCCTTCTTTCTTGAACCATTCGTGTGATTCCAAGTATTTTACATCTTCTTTAATTTCCATATCTAACTCCTATATTTTATTTTTAAGTTTTTGTCAAAAACTTATAAAACCTGTTTAATTAGCCCTTAATTTCTTTTAAGAAGCTCGTAGGCACGATTTTAGCCTTTAGTTTTTTACCTCGTACTTCGATAAAGACTTCTTCATCTTTAATGCCTCTATCGATTCTCATATGTCCGATACCGACCTTTAATGATGGGGAAGATGTTCCTGTGGTAACATAACCGATTTCCTTGTCGCCTAAGAAAACTTTGTCATGATCGCGGGCAATACCTCTGTCAATCATCTTAAAGCCTTTTCGGATTTTTTTTGCTTCGTTGGTTTCGAGAGCTTTTTTACCGATAAAGTCTTCTTTTTCAAGTTTTATAAATGGCTTTAAGGTTACTTCGGTTGCCAAGGTTTCTTCGGTCATTTCATGGCCGTACAAGGGCATACCGGCCTCAAGGCGCAAGGTGTCTCGGCAGCCTAAACCGCAAAGCTCTATTCCGAATTCTTCTCCTGCTTTCATAACTTGATTGAAAAGCTCAAGAGCCCATTCTTTGGGGCAGTAGATTTCGTAACCGTCTTCACCGGTATAACCTGTCTGAGAAACGATTACTTCTCCCTTGGGGCACTGGAAGGTCTTAAAGGTGTAGTAAGCGGAGGGCATTGCAGAAGGAGCAATAAACTTTTTTACCACAGCAGGAGCATTGGGGCCTTGAATTGCAAGCTGGGCAATTTCGGAAGATCGGTCAGTAAAGGTAACGCTCTTATCCAAATGCTTTTTTACCCAGTCATAATCTTTGTCATGGTTTCCGGCATTTACAACCAAAAGGAATTTCTTTTGATTATAGCGGTAAACAAGGAAGTCATCTACGATTCCGCCCTTTTCGTTACACATAAGGGTGTAGCGTACATCTCCGTCAGCCATTCCGCGAATATCGTTTGTAATAAGGGCATTTACGGCAGCTTCGGCATTGTCGCCTTCAATATAAAACTCTCCCATATGTGAAACATCAAAAAGTCCTACATTATTGCGAACTGCAAGATGCTCTTTTAAGATACCGGCAAACTGAATGGGCATTTCATATCCGCCGAACTCAACAAACTTGCCGCCTTTAGCGAGCAAGGTTTCATAATAGGGTGTTCTTTTCATCTCATCCTCCTAAATTTATTTTAATTTGTAATGGATAATGTGTAATGTTTTGATTACAAATTATTAATTACAAATTGTCTTTTAGCTTATTATAAAGCTCTTCATTTTTTTCTTTGCCTAAGCCTATAAGAATTTTTTGCTCATCGGTTATAACCAATATATAGGGAGCTTCATTTTTTAGTATACATAATTTTACAGGGCCTAATTCATTATACCTAAAATAGCCTATCTTAATCGGCCCCAGACCTATGCCGTTTACCCGCCTTACTCCTAAAGAAGGCAGAGTTTCGAGTTTTTTGACCTCTCTGATTTCTGATATCGGTATGCTGACACCATAAATTCCTTTAACTTTTAATAATCCGCCTTCTACAGACGCATCTGCAGTTTTTATAACAACAAATATTCCGATAAAAATTAAGAGCAGCAATCCTATTGTAAAAAACATTTTAAAACTGCTTTTTTGTTCTTTCAAAACACGCCTCCCAGTTAACCATATTGTACACCAGATATAAAAGAAAAGCAATAGCAAATAGATAAAAAAATATTGCTTTAATTATAAAATCAAAAACGGCAAAGCTAAAATAAGCCTTGCCGTTCCAATATTATTTTTTGTAAATCATGTGGGTAGCCGACTTTTCGACGTCTTCTACAGCCTCATAAAAGGCTTCTACTACTGTGGGATGAGGATACATGGATTTTAAGATATTTTCCCTCTTAGCCTTGTTTGTTACAAGAGTTCCGATAGCTCCTATCATATCCGTAGCCGAATCGCACATCATCTGACAGCCTACAATCCTGTCTTCTTCATTGAATAGAACCTTAATAAAGCCTACATCCAAGCCTGAAAGCACCGATTTTCCGTTTGAACCCATTGGAACTTTTCCGATTTTTACGGTAATTCCCTTGGCTTCAGCTTCTTTTTCGGAAAGACCGACTCCTGCAATCTCCGGTGTGGAATATACACAGGAAGGAACAACATCTTGTTTTTCGTGTTTAGTATTGTTTACAATGTTGTCAACGACCAGATGACCTTGGTTTTCGGCATTGTGGGCAAGCATTACATTTCCCTTTACTGCATCCCCAATAGCATAAATACCTTCGACATTTGTTTTCATGCAGGCATCGGTAATTATACCCCGTTTATCGTATTCGATTCCGGCAGAATCAAGGCCGATATCCTTTATTTCGGCAATGCGTCCGATACAGACGATTACGGCATCGGCTGTAATGCTTTCTTCTTTTTCTTTAAGGGTAAAGGTACAGCCCGTTTTTTCGATTTTGGTTACCATGGCACCGTTTATTATCTTTACTCCCCTCTTTTTTAGAACAAGGGCCTGCTGCATTGCAATGTCCCTGTCAAAGGGAGGAAGAATTGTTTTTTCGAGTTCGACGATGGTTACTTCCTTACCTAAATTTGCATAGACTGTAGCAAACTCAATTCCTATAACGCCGCCGCCTATGATGATGACGCTCTTAAAATCAACAGGCTCTTTTCCTAAAATATCGTCAGAGGTCATAGCAGTTTCGATTCCGGCTATCGGAGGAGCAAAAACAGAAGAACCAGTTGCGATGATGAGGTTTTTAAATTCAAGTTCTTTTCCATTTACACTTACGGAAGATTTTGAAGTGATTTTGCCTTCCCCATTATAAAAATCAACTCCGGCGTTTTCTATGAGTTTTTCGATACCGCCTACAAGTTTATCCACAACAGCATTTTTTTTCTCGTAGATGGCCTTAATGTCGTATTTTAAGTTTTCACCTGAAAGACCGAGATCGTTTTCGGCAAAGCTTCCGAAAACCTCGGCTGTGTGAAGAAGGTATTTTGTCGGAATACAGCCCTTGTTCAAACAAGTTCCTCCAAGCCTGTTTTTTTCGATAAGAGCGGTTTTTAGCCCTGCCCTTCCAGCTTTTATGGCCGCAACATAGCCGCCCGGGCCACCGCCCAAAACAATTAAATCATACATACTAATCTCCTAAAAACAGCTTAAAATTTTAAGCATTATAATGTTTGTTTTCCAAAGTATACACGATGATCTTAATAAAAGCAAGGGGAGAAAATTGTATCTCATGGAAATCAATTTTGTAATATTTTTTTGATAAAAGATATATCCATGAGAGCTTTAAACATAATGTGTGACAAAGAAGCTTTTGGTGCATTTTTTTGTTTGTATCGCGAGACCAAATTTAACGCCACTTTCCGTCCTATGTTCAAGGCTTGTTGTAGATTTTTATCTAAAAGCCGACAAAAGTCTTCTCTAAAATGAACATCTAATAACCAATGCATGGTTTCTACAACCCATTCTTTTCTTGCTATATCCAATAGCTGTTGAGCTGTAAGTTTTCTGCTCGAAATATAATAATGCCATTCATCCGATTTTCCTTTCTTACTCTTAAACTCTGAATGAATAACACCAATACAACTTAACCCCTCCCATTCATCTGTATTATCCATCCAACCTAAATTAGTTGTGCAGAAGGCTGTTCGCTTTTCAACTCTTTCACGATTTTTTTCACTTTTACAAGCCGTGTCCATTTGTTTTCTTAAAATTTCATCTTGAACATATTCTTCAATATCCGCTTTTAATAAAGGCTGGTTCCCTTTTACCGACAATAAATAGTCCCCTTTTCCTTCTTTTATGATTTTTGCAGTTTCTTTTTGACAATTTAAGGCATCTGTAACTATTATATGTCCTTTTATATTAAGAGTTTTTATAAGAGATTGAACTGTAGGTATCTCATTTGTCTTTCCTTTAACACACTTTTGTGCCAATGTTATACCAAATTCGGCAACTTGTGCAGAGACTATGTGCAGCGGACTTTCATAGCTGCTCATTTTATCTGTTGAACGGATAGTTTTTCCGTCTATCGCTATTGTAAGAGGTTTTTCTGTACCGTATTCTTTGATAAGAGCTTCAGCCATATTCATAAAACATTCGTTTAATGAGTCTATGTTTATCAATTTAAGTAGACAGGTAAGCCAATAATAGCAAGGTGTCTTTTTTATGCCGAATTCTTTATTTAGCCTATCCTTTATAATGTCAGCAGTTGCCCATTCGTGTATCTCTCTAATGTTTTTACGCCCGCAAAGAAGACCAAGTAATAATATTTTTAAAGCTTCGTTTACGCTGTAAAAATATCCGTCGTGATTGCTGACTATTTTAATGTCGCTAAAGTAATCAAATATATTTTCTATTTCCATACCTACATTATCGGCAGTTTTTAGTAAAATTGATTTCCGTGATTGTATCTCTATAACATTGAAATTTTCAGCTGTCTTCCAAACACATTTGCTATTTTCTCTAATGTTGAGAGTCGAACATCTTCAGCATGATTCTCCATCCTAGAAATAACACTTTTTTTTGTTTCCAATTTTTCTGCCAACTGTTCCTGTGTCATTCCCTGTTCAAGTCTCATCTCTTTGATAATAGCACCTATTTTAAACCGCTCATATCCTATTTCAAAATCTTCAGCAAATTCGACATCTCTTTTTTTCCTTTCTGCAATATATTCTTCTAAATCACTCATACTTTACCCCTCTTTCAATCTGATCTGCCATTCTTTTATTACACAATTCTATTTCATTTTTAGGTGTTTTTTGTGTTTTTTTCTGAAATCCATTTGTCAATAAAAGAAAATAACCTTGATAAAACTGGCCTAAAATTCTATAATATATTTCCTCCAAATTCTATTCTGCATTCATATATTTTTGTACCACTCAAATTCTTAAAATAAGTTCTGGGCACCTTTTCTTGTGTTTCAATTAATCTTAAAACCCATGTTATTTTTGAGCAATCTTTCCAGGCTGAGTATCTATAAATTCTTTTACAGGACATTTTCCATCCTTTGTTTTATAAAATTTTATTTCTCTTTTCACATATAAATGTTAGCATTAATGTTTACTTTTGTCAAGTCTTAATATTTTTTGCAATCACAATGCATCAAATCTTTTAAAAACTTCCTCCTCCTCTTTGCGCTCTCCGCGCTCCTTGCGGTTTATTTAAAATTTTCAATGATTTAACTGATTGTTTATGATATAGGCGAGGAAAAAACTATTTAGAAAGAAAAAGCCAACTCTCGGACTTGAACCGAGTACCTGCACGTTACGAGGGTGCTGCTCTGCCGGGTGAGCTAAGTTGGCAAGTTGATTTTTGATAAAGAAACTTTACCAAAAATCAACAAAAAAGTCAATAGGAAGAATTTTGCTTAAACCTTATTTATGACATCCAAAACGGTGCCGTCACGATAGGTGCTTATTCCCACCACTTCGCCGGAACGGGGCTTAACTTGGGGTTTTCCCGTAAAGGATTCTGCAATTTCTTTTAATTCTTCGATGGTTTTAATTTCAAGATTTGTTTCCGCCTTCAGCTTTTTGATTAAATCTGCATGGCGAGGATTAATTGCAATACCTCTGTCAGTAACAAAGACATCGATTGTTTCTCCCGGAGTGGTTACGGTGCGGACCTTATCGACGAGACAAGAAATGCGGGCATTAAAGAGCTTTGAAACGATTATCGAAAGTTTTGCTCCTGCTGCCGTATCGGCATGTCCTCCCGAACCGCCCAATATAATTCCATCGGAACCGGTGGTTACGTTTACGTTATAGTCCAAATCTATTTCGCTTGCACCGAGGATAACGACATCAAGCTTTCCTGCAACATGGCCGGGATTGTTAGGGTTTGCATAAAGGTCGGCTGAAATCTTGTGATGGTTTGCATTTTTTTCGGTAGAATCTACGGCCGAAAGGTCAAAGCACTGAACATCATAAAGATCTTCAAAAAGGCCTTCTTCAAGCATCTTTACAAAATAGCCTGTAATTCCGCCGCAGCCGAAACTTCCCTTTATGTTTTTTTCTTTCATTGCTCGGTGCATTTCATCTGCAACAGCAAGGGAAATACCGCCTGCACCTGTCTGCATACTAAAGCCGTTCTTAAAAAGACCTGAGTGTTCAATAAGAGTGCGGCAGTCGCGGGCTATCTTTAAGCCGATCGGATCTTTTGTAATCTGAGTTGTTCCGCTTACAATACCTGCAGGATCTCCTATTTTATCTACCTCTACCACCATGTCTACAAAACGGCCTTCAATGTCTGCTCTTTTAACTTTTGAAACCCTTGTATCGGTAATGGCTATAGTTTTTTTTGCCATTTGAGCATCGGCTACGGCATAACCTAAGGAACCGCAAAATGACCTTCCTTCGGAGCCCGAAATATTTCCTTGATCGTCTACACAGGGCGAGGCTAAAAAGGCAGCGTCTATCGTAACCTCTTTTTCTAAAATCATTCTGGGGCGTCCGCCGTGTGTCGTCATAATTACGGGCTTTTTACACTTACCGTAACTTACAGCCTTTGCAACAGGACCCGACATATAGGAGGTCATAAGTTGGGTAACCGTTCCGTCTTCCATAAGTTCAACCAAAATCTCATGGCAGGGAAAAATCGAAGAAGCCATTACGGTCAAATCTTTAATTCCTCTTTTTTTAATTTCCCTCATTACCATATCAAGAACATAGTCGCCGTTTCTAAGGTGATGATGAAAACTTATAACCATTCCGTCATGGAGTTTAAGCTCATCAAGGGCTTGGGCTAATGTTTTCCCGAAGGCGGGCTTTACATTTTTTGTAAGCTCATATTTTGCATTTTTTTTATTTACAAAGGCTCCCTTAAAAGGATTGTCCAAGCCTTCTCTTCCAAGTATGTTATTCATATCTCTTCCTCCCTATTTTATCAAGCCCCAGTTTTTGGCAGAATCATAAAGAGCTTGGGCTCTCTTGATAACCGGTAAGTCGACCATTTTTCCCTTAAAGCTGAATACGCCTAAGCCCTTTTGTATGGCTTCTTCCGCTGCCTGTAAAATAGCCTCGGCTCTTTCAATTTCGGCACTTGAAGGAGAAAATATTTTATGAATCTCTTCGACCTGACGCGGATTGATAACCAAGCGGCCGGAAAATCCTATGCTCTTACTAAAGGCCGTATCGAGCCTTAGGCCCTCGAAGTCTTCTACATCCGTAAAGGGTGTATCAAGGGAGTCCAAACCGTATGCATGGGCGGCTGTCGTCAAACTAAAGCGGGCGTATTCCAGTTCTTTTGAAAGACGGGTACGCTGAATTCCCATATCGACCGAATAATCTTCGCCGCCTAAAAGAAGGCCTTGAATTAAGGGAGAAGCCTTGGCTATCGAATTTACATCCATAATTCCGCGGGCAGATTCTACCAGCATAAGAAAGCTGAAATTCTTAGTTATATTGTGAGCTTTTTTTATCTCGTTTATTTTTTGCTCGACCGAGTGAACGGCATCGACCGAAGCCTTGGGAATTACGATTCCATCGGGAAGAACGGGGATAATTGCCTCCAAGTCCTTTTCCCAATAAGGGGAGTCGATGGGGTTTATTCTTACAGTTATTTCGGAATGTGTAAACTTTAAAAAGGAAAGAGCATTCCGCACCAGATTACGGGCCGAATCTTTTTCATCAAGAGCGACGGCATCTTCCAAATCATAAATGATGGAATCCGCTCCCAAAATATCGGCCGATACCAACATTCCCGGATTATTACCGGGCATAAAAAGCATACTTCTTCTATTTTTCATTTGCACGCCTCAATGCTGTTTCTACACGGGCCTTGATTGTACAATCTAAGGCACCCTTGTCTTCGATAAAGAGTTTGGCATTTTTTACTTCAAACTCATCCAATACTTCCTGCACCGTTTTTTTAATTTGTGCACCGAATTCGTTTAAAACAGAGCTTTTTAAGTCAAGTTCAAGTTTTTCGGAAGGAACAATACGGACAAGGCAATCATTTGATTGGAGTGTTCCGCAAACCGCTTCTCGTTTTATTTGCATAGATACCCCTTAAAAATTTGATATGATAAGATTATATCAATATAAAAAGAATAAGTCAATCTTGGGGAAGGAAGATAGTTTTAATATAAAAATAACAATATAGCTTGCATTTAAAGGCTCTTACATAGTATAATTCTTTTCCGAACGGAGGTCATTTTATGAAAGATACAATCTATGTTTTGGATGCCTACGGGCTTATTTACCGCTCTTATTTTGCCTTTATTTCGAGACCTCTTACAAACTCTAAGGGCGAAAATGTTTCGGCTATCTTCGGCTTTTTTAAAAGCCTTCATTCCATATTTACCGAATATAATCCTAAGCTCTTTGTTACTGCCCTCGATTCCCTTACGCCCACTTTTAGGCATGAGATGTACAAAGAATACAAGGCCACACGGGATAAAACGCCCGATGACCTCCATGCTCAAATCGACAAAATAGAAGAAATTTTAAAAACATTTAAATTGCCTACAGTCCGCTGTAACGGCTTTGAGGCCGATGATGTAATAGCTTCCATAGCCGCCCTTGCAGAAAAGGAAGGCAGGGAATGTGTGGTTATTTCTGGCGACAAGGATTTAATGCAGCTTGTATCAAAAACCACGACAATGCTTAAACCGGGGAAGATTAAGGCATGGGAAGGCTTCGATGCCGAAAATGTAAAAGAAGAATGGGGCGTTTATCCCGACGGAATGTTAGACCTTCTTTCCCTCATAGGCGACAGTGCAGACAATGTTCCCGGCATAAAGGGGGTCGGCCCGAAAACGGCCGTAAAGCTCCTTGAAGAGTATAAAGGCCTAGACGGCATCTACGCAAATACAGGAAACTTAAAGGGGGCTTTAAAAACAAAAATAGAAGAAGGAAAGGAATCGGCTTATTTTTCTAAAGAGCTTATAAGGCTCCGCTTCGATGTTCCTGTCGAAAAAGACTTAAACGCCTACTCTACTTCGCAAATAGACTATGAGGCGGCCGCCCGCCTTTTTATAAGCGAAGAGCTTCCCAATATTGCAAAGCTATATTCAGAAAAAACAATTGCCGAAAAAGCCCTGTCTAAACATGAAAAAAATGAGACTTCTTCAAAAGAAAACTTAAAACAAGAGACCGGTCTTTTTGAAAATTTGGAACAAAAGACTCTCCCTGAAATGCTCCCGCAAGAATTAGGAACAGGAGAAGAAATCTCCCTTCCTCAAAACAAGGGCGATTACAAACTTGTAGACGAAGCGGAAGAACTTTTTAAAATAGTAAACGAGGCCTTAAAACAGGGCCTTGCATCATACGACTGTGAAACCACAAGTGAAGATCCCCTAAATGCGGAAGTCTGCGGATTCTCCCTTGCCCTAAAAGAAGGAGAGGCCTATTATTTCCCCTTAAAGGCACCATGTCCCGAACTTGGAGAGGAAGCGCCAAAACTCATAGCCTTTAAGGATGCCCAAAGGGCCGTAACAAAGCTCTTTGACTCGAAGATGACTCTCATAATGCATAACGGCAAATTCGACATTCAAGCAGCCCTTTCATCAAAACTTGCAAGCGGCATTTCGGCAAGTCTTTTTGATACAATGATAGCGGCATGGCTTTTGGACCCAGCCCGCTCTTCTTACGGAATGGATAAACTTGCAGAAAGTATTTTAGGCGTAAAAACCATAAGGTTTAAAGACCTTGTAAAGCCGGGACAAAACTTTTCGGATATTCCCTTAAATGAAGCCTGTCCTTATGCTGCAGAAGATGCCGACATAACATTCCGCTTTTATAAAAAATTTTTCCCCCTCTTAAAAAAGAATAATTTGGAAAAACTTTTCTTTGACCTCGAAATGCCCATCACAAAACTTTTAACCGAGATGGAAATAAAGGGCATCTTTTTAAAGGGAGAAGAACTTACTGCCTACTCAAAAGAATTGGGAAAAGAACTTGAAGATTGCGAAAAGGATATTTACCGCCTCGTAGGCCATGAGTTTAATATAGCTTCTCCTAAACAGCTTCAAGAAGTTTTATTTGAAGAAAGAAAACTGACTCCCGGCAAAAAAACTAAAACGGGTTATTCTACGGATACTTCGGTCCTTGAAAACCTTGCTTCGGAGGATCCGGTGCCTGCAAAAATATTGGATTACAGGGCTCTTGCAAAGTTAAAATCCACATACACCGATACCCTTCCCAAGATGACGGACAAAAACGGAAGAATCCATACAAGTTTTATTCAAACGGGAACAGCTACAGGCCGCCTTTCAAGCCGAGACCCCAATTTGCAAAACATACCCATACGCGGAAACGAGGGGCGGAAGATAAGGGAAGCCTTTCAGGCAGAAAAGGGGCGAGTTCTTATTTCTGCAGATTATTCGCAGATTGAGCTTGTAATCCTTGCTCATCTTTCAAAGGATCAAAACCTAGTAGAAGCCTTTAATAAGGGAATAGACGTTCACGCCAAGACTGCAAGCCTAATCTTTGCCGTAGACATAAATGATGTAAGTCAGGATATGAGACGCATAGCAAAGACCATAAACTTCGGCGTAATGTACGGAATGAGTGCCTTCCGCCTCGCTTCTTCTTTAAGAATTCCACGCAAAAGGGCTGATGAGTTTATAAAGGCTTATTTTGCCACCTATTCCGGCGTATCCGGCTTTATGGCAAATATTTGTCAAGAAGCCGAACAAAGAGGCTATGTAGAAACTATAATGGGAAGAAGGCGTTATCTTCCGGCTATAAACAGCAAAAACAAGGTAGAAAAGGCCGGAGCCGAACGCATTGCGGTAAACACCCCGATTCAGGGCACAGCCGCCGATATAGTAAAACTTGCAATGCTCGAAGTCGATAAGGTCTTAAAAAAACAAAAACTTGATGCCTCCATACTTTTACAGGTTCATGATGAGCTTATAATAGAGGCCGCCGAATCTGAAAGAGAAAAAGTCATGTCCCTCGTAAAAGAAAAAATGGAAAGCGTAACAAAACTTTCAGTACCCTTAAGGGTAAGTATTGAATCGGGAATGAGCTGGGGAGAGTTCCACTAATGGATAGTGTTCCAAACAGCCGGCAAAGCCTTGGTGCGCCCTCAGAACCGATTTTAATAGGGCTTTCAGGGCCTTCTTGTTCAGGTAAAAACACGGCAAGTGCTATTTTACAAGACTACGGTTTTTATTGTATTGATGCCGATGCAGTTTCAAGAAAAGTTTTTGCAGAACATGAAAAAGAAATTTTAAATCTCTTTCAAGCTGAGGCTGAAAAACGAGGCATAAATTTAAAAAGTGAAAAGGGCATCGACAAAAAAGCCTTTGCCCTCTTGGTCTTTTCGGATGAAGAACTTTTAAAAAAACATGAAGCCTTTATTCTCCCCATAATCGAAGAAAAAATATGGAAGGAAATTAAAAGGGTATTTACCGAAAAACCTGAGCGCCCCATTCTTTTAAACGCCCCTACCCTTCATAAAACGAGCCTTATAAAAAAATGCCTCTTTATATTGTACATAGATGCTCCTTTTATTTTAAGGCTTATAAGGGCAAAAAAAAGAGACAGGCTGCCCTTAAAAAATATTTGGTTAAGATTTTCAAAACAAAAGAAATTATTTTCTCAATACTTTTTTTTAAATGCCGATACAATAGTAGTAAAGAACTTTTGGTCTTCTGCAAGTTTAAAAAGAAAACTATTGCAGGAAGTTAAAAAAAGAGGTTTTTGAGGTCGATTTATGGAACAGAAAAAAATTTTATGGATAGTACTTTTTATTTCGTTGTTTGCTCTGATTATCTTCGGTGTCGGTTTATACCTGTATGCCCCATTCCGTAATAAAAGCACTATGACTGCAGCACAAATATCCGATTTAGGCAGAATAGAAGCAGACAAAACGGATACAAGCGTTGATCCTCTTCAATGGACTCGAAATCCCGAATCAATTCCTCCGCTTGAGCCGGATTCTACGACACTTGTAAATATTGCCAACAATATAACCGTTGTAAACGGTGAAGGCCAAACAGGAACAACAGAAACCTCTATCAACGTAAGCGATTTAACTAATACTCAAAAGGACGAAAAAACTGCAAGTTTACCGGAAAATCTTGCTGCAAATTTAAACACAAACCAAGAAGGCAATAAAAAAAATTCCGATGCCGAAACACAAACTACTCCTGCAAAAGAAGCTAATCAAAATACGGGCGTAGCTTCGGTAAAAGGCGTAACCTCAAATACGGTTCAAAAACCTAAAACCGAAAAGAAGACTCCTCAAAAAACGGAAAAGCCTGCTGTCAAAACAAGCCCTGCTCAAAAAACGGTTTCCACACTGTACTGGGTTCAAACAGCTTCTTTGACAAGCCGCTTAAATGCAGAAGCAGCAAGAGATACCCTCACCTCAAAACACATGAAGGCGGAAATCTTTACCAAAGAGACGGCAACGGGGCTTACACACCGAGTCAGAGTCGGACCGTTTAAAAATAAAACCGAGGCCGAATATTGGCTTAAAAAAATAAAAGAAATTAAGGGTTTTGAAGGAAGTTATGTAACCCAAGACCGAAAAAAAAGCTGATTATGTCTACAAAGGTCTGTCTTGTTTTAACGGAAAAAACAATCGAAAAAAATCTTTCCGCACTGGAAAAGTATAAGAAGTTTATTGATATTGCAGAACTTCGTGTAGATTATCTCAATCAAAGCGAAATACTCTATTTAAGGAATTTCCCTGAACGGGCCGGAATCCCTTGTATCTTAACCGTTAGGAGAAAGTCTGACGGCGGAAACTTTACGGGAGGCGAAGGTGCAAGGATGACAATCTTTGCACGTGGCCTTGCCTTTGCAAACTCCGACCCGATAAAAAATTTTTCTTATATAGATTTGGAAAGCGATTTTGATTCATCCGGAATCGAAGAAGCGGCAAGGGCCTTTGATATTAAAATAATAAGAAGCCTTCACAGTAAGGTTCCGGTAAAAAATATTGTAAAGACTGTAGAAGGGTTAAGCCGTTTTGAAACCGACATTCCCAAATTGGCTTTTACGGCAAATTGTTTAAACGATGTTTCCGAGCTTTTTAAAGCCTCAAAGCTGATAAAAAATCAAGAGTACATTTTATCGGTTATGGGGCCATACGGCTTAAGCTCCCGTATCCTATCAAATAAATTAAATTCTCAAATCGTATATACCTTCACTCCCGAATACATAAAGAAAAATAAACTTGAACAAGCACTTATAGATCCTGAAACTTTAGAAGAATTATACGGATTTTCAAAAATCGATGAGGAGACAAGTCTTTATGGAGTTATAGGTAAGGATGTAAACACAAGTTTGAGCCCCCAAATTCATAATAAGGGTTTTAAACGAAAAAATCTTAATTCCGTTTATATCCCAATATCGGCGGTGTCATCAAAGGAAGCCTTGGACTTTGCCAATCTTCTTAAGATAAAAGGTCTTTCCGTTACGGCTCCTTTTAAAAGCGAAATCATTCCTCTGATAAATTCCATATCCGAAGCCTCTAAATTTATCGGAGCCGTAAATACCTTGGTAGCCGAAAACAAAAAATGGTTCGGTTATAATACGGATGTTGACGGTTTTCAGCAGGCTTTAATGGAATTCTTAAACGAAAAAGACTTACGCAAATATAAGGTCGCTATTATAGGGGCCGGAGGAGCAGCCAGAGCCGTCGCAGAAGTAATAAGCTCTCTCCATGGAAAAGCCTGTATCTTTAACCGCACGGCCGAAAAAGCTAAAAACATAGCCGAAAAATATAAATTTAAATGGGCACTATTGGATCCTATAAATATAAAACAGCTTCATGCTTTTTCGGAACTGATAATTCAAACCACAAATGCCGGTATGGAGCCCGACATAGATATGGACCCTCTTAATTTTTATACCTTTACAGGAAAAGAAAAAGTATTTGAGTTAATCTACAGGCCTGAAACCACTAAGATGTTAAAGCGGGCAAGGACGGCAGGATGTCAGGTTTGTAACGGCTATAAAATGCTTGAATATCAAGCCTATCATCAGTTTAAAGCTTTTGCAGGAAAGGAGTATTTATAATGGACGCGTCACAGTTAAAAGAAAGGGTTGCCTATCATGCAATAGACACTCTTTTTTCGGAAGGAAAAATTTTTGACGGAATGAAGATAGGACTCGGCACAGGCTCTACAGCTATGCCGGCTGTACACCGTCTCGCCCAATTATTGTCGTCAGGTAAGTTAAAAAAGATATACGCCGTACCTACAAGTTTTCAAACATCAATCGAATGTGAAAAACTAGGCATCCCTATTTATTCTTTAAGTTCTCAGCAAATAGGAGGAAGCTTAGACCTTGCTATAGACGGAGCAGACGAAATCGACCCCGATAAAAACCTAATCAAGGGAGGCGGAGCTGCCCTCCTCAGAGAAAAAATAATAGCATATAATTCAAAAGAATTTGTTGTCATTGCCGATGAAAGAAAAAAAGTTAAATCTATGGGAAAAGGATTTGCCCTTCCGATAGAAATTATACCGGAAGCACGTTTAAGTATTACAAAGGCTCTTGAAGCCCAAGACATAGAAGTATTTCTGCGTGAGGGCGTAAAAAAAATGGGACCTGTTGTTACCGACAACGGAAACTTTATAATTGATGTAAAATGGCCTAAAGCAGCCGATGTAGATCCCAAAGCATTGGAAGAAAGTTTAAACAAGATTACAGGCGTAGTAGAAAACGGTTTTTTTACAAAAAACACTCCAAGAGTATTTATCGTACACCAAGATGGAAATATAGAAGATTTATAAAAGCTGAAAGTCTTTATACTAAATTATTATATTATAAAATTACCCCACAAGAGCGCAAAGAATAATAATTGATTAAAAAACACCCTAAAAAATTCTTTGCGCTCTTCTTAACCTTTGCGGTTTATTTTATGTTAAAAACCGTCATAGTTTACCTTATCTTTTTCCGTATTTTCTTTGCGTCTGCTTTCAGTTTTATTTGAAGGTTCAAAACGATCAAAGTCCTTTTGCATACCTTCTACAATTTTAACAAGATTATCTTGTTTTAAAAGCTCAATAAGGTCTTCACATTGGGCTGGAGAAAATGCCAATCGTAAAGCCGGACAGCTTGCATCATCTCTTTCCCCTATAGCCTTTGTTGTTGCATTACCTAATATAAAATAAGGTTTATTTTCCGATAATAATTGATATTCAGCCCTCAATGTCGGTTCTGCCTCATGTGCTCCGCCTCCGAAAAGTCCCCAAGTCATATAGACCTTTGTCTTCCCGAAAAAAGCTTTTCTTTTAGCGTTAGCGGCACTCAAATTTCTATCGTTATAAGAAGACAGATAAGTTTCCATTGACTTAATCAATATTTCTCTATCAGCTTGATCCAAAAAAACTTCAACCTTATCAACCATAAATTTATGCTCAATAGATACAATATTTGTGCGTGGGTAAAAAGTAAATTTAAATTCGGTAGGTTTTATCTCCTCCTTTGTCCTCTTAACTGAACCTCCGATAAGTGTTCCTAAATCTATAGGAGAAAAGTCACCTAAAAAATTAGGATCATTTCTGGGTGCTGTTTTACATGAACCCAAAACAATCAAAAACATAAAGGCACTTAAAATACTCAAAATTTTTCTATTCATTTTATGTCTCCTTAATTTATTTATTATAGAATACAAACTCTAAACAATATGAATTCTATCTTAGTTACAACCTATTGCTTTACTTCAAACATTTGAACCTGTTTGTTTAATACGGTAAGAACAAGAACCGTTCCTTGGGGAAGACCGTAAGGAATGCTGCATTTTCCTCCCTGATGGTTAAAACTTACAAGCTCCTTTCTCTTTCCATCAGGATATACGGCATCAACCGTAACTTTTACCGGATAAGGATATTTAGGTAAAGCAGGCGAATAAACACCGTAAACCATTTTTTCGGTAGAATCGGGGAATTGCATACCTAATTCTATTTGAGAGTAAGCATCTATAGAGGAATCTGCCGGCTGGCTTTGACTGACAACAACCGGGGCATCAAGAGAAGAATTGACTTCGGCTTTTATTACAAATGAAATTTTACTTTGAGCTATTGCAGAATAAATATCGTCAAGTTTAAGTCCTTCCATGTTTGGAACGGAAACCTTCTCATTTTCAGGGCCCTTGCTTACAATAAATTCAATAAAAACGCCTTCGGATATCTTTGTATCCGGAGCGGGATTTTGCTCCAAAATCGTACCGGCAGGAATTGAACTTGATTTGTACATAATCGGTTCTTTTATCGAAATCAACTGTTTACGGCCTGAAGTAAAAAGAGAGGCAAAATGCTGTTGAACCTCCGATAAGGTTTTTCCCACATAATTTTCTACTCTGTCAAGAACGGCACCGCTGCTTACAGTGACAGTTATTCTTTTTCCGGCTTTAACGATAGTTCCTGCAGGAGGGCTTTGCTCTAAAACCGTCCCTGCATCTTCGGTATTATCCGAAAATCTTAACTGAAGACGAGGATAGAGTTCTTTAACCTGTAGTTTAAGAACCGCATCTTCAAATTTTTCGCCTTCGATATTAGGAACTAAAACTTGATCGGCCGTTTTTACCGACATAAAAAACACGATTGTAGAAACAATAATAAAAAACACAAGCATTACTAAAGAAGTAATAACTATCACTTTTCCGTTACTTTCTATGCTGTCTGCAATATCACCAAGACCCATTTATTCCACCATCCATATTTTAAAATTTATGTTTCAAAACCGCCTTCCAAAAAATCCGGAGAGCCGTTTAAAAAATCCTTCCATTCAAGCTTTTTTTTTGCCTGCTTTTGTAATACCGAAACAGCGAGTATTCCATTTCCTGTTTGAATTAAAATACCGCATTTCTTATCGGTACCCAGTATTGTACCAAATTTTTTATTTTTTGTCATTTCATTTGAAGCATCTTCATATAAATTAGCTTCAATTATGCTTATTTTTTCGCTGTTTTTAAAGGTAAAGCAGCCCGGCCATGGGGTAAATGCCCTTATTTTTCTTTCAATTTCTTCAGCCGGCTTTGACCAATCTATAAGCCCGTCTTCTTTTTTTAACATTGAGCAATAAAGAGCTTTAGCCTCTTCCTGGGGCCTTGCCTGCTTTAATTTGTTTTCAAAATCCGAAAGCACATCACGTAAAAGCGGGCAGCACTTATCGGAACAATCGGCTAAAAGGCTTTCCGTTGTTTCGGAATCATGTAAGGGAATTTCAAGCTGTCCCAAAATACTTCCGCAATCCGTTTTTTGAGCAAGGGTCTGAATCGTAATTCCGGTAAGTTTATCTCCCGCCAAGATGGCCGCAGGAACAGGAGCCGGCCCCCTCCACCTTGGTAAAAGAGAGGGATGAATATTTATTCCGCCCAGCGGAAAAAGAGCCATAGTCTTAGGCCCGAAAATTTTACCGTAGGCAAAACAAACCAAAAGCTCCGGTTTTAAAGCCTCAAGTTCTTTTCTAGAATTATCATCAAGTTTTTGAGGTGTCAAAACAGGAAAGTTTTCCGGTAAAACACCTTCTTTTATAAGCTCCTTTACTGCAAGAGCCGTGTCGGAATCCTGCATCTTTTTATTCCGCCCTGCCGGAGCCGGAGGATTTGTCAATACTCCGCAAAGGTCAAATTCGCGAGCTATCAGGTTTAAGGCAGGTACGGCACAGGAAGGAGTTCCCGCAAAAAGGATTCTCATCTCAGGCGGATCCTCTTTTTTGAAAAAAGAGCCTTTTTATGCTCAAACTTTTCGATAGCTTCGGCCTTTTTTTCTTCGCTTAAACGGTCTATAAAAAGAATTCCGTTTAAGTGGTCATTTTCATGCTGAATAACTCTGGCAAGAAGTCCTGAGGCCTCAATGGTCTTTATTTTGCCGTCAATGTTTAAAAACTGCATCTTTACGGTTGAAGGCCTCATAACTTCATCATAGACCTTAGGTATGCTCAAACAGCCCTCTTCCATCAAACACATTTCCTGAGACGTTTCGATAATTTCAGGGTTTATAAAAACATATTTTTGTTCGTTTATAAATACGATAAAAAGTCTTATGTTTTCTCCTACTTGCGGAGCCGCCAAGCCTATACCGTTTTCTTTTTTTACGGTAACAAACATTTCGTCGATTAAGCTTTTAATATTTTCATCTATTTTTTCAACAGGTTTGGATACTTCCCTCAAAGTTTCTTCGCCTAAATGTAATACTTTCATAGGGTATAATTATACAAAATAAGGGCTGCACCGTCAACTATGCTGTAAATTTTGGCATAAAATACGAATTTAATTGTGTTAAATTTATATAATGTATAAAAATCATATTCGTAATTGCAAATAGTCAATATTCATAGCTTGGGCTATTTTTTCCAGTGTTGCTCTTCGATTCTTTTTGGATGTTTCCATCTGACTATAGGCTGCTTGGCTTATCCCCATTTTTTCGGCAATTTCAGTCTGTGTAAGGTTTAAGTATTCACGCCATGCCTGAATGGAACTCATATCTTCCAAATGTATTTTTTTTATTACTTCATGCGGAATTGTTTCTTTTTCGTTAAATTCTCTTACCTTATGATTACATAATGTTTGAAAAGCTTTAAAAGGGATAACCGCATATTCCGGTTTTCCGTCCTTTCCTGCGATAAACTGAACATCAATAAGTGTTGTCATCTCTTTTTTTCACCTCCTCGATTGATAATATATGTATTTTTTCAATGTGATTAAATAGAATCCTATATCTACCGACACGCAATCGATAATCGTATTTATGATTACTTAATGCTTTTACATTTAAAACATACGGAAATCCGGATAATGTATCAACAGCTTCAAGAATTTGCTTTTTATCAGCTTTTTGTATTTTGTTAAGTTGTTTTGACGCTTTTCGGCTCCACCTAATCGATACCATTATTTTATTATAAGATAATTATAAGCTTTTGTCAATTATTTTTTTTCAATTTATTCTGATCGGTTTCGCAGTGCATACATCAGTTTCTGCCCCTTATAAAGGGATTCGGAAATAAAGATCGGAAAAAGTTTAAAAATTTTTAAAAGACCTTTTTTACCGCCCCTTGCCTTCCAAGAGTAATCCAGCTTTGTCCAAATAGAAAACAAAAGAGGAATAAAAAACAAAAAAAGGGAAAACAAAACGGCAAGCTTAAAGGGTAACATTTTTTCCAGAGCCTCTTTTAATTGGCGAGAGCTTGTGGTATTAAAAAAAAGGGAGCTTATCTGCATAAGGCAGACAAGTTTTAAAATAAGAAAGGCCAAATCTTTTATATCGGTTTCCGTTTTTATAAAAACCGAAAAAACATGGAGGCTTACAAGAAGCAGGCAATAAGGCAGGATCGGTTTTAAATCCAGTAATTGCTCTAAAAACGAAAAACCTATAAAACGGGCAAAAAAAACAAAAAAGACCGAATAAAAGAAAACATAATTAGGAAAGAAAAAAATTATGGCTGTAAAGCCGAAAAGAAAAAACAATTTTAAAAGGGGGGACATCCTATGTAAAAAGCTCGTTCCCCTTCTGTAAGAAAATAATGGCCTTATATCCAAATTAAATCCTCCCTTTTTGTGTATGAAGTAAGAGGAGGCCTTATACTCCATTCTTTTAGGTTTTGTCCTAAACCCTCTTCCGCAGTCCCGTCAAAAACCTTTTTACCCCTATGGAGAACTAAAAACCTATCGGCAAGGGCATAGCATTTTTCAAGCTCATGGCTTAAAAGAAGGATGGTATAGTTTTCAGCCTTTAATTTTTTAATAATGGAATTAACCTGCACTACCCCCTCATAATCCAAATTTGCATAGGGCTCATCAAAGATGATTACGGGAAACTTCATCGCCAAAATTCCTGCAACGCAAAGCCGCCTCTTTTCTCCTCCCGATAAGGAACGGGAAGAATAATACCGCTTATCCTTTAAGCCTGTTTTTTCCAAGGCTTCTTCCAATCTTTTTTTTCTTTCTTCCGGCGGAAGTTTTATATTCTTTAACCCAAACAAAATATCTTCTTCAGGTGTTTCTCCCAATATCTGCAAGTCTGAATCCTGAAAAACTATGCCACATCTTTCTTTTACATCTACAAGCCCCGATGATGGCCTTATAAGCCCTGCAATAATCGACATAAGAAGGGTTTTTCCCGAACCGTTAGCTCCCGAAATAAGAAGGCTCTCGCCCTTAAAAACGCTCAAAGAAATTTCGTCCAAGGCCTTAAAATTAACCGTTCCGTCAAAAGAGCTTTGAACAAATGTCTTGCTTATATTTTTTAAGCTTATAATTTCTTCTTTCATAGTTTAAGAAGAAACCTCTAAAAAATATCTTGCCGTAACGGGACGCAACTTATAAATTAAAGCGGAAACCAATATCATCTTAATAAAATCCCCCGGCAAATAAGGAATACAGGCAAGGCTCAAGGATTCAAAAAGCCCCCTGTTTGTAAGCTGCATAAATCTTGTTATCCCAAAAACATAAATAAGAGCAAAGCCCGAAAAAGAGGCTGCAATTATTTTTAAATAGTTTATTAACTTAATGCTCTTATTTTTACCTGAAGAAACTAAAGCAAGGTCTTTTTCTCCGGGCTTTCTAAAAAAAATAATCAAAAAAGCTGCTGCCGCAAGATAGCCGATTAAAAAGCCTCCCGTAGGCCCCAAAAGATGGGCAAGCCCCCCTCTTCCGCCCGAAAAAACGGGAAGACCGAGTAAACCTGCAATCAAAAAAAGAGCTGTTGAAGCAGTCCCGTAAAGCCCCCCTAAAAGCCCCGATGCCAAAATAGGCATCATGTTTTGAAGCACTATGGGAACGGGAGTTCCGGGAAGAGGAAAGGCTATAAACCCGCTTACGGCAATAAAGGCAGCAAAAAGCGGAACAAAAATCGGCATAATCGATAGTTTAAAATTTGAGCTCATATTTTCTCCAAATCAAATTGATAACCATAATAATAAAACAGGGTAACAATTTAAGAAGCCTATGTCAAGCCCCCGCATTGCCTCAAGTTAAATCTAAGCGATTCGGTTTAAAATATTTTGTCAGTCTAAAACTCAAGCTGTTTTATCCTCGGAATCATTTCAAGATTTGGTTTGCGATTGCTTATTTCGATTACCGTTAAATCACCGAGAGCGGCGATGTCTTTGCGAATTTCGCCTGCGAGCCCGGAATCAACGGCTGTAAAGCAATCGTCTAAAACTATGAGTTTACTCCTACATAAAAGAGCCCTTGCAATTCCAATGCGTTGGGTTTGTCCGCCTGAAACGCCTCCCGTTAAGTTACCGACTTTTGTTTCCAAGCCCTTGGGCATGGTTTCCAAATCTTTGTCTAAGCGGGTAATTCTTAAAACTTTTTGGATTTCCGCTTCGGTAATCTTTCCTTCCGTTTCAGAGCTGACACCAAGTAAAAGATTTTCACGCAAGCTTGCGTTAAAAATTTGCGGGGTCGGCGGAATATAAACGGCAAGGGGCGAAACAAAAATCGCCTCGGGTTTTTCTATTATTTTTCCATTTAAGATTATTTCACCGCCGGTTTTTTTAGTAATTCCCAGCATGGACTTTATCACGGAGCTTTTTCCCGAAGCAACGGCTCCTGTAATAAAATAATACTCCCCGCCGTAAATGTCGAACGATTTTTCTATTTTGAAATTGCTCTCGGGATACTCCACACAAAGATTTTTTACAACAATGGACTCGATATTATATTCTTGCGGACTTTTTATATCAAGCTGTTCATCCTCGTTTTTAGCTTTTGTATAAATATCTTGAACACGCTCCAAAGAAATTTTTGTTTGTTTTACGCTCACAAAAAAATCCGAAACGGAAGATGCAAAGTTAGAAAGTGAAACAGATAAGCTGATAAAAAACGCAAGATCTCCCACAGAAAAACTAATAGTCTCGATGTTTAAAGCAATAAAAATCAACATTGCCGAAGTAATCAGCTGATGCCCTAATCTAAAAAGTGATTTAATTAAAGAGCTGCCGATATTTTCCTGAAGAGCGGCTTTTGCAGCTTTTTGATTTATATCAAAATAAGCATCGATAAAGTTTTGATTTTTATAATCGGTTTTTATTTCTTGGGCGGATTGTAATGCAGTCGTTAAAAAACCTGAAGTTGCCGCGGCCGCTTTGAGGCTGTTTTCACGCCAGCGTTCTACCTTTGGAAGCAGCAAAGTAATAATCCCAATATTAAAAGCAATTAAAAAGAGAGCAATAAATGTAAAAGTTACATTAACGGAAAACATTAACACAACTGTTACTATAGCAACGACTAGCGATGTAGAAAAATGCGGAAAAGATCCTGTGAGTAAAGAAGAAAGTTGATCTATATCTTCACGGAATTTATAAGCGGTTTCCCCGATTGCTTCCGAAGTATAAAACTCTTTCGGTTGTAATATAATTGCCCGAAGCATTTTGTTTACAAAAAGTTTTTTTATTTTTGTTCTAAAAAGCCAACCTATATTCATAGTTATATATGCAAAAGCTGTAAACAAAAATCCGGTCGCCATCAAAATAATAATAAACCAAACACCCAATGGCAAATCAATTTTATTTTCAAAAAGAGAAAACATTTGCTTTTCGATAAATGCAGGAAACAACCCGGAGGTAAACTGAAGCAAAAAAGCCGAGACCATTGCCGCCAAGAAAAAAAACGGATGCCGTTTTATAACTTTTAAGTTGACTGATAATAAGGATTCCGGTTTAATTTGTTTCATTTGCTCCTCCTTCGGAGAGGTTAGCTTTTTCTCCTTGAAATAATTTTCCATTCTCCAATAAAAATTTTACATTTGTTTTTTCTAAAGTTTCAGTTCTGTGGGCAATTATAATTGCCGTTTTGTTTTCTATAAGCTCATTAAATGCAAGCTGAATTTTTTCCTGCTCAGTGTTATCAAGTTTTGCAGTGGACTCGTCCAAAATAATAATTTTACTTTGTTTTAAGAATAATCTCGCACAAGCTAAAAGCTGAGTTTCTCCACCGGAAAAATTTGCCGCTCCGTCTTCACAAATATAATCTAAGCCTCCCGGTAGAGCCATAATCTTTTCATACATTCCGCTTTTCTTTAAAGCTTCTTTTATTTGCTCATCGGAAATGCTTTGGTCAAACATTCGGATATTATCCCGAATACTTGCATAAAAAAGAACAATACTCTGACTAACATATTCGATATTTTCAGCAAGCGATTTTTGACTGAACTCATTTAATGGAACACCGTTTAATAAAATTTCTCCGGACTGAGGTTCGTAAAGCTTTAATAAAAGCTTTACGAGAGTTGATTTTCCGCTTCCCGTTCTTCCCTGTAAAGCACAATGATCTCCTGCATTTATTTTAAAACTTAAATTATCTAAAATCAAATCCCGCTCATCATAAGCAAAGGAAACATTTTTAAACTCGACACTGTATGTTTTATCATCGAGAGTTTTATTCCCGAAAGAAATATGTGGCTTTTCAATGTATAATTTAAAAACCCTATTTATCCTTGCACCAAGCCCTTGAAATGTAGTTGCATTTTGAGCGAGCATTTCAAGCGGCCATTCTAAAAGCACAAAATAATTATATAACATAAAAGTCTGACCGAGGCTTAGCTTCGCATCTTTTAGTAAATAAAACAAGATCACAACCAAACAGGATTTTTCAATAAATGTTATGGCTTGGCTTAACATCATCGTAAAAGTAAAAAGTCTATAAAATTTTTTTTCATTTTTAAAAGATGTATCGTGTAAGCTGTCTGAGTTTGCAAGGATTTTACCTTTTGCGTTTAAGCTGTGAAGCTCTTCTCGTCCTGTAATACTTTCCGTAACAAGGGCATTTACCTCTGCCATGTTTTTTCGCACAGTTTCAAGAGAACTAGTATCTTTTTTAGATTGACGCAACATCATAATAATACTGATAACGGAACAAAGAACAAAAATACATCCTAATAGAACGGAATTAAAAAAAACAATTATTAAAATTCCCGATAGAATAATAATATTCGAAATTATATCAAGTACAAAAGTAGAAATATTATTTGAAAGAATTAATACATCGCCTTCAACACATTCTACCAATTCGCCGACAGGATTATTATGATAAAACCCCATATCCAATTGCAAAAAATTTTTTAGCATATCGGAACGCAGTGCTTTAGTTAAACTCCAAGAAAGCTTTTGCATAAAAAAATTGCGGAAAGTATTTAAAACCTCTACAAAAAAAACAAACCCCAAATAAAAAAGAGCAATTACTAAAATGCTTTTTGTCCCAAGTCCGCCTGAAACTCCGTCTATAAACTTTTGAAAAAGCTGAGGTATGTACAAAGTAAGCCCAATATGAGAAAAAAAGAATAAACATAAACTCGCAAAAAGTATTTTATGCCTAAATAAAAATTTTTTAAAGTACGAAATAAACGATTTATGTGGTGTCATGATCATAAATATCCTTAAATTAGTTTTAAATATACATACTTGCAAATAGTCTATCATGTTGAAAATACGTTGTCAAGTCTATTCTCCCATACTTGAAGCCTCCTACAAAATAAGCTATAATACTCACGATATGAAATATAAAAATCTACCGGTATACGAACAAAAAGACAGAATATTGGAAATGCTTGAGCACAATCAGGTAATCGTTGTAGAAAGCCCTACGGGTTCAGGCAAGACTACCCAGCTGCCGGTTATTTTACATGAAGCAGGCTACAGCCGTTCAGGTATGATAGGCGTTACCCAGCCGAGGCGTATTGCAGCCCTTTCGGTGAGCGAATTTATTTCAAAACAGCTTAAAGAGCCGATGCCCGGCCTTGTCGGATATAAGATGAGGTTTGAAGATAAGACTTCAAACGATACGAAGATAAAAATAATGACAGACGGCATTCTTTTACAGGAACTGAAACTGGATCCTTGGCTCAGCAAGTATTCCGTAATCTTGGTCGATGAGGCTCATGAGCGTAGCTTAAATATAGACTTTATATTGGGACTTTTAAAACGGATAATAACGGAACGAAAAGATTTTAAGGTTATAATTTCGTCGGCCACAATAAATACCGATCTATTTTCGATGTACTTTGACGGATGCCCCGTAATCAAAATCGATGCCATCACCTACCCCGTTACCCTGATCTTTGACCCCCCTGCGGTTAAGGCTTCTACCGATACCCAAGAAGCGGAAACGGCCTTGATGGACAAGATAGCCTCGATTGTAGGCCGCATTTTAAGTGAAGGACGGAGCGGTGCCATTCTGGTTTTTCTTCCGGGGGAAAGAGCCATCAAGGACTGCATTGAAAGGCTGTCAAAAGAACCGTGGTACAGAAAACTTTTTATCCTCCCCCTTTACGGCCGTTTAAGCAAAGAAGAACAAGAAAGAGTTTTTAAATCCCCGCCATTTGGGAAAAAGAAGATTGTTATATCGACAAACATAGCGGAAACATCCATAACGATAAATGACATTGCTGCCGTTATAGACTCGGGGCTTGCAAAACTTAACTTTTATAATCCTTTTACCTTTACCTCAAGTTTGGATGAAACCCTAATATCTAAGGCCTCATGTAATCAAAGACGAGGCAGAGCCGGAAGAACTCAGGAAGGCGTATGCTACCGCCTTTACACCCGCAAGGACTTTGAAACAAGGCAGCTTTATACCCTCGAAGAAATCTACCGTACAGACCTATCAGAGGTTGTTATGCGTATGGCGGAACTGGGAATTCTCGACTTTGAAAATTTCGATTTTATTTCGCCTCCGGGAAAAAAGGGCATAATAGGAGCCATAGACACCTTAAACATGCTCGATGCCCTAGAAAGCGACCGCTCTTTAAGCAGCATAGGAAAGATGATGTGTCTTTTCCCTTTAGCTCCAAGGCAATCCCGAATCATAGTTGAAGCAATTACAAGATACCCCGACCTTGTAGAAGAGGTTTTAATCGCTGCGGCCTTTTTATCGGCACGGAGCCCCGTCATCTTCCCTGAAGGCGAAGAAATCGAAGCCCGCAAGGCTCACGCCCTTTTTGATGAACCCCTCGGAGACTTTGCTTCGTTTTTAAAGGTTTTTAGAATGTATTCTCAAGCCCTCGATAAAGAAAGGTTTTGTAAAATTCACTATCTCGATGACAGAGTAATGGCTGAAATAGCCAATATAAAAGAACAACTTGAACTCATAGTTTCGGATATAGGTGTTCCGATTCTTTCGGGCGGAAAAATGGAACACTACCTTACGGCTATAGCCAAGGGAATGATTCAGTTTGTATGCTCGGCTCAGGGAAGGGACTCTTACCGCTCCCTCACAACAGAAAAGATTTTTATCCACCCCGGCTCCTGCATGTACAAGGAAAAAGAACAGTTTATAGTTGCAGGCGAAATAGTTAGAACTTCGCGCATGTATGCCATGTCGGTTTCTCCTCTTTCAAAAAAGATAATTGAAGAGGTTGCCCCTGCCCTTTTAGAAAGGAAGGATAAAGGGTCAAAAAAAGAAAAAGACGAACACAGGACAGAACAAAAAGAAGAAAAGAAGAAGCCGGAAGAAGAAAGCGTTCTTATCGAGGGAACTCGCTATCTTATCAAAAAAATAAAGGGCAAAAAGCATCTCATTCTTCCTTGGAAAGAATTTAAGGTTACGGCCGAGGCTCTCCGCAAAAAATACAGTGAAGAAAATCAAAACGGAGCCTTGGAGCAATTAAAGGGCTTGAGGGGAAAAATAGAAATCAACAAAAGCGAGCTCCTCTCAGGCGAAAAGATGGACTTAATTTTAAATGTGGTAAATAATTTTAATATCGAACAGATAGAAAAAACCGAAGATGAAAAGCGCTTTGACAAAAATAAAAATTATTTTATTGAAGAAGATTTGGAAGCCCTTGTAAATTCCTTAAACCTCTTATTTAGAACTACAATAGCAAAAAAGACTACAAAGCAGCTGGGCTTTATAACCCTCTTTTGTGACGGTACAGGACATTTTTGGTTTAAAACCTCAAGAGGTTTTCATACGGCCTTACACGAAAGCCTTGTATCCCTTCAAAGCTTGATTGACCTTGCAGGAGAAAATTTTAATGAAGACCAAAAAATAATAGTCCGCACTATCTACGGAAAAATGAATAAGATGATTTAAAGAAGTTTCTAAAACTGAAGTTTTTAGAGGCGTTAATTGGAGGTGCTTATGTGGTGGTTAGTTTTTGTTTTGAGCGGTATTTTTGTGTTTTTATTTTTAAAAAAATCGTGGAAAGAAAATTCGGAAGGGGTTAAATTAAACGACGGAACTGCTGCAGAAGATGAAGCCTTAGATGATGTAGTTGAAATGGAAGATGCTTTTTTTGAAGCTGTCCAATCGGGAAAAAAGGTCGTCAAATTTATGCACTTGTTCTATCAAGAAGACTTAATGATGATAAAATCATTATTTCAAAGTGAACATATTCCATACCGTGTTGAAAATGAACATGTAGCTTCGGTTCTTGTAGGATACGGTGTTACCGGCTTTAACCATACCGACTTTTATATTCTTCGTGAAGATTATGATGATGCATTTAAAATCGTAAAAGAATATGCAGAAAACAAGCGTTTATCCGGAAAGGTTTCAGGAATGGCGGATAAAATGGGAGCTGTAATTACCGTTTTATTTGCATCAAGTTTTATACCGGAAAAACATGAAACTTCAGGTATAGTGGTTTTTAAACTTGAAGAAGAAGATTAATCCTTTTAACTCGAAAACGATTAATTAAGCTCTTTTATTTTTTTTAATAGGGAGGCCGCCTGATAGTTTTTAGGATTTAATTCCAAGGCATAGCCTAAGACACTTATAGCCCTATCATAAGCCTTTCTTTCATAAAAGATTGAAGCAATCTCATAGTGCAGCATACTTTGTCTTTTTTTATCCTGAGTCATTGATACGGCAAGGCTGTAGGCATTTACAGCCTCTTCGGTTTTGCCGGACATATAATACATATAGGCGGAATTTACCGTAGAAGCATAAGCATAGGCAGGAAGTTGTGCAGAAGCCGCAAAAGAAGATACGGCATTTTCAAAGTCTCCGCTCAAAGCCGAATTTATTCCTGCATAAAAAGAATCTTCATATCGTTTTCCTATTTCACTAACGCTAAGACAAGCATTAAAATCTCCTGATTGAGCAAAGTACCATTTTGCATATTCTCTGATAATGGACTCCTTGCCGTATTTTTCAAGAATCTTCCACATATCGGCCTTGCCCCTTGCTTTGGAAGCATAGGTTTTATCCGTTATTTGATTGTATCTAAATTCTTCTAAAATAAACCTTTGGTCAAAATTCGGAGTCTTCATAGCCCTTGCTAAAAGGTCTTCAGGCTTATATGTCATCTTGGGAGAGGTAAAATAAGTTTCTTCCATCTTCATTGAATAAAAGCCCTTAGATTCAAGATAGGCACTAAGCTCGTCTTGCGAATTTAATTCGCGTAAAGCAATATCTTCACGGACATAGCGGGCTATAACGGGATAAAAGCCGGGATATAAATCTATACATTCTATTAAAAGATCTACACGCTCTTTTTCATCAGGAGCCGTAAGAGCCAAATCATAAAATACTATGGGAGAAGCTTCGGGACTTCTATCGGCCGCAGCCTGCCAAAAGGCCCTAGCCCTTTCCGTATCTCCTTGCCCGAAGGCTGCATCGGCAGCAAGCATAAGATGAAGCCGTGCATTTTCAGCCGTTTTACCTTCGCCTCCGTCTTTATCCGCATAAACAAGAGAAAAATATAAATCGCCGAAAATAGAATCGAAGACACCGAGGTCGTAAACAATACAGCTCCAAAAAAAAGGATGCTCAGGAGCAACATCATTCGGAATATTATAGCGTAAATGAGAAGCCTCCCTTAAACGGCCCTTAGCTGCCAAGACAATAGCGGCATTCTTTAAAAAAACTTGATTTTCAGTTTTATCGTAAGCTGCTTTTAAAAGACTAAAATCGGAATTAAAGGAATTTAAGGCGATATCGGATAAAATAGAGGCTTCGGCACCCAATGAAGCATAAGGCGTATCTTTTAATTTTTCACAATAAGGCAGGGCTTCAGCCGGCTTTCCTGAATCAATAAGAATTGAAGTTAATAAGGCAGAAAGCTCCGGTGAATCAGGAAAATTCTTTATGCCCGTTTGAAGAGAGATTAAGGCATCGGGAATAGAATTAAGTTTTAATTGCCGTTTGACAATACTTACATAATTTGTAGAATTTACGGCCTTTTTTTGAAGACGTTTTAAACTCTTCAAAGCCTTAGCCTGATAACCTTCCGCTATTTGAAGATCAATCTTGGAAAGTTCTTTAAAAAAAGCTTGTTCATTAGTTTTGCCCGAACAAGAAAAAAATAAAAAAGCTATAAAAAGAATAAAAACTGTCTTTAGCCGCCGCATTTTTAAATTTTAAGACTTATTTTTAATACTGTCAAGTACCGCATTTACAAATTTATAGGAATCATCGGTACCGAAATCTTTGGCCAAATTTATAGCCTCATCTATTACAATGGGCGGAGGGGTATCTTTTTGATATATAAGAGAATAGACACTCAATCTTAAAATTGCCTTATCAACCGAATTAAGCCGATCTATAACCCAGTTATCCAGATTTTCCTGAATTACCTTATCTATTTCGGTTATATTTTCGATTGTCCCCAAGACCATCATTTTAGGAAAGAGATAGCTATTGGGATCCTTTATAGAGTCTTCATTTTGCCAAGAGAAATTCAATAAATCGTCAAGGACGGCTCCTCCAACATCCCAAGCAACAAGGGCTTGAAAAGCGAGAATCCGTCCTCTGCGTCTGCCTACACTCATTTAAAATCTATCGATTACCACTTAAGAAGTTTATCAAGTTCAGCATCGCTTTTTAATATCTTGCAATTATCATCGGTGCGTAAACTTTCATATGTAGTTTGAATGATAGATTGAATAGCATTTAGTGCAAGTCCCTGAGAAAGAAGGGCTTTTATCTGATCATAAAGCGTAACTGTAGATGAGGGATCAGGGACATCACTTAAAGTTAAAATTTTGGCATTAAGCTTTTCCGTTATAACAAAAAACTGTCTGCTGTCTACCCTATCCTGTATATCGAATATATAGTTTACATCTTTTGAGAAAATTTCCATTAAGGCTTCAGGAGTAGCATTTAACAACTGAGCACCCTCTGCCGTTTTAGGTATATAACCTTCTTGGGCAACGTAATTACCGGCTTCTGCATTTTTCTTGATATTTGCAATCTCTTTTATATTCTTCTTAACCTTTTTGTGCAATTCATTAATTTTATCTATTTCTTCCTTGTCTTTACCTTCTTTTTTTACTGCGACAAAAAGCATTTTGACCATATCGGGACGAACCAACTCACCTTTTTTCATTTCATAGTATGAACGTATCTGAGCGTCTGTAGGTGTTGCCATTTTTACAATTTCTGCTTGATGTTTTGAAGCTATATAGTTTTGAATTATAAGATTATCTTTGATAATTTTTTTGAGTTCTTCAACAGTACAACCTGTTTGTTTTTTCATAAACTCGTCAAGCGATATGTTTTCTTTTTGTTTTATCAATTTAGCGAATTCGCTCTCTGTTATTGGATATTTTACATATTGAGAAAGCACATCGTTAAAAGCGTTATCAACTTGGGAATTGGAAATCTTGATATTTTCTTTTTCGGCAGCTTGAACCAAAAGCTTGGTTCGCATTAAACTTTCCAAAACAAGCTTTTTATCATCATTTGTAGCTATATTTCCGCCCTGAGATTCGGCAAATTTTACAAGCTTTTTAAGCTGACCAAGAGTTATAGGTTCCTTTTTTGACAGATTTACCTGTGCAATAACCTGTAAATCATTTTGGGCAGACAAAAGGCCCAAAAAACCGACTAACATAACTGCAATAAAAATGTTCTTTTTCATTTTATCCTCATCTATTATCCCATATGGGGATGATATATTTTAAAGAAGGCAAAGCCGACCTTCGCCCTATTAACAAAATTGAACGGCAATAAGTTACATTTAATGTTCAAGTACAGCTCTTATTCGCCTGACCCCTGAGGAAGAAGACTGTTCTTTTTTAATGCAAAAGCGACCTAAAGAACCTGTTCTTTCAACGTGGGGGCCTCCGCAAACCTCGGTAGAAAAGTCTCCTATTTTATATACCTTAACAACATCTTCATATTTTTCGCCGAAAAGAGCCATCGCTCCTATTTTTTTTGCTTCTTCTAAAGGCATAACTTCCATAGTTACGGGCAAATCGGCCTTTATAGCCTCATTTACAAGCCTTTCAACCTCTTTTTTTTCGGCCTCCGTCATGGGCTCGGGATGAGAAAAGTCGAAGCGGAGCCTTTCAGCCGTTATATTCGAGCCTTTTTGCTGAACATGATCGCCTAAAACCATTCTTAAAGCCTTGTGCAAAAGATGGGTTGCCGTATGATAGGCCGTTGTCTGCTCCGAATGGTCGGCAAGACCGCCCTTAAATACCTGTTCGCTTCCGGCTCTGGATAGCTCCTGATGCTTTTTAAAAGCCTCATCAAATTCTTCCCTGTTTACGGTTAAGCCCGATTCGGAGGCAAGTTCTTCCGTTAATTCTATAGGAAAGCCGTAGGTATCATAGAGTTTAAAGGCCATTCTTCCCGGAATAATCTTTTTAGGATTTTTTAAAAGGTTAGGAAGCATTTTTTCGAATTCTGCCTCGCCTTTTTTTAAGGTTTCAAGGAATTTATCTTCTTCGGCCTTAAGTTCCGTTAAAATTAAGGTTTCATTTTCTTTTAGTTCGGTATAAAAACCGGCATTTTGAGCTATAACGGCAGAAGCCGGAACGGATAAAAAGTTGCCGTCTATGCCGAGCTTTTTGCCGTGCCTTACGGCCCTTCTGATAAGCCTTCTTAAAACATAGCCCGCCCCGATATTTGACGGAAGTGTGGTTTTCGGATCTCCCAAAATAAAGCAGGCTGTTCGGACATGGTCGGCTATAATTCTGATAGAGGTATCGGTTTTTTCGTTATCGCCGTATTTTACGCCGCTTATGTCTTCGATAGATTTAATAATTGAGGTAAAGGCTTCGGTATTATAAACGGAAGACTTTCCCTGAAGCATGGCAACTGTTCGTTCAACCCCCATTCCCGTATCTACGCATTTTCTTTTTAAGGGAGAATATGATCCGTCCATGTTTTTATGATATTGCATAAAAACATTGTTCCATATTTCTACATATTTACCGCAGTTACAGCCTGGGCGGCAATTTGAACCGCAGGCAGGTTTTCCCGTATCTATAAAAATTTCAGTGTCGGGACCGCAAGGGCCTGTTTCACCGGCTGGGCCCCACCAGTTATCTTCTTTCGGTAAAAAGAAAATTCTATCTTTAGAGACACCCAGACTTTCCCAAATAGAAGCGGATTCATCATCACGGGGAGCATCTTCATTTCCTTCAAAGACAGTAAAGGAAAGTTTATCTATAGGAATCCCTAAATATTTTTCGTCCGTTAAAAATTCGAAGCTATAGGCGATTGATTCTTTTTTAAAATAATCTCCCAAAGACCAGTTTCCAAGCATTTCAAAAAAGGTCAGGTGAGAAGCATCCCCTACATCATCTATATCGCCCGTGCGCACACATTTTTGCACATCGGTTAAACGGGTTCCCGCAGGATGAGGCTCCCCCATTAAATAAGGGACAAGCGGGTGCATACCGGCAGTTGTAAATAAGACCGTGGGGTCATTTTCAGGGATAAGAGACCTCCCCGAAATTTCCACATGCCCCTTGCTTTTAAAAAAGTCTATATATTTTGAACGCAGTTCATCAATCGTAATATTTTTATTCATAGGGAAACATTTTAAGGAATAAAAAAGAAATTGTCAAGAATGTTAATTATGAAATTTAATAACTTACGGAAAATTTACAAGCATAACCCCATTTTTTAATAGGGTAAAGATTTATATTGCCAATGCCGAATAGAAAAGTACGGGAGAACAAGATGAAAAAAATTATTTTTATTTTTACGATTCTTTTTGCGGTTTTTACAAGCCTGTATTCGGAAGAAACAAAGATCGAATTCGAGGTTACTCTTAATATTACCAACATCGAAACTATCGAAGGAAAGCTGTTTTTGAGTATTTACCAAGATGCACAATCTTTTAAGAAAAAGGAGCCTTTGAAGACGGTCAGCGTTCAGGTAGACGGTAAGGATATGACAATAATTGAAAAACTTCCTCAGGGAGAATATGTTTTTTTTGTTTATCAGGATATTAACGAAAACGACAAGCTGGATAGAAACTTTTTAGGCATGCCTAAGGAACCTGTAGGATACGGCAACCATAAGGGCGGAAGGCCCGGAGGATTTAACAAGCTAAAAATAGAAATCAAAGAAAATAAAAGCGTAGATATTAAACTTTTTAAAATTTAAGTTTTCTTTAGGCTAGATTTTAATCTTACTATCTGTTAAAATGCCCTCGCTTGAGAGGGCTTTTTTAATGGATAGTGTAAAAAATTTAAAAAACAAGCTTCCGCCTCACAATATGGAAGCAGAAAAGGCTGTTTTGGGAGCTATTTTAATAGATCCTGATGTCTTTACCTTTGTAAGACCGATTTTAGATGCATCAGCTTTTTATTCTCCTCAGCACCAAAAGATATATAAGGCTATTTCGGAATTAGACACCCAGTCCCAAAAGGCGGATATTTTAATATTGACAGACTATCTTCGCTCGGTAAATGAATTGGATTCAGTCGGAGGGGCAAGCTACATAGCATCGCTTACGGATGAGGTTCCAAGCTCTGCAAACTACGAATTTTATGCAAAAATCGTGTTGGAAGCAGCTATAAGAAGAAATTTGCTAAAAGTTTCCAATAAAATTTCTGCAGATGTATTTGATGACAGCATATCAAGCCGAACAGTCTTGGAAGAAGCTCAAAAAAGCATATTTGACCTTACGGAAGCCGGAAATTCGGCGACTTTTAAGTCTTTGGCTGAGGTAATAATGCCTACTTTGGAGGTTCTCCAAAAACTACACGAACGCAAGGGAGCATACACCGGTGTTCCTTCAGGTTTCGGTAATTTGGATAATATGACCTATGGATTTCAGGATTCGGAATTTATAATAATAGGAGCCCGTCCCTCCGTAGGAAAAACAGCCCTAGCCATGACCATGGCAGCCCACATTGCTATTGACGAAAAAATTCCGACAGCCTTTTTTTCTCTTGAAATGTCGGATATGCAGCTGGTACAGCGTTTGATAGCTTCAAGAGCAAAAATAAATTCGAACAGAATAAGGTCTGCAAACCTAACGGCCAGAGATTTCGGCAAGGTATCCGAAACCTGCGGTCTGCTCTATGAAGCCCCGTTTTACCTTGTGGATATGCCTAATATGAAGCTTTTGGATTTAAGAGCCATAGCCCGCCAGCTTTGCAGTCCGCCATATAACGTAAAAATCATTTTTATAGACTATATAACCCTTATTACAGGCGAAAATGCAAGCATACCGCGTCATGAACAGATTGCCGAAATTTCAAGGTCTCTAAAAAGTCTGGCAAGAGAGCTGAATATTCCAGTAGTTGCCCTATCCCAGCTGACAAGGGATGCCGAAGGGAAAAAACCGGGGCTTGCCGATATAAGGGAATCGGGTTCTCTTGAACAGGATGCCGATGTGGTCATGTTTTTACACCGTGAAAGAGCCGACACAAGCGAAGATGAAGCAAAACCTATTCCGACCGAACTCATTTTGGCAAAACAAAGAAACGGCCCCATAGGCACAGTTCCGCTCTTGTTTTTATCCCAATATACGACCTTTGTTACCGAAGCTAAAGAAAAATGATAGATAAAAAGATAAAATCTTCTTGACTATTGGCGGGAAAAGAAGGATAATATATCTATGATTATTATTTTAAGGAGGTTTCTTTGAAAAAAGTAAGAGTATTACTTTTACTATTGTCTGTTCTTTTTATGTTTTCCTGTAAGTCTGCTCCCAAGCAAAAAGAAGAAAAGCCGGCTGAACCTGAAAAAACTCAAGAACAAGTAGTAAAGGAAGAAACAGATAAGAAAGCAAATGAAAAAAATATGTCTGATGATTATTACACAGTATATTTTGCACCGCAATCTTATCAAATCGACCAGTTTACTGCACAGATACTAAAAGAAATAGGCGAAGATCTAAAAGCAAAAAATGTAAAGAAAATCGTCATTTACGGTCACAGTGCAAAACTGGATTCACAAAAGGATGAAGATCGTATTGCATTACAGCGGGCAATTGCTGTTGCAAGCTATTTTCAAAAAATGAAGCTGTTTGATGCGAACAATATAATCGTAGAAGGTAAAGGAGCACGTGAACCAGCCCGAAGCCATTCAGAGATTACTGACCGCTTAAAAAACCGAAGAGTAGAAATTCACAGTGTTAAATAAACACTATGAAACTTTAAAAAATCATTTTGGAGGTAACTAATGATTAAAAAAATTTTTTTCGTAGCCGTATGTTCACTTTTAGTTGTTTCAGCTTGGGCACAGGCTCCTTCGATTGTCGGAACAGACTATGTCCGCCCCGCAATTCACTATGTTGAAGAAGGCTCCAACTATGTAAACAGTGATGTCTTTTTTAAACTAAGATCAGCCGATAAGGAAACCGGTCTTGACTTTGTAGAATTTGCCTTGAATGGAGCAGCCTTTATGAGATACAAAAACCCCTTCCAACTTCTTGAAGAAGGAAAATATGATATTTCATACAGAGGATTTGATAACAGCGGAAACCTGGAATTGCCCAAAACCTTGTCGGTAATCGTAGACAATACGGCTCCTGATACAATGATCAAGACAACAGAACCTTTGTACAATGACGGTGCAGTAGTTTATTGCTCATCAAATACAAAGTGGTATGTTTCTGCCGCCGACATTGTCGGAGGATCAGGTGTAGCAGCCGGTTACATGGGAACGGACCTTAACTCTCTTAAAATTTCCGGAAACGGAAAAGAGTCGGAGCAGACCTATGTTTCTTTAGATGGTGAAGGACCCGTAAACCTTTATTACACAGCTATTGACAATGTAGGAAACCTTGCTCCTATTAAGTTACTCGCAGTTACTATCGACAGAACAGCACCCGTTGTAAGCATTGCAAATTCAAACCGTCTTATCAACAAGGATGAGGAGTACATGGTATTCCCCAGCAATAATGTTGTAGATGAAGAAGGCAGAGTTATTGTTTCTACAAGTGAAACCGTTTCATTTGCAGCAAAAGACGACCTTTCAGGCGTTGATGCAATTTATGTAAAAGTAAATGACGGAGAATATACCAAGTATGTAGAACCGATCAGATTTACACAAAATGCAGTTTACAAAATCGAAGTTAAAGCTATCGATAACGTAGGCAATGTTTCTGATCCTGTCTTATACACATTCTATGTTGATCAGATTACACCTAATTCGGAAGTTGATATAATCGACAGGACCGGGAATCTTCTCCCGGCCACAACCCCCGCAAATGCCCAGTAAAAAAATTGAGGCATCACCGATAAATCGGCTTCCGATATAACGATTAATCGTTATAAGATTAATCGGTTTCCGATATAATCGGTAATATAAAAAAGCCGAAGTAAACGGGATATCCCTGCTTCGGCTTTTTTTATTTTGTAAAAAGATAAAGTATGAAATTAAAAAAGATATGTTTTTGTATTTTAATTCTCATAAATTTTTCATATGTTTTTGGAAATACCGATCTAAATAAAACAAAAACTGAAATTGAAGTAGAGTTAAACTATCCCTTAAATTTTAATATTTCTATATCGCATTTTTTAAGGTCTTACAAGGAAAATTCGGATTCAAAATATACGGAAATGGAGTTTAAGGCCTCATTGAAGCCTGCAAATATTTTGGGGTGTTTAAATGTAAAAATAGTTTATCTGCCTTTTATCAACTTTTTCTCCGGAACTACGATAAGTACAGGCTGGGCCTACCCTAGCCTAAATTTTTATGGACTTGCCGAAAATAAAAATGTCAATAACTTACAGGTTATCAAACCGCTATATTTTTCAAAATTCTTTATTGATCTCAATGCAGGCCTAGAACTTTATTTTGATTTAAACTCAAAAATAAAAAATGAATGGTCAGGTCTAATTTTAAAAACAAGGCATATTATAAGTTACAAAGACATTGTTCCTCAAACAAATGAGGATTTTTTCTTTTTTGATAATGACTTAGGTGAAAACAGAAACGGAGCCCGTTATACCGGAACATACTCGATAGAATACAATATGCCTCTTTACTTAAACACTATAAGGGTTGAACTTATAAGCCATAAAAATCTATATAAACCCCTCCCCTTTACTAAAAATAAGGCGGAACAATTATGGACTTTTGAATTAAAGAATGAGCTCTTTTTTAAAGCCTCAGAAAAAACACGCATAAAACTTCAAGCAGTATGGAAGACGGCTCCAATCTATTATAATTACAAAGATGAAGCTCATTTTACACAAAAAATAATCAATTCAAAAAAAAACATAGATCTGTTTTTTGAGTCCGTTTCAGCAAGCCTTATATTTAAACTCTAGGCTTAAAAAAGCCCTCATCCGTAATGATACCTGAACAAAGTTCATAAGGCGTTATATCAAAGGCGGGATAAATCCCTGAGATTGAACCGCTCTTATTTTTGTGTTTACAATCATCCGGTAAAATTGCAGTTCTTTTTCCCATAGCGTAAAGTACATCTTCAGGATTTCTATATTCAATTTTTACTTCTTTTGCAGAAACATAATTTTTATCGGGAAAACCTATTGCATAATAAGGAATACCAAAGTAATTTGCAGCTATAGCAATCTGAAGGGTTCCTATTTTATTAATAATCGAACCGTCAAGGCTTATAACGTCAGAAGCTGAAACACAAAAGTCAATTTTTTTTTCGCTCATTAAAAGGGCTATCATATTGTCGGTAATGACGGTCGTGTCAAAGCCCATGTCATAGGCCAAGGAAGCGGTCAATCGGGCTCCTTGAAAATATGGACGGGTTTCGGCACAAAAAACCTTTATATTTTTATCGGTTTCTTTAAACCTGCGTAAATATCCGCCGACTGTAGTCTCTCCAAAACATTGGGTTAAAATTGAAGATCCGTCAGGAACCAAATCGGCAAAAAAAGAACCGGCTGCCGTATTTTTTTTATACCTGACATTGTTTTGTTCTACAGCATTCTGCTTTAGAGCGGTAATAATTTCATTTGAAAATGCTCCGTTTTTTATTAGATTTTCAAAGAGGCTCAAGGATTCGGCTGTAATAAGCTGCATTGCCTTGCTTGTGGTAGGACGGGCATGGGATAGAGCATAGGCTGCCTCTTTCATAAACTCAAGGTATGCCGTTTTTGAAAGATTTTTTCCTTGATAAGCAGCAAGGGCCATCCCCATAGCAGCCGCTGCAAAAGGCCCTCCGCTTTGGGTTACCATGTCGGCAATGGCCTTTGCTACTTCTTCATATGTTTTACATATACAAAATTCTTTTTTTTCGGGATAAATACGCCTGTCTAAAATACGCACCTCTCCGCATTCTTCATCAAACCAAGCAACATTTTCATATTGCAAAATAAACCCTAAGTTATAATCTTCTCTCATTTTTAAGTATTTTACCGATTTTTCCTGTTTTATTTATAAATTCTACACTAATTTACTTAATAATATAAGCATTTTTTATAACTTTGTCAGTATAAAATAAAGAAAAAAAATTAAAAGAAGACTTGCGTTTTTTAAAAAGATATCTTATAATATACTTAATAGTTAATAGCGTAAATAATAAATAGCCTTAACTATAATATCAATGAAAGGAGTGCAATTTATGGAAGCAAAAAAAGAAAAGAGAAATTTAAATTTATTTAACATTTTCTCTCTTGGTTTCGGCGGAGCCGTAGGTTCCGGGATTTTTGTGTTAACAGGCTTAGGAATTGCCGCTACAGGTAAATCCATTGTCGTTTCAATTATGGCTGGTTGTATTTTTATGCTTTTAGCATATTTTTACAATGTCCTTTTATCATCAATGTTTATGTTTGAAGGAGGTGATTATAGTCAAAAAGCCCTAGTGTTTAATCCTTTTTTTACAGGTATAAATGGATACATAACATTTATTAATGGATTTTCTGTTGCTATGTATAGCCTTGCAATGGTAAATTATGCAGGAATAGTTTTTCCTCAAATTCTACCTTACACAAAATTAATTGCGATAATAATTATTACCTTGTTTTTTGCAGCAACTATAAGAGGTTCAAAATTTGTTTCTACAATCAATAATATAATGACCTTAGTATTAATCCTAGCAATTATTTTTTATATTGTATTTGGAGTTCCTAAGGTAAAACCGGGCTATTTCACAGATCCAAATTTTTTTACAGGCGGTTTTAAAGGTATCATTGCCGGTATTGCAATAATGGGATGGGCATGTCAAGGAACCACAATGGGTCCGGTTTCTGTATCGGCAGTAACTATTAAGCCTAAAAAAAATATACCCTATGGCATATTCTTAGTAACAATAGCAATAGCCATTGTTTATGGCTTAATGGGCTATGTATCGGCAGGAGTGCTTCCCATAAGCGAGGTTGCAGGTCAAAATCTTTCACTTGTAGCCTCCGAGATTTTCCCAAGATCAATTTTTATTCTCTTTATAATGGGAGGGGCTGTTTTTGCCATAGCAACATCTATGATTACCGGCATAATAATGGTTCGATATCCAATACTAAAAGTAGCACAAGCAGGTTGGCTCCCAAAATTTTTTACACAAACAACTCAGACCGGTTATCCATGGGCTGTTTACGGTATTTATTACATATTGTCAATTTTACCGGTTTTACTTGGTTTAAAATTAGATGCTATTGTTTCGCTGGTAATGATACCTGCAATGCTTACAAATCTATATACAAATATAAAATGTATTAAGGTGATACGGGATTATCCGGAGCAATGGAAAAAATCGGTATTGCATATGCCCAGAATACTTATGGACATCATATGTATTCTTTCGGCACTTTGTGCAGCTATAGTATGCTATAACCTATTTATGATGCTTTCAACAAAAGAAAAACTTTTGATGATAGGGATTATGGTTATCATATCGATTTTATCAATTTACAATTTAAAATCAAAACATGTAAAAATTGAAGAATTGGAAGCAAATAAAAGGCAAATTATCGAAGATGCCTTACTTGCTGAAACTGAAGAATAGGAGAAAAAATGATTTACGATTTTACAACAAAAATTTCAAGAAAAAACTTAGGTTCGCTTAAGTGGGACTTAATGTATTCACAAAATCCTGAGGTTGGAAATGAGGTGGTTCCTCTTTCGGTAGCAGACATGGAATTTAAAAATCCGCCGGAACTTATTGAAGGTTTAAAAAAATATCTTGACGAAACAGTGTTAGGATATACAGGACCTACTGAAGAGTATAAAAAAACCGTAAAAAAATGGATGAAGGATAGACATCAATGGGATATTGAAACTGACTGGATAATAAATACTGCCGGAGTCGTTCCTGCAGTGTTCAATGCCGTTAGGGAATTTACAAAACCTGGAGAAGGAGTCATTATCATCACCCCCGTTTATTATCCTTTCTTTATGGCTATAAAAAATCAAGAGCGTAAAATCATAGAATGTGAATTATTGGAAAAAGACGGATATTATACAATCGATTTTGAAAAACTAGAAAAATTATCCAAGGATAAAAACAATAAGGCTTTGCTCTTTTGCTCGCCGCACAATCCTGTAGGCAGGGTTTGGAAAAAAGATGAACTTCAAAAAATAAAGGATATAGTTTTAAAATCCGATCTTATGCTATGGTCAGATGAAATTCACTTTGACTTAATTATGCCCGGTTATGAGCACACAGTGTTCCAATCTATTGATGAGCAACTTGCCGATAAAACGATTACTTTTACTGCTCCGTCTAAAACATTTAATATTGCAGGAATGGGCATGAGCAATATAATAATTAAAAATCCGGATATCAGGGAAAGGTTTACAAAGTCTCGGGATATTACAAGCGGAATGCCATTTACTACACTCGGATATAAGGCTTGCGAAATTTGCTATAAAGAATGCGGAAAATGGCTGGATGACTGCATAAAGGTAATAGACAAAAATCAAAGAATTGTAAAAGATTTTTTTGAAGTAAATCACCCCGAAATAAAAGCTCCTCTTATTGAAGGTACCTATTTACAATGGATAGATTTTAGAGCTTTGAAAATGGATCATAAGGCTATGGAAGAATTTATGATTCACAAAGCTCAAATATTTTTTGATGAAGGCTATATTTTTGGAGACGGAGGTATAGGATTTGAAAGAATCAACTTGGCAGCTCCATCATCTGTTATTCAAGAAAGTTTAGAAAGACTAAATAAGGCCTTAAAAGACCTTAAAAAACGGCATTAAAAATAAAATTTACTGCCGGTAAAATTCCTCCTCATATTTTATATATAAAATGTGGGGAGGTCTTTTATAAAGGCTTATTTTTGCTGTTATTCTTTTCAAGAATATCGGTATAAGTTTTTAAAATTTTATCAAAAGCTACCATTTCATCAACGGTAAAAGCTTCGAGAAGTTTTTTTCTTGTCTTGATATTATCTCTATTGTCATAAGCTTTATGCTTTAAAACCGTTTCTTTTGCTTTTTCCGTAGTATGTAAAAAAAAGACTTTACCGTCAGCTTCGTTCACTTTCTTATAAACCAAGCCCCATTTTATAAGCCTATGTACAATTTGAGAAATTGCGCTTGATGTTCTATTCCATTTTTTTGCTAGGGCTGAAACCGTTATATTTTCATTATCATAAATATCGGTCAAAATATGCATTTCAATCATTGTATATTTCTTACCCGTACCATAATCCCTTCTTACAGTATAATAATAAGAAAATGACAACACAAAATCATACATTCTATCAACAATATTGCTTATATTTTTATACCGTTTTTCGATCAAATCTATAGGCTCATTGTCTTCTACCCATGCATTAATTATTTCTTTTTTATAAATATCATTCAACATTTAAAACTCCCGAACAATCTGGTTAAAATTTAGTAATACACCTTTACAAGATAGACATTTTAAAAAAAATTGTCAATTATTTAGACATTTTTATCTCAAACTATTGACAAAAATATAAAAAAAGCATATACTCCTCCACGTGAGCAAGATTTTTTGATGACTTGCTCATAAAATTGCAATACTTGACATTTTTTGGGTTTATGTATATTATACACACGCTCACTGTTAAGCGAGAGTGGTGGAATTGGCAGACACGCTAGACTTAGGATCTAGTGCTTCGGCGTGAGGGTTCAAGTCCCTCCTCTCGCACAATTCCACAAAACAAAAAGTGGAGTAGAATTGCGGGAATAGCTCAGTGGTAGAGCGCCACCTTGCCAAGGTGGATGTCGCGAGTTCAATCCTCGTTTCCCGCTTCTAAAGCGATTCGGTGAACGGATCGCTTTTTTTTATACCCTTTTATATAAAGGGCTGTCTTAAAATCAACTCTAAGGAAGGAAAAATGGACTACGAAAAGAATGTAACTCTTAAAGAAAAATCACATGCGGAACTTTCAGTAAAAATAAAAAAGGCTGATGTTCAAGAAAGCTATAAAAAATTGCTCAACAAATATTCAAAAGAGCTTCAAATACCGGGATTTAGAAAAGGAAAGGTTCCCGTATCCGTACTTGAAACAAAATACGGCGATGCTATCAAGGGAGACCTTGCAGGAGACCTAATTGAAGATTCCTTAAAAGAAATCTTTGAATCTCTTGATGAATATGAAAGACCTCTCCCCTACTCTTATCCCGAACTAAACGAAAAACCCGAATTAAAAGTTGATGAAGACTTTTCTTTTACGGTCCACTATGATGTCTTCCCCAAGGTAGAAATTAAAAAAACCGAAGGCTTTACTATCGAAGTGCCGGAAGCAAGCGTCTCCGATGACGACATAAAAAAAGAACTTGAAAGACTTCAAGAAAGGAATGCCCTCGTTACAGCCTGCAAAGAAGGAACTTCAGCCGCAAAAGATCACATTGCAACAATCGATTATTGCGAACTTGACGATGAAGGAAAAACTATTTCAGGCACTGAAAGACAAGACTTTGTATTTACAATAGGTTCAGGTCTAAATATCTATAAGATTGATGATGATATAATCGGCATGAAAAAAGGTGAATCTAAAGAAATAACCAAGACCTTCCCCGAGGACGATTCAAACAAGGACCTTGCCGGAAAAACAAAGAAAATAAAGGTAACTCTTACAGCCCTTAAATACAAAGATTTACCGGCACTTGATGATGACTTTGCTCAAGACATAAACGAAAAGTATAAGAGCTTGGATGAACTGAAGGCCGATATCAAGAAGAAGTTTGAAATAAGTGTAGAAGAAAAAATCAAATCTTTACAAAAAAATGCTTTAACCGAACAAATGGTTAAGGAGCATACAATAGATCTTCCCGAATCCATGGTAAGAGCAGAACTTGAATCCAGATGGATGATGATGGCTAATCAATTTAGAACTACACCTGAAGAACTTGAAAAAATGTTCGGTAAAGGCCCGCAATCAAAAGCAAGTCTTTTAGAAGGCTGGAGAGAAGATTCCGAGAAGACATTAAAAGAAAGAGTTTTAATTGAAACCCTTCTTAAGGAAAAAAATATTGAAGTAAGCGATGACGAGATTGAAGCCGAATATATCCGCTTATCCGAAAGAATGGATATCGCTCTTGATGAGCTGAAAAAATATTATTCCAACCCTCGCGAAAAAGAATATTTAAGCGAAGGCTTAAAAGAAGAAAAACTTTTTAAAGCTCTTTATGAAAAATCGACAATCAAAAAAGGCAAAAAGCTTACCTTTGAAGAACTTTTAAAAGATTAAATTTTGCTGTTTTAAGGAAAAAAAATGAGTACACTTGTACCTTATGTAATTGAACAAACCGGAAACGGAGAACGCAGCTATGATATTTTCTCGCGTCTTTTAAAGGATAGGATTATCTTTGTAGACGGAGAAATAAACGATATGTCTGCCGATTTGATTGTAGCCCAGCTTTTATTTTTAGAAGCTCAAAATCCCGACAAGGATATCAGCCTTTATATAAACAGTCCCGGAGGTTCTGTAACGGCAGGCCTTGCAATTTATGATACTATGCAGCACATTCGTCCCGATGTACAAACAATTTGTTTGGGCCAATGTGCAAGTATGGGAGCAGTCCTTTTGGCCGGAGGAGCAAAAAATAAACGTTATGCCCTCCCCTCATCCCGTGTTATGATTCACCAACCATGGGGCGGAGTTCAAGGACAGGCCGTAGATATCAATATCCAAGCCAAAGAAATTGTAAGATTAAAAAAACTTACCATCAAATACTTTGCAGAAAATACCGGCAAAACGGAAAAACAGGTTGCAGCCGATATGGAAAGAGATTTTTTTATGTCGGCCGAAGAAGCCTTGGCCTACGGTATTATCGATACCGTTATGAATAGGAGAAAAGATGGCTAGAAATAGAATGGGCGGGGCTTTAATATGCTCTTTTTGTAATAAACCTGAAAGTGCTGAACGCTTTGTAGTTCCGGGTCCCGGAGGTATCGCCATCTGCGATAGATGTGTAGATCTTTGCGGAAGCTATATAAAATCATATAAGACTGTCAAACCTGTTGACCGTTCAGGCCCCATTCCAACCCCTCAAGAACTAAAAGAGTATCTTGACGAATATGTAATAGGTCAAGAACAGGCAAAGAGGGTTCTATCTGTAGCCGTTTATAACCATTATAAGCGGATAATGAATCCTCCTTTAGAGAATGACGTAGTCATAGAAAAGTCAAATGTCCTTTTGCTGGGTCCTACAGGGTCAGGTAAAACTCTTTTAGCAAAAACCCTTGCACAAAAAATGCAGGTTCCCTTTGCCATCGCCGATGCAACAACCTTGACCGAAGCAGGCTACGTAGGCGAAGACGTAGAAAATATCCTTCTTAAGCTTATCCAAAATGCAAACGGAGATATAAAAGAAGCCGAAATGGGTATCATCTTTATCGATGAAATAGATAAGATTTCCAGAAAGAGCGAAAATGTTTCCATTACCCGAGATGTATCGGGCGAAGGCGTTCAACAAGCTCTTTTAAAAATAATAGAAGGAACCTCAGCCTCAGTTCCCCCGCAGGGCGGAAGAAAGCATCCGAATCAGGACATGCTTAAAATAGATACAACAAATATCCTATTTATCTGCGGAGGGGCCTTTGTGGGTTTGGATAAGATAGTGGAAGCCCGTATCTCTACAAAGCCTATAGGCTTCGGTGCCGAGGTAAAAAAGCTGAGCGAAAAAAATCTTACCGAGTTGTATGATCAGGTTTCACCCGATGATTTGGTAAAATTCGGGCTTATCCCTGAGCTGATAGGAAGAATCCCGATAAAGGTAGCCTTAAATGAGCTTACAAAGGAAGACTTAACACGTATATTGGTTGAACCCAAAAATGCCATCATAAAGCAGTTTCAGGCAACCTTTAAACTTGATAATGTCGATCTTCACTTTGACAAAGATGCTATTACAGCCATTGCTCAGCAGGCTATAGACCAAAATACGGGAGCAAGGGGTTTACGTTCCATTGTCGAAAAGCTAATGCTGGATGCAATGTTTGAAGCCCCTTCCATAAAGGGTAGAAAAGAGCTGATAATAAATAAAAAAATGATAGTAAACTCTTCGTCAAAACCGAAGATAAAACTTCTCGACGAAAAAACCGCTTAAAACTTATCAAAATATTAATGAGACTGTCCCAAGGAAAACCTTGCGGCAGTCTTTTTTTATACGTTTCCCTTTGCAACTACTACGAGAAAAGAAAAAAGAACAGCCAATATTATCGATAAAAACAATAAAAATATATCTGTAATGAATTTTATAATATTAATCTCTTTATAACATATCATAAAAAAAATTCTAACGGCAATTGCTGCAAAAGTAAAAATTATAAGTAAGACACAAAGACTCATCAATACATTTAAGATTATAAACAGGCTGGAATCTAAAAAATCTTGGGAACTGCTTAAAATATAAAAAATAATAAAAGCAAAGATAGAAGCACTCAAAAATCTTATTGAGCGGTCTAAAAAGCGAATAGTAAAACGTTTATATCTGGGCTGGGGTTGTATATCTTTACTATCCATAAGGATTAAAATTTAAATATGCGGATAAAATATCCGCATATTTATAAAGTCTTAGTTTTCAGATTCCGAATTCTGAACTTCTTCAGTAACTGAATTTTCTTCTGCTAAAACTTGTTCATCAGAAGCTTCTTCGTCCCTGCGAGGTTTTCGTCCTTTTTTCTCGGAAGGTTTAACAGTCTTTTCTTCAGCAATCTGAGCCTCAACGGTAAAAGAAATCTCTGCAGAGGTATTTTCATAAAGCTTTACAAGGGCCTTATGTACGCCTGTGCTCTTAACTGTTTGGCCTGGGATTTCGATACGTTTTCTTTCAATATCGAAATTAAGTTTTTGCAGTTCATCAAAAAGAGTTTGAGTTGTAACGGCACCGTAAAGCTTTCCGTTAGGTCCTGCAGGCATAAGAATCTTAATTGAAAGAGCCTCAAGTCTTTCTTTAAGACCTGCAGCATCTTGGCGTTTTGCAGCCTTTTTAGCTTCAATTTCTTCTTTGCGTGATTCAAAATGAGCCAGAGTAAACTCATTACAAGGAACAGCTAAGTTTCTGGGGAAGAGGTAGTTTCGGGCATATCCCTTGGCTACATTCTTAATATCTCCTTCTTCTCCAAGATACTTAACATCTTCATTTAAAATAACCTTCATATACAAGCTCCTAAAAAAAATATCCGCCCAATTCCGGGAGTCGGAAAGGGCTTTTTGACATAGTCTAATTTTTAATGTAAGCAAAACCCCTAACGCTATGAAGCCTTAGGCAGATGCTTACATTAAAATTTCTATTCGTTCATAACGAAAGGAAGCAATGCAACAGCTCTTGCACGCTTAATTTCAACGGCAAGTTTTCGCTGGTGTTTTGCACAAGTTCCGGTAATTCTTCTGGGAAGAATTTTACCTCTCTCGGTTATAAAGCGGCGTAAGGCATCCGGTTCTTTATAATCGATCTTTAACTTTTGTGCACAAAAGCGGCAAACCTTTTTGCGGTAAAAAGACCTACCCTTTCTTTTGTCTTCGCCTTCGCGAATATTTTCCTGCATGTTAGCTTCCATGTCTACATCATTCATTGTTTCGTCCGACATTTAAATCTCCTTAAAATGGAATATTATCCAAATCTGAATTTCCCATATCCGGCTGGTAATCATCATAAGAAGGCTCCTGTCTTCTTTGATAAGCAGAAGGTGCCTGATTTCCATCATTATACGAATTATTTCCACCGCCCTGATATGATCCTTGGCGCTGGGGTGCAGCCTGTGACTGTCCTCCCTGACCTGCCGAGCCGCCGACAAGCTGAATATTGTTAGCTACAATTTCAACCTTGCTGCGGGTTTGCCCGTCTTGCTCCCAACGGTTTTGCCTAAGCTCTCCGTCAATAGCAACCTGTTTACCTTTTACAAGGTACTGGTTTAGGGCTTCACCCTGCCGGCCCCAAAGAACCACGTCAAAAAAACTTGCTTCTTCGCTCCAGTCATCGCCTGTTTTTCGTCTTCTGTTGACAGCTATAGCAAAATTACAAACCGCAATACCGGAAGACGTATATTTAAGCTCAGCATCTCTAGTTAAGCGGCCTACCAATACTACATGGTTTATATCTGCCATAAAGTCTCCTTTTTAGTCCTCTAAACGGACAAAAAGATAGGTCAACATCTGAGTGATCAGCTTAAAACGCTTGTCCAATTCAATCATTTTTGCAGGATCTGCTTCAATGTTGAAAAGAACATAACGTCCCTTTGTCTTCTTTTTGATTTCATAAGCTAAATCCCGATCGCCGAAAGGCTCTTCAGACTTGATCTGAACACCGAAATCCGCCAGAATTGAATGTAGAGCATCTATTCCCGGTTTATAGAGATCCTCTTCAACCGGAAAAACCGTCATAAGTTCATAGTTTCTCATGTTCCCTCCTATGGACACATTTCTGAGGCCCGCATTTTCTGCGAGCCGGAGTTTTCATAGAATATCAAAAAATACTATCTTAGTCAATACCCGGCTAAAACCTGCTAAAGTCTAGCATTTCATCATGCCGCATACTGTAGGCTTTAGCATTTCATCATGCCGAAGACCATTACGAAAAGAGCAACGGTTTCGCAAAGACCTACGATAGTAATGTACTGTACAAAGCCCTTTCCTGTTTCAGCCATAGCATCGGAACCTGAAGCAGAAGCCTTACCTTGAGCAATAGCAGATGCTGCGATAGAAACACCGCAAACAAGGCCTAAGCCCAATAAGAACCAATCGCTCTGGGATGATGTAAGCATCCTGTTCATAAGCAAGAAACCGTAAAGAGTCTGCGTAAGAGGAGCGCCTGCAAAGGCGACCAAACTGAAGGGAGCGGGCTTGTTATTTAAATAACAGCGCTTCCATGCACCGATTGTTGACTGACCTGCAATTGCAAGACCGATTGCAGAACCGATAGCTGAAATACCCAACGCAGCAGCAGCACCAAAAAAACCAAAAGTCATATCCTTCCTCCAAATTTATTCGTTAAAGGGTTCATATTTAAAGCCCGACCAAGTCAAGCCTACATGATTAGAGAATTCCAAGGTATTCAACCGAACACCGTGGACTATAACGGAAAGCACGTTCATAATATAGTTAAGACCGTGTCCGAACAATAAAAGTAAGACACCTGCAAAGATTATAAAGCCTCCTAAGGCAGGGCCGGCCATCTCGTTTACGGTTGCACTTATAGCGCCTCCGGCAAGACCTACAGCCCAAAGTCTTATGTAGCTCATAATATCTGCAAATACGTTTACTACACCCAAAAGCATATTGATAATGTTTTTTAAGCTTTCAACAATAGCCTGCCCTATTCCTTTAGAATAGTTTGCAAAGATAAAGTTTAAAGCAAAACCCGCACCTATTGCAAGGAGAACGGCATTATTTATTGCATACTTTTGGGAATCTACAACAAGGTTTAAAACCACAAAATACATTCCGCCAAGCATCGAAAGAGAACCTACATCGGCAAGAAATTTAGGGGACTTAATGTTCCTAAATAAGCTTACTACATGGGCTATCATCAGCTGGGTTAAGCCTAGAGTAAAGCAAAGCAAAATCTGGTTTTGATTGCGTACATCCTCAGGGGTAAAGTTTGCAATCGCAGGTACAGCCAAGTTTTTAAGAAAAGGCGGTACAATTTCGGCAGACATACCAAACCAGTTACAAACCAAGGTACCCCAGATAACGGTCATAAGACCCAAATAGCCGAACATATAAAAAGCCGTAGGCACTTTTTGTTTTTTTGCCTTTGTTTTTAATATCAAGATAATTGAAATCAAGAACAAAACGGCACCGTAACCGGCATCCCCGAATATCATTGCAAAGAAAATTCCGAAAAAGAGCAGGAACCAAAGAGAGATATCCGGCTCAGTATAACCGGGAACCGTACCCAAAAAGTCGATTAAGGGAGCAATCAGATTTACAATCTTATTACGCTTTATCTTTGTAGGTACAGGATCTTCTTCTTCAGGATCTTGAGAAATATAGGCCCAAGACTTTTCCTTTGCGAGGGAAGAAAGTTTTGCTTCATCTTCGCATGGAATATAACCTGTAAGCCAAACTAATTGAACTCTCTCTTCATCATCTTGATTTCCGAAATCTATTGTCTGCATACCATCATGCACAATCTCAAATTGAAGCTTCTTGGTAACAATTTCATCCAAGGCACGGAGAGAGTTTAAGTAGGCAGACATCTTTGTCATTTCCTGCTTGTAAGAAGAAATCTTAGCCATTAAACTCTTAAGTTTTTCTTTTAAAGCCTTAACGGAAGTTTCAGGCAGTTTTAAAGGAATAATATCATGAGGCAAGTCAGCCGGAAGAGCATTTGTTTCGCTCCAGATTAAAAACCTTACCCCCGTTTTCCCCTTACCCACTAAAATAGTCTTAATATCTTCGGAAAGGGAAGAATAAGTTTTTAATGAGGTAGTTGCAGGAAAAAGATAGATACCTTTTTCTTCCAAGAAATTAAAATCGGCAGTATTTATTTCTCCCCACTCGGCATAAGAGGCTATTTCGCCTGAAAGCCTTGCAGATTCTTCCATATTGCTCTTATAAGAAGCAGTTAGGGACAGGACGGAATCTACAAAGGTAAGGGTATCTTCTTCGCTTAAAAGAGAGGGAGGCGTTACTCCTTTTTTCTCTTTTTTGGGAAGATATTCCGTTAAAAGGCTCATAGCAAGAGTTATATCGTTTTTTTCGGATCTTAGCTCGTTTATTAAAGTACCGTTTGCAGGACGGTCTTCAATATGTAAAAGCCCTAATTTTCTTAAATCTTTTAAGGCATGACGCTGCTCTTTTTTTAAGACTAAAAGAGTTACTTTTTTCATTGGTACAATCATAGAGCTTCATCCTTATGATGAACCTTTTCAAGGTTCTTTTTTGAAATCTTACCGCGAACAACAGCTGCAACCTGCTGATCTCCCAAATAAACCGTAATCTTCTTTATGTTTGCCCTAGTTGCGGGTATCTTAACCTTTTCAAAGAGGTTTACGCGCTGAGTGGTCGTTCTAAGCTCCGAATTCAATAGGCGGACTTGCTCGTCAAGCACCTTTGCCTCAAGGTCTAAGCTCAAAACTTCCTGCAATTTTTCGGCAGCCGTATCAACCCAAAGAGGAGTCTTATAAAGATCATATTTAGAGCGTTCAAATTCCGCACCTGAAAAAACAGGAATACTCACTCCGGCAATATTTCCGGTTGAAGTTAAAAGCTCTTTTATCTTAACCATCGAGGGCTGAAAAACATTTTGCTCGCCGAATACCGCTACCCAGTCTTCGAATTCGCGATGAAGGGCATCTCTGTGAAGCCTTACTTCTTTAGCCCTGGCTTCGATGGTGCGGATTTCGGTTTGAAGCTGCTGTTTTTTGAGTTGAAGAGTCGGCAAGTATCTTCTGTACATTTTTAAAGATTCTTTTTGATTCTTCAGCTCATTTTTTGTCAGTTTTATTGCCATAGCCTACCCTTTAGTTTGCCGGCCAGTACTTATTTACCAACTCGGATTTAATACCTGTTTCTTCACGGGTAAAGCATTCGGCAAGAATTTTCCAGCCTAGATTTAGGGCATCTTCAAGCGGAATGTTTACGGACAAGTCCATCATTCCCGATTCGAATTTTGCACCATATTTTAGGAGCTTTTCGTCCCATTCGCTCATCATAAAGCCCATGGACTTCTTTTCCAAGGTGTCTTTATATGAGGCATAGAGCTTAATCATATTGTCCATCAATGCACGGTGGTCATCCCTGGTCTTACCGTTTACGTTTTGCTTTAATCGTGAAAGACTTCCGAAGGGCTCGATTCGTCCGTTTTTAAGATAGAACTGACCTTCGGTAATATAACCGGTGTTATCCGGAACGGGATGCGTTACGTCATCTCCGGGCATTGTTGTAACGGCCAAGACCGTAACGGAACCTGCGTCGGCAAAGTCTACAGCCTTTTCATAGCGGGCAGCAAGCTGACTGTAAAGGTCTCCGGGATAACCTCGGTTTGAAGGAACCTGTTCCTGAATAATGGCTATTTCTTTCATTGCATCTGCAAAGTTTGTCATATCTGTTAAAAGAACCAATACGTTCTTGCCCGCAATGGCAAATTTTTCTGCAACTGCAAGACACATATCCGGAATCATAAGGCACTCAACCGTTGGATCTGCTGCCGTATGAACGAACATGGCAGTGCGGCTCAAAGCACCGGCTTCTTCAAGGGTATCCTTAAAATAAAGATAATCGTCATATTTTAAGCCCATTCCGCCCAAGATAATTACGTCAACCTCGGCCTGCATGGCTATTCGGGCTAAAAGTTCGTTATAAGGCTCACCGGAACTTGAAAATATGGGCAGCTTTTGAGAAACAACAAGGGTATTAAATACGTCAATCATCGGAATACCGGTTCTAATCATTCTGTTTGCAAGAATACGCTTTGAGGGGTTTACCGAAGGGCCGCCTATGGGAATCATGTTATCCTTTAAAGCAGGGCCTGAATCCCGCGGATCGCCTGAACCGTTAAAAATACGGCCGAGCAAGTCTTCGGAATAGCTTACCTGCATTTCCTTGCCTAAAAAGCGTATCTCATCTCCGGTTGAAACACCTCGGCCTCCTGCAAAAACCTGTAATGAAACCAAGTCTCCGTCAAGCTTATTAACTTCTGCAAGGGAGGCTCCGAAACGGGTTTGAACTTCAGCCAATTCTCCGTATGATACGCCGTCGGCCTTAACCGTAATAACCGAACCGTTAATAGATTCTATTTTACTATATACCTTTTTCATCTTACACCGCCTGCTTCAATAATTTTTTAGCTCTTTCGTCTAAGCTATCCGCTTTTTCGGCGATGTGCTTTTTAATTCCGTCTTCATGGGATTTAAATGCATCCGAGCCCCAAGGCGAGTAGTTATAGTCGATGAACATAAGTTTAAGTTTGCTGAAATAAGAGCGGGCTTCATCCTTTGAAACAAATTTAAATGAAGTACCCAAAATTTCAATCAAAATATTATATATGTGCTGTTGGCGCTCAACCGAAACTGCGTCGTCTACCTTATCAAAGGAGTTTTGCTGTAAGTAAACGGCATCGAGTAAGTCGCCTTTTAAGTAAATGATAAAGTCTTCTATACTTGTTCCTTCTTCACCTACAACCTTCATCATCTGCTCAACCTCGGTTCCGCGGCGTAAAAAGCTTCTTCCGTATTTGACTTGTTCTAAAGGAAGAACGCTGGGATATTTTGACCAAGAATCGAGGGGATGAATTGCCGGATACTTTCTGGCATCGGACCTTTCTCGTGAAAGGCCGTGGAAGGCTCCTACTACCTTTAGCGTGGCCTGAGTTACGGGCTCTTCAAAGTTACCGCCCGCAGGAGATACGGTTCCTCCGATTGTAACGGAACCCTTTGAACCGTCGCTTAGGCGGACAATACCGGCTCTTTCGTAGAAGGCGGCGATGTAGGATTCGAGATAGGCAGGGAAAGCTTCTTCACCGGGTATTTCTTCCAAGCGGCCCGACATTTCTCGAAGAGCCTGAGCCCATCGGCTGGTAGAGTCTGCAAGAAGAAGAACGTCCAATCCCATTTGGCGATAGTATTCCGCGAGAGTTACGCCTGTATAAACCGAAGCTTCACGGGCTGCAACAGGCATTGAAGACGTATTACAGATAATTATGGTTCGCTCCATGAGGGTTCGGCCCGTTTTGGGGTCTTTAAGCTCAGGAAATTCTGTAAGAGTTTCTACAACTTCACCGGCTCGCTCGCCGCAGGCTGCAATAATAACGATGTCGACATCGGCATTTCGGCTGGTAGCATGCTGTAAAACGGTTTTTCCTGCACCGAATGGACCGGGAATACAATAGGTTCCGCCCTTGGCAACGGGGAAAAATGTATCCATTGTTCTCATCTTTGTAACCAAGGTTTCCGTCGGCTTTAAGCGCTCTGCATAACAGTCGATTGCACGTTTTACAGGCCACTTAAAACTCATGGTAAGAGGTATTACGTTTCCTCTTTCGTCTGTAACCTCTGCTATTGTATCGTCTACTGTATAATCGCCTTCAGATTTTATAGATTTTAATTTATAAGTTCCATACATGTTAAAAGGAATCATGATACGGTGGGTAAAACTGCCTTCAGGTACGGTTCCCAGCAAGTCTGCACGCTTTAATGTGTCTCCTTCTTTAGCAGAGGGAGTAAAGTGCCATTTTGCCGTGCGGGAAAGGGCACTTAAGTAGATACCTCTTTCCAAAAAATAACCGGCTTGTTCAGCAAGCTCAGGCAAGGGATTTTGCAGCCCGTCATAAACTTGGCCTAAAAGACCGGGGCCCAACTCTACCGAAAGAAGATCTCCAGTAAACTCTACGATATCGCCGACCTTTATTCCCTTTGTAATTTCAAATACTTGAAGCTGAGCTACTTCCCCCCTGATACGGATTACCTCGCTTTTTAGTTTTTTTGAACCAACCTCAACATAGCCTACCTCGTTAAGGGTAACCAAGCCTTCAAAAGCAACGCTTATCATGTTACCGTTAATACCGACTACTTTTCCTTTTGTTTTAGTCATATCATAACTCCAAATACTGTATAATAAAGCATAAATCCTAATTATAAAAGTTACTTTGTAAAAAAAACACAAAGTAACTTTTAGATTTTATCATATAAATGAAAAATATGCAAGAAAAAAAAATCAAAAATCTTAAAAATAGAATTAAATTTTTTCGCTGTCATATTCTATGAGAGTCTTTACAGGCAAATCCCCGAGAACCTTGCTATAATTTAAAAAGGGTAAACCTACAACTCCGCAAAAACCTACAACTTTTGCCCCGCCCTCTTCTAAAATACTCCGGGCTGCATTTAAAGTTCCTCCTGTGGCAATAAGGTCGTCTAAAAGAAGGACGTTTTGACCTTTTACTACATCGGTTTTATGAACCTCAACAGAGGCTTGCCCATACTCAAGGGCATAAGAGGCAGAATAAGTTTCTCCGGGGAGTTTTCCTTTCTTTCTGATTAAAATAAGAGGTATTCCCATTTTATAGGCAAAGGGGGCAGCAAATATAAAGCCCCTGGCCTCAATGGCGGCAACAGCATCTATCTCTTTATCCTTGTACATTTCCGTCATCTTATCAAGGCAATAGCTAAAAACTTCCGGATTAACCAAAATACCGGTAATATCATAAAAAAGGATTCCCTTTTTAGGGAAGTCCGGAACACGCCTTATGGCTGCATCTATTATTTTATCTTTCATGATGAACAGTCTACACCTTATTTTTGCAATGGTCAATAGGAAGATATTATTTTATAAGTCTTACTCCGTATACATTTTGCAGATATCTCTTCCGCTTTCCTTAGCTTTATAAAGAGCAGAATCGGCAAAAGAAAGCATAGTTTCATATGAAAGTTCATTAGAAGGAACGGAAGTATAAGCACCTAAACTGATAGTTAAGATCTTATCCTTTTCAGCCGAATGTTCAATATTTAAATTTTTAATTTCAATACGGAGTTTTTCGGCTATCTTCATTGTTTCGGAGGCAGAGCTATTATAAAGCAGAACCAAGAATTCTTCTCCTCCGTATCTTCCTACAAAATCATGCTTTGCTCTAAGTTTTTTTTGTAAGGTTTGAGCAACAGTTCTAAGCACATTATCTCCGGCCTGATGTCCATACAGATCATTGTATTGTTTAAATAAATCTATATCTATCATTATTAACGATATCGGTTGTTTATTATCCAATCCCCTACGCCAAAGATCCTTACCTACTGTATCTAGCAGTCTCCTGTTTCCTACACCTGTTAATTCGTCAACCGTAGATAAAACCGTAAGCTGTTCATTTGCAGATATAAGGTCTTTTTGTTCTTCTTGAAGTTTTTTATTGGCAATCTTATATTGAAAGAGCCTATTAATCCTGCAAGCTAAAAAAGTTAAGCCTGCAAAAATTAAAATATAGACGGCTATCATCGGCATCGAAAGCCAAAAAGGTTTTTCTATAATAAAGGTAAAAGATGCAGATTCAGGATATGGATTTGAAATATCCTTTACTTTAAATGTATATTTCCCCGGTTTAAGATTAGTATATTGTACATAATTTTTCATATTGGCATTAATCCAATTTTTATCAAAACCTTCGAGCATAAAAACATAAGAAGGTCTTGAAAGAGGAGATAAATCCATCGATGAAAACTCAAAGCTTATATTGTTTTCGGAATACTTATATTTATAAGTTTTTTGAAGATCTATTTTAAATACCGGAGTCTGATTTCCGTTTATACCTATAGTTCGTATTTTTACGGGAACCTCTTGTCTTTTAAACGATAAAAGATAGTTAATATCGATGCCTAAAACACCTTCTTGTGTTCCCACAAAACATTGATCTCCAATCATAATAGGAACTGTTGTAAATCGTCTTTCATGGTTATATAAAGTATAACTGTATATAATTTCAGTATCTTTATTAAATATTGTCATACCTTTTATTGCAGTAACACATATGGAGTGATTATCCATATGGGTCATACCGATAATAAAGTTTGCGGGGAGCCCCTCATTTGCAGTATAATTCAAAGCTTCTTTTTTTTCGGTATCGAATATGTTAATTCCTCCGTCACTTGTTCCAATCCACAATTTATCGGAAATATCTTGAAATAATGAGGTTATTCGGTCTGAAGAAATACCTTTTCTGTTATTTACATCATATCGGTATATTGCGAATTCATCGGTTGAAGGCTTATACTCGGCAAGCCCCTTGTTGGTTCCTACCCAAAGTCTTTTATAAGAATCAATCAGCAGGCTAAAAACAAGATTGCTGCATATACTATTGGGATTTTTAGGATCATTTTTATATCGCTTAAGAATTCCGGATGAAGGTGAAAATTTAATAAGGCCTCCATCATAAGTACCTATCCATAAAAACCCGTTATCATCGCTTATGATACTGTATATAAGTCTTTCACCGTCTTCAATTATATTATCATTGTATAGATTAACTCCAACAAAGGTATCCTTTTTTTTATCGTACTTACATAACCCAAGATCCGTACCAACCCATATATCCTCATTTTTATCTATGTAAAATTTAAATACGGAGTTGGAAATAATTTTAGATTCGGAATAACGATAGTATTTCTTTTTTCCTGTGCTTAAATCATAATAAGTTATTCCGTTATTTAAAAGACTTATCCATAAGTTTCCGTTTTTATCCTTAGTCAAACCGGAAACCGAATTTTCTCTGCCGTCGATTTTATTTTCATGGGGCAATATTATTTTTGACCACATACGTTTAGTATCATATATGTTTACTCCGCCTCCGTTTGTGCCGACCCATAATGAGCTGTAAGTATCTACATATATCGAAAAAATAAAATCGTTTGAAAGATTATATGAACGCTGTTTTGAAGTATACTCGGTATAAGAATATGTATTTTTATCAAAACTTATTAAGCCGCCGCCCCAAGTTCCTATCAATAGTACATTATCAGAAAATTCGTTTGATAGGCATGTTATTTTGTTGTTTGAAAATGAAAACAGGTCTCTTTTTCCGTTTTTAGGATCAATTCGAAATAGTCCGGTATCCCAAACGGATACCCAATATATTCCGTCTTCTTCAAAAATATTATTAATAATTGAGTCAGTAACCGCACTATTTTTTTCAAAAAGCCTTGATCGTCGAAATCTTTTATTGGGCTCATCATATTCCCATAAGCCCACATGTGTACATGCGTATATCCGCCCTTCAGAGTCTTCATAAATATGGGATATTCCGTTGTTTCCTATATAAAATTCGGAAGCTTGAGAAAATTTAACAACGGAACCGTCATCTTCATTTAGTATGTACAAGCCGTCCAAGGTTCCGATCCATAAGCGGCCGTGAGAATCCCTTAAAAAGCAGAGAACAACCGAACTCGTCATATCAAAATGGGTAAAAGTTTCCGTATCGACATTAAACCTTTCAACTCCGTAAAAAGTGCCTATCCAAAACACATCGCTTCCGTTTTCTGCTTTTATAGGGTCATTATAAAGACATTGAATTTGCGAAGACTGAATGGAATCTTTTGAAAAAGGAATATATTCGTAATTTTTATATTTAATACCGTCATAATATGCCAAACCTTCTTTAGTACCGAACCAAATCCGGCCGTATGAATCCTGCAAAATACCGGTAACAAATTTGGATGCAATGGATGAAGGCTGAGAGTAAAAAACAAGAACATCCTCATCAGCGGATAAATTAAAAGTAATCAAAATAAAAAATAAAAGAATTAGTTTCTTATGCAAATTATACATCCGAAATCCCTTATATCAAACATCAATACGCCACCTAAAAAGTCTAAAACATTAAATAGAAAAAGTCAACTGCTTATTACCGAAACCTTTATATCTTTTGACTAATGTTAAATCCCATCCTTTTTAGATCTTCCAAAAAGGATGGATAACTTATATCGAAACACTCGGCGTTTTTTAGGGTAAATAAAGCCCCATTTTTATCATCGATACCAAAACCTGTAACAGTAAGCATCATAGCTATGCGGTGATCTTTATGAGAATCAACTGAAGCGGGGCTTAGGTTTTTACCTGCATTTCCTATTATGCGTAAAAAATCCCTTCCCTCCGTAATATCCGCCCCAAGTTTTTTTAACTCTGAGGAAATTACGGAAAGCCTGTCACATTCCTTATAGCGGCATATTTCTATATTTTTTAAAATGGTTTCACCCCTTGCAAAACAGGCTATCGCCGAAAGAGCCGGAACTGCATCGGGAATATCGGAACAGTCAAAGGTTCCGCCCTTTAAACTTGAAGGAAAAATTTTAAGGGTTTGCGATTTCTCCTCAAAGCGGATGTCCGCATTCATCTCTTTTAAGAGCTTTACTATCCTCGCATCTCCTTGAACATCATTTATATCTATATTCTTTATGCTGATAGTTGAATCCGTAATCAGAGCTAAGGCAATGGGAAAGGCAGCACTGGACCAGTCGGCCGGAATGCCTGCCGAAAAACCTAAAATTTTTTGACTTCCTATAATTTTAAAAGTTTTAAAATCGTCCGAAACATCAAATTTAATACCGCAAGTTTTAAGCCAATGGAGGGTCATTTTTAAGTAGGGAAGTTCCCCTGCTCTTTTTAAATTTATTTGTAAAGGAAAATCGAGTAAACCGGCTCCAAGCAAGAGTCCGCTTATAACCTGTGAAAAATCTCCCTCAAGACAGAGTTTTTTTTCTTTAAGGCCTTTAATTGAAGAATCTTTTCCAAAAACCCGTATAGGAGCTCTTTCAAAACCGTCAAGAAATTCGTATTTTAAACCAAGCTCTTCATAAATTTCGATTAAAGGCTTCGCGGGACGCTTTAAAATAGATGAATCTCCGGTTAAAATAAAATCGGAAGAAATTAAAGAAAGAATGGAACCTAAAAAGTAAAAAAGAGTGCCGGAATTTCCTGCATCTATTTTTATCTGCTTTTGTTTTTCGATTCTTTTTTTTAAGCCTTCTTTCGGCGGAAAAACGATTATATCGGCAGAGGATATATTTTTTTGTTCTATTTTAAATTTTACGCCTAAGGATTCAAATACCGATACAGCCGTTTTAGTGTCTCCGCTCATCAGAAGATTTTTTATTTGGGAATGACCTTCAGCAAATGCAGCCAAAACAAGAGCCCTCATTGAATGGCTCTTTGAAGGAGGTACTTCAATGGGCATGGGAGATACGGGTTTTGATTTTTTAATCTTTAAAATCATTTTTTTAAAAGAGCTTTAAGTTCCTTTAGGCGTTCTTGATCTTCACAGTCTGTTAAGAGCTTTATAGTTTCCTTGGCCTTTTCTTTACGGTTTGTCTGAATATAAAGGTTTGTAAGATCGAATAAAAGATCTTCGCTTTCACCGAATTCTTCGATAGCCTTTCTTAAGCTGACTTCTGCACGGGCATGGTCTCCTTTTTTTATTGCAAGAAGGGAAATAAGCCTGTATATTCTTTCCGTAGGTTCTATATCCATAGCCTTAACCAAAAGGCCGTCAGCATCATTTAGATAGCCTATCTTTATGGAATTTTCAGCCTTATCGGTTAGAAGAACGGGATCTACGGGTTTAAGCTTTAATGCCTTTTGATACCAAATATCGGCTTCATCATATTGCTCAGCAAAGAACAAGGCATTTGCATAAATATAGAATGCCTCTGCCCTATTTCTTTCTGCAGCCAAATCGGCGGTTCCCGCCTCAATGTCAAAAAGAGGAGCACATTCTTTTAAACGTCCCTGAAGACGCATAATCTCAACATAGTTTTCCAAAATAACTATCTCGTCGGGGAGCATCTTTCGGGCCTTTTCAATTTCTATTTGAGCATCAAAAAAGGCATCTTCATCGATTGCACAAAGAGCTTTTAAATTAAAAATCCAGCCGTTATTAGGTTCAAGGGCTTCAGCTTCCGAAAGAGGAACAGAGCAGTCCTCCCCTATTAAATACAGGGCCTCCGCCAAGCGAAAATGATAAAGCCCGTGTTCAGGCCCAAGCTTACAGGCCTTTTTAAAGAATTTGACGGCTTCCTCAGGTCTTTCATCATGAATAAGAAGGCCGTACAAATACCATATTGTAGAATCACTCGTCTTTGCATCACATAGTTTTTTAAAATTAAGCTTAGCTTCCCATTTATTGTCTAAAGCATAATAGAATTTACCGCTTAAGGCCCAGGTACGCTCATCCTCAGGAGCAATACGCTCAAGGGCGTTTATTACATCGGCCATTTCGTTATATTCTTCGGAAGCCAAAAAGAGTTTCCCCGCCTCAGTATAGGCTTCTACAGCCTCAGCTGTTTTTCCGGCAAGATTCAGCTCGTTTGCTTCATTGTACTTTAATAAGCCCTGATCCGGTTTTAGCTCAAAGGCCTTTGCATAAAAGGCTGCCGATTTTTCATGTTTCCCTTGGGAATTTAAAAAATGCCCCTTTAAAGAGCAAAGAAGTACCGATTTTTCAATTTCGTCATTCGGAATACTTTTTAGAATATCTCCCAATTTTTTCATATTGCCGGATTGATAGTATAGGCCGGCAAGCTCGGCCATTATTTCATAATTATCGTGTTCAATATCGAGGGCCGATAAAAATTCTTTTTCAGCCTCCTCATTTAAATGCTGGGCAAAATATATTCTTCCGGCTAAAATATGATCCTGAATGCCGGGTTCACGGAGTTTCCATGCCTGTTTTATTTGGTAGATGGCGGCAACATATTGCCCCATAGCATAATAGGTCGAAGCAAGGTTAATATAGGCTTCAGGAGAAATTGCATCAGGATTATTGGCGGCAGAATCGGTATTTTCTACAAGAAGAGACTGAGAGATAATTTTAAACTCGTTTAAGTAAAATTTTACCTTAGGATGGGTTTCCCAGTTCTGCCCTGCAAAGCCTATTTTTCCGGCAGCCTGAACAATATCGGACTCGAATTTACCTAACCAAGTATTGTTTACAAGAACCGTTATACTTGTTCCCGCACAGATTAATTTTATTTTAAATTTTGAACTATCGATATCGGTTAAGGGCTTTGTCCAGCCTAGAATGGGCATGGGAGTAGAATTAACAACAGCCTCAAGTCTTATCCATCCCTTGTCGGAAATAAGAAGCGAATAAAAGGCCTTATCGCTTATGTGTCTAAAGACAAATCCTGCAGCACAATAGCCCGCACTTGTATTTTCTTCAGGAAAGAAGTTATCGGTAAAAACAGGCAGCTCAATTTCGGCATCAAGCACAAAGTCCTTATATCTAAATAAAGGGTTTAGGGCCCAAGCATAAAGATGTTTACGCTTTAGCTCCAAAGAATAGGAATGCTTACCGTCAAGGTTTTCTTCAAACAAGGATTGATACCCGTCTCCCGTTTCTTCAATAAAACGAGCTTTTTCCTTTTTAGAAAAATCGGCTTCCCATATTTCTTCTTTTATTTCTTCCGTGTCTATTACCGACTGAGCTTTTTTACTCTCATACTTTTTTAGAATCTTGTTCTTAAAATAAGAAAAATATAATTTAAGTCTTTCCATAATATTTTAAAAGATTACAAAAAAAACGCGTTTTAGTCTAGCAGGTAATTACAATTCAATACTTGCAATTTTATTTTCTGCATATATTCCATAGGGCTTAATCAAAACCGCAAAGACAGCGGCAGGTATACCGCAAAAATAGATTAAGATAAGCCAAAGATAGGAATTCATACTGAAAAATACTACAACAGCGGAGAGAGCCAAAATAATCATATTAAAAAACATAATAAAAAGCACATTCGTATTTTGCTTCATAGCCGCAACAGGATTATCCCAATGAAGTTTAGGATGGGCAGTATCCAAAAATAAAGAAACAAGGTTTACAAGGGCCGAAAAGCAAAGAGCTACCAAAGACGATAAAACTATATGAAGAAGGCCGAATTTAAATACAAAGCCTGCAAACCCCACACCTATTACTATGGCAAAAAGAGCAAAAATCATAGCATGGGCTAATTTAGCATACATATAAACCGCAATATCAACCGGTAAGCTCTTCATAAAAGGAATAAATTTTGCATCTCTTGAAAGAGCCGTATCTGCGATGTTGGTCATTGAACCTAAAAAGCCTGCTGCAAGGCCTGTAATTACAAATCCTGCATTTCCCTGCATAAAATCGATTATATTGGGAGGAATATTATTTAAGTTTAATCCCTTTGCAATACTTATAACAATCAACAAGATAGGCATAAATATAATTGAAAAGGGGCCGTTTAAAAGATAAACGGGAGTACGGTTCATCATTCTAAATTCCCTTTTTACATAAGCAATAAAGGGAGATGATTTTTTTATGTTTTTATGTAAAAAACTTGAAACCTGTTTTGCTTCCAGCTTTTTTATACTTTTTTCGTTAAAACCTATTAGGCTTTCCGTATAAAGTTTTGACATAAACCCTATAACCAAGGCCGGAAGAGCTGCACAAAAAGCAACCAGCAATAGGATATATAAAAAGCTTAAAACAGAAGAAGGTTCACTTAAAATATAACCTACAAGTTTTACCGGCGGGTAGAATGACCCGAAAGTTTGAAAGGCGGCAGCTTTGGATTCAACCATTTTATAAAGAGCTTCAGGATCGGAACCCGAAGACGATTGAATTATATAATTAAAACCTAAGGCAAGAGCCATACCTAAAATTCCGTTTAAGGCCATTATAACGTTTTTATTTTTAAAAACTCGAGTAAAACGCATAATAAGGATATTAAAAAAATAACATACGGAAATCATAGGCAGAGGAATTACAAGAGCACAGATGACAGCCGATATATAAAACATAAAGGGCGGAGATTCCATATACCCGTAAATTCCCATTAAAACTGCAAAAAAAGCAACAGATGTAATGAGCGAATTAACGCTGTTTGCAAAAAATTTTGATGCAAACAAGATACGCGGCTTAATAGGCATAGACAAAAACTGTTCTTCAATTTCGCCTATGTAGTAGGTAGAAATAGTAAGCATGGACCCGAATAAAAGACTAATAAAAGAGATCAGAAGTGCCGTTACTTCAAAAAGAATGCTTATATTGTTTACGGCCTTTGCCGTTCCATATAAACCGAAAATCAAAAAGCCGAAGATAAATAAAAATTCCGCAAAAACAAATAAAAAGAGGATTATCATTCCCAACATCTTAGCCTTGGAATTTTTTGTTACGGTTTGATCGCCCTTCTTTTTTCTTTTTTGAATTTGAGCCTTAAAATTTTTAAAGTTAAAAACAGAAGCCAAATAAATTTTAACCAATCTAAAAAAAACTTTCATAATTTTTAACTCTCTTAAGCGTTCCCGTTTCCCAAATTAAAAGAAGGTTTATCGTCAACAAGTTCCAAAAAGAGCTTTTCAAGAGAAGCATTTTCTCCTCTTTTTTCGCGTAATTCCTGTAAAGAACCTTCAAACATAATTTTACCGGCATTTATAATTGCAAGCCTGTCGCAAAGTTTTTCGGCGACCTCCATAACATGGGTAGAAAAGAAAACGACCTTTCCGGCATCGGCTCTTTCTCTCATAATTTCTTTTAAGGAAAAGGCTGATTTAGGATCCAAGCCGACCATGGGCTCATCCAAAATCCAAACAGGAGGATCGGATAAGAGACTTCCGGTAACCAAAAGTTTTTGCTTCATTCCGTGAGAAAAACTTCCTATGCTCCCGTTTAAGGCCTCATTTATTCCGAAAAGTTTAGTGTATTTCTCTATTCTTTCTTGTCTTACATCGGCAGGAACGCCATAAACGTCCCCTATAAAATTTAAGTATTCTGCAGCTTTTAACTGAGAAAAAAGCTCCGGGTTATCGGTAACATAGCCTATCCTGCGCTTTGCTTCCATAGGATCTTCAGCTATATTTACACCGTCAACGATTATTGATCCTGAATCCGGATTAAGGACTCCGGTTATCATCTTAATTGTAGTTGTTTTTCCGGCTCCGTTCGGCCCCAAAAAACCGAAGATTTCGCCGTTTTTTACGTTTACCGAAATACAGTCTACAGCTTTTGTTTTAGAAGAGCCGTAGGCCTTTGAAACATTTGAAATTTCAATCATAAATTCTCCACCCCCCTTTACCTTGCATTGCGCATTTTCTTTACTCTTTCTTCAAGATAACCGCACTCAACCAAATATTGCCTGCGGGAAACCACCAAGGCCATAAGCTCCTTGTACATTTCAAAATTAACTTCCAAAGCTATAGGAAAAATATAGAGCTCGGTTTCATTGCAATAGCGTTCGATAAATTCGGAATCCGTTACGAAGCCTAAACTTATCATATTGCTTATTCTGTCGGCACATTTTAAAATTTTAGCCTTTTCCGATCCGTTTTTTATTATATTTTTTAGGTACTCGGTTTTTTCTTGACCTTTTTTCTTTGTAACTTCCAAAACAAGTTCATAAACCTGTCCCGATTCGGAATCAATACTTAAAATTTCGTTTACATTAAAATCTTCGATATCTTCTATAACATCATGGATTAAAGAAGCCTTTAAAAGAACACTGTCGATGTATCCATAGTCTATAAGAATAGCCATAGTATCTACCTGATGCCGGAACATATTGCCTCCTGCATGACGGGCCTTTCCGATTAAGGCGGTAGCAACCTGCATGTAAGGAGCAAGATAAATTCCTTTTAATACTCCTAAATCTCTTGTCAAAGCAAACTCCTTATAGCTATCATTTTGATAGCACGCTATCCTTTTGATAGCACTTACCATGATAACTATGGATTATACTAAAATAAAAAGTTTAGTGTCAAGAAGGGGAAAAATGCACATCTCCTTTCCTCATTCTCACTTCGTTTCATCCGGGTGGAGGCCGGGTTTTGCGTTGGCGAGAAGGAGTTTTAAACGGTTGAGCTGGTTTACTTCGCTGGCACCGGGGTCAAAGTCGATGGCCGAGATATTTGCCTCGGGGTAACGACGGCGCAATTCCTTTATCATACCTTTTCCGGTTACATGATTAGGCAGGCAGGCAAAGGGCTGCACGCAGGCAATATTTGAAACGCCCGAATGAATGAGCTCTATCATTTCGGCAGTTAAAAACCAGCCCTCTCCGGTAACATTTCCCAGCTGTAAAATTCCGTCAACCGAATCGGCTAATCTGTATATACTCTCAGGAGAAGTAAAACGCTTACTCTTGTTTAAGGCTTTTTTTATGGGCCTTCTGTATCTTTCCATTACCCAAATAGTCGCCTTAGAAATCAAACGCTTTTTTAGGGAATAATCAAGATAGGTATTGTGATAGATACCCGAAATCGAAGAATAAAGGAAAAAATCTAAAAGATCGGGAACAACGCATTCCGCCCCTTCCCTTTCAATGGTACTGAAAATATCGTTATTTGCGGCAGGATGGAATTTAACCAATATTTCTCCTACTACACCTACACGAGGTTTTCTAATATTTTTTAAGGGTAGATTATCGAACTCGCGTACAATACCGTTTATGATCTCCTTATATTTTCCGGCCGACATTTTTTTTATAGCATCCTTGATAAGGACGGCATATTTTTTATATATTTCGTTTGCAGAACCGGGAACTTTTTCGTATGGACGTGTACGATAAAGCACCCTCATTAAAAGGTCGCCGAGACACATAGCTTGAGCCACCCTGTGTAAAACGGGGAGCTTCAATTTAAAGCCGGGATTTTTTTCGATGGACTGGGCACTTATACCTATTACCGGAACAAAGCCCAAACCTGCATCTATGAGGGCTCGCCTTATAAAGCCTATGTAGTTTGTGGCCCGGCAGCCTCCCCCTGTCTGGGTAATAGCCAGAGCTGTGGTGCGTAAATCATAACGGCCGGATTTTAAAGCCGCTATCATCTGACCTGCAACTATGATTGCCGGATAGCAGGCATCATTATTTATATATTTTAAGCCGTATTCAACGGCAGTCTGATCTATATCGGTAAGGATCTCAAGGTTATAACCTGAATGAGAAATAGCGGCCCCTATAAGGTCAAAATGAATGGGAGACATTTGAGGCGCCAGAATGGTATACCGTTTTTCCATCTCTTTTGAAAAAACTATGCGTTCATAAGCTGCCGATTTTTTGCTTAAAATAAGCTTACTTCTTTTTCTTTCCTTGACAGCAGCTAAAAGACTTCTTACCCTTATCCTTACCGCACCCAGATTAGAGCCCTCATCTATTTTTATGAGTGTATACATTTTTCCCTTGGATTCTATTATCTCCTGCACTTGATCCGCTGTTACCGCATCCAAGCCGCATCCGAAACTGGTAAGCTGTATAAATTCCAAGTCATCTTGAGTTGAGGTAAAATTTCCCGCCCTGTATAAGCGGTTGTGATAGCTCCATTGATCCACAACACGCAAGGGGCGCTCTATTTTTCCCAAGTGAGCCACAGAATCCTCAGTCAAAACCGCAAGGCCTAGGCCGTTTAACATCTCAGGAATGCCGTGGTTAATTTCAGGGTCAATATGATAGGGGCGGCCTGCAAGCACAATACCTTTCAGATTTTTTTCCTTGATTAAGCGTAAGGCTTCTTCGCCCTTTTCTTCCGTTTCTCTTTTAAAATTATTTTCTTCAGTCCAAGCAGCATTAACGGCATTCCTTATCTCTTCCAAACTTATCGAAAACTTTGTACCCAATTCTTCATAAAGACGGTCCATTAAACGGTGTTTATCGTAATATGGTAAAAATGGATTTAGATAAATTATATTTGCGTCCTGCCTGAGAACATCAATATTGTTTTTTAAGACTTCGGGATAGCTTGTAACAATGGGACAGTTATAATGGTTTCCTGCTCCCTCATCTTCTTTTTTTTCATACGGAATACAGGGGTAGAAAATATTTTTTACTCCTAATTTTAATAGAGCTTCGATATGCCCGTGGGCAATCTTTGCAGGATAACAAACCGATTCGGAAGGAATGGACTCAAGCCCCATCTCATAAGTTCCCCGTGTAGAGCGAGGGGAAATTCTAACCGAAAAACCAAGCTCCGTAAAAAATGTAAACCAGAACGGATAGTTTTCGTACATGTTTAAAACCCTTGGAATTCCTATCTCGCCTCTGGGTGCATCATTTTTAGGAATGGGCTTATATTTAAAAAGCCTCTTATACTTCCAGTCAAAGAGGTTGGGTATATCTTTTTTGTTCACGGTTTCGTGATCCTTAGCGGAAACTTGAGATGAACATTCTTCAAGGCCACTGTTCTTATCAAGCTCGGCACCCCTTTCACACCTGTTTCCCGTGATAAAACGGCGTTTTACTCCGGATATGTCGAAGGTATTTACAGTCAAAAGACAGTTGTTGGGACATTTGGGGCAGCGTAATAAGTCAAGCTTTACCTTAAAATTTTCCAAGCCTTCCATATCGGCAATATTTGATCTTATTTTTCCTTCGAAAAGATTTTCTTCTTGAAGGTCATGCCATTGGTCTTTTGCAATTAAGGCGGCTCCATAAGCCCCCATAAGCCCAGCAACATCCGGGCGGACAGCTTGCCTTCCCGAAACAAGCTCAAAGGCACGCAAAACCGCATCATTATTAAATGTTCCGCCCTGCACTATTACCTTGCTTCCTACCTCGGAGGCATCGCGCAATTTAATAACCTTAAAGAGGGCATTCTTTATAACGGAATATGAAAGGCCCGAAGAAATATCTCCTACGGAGGCTCCTTCTTTTTGAGCCTGCTTAACACGGCTGTTCATAAAGACCGTACATCTGGTACCTAGATCTACGGGTTTTTCAGCAAGAAGGGCTTTGGTTGCAAACTCGCTTATGCTCATTCCGAGGGAGCGGGCAAAATTATCCAAAAAGCTTCCGCAGCCAGAGGAACAGGCCTCATTTAATTGAATAGAACTTATCGCTCCGTTTTTCATGCGGAGACATTTCATATCCTGACCGCCTATATCCAAAAGGAAATCCACTCCGGGCAAAAAGAATTCGGCGGCACGGTAGTGTGCTATTGTTTCAACCTCTCCGGCATCCACACCCAAAGCTGCCTGAAAAAGACTTTCTCCATATCCTGTAGAAACGGATCGGGCTATAAAGGCCTTTGGAGGGAGGATTTTGTACAGGTCTTTTAAAACCCTTACAGCAAGCTCTACGGGGTTTCCGGCATTTACATCATAAAAACGCCATAGGATTTTTCCGTCCCCATCGATTAAAACGGCCTTGGTTGTAGTTGATCCTGCATCCAGCCCTAAAAAAACGGGGCCCAAAGCAGTAGAAATATCGGCTGAGGGCGCCATTTCCTTTGCGTGTCTTATTCTAAAACTTTCAAGTTCTTCTTCATTTTTAAAAAGAGGAGGAAGGCGCTGAACCTCTGTCATCTCTGAAGATGCTATCTTATAAATATCTTTTTTAAATTGAGAAAGTTTTATAAAATGAGGTTTAGCTGCGGGCTCTTCTTCAAAAATAAGAGGAGCTTTGTTTTCTTCTTTTTTTAAGGAGGTTTTAAATTGAGCCTTTTTTAGATCCAATTGAACCTGCGGCTTAAAGGGAGAGCTTGATACCGCAGGCATTGAACCTCCTGCAGCACTTAGGGCAGCCCCCATGGCTACAAAGAGCTCGGAATTTTCAGGCGTGATAATTTCGTCATCTTTAAGTTTTAAGGTTTCGATAAACCTATGCCTTAGCTGATCTAAAAAGTGTAAGGGGCCTCCTAAAAAAGCAACCTTTCCTCGGATCGGTTTACCGCAGGCAAGACCCGAAATAGTCTGGCTTACAACAGCCTGAAAGATACTCGCTGCTATGTCCTCTCTTTTGGCACCCTCGTTTATAAGGGGCTGAACATCGGTTTTAGCAAAGACCCCGCAGCGGGCGGCTATCGGGTAGATGGTTTGAGCATTTTTTGCAAGCTCATTTAAACCAAGAGCATCGGTTTCCAAGAGGGCTGCCATCTGGTCTATAAAGGAGCCGGTACCGCCTGCACAGGTACCGTTCATTCTTTGTTCAATATTTGCGTGCTCAAAATACGTAATCTTCGCATCCTCACCGCCGAGCTCTATAATAACATCGGTTTGAGGAATTATCTTACGGACAGCCGCGGTAGAGGCTACGACCTCTTGAATAAAGGGAATGTTAAGCCAGTGCGATACGGCAAGGCCTCCCGAACCTGTTACGATGAGGGAGAGCTCTACATCATCGCCGTATTTTTTTTCGACAGCTTCAACGGCAAGCTCACACACGGATATAATGGTTGTCCGTATATCGGCCCTGTGCCTTTGATACTTACTAAACAAAACCGTTCCGTCAGTTTCCAAAACAACTACCTTTACTGTAGTCGAGCCGACATCTATTCCAAAGCGTAACACACTCTCTTTATTCATAACACCAACCTGTTTTAATTAAAGTTTTATATCCATGTCCTTATCCAATGGATATATGGGGCGCGGAGTTTGAGGATAATCCAATGTTTCCAAGACCTCATTTGAACAGCCCTTAGATTCCGCCAATATTGCCCTCTTTGCTATACGTTGAAAACAGGGTTCCAAATAACCCAGCTTTACGATAACTATACAATAATCCTCTGCCTTTACATCTAGGGCAGGCAAAAGCTCTTCATCCCCAAAACCTATGTGATTTGAGGTTAAAACTATTCTTATGTCACCCATTTCGACAAGGGCTAAGCGGGAATTATATACGCTGTAGTTTTTTACAAGTTTTAAGACCCTTACGGAGCAAGGAATTTTTTTGCCGTTAATTTTATCCCATGTTCCGCCTATAGTTATTTCAAGAGAAGCCCCCTCCCCTGCCTCAAAGCATTTTTCTACGGCAGCCTTATCAAAAAATCCCGAATAGAGCACCTTGGTGGGAAGAGCCTTTAAAGCTTCTTTTTGTTTTAAAAGAGCCTCAAAGCACTCGGTGGCGTCTCCGGTAGAACCGGCTGTAGGATTATCGCCAGAATCCGAAACAAAAACAGGGCCTTCTTTATTTTGCATTACCGATTCTATAGCGGTTTTTATTGAAGTGAAGGAATCATAATGCTCTACCTTAAATTTAAAATTATGACGTTCGGCCCAAAATTCTTTAGCTATTTTTAAGGCAGCCCTATCTGCAAGAGCTTGATCGTTTAAGGCAGTCGTTACTATGGTTACGCCGTTATCCTTGCTGTCTGCCCATGGGAAGCCCAAAAGAACTGAGGCTGCAAGTAAGCCTTCTTCTTTTTCAGCCTCGACGCATGAAGCGATTAAGCTTTTCATAGGCTCTGCAGCGGTTTCGCTTTTTTCGCCTGCTACCAGCATTGGGATTTTTACTCTTCCTATACAAAGTTTATTTGAAGAGTCCAAAGCCTTTTTTAAAAGCTCCGCTGCATGAACTCCCGTTTCATAGCAGTCAATGTGGGGGGCAGTTTTATAGCCTACAATGCCGTCACAATACTTAATCATCTCGTCGGTTACCGTAGCATGCATGTCGAGGGCTGTAGTTAAAGGAATACGGGGAAGCTTTTCACGGATAGCCTTTAAAAGATCGCCTTCTGCAGGCCCTATGTTTTGAACCTTTAAGGAACCGTGAAGACCTAAACAAATGCCGTCAATCGGGGCATCCAAAAGGGCCTTATCTATATAATCCAAAAAATCTTTTTTAAGTTCGGTATATAGATTATAATCAACCAAGCCGTTAGGCACAGCCCTTGCAACTACGGCAGGTACTACCTCCCAGCCCCATTTTTGAATGGTCTCAATAATTCCCGTAGAAGAATAATAGGGCTTTAAGCCCTTTGTTAAAACCTCTTCTCCTCTAAAAATAACAAAGTCTTCAATCCCCGTGATAATGGGGTTAAAGCTGTTCGACTCATGATTTATGCATCCTACTAAAATTCGCTTCATTTTATACTCTTACCTTATTTCTTTTTTCCTTGATTTGCAACTGCATTTATTTTAGCATTAATTTTCTCTTGATCTCCAAGGTAGCGTTTACTAAGAACCTTAAAATTCTTATCGAATTCGTAAACCAAAGGAACACCTGTCGGAATATTTACCGAGATTATTTCTTCATCGCTTAAATTTTCAAAATATTTAACCAAGGCCCTGAGGGAATTACCGTGGGCAGTAATAAGAATCCTTTTTCCTTCAAGCATTTGAGGTTTTATAGTCTTTTCAAAAAAAGGAACGGCTCTGGCTATGGTATCTTTTAAGCTTTCGGTTAAGGGAAGCTCTGATTTTTCGATACCTCTGTATTGTTCCTGCAAATAGGGACATCGCTTATCTCCTTCTTCCAAAACGGGAGGAGCAATATCAAAGGAGCGGCGCCAAATTTTTACCTGATCTTCTCCGTATTTTTCGGCTGTTTCCGTCTTGTTTAGGCCCTGCAATCCCCCGTAATGCCTTTCATTCAGCTTCCAAGTTTTTATAACGGGAAGCCATTCCCTATCCATCTCATTTAAAATATAATTGAGGGTATGAATTGCCCGTTTTAGATAGGAGGTATAGCAAATATCGAAGTCAAAACCTTCTTTTTTTAAGTAGGTTCCGCCTTCTTTTGCTTCTTCTACACCTTTTTCGCTTAAATCGACATCCGTCCAGCCGGTAAATAAATTAAGCTTATTCCATTCACTTTCGCCATGCCTGACCAAAACCAATCTCATATTAAGGCTCCTTTTCTAACTTTATAAAGATAGTATCCAATATAAAGAACTGTGTCAAGAGAGCGTATTATATGTGTTTCACTTACTTATATTCTTGAATGGAAAAGGAAGAATTAGTTTCATCAACGGAAAGCTCAACCCATGATGAAGATTTTAAAATACTTCTTACAACTAACTCCGAAAATGTACCATAGCTATAAATAAGCATTCCCGGATGATAATGCCCGGCAAAAAAGACTTTTACATTATTTCTTGAGAAGGTATCTATCAAAACTGCCCGTTCTTTTGTATTTAACATAACAAAATATGGAATACCTCCTCCATAAATTGCATAATGAGAAAATACGAATTTAGGATTCGGATCAGCTTTCATTTCTTCTACAAGATTTTTTAGCTGAGGCTCTCCCAACATTCCATCCCCTGAATCAATAAAATACCATGAAAATTTACCAGTTTTAAAGCGGTAATAAGGTACATGGGGATAAATATATTTTTTCCAATGCTGCCATCCTGAATTATGAAGGTCATGATTTCCGAGGGCTGTATATACGGGAATATCCTGTATTTTTTTTATATCTGCTACAAAAGAAACATATTGTTTATACTCTTCTTCTTTTCCATGCTCAACAATATCTCCCATTGAAATAATAAAAGAAGGAAATTCATTTGAAGCTTTTTTATTTTTCAACCAGTCAATAAATTCTTTATCATAGCGTCTTCTATCGGCACCAAAGTGAATATCTGTAAATATTACACATGTAAATGCAGGCAATGTATGGGGGGGGGCCAAATCTAATATCTTTGTACTTCTGTCTGAAACACTATTAGGTCTGTACAAAAACTCACTTAAGCCATGTCCGCAAGAAATAAGAACGAGACATACAAAAATTATATAAACAAGAAGTTTTCTTTTTTTTATCATTTTATGCCTTCCTAGGTGGAATTTTAAAAACAAGCGAAATCCCCATCATCATATTTGAAAGATAAGATGTAAGGGTAAACATATCCGAATATTTTACGGAAAAGAAACTACTCAGTCTAATCTCAGGCGATAAGATCCATGCCGTTTCAAGACTAGAGATAGGAGTAAAAAACAAAGGATAATTATGCATACTATATGAAGCTATCTTAAATGCCAGTAAAAATTTATCCTTGATAAGACTTTCTAATTTTAATGATAAGGCTAAGGTATTGTCCTTTATTAAGGGTATTATAGATAATTTATAAAAATCCGTAAGTTTTAATAAATATGATATATCTAAAGAAAATAAAACCTTATCCAATTTTCCGGCAGAGAGATTAGCTCCAAGCAAAAAATTATTTTCAATGCAGTATCCGGTAAAAAGGTTTAAATTATATATAGCATGAACACCAAGTGAAAAATATTTAAGCTTAAGAGGTGAATATTTTCCGTACACAGTTCCGCTAATAGAATCAGATCCGGTTTTTACTCCAAGCCCTGATGAGAGTTTGGGAATGGAAAAACCGTAATTCATAACATATGAAAAAGCTTCCAGCCTACCCTTTCTAGATAAATCGGCTTCTATTCCATAAGAAAACTCATGTATATTCTTAACATCGGCTTCGGAAAATAATGCGAAACTTAAAACAATAAAAATTGTAGCAAAAAAGGATCTCATATTAGCGGATTTTAACATATAATCAATAACTTTGTCAACTTAACGCTTAACGTTTAACCCATTGACCGGTTAAAATTATATTAAAATACAAATTCAGAATTTTTTAAGAAAATTAAATTTATTTTTTTTAAAAGTACTATTGTTTTTAACTAAAAGCTATAATATAATGGAGGCAGGAGGAAAACTAAGTGATTTCCAAAAGCTTCCATATTTTCTATGCATGGAAAAAATTTAACTTAAGGAGAAGTTTATGGAAAATTGGAGAAATTCTTATTATTTAAGAGATTTAGATAATCCGACTATAGGTAATGGTAATAATGGAAGCAGTATTCCCAATACAAAAACCGGACGGGCATCAAATAGTCATACAATAAGTAATCCTATTGAACCTAATCCTGTTACACATCCGGTTAGACCTAGAATACCGGCCAACACGGATACTAACCCGATTGAGCCTAATCCTAGTACCCCGCCGGTTAGAGTGGAAAAACCGGTCAATACGGATACTAATCCTATTGAACCTAATCCTGTTACACATCCGGTTAGAGTGGAAAAACCGGTCAATACGGATATTAATCCTATTGAACCTAATCCTGTTACACATCCGGTTAGACCTGAAAAACCGGACGACTCGGATACTAACCCGATTGAGCCTAACCCGGGTACTCCGCCGGTTAGAGATGAAAAACTAACCGCCACAGGTAGTAATCTGATTGGACCTAATCCGAGTAACAGTACAAATGATGGTACAAAAATAGGTAATAGCTTTGGTATTAAACTTGCTGATGATTCTTCAACAAAGGGAATTGATAAAAATGATGAAGTAAAATCAGCTGCAAATACAGGAAACAGTGCATTGCAGAAAAATGCTGCCGAAATAAATCACCGGCATACTAAGCATGTTGAAGTTTCTCCGAAAACAAAAGCTAGAGATCTGCTGTTAAGTAAAAGAGGTAGTACCGATAATGCTGCTTTGGCAGAGTTTTCACACACATCTCGAAGAGATATTCTTGAATTCCGTCGAAATAAGCCTGCGAGTATTATTGTAGACTATGACACACAGGGCCGAGATGTAACACTTGATGATTTTAATGTAGATGGTATGGATATTTCGATTAAGCGTGAGCATGACGGTTACGGAAATAAATTCGATTCGGTTCGGACTATTGAGACCGTAAAGTTAGCAAACGGGCAGGTTGTAAAGTGCAATATTCAGGACATGGTTGGTGCTAATGCAGAAAGCAAAGCCTTCGCCGATGAACATAAAGGTATGACCTTACCTGACGGCAAATATTATTTTACGGCAAAAAAACTAACAAAGCAATCAGATGGTACATATAATTCTGATTGTTTTCAAAATACATTGAGACTGCAAACTAAGGATTCAAACATTCCTAAAAATATTAGGGATGATATAAATTCCAAATACTATCTTTTTCATGCTACCGAATATAAAAAAGGTTTTATACCGAAAAACGGCGGGAATAGAATATGGATTAATCCTTGGTCTGCAGGATGTATTTCGTCCATAACAGGAGGACAGTCCACACATGATGATTTTATGAATATGCTGACAGGAATCACTCCCGAAAATATCAACGTTACCATAACATCTAAACGGCATGTAGATATATAATTATTTACTAGCGACGTCTTCCGGACAGGTCTTTACGGCCTGTCCGGTTTTAAAAAATTAATTAAAAACTTTTATGAGGAGAAAAAAAATGTTTTTAAAAAGTAAGATCGGTTTATTTAAAAAAAGCTTATTTTTATGTCTTTTTTTAATCGTGGGTAGTTTTGCAATAGGGCAAAACTTTGATTTGGCAGGATTCGGATATACGGATACGGTACCATGCCCCTATTTTATCGAATTCCAAAAAGGAAACGAGATTGAAATAAGCTGGTATAATGCAAATCAGAAAAGAGTAAAAAAAATCTATACTTACAAAAAAAAGTATATAGGCCGCTTTCCTCTATTTGAATTGAATGCCGATATGCCCGATGACCTATATGCAGGACTTAATCCCGAATCAAAAAACTATTACGGAAATAAATTTATGCTTTTAACGGGTTTGGCAAAAAAAGCTTTGGGAGAAAATAAAGACGGTATTGTAGGCCTCGGTATGCTGCCTACACGCAAGGGTAAAAAAGCTTCAGACTTTTTTTCTGATTTTCCCATGGGAGGAACAGGAGAAACACCTTATTTTTACTATGAAAATGTAAGTTCTCATCTTGTGGAAAAATCAAAAGAAGGGAAAAGAGAATATAAAATAGAAAATTTATCGATCATGGAACAAGACACTCCTTGGGTAGAAGGTGTAGACGGCTGGGGTATAGGAGAGTCCTTTGTTATAAAAACATGGAATGACACCAGTGACAAATACATACTCTTAATGAACGGTTATATTTCCGCTTCAAATCCTAAACTCTACGATGAAAATGGGAGAATTAAAAAGATAATGGTTGAGGGAGTTACAAGCGGTAAGAAAAAAGAGTTCACCGTAAAGGATACGCCCCACCCTCAAACTGTAGATATAAGTTTTTTACCCGAACAAGAAGATGTTAAGATTACCATATTGGATGTATACAAGGGTACAAAATACGAGGACACGGCTATTCATTTTATGATTTTGTGGAGAACCGAAGTTATCCCTTACGAATAAAAAACTTCAAGGAGCCTTAAGAAAAACAGTATTATATATCAATTTCGGTTCAACACTTAAAATCACGGCAGTTTCTAATCGGGGCTGCCGTTTTTTCCGTTAAGGATAACACATGCAAAAAAGCCTTATTTACAGTTTGTTCCCTTACCTCATCCCTTGAACCTGAAAACCAATAGGTATGCGTTTTAAAAACAAGAGCCTCTTTTTTTAAAATTTTTAAATCAGGTAATTTTTTAAAATCAGAAGGCGTAGGACAAAAAAAAGCGGAAGAAACACATACTGTCCCGAGAGGATTTCCTTCAAGGCTTGATGGGCCTGCAACTCCGCTTACCGCAATAGAAACAGCAGGTTCAGGAGCACAGGAAGCATTAAAGAAATTTTTAACGGCACCTAAAGCCATAGCTTCTACGGTTTGCGGACTTACCACTCCGAAAGAGTCTATTATATCAGGCTCTATATTTAAAAGCGAGATTTTTGCCTGAGGCGTATAAACTATATAACCGCCCCAAAGCACTTCTGAAGCCCCCGGTATTTTTGTGAATTCGGAAGCTATCAAGCCTCCGGTCAAAGATTCGGCGGTTATAAGCTTAATGCCTCTTTCTCTTAGAACAAAAAAAACTTTTTTTATAAGCTCAAAATCAATCACTCAAATTCCTATAAAAAAGCATCACTCACGGCTAAGCTGTTCTTTAAGCTGATCGGACTTTATAGAGAAAAAGTTTTTTTCGGGAAAGCCGGTATTTTTAACCATTCTAACAGAGCCTTCAAAAGAAACCTTATCGGCTATTCTAAGACGGCCGGCAGTAATATCCCCCTTAACGGAAGATCCGGACTTTAAATCGACCTTATCGGCAGCCGATAGTGAACCCACGATAACGCCTTCAACAACTATCGAAGCGGCCTTAATATACTGAACTCTGCAGTCTGCATTTTTTGAAATATACAAGGAACCTTGAGAATCTATGGCTCCGATAAATTTTCCTTCAATCTGTAAGGTTTCGGAGAATTTCATCACCCCGTCAAAAACGGTTTCCTTACCTAAAACCGTAACATTCTTTTCTTTATATTTATTATTCCGTTTCATTTAACCTCCGATCTTTTTATAAATTTATTAATTATAATAAAGCACAAATTTAAAATTAAAACAATTGTGCAAAGAACTCCAAAAAAATCACCCAAATAAGAGTAAACGGTTTTATGCCCTTCTGTCAAGACGGTAACATCTGCAACCAAAATATCCTTGATAAATGGGGGAAGCATTTCCTGAATATTTCCATTTTGATCGATAAAGGCTGTCTGCCCTGAACTTGCAGCCCTTAAAACCGGAAGACGGTTTTCGACAGCCCTAAAAACCGCCATACTCAAATGCTGATACTGACTTACAGCACTATTTGCCCAAGCATCATTTGTAAGATTAATGATTATATTAGCACCTTTTTTTGAAAAAGCCCTTGAAATATAACCGAAGGTATCTTCAAAACATATCGGTGTTCCGATTTTAAAATTATTAAATTCAAGAAGATGAGCTTCTTTTCCTCTTTCCCAAAAATGCGTATCATTTTCTTTTAAAAATTCGTAAAAACGTGGAAAAACTTTTTGGTAAGGAAAGTGCTCCGTAAATGGAACTAAGTGCATTTTCCGATAAGTCTGAGGTTCAGGAGGTAAAACGTTTTTCTTAGGAATAAAGAGTAAAGCTGCATTATAGTCAAGCTTCTTATCCTCAAGATTATCAAAATTGTTATCTGAAAATTTTTCATCCAAAACACCGTCATCATTTCCTATTAAAAACGGGACCCTTTGATTATCCAAAAAATGCAGCAACTCCCGCACCAAAAGCGAATTAGGATTATAGGTTGAGGTATATTTATAATGCCATCTTATCATAGGAATAAAAGCCGTTTCCGGCCAAACCACTAATTCGATATCCGGAAAATTTTTAAGAGCTTTTTCAGATAAGCTTTTAAGCTCTTCATAATTATTTCTATAAACTTCCAAATTTCCAAGCCAAGGATCTCTATTAGGCTGCACAAGAGCTATCTTTGTTCTTTGGGCTTCTGAAAGATCTATCTTTGTAAAAGCTCCATATAAAATAAATGCAAAAAACGTACCTATCCAAATCATCATAGGCAATTTATATCTTTTATAAACATTCTTTATATCTTTTTCTTTATAAAATTCAAAAAGAAAGGAGGCTGAACATGCCGAAAAGAAAACAAGCAAAAAAGAAATGCCCCATACCCCGAATATTGAAGATACTTTGATCAATATCGGAAAATTCCATTGAGTATAGCCCATTATTCCATAGGGGTAACCTAAAAAACCCAGAGTATTAACATATTCAAAAGCAACCCAAGCTGTCGCTTGAAAAATAAAGCTATATTTTAAAACATAAGAATCGATTATCTTTAAGAAAAAAAATAAAACGGAATAAAGAATACAATACTTTGCAATTATTATATAAATAGCAAGGGGATGAAAAAATATTATCCAAAAATTAAAAATAAAATATGATAGAGCACCGGAAAAGGCTCCCCATAAAAATGAAAACTTTAGCTTAGTCCTTTTAAGTAATAAAAAAAATGGAATAAGAGCTATATATGCAAAAATAGGGAAACCGTTTAGATTCAAATAATTAGGATGGGATAAGGCAAAAAGAACTGCCCCTAAAACAGCAAGCAAAAGGTTTAAAGTAAAAAATATAAATTTATTTTTCATGATTCAATAAGCTCTTGAGTATCGATTTTGTGCAGAGCTTCTTTAAGCTCTTTTCCTGGTTTAAATCTTACCTTACACCTATCGGCAGTTAAAACGGCTTCTCCTGTTTTAGGGTTACGGGCATTTTTTCGGCCATGCAAAACGGCAAAATCAAAAGAACCTAGGCCGCGTATCTCCACAGGAATTCCTTGCTGCAAAAGCACGGAAAGCTCATCTAAAAACAGATTAGCTATGGCATTAATCTGCTTAAGCTGGTATTGAGGATTGTTTCGATAAACGGAATCTATTATGTCTATTTTTGACCGCTTTTGTTTCATTTTAAGGCAATTGTAAATTGGGTAAAATATAAAAAAATACCGCAATCCCAATCGGTTTTGCGGTTTTTCTTCATTCTTATTTTGCTGCAAATGAAGCGTTGTACAAAAGCTGCATCCTTGACTTTTTGCGGGCTGCCGAATTTTTTGTTAAAATTCCTTTTCGGGCTGCAGAATCAAGCTGACTGGAGAGCTCGCGAAGTAAGGCTGCGGCATTTTCCGCATTAGCTGCATGAACAGCCTCAGTATACTTTCTAGCTGTTGTACGTACTTCACTTTTTGCAGAGCGGTTTCGCATTCGGCGTACTTCACTCTGGTTATGTCTTTTAATCGCAGATCGATTTTTCATTTAAGGTACCTCCGTAATTAATTTAAAACTATAGTTATTGTATATGACATAATACAGCCGCTTAGATTACACCATATCAATTTTTTTTGCAATAGCTATACGCAATTTTTTTGCATCTTCTTCGGCTAAACCAAGATCCGAGGCAGAATCCAAGTCCCTGGCAGCTTCAGGATATAAGGCCAGTTTAAAATAGGACAAAGCACGCCTAAAATAAACATGGGCTTGAAACTTATTTATTTCAAGCGATTTTGTAAAATATTCAATGGCTTCATCATCTCTGTTTAAGAGAGTTAAAGCTATTCCCACATAATAAAACGAACGAAAATTTGCAGAATTATATTTACAGCTCTGCAAAAAATCGGCATAAGCACCTTCATAATTAGCTTGGGCAAAATAGGCCATACCTCTGTGTTTATATACAACCGACAAAACTATATCGTTAGGATTTTGTTCAATTATTTTTGTATAAATCTTTTCGGCCTTATCAAAAAGATTTTGATTATGAGCTTCAATTGCAGATAATATCAAATCATCGATCGTTTCGGCAAGCTTCAACTCCTCTCCATGCTCTACATTATCATGTTGAACAATATTGGTTTCAGGTAAAACTTGAGCCGTATATTCATCAGCCATCGAATAAAATTCAAAACGCCTTTTTTCAAGCTCGGCATTAAGCTTGTTTTGATAATCGCGAATTTCCTGAAAAATAATATCAGCCAAACTCAAACTTGCGTTTATCGAAGCAAGCTTTCTTTTTAGGGGTTGATCAAAGGGAGAAAACTCCGATTTATATACCAGCTCGTGTTCAACCTCAGCCCAAGCATCTTGAAGAATAGTCCGAAGCTGGATCTCAAAAATTAAATTTTTAGGTAAAACAAGACCTACCTTAAATTCTTCAGGTATCTCAAGTAAAAAATGCACCGATTCATACCCGAATTCTCTAAAAGTCCTTTCAGAACCCTTACGTTCCACTTCTATTATCTTAAAATTCTTTAGCAGAATTGTTTCAACTTCATTTATATCCTGTAAAAAGGGGCATATTATCCTTACTCCCAGAATATCTGTAAGAACAGGAAGATCTGATGTATCTTTTTTTGGAGGAAATTTTAAAAGTTTCAAATAATAACTATTAAAACTTTTTACCCTTGTTTTATATGTAGGAGCAGAAGTTATTTTTACTATAGAACGTAGAAACTCCTCTATGCGCACTATCAAGATATTTAAGTGAGGCACATAAGAAGTATAAACCTCCCTTAATTTTTCTTTTTTAGGGAGCCAAGGCACGTCTTCAGACAACATAGTTTTTGTTATAAAATCTTTTTTCTACAGGGTCATCACATAAAAGCGGCCGAGCATTTCGACCGCTTTTATAACTTTGTTAGAACTTATTGTTGTTTCTTTTCGGAACCTTCTGAAGGTGTGAAACCTTCTTCTGTAGCCAACTTTTCCTGTTCAAGGAATCGTAAAACTTGAGTTTGACCGAATCTTTCAACTTCAATCTTCTTTCTCTTCATTTCTCTTTCTGTCTGAATACCCCAAAGGTCTTCATCAGCGAAGTCTCGTACTGTTGTCAAAACAGCTTTGTCAAAGATGATCTTAACATCTTTAAAATATGCGATAGCATCTCCGCCGTCATGAGCTGCATCACGGGTGATTAAGAAACCTTCAAAAGCTACATGAGGAAGAGCTATAGGGTAAACAGGATAAAGCCTTAATTCCCTAGACTTTACATTTGCAACGTATGAAGGATTGTTCCATACCAATTCTCTCCAGCCGTCAAATAAGAGGTAACCCATGAAGTATCTTTTAACTACATTGTTCTGATCTCTAAGAAGAACATAAAGACCATGGGGGAAGTTCATACCATAGGTATTTACAGCAATTGATTTGATAACGCCTGTATTTCGAACAACACCATAGCCTTCTTCAAATCTTGATTTACCTGAAGCCTTATCTTCTGCAGTAGGTTCCTGCAAGTTACCCTGATCATCAACCTGAGCCATTTTTTCATAAGCAGGAATTAAAAATCCGGGTCTAATCTTTGCATTAGCATTATTTGCCCATTCGGGAAACAAGATGCGGACACCCATCAACTTTTGGCCGGCAAATTTATCGCCTTCAGCTCTTACTTCAGCTTCCTTAATAGTTGAAACACCAACTGAAAGAGGATTCTGAGCGGAAGAATTCAATTGAACTTCCCACTGCTCAAGAGCTAGAGATGATCTCATCAAAGCTTTTTGCTCATCTGTGTAAGAAGCACCGGCTACCTGACCGTAATCCATAACGGTTCTTCTGTTTTGTGTCATCTTACCATTAGCATCTGCGATGATATCTGCATTCAACAGTGCGAAGTCAATAATAACCGCTTCCTCAGCAACAGCAACAGCACCCATCAAAAGGAATGCCATAGCAACAAGTATAAATGTTTTTTTCATTCAAAAACTCCTTTTATGCACTTAATTTATGCCCTGTATACTATAAGTATACGTAATAATTCAATTTTGTCAACACTTTTTTTGCTTTTTAGTGTTATTTTTTTAATAATTCGTAAATCTCTATACCCTCAACGAATATATGAGCTGCCGTTAAGTTCTTACAGTTGGTAAATATATTTTTTTGCAAAAGAGACTTAATTTCATCGGAATCAAACTCTTGTTTTATATCTTCAGTAAAAACTACAGGCAGATCGGCATATAAAACACCTTCTTTTACAAAGCAGGAGAGCAATTTGGATCCGGTTCTTATAAAAGAATAACAATGATGATTAACCGGTCCAAGCATCAATTCTTCAAAAAAAGCTGCCTCAGGCTCCATTATATTTTGGATCGGAACATAACGGATTTCGGTATCAATATTTCCTGTTATGGAATTCTTAAAAAACAGAACATATCGATCGTGCTTTTTATTAAGAACCGATGTAAAAAGCACAACTATTATTATGACAATCAATAAAAAAGCTGCAATAATCTTTGTTTTTATGTAATTCATTACATACCCCGAAATCAATTATTTTCAAAATTGCTTATAAAAGCAGAGAGTCCATTATATATTCCCAAGGAGCATTTTTTCAAGTAGTCCGGAGAATTTAAAAGCTTAATTTCGGTTTTATTGCTGATAAAGCCTAATTCAATTAAAACACTGGGCATTTTGACGTTGCGTACCACAAACCACTGATTTTCGCGTATTCCCCTATTGGGGCTTTTTTCCCCGATTTGCGCATCCAATCCGTCCAAAATATTTTGGGCCATTAAAATACTTTCCATGGTAAATTCCTCTTCCATCATCGAATTCAATATGGAATGAATTTCTTTCGGCACGTTTTTTTTATCGACTACTTCACGCCTGTATTCGGGAGGAAGATACCAGACCTCAAAACCGGCAGCCTTTGAGCTAAGGGATGCATTTACATGGATGGAAACATAGAGAATGCTTTCATTTTTTTTCAATTTTACCGAATTTGCCATATTTACCCTGTCTTCAAGGGTCGGATATACATCCCGATTTCTGGTTAAAAGAATTTTTTTGTCCGGATAGGCATTTTTAAGCATCTTGTACAGATCTAAGCTGACCTTTAAGGCAATGTCCTTTTCGTATAAGACAAACGTTTTTTTATTTTCGACATAAGAGCCGACACAGCCTGGATCTTTTCCCCCATGTCCGGGATCTATCAAAATAACCCCTACCCTATAATTTTCTTCTTTTTGAGGTACGGCAAAAAATGTTTCAAGTTTTTTATACATTTCACCGCTTATAAAGGTAAGACCGTCTTTTTGATAGGGAGGCGGAGTAAAATCGGCTTTTTCGTTATCAAAAATTATAAGACTTTCCCCTATTTTGCAGCTTACCTGAGAATTATTTTTTATAAAAATAAGTTCTTGAGAAAGCGGATCCCATGAAATATCGAGATCAAGCCTTCCTGCGGCATCCGTAACCGAAACGCCTGAAGAAAAAGCTTTTAAACAAAGGAAAATCAAGAGAAAAATAGAAAAAAAAGTCTTATTTGTCCTATTTTTCATTAAAAATTAAACAGTATCAAGACATGCAATGCCCGGGAGAACTTTTCCTTCAAGGAATTCGAGGGAAGCTCCGCCGCCGGTAGAAACATGGCTCATCTTATCGGCAAGATTGAACTTATTTACGGCAGCAACCGAATCACCGCCGCCTACAATTGTAAGTGCGCCTTTTTCCGTTGCAGCTGCTACAAGGCGGGCGGTTTCTTCCGTTCCCTTTGAAAAAGCCTCAAACTCAAAAACGCCTACCGGACCGTTCCAGACAATGGACTTTGACGACAAAATAATCTCTTTATAAAGAGTCAAGGTCTTAGGTCCTACATCCATTCCCATAAGATTATCCGGAATATCGGTGCTTTCAACTAAAACAGCTTCGGCATTGGGAGAAAAAGTTTCGGAACAGATATGATCAACAGGAAGGATTATCTTTACACCCTGTTTTTCAGCCTTATCCAAAAGATTTTTAGCAGTATCCATAAAATCTTCTTCAAATAAGGATTTACCGATCTTTTTTCCTTGAACCTTTAAGAAGGTGTAAGCCATTCCTCCTCCAATAATTAAAGAAGAGGCATTTTTTAAAAGGCTTCCCAAAACTGCAATTTTGGAAGAAACCTTTGCTCCTCCTATAATTGCCGTCATTGGCTTTGCAGGATTATTTAACATTGGTTCAAGGTATTTAATTTCCTTTTCCATAAGAAAACCGGCTACCCTTGTATTTATAAAGTTTGCAATTTCGGCTGTAGAAGCATGGGAGCGGTGAGCCGTTCCAAAAGCATCATTTACATAGATATCGCCGTACAAGCTTAGCTCTTTTGCCAAGATTTGCTGTTCGGCCTTTTCCTTTGAAGTTTCTTCTTTGTGGAAGCGGGTGTTTTCAAGCATGAGAATTCCGCCCTGAGGAAGAGCTTTTACCCTTTCAAGCTGCCCCATGCAGGATGGAGCAAAATCAACAGGAAGTTTAAGAAGGCCGGATAAATATTCTGCAACAGGCTTCATCCTGTGCTTTCCGTTAATATAAGCTTCCTCATCAAAGGGTTTTCCGTCTTTTTCGGCCTTTTCCTTGGCTTTTTTTGCGTCCTTTGAAGGATCACCCAAATGGCTCATCAAAACAAGGCTTCTTGCTCCTTGTTCCAATATATATTTTATTGTAGGAAGAGCCGCCCTAATCCGCGTATCATCCTGCACTACTCCATCCTTCATCGGAACGTTAAAATCGACACGCATTATTATGCGCTTATCCTTTAAATTTACATCTTTTACAGTCTTAATCATATTACCTCCAATAAGATTTTTATTTTAGGCGCCCTTAAATTTAACTTTACTCGTTTTCTTTTTTGAATTCGATGAAGTCTATTTCAACACCGTTAGGATCTACGGCCGTTAAAATCTTTTTACCGTCTTTTACGGTTCTTGGAGGAGCCGTTATACGGACATTTTTAGCTTTTAGGTACTTTTCGGCTTCGCCTATCTGGTCTACCTGTACGGTAAGAGAAAGCCGGCTGCCGTTTTGAGCTTTTGGAACATCATGGCTTATGAGCTCAAGATTCATTCCGCTGTCAGGTTCCGTTAAAAAAGCAATTCTTTTTCCCGGAGCGGCCGACATCATATAATTAAAAGTAAATCCAAGTACTTTTTCATAAAATTCAAGTGATTTTTCCATTTCATCCGTGCGGATGGCAACACTGTTTAAAAACATTTTTATACCTCTTTAAAAAAGTATAACATAATCATTATCATAAGTCAATTAAGAGTATTGACATTTTAGCCTTCTATAATTTTTAATAAAAAAATATCGACAACTGTACTTTTTTTTGTTAAACAGATATACTATAATAAAATGGAGAAAAGTTATGGCTGTATCGATTTGTTTACACAATGGGACACTCTTTACGGGCTTTTCCAAAATGGAAAATTGTGCCGTTTTAATTGAAGACGGAAAAATTGCCGATGTTTTTTCGGAACGCCGTTTTTTACAAAAAAAATTCGATACTTCCGTAAGAATATTTGATGTCGAAGAATCTTACATTGCTCCCGGATTTATAGACACTCATATCCACGGTTTTAAGGGGCACGGAACCGATAACTGTTCGACGGAAGCTATGATCGAGATGTCGAAAGATTTGGCACAGTACGGGGTAACAGCTTTTAATCCGACTCTATATCCCGCCCTCGAAGAGGACATGATACACAGTATTAAAGAAATCGTCAAAGCAATGGGAAAAGAAAACGGAGCTCATATAATGGGTATCCATATGGAGGGTCCCTTTATTTCGCCGGATAAGCTCGGTGTACAAAGACCTGAAACCGTATGTGCGGTTGACATGGACCTTATGGAGCGATTGTGGCAGGCTTCCGAAGGGCATATCGTCAATATGACCGTCGCTCCTGAACTAAAAGGTATGCGTTACCTCGCCCTTTACGGTTTAAAGCGCGGTATAGTTATGCAGGCCGGGCATACGAATGCCGAATATCAAAATATGGTTGAAGGTATGCAGGCCGGTATTTTGCACTCCACCCACCTGTTTAATGCGATGAGCCAGCTGCATCACCGCAACCCAGGAGCAGTCGGAGCCGTACTCATTCACCCTGAAATGTCCTGTGAGATAATTGCGGACGGGGTTCATGTCCACCCGGATTTGTTCAAACTGCTTGCCCGCGATAAACCGCTGGAAAAGATTCTTCTTGTTACCGACAGCCTTACTCCCACGGAGCAGGAAAAAGGGCCGCTTATCGCAAACGGAGAAGAAGTAGTCCACGAAGGCGGCTGTTTTCACCGCTCTATAGACGGCGTTATTGCAGGTTCTTCTTTAACGATGATAAAGGGGGTAAAAAATCTCGTTAAATTCGGCTTTTCGGTTTCCGATGCGGTACGGGCTGCATCTTCAACACCTGCATCGGTTATGCGGTATACTAAAAAGGGTATGCTTATCCCCGGCTACGATGCGGACATTGTCGTATTCGATAAACAATTCAATATCCTCGCCTCGATTATAGGCGGCACTTTTAAAAAGAATTTACTGTAATTAGGAACTAGACTTGAATATTTCAGCTAAAAATGATGGTAAGGATATGAAAAAAAGCCTACTTTAAGATGGAGTTTTTTATGCCTGTATAAAAAAACTTGGTTTACTTGAAAAAAAAGCTCTTATCGGATAAAATACTTTTTATGAAGATTACGGAAAAGATTTTAATTGTGGATTTCGGCGGTCAGTATAATCAGCTCATAGCAAGGCGTGTGCGCGACCTAAATGTTTATTCGGATATTGTTCCGGCTTCAAAGGCCATTGATTACATAAGGGAAAATAAGCCCATAGGTATTATTTTTACGGGAGGGCCTAACAGCGTTTATGAAGAAAAAGCTCCCCTGCCCCCCAAAGAAATTTTTAACTTAAATATTCCGATTTTAGGCATTTGCTACGGTATGCAGGCCATGGCCCATTGTCTAGGCGGCAAGGTCGAAAAAAGCTTAAAAAGAGAATTCGGCAAAACATTAACAAAATTCGACACAGGTATTCCGCTCTTTAAAAACATAAAAGATAAATCTTCGGTTTGGATGAGCCATGTAGACTGCGTTTCCCGCCTGCCTGAAGGCTTTGTTTCGGCAGCTCAAACGGCAAATACAAAGAATGCGGCCATGGCAAATAAAGAAAAAAAACTTTACGGCATTCAATTCCATGCCGAAGTTGAACATTCCGAAGAAGGGCAAAATATAATCAAAAACTTTTTATACAATGTTTGCGGAGCTAAAGGCGATTGGAATATGAAAAACTTTTTGGCCGAGGCTATAAAAGATGTGCAAAATACCGTAAAAGGCGGCAAGGTGCTTTTAGCCCTATCGGGAGGAGTAGATTCTTCCGTGCTTGCAGCTCTTTTAAATAGGGCTGTCGGTAAAAATCTGACCTGTATTTTTGTGGATCACGGCCTTATGCGCAAAAATGAGGGAGATGAGGTAGAAGCCGCCTTTAGAGATGCACCAATGAATTTTATCCGCGTAAATGCGGAAAGCCGTTTTTTGGGCAAGTTAAAAGGCATTTCCGACCCTGAAAAAAAACGGAAAATAATCGGCGAAGAGTTTATCCGCGTTTTTGAAGAAGAAGCCAAAAAAATCGGAACTGTGGACTTCCTTGCCCAAGGCACAATTTACGCCGATGTAGTTGAAAGCGGTACCAAGGGTTCCGCCGTAATCAAAAGCCATCATAATGTCGGAGGCCTTCCCGATCACATAAGCTTTAAGTCCCTCATCGAGCCCTTAAAAACGCTTTTTAAGGACGAAATAAGAAAATTAGGCACGGAGCTCGGCCTTCCCGATTATTTGGTACACCGTCAGCCCTTCCCCGGTCCCGGTCTTGCCATAAGAATCATGGGCGAAATAACCGAAGAAAAGCTCGATATTTTAAGGGAAGCCGATGCTATCTGGCGGAGCGAACTTGAGCGGGCAGACATAAAAAAGGATTTAAGCCAGTATTTTGCCGTTCTTACCTCAACAAAGACGGTGGGCGTTATGGGCGACTTCAGAACCTATGACTACACCCTCGCCCTGCGTGCAGTAAAAACCTCGGACTTTATGACAGCTGACTGGGTACGCATTCCCTACGAAATTTTAGACAAAGTCTCTTCCCGTATTATAAACGAGGTAAAGGGCATCAATCGAATAGTCTACGACATAACTTCAAAACCGCCGGCTACGATTGAGTGGGAGTAGAGTAACAAAAATGTTTCTTCCGTAAAATCGTTGAAAAGACAATATTACAACGGTTTACGGAAGCAAAAAGCTCCTTAGTGATACTGTTTTGATACTAAAAATGAGAAAAAGTAGGTTTAAAAGGAAGTTGTTGAATTTAGATAAATTGTTTAGAAAGCCTTCCATCATTTTGGTGGGAGGCTTTTGTGGAAATAGTGGTTGATAAATTTGAATTTACCTCTATTTAGACATACAAACTGTTGACAACAAAGCTCCTATATAGTATGATTTGATAAACTACTATATAGGAGCTTTTGTATGGAAATGAATGGAGGATTTCTTGTCACCAAAATAAAACAGCTTGGAGACCGGATCTTTGAGAAGATTCTCAGTGAAAAGAATATTGATGCGTTCAATGGAGCCCAGGGGCGTATTCTTTATGTGCTGTGGCAGGAGAATGGAATCCCGATTGGGTCACTATCGATCAAATGTGGATTAGCGATAACTTCTCTTACGACGATGCTGGAAAGAATGGAAAATCAAGGGCTGATAAGCCGCGTTCAGTCTGAAACGGACAAAAGGAAAATACTCCTGTTTCTGACTGAAAAAGCACATGCCTTAAAGGACGAGTACAATTCTGTATCTGATGAGATGGGCAGTATTTACTACAAAGGTTTTTCAGAGGAAGAAATTACCCGGTTTGAGGAATGCCTCGACCGTATCAGAAAGAATCTTGAGGAGTGGCAGAAGTCATGAGTATTTGTATCAAAGATCAGATTCAAAACATGAATATCGTCATCGGCTGCACAGTGGGGTGTGCATATTGCTATGCCCGCAACAATGTGAAACGCTGGCATATGATTGATGACTTCGCTGACCCTGAATTCTTTCCGGGTAAGCTCAAGATGATGGAAAAGAAACGTCCGCAGAACTTTCTTCTTACCGGCATGAGCGATCTCTCCGGATGGAAGCCGGAATGGAGAGACGAGGTATTTGCAACGATCCGTGAAAATCCACAGCATCAGTTCCTATTCCTTACCAAGCGCCCCGATCTTCTGGATTTTGATACAGATTTGGAAAACGCATGGTTTGGCGTTACGGTGACGAGGAAAGCAGAACTGTGGCGTATTGACGCGCTTCGGGAAAATGTCAGAGCAAAACACTATCATGTTACCTTTGAACCGTTATTCGACGATCCCGGTTCAGTTGACCTTTCCAGAATCAACTGGATTGTTGTCGGCACCATGACCGGAGTTCTGAGCAGGAAGGTTCATACGGAGCCGGAGTGGGCATGGTCTCTGACGGACCAGGCACACGAGCTCGGCATTCCGGTGTTTATGAAGGAAGACCTTGTCTCTATCATAGGGGATGAAAATATGATTCAGGAAATGCCGGAAGAATTCAATAAAGTGTTGGAGGTACAGAGATCATGGCAGAAGTAATCGATGGAATCCTCATTAGTGAGGTGGAAACAAAGAACATCATGACCAAGTCCAGTCTGCCGGTAGGCGGTTACTCGGTCAATCCCTATGTAGGCTGTACACATGCCTGCAAGTATTGCTACGCTTCTTTTATGAAGCGCTTTACCGGACACAAGGAGGGATGGGGCACTTTCCTTGATGTGAAGCATTGGCCGGAAATTAAAAATCCGAAGAAATATGCCGGACAGCGGGTGGTCATCGGTTCTGTGACGGATGGCTACAATCCACAGGAGGGGCAATTCGGGAATACCAGAAAACTTCTGGAGCAGCTGATCGGCAGTGACGCAGATATTCTAATCTGCACAAAGTCTGATCTTGTGGTACGGGATATCGATCTGCTGAAGAAGCTTGGACGAGTAACCGTTTCATGGTCGATCAACACACTGGATGAAAATTTTAAGAACGATATGGACTCTGCTTCGAGCATTGAGCGTCGTATCGCTTCTATGAAGCAGGTATATGACGCAGGGATCCGTACAGTCTGTTTCGTATCCCCAGTATTCCCCGGTATCACGGACTTTGAAGCGATCTTTGAGCGGGTAAAGGGTCAGTGCGATCTGTTCTGGCTCGAAAATCTCAATCTTCGGGGCGGTTTCAAGAAGACGATTATGGATTATATCGCTGGAAAATATCCTGACCTTGTACCGCTTTACGATGCGATCTATAACAAGCATAACCGCAGCTACTTTGAAGAGCTTGAAGTAAAAGCTGAGGAAATGGCTAAGAAGTATGATTGTCCCTTTGTGGATAATGAAATGCCTTATGGCAGAGTCCCGCAGGGACATCCGGTGATCGTGGATTATTTCTATCATGAGGAAATCCGAGGGACAGAAAATACCGGAAAAAGGAATCGTTAAACAGACTATTACTTTGGAAAAGATGCGAAAATATGATAAAAGACATGCAAATAGATGGCACTGTACTTGATGTTGAATGGGAAAACAATAATACTGTAAAGGAACTAAAGGAAGAATTAAAACAAGGAAAGGTAACCATCCCGGTTATCTAAATATAGCGATTTCGAGCAGGTAGGAGAAATTGGGTAAAACTTACTCCTCATCTGATAAAAGAATTACAGCAGAAGCCGGAGATATAATGCTGTACTCCGGAAACAAAATAGTTGTATTTTATGGAGCAAACACATGGGAATATACTCGAATTGGGAAGATTAAAAATTTAAGCAAGGAAGAAATAAAGCGATTATTAAGCAATAGTGATGTGATATTAAAGATAAAAATGGAATGATTATGATAGTAATATTTTTAGTATCATTATTGATACTGTTTTGATACTAAAAACCTCTAAAACCACAAAAAATAGGTATAAAATGTTTGGTTTTAGAAACTTAATAGATACTGACAATACATAAAAGAAACAAATATGCTATGATAATTATTGAGTGGGAGTGATGAAGGCGGTATACTAAATGAGGCGGTTCACTATGATAGCAAAAACTCTCAAAGAAAAAGCAATGGTACTCGTACCCTTCTTGCTGCTTTTGCTTTTACAGCCGGCTGTTTACGCTCAAACAAACGGCACCATGCCTAAACGCAAATTCGTCATTGCATTTCACGCAAGCGTAAATACCGACAAAACGGGCAAAAATCTGATAAAAGAACTGCCCAATTTACAAAAACGGGGAATCAACACTCTTTTTCTCAAAATAGGCTACAACTATCAATGGAAAAGCGACCCGAAACTCTATAACAAATATGTGCTTTCCGAAACCGTCGCACGCGAAATTGCAGCCGAATGCCGCAGGCTTTCCATCGACCTTATCCCCGAAATAAACTGCCTCGGCCATCAATCGTGGGAAAACAAAACCTTTGCCATGCTCAAAGCCTACCCCGAACTGGACGAAACTCCCGGCCTCTACCCCGGCAATAAGGGTATTTATTGCCGAAGTCTCTGCTCTTCCAATGAAAAAGTCTACACGATTTTATTCGGTTTAATCGACGAGATTACAGAAGTTTTTTCGGTAAAAAAAATACACGTCGGCTTGGATGAGGTGTTTTTGATAGGCGAAGATGCATGCCCCCTTTGCCGAGGAAAAGACAAGGCCGAACTGTTCGCCGGTGCTGTGAACAGACTCTACGATCACTGTGTCAAAAAACGGGGACTTACAATGTATATGTGGGGCGACCGCCTCATCGACAGCGAGGATGAAGATAGCGGTTATAAGGGCGAATACGAAAGCTCATGTAACGGAACCTACCCCGCCGTCGACCTTATCCCTAAGGACATCATCATCTGCGACTGGCACTATGACGAGCTGGAACGCTACGGCTCCATTCCGTTTTTTTTAAACAAGGGCTTCCGCGTCCTGCCGACAAGTTTTAAAGATATTAAAGCGGTAAACGCCCTCATCGACTATTCGCTTTTATACAAGGATAACCCTGCGATGCTAGGGCACATGTACACGGCATGGGACAATTTTACAAACAAAAATCTCTCACGGTATAAACCGATGGTCAAAACGATAGACAAATTAAAGGGAACCTCTAAAAACTTCAGTTTTTAGAGGTTTACCTTAGATTTAACTTGCGACGTTTTTCATAAGTCATTTATACATAAAGACTTATGAAAAACTCGTCGGTCATCTCTATTCCGAAGGATGCGAAGCAAATCCAACAAGGTTTTTAGAGATGACCTAAAGTAAATAAATCTTGTCTCTTTCTCCCCATTCTCGTCAGTTCTCCCCATTCTCGTCAATTCTCCCCAAAAATACTTGACGAGAACCAAGAAACAGGTTATAATTCAGTTAAGTATAACTTTGTATAAGGGGGTATAAATTGATTTTTCAAGAAAGCGAAACCATAGAGTTAAAAGAAAAAATCGATGAAAACATCAAAAAAGTAATTGTTTCGTTTGCAAATTGTAAGGGCGGAACGCTCTATGTCGGTATCAAAGATGACGGGAAAGTTGTAGGGATAAAAGATATTGATAATTCAATGCTCCAACTCAGTAATATGATAAGAGATTCGATCAGACCCGATATAACAATGTTTGTCAATTATAAAATAACAAAAACACAGGGAAAGCAAATAATCCAAATTAGTGTTCAAAGAGGCAGTAACCGCCCCTATTATCTTGCTAAAAAAGGTTTAAGGCCGGAAGGTGTCTATGTTCGACAGGGTTCATCTTCCGCCCCTGCAAGCGATACGGCAATAAGAAATATGATAAAGGAAACGGATGGAGATATTTTTGAAGAGATGCGCTCCACAGAACAAAATTTAACCTTTAATGCCTTATCAAAGGAATTTAAAGCTAGAAATTTGGATTTTGGAACTAAGCAAAAGCAAACTTTGAAAATACTTAATCAAGACGGAATGTACACAAATACCGGATTATTATTATCGGAGCAATGTGTGCACTCTGTAAAAGCCGCCGTGTTTGAAGGAAGGGATCAAAGCATTTTTAAAGACAGAAAAGAATTTTTAGGCTCTCTTATTCAACAATTAAATGACATTTATAATTACATAGACATGCACAATCAAACGCGATCAACCTTTGATAAGCTCCTGCGTGTAGACACAAGGGATTACCCTCCCTCAGCAATACGAGAAGCACTTTTAAATCTACTGGTACATAGAGACTATTCTTTTAGTGCAAGTTCTTTGATAAGCATATATACGGATAGAATCGAATTTGTTTCAATAGGCGGACTTTTACCCGGAATCTTGCTTGAAGATATTATGCTGGGGCTTTCCATATGCAGAAACAAAAATTTAGCAGGTGTGTTTTACCGTCTTCACCTTATTGAAGCTTATGGAACAGGCATGAGTAAAATTATAGGTGCCTACGAAAATCTTACACAAAAACCGATAATCGAAAATACTGCAAACGCTTTTAAAATCGTACTTCCCAATATCAATACAAAATACCTTCCGCAAAATAATGATAAACTAAAGGATACGGAAATAAAAATAATTGAATTTATAAAAAAGAAGAAAAAAGTATCACGCACCGATATAGAACAAAAATTTGATATGAGTTCATCAAGTGTATCAAGACTTTTAAAGAGTCTTACTGAAAACGGAATTATACTAAAGGACGGCAAGGGAAAAAACACACAATATATATCAAGTTAAATTCCCCTACTTTTTTGCCTCAGTCTTCTCGTCTTTTAGCTCCAGACCTTTTTCAAATAAAAAGCTGATGTAGTAGTCTTCAATCGTATTTTTAGGGCCGGCGGCGTTGAGGCGCTTGCGGGCATCGGCATTGTTTCGGCGCTGTACATATGAAGAATAAAAATGGCGAGGATCGGAATTATCAAAATCCAGTTTTTTATTTAAGAGCTTGGCAACATCTTCCCTGCCCATTGCAGGTATTTTACAGCTTACCAGCTGATTGCGTACATAGAGAATATCTTCATATGAGATGCCGAATAAAAACTCTTCCAGAGACTGCCCTATAATCTTATTGGATAGTTTTGCAAGCATAAAACTTTGCCAAGAATCATCCAATTTGGAAGAAAGCAAAAAAAGCTCGCTGGTGCCCATCATCGTACCGAATACCGGAGCTATTGTGTCACGGGCAGTCCAAACGCGGGTTAGAACGGGAGCAAAAGAAGTCGTGTTTTGATCCAAACGGTGCTCCCAAAGATAGGTTAAGGCATTTGCTACCTTTTCTTGTTTTTGTTTATCCAAAATATTGCTATCCAAAATCGAAATATAAACATCTTCGGACATAATCGTAAACATGATATTCATAGTAGCCGCTCTAAGTTCTTCAATTTTTTCTTCCGAAAATGATGAATTTGAAGCGACCTTGGTAAGAGCAGAAAATATATGGAATTTTGCTACAAGAAAACCGCGGCCCAATACAGCCTTTGTGGGCATTGAAAGAGTACGGGCATCGGAAGGAGTTTTACACAAAGTTTCTATGAGTGTTTCTTGACTGCGCTTTTGGCCTGCAAGAACGCCTGTCTCATGGATTGAAGGAAAGCAGGAAATCGCAGCCGACATTCTTTCCAAGTCCATGAGTTTCTTTCCTATTTCCAAAACAGTAGTCTTATATTCTTCATTCAATTGTTCAAAAGCATATTTGACCAATGTTCTTTCATGATCATTTAGAACAACTATGTCTGTAGAGATTATAGTTCCGAGTCCTGCATTATCTATTGTCATATTTTTTTCGCAACTTCTCCAATATGCAATTACCTAATGTGTAGAAAAGATATTATACCATATTATAACGAATTTTAAAAGGGCTTTTTTATCTAAAACCATAGAAATTTGGTAAAAACAGGCGGTACTCATTGACATAAAGCCTTTTTACATGCAATATATTCATTCATAAATGTTAGTTCGATACGGTCAAAATGCCGAAGGAAAGCAGGTTCGGCAGGCTTTGGTCTATACTAAGGATGAGCACAAGATTGCTCTCGAAAAAATAGACATTGAAGCCGTAAAAATTATACAGCGTTTAAATTCTCAAGGTTTTGAAGCCTATATAGTAGGAGGAGCAGTAAGAGACTTATTGATAGGTCATGTTCCAAAAGATTTCGATATAGCGACCTCAGCCGAACCTTCAAAAATAAGAAAAATGTTCCGTAATTCCAGAGTAATAGGCCGGCGTTTTAGGCTGGTTCATATATTTTTCGGAGAAAAGATATATGAGGTAAGCACCTTTAGATCAACGGAAGACGGAAGCATAGGAAACAAATTCGGCACAATAGATGAAGACGTTCACCGAAGGGATTTTACTTTAAATGCTCTTTATTACGACCCCATACATGAACTTGTAATCGATTATGTAGACGGCGTTAAGGATATAAGAGCAAAAAAAGTAAGACCTATTATTCCCCTCCAGCTTATATTTTCGGAAGATCTGGTAAGAATGATTCGGGCTATAAAGTATGCAGCAATGACGGATTCCGGTATTCCGTTTTTTCTTCAGCTTCAAATACGAAAAAATGCCCATCTTTTGGAATTTGTATCCCCTTCAAGAATAACCGAAGAAATAAATAAGATTATTTTTAGCGGACATGCAAGCGATATTATAAAAAGACTTTTGGATTTTAAGCTCTATGTTTACCTGCAGCCGGGAGCCTGCGCCTTTATAGATTCATCTTCAAAATTTAAAAAGATATATATAGAAAATCTTGCTCTTCTGGATAAGGAAGTTGACGCTAAACCTCAAATAAAACAGGGAGAATGTTTAAAATCATTACTTAAAGATTACATCAGACTGATTGCAAACCCCGAAGGGCCGCCGCAAGAGGTTTATACCTATGTTTACAAAGAATGCAGACACTTTATTCTCCCCATGAATCCTCAAAGAAAGGAATTGGAATTTGCGGTAAAAAGCGTTTTAAATGATTTGGGAATAAAGGTATCAATGGAGAGAAGCCAAGTACGCCCTGCAAAACTCGGCAAACAAGTTAAGCTTAGACGCAAGAAAAAGGCTAAAAAACAAGAAGCTCTTAAAGATACGGAATAAACCCGTATCTTTAAGGCTGAAAATTACAGATATTAAACTCTGATAAGTTTATGAGCTATCGGGGCAGGATTTTTGATTGTGGCGTGTACCGGACAGCTGTCGTCAACCAAAGCCATAAATTTTTCAAGCTCCTCATCGGAAGCATCGGACTTAATATGATATATTGTTTCAATATCGGAAAGTCCCAGTGTACCCGGTCTAAAAAAGCCTATACATTCAACAGCCAAATAATCCAGTTTGAGACCTTTTTTCTTTGCAATTACCTTTGAAGTAACACACTTACAGGCTCCCAAACCGCTTAAAAGAAGTTCTATCGGGTTCATTCCTAAATCGGTTCCCCCGAAACTCAAGGGCTCATCCGCAATAATTTTCTTGCCTGATGCCTCACATTCAACTTTAAAACCTTCGCCTAAATCTATTTCGGCTTTTGTTCTAAATTCTTTTGCCATAATTTCTCCTATAAAAACTTTTTGAAAAAATTATCAAATTTTTGAAAAAAGTTTTTTCAAGTAGTTTTGCTTTATGCAAAACTACATACAATAATGCGACGTTTGCCGAAAGGCAAACTCGGTAGATAAACAGTGAAGCTGAATTTCTGCTGAACTGTTTATCATACCTCCTATAAATATTCCCTAGTTATTTTTTTAAGGGAGATTTTAAACCTTTTTTTATTTCGGCAGCCAATTTTTGAATTTCTTCAAACCTATCCTGTTGTTTTAACTCTAAACTTATATAATACAATTGATTGATTTTTTCCGTATCAGATTTTTTTATATCATCCATAAAAAGAATTTCATCATAAAATGTATACTGATCTTGATTATATGGTTTCGCATTATAAGGAGCTGCTTGATTTATTTTTTGCTGCCACTGTTCGATATTTTTTTCCGGAGCTTCCTTAGGCGGTTTTAAATTTTTTGAAAGCCCGATATATATATAATCATCGCTTCTAGCCTTTGTAAACATTTGCAAGTTACGCACTTCAATCCCGGGCGTACTGCCTTTTAAATTGAATCCTAAAGAAAGAACTAAGGTAGTTTCTTTATCACTTGAAAAATCTTTTTTGGATATTGAAAAATCATAATCTCCGGCTTTTATAATCGTATTCGTTGAATTAAAATCAAATTTAATTGCTGCAAGCATAGGATCAATAGGATAATCCTTAGGCGACAAAGATAAAAATTCTTTCCAATCTCCGAAGTTTGCATTATATGAAGGAAGAATATAGTCGGTCATAAAACTATAATCAAGGTTATGCCCATTCCTTGTAGAAGAAATAGCATCAATTTTACTCATAACATATATTCCTCCGGGAACAGGAAGAGAATACGATATAATTTCCCCGTCTGCAAAGGGAAGCTCCCAATAATTTACAAGCCATTTTCTACCGTAAACATCTATATGGCTTTCAGACCTTGATGCTTGTCCGTAAGATAAGACAGGAACTTTTTCTCCTGCAACTGTTCTATAAATACGGTCAGCACTTAAAATATAGTCCATATATAATTTAGGGGATTGTATAAGTTCTTTTTCGCTTACATTATCAGGCTTTTTTATCAAAGCCATGGTTGAATTAAGCATTTTACCGTAAACTACTTTGCCGTTTTGAGGAAGCTTATATTCTTTTAGATCATTGGGAATAAATAATCCCCACTTTTTATTTCCCTGACGGGCCAAATGAAGGGGAAAAGAAGGAGCCCAAGCTCCATACATAATCTCTTCCGAACCCAAGGCCTTGGTAAAGGATTCGGCTCCGGAAAAACTATATTTTTTCTTCAAGTCATCTATAATGCTGAGTGTAAATTTTTTATAATCGGACAGGACCGATTTTCGAACCTCCGTCAGCTTTTTGGGTAATTTTTCTTCATACTTAAATTCATAAAAACTGCTTTCTTCAAGAATATGGGGCAGCCTATAAAAAATAGGAAGATAGACCGTACCTAGATTTTTTGCAATATTCTTTGTTTCGGCAAAGGGAAGTGCATAGTTTAAATTTTCATTTTCGCTTTTCATGGTAATAATTCCCAAAACCATTCCATCAGGTGAAATAAGCGGCCCTCCTGAATTGCCGGGGCTGGCTGCAGCCGAAAACCTAAGCCACTTCCATTTTCCGTTTCTTTCTTCAAAGGTTTGGCTTGTAAGAAGACCGTTACGGATTATAATGCCTTCGCCCAAAGCATTGCCGACGGAAAAGGTGGGGGTATTTAAGTTAAATTCATTTAAGGCTGAAAGGCCTTCGCCTTTTACATGCTTATAATTTTCTGCCTCAAAAATTATAAAATCCTTTTCAACAGAGTAACTTAAAACCGATCCTACCTTATAAATATCCCCAGATACCGAACGTAGGTTGTAGTCGTTATAAAAACTTTCTTCATAAAGGTTAAAAACATGGGCGGCAGAATAGAATTTGCCGTCATCCATTAAAAAGGCGGTTCCTATGGGAATATATTTGTCGTTTCGTATTGCAAATGGAATCCTTTCCATGGGAAGTTTTTTTTCATATTCCAGCTTCCCTTCTTCCGGTTTTAAAACAACAACTTCAAATACGGCTCCGTTTATTTTTTTTAGAACTTCGGGACTTAGAACAGCCTGAGCTCCCAAAATCTGAAAAACTACCGCAAAAAATAAAATCATAAAAATGTGCTTAAATTTCATCATAACTCCTAATGAGGGATTATATCACAAGAATAAAAGGCCGTCAATAAAAAAACTAATTCAATAGTTTTTCAATATCTTTTTTTAAGTCTTCAGGTGTAACAGTAGGAGCATAGGCAGTAACCCCTTCTCCCGTTTTATCGACTAAAAATTTGGCAAAATTCCATTTTATGTCTTCACCGTTTGAAGCTTTTTTTAAAAAAGAAAAAAGAGGTTCGGTATTTTCACCGTTGACTTCAATTTTTGCCATTATGGGGAAAGAAACCCCATACTTACTTTGAGCAAAATTTCTGATTTCTTCGTTTGTGCCCGGATCTTGACCGCCGAATTGATTACATGGAAAAGCTGCAACAAGAAATTTTTTATCCTTGTATTCTTTGTATAATGCTTCCAAACCTTGGAAGTGAGGAGTAAGCCCTCACTCACAAGCCGTGTTCACGATTAAAATAACATAATCTTTGTAATCCTTAAAAGAAAAGTTATTTCCTAAGCTGTCCTTAACTGTGTAATTATAAATTCCCATTAAATTTCTCCTTAAAAATTTCGTTTAATGTTTTTGTAATTTTTAATCCCAAGCCTTCATCAAATTTTATTTTCTTCCGATCGTAGGTAAAAAGGCCATTTATTTCGTCTTCTACATCGCTTACCTGCGTGTAGATTGAAGCACTCAAGCCCTTTTCAATAGCAGGAAAAACATCCTTTACATAAAGCTTCCAAACAGCATCATTCAACTCTTCTTTGGTTTTGAACATTTTGTAGCCGAATAAAATATCGGAGCTCATGTGTTCTTGAACCGGCAAACTGAAGCCTCCGAATTCCGTAAGGGCGAGTACCCTGCCCCGATTATCTTTTTTAGGTCTAAAAGCCTTATAATAAATGTGATAACTGTGAAAGTCCCCGGCTCCCTGATCGAAGTAACCGCTTGCATGGTCGATTAAGCGGGCAGCATCTTTTTTACGTACAAGGGCGGCTGCTGAGGCGGCATCAAACTGGCCCCAACCTTCGTTAAAAGGAACCCAGACTGCAATAGAGCTTATGTTGTATAATAAATCGATAGTACGTTCCGCATCGCGCATAAAATTTTTCCGGCCGGTTTCGCTTTTTCTTCCGTGAAGAGCATAACGGCTTTTTCCGTCTTTAAAATTAAAACCAAGCCAAGGAGCATACTTTACGACAAAGTCCTTATATGGACCGCCTCCGCTTACAAAGTCCTGCCAAACAAGCATACCGATTTTATCGCAGTGATAATACCAGCGAAGCGGCTCTATTTTTATGTGTTTTCTGAGCATATTAAAACCCATGTTTTTAAGAGTTTTAATTTCCCATATCATAGCTTCATCGGAAGGAGGAGTGTACATGCCGTCACTCCAATAGCCCTGATCCAAAAGGCCGTGATGAAAAATAGGCTTTCCGTTTAAACTTAAAACAGGCCCTGCTTTCCCTTTAAGAATACCGAATTCCCTCATACCGAAATAGGACCGTATACTGTCTTTTCCCGCTTTGACTTCAAAGTCATATAAAAAGGGGCTTTCGGGGCTCCAGCTTTTAAAGTCATCGGGCATTTTTACAAGGGCGCGGTTGTTTTGAAAAAGGCCTTCAGCAACCGCTTTTTCCCCGTCAAAGATTTTAACCGAAGCATTGGCTCCGAGAGGAACAGACTCGGCTCCGCACATAAAAAGCTCCAATTCAACCTCTGCATTTTTAAAGTGAGGGGTTATTTTTACACTCTGAATATAGGTTTCGGGAACTTTTTCAGCCCATACCGTTTGCCAGATACCGCTTTGTCCCGTGTACCAAATCTCTCCGCGGTTGAGGGTCTGCTTTCCGTAAGCTTCATCGCCCGTATCCGTATCATCCGTAACGGAGACTACAACTTCGTTTTTACCGTCCTTTAAAAAACCGCTTATATCGAAATAAAAGGGCCAATAGCCTCCGGAATGGGAGCCGGCCTTTTTTCCGTTTATATAGACCGAACAATGCTGATCAACCGCCCCGAAATGCAATAAAAGCCTTTCCCCATCCTTACACTTTTCAAAGGTAAATTCTCTGCGGTACCATAATCTTTTTCCGGGAAGGAGCCGTTTTCCGATGCCCGACAAAAGGCTTTCGGGCGAAAAAGGAACAATGATAGCTCCGTCCCATGTTTTGGGAACCTCTTCTGTCTCCGTTATTGCATAGTCCCACCGTCCGTTTAAACACTGCCAGTTTTCCCTTACAAGTTGAGGCCTCGGATATTCGTTTAAGGGACAGTCTTGATTTAGGCTTTTGCCCCAAGGCGTTAAAAGCGGTTTTATAGGTTTATTTTTTCTCATAGGATTCAGTGTCCTTAGGCTCATTGTTTTTTCGCTTATTGTAAAGCTTAGATGCAAAGTAAAGTGGAATAAAGGCGCAGAGTGCTAAAACGGCACCACATACATAGATAGACTCTACGGGAATATTTTCGGTTATGCCGAATTCGTTTACCACCGAGCCTGCCCCATTTTTTACCAAAAAATTTCCTATTATTGTTCCGATAATCATCGGAGTCAACACAAAAAAGAGGATGCGCATACCTTCAAACTGTCCTCGAGAAGTTTCGGGGTATAGCTCTTTTACCCACATAGTCATCGATTGGGTTACAAGAATCTGTCCCGTACCGGCTAAAAATACGGACAAAAAAAGAGGAATATTTTTCAGGCTGAACACTGCATCAGGGTTGACCGAGGCCGGCTTTATAAAAAGAGATAAAATACAAAGGCCCAAACTGTTAAGAATAATTGCAAATGCGGCAAGGCGCGGGGTTCGGCTTTTATTTATAAGGCCTATTGCAGGAATAACCGATAAGGAGGCAGCAAGCAAACTTAAACCCTGAATTATTCCCATGCGGGCAGCATCAAAGCCCATGCGGTAAATCATCCAGTTTCCCATGTGAACAAAATAAACATTAAACGAAATAAAAAAGACGGCTGTCGTTATACAGGCGAGCATCAGTTCTTTATGCGAAAAAAAGCCTTCAGCCTTAAAAATCGCAGCAAACTGTTTGCCAAAAGAACCCTCCTTATGCGGTTTTAAATCGGGAGCATCCTTTAACAAAAAAAGTGAAATAAGACCGGTACCTATGACAAACAAACCCATAGACCAAAAAAGACGCTGGTAATTGTTTTCGGATCCTATTAAAAGACCGCCGAGCACCGTACCGACTATCGTACCTATAACGGGCTGAATTGCAAGCACAGCCCCAACCTGTCCGCGGTTTTTATCCGTCGTCATATCGTTGCTCCATGCGTTGTAGCCAGAGTCGTTTCCCATCGAACCGAAAAAACTCATAAAATCGTCGGCAAGGATAACAAGAACGGCAGCCCATACAGATACCTTAGCCCCTGTTCCTACCTGCCCTCTTCCTACAAATTCGGTTAAGCCGAAAAGGATGGTGGTAAGCCCCCAGACGACGTAGCCTATCGAAACAAAGCGGCGTCTTGAGCCTATCCTATCGGATAAGGTGCCGAATAAAAAAGTTGAAAATGTTGTTACTAATGCACTCGTAATAACCATGAGGGTTACTATCGAAGAATCTTTTGCTATTTTAGCATATACAAATGTATTAAACCATTGATTTTCGATGTTCCAGCATAACTGCCCCGCAAGGCCCAAGCCCCACATTAAAAACCAAAAGCGCTTTGTACCGATAAGAGCTTCTTTTTTTATATCCATGTTTTTAAGCATTTATAAAAATCTCCTCCGTCTATACTCTAAAATAAGAGAGAATTATTGTCAAGCGACAGACTAAAAAATCCTTTATTTTAGTTTTCAATTTACACTAGACAAGGCACCTAGATAAATGCTATTATCACGGGTTCTATGATAAAAAAAGACGATAATTATGCTCTTTTAGGAATTTCACCTGAAGCCTCGGTTGCCGAGATCAAAACTGCTTTTAGAAAAAAAGCAAAACTCCATCATCCGGATTTGATTCAATATAAAACAAAAGACGAAAAAGAAAAATCCGAGTCGGCTATGAGGCTTCTTTTAAATGCCTATCAAAACATCTTAAAAGAAAAAACGGACAGTGAAAATCCCTTTGATTATTTCGATTTTTTTTCAAAGAAAAATGCGGCCGAAAGTTTTGATTACCGGCTATGGCTTTTAAAAAAAACGGACTACGAATGCCGGGCTAAGCTCATCTTCTTTGATCTTTTTCACGGATTGGAACAATCTGCCGTAGAAGAATACAATAAAAGAAGAAGCGAGGCGGGAGGCTTCTACCTTTCAAAGTATTTTAATAAAGAAGATTTTATGGACTGCGGTTTTGTCCTTGCAGAAGAGCTTTATTTCCGCGGAGAATATTATGAGTCTTTTTTGCTTTTAGAAGAAATCTTTTATTTGGAAAAACAAAAACCCTACTTTAAACACTTTTTTCCCGAAGTTACTGACTTGATAAAATCCATAATAATCGATAAACTGCATAGATATGTTGAAGACGAACTTGCCATAGACTGTTATGAAGCGGCTTTGGAATTGGATTTTAAAAAGATAGATAGGGCTAACATTTTTAAGCGTATGTCCGAAATATATTATAGGTTTGGAGATACATACAGAGCCTCCCAATATTTAAACAAGGCAATGCAGCTCAGTCCCAAACTAAAAGGAATTAAAATTATTCAAAATCAACTGGAGAATCATTATGATTATAATTAAAACGGAAGAACAAATTAACGGAATCAGAAAATCCTGTAAGGCCCTTGCTCAACTTTTTGAAGAGTTAAGGCCCGTAATCAAGCCCGGGATTAGTACAAAGGAGCTGGATGATTTTTGCGTTAACTATATAAAAAAAATCGGCGGTGTTCCCGCATGGTATTCCGAAGGCTTTCCGGGGGCTGCCTGTATTTCGATAAACGAAGAGGTTATTCACGGTATTCCCAGTAAAAGAATAGTAAAAGACGGAGACCTTGTTTCGATGGATATAGGAATAGACCTAGGAGGATACATCAGCGATTCTTGTGTAACCTACCCTGTAGGCAATGTTTCAAAAGAAAACCTCAAACTTTTGGAGGTTACCACTAAGTGTCTATATGCAGGGATTGAAGCATGTAAGGCAGGCAAAAGAGTTTCCGATATTTCAAAGGCTGTCTTTAATTTGGCTAGTTCCCACAATTACGGGGTTGTTTATGACTATTGCGGACACGGCGTAGGCCTCGGCGTACACGAAGACCCAAGTATTCCGAATGTGCCTGAAAGAATGAGACCAAATCCACGTCTAAGGGCCGGAATGGTAGTCGCAATAGAGCCTATGATTAACATGGGAACTGCCGATGTTGAAGTAAAAAAAGACGGTTGGACTGTCGTAACGGCCGATAGGTCGGTTTCATGCCATATGGAACATACGGTGGCCATCTTTGAAGACCACACCGAAATTTTATCACAGTTATAAGAAGGCCGCTTTGATGAATTCGATTATTTCATGGAATGTAAACGGCATCAGGGCCGTAGAAAAAAAAGGCTTTTTGGATTGGCTTAATACCGAAAATCCGGATGTACTTTGTGTACAGGAAACAAAGGCTGCAAAAGCTCAGCTTAGCAAGGAGCTTACCGAACCCGATCTGCCTAACGGAAAATATTTTGCCTATTGGGCTTCTGCAAAAAAAGCAGGTTATTCGGGAACCGCTATATTTACAAAAAAAGAACCGCTGCAGGTAAGAACTATGGGCTTAAAGGAATTCGATGATGAAGGAAGGGTTTTGGTTGCAGACTTTGACAAGGTTTCGATTATTTCTGCTTATTTTCCCAACTCGCAAGACGGAGGAGCCCGCCTGGATTACAAGCTTGACTTTTGTGCAGCAATCCTCGAATTTTGCGATTCAATACAAGAAGAAGGAAACAATGTAATTCTTTGCGGAGACTACAACATAGCTCACAAACCCATAGACCTTGCAAACCCTAAGAGTAACGAAAAAAATCCCGGCTACCTCCCCGAAGAAAGGGCATGGATGGACGAGTTCACCTCATCGGGTTATACCGACACCTTTAGGCATTTTTGCCAAGAGCCCGCAAAATACACATGGTGGAGCTACCGCTTTAGAGCCAGAGAAAAAAATATCGGTTGGAGACTGGATTATCACTGTGTAAACGATTCCTTTTTAGCTAAGATAAAAGAGTCAATCATTTTGGACGGAGTAATGGGATCGGATCACTGCCCTGTCAAGTTAATCTATTAGTTAAGGCAATTAAAAATCAAGGACAACCGATGAGCAAAACTCACCTCAAAAAACCGAACTTTTTCGAAGTTTCCTATTGACATAATTTGGAAAAACTGATAATATCGCCTGTGTTACGCCGTTGTAGCTCAGTCGGTAGAGCAAAGGACTGAAAATCCTTGTGTCGACAGTTCGATTCTGTCCGACGGCACTTAAAGGGATATAAGATTTTCTTATATCCCTTTTTTTATTAAAAATTATCATAAATTTTGTCTTTTTTTACATATTTTAAATAAAAAATTTAAGTTTTTTTTGTATAAACCCGATAATGTAATTAACGGTCGGGGTTACACAGACGGCATTATTTTGACATCCGGATGCCGTTTTTCTTAACCGATAATGATACGTTTTGAATCTTATTTCAAGAACGTTTAATTTAGAGATTGGCAAAAGTGCCAATCTCTTTTTTTTAAGTCTATTTTAAATAAAGGTATACTTGTAAAGCGGTACCCTTTTTCAGTATAATAAGGCTCATGGCAAAAGGCAGTGCAGAGGAAAAAGAGCCGGCCGTATGGCCGGTCATAAGACGGGACATACGGCCGATCGGCTCTTACGGTATATTTCTTCCCTATTTGATTATCCCATTTCGGCTTAAAAGTGCAAAAGTGCTTTTCCGCTTTTTGCGTACCGTAATACGCGATTTTTTTTGGCTCCAGTTTTCGGTAAAATGGCGCTTTAGGTCTATTCCGGTTTTGGATGTATCACACCCCTTGGACGAATTGATTCCCTTTACACCGGGCAAGGTACAAATCTATTTGAACTTTACAAATTTTTGGATCAGGCCGATGACTTTTTTGTTCCGCCGAATAGGTATAAAAAAGGCCCTGCCGTACTGTGTTGAATACCTTTCACTTATCGAAAAGGCTTATTCCGATGCTGCAAGGGTGTACCGGTTTTGCATGACGACAACAAACCGTCCCGATTATAAAGCCGATAAAGCATTTAAAATGATTCACGCCCTCGATCCGCATTTATTATGTGTTCCTAGTCTGCATGTTTCAATCGTTATTCTTGCTTCAGTGTATTATGCGGAAGTTTTTAAAAAAGACGATTTTACCAAAGAAGAGAGGGAAACCTATACGGCGGAATTAAAAGAGGGAGCTTTAGAGATTATTGAAAGCGTATTGTATGTAAAACAGCATAGTGTAAACTGTATTCCGGCGGCAATGTATATGATGCTTTATGTGCTCAAAGACCGGTTTACTATAAGCAATGGGGTCAATATTATAGACAGCCTGTTTGAGGATGCCGAAATGATTTCAGAACAGGAAAAAAAAGAAGTTAGAGCCCACATTCATTTTATGTTTGAACGCCTGCTCCTGGAGGGCTCGAACGAAGACGATTGGACCGTTCCGGTCAAGAGATGGCTTAAAACCTATCTACCCTGTGCTTTGAAATAATCGGTAACGTGAGGCAATGCGAGTCCTTGCCTTTTTTATATGTAAATGTTATAATAAGGATATAGAAATTTATGATAAGGAGTATGCAAATGGCTTATAAAATTTCTAATGAATGCACGAACTGTGCCGCGTGCGAAAGTGAATGCCCCGTAAACGCTATCAGCGAAGCCGGCGGCAAACACGTAATTGATGCTGATACATGTATCAGCTGTGGTGCTTGTGCAGGCGTTTGCCCTGTGGAAGCAATCTCAGAGGAATAATCAGCTTAAATTTTTAGGCAGGTTAAACCTTAATCACGAGTCCGGAGGGTTTTTATGAGTTTTGGAAAAATTATTAAGGGATACGGGTCCGTTTTTTTCGGCCTGTTGACCTTTTCGGCCATCGCCGGAGTGTGTGTACTTGCAGGTATTGCAGTAGCCTACCCCTTGTGGCTCTTAGCTGCTACAAATGTGAGTTTGTACACAATAATTTCCATAAGCATCTTTTTATGCGGGATTCTTTACCTATTGGTAAAAAAAGCAGTCAAGTCATATAAAAAAAGCCCTCGCGGACTCATCATTTCCATCTTAAAAAAAATAACCGTAATAGGCGGTATTATCTTATGTATCAAATTGGTTTTGACATTTAATAAAATACCGGCGTTAGTTGTACTTATTTTAATTTTTGTTATCTACGGTTTTTTAGCCTTCGGTATAGACCAATCAAAAAATAACGGTAATGAAGGCTTTTAAATTTCTATTTTTGTTCTTCTTTTTATCGGGCTCAATCTTAAAGGCCCAGGTCCCCTACCCTCAAATAGAAAAATTAAATATTGACGATTATATCTTTGTTCAATACAGTGATGATGTGGCAGATGCACGCAAGGCTTTAGCCTTAGCTAAAACAGGAAATGAACTGCCTATCAGATTTTATACGTACAAGGCGAACAGTGAAGACACCATAATAAAAATCGCAGCACGTTGTTCTATTCCTTATGATGCAATCGTTACATTAAATAGAATTGAGTCAGTCCAAACAGACATTGCAGGACGGGTTCTGATTCTTCCGACAATGCCGGCGGTTTATCTTCCTGAAAAAGCCCTTTCAAGTATCGAAAAACTCACTGAAGCTCTTTTTAGAAAGAATAAAACGGAACCGCTAAAAATAAAAATATACGGCCCTGAAGAAAAACGGGAGATATTTTGTTTTCCGGGAGAGATTTTTGACGGAACTGTGAGAGCCTTTTTCTTTATGCCTTTTTACCGTTTTCCTCTTAAAGATGCGATTATAACTTCAGGCTTCGGAAAAAGGCAGGACCCATTTACAGGCAAGGCGAGTTATCATCCGGGAATAGACATTGCTGCTCCCACGGGAAGCCCTGTCATGGCTTGTGCCGCAGGCAGGGTAAAGGAAATATCTTATAACAAGGTTTATGGAAACTATATTATTTTAAACCATACCGACGGAAGAGCCAGCCTATACGGCCATTTGAGCAAGGTCTATGCGAGCTTGAATGAAACCATAAAATCGGGTACAATTATCGGTGCTGTGGGTTCTACAGGAATGTCTACGGGACCGCATCTTCATTTTGAAATACATGAGCAAGGTATACCGAAAAATCCTGCCAATTTTGTAAACACACAAAAATAGGAAGTTATGATAAACAGTTCGGCAAAATTCAGCCTCACTGTTATCTGCTTATTATGGGAGTTAACATGAAAGAAACTAAGTTCTTAACCGATGAATACAAAGAAGAATTCGACAAGCTTGTATCTCATCCCATTCAATCATGGGTTTGGGGCGACTTTAAAAAAAGTATGGGAGCTGTTTCCGAAAGAATAGGTTTCTTTGAAAACGGAAAATTAAAAAACGGAATTCAGATTATTTTTTCTAAAATACCTAAGACCAATTATACGGTTGGGATAGCCTCAAAAACAATAATGCCGGAACAAGAACACATCGAAGCCTTAAAAGAGGCGGCAAAAAAACATAGAGCCGTATTTATAAAAGTAGAACCGGATGTATTTAGTCCTGTACAAAAAGATAACTCTTTAGAAGAGACTTCTTCGGATGCAGGATTTTTAGAAGCTCTTATTGAAGACAAGAAAAAAATTTTGTTGAAAAACGGAGCAAAAAACGGAAAGCCTTTTTTTGAAAAATATAATTTTCTTTTAAATATAGAAAAAACCGAAGAAGAGCTTTTAGCCTCTTTTCATTCCAAAACAAGGTATAATATCCGCCTTGCCGAAAAAAAAGGAGTAAGCATAATAGATAAGAGCACCGAAGAAGGTATGGAAGATTATATAAGGCTGATGGAAGAAACGACAAAAAGACAGGGCTTTTTTAACCATAACGGGGAATACTTTAGACAGATGTTCAAAATCTTCCCAAAAGATATCCTTAGAATATTTAAAGCCGTTTATGGAGATGAAGTTTTAACTGCATGGATTCTTTTTAAATTTAACGGAAAACTTTATTACCCTTATGGAGCTTCAAGCAATAGTCATAGGGAATTGATGCCTAATAACCTCATCATGTGGAAGGCTATTCAATATGGAAAAAAGTTAAATTGCTCTATTTTTGATCTTTGGGGCTGTTTAGGCCCTGATCCGGATACGGCGGATTCATGGTACGGGTTTCATAAATTTAAGGCAGGATATAATCCTCAGTTGGTAGAATACATAGGCACATTCGACTTTGTATATAAGCCTTTTATGTACAGACTTTTTAATCTTGCAGATAAAATCAGATGGATTATTTTAAAAAATAAACGCAGATAGCTTTAAGTTTTTTTATCCTTAGCCGATAAATAAATATCGGCGGATGGTTCCCCTCCCACCCACCGTCTGCCGATAGCCTGATGGGCGGGCCGGTTTTTTAACCGGCTCTTTTTTTACACCAAGCTTTTATGATGAAGACGGCCTTCTCTACTTTGCAGAAAGACTTATAACCTACCTACTTGTAAAAAACTTAAAATTATGTTTTTATATATGACTATGAATAAGCTGAGCAAGATAATATATCTATACCTTATTTTGATTTTCTTGATCCTAGCCGGAGGATCCTTTGCCCTAGGAAAAATGATGGCAATGACGAAAAACATAAAACAAAGCGAATTATTTGTCGACTTTAATCCGGCCCTGCCGTCAAGAATATTGGACATAAGAGGCGATCTTATTACCGAATTCTCCTTGGACGAAAAGCGGGAACTTATCAATTACGGAGACATTTCGCCCAACCTGATTGCAGCTCTTTTAGCCCGTGAAGACCGTCTGTTTTACGAGCACAAGGGTTTTAGAATGAAATCGATTATCAGGGCTGTCATAGGACAACTTACAAGAAGGTCATTAGGAGGCGGAAGTACAATTACTCAGCAAATCGCAGGTATTCTCTATTGCGACAGAACCGATAAAAGTGTAAAAAGAAAAATAAAAGAGCTTTGGTGGGCTATCCAGATGGAAAGACGGCACTCAAAAGATGAGATAATGATGCTCTACCTAAATGAAGCCTATTTTGGTGGCGGAACAAACGGTGTAAGTGCGGCATCCCGCTTTTATTTCGGACACTCAGCCTCTGAACTGACACCGGCAGAAGCAGCCATCTTAATTATTCAGCTTTCAAACCCTACAAAATACAATCCATTTAATTACCCGAACAGGGCAAAAGAAAGACAGGAAAATGTTCTTGAAGGGATGATAAACCTCGGCTTTATATCAAAGGAAGAGGCTTCGGAATCTTTTGAAGACTATTGGGCTAACTTTGACTATACCCGAATTGCCCTATCGGCATGGCTTACCCGCGAAGATAAGGCCAGATGGTTTTCGGAATATGTAAGGCGTGAAGTGGCCGACAATATGCTGTATGGCACTATGAACCTTTATAAGGACGGATATACCGTACATACGACATGCGATTTAAGGCATCAAGAAATAGCAGATAGGGAGTTTCAAAAATACATTGCAATAGCCAATGACAGGGTTTCGGCCTCAACCTCCACATCATTCAGTCAGGCGGAACAATACAGTAACCTGACTGCCCTTTTAACCCTTTGCTTCGGAATAGAATCCCTGAATGTGGGAGAAAAACAGCTCAAGGTAAAAACCTCTTCCTATTATCAAAACAAACTGAACAGTACCATTGATGTACTAGCCCTAATGTGCGGTATAGACAACCTAAAAACTCTTACCAAACAATCAACAGCTAAAATGCAGGAAGTATTGATGGAAAGGGTGGTAGAAGGTACCTTTATCTCTATCGAAAATGAAACAGGATATATAACGGCCCTTATCGGCGGAAGCCAATACAGTGAAAGCAATCAGCTTATAAGGGCAACTCAATCAAAACTGCAAGTAGGAAGTACAATAAAACCTCTGATATATTCTGCAGCAATTGACGAAAAGGTAATCACAGCCGCTACAAGAATGGATGATACTCCTCAGGTTTTTGAGTCTGCCGACGGAGTACAGTATATTCCGAATAACTATGGCGGAAAATGGAACGGAACTGTTCTGGTATATAAGGCACTGCCCCTTTCATTAAATATTCCCGCTATAAAAACTCTCGAATTGGTAGGCTTTGATAGAGCCATAGACCGCATTGCCGGACTTATGGGAATCACGGACCCTGTTGAAATTGATAGGACATTTGAAAAGGTATATCCTTTGGCTCTCGGAATAAGCGCCGTAACACCTGTCCAGCTTTTAAGAGCCTTTGCTGTCTTCGGAAATCAGGGACGTGCCGTAGATCCGATAGCCGTAAGAGCCATAGAAAACAGGGACGGAGTTACAATCATGGATCCTGAACTTGACCTTAGAATTGAGCAAAGAAAGCGCGGAGCAGCTATGCAGGTTATAAGTCCGAGCAATGCCTTTATAATGACTGAGATTTTAAAAAAGACTATTACTCTGGGAACCTTGTTCAGTGCTTCTTCAGGCGGTAGTAAATTTGATTATAAAGATGAAAAAACAGGCAGAATATTTAGAATGCCGATGGCCGCAAAAACCGGAACAACACAAAACTGGTCGGACTCATGGGCGGCAATATATTCTCCATACTACTCTGCTATTGTATGGTATGGATTTGACAGAGGCGGGTATTCCTTAGGCACCGATAACACCGGAGCAGCTCTTTCAGGCTATGTAGCGGCAAACTTTATGCGTGAGGTACATAAAAATAAGCCCTTTAAAGACTTTGTAAGGCCCGAAAAAGGGGTAATAATGGTCGATGTATGTAAAAAATCGGGAATGATTCCTTCGGAAAACTGTACAGACGAAACCATTACCCTTCCCTTTTTATATGGAACAGAGCCGACCGAAATTTGTACGGAGCATACAGCCGGTATAAAATTACGGGATATCGGTATAGACAGAATTAAGGGCTCAGGAATGGCTCAAGGAGAAGAAGAAATAAAAATAGACACAGCACCTATTGAAATAGATCCTTCAATTTTTATAGATCCTCCGGCAGGCGGTGAAGGCGCAACCAAAACTAAAAATACTGAGGAAGTGTCAACCGAATCGGGAAATCCATGAATATAAAATAAAATTAGTCTTATCTTGCTATTGACTTTTTTTTTATTATCTGATAAAATCCATCTCAGTTGCGGCGGTGGTGGAATGGTAGACACGTCAGCTTGAGGTGCTGATGCCTTAACGGGTGTGCTGGTTCAAGTCCAGTTCGCCGCAAAAAAAAAGGTTTATTCGTGCGGAGGGTTTAATACCCCGACGCTTGCGTCGGGGTTGTTGATTTTAAGCGGTATAACTATACCACTTGAGATAAACTTTTTTTTTGCATAATTATTTTTGAACATAAAAAAAGCCCTTATAAGAAAATCATCTTATAAGGGCTTTATACTAAAGCTTTGTATAATTTTTAACGCTTATTTAAAGAGCTCGTATATTTCGTTGCGGTAAAGCTGATTTATCTTATGACGCATCATCTCGCCCTTTGCAGACAATTCCCGTCCTGCCTGAAACTCTTCCGGAAGCAGCACAATCTTGTTTATCCTTTCAAATAGTTTAAATCCTGTTTTTGAGTTAACCAGCTCTGCAACTTCAGCCTCATACATTTTCTGTACATTAGAGTCATGTATAAGCTCAGTAACAGGTACATTTCGTAATCCGTTATTTGCAGCCCATGATTGGAGGTTTTCTTTATGAACAACTATCAAAGCCCCCAAAGACCTTTGGTCTTGTCCCAAAACAACAGCTATTGAAATTAATGGAGACTCTTGCAGTTTTACCTCAATCGGAACAGGCTCGATGTTTTCGCCGCCCCTTAGAACTATCGTATTTTTTCGGCGTCCTTTAAGAATTAACTCTCCGTCAACAGTCTTTATTGCAAGGTCGCCGGTATCAAACCATCCGTCCTTATCGATAACTTCCGCAGTTCTTTCCGGATCCTTATAATAACCCTTTGTTACGGCATCACCACGTACAAGGAGCAAGCCTTTTCGGTTATGAGTCAATTCTTTTCCGTTTTTGTCGATGATTTTTGACTCAAAACACGCAAGCGGTGTACCCAGTGTTCCGAACACGGGTTTAGGCATCGGACGAACCGAAATAACGGGTGCAGTCTCGGTAATACCATAACCTTCCATTACATTTATACGGATAGCCCAGAAAAATTCGTCAACATTGGGCGGCAAGGCACCTCCGCCTGAAACACCCGCTCTAAAACATTTACCGAACTTTTTACGAATCGCGCGGTAAATAAGAAGATCTCCGATATAATAAAGAGGAGCTATACACAAAAGAGGAAGCACGGCCAAGATTGGATAGATTACCTTAGTTTTTCGTTGGAAGTGAGGACATTGACCGGTTACCCTGCGCTTTAAACGCATCGTCTTTATTCCGACTTCAATAAAGAACAAGAAAAGATAGTAAAGAGGACGTCCTCTTTTTTTCATAGCCTTAAAGATACCGTCATAAACAGCCTCCCAAATTCGCGGAACAGAGGGAAAAAGAGTCGGATTTATCTTTAACATATCTGCTAAAAGAATGCTTCCTATCGGCTTTGAATAAGCGATAGTACCGCCCGAAATTATTATAACATATTCGCAAGCCCTTTCAAAGGAATGCCAAACCGGAAGAACCGAAATTGCTTTTTGGCCGGGCTTAAGAATAATCCTATCCGGAAGCTCAACAAGCTGAGTCATAAAGTTTCTATGGGTCATAGTAACACCCTTAGGATTGCCCGTAGTACCTGATGTAAAGATTATTGAAGCCAAATCATCGGTATCTACATTTTCGGCATATTCTTCAGGTTTAAATTTACCTTCAATCCTAGCCGACTTACCCAAGTCAATAATATCGGCATATGTATGGAATTCGATTTTTCTTTCTTTTAGATTGAATTCTTCTTCAAGCTTTTTAAAATCAACATTATCGATACTGATTATAGACTCCAGCAGGGGGATTTCTGCAATATGGACAAGGACTTTCCGAATTTGAGCTTCATTTTCTAAAACGGCAAATTTACACTCCGAAAAAGAAAGAATGTGGGTAATTTCCTGCTCGGTGGCATCACAGCCCCGCGGAACATCGGCAGCCCCGATATTCATAATACCGAAACTTGCATGAAGCCATTCTTTACGGTTGTCGGCTATAAGACCTATGTGATCCTTTGGTCTTGCCCCTATGGAAAGCAAGCCCGCCGCAAAATCAAGCGCCGTTTCATAAAGCTCCTTGTAAGAAAGGCTTTTAAATTCCTTATCTTCGCCCTTAAACATTTGGGCTCTTATGTTGGGATATTTTTCCGAAATCCGTTTTAATAATAACGGTAGTGATTTGTCTAGAGTTCTCATACTATAAATGCTATCATAAATGTAAGAATATATCAATATATGAAGAAAAAATGTCAATCATTTATGTCAATAAATATGTCATATCAGCTTGATTTATATAGAGAAAATTGATATTATCCTAAAGGTTTAAGGTATTGCTTTTATGTACCTTTTAGGTCATCATAAGATACGCTTAACTTAAGGAGAAAAGGTTATGAAACACAAAAAAATTTTTCTTTGCGGTATTGCAATAGTATTAATTTTAGCATCATGTAAACAAGGTTTTTTAAAAAAAGTCAAAATAAAGGCTTCCCCGCAAGTTAAGGTTAATCTGGGTAGTAAGGAAGTAAATGTAGGAAATATTCTTTATGACAATATCGAAAAAAACTTAAAAGGCATTAATGATTTAAAAGTTTATAAATATACGCCAAAAGATAATCAAGGTAATACTCTTCACTATTTGTTTCACTATGAAGTGCCTAAAAAAGAAATAGATATGACGGAATATGTAGACAAAATAAACAGCATACCCTCAAAACAAGAAATAACCATTCCTACAATATCCGTAAATATTCCAACTATTAATATTAGTCACACTACGGGAACATTAAAGTCTGTACAAAACATAACCGGTAATGATCTGAGTATAAATAACGAAAAAATTGATATATCTCCTGACATTTCTATCCCATTAACTACACCTAATTTATCCTATGCGGACATCGAAAAGGGAATTCTGGAAATAACCCTAGACGGAATAGATGATACTTTAAAAGAAAAACTTACAATAAATTGCGAACATGTACAAATAAATCAAGGCAGTCAACTTTTAGGAAATTTTGAAAAAAAGGATAATCTAACAGGTAGCCTTAATTTAAAAAATAAACGAATTACAAACAATATAATTAAAGTTTCAGGACATGTAGAGATAAACGGTACAATTCCTGCCGATTATACACAAACAATCAATCTAGCATTAAAAATCAGCTCCAATATAGAAAAATTTAAAGAAATTAAAATTAATAACCAAACAATCTCAACAGATATTAATGAAACTATAACTATACCGGTCGATATAAAGAATTATATTGAAGAAATAACTTTAGATCCTATTTCTATAAAGGCTACCATAAAAAATAAATTATCTGCCGATATAGGAATAAAATTAGAATCTTCAGCCCTCAATATTCATCAAACAGAATTTACTCAATTTACAGCAAACCCCACCAATGATACACCTCAAGAAAAAGACATATTTAAAGGAAAAAGCACACTGATACTCAATACTACCCCTTCCTTGGATATTAATGTGAACATCAACATTGAAGGGTATAATTCTACTGATAAAACTTTAACTCTTTACAATATTACTCCGGGAGCGGAATACTCATTCGAAGGAGAAGCAACACTAAAATTCGAGTTAGGAAAAGTTGTAATTAAGCCTTTAGGAACAAATTTAAACATTGCAAATACATATACTATCAATACAGATATATTAAAAAATAACGAAATTTTAAGCAAAATAAGCCCTAAACCTATTACTGCTTATATATATCTTGTTTCCGATTTATCAGATAAAGAGGCACCTTTCCTAACTACAAAGATAAATCTCGAATACGGCAGCACAACAAAAGAAATTATTGATAAGAGTAATGAACAAACACCATTCGTGTCAGATCCCATCTTTATTAATAATATTCCTAACGCCAGTATAAAGCAAGATTCTATAGACTTAGGAAATATTTTTGAATCGAAACCTGAAACAATTAAATTTAAAATTAACATGAGTTTAAACAAGCTCACGGTTACAAAAGATATAATAAATAAAATAAAAAAAGATAAAAAGGCTGAATTTAAAGCACACGCCCTTCTTGATATACCTCTGGCTATAACAATCAAAAATGACATAGTTGAAGAGATGTCTATCAATGATTTATTATCAAGAAAAGCAGGAGACAACATATCCGGCCCATTCAATCAAGCTATTGATTCAATCAAAGAATTGAACCTTATTATTGAGTATACAAATAATACGGGTCTGACACTTGATGCAAGAATTTATAATCCCGAATGGAAAGACGGCAGTATATTTAAATTTGAAAAAAAACTAAAACTAAAAGACAAGGGCCCAATACACATCAATCTATCAAAAGAGGATATACAAAACATAATGAAAAAAAATCCGTTTCCAATAAAAATAGAGGTAAAAATTCCTAAGGATAGCAACATTGATATCAAAAACGGCTCATTCAACTTTTCGGCTTATACTGTCGCAAATATGGATATAAATTATGAATTTTAAAAGGAAAGACAAATGAAAAAATATATTTTTATATTAACTATAATTTCACTTATTTTTGTAAATGCCTATTCTGAAGACGGTATCAATGAGCAAACCGAAGATATGCTGAACGAAGTTAGAAGCAGAAACGGAATAGATTATTTTTCTCCTGCAGCTGAAGATGAAGCAACTACTGAAACAGAAATTGAAAAAACTGAGCCTGAAATATCCGAAGCTGATACCATAAATGAAGAAGAAGCAAAAACCGAACTCCCTCCTAAGGAACCTTTTTTAAAAAACGGTAGGAAGGCATTCGCATTCGGTATCGATATTAAAGTTGGAGCATCAAATTCTTATTTTAAAATTACCGATTTGTTTAAAAACACTCTTGAAATTGACTTACCTGATATGTCAAAAACGTTGCCTAAGGCCGGATTAAGTTTCTGCGGAGACGGTGGCGCAAACATATACTTGGATATTTATATAAAATCAAAAGCCGAATTCGGTTTTTTTATAAAATCAGGAGGTTACGAGTTTTCAAATATTCCTAAAAATTTAATCGATTTTGCAGCAAAGGGGAACCTTTCTTCAAACAGTTTTAGCGGAAAAATAACCGGAACATTACAAGGCTTTGCAGATACGGGTATTTTCTACGGTATGAAATTTAATTCGTTTAAATTTAGAGTAAGCACTTCTTATTTTATACCTATAGTCTATATGGAATCGGATATGGGAGATTACGAGTTTATCAATGACCCTATGACAGGAAGTATAGTTGCAAGAGGTAAGCTAAAACTAAATATGTACTCTCAGCTTCCCATATTCGGAAATAACGCAACATTCGATATAGGAGATATTTTATCAAGGGGCGGTGCCGATTTTAATTTTTACGGTACCTATACTTTTAATGAGCTTGCCAATCTAAATTTTAATATCATAAATATTCCAATCTTCCCGGCCAGACTAAATAAGGGTCTTTCAATAATATATGAAGGCGATTTTAGAATGGAATCTCTAATTCAATATATGAACAACTTTTTAACGCCTGATCAAGCATCTCAAATAAAGCCACCCAGCGGATCTTTTACTGAGACTTCAGCCTATGATTTACCTACAAAAAAGATATTCAGGCCATTAAAACTTGCAGTAAGCTCGGATATAAGGCCTTTTTTAAACGATTATTTGATTATTACACCAAGTTTAGGTTGTCATTGTTATAAGCCCTTTTATGTAGATGCCGGAGTAAAATTGGAAAGCCGATTTTTAAAAGTTCTTGGAGCCTACATCGGAATGTCTTATGAAGACAGGGTATGGAAAAATACGGCAGGACTTTTCTTGGAAACAAGAGTATTTAGACTTGAAACAGCAGTTTCGGCAGCATCTCCTTCATTTACAGGAAGTTTTAAAGGAACCGGCGCCGAAGCAACAGTAAAACTGGTATTCGGATATTAAAAAATAAGGGGCAGTCTTGAATGACTGCCTTTTTTTATGGGCAAAAAAAAACTTCGTTTTTTTAAAACGAAGTTTTATCGGGCAAGGCGGATTTGAACCGCCGACCCCAAGTCCCCCAGTACTCTAGTTCTCTAGTAATTAGACGTTTTAAACCGTTTTGAGCGGTTTTTTCGCCAAAAACGGCTAAAAACTACCCAATATTTTCGATTTAGTCGACAGTTTAGTCGACAGTTGCTATAAAGAATATTAACATAGAAAGCAGGTAAAGTAAAGATTAAAACAAAAAAAAGGCAAGATTTTTTTTATCTTGCCTTTTGATTTTTCATTTTTTAAAAAATCACTCTCTTAATCTGAAAAATATATACAATCCGAGGGCAGCAAAGCCAAAAGCAGCAAGAATAATAACGCCTTTAAATTGTACAAATCCAATTGCTATTAAAATTAAAATCCCAATACATAGCGGTACAAGAGCAATCTTGCGCCTAGAGTGTTTGATGGTATCAAACACCGCCAAGGCTCCCCCCGCTAAGCCGATGACTGCTCCGATGCAGTCCGTTGTAATTGACTGGCCGTAATTTACGATAAAAATCGAAAGAATTACAAGTCCCATAATTACAAAAAATATAAACTTATTTTTCATATCTTAAACCCTCCCAAGTTTTAATTTTATTTTTAAAATAAAAAATCCTATACTTCCCAAAATCAAAAGAGCTAAAATGCAAGACAAAATTACAAGGCTGAGCTTTAATCTGTACCCTGTCTTTTTTAACTTCTCAATCTGTCTTGTTTTTGCTTCCAGGGCTATGTTTACCTCGCCTTCGTACTCGTTGTAAGATTGCCTTAAATTCTTCAAGGTCTCCTGCTCCTCCTTTAATGAACTTGTCAAATTCTCCGACAAGTTCAAGGCTTCGGTCAATCTTTCCTTTAAGTTCTGTATTTGTAGTTGCTGATTGTGTCTGTTCGTCTCCCAGCTTTCCGAGATTTTCTCTAACCTCGTAAGCTCCGTTTCTGTGATTGTGTATTCCGCTTCTTGTGCAACAAGAGGAAAGGCTAAAAAGCAAAATACAAATAAAAAAAATAAAAAACTTCTTTTCATTCATTTACCACCTCTTTGTTTTCATAAAATAAATCCTGTTGTTTTTCTTTTATGGCATTTTTAAGCCTTGTTTTGGCAATACAAAAATACTCATCATCCAACTCCATACCGATAAATTTACGGTTGGTCTTGATACAGGCTACGCCGGTAGTGCCGGAACCCATAAAGGTATCAAGGACGTTATCGCCCTCGTTTGTACTATGTAAAATAAATTTCTCAATAAGTGCTATAGGTTTTTGCGTCGGGTGTAGTTTTTCGCCATTTGTTTTTTTTGCTCCAGAGCAAAAAGATTGTACGTCTGATATTACACTATAGGTGCCTTTTATGTTAAAACTGTTTCGTTTTGTCGTAAAAATAATAAGTTCATGTTGATATATATAAAAGTTACCGGGACCGGATTTTTTATCCCATACAAGCATATTTTTTACACCTAATATGCTGTACATAATTGGGTAATAAAAAGCATAGCTTCTCCAGTCGCAGAAAAAATAAACACAGCCGTCCGTCTTTAATATGCGCTTGTATTCCGTAAAGAGCTTTTCATAAAAAGGCTTACAGATAGCAAGATCATTAAAAACCCCACGCTGCCCATTGTGAGTCATCCCTAAAAAGTACGGAGGATCGGTAATGATAGAATTAATGCTGCTGTCAGGGATTTTAGGAAGCAGGTCGAGACAATCGCCATGTAATAGCTTTATGTCTTCAGTCATTTACCGCCTCTCTTTTTCTTAAAAAACCTAAGGCGTTGTAATACTTACGGTCGATTATATAAGCTCCTGTTTGAGCATACCCGTCTTGCTCAAAAACAGTCATCGATAAATTATCTGCAGCTAAGACGATAGCAACATGTCCAAATCCGTTTTTTTTAGTCGGTTTGAAAATTACAACATCGCCGGCAATAGGCGGCGTTCCTTTAAATTCAATTTTTTCAAAATATTTTTTTTCCACCGGCATTTTTTCATATTTTGTGTAAAGCTCTGATGCTCCAATCACACCGCCTGTATGCGGTATGTTTAAAACATCTTCGCAATACTGACGGAATAAATCAACACACTGACAGCCATAGCGACCGTCAAAGTCTATCTTTTTACCGTTGTATTTTTTTACAAATTCGTCTAGTGTCATTTTTTTTATTCCCCCTTAATGCAGATTTTTTAGATACTTTTCGTTTTTCTTAATTGGAAAATCGATGCAAAGTATTTTATATTCCGGCAAAATAAATTTATCTTTTTCGCTTTCATACATTTCGATTTTTTCTTTAATTCTTGTGCTCATTACCTCTATCATAGAGTCTGCCCAAGAGTTTACCAGCTTTTCAAGGTCAGGCCTTATATCTCGCCATGCGGGGTAATTTTCAGTCCCGCAAGGTAGGCGAGGTATCTTTAAAAGAAAAGCCTTGTAGTCGATTTCAATATTGTAGAGGATGTCTTGTATGTAGCCGTGCCGCTCTTTTGATGTCAGCTTTTCTTTTAGGTTGTTATAATCAACACGCTCCAGCAATTCATCTTTGATGATTTCGGCGGCGGTAAGAGCAGGCAGCTCGCATTTAATGTTAGCTTTAAATAAGTTTTTTATGGGTTCATAAAGGCGGCGGATTACCCGTCTTTCATCGGCTTTTAGCTTTTCATCGATTTCGCCGGAGCGTCTAAAAAGAGCTTTTCGGAGCTCTTCATCTTCCATACGCTTTTTATTTTGTTCGTCGATTTCAGCCTTGAAGCTGTCTAGCTTTTTATCGACTTTGCCTAGTGCGATTTTTTTATCGCCCCAGCCTAAAACCGCCCCCTTGCGGATTATGACTATTAAGGCAATAAATATCAGAATGGCTATCAGGGCGATAACGCCCCAACCTATTACCGGTATTTTGTCTAAGTTCTCCATTTAAAATATGCTCCTATTTTTTTTTAACCTTTCATTATAATAGGTGGACTTATTGACATTTTTTTGACTAAAAGATAAAATATTTTTAAATAAAGGAGAAAAAAAATGAAAAAGATTGTTTTAATTGTTTTTGCAATATTCTTGTTTACAAACTGCCAAGCTCCTACATCAGCAATCGTTATTGAAAATAAAAGTAATTATCCCGCCACCTTAAAAATAGAACATATTAAGGAAGATAAAAATAATGTAATTCTACAACCAACAGAAGGAATAACTCTCTCCTTGATTGCACCAAATACAATTAAATATGCCGTTTCTTTAGAAAGTATTTCTCGAAATTATTTAAAATTCATTTCTGACAATTATTGTGTTATAGAAAATACAGTATCTGAAAGATATACAATTATTAACACGACAAGGTTCAAAGTAATTTTAACAGAAAAAAATAATCTGTTTGATAATACAACTATAGAAGGTGTTTCTGATACTGAAATTGTAAAATCAAAAAATATAGATGTTTTTTCTTCATTTTTAAACATTAAAGCAATTACAGATGATGAGTTTAAAATTATCCTTGATGTTTCTGTTCAAAATAAAAAAATTATAATAAAATTATAACTTTAAGCGAAGATACCCTTGAGGCTTTTTTATTTTAGCCCTTGACGATACTACAAAAATAAGATATTGTATATTTTATAAGGAGATAAAATTTTATGAAAAAGATTTTTTTGATTCTTCTCTGCGCCCTTTCTCTGTTTATTTCTTGTGGTAAAAAAGAAAAAGGAGTCATAACGATTGAAAACAAGTCAAGTCATGTGCTTGATATTGAGTTTGCTCAAAACTATTCTTCTGAGTTTATAAAGCTTCAACCTAACGATTCAATTAGCCGTTCTTGGGAACGCTATTTTCATTGCATAATAGAAAAACCGAGTACAAACATTTTAAAAAGGCAGCAAACCAAAGAAAAAATAACCATATTTGATAACGATAATTTATATTCTTATACCGTTATAAATGGGGTTTGTCCTCTGAAAATCCTTGATGAAAATCAATTTATTTTAGCTCAAGCCGTAGGGATCCCAGTGGATTCAATAAATATTACTCAAGGGAATAATACTATCAAGACTTTTATACCTCTTTCAATTAAAAATATAATTTTTGACACAAGTGAAACTATTGTGATTGGAGGCTCTACATATAAAAAAATAGAAAAAATTGGAGATGATTATTTTTTTAATGAAGATCTGGGTGGATTGAAGTCATCGAAAATACATATATTATTTATTGGTAATAATACTATTAAAATAACCAAATAATTTATATTTGCTTTATTTTTAAAAAACCATTCTCAACATAAACCCTTCCGTAAGAATAAGTATCGCTATAGCCTTGCGGTAATTGTGTCAGCTCCATTGTTGTAGTGCTCGTGTTTAAAGAAAATTTTAAATGGCCAATTTTAATAAGATTTTCCCAATCGGGGACCTCTAAATCTGGCAGATCATTTAAACCGCACTCGTACAACCTACCATTGTCCCAAATGTATGGGCGTATAATGTAAAGCGTTTCAATAACTTCTGTCGCGTTGTTTTCATAAAATAAATTTAAACAAAATTTGTCTACGTTGTATTTTACATCCCCCTTTCTATAGGAAGACATACCATGCAATCTTGAGTCGCGTTCATAAACAACATTATAGTACGTCTTGGTGCTTTTTTCGTAATAATTAGACAGCCCTTTTATTTTTTTTCCTTTGTATGTTCCTTGACATTCCATATAGCCTAAGAATGGAAGAGTGTTATCAGATGTAGGAAAGACATTATTTTTTATAATTTTAAAAAGATATTCATTATTAAATTCAAATGATTCCGGTGTAGATTGTCCTTGAATTAATTTAAAAGGAGGCGTTATTATGTCTCCGCAAAAAAAAGCTTTTCCGGTTGGTAAAACTTCAAAGACAGTCTTACCGTTATTCTTTGCTAAAATTCCAACTTCTCTATTTATAGACAATTCAAAATCTAGCGGATCATTCGTGTCATTATCGACTAAAAGCCTCTTTACCGTCAAATTATCTAAAAGGGCTGTATTAGCAGCAAGGGACTCCCCTACAGCTTTATTGAAGCCTAAAAATTGACAAAAAACCGAGCCGAAAAAATTGGTATCTCCAAATAAGTCTTTACACTTTTCAAGCTGGTCTTTTAAACACGCTGAGTATTCTGCGGTGTAGTTTGCCGGAGGATCCAGCTTCTGCCAAACAGAACCCGTCCATCTATAACACCAACCTTTCTGATACTGTGCCAAGGGTTCTATAATTAAAATCCAATCTCCTATTGAGGCTTCGTTAAATCCATTTTTAGGACCGAGGGCAATATTTACCCTCCCCCCTTCAGGCGGAGTTTTAACGGTTCCCAAATAACGAGGGGTGTGGAGCGGGACGCTTTGTTCAATTAAATGTTCAACGTGTCCCAGCACCGTGCCCTTGCTTACAATATGATAAAGGCCATTGATGAATTCTTGTTTTAATATTTCAACATAAACAAGCACTTCATCAAAGGTAGCGTGCGTTCTTCCTCCTCCCAGCGTGAAGCCTTCGGAAAAGTCTACGGGGTAATTCCCTGCGGTAAGTTCTGCTTTTAATTCTGCGTTTTTGTAGATTTTAAAAAAACCGTTTTTTGAAAAAAGAAAACACCAATGCGCCTGCTCTTGGTCGTCTTTAATGTCGGTTACGGTTTTAGTATCTGCAAGCTCGATTGTTAAAAAATCTGTTGCTTGGTCAAAATAGGCTTTAATATTCGCCGTTGCAAAAACGCCCCTGTAGTGGTCTGCTTCTACAACACCGTCCCATTGCCGCCAAAGTGAGATAGTAAGCTCATTTCTATTGCCGGCAATAGGCATAGTTCCGGCCCCTGCCGGGAAGTAGACGGCGTTCCCGGAGATGCCCTGAACGATTTGTGCGTCTGCGGGAAGTGTCATATTTGCCCCGTTTGCGTAGTTGATTGCTTCCATGATTTACACCTCCGTCTCTGTGAACATGCCTGCAAAATGAAAGGCTCTTTCGTTTTCAGGAACATCAATATTAAATTGCAAAAGTTTAAGCCCGTTAATCTCTATTGTGTTTTGAATTACTTCTTGCTCTGGAACATGAATAAAGCCCCATTGATAGTTGGGTAAGTTTTGTTTTATTTTTGCAAAATTACCGCAAACGATTTTATCAAAATCAAACTCGACGTTTGTTTTGAATCCCGTAAAGCTGGGATTCGGGGTATAATGGTCAGCCCAACACAAAATACCTATTATTAAATTTCCTGTCTTTGAGTATGGAATTCTTACATTTGTATGTTTTTTGTTCGCAGCAAAATAAGACAGGGTAAGACCTGCCGATAGTGAATTGTGAGTACTTTTGCTCGTAGGATTATAAAATTCTAAATCAAAAATTCTTGTTGGTGTCCACATAAAGTCTGTGTTTCTTTCAGCAACCGCCCAGCCGCCGATATACCAAGTGCTAGCAGAGTTTGACAAAGCTATATAAGAATAGCCTTCATCATCTTTTATTATGTCTTCTTTGTTGTAATTAAAAGCTACCCATTGGTAATACCTTGAGTCCCATGCGTCTTGATTTCTGGGATTAAATACAACACTCTTTCCATAGTCAGTATGTTTATCCGCAATTTGAGAACCTAGTAGTTTTTTTATGCCTTTATCGGAATTACACAGCCATGCGGTTATAATTCCGTAAGACCAATTATCTCCGATTGGATATTTTATAAAAAAAGCCCCGTCTTTATTTTCAGGCAGTTTTACTTTTATAACAATGTAATTTGTAGGCGTTTGAGTTTCACAATTTGATATGACAGTATGTTCTGTAAATTTAACAATATATTGAGCTTGCCATTTTCCGTATTTAGAAACAGCCCCTGTTCCAACACCGATTAAATTAGTAAGAGGTTCATCCGTCATTTGGAAGGCTTCTCGGCCGTCCCAAATTATTTGGCCGTTTTTGTAAAGCGGTTGTAAAATGGCGGCTTGCCTTTTTACTTCGTTAAGTTCTGCTTTAACTTCATTGTAGGTTTCGGTAAGCCGATTGACGGCTTCGATTACTTGTTCATTTGTCATTTTTTATCTCCTTATATAACTTTTATAAACGGGTATACCCCGTAAGATTTTATTCTATTGTCTTTTGCTGTGGGAACGACACGGGATGCATCCATCAAAAAACTAATATACGAAGCATTCGAATCGCTCGTATGTCCGTGGCCAGACACGAAGTGGTTGAGGGTATAAAAAAGATGGCCATGTTCTGGCGAGACACCACCTGCAGCAGAGGAAAATCCCCCTTTAATATTCCTTATAGCGTCTCCTTGATACTCCAGTGCCAAGGTTGCGCCGCCTCGGCCGCTTCCGTCATCGACTGCTCTTAATGCAACACCCCGCAAGTCAGGCAGTTTTGGGTAACCGAAAGCGTCATAACCTAGATAGTTTTTCTTATTTCTATCCCCGAAATTTTCAAGCCAAAATTGATAAAACTCCGGGTAAAGTTCCGGAATAAAAGAATAGCCGTTGGCATATAAATAGCCGTAGGTATATTTTTTGCTTGTAAAATATCGAATTTCGCCGATAGGACCTGATTCTTTGATTAAGCGGTCTTTGTGAGCGTTCTCTAGTTCGTTTGTTTTTTCTTGAATAAAATTAAGCATTTTATTTTTTTCTTCAAGATAAAAATTATTTATTTCATTTTTAAAATCAGTAATTGTTTGTTGTGCATTATTGTTAAGTTTATTTTCTGTGTGCTGCAAAATTTCATCAATTAAGGATTGCTTAATATTGCCCTCAAAAGCCCACACATTCCCTCTAAAGTCTACCACCGCATAGCAGCCAAGGCCGAATGTTTCGGCGTTTATATTTTGAGATATAGAGTTTTTATTTTTAATACCTGTCGTAGTTACGGCGTTATAATTACCGGTAAGTTTATAAATAATGTGATACGGCTTAGCACCATTTCCGTTTTGCTTGTCAAAAAACAATTTTAATGTAAAATCGTTTTTTAATTCTCCCGATAAAATTATAACGTTATTTAAAGCGTCTTCAAAAGTCATCTTGATTTCTGTTTTGTCTGTACAGTCAAGTTCTATGATTTTAGATTGCCAAGCCGTATAAGATGGGTTGGGGGCTGGCCTTGTTTTCTTAGATTCATCAAAATTTAAATAAACTATTTTTTTATCTCCATGCGGAAAAAATGCACCTTGTCCGGGCTTACCTTCTTTACCATCCTTTCCGTCTTTCCCGTCTTTCCCGTCTTGAGGCGGGCGAGGCTCTGCCTCTATCTCCGATTCTGTTTTGCTCGGCGGCGTGTAAGCTCCGACAGTCTCGGCGGTGTATTCTATATAATTTTCAAGAACATTTATTTTCTTTTCTAAAATTCTTACTACACCTGTGCCGATATTCCTGTCTTGAATAGATACCACGCTTCCAAGTTTATAGTCTTTTATTGTTTTAAATTTATATGTTATATTTGAAAGATTGTAATAGTTTAATAAATCTTTTGATAAAAGCTCCGCCCTAACTTTTGTGTAAATATATTTAGCTTGAACATTTAATCTTTTATCGTTTGTTGTGTTGTTTGCGGCCTTTGCTTTATTTTTAGTTTTTTTTACATAAACTTTTTCAGCCTTAAAATTAAGTTTTCTTATCCAATTTGAGAAACTATTATCCGTATTTTTTACTTTTATAAAAGCTTTCGTATTTAAAGGCTCAAAGTTTTGAACGGCAATATTGGACATGTCCCCATCAATTTCAAGTGTTACATTTTCGGCGAAGATAACTTCACCTTGATTGCTTTGGTATGGAATATAGATTCCGTCTTGTGCTCCTCTATAATAAGCTGCCGGAAGTAATTCTATATAGCAAGAATAACCCATTTGAGCCCCGGCCGTCTCTTTGAATACGTAAGAGTCTTCTACAATTTCAACCCCCGTCCATTCTGTTGATACTTCCGTTTTTTTTCTTTCATCGTGACTAAGACTTATTAAATCTAAGCACTCTCGGCCATTTATTAAATACTCTGATTGAGGATTATTTAAAAATAGGTTTATAAAATCAAGTTTACCTTCATTGTCAAAAATAAAAGTATAACCGTATTCAAAAAGAATATCGGTTAAAATTTTATGATAAGAGTCATCAGGTTTTAAATGTACTCCATAAAGTATATCATTTATTTGAGGAACAGGCTTATAATTTATTCCTGCAAGATCTAATATTTCTTTTATTGCGGCACTTGCCGTTTTTTTTGTCTTAATAAAAACGTCTCGCCCCACTTTTTGCTTTAATAAATAACCGCCTGAAACAATTTCTATTTTTACGGGCTGTAATTTTTGAGCTTTTGGAATTGTGAAATTCTTTTTTAAATAGCCCGTAAAAAAAATCTTACCGTTCTTCATAATTTGAGCCTGTACATCAAATTCACCCATTCCTAAAAGTAGATTGTTTAATTCTATGTTCGGCAATAAACTTAATTGACAAGAAGCGTCGGCCGGTTTTAAATCTTTATGCAAAACTTCAGTTATTGAAAAATCGTTTAAAATAAAATTGTATTCTTTCCAATCGAGTCCTTGAAATTTTATTTTTAATTTATATTTATCTTTCATTTAATACCCCATTTTTTCGGCTTCTTTTATTTCTTCTCGCAACTTTAACGCTATCTCTCGAGCATCACCGTTTACGAACGAATGATTAAAATGTATGTTAATTTCTGTAGGTTTGGCCGCAACTGCGGCAGAAGCTCCGGCAGAAGCATTTTGAGATCCGGAAGCACCCCCTAGTTTTAAAGCTGCTCTACCTTCCGTTGATAAGTCTGTATCTGTTATTTTTTCAAGACTTCCTTCGTTTAACGATCTATAATTTGCTCTACCCAAATCAATGGCACCAAAAGTTATAATTCGGACAAGTTTTGAAACGCCGTTTATAAAACCTGCTATGGCATTGTGAACTAAATTAAATATAAAAATAAGTCCATTGCCTATCGGCACTAGAACATTATTATATAGGAATAAAAAGGCTTTAATTAAAGGCTTTAGTATCGGTTCTAAAATTCTTAAAAGAGGCGTTAATACTATTCCTAAGAATTTTCCTATAACTCTTAAAATTCCAAATAAGGGAGCCAGAATTGAATTTAAAATAGGGCCTATAATTTCAATCAATCCTTCTAGTACTATTTTTAAAAGTTCAACAACTATTACTAATGGATTACCTGTTTGAGCTGCCTTTTCAGCAACATTACCCATCCAGCCTATAGCTCCCCCTGCATTTTTTACGGTATCAAAAAGTTCTTTAAAGGGAGATGTATCTTCTTTTCCTTGTGGAGGAGGGGCGCTCTCGCCGTCAATCTCCTGAACCTGTTTCTTTTCACCAGAAGGCTTAGACATTATCTTTCCAAATTTATCAGAAAATTCTTTAAACTCATCTTTAAATAAATTTCCGTAATCTGCCCCGGCTTCTTTTACTGTTCCAGAAACAGCAGCAACGCTGTTGACGACAGTATCGCCTAAATTTTTAAAACCTCCTTTGATGTTGTCCCAAATTTTATTATCAGGTTTTTTGTTGTCATCTTTTCCCCACTTCTCAAACTTTTCTATTTTTTCTTTTCCAAAAAACTCCCTTACCGAATTTATCTTATCCAACAAATTATTTAATCCGTCTACAAAAAAATTCATTACGCCATAAAATGTTTGTTTTATTCCATAAATTATAATCTCAAATCCGTATTGCAAAGGCTGCCAAATAATGTTTGCAATCGCTCCTACAGTCGACAAAAAAACAGCTAAAAGAGATCCAAATAGTGTCCCTATAATTTTTATTGCGTTTTTAAAAGATATCCATAAAAATTCAAACGTAAAAACTTTTTTCATCATTTTATCTAAAACAGAAAAAGAAAGGCCTGCTATTTCGGGAAGGTTTCTAAAAAAATTAATAAAGTTGTCTTTGTTGTTTGAAAGCCAACTTGTAACACTTTTAAGAGGCCCTAAAATATAAGAAAAAGAAATATTTTGAAGGTTTAAAACAATGTCTCCTATTATTTTTTTTAGATCATCAAAAGTATTTTGAACCTGCCGCGCTTTCCCGGCTTCGGTGTTGGCCATAGCTTCGTTCATTCCTCGGTATTGCTCGGCGATAATAGATACGGCATCTCCATTTTTTAATTGCTCTTCCGTGAGGCTTGCAATGGCCGGATTAAGCTCTTTTAATTTACCCGCATTACCTGAATAAGTTTTTGATAAAGTCTTAACCGCCTGATCTAAAGGCATTACACCTGTACTTGATAAATCGGCGGCAGCTTTCATCACGCTATTTATTTGTGATTCATTTAATTTCATGGAGGCCAGGAACGCTTGATTTTTTGTAACCTCTTCCCCTGAAAAAATACTAGCCCCTGATTTTGTCAATTTGTCGGCTTCGGCTTGTAGTCTTTGAAAAGCTCCGGCAGTAAGGTTTGAATTATTTTTAACGGAAGTATTCAGTCTTGTAAGTTGTGCTTCTTGCTCTTTAAATGCATCTGTAGCCCCGTTAATTGCGGCAGCTCCAACATGCATTACTTTAGCAATAATTACACCTTTAAGGCTTCCTGCTATGTTTGTTACTGACTTTTGAAGTTTAGCTAAGCTTATTTGTGCTTGACTTACAGCCAAGTTGTTAAATTTTCCGTTTATCTCATATCTTGCAACTGCCATGCCTACCCCTTAGCGTTTTCATAATCTTCTTTTATTTTTTCAAAATACAAACATTGAATACACTGTATGATTTTATAAGTTTTATAAGGCTGAAAAAAGGCGGAACAGTCAAAGGGAAGATTTATAAGATTTCCGTTTTGTCTGTCCGCAATCATCAAAAAAAGCTCAAAGAAAAAATACCATTTTTCCCAGATCGGTTTTAGTTCCGCCTCTTCGGCAGGGTTTACTCCCTTAAAAAAAAGGCGGCCTATTGTTTTGATTTCTCTTTCTTCAGCCTCTCCGAGAAAGGGAGAGAGCCCAACCATGTGCCTAAAATTTCCATAAAAAGAGAGCCCGTTTTTTTAAGTTCATTATAAACTTCAATCTTACTAGCCGGTTCTCCTTCCTTAGTAAAAGAATGTTCTACGAGACAATCTTTAAAAAGGTTCTCAAGGTATTTTAAGTTTTTGTTTAAGGCCTCCTCCCCTTCTCTTTTGTCGAGCCCGTGCATTTCCTGCATGTTAAGTTCTCTTAAAATAAGATAATCATTCTCGTTACCTTCCAAGTTTTTTAAATCAATTCTTGTTTTAAAAATGTAATTTTCGCCAATATCTTTTAACTCCATTTATTTACTCCTTGTTTTTTTAAGCATCGTATTTTGTTGTAACATTATTGTAAACCTTAACGGTTAAAAGCGGATCTTCAAAGTTTTCTACAGCCTTCATGCTCATTTTTTGGATAACTTTTTCAGAGCCTCCAACGTTGGCCGAAAGCTCCGTTAATTGAACAGCGGGGATTTCAATATCAATTTTAAAAGGCCGTGATTCTTTTGATTTTTCGGCGCTCGTAAAATGAAGCGATATAGAAAAATCATCATCTTTTTTATAATAATCTTTCTTTATTTTTGCACTTTCTTTTGAGTACAAAACTTCAATATCAAGCTTTATATCCCTTGCGCCGCATTCAGGTTCTATAAAGAATTCTCCTGTTGCCGTTGTTTGGGTGGAACTTTCAAGATTGTTGTTATACTCAAACTTTATATTTGTAACATCTGCAACGGCAGAACCTTTGATTTTAAATTCTCCGCCTGAAAATTTGAAAGCCCTTTGAGACGAGGGCTTTAAGGACTCAACATTGTTAAGTTCTTTGATAAGCTCGTGGTGGCCTATAAAGTTTAAGTCCAGCTTTACATAGTCCTCTTGTTGTGCCGAGAAAGAAAGAGAATTTATTTTACAACCTAAGTAGCTGTTTTTCTCGGCCGTGCGGTCAATCCCAACCGTGCAAGAAGGAAGACTATCCGTCAAATCATTTCCGATAGGAACAAAAGAATGTTCTAGGCTTTGTTCTGTTCCTTGCGGTGCTGCCGTTATTTCTTTTCCACAAAGCAAATAAAAAAGAAGACCTGCATCATCGGGCCTCAAAAGCGTTGACAAAGCCCCTTCAACCTTGCGGCTCATTGTTGCAACTTTACCGGTTGCAATCCCGCCGGTTAAAAGCCCTTCATCTTTTTTATTAAACTTTTCTTGAAAACCTTCCGAGGAAACTTTTATCCTGTGGCTAAATGTTGCCTCGGTTTCTCCGTAAGTTCCAGCGGCCAATTCAAGGCCTAAGTATACTTTTAATGAATTTCCTGTTATCATTTTTTTTCACTCCTCTCACTATAATAGGTGTATTTTTAGTTATATTCTTTTGAAAATTTTATTTTTAATTTTGCGGCCTTGTAGTTGATGTTACCTTCTACATGGTCATAAAAATTTATTTTTTCGGTAATAGCCTCATCTACAATTCCGCCTAGTGTTTTTTCATCATCAATCAGTTTAAAAAAAACTGTTGTATATTTTGAGACCTCCTCTGTCATTGATTGAGGCGGTGCACTGCCCCGTAGAGTGATATACAAATCAAGATAGCCTGTTAAAAGGGAGCTTTCGAGTGTTAAGACTTCAAAAGAGTAATCATCATAGTCAAAGTACAACACTTTTTTTGCTCTATCTCTATCTATGTCGGGAAAGCTCATTATAGACTTATCAAGAGGGCTTAAATTGTAAAGCGAGGAGGCAAGAGGCTTGTAGTTTTCTGTAATATAATCTTTTATGTTTTTTTGTAGTTCGTAAAAATCAGCACTCATTTTTTCTCCAATATTTTGTTTAGTTCTTGTTGCAATATTTTATCTGCAATGTTTATCATTGTTTCATCTGTCGTGTTTTCCCTCCATGCGTTAATAACGGTAGGCCTTCCCTGAACAAAAATACTATCTTTTTTTTTAATCCATTTATCTCCGATTTTAAATTGAACAAAACCCTTTTTGCTTTTAGAATTTATTGTATATCCGTCCTCATTAGCAGCATGAATCCACCATGCATTTCTAATACTCCTTCGCTTTTCTTTTGTCCCAAGCCACCCCGAGCTCCCGTCAGATTTAACAAAAATATCTGTTTCTTTAGCTAAAATACCTGTTTTCTTTTTTAGAACTTTACCCTTGAAATTCTGCTTTACTATTTTTTTTATAGGTCTAAGTATTTCTCTTAGTATTTTTTTTTGTAAAGTTTTTTTATTCTTTCCTAATTGTTCAAAATTATTTAATAATTCTTCACAATCAAATTTAACTTCCATATTCATTTTATAAAATCCTATAGCCTTCAATCTCTTTTAAGATTTTGGAATAATCCCTCGTTGCTATAAAGGTTCTGCCTCCGTCTGCTCCAAAGTTCTTACCAGTGATTGCTATGTCTCCGCCCTCTTCACTTACCATAAGGGCCGCTATTCTCATCATAGTAAGCCTTATGATGTCCGGTATGTTATCAGGCTTAAAGCCTGCTTTATATTCGATTGTGTGTATTTGGTCGGGGCTGATATTTTTTATTAAAATAATATTTACACTTTGCTTTAATATCTCTGTTATTTCCCCGTTTATTTTAAGTTCCGAAACATTAATCGCTTCGGCTTCTATATATGTCGCTCCGCCTATTTTTCCTCGTGTATATATTTTTTCTTCCAGAGAATATCCAAGATACTTTTCTATGATTCCTTGAGCCGAGTTTAAATATAAATTGAAAAGCTCGGAGGAGTTGGGATCGTCAACTTTTAGGTAAGAGGAAAAAAGGGCTAAACTTACAAATTTATTTTCCATAATTTTTATCTTTTATAAAAAAGCCCTGCCTTTTTAGGCAAGGCTTTTCGTTTTGTTTTTAGGCTTTAGCTTTTAAGGCGTAGAAGTCGTTTATGATCGGTTTACCGTTGGCGTGCATGACGGCTTCAAAGTAGACGTTTGTGTCTCCTACCTTTGCCTTAGGCGTGATGTCGATGTCTCCGGCTATTCCCATTCCAAATTTTTTCAAATCCCCGGCGATAGCAACAACCTTACCGCCTGCGCTGTCTTTTAACATGTGGCTTGTTAAAATAACCTTAACCCCTTCGATTGATTTTGTTTCAATCAAAGTTTTAAGGTAAACGGCCGATAAATCTTTTTCGGGACTGTCGGCCAAAATCTTGGAGTAAATTGCGGGGTTCAAGATTATATAGCCTGTGTCGGTTTTATCGGCAATCTCCAGAGCGAGACTTGCAAGATCCATAACCGTAACCTTGCCGCTTGCTCCTGCGGTGATTGTTTTATCAGCCTTAAACGTCAAAGAGCTTAAGCCTTCAAATTCTTTCTGCGAGTCGCCTCGGCCCGAGATGATTTGCTTATGATAGCACTGAGCAAAAGCCTCAGCAAAGAGGCTCGGCAGCTTTTGAGCAAAACCCACCTTGTCAAATTTGATTGTTTCCATTGAGACCGGCAAAAGAGCCACAAACGGCCTCGGCAAGATTTCAACGGCGTCAAGTTTGGCGGTGCTATCCTCAGTTATAGTTTTTGTGCCTTCCTCGCTTCCTGCAGGGGCTGCCAAGCCCGGATAAAGGAGCGGAATTGTCGTCTTTGCGTTTGTTCCTGTGTAAACCGAAACAAGATTTAAAAGCGGTGTCTTTGCTTTCATTTCTTCTACAATTTGACCAATTAAGGCTTGTCCGCCTAACTCGGTCGGGATTGTAATAGCTCGCTTTTCGATTAAAGCGTTCGTAACTTCCGAAAAGTCAAAAGCTGTCCTTGTCTCGGTTGTGTCTGGGCTTTCTGCTCGGGCAATCTCCTGATCAAGTTCGGCTTTACGGGCTTTAAGCTCCGCTATTTCTTTTTCGGCGTCTTCGGTCGAGATTTCGCCTTTTTCGATTTTTGAAGACAAAGCCTTACGCTTTTCTTCAAGCTCGGCCTTTCTTTTTTTGATTTCTTCTTTGTTCATCATAAAACTCCTGTTTAAAAATTAAAGAGAGATTAAATCCAATCTCTGCAAGAGGGTTGTGCGTTCTTTTTTTATTTTTAAAGCTCGCTCCTCGTCCTCTTTTTTCTTTTTTTCTTCCTCTTCGCTAGATGCCGTTTTTTCGGCGTCATCCTTTTTTTGCTCTTGGGCTTGTGCCGCTGTTTTGTTTTCCGGAGCTGGCTCCTTTTTTTCATCAGCGTTGCCGCCTTCGGCCTCTGTTATGATTTTTTGCAAATCACTGGTAAGCTGCTTTAATAAAGCTAATACTTCTTTATCCATTCCATTCCCTCTTTTAAATAATAGGTTTTGTACATTTTTAATTGCGCTTCTCATATCCACGCTTGCGGTGGCTTCCGGGTAAAATGGGAAAACCACACCGTAAGAAACTTCTAAAAGTTTGACTTCTCGAAGATAGACTATGCCGTCTTTAGTGTCCTCTTTTACGGAAATAAATCCAAAACTCATGCCGGTACAGTCTCCACGCTCAACAGAGACTATCAAGTCATTTGCAAAAGAGGTGCTAGGAAGTTCACAACGACACTCCAGTCCTTCTTTTGTGGAGGTTAAGGACAAAGTCCCTGCCTCGGTATTTCCCAGCGGATAATCGTCATTGTGATTTTTTAAAGCAACTATCCGCCTTTTACTGTTTAAGCTTTGATTAAATGCCGTGTTTGTTATTACTTCTTTATAAAAGCCCGACATACTAGAGCCCTCCGAGTTATAAGGAATTAATCCTATTAAAAATTTCTTTCCCTCTTCAGTTTGTTCGGTCCTAAGTTTAATATCTTTTAAATATAAAGTTTTTTTATCTTTCATTTTTTTTTACCCTTCACTATAATAGGTGGACTTTTACTTCTTATCATCACCCAAATTCAAAAGTTTTTCTTCATTTCCCGTATTTTCTCCTTTATTTTCAAGTTCTGCCAGTTTTAGCCGTGAACTTGCAAGGAATGAATCTACTATATCCTTTTTAAGAGGCAAGAGATTTGCCGGAATAAAGAGATTATCCCCTGCATCGTCAACAGTCGGCGGCAGCCCCTCCATTCCCCTTATCTCATTCGGTGTCAAAATTCCATTGCCTAACTGCTTAGAATAAGAATCAATCCTAGATTGTAGGCTTGTTCTTAAAAGAGAGTTAAAGTTAAATTTAACATAAGTTTTACCAAAATCGAAACGGTCTAAAAGTTTATTGAAATACTGAGCAACCGTTAAAGCTATAGGGCGGATTGCGTTCCCTAGAAAAAGAATGTGCAAAGCCTCAAGGTCTAGCGATGTTTCCCCTCCGTTAAACCCTTTCGGAACACCGAAGATGTCGTTTATTATTTCTTTTTGTTCTTTGCGATTTTCAAAAAATTGTTGCTCTCTTTGGCTTAAAGGTGCACCTTTTAAACTTGTAAGTTTAAAGCCTTTTTTCAAAACAACCGGCTTAGATACATTTTCAACGCCTGAATATTCCCGTATAAACTTATCACGGAAAGCGTCTGCCTGTTCATCTGTAACACTGTCAAAGGCTTCGGAGATGTCCAATACGGGGCGGTCGCCTTCAACTGCAAAATTAGTTGCCGATTTTTTTAATTGAGAATTTAAATCGCTAAATGTGTCAAATGTTGCAGCGTGTTTTTTAAAAATACTTTTTCCGGTCGTTCCGTCAAAAGAAAAACGGCTAGGAATGTGGATGATATTTTTAGCCGTGTATTCTCTGTCTTTATGTCTGAATATTTTATGCCGGCTATCGTTCCTGTAAACCGTAACTTCATTTGGCGGCAGTCTAAAAAAAGATGTTGGCCTTCCTGATGTTCTATCTATGTAAATGTAAATATAAACATTCCCTTCATTCAAATAGTCATAAGCTATTTGATAAAAAAAGTTGAATTGAGCATCGTCCATGTTCGGATTTTTAATTAAAGCTGCCAGCCAGTGATCGTCTATTGTTTTATTATTTTTAGCCGAATAAACTTTTAATGAAAGGCTTGCAAAATAAGAAGCTATTAAGTCTATTGCTCCTATACCGTCATCTTCCGGACCTGATAACACACTCGCTAAGGTCGGTATTGAATGAAGGGTATAGTTTACCAGCGGATTACCTCTTTTTTGCGTGTTTTGTTTGCTTTTAAAAAAGTTAAATATATTCATTTTTTATAAAAACCTCTCACTATAATAGGTGGACTTATAAGGCTTTTAAGAGGTCTGCGGCCGTATATTTTTTATTTTTTTCGTCCGTTCCGCTTATTAAAAGATAGTGAGCCATTATCGAGGTTATTACCGGATCTATTTTTGCCCCTTCATTGAGTTTTAACGGCTTTATGTTACCGTTTACATCCGCTTTAATAACCACATTGCTCAAAGCCCACGCCATGACAGGATTTTTATCGACTATCTTTTTATCGAGGATATTTTTTTCAAAAAGTTTAGAAGGTTCGGAAATACTTGCTAAATTTTGTTTAAATTCTATTAGCGAAACATCGGCCGGAAGTTCTTTTTCCAAATCTTTTATAAGACTTTGAGCGTGCCAAGGATCATAAGCTATCTTACTTAATTGACATTCCTTACTTATGTTCACAATATCTTTTATTAAAAAATCATAATCAATAGTTGCTCCGGGTGTTACCGTTACAATGCCTGATTCAACCCATTGAGCATAGCCAATATTTTCTTTTTGGATCCGCTCTATTAGTGTTTCTTCCGGAATATATACTTTATGAAAAGCAAAGATAAAGTCTTTGTCTTCCCAATATAAAGTAAATACGGTTAAGTCTCTTATGCTCGAAAGGTCTATAGCTCCTACGGCATTTTTATTTTTATAATCAGATGTTTTATTTTTTTGTTTGATCCATACTTCAGGCGGTATCCAATTAGAGCCCATAGCGTTCCGCCATATATTATAAGTCTTAGCTAAAAAGTTAGCTTGAGTACTCGGCCTTTTAATAGCCCTTTCTAGGTCTTGCTCAAGAAGTTTTCTATTTGTTATTAAATCGATACTAGGATTGGCCTTTTCCAAATTAGCGGCATCTTTCCAGTCATCGTCTTTATCTATTGTGTAAATAAGCGCAAAATAAGAGGGATCATTTTTGTTTATGCCTTGAAGCATGCTTTTAGCTTCCATGCTTTCATAATAACAAGGAAGCGTTACATTTAATCCGGCTGTTGTAATTATTAGGACTTGTCCGCCTTGCTTTCTCGCTCTCATTCCCTGTAAGCTTGCTTGTAAGGGCTTGTCTGTTAAATATTCGTGATATTCGTCCAACACGGCAAAGCTGTTTTTATAACTATCAATTTTTTTTGTTCCTGATGTAAAAAAACTTATTCGGCTGTTTTTAAAAACAATAGAACTTGACCAGCATTTACAAACTGAATTTAATTCTTTAGATTGTTTTACTATTTGCGTTATTTCTTCAAAGGTTTTTTTTGCTTGTTTTTCATCTCCTGAAAAAAAATAACTTTCGGCGTTTTCTGTTGCTAAAAAATTATAAAGAATTGCGGGAAATAAAATAGATGTAGTCTTACTGTTTTTTCTGGCAACTTCTATATAAGCTATTTGAGTCAAAAAAGCGTTGTCGTTTTCTTTTTTAGTAAAAAGATAAATACCTGCATAAGCAAAAACTTGCCAAGGGAGAAGACAAAGGTTTTTATTTATATCAGGAATAAAAAGGCTTTCGGCAAAGTTTATAACCTCCGTTAATTTTCCCCAGTTTGCAATATAGCCATCAGGTGCTTTTTTAAGCATTGATTCAAATCGTTTTATTGCAAGTTTTATATAAACACAAGATTTTATTTTTTCTTGTTTTATATCTTTACAGTAATTCAAAACTAAATCTTTTACTTCCTTTTCGCTTCTCATTTTTAATTCTTCTTTTTATTTATAAGTTTTTGTACCGGGTTCTTCTCGGCCGCTTTTAATTTTTCTTCCAGTTTTAAAGTTTCGTTTAATTCCTGTAAATCGTTTAATCTCATTTGAGCTCTAACCTGCGGCGTCAAATAAAATTTACTTCCTAAAACATTGAAAGAGCTAACTTGTTTTAAAAATAATTTTTGCATTTTTTCATATATGAAAAAATTCTTATAAACATCAAGCCCGTCCATTGCTTCTCTTAGTTTGTAGATGTCGTTTAATATTAAATAAAGATGGATGAGTTCCGGAATGTCAACTTCATAAATAGATTTTAAGCTTATAAGCATGTTAACATGTTTTTTAAAAAGGGCTTCAATAGTTTTATTTTTTAAGTTTTTTATTTCTTCTGGAACTTCTATTTTTTTAGGAACAGATAAAACGGTTGAAATTAAAACATCTGCATTGTTCCCGTGCCTGCATTCTTGATAAGTGCCGTCTAGTTTGTGCTGCTCGGTGCTCTTTCTTGGTCGTCCTCGTGTTGCCATTCGCTTACCCTTTTCGTTTTAGTTTTACCCCAGCTAAAAAAAATGGGATTTTTGCACAGACATAGACCGGATTTCTAGGGGGGTGTTCTATGTAAAAAGCCCTTTTTTAACCTAAAGGGGGTATAGGGTTAATAATTTAACCCTGTAAATATCCTTTTAACCATTCTCTTATTTTTTCTTTAGATTTTTTTTGTCCGTTTATTTCTTTTGCTGTTTTAATTCTATGGCAGCTTTCACATAAAACTTGTAAATTATTTATGTTAAAAAATAAATCTCTATCTCCTCTGGGCGGTACGATGTGATCAACATGTAATGATTTACAACTACTAGCACACAACACACATTGTTTTTGTTCTTTTAAAACCTTAGATCTCAACTCTCGCCATTCTTTTGTTTTATAAAATAAATAATTAGTTCGTTTTGCATTTTTAAAATTATTTATTCTTTTCTCTGTGCGTGCTGCTTCCCGCTCCTCTACCATAGGTTTATGTTTTAAACAATAACCCGGAACATCAAGTAAAGTTTTGCAACCTTGCCATTTACAATAATATTTCTGTACAGCCATTCATCATCCTTTCATAACCTGCATCTTTAACTATTTCATGCAGGCAGTCTTTATAAATATAGCTGGTAAGTTTATCTATAGGCTTACCAACTTTCCTTATAAACTTTCGTTCAATAATTGTAGAAGCTACATCATGCGCTTTTTCTTCTACGTTCTGAATGTAGACTCCTTTATTCTTGCCATAGTTTATTATATAGCGTTGTGCTAAATTATAAACCAGATTGTATATTTCATTTAAATAAATTTCTCGACCTGTTAAAAAATAATTTTCTTGTGCAATTAAAAACGCTTGATTGTGTGTGCCCCTCATTTCCCTTTTCTGTCTAACAAGTTATTTAATTTTACTAAAACAGATAAAAAGTAAATTGCGGCGATTACTTTGTATGTCCAAATAACAGCTTGAATAAAAAAATCCATAATATTAATGCTCCTCTTTATTTAATTAGCAATAGCGTCTATATGTCTATTTTGCGATTGTGTGCGTCTGTAAGACGGTGCTTTTAATTCTACAAAAATATAATTTTCGCTTATGCGGTCCATTACAGCCGAGCCTAAATAATCTTGAAAATTCTGTCTTTCCTTATTGCTTATCAAACATGTTGGTAATTTTTTTTCATAACGAATATTCAAAATATCAAAAATAGCGTGCTGTTCAGTTTCTAAATCTCTAGCCCTCCCGACCTCATCAATAATTAAAAAAGGCACACTCGCATATTCTCTGATTAAAGCCTCCTCATCTTTTGCAGCTTTAAAAGCTCTTGACCTAATAAGACGCATGCAAAGAATGTTACTTGCAATGTAAAGCCCGTTATAATTTAATTCTTTTAAAATTGCTATACTCAAGTGTGTCTTGCCCGTTCCATTACCGCCTAGAATTATTATTGTGTCAAAACTCTTTATACCGTGATTTATTCTGGCAATAAAACTTTTTACAAAATCTTTTAAATCATCTATCGCTTTTAAATCTTCATTCGGCGTAAAATAATTACTAAAAGCGGCACCCTGCAATCTTTCGGGGATTTCGGCATTTTGTTTGTTTGTCGCAATTTGAATTTCAAGCTCTTGTTTTAATCGTGCCAGTTCCTTTTTTTGAATTTCAGAATCAGCCTGAATACAAAGATTGCCCAGCTTTAAAAGCTGCTCTCTCATGCTAAGGGGTAAGTTTTTAGGAATCATAAATAAGCCCCCGGTTTAATTCTATCACTCGCAATCTCTGCCGATTTTCTGTAAAGGCTTTGTCTTGCCTCCGGAGTTTTTACATGAGCGTTTAAAAGCCTGTTTAAAACATTGGCCGATAAAATTGTGTTTAAATTATAGCCTCCCGACAAAATAAAATTATCTTCGGCCGCAATTGCTAAAACTTTTGCTATGTCTTCAGGTTTTAATTTTTCTAAAAGATTTTTAAGTAAGGCCCTGGATTGAATCCAGTTAATCAACGGCTCACTTGTTTTAACTTTTCCTAAATTAAAAAGTTTATCCCAGTTTTTTAAATACTCTTTTTCCACGACCTCAAAATTATTTTCAGGTTCTCGAAGTCTTAAAGGCGGCTTTTTGATTTTATGTTTTGGAGGCTCCTCTCCGCTCTGCGGAGAATTTGTGTAATCTATGTTGTAATCTCTGTTGTAGTCTATGTTACTAATAGGATTCGGCGATTTTGGCGGTTTCGTTTCGGTCATTTTGACGGTATCGGAACCGTCATCTTGACCGTTTCCATTCGGCGATTTTGGCGGTTTCGTTTCCACCGTTTCGGAGTCCTCGCCTTTTTTTTCTGCATCATCGTAGAGTAAAAATTTTATTAAAGCGTCTTGATTTACTTTGTAATGAACGGTAGGCACTCCATAAGCTTTTTGAATTTTAGTTTCAATTAAGCCTAGTTCCTCAAGTTCCTTTTTTATTTCTCTTAATTTTTTTTCTTTAACAAAAATTTCATTTTCCCAATCAGAATAGCTTTTAAAAATCCAGCCGTCTTGTGTTTTATCGGTCCAATAAATAAGCTGTGATAAAAACAAGGCTGCTACATGATTGCCATTCAGTTTTTTTAAAAATAAAGTAGGTATTGTCAGTATATTTGCTTGACCTACAGTTTTTGTTAAAAGATTAAATATTTCTTTTTGATTCATGTTAAGCCTCCACTTCCTTTGTTTTTTCTCCTTTCTGTAAAGAAAAATAGATAGCATAGGATCTTCTTTTGCCATTTCTAAAAATTCTTGCAGCCGCAGAGTTCCTATCTTGTTTTTTGAATTGGGATAATGTTTTTTTTAATTCTCTTTTAAGCTCATTAAAAATGCGTCTCGACCAATAGGGTTTCATTTCTCTATACTCAATCGTCTTTTTGCCTGATTTTATTTTATCGTACCATTCTTTTTTTAATGGAAAAACCAACATTTGTTTACTCCTCCACCAATTCCCCGCAGGGGCTGCCGTCATTGGCAAAGACAAATTCTCGAAAGAGCGATATAAAATCATAGTGATAGTTGTTTCCTAAAAAAATGCCACAACCATTAAATCCCGTAATAAATAATAGAGAGTTATTCTTTTTGTGCTTAATCCATCCGCCGTGTTTTTTGACAACTTCAACTGCGTTTCCCATATTTGAAAACGGCTTGTACTTCGGCTTATCGGGCGGTTCGATGAGATAGGCGTAACAATATGTAAAATTATTACCTACGAACAAGTCATCCACCCCATTGTTATATAATCTGTAAAATGTTTCAACACAATCAGTGTCTTCTTCTACTTTTCTTCGCAAGCCTCTTACCGTATCTGCAAAAATACACTTGCTCCCCACCTTCAATTCATCGGCATTAACCGCCGTGTAAACTTTTGATTTGTCAAATTCCATAATTTATAATCTCCTTATCACTTTCTTGCTCCACCCATTCATCAACTGTTTTTATTTCAAGGCCGAGAGCTTGAGCTATTGATAGTTCTAAATCTCGCCCCTTTGATTCGTACTCACTTTCAATCAAAGCGATTAATAAGTTTTCATTCTTTGCAATAACCGCAAGACATTTTCTTATACATTTATTCCAACTCCAGTCTTCTTTGCAAAATATTACGGGCGATATTACGCCGTAATCGGCTTCAATAAGTCTTTTGCGTGCATTTTCAAAATCCTGTTTGTAATTCGGATTATTGCTTACAGCACCGCATAAATAAAGTTGTTTTATTTCTTTTCTCCTTATTTTAACAATCTTTTCAGATTTTTCTTTTGTACAACTTTTGTGAAAGTTTCAAGTTCCGCAATAAGCTCTAGTATTTTTTCTTTCGGCGGTTCGGGTAAATTGTTCCGCCTAGGATTTGAGTCTGCCCCGATGTTGACTTGTACAGGGTTACACCTTTTAATCAGTTCTACGAATTCGAGTAAATCAAAATCTATAATCGGCTCGATTGTGATAATTTTTTTAATATGATTTATCAAAGATAATGATAATGACCTATCTTTCGGAGGTCGGCAATTATTCATTATACTTTTATACATTCTATTTGTTTCAAGTGTAGTACAAATAAAAAAGTTATCTTTCATTTTATTAAGAAAAGTAAATAATCTATCAGGGCTTTTTGTTTGTAATAAGTATTTATTCTCTGTATATTTCAAACAATGGTCTAATGTCTGTTTTTTCCAATAATAATCTACCCCATCAGCAAACATATCGCAAGAAGAACCGACAAAAATAAAATTACCTTTTCCTAAATCTGTTTTTAGTTCTTTTTCATCAAAATGTAACGGCGGTTGTTTTCCCCAGCGTTTCATATAACAGTAGCTGCATCCGTGCGGACATTCGCCCTTGATTGTATTCCATGTATGTGTAATAAATTCATACATATTTCCGGTACTTTTATTTAACGGCATATATTACCTCCTTCTATCTCAATGCAACGGTAATGCCGACAATTAACAAGAGTAATCCAATCCCACAAAATATAACTAACAGTAAAATCTTTAGAATGGTAATAATTCTTTCTGTAATGTAGTCAAAATCATAATCTTTCATTTTCTAACTCCAATAATTAGTTATTCTTATTATTAAAAAGGCTATTTCTAAGTGTAAACGTGTCGTCCATAAGGTTTTCTGCGGTATCTTCAATCTCTTTTAGCCTTTCGTTTAATAATGTTTTTAAAAATGCTGTCATATCAGCGGCTTCTTTTCCGCTTTCACTTCCATAACCTTTATGGTAAAAATACTTTTCCAATTCTTTTTCAAGATTTATTTCTATCATTTCTTTTCTCCTTTTTAGTGGTCGTCAACTAAATGGAAACAACCACTTTTTGAGTTGTCAACTTTTACCGAACAACTCCTTTTTAAAATATTTCGTTCTGAGGTTTTTGGGTTGCCTCAAGGTGCTCTACTTCTTTTTGCAAAAGTTCAACCAATTCTTTTGTGTCAAAAAATCGTTTTTCTGTATTTTTGATTAGTTTTAATTCGTTAAATTTCTTTGCATAATGAGCGTGTATTGATTCCGGTAAGCTTTCTCCGAGTTTTGCGGCAGTAGCTAAAAGATTGGCAGTGCCTTCCCTGTAAAAGTCTTCAGGGCTCTTTTCTTTTTCCGGAACCTGATTTGTACAAGGCTCCGCCCCTAAAGGCTCAAGCGTTGCTTCTTGCTCTGGCTCCGTTTTTTCGGCCATTTCGTATGACTGATTTTGTTTTTGATTTTGAGCGGGCTGATTATCTCCCGATAAGTCATCTGGACTATAAAGACCGGCTAAGACATCAGGGAAAGCGTCCCGTAAAGCAAAGGACAAGGCTCTGTGCTTTAACATTCGGGCAGGGTAAGCCCTCCAGTTCTCTTTACTTAAAAGGTTAGCCCTTTTGGCCATTTCTATATCATAATAGCCCCGGAAAGTTTCCGTCATGTTAGCGTTCTTTCGCTTTACCAACACCTCGGCAGCTTGTTCATCCTGCTTCTTCCATTCTGCCCCGGCATACTCTGGGTTATTCCTTACGATTGCGTGCATGATGTCAGCCGATAAGGTCGGCTTGCCGTTTATTACGGCTATATTAGTCGCTGCTGCCATTGGAGTAAGCCCCAATTCAACGCCCCATTGTAAGGCTATAAATACCTTTTCTTTTGTGTCCAGAGCTTTCGGCAAAAGCCCCGATTTTGCCATAACCTCGGCCATTCTCATTTGGTCATCAAAGGTCATTGCAACTTCTTTTTTTACCGTTGTTAATTCGTTCATTTATTCCCCCTTATCGCAAGAGCAAGAATCGCAAGACTTTGAGCAGTCTTTAATAGTGCTTGATTCTTTAAGCATTTGTTTTGCGATGCAAATTTCTGCGACAATTTCCGATATAACTTTTAAAGGCTCATCGTTTACAGGACCTTTAATAGCTATAGAATGGATTTTATCCAGTTGATTAAAAAGTTTTTCATACATTTTTTTTATTCCCTCCCTAATATAATAGGTGCCAATTCCGATAGGCTTTTTAAATAGACGAAAAAGACACCTATTGATTTATTTTTCTTGAAGTGTATACATTATTTTGGGTACAACTTCAAATTTTTTTAAAAAGGCCTCTAAAGCCGTCGAGGCCAACCAAATAGGAGCGCCGGGCTGCTCCTGAATATACCCGATTTGTTTTTTTTTCTTTAAAAGATAATCATAAGATACATTCAGTCGATCCGCCGCTTCCTGAATACTGTAGTAGTCAACTCCGCCAAGAGTTATCACGTTTAAAATCTCCTTTTGCCGTCTTTTTCCGGCTGTCAGTGTAGGCGGATGATCCGCCTCTTGTGCTGCCCCGGAATTGAACCGAGAAACAAGGCCTAACCCTTTGCAGCACTAAAAAAACTTTTTAAGCTATTACAGCAACTTTAATATTTGCCTTTAAAAATTCGGCTATGGCTACTCTTGCCTCGTTCCTCCATTGACCGCCGTCAGCCTCAAAGAGAGCAACATGCGGTATTCCGTTTTCAGTTTTAATCCTAAGCAAGAATTGACTTTCAGGCTGTTCAATTTCGCGGAAAGCACGATAAGGAGAAAGACGGACAATAGGCTTAACATTTTCTTTGCCTACAAGAGCCCCGGAAACGCCTTTTTTAACGGTAATATTTTGGGTAATGCCGTCATCTTCAGTATCAGCCGAGTCGGCTTGTTTGATTTTTGAAACAAGGGCCGCCACATACTCGAAGTCGTCATCTTCTTTTTTTTGGAAAAGGGAATGAAGCTTTATGATGAAATCTTCTTGAGGCAAAAAACGCCCAAAAGGAAAGCTTTCCATGCGGCTATCAAGAATGGCATCTATTAAAATCTCTCTGTTTTTTCTAATTCCAAAAAGAGCAGATGTTAAAGAAACCTTATATACATCAGTCACAACAGCAATGTAGTTAGCGTTTAAATCCAGTTTGTCAATGTTTCTATTTACAAAATCAACAAAGCCGGTTAAGCTTGAAACGTTTAAGGGATGGGCAACCGCCTCAAAAGCAACAGGATACAAATCCCTTGTGCTCATCTTTTTACCGTCAACTTCAACAACCACCGATTGAGTTACTAAATTTTCAATTTTATCGATAGCTTCTTTTGTTAAATCCATTTTAGCCTCCTATAGCTTTAACTTCGCCTGTTTGAAAATCCAGGGCTTCTTGTTTTGGGTTATCCTCGTAAGCGTCTATCTTGCCGTTTTCAACGTCAAAAAACATGATAGATTCGGCAGGCTTAAGGCTTGCGAGCTTCGATGTAACAGATAGCTTAGTATCTGCTTCCCTGCGGGATTTACCGGGTTTGATGTCTAGCTTGATTGTGATACTTCGTACAGTTGTGGGATTGGTGTTCTCATCTGCAATGTTAGAAAGTACCTTTTCAAGTTCTGCATCGAACAGGTCAACAACGGCCCCGCGGTTTAAGGTTTGTAGAGTTACCTTCTCCATAAAATCTCCTTTTCCTGTTTTTTCAGGAAGATATAAAAAAAGCCCTAAAATGAGTTAAGTCGTGAAAGACTTACCGCAATACTCATTTTTTGGGCTTTTTCCATTTAGCTGCCAAAAGCAGCCAAGAAAAGATTGCGGAATTTTTCTCGGGTGCTTTATACAATGTTTATAAATTACAGTTTTTACTGTAGTTTATACCTTTATTATACAGCGATAACTGTAAATATCAATAGGTTTTTACAGCTTTTTCTGTATTTTTTTTTATTTTTCCCGATAATTAGTGTATGGATACCTCTGTTTTTTGGGATAACATCAAAACACTGATTAAACAGTCAAATACAACACAAAGAGGCTTAGCCGAAAAATGCGGCTTTTCATCTCGTTCAATCGAAACTTGGATAGCCTCCAATCAATTACCGGACATATTCCAAGCCTATAAGATTTCTCAAACCCTAGGCGTTCCCCTCGAAAGCCTTGTTTCGGATGAAAAATCGGATTTTAAGCCGTCTATAGACCGAATCCGGGGCCTTCTCAAAGACATTGAAAAAGAGCTAGACAAAATCTAGCGGTCTTATTCAAATTTTGCACATCTTGTGCCGATAACCTTTAAGAGGACTCAGCCCCCGCGGTCAACAGAATTTAAAGATTGCTGAGGGGCCGAGCCTATATCTTATATGAAACTTAGAAAGCAGGCTTAGAGCTAAAGGAGATTAAACCCCGACCTTTTCAGGTCTTGGAAAAGCTCTGTCCCGCTTTCTGTTTAGAATTATATAGAATTATTATTCTATTGTCAAGTGATTTTTAGAATAAAATAGAATTATTTATAAAAAAGAGGTGTTTTTTATGGAAAATTCGCAGGAGAAAGACAGATTAAGACAAATAAGAGAGGCTTTAGGTCTTAATCAATCGGAAATGGCAAAAAAAATAGGGAAAACCCAAAAAGCATGGTCTACATACGAAACTGGAGAAAATAAAATATCCCCGGCCGTTTACTTAAAACTGGGGGACTTGGGATTTAATATAGAATGGCTAAAAGAGGGGCTTGGAGAAATGTATATAGACAAAAAGGCTAAGTCATCAGATGATAAGGTTGCTATGGTGCCTTTCATTCCTTCCGGAGCCAGTGCAGGCTACGGCCGCATTTTTGAAACCTACGATAATTTTGAGCTTATCCCCGTGTTAAAATCGCTTATTGCTCCGTATAAGCCTGAACATGTCTTCGCTATTGCAGCAGTAGGAGACAGTATGATCGGTTCTAAAATATTTGATGGAGATATTGTCTTTTTTTCTCCTGAAAGAAAGGAAGGTAACGGGATTTTTGTCATCACAGTAGACAATAAAGCCTTTGTTAAACGGTTGGAGTTCGATCCGCTCGGAAAATGGGTTAAACTTATAAGCGATAATCCGCTTTATGAGATACAAAAAATCGGCGAGGAATACTCGGCAAGTTTTAAAATTGAGGGCCGTGTAATTGCGTGGATGCATAGGAATAGGGAGTAAATAAAAGGCAGCAAGAGGGTATATGATTGATTTAAAAAAATTAAGGCGTTGGATCGGCTGCCTTGCGGGGCCGTCCTACCTTTTTATTCCTATTATTAAAATCTTCTATGTTTTTATCTGTCCAAAAAAAGGTTTTTCGAGCACCAAACCCCACTGATTTGACATTGTTTTTTACAGCCCACCGCTGGGCAGTCTTAATGCAACAGTCAAAGAAATTTGCAACTTGTTTAGTTGATAAATACTCCATTTTACTCCTCCTTATTAACTTTTTGTATTCTTTCAAACGGTGCAATATAAATTACCTTTCTTTCGCTCCAATTTGCTCCGCAGGCTTGATTTCTTAAAAAACCTTTAACATGCACAAGTTTATCTTCTTTTAGCCTTCTTTCAAAATCTTCTTTAATTCTTGCGGTAAAAAGAGTCTTAGTCATTTTTCGGCCGTAAACACTTGGTGAGCACCGGAGTAAGTCCTTTTTTAAAACAATAGGGCTTTTTTCTGCCTCAATTAAAAGTGAAAATGTTAAAAGAAATTTCACAAAGAATAACCCGTCATCACTATATAAATCATCTTTGCCAAAATCATACTTTTTGTTTTCAAAATCGATTAAAAACAAAGAAGATATTAAGCCCCCGTTTGCTTGTTCTCCACAAATTATTAAAAAAGGGGCTTTATAAAAACCCCATAAGGCTTTTACGCCTTTTTGCGGTTTTTTAAAAACAATATAAAACGATTTTAAAAAAGAAGGACACCAATCCGGCAAATCTTCTATGATTGACGAGTCGATTAGTTCTAGGACATTCGCAGATAAACTGTGTTGAACCAAATCATTTTTCATTACACAAACTGCCGCTGCAGTCCTTGCCAAAAAGTGTCTATCAAAATTATTTGCACGGTTATTGATTTCGGCCTTTTCATTTTCAGAAAGATTGCAATATTGAACAAACAACGGTTCAAAGCAACTTTCAATTTTTGACCATTTTATATTTTCTTTCTTTTTCATAATTCAAATTAAAAGCATAGGCGGGATAGTCCCGCCTATGCTTTATTAATCTAGTGTCCCGTTAGGGGCGTAGATTAAGCAGCCCATTTCACGGGCTCTATAAACCTTAATGCTTTCGGCTGAGCATCGGAATGTTCTTTCCGTGTCATCGTAGATCCACAACCAATTTTCGCCTTCAGCAACAAGCTCATAGTGCTCAGGGATGTCGATCTTTTCGTTTACAAAGTAAGCACTGTAGCTAGAGTCTTGCCCAAATTTTAGCTCTCCGAATTCTGCTGTTTTTGAAGAGCAAAATCGCATTGTAAGAGAAGCTATGTCAGAGCTTCCGAGTGATACTTTTTCAAAGTCCTTATAGTTTTTCATTTTTTTTCTCGGCGATACCTACCTCGCCGCAAGGTCAAATAAATTTCAAAAGTCTTTCAACCTTTGATATTATAATTATACTACAGACGACATATTTTGTCAAGTGTTTTTTCAAAAAAAGTTGATTTTTTTACAAAAAAAACCCCGAAAATCGTTATTTTTTTTCGATTTCCGGGGCTTTTTTTTATGAAAATTTGATTTTTTCTCTTTTTTGTTGGGGCGGCTTATAATTTACCAAACCTTTCAAGGCTTCCATTTTTTCATCAAAATCGGTGTCTATCTCATGATCCGAATAGCCGTCAAAAGTCCGTTCGTCCTTGTGGCCTGTAATTCCCATTCCGGTACGCTTTTTAACATTATTGGCTAGATAAGTTGCTACATAGTGCCTCCAAGAGTGAAAGACGATGTTACGTTCTTTTCTTTCGGTTTCATCTATCCCTATTTGCGATAAGGCCTCTTTAAAGGCATCGTTTAAAGTGTGCCTATGGATAGGTATTGAAGGTTTTGCAGACCAAAAAATAAAAGGATTATCGGAGCTTCTCCATGGGTTACTATCAGAGTTTACGAGGTCTAAAAGAGCTTTTCGCATTTCAGGCATTAAAGGCACTACACGGCTATCCCCTGTCTTAGTGGACTTTAAGCCCTCAATGTCAGACCAAGAATGACGAATAAACAGGCGGTCAAGACCTATGTCGTCTTTTCGTAGGGCCTGAATTTCTCCGAGTCTTGCCCCCGTTTGACTTGCCAAAAGGGAAGCTAGATAGGATTTTTTATCCTTCCATTCTGCAGCAAAAAGATGGGCCGTCTCATCACGGGTTAATATTCCCCGTTCCCTTCCGGGGAGCGAAAATCTATAAAGGGATATGTTAAAATCTTCTTTTATGATTTTTTTCTCATACGCAAACTTTAAAGGCTTTACAATCGATACAGAGATGTTGTTTATCGTTCTTGAAGCGAGGCCTTTATCTTGGCAGGATAAAAGAAAAGCGTTAATTTTTTCTACACTTAGCTCCGATAAGTGCTTGTCTCCCAATACAGGGAAAGCGTGCTTCCTTGCAAGTTGGATCATGCTTTTACAGTGTGAAAAGCCTATTTTCTCGCCCTGGAGCTTTTTTTCCTTTACATAAAGGCTTTTTTCAAAATCCCAAAACTCCGAGACATAATCCTTCAGTAAGGGCGTGGATGCATTTTTTAACTGCACATCTTCCGATAAAAAGCCCCGGAGCTTTAAAAGTTTTAAAACCTCGTCAGCCTGTGAAAGTGTAAAGCTATCGCTTTTGATTAAGTTAAAAACATAGTCCCGAGCTTCAAGCTCTTGGATTTTCCCTTTCTCGGGTATTCCGTTTTTGAGCCAGTCAATTACAATTTTTTGAGCTTCTTTTTTACTGGATGTTCCAAGCGATACAGCCGGCATGTATTTACCGGTTGCCGAGTTCAAAAACTTCACAGCACAATGCCGCCCATTCCTTGCGGATAGAATAAGGTAGTCTTTTTTTGACATGTAAATCTCCTTTTTTTGCAACTAAGATTTTTAGTCGACAGTTTGGTCGACAGTGCCTAAAAAGAAGAGATTTAAAGTGATAGATTGGCGAAGTTAAGATTTTGTAACTCTATATTAGATATAGAGTTATAAAAGTCGGGCAAGGCGGATTTGAACCGCCGACCCCAAGTCCCCCAGACTTGTACGCTAACCAACTGCGCTATTGCCCGTAACGATAGCTATAATATAGTAAAATACAAAAAATGTCAATAGGTCTCTTATAAAAACAGAACACCGAATATTGCTCCGGCTGCAACCAAAACTATAGGATGAAGCTTTTTAAAGAAAATACTTACAAAAAATAAGAACCAAAAGAATACGAACTGTTTTATATGTACAATGTCCGTTATTTTACCGCTTTCTTTAAAAACAGATAAATTTAAAATGGAAATATTTATTACCTGCCAACAGGCTACAGTAATCATGCCGACAGCACCTGCCCTTAAGCCGTAAAAACTTTTTTTTACCAAGGGTTTTTCTTGAAATGATGAAGCAAAGCGGGCTATCAAAACTATAACTACCAGTGATGGAAGAACAATGCCGGTAGTTAAAACGACACTTCCTAAAACACCGTAAAGTTCATAGCCGATATAGGTTGCCATATTAATCCCCATCGGTCCAGGTGTAGATTCTGAAATAGCAACCATTGCAAAAAAATCTTCGGAACTTATGAGCCCGCGGGGAATCAGTTCTTGCTGCATGAGGGTAATAGCAACAAGACCTCCGCCTATAGTACAAAACCCTATGTACATAAACAAAAAAAACAAACCAATCAAACTCATCAGAATTCTTCTCCCTTATTCTTTTTTAAAAGCCGACTTGATTTGATTGTTTGAAAAAGCCATCCGGAAAGGGCCGAGCCGATTACTATCCAGACACCCTGCACCTTAAAAGCAAACATTAGAACAAATGAAAGAGCTGCTATTAAAAATGTACATAGATCGAAAACCGTTTTTTTCCCAAAAGAAAAAACCGCTTTTACCAATAACACGGAAACCGCAACATTTATTCCCTTTAAGGCTTTTTGAACCCAGACTAATTCGTTAAAATTTGAAACAAAGGCGGCTATGAGGCTAATAATTATAAGGGAAGGAAAAACAATTCCGGATGTAGAAAAAATAGAGCCTATCAAACCTCCCCTTTTGTATCCGACAAAGGTGGCAACATTTACCGCTATAACGCCGGGGGTACTCTGCCCTATTGCAAAATAATCTAAAATCTCATCCTCAGTAAGCCACCCCTTCGAATCAACCAAATCTCTTTTTAAGATGGGCAACATGGCAAGACCGCCCCCGAAAGTTACAAGCCCTATCTTAAAAAAACTTGCAAAAAGAGAAGCATAGGTTTTAAAATGATTTGCTTTGTTCATTTTTACATCTTCTTATCGGAAAGATTAGTCTTCAAGAATATTTTTTGAATCAAACCAAACTTTTTCAAGGCTGTAAAAATTACGGGCAGTTTCGCTCATAAGATGCACAACAATACCGCCCAAATCTATAAGCCTCCACTCATCCCCGTCAGGAGATTTACGCTTGGTATGATATTCTTCCAGATTGTGTTCAGGCAAAAATTCGTACACTCTTTTTTCCAAGCCGGCTGAATGAGCAGCGCTTGTTACGGTACAAATCACAAAAAAATCCGTCCAAATATTTTTGTCCCGTAAGTCCAAGACAACAACATTTTCGCCCTTAAAATCACGCAATAATTTTCCAAGCTCCAAGGCCGGAGTATAAAAGTCAAAATTTTCTATCATTAGTTTTTATCCTTATCATTTTCATCGCTATCTTTTTTGTCCTCTTTTTTCTCGACAACAAAAAAGCCGTTAAAATCCGAACCCAAAATCAGGGTAAAGTCAACATTGGTCTCGCTTCCGTATTCCCCTTCGGCCGGAAGCTGCGTAGTCTGAATATTTTTACATCTTATAACCTTTGCAACAATTTTAGCTACAGAAGGGTTTCCGATTCTATCTATCAAAACCGTTTCAGCCACAGGATTCTCGGAGTTGCCTATACTGACAACATCATAGGCAAAGCTTTGATAAAGCTCGGAGGTGCTCTTTGCAAGACCTTGCACATTCGTTCCGTTTAAAATTTCCAAGGCATAGACCCGTTCAAGGGCGGAAGAATCATCGGAAGCCAATACTGCAATTGTTTGGCGGATAATTTCTTTTATCTGCTGACCCTCCCGAAACGGAGTTAAAAGGCGCTTGTCTTCGATAATTCTGACAGCTCCTGTAAGCCTCTGCGGAACCAAACGTTCGGAATCCATCTTGCTTATGGATTCAAGCAAATTTTTTAAATCGGAACCGGCAACATTCGATTTAAAATTACCGCTTAAAACCGAAAACCTTTCCTTAGAAAAAATCTCAGGAGAATTATCGTTTATAGCCCTAAAAAGAGCCAGAACAGCTTTTTGTTTTCTTGCAGCGGACTCTCCTTCAGCATCCAAGTCATCCTCATAAACAAGGAAATCCCTTATTTTATCGCCATCAAGAGAAACGGAACCGGACGGCAAAAGAACATGCGTATTATCGTTCTCTATGTCTACCGGAGAAGGAATAAATACGGAAAGGCCTCCGAGCATATCGGTAAGCATAGAAAAGTTCTCAAGATTACATGTAAGATAAAAGGGCACGGAAATACCTGCAAGTTTTTCTATTTCGGCCTTAAAACTCGATATACCCTTTTCGGTGTAGACGGCTCCTATGGCATCAGTGCGGCCTAAGGATTGAATAATTAAACCTATATTCGCCGGTACATCGAACATAGCAGCCCTTTTCGTTTCAGGATAATAGGCAAGTATACTTATCGAAATCGGAACACCCTTGTCTTCAACCACCAAAAGAACTTTTAAAATCTTATCGGAAGAAAGATAATCTTGAACGGTATCTTTTTGCATTTTTATAAGAACCAAAACAAAGGAGGTAATTAAAACGATAAGAATTACTAAGAGGAATAGAATATTTTTTCCGGTATCCATGAGTTTTATTTTCATTTTTTAAGCTCCTTTTGTATTTGCTCATACATTTTTTTTGTTTCGGGATGAATACTTGCTCCCTTTTTTTTGATATAGGCAAGGTTCCAATCCAAAACTGCAAGCATCAACTCATTAAGAGAAGAAGATTTTACCATATTTCTAAAGTTTTCGGTATCGGGACGGCCCGGTTCTATCTTATCGGCTATGTAAATAATTTTTCCCAAGGCATTTATTCCTTCATAGCCGAAGGTGTGAAAAGCAACAGCTTTTAAAACGGACTCATCATTGATGCCGAATTTTTTTTGTAAAACTATGGCAGAAGCCCTTCCGTGCAAAAGATTTAAGCGGGTCTTTTCGACATTGTCGATTCCAAGCCCGTCAGCTTCTACAAGTTTTACCAGCTCTTCATCGGAACATTTTTTACAGATATCATGAGCAAGGCCTGTAAAATATGCAAGAGCCGGTGATACGCCTTCCTTTTTATACTCTTTTGCAAGATGACGTGCATATTCTGCAACACGCACGGAATGAGCATAGCGGGATTCGGTTAAAACGCTTTTTGCAAAACGATCTATTTCTCGTGTTTTTAATTCAATATCGGAGGTATCCATTAAAGCCGAAACACCTAAAGCTGAAACGCCTTTTTCTTTATAAAGCCCGTGCTCTATAATATAATCGTAAACTCCCTTGGGCACAAGGGAGGAAAAATCTTTATTTTTTAAAACCGCATCTCTGATTTGGGTTGACGAAATATTTAAGATTTCGTTTTTAAGCTCCTTGACGGAAGCCCTTGCCGGTTCGGTATTTAAGGGATCAAAAGAGCTTTTAAGGCCTGTTCTTTTTCCGATAATTATGTCGGTCTTCTTTATAATTTTTTCCGCATCCTTCCAGCGGAAAAAATTCTCTTTTAAATCGTCCCCGATAATTAGACCTATTTTTCCTTCGATATCGGGAAATTTTTGATAAAGATAATTTATCGTATCTATAGTATAAGAAACGCCCTGCTTTTCAATCTCGTAGAGTTCGCAGTACATGTAGGGCTTATCCGCAATAGCAAGGTCTATCATCTTAAGTCTATCTTCAACTTCTGTATCCTTACAAAAAAGTTTAAAAGGAGAAATATAGGCCGGAACAATAGCAATCTTATCATAGGCTAATTCTTTATAAGAGTGAAAAGCTAAATTTAAATGTCCCAGATGTATGGGATTAAAAGAACCGCCTAAGATTGCCAATCTCATTTTTTAGGTTTCCTTTTACGGCTTAGGCTGACCGTTGCTCCAAAGTGTTCATCATCGTTTTTTTCTTCGTAAGAAACATCATCGAGCTCTGCCGTCATAAAATTTTTATTTTGGCCGTATGGGTCAAGACTTTCTTTTTGAGGTTTTGTTTTTTGCATTTCATCGGCCAAGCGGATAAAGGCTTTTTTTACCTCTCCCAAACCCCATTCATTGTAAAGCGAAATACCTAAAATTTCCTGATCGGGGATTGCATTTTTAAGCTCAGTAAATCTTTCTTTTGTATCGGGTAAATCCAATTTTGTGGCAATTATAATTCTTTTCTTTTGAGCCAATTCTTTTGAATAGCTTTCCAATTCTTTACAAAGAATATCGTATGCCCTTAAATAGTTATCGTCTGAAAGGTCTATTAAAAAGGCGAGACCTGCAGAACGGGCTATGTGCTTTAAAAATCTGATGCCTAGTCCTATACCCTCAGAAGCCCCCTCAAGGATTCCCGGTATGTCGGCAATGATGACATCTCTTTCTTCGTCTACACGCAAAACTCCGAGGTTCGGAATTTTGGTGGTAAAGGGATATGGAGCGATTTTAGGCCTTGCATTTGTAAAATAGTCGAGAAGTGAAGATTTTCCTGCGTTGGGAAAACCAACCAAACCTATATCGGCTATTATGTTAAGCTCGACGATTATTTCTCTTGTCTCCCCTTCTTGTCCGGGAAGGGCGGTTTTAGGAGCCTGATTTGTGGAGGTCTTAAAATGACAATTTCCCCAACCGCCGTTTCCACCTTTGAGAAAAACAAAGCGGCCTTCTTCAGCATCTCCAAAATCCAAAATAGTTTTTCCCGTGTCAGGGTCCTTTATAACACAGCCGGGAGGAAGAGGTATTATGCAGTCATCGCCTTTTTTACCGAAACGTTGAGAGCCTTCCCCTCCTCCGCCGTTTTTTGCCTTGTACACTCTTTTATGTCTCAAATGAACCAGAGTTCTCATGTTGCGGCGTATTTCAAAGATGAGGTCTCCGCCTCGGCCGCCGTCCCCTCCCGATGGGCCTCCCATGGGAACATACTTTTCCCGCCTAAAGGCAATACAGCCGTTGCCGCCCTTTCCCGAGGAAACTCTTATTTTAGATTCATCTGCAAATTTTACCATAATTAATCTTTTTTCCTACAAAAAAAGCCGGCAAAAACCGGCTTTCAGATTTATACATTTTAAGCTCGAAGCCAAAATTACTTTGCTTCGATAGATGCAAGTTTTCTACCCTTTCTTTCATGGTAGGTAACTACACCGTCAGCTTTTGCAAATAATGTATAGTCTTTTCCGCAGCCTACATTGTTACCCGGATGGATTGAAGTACCTCTCTGGCGAACCAAAATTGAACCGGCCGATACTTCCGTTCCGCCGTAAACTTTAACACCCAAATATTTAGGATTGGAATCTCTTCCGTTTTTTGCACCGCTGCCGCCCTTTTTACGTGCCATAATAATCCTCCAAAAAAATTATCAAAATCTTACTCTATCTGTAAATCCAAACAATCGGGATATTCGGCTTCAATAGCCATTAAACCTATTGTTAAAAATTCCAGTAAATACTGCAATCTGGGCTTATCATCTCCTGAAAAAGCTGTTATCTTTGCCGAAAGATAGCCCGGATTATCAGCCCGTATTTCGGCCTTTAAGCTTGAACTCTCTTTTTGAGCCGAGCTTAAGCTTAAAACGGCCGTTTTAAGCAAAATGGTAACGGCGGCACAAACTATATTGCCGCCTTTTTCCGGCTTGCCGTCATTATCGCCAAAATCAGCGTGGCCGCTGCCGACGTGGTTGCCTTCTGCGTGGCCTGACGACTCAAAGGCCGAAAAACAGTTTTCAGCATTTGAAAGAAGCCGAATTTTTACCACTTGTCTTATCCGACAATATTGTCAACAGTAATACAGGTATGAGCCTGTCTATGTCCTTGGGTTCTGTGGTAATTCTTTTTAGCCTTATGCTTGTAAACAATAATCTTTCGTTCTCGGAAAGAATCGCCTACGGTTGCAGAAACCTTAGCTCCGCTTACATAGGGAGTTCCTACAGTAACCTTATCTCCATCGCTGATCAAAAGAACGGTGTCAATGTCGATTTTGCTTCCACTTTCTGCAGAAAGCTTATCAACTACGAGCTTTGCTCCTTTTTCAGCCTTATACTGTTTGCCTTTATACTCAATAAGTGCGTACATCTTTATACCTCATAAAAAAAACTTTTGCCGGCATATTAACGGGTTTATACCGAACAAATTTAAACACTAGGGACGAAGTATAGCAAAAAACCGCATAAAATGTCAATAGGCTTGATAAATAATTATGTCTGTGATTTTACACAAAGCCTGCGGGGTGTTTTTTATACCAAGCCCAGCCGTCTTTGCACATTTCTTCAAGGTTATATTTTGCCTTCCAGTTGAGCTCTTTGTTGGCCTTGTCGGGGTTTGCACAAGAACGCGGTACATCTCCGGCACGGCGGGCTGCCGATTTAACGGGAAGATCGATACCGGAGGCTTTTTTAAAGGCGTTTACTATGTCTAAAACCGAATAACCGATTCCTGTTCCGAGGTTATAGACATCAAAGCCCTTAAAACCTGAGGCAATTTTTTCCAGGGCGGCAGTATGTCCCGATGCAAGATCCAAAATGTGGATATAGTCGCGGATACAGGTGCCGTCAGGTGTATCATAGTCGTTTCCGAAGACGTTTAGATGAGGCAGTTTGCCCAAAGCTACTTGAGCGATATATGGGAAAAGGTTATTGGGAATACCGGAAGGCAGTTCCCCTATATCGGCACTTTTATGAGCTCCTATGGGATTAAAATACCGCAAGGCAATAATACTCAAATCCTTATCCGAAAAGGCCGTATCCTTTAAAATTTCTTCGGACATAAGCTTGGTTCTTCCGTAAGGATTTGCAGCAGAAATAGGAGAATTTTCAGGAATGGGGACAACCTTTGCATCTCCGTAGACTGTGGCCGAAGAACTGAATATAAAGTTTTTCACCTTGTGTTCCTGCATGGCAAGCAAAAGATTGACAAGCCCGGAAATATTGTTTTCATAGTATTTTAAGGGCTTTTCTACGGACTCCCCTACGGCCTTATATGCGGCAAGGTGAATTACTGCATCAATAGAGGTACTTTTAAAAAAGTTAAAGAGCTTTTCCTTGTCCTTTATATCTATCTGTACAAGCTCCAATTTTTTAGAGCATATTTTTTCCAATACGGGAATTATTTTAGGTGAAGAATTAGAAAAATTATCCAAAATAATAGGCTCATAGCCTTTTTCGCATAAATCTGCAACGATGTGGGAACCTATAAATCCGGCTCCTCCTGTAACCAATACTCTTTTAATCAAAATTAACCCCTAAAAATTAAACTTACACACTCAAACACAAATAAGGCCTCCTAAAAATAAAACCTTACTTTTAGAAGGCCGATAAAAATTTAAACCTTATTTGCCTGACCAAACGCCGTGAAGATTACAGAATTCGTAAGCTTCAATGACCTTGTCATCTGAAGTTAAGGAGAATTCAACTTCTGGAGCACCTGTAACGGGTAACTCCTTAAATTGAAGGCCTTTTTCCGTTTTGAGGCATACCCAAGCTATATGATGTTCTTCGGTCATAGGATGGGCAACGGAGCCTACTTTGACCTTTACGGTGTTTCCGTTTACTTCGATTACAGGCACATGTTTTTCTTTTGCAGCATCAACACTTCCGATTTTAACGGGTGAAAGTTTTTCACCGCAGCATGAAACCTCAGTATCCGGACAGCAATCAAGCCCGATAATAGTTCCTTTTTTCTCTTTACATAAAAAAAAGCTTATTTCTTTGTTCATTAGTTATACTCCTAAAATTTATAAATTTACAGAATAAAATCCGCAATACACATAATATAACAAAAAAAGGGCTTGACGTAAAGTCAAAAATACGATATTATCTGACTATCTTTAAAGAAATTAAGGGCAATTAGCTCAGTTGGTTAGAGTACAAGCATGACACGCTTGGGGTCACTGGTTCGATTCCAGTATTGCCCAGTTTTGTAAGTCTATATCTAGTATAGACTTACAGGTTTTCAATCCCCTTGGAGACTTCACTTTCTTTTCTCTTTTTGATGGACTGTCGCATAAAATGTCGCATAATTTTTTGTGTTCAGTCATTGATTTTTGGGGAGAAGAATGGCTAAAAAGGAATACCTGCTTTACAGTGCCAGAGGCGGGCGTAATTGTGCAGTCCGGTTCTTAAACACAAAAACCGGAGAATATCTACCGGCAATATCTCTAGGAACTCAAAATAAAAAAGAAGCTGAAAAAATTATCATTCAATGGCTTAAAAATGGGATACCCAGCAAAGGAAGAGTCAATGAAATCGAGATGATGAATTTTATTTTAGCGGCGATCAAAAGCAAAGATTTTAATTTAAACTCGGCATCTGAAGTTTTAACAGCTTTACAAAAAAGAGGTTTTGTAAGACAAAGTGTTAAGGTTCAAGATACAACTACCCCGCTTTTAAGTGATTATATTGTTAGCTTTTGGAATAGAGAATATAGCACCTATGTTAAAGAACGGCTTGCAACCGGTAAAACAATGGGTAGATCTCATTGTCGCAATATGCTCAATACGGCTAAAAAACATATCTTACCGGTATTCGGCAACTTTTATTTATCAGAAATGAATACAGAGATGATAAATGACTTTTTACTTGAATGTCAGGATAATGGTATGGCAGGATCCACAATAAACCATATAGCTCAGTCAATTTGTAAACCTTTAAAATACGCTTATACAAAAAAGATAATTGCACAAAACATAGAAATAGGACTTTTAAAGTTTGCAGAAAAAAGGAAAGAACGGGGCATATTAACTTATAAGGAAGTAAACGAGCTTTTTAGCATAAACTGGAAATGCAAACGCTCTTTTACAGCCTGTCTTTTAGCAAGTCAAACGGGTATGAGAATAGGTGAGATTTTAGCCCTACGAAAAGATGACATAGGCCTTGATAGACTCTTTATCCGTCATTCTTGGTCTGAAGTTGATGGCTTAAAAACAACAAAAACGGGTGAGTCTAGGGTTGTACCTTTAATGCAGGAAACAAGAGAATTATTACTTGCTCTTGCTGAAGATGAAAATAATCTTAACCGTTATTTTGAAAACCCGTATATCTTCTATTCCGGTATTCCCAATGTACCCGTAGATAAAAAGGTCATAAGTAAAAACTTCTATAGAGCCCTAGAGCTTATCGGCATAACCGAAAAAGAGCGGAGGGAACGCAGCATCGTATTTCATTCTTGGCGGCACTATGTAGCGACTTATTTGGCCAACAATGTCAATAAGCGCACCGGAATGAGCATTACCGGCCATAAGAACGAGCGGACTTATGCCGGCTATTCCAGCCATGAAACAGATGATGAGTTTAACGAGAAGAAGGAGGCTTTAAGAAGTTTAGCAGACTATAAGCCTAAAATAAAAAATGAGAATATCAAATTTTCATAGAGATTTTTATAAAAAGGTGAAAATCTCATTTTAAATGTGAATTTTTCATAAAAAAATGATTCTTTTTGAAAAAACACTTGACAAAATGTTGAAAGTGTGCTATTCTATAGAAGATGACAGAGCTGGTCATCAATTCAAAATCTAGGCTTTAAGGATAGAATAATATGAAAAATTTAAAAGATTTAACACTTGTTAAAGAGACAGAAAGAGCTTATTGTTTTAAAGGCTTTGAAGAGACGACATTCTGGTGTCCGAAGTGTTGGTTCAAAGATGATTTTTTAAAAGAAGAAAAAGAGATTGAGTTTAAAGCCAATCGTCGATTGGCTTTTGAGAAAACTCGCTTTGATCTAAGAGGTGTTTTTTTAAAAATCGAAGAAACCGAAAAAGCTGTTAAGTTAGCAACAACGCTCACTCTCTTCAATAAAGACATGACAGAGGTTGCTAGGACTTTCTGGTGTCCAAAGTCTTGCTTGAATAATTTTGATTTTTTATACAAAAAAATAGAAGAAGTTAAAGCAACATTAAGTTGCCGTTCAAGCAATCCTCTTGATAAGTTGATGGACTCTATCGTCTACGAAGACGACGAACTTTAAGATTTAAGCCGCCTATGTTGGCGGCTTTGTAAGGAGAAAGATATGGAAATTAAAAAAATAGAACTTTATGAAGGCCGATTTTTCGGCGTGCGTGATGAAAAAAAAGGAGATGAATACCTCGATTTTTTCACAACTTATGATGAAGCATTGCGAAGTGCTGACTATCAGTGGTGTCACATGACTGATTATGACAAGCGGAAAAACCGCCGGATGAGTGTGTTTGTCAGCAACACAGCTAAATGGCCGGACACTTACGATGAGCTATGCTCAAGCGATGATGATTTTATTGAAGTTAAAAACAGAGATGAACTCACAGCTTTTTATAAAATGCAAAGCAATGAAGAAGAGTTTGCAAAAGAGCAAAAAAAAGCGCTTGCCGAAAAGGCCTTGTTTGAGCAAAAAGAAAGACATCGCCGTGAAATGGAAAAGCAAAATGCTCTTATGGCGGCTTTGAAAAACTCAACCGACATCGAAAAATGTATATGGTGGAGAGATCATGACTTTCCACACCCGTCCGGAGACGAGATTGTCAGAATTAAAAAAGAAACCGGCCTAAGCTGGACGGAATTTAAATACTTTTTGAAAAATCTTTAATAATATAAAAGGCCGCAAAGTATAACTTGCAGCCTTTGTTTTTATCAAAAAACACAATCTTGCAATCTTAATTGTAAATAGCAATCTTTAACCATCATTTGAGACAAATCAGGATGATGTTTAGCTTCTTTTAAAGAAAAAATATCTGTAATTATTTGCACACCTCTTATATTTTCGGTTAAAACTAAAACATTACCCTGTTTACCTTCAACCTTCACTATATCTTTCAATTTTCGTAAAATGTGCTTACTTTCGTAAGAAACTCTACGGCCTTCATTATTTACTATTGCCATAATTTATTCCCTATTTCTGTGCATCCATGCAATCACCCTACCCTCTGTATTCAAGACTCACTAATACAAATCATCTTTTATATCTTATAGTTAATTGCTTTTTAAAAAATTAAATAGTTTTAACATAATTTTTAAAGCATTTTTTTCTTCATCTTTTATATCTTCATCAGAGTAATATTTTTTTCCATAAAACCTTATTAAGGCATTTTTAGAATTGGCTATATTATTTAAAACACTTAAATCTTCCTTATCTATATCTACCGAAGTATAGCTTTCTTCAATGAAGCGAGATAAAACCTCTCTATCAAAATCTAACAAATGTGACTCCCATTTAAAATCATCTGCAACAACTTTATAATATGATATAAAAAGCCAATCATATGCCATATATCTAACAGTAAAGTTAAATTTAGGGATTCCATTTTCAATAATAATATATGGATTTAAAGTATTAAAATTTTTAAAATTAACTGAAATTTTCCACTTATTATCCACTTTGTCTTCATTTAATATTAAATCTATTTCTGACTCTATGTCTACAAGTAATTCGGATAATCCTTTCTTGTTTTTAAAAATATTACATATATCTCTAATTCTTTTTAATGTTGAATGATTTATAAATTGATTATTATTTAATATGTATTGATAGTTAGTTTTACTAGTAATAATTACTGTTGAATTAGGTACAATGGGTTCTTCTTTAAATGAAATATTCTTAATATGAACTGATAAAGGAATAATTGAATCATATAAAACTTTATCTTTGTAATAACTATCGTAAGATAAATTTTCATATTTACTGTTGTTGTATGATTGTTTTTCTACAACAAAAAAATATTCTTCTCCATTTTCTAAAACAATGGGATAATAAAAATATTTAAGAGTAATACTTGATGTATTTATTGGTTCTTTTGTCAAAAAAAAAACCTCTCTTCCCTACATATTTTTTATAAGGAAGTGTAATTTTATCTGTATAATCATCTATATTCCGTCTTTTTAGTGCAAATAGTCCATAATCTTTTTCTTTTTCATTGGGTTCTAAACTTCTAAAAATAAACTCTTCTCTACCATTAGGATTATAGACAAAATTTTTTTTAGGGGTTTCAGGTCTTGATAAACAACCGAAACATGTTACAAATATTATTGTTAAATAAAAAACAATCCATTTTTTTTCCATTATTTTTGTCTCCTTAATGAATAGTATTTTATATCATTTGCTAAGTATTTTCAATAATAAAAAATAGCAATTCCGGCATTTTTCTCTTTAAAACATCTTAACACACCCAATTACATGGGCTATAGTTAGTATTGATTGCTTAGGGATTAACGTATCTCCTGCATATTCGGGGTTTATAGACCTTAGAATAAGGGTATCGGGGGTTCTACCTTGATATAGCTTTTTAATCGTACATAGATTATTTGCAGTCTCATCAGTTACGACAAGATAGATTTCACCCCAAAGAATTACATCGGGGTTGTTGATTTTTTTTACCAAAATCATATCGCCTGATGATATTTCCGGAGCCATCGAGTCGCCCGATACTCTACAGGCTATAGAGCCTTTAAAATGCGGAATGTCAAGCCAATAAGCAGGGGCAGAATGAGGCGTATCCGTGAATATCTCGGAGATATGAGCCGTAACATCTATATCATAGAAAGGGATTAGATCTTTTTTTTCTGCTTCGGCCGCATTTTTTACTATCGGCATCTTATCTTTTAAATACATACTACCGATACCGTTTTTAAGCCATTCTATATTAAAGCCCATTTCTTGAAGTTTAATGTATACATCAGATTGTATAGGTTTGATACCTTTTTCATAATATGACCAAAGTGATTGAGTTTTGTCAAATTTCCTTGCCATTTCAAGCTGATTAAGTCCTAAAGCCTGTCTAATTTCTTTTAATCTTATATTTTCCATAAAAAAAGCCTCTTTTTATGACTTTTTTATAACTTTTGTCATAAAAAGACTTGACAAAATATAACTAAAGTCATATAATATGACTATAACGATACAAAAACAGTATATCAATACTGATAAAAAAATCGTTAGTTCTTCTTTATCGGCATAAAGAGGATGAAAATTGAGAGCCGCCGTATAAGTTCGTCGCAACATTTGTACGGCCGCTTTTGGCTAAAAAGCCCAAGAGGGAGTTGCGACATTATCCTTTCTTGGGCTTTTTTGTATCCGTTCATTATTATAGCGGATTTTTCGAGGAAAAGAAAGTGATAAACATCAAGGGGATTGATTATTACAGGATTGACGAAGCCGCCGAAAAAATGGGCGTTTCTATTTCTTTTCTATATAAACAGAGGAGAGATGGAACTATAGGGAGTATTCAGGTTGACAGGGTTATATGGATTAACTCTGAACAAATAGAAGAATTTTTCAATCGATACAAAGTAGTTGCAAAGACTACCTACTCGATTGTAGAAAAAGAAAATGAAATTGGAGGTTAGAGGTATGGCAGAAAAAACAAAACAAGTCGATTCAGTCCAGCTTTTAGCAGACATAAAAAAATGCTGTGAAAAGCACGGATTGTATCTAGCTGCTTTAAGGTTTAGCGATGAGATAGATATTAAAAAACTGCCTCCGTTTCAATATGTAAAAATTGAAATACTGGGAGGCTATAGAATGGGAGAAACTGAAGATAAAAAAGAAAGTTAGAAAATTATCTGGCAGTTCCTGTTCCCATAGCTGTGCGGAGTCCATGATCCAATTCGGATTGTGGTGGATCTAGTTTTGCAATAATTAAGCCGGAAATTGCAAAGAGATTATCAATAACACTTTCCGGCGAGGCGTTAGGCTCTGTTCCTAGCGTAATTTGATTTGATTGGACTAACTGTAAAGCTATATCTATAGCTTTAAGTTGTAGTTCTTGAGTAGTCATTTTGAAATGCTCCTTATCCTTGATTTTTATAATTATCGGTAGGGAGAAGATAAAGATAAATACATAATGGTTAGCTCCATTCTTTTAATGATACTCTGTTTCGGCGAGGTTGTTAGGGGTTCGAGGGAAGGGAAAATTGAGTGCAGGTGTTGCAATTTGCTTTTTTTAAAAGAGCAAAATATAACATCTGTAACTCCTTATATTTGGTGCAATGGATTACTTAAAAAACGGTTTGCCGTTCCTTGTTTTGGGTAGGCTATCTTCCCCTACCCTTTTCAAGGTTTTATTAAAAAGCCATTTTTGCATACTGCTCTAAATAAAGGCTCATAAGTATCTCGCTAAAAAAAGAAGTTGCACGGGGACTTCTTTTCTTAGGGCAGATTATCTTCCTCCGAAAAGAAAGTCTGCCTTGAGTTTTTCTTTTTATTTGTGGGTTAATAATTTAATAATATTTTACTTAATCACTTTTTTTTCTATATGATTTTATACCAAAACCTAAGCCAAGGCCACCTAAGAATGATACGGTGATTTTTAAGACTTCTTTATATAAAGGTTCGTTTTTAGATGCTAGATATATTGTAAGCCAAACAAAAAGAGCTATGCATCCTGATACAAGTAAAAGATTGCGTATTTGAATAAAAATATTAAATATAAACTCTCTTTTATCGGTTGTATCGGTTTTGTCTATAATTTTATCTATATGATCTTCAGTTATTTTATCTGATATGTTATCAAAAAATTTTGAAGAGCGAGAGCTGATTTGTTGAGTGCTTAAAATTCCAAGTGAAAATTGTTGTAGGGCGTGTTTTATCTCTGGTGGTGCATTATCGATTGCTTCACTAAAAAGGTTATCTTCATTTTCAGGAACTTCTATTTTATTCTGTTTTGATTTTATAGGTTTTGTTTCTTTTGCTTTTATTTCGTTTTTCATTTAAAAATACCCCAAATTGATTTTTCCAAATAATTGACGATATTATCGGTTATTTCATTTTCGATTAATTTTGAAATATACAAAGATGTACAATCGCGAAAAAGAGATTTAATTGTTGCATCATCAAAACATGATTTTTTTGATAAATATTTCAAGGATTTTATAATATTGTTGTAGTTGGATATATCCTTATCCATATACATAGAACAATTATTAAGCATAATGTTATAGTTGAGTATTGCTTGAGCTTCCTTGTGTTTTTCTATGAGTTGGTTTTTCATCATCAACCCCTTATCCTTTGGTACTATTTAGATTATACCCAATTTCAAGGTATTTATCAAGTGTATTAGGGCGTTTTTAGCCTGTTTTAGCCGTTTTTAGATGCTATCCAAATCCCGAATAACATTCAATAGGTCGTCCTTGATTTTATTGATTTTTTCCCTATTATCCGGCATTTTGCCAGTTATAAGGTACTCTACCGACACGCCGAAAAACTCGGCAATACGCAATACATCATCGGCTCTAGGAAGATTACCGGCTTGACGCATTGAAAAATATGTACTTTTGGCATTAAAAGATAAGCCATTTATCGACATCAAGTCATCAAGTGATTTTTTATCTTCTTTTAGTAAGTCTTTTATTCTTTCATAAAATGCGTTTACATCTATATTCATATTGAAAATATCGGATAAAGTGCGAAAAAACATAATAAAAAGTAAAAAAAAATATAAAAAAATACAAAAATATTACGATTTTTCGTAATAAATACTTGACAATATTCCGAAAATATGTATTATATAAATATAAGCAATACGAAAAATCATATTGCTGATTATCAAAGAGCTTTTAATAAGTCTTACTTGACCTACTTATTAAAGGCTTTTAGCCAAAAATCTAGGCGGTTGGAAAGGTCAAGTTCCAGCCGCCTTTTTTTTAAGGTTTTAGAAAAAAACCTAAAGGATTAAGGAAGATGAAATACTTTACAAAAAAAATGACATTAGAAGAAGTTAAGGCAGCATATAGGAAAGCTGCTATGCAACTTCATCCTGACAGAGGTGGAAACACCGAAGCAATGCAGGAATTGAACAGCGAATTTGAAATCGCTTTCGCATTAGCTCAGAGGTTGCAATTTACTGAAAAAGGCGATAATACAACAGAGACCGCCGATAACTACCGCCGACAGTTTTACACCGCAAACGGCTGGCAAGGTGAACGCTATGACCGCAGTCTTTCAATAAAAGACATTACTAAGTTAATCCGTGAATATGTTAAAAATGCTCATCCGGCATACCGCTTTTCAATCACATCAGACATAGACAGCATCACAATCGCTTTAACCGAATATCCGGTTGAGTTGACCAATAGCGACCTGATGTTGAATTACTATCACACAAACTATCACCAAAGACGGTCGTATATTCCGTCAAAAGGCAATATCGAAACCGACAGTATGACTCAATCAGACATTGAAGAATGGATTAACTATCAAGTAGAAACGGCAAATTGTGAGAAAAAGTTTAGCAAATCCGACACGTGGATAAATCCGGTTGTATACGAAGTTCTGCAAGATGTTAAAAACTTCATGAACTCATACAACTACGATGACACTGACTCAATGTCGGATTATTTCGATAGAAACTTTTACGACTATATGGAAATTGGCAGAGATGGAAAACCTGCTAAATTGGTAGAACGCACGACTCGTACTTCTAAAAAAGAAAAAGAGGCAGAGAGACTTACAGCATAAATAAAACACGCCGCCTAGTGAAAAGCTAGGCGGTAAATAAAAAGGATTAAGGAAGATGACAGATTTAGAAAAAATGGCACTTGAGATTTTAAAAAATGCTGAAAAGCAAGCAGAAAAAAAAGCCAAAGAAAAAGAACAGCTTATCGCAGGCTTTGGCTATGCAAAAGCAATCAATGCAACGGCAAAAAAAGTATTGCAAGCTTTAGAGTCTAAAATGGTAGACGGCTATGCAAAGATAAGCAACACGCAAGGCTTTATGCCTGTTATCGTAGAACAAATCGCAGATGACAAAATCTCAGTAGCACACTACTATGAGCAGAACGGAGATTTAATGGCGGATCCGGAAGTGGTTTTCTTAAAAAAAGAATTTTCATACGGCACCGAGTATTACCCTATCTATGAAAAAATGGACGGCTTAGGCTTATCAAAAGACTTAATCACCTTTGATGATAGTGGCAAAGTTGAAAAGGTTTTTAAAACACAAAAAGATACAACCGTCTTTTGCAATGTTTGGCTCAAAAATATTAAGCAACAGCAAAAAATAGCAGCATAAATTAAACACGCCGCCTAGCCTTTTGACTAGGCGGTAAATTAAGGAGATTGAAAATGAAAAGCGTTAAAAGAGCACAAATATTTACAAGTTACAACGATGACAAAAAATTAGAAAGAGATGTTGATGATTTTTTAATGACATCAGAGAAATATGGATTTTCAATTATTGATATTAAATATCAAGTATCATCGACACCGACAAAAGACATCTTCTCTTGTATGATTTATTTTACAGAGCTTGTATAGAAGTAAAAAAATGTTAGCAATGCAGTATCAAGAAATAGAAATATCTACCTACGAAGGCGAGATAATCAGCACCTTATCGGACGGCCGAAAGGTTAAGCAACCTTTTGAATGGTCTATTGAAAATGGAGAGCTGGAAGTCGAGTATTCCGAAGACATAAGCGACATGGACATCATCGGCATAGATAGGGAATACACAGATGAGGAATTAACAGCTCTTGATACTTGCATTGTTGAAAAGAGCGAGCTTGAGTATCGAATACTGGAAAGCGATGACTACAAAGAAGCGTTAGAAGAATACAAGGCGAGCCGTAATATCTATTCATATTACGGCGTATCGCCTAGAGATTTTTTTCAAAATAAATAGGAGGTAAAAAATGAGGGGAAAGGTTTATTTAAAAAACAGGCAGGCTGCGGCCTTGTATAGCTATGCAGTAGGAAAAGCAATCAATGACAAATTAACAGTCGGCGATATGGAATGGGCTGTAAAGCATCGTGATGGTTTTTCAATCTTCAGATGTAAAACATTCGGAGACTTTGTATCGCTTAACAATATTGAAATTATCGATGATTGCACTTGTGATTGTAATAATTGCAAGTGTAAAAAATAATAAGGATTAAGGAGTGAATTATGGCAGTAATTGTATTGGTTATTGGAGAAAGTGGAACCGGTAAATCTACGAGTTTACGGAACTTCAAAAAAGGCGAGGCTTCGATAGTAAATGTATCAAAAAAGCCCCTTCCTTTTAAAAATGATTTGGCGATGTTAAAAAGCGACAACTACAAAGAGATTGAAACAATCTTAAAAAGAGCGAATTCAAAAAGCATAATTATTGATGACGCTCAATATTTAATGGCTTTTGAATACATGCATCGAGCAAAAGAAAAAGGTTTTGAAAAGTTTACAGACATCGGAAGTAATTTTTTCAATCTGACAGAAACGGCAATCAATTTACCTGATGATAAGATTGTATATTTTCTTTCACATATTGAAAAAACAAAAGACGGCACAGAAAAATGCAAAACAATTGGGCAGTTGCTGGACGAAAAAATCACAGTAGAAGGCTTATTTTCTATAGTCTTAAAAACTGTTGTAACTTTAGATGGTAACAATCAACGGCAATTTTGTTTTGCAACAATCAACAACGGAAGCGACACGGTAAAAACACCTATGGGTATGTTTGAAAATGCTTTAATACCGAATGACTTAAAAGCAGTTGATACAGTGATCCGTGAATATTACGGATTACCTAAAAATGATATAACACAAATACAAAGAGGAGAAAATCAAAATGCCGGTAACTCAATCATGGACTTTGCAAGATAAAGACTTTTTCTTCGATCCTGTTTGGCATACATACAAACTTAACGGCCGTATTATTCCGTCTGTTACAAAAATAATTCGTACTGTAACGGCTCAAGACTTATCGCATATACCGCCTGATGTTTTGAAAAGAGCAGCAGACAGAGGAACGGCAATACATAAGGAAATAGAAACAGGGGTAATAAGCTCAATCGAGGCAAACTGGATTGAAAAACAAATTAACCGCAATAATTGTGTTTTTGAAAAAATGTTTTATTGCGAGTACGACAATTTTACATTTGCCGGAACGGCCGACATAATCGGCATAGATACCGTCTATGACATAAAAACACAAAACGAGTCGGATATTTTTATGTGGATGTTGCAATTAAACCTTTATAATCTTTTTTTAAAAAAGAGTATTTAAAGGTTTTACACACTCCCAAAAGCGGTAATTACAAAGTATTTGACATTCCGCATTTAACGGAAAATCAAATAAAGCAAATTATATTTGCTTATCAAAACAATCAAACAATAGGAGATGATTTTATGAAAGATTTAGAAGTTATAGAAAATGTGAGAGATGTAGAACCTATTAAGCTGGAATTGGAAATTTACAAGCAAAACATAGGGGAGCTTACGACTAACGCTGAAAAATTAAAAGCACAGGTAGAAAAACAATTACATTTTTATAAGGCAGAAAATTACAGCCCTGATACTATTGACAATGCAAAGAAAGATAAAGCGGAATTAAACAAGGCCGCAAAAATGCTGAACGACAAACGCATTGAAATAGAAAGACAGTTTATGAAGCCTATCGATGATTTTAAAAACACAATAAATGAAACGGTAGCCTTGATAAAAACAGCATCGGGCGAAATTGATCTCATTGTAAAAGCAGTTGAAAATAAAGAAAAGGAAGCAAAAAAAACTATCATTGTTGAATACTTCAATTCTCTTAATTTTGAGCTTATCGGAATTGATAAAATCTTCAATGATAAATGGCTTAATAAAACGGCTAAAATCGAAGATACGAAAAAAGAAATCCTTGAAAAAATCGACAAAATAAAAAGCGATTTAAACGTTCTTGAGCGTATCGGAGAAACGGAGGCTAGGGATTTTTATCTTTCAACTCTTAACCTTGATGCTGCATTAGCTAAGGCTGATGAAATAAAGGCAAACCGTGAACGACTTGCAAAACTAGAAGCAGAAAAAAAAGATATCGAAGAAAAAAAGAAAAAAGACTACCAAGAGTTAAGCCGTTTATGCTCCGGTGATATTGCTAAGGTTAGTGAAATTGAGGCCTGTAAAATATACAACGACTTAAACGGAGATATGGAAGCTACACTTAATGAACTCGCTAGACTTAATGAAGAAAGAGAAAAGCCACAAGAAATAGGGAAAGAAGATACTGAAAGTGAGCCTATAACATCAACAGCAAGTGAAAGAATATACACAGTTGATTTTACAGCTATGGGAACGGAAGCTCAATTAAAAGAACTTCAATCATTTATGGATAAAATCGATATAAAATATCAGTTTAAAAAATAAGGAGATATAAAATGGCATTTGGTGAACACTTTAGAATTGATGAAAATTACGGTGGAAGTAATTTTAAAGCTGGAGAATGGGATTGTACAATAGTCAAAGCTGAGGAAAAGACATCTCAATCCGGCAATGAAATGGTTGTTTTGGATTTTGATATTCCTGAACAAGGGCAGCTAAAATATTATCTGGTTGATGACAAATCAAGTGAAGAAGCGTGGATAAGAACTAATCAAAATATTACCCGCTTTTTTGATTGTTTTAATATTCAACGAGGTAATTTTAAAATATCATCTTGGATCGGTGCAAGAGGTAAAATTGCCATTGATAAGGGAGACCCTACCCCTTCGGGCAAACAGTATTTTGAAGTAAAAAGATTGATTGTTGAAAACAACAAGCAGTCTCAAAACAATCAAGGTTACGGCAGACAAAATACACCGCCTCAAAACGGATATGGAAGCCGTCCGGTTCAAAACGCAGAGTCTGCCTATGTACCGCAAAATCAAAGAGGACAACAGAATAACAGACAAGGAAACCCGTATAATCTGCCGCCTGTCAATAACGGGTTAGATAATATACCGTTTTAATTAAATTGATATAATCCGTTCTTTACCGTGCAAGAGCGGATTATATCTTACAGCATAATTCTTTCAAAGGGAGGGAGAATTGTACACAATAGGCACGGTTTCAGAAAAAACGGGTTATCAAAAAGCGGCTATCCGTTATTTTGCACGCAAAAAAAGATTAAAAAAAGAACTGATTGATAACCGCTTAACATATATTTTTACTGACGATGATTATTTTTCTTTTTTGAATTATCGCAAGAGTATGGAAATGAAAAAAGAAAAAAACAACTACTATGATAAAAAACTAAAGGATTTAATAAGAATGTTGAAAGATGCAGGATCCAACGGAATTGAAAGATTGAAATTACAAAAGATGTTAAACATTACAAGTGATAGTTTTTCAAAATTACTTGTTAAGGCTTCTTATTATCCTATCGGCGAGGATAGTAGAATTGACAATAAAATTTATTGGGTGGGGTAAGATTATGACAGAATTAAAAGGATTACTTGAGAATAAACCTTGTTTCATTGTACTTGAAAAACCGCAGCTGATGTTTTCAATTATACAGCAAGACGGCGAAAGAATAAAAGTAAAATATTCAGGAAGCAAAGCAAAAGAGCTAAAAGATAAACTCAAAGGCTCTTATGTAAAAATATGCGGAAGATATATCAGCGATAAAATATTTATAGCTGAGAATATAGTAAAACTTTAAAGGATTAAGGGGTAAACAAAATGACTTATGATGAGTTTTTAAGAAGTAAAATTGCAATAGCACGGGATAGCGGATTTAATATTGAATTATCCGAAATAAATAACATTTTAAAACCGCACCAAAAAGATGCCGTAAGATGGGCTATTCACGGAGGCTGCCGTGCAATATTTGCAAGTTTCGGACTTGGAAAAACAGTAATACAGCTTGAAATTTTACGGCTTATCTTGCAAAAAGAAGGCGGTAAGGCTTTAATTGTTACCCCCTTAAATATTGTAGATGAGTTTTTCAATGATGCAGAAAAACTATTAAATAATCTGCCTTTACAATATGTAAAAAATCAAGAAGACATTGATAATTCCACGGCTTCCATTTTAATAACAAATTATGAAAGAGTAAGAGACGGGAATATAAACCTCAATACATTTACGGCCTGTAGTTTAGACGAGGCCTCCGTATTGCGTTCTTACGGCTCGAAAACATATCAAGAGTTTTTGCCTAGGTTTAAAGATGTAAAATATAAGTTTGTTGCAACTGCAACGCCCTCCCCTAACAAATATAAAGAGCTTATCCACTATGCTGCCTTTTTAGGCGTAATGGATTCGGGACAAAGTCTCACACGTTTTTTCAAAAGGGATAGTACAAAGGCAAATAAACTTACCATATATCCGCATAAAGAAAAAGAGTTTTGGGCTTGGGTATCAAGCTGGGGATTATTTATCACAAAACCTTCAGATGTTAATCCTTCATATTCTGATGAAGGATATGACTTACCGGATTTAAAAATTATATATCATAAAGTAGAAGCAGATCACAGCACTGCCGGAAGTGAAGATGACGGCCAAATTAAAATGTTTAGAGATGCTGCTATGGGATTAAAAGAAGCGGCAAAAGAAAAGCATGATAGTATTCCGGTGCGTGTTAATAAAACACTCGAAATATTAAAAAACAATCCCGATGAGCATTTTATTCTTTGGCATAACTTAGAGGCTGAAAGATATGCTCTTCAAAAGGCCGTACCGCAAGCCGGTTTTGTATTCGGTTCACAGGATATAGAAAAAAATGTTGAAATTACAAGACAATTTAAAAACGGCGCATTGCAGTACCTTGCAACAAAACCCGATATATCGGCTCAAGGCGGAAACATGCAATACCATTGCCATAAGTGTATATTTGTCGGTATTGATTATAAATTCAATGATTTTATTCAAGCCGTTCACCGCATATACCGCTTCCAGCAGAATTACCCTGTTGAGGTTCATATAATTTATACCGAAAGCGAGCAGGCTATATTAAAAGCTCTGGAAGAAAAATGGGAGCAGCATAGACACCTTGTATTACAAATGACGGAGATTGTAAAAAAATATGGCCTATCATCTGTAAATATTACAGAAAAGTTAGCTCGTACAATCGGAGTTGAAAGAAAAGTTATAGAGGGTAAAAGTTTTAAGGCTGTATTAAACGATAACTGTATCGAAATACCAACAGTTCAAGATAATTCTGTAGACCTTATAATGACTTCAATTCCTTTTAGTAATCATTATGAATACACGCCGACATATAACGACTTCGGGCATAATGAAGATAACGATAAGTTTTTTGAACAGATGGATTTTTTAACACCGCATTTATTGCGAGTTTTAAAACCCGGTAGAGTTGCTGCTATACATGTTAAAGATAGGATTTTATTCGGCAATGCTACAGGATATGGTATGCCTACTTTAGATCCATTTAGCGATATGACTGTTTTTCACTTTATGAAACACGGATTTAAGTATATGGGGCGTATTGTAATTACTACCGATGTCGTTCGAGAAAATAATCAAACCTATAGACTCGGATGGACTGAACAATGTAAGGACGGTTCAAAAATGGGTGTCGGATGTCCTGAATATATTTTACTTTTTAGAAAACTTCCAACAGATACAACAAGAGCTTATGCCGATGTTCCGGTAAAAAAGACAAAAGAAGAATACGGCCGTGGGCAATGGCAGATAGATGCTCACGCATACTGGAGATCTAGCGGTAATAGACTTGTTTCACTAGAAGAACTAAAAGAATCCCCCGTATCCGATATGCAAAAACTATATTTTATGTATTCAAAACAAAACATATATGATTACAATGAGCATATCAAACTTGCAGAAGAATTGGATAAAGCAAGAAAACTCCCCGCTTCTTTTTCGGTAATAAGTGTATCATCAAATAGCGATTATGTGTGGGATGATATAAACCGTATGCACACCTTAAATAGCGAGCAGTCAAGAAAAGAACTTAATATGCACATTTGTCCCTTGCAAATAGATACGGTTGAAAGAATTATCGAACGTTACTCAAACAAAGGCGATGTAGTTTATGATCCATTTGCAGGGCTTTTTACAGTGCCTTATATCGCTGTTAAAAAAGGCAGATACGGCATTGGACATGAATTAAATGAAATATCTTTTAATGACGGTATTATCTACTTAAAAGAAGCAGATATGGAAAAGAACGCTCCGACATTATTTGATTTAGATGATTTTAAAATAGCGAATTAGGGAGGTTGAGGAAATGAAACAAATTTATCTATGCGGAGCTATAACTAAAAATCCAAATTACAAAATGGATTTTGAAAATGCACGCAAAAAACTTATTGAAGCAGGGTTCGTCGTAATATCCCCAGTGATATTTTGCAAAGAAGACTGGAGTTGGAATAAATGTATAAGAAAATGTCTTGAAATTATTGCAAGAAATGAAAACTTATCAATCGCATTGATTGAAAGTGAACATGAGTCTGCAGGTCGAGATTTAGAGCTATCAATAGCTCAAGCTCTAGGACTTGAAATAAAGACTGTTAATGAATGGGTGGAAGCAAGAAAATGACAATCAACGAATTAGTACAAAATGCCTATGAAAATGCAAAAGAAAAAGGCTTTTACGATAACCGGAACAATCAAAACATAGGCTGCCTTTTAATGCAGATAGTAAGTGAGTTATCAGAAGCAATGGAGGCTCATAGACAGGGAAAGTATATGTCTTTTGTTTCGCTTCCTCCTAATTTTACTTTACCGAAAATGGACGAAATAAAAGATACTTTCGAGGTTGAAATAGCAGATGCCTTTATCCGTTTAGCCAGTCTTTGCGGATATTTGAATATTGATATTGAAAAATTTATCAATGCAAAAATGGAATACAACAAATTGCGTGAACCTTTACATGGGAAAAAATATTAAGGAAATAATTTATGGCAGTACAACGGTATATATCATCGTCCTTTTGGAGCGATGATTGGGTTGATAGTTTAACAGGTTTAGAAAAACTTCTCTATATGTATTTACTCACAAATGAATGTACTTCAATTTGCGGGGTTTATAAAATCACAATAAAGAGAATAAAAGATGATACAGGTATTCCAAGAGAAGAAGTTATACGAATGCTCAATATTTTTGCAAAAGCAAAAAAGGCTTTTTACTTTGAAGAATATATAATCTTGCCTAAATGGTTAAAGCATCAAAATATAAACAGCCCGAAAGTAAAACTAGGTACAGTTCGCTCTTTAAGGGCTTTACCTAAAAATATCATCAATTTTTTAAGAGAAGAAAATCATTTTTACTACAACATAGATGATTTTTTAATTGAAAAATCGGAGCCCAAGAAAAACGAAGTACCTGACAATAAAACTATACCATATCCCAAAAACGAGATACCATATACCGAAAATGCAGAAAAAGCTGATACCGTATGCCAAAAAACGGATACCGTATACCCAAAAGACGGAAATTCGGACGACAACTTTAACTCTAACTTAAACCCTAACTCTAACTTATCTAACTTATCTAGCTTAGATATATTACCTAACCTAGAAAGAGGTGGGCAATCAGAAAATCCACAGACGGCGGACGAGCCGCCTGAGCAGGCAGAGCCTGCCCCTTTTTCTGAAATTTCAAAACTTGAAAAAAAGCGTAAATGTTTTGTAAAACCGACTATCCCTGAAATTGCAAGTTATTGCAATGAGCGAAAAAACGGGATAGACCCTGTAGCTTTTTATAACTTTTACGAGAGCAAAGACTGGTATGTCGGCAAAAACAAGATGAAAAACTGGAAAGCCTGCGTTCATACTTGGGAGCAACGGCAGCAGGATTTTAAAAAACAGCATCCGCCTTTTACACAAAACGACTTTTCACAGCAAGACTTTTCGGAAAGCTCGATACCTGAAACCTTGCGTTCAAAACAAAAAATCGAGATAGACATCGGCGAGGCTTTAGAAAGCGTTATGTTTTAGGGGGTGAAATGCAAGTATTAAAACAAGGTTTTGAAAATAACAACATAACCATTGCCAAAAAAACTTTTGATGTTGAAAAAATAAAGCAACGCTTTTTCAGAGACAAAAAAGTGATAAAGCTAACCTGCCCTATTCATGGGCTAGAGTATGAAACTCTTGATGAGGCCGAAAACCTTTGCCCTCTTTGTCTTGAAGAGCAGGAAAATCAAGAGCAGCAAAAATGGGAGGTGGATCGGATTTTAGACAGAATTGACGGATTACCTAAGCGTTATATTCACGCAGGCTTTAAAAATTACAAGGTAACACCGCAAAATGAAACCGCTTATAAAGCCGTCATATCTTTTGCAAAAGAGCCTAAAAATAAATGGCTTTTGCTTTTAGGAAACAACGGCACCGGCAAAACGCATTTAGCTCATGCGGTGTTAAAAGTTACGGGCGGTATCTATCGTGATTTTGATGACATAGCGACGGATTTACTTGACGCTCAAGCCGGTTTTGGTGAAGGTCAAAACGCCGTACTTAACAAGTATTCTTCTTGCCCTATGCTGGTAGTAGACGAAGTTGACAAAGTGAAAAAAACGGAAGGTCGTATCGGATGGCTTAATATTATCTTACGCCGCCGATACAACGAGATGCTTCCGGTTATTCTTTGCGGTAATATCGACCTAGAAACATTATGCAAGCATATAGACCTTAACGAAGGTAAGGCTATGCGTGATAGAATTGAAGAAGTCGGAGAAGTAGTACTTTTTAACTGGGAAAGCTCTCGTCCCGAAATGCGGAGCGTGTGAACCGGCAATTAAAGGTTGACGGTTTTAAAAGTGGCTATCAACTAAAAGTTTACAGCCATAAGGGAGATTTGAAGATGATTATTGCAAAATTTGAAGGTAAAGTAATTAAGCGCTCGGATAATTGGGTTATTGTACGGTGTCCATTCAGCGGATTACCTAATTATATGGATGTGTGTATTTATAAAGAAAATAATACTATCGATGCTGGCACACAATACAAAGGGGAGATAGAGCTTACCTTTATTGATGAAAAACTATTACTTGGTTATGAAAGAAAGGAGAATTGAAAAATGAAAAAGATTGATTATTGGGATTTAGCTGATAGCGAGCGGTTGTATTATACAAGCGTAAATGAAGCAGTTGAGGAAATTTTAAAAAACCTACAAGAAGAAGAAAAGGAAATACCAAGCGTCTTAACATTAACGGGTTTTACAAAAATGAAGCCTGATGTAAAAAATGAGGCTATTTGTGTTTTAAATAATTTTCTAGAGTCTTTGGATTGGACTTTTAGTTATTACGATGATGTTTATACAGAGCCCACAGAAAGGATGAAAAAAGCAGCAGAAAAGTTTGTAAGGGAAGTATTGAAAGATTATGAAGTTTCTAATTATGTACCTGTTTGTACAAAAGAAGTTAATATCAAACGATGGATTAAAAGGCATCCTGATTGGGATAAATAAAAGGAGATATAGTTTATGGAATTTGACAAATTAAGAGTTTACACGGCATTAAACGCCGATGAATTACAAATTGGGAGCAAGTGCATTTTTGCAAACAGTATAAAAGAAATAAAAGACTGTTTACAAACTGATTTTTTTAATATAGAAACTCTTACAAAAATAAAAGATGAGGCGTATTGTGCACGGTTTATTATACACAATCACTCTTTACATCAAGATATGGATTATGCTTTAGCCTATCTCATCGAGTTGCCCGCCGAACCAAAGTACAAGCCTTTTGAAAGTATTGATAAAGCGATGGAAGCAATCAAAAAACACGGTGGGTGGGTAAAATGGAAAGACGACGATATACAAGGTCTTGTAGTCGGGAAAAGTGATGATCGAGTAAAAATATTACAGGATTGGGTTTTACCAGAAGAGTTATTTGAGGGTTATGTCTTTGCCGATGACGGCAGCCCTTGCGGGGAATTGGTAGAAGAATGACCTATCTATCTGTATGCAGCGGTATTGAAGCAGCAACAGTCGCATGGGAGCCTTTAGGCTTTAAACCTGTAGGTTTTGCAGAAATAGAACCGTTCCCGTGCGAATTGTTAAAGCAAAAATACCAGAATGTAAGAAACTATGGAGATATTACTCAATATGAAAACTGGAACATCGAACAATTTGACATTCTGGTCGGGGGAACACCTTGCCAGTCTTTCTCGATTGCGGGAAAACGAGGAGGAACCGATGACGAGCGAGGCGCTCTCATGTATGCCTATTTGGGAATTGTGGAAGCATGTCGCCCCCGCTGGATTGTATGGGAAAACGTCTCCGGCGTTTTATCCTCGAACAGCGGATATGATTTTGCGAGCTTCCTTGCAGGGCTGGAAGAATGCGGGTATGGGTGGGCTTACAGGGTGCTTGACGCTCAATACTTCGGAGTACCCCAACGCCGCCGTAGAGTCTTCGTTGTCGGACATTCTGATAACAGGACAGACCTTGTCGCAAAAGTATTATTTGAGCAAGAAAAACCTAGAACTTCTTTTGAGGCGAGCGAAGGCAAGACAAAAGAAATTACCGGAACGCTTACAACAGGCTTTGGAGCAAGAGGCTTTGACTGCGATACAATCTTGAACAATCAATTTGCCGTTGAAAGCTATACACAATCCTCTTTTGCTCAATATAAAGAGGGCGTGGGGACTTTGAAAGCAAGCGGCGGAGACTTCGGCGGTGGAAGTGAAACGATAATTAAAGAAGGGAGAAACATCCGCCGTCTTACCCCGCTTGAATGTGAACGCTTACAGGGTTTTCCTGATAATTACACACAAATCGAATGGAAAGGTAAGCCTAAAGACCAATGTCCCGACAGTCATCGTTATAAAGCAATCGGCAACAGTATGGCCGTGCCGGTAATGCGGTGGATTGGAGAAAGGATTAAAAGGATAAAGGGAGTAAAAAAAGAATGAGTTATGATTTAAAAAAAAATTAAGCGTGAAAACAAGTTTTATGCTCGTCTTTCTAACGGACAGATTATAAAACTAAAAGCCCTTAATGCAGATGATGCCTTAAAAGAAGCCGAAGTACGATTTGAAAGCTATAATAATAAATGTAGATATATGGAAAAATATATTGTTTTTCAATACAAAAAAAATAAAGGGAAGGAGAAATAAAATGCCATTAAATAAATCAACCGGAAATATGTACAAATTTATTACGCATACGTGGAACACAATTAAGGGTGAATGCCCGCACGGATGCAGTTACTGTTATATGAAGCGGTGGGGTAAACAGCCGCCGTTACACTTTGATGAAACGGAATTAAAAACCGATTTAGGAAAAGGAAACTTTATTTTTGTCGGTTCTTCTTGCGATATGTTTGCTGAAAATATCCCCTTTGATTGTGTGCATAAAACACTGGAACATTGCAAAAAGCATCCTGAAAACGAGTATCTATTACAAACTAAAAATCCCGCTAGGCTTGCAATGTTTTTCCAAATGCTGAATGAATATTTTTCTTTGTGTACTACCTTAGAAACAAATAGAACGTATAGGACAATAATGAACGTCAGCCCTTCAATTCTCGATAGAGTGTTAAGTTTTACAAAAATACCAGCAGAACGTAAATATATTACTATTGAGCCTATTATGGATTTTGATTTACCAGAATTTATCACAATGATAAAACATTGCAATCCTAGACAAGTAAACATTGGGGCAGACTCAAACTCAAACCGTAACAAGTTGCCTGAGCCGCCGAAAGAAAAAATCCTAGAGCTTATTGCAGAACTTGAAACTTTCACAAAAGTAGTACAAAAGAAAAATCTGAAAAGATTATTGAAATAAGGAGGGGTGATAATGATGAGAAAAGAAGTTATAACTATGATTATTTTATGTATTTTTATGATACCATTTATACCTTTCTTTGCAGAACTGTTTATCGAAGGGTATGTAACTAAAAAAAAATACATTCAGAGTCTTAAACTAACTTTGTTCCTTTTTATAATTCTTAATATTCCATTGTTTTTGTATTTGATATCAGAATAAGGAGAATAAAAAAATGATAGAAATGAAATTAAAGGGCAGTATTCAGTATATCTGTAATAGCCATTATGAAGTTGTTTGTAAAAAAGACAATGGGAAATATGTACTTATCAAAGTGATAGGGGAATGCCCTTATGCTATGGATCAACAGATTACTATTGATTGCACATTTGTTGATGTTGATATAACCGGTAAATATTATGAGTTAATCGTAAAGGAGATATAAATATATGAAAGATATGAAAGATATTAAAGATGTAAAAAAATGGATTAAAGAAAATCCAATAAATATAAAAGATAAGGAGAAAAAGATGTATAAAGAAATTTTTAAACTAAAAAAAATGCTTGAGGATGAAAAAATCCCTTTTGAATGGGAAGCTCCGCATTTTGATGGATACCATCTATTATACCCTGAAAAAGAAAATTTCGTCTGTTCAGTTATTGAGTTTGATGGTTCTTATGGTGGACATCACGATTTACTAGAAATAATGGGGCTTATGACAGATGCTGAAATAGTTAAGGAACAAGATGATGTTTTAGGTTGGCTAACAGCAGAAAATGTCTTTAATCGAATAAAAAAGCATTGGGATATGGTACAAAAGGAAAAATAGGAAATGAAAACAGATGCAACAGTAGAAATTATAAAATGGCAAAATGGAGAATTGACACTTAAACTCACGGGCGATATTGACATTAAACAAATGGAAGCATACATCCAACATCGCAAAGATTTATACCGTAAAGAAATGGATTATAGGTATTCCGTAGGTAAAAAATACATAGCTCCGCCTATAGAATTGCTTTTATCCGACAAATACAAAAAACGCACTACTGGCAAAAACTCGCAAAATACAAAACTTCACGGCCTTATACGAGCTATTGCCAATGCGACCGGCAATGATTTTGCGATGGTTAAGTATGCCATAAAAGAAAAAGCTATGTATGAAATGAATTATCCGGCTATGAAAGACGAAAACGGTGAGGTTGTTTGGAATATTCTTTTTAATAGGCCTTTCCCACAAAGCGAGGCTGATTGTAATACTCAGGAAGAAAGCCTATTGATAGAAACGGCTTACAGACTAGCTGCCGAAGAAGGGATATATTTAGAATAATTTTTAAATATTTTTTAAAATAATGTTGTGTTACTAACTCAACTTATGAATACTATTTGTAGGAGGTTTAGATATGAAAGCTAAGCTAATTTTTATTATCATTTTAGGGCTTGTTTTGTTCGGAGTTCTTATGATGACTTACGGACAAACAACACCGGCCGACATCGTTGGAGCAGCGATTATATTGCTCGGAGGAGGTGTCGCAGTCTTTGACTGTTTGAAACAAAAACGGAATAAATGGTTACTGATACCTCTTGTACTAGGAATAATAACTTTGGTTACCGCCGGATTTATACAAACTGAACAAACAATCCTTGTAGCGGTTTTCGGATTTATAGCTTTAGGAATATATTTTTATTTGGTTTTATTTAAAAACTGTAATGATAAAATAAAAACTTGATAACTGTCCCGCCCTGCCTGATGTTGTCTTTTCCTTAATCCTTGCAACTTCGGCGGGGCTTCTTTTAATCGGTGGGAGGGAGAAAATGAAAGAATTGGAACTTTTTGAAAACGAAAAAATTGAGAAACAAGAAAGCACAATGACAGTTAAAGAAGTGTCAGAGATTTTAGGGGTAACGGAAAGAACGGTACAAAGGCATTTAAAATCTGTTAGAGATAGCCTCGACAACATTGTCGAGGTACAAAACGGTATAAAATCCTTAATAACTGAAAAGGAAGTAACTCTCATTAAAAAGAAAATAGAATTAAGTGGGCGGAATGATGTTGTAAATCCTATTACACTTCCTAAAACTAATTTAGAAAAGCAACTTTTAATCCGGCAAGCAATGCAATTGCAAAATGAAATGATAGCAGAGCTTGAAGCGGAAAACAAACAGCTCAAAATTGAGAATGAACAGCAAAAGCCGAAAGTAGAATACTTTGATATCCTTATAAATCGAGGCAACTCTACAAATATTCGCAACACAGCAAAAGAACTAAAAATACCTGAAAGGCAATTTATCAAAATGTTACAGCTTGACGGCTTTTTATATAGGGATAAACACAATCAACTATGTCCATATTCCGAGTATATCCAAAAAGGATATTTTGAGGTTAAAGAATGGCAGCAGGGAGAAAAAACAGGCACACAAACACTGATTACTGTCGAAGGTAAGCAGTTTTTTATAAATAAATATCAAAAGGCAGCATAGATACGGCATGAATGAAATAACAAAAGAAAAAACAGACAATCAAAAACAATGTGGAATAATTAAGGTGTATAGAACTGACAATCCTCTTTTAAGAGGACACATAACACATTTAATAAATAGTAGGTATAGATAATGACAATAAAAGAAACAAGGCTTTATGTTTTTAACCGTGATAAATGGCATTGTGTAGTCTGCGGTAAAAAAATAGACTGGAGTACCGGACAAATGGCTCATCGAATACCCAAAACAAAACAAAATATTAAAACTTACGGCCTTAAAATAATAGATCATCCATTCAACCTAAAAACTACCTGTTGTTTGCGTTGTAATTCGGCAGTATTGATAAATAATCGGCCTATCGAAAAAGAGCAGTTAGTTGAAGCAATAAAAAGAGATGGAAGGTATTAAGTATGTATTACAAGAAAAATAAGTACAACATATCGAGTAAAGAACGCCGGACAATAGACGGCATAACATTTGACAGTCTGGCCGAAATGAAGCGATACCTTGAATTAAAACAGCTTGAAAAGATAGGCGACATAGCCTGTCTTGAGTTGCAACCCAGATTTTTACTTGTACCAAAAACAGAAAAAGGCGGTCGAGCAGTTTATTATTATGCCGATTTTAAGTATATCAAAAACGGAAAAATCATGTATGAAGATGTAAAAGGCGTACAGACTGATGTATATAAACTAAAGAAGAAACTTTTAATGTGGATTTATCCTGATATTTGTTTTTATGAGAATAAAGTATAAAAAGTATTAAGATGTATGAAAAATAACACAATCAAAAAAAAGCTATTGACAATACTTGCTAAAAATGTTATTATTGTGGTATGAGTTTTGAGAAAGAAGCATTAAAACCTGTACATGCAGGTGAAATTCTGTTAAAAGATTTTATGAAGCCGAATAACATTACAGCTTATCGGCTTTCAAAAATTATAAGACTTTCACAAACACATATAGGCCGAATTATCAAGAGAAAAAGGCCTATTACTTTAGATACGGCATTAAGGCTTGCTAGAGTGTTTAGCATCAGTCCAGAGTTCTGGCTTAATATTCAAAACAAATACGATCTTGACAATTTGAGCGATGAAATAAAAAAGGAGATAGAAAAAATACAACCTATAAAAAAGGAGAGTAAAAAAAATGCAAATAAAAGTTTTAAGTGTTAAAAATCCGTATGCATATTTGATAATTCAAGGCGGAAAAGATGTTGAGAATAGAACTTGGACTACCGACTATCGAGGAAGAATATATATTCATGTAAGCGGAGATACACTACCATTTATTACTCAAGACGAAAATCCACCTAAATTTATAGATGTTAAAGACAACGAAAAGATATTAAATGAGTATGGCGATTATGCAGAAAAACTTGAAGACTGGTACTATAACTTATTAGATGCTTATGTTGAAGCTGGAATTCCTGAAGGTACACGGTCAGAATCAGAAATGTTACAAAGAATATGCGACTATCAAGATAAATGGCTTTTAAAAAGTCAATCAATAATCGGCTATGTTGATTTAGTCGATATTGTAAAAGACAGCTCTAGTCCGTGGTCTATAGACGGACAATACCACTGGATTTTAAAAAATCCTACACTTCTTAAAAATCCAATCAGGCAAGTAAAAGGTAGACTAGGCCTGTGGAATTATAACTTATTGGAATAAAAAAACTTTTTTCTTCTTTTCTCTTGTGTTACTAACTACCAATTATTTAAAATAAAGATACTTACTTAATTTTTAGGGGGTATCTTTATGTTTATACTTTTTAGACAAGATCCATTTTATAATGGACTTATGGGACTAAGAGTTTATTTTGACGGTTCCGGCGGTATTGGTAACGGCTCGACAGGAAGTGCAAAACAAAAAGCGTTGCGAAGGAATTCTGGAACTGGTCTTATTTTTTCTACAAACAGAAATGGTAGAAAAAGGTTCTTCTAGTCGATGAAAAACCTGTATTCATCAATACAGTACATGGCGGATAATGTTCAATCCGCCATTGTGCTTTATTCACTCGGTAAAGACTCAACAGTAATGCTGGACTTATTCAATAAGTTTATGAAAGGGCGATATACGCCTGTTTTTTTATATTACTGTGAAAATCTTGAGAGCAAGAATAAAGTTATCCGCTATTACGAAAAGCGGTATAATATAAAGATTGAGCAATATCCGCACTACGAAACAACTTATCTACTTTCAAGAGAAGGTAAAAACATCAAACGCCTTACAATGGCTGATACATTTGCGGCATTGAGAGCAAAGTACAATATTGAATACATAGCTTTAGGCTGGGAGGCTTGCGAGAGCCTGGCTAGAGCCTGTATGCTTAAAACTTTCGACAATGGTATAGACTGGAAGTATAAAAAACTCTGTCCTTTACACGAATGGGCAAAAAAAGACATCAATAATTATATAAAACAAAACCGCTTAATCCTCGCACCCGAAACATATTCAGGGTTTCGCAATATAGATATATACAAAGGCTTATCTCTTGAATGGTTAAAAAATAACTTTCCTGAAGATTATCAAAAATGGGTAACAAAATACCCAATGGCTCAAGCCGATTTTTTGAGGTGGCAAGAATATGGAAAATAACAAGTTTGAAGTATATCAAATGCAAACGGTAAAACGCAGTAGTATACACGAAGCACCCTATAATCCTAGAAAAATATCTGATGAAGCTCGTAAAAAGCTAAAAAAAGGCTTAAAGACTTACGGACTTGTACAGCCGATAGTTGTAAACCGCTTAACAATGAATGTTGTGGGCGGTCATCAAAAACTATCAATCATGGACGAAGAATATAAATATCCTAAAAATGATTATTCTTTGCAAGTATCAATGATAAATGTTGACGAGGAAACAGAAGTAAAAATCAACATCTTCTTGAATAATCCTGCGGCTCAAGGTGAATGGGATAACGAGTTATTACAAGAAATTAAACTAGCCTATCCTGATATAGATTTTCAAAAAGACTTAGCTTTTGATATGCTTGATATGCAATATATTTTTGCAGGTTCAAGCCTTTTTGATGATGATAATAACTTATTTGACACCAACCCCGAACAAAACGATATAGTCGATATGGTAGAGCAGGCAAAAAAAGCAGATCGCCTTAAAGAAGCACGACAGGCAGAAAGAGATATGCGAAAAGCCGAAAACCGAAGCGATAATGATTATCAGGCAAAGTACGACGATTACACCTTAACTCTTGTATTTGAAAACAACGCAGCAAAACAAGATTTTTGCAGACGGGCTCACATTGAAACAAAAGAAAAGTTTGTAAAATCTTCAATCCTTTATGATGTAGCAGACGGTAAAATAAACATGAGAGGTCAAGCATAATGGCGGAAAAATGGGATAGACAAGAAAAAGAAACGGCCAAACAGTACGAATACTTTAAAACCTTTCTTAATCTCGGAGCTTTGCGGACGATCCCCAAAGTGCAAGAAAAACACGGCAAAAGTCTAACATATTATCAGAAATTGTCATCTCGTAATAACTGGATAGCTCGTGCAGATGCTTACGACCGCTATATTGACGAAATAATAAGAAAAGAAAACATAGAGGCTATAAAAAAAGCAAACAAAGAAAACATACAACTTGCACAGGCTATAAAGTTTGTTGCAGGGAAAAAAGCCAAATTGCTGATTGACAAAATAAAAGCGGCCGGAGATAACATTGAAAGTTTGAACGAAGTTATAAACGAAATATCATGGAATGTATTGCCCCAACTCGCAAACATGTCCGTAGATATTGAGCGTAAGGCGTATGGTATGAACGATGAGATTTTAAAAATATCGTTAAGTGATAATTCTGATGACAACGATATTGAAGTAAACATAGCGTTCAAGAAAAAAGCCCTTGCCGAAAAACTTACCCCCATAAACGAGCCGGAGGCTGAATAGTGAAAGCGCCGCTCAAAACAGGCTGGAAATGCCTAGATGATAGAACTCTTACCGCTGATACGCTAAGAAACAATCCAAAGGCTAAGGACGAATTCTTAAACTCGCTTTCACTTGAAGAACTTGAGCGTATAGAATACGATTGGGCATTTTGGGCTAGAGATAGTCAGCTTCCCCCTCTTGAGTGGGTAACAGGGGAAAAATATATCTGGGTTTTACGATGCGGTCGAGGTTTTGGTAAAACAAGAACAGCGGGCGAGGCTATTATAGAGGCGGTAAAATCAGGAAAATATAAACACCTATCTCTTTGTGGAGCAACAGCTGAAGAAGTGCGGGATATTATGATTAACGGAGAGAGCGGCATAGCCCGATACTGTCCGCCTAGCTTGGGTATGGTTTATAAGCCGTCTGTAAAAAAAGTATTCTTTAACAATGGAGCTATAATTAGTATATTCTATGGCTCTGAACCTGAAAAATCGAGAGGAGCTCAATCAGACTTCTTATGGTGCGATGAAATACACAAATGGAGATACCCGAAAGAAACATTTGACAACTTGCTTTTAGGTTTACGCTTAGGAAGCAATCCTCTTTGTGTTGTTACGAGTACGCCAAAACCCACAAAGTTTACAAAAGAAATTGAGGCCTTAAAAGACGCTAACGGCAAATCATGTGTATGTGTTACTATAGGCTCTACTTTTGAAAATAAAGCCAACTTATCACCTGCATTTATAAACACCATTACAGCACAATACAAAGGCACTCGACTTGAGCTTCAAGAATTATACGCACAAATCCTAGATGACAACCCTAATGCTTTATTTAAAAAAGAATGGATTGAATATAACAGAGTTGATGAATTGCCTATTCCGGCAAATCGACAGCGGATTGTTGTCTGTGTTGACCCTGCAATAAGTCATAATCAAGAAGAATCAAATCATAATGGTATTATCATAATTCTTGAAGCATATGCACCTGAAAAGCTCGCTCTTGAAGGCGAGGTAAAATGTAAGGACGAAATGCACTATTATATACTCCGTGATAATTCAATAATCGGAAGACCTAGCGAATGGGGATCTATTGCAGTAATGACGGCTGAACACTATCACGCAGATGTAATCGTGATTGAGGATAATCAAGGCGGCGATATGGTAGAAAGCACGCTTATAAATGCAGGTTGCAAAATACCTATTGAGCGAGTACACTCGACACGCAGTAAGCAAGCAAGAGCTATGAACGCTTCTTTACTTTGTGAAAAGGGGCGTATTCATTTTTACAGGGATAAAAAAGAATACACTAACTATGCAGAAAGCGGTAAAGGACACTACATCGACAACTTACAAGTACTTGAAGATGAGCTATGCAACTGGCAGCCTGGCGATGACAGCCCCGACCGTATGGATGCTTTTGTACACGGTATAAACTTTTTAAAACCTGATACAAAAAATCCCATAAACGAAGATACTGCGAGAAGTGTTCTTGCTAAAGCTATAGGAAAATAAAAGGAGAAAAATATGAAACTATTTGATTTTTTGAAAAGAAACACAATCGGACTTTTTATTGAAACAAAACGAGACGGACGGGGGGCGTTTGATAACATAAAGACAGATTATGTTCTATCTCGTTCTTTGTATTCATCGGCTCCGGCAGATAGCGGAGCATATTCTAACTATGCTAATTACTCGCTGGGCAATTATTCTACAAAAACCTATATAGACACTTTTAGCTGGTTTATCGGACTTCCTGAAATTACCGCCGAAAGTGATACATTCACGGCCGATATTCAAAAGTATTTAACAAAGAATAAAAATAAACTCTTGGCTATTTATCGGCAGACTATGATTGACGGCAAACATTTTGTATGGCTAAGAGCTGAAAAAAACATTAAGGGTAAAATCATAATGCAGATTAAGCAAATACCTTTAGAAAATGTCATAGAAGATGATTGTATTAAAGACTCGCTCGGTAATTATACAAAGTTTGTTATAGAAACAGTAGAGAAATGGAAAGATAAGAACTTTGACAAAAAAGCAACTATCAAAATAGAACTAACAGCTGGTAAAGAGCTTATAACTATAAACGGAGACCAACCTCCTCAATACAACTCAAAGCATATAGAAAACACAAATAGCTTAAACTTTGTACCGGTTTACTGTCTTTACAACAATAAACAAACATTCCTTAAAGACGGAATACCAGAAATAGCGGCCGCTGTTCCTTTTATTTTAAGATACGATGCAACTTTAAGAAAGCTGGGGAAACACATAGACGAAATCTTAGATCCAAAAATACAGGCAAGAGTTAAAAATGTATCAGACTTTTTAAAATATTCATTCGGGTTTACGGCTGAAGACTTGGAAAATATAAACTCCGGAAAGCAAAGCATAGATATATCACAATTCAAAGCCGCAATTCTTAGCGGTGAGAATGACAGTGTCAATTTTATCCAACAGCCTAACAATGCTGAAAGTGCTATATCTCTTTTAAAACTTTTACACTGGATTATTATTGAACTTACAATGCCTGAATATTTGTATGGCACGGCTATGAACTCCACCAATGCAAGCGTTCAAGAACAATCCCCTGTATGGGCTAAAAAAGTAGAAGGTCGACAAGGAGAATATAACGATTTCTATATTTGGCTATCCGATGTTTTTTATCTTTTCCAAAACGCAATAAATGGACGGGATATTTACAGTACAGACGGCGGAGCCGATGATATATCTATCCGCTGGGCAGAGCTAACAGTTAAAGATGATGTACAAGTGATGAATGCTCTCTCCACATTTATAAATGCAATGGATAAGGCTATGATTATGGGCTTAGTATCACCGCAATCGGCATTTAATACGCTTAAAACTTTTATATCAATTCCAAATGATTATGAAACAGAGAAAGAAGCAGCTGCTGAGTGGATTAAACTAAAAATCAACCTTGAGGTCTTACAAGATAGAATAAGAAGCGGGGATATTGACGCTGGAGATGCAATCGAAGACTTATTCAAAGAGGCTGATTGATGACATTTGACTTATCAGGTATTCCTGAAGAATTACAAGTTTTTATAAAAGAAGCCCTCGAAATGCGGAAAGCCGCCCTACTCTTTACTGAAAAAGAAATAAAGGCAGCTATGCAGGAAAGTATAAACAAAATAAAAAAGCATATTGGATATGGTACATTTAAGGGTATAACCAAAGAACTTAGCGATGTTATCGAAGAACAAAAAATATTTTTTGCGGCCGAACTCGACCGAATACTTGATGAAGGATTAACTAAAGCTAGTTATGCAGGGCTTTCAATCGGGAACGGTATTTTAAAACACTACAAGGCAAAAGGCTTAATTAAAGGCAGACTTATTGAAAAAGATATTATGCGTGAAGCCGAATTGATAGCAAAAAGCACAATGGAGAAAAAGCGAGTCTTTAAAAATAAAGAGTTTGTGTTGTCAGATAGGATATGGGATTTATCCGGAAACAATTACGAAAAAATCAAAGAGATTATATCAAGCGGTATAAATACTGATTGCGTGAAGGTTGCAAAAGCTCTAACGCAATATGTAAAACAAGGATCTGAAACACTTGCAAAAGATTATCCTAACATGTATACTAGAATGGGCGGCAGAGTTCCAAAAAACTTAAACTATGAGGCCTTACGGCTCGCTAGGAACGAATTAAGCGAGGTCTATTGGCAATCAACTATAGAAGGTTATAAGGATAACCCTGCAATAAAAGCAGTTAAGTGGCTATTGTCAAATAACAGAACACCGGGGTTTCACGATGTTTGTGATGAGTTAGCTTATGCAGATGACTTTGGACTCGGATCCGGTATTTACCCTTTAGATGATGCACCGGAAAAACCGCATATATGTTGCCTCTGCAACCTTGCACCTATTATCGCCGATGACATAAAAAAAAGCGATGTTGTAAATAAACCGCCTGAAAATTGGGAAGAGATAAAAGAGCGGTTAAGACATAAAAACTCATTTATAAATATAGATGAGTTGACCGAAGAGCAAAAGGAAACACTAAGAGAGCAGCGGCGTGAAGCATACAGACGGCAAAAGGAAAAGAAAGAGGCAGAGAAAAAGGCTTTTGAACAGAAACTTGACACCTTGCACAATAATCCGATAGAATACGGGAAAACATACAGAGATCATTATGGTACAAAAATAAATGCTCAAAAGCAAAACCGCCATATCTACGGACACAAAAGTGCAAAAGATAACAGTAGTTATTTTAAAAATGATTTGCGGACTTTACAGCAGATTGTTAATGAAAAAGCAGGAACTGGATACATATCTTTGATAAAGAAACAACTTACTGAAATAATCAAAGATGATAGATTAAAAGGTTTTAGTAAAAGTACGATTGATGATTTTTTTTATGAAACAAACAAGGCTAAAATACATTATAGTAACACCGGTATACATATAGTACCTACATTAAAGGAGATAAAAAATGACTGAAAAAGAGTTGATTGAAATATATAAAAAAAATTTACATAAACAAATTAAAGTAAAATGTACAGACGGTAATATTTTTGAAGGTTTCTGTTCAGGCTTTACACGAGCTGTTGATAATGAACCCGAAATATCATCTATAATGTTAGACCCTATAAAAAAGTCTAAAAATATTTATTATGATATTTTAGCGACCGAAATAGACGCTATAGAAACTCTTAATTAAAAGGCATATAGAACCAAAATCCCCACCCTAGAGAGCTCCAAAAAAGCTCTCTTTTTTTTATTCAAAAAAAATAAAAATATTTTTCTTTTTCTCTTGCGTTACGTACTTACTAAAAAGTACCATAATAAAAACTTTTTTTAGTTTTATATTGCGTTACGTACCTATGATTTTGTAACATAGAAAAAAAATAGGAGCTATAAATGGGTAAAAAAGAATATATACAAAAACCGCTGCCTTTCGGAGAGATGACAAACGCACTAAATATATCTTGTAAGGGCGAAATGCTTATAGGCGATGAAGCTAAAGACCTTATAGCTAAAATACCGCTTAATCCTCTTGCAACGCCTGAAATGATAAAGGCTTTAAAACACGAAAAAGAACCGCTTGATTGCGTATTCACTGTAGACTATAGACAGGGTGGAAACGGTACTTATGCCGATAGTGCATTTGAAAGCATTGCAAACAAAATATTGACAAGCCCCGTATTCGTTCCGGCTTGTTACGGACATCAAAGTCAAGAAGCCTTTTATTATGAAGGTCGTGAGATTTACGGCTCGGTTATTGGTGTATGGCTCGACAAAGAAAATGAGAAAATACACTACCGCATAATACCGGATAAGGGAGACCACGCAGAAAAAATAAGGCGATGGTTAAAAAATAAACAAATAAATGCAGTGTCAATTTGGGGTATTCCAACCTATGACTCAACAGGAGTTATAGTAATTGATTACAATCTCAGATCCATCGATTTTGTACCGCCTTTTACGGAAGGACAAAAAAACGAGCTTTTAGTCGGTGAAATAGGAAATATAGGTTTTAATGAACTCGATAGAAAGCTCTCGCAAGCCGTAGACAAAAAATACAAGGGCTATATCTATGTTCCCGAATTCTATAGCGACTATTTAATCGCTGAAGACAGTGGGCAATTTTATAAAATCCCGTATGAATTAAAAAATGATGATGTCGTTTTGGGCTCGGCGGTAAAGGTGCGCCGAGTTATCGAATATAAACCTATGGAGGTAGAAATGGAAAACATAACAAATGTAACAAACGATGAACTTTTGGCGGAAATAGCAAAACGTACAAAGGACGGTCGTATGTCAGCCTTAGTGGTTGCGGGTGAAATGAACCTCAAACTTGAAGACACACAAAAAGTCTCTTCTTTGGAGGCTTCGGTAAAAGAGTTTGACGAATTAAAAAAAGCCGCCGGTGAAATGAGTATCGCCGATGCTATCTCTATTGCAAAAAAAGCAAAAGAGACGGAAAAAAGCGAAAACGAAAAAAAGGCTTTCGGCGAGATTGTAGAAACCGTCAAGATTGAAAAAGGCTTAATCAAGGACGGCAAGCCTACCGGCGAAATGGCCGCTATGGTCGACAAGTTTGCACGGCTTGAACAGGGTATGACAAAAGAACAAATCGCAGGCGAGATGGACAGAGTTATCAATGACGCTGACATTCAAAAAATGGTACAAGCAAAAGCCGCTCAAGACCCCATAGGCGAAATGGGAAATAAAACAGGCGGTAGTGAAAAAACCGTTATAACTTTTTAAGGAGGTATAAAAATGGTATATGAACACAAAGTAAGGTCGACTATAAAAACAGTTCCGGTATCGGCAGTGACTGTTCCTACGGGACACGCTCTTGATAAGCACGGTATTGTTTTTGTAGGGGATAGAGTTGGGGTAGCTTTTGATAAAATCAGCGACACCGAAGTATCCGTCAATTTTGATACGGAAACCGATTTCTCAACAACTCTTTTTGATGGAGCTTCTTTGCCGAAAGTTGGAGAAAAAATCTATGTTGCAACAGCAGACGGGAAACTCACAAAGACATCGGCAAGTAATAAGCTGGTCGGTTTTTACTGGGGTAAATCAGGTAATTCCGTTATTTTCTCGCTCGTAATGTAAGGAATAGGAGGTAATCATTTTATGAAAATAATTACAAAGGAAGAGCTTAGAAACTCGGCTCTTGAAGAAAAAAAAGAGTTTAGAGCCTTTTACAAGGCACCTAATGAACCCGCAGGTGAAATGGCTTTACAGAATACCGGCACCGGCAGCGGGGCAATATTCACTCAAGAGATGTTTTCTCGTCTTGCAAAAGCCGAAAAAGAGGCCGCTGGTGAAATGAGTATGCAAGATGTAAGGGCGTTTATACAAAATGCAACCGTAGATGTAACAAAAGGAATGGCCGCTAACCCGACTCTCTATCAGTTTATCTACGATGAGATTTTCAATTCCGAGTTTACGGAAACAATCGATGTCAGAGACTTGATTGGACTTCAAGCAGCTTTCGGCATTGTCAATGCAGGGGAAAGCGTACCTTTGGCAGGTTGGAAAACCGGAAAACTCGAAACCGTGAAAATGCTTGACTATGCTTGCGGTTATTCGGTTTTGAAAAAATGGGTAACGTATAATCAGTTCTGGAATGTCGAACGGGCAAACAAGGCAATGGGTGTTGCTCATAATGCAATCCTTGATCATATCCATTTATTTCCGATTATAAAGGCTTCTTATTCGGGCGGCTCTATTACAAACAAAGTAACCGGAGCAGCATATACTAATGCGACAGAGCTGACGATCGTCTATTATACGCTCCGCAAGGGTATCAAGGACGCCTTAAAACGTCAAAATGCACAAGGCTTTAAACTCCGCCCGACTATTGCACTTTGTAACAGTGCAACGGCTATGGATGTTGAGGCAGCTGTAGCTGGAATGTTACAAAATGGTTCACAACTCGGACCATTGGGGCAGATTAAAACTGTACTCGCTTATGACGGATGGCAGGGAGAGATTAAGGGCGAAAAAGTAACTTTTGACGCTCCGGCAGATAATGAGGTATATCTCATTCAGCCTAAAGATATGTTCAAGGCTCTTGTAAAGACTGATATTACCGAACTTACACAGAAAGGCGATATTATGAAACTTTCAAACCTTGATGTAGCACAATTCTTTAGCCGTGCAGTCATAGCCGATATATCAGACTCAGTACATAAGGTTGTACTCGCTTAAAAAAAGATGGGCGGAATATTCCGCCTGCCTTTTAATAAATGAAGGAGGTTAAAGAGTTATGATAATCACCGAAGCAACTATTAAAAGAATACGCAATCTGTTAAACGAAGAAATTCCCGAAAACGGAATGGACAAAGACACCAACTTTTCCGACATCGATTTGACAATAACTATTCAAGGGGCTGAAAGTGAAAATCATGCTCTTTATCTTTTATGGACTCAAAAAGCCGGTATCATTCAAAAAACAGCCAGAGATATAAAAAGTATTCACGCAGGCGGCGAAAGTATTGAAAAATATACAGCCGCCGATTATGTAAGCCTTTGCCTTAAAACAGCACAAGGCTATAAGGAAGCATGGGAGGCGGAAAATAAACAAAAAAACGCATCTTCATTTTTTATTTATCAAAAAAAATACGAGGATGATTTATGGTAGGCGATATTGAGGTTTTACGAAAAGACACGGAAGAAATTATAAACATCAATCCAGTTGAAATTGTCTTTATCCGAAATGAAAAACAAGAAGATGAATTCGGTAATATCAAAAATATTGAAAAACGAACTGAAACGCAACGGGTAAGAATTGCCGAGCTATCTCATAATGAAACAGATAGACTTATACAAGAAGGTTTATTAAAAAATCATGTTGTAAATATTACAGCGAGATATAACGCTGATATTCAATCGGGCGATAAGTTCGATTTTTGCGGTAACAGATACGAGGTTGAATTTATCCGAAAAATTACAGTCGGCGGATATGATAATGTATTTAAAATGTCAGGAAAGGCAAAAGAAATAAACGAGGCAACGGAATGAGAGGTATGGACGCTTTTTTTTCAAACCTAGACAAAGCAAAAAAAGAAATACTCGATGAGTGTGAAATGGTTGCTCATAAGACTGCTGCGAGCATGGAGCGTTATGCAAAAGAAAAAAGGCCATGGATAGATAGAACTGGAGATGCCCGAAAAGGATTAAAAGGCAAAACTTCTATTTTCAAAAATACAATATCATCATCCATACATCAAGATTTGTATGGAGATACAGGGAAAGAATATGGGTATTACCTTGAGAATGCTCATAATGGCAAATATGCAATATTGACTGAAACGAGAAATCATCATGCCGGTATGTTCTTTGATGGAATACAAGAAGCTTTAGGAGTTGCTATAAACAGGGTATAAGAAAATGAGAAAGGCTATTTATAAGAAACTAGAAGAAATCTATCCAACTTATTACATAGGAAATGAAAAAAAGACGACACCTAAGCCTTATCTTATTTTCAAAATGGGAAATGAAATCAAAACCCATACCTTTGGGAGATGGCAAACTTTTACGGTTTTTGCCATAGCTCCGGCAGGAGACTTTGAAACTCTTGATACAATGTCTGAAAAGATTATTAAAGGTCTTGACGGTAAGCATATCAATAGAATATCTGATGGCTCTACCTTTTTAATTCAATTTATGGATTGCGGAGATGAGTTTGTAGAAGGAGAACTCAACGCAATATCGAAACAGCTTAATTTTAAAATACCGTCTTTCGGGCGGGATTTTATGTAAATATTTTATTGGAGGTTAAGAATTATGGAAAACAAGAACGAATATTCCTATTCAATCGGACGTGCGGAAATTGCACTCTTGAACGCCGATAAGAGCTTTCCTACACCCAATGATTGGGAAGATACCGACCGAATGACTGGTAAAAAACGAAAGCACAGAGGCGGCGTAGTTGGTAAAGTCGGAACCTTTGACATCGACGGATGGACTGGAGATGACTTAAAAATCGGCATTGTTTACGGTACAAAAAAGGCAGAGGTTACATTTGCCTCTACGGCCGCAAACAAAAAAGCTGTAACCGTGGCAGACATGGTTAAAGATTTGAATACGGCGTTTACGGGTATCGCAGGCCAAGGTATCAAGCTCAAGGCTGCAAAGACAGACATCGGAGAAGATTACGATGCCGAGTATTTAAAAATTACCACTCAAGCAACGGGAGACTTGCCGTGGTTTGCTCCTATCGGTTTTTCCGGTAAGCTCGCAGAACTTCTCGGCATTACCGCTTGGGTAGCAACTAAGGAAGCAAAAAGTTTTAAAGATGACTTTGAAAAGGAAGCCGGAAAATCCAACGATGCAACATCGGGACACGGTATCCGCTGTTCTGTTAAAGAAGCAGATCAAATAAAGGGCGTAAACATTACGGCTTCTTTTGCAACAATCTCAACAAAACTTCTTGCTATGGTTACCGGAAACTCGTACAACGAGAAAACGGGCGAATATTTTGTAGATAACGCAGGTAATCCTCCGTTAATTGCAATGCGTTACTTTGTTGAGCAGTACGAAAGCGGCGTAAACACTAAGGGTTCTTTCTCAAGAGTTAAGGCCTTTTTATTTCCTTCTTGCAAAATCACACCCAACGGCAACGATGCCGGAGAGAATAACTTTGCAGCCCAAGAATTGCAGGGTTCAGGCGGAGAGAATAAGAGGAGCAATCTTCCTATGAAGTTTATCAAGGAAATTGGATTAAATGACTACACGCAGTATGTAGGGGAATAAAAAAATCTTACCGCTTAAGAAAAAACTTAGGCGGTAATCTTAAAAAAATAAAATTAAGAGGATTAGGATGATAAAAAAAATCATTGATAACTTTAAAGTAAAAAAAATTGTAGAAGATAGAAAAAAGGAACTTTCTCAAGACGGGAATAAAACATCGGCTGAAGCCTTAGCTATGGACTCTTGTAAATGGGTAGACCTTTATTGGAATGGTACAAAACGCCCCTTTTTAATTCATAAAATCAACTTTCAAGAACTTTTGATGTGCGGTCGTTTTCCTAACATTCTTTATAAGTTTGTTGAGGGCATATCAGATGTTTTGAATGAAGAAAAAACAGAAAAATCTTCTGTCAATCTTCAACAAATGAAAGAAGAAGAGGACGAATTCAGACACGAGCTTGCAGAAAAATCTATGGTAGAACCCAAATACAGAGAGTGCTATGACGCAATAGTCAACCTTTTAGCAAATCCAGAAGCAAACAGAAATGATGTTATACCTCAAGATTTTCTTGATGACCTATTCCTGTGGTATTTGACGGAATGGGAAATCCAGATAAAAAAAAAGTCGGAGCTGTTAATCTCGAAAGGTTTGGGAGAGTCGCAAAATACTGGAGAAAAGCCCCAAGTGAATACATCACGGGGTTAGATGATTTTGAGAAGTTTGTAATTGATGAGGCTTGTATTGTTGCAGTTGAAGCTGACAATAAACGCCTTGAAAAACAACGAAAGGAACAAGAAAAAGAAAATGCAAGGATAAGGAAAGAAAAAGAAGAAAAAGAAAATTTTATGAAAAACATGAATAAAACTTTTTCCGGTAATGATACATAGAAAGGGTAAATAAATGGGGAATGCATTAGGTACACTATACGCCGAATTAGCACTAAAAACAAGTGAATTTGAAAAAGCTGTTATTAAATCGAAAAAACTTGCAGATAAGCTAAACACAGACATTGAAAATATCACAGATCAAATAAATGAAAAATTAAAATCTATTGGCGTCGGATTATCCGCAGGCGTTACCCTACCCTTAACTCTTTTCGGAAAACAGGCATTAGATACTTTTACCAACTTTCAACAATCAATGCAAAATACCTTTTCTGTAATGGGTGCAACAAGTGCAGAAATGGAAGCATTGAGAAAAAAAGCGGAAGAAATGGGAGCTACCACTCGCTTTAGTGCAAGTCAGGCCGCTGACGCTTTGTACAATCTAGGTTCTGCCGGACAAAGTGCCTCACAAGCAATGAGCAGCCTTGACGGTGTATTACGACTTGCCGGTGCAACCGGCAGCGATTTAGCCTTTACATCTGGAACTATAGCCTCAACCCTATCACAGTTTAACCTAGAAGCGGATAAAGCCTCGCACATTGCTGATGTTTATGCAATGGCAATAAGTAAGTCGCAGGCTAACATGACTAAGTTGAGTTATTCAATGAAGTATGTCGGCCCTGTAGCTTCAGGCTTAAATATAAAACTTGAAACAGCAACAGCAGCTTTAATGAGGTTATACAATACGGGTTACGGCGGAGAGATGGCCGGAACATATCTTAGAGCCGGCTTACAAAAGCTTGCAAGCGGCGCTGATGATTTTAAATCAGCCCTTGAAAGTATCGGATTGACTTATGATGATGTTAATCCTAAAACAAATGATTTTGCGGATATTATAGACAGATTAAAAGAAAAGCAAGTAGATATAAATAAAGCAAACGAACTATTCGGCAACATTGCAGGCGGAGCAATGGCAAAACTTATTGAAGGTGGCGGAGAAGCAATCCGTACAATGGACGGGTTGTTGCAAACCTCCGATGGGGCAGCAAAAAAAATGCAGGATATACAAAACGCTTCTTTTGCAAATACAAAGGCAGAGTTAGCAAGTGCTTTTGAAGCTGTCCAGATTACACTAACTTCAAATGTTATTCCGGCTGTCAATATATTTGCCCAAGGTTTAACAAATGCTTTAAAGTTTATAAATGAATTACCTGTCGGAGTACAAACGGCAGGTACGGCTTTTGCAGGACTGGCAGCAGCCGCTGGCCCCCTTCTACTTGTAGCAGTCGGCGTAAAAAAAATAAAACAAGAAATGGTAGAACTCAATATGGTTGCAGCCGTAAACCCGATAATGGCGTGGGGAGCGGCTATAGCCGGTGTTGCAGCCATTGCTGTGGGTATTATTGCACAGGTTAGGAAAGCACAAGAAGAAGCCGAAAAAGAGTCTTTTAGATATTTGGAAAGAGCAAATAAATTAGCTGATGAAGCTCAAGAAGCTGGAGCAAAAAGCAGTAAAATAGGCTCTTTGATGGATAAATATAATAGTCTTAAAGATATTGTAGGGAAAACAACTGAGCAGCAGCATGAATATAATGAGACATTAAAAGAACTACAACAGCTTGTACCCGATTTAATTATAAAACAAGACGATTTTGGGAACTCTTATATTGAAAATACGAACAAAGTAAAACAAGCTCAAAAAGATTTATGGAAGCTCGAAAAAGAAAGAGCAGAACATGCCCTACTTGTTAGCAGCCTATCAGAAGATAGTGCAAAGAACAAGCTAGGAAAATTAAAAAAAGAAAGAACAGAATTAGAGACATCTTCTAAAAAATTGGTAGAAGCAGAAAAAAAAGCAAGAGAAAAAGCAATAGAAGTAAATATTCTTATAGAAAAATTTATTGCAACAAATGATGCAAAAATAAAAGACCAGCTTGTAAGAATGACAGGCGGTGTTACAATCAGTGCTATTAGGGCAAATGCAGAAAGAGAAGCAAAGGCGGCTGAAGAAGCTACTATCAAACTTCAGAATCAACTTAGTGCAGTAAATGATAAGATTGAAGAAACTGAAGACCTTTTGTTAAAAAATGAAGCTCTCAGGGAGCGAATCAAAGATATAGATAAGCGACAAAATGAAGAAGAAAAAAATCCTACACCTGTAAAAAAGACACGACAAGAATACGCTGATGAAGAATGGGAAGATTATCAAAAACAGAAAAAGAGAATTCAAGAAGAAAAAAAAGAAGCAGACTCATTAAAAAAAGATTATGATGACATCGGCAAAAAAATGGATGATATTCGTAATAGAATTACAAAGCTACGCAATATGCAGGCTGCCGATATTGCCGAAGGCATAGGTTTTTCTAGGTGGGCGAAAGAATTAAAGCAATTTTATGCAGAACTGGAAAGCCTTGATAAGGAAAATGAAGCTAGAAAAAAAAGTAAGGAAGTAAAGAAAAAAGAACCAAAACTTGAAGGTTTCGCAAAATATGCAGAAGAACAAAGAAAACTTAGGGAAGAGTTAAAAAAGACACAAGAGGAAATACAAAAAACTAAAGACCTTTTAGAAAAAGATAAGAAAAAACTTGATAATGAAAAAATGTCTGATGAAGACAGGAAAGACCGTGAAGGTTACCTAAAACAACAAGAAGAACGCCTCCATAAAATAAATATGGAATTGGGAAATACAAAATATAGTCTAAGCGAAATTGCCAGCACTATAAAAGATTTAAGTCGTTCCGGCAAATCTCAATATCAATTAAAACTTATTGACATTGAAGCAGAGAAAGAGAGAATCGATGAAGTTATAGACGCTGCCGTTAAGGCGGAAAAAATCACTGCCGAAAAAGCTAAAGAATTAAAAAAACAAAATGAAGAAAATGAAAAGAAAGAACAGCAACAGGCAACAGCCCAAGCTATGAACTCATATCTTCAAGGAGCTATAGGGATTGCCCAATCTTTAACAAATGTTATTGCAAATGCAATAGAGCAAGGCGGACTTGACGGATTATCGGCTATAGCCGCTGCCGGAAATATTATCGGTCAAATCGGGAATATGATTACCGATCCTATGACAAAAGCAATACTAGGTTCCATAAGTGCGATTGTCGGAATTGGGACATCAATAATTGGAGCCATAAACAGAAAAACGGAAAAAGAAGTTGCCGAAGCAAACAGAGAAGCTGAAGAACTGGAAAAAAAGAGACTTGATGAAATAGATAGAAGAGTTGCCGGTGTTTTTGAGAATATAGCTAAACGAATGAATGGAGTAAATAAAGCTCAAATAGACTGGAAAAATGCTCTTGATATTGGAGGGCTTGAACGACAGAAAAAAAAGATAGATGTTTTTTTAAAAACAGCAGAAAATTTAAAAACAACTGAAACAAGGGACGAACGCAGACAAAGAACTAGAACTGTCGGTAGTTATCATTCGGTTGGTGAACGAGTTTTGTTTGGGCTATTTTCATTCGGTGCATCTGAACTTTTTATGCAACAAAAAGTATCAGAAACATATATAGAAAAAGTACCATTAACCGTTAAAGAATTACTTGATAAAATGTATCAAGCGAGAGAAAGAGGAGACAACGACCTCGCAGACAAATTACAAAAAGTTATAGAAGAAACGATTAAAGAAGCCGCAAAAAAAGAAGGGATAAACCTTGATAATGTTGATGGTATATCAAATTATATACAAGGGCTTGATACAGCTTTGGCAAACTATATAAAAACACGTGATTTAACTGCATTTAAGAAAGAATTAAAAGATGCTCTTTATGAAGCCGTTATACAAAAAACTATTTTTAATTCTGCATTAAAAAAAATAATGGCAGACTTAGATTTAGTAGAACAAGGAAAATTAAGTAAGGAAGATTTTGAAAAACACTTAGAGGAAATCGGAAATAACGCTATTGAAACAGCCGATAAACTTTCTGCATTATTTGGACTATCAAAAGATTTTGATAAAATAAAAGAAGAGTGGAAGCAAATAGGAAGTGCAATGTCATCCGCTCTTACATCAACCCTCGGCGAGTCTGCCTATAATGCCGACTGGGGCAGTTTTAAAAAATCTTTTGCTGCCGAAATGAAAAAGGCTATTATCCAATCGGCTATTGAGAGTGCCGGTATTAAAGCAAAGGTAGATGAAATAATTAAACAAATAATGGATGACGGTAAAATATCAGGAGATGAAATAAATGATACGATAAATAAATTAAAAAACCTGTATGATAATTTAGAAGGGAATATGGCCGAATTAGCCAAAATAAATAAAGCTCTTGAGGGTGGTGTTGAAATAAAATCTAAAACATCAGGTTCTATTATTCAGCAATTATCTGGTGCAGATAGAGATTGGTTTATGGAAGTCTTGAAAGAAGGTTTTACAAAAATCAATCAGGTTATAGATTTAAAGGAAACGACAATTCAACACATGGCAGCAACACAGATTATAATCAATTCTTTAATCTATAATTCATACAATAGTACTATTTATATACAAGCAACAGAAACCACAGACCTAAAAGGGTTGATTGGCGAAATAGTTGAACAAGCGTTAGCGGGGTAAACACTATGAAAATATTTTATAACAATGAAATGTTAGACATTCCAATCTGGATAACGGCAAGTGATAATTCGGTGCAGATTGCAAATCACACAGCAAAAATAAACGATAGGCATGGTGAGGTGTCTTTTGGAGAGCATGTCTATTCGGCCCGCTCTTTTAATTGCTCAGGTACTATCTTTGCCGAAAAATATGAAGATGTAGAAAAAGAACGCTCAAGGCTTACATCTCTTTTAGTAGGCCGTGAATTAAAAGTTTATCGGGATGATGATGATAAAATATTTTATATTTGCTGTTTAATTGGTAATATAAAAATCAGTTATAATCATGGTATAGATCTCGCAAAAACATTTACTATAAGTTTTATGCTAAAAGCACTAGACCCGTTCGGTTATGGAGAAGAAAAAGAAAAATCTATAGTCGCGGGACTTCAAACATTACCAATCCAAAATGATGGCAATTATATGACTCTTCCCATAATTGAAATTAACACTACAGAAAGTCTTAATGGATTACTTTTAAAATGTGGTAATTCTTTTTTAGAACTATCTGGAGAAATAACACCAACATCAGGGCAAATATTACAATATCAAGACGGTAATCTTTTTTTAAATAATGATGATATATCTTATAAGCTATCAGATAAAAGTTTACTCTACCCTCTTTCGCTTCAAGCCGGTAATAATAATTTAGAAATAAAAATACACTCCGGCAATATAAAGATTAAATATCATGGGAGGTATGTATAATGGTTATTTTTTACGATAAAAACGGTAGAAGAATAGGAAAGGCTTATGAGGTTGGTTGGAACTTTAGTCAAAAACGCAATAAAGAAGGCACGGGCAAAATAGAGCTTGTAAATTATCCTGTCGGTGCAAAATATGCTTCTTTGTATAAGGGAAAAGAAAAAATAAAAGATGTTGTTATTACAGAAAACTCAAGCAATGACAAAGGGGTAAATACGAACATCCGTACATTGGAAAGTCTTTTCAAGAATTATCGATTGCCGGAAAATTGGAAAGGGTGGAACAAGAAACCTTTAAACTTTGTATTATCAGATGCAGTAAACGGCTTTGACTATATTCAAAAATCAACAATAGAGGATTTTTCACATTATCTTGAAAAAACAAATGTGGCATTAAACAAAATAAAAGATGGGGACATACACTTAGACTATTATCAAGAAGGAGATAGTCTTAAATATTATGAAGAAGGAACTATTACATTCGCTTTTGATTGCGGAGATATAGCGGGGCAAAGATATGTTAGGTGGGTAGAAACTACCGGAGAAAAAGTATATATAGGCATTCAATCCGTATCATCGGATACACCCATAAGCAGCATATCACAAGTTGACTTTTCGGGGGTTCCAATTTTAAATGCTAGACGAGATATAGAAAATGACAGCTCTTTTTCAGGTGTCCCTATTGCAAGTATGGGCCGCTATGTTGCCATTCGATTTGTCTTGAAATATATCAATCCCGATTGGATTAGTGATTTTGCAACACATAAAGTTTACAATGAAAATAATGTACTTGTAGATAGAACCGTTAGAGGATTTACTCCGGTAATACGAGCTTTTGAAATTATTACAAGAAAAAAAAGTGAGTTTAAAATAAAATCCGTGCCAATGGATATGGGTGAATTGATCGAAGATATAGAGCTTTCAAACATATCAATATGGGAAGCTGTCCAAAAAATAAGAGAAAAATATAAGTTTGACACAAATTGTTACATTGAAAAAGACAAAATATATTTTGAGTTTGCAAAATCTTTAGTTAAAAATAAAACAAGAAAAGCTAAATATCTTTTGCGGGCAAGTGATAAACAAACATCTTCCTTAAACAATACAAATATTAAAGAACTAAAACAAGAGATACAAAAAGTTAATGTTTTGCATTGTTACGGAGAGGGAGAAAGACAGCAAAAAATATATCTAAGAATACCTGAGGTTGGAACTTTTGATAATCTGCCCACTGTAGAAGATACTTTTTCTGATAGTAAAATAAAAACAAGAGAAGGACTAAAAACAGCTGGAGAAAAAGCATTAAAAGAAAAAAGAAAAGAGGATAATCCGATATTTGAAGTTGAAACAATAATACCTATAAGACTTTTTGATAAAATATCTTTAATCCATCCTGATACTGAAAAAGTCTATGAGTGTATTGTTGAAGAAGAAAACATATCTTATAAGGGTAATGTTTTTACGCAGAAATTTGGCATTGGCGGAGATTTATTCAACCCTTTATCTGCTCTTATCCCAAAAGATGATAACAACCATGAAAATAAAATTTTGAAACCACCCGTAGGCTTAACTGCTACAGGCAAAATAAAATCAATCAGTTTAGAATGGGATGGCGATGATGTTGATTTTGTAGTACGTTGGAAAGAAAAGGGGCAGATAGTTTATAATTACAGGCACTCAAAGCAAACAAAGATACTTTTTGAAAGATTAAAACCAAACTCTGAATACTTATTTAGTGTTGCAAGTGTTTATGAAGGCCGTATATCCGACTATACTGCTGAAATATCTTGTATAGCTATAGCAGAGTCAGCCTTTTCCTTCCCCACCGACACCGACATTTTAAGCCTTCTGAATTTTGACGAAACACCCCAAGCCCTGCCCGCCCCCAACCCGTCTTATACAGCTTGGAAATCTAAAATCATTGAATACGATTGCACAGATAAACAAGAAATCAAGATGACTTTTGAGGAAGCGTTAAATAATATAATTATTTTATCTGGAGAATTAAAAAACGATTTTACATTAAAATTATTTTTCGACAAGCAAAACGGAAACGGGGCTAAGCAGTATTTAATAGTTTATAAATTAACGGGTAATTTTAATGTAATAATTCAAACTGAAGAACCCGCAACTAATAAAATCTCTCAAAACATAAACGCCAAAACATTCGGCCTTGGCTGTTATGCGGTGGTAGATTTTAGAGGCAATGTGTGGGCTTTTGAGGGCAATATTAAGCAATCCTTAATTGATGAAATTTTGCAGCACACAGAAAATAAACTTAACAATAATGCTCAACAAACAATTACTAATTTTAAAAATGAAATAAATAATTTTTATCTTGAAGAAAAAAATAAAATGAATATTTTTATTCAAGAAAAAATGAATGAAATAAAAAATTATCACAAAAACCGCTTTATTAAAGAGTCCGGAGCAATCGGGGAAATTCGGTACTTCACCAGCAAAAAATATACTTATGGCTATTTATATGCAAACGGCTATTCTTTTATTCCAGAACTTTACCCCGATTTCTATCAATTTTGGCTTGAAAATTTTGGGGACAAGAAAAAGAAAAACTATCTAGGCTATGACGCTTTCGGCTACCCGAAGCTGCCTGACTTGCGAGGTGTTGCATTAAGAGCTGTCGACGACGGAAGCGGCCGAGGCGGCGCAACCTTGGCACTGGAGTATCAAGGAGACGCTATAAGGAATATTAAAGGGGGATTTTCCTCTGCTGCAGGTGGTGTCTCGCCAGAACATGGCCATCTTTTTTATACCCTCAACCACTTCGTGTCTGGCCACGGACATACGAGCGATTCGAATGCTTCGTATATTAGTTTTTTGATGGATGCATCCCGTGTCGTTCCCACAGCAAAAGACAATAGAATAAAATCTTACGGGGTATACCCGTTTATAAAAGTTATATAAGGAGATAAAAAATGACAAATGAACAAGTAATCGAAGCCGTCAATCGGCTTACCGAAACCTACAATGAAGTTAAAGCAGAACTTAACGAAGTAAAAAGGCAAGCCGCTATTTTACAACCGCTTTATAAAAACGGGCAGATAATTTGGGACGGCCGAGAAGACTTCCAGATGACAGATGAACCTCTTACTAATTTAATTGGAGTTGGAACAGGAGCTGTTTCAAAATATGGAAAATGGTTCACCCAATATATGACAAAATTGACTGGATGTACTGTCATTTCAAATTGTGAAACTCAAACACCCGTAAATTATATTGTTATAAAAGTAAAATTGCCCGAAAATAAAGACGGGGCTTTTTTTATAAAACATGCAAATGCTGACAGTTGGCAACACGGAATTACAACAGCATGGATGTGTAATTCCGATAAAAGTATAAAAAAACTATTAGGCTCTCAAGATGCGGATAAGCACGCTGATTATGCTAAAAGCGTTGTATTTAATCCTAAAAACCAAGACGCATGGGACTCAAGATATTACCAATGGGTAGCTTTTAATTACAATAAAGAAGACATAATAAAAGATGATGAGGGATATTCTTATATAGCATTGTCTAACTCTGTTACTCCTTGGTATATCGGAGGCTGGGCGGTTGCAGAAAGAAACACGGGCTTTATGTGGACACCTGCAAGAATTTTCGATTTAGAGTTTTATAATCCAACAAACAAAAGTACTTCCAATTCACTATCGGCAGGTCTTACCCTGTCTTATTTTAATCAAAATAAAAAACATACAAATGTAAGAATTCCCTATTCAAAGACAGGAAATTTAATAATAGGCATTTTGTGTTGGGCTGAACATTATGCCCCGAATCCCAGCTTTACGGGATTCAAAACAAACGCCGAGTTTAATTTTGATAAAATTGTTTGCGGTAATTTTGCAAAAATAAAACAAAACTTACCCAACTATCAATGGGGCTTCGTCCATGTTCCTGAAGATGAAGTCCTTAAAAACACGGTAGAGAATAACGGCCTTAAACTTTTGCAATTTAATATTGACGTTCCGGAAAACGAAAGAGCTTTTCATTTTGCCGGAATGTTTACAGAAACAGAGGTGTAAATCATGGAAGCAATAAACTACGCAAACGGTGCAAATATGACATTACCTGAAGATAGTCAAATAGTGCAAGGTATATCGGGGAACGCCGTTTACTTACCGGCAGGGGCAGGCACTATGCCTATTGCAGGCAACAGAAACGAGCTTACTATTTCTCTTTGGCGGCAATGGGACGGAGTTGTAGAAGCAGACCACTACAGGGGCGTTTTTTCAACGGCAAATATAAAAGCCTACTTTGACCAAGCAACGGACTTTTTAACAATAGAGCTTGCAGAGGTTAAAACCGTAACCGACATAAAAGACGACCAAGAGCAGGCGCATTGGTGTTTTCTTTTTTCAAAGAACAGCTTTTTTAAAATCTACAAGAACGCAGAATTAAAGGCAGAACTTACTACAGGCAATTACCCCGTAGACTTTTCCGAAGGCTTTACACTTGGAGGCGGCAGAACACACGCTACTTTTGACGAGGTTAGAATGTATAAGTCGGTTGTAACCGAGCCCGAAATCAGGGGCTTATACCGCCTTGTAACAAAAGGAACGCAGGTTCAACAACTTGAAAATATCGTTACAGAGGCAGCGCCGAAATATCTGGGTGTCGTCGAAACCGTTCCCGATACAAAAACAGTCATCATCACTAAGGGTGAGAAATTCGGATTTGTAGACGCTAACACCGGCGATTGGGTGCTTTCGTGCAAGACTATAGGCGGCTGGAAGGTCGGCGTATGCTATAAGTGGAGCGGTCTAGCATGGAAGCCCCTAGAACCGGCTATAAACTATGCAAAAGAGTATCATTCTTGCTTAGTACACTTATTCGAGATTGAGGAGCTAAAACAGCAGACGGGGCACTTCGGGGCTTTGTTTGCTAAGGTGCTGGTAGCTCAAAAAGCGATGATTGATGAGCTTTTAGTCAATCAGGCGTTTATCAAAAATCTTGTGGTTAGAAAACTGCGTATCGATACAATCGAAGGCGATGAGCATAACGATTTTGAAGCGTGGTTTGACGAGCTGAATGGGTTGAAGATTAGGAATAAAGGAGAAGAGATTTTTAGGGTTGATACGAATGGCGATGTTTTTGCTAAAAACGCCACAATGATAGATGGTTATTTTTCTGGAGAATTAAATACGCCTACTTTAAAATTACTAAAAAAAACACCTGAAACTATACCTTTCTCATTTACAAGCGGACAAACAGCACGCGATATGTTTAATGCCATAGGAAAGCGAAACAACAGCTCAGCAACAGGCTCCTTTAAAGGCCGGCAAATTGTAAAAATAAGTTCAGGAGAAAAAATTAAAATCATCACTGACTGGAGGAGCTTTAATAGATATGCAGGAATTTGGGAGTATTTAAAATGTGAAGAGGATTATTTCTATGTTCATATCATTACCGACAATGGGGTTTTTGAATATGGAACTTTTAAATATGGAAGCAAATACAAAAGACCTCAAGGATATTTAAACCCAGACTACGCAGGAGGCGCGCCAGAGTATTGCGGCAGCCTTTCTATAAATAAACTTGATGAAAATATATCCTTTTATTTTACTGGCAACTTTGAAACTTTCAAGCTTTCCAATCTTCCAACAACACTACCAAATGAAGTCGGTATTGTGTGGGTGGACACTCAGGGGTATCTTCGCTTAAAGTTATAATTTTATTATAATTTTATTATAATTTTTTTATTTTGAACAGAAACATCAAGGATAATTTTAAACTCATCATCTGTAATTGCTTTAATGTTTAAAAATGAAGAAAAAACATCTATATTTTTTGATTTTACAATTTCAGTATCAGAAACACCTTCTATAGTTGTATTATCAAACAGATTATTTTTTTCTGTTAAAATTACTTTGAACCTTGTCGTGTTAATAATTGTATATCTTTCAGATACTGTATTTTCTATAACATAATAATTGTCAGAAATGAATTTTAAATAATTTCGAGAAATACTTTCTAAAGAAACGGCATATTTAATTGTATTTGGTGCAATCAAGGAGAGGGTTATTCCTTCTGTTGGTTGTAGAATTACATTGTTTTTATTTTCCTTAATGTGTTCTATTTTTAAGGTGGCAGGATAATTACTTTTATTTTCGATAAAAATTGCTGATGTAGGAGCTTGGCAGCTTGTAAACAAGAATATTGCAAAAACAATTAAAACAATCTTTTTCATTTTTTTTCTCCTTATATAAAGATATTTTACCTTATTTTTGCAGCTCGGTCAATAGCTAAAAAATATAGATAGCCGCTTACAACGGTAACGATAAGCTGAGAATAGGCAGATGGTTTTAAGCAGTAAAAGCTCCCAATTACGGGGGCTTTTTTAACAATAATAGTCATTTTTTTGTTATAATTTATCGATAAAATCGATAACTAACCATATCTGTTGATTATTACATCAAGTTATGTTAAAATCCCTCAAAGACAAGGGAGATTTTCTATGGTTAAGTATTTTACAACAAATGGCAGGGTTGTTTCCGAGCTTTTAGCCTCATATCGTAATACCTTCTATGCTATGTTGGAACTTATCAATAATTCTATTCAAGCAAAAGCTACAAAAATAGAGATCAATATAGAAAAACATGAAGATGACATACTATCACCAGTACCATTTATAAGTATATCAATCAAAGATAATGGAGATGGTGTACATATTGATGATATAGGATCTAAGTTATTCGATATTGGTACAAGTGAAAAAAAATCAGGTCTTGGCATTGGACGGTTTGCAGCTTTTCAAATTGGACGTACAATGAAAATAGAAACGGTCGGAATAAAAGATGGCAAAAAAACAAAAAGCAGCTTTACTGTTAATGCAGATAAAATAAAAGAACTTAGTACAAATAATTGCCCTGTTGATATAGATACTAAAGATACGGCTGAAGACTCATATTATAATGTTTATATTGAAGATTTATATAGTAAGGAAGATATAGACGAAAATCCCAAGAGAAAAATATGTAAAGAGCTTTTATTGGAAAATATTTATGAACAGATTTTCCTTCAATACTCTGATACTATTATAAATTCAAAGGTACAATTTATAATCAACGGAAAAGAAATCTTTATAGAAGATTTTACAGTGGGTGAAGTAGAAAAATCATCATTCCGTTTCAAAACAGAAGAAGGGGAAAACGAAGTAAAATTAACGGTATTACATTATAAAGCAAAAAAACCTAAAATTACTATAGATTATAGAATAAATAATAATGGTATTTATCAACAGGTTTTTGAAGAAAAATTTAATTTTGATATACCGGATGATAACGGATGGCGTTTTTTTGTCGACTCTGATTGTATTCAAATGACTGATGGAATATATAGAAACTTAGCAATAAATGAACTTGATGAAGATGTATCCAGATTTAAAGAAAAAACAAAAAATGAAGTAGAAAAATATTTTAAGGAAAAATTTGCGGATTATTATAATTTTTCACAAAAACTAAAAAATGATGAATATTATCCATATAGAGAAAAAGCAGAAAATTCAAAAGCTCAAGCTATTATATTTAATCAATTTGCGTATTGTTTAGAAAACGAATATGAGTTAATTACAAAAAAGAATAATTTGCGCAAGGTCATTTATCCTTTAGTTAATCTTGCTCTATCAAACGGAGACTTAAATAAAGTGTTAGAACATCTAGGTGTAATGAACTCTAAAACAGTAACAAAACTAAAAAAACTTATTGAAATAGTTGACTTTGAAAATGTAATTGAATTTTCTACAGATATAGCAAATAAAAATAATTTTCTTGATATACTATACAAATTAGTATATTCTCAAATAAGTGAAAATGTAAAGGAGCGTTCACAGTTACATAAAATCATTGAAAAACAGTTATGGATATTCGGAGAGCAATATGCACATACCCCGATATTATTTTCAGATAAAAACTTAGAAAACAATTTAAGAGAATTAAGAAATAAATATCTTGTGTATGAGCCTACAAATGATGATAATAATTTAGTTAAATGTGATACTCCGAAAATAAAAGACATAACAGATTTATTCTTTTTTAATGAAAATATTATTAGTGATAAACGGCGTGAAATTATGATTGTTGAATTAAAAGCTCCTAAATGTGCTATAGGTCAAAAAGAATTAAATCAAGTTGATAGATATTTATTGGATATTGAAGATCGAGCATGTTTTAGTAAAAATCTTGAATATAAAATAATTCTTGTCAGCTCAAAATTAAATAACTTTGCCCTATCAAAAGTAGGTCAATTTGATAAAACTGATAGACATTTATATACAAAATCGCAAAGAGCCAATATATCAATTTATGTATATCAATGGTCTGATATAATAACAGAAAATAGAACAAAACTTTCATTTATGGGAAATGCTTTGAAAGTTCAAGATTGTGATATTCATCAATTTATTAAAAAAGAGTATTCCGATTACGATATTGATAAAATCTTCCCTAGTTCTTTAATTGATAACTAAAACTTATCTGTAATATTACAAGATTATAAAAACCGATTATTTTATAATAAAAATATTCAGCTGTATTATCTTATAAATTTTACTTTTTTTCTCTTGCGTTACTAACCTCCCATTCTATAAAATCCATTCATAGGAGAATAGATTTATGGAAAACTTAGACAAAATACCGCCTATCGGCTGGGGTGTAATAGCCCTGATAGCCATTCTGATATTTATTGCTTTAATAGTCGTAATCCGCAAGGGGGCGGTTTTAGGCTGGGGTGATAAAAAAATCGCACTTGGAAAAGTCGATAAAAAACTAGACAGCTTCAAGGCAGAAATCGACGAGCAAAACAAAAAGCGTATGGAAGATGAAGAGCTGCGAAAGGCACTTTTTCGACGCTCCGGCGAGATTGACGAAAAGTTAAAGGCCGATGAAAGACGGGTAATTCGCCGCCTTTACGAGCCTATAAAAAACTTATTTAAGGCCAACATTAAATGCGAGCTGCCCGCTCTTACCGCCGCCGAAATCATCAAAGATGAATTGCTGGAGCGTGTCGATTATAACAACCTGAAAGAGAAGCTGACATCAAAAGAACGGCACGGCTATATACAAGACATTCTCTATAACATTGAAATAGACTATAAGGCTTTTCTTTTAAAGATACCACGCCTCCCTTGCGGGACTGAAAATTATCCTGCATGGCGTGAAATAAGACCAGATCTTGAAAAGCTGGTAAACTCTTGGGCGGACTCGATGATAGAGGTAATTAGTACAAGAATTAAAGAAAAAATCGAAATGTATGAAAGCGAAAAAGATAAATTTATTTTACCGGAATATAAAATACTTTGTATCGATTTTCCAATTAAGAAAAATGAAAAGTATTTGAAAAATCTGCATTAAGGGAGTAAGTAAAATTATGGAACCTTATGAACTGTTTGAAAAAATAAAAAATACAAGCTATAAAACAAGCGGGGATTGCGTTGATTGGATGATAGATGTTTGTCATAAAGAAAAAAATGTTTATCTCTTATTCCAACAGTCAAGGCAAAAAAGAGACTGGATAAATAATTTTAATTTTCCAATAAAAATATATAAAAATCAACAATCCTGCTTAAAAGTAGCTGGAGGATGGGGGCGAGCTTACAAGTCTTGTAATGATGATATTATGAAAGAGCTTATCAAACAAACAAGAGAAAATCCGGATTATGAAGTTAGAATATGCGGTTGGAGTTATGGTGGGGCTATGAGTATTTTAGCTGCTGAAGACTTGTATTTTAGGACAAAGCGTAAACCTTATGTTATTACATTCGGAGCTCCAAAACCTTTATGGGGCAAAAAGACTAAAAACTATGTTTTATCTTGCGTAAAAGAAGTAAGTCAATACGCACACATAAACGACCTAGTACCTTATTTACCCCCTGCCCTTTTTGGGTACAAGCACTTAGCAAAAAACAAAATAGGTAAAGGCTTTTCGTTTTTTAAACTATTTAAGCCTCAAATATATCATTGTTTATATAACGATAAAAATCTTTATTCTTAGGAGGGAAAAGATGAGAACAGAAAAATGGGGCGTATTTGCTATTAAAGAGGGCCGAATTATAAAAATCAATAGAGATGCAAAGGCGAGTGTTTATGGTAACTATGTCATAATTAAAGACCGGCAAGGTATAATAAGCAGGTATGCACACTTGAAATCGATAGCAGTCAATGTGGGACAAACGGTTCCAGCCGGAGGTTTTTTAGGTATTATGGGAGATACAGGCCGTGGTATTCCCGGGCCGAATAAACATTTACACGTTAGTGTATATCCTGCAACAACTAAAGATCCATATATGGGTAAAGATGCAACCATAGATCCTAAAACTTATATTCTTGATGGAGGGATATATCCTTGTAACAGTAAGCCCAGTACTGATTTTCATCAGATGATTGGAAATCCGCCCTATCCGCATGAAGGCTTGGATTTTTCCGGCCTAGATAAAAACATAATCACAGGCTGGGAGTCCGGAACTTTTGAGATTAAAAATATCTTTGAAGAATTTAAAAAGGGGTGGTAAATGAATGAAAAGAAGGTTTTTATTTTTATTATTTGTATTTTGCTTTTTACCAGCTGTCGGACAGCAAGCGGAATACATGATGACAGAGTCGGAGCTCACGAAGTTAGAGAGTCTGTTGGAGAAGTTAGAGAACACCAAACAGATGCAATTATCTCAAATACGGAGCTTGGAAACAGAATTAAGCGGGGCGCTGAAATATCAAGAGAACTTAACAAATCAATTGACTCAAGCGAGGCTATCTTTGAAGAAATCAGAGAAATCATTAGAAGAATACGAAAAAGAAAGCATGGGGGCGATAGCGGAAAAACAGACAACGATTGAAAAAAAACAAGCAGAAATTGAGGGGCTGAAGATTAAAAATTATAAGTTAAAACTAAACCTTGTAATTGTATCTTCTATTCTAGCTCTTTTAATTCTAGGCGGTGTAGGTTTTTTGGTTATAAAAATAAAAAGGCTTTTATAATCTACTTTACAAAAAGTTTTCAATCTGATAAAATCTCCCCTAATGTCGCATAAAATGTCGCACGTTTTATAGATTTTTTAGCCATTTTAAGGCTTTTTGGGTGAAAGCAAAACAGAAAAACACCTAAAAACGCTTAAAAAAGAAGATTGGGAAGCATGACACGCTTGGGGTCACTGGTTCGATTCCAGTATTGCCCATTTTTATAAGTCTATATCTAGTATAGAGTTACAGGTTTTCAGATCCGTGAGAAAACTTCATTTTCTTTTCTCTTTTTGATGGACTGTCGCATAAAATGTCGTACAAATCATTATGAACTTTATTAACTATTCTTCATTGCGACCCCGACTATTACCGGAACTATTTGCAAGACAAAAGCTATAAAAAAGGCAATCCATATTTTTATTATAATTCGTGATTTTCGAATAGGTTTTTGAAATTTAATCAGTTGTTCCGATTCTTCCGTTAAATTCAAATTAGAAAACTCCAGAAAAGCTTTTTGATATAAGTATTCATCAGAGCCATACCACCCACGAGGAGGCATACCCGCACCAAATTTGATAAAACCTTCCAACAAAGCATCACAAAGACCTTTGTGCCTTCCTGTCGAACTAAGATGAACAATAATTTCTTGTACATTTGAATAGGTTTTATGCTCACACACTACAAGATAGATCAAAAAAAACGCACCGAAAACCCAAACAATAACAGGTATAAAAACAAAATCCAAATAATATGAATTTATGCCTACCAATATCTCAATGAATATAATCGTTGTTATTAATCCCATATTTAAAAAACAGGTATCAAGTGAAATCATATATTTTTTGACACCCCTAATCATTAAAAACAGAGAAAGAAAAAGATCAACACTTAAAAAAATAATTAAAAATATCAGTTTATTTCAACTCCTTTATATTAACTTTTAATCAAGCTTTTTAAACTATTATTTTAACATAAACATTTTTTAATAAGGCTTACATATCTTTTAAGTCCCATTCATTTAAAAATTCCAAAATAAAGTCTTTCATATACAAGTCTCTCTTTTCTGCAATTTTTTTTGCCGTATCGGTATTCATCAAATCTTTAAGATAAAATAGCTTTTCATAAAAATGGTTAATTGTAGTCGATACATGATTTTGATATTCCTCTTTTCCCATACCCATACGGGGCCGGATAGACGGATCATAGATTGGTCTATTACGGCTTCCGCCATAAGCAAATGCCCTTGCTATACCTATCGCACCTAAAGCATCTAATCTATCTGCATCTTGAACACACATTCCTTCAATTGAAGACGGTTTATTAGAATCTTTACCGATGTACGAAACTTCTTCAATAATAGAAACAATAGTTTTACATAGAGCACCGCTTATTTTTTTAGACTTCATGAATGAAACAGCTCTATCTTTATTTACAGTTGTGTGCGGCGAAAGTTTACGGTCATCTATATCATGTAATAAGGCAGCCAATTGAACAATAAAAATATCGGCATTTTCTTTTTCTGCAAGATAAGTTGTCGTACGGAATACTCTCATTGTATGAAAAAAATCATGACCGCTAAAATCTTCTTTAAATATACTTTCTACATATTTTTCCGCATCTTTAATAATTTTTACTTTAAATTTTTCTTCATCATTCATAATAATATCTTTTAAATTATAATTTTATCGGTACTAACCCAATATTCTTTACAATCAGGTGTCCGCTCCAATAAAAATTTATCAAAAAGTTCACGTCTTAATAGAGCATGGTCATTAAATGTGTGCCAAGTTTTTAAGACTGCATTCACTTCAATTTCAGAATATTTTTTATCAGGATCGAATTTTCCTTGTAAATATTTTAAGACATTTATTTTATCATAAGTTTTCTTGGGCCACCTGACAATACGGCCTTCTTTATCAAGAAATTGTGAAATTTGTTCTTTTAAAATCGGTAAATTCATAAAACTATTTTTATTTAATTATCAATAAGTTCCATAAAATTATTTATATAAAAATCGGCTTGATGTTGTTTATACTTTTTATCTTTATCGTATAAACAGGTTTTTAATCCTACGGCTTTTGCACCTATAACATCGACTTTTTCATTATCGCCCACCATAAGCGTTTCCGAAATTTTTGCATTTAGCGACATAAGAGCTCGCAAAAAAATAGAAGAATGAGGCTTCATATAGGTATTTTCATAACTAAAAGTATAATTATCAATAAATAAATCAAGCCCTTCTCTCTTAAAAATTTCAAGATATATTTCTTTGGGGTACATAATGTTTGAAACAACACCGATTTTATACTTCTTTTCTTTTAAAAACTTAAGACAATCAATCACTCCTTCATTCGGATGAGCATAATTATAAAAATCAAGATAATCTTTTTTCAATATTTCAATAATTTCATTATAAGAAATATGTATACCCAATTCTCCAAATTTTAAAAAAAAGGCTTCACAAATACGGTATTCTATTCTTTTAATTTTACGCTCTTTTTCAACATAGTCATACCAAGGTAAAATAACTTCTTTGTCTATTTTATCGGCAATGAATTTACCGTAAATATTAGAAATATAAGCTATCATAAGGTTATGACCGTTTTTAAGTATTTCACTTTCATTCCATTTTGGATTATGGAATTCCAATAAGGTAGAACCCATATCAAAAAGGTAAGATGTATATTGCTTCATTTAATGCATCTCCCTGATAGGAAATAATATTTTCAATGCCGACGCTGTTGTTTTTCAGCACTTCAAGATTACTCTCTACTAATTCAACAGCTGTGACATTATATCCTTCTTTTGCCAAGGCAATGGAGTATCTACCCGTACCGGCACCAATCTCTAATATCTTTGCTCCGGCTTTTGCATAGCGATGAATATAGTTCATTGTAGTAAGATATTCCAACTGTCCCTGGCGGCTTATGTTTAACCTGCTGTCTTCATCGATATCATCATAAAATAACCTTAGTATTTCTATTCTTTTACTCATAATTAATTTCTCCCAATGTTTAATTTTATCTTACAGCCTTTAAATTGCCCTAGTTCTCTTGAATTTTACACACCTGTCTTACTATTCGATTTGTATTTCTGCAATACAAGTATCGGTGTATTTTGATCAGTAAATCAAGGTTCTCAGTAAATAGTTTGCAACTGACCGGGTAAAATCAATTTTTCTTTATAAGGAAAAATCGATTCATACGCTTCAAAATCGCGGGGATTTTCATCAGCCGCAAAATATCCTTTCGGAGGACAATAAGTGGCTTCTACAATTCCATGAATTTTAAAGTATCCTGGAATAAGTTCCAGCACAAGAAAATACGGCACTTCGGCATCTTTCGGCTCACAATAATAGTGAATATGAAACTTGCTCGCAAGATCAAACCCCGCATGACGATAAAACTCAATGTTACCTTCAATACAAACAAAACCAATCCCCATTGTTCTAGCTTTTTCAAGCGAATATTTTAACAACTTCAAGCCGCATCCCTTCTGCCTGTAATCCGGATGTATGCTTATCGGTCCAAAAGTCCATGCAGAAACTTTTTCACCATTGTCGAGCGTCAGCTTTGCTTTTGAATACATCACATGCCCGATGATTTTTTCGTTTATCTCTATAACCAATGAAAGCTCCGAAATAAAATCGGGATTATTCCTATAACAGTGCAGGATATAATGTTCCATGCAGCCGGGTCTGTACACATTCCAGAAAGAATCTCTAGTTAAATTTTCAACAACAGTATAATCTTGAATCTCTTCCATACGGATTACATAATTTGATTCCACTTATTTATCTCCAAATATTATATATTCATTAATTGCTATATCATCAATGTCAAGGCTATACCTGTTACTATATGCCTTTGCATCAACTAAAAATTGATACATAAAAGCTTGAGCTCTTTACAAAAATTACAGGACATTATTACTTAACTACCTTTCGAGTTTTTATAAGTTTCAACCATTTTCTTTGACGATGTTTATAAAAGCAATTAGCCCAAAGCCAAACAATAAATGTTTTCCAACCGGCTCCAATTTCAACTTCATCACTATAATCCGTTGTTCCATTTCCGTTATCAATCAATTTAATTCTATGATTCCATATAGATACATGTGTATTGCTTTCGTTTGTATAAATTTCATCTTTATTAAAATTAATTACCTTAATTGTATGAGTTCCATAAGGAATAAAGCAAAACATTTTAAACAAAAATGAAAATGTCTGTCCTTCCTTCCAAACAAGTTCTTTATCTTCACCAATTATTTTAAATGAAGCATATGGAGACGCAATATATTGTAAAGTTTTTACATCGGTTAATAGTTTAAATACAGAATCAATATCTGACGGAAAAGTACTTTTTACATATACTATTTTCGTTTTCATTATTTCTCCTATTAAAAGTATACACCCTACCCTCTAAAAAATGCGGATACTTATACCTGTTTACTATTTATTTCCAAACAGCCGAAAATCCGTAACAATAGGCAAGCTAAATTGGAAGCATTGTTAGACAAAATTTCTATATACCAATCTTATTTCTTCTTTTGATTTGCTACTATTTATTTCTACTCTATTATATTCTACATACTTATTTTTTGAAAATGCTTTTAGACTTCTTAAGTTATAATCAGAAATAACAGCAAATATCATATCAGCTTTTTTCTCTCTAACCCCATATTTGGTAAGCATATTTATAACTTGGCTCCCAATTCCTTTGTTCCATAATTCTTTCCTACCAATCATTAAATCGATTCTATAAATATTTTTATTTGGTAGTTTTTCCATAATATCATTTAAATTCATTTCTTGAAGCCAGCACTCGCCAACTATTTCATTTAAATATTCTATAATAAAAATATCTGCTTTTTGTGAAACATATGTATATATTTGTTTTGTTTCTTCACTAGAATATTCAGAAATATCATCGCCTTCTGAAAAATATAATATTTCTTTATCTTTATTCCATTTAAATAAATATTCCCAATGTGTTTCACATAGTGGTCTTAGTTTAATATTATCTTCTTGAATTATATGATTATGGTTCTTATAGTTCATTAAAACCTTCCAAAGATATAAGCGCGCAATACCGCACCTGTCTAACATCCGCTTAACCTTCATTTGCGGCTTATCCGCAATGTCAGGTTGAAGCGGGTGCTAGAAGGCTCTTACTCAATTAACTCAATCATTTCAAAAATGATTTTATCGTCCGGATGTGTATTTCTTTGATTAAAAATACCCAAAACAACATCTAACGAATTTGGCAGTATCCAAATTCTACGTTCTAGTTCTTGAAAATAATCGATTTCATTTTTTGTTCGCCCGAATACATAAGAAACTTGATAATTAAATATTGTTTAATTTTTCTTATATCCAGTATTATCTTCTAAAAAATTATTGATTTCACATTATTAGTCAAAAAAGAAAATTGACAGAAGTATCTCTGCCAAAACTCCTTACATTCAAATCAGCGGATTTATTTTTATATTTGATTATAATTTATTCTATTCAATTAGAATTTTTTGTTTGTCTATTGAACAAAAATTGAAAATTGTTTATATGAAACTAATATTTCCGTATATTAGTTTCCGACAATCATATTACATTTTTTTAGAAAATCTTCTTTTGACAATGGATATAAAGTCGCTACAATATTCCAATTAGTTCTACGACCAGTCTGACCTGTAGTTAAGCCCGTTAACGGAGGAACAGAATCATAATTAAAACGACGTATTCCATTTTCATCAAGCATAGAAGCAATATTCATAATCTTCATTTTTATTGAACTTATACTTCTGTGTTTAAGTAAATAGATTTTATTAATCCCGCCGAAATCATTTGAAGCATACATAGCAGAATATGTACATAATACTATCTCTTCTTTAGTAAATAAATTTCTCAATTTTCCTCCAGGCGCCCCAGCGCGGTCATCCACATAACTTTGTTTTAAACCGCAAACTGGCTTATCCCGTTCGTCAACGTTGAAGCTGGTGTTATGTGGTTTTCGTTATTTTCTTAACCTTATAGTTAATTAATTCCAAATCAAAAATTTCATCATTTTCATTATAAATACGAATCGTATCATTATCAATCAATTCTGTTTCTTTAATAAAAATCCATTGAACATCTTTTTCTAGAAACGGATTATACCAGATTGAATAAATTGATATTGTTTTCTTTATTTTTGAGTTTTTAATAGATTTAATAATTATCTGACCGGTTCCCTTAAAAATTCCATCTGAATAATTTGAAATATACTCGTATCCATTATGAATTATCGATGGAATTTCCGGAGGCGGAGTCCTTTTTGCATATAAAACCAAGAGTGAAAATATAAATATACTTAATAATATGATATTTTTTTTCATTAAACATACCTATTGTAAAATGCTTCTTCGCACTTGCCCTAAAGTTCAATTCATTTTTTTGATTATTTTTTTGCGACGAATATTTTTTTTCACCATGCGCCCCAGTGGGGCGTACACATAACTAACGCTTGACCTGCAAACGGGCATAGTCCCTTTTGTCAGCGTTGAAGCGGGTGTTAGATGATTTTTTTCTATAATTTACCAAGGAATTCTTTTATTTCAGCTGGAGTATGTTCAATTGATACATATTTCCCCATTAATTCACCAAATAATGGTTTGGTCATTTTTTTAGTACCAGCGGCTAATGTCTTTAACTCAGATGAGAACTTCATATTTCTGTCTTGTTGGCACGCCTCTTTTTTTGCTTGAATATTTGCTATAGTCCAATTTGTTGAGGCTGGTAAAGTAAAATTAAGGTCTGCCAAATAACTAGCCCATGTAGCATGAATTGATTCACTAGAAAAACAATCTTCAAACTCTTTATCACCTAATACTAGTTTATTGCTGTCTGAAATATCTAGAGATTCAATAAGTGATAGTGTGTCTTCAGTTGCATCATTATCATATATGATAAATATGTTTTCCTTAGGATGGATTTGTAGTATAGCTTGTGCGAACCCATAAATATTCCTAATACCTTTAACATTGAGTATCTTTATAAGTCTAGAGTTTATTGTTTTATTCGTTTTATTTTCAAAGAAAGAAGGTATATAAGCAGCTTCTGTCTCTCCTTCAACAAGAATGATTTTTTTTGCAAAAAATAAATACGAGTTTTCAATTCCAATATTTCTTAGAATGGTTGACTCGATTTCAGTTGACTTCTTAATATATCTTACTTTTGTACAATTTATTTCTCGTTGAAATAATAATCGTATTTCTTCAGATCTAACAGCATTTACAAGAAATGGTGAATGTGTCGTCATAATTACTTGATGACCTTGACTGCAAAAATCGTAAAGAGTATTCAATAAATCCATTTGAGCTTTAACATGAAGATGAGTGTCAGGTTCATCAAGTAAGTAGGTTGTAGAGCCATCAATTCTTTGGGTCATTTCTTTCTTAAGTTCAAGCAATGCCATTGAAATTCTTCTTTTTGTCCCATCCCCTTTTTTTTGAATATTAATTTCTTGAGAATTCCCTTGTAAAAACTTTACCTTTGCATCGATATTTAGATCTTTAGTTTCGTATATTGGTTCAATTTTAATATCCGTTAAATCATTGAGGAATAATTACATTTTTTCGATTATCCCTTTTTCATGCAATTCACTTGAAATATCTGAACTATAGTTATCTATTTTATTCCTAACAAATTCCTCAATTGTTGTTGTTTCATTTACCTTCTCGTTCCATATTTGTTTTTGTCTTTCCTTTAAGAATATTTCTTTAAAGAATCCAGATACGTTTTCAAATTGTTTTCCATCAAGTTGAATATTATTGAATTGTGGGAAACTTACATTATCAATCTCAAAATTACCGACTTGCCTTTTCTTGCTAATAACATCATTTATTGCTGATACTAAATTAGGAATATTACTATTTACTCTGACAGTTAATCCAAAGAGTTTTGCAAGCTGTTTAACTTCTTCTTGATTTTCTGTAACGGTAAGATCATATTCCGTACTATTAATTTTAGCTTCAACGGAAGTTAAATAATTTTCTGTAGGGATAACTACTAATGGCATTGGTTGGACAGAATTAGCATCCTTTACAAATTTCTTACGGTAAATGAAATTCTCTATTTCAATATCAATTACTAATTCATTTTTTTCATAATTAATGTCATCAAATTCCACAGGCTTGTTTTGTGTAATTACTTTCAAACAATCAATTAGAGATGATTTACCTCTATCATTTTCACCGACAATAACAGTAAGTCCTGGTTCAAAATCAAGCTTGAAGTCAAGAAGACACCTAAATCCGTCAATACCAATCCGAATCAGTTTCATAATATTCTCCTTTTTATATTCGTGCGCCGGAGGCATCCGTCCAACGTGCAGTTAAGCTGCAAACGGACATAATCCAGTTTGTCAGCGTTGAAGCGGGTGTTGGGGTTATTACATTATTTCTTTCCAATTTTAAAACAAACATCATAAAAATTGTTTAGTTCATTCTGCCAGATATTTTTAATTGCAAACTTGTATTCATTTAATAAAAATACATATCTTTCAGAACATATTTTATTTTCTAAATCCTTATTCGCTGAAAAATACACCTGCCCATTCCTTCTATTGATTCTTATAAAACCATCAACTCTTTTACACTTTTTAATGAAGAATAAAAATTTATTATTTTCTTCCAGCAAGTCAAAATCACAAATATAAATAATGAAAATTTTTCCTTTTGCATTCTTTATTTTTTCAGATATTTCATGTATTAACAATGAAAAATTATTATCTTTTATCCTCGAAAATATAAAAATATAGTTATGGATAATTTTGAAAACGAGTCTTTTCTTAACTTCGCTACCGACTATAAAATCATATTTTTCATTATTTTCGATATAACTATTTGGTATATATTCTTTTACAGATTCTAATATGATGCTACTAAACATTAATTATTTTGCCTCAATTCTAATAAAATAAATTAATTGCTTCAATATACAATTAATTACGACATAATACTTAAAACTATGCATACCATTAATACAATATTTTCTATTTCGAAAATACTTATAATACTTCTAATAGCTATTCATAATTACTAGCAAATCCAGTTATCATTGAATTGATTGGTAAAATCCTAGGTAAGCTATTTCGTTTTCTAAGTATATTAAATATCTATTAATGAATAAATTTCGATAAATATATTACTAATTTTATTTAACCCCGCGCGAAGCGTCGACCCAACATTCGCTTGACCTGCATTTGCGGCTCGTCCGCAATATCAGTTTGAAGCGGATGTTATGGTAAAAATATTTCTTGTATTTTATATTCATTTTTTTAAACACTCTGTTGTTTTTTACAAATATTTTTAGGTTAAAAATTTGGAATTACATATTTTTTATTTCAAATCGTAAATAATTAATATTGGCATATCTCTTTATATATACAAAAATTAGCTTGTTATTTTTACTATCTTTCCAAACATAGTTACTACCAAGCTTATCAACAAACTCATATTTTTGATTAAGTTTATTTTCTAATTCACGAATATTTGAAAATAACCCAATCGCAGTATTAGTAGTAATTATTTCATATCCATACGGAATTTTTACTTCAAAATCATCAATAACAATGTTATTTTTATCAGGTATAAATCCTTTCAGTAGTTCCAGAATTACAATTTTATCGTGGAAGATACTTAAATAATCATTTTTTTTAAAATAGCTTTCTAAAACAAAAAAAATGATAAAAAGAAAAACAACAAATATTGAAATTACAAATATTTTTTTATTTTCATTTTTTATCTTATCAAAAATATTTCTCATATAGAATTATATTTATTATTGCCTTTTTCTTTAAGAAACCATGCTTCTATTATTATATATTTCCTGAGTAGAGTAAAGCCAGTACTACCGCTACCTTGTTCCGCCATACAGTTCAATTTCATTAAAAAAAGCAAGCTTGACTTGCTTCCTAAAATATTCTTTTTATACATAATATTTTAGCCTTCTGTAAATGAGGTAATAGTAAAAACAAAATCTTTTATTTTATATATACCTTCTTTTTTTACCAAATGTAATATATGATTTTCTTCTGTTTTTATAGCGCACCCCATGAATTTTCCTTCTCCAATATTCTCATATTCCTGTAAAGCTTTTTGGTAGAATTTTTCCGACTCTTCTTCACTTATACAAATATCATCATAATATTTGAAATATTCCTTTTTTGTAAATTCTATACCTCTGTCTGCGTAAAACCAATGTGAAGCTTCTGCTTTTACGATACAAGTGCATTCCTTATCGTTGATTGAAACTATTGAGATATTTTTTATTTTTATGCTTTTACTTGTATTAAGGAATCTGTCCGGTTGTTGTGATGCTTTTGTATGTAAATTCGAAATGATAACCTGCCAAATCTCATCTTCTAAAAATATTTTATGAAATATTTCTTTTAATTCATCACTTGGTTGATAATCAAAATCAAATAGATTAAAATAGTATTCCTCATCCAATACTTTTATCGTTTCATAAAATAATTTTATCTGATCTTCAATAGTAGGATTTTCTTCATATAATATTTTTAAAGATTCATAAAATGGTTTAAAATATTCTCTCACTTCAGGATTTTTTAAATCTAATCTTTCTTTTATTTTTTCAAAGGTTAGCAGTTCTTCTCTTGCAGAATTTTCTATATCTGTTGCTAAAGTAGTAAAATCTTTATTTTCATTTTTTTTACATGAGATAAACAAAAATAATAAAATAGAAAAGAATATAATTATAATTACTCTTTTCATTTTTCCTCCACAGCAGACCAGATGCCTGTCGCCATAACATCCGCTTAACCTGCATTTGCGTCTTGTCCGCAATGTCAGGTTGAAGCGGATGTTATGGCAAAAATATTTCTTTTACAGAATTATATTTATTAAATCCTTTTTCTTTTAGAGATATTCTTTCCATTTCTTTAAAGCTAGGCTTCTTTATTATAATTCCTTAAGCGGCGTAAAGTCATACACTACCGCTACCTTGCTTCGCCCTAAAGTTCAATTTCATTTCAAAAAGCGAGCTTGACATGCTTTCTGAAATATTCACTTTTTTCAAATAACTTATTCGCTCAAACCCTAAAGTTCTATTTTATAATTTCAGCGAGCTTAACTCGAAAAAAAACAAAGCTTTATTAAGCACATTTATGAGAACTAATGTTCATACACCAGATTTATCGATAAATTATAGTATTTCTACATTTCTAAATATATTATCTGTAATTCTCCGTAACACTTTTTTTGTATTCGGTCGTATTCATATTTTAAATTACCATCTGTATAAATTGTAAGAATATCATTTTCAATTGTAAATACTATTTTACTTGCTCCACGACATCTAAATATTTCATTACTATTAATATACAAGCGTGCGTACGTGGGATCAGAAATAGTATTTGTTATGTATGATTGAATAATATATTTCTTTGAAATAATTACTACTTCTTCTTGAATTAGTGTTTTTTTAGATAAACACTGTATGGTACTACACCCAAAGAGAAAGTTCATAATGTATAATATTAAAAACAATAAAGTTATTTTTTTCGTTTTCATTTCCAAAAAGCAGGCCAGATGCCTGTCACCATAACTACCGCTTAACCTGCATTTGCGGCTCGTCCGCAATGTCAGGTTGAAGCGGATGTTATGGCAAAAATATTTCTTTTACAGAATTATATTTATTAAATCCTTTTTCTTTTAGAGATATTCTTTCCATTTCTTTAAAGCTAGGCTTCTTTATTATAATTCCTTAAGCGGCGTAAAGTCATACACTACCGCTACCTTGCTTCGCCCTAAAGTTCAATTTCATTTCAAAAAGCGAGCTTGACATGCTTTCTGAAATATTCACTTTTTTCAAATAACTTATTCGCTCAAACCCTAAAGTTCTATTTTATAATTTCAGCGAGCTTAACTCGAAAAAAAACAAAGCTTTATTAAGCACATTTATGAGAACTAATGTTCATACACCAGATTTATCGATAAATTATAGTATTTCTACATTTCTAAATATATTATCTGTAATTCTCCGTAACACTTTTTTTGTATTCGGTCGTATTCATATTTTAAATTACCATCTGTATAAATTGTAAGAATATCATTTTCAATTGTAAATACTATTTTACTTGCTCCACGACATCTAAATATTTCATTACTATTAATATACAAGCGTGCGTACGTGGGATCAGAAATAGTATTTGTTATGTATGATTGAATAATATATTTCTTTGAAATAATTACTACTTCTTCTTGAATTAGTGTTTTTTTAGATAAACACTGTATGGTACTACACCCAAAGAGAAAGTTCATAATGTATAATATTAAAAACAATAAAGTTATTTTTTTCGTTTTCATTTCCAAAAAGCAGGCCAGATGCCTGTCACCATAACTACCGCTTAACCTGCATTTGCGGCTCGTCCGCAATGTCAGGTTGAAGCGGGTGTTAGATGCTTTTACATAACACCTACATATTTTTCTACTATCGTGTTCTGTAATAATTGTGAAAAATTTACATTATTTTTTTCTGCAAGCGTATTCACCCATTTTGGAAGCGTTATATTCTTTCTTACACATTTGCTTGAATATTTTTCACTATACGAATCCATATCTAAAATAAGCATATTTATAAAACTTTTATTATCAGGTAGTTTTATTTTTGTAGGTTCACTTGCTTTTGGAACAGCATTTCCTTCCTCGATTTCTGTTAATATCCACCCTGATGCCGCATCTATTCCCATCTCTATCGCTTCTATAAGAGAAAATCCTCCGGAAACACAGCCTTGCAAATCGGGAAATTCTATACTATAACTATTATCTTCTTCACAATATGTTATTATTGCCGGATATGCTAATTTCATTTTATATTCCTCCATATATCCTTATTTCAATCCTGCCTGCTTTAGAATTGCTTTCACGGTTCCTATCGGTATATCTCCTTTATGATTTGGGACCGTAACTTTTCCGGATTTTACAGTATGTTTATATTGATTATGAGAACCTTTTGCTGTTACAAAATACCAACCATCCGCCTTTAGTATTTTTTCTATTTCTTTTGCTGTCATTTTATATCCAATCATATTATACGCATTATGCGTATAATTATCAAGCTGTTATTACAATAAAATACGGCATTTTTAGTAAAATAAGCTATTAATTTGGGTTTTATGCTTTAATTTATAAAAAATACACCCTGTTTTTCAAAGTTACAGTTTATCGTGCCGTAAGGCATCGGTCTAACTAACGCTTAACCTGCTTTGCGGCTCGTCCGCAATGTCAGGTTGAAGCGGGTGTTATGTCATTTCATAAATCTATCTGTGCACCAGATTCAATGAGTTTTGTTAGTTCCCCAATATTTGAAAAAGGACTTGATGCAACTAAATTAGATAAATTTGAAAGTCCAACAGAAATATATTCTCTATCATTCTCTTTTATACCTTTATCTATAATTTCAAAACACTTATCTATTACTTGCCTTCTTTCTGAAAAAACTGTTGCAAATATCCTATAATAGAGGTCGTATTTTTTTTCTATTTCTGCAAGAAGAACTTCTTTTGCATTATCAAGACGTTTTATTTCTCTTTTTGTTATTTCTGCTTCCTTTTTATAGTCCATAAACATTTTAAATGCAGAAGTAATATCAGGAGCAGGAACATCTGGTATTTTTTTGACAATCTCGTTAATATTTTTGTTAGACATTTAACCCTCCTTTATTGACATTACTGGTGAATCTACCATTTTTAGGATAGAAATCGTTGTGTTTCCAAGGATTTGTATCTGTTCAATATCTCTTTGAGAAAAACGTTTTTCTTTTGTTTTAAGACTTTTGAAGAATTTACTAGTAAAACCAAATGGATAAATTTTTTTATATGTAGTCTTATATATTACTTCAAACGCTTCAAGAGCTTTAGGAATTGATTTAATCAATTCTTGAGATCTACGCTCTATTGCATCAAATGCTAATAAGTTTTTTTTAATCTGCCCAATTGATTTAATAATTTTCAATTCTTCTTCCTTTAATTGTTCAATTTTTTTATTGGCTTGTAAATGTTGAAATAATCCTGTAATAGCAATAGCCGGTATTGCAACCAAACCTCCAAGAACCATAGTGCCTGCAGCAATACCTCCACCACCTGCTGCAATACTACCACCACCTAACCAAGCAAGTATCGCATTTGAAGCTGCAGCACCAGATAGTGTACTTATTGCCGTACCTGTAGACGCAGTTCCAAAACTTCCCACGATTGCCCATGCACCTAATGCAGTGCTTACTCCTGCCACTGCACCTTTTGTCGTATTAATTGCAATCTCTCCTGCTTTCATACTAGAATCTATTCTATCTAGTGAATAGTCTTGGCTTTTCAAATAACTATCAATTTGTTGTCTTTCCTTAATATTCAACTGATCCAATATTTTTTTCCCTTTTCTCAGTTGAATTATTGCTGTTTTTTTACTTCAATTACAACTTGTAAAGTTTTATTAACCTCCTCTTTTCGTTTCTCATGAGACTCATTCAATTCTTTGAGTTCATACAGTTTATCCTTATAATCACTTTCTGCATTTTTAACTCTTTGGTGTGCTCCTAAAGTCACAACATTTAGCATCAAATCTCCAAAACCCATTTTTTTCTCCTATTATACTAATAACAATATCAGATATATTTATTATAGAATACAACATTACGCGGCGAAGCCGTCGACATAACATTGTTTTAAACCGCAAACGGGCTTGTCCCGTTTGTCGGCTTTGAAAACGGTGTTATGTGTTTTTAAATTCTTTTTCAAGTTTTGATTCTTTTATCAACTCATCAATATCGTTTTTTACAAAATAGTACGGTGAATCTTTTCTTGAGACTTTCTTATAAATGTACAATGGTATTTTTACTCTCCCAGATGATATTTGATATGGGGTTTCTAGAAGTTCTTTCTCACTACAAAAAATCGATTTTGTAGGATAATTTTTTAGTCTATAAATTTTTAAGATTCCGTTTTTTTCAGAATTATTATACGCTTGTTCCAAACGTGTCCACGAATCTCTAATCTTTTCTTTTAATTGCTCAGTTTTTATCGCCGTTTTATTCGCTAATACATCAACAAAACATGAATCTGGATCAACTGTAAAAAATAGAGTAGTAGTTTTTTGGTTAAATCTATTGGTTAAAGATACCGAATGATTGCCAACCCAACGTTGCCCATCATTCATAATAATTGATAACTCATTTGAATCTTCAATCAAATTTATAAATGAAAATGATTGTACATCACTTTCGATTACTTCCAAACCAAGTTCATCAACACTGTCATGAATACGCAGTAATCTTTTCAATGTAGATTGATTTTCTTTATCTTGAAAGATTTTAAATAAAAGGGAAAGAAGTCCACTAACTAAAACAGCACTTGATAGATCTTCCAAAAATTGGTTCCATAGACTTAATTCAGGAATTTTTCCTTTAAGAAACATGGATAATAAGCCAACAATAATCATTATTGATGCAATTACATATTGTCTCATTATTATACTCCTATTTTTATAAATATTGAGCGTTCTGCGCTATGTACATAACATCTGCTTAACCTGCATTGCCGTAAAGGCAATGTCAGGTTGAAGCGGGTGTTAGATTTATTATTCGACGACACTCCGAGTTTTGTCCCAGTATAATTATATAAAGTATAAAATACAATACGCATTATTTCACTTTATATGTATCTTACACGGATTCGACATCTTGAACATATTGTATTCATACCCACCGCTTGATATTGTTTCGGCTGCTGTACCTATTGAAGTTCGACATCTTGACGCATATTATATCCATACCCGCCGTATAAATTCTCGTATTCTTTGTATAAATATTCATATTCTTTTCTAAATTTTTCCAAACTTAAATTTAAATCAAATAGATGAATAGTCTTTTTATATAAATCATATAATCTAAAAATTTCATCACTTTGTGACAACTCCTTTTGGTACTTATTAACATATCGGTAATATCTTTGACTAATAATTGAAAAATTTTTCCTTTGAACAAGATATGAACAATAATTCGGTGTATCTACTTCCAGCATCTTTCTCATACTTGAAGTATGTGTGTAGTTGATATTTCCATGTATATAGTAATCGGAAGCAATTAAGTTTAAATTTGTAATAGATTGAATCATTGTACTTATCAAAAAATCATAAGTTCTATTTTTTTTATCACTTTTATCATTCATTATCAGCAAAAATATTATTGCAAATAAAATGAAAAAAACTCCATAAATAATATTGGAAGAGGCAAATATTTTTTTATTTAAATTAAAGTTAATCTTTTTTTGCCGTTTACCGCATTTTGGACAAAAAATATCACTCTCATTGAGTGGAGTTGAACATTTTCTACACATCATGTTAAATCATTCTCCTTTAATAATGCATTAAATTGTAACAGAACAATATCAACTTAATGCAGGTATTGAATAAAATACTAATACAAAGGATACCACAATCCTTGATACGCGCGATCTACAAATAATTCGGTATCTTTTCTTAATGTTTTTCCATCCTCATAATATTCAAGAAGATGAATACTTTCTAAACCATAATTTCCCGTACGCCATTTCCTGTAAGAGTAAATACGATTATTCCTATAGTCATATTTATGTACTTGTATGTTCTCAATTTGACCGGAAGTTTTGTACTCTTCATAGATTACATTTCCCATAGTATCATATTTGTATAAATATTCTTCAGAAAATTCGTTTGTATCTTTACTACCCATGGTAACACCATTACTGTCAAAGCTCGCTATAATTCTCCCACCATAATTCTTATTCCTTCTCTTTTTAGTAAGCAAACGACCTTCATCATCATATATATAAATCAACCCATCCGAATCAACACAAGATATGATATTTGCATCTTTATTGTATTGATATGTAGTTTCATGTGTCTTACCATAACTTTTCTTATACATACATATTATATAACCATTACTATCATATTCATAGAGTTCTTCTTCATAATCAACTTTTTCTCTAAAGTGGTTCATTGTCTTACAAGAAATTTTATTTCCTTGAGCATCATATTCGTACCATTTATTATTAGTAGAACCATCCCCTTCATATATCAATTTTCCTGCATCATCATACTCTTTTATTTTTATGATGGTCAGCCATTTATATATGGTTTCTCCGTTATATTCTATTGGAATATATTGTTTATTCCCAGCAGATAATACTTTATCCTGTCCCCACACTGTACATAACTCAACCATTAAAAAAAACAAAAAGCTATACAACTTTATCTTCTTTTCCATATTAAAACCATCCTTTCGCAATGTCTTTTTCATTGCAATTATTTTATTTTTCGGTCGAAAGTCTGTTTCGATTGGTTCCGCTACCCGCCTGCCATAAGGCAGGTCAATCTAACTAACGCTTGACCTGCATTTGCGGCTCGTCCGCAATGTCAGGTTGAAGCGAGTGTTAGGTTTTATTTCTAAATTCTTCTTCTAGCTCTTAATAAACTCCGATCTTATTTTTTTAAATTCCTCAAAATCAGCTCTTAGGTCGTCAATGGTTGGATCGTTATGAACGAGTTCAGGATTGCTATGCGCATTAATAAAGCCGCAACATCGCTCATAAATATCGTTAAGACTAGCTTTATATTTACCTAAGCTCTCAGCATTGACCTGAATAAACTTACCAAGTGAAACATGCTTTTGATATCTCTGGATAGTACCATTAAAGATTTCATGCTCAATACAAAGTTCTATAGCACTTCTAAGCTCACCAAAGCCTTCCTTTACAACTTCTGCTTCTGATCTGCCTTTGGGTTTGCTATTGATTAATGTATTAATTTTACTGATATTCTGCTTTACCTTATTTTTCTCTTCTTCAGCTTCAGTAATTACACCCACAAAATCATACTCTTTCTGAGAATTGTAAAACTTATAACTCAAGTGTTTGAAACTTGGCTGATTGCTGGAGTAAAGAAGACTATTGAAAAGTAAAACGCTGTGAGTAAAAACCACAACCTGTCTTTGCTCGCTTAAGCGTATAACCCGTTTTGCAAATGAATCGATTATCTTATGATCCAGACTGTTAACAGGGTCATCAAAAATTACAGGGGCATTGATGGTATCTAATTGCAATTCGGTTAGAAATTCTGCTAATGCAATACTTTTTTGCTCTCCTTCACTCAGGATTTCCAATAATTGATGATTACTGATTTTATGATTAATTTTTGTCTTTCCCTTATCAGTACCAAAGCTTAACTCTATTGGCATTTCTGATTTTCTAAGAGCCATTAATTCTTTTTGAAATATATTATTAAAATCCTGACTTATCAGCTCTTCCCTAGCCTGTGATGTTTTCCTACTGATTGAACTTGTAGAAAAGGAATTGGAGTGTTTATTTAGAATAGCCAATATTTTGTGATTAACAATTATATCCCTGATTTCATCAATTTTTTCAGAAAGATATTTACGGTCTTTCAATTCAGCTATAACTTTTTTTAATTCTTTCTCTTTGGTTTCGATATTTGTTAATAACTCGTTTTTCTTGCTTAAAGAATCTTGAAGTTGTATTGCTTTATTAGAAATAAATGTTTTAAAATCATCATATTTCAAATTAAAGACCAAGTCCTCTGAAATTTCATCATTAATAATTTTTTTCTTTAGAATTTCTAACTCTCTATTATATGCAGTCAATTCTTCTGGTTGGATTGGATTATCTTTATCATCACTTCCGAAGCTTGGATAGCTTAGCTTTAATGATGTATCTATATCATTTACGGAATTAATCAAATCATGTTTAGACTTTATAAGTTTAGCTAAATTTTCTTCTGTTTTGTCATTCAGTAGTTTACGATAACTTTCTAATAACTCTCTTGCATCAACTTCAAGAGGTTGTCTGCAATAAATACACACATCTTCATTTTGCGGATAATTGGGCTTAGCCATTTTTTTGATATAAGCTTCTGCTGAACTTAAAAAGGTTTTAAACTCGTTTGTTTCATAGAACTCAATGCCTTTTGATAAGGCAATCTCACTAATGCCTTTTTGAGTATTTTTTTCTAATTCAGCAATGGATTGATTAATCTGCTTTAGTTGGTTCCATACATCAGCATTCAAGACCTTTTTTGCTTGTTCTACTCTTTCAGTAATTGTGTTCAGCTCTGAGCATTGATAGTTTAATGCTCGAATCTCATTTTGCAGTAATATTTTATTTAGATTTGATAAATCCAATTCTTTTACCTGAAGTTCTTTTGCTTGTTCTTTGCCAAAGGTCGAAAGCTCAGTTAGTTTTTGGTCATCGGAGTCTTTTGATAGATTACTGATGAATACCTGTTGCGGGGTATTTAAATTTAGATTTTCTAACCACGAAACTTGAACTGGATATTCATTTTTTTTATCTTGAAATAGAGCGTCTAAAGCACTTAGCTCTGAAGAAACGAGATCAAATAAATGAAAACCTATAGGTGACACAATCAGTTGACGACTGCCATCGAGACTGATTTGAACACAGTTATTGTTAAAAACCGAGATGCTTGCTAGATCTTCATTTCTGTTTTTTCCTGTCCAAACAAATGTTTCGGGGCTACCATTCGCTTCAAAAACAATTTTAGCAGATTGAGGTTCTGTTCCTTTGAAAATATTTGATAAGATGGTGTTATTTTGATCATAACTAAATCCAAGAGCTTTTAGGATTCTTCCATATCCGGTTTTACCTGTTCCGTTTTCACCATAAATGACAGTAAGGTTTGGTGCAAATGTTATTGTCTGTTTCTTTGCCAGTTTATTAACACCAGTGACTTCTGAAAGTGCAGATAGCTCAATTTTTTTTGAAGCAGGTGAATAACTTGGTTTTGTGATTGTTAGAGGAGGCAACTCTTTTATCAATCCAATTTTATGCAAGAAATATTTAAATATTTCTTCTCTATCAGATTTAAGTAAACTGCTTTCAGTGCTGACGACTTTATGTACCAATAACTTAGCCCAATCAGAATTGTTCGCCCAGTCCCAAAGGAAATCAATAATTTCTTTTTTGTTTTTTGTTGCTGATGTCATAATTTACTCCTTTATATACACCTAACATTCGCTTAACCTGCATTGCTGCAAAGGCAATGTCAGCGTTGAAGCGGGTGTTAGATTAACTGTTCTAATATTTCAATAGCTTTCTGCTCATATAAATACTCTATTAGTGAATATAACTCATCTAGAAGATATGCATCAGAATTATTTAATCTTGACTCCATATCAAAAACAACATCTTGTGACTTTTTATTGATTATAGATAAAACATAAGAGAAATCCAATCTATTGACTCTTTCAGTAGATTCAATTTTCTGTATTGTAATTATAAATGTATTTTCTTCTTTTAGATGTGTATTATAACGTCCTGTTTTACTGATTAACTCTGATTTAAATGTTGTACTATTCACACGAGTCCATATTATTTTATTATTTTTTGTCAACTCAGTAAATTTCTTTATATAAGTTGAGAAAGCAAAATTGTTATTCATTTATTTTCCTCCGATGTATTATTATTTCTTAGATCAGATTTTATTTTTGCAAACGTATTGATCAAATTGTACCTATGTTCATTAATAGCATTGTAGACAATTCCTGGCTCCTGAGTTTCAGTTAATGGTATAACTTTTTGTAGATTTATGCGTAAATTAAGTAAATTTTTTTCTAATTCTGCTTTTAATCCGTCATAATCAACTGAACCAGCTACATTGGAATTATATTGATCAATACTTACAGCAGATAGTTCACTAATTATCGCATCTGCTTCTTCATAGGTAATTTTATAATTTATAGTTTGTAATTTTGTAATCATCTTCGAGAACTCTACTTCAGCATTTCTATTTGATAACAATTTTTTAGCTGCTAATGCAGCTTTTTTCGCTCCAATTGCTTGATACATACCAATAACTGAAATAACTATGCTGATAATAGAAAAGCATACTCCAATCCAAAAATTCCAATCATTATTAAAAGCCACATTAATATCTCCATATGATTAAGAAATCTTTAATACATAAACAAAAGACATTTCCTTTGCGCGAAGCGTCAATCTAACATTCGCTTAACCTGCATTGCCGCAAAGGCAATGTCAGGTTGAAGCGGGTGTTAGTTTGCTGATTTTCTATAATCTTTACGGATAAACGGCTCTTGTTTCTCTTCCGATAATAAAATCTCATATTTTGTCGGCTGCCGGTATGCGTTACCATGAACTTCTCTACTTCTATACTTTCTTAATTCCTCTATATTAAAAGTTGCGATATATATTCCTTCTTCCTCTCCGGCTTCTATTATTAATGTATCTCGTGAATATGGTTCATCAATTTTATAGGCAATACCGTCAAATGCTGTAGAATGACCATTACAATCGGGTTTTCCTTTTGGATAATTAACAGTTGCAATGCCAACCATATTTTCAAATGCTCTTGCTCTTAATTGTGAAATCCTATTAATTTCCATTGGACATGCATTCGGTACAAGTAGTATTTCTGCACCTTTGAGCATGAGTATTCGTGCACTCTCAGGAAATTCTCTATCATAACAAATCATTGAACCTATTTTTACACAACCGCGCTCTGTGTCTAATTCAGATACATAAAAATCATTACCGGGCATTAAATTTTTTTCATCTTCAAAAATACATGTATGTACTTTTGCATAGGTATATAGTTCTTTTCCAAATCTATCAAACAGACATATACTGTTTCTTGGTAATGGCTCATACTTTTCAAGAAATGTTATACCGATAGCCATTTGCAATTCTTTTGCTAAATCCGAGAATGAATGTATAAATGCATCATTTTTACTAATTGCTTTACTCTTTAATTCATTGACAGATTTAGGGATTTCGTAACCAATACTCCACATTTCAGGAAATAATGCTATATCTGCCCCCATATTTTTTGCCTTGCGACAAGCAGCTATACCGATATACATATTTTCAACAAGAAAGTTCCCCGGCGTTAATTGTAGTAAAGCTATGATAATTTTGCTCAATTGCGTATTCCTTATTGTATTAAATCTTGTCAAACTAACTGCCGCTTAACCTGCATTTGCGGCTTGTCCGCAATATCAGGTTGAAGCGGGTGTTAGAAGATTCTTAGTTTTATTACTTAACCCACTATTGATTATTTACACTGCTAGGACGTGTTAGTTGTTCCAATTTGCAAGTAATTCATTCGCTAATTCTCGAATCATATTCTCCTTACTATTTTTATATGTTTCAATATATTCTTTTGCTTTTTCGCCTTTTATTTTTGATAGAGCAACTAAATAAATTCGAGCGTTATAATCACTACTTAATCGTTCGGTTTCGCAAACTTTAACTATTGTGTCGACTGATGTTTCATCTTTTAAATTTGCTAGTCCGATAGCAGCATTTCTCTTTAACGAAAAGTCAGAATTAGTATTTTCTAAAATTTTCAGAAATATCTTTTTATGATTTTGTTTTGGAAAATTCGATAGATATTCAATCGAGCTTCTTTGCCAATCTAAACTCTTTTCAGTTTGATATATTTTTTCATAAAGAGTTTGAAGCGTGTCTAGTTTATTTTCTATCAATATGTTGGTAATTGAAACAACTCTTTTTTCTGGTTTTTCCAACATTTCTATTAGTTTATTTAAAACTTCACTAGATTGACTTCCTTTCAAAACATCTACAGTCCAATACCTAACTGAAGAATCTTTATTATCTAAATAGGTAAAAATTATATCCTTTGACTCTTTGTCATTTCTACCACCCAACACACTAATTAGATATTTTTGAATTTCGATGTGTTTTGTAGTTCTTAATGCGTCTTGAACATCTTTTAAAACTTCATCTGAAAATAATAGAGGCTGTTCCGATACACTAAAAAAATAATTTTTAGGAATCTCTTTTGTAGAAACTAAATACAACCAAAATTTTATATTTTCTGTATTTTTTGATTCATAAAATCCGTCTAATAAATCCTTGGAAATAGGATTTTCATTTTTACTTAACTCTTTTAGATAATCAACATCTTCTTTTGTCGGACTATTAGCTAAAGCTTGAATTGCAATTCTTCGAGTTTGTGTATTATTTAATAATGGAATAAAAGTGTTTTTGAGGTTGCCAATTCTAAGTTCTTTTACTGAATAAATAGCGTAACCCTTTATACTATAATCCCAGTTTTTAACAGCATCTAGTAGTATTTTTTCAGTTTTTTTATTTTTACCTGTAACCGAAAATATTTGAGCAGCTAGGACTTTTGCTTTTACATTTTCACTATTAATTCTATCATAAGCAGTTTTTTGTAGAGAATTCTTATTTAGTTGAAAATATAAAGGAATCATATGACTATCTCCAAAATTTTCGTATTCTACCAAAAAATCAAATAGAGCTGTTGTGTGATTGGTTTTTAAATGCATCAAAGCCATACCAGCCCAAATAATATTGCCCATAGATTTTTCGGTTTTAATTCTCTTTAAGAGCTTTTTTTCAAATTTTATGTCGCCAGCGCCTGCAATTACCAAATAAGACAATAATCGTTGATTTTCATTTTTTGAATTAAATAAAATTTTAATATTATTTTTGTAACTAGCAGTTTCTTTAAATTTCGACAGCGGATATTCAACTATTTGCTCATTTTTTAGATTTGCCATGAGTTGCTTCATATCACTGTGTGGTGTTAGGAAATTTGAATATGTCTGAAACATTTTATTTAAGTCAGCTTCAGTAAACTCCATTTTGGTTGTGTTGATAAAATCTTTTTCAAAATCTTCAATTTTTTGTCCAAATAAAGTAACTGAAAAGAATGTGATTAGTATCATTGTTAAAATATATTTCTTCATTCTTTCTCCTTTCGCGCCGATAGGCGTCGTTCTAACTTCTCGCTTAACCTGCATTGCCGTAAAGGCAATGTCAGGTTGAAGCGGGTGTTAGATGTTTCCATCTATTTTATTGGCTTTTAAAACTGCATGTATCATATCATCATTTTTATACTGCTCGCCTAATTCTTTTATATTCTCAATAAATTTCTTACTATCTTCAATATATTCATAAAAAGAATACACCTCAAGATTTCCTTTTGCATAACAATAAAATATGTCATTATATTTTTTACACAATTTGAAAAATAACTTATAGTTTTTTGTTTTAATTAAATAATATAATAAATGCATTACAGGGTGTATAATAGTATCCATTATCATATACCGCCATAATTCAAATGAAAAACCTGTTGGCAAATCTTTTCTCTGTAAATCCGCTTCTGTATACAATAGCACAATATTTTTATATTCATTCAGTTTAAAGATTAGTTTCTTCTGTAATTCTGTAATATGCTTATTCTTATTTTTTATATAATTTTGTTTATTGAATATATCGATATTACTTATTTCTTGAAAATCTTGGTTATGTACAATAGCGTTTAGTTTATTTTTTGAAAACATAATCCATTCCAAAAGATGCGCAATGACATCTTTATAATTCCAATCATCATAATTACTGACAAGTTGTTCACTTTTGTAACTACTTATAAAATCAGCAATATCTATTTCTATTTTATTGATTTTTGTTATTATTTCTTTAGGTTTCATACTTCTATTATACCTTTTTTTAATATTAAATCTAGATTTATACCTGAAAAATTCAGCTCGTGCAGTAGCACGAGTCCATCTAACATTCGCTTAACCTGCACTTGCGGCTTGTCCGCAATGTCAGGTTGAAGCGAGTGTTAGGCGAAAATCTTTTATTTTATCAGTAAATAACATTTTTAAACCTTCTATTTCTTCCTTTTTTATTGCTCGTTTAGGGATTACAGAATACATATTTTTGCCATAAAATAATAAAAAAGTCTCATTCGTTTCAATTCCACGATTGTAGAAATTCCACTCAATTTTACTTTCAACCCCATTTGTAGCATATAATATATTTTCTTCAGAAAATATTAGTTTTTGCTTATGTTTATTTTTAGGATTTATATAAAAATGAATTCTAATAATTACATATGCAATTCTATATATATTGAATAAATCATTAATTCCAAATAATAGAAATATTATTGCTATCCACCTAAAATAATTAGAAAAATTAACAATACAATAAATTGATATCAATATAATAATAATTCCAAATATTTTATCAAATATATTCCATACTTTTCTTTTCTCAATTTCATTAAAAGCATGTAAATAGTCTTTAATATTATTAGTATATTCTAAAACATATTTCTGCATTTCTTATCCTCCAATTTGTTTTATTCAATTTAGATATCCCAAGTATCTCCATATAACCGCGTTTTATAATCGTTTATTTTATTTATAGTACTTTTATTAATAATTTATATCGCAAACAACTTTTAACCAAATCTTATATTTTAGCTACAAATAATTAATTGATAATTTAAATTTTATATTTTTAACTTTTTATATTACTTCAATCATAAATTAAACAATATAAATTTAATTATAATTTTATAATATATATAAATCTAAACTTTATATTATAGAATATTAATTCTAAAATTAGATTAACAATAAGGTTTTATTTTTCATGTAGCTTTTTAAAAAACAAAAAAAATTACTATAAAAAAATAAGTTACAGTTAATCGTGCCGCTAGGCATCCGCCTAACTGCCGCTTGACCTGCATTTGCGGCTTGTCCGCAATGTCAGGTTGAAGCGGGTGTTAGGTTTATGGGCTCGGTCTAAATCCAATATCATTACTTTCACTTGATATTATTCCATCCATATATCTAATATCAAATTTACCGTCTCCATAATCACTTAGACTTGGCTTATTTTTATACTTGCTTATATACTCGTCATTTTCAAAATTAGGTAATTCTCCATTCTCTTCTACATATTTAATTACATATGCTTTTAATTTATAAAGTTCTTCTTTTATTTTATTTGTTCTATGTATGTCAAAATAAAATCCAAGTAATGTAAACATTAAAGTTACAATAACTCCGAATGATAATAGATTAACTTTTTTATTTTCCATTGATTTCTTTATAAATAATATGGAAATAATGAGACCTATAAGGCATCCCACTGCAACGAAAATAATTCCAAGAGGTAGTATTAGCCCTCCTAAAAATGATATTCCTGAAGCAAGTAATAATAATATTCCATACACAAAACTAAGCATTACCTACCTCTTTTTTAATAATATTTATTTTTCGATAACATATTTTTATACAATCTAATTCACACTTTATATCCGAATCAATTCATCAAGTTGATGTTATGCTGAAAAGCACAATCAATGCTAGGGAAAACTTGATTCCTTTAATTTAAAGATAAAACAAGCGTGCAGCGTCAACCTAACATTCGCTTAACCTGCATTTGCGGCTCGTCCGCAATGTCAGGTTGAAGCGGGTGTTATGTGAGTTTATTTTTTTATATATTGATATTCAACTTTTTTATTATTTCTATAAGCATACAGAATTTTCTTTTCTTCATCAATTCGAATTTTACCGATTTTGATTTGTTTTTTTGAAGGCATATTTTCATACTGATAAATGCAAAGTAAACCGTTTTTTATACCCCAATATTCAATTGGACCGGTAACAAAAGAATCTTTTTTCCCATAAGTACAAGTTACTGTTTGCATTCCATCATCTGCTTTATGAAATACAAAAGTTTCTATTTTCGTATCGGATATAAGTTCAAAACGATGATTGATAATTTCTTCTTCACTCCAATGGAATAATAAATCGCTGTTTGTATAAATTTCAATCCAATTGGTAATTTTCTTTATAATTTCATTTCTGTTGTCTTCGGATACATGAATATAATGCCAGAAATCAGCTGCACTATGTACTTCTCTTTTTATATTTTTATACATTACATTTTCAAAATAATCATCAGACATTTTATACATATCGAGAAGCATACAAATAGCAACATCACCCTCCGTCATAGGACAAACCAAATTGGGAATGCAATATTTCGTTTCTTTTATAGATTTTGCTTTTTCAAGTAGCAAAGTTGTGTTACTATGATTTTCTATTATCTTTCGATAACTCTTATCCAAGGCTTCGATAGAATTTACATTGGCTGTTTTTAATACAATATATTTTTCATTAAGTTTTTTATGCACAAAACTTTCAAATAAATCATTTGCAGATTTTTCTTTACAAGAAACAAGACTAATGGAAGATATAAAAAAGAATAGCAATACTTTTACTTTCATTAATATTCTCCTTGCTGCCGTTATTGACGGCAGTCCACATAACATTCGCTTAACCTGCATTTGCGGCTCGTCCGCAATGTCAGGTTGAAGCGGGCGTTATGTGTTAATTTTCAATTTCCCTTTTAAATAAAATTATAAGCAAAACTTTTATATCTTAATAGTTCGATTAAATTCTCGCCCCCACTCTTTTAGCTAAATATCCAAAACTTGATTATCATCATACATATTAAAAAAAATTATTTTACATTTTTTTCTACTTACTCAGCAAATTGAGTATCTGTATAGTAAAGACAATAGTAATGTAATCAATATGCGAACTATAATATGAGACCATTCTAAATTCCCAGCCACATAACCGGTAAAAATTACTAATGGAATCATTAACACTAAAGAAAGATATACAAGCCATGGTAGATTCGTAACCGCAGCCGAAATCAACAAAATAGATCCGACAAAATACAGCAAGTGAACAGTTTTAAAACCTATCCCCTTAATTTCTGCAATCACTGCAATAAGAGTCAGAATTGCATACAATCCGATAAATCCTCTAGAAAAAATATTAAGTATAGTTTTCAATTTTCTCCCTCTTTTTTCCTATAAATTTATTTTTAGATCGAAATAAATGTTATAGGTCGGTTCCGCACAAGTCTTTCCGCAAGCGGTTAGCTTGTCCACATAACTGCCGCTTAACCTGCATTGCCGTGCCCGTATAGGGCTTGGCGTGGAAATTGCATAAAAGAAGCGGAGTCGCTTTAGCGGCGCAGCGTCATAAGCAATTTCCATGACAAAGGCAATGTCAGCGTTGAAGCGGGTGTTAGGACTTTTTTCTCTTTTGTTCCGGCAGTTCCTCATACATACCCAAAATCAAATCCCGAAGAAATTCACGGTTATCTATCGCATCAACTAAAATCATTTCTTTTGTACCGGCATACGGCACTTCATATGATGCATCAGGTATTTTTTCCATTACTGATTTTGTAGGCTTTACGAGAAAACGATCATCATATATCCCGCCGATGATTTTATCTTTATAATAAATTATATACTCTCCCATCATCTGTCGAAACCTTATATCTTCCAAATCAGAAAGCTGGTCAAGTACAAAATCTAAGTAATCTTTAGTAGACGCCATTACTTATTATTCTCCTTTTTGAGGTATAAAGCAACTTGCTATTTATATATTTTTCATTTCTGTAAGAAAATACTTTTTAATTTCCTAAAAAGTTAAAATACAGCAGCCTTAACTTCGCCTAAAAGTTCAATTTACTTTTTTAGTAATATGATCTTGATAAAAATATACTTTATTCTTTCACGAAAGAACCGATTTCTACAAGATTTCCTTCGGGGTCGGCAATGTAGCAAGTTCGCTGTCCCCAAGGCTCTGTTGTAGGCGGCATTACAGATTCTCCACCCTTTGCGACTATTTCATTATATGCTTTATCCACTGCCGCAAAATTTTCTACACCTAAGGCAATTTCAAAATGCCCATTTATCTTTTCTGCATAATTGAATTTTGTAGAAGTCATCTTTTCAAAATCTGAGCGTCTGTAAAATAAAAACAGAGTGCCGTCCTTTTCAAGAAATACATTCGATGCATCTTCTGCCTCTTTGATTTCAAATCCCAATATATCCCTGTAAAAACGCACCATTGTCGGCATATCTTTTACAAAAACACCAAATCCATCTAATTTCATAGATTTCCTCCAAAACATCGCACGCCAGCGGCGTGTCGTCCTAACTACCGCTTAACCTGCATTGCCGCAAAGGCAATGTCAGCGTTGAAGCGGGTGTTAGGTGTCTTACATAAAGGTTATATTTCTTACAAATTCTTTTTTTGTATAAACTTTAGTTTTTATATGGAAATAGGCATATAAAAATCCAATTTTTTCACTATGTTTTTCATCATTTGTTATATAATATTTAGAACTAGCTCCCCAAAAAAAATGTTCGGAATCAGTTGTTATATTATTTATATTATTTTTTTTATTTATTTTCTCTGAAAATGCTGGTAAAAATTCTAACATATTCGAAGCTGTTGTTATCTGTTCTCCGAACTTAATTTTGTCTTGTGACTTATTCGATAATGATAAAAAACTATTAAATATTTCAGAAAAATTATTCATTATTGTGCATCTATCTGATAAAAAGTGTTTATATATCGGTAAATTTAACACTTCTTGAAAAGCAGGACAATTAATTTTTATTAATTCTTCCAATGAATTTTTAAATTTTTTTTGCATTTGATAATTTTCAAATATTACTGGGTAAAGACTCTTAGCAAATGTGTTAATCAGTTCAGGGGACATGATAAAATTATTCTTTTCCAAATAGGGAAATAAAATATTATCTTGTGATATTTTATTCATATCAACTCTATACCTTGGAAATAGAAAAGTACAATTTACTTTTTTTATCATAGCATTTTGCTGTTTCAAATACTCCATAACTTCTTGGGAGTTTTTCTTTTCAATATAAAAATCATTTTCATTATCCGCATTATAATGTAAGCAATAATTATCGCAAAACATACTAATAAATTTTAAATCTTCGTCTATGTATTCCTTATTTGTAGAACGAGATAAATCTCTTATATGAGAATATGAATACGGGAAAATATAATTTCTCTGCTTTGCTTTGCTTAAAATATTTTTTAAATCCTCTGCATTTCTATTCTGTTTTATATCTTGAAATATATTCCAGTCTAAATAAATTAATTTATCTGTCTTTTCCATATATTATTTTCCTGCGCCATTAGGCGTCAACCTAACATTCGCTTAACCTGCATTTGCGGCTTGTCCGCAATGTCAGGTTGAAGCGGGTGTTAGTTGTATGGTCTTATCAACTCTACAAATACCTTATCTTTATATGCAGTAGGAGCATTCTTAATATCCTTTAGTAGATAGTCAAGAATTTGCTGAACTCTTGGGGCAATAGCGATTGTCCTAAGTAAAGTAAGTATTGATTCATAATGTTTGAAACAAATTGCATTATATATTCTAGCACCGACAACTGGATCAAAAGTCATTAAAACCAGTTTTGCGATCATATCATCATCAAGTAAGGAGAGGAATTTGTCATAAAGAGGTAAACCACCTGGACTTACGCCATCACAGTATGAATATCCTCTTCCAATTCTACAAAGCAAAACGGTTCGAATTATTTTTTCTGAAACTTCAGAGGGAATATCTGATGTAGTTTTGCAAAATAGTAATATTTCAGACATTATTGGTGGTTCGTTATAGTAATTATCTCGCCCAGTACGAGCATCTTCTAATCGATCAACTAAGTCATTTAAGGTTGATACTCTTGCTGGTAAGGATTCATATCTACGTCCATCAACTATTGTTAGAAATTCTATTCCATTTTTCAGTTTTTCTTGATGAAGGTTTGTTCTAAAACCATCAATAATGACTCCTATTTTAAATTTCAAAGATTCTTGACAACAATCCCAAATTACAGGAGCTATTCTAGCTATATTTGCTTTCAAAACTTGCGTTGTATTTGGATCAATAAATATACCGAAAATGGTAATAACCATATTATTAACATGTGGTAATGACAACTGTCTTATTTCTTGAATTAGGCGTTGTACGGTTGCCTGATCAATTGGTTTATCAGCTGTTTTTATATTATCAATGAACGCTTTGATTTTTATTGCTGATTCAGAGGGACGGTCTTGCAGAACATCTTTCACACATGTCTGCAACCATCCAAGTAACTCATATCCACCAATACTTTCAACATTGGGATGTGAAGCAGCTACATCGTTGCGCATATTAAGTATGTGCAATAGTTTCTTATAAACAACTTCTGAAATTAGTTCTAGTTTTTTACATGTGTCTAGAAGTACAACATCTTTTAATCCTGCAAGATCTTTTTCATCTTTGTATAATTCACGATTTTTTCCTCCAACAGCGGCATCAAAAAACAAATCAATACCATAAATACTTGCTTTTTTTCTTAGATTTAATACTACTTCATTCCAGATGTAATTTAGTGCTGCATCAAATAAACCTATAGCACTAGCTCCAACAAATTTTGACAAGTATCTAGCATCACGTTTTTCTTCATTGGGTAATGCCGCTATAAATTTAGGCAAATTAGCACTAATGACGGCTCTTTCCGTGTCATTTGCAATGATATTATCTGCCGGTAAACCATACTGTGCTAAATATTCCACGAAAATATTGGTTTCTACGGCTAATTCCTTACTACCACCAATCGGTGCCAATTGATTTGACATATTTTCTCCTTTTTTCGCGCCGAAGGCGTCCAACTAACATTCGCTTAACCTGCATTTGCGGCTTGTCCGCAATGTCAGGTTGAAGCGGTAGTTAGACGCTATTTGCTATTCGCTCCAAACAAAATACGAACAAAATCTCTTCTTGAATACAAAATCCTTACAATTCTTATAACTTCGTCTTCAATTCTATAAAATATTGAATAATTATTTGCAAGCACAAACCTATAATCTGTAGGAAATGAAACATATTTTTCCACAGGAATCCCTATATTTGGAAAAACTGTCAAATTTTCATATGTTTCTATAATTTTTGAAATGGTATTATGTGCTGCTATGGGATTTTGAAGTTCATTCTCTATATAATCTTTGATTTCAAGTAAATCTGCTGCCGCTTGCGGAGCAATCTTTATCTCAAACATCAAAGTCTCACCATTTTTCTGACTTGAGCTGTGTCCAGCCATCCATTTTGCAAAGCAGATTCTTCGCCTTTCTTCAATTCAGAAAAAAGAGTTTGCGTAGCCGTCAATTTTTCGTAATCTCTTATGGAAATCACAGCATAACACCCCCTGCCATTTTTAGTAAGAAAAACCGGCGATTCATCAGCAACATCCTGCAAAACTTCATTATAATTACGCAAATCCGAAACAGGTTTTATAGCAATCATATACACCTCTAATATTCGTAATATTTTACTAAATAATTATCTTAAAATACTTATAAAATGTCAAGTGGATTAAACTCTCATATTTTTTACTAATTGTGAATAAAGAGCTCTCTATGACCATCCGAAGGACTTTTAGTTCGTTGATTTCCTTAATAAGTTAAAAAACACTTGGATAAAAGTTTACTTTTTCTTACTCAATTAGTCATTATAATAAAACATAACTTTATTCAAAAAACTAAGCTATTAATTCAGGTTTTAAGCTTTAATTTACAAAAAATACACCTTATTTTTCAAAGTTACAGTTTATCGTGCCGTAAGGCATCCGTCTAACATGCAGTTAAGCTGCAAAACGTACCGGCGTTTAGCCGGCCCGCTATGTAAGAGCGGGTTTTGTCAGTCTTGAACTGCGTGTTAGACGCATTGAATTATTTATCTTTCTATCAGCTTTCCGGTTAAATATTTATGTAAAATACTTCCTGCAAAAACTTCATATTCCATACCTTCTTCAAAAGCTTTGGCCTTTAGATTATTCATATCTTGCTTGACAAGCATTATATCTATCTTCTCTCTTTTCATAAGCATACTTTCAGCAGCCTTTTTTAAATCATTACTAAGATCATAAAAATTTTTTACCGATTTCCATTCATCATTTTCTATAGATTCATACAACTCTTTTTCTCTATTCATTTTCTTCTCCTTTCCAGTCAAGATATTTCGACGTATATTTTCTACTTGGAAAAATAGTTTTCAAAAAACAAACATCATTTTCAAGTACACAAGGAACTACATATACATATCTATCAATTTCTACAAGAAGCAAAAGTTGATTTGGATATTTTTCTTTGTTTGGATGCTCTAAAATATCCAATAAACCATCTTGCTCAATTGCCACAATAATCCGCTCAAACGATATATTTCTATCTCTTTTAAGCATCATATTTTTTTCATTATTCCAATCGAATATCATACTATAAATAATATATCACTTTTTCAATCTTTTAACAATAAATCTTAATACTACAAATATTTATTATAATTACCACGACCGTCCGAAGGACTTTTATTTCGTTGATTTCCTTAGCTAGTTTAAAATCCTTAGATAAAAGTTTATTTTTACTTATCCAAGTGTAGATATTATAACATAACTTTATCCAAAGAACATAAGCTTTTAATTTTGGTTTTATGCTTTAATTTATAAAAAATACACCCTATTTTTCAAAGTTACAGTTTATCGTGCCGTAAGGCATCATCTGTCTAACTACCGCTTAACCTGCATTTGCGGCTTGTCCGCAATGTCAGGTTGAAGCGGGTGTTATGTGTTTATTTTAAAAAAAGGCATAGTAAATCTACATCTTGGATAATTCGAACATCCATAAAATTTACCAGATTTACCTTCTCTTAATTTTAACTCACTATTACATCGAGGACAAATTAAATTCTCCATTTTTAATTTTCTTTCAACTACAGTTTGTCTTATATTGTTAATATGTTCAACTTTTATTTCCTCGTCAACAATATTTTTACTTGAAAGTAAGTTTACAATTTTCTGAATTTCTATTTCTGTAAGACACTTATTTGTAGTATCCGAGTAAATCAAGTCTAAAAGATCATCATCATAAATTACAGGCATATTAGATTCTATGTTTTTTAATTCCGCATTACCAACAAAAACGACAATAGGAAAATATTTTATATCGCTATATTCTGCAAATAGTTCTTTTATTGCAAAAACATGAGCCTGATTTTGTTTTACAGGATTTCTAAATTTATTCTTTTCATTATAAATTACTTGCATCCAATATTCAGCTTTTTCATTTCCAAAAATCCAACCGCTGTAATTTTTTGTTTCTATTACAAAAATTCCATAAGCAGAGATTACTATATGGTCTATCTGTGTTGTTTTACCATTTTTTGTCCGTAACATTACATCATTAAAAACTTTATACTCATTTTCATCCAATGATGATAAAATTTTCGATACATAATGTTCCCCCATTTCTCCTCTGCTTACCCAAACCCATTTTCCAAGAAAAAAAATGACGAGGATAAAAGCAATAAAACCAAATATAATCAATAACATCATACTATTTTAAAATTTAGAATACGGAATCGTGGTCATCTTCAACACCGTTTGCATTATTAAAATAGTAGTATAATACAAGATGTGCTGTCCCATCAAAACAGCCATCCGCTACAATACAATCTAATACAATACCTTCCAAGTCATCCATAAGTGTAGTTTTCTCATCCCATATTGCGGATAGTTCACGAGAACCTTCTCTTAACGAATAAAACCAATATTCATCTTTTTGATAATAAGAATTAGCCGTATTTTTATATCTATCATTCACTTTTGGTTTCCCATAAGTTTTAGCAATTCTATCTTTAACAGAAGTAAAAGCATTTTGAATTTCTGTACCATATTTATTGCAGCTAATAGAATCCGAAATTGCCCTAATCTGGTACAAACCTGTTTTCTCATTTACATAAACCACATAATATGAAAAAAGAGGATGCTTTTTTATAGGTTTTACTAAATAAATTTCATCTTTTACAAAAGATGGATATTCTTCACTCTGTTCAGCAATTTCATCTATTGTCATTCCCATTTTTAAACCAAACGGAGATGCAAATATTGCAATAGATAAAAATACAAAAACATATATTAATACAAACCTTTTCATTTCTACCTCCAAGCTGCCTGAAGGGCAGTCCACATAACATCTGCTTAACCTGCATTTGCGGCTTTGCCGAAGCGAAGCGTAAGGCAAAGTTGGCGTAAAACTTGCGGTGCCGAAAAGGCACATTAAGCAAGTTTTATGACAAAACAAATGTCAGGTTGAAGCGGGTGTTAGACGATATTTCTTCTTGGTATCTTTTTTTTGCTTTCTGTATTTACACTTTATTCTTCTTCGCTTTTCTTATTTCTTTATCATTAAGTTCAATATTATTTGAAAACTCATCAAAATAACATCTTGAAAATTCTTTACATGCATTTAAGTAACAAATTAAAGCTACTTTTGAATTTATTCTTTTTACTTGTGTAGCTTTAGAAGGTGAAGTTATATTGCGTTTTTGACATATATTTTCTGCATCCTCTATTCTTAATAAAAATTCTGAAAGATTTGATGTGATTCCATTATAAATAAAGACATGTGTTCTATCTATTTTTGCAGCCTCTGATTGATTGAATAGAATTGAATTACGCTCCATCCTTATTGTATGATAAAATCCTTCAAAATTCTCATCTGGAAGTTTTTCAATATTTTTTATTGCTTTATCACAAATTTCCTCTAATTTCACAAATGCAATATCAGGAATTTCTTCCTTCCCAAATATTAGTCGCAATATACTAGGTTTTAATACATTTTCAATATTTTCTTTTGCAATTCTAAATTGATTTAATGAAGATATATTTTTAAAAATAATATTGATAAAATTCAAAATCAATCCTAGTAAAATACTATCAGCTATCGGATTTATGAACTCTTTATAATTTTTCCAAAGTCCATTTGTTTTTAAGTGGATTAAAATAAATACTATGCTAGAATCAATAATTAAAAGTAAAAAAACAATTTTTTTCAACCAATAATAAATTAATGGACGTTTTTTTTTATTTGCAGTTATTTTAAATAGATAAGTTATCATAATACTTACTATTACCGCAATAATAATTAATGCTATAAAAAATAGTAATTTCTTCATTTTTCCTGCTTGCCCCGCGCGTCTAACGTGCAGTTAAGCTGCAAAACGTACCGGCGTCTAGCCGGCCGCTCTTCAGAGCGGATTTTGTCAGTCTTGAACTGCGTGTTAGACACTTTTATTTTATTTATATAACTTAATATTAACAATTACGCTTTTAATTTTACACTATTTTGCTTTTTATTACAATATTTAATAAATAAAAAACTTAAAATTTTAATATAAAGCTTTATTATTTGCATATCCAACTTTCATATTACTTAACACATATATTAAAACTATTAATTTAACTATAATTCTATATTATTTATAAAACAAATCTTTTATAAATAATATTCTCTTAAATTATAAGCTTATTCTTAACAATAAACTTTATTTTTTAACTATACAGCTTTTTAATTACTAAATCATTAAAATCTAAACTAAAACTTTATTTTTATTTAACAAGTTAATTATTATAATCACCATGACCGTCCGAAGGACTTTTATTTTGTTGATTTCCTTAGCTAGTTTAAAATCCTTAGATAAAAGTTTTATTTTCTTAATATTTTCTTATCTCAAGAGTTTTATCAAGTAGTTTTTAAATTTACCTCCAATTATTTTACAGGATCATTTTTTATCACCCTTTTCTTATCATTAAAATCCATCTTGAATACCTATAGTTAGCCAACGCACATTAGAACACTCATTATATTCGGATAACAGCAATAAGGTTTGTTCTTTTAATTTATGTAATTGAGATTCCAATTCATTAGAAAGTAGCGATTCAAAATCTTCTATGTAATGACACTCTATTAACAAATCATTTATTTTCTTATTGAATTTATATTTTTTATGCATACCAACTGGAAGGATAGAATTAATTTCATTTATGGTTATCTTTTTGTTAATGACAGCTTCAAGTACTCCCAGTATAATAACTAAAAACATTTTCTCATCATACTTTTCATTAGTTATTTTTGTTATTTTCATTTTTATTATTTTCCTTACCAAGTAGCTATTAAACCTGTTCGGAAACTTCCGTTTCTGAATAGGTCACCTTGAAATGCGATGTTCTAAATCGTGCTATTTGTACGGTTTAGAACTCGTCGACCTGTTTGAAAACACAGTTATCGAACAGGTTTATTATAATAAAACATAAGTTTCCTAAAAGGACCTAACCTATTAATTGTGGGGTGCTTTAATCTACAAAAAATACACCCATTTTTCAAAGTTGCAGTTTATCGTGCCGTAAGGCATCCATCTAACATTCGCTTGACCTGCATTTGCGGCTTGTCCGCAATGTCAGGTTGAAGCGGGTGTTAGGTGATAATTCCTTTTTCAACAAGAAATTTAGCAACGCCATCGTTATCATTTGTATCAGTCACAAATTTTGCAATTATTTTCAATTCACTAATTGCATTTCCCATTGCCACATTATTTTTACAAAATTTGAACATTTCAATATCATTGTAATCATCACCAAAACAATATATATCATTAGAACTAATTTTATATTTTTTAGAAATTTCATCAATTGATTTCTCTTTTGATGCATTCTTATCCATTATTTGAATTAATGTCCTTGAATCCGTTTCTATTACATTACAAATGTTATTAAACTTTTCATTTAAATAATTTAAATCTGAATAAGAATTTATCAATATCTTATTCGGATTTTTTTGAAGTAACTTAGCCTCAGTAATAATTTCAGGACCATCCTTTACAGAATAAAAATCCTTAAAATCAAAATCGGAAGATGAAAACCATGTATCATTATCTTCGATAGAAACCACGGCAGATTTATCATTTTCTTTTATATAATAAAATACTTCCTTAAAGACATCTTTTTCTATAAAATGAGAAAAAGTTATACCATCAAAACAGCGAACAAGAGCACCATTATAATAAATATTATCAGTTGGAACTCCAAGTTTTTTAATCTTAGAATCTATGCTTCTAGGAGGGCGAGCCGTTGCTATTACAATTTTATGACCGGCTAAATATAGCTTTTGAACAGCATTTTTATTAGATTCAGATATTTCCTTTTTAGAATTTAATAAAGTTCCATCTAAATCAAATACAAATAACATTTTTCCTCCAAGCGCCCCTGAGGGGCGTCCACATAATATTCGCTTAACCTGCATTTGCGGCTTGTCCGCAATGTCAGGTTGAAGCGGGTGTTATGTGTTTTTTAATTTCTTATATATTTGATTAACTTTTTCTTATGAATATTGTTTTCTTTCTTCATTAGTAAAATCATATATAACAGGATTTATTAATAATAAGCATAAACTAATAAATTCTTTTTCTGATAATTCACTATATTCCTTATTATAATAAAATTTTGCAGCATCAATAAGACCATATTTTCCATTTCCAAAGTAAAGTCTTGAACAGACATAATTATAGCAAATTTTACTATCAATTTTTTTTCATTACATATCTTTTAGTAGCCAGTTCTATAATATTTCTGTTTATTGATAATTGTTTCTTAAAATCATTTAAATATGTACTCGCTGCAACTAAAGTAATTTTATTATTAGATGTAAATGCATCATATATTAAAAAGAAATAATTAGTAAATTCATATTCTCTTTTCTTATTAATTATATAACTAGCTATAGCCATTTGACCTTCATTTAATAAAACAGTAGTTAAATATAAAAAATTTTGTTGATTTACTTTTTCTTCTTTACTTTTTACATAAATATTTAATCCAATATATAAACATAAATATTATTAAAATTAATATAATTACAACAAATTTAATAATATTTAAGAATAGTTTCATTTTTTATCCTTGTTATTTTTTCTAGCTATTTTGACTTCTTTCTTTATTTGCTGTTTTTTTCTTAGTTCTTCAACTTTATAATCAGGATTTTCTAAGTCACACATTTCTATTATTTCCTTTTTAGATTTATTTTTAAATATTTTATAAGTTGTATGAATGCTTTTTGACATTTTAATCTTTTACCTCCAACGCTTTGCGTTGTGCACATAACATGCGCTTAACCTGCATTTGCGGCTTGTCCGCAATGTCAGGTTGAAGCGGGTGTTAGCACTTTTAAATTCTTTCTATGTTTACCCTGTAGCCAAGAGAATTTACAACAGATAAAAAAGTCTGATAATTTATTTTATCTGCTGTTTTATTATTTCGTAATTTTTGAATGATTGTCGGTGATACTTCAGCTTTCCTCGCAAGTTCTCTAACAGATATATTTTCCTCTTCCATTTTTTCAAGTATAAATTCCGATAGTAGAAAGTTATTATATTCTTTATCAAACTTCTTTTTTTGTTTTATATCATTTTTTATGTACTTATCAAAGGTCGACTCTTCCATAATCATATCACTCCTCATATAAATGTTCATATATTTTTTTATTTTCTAAAGCGATTGTCTTTTCTGCCAACGGCAGTTTATTCGTTCTTTTACAAAATCCATTTGTTACAATTATTTTCTTTCCTTTCTTAAAAAAACATAAATATCTATCAGGCTGAGGTTTAAATGCATAAATTTCATCTCCTTCATATCTGAATTTTGTTTTATCAAATATTTTACCGAAATCACCTATTTTCTTTACCAACATAAGAAATTTTCGTTTTTGAGAAGGTGATGCTTTTCTAAAGTATTCAAATGCTTGACTATATCCTGCTTTATCATAAAACCATTCAATTCTAAAAAAGACACCTTCATATATCAAGCAATTCTCTTTATCCATATTATATTGTACCATTTTTATGATACAACATCAATACCTACTACAATAAAATTTAAAAAAATTATTCTTTTTTTTGCACCGCGAAAGCGGTGTCATGCTAACTACCGCTTGACCTGCATTTGCGGCTTGTCCGCAATGTCAGGTTGAAGCGGGTGTTAGATGCTCATTCCTATTGTATTCCAAATTGTAATTTCATTGTTATTGTTGCGGTCTTTTGTTTTGATGTAGTATTAAAAGTTCCCTCCCAAGAATAATCTTCATTTGAATTTCTAGCTATTATTTGAAATACACACATATTTGCATTCTTCAATCGTCCTAGTTTAAATCCTGATTTACTCGCTATTGTTTCTGCTCTAGTTTTTGCATTTTCAGTTGCATATTCAATTAATTCTTTTTTCAATTCAGTCAGTTTCGTATAATAATATTGTGGTTTAGATGAATAGAATTCAACCCCCATATTGATTAACTCTGTAATTTCTCGTGAAATAGTTTCTATTTTCTCTACTTCGTTTGATTCAATCTTTATATCTTGCATTAAGCGATATCCCTTAAAAAGACGTTTTTGGTTTTTATCCATGTCATATATTGTTTCATATTCCTTATCAATTACTACTGCTGAAAATAAATATTCATTTGTTGACACATTTCGCTTTTTTAGAAAGTCTATTATTTTATTTTGATCAAGCTGCAATCGCTCATACGCATTTTTTAAATCAATATCAGTCTGTGAAAATGAACCAGACCATACAATCAAATCAGATTCAAAATCTTTTGTTCCCAAACCTGTTACTTGGATTACTTCACTCTATTTATTTCTTTCCAAAAATGTCTTTGATAAAACAATTAATGATATAATAATTGTAAATAGAATCATAGAAAGTTTTATAATTTCAATCTTAGATTCATTTCTTATTTCCATACCATACCTCTTATTTATAAAAAAATATTCGCACCGCGAAAGCGGTGTCCGTCTAACATTCGCTTGACCTGCATTTGCGGCTTGTCCGCAATGTCAGGTTGAAGCGGGTGTTAGACGCTATTTTTAAATATAACTATATACTATTTAATTATATTTGCTTTTATTTTATCAAACTCAGTTGGTAAAAACTCTATTTTTATTGAATCGTTAAAATATTCGTTATCAAAGCCTTGTATTATTATTGTTCCGATAAATTTTTCTACATCATATTCTCCTAGACATTCATCAAGAAATAAAAATCCAATCTGACTATAAATTTCACATTCGATCTCAGTATATCCATTGCAAAAAAGAACAATTCCTATTTTACTTTTATCTTCATCTTTTATAAACATAAATCTTATATCATTTGGACAAACTTCTTTATCTTCTATTTTAATTGAATTCTCTATTTTTCTTCTCGGGCGAAATTTTATAAAAGTCCATTCTGATAATTCCGGTTTTAATAAATACAATTTTTCTACTGCAGGAAATGCATCTAGTATTCCATCTGCACTAATTACAAAATCTCTTTTTCCATTTTTTACAGAACTAATTTCAAACGTTAGATCAGGATTTATTTTACGTAATTGAATTTGAAGTTCATTAAAAATTTTTTCCTGATTTATTTCATAATTGTATATTAATTGTGAGTTTTTACAAAACCAACACCAAAATTTTTCTTCTTTTGTCTTTACAAAACATGATATTAAGCCCATAAACATAAATCCTATAATAAATATAATTTTTTCATTTTCTTTCTTGTTGCCCATTGGGCAATCCGTCTAACATTCGCTTAACCTGCATTTGCGGCTTGTCCGCAATGTCAGGTTGAAGCGGGTGTTAGGTTTATTCTCGTTTCCAAACAGCTTAATTATAATTAGAGCTTACTCAACAGATTGAATATTAGCATACACAGACTGCATATTTTTTATAATCTTATCTACTTTACTATTATTCATTCCCAGTTTTATACTCTTTTCAATATTATTTATGCATTCTTCTTTTTTACCATTAGCCATGTTAATAATGGAACGGTTTAAATATGGAAGCGGATATTTATTATCAATACTTAAAGCCTCTTTAATATATTTTTCTGCTTCTTCATATTGTTTTTTATTTATATAAATACAACTAATATTGTGTTTAACCATGGCTAAAATATCTATCGTATAAACAGACCATGTCATCCAGAGAATCATTTTTTTCCATGGTTTTTCCTCAATACAACGCTCAAATTGTAAAAAGTGATATAATGCTTTATCTAAATCATTTTTATTCATATACTTTCTACCGGTGTAGAAATCTTGATAAAAGTATTGACTTATTCTTCCAGGTATAATAAGCAAAAGTAAACCAATAAAAAGCGAAGTAACAAGGGGATAATCCTTGTTAGTATTTGATATACTCCAATAAACAATGGTAGCAAGTGATATAAGTATTACACCGTAAAGTATTTTTAAACAGAGCGTCCTATTCATTTTTTATCCTCCGCGCCGTAGGCGTCAACCTAACATGGTTTTAAACCGCAACGCAGCCTGTCTGCGTTGTCGGCTTTGAAAACAGTGTTATGTGATTAAGATTCATCGCTTTGTTTTACTAGATTTGCAATCCCTAACCCTATAGTAATAACGGCAACAGCTCCTTTACCTATATTTACCAATCTCTTCTTTCTCTTTTCTTTCTTAGCTATTTTTTCTGCTTCCATTCTACTTTTGCATAGAAGACAAAAATCTTCATTATCATCGATTGTTTTTTTTACATTTCCATGAAATTTACCTAAACAATACTTCATTTTTTATTTCCTTCCATACAAGAATTTTTTTGATTCATTATATTGCAAAAGTAAAGTATTTGCTTGCGGAATCATTTTTTCTTCCCAAATATTAAAATTCAATTTAAGAAATGAAAAATCTGATAAGCCATTTAGTAATTTTAGATTGTTAATATCTAATATTTTTAATAGCTTACCGGAATAAGCATTTATTATTTCATAATATTTATTTTCATCATCTTTTTGCAAGTAACATTCGATTAGAAATACATCTTGTAGTGAATTTATTGCTTCTAAGATAAATGATATTTTCGTTTGTATTTCAGTATTTTTTTCTTCGTCAATTATATTTTTTGTTTTATATCTGGATAAAGAATCAATTTGACTTTCTATTTCTTTAAATAAATTAGCCTTAGCATCATCAATTTTAAATAACAATTGACTTCTTGAAATTTCTTCACCTTTTTGGAATCTTTCAAAACTCAGTTTTAATGAATCCGCAATCGTAATTCTATTATCATGGATATTTTTTAATATTTCATTTAATTTTGAATTTACTTCAATACGAAATTCTGAAATATTTTTTTGAATCTCGTCTAGTTGCATTTGCATACAAATTTGATTCATTGCTTGGGAGAGTTCTGCAGGATTGACAAGTTGTATAAACTCTTTTAAACGCATTTGATGAACAATATTACCCTTTGAATTGATAATCGTTGAAATAGTCGAACCATCTTTTCCCTTCATAATTCTTAAAGTTCCATTTTTCAAGCCTTCCTTAAACTTTTCTGGAATTATCGCTGTAAAACCTTTTTCATATTTTAAAGCATGGGAAATTATTGGGATCTGATTTAATATATACAAAAATCGATTATTTTCAATCTTGAAGCTATTATTAAGCGCTTGGCAGATTTTGGATATTTTTGTTATACATTTCTTTTCATTATTTTCATTTATAATTTGTGGAATTCTATCAAGTTTAATAATTTCATTTTCCATTTTTTTCTCCTTCAGAAGCGCCCCTGTGCGGGCGTCCACATAACGTGCAGTTAAGCTGCAAAACGTACCGGCGTCTAGCCGGCCGCTCTTCAGAGCGGGTTTTGTCAGTCTTGAACTGCGTGTTAGACACTTTTATTTTATTTATATAACTTAATATTAACAATTACGCTTTTAATTTTACACTATTTTGCTTTTTATTACAATATTTAATAAATAAAAAACTTAAAATTTTACTATAAAGCTTTATTATTTGCATATCCAACTTTCATATTACTTAATGCATATATTAAAAACTATTAATTTAACTATAATTCTATATTATTTACAAAACTAATCTTTTATAAATAATATTATCTTAAAATTATAAGCTTACTCTTAACAATAAGACTTTATTTTTTAACCTAGACAGCTTTTTAATTACTAAATCATTAAAATCAAAACTAAAACTTTATTTTCTTTAACAAGTTAATTATTATAATCACCATGACCGTCCGCAGGACTTTTATTTTGTTGATTTCCTTAGCTAGTTTAAAATACTTAGATAAAACTTTAGTTTTCCTTAACAAGTTAATTATTATAATTACCATGACCGTCCGAAGGACTTTTAACTCGTTGACTTCCTTAACAAGTTTTAAAATCCAAAGATTAAAGTTTTATTTTACTTAACAAGTAGATATTATAATAAAATATAACTTTATTCAAAGAATCTAAGCTATTACTTTGAGTTTTACGCTTTAATTTACAAAAAAATACCCTATTTTTTCAAAGTTACAGTTTATCGTGCCGTAAGGCATCGGTCTAACATCTGCTTAACCTGCATTGCCGTAAAGGCAATGTCAGGTTGAAGCGGGTGTTAGATTTATTATTCGACGACACTCCGAGTTTTGTCCCAGTATAATTATATAAAGTATAAAATACAATACGCATTATTTCACTTTATATGTATCTTACACGGATTCGACATCTTGAACATATTGTATTCATACCCACCGCTTGATATTGTTTCGGCTGCTGTACCTATTGAAGTTCGACATCTTGACGCATATTATATCCATACCCGCCGTATAAATTCTCGTATTCTTTGTATAAATATTCATATTCTTTTCTAAATTTTTCCAAACTTAAATTTAAATCAAATAGATGAATAGTCTTTTTATATAAATCATATAATCTAAAAATTTCATCACTTTGTGACAACTCCTTTTGGTACTTATTAACATATCGGTAATATCTTTGACTAATAATTGAAAAATTTTTCCTTTGAACAAGATATGAACAATAATTCGGTGTATCTACTTCCAGCATCTTTCTCATACTTGAAGTATGTGTGTAGTTGATATTTCCATGTATATAGTAATCGGAAGCAATTAAGTTTAAATTTGTAATAGATTGAATCATTGTACTTATCAAAAAATCATAAGTTCTATTTTTTTTATCACTTTTATCATTCATTATCAGCAAAAATATTATTGCAAATAAAATGAAAAAAACTCCATAAATAATATTGGAAGAGGCAAATATTTTTTTATTTAAATTAAAGTTAATCTTTTTTTGCCGTTTACCGCATTTTGGACAAAAAATATCACTCTCATTGAGTGGAGTTGAACATTTTCTACATATCATGTTAAATCATTCTCCTTTAATAATGCATTAAATTGTAACAGAACAATATCAACTTAATGCAGGTATTGAATAAAATACTAATACAAAGGATACCACAATCCTTGATACGCGCGATCTACAAATAATTCGGTATCTTTTCTTAATGTTTTTCCATCCTCATAATATTCAAGAAGATGAATACTTTCTAAACTATAATTTCCCGTACGCCATTTCCTGTAAGAGTAAATACGATTATTAGTATAGTCATATTTATGTACTTGTATGTTATCAATTTGACCGGAAGTTTTATACTCTTCATAAATTATATTTCCCATATTATCATATTTATATAAAAATTCTTCAGAAAATTCGTTTGTATCTTTACCACCCATGGTAACACCATTACTGTCAAAGCTCGCTATAATTGTCCCGCCATAATTCTTATTCTTTCTCTTTTTAGTAAGCAGATGACCTTTATCATCATACACATAAATCAACCCATCCGAATCTACACACAATATGATATTTCCATCTTTATGGTATTGATATGTAGTTTCCTGAGGATTACCACTACCTTTCTTATACATGCGTATTAGATAACCATTAGTATTATATTCATACTTCTCTTCCATATAATAAAATTTATCTCTCAATTGATTCATGATCTTACAGCAAATTTTATTCCCTTCAGCATCATATTCATACCATTTATCATCAGTATAACCATTCCCTTCATATATCAAATTTCCTGCAACATCGTATTCTTTTACCTTTCTGATACTAAGCCATTTATATATGATTTCTCCGTTATATTCTATTGGAATATATTGTCTATGTCCAGCAGATAATACTTTATCCTGTCCCCACACTGTACATAACTCAACCATTAAAAAAAACAAAAAGCTATACAACTTTATCTTCTTTTCCATATTAAAACCATCCTTTCGCAATGTCTTTTTCATTGCAATTATTTTATTTTTCGGTCGAAAGTCTGTTTCGATTGGTTCCGTTACCCGCCTGCCATAAGGCAGGTCAATCTAACATTCGCTTAACCTGCTTTGCGGCTTGTCCGCAATGTCAGGTTGAAGCGAGTGTTAGGTTTTTTGTTTCTACTTACTTAACGCCCATGGTGTAAAAGCAGAGCTTTCTTTTGGATAGACAAAGTATACAATTTTTCATTGTAAAAAAATTACACAGCATTTTTTTACACCATGTTATATGCAGATCATATTATAAATATTGGAAATGTTAATATATTTTCTTTTTTTGAATTCTTACTTTTAATAATGCAACGAATATAATGATGCCCTAGATATGCGGCTTCCGCATAACAGGTAGTAAGATCTTTGTAGCGTCCATCAAAATTATGAGTTATCTGGTTAGCCTGTTTTGCCTCAGTTCCAGAATTAAATGCTTTCCATTCTATACTTTCCCAATCTTCTTTTTCATAGGGGTATCCATTTTTCATGATATCAAATTTTATTTGGGTTCCTTTTACAATAGCTCTTGAATTTTGATAGTATTCAATTTCGTTGGGATGTTTTTCTTCTTTAACTTTACATATAAGTTTAAATTGCGGTTGTTCAATTAGAAGTTTATTTGATGATTTTTTTATGAAATCAAAAGAACTTAAATAATTTTTCCAATTAAAGTTAAATTTTTTATAATTTTTACTCCCCTTATAAATGTATAAATCATTTTCGTCTCGACTATCTGTACAGATTTCACAAAATTTTTCATTTATGTCTAGAATCGTTCTTATATTTTCTCCTACTAGTATTTCATTTGAATTCGCAGCTGCTTGCAATTTTGCAGCTAAATCTGTATGTAAACTGGTAGTTGTTAATTCTGAATAGTTAGGAATACCATAATAAGACCAAAGCACATCCTTTTCAAAACCTAAATCAATACCAATTCTTACGTTTAAAGGCTCTACACCTTCTGAAATAAAAATAGAAGCTAAATCTGTACTTATAAAGTATGTAAGAACTGATGCTGTATTCAATGCATTTATTACAGCATCACATTCAGCAAGCCCTTTTCGTACAAATTGTAAAAAAATACCATCACCTTGCAATCTATGCACATGCCCACCAAAATATAAAGATACATATATTGCTAAAGTTAATATAGTATCTTTAATTCTTTTTATTTGAAATAAATTATACTTTTCATTTAATCTAGTAGACCCTTGTATATCCATAAACATAGATACACAGTAATATTGTTCATGATCTTCGAATCCTAAGCTCTTAAAATCAGGATGAGCACCTATTTGTAGAGATTGAAAAGAAAACGGATTCATACCAAAAAGATTGGCAAGTTCATTTCTATTAATTTGGATTAAATTTTTAGTATTCTCAAGTGTTTTCTCCATTACAGCTTCCTCAAGCTTAATACTTGGTACAGATTCAAGACTTTTTCTTGAATCTGAAAAGCACAAAGAAGAGCTACTTCTATTTTCAGTAAGAATTTTAGAAATATCCTGTAAATAATTATTAAATAAAGTCATAACTTACCCCTTAATGAAAAAAAATAAAATAACAAACATACATATTATAATACAATCAAATATTAAAGCTATTTTAATATCTTCATGCTTTTTTTTAAGTCCTACTGAAAGTTCAAAAATTTGATTATTTAAATCTGAAGCTATATCATCTTCTGTATAATTATTTATTCTATTAAAAAATGTTTCTTTGTCATCTGTTGCTATATCATAAAAAAACCAACAGGATTTTTTTCTATTAATGTTTTCAGAACCGAAATAAGGAACTATTGCTTTTATCGTAAAGAAAATTGAAGAGATAAAAGAAAATACTATAATTCCTATTAGACCGCATAAATAACATTTCAAATTATCTATTACAGAAGATAATAAATTTTTATAATTAACAACTACCAGCCCAATAAAAAAAGTATTAAAAGCAAGTAAAAAAGATCCCTTGTTATTGATGCCAGCATAATATGAATCAAACCTTTCAATTATTTTTATTCTCATATCATTATCCATACTATTATTCTCCTTTATATTTAATTTGCCTATAACAATTGTATAAACCTAACATCCCTTCGACCCTTCCTCACTATAGCATAAAAACCAATAATTTGCAATCTAAACTGCTGTAAAAAAAAAAACACATCTTTCTACCATAAATACGAATCGGATAAATGAACCGTTGGCAGATTAGGCCTATCTTCACTAAATGGGATAAAAAAATCACATCCTGTCTATAGGGCTTTGAATGCCCAGACCGCCGCGGTTTAGGACATGGGTGTAAACCATAGTAGTCTTAACATCGCTGTGACCGAGAAGCTCTTGAATGGTGCGGATATCGTAGCCTGCTTCAAGCAGGTGCGTTGCAAATGAGTGGCGGAAAGTGTGGCAGCCTATCGGTTTTGGGATGCAGGACTTTAAAACCGCTTCATGCAGAGTTCGCTGAATAACCGAAGGATCGATATGGTGTCGCCCCTGCTCGCCTGTTTATTTGTTACGCCATCGGCGTGTTTGGGGAAATACCCAATGCCATGCCCAACTTTTGCCGGCGATGGGATATTTTTTTGCAAGAGCAGAGGGCAGCGGCACCGAACCGAAGCCGTCCTTGCAGTCTGCCTCATGAATACGCCGGACATTTTCCAAATGCTTTTGAAGCGGAAATTTAAGTGAAACAGGCAATACGGTTTTACGGTCTTTCGCACCCTTTCCGCAGTGTACCGTAATTTCGTTTTTCCCAAAATCGATATCTTGAATCCTTAACCGCAAGGCTTCCATAAGCCGCATTCCGGTTCCGTAAAGCAAACGGATAATAAGCCCGTAATCGTTTTCAGGCAAAAGAGAGAATATCTTTGCAGTTTCCTCACGGGTCATTACGGCAGGCAGCTTTTTAGGCTTTTTAGCACGGACTATATTTTCAGGAGTCTTTATAGTTAAGCCTAATATGTTTTTATATAGAAACAAAAGAGCCGCAAGAGCCTGATTTTGGCTTGAAGCGGCAGCCTTTTCCTTCACTGCAAGACGGCTCACAAAGGCATTTATTTCCGTATTGGAAAGAGTTTTAAGATTTTTATTCTTATTTTCACGAATAAAGCGGCTTATCCAATAGCTGTAGGCTTCCATTGTACGCTTACTGTAGTGTTTGGCAGTAATAACTTCTTCCAACTTATTTAAAATACACTGAACATCGGTTGCAGTATGATTATTCCTTTCTCCAATAATTTCGGTATTCAAAAGCTTGGCATCATGAGGCTTGTTGCTATCATTAGGTTCACAATTTTTAAAGATAAAGCCGGAATCTGCCCTGCAAATCCCTTCATTATAAAGGTTGTTTAATAAAATATCGCAAGAATTACGGTCGGCAGGTATAATCCAGAAATATCCGGCCGGAATCCAAGCCCTGTTAGGTATTTGATTGCAGAATTTTAGAAAAATCATCTCCCTCAGCTTTAAAACGCACCGACAAACGCTCTTTTTCATAAGACCTAATTTCAATAAACATAAAAACCTCCTTAAAAAAGCACAATACAAATTTTTTATGGCATAGCTTAACCATGGTCTATTATGATGATTAATGTTTCCATCTTAATAAACCTGGATAAAACACCTATGCATGGCTGTTAAATTCCAACAGGATAAACAACCTAAACATAAAAAACATTGTAAGAAAGAGCCGACTTCATGCAGCCGAAACATACTATAAGCGGCAGTTTTCTTATGTATAAGTTAATTATTGCATATTTTTATGGAATATGCAAGTATTTAAGATTTTTTGGGTATTAGAGGAAGAGAAATATTTCTAACTTGCTGTATAAAATTTTACTGACTATTTTTCAATTGAAGAAAGAGATGAAACCACCCGCCATCCGTGGCGGGGGAGATTAATCCAATCCGGCAAGAGGCGATCCGAGGACGCGAAGCAAATAAAAATTAACCGCATTTGAATCCCGTATCGCAAACTTATGCCGTAAATAGAGGGAGCAGATACAAGGCGCGAGGAAAAATGAAGCGGAGGCGTGCTTGTTGCACGTCGAGCATTCATTTTTTCGCAGCAACGCAGTAGATGCCCCTCTATTTACGGCTTAGAAGGTGCCGCCGCCTAGGCGGAACGAAAGACTATACCTCACCTCACCCTTCGTCTTTGAATTGGGACTTAAGGGATAGCTAAAAGAAGGCCCTGTACTCATACTGGCAAATTTATATATTCTCCAGTTAAGGGTAAGCTTTGAAAAACCTTCAAGTTCCGATATAGCAAATTGCTGAAAAAAGTTTAGGCTCAACTTATCGGTACCGAGTTTGTTTTGGCTTATATTAAGAGCTATATAGTGTTGGCCTATATTTCCCATAGCAAAAATATCACCTGAGGCAAGGACTGAAGGATGAGTGTAATTCTTATTTTTTATGTGCACAGCAGCCTTTGAAAGAATATCTTGAGCGGTATCAGTATTTGAGTACCCGAAGCCGTTATAAAAATATTGTAAAACTATACCGGTATTGGTGTCGGCATTTGAATAAGAACCGCCTAGTGTTGCCTGAAAAAAGGGCTTGTTTTTTTCGGTATAGGGACTCATATCGGCCTTATAATAGGTATAATCGCTTCCCCAAGCAAAAACGCCCTCGCCGAAGACGGCAACCTTTCCTGCAATACTGCCCGAAACGGTGGTAATAAGACGGGGTGCTTTTTCGTATTTGTACCAGCCTCCAAATCCCAATTCCCAGTTACCGACAACAAACTCGCCCTTTGCGGCTCCTGCCGTGTATTTGGGATCATAGCCGTCTCTCTGTTCCGGAGGCAACAGGTAGAGCCAGATATTGTGCTGGGTTTTGGGAATTATTATATGGGTTCTTAAAGAAATACCCCCTTCCCTATCGGCCGTAGTATCTTGAGGATCGATTCTTGAAATATTTATAACATCGGCAGGGCTATAAAAATAACCGGTTCCCCATTTTACTGCATGTTTTCCAAAACGGAAAAATGCAATATTCTTAGCGGAAAAATCCGTGTAAAGCTCTTGAATTTTAATATTTGGAACTCCGCTTACTTCTACAAAGGCAGGCAACTCAATACCATTTGGAGGAACAATCGACTTAGGCACAAAAGCTGAACCTTGTCCTGATAAACTCTTCTCAAATGGAAAGCCGAAAAGAAATTTTCCGTAAAGTTTTAAGTCTTCGCTGGGACGGGCATCAAAAAAAAGACTTCCGTTTAAGTTTATGTTAAATTTTCCCTTTCCGTCTTTCAAAGATTTCAGGTAATCATTCTTCTTTGAATAGGGATCTTCCCAAGCATAATCTATTCCCATTGAAGAACTTAAACTTCCGCCTATTCTCATTTTTTTTGACTCAAGGCTAAGAGTTGCCTTTTCAAGATCAGCCTTAAACTTTAAACCGCTTTTATTTTCGGAACCGGCCTCTTCGGCAGATATAAGGGTATCTTCATCTCCGCCGAAAAGATCATTTTCCAAATCGGAAGAGTTTTCTTGTGCAAACACAAAAAGGGGAATAAATAAAACAAAAATAAAAATCGCAATTTTTTTCATATTAGTTTATCTTCTCCAAATAAGCCTTGGTAAAAACTACATCATCAATTTTTGCAGTGCTGAAGTCTTGAAATATCTGCGTTGTTTTTTCTCCCTTGATAAGCTCATTTATATATATTTGATGTACGGGAAGCGGCATACCTTCAACATTTGCGTATTTTGGTATAAGAGTAGTTCTCATGTGTTTTCCGCTCGCACCGTAACTTTCTATTTTTAAAAGGAGGTGTTCGTCTTTTCGTACAAAGAATTTTTCTTGAGCATAAGCAGCATCCTTTTCCAAAGCCTTAGCAGTTACCGCATAAACCTCATATTTACCCAGCTTTGCTTCTTCAATTTTAAGAATTTCCCAAGCTTGCCTAAATTGCGACTTTTTATTTACATCGGATAATTTTGTATCGCTGTTTGCCAAATTCCTTTTAAGGGAAGAATGAGTAAACTGATGGGCAATAGGATCATAGAACCAAAGGTTCTCCTTTTCCTGTAAATAACCGTTTCCCTTATCGGCTTCGGGAGCCAGCTGAATAAGAGTTGTTTGGTCCTTAGTGTCACGCCTAAAGAGTTTAAACTGAACGACTTCCTTAGGCTGATTAGGCTTTTCGACAATCAGTGTGAGAGTGCTTGTAAAATCTTTTTTAAAATTTCCCGTGTCGAAAACTTTATCCATAATCTTATACATTTCCTCCATTGAGGGAATCTCGGCAAATACCGCAATGCTTACAAAAAAAGCAATGAGTATAATCAATAATTTTTTGTTAATAAAATATTTCATACATTCTCCTATAACACGATGTTTTGTGCAAAGCACAAAACTCGAAGATAAACAGTAAGGCAGAATTTCTGCCGAACTGTTTATCGAATCTCCCATAAAAACTTATTTTCCCGACCTCAGCGCTTCGGCAGGAATCATATTAGCGGCTCTCGAAGCCGAGCCCCTTACAGTAAGCAGGGTTAAACCCAACATTATCACAAACTTTAAAAAAACTAAAAGAGCGGATAAGTTCCACGCAAAGTATCCGTTTTTGGTAAAGACCGAAAAAGGTGAATCTACAGCTATCGGAATAAACGAGATAACCTGCATTACAAGAACAGCAAGTACAAAACCGCATACGGCTCCGAATAAGGATAAAAATGAAGCTTCTGCAAGAAAAAGACGCCTTATATGTTTTCTCATAACACCGCAAGAGCGCATGGTTCCGACTTCCCCCCTTCTTTCATACACAATAATTTTAAAGGTATTTGAAATACCTATCATCGTAATAACCAAAAGCACAATCAAAATACCGAAACTTATACCGTTTAAGGTATTCATAAAGGTAATAACCTGCGGAGCAAAATCGTAAAAAGTAGCTATGCCGAATTTGGTTCCCTGCCACTTTCCTTCTTCAAGTTGCTTAAATACATTGCTTGCAGGCTGTGAAGGGCTTATAGTTCGGGCAAGATCCCTGCTTGTAATGGGATGAGTTTCTGCGATTTTTCTTTCAAGCTGTTGCGCATAAATTTCCTGCATATCGGGATTTTTTAAAAAAAGCGAATATACTTCTATACTGTCTTTTTCCAATTCCGTAATTTTTTGCAAATAATCAAAATTGATGTAATTTGTGATTCCGCCGAATGAAGAGCGATTTACTGCAATACCTTCTACTTGAAGTTCAATAACCGTAAGCTGACCTTGTGATGTCCTAGTTTCAAGTAAAACTATATCGTGCAAGTCTACATTTAAGGTTGCGGCTACCGATTCGGAAAGAAGAATTGCATTTTCTTTTTTCATGGCTTCCCAGCTTCCTTCCTTAAAAAGAATACTGTCATGTAAAATTTTTTCTTCATCGAATTTGCAGCCGTCAATTTGAGAGGTAACTTCTTTTCCTTCAAATATCAGCTTACCTGATGCACGACTTCTTTTTATGATGTACGTAGTTTCTATTCCTAATTCTTTTACGGTCTTTTCTATAAACTCAACATCGTTTTTGTCCATATAAATTTGAGCAGGATCATCCGCCGACTTATCGGGAGCCTTTTTTGAACCTATTATATAGACATGGCCTCCTACGATTTTTGAAATTTCTCCGGCCATACTGTTTACGGCACCGGAAGTCATGCCGTCCATAAAGATAACGACAAAGAAAGCAAAGGCTATCGCAAAAACCAAAAGAATACTTCGCCTTTTTTGTCTGTTTAAATTTCTAAATGCTATTTTTAATATATTCATAATCCATTTCCTTATTTAACGGTTAATTGCTTCAAGAGGACTTATCTTTAAAGCAAGCCTTACCGGATACCAGTTTGCTGCAAGACCTGCTAAAAGCATTGCAGCCATTGTCCAAACGGCAGAACCGATCGAAATACTTACCCTAATCTGTTTTCCGCCGAACATAGCTGCAAGTATATCTCCGACCCTGATGTCAAAAGCATTTACAACGGCTGCAGTGATAAGAGCAAGTACCAAGCCGATAAGAACACCTACGCAAGACATAAAAAAAGATTCCGCAAAAAATATCCTTCTGACAAAACCTTTTTTAGCTCCTATGGCCCTCATCGTTCCTATCTCGGAGCTTCTTTGCATAACGGCGACAACCAGTGTATTCATTATAACGATTAAAACTACTACGGAAAGAATAGCCAGCATTGTAATAAAAAGAATTCTTGTTCCTTCTATTGCACTGTAATACATTGCCATTCCGCGTTCCCAATTCACAGCTCGAGCGCTTATTCCTTCTTCCTTAAACCAATCATTTAAGGTTTTTATTACGCTTTGAGTCTTTGAAGAATCTTTAAGCTTTATTACGATATGATGCCAAGCTTCATTGTCGGCTAAGTTAAGCCGATCGCGCAGTTCGGTGCTTCCCAAAAGATTTTCATAATCAATCTTTGAATTTGAATTCTGTACGGTATCTATAATATCTGCGCCTGAATCATCCGAAAAAAGTTCATCTTCCGATTTTTCTGAAAGGCTTAAATCGACGGAATCGGGAATGGCCGCTGCAACTCTTGCTCCCATGGTCATATCGGCAAGTATTCGGGTTGTATCTACATCAAAGTAGGCTATGCCGTCTATTGCCGTATCGGGATGAGCATAATCAAAAAAGCCCGTTATGATAACTTTTTGCTGTCTTGCCTTTCCTGCAAAGGCCGTTACCAAAATCTCGTCACCCAAGTTTAAGGGCCTGTCATAATATTTTTCAAACTTTTCTTTTAAATCACGCGGAATCAGAGCAAACTTACCGTTTGATGTTTTAGGATATTCTCCTTCATAAATATTAATCGTATCAAAAAGATTTTTATAACTTTCAGGTTCAATTCCTAGAATCTGTGCATAAGGAAAAAAGGACCGGTTCTTGTCTTCGGCCTCCCATGAATCGGGTAAATCAAGAGCCTTGAGCATACCGCTTGCAAAAACGGAAGATGTAAGGCCTTTTACCTCAGGAAGGCTTTCAACCTTGGACTTAACTTTTTCAAAAGGAACCAGATAGGGCATCTTAGGTGTATCCATGCTGACACTGACTGTCTGAAAAACTCCCAAGAGTTGTACCATTACAGTGTCTTTTTCAGGCTTGCCCGTAATTAAAACATCTCCCGAAAAATCGCTTATACACACCGCTTGAGTTTGCTGCAATGAAAAATTTAAGATACCGAAGCCTAGGATTACCAAAAAAGTTCCTATTCCTATAAGTGATAAGGTAATAATCATTTTCGCTTTACTTGCAAAAAGATTTTTTACCGCCATTTTAAAAATTGTCTTATTCATAATAATTTTCCTAAGTTTAAGCTGAAGCCTTTACATCTTCAAGGATTTGACCGTCCAAAATCTTAATGCGGTGGTTGGTCATATCTACGATCTTTGCGTCATGTGTCGAAAAGATAAAGGTTGTTTTAAGTTCCCTGTTTACCTCTTTCATAAGCTCCAAAATTTGAATACCTGTCTTTGAGTCAAGGTTTGCAGTAGGCTCATCGGCTAAAACTATTTGAGGTTTAGTAGCTAAGGCTCTTGCGATGGCAACCCTCTGCCTTTGACCTCCTGAAAGCTCGTTAGACTTATGGTTCTTCCATTCGCTCAAACCGACCTTATCGATTAAATAGTTAATCCACTCTTTTTGATTTGCTTTACTCTCTTTTGCCTTTCCAAATAAAAGAGGAAATTCTATATTTTCGTATACATTTAAAACCGGAACAAGGTTAAAGGATTGAAAAATAAAACCTAAATACTCGTGGCGGAGTACGGTCATTTTTTTATCCAGTTTGTTGGGAACCTTAACCTTTTTGTTCTGTTTTTTTAAAAGAGAAGCAAAATCCGATTCCTTATAAATACTTTCATTGTTTATGATGAGCTCCCCGCCCGAGGGCGTATCTATTAAACCTATCATATTAAGAATGGTTGATTTGCCGGAACCCGAAGGCCCTGAAATAGAAACGAATTCGCCTTGCTCAATGGCGAAATCGATGCCTTTTACGGCTTCAACTAAAACCTTTCCCAACGGATAGGTCTTCTTTAAGTTTTTAACTTGTACAATATTCATACAAAACCTCCAAAAAAGTTGTACATATTATATTATAAAAAATTAAAACAAGCATTTACTATAGCTTACATTTTAACTTTCTGCCTTACATTTCTGTAAGTTTACATATTTTTTACCCGCTTTACCAGTGACAAAAGTCATGTTTGAGGCGGTAAATAGTCATTTTATTTAATTTAACCGCAAATGGTATAACGAGTTATCTAGCTAGATAGTCTACATAAATTCTAACTTTTGTCAATACGGTTTAAGAAAATTTTATTTAATCTCTCCCAGATCCGGCTCTTCATCTATTTCATCGCTTACATACTTACCCGTTTTTTTGCGCTGCTTAACACAGAAGCTTAAAAGATATTCTATCTGTCCGTTTATAGAACGGAAGTCGTCTTCAGCCCAAGAAGCAAGATCCTGATATAGTTTTGCAGATACCCGTAAGGGTATCTGTTTTTTCTCATCCTTTTCCATCAATATAAAGAACCCGAATTTACTATGGGCTGAGCATCCTTATTTCCGCAAAGGACTACAAGAAGGTTTGACACCATGGCAGCCTTTCGCTCTTCATCGAGAATCACCTTTCCGCTTTCGTTTAACTTATCCAAGGCCATCTCGACCATACCTACGGCTCCGTCAACTATCATCTTTCGGGCATCGATAATTGCAGAAGCCTGCTGCCTTTGAAGCATTGTGGCAGCTATTTCTTGGGCATAGGCAAGATAGGTAATGCGGGCTTCGATAATCTCTATACCGGCCTCATTAACCTTTGACTGAATTTCATTTTTGATTCTGTTTGCAACAATTTCGGAAGAACCTCTGAGCGAGCCTTCATCGGGAGTACCGTCCCCTGTTGTATCTACATTTTCTGCAATATCGTAAGGATAGATTTTAACTATATTTCTTAAAGCAACATCGCATTGCAAAGATAAAAATTCTTTGTAGTTATCCACTGCAAAAACAGCCTTTGCCGTATCTACAACCCTCCAAATTACGGCAATGCCTATTTCGATGGGGTTTCCAAGCCTATCGTTTATCTTTTGCTGGTTATTGTTTAAGGTCATCTGCTTTAAAGAAATCTTTTTGTTTAATGCAAAATTAACACCTGCATTTTGAGCATAAACCTTTTTGTTTACATCTCCGCTTTGGCGCAAAACGGTTTCTGCAGCAGGATTAACAGCGATAGAAAAGGGATTAACAAAATACATCCCGCTCTTTTTTAGGGTACCAGTGTGCTTTCCAAAAAGGGTTAGAACTAGGGCTTCCTGCGGTTTTAATATCTTAATACCGAAAAAACAGGTAGAAACCGTTATTATTATTAAAACAAGAACCGCAATACAGGGAATACCTATATAAGGCGGAATTAAATCCTCACCTGCAAAATAGATACTGCAGACCAAGGCCGGAAAGGCAGCAAGTTCGATAAGTATAAAAAGACATAACATCACAAACCCGTTTTTTGCTTTTAATTCTACTTCATTCATAAAATTCTCCTATAAAAACTTCTTTTTGATATCATTATGATATCAAAAAGAAGAAAATTTGTCAAGAGGAAGTCTTAAAAAGATTATTTTTAAACCTTTATGTAAATTTAAACTGCAAGGACAATTGATTTGTTTAGTTTAACTTTATTTTCTCATAATGCGACCACATTCTGATAATTTTTACTGTTCCTTCATACTCAATATTATCAATCACTATCTTTTCAGGATAGACTTGATAAACAAATCGATGATGAATATTTATTCTACGGGAATATAAACCGGAAAGATTTCCAAGCAGGGCTTCAAATGGAGGATTTTTTTGAAAAGGGTCATTGCGTACAATTTCTATCAATTTTTTTGCTTTTATATCCAAGCCTGATGATTTTAAATTCTGAATATCCTTTACGGCTTGTTTTTCATAAACAATTCTGTACATTAGCTGCCATATATAAATTAACTACCATTTAACTTCATTTTCGGATAGGCAGTCTTCCAAAGCTGCGTTTTTTCCCGAAATAAGCGATTCCGGCAAACCTGAAATAGAGTTTAGATATATTGTTTCCTGTATAGCGTTCCAATCATCTTCACCAATGATAACTGCATTTTTTCCCTTACTATTTGTAAGTGTAAGAGGTTGAGAATTATCATTAACAAAGGCAAGTATTTTAAAAAGATCGGTATGAGCCTGTGTTACATTAATTGCTTTCATAATTTATCCCTCCTCGTTTAATATACCACACATTTTTATATACATCAAGAGAAAAAAATTGTAAAAATTATCATTTTTTTTAACTTTTTACTTGACAAACACTATATATAGTGTTAGAATAGCCGATATAAGGAATAGAACGCTAAATAACGGTTTATTCCGAAAGCCGGGAGGAAAAAAATGAGAAACATTGAAAAAGTCAATGCAGAAATTGAAGAGGTAAAAAAAGAACTTGAAAATGTTCATGGCACGGGAACCGAGGTTTATGCCAGAATTGTAGGCTACTACCGATCGGTCCGCAACTGGAACAAAGGAAAACGGGAAGAATATAACCATAGGCTTATGTTCTCTTCCGAAAACGAAAGGATTGGAAAAACTCTGTCCGACTGTGATTGCCTGCCCATCAGCGGCTCCTTAAATTTTTCAAGTTCGGAAAACCTTTCAGAAAAAAAAGAACAAATAGCCTAATGCTTGCAGGTTTACAAAAAACTACCTTAGTTAATTTTCCCCGCCGCGTAGCAGCGGCGGTTTTTTTACCCGGCTGTAATATGCGATGCCCCTACTGCCACAATGCAGAGCTCGCCCTAGCCTCTCCTTCTTCCTTTACTGCAAATCAGGAAAACACCAATGATTATTATGAGCTTAGCGAAATCTATACATTTTTAGAAAGTAGGAAAAACCTTATTTCAGGCTTTGTTATTTCAGGGGGAGAACCCTTTATGTCTCCGGCCTTGTTCGAGCTCATTGAAAGAGCAAAGTCCTTAAACCTTGCAGTCAAAATAGACACAAACGGCCTTTTTCCGGAACGCATAGAAGAGGTTTTAGGCTCTTCCAATCTTAAACCTGATATGATAGCCATAGATGTAAAGACTTCGCCTGAAAGGTACGGGGAACTTTTAGCCTCAAAAACCGATTCAGCCGCAAAAAAAGCAAAAACCGCACTCTTAAAAACCCTCGATATTCTAAAATCAAATACCGAAAAAACGGAAGTAGAATATAGAACGGTTTTGGCTCCGTACCTCGTATCTGAAGACGAAATAAACAAAATAGCCTCCCTCCTGCCTAAAAACGCAAGATGGAGGCTAGCCCAATTTGTACCGGGAACTTGTTTAAACCCTGAGTGGAACTCGGTAGAACCCTATCCACTCTCTCAAGCTCAAGCCCTTACAGCCATTGCAAAAAGCCTTATCACCGATACCGAATTACGCTGATACTAATTCTTAACTACATTATTTTTGATCAATTCGTCGGTTTCTGCCTTATCGGTTCTAAGCCAATACTGACTGCGTCCTATGCCGAGACCGATCTCTCCGCGCATTTCAAGGGTATCGGTTTTAAATTTTTTACCGTCAGCCTTGTGAAATTTTATTTTGCAATAGTAATACTTGCCGTCACCCGGATCAATGATATAGCCCTTATGCCATGAACCGGCTTCTTTTTTTACAAGATTGTAAATAAAAGGCGTGCCTACGAGCGGCATTTCGTTTACCTTTCCGGCTTTCGGAAAATCTTTATAGGATTCTTTACAGGAAGACGCAAGCTCCTTAGGATCATGTCCTACGGTAACAAGCATTTCCCCAAACAATTTTCCGTCTTTTTCATAGATATTCCAGACTCCGGTAACCTCATTGGTTTTTTCATCAACGCTTTTCCATAAACCGATAACCGGATCTTCGGAAAAGCCCATAGCCAAAATACACATAAAAAATAAAGCAATCAAAATTATTTTTTTCATATTTTGCCTCCAAATATATTCAATTTTTATAGGATCAAGGCACCTATTAAGCCGCCAATCAATAATGGAATATTAAAGTGTAAAAATGTAGGAATACATGTATCCCAAATATGATTATGCTGACGGTCTGTAATCAAACCGCTTGTCGGGCCCAATGTAACATCAGAGGATGGAGAACCGGCATCGCCCAGAGCAGCGGCTGTTCCGACAAGACAGACAATAGCAAGAGGACTGAAACCTAATTTTATTCCTAAAGGAACATATAGGGCTGCAATTATCGGAACACTGCCGAAACAGGTTCCTATACCCATCGTAATGAGTAAGCCTATCAAAAGCATTAAAAGAGCCATAATAAATTTACCGGTTCCGAATACGGCAACAGTATCGGAAACAAGTGTTTCTATACTGCCAGTTGCAATCATAATCTTTGAAAAACCTCCTGCAGCAAGCATTATAAAAGCAACACCGCCCATAATTCTCATACTATAGTGCATTCTTTCATTTGATCGGCGTACATCTGCTGTAGCTGTTCCAAGCAAAACCGTTATACTTGCTATGCAGCCCCATACCATTGAACCCGTAATTACCTGAACTACACATAAAATAATAATCGAAGCAAGAGATAACCATTCTTTTCTTCCAAATTTTACTTCAACTTCCATATCAAATTCAAAGCCTTGCTGATCATAGTTACGGGGTTTACGGTAAGAAATAAAAATAGAAACAAGCCAGCCTACTATAAGGAAGAATGCCGGTAAGAGCATAGCCTTCCAAACATCGTTTACCTTAAAATTAAGGCCGTTTTGCACCATCGCATTAGCTATAATCGTATGAAAGACCAGACCGAAACCTATAGGAAAAATCAAATACGGCCATATTAAAGAAAAAGTCAAACTGCATGCTACGGCACGTCTGTCAAGCCTCATACTGTTCATAATAACCAAAAGGAGAGGAAGGACCAGGGGTATCCAAGAAATATGTATCGGAATTAATGATTCAGACACAATACCGATTAGGGTTATCAAAAATAAAAGCAAAAACTTTTTACCTTTTAAATTCCTATAAAATTTTAAGGCAATAAAGTCAACAAGAAAGGTCTCATTAATTGCAGCAGCAATAATACCAAGTAAGGCATAGGAAAGTACTATCTCGGCATTATCTCCCATTCCTAAAACCATAGCATTCATTATCTCGGAAGGGCTCAAACCGCCTAAAAATCCGCCCAATACGGCAGAAATAATAATCGAGACTAAAATATTTACTTGGAATAAACATAAGACAATCATAGCAACAACAGAAAGGATCAAAGGATTTATCATTAATCAAACTCCATATAAGTAATTATGTACCTATACTAACATAAATTTCTAAACTTGTCAAAACTTTTTTATAGACTTTTTATAAAAAAATTCATATTTATACTTGACATAATATTATATTTTATATAATATATAAATATAAATAATATACTAAATAGTATTATATAATATCGGATATAGCAAGGAGGTTAACGGGATGATTTTTTCGATAAATACGGGCTTGCTTGAAGCCTGCGTTCTAGCCCTTTTAAAAGACTCGGATTCTTACGGCTACAAACTAACGCAGGATGTCAAAAGCCTTCTTCCAATATCGGAATCTACCTTATACCCTGTTCTAAAAAGACTGCAAACAAGCGGATATTTGGAAACCTACGACCAGCCTATCGACGGGCGGAACCGTAAGTACTATAAAATAACGCCTGCGGGATTAAGGCAGCATGAACTCTACATTGGAGAATGGAAGTCCTATAAGGAACTAATAGACAAGATTTTTAAGGGCACAGCCCTTTAGGAGATTAAAGATGACAAAGGACCAATTTTTAACTGAACTTAATTCTTATCTTTCGGTTTTAAAACCTGAAGACAGAAAAAATACTATCGAGTTTTATGAAGAATACTTTGAAGATGCCGAAAACGAAGAAGCGGCAATTGAAGAACTTGGAGCACCTAAAAAACTTGCAGAGGAGATTATAGATTTTCATAAAACCTCATATAAGGGTGAAAACACTCAAGTCTCCCAGCAGTTTTCGCCCGATGAAAGCATTTCGGAAATTATTTTAAACATAACAGCCGCAAAAGTTTTAATAAATGCTTCTCAAGAAGAAAAAATTGAGTATACTACTCAAAATATTGCGGATGATGATTTTTCGGCAAAGATTGAAAACGGAAAGCTTATAATAAAGGAAAAGCCCGTTTTCTTTTTCAGCAAAAAAGGCTTTGTTTCCTTTTTGGAAAATTTTAACATAAACACCTCTTTTAATGCAGGCAAAAGAGAAATCCTCATAAACATTCCCAAAGATACTCATCTTGAAAAACTCGAATTTAATTCCCAGATGGGTTCTTTAAAAATAGAAGAAGTAAATGTCGAAATCATTGAAGGCTACACAACATGCGGGAATTTTTCGGTAAAAAGCGGTCTACACAAAAAAATAGATTTTAATACTTCTGCAGGTTCCATAAATATAAGCGATATGGATATTGAAACTATGAAGCTTTCTTCTTCGGCAGGTGCTATAAAATTCGAAAACATAAAAGCCGGTAATATTTCCGCATCGACAGGGGCAGGAACAATTGACTTTATAAAAACCGAAAGCTCCTACATCAATGCAAATTCGGGAGCCGGAAATATAACGGGAAACGAATTAAAATCGGATAGAGGAAAATTCAATACGGGGGCAGGAACGAATAAATTCCAAAAATGTGATTTTAATGAAGCCATATTAAACACCGGAGCAGGAAGCATAATATTCCAAGGAAATTTACACAGTTATGCTAAAATCAATTCTGCCATAGGTTCGGTAGATCTTAATTTGCCTGATAAAGTAGAAAATTACGATATAAATATTTTTTCTAAACAAGGCAGTGTAAAACTAAATGGGAAAAATATTGAAGGACGAGGAGACAGGCTTAACCTCGGAAGTAAAACTTCAGATACCAATATAAAGATCAGCACTACTTTCGGAAAAATTAAAATAAGTACTCGGGAAGGAGAATAAAATGAAAAGAAGAGAATTCATTGAAGAGCTTGAGGACAGGCTTCGGCATCTGCCCTATAAGGATAGAAAGGAAGCAATTAAATTCTATGAAGAATATTTTGATGAGGCAGGAAGTGAAAATGAGCAAAATGTCATAGACGAGCTTAGAAGCCCTGCCCACATTGCTTCAAAAATTCTTTCGGACTATGCAATAAAAGAAGCCGAAGGAGCAAGAAAATCTGCAAGGGGAGGTTTAAGAGCCTTATGGTTTACAATCCTCGGAATCTTTGCAGCTCCGATTGCAATACCGCTGGCTGTAATTCTTACCGTAGTAATAGTTCTTCTATGTGTAGGACTTTGCGTTGCCTCTATTGCCCTTGTTTTCGGCGGCGGTATATTGGCAGTATTCGCTTTCGGTATGCTTTTTGTAGACTTCGGTACGGGCATTCTTTTAATAGGAGCTATTTTAATAGCCATAGGTTTTACCAGACTTTTATACCTTTTTGTTACTGCGATTATAAGAAAAATATCGCAGCTGGTAAAAAAAATTTAATTTATGGAGGGGCGATAAACATTCCGGCTTGAAATACAAGCCTTCATGTTTATCTTCGAGTTTTGTGCAAAGCACAAAACATACTTTATGGAGGGAAAAATGTTAATTGCTTTTTTAATTATTGTTTTTGTTTTCGGGATTATTGCTGCAGTCTTCGGGATTGTAGGGGGAATTTTAGCTCTTGCTTTTAAACTGGTCTTTTGGCTGATACCGGTTTTATTTGCAGGTGCAATCGTTCTGGGTATTCCGACTTTAATAATACTTGCGATTATTAAATTATTAAGATAACCGATAAACGGTTCACACAAAATATCGTTAAGGGGATTTATATGAAAAAAATAGGAAAGACAATTTTAATTATTCTTTTGGGACTTATGCTTGTCGGCATAGGTTATAGTTTAGGCGGAAGATTTTTTTATAGATCTAAGCGTAGAATTCGTGAACGGAATTTTATTGACAGAGCATATAATAAAATTATGTCGGCGGGCAAGAGTATGGAAGACGGCATAGAAGATATGGCAGAAAATATAGAATCTTGGGAGGATGATATGGACGAGTATTTTGGAGATGAATACGAAAAAGATGAAACAATCAGCTTGGATGGAATTAAGAATTTTTTTCTTAAGGCAGAAGTCGGAGAGGTAAGAATAGAAATAAGCGATCGCGCGGATGAAGCCTCATATAAAATTCAACGGATTAATCCCAAGTATTTCGATGTAGAAAAAAAAGGAGACACAATCAGTTTTGAAGACAACACTCCTTCAAAGTTTTTTAAGAATCTTGGTTTTAATTTTAAAAACAATTCGCCTAAAATATATATCAGCCTGCCGCGGAATATCGTATTTAATAATTTTGAAATAAAGAGCGGGGTCGGAGAACTCGATATTCACGATATCAATGTAGAAAAATTTAATCTTTCAGCAGGAGTCGGAGAAGTAAATATTTATGATGCAAAGATTTCAAAGGATGCCGAAATCAAAGCCGGAGTCGGCGAAGTAAGCTTTAAGGATTCGACAGTAACCAATATGGATATAAAATCCGGTGTCGGCTCATTTAGCTTTTCGGGTACGGCCCTGGGTAAGACTTCAGTCAAGGGAGGAATAGGCGAAGTAGATCTTAAAATAAATGGTTCCGAAAAAGATTATGATTTTGATGTAAGTGCAGGTTTAGGAGAGGTTATAATAAACGGTAAAAAATCAAAAACCTTTTTAGCCGATAGGCAAAAAAGCGGTTCAATCGCCCAAAACTCAATTACCGTCAAAGGCGGAATAGGTTCGGTAAGAATCAGGTTTAAGGATTAAACCGTATATTGCTTTTCGTTCGAAGCTGTGCTGTGGTTACACTTCGCTTTTGTTTAAAACTTTGTTCGTATTAAAGAACCTCTAAAAAGCTGAATTTTTAGAGGTTCTCAATTCCTTCAGCAAAGGCTATTTCACGCTGTACAGCTATATCTGTTTTATAATCATATTCGGCTACTAACACTATTGATTACCTCCTCTTTTACAAATATACGGGTATCTACTGCGTCGCACGGATGGCGGTGGTTTCAAATGCTTTCGATTTCCTCTTTGGTAAGGCCTGTAGCTTCTGCTATATTCTCAATTGACAGTCCTAAGCGGAACAAATTCTTTGCTGTTTCGATGGCTTTTTGGTATGCCCCATCGGAGAAACCTTGCTGTATTCCTCGTTGTATTCCTTGCTGTATTCCTTGTTGTATGCCAATCCTTAGACTTTCTTCTCTTTGTACTGCAATATCCGTATCATAATCGTATTCGGCTACTAACATATTGATTACCTCCCGTGATTTTCTCTGTAAATATTCTTTTAAGATGTCTTTTTCTATACATATCTTTACCGCATTGGTAAAGCCGTTTTCCGGGTCTAGTTGTGTTTGCTTTCTTACCTCTTCAACAAAGAGGCTGTATTCTTCAAGCGGCTTGCACACTGTTAGGATTTTGTTTGCCTTATCAGTGTTAATGTTTAAAACTTGCACTGTAAGCTCCAGCGGCACTTTTTCCGGTTTTATTATAAACGCATCAGATAACTTTAGAACTGTAGTTTCAGGGTAATCTTCCTTGCCGTTATAGAAAACATAGAATTCCGGCGTAGGTATTTTAGACAGCTTTCTTAAATATCTATCGGTCGGAGCTTGCAACTTTTCATAGAGCCTTGCTATGTATTCTAAAAAACGCAAAGGCATATTCTCGTTTATAGTGGATTGGTGTTCGGCAAGAACAATAATCTTATTGTCGACAAGGCAGGAAACATCGTTTATTATGTTCATATACATAACATTGTCAAGCCTTATATTTTCTACAGGGCAAGACAGTTGTAGATTTGTGCCGTGCAAGGCATTATAAAGAGACAAAAAATTCTCTTTAGCCTTTTCGTCTTCACTGAAAAGATCGACAAAGACTGAGTCCTTGTATTTTCTGTTTGCCGTACTCATAACGCCCCCTTAGATAATTTTATTATACCATATATTAAAGGATTTTGAAAGCCATAGCAACACTATAAAACTATTGTCTTTTTCAGCTCAAAGCTACGATTGAGCGTCTAAAAAGTTCTTCTTCGTTTTTAAGAGGATCGGAACCTGCGGCCTTCATTTCTTCGGCTATTTTTTCGACTTGGACGATTACGGATTTTCTTTCAAAGCCCATTTCGGTTAAGGCTGTAACGATGTCTTCATATTCGCAAGAAACGGAAGCCTGCCCCTTTGAGGAAACCTCGTTTAGATTGGTAAGTTTTCCTTTTAGGACAAGAATCATTTTTTGGGCAGTCTTTTTGCCTACTCCGGGAGCTTTTTGAAGGGTGTCAATGTCGCCCTCCTCCAAGGCTTTTTCAAGGGAAGAGGAATTAAGCCCCGACATTATCTTTAAGGCTTGACGGGGCCCTACCCCCTCAACCTTTGTAAGATCCAAAAACAAGGAGCGTTCTGCCTGATTGGGAAAACCGAAAAGCCTCATCTGATCTTCCCTGTGATAAAGCCATGTATAAACCTTTACCTCTTTTCCGACAGTGCCTAAGGCATCGAGGGCCAAGGCCGAAACAAAGATTTCCCACTCAATACCTGAATTTTCAACATAGACGGAATCGGTTGTTTTACCGCTTAAAATTCCTGAAATGCTGTTAAACATAAGCCCGTACCTCCCCTACATCTCCTAAATTTATTTTTGTAATGGCAGCAGCCAAGGCATCGGCCGCATGGTCAGGTCTAGGAATTTCCTTTAGACCTAAAATCAATTTTACGGCTTCCTGTATCTGCCTTTTTTCGGCTTGAGCAATACCCGTTACGGCTTTTTTAATGGAATTGGGAGCATACTCTCCTACCCTCACCCGCCCTTGAGCCAGAGCCAAAAGAACTACGCCGCGGGCTTCCGAAACGGACATTGCACTCGTTGCATTTTTTGCAAAATATAAGGTTTCGATTCCGGCCTCCTTAGGCCTGTATTTTTCAATAAGAGCCGAAACCCTATCGAAAATTTTTAAAAGCCTTTCCCCTTGGACTAAATGGGGCTCGGTACTTATTGAGCCGTATTCTATACACTCAAAGCGGTTATTTGAAAAACTTATAATTCCATAGCCCGTATTTGCCAAGCCAGGATCAATCCCGATAACGCAGGGGCGGAGATTTTTTTTGCCTGAAGCTGCTTTTAAAATACCCATTTAAAATTCCTTAAAGCCCTGTTTAGACTTTCTCAAACCCTCTCCGAAAGAAGGGGCTCGGGATAAAGTTCTTTTATAGTTTCTTTTTGGGCAAGAGCCGAATCGGAAGCCAAGACTACGGAAGAAAGGGAATCCCGTTGAACCGATAATTTTTTTGCACAATTACGCAAGTCCTCAGCCGTAGTTTCCAACATCTTTTCAACAACTTCTTTTTTTTCGGAATATGAAATACCCGAAAGAAGATCCCTAAAGGCTGCCGCCCCTCGTCCTGCAGGAGTCATAGGAATGATCTCCTTGCTGTATCTTCCCGTAATAAGCTTTTCTATCATCTCTTCCGAAAAGTCTTGGGTAAATGTCTCGTCTATTGAGTTTAAAAATTCGGAAAGAGAATTTATCGGGTTCGGATCCCTGTAGGAAACAAAGGCTAAAAGTTCTTCCAAGGACATAGGAACGGTAAAGGCACCGTAGGCTCCTCCTATGCTTCTTATCTTTTCCCACATCGGGCCACTTGAAAGCCATTTACACAGGATTAACTGTGAGGCTTGCTCCTTTGAACCGAAAGCTGCAGCCTTAAAAACCGAAACTGCAAAACCTACTTGAAGAGAAGCCGGAATAAGTTCCAACCTCTTTTTTTCGGAAGGCTTAAATTTAAATGGATTTTCAAAGACAATCTTATCGGTTTTATCGGGAGCCTTAAAACCTCTTAAGTTTTTTTCAAAGGCAGTTTTTAAAGCGGCCAGATTTTCTTTTGTACCGGTAACTTCAATAATCAAACCTGATTTTATAATCGATTTATATACGGCACTCAATTTGTTTGATAATTTATTCAATTCGGAATCAGCGCTTTCAGAGTCGGCTTTTTTAGAATTATCTTCCTTAACTTTTAAATAAAGCTCCCTCAAAAATTTAAGCTGACTTAATCCCGAAAGCATCTCTCTCCGTGCATTTTTTTCGGACAGGGGTGCACTAGCCCTAAGAAGAGCGAGGCTGTTTCCGTCAAGGGCGAGGAGGCTTTCAAAATCGTTTTTCCTCTGGGTTACCAAATCGTTTAAGCGTTTTTTATCGTCAAAAGAAATTTCGTTTAAAAACTGCAAAACAAAGCAGACAGCTTCAGGAATCAATTCGCCGAGTATCTTCCCTGAAACAAAAAGCCAATCCCTTCCGGCTATATCGGAGAGCCTTATCTTATCCGCATTTTTACATAAAGAAAGATTCTTGTTTGCCGTAAAAACACCGGCACTTGCCGAAAAGCTTCCAAGTAAATTTGCAAGCCTGGAAGAAACCTCGCTCCATACAAGGTTTTCGGTTCCCATTCCCGTAAGACAACTTGAAAGAAGGGGCAGATATTTATAATCTTCTTCGCTTAAACCGTCTACAGGAAAAGCCAATTGAAAATAACCTATCCCATTTGTAGGCTGCTCATGCATAACAAGGGGAACATTTCCGATAAAGGCTATTTCTTCATCTATCGGAGGCGGAAGAGGAGGCAGGTCTTTCTTTGAAAGATGGGGAATAAGGGCGAGCATTTCAGGGGAATCGCTTTTTTGTTTAAACTCGTTCATCCTCTCCTGCTCTTTGAGCATTGCCCTGCGAGCATCCTCAGTTAAACCTGCATTAAAATTTTCAGCCCTTTTTTCCAGACTTTCGTCCAAGCGTTTGCAAAAATCCGCATCGGGGTAAACTCTTACAAGAGCATGATGTTTATTCTTTATTAAATACTTTTCAATCAGTTTTTCGATGTATCTTTTATCTGAGGCAAGGTCTTTTTTTACCTTTTCAAAAACAGGAGTGTATTGAAGAGTTTTTTCGGGACTTACCCCGTATGTCCAGCCTGCCATAGCACGCTCCATCAGGTTAATGCCGAAGGGCCCGTAGTTTCTTCTTATTTCTCTATTGCTAAAATCTATAGAATGAACGGCCGTTTCAATCTCCTTAGGGTCGATTCCTTTTTTTACAAGCTCTTCAAGAGCATTAAGAATCAGCTTTTTAAAATCCTCATGCGTTCCCTTTTTAATTCCCTTCATTCCTATTGTTAGGGTAATGTTTCTAAGGCTTTTTCCTATGCCGTTATAAGGATAAAGGTCTTCCCCTATTCCCGATTCCAATAAGACCTTATTTAAGCAGGCTCCGCTGTGCCCGATTAAAACCTCTCCTATAAGATAGGCCTGCATAAGTTTTTCGGTATCCGAAGTTTCGGGGAGAAGCCAGTTAAGCATTACGGAATCCTTAGTCATCTCCTCGGCGGAAGCAGTATCACCTGCCGGAGCAGGGCCGCCGGCGGGGGCAGGTACCGAAAAGAAACGGGGCTCGGCATAGGGCTCAATCGGCGGCACAAAGGGAGGCTTTTCGGCAGCTTCAAATTTAGAAAGAAATTTTTCTTCTAAAAATTTCATCTGCTTTTCGGTCGGAATATTTCCCATTAAAAAAATTCGACAGTTTACGGGATGATAATATTTTTTGTGAAAGGTCTTGTATTCTTCATAAGTTAAATCGGGAATCTCCAAGGGAGAGCCGCCCGAATCCTTGGCATAGATGCTTCCCTGACAAATAGAAGCTGCTACCCAATCATACATTACCCCGTCAAAGTCGGAATAATTAGCCCTCATCTCGTTTAAGACAACTCCCTGAACGCTCATATTTCCGTTTTCGTCCAGCTCAAAGCGATGTCCTTCCTGCTTAAAAGCCCATTCGTCAAGGTTGGGAAAGAAGACAGCATCCCCGTAAACCGACATTAGGTTAAAATAATCGGCCTCAACCAAGGAGCTTGCGGGATAGACTGTCTTATCGGGATAGGTCATGGCATTTAAAAAGGTATTAACGCTCTGCTTTGCCAAAACCATAAAGGGGTCTTTAAGCGGGTAGTTTTTAGAGCCGCATAAAACCGTGTGCTCGATAATATGAGCCACCCCCGTCGAATTGGGAGAACTCGTCATAAAATTATATGAAAAAAGATTTTCATCGTCATCGTTTAAAATATGATAAAGTTCAAGCCCCGTCTTTTTATGTCTCGCATAAACGCCTACAGCATTAAATTCGGGTAAGGGATTTTTGCTTATAATTTCAAAGCCGTGAATAAGGTCGCTCATAAGGTCTTCCTAAGTTTAGATTTAATATCAGCCTTATTTTAAGAAAAAAAGTAGAAATTGTAAAGTATACCCGAATTTCAGCCCTGTGCTGCAACCGGATAGCCGTTTTGTCTGGCCCATCTCAAAATTCTGTTTACCGTATATTCGTTTGCAGAGCTTCCTATTTTTTTTAACCATGAAGCATTATCAATATCTATTGAAACCGATAAAGCCGATTGATTTTTAAAATGACCTTTTTCCCATTGTTCTTTTGTGATTTCAGGTATATCCGATAAATCAATTTCATGTGCCGTTATTTCTGCAATCCGCTCAGCCGTTAATAGTTTTTCTTTTTTCATAATACACCTCTTTTTCCAATCTTGTTGCTCTACGAGCTGAAATAAGCCGTATTTTACCGCGTTCGGTATAACATACAACAACTACAAGAATTCCGTCAACTGTACCAATTCCCACAAAGCGTTCTTCTTCGACAGAATGATTTATATCATATATTTCGTAAAAATACGGATCATCAAAAACAGGTAAAATTTCCGCAAAATCAATACCGTACTTTTTTATATTTATATTGTTTTTTTCGTTATCCCATTCGAAACGGCCTGAAGATTCTGTCATGCTCTACCCTTGATTGTATTTTACCTCCTTAAAAAGCATATGTCAAGGCATAATCTAGCTGTTCTCAATAATTACAAAGTTTCGCCGATCCCTAGGTTTCAGTCACCTATCTTCGATTTTAAATTTTCAAGTTCTTTTTCTTTTGTTTTAGTCTCGGCATCAAGGGTTTTATTGCTATCTTCAAGCTCTAAGCGTTTTGCTTGGATTTCTTTTAATTCGGTTTCGATATAGTCTTCCAATGACATAGTATCTCCGCCAAGACCGGAATCGAACCTGATTTCTTTTTTTAAAGGGCTTAAAATAAGTTTTATAAAATTTTCGGCCAGTTTTAAAACGGCATCATTCATAAAATTCGTTTCAAGGCCCTGACTTAAACGGGTTTGGTATTCTTGTTCACATAGATCTGCATATTGATTTGCCTTTTTTACCTCGGATTGGCCGTTTAAGATATTATAGGTTTTAATATTGTTTTTTATATCAACCCGCCTTATTTCGGCAACTTCTTTTACATGCTTGTTTTTACTTGCTCCTAAAAATTTAGGCTGAATATCCTTTATCCAAAGAATATTCGGAAAATCCTTTGATACGGTAATTTTAATTTTTTTTAAATCGACACCGAATTTTGCATCGATATCGTGGCTTAAAATAACAAGCCCTTCATCATAGTATTGATCGGCCTTTAAACCCATTCCGGTCGAAATACCGCTTAAATTTTTTCGATATAAGGTAGTCTGTTTTAAATTCGCTTCCAATAATCCGAGTTCCAATATTTCCTTAAAACTCTGCATATTCAATTGAGTATTTTGTAAAACTCTTAAACTGTCTTCTAAACCGCTTATTTCGATTGACTGCTTTTGCATGTTTATTTTATTGTCAAGAATTTCTTTTTCCTTTTCTTTTAATTCTTGATTTGCTGCAAGAAGTTTTATCTGAGCTTTGCGTGCCTCAATTTCGGCAAGCTGGCTGTCAGTTACCTCGTTAACTACCTTTTTATTTACAAAAGAATTAAATGCCGTCATAAGCGGAATCATTAGAATACAGGATAAAGCTGTTGACAATACTATTGCAAGCACAGCATTTATTTTTCTTAATTTTGTACTTGCAAAAAAGAGCACAAGAACAATGCCGATGATACATGCAGCCATGACAAAAAAAGACATAGTCATGCTGACCTTATCCTGCACCCTATAAAAAAACATCGATACACTCATTAAAAAGTTTTCCATAAAGTTTACCCTTTTCTAAACAGTCTATAAAATAAGAGCAAAATATTATACCAAATATAACCGAAAAAAGTAAATATTCTAAAAGGATTTTTAAGCACGGGAATTATAAAATCCCATCCGGAATTAAAAAGTTTTTCGGAGGGGCGTTTTTTAAATTTGGAAAAAATATCGATTAGGTTTGCATAGCGGATAAAGATTCCGGAATTAAAATGCTCCTTGTTGCGGTAAATCCATTTTCTTCCGCCGGGGACTCCCTTTCCTATAATGACTACGGAAGGAGCTGCTTTTGAAATAGCCGAAATAATATGGGGCTCCATCGATTTATGATAGTAACCGGCAAAGCGGCCAACCAAGCGCAGCCCGGGAAATGTGCTTCTAACGTTTTTTTCGGCGACGAGAAGACTTTCCTGCCGGCCTCCGAAAAGATAGAGGCTCTTATAGTGGGAATCTATTACGTTTAGAAAATCTATAACTACCGAAAACTGCTGTCTTCTTACGGGGACATCTTTTTTTAAAAAACGGGCACCGCGTATCAGGCTTTTTGAAACAGGCAAACAAAGAGCCGCTTCTTTAACCATATTTCTAAACTCTCCGTTGCGGCGTGCTCTAAGAACATCCCAGATAGTCATAAAGATAATCTGCTGCGGCCCTTCTTTATTTAAAAGAGACATCACGGTTTCTTCTATATCTTCTTCATGTAAAACATCAAGCGGAACATTTAAAAAATTAATTCTTTTTACAGCCACCTTTTTCCTCCATTATAACCTGAGCGGCCGCAATCGAATAAATTGCAGCCGTTTCGGCACGGAGCACATTTGTATTAAAATGCACTTCTTCAAATTTATGTTCTTTTAAAAATTCAATTTCTTTAGAACCTATGCCGCCCTCGCAGCCTATAGCAAGCACTATCACCTCGGTCTCGGCCGATAAGCAGTCAAAAAAACTAAACGAGCCTACCTTTTTTTCACTCAGCATTATAAAAGCGGTTTTCCTGTTCGCCGTATAGTCCAAAACCGAATCCAAAGCCGCTTTCAATTCTTGGGCAGGAAGAATTTTAGTATTTACAACGGAACCTGACTGCTGTCTTGCCTCTCTGATAATACGCTCGCACCTTTCGGTTTGATTTATGTTTTCTTTTTTTACAACAGAGAATTCTCCCAAAACAGGAACAATAAGCGAACAGCCGGCTTCTGCAGCCTGCCTCACTGCAATATCCATGTGATTCCCCTTTATAAGCCATTGCATTAAAATAATTTCTGCACGGGGTTTATAAGGTTCCGCATCAAAGGCAAATTCTTCCTTTAAGAGCCTAAGCTCTATATATTTTTTTTCGGTATTAATTTTAAAAACTTCAGCCGAGGCAGGCTTAACTCCATTTAAAGAAATCTTTAAAACCTGCCCTTCTTTAATTCTCCGCACGGAAACAAGATAGTTATAATCTTTTTTATCGAGCCGGATTATATCCTTATCCGGCCCTGCGGAAACAATCAGCTGCTTCATTATTTTTTATCTTCGGTTTTTGCCTTTTCTTCAGTTCGAGCTTTTTCTTCCTCCTGCATCTCAAAAAGAGTCTTCGTAGTTTTACAAAGAGCATTTACATCCTTTGTTCTTAAAAGATTTATTGCTGCCTGCAGCTGCTCATCATCTTCATCTATAACGGGACTTTCGTGAGAGCGGTAGTATTCAACTTTTACAAGACTTAAAATCAGCTCATGTCTTACATTGTATTCTTTACCAAGCTTTTTAGAAAAATCTACCATTTCATTTTTTGAAATAGAAGGCTTGCCCCTTGTAAAGTTTGCAATCTTAGAAGTCTTTAAAAGCTCAAGCACGCTCTTTTCTTCATCGGGTGTAAAACTAGGCCTTTTAACTTCCAAGTCGGGAAGGATTCCCTGCTTATTTATATTTGCCCCGCTAGGAGAATAGTATCTTGCTATGGTAAGCTTCACAAGCTCCTTTTCGCTCAAATGAACAACGCTTTGCACCAAGCCCTTGCCGTAAGAGCGGGTTCCTACAAGATAGGCTCTCTTATGATCCTTTAAGGCACCTGCCACAATTTCGGAAGCGCTTGCAGAACCTTCATTTATGAGAACAACTATGGGCATATCTTTAGGAAGTTTTTTTACGAATCGGCGGACATTATAAGTTTCGCTTGTGTTGCGGGCTCTTCCCTTTGTCGAAACCACAACACCCGATTCTAAAAAGATACTCGCTACATCAATAGAGCTTGTAATCAAACCTCCGGGATTATTCTTTAAATCAAAGATCAGCTTTGTACAGCCTTCTTCTTGTAATTTTTCTATAGCCTCGGTTATTCGTTTTGCCGAATTAGGATTAAACTCTATTAAACGGATATAGGCAATATCCTTTCCGATTTTTGTATACTTTATGGTAGGAACTTCAATTATTGCTCGTGTCAGTGTAAGATCAAACTTTAGGTTTTTTCCTCTAAGAACTTTTATTGTAACCTGAGTACCTTCTTTCCCCCGAAGCATATTTAAAACATCCTCCTGGGTAATCTCTTCGGTTTTTACTCCGTCGATTTCGATAATATAGTCTCCCGGTTGAAGTCCGGCCTTCCAACCCGGAGTCCCCTCAATAGGGCTTGCAACTTCAACATAGGCAGGACGCTCAGGGGTAGATACATTCGGTTTTGTAATATGAACACCTATACCTCCAAAAACACCGGTTGTAGTATCCTCCAAATCATGACCCGCCGTCGTATCCTTAAAAATATAAGAGGTATAAGGGTCTTGAAGAGAATTAAGCATCCCTTCCATAGCCCCCTTATATAAAACGGCAGGATCTATTTCATCTACATAATTTTCTTGAAGAAGTTTGTACACGGATTCAAGATATCGTAAATTTACATCGGCATTACCTGCATCGGATTCTGAATTAGATGTTGCAGGAGCCCTCTGCGGCATAAAAAAAATAGCCGCCAACAGAAGAGTTAAAAAGATAATAGTATTTATCCAAGTTATTCTTTTATTCATCTTTCTATTTTGAACTATATTGTAAATTTGTCAATAGGGTAAAGAATTTTAACCTTTGATCAGTTCTATCAGCTCGTCCCAATCGCTTATTTTGGTAAATTCAAAATCGGGAGAAATATGGTTTTCGTTGTCATAGGGACAGGCAAAACTGCTTGTATATAAGACAGGTTTTATTCCGAGAGCAGCTGAGCCTATAACATCGGCTCGCGGGTTGTCTCCGCAATACCACACCTCATCGGCGGAAAGGCAGGCTTTTTTTAAGGCTGCTTCAAAAAGAAGGCAATCGGGCTTTCTAAACCCGTACTCACTCGAAGCTATTATAAATTCGAATTTGTTTCGCGGAAGATATTTATTTATTCTTGCAGTCAGGGCTTTTTCCGAAAAAGCAATATTGCTTATGACGGCAGTTCTGATATTTTTGGCTTCCAAAAAGAGCAGAAGTTTTTCGATATTGGGCATTGCCCTGCATGGTGCCAGAGCTTCCCAAAAAAGGATTTCCAGCTCCGTGTAGGATAGGTTAAATTCTACATTAAGGATTTGAAAAAGACAATTATAAAAATTATGAGTGTGTATTTCTACATCGTTTTGTAAAGCCCGCGATTTTACCTTCTCAAAAATAGCCATTCCCTTTTCATAAAAGGTAATAAAATCTATTTTATCGGGATTTTTATGAATTTGAGCATAAAGAGCCTTATAGGCTCTTTCCAAATCAAGCTCTTTTTCATAAATAAGAGTATTCCCGTAATCGAATATAATCATCGCAGGGCTTTTCATAGGGTTAAGCCGTCTACCTTTCAAGCTTTCTGTAAACGCCTCTGTGGGGAGTATCGGCATCCTTACCGTATTTTTCGCGTCTCCATTCGGCGTATTCCGTCCAGTTGCCGTCAAACCATACAACTTCTCCGTCAGCTTCGAAGGCCAAGATATGGGAGCAAACTCTGTCCAAAAACCAGCGGTCATGGCTTATGACGAGGACTGAACCTGCAAAACTTTCAAGGGCTTCTTCCAAAGCTCGAAGGGTGGTAACATCCAAATCGTTTGTAGGCTCGTCTAGCATTAAAACATTTCCGCCTTCTTTTAGCATCATAGCCAAATTGAGTCTGTTCCTCTCTCCGCCTGAAAGTACACCTACCTTGCGGGACTGGTCTTGCCCCGAAAAGTTAAACCAAGAACAATAAGCCCTTGAGTTTACCTCGCGTACACCGGAAGAACCGTCCGAGGCTCCCAGCTTTATAATATCAAGCCCGTCTGAAAGCTGCTCCCAAACGGTCTTGTTAGGATCGAGTTTTTCTCTTGTCTGATCTACATAGCAAAGTTTTACCGAATCCCCTATTTTGATTTCACCCTCATCGGGTTTTACGATCTGCCTTTTTTGATCGGCTCCTTCCGGGGTTTCAAAACCTGCAGCCCCGACTATCATCTTAAAGAGGGTTGTCTTACCGGCACCGTTCGGACCTATAATACCGACTATTGCTCCCGCAGGAACCGAAAAATTAAGTTTATCAAAGAGGATTCTGTCGCCGTAATGCTTTGCGGCATTTTTAACATCTATAACCAAGTTCCCCAGCCTCGGTCCCGGCGGAATGGTAATCTGAGAATCCTTTATTTTTTCCTTTGAGCCTTGGGCTAAAAGTTTTTCGTACTCGTTGATACGGGCCTTGCTTTTGGCATGTCTTCCCTTGGGGCTCATACCAATCCATTCAAGCTCCCGTTTTAAAGCCTTTTGGCGTTCCGTTTCTCCCTTTTCTTCAAGGGCAAGTCTTTTTTGTTTTTGATCTAGCCAGCTTGAATAATTGCCCTTCCACGGAATGCCCTCTCCGCGGTCAAGTTCCAATATCCAGCCTGCAACATTATCCAAAAAATAGCGGTCGTGGGTTACGCAGATAATTGTTCCTGCATATTGATGAAGATGCCTCTCAAGCCATGCTACCGTTTCTGCATCCAAGTGGTTGGTAGGTTCGTCCAATAAAAGAATGTCAGGCTTTTGAAGAAGGAGCCTGCAAAGGGCAACCCGTCTTTTTTCTCCCCCTGAAAGCACATCGATTACCTGATCGGCGGGCGGACATCGCAAGGCTTCCATAGCAAGGTCAAGACGGCTGTCCAAATTCCAAGCATCTGTTGCATCCAGCTTTTCCTGCACCTTGGCCTGTTTTTCCATCAGTTTATCCATATCGGCATCGGGATCGCCGAATGCCTCGTTTATCTTGTCGAATTCCGCAAGAAGGTCTACCAATTCCTGAACCCCCTCCGAAACAACCTCGCGAACGGTCTTGCCGCTTTGAAGCTGGGGCTCCTGTTCAAGATAGCCTATAGTATAGCCTGGCGCCGAAGAAACTTCGCCCGTATAATCCCCGTCAATCCCTGCCATAATACGCAAGAGACTTGACTTACCGGATCCGTTAGAACCTATAACACCTATTTTTGCACCGTAAAAATAAGAAAGGCTTATATCCTTTAAAACCTGTTTTGTTCCATGGGTTCTTGAAACCCTATCCATCGTGTAAATAATCTTTTTATCGTCTACTGTCTTTGCCATGGTGTCAGTCTATCAAAGAACCGCTAAAAAAGCAAGGGGAAGAGAAAAAGGAAGGTAAGAATTAAAGCCGATAAATTTATCTTCCGAAAATAAAATAGAGCTGTAGTTTTTTTTAGTTTATTTTAAAAGGGGAAATAAGATGCTTCATAAGATTGTTTTTCAGGATAATTTGTTTCAAATAACCAGAATGTTGGACGTAATAAAGGACGGTCTTAATTTAGACCTTTCCGAAAGTATTTTTGCAGATAAGATGATGAGAGATATTTTATTTTTTGATGCGGCTCTTCAAAAACTCTTCAATCAGATAGAGCCTCAATCCCACTTGCCTGATTATATAGATACAATGAACTGTCTTTATTTTTGCATCAAAAAATATATGAGCGTTTTAAAACTCATCCTAACCGAAAAACTTGGAAGCGAATCTATTTTTAACACGGAAAAAACCCGTATTGAAGGTATCTACAAAAAGCATCAGGATTTTCTCGGCAAAATAAATATAGATATTTCCTATACGAATGTTGAAAATGAAACCTACAACATAGTTTCTCAAAATGAACTTTCAGAGTTATTGAACTTAGGATAGGTCTGTGCTATAATTATTCCCATGAGAATAACCGGCGGCAGTTTAAAAAACAGGCAGGTAGAATGCCCCAAGGGGATAATACGCCCCGCAATGGACAGAATGAGGGAGTCTGTTTTTTCCATACTTGGAGACCTTTCAGGTCTTTCTTTTTTAGACCTTTTTACGGGCTCAGGAGTCTGCGGTTTGGAAGCCTACTCGCGCGGAGCCTACCCTGTCTACCTTGTAGAAAAAGATGCCGATAAATTCCCCGTTTTATTAAAAAATGTTTCAATGGCAGATAAAAAGCTTGAATGTAAAAGGATGCCTGCAGAAACATTTATAAAAAGAGCTAAGGAATCCTTTGATATTATCTACCTCGACCCTCCTTTCCCCTATAAATTTCACATAGAACTTCTCGAAAAAATAGCAGAATCAAAAATATTAAAAGAAGGAGGCCTTGTGATGATGCACAGGCCATCCGAAAAGGCTATGCCTCAAACAATAGGCTCTTTGACAAAAAGCGATGAAAGAGTATATGGAAGATCTATCGTGGACTTTTATCGTAAAAAAATTCTGGGAGGAAATGATGTTTAAGTTAAAAGAAAATTTTTTACTTGGGGTTGCTACGGCTTCTACCCAGATTGAGGGAGGAAGGGTAAACTCCAACTGGAACGATTTTTGTGACCGCAAAATGACAAATGACGGCTCCGATGTCGCCCGTGCAAATATGCACTATGAAAAGGTTAAAGAAGACACCAAACTTTTAAAAAAGATGGGGATTCAAACTTACCGCATGTCCTTAGAATGGGCACGCATTGAGCCTGAAAAAGGAAAGTTTGACACTAAAGCCATTGACCACTACAAGGAAGAATTAAGCCTTTTAAAAAAAGCAGGTATAAGACCCTTAATAAGCCTTTACCACTTCAGCCATCCCATGTGGTTTGAGAATTCGGGAGGCTTTACAAAAAAAGAAAATGTCGAAGTTTTTTTAAATTATGTAAAGACCTGCATAAGCGCGCTTGGAAATCTTTGCAGCGACTATGTTACAATAAATGAACCGAATGTTTATGCAGTTCAGTCCTTCTTTTTAGGTCTTTGGCCGCCCGAAAAAAAATCGATTGCAAAAACTTTAAAGGTAATGAATATCCTCATAGCAGCACACTGCAAAGCCTACGATTTAATCCATGAAATACGCAAAGAAAAAGGCCTTACGGACACAAGGGTAAGCTTTGCCCACCACATGCAGGCCTTCCATCCAAAGGATAAAAATAGAAAAGCCGATCAAAGGGCGGCAAAAAGAATAAGCAAAATTTTCCAAGACGGAATTATGGAAGCCTGTTTTAAAGGAGAGTTTTCATTCCCATTTAAAAATATCCTAAACATAAAAAAGAAAAACTATGTAGATTTTATAGCTATCAACTATTATTCAAGGCAGGCAGTAAGGGGACTTTCTTACAAGGCCTTTGAAAACACACCTAAAAACGATTTAGGCTGGGATATTTATCCCTTGGGCCTAATCGAGTGCGCTCAAACCTGCTATAACTGCCTTCCCCTTCCGATAGTCATAAGCGAAAACGGAACCTGCGACAATAAGGATGAGTTTAGATGCCGCTATATTTATGATCACCTAAAGCTTATAAGCGAATCTCCCCTCCCCTTTGAAGCCTATTATCATTGGTGCTTTATCGACAACTTCGAGTGGAAAGAAGGAGAATCCGCCCGTTTCGGCCTTGTGCACTGTAATTACGAAACTCAAGAAAGGACCATCAAAAAAAGCGGGGAATTCTACAGCAAAATGATCAAGAAAAGAGGTGTCGATAAATCGATGGTAGAAAAATATGTTGAACCTTGTAAGTATAACGTAAAGTAAATTTATCAAAAGCCTTTGCGTTCTTGGAGCGCTTAGCAGTTTACTTCTACCGATTTCTTTTTTAAAAACGAAAGCTTTGTCTCGGAGATTATAATTGCAATAAAGATACAGGAACAACCGAGGGCTAAAGCAGGCGTAAATTTTTCATCTGTTAGAATTATCGAAAGAAAAATACTGAATACGGATTCAAGAGAAAAAATAAGAGCTGCCGTAGTCGGAGGCGTATTCTTTTGCCCCACAGCTTGAAGCAGGACGCAGAGGGCCGTACAAAGAACGGTTAAATAAACAAGCGTAAAAACAGACTGATAATTCCAAACGGTATTGGAATTATCCTCGAACAAAAGAGAAAAAATAAGGGCATAAGTTCCTGCAAAGGCAAATTGAGTTAGCGTTATAAGGGGAACATCGAGTTCTTCCATAAATTTAGGAAGAAGAACTATGTATACGGCAAATATAAAACTGCTTATAAGGGAAAGAACGTCTCCCCAGTTTATCCCCTTTTGGCTTTCCAAAATCAAATCCGGCATCGAAATTGCAAGGATTCCCGCAAAACAAAGAAAGGCAGCAAAAAGATTGAATTTGTCCGGCCTTTTTTTTAAAACCACAGCATTTACAAAGGGAACCAAAACACAATAGGTAGCCACCAAAAAAGAGCTTCGGCCGGGAAGCCCCCCTGCAGTAGTAATTGCAATGGCTTGCAAAGAATAACCGGCGAACATAATCAGCCCTAAAATCATCCCGGCCTTTACATAACGCTTATCAAGCTGTTTTAAACGCTTAAAGAACACGGCACAAAGAATCAGACAGGCAGGCAAAAAACGGCAAGCCAATAAGAAGTTGGGCTTAAAAAAATCGTTTGTGCTGCTTACTGCAACAAAGGTACTTCCCCATAAGAGGGTGGCTGAAAAAAGGGCAAGCCGTGAGAGAATTCTAATACGGCTGCCTGATTTTAATTTAAGAGACATAAGAATTCCTAAAAATAAATTACGTTAAAAATCAATATTCAAATGAAAAAGCAAAATCCAAGCCTAGTTTTTGTTTTTCCCAAGGTTTATTACCCAGCTCCTTCAAAAAGGCAGAAAAATCTATCTGAAAATAGGTAAAATCAAGACCGACTCCCAAATGCGGGTACAGCTCATACATACCCAACCTAAAACTCAAAACCTTGTGAAAAACTATTTCGGTTCCAAAGGATAGGTTGAGCAGAGGACTCCTATTTTTGTTAAAAATCGGCTCGAGAATATTCTGATAATCAAGATAAAATGACCATGAAGAAACGGTAGTCCATACATCGTCAAAAACAGGCATTGAGCCTATGCCTGCACTCAAATTAGGCAAAAGAGTTTTATATTGTGTTTTACCTGCCGTAATTGCCTTTTTATAATCGGAAAAATTATTATAAGGGGTTAAAAAGACCGGAGTATAAGCATCTTTACATGTAATACCTAAAAAAAAGTAGTTGTCATACTTATATAAAAAACCTGCATCCAAACCGATACCGCTGGCTAAAACAATATTTAAGTCCTGTAAACCTGAATTCACAACCAAGGCCATATCTGCCTTGCTCTTATTCAAAGCATAAGAAAATGTTTGAAAAAAGCCCTTCATCTGAAAGCCCAGCGATACCTTATTAACATCATCGTCATAAAGACAAATACCGTAGCCTCCGGTTACTAAAAGCTCTTCTCCTATTAAAAGTTTTTTCATTACAGTATTTTGTACATCAGCATGAAAAACGGTTCTATTAAAAAGGCCTACCGCAAAATTCCTATCGGCTAAGCTGAGGGCTAAAGGGCCCGTAGCAGAAAAGTCAAAATACTTACTGTCACCTTTGTAAAGATATTCCGCAAGGGTCTTTAGTTTTTCAGAGGCAAAGATAGAACCAAAACCTCCAAAACTATCTTCATTTGCATGGAGAGCAATCTTTCCTGCCGACCAACGTTTGGTCAAAAAAGGAAATATAGCCGGGTTTGTAAACAATGTCTCGGTTCCGGCCTGATATGTTGTAAAAGGTGCCCCCAATCCGCTTATGCGGGGAGAAACATATGAGGGAGTAACCGGTTCAGGCATAGAGATCTGTGCAAAACACGCCGAACCAACAATTATACACAAAAACAAAAACGCAATTACTTTCTTCATTTTTACCTCCGCTCAAATTCCCTATCTTTATTAAGCTTCCAAATAATTTTATCATAAAATACATTAATCCGCAAGATATGCATTTCCATCCTTTATGACAACAAAAAGACCCTCTCCGCCCTTATAGTTTTCGGCTTTCTTGTTCACTACTAAAGGAAGACTTAGATAATTTTCGGTTACAATCCTCAAATCCTCATTGTTTTGAGGTTTTTCGATAACGCCAAAAAACAACTTTCCGTTACAGGAGGCCAAATAACTTTGATAGTTTTTTCCGCTCAATTCCGAAAGAAGCGAAGCCCTTCTACCTGCTTCTCTTTCAGGAACCTTAGGTCTCATCGAAAAAGCCTTTGTTCCCGGGCGGGCCGAAAAAGGAAAAACATGGATACCGGGAATTTTTAATTCCTCACACATCTTAAATGTTTGTAAAAAATCCTCTTCTGTCTCGGAAGGAAAACCGGTAATAATATCGCATCCGATAAAAGGATTATCCTTTGCCTTGCGCAAATTATTTATCGCCCTTCTGATGTCGGCCTCCCTATAGGGCCTATTCATAGCCTTTAAAATTTTATCGCTTCCCGACTGTATCGAAAGATGAAAATGAGGGCAAATCCTTTTATTTGCTACAATTTCTAAAATGCCGTCATCTACACATTCGGGATACATGCTCGAAATGCGGAGCCTTATTTTTTTTGTGTTTTCCAAAAGCATGGCCAAAAGATTCGCAAAGCCTCCATAGGTTTCGTCCCTATATTGGGATAAATTTACACCCGACAAAACAACCTCTGCGGCTCCGTTTTTTTCTATTTGAATTATCCGCCTTACGGCTTCTTCAGCAGGCAGGGAAACGGAAGTACCGCGTGCAAGCCTTATTCTGCAATAGGCGCAAGCATTATTACATCCGTCTTGTATTTTTAAACTGGCTCTGGAATGAAAAACAAAAACGGGAGAGCTCAGCTTAAACATTGATTTTCTTCTTTCCGTTTCCTTTAGCAAAAAAGATTTATCCAGCCGGTCTTCTTTTGAATATATTTTATTTCGAAAAATAAGAAGATTTTTTTTAAGATTAACGGTATCTTCTTTTAAATCTTTATTTTTAAGGCAGGAATCTTTTAAAAACTGAGGAAGTCCATCAAGCTCATCTTTTTTTTTGCCCGAAAAGGCTATAATTCTTTTATTTATTTTTTCGATAGAATCGGCTTCAAGTTCTGCATAGCAGCCTGTAACAAGGATGACAGACTCTTCATGCTCCTTTAGTAAAAGGCGGATAAGACGGCGGGCTTTTTGTTCCGCCTTTCCCGTAACCGTACAGGTATTTACAATACACAGTTTTACAGGCAAAATTGAAGTCTCTGCTTCTTTTGAAAACACATCAAAACCGCATTCGGCAAAACGGACGGCAAGAGCCTCGGATTCCACCTGATTTAAGCGGCAGCCGAGCGTTTCTATTCTAACCGAAAAAAAATTACTCATGATTAAAAACGCTGCAGAACCCTTTCACGCCCTTTCTGAGCATCAACAAGGTTTTTGTTTAAGCTCAAGGCCTTATTGTAGGCTTCAAGGGAATAACGGTATTCTTTTATCTGCTCTCTGGCATAGCCTAAACGAACCCACCAAAGACTGTTAAAGGAATCAAGGGTTACGGCTACGGAAAAAGAAATGTCGGCATGCCTGTACTTTGCCATTCTCAAATATATTTCTCCCATAAAATAATAGGAAGAAGAAATACGCACTCCATTGGGAGCATAAGAAATATAATCTTGAAAAAGTTTAAGGGCTTCGGAATTTTTACCCAAATAATAACAGGCCTCAGCCTGAGTTGCTATAAGACGGGGATCGGTTTGTGCAATTTTACGTCCGGCTAAGGCCATATCATAGGTTTTTTGGTATTGGCCGTCAGCCAAGAGAGCCCATGTCATTACAACATAACTGTCCAAATTATTGGGAGACTGCTTAATTTCGGCCTCACAGACGGCAATAGCTTCGGCATAACGTCCGTTCTTATACAAGACCAGAGCATCTGGCTTATTTTGAGAAAAAACAGGAGCCCAGCACAGCATAAAAAAAACAAGAGTAAATTTAAAGATAAAATTAATTTTTGTTTTTTTATCTTCCAAATTGCTTATCCTTTGTCATGGTACAAATACCGTTAAATACGCAGCCGCTTTCAAGAACGACTTCCGGAGCCGTAACATCGCCTATCAGTTTTCCGCAAGAAAAAACATGCACCATAGTATCGGCCAAAACATTACCTTCAACCGCCCCCTTGATCACAACCCTGTCAGCCCTGATATTGGCCTTAACAACAGAATTTTCATCGACGGTTACATCGCTTGTGGAAACCAAAAAGCCCTCCACATGCCCCTTAATCATAAACGGTTTTTTACACTCTATCTTACCGCTAAACTGAATATCAGGAGCTAAAACCGTATCGTAATCTTCTTCATCCAAATCCAATAAATTAACTTTTTCTATCTCAGCCATTATTCATCCTTTTTTTGAGATTCCCTCTTCATTGAGGGTGCTTTTTCTGTCTTTTGCATAATAATATAACCAAATCCGAATAAGAGAGAAAGACCCAAAGCAGGAAGGAGCCATGGGAATCCTATACCTTCAAAGGGGAGGGTCTTTAATACATTGATGGTAGTATTAAAACTCATACCCACTTGATCCATTGCCGGAAAGGCTTCAAGTTTAATAAGTAAGTTGTTGATAAGCTCTTGAGCCGCAACCCAGCCTTGGAGTATACTTATCGAAAGAGTGCCTATTACTGCACCATGAAAAAAGTACTTGTTCGGTATAAATTCTGCAAACAAATTTAAAACTATCAACACAATCGCTACAGGATAAATAATTTCCAAAATAGGACCTGCAATAGAGATAATATTATCTACACCGAAGTTTGAAAGGAAAAAACTTACGACACAGATAATGATAACGGTGGCACGGTAGCTTATATCGTCTTTAAATCTTTGAGAAAAATACTCCCCTGCAGTTGCGGTAAGACCTATTGAGGTAGTCAAACATGCCAAGCCTATTGCCAAACCTAAAACTATTCGGCCTCCCCTTCCCCATAATATCTCGCTGGATTGAACTACAATTTCGGTTCGTGAAAGATTATCGGGTAAGACGGCACTTCCTGTTGCTCCTACATATACAAGGCCTCCGTAAACAAGTCCTAAGCCTATACATGCAATAAGCCCCGTCCAGATAGTCATCTTTAAAAGAGATTTTTTTTCCGTGTAGCCTTTTGCACTGATACTTGAAATAACTATTGTGGCCAATATCATAGAGCCTAGAGCGTCCATAGTTTGATAGCCTTCTTTAAAGCCTCTTAAAAATATCTTATCGACTGAAGGATCTGAAGGCCTACCGATGGGAGTAATAAGGCCTTTTATAACCAAGAGGCCTAAAACGGCTATCAAGGCAGGCGTTAAAAACTTTCCTACCCTATCTATAACATTATTAGGGGTTAAAACAAAGAAAAGAGTAATCGCAAAGAATATAAAGGACGATAGAACAGAGCTTATCCCGAAGTTGGGTCTGATAGCTATTTCATAAGTAGTAGCTGCAGTTCTGGGAATGGCAAAAAGCGGCCCTATTATAAGCATAACAAAGATTATAAAAAAAGTTCCGAATAACTGATTTATATTTTTAGTAAAATTGGAAAGATGTCCGTCGCATTTTCCCATGGATATGATACCCAAAACAGGCATTCCGACTCCCGTTACCAAAAAACCTAAAAGAGAAAAAATCCAATCCTTTCCCGATAAGTGTCCCAAAGTAGGCGGAAATATCAAGTTTCCGGCTCCTAAAAACATAGCAAATAAAGCAAAACCTATAACAATAATATCGGTGGTCTTTTTGCTCATAAATTGTTCCCATCCTTAAAAAAGTATTTATTAAAACAACAAGCGATTATATCATTCTTTTGGGAAAAGAAAAAGGGGGTGGATTAAAAATGTGCATCCATGCACATTTTTAATCTTAGAGTTTGCGGCAAGCGCAAAACTTTCAAACATGCAATTTATAAAAATCTTTTTATAATTTACTATTTTTTTCAAATATTTTCTATAAATATAATGGGGAGGGGAAATGTGAAAAAATAGGAGAAAAAAATGGTAAAAAAATTTGAAGATTTAACATTTACGGATGACTTTATGTTTTGTAAGGTTATGCAAAATCCGTATTTGTGTAAGAGACTTATTGAAATGATATTGTCTGACAAAATAGGTAAAATTGCATATATCTCTATACAGCATAATATTACCACCTATGAACAGGCAAAATCCGTAAGGTTTGATGTTTTAGTGCAGACAGAAAACGGTAAATTTTATGATGTGGAAATGCAGGTAAGCAACGAGAAGAATATACCTAAAAGAATGAGGTTCTACCAAGCAGCCATTGATATTTCGTTCTTGGATAAAGGGAATTTCTATAGCGATTTAAATGACAGCTTTGTAATTTTTATTTGTTTATTTGATGTTATAGGCAAAAATAGACCTGTTTATACTTTTGAAAACATCTGTCTTGAAGAGAAAAACACGCCTTTACAAGATGGAACAAAAAAGGTTATAATAAATTCAGAGGCTTTTAAGGACGCCAAAGACAAAGAATTAAAGAAATTTTTAGAATACCTTAAAACAGGTAAGGCAAAAAGTGAATTTACAAGGAGGATAGAAGAAATGATACAAACAGTAAAACAAAACGAACAAGCAAGGCAAGAATACAGGTTAATGTCTACTTTTGAAATGGACGCTAGGGAGAAAGGGGCTTATGACAAAAGCATAGAAACAGCAAAAATCTTAAAACAGCTGGGGGACTCGTTGCAAAAAATTATGCAAGTTACAGGTCTTACCGAATCCGAAATCGAAAAACTGTAATTTCACCCAACCTCCTTTGTATTCATCTCAACCAAAAAATAAACCATAAAATTTGTAATAAAGCGGGGTTTCCAAAGGGGATACCCCTTTGGCAGTGCGGGAAAAAGAGGGAGTTATAGGGGGAGAGAAAACCCTGCTCTGAACGGGGTGTTCTCTCCCCCTAATAATTTAATCTTCCTTAGTCTTCAATACTGCTAAGAATGCGGACTGCGGGAGCTCTACATCGCCTATCATCTTCATGCGCTTTTTTCCTTCCTTTTGCTTTTCGAGAAGTTTTCGCTTTCGGGTGATGTCGCCTCCGTAGCATTTGGCAAGAACATCCTTACGCAAGGCCGAAATCGTTTCTCTGGCTATTATCTGACTTCCGATAGCTCCCTGAATCGGTATCTTAAACTGTTGACGCGGAATTTCGTCTTTAAGCTTTTCGCAGACAAGACGGGCCTTGTCATAGGCACTCGGTTTATAGGCAAGCTGGGCAAGGGCATCAACAGGCTTTCCGTTAATTAAAATATCTATCTTTGCCAAATCGGTAGGACGGGTTTCTATAACCTCGTAGTCAAAGGAAGCATAACCTCGGCTTATACTTTTAAGCCTGTCATAAAAATCGAACAAGACCTCGGCTAAGGGCATCTCGTAGGTCATTTCAACTCTTTTTTCGTCCAAGTAAGTCATATTGGTCTGCACTCCCCTCTTTTCCATACAGAGGGACATAACGTTTCCGAGATAATTTGTAGGCGTTATAAGCGTTGCCTTTATATAGGGCTCTTCAGCTGAAGCTATAAGTACCTCATCGGGATAATCGGCCGGGTTATCGCAAATAATCTCTTCTCCCGTACGCATGGTAAGTTTATAGCGTACCGAGGGAGCCGTAAAAATAACCGACTGATCGAATTCTCTTTCCAACCTTTCTTGTACGATTTCAAGATGAAGAAGGCCCAAAAAGCCGCACCTAAAACCGTGCCCTAGGGCAAGGGAAGAATCCTTTTCCCATGTTAAACTTGCATCGTTCAGCTTTAATTTTTCAAATGATTCGCGGAGCTCCTCATAATCGTTTGTATCCGTAGGATAGACGGAAGAAAAAACTACGGGCTTTACTTCTTTAAAGCCGGATAATGGAGCCTTGCAAGGAGCTGCGGCATCGGTAATGGTATCTCCTACACCTACGTCCGAAACGGTTTTAATTCCCGCAATTATATAGCCTACTTCTCCGGCCTGCAAGGAATCCTGCTTTACAAGATCTAGGACAAAGGTTCCCGTTTCTTCTACCTTGTATTCGCCGCCTGTATTCATAAAGCGGATAGTCATTCCGGGTTTTATCATTCCTTCAAAAACACGCACATGAACTACAACTCCCCGATAAGGGTCGTAGTGACAGTCGAATATAAGGGCCTGTAAGGGATTATCCTTTGAGCCCTTGGGCGGAGGAAAGGTTGTTATAATCGCTTCAAAAAGAGCATCGATATTTTCGCCTGTCTTTGCAGAAACGGCTACAGCCGCATCGGAATCAAGCCCCAGGTCATGGTCTATCTGATGTTTTGCAGCATCTATATCGGCCGCAGGCAGATCTATCTTGTTTATGACGGGAAGAATTTCCAAGTCATGCTCAAGGGCAAGATACATATTTGAAAGGGTTTGAGACTCAACACCCTGAGTGGCATCTACAATTAAGATGGCCCCCTCGCAAGAGGCAATGGCACGCGAAACCTCATAGGAAAAGTCTACGTGCCCGGGCGTATCTACAAAGTTTAAAACATAGTTTTTACCGTCCTTTGCCGTATAAGGAATTCGGACAGCATGGCTTTTTATGGTAATGCCCCGCTCCCGCTCTATGTCCATATCATCGGTCATCTGATTGCGGTGATAGCGCTCATCTATTATCTTAGTCTTTTCGATAAGCCTATCGGATAAGGTAGACTTACCGTGGTCTATGTGAGCTACAATACAAAAATTGCGTATATTTTCAGGATTTAACATAGGGCTCATTATAATGAAAAAATAAGATTATGTCAATTTTCAAATTTTATTTCCATTTTTCTTAAAGTATTTTTAAAACCCATTACTTGCACAAAATGTAAAAATATGGCATTATACAAGGGAAATAAAGTTTTATTGGAGTATGCATGAATATTATTTTATTGACCTTGGCCGTATCGCTGGTATTGTCTCTTTTGTTGGGCCTTTTGCTGGGCTTTTTTAAAAAAATCTTTTATGTAGAACCGGATAAAACGGCTGCAGCCGTAAGAGAGGTTCTTCCGGGAGCAAACTGCGGTGCCTGCGGTTATCCCGGCTGTGACGGATTTGCAGCAGCAGTTGCTGCAGGAGATGCACCCGTAAACGGATGCCCTGTAGGAGCAGCCCCTGTTGCCGAGGCCATAGGAAAGATAATGGGAGTTAATGCTTCGGCTTCCGCAAGAGTAGCGGTTTTGACATGCCAAGGCTCTCACGATGTTTGCCGAGACAAGTGCGACTATGTAGGCGTAAAAACCTGTAAGGCCGCAAAAATTTCAATTAACGGAACAAAGGAATGTGACTGGGGTTGTATAGGCCTTGGAGACTGTGAACGTGCATGCCCCTTTGATGCCATTCATATCAAAGAAAACGGACTTCCTGAAGTAGACTATGATAAGTGTACGGGCTGCGCTGTCTGTGTTGCCCTGTGTCCGCAGCATGTCCTAACAACAGTTCCTAAAGATCAAAAAGGAGCTATAGCCCTCTGTTCATGCAGAAACCCGCGTAAGCCTCAAATTATGAAAAACTGTAAAAGAGGCTGCATAAAGTGCATGAAGTGCGAAAAGAATTGTCCTACGGGAGCTATCAAGGTAATAGACGGAATACCCAAGGTAGATTATACTCTTTGCGATTCCTGCAATAAGTGTGTTGAAGGCTGCCCGACAAAGGTACTTGTGCTTACCGAAAACAAGGTAAAGTTTAACTCTTGCACATCTTGCGAAGGATGCCAAAGCGCATAAAATGAACAGCGGAGTTGTAACGATAATAGGCCGTCCTTCAGCCGGAAAGTCAACCTTTTTAAATACGGCTTCAGGCGAAAAGGTTTCGATTGTCTCATCAATTCCGCAAACCACCCGAAACGCAATCAGGGGTATCGTAAACACTACCAAGGGACAAATAGTTTTTATAGATACCCCCGGCTACCACAAATCCGAAAAAAAATTAAACCTAAAACTTCAAGAAATCGCGAAAACCCGCTTAGAGGAAGGGGACGCTGTCTTATATCTGATAGACATTTCACGGGAATTCGGAGAAGAAGAAAAAAACATTTGCTCTCTTCTTATCCCCCTGCAAAACAAAACAGTAATCGGCCTAAACAAAGCCGACCTTGCATCCGCAGAGACTGAACTTGTAAAAAAAGAGCTTTTAAGCCTCTTGCCCGATATTCCGCAAGAAAGAATCTTTGAAATTTCCGCCCTAAAGGATAAGGGCATAAACGAAATTCTTTCCCTCCTCATAGAGCTCCTTCCCGAAGGGGAAGCCCTCTATCCCGAAGACATCTACACCGATCAGGATGTAGTTTTTAGGATTACGGAGATTATAAGGGAACAGGCCATCCTTCACACAAGGGAAGAAATTCCTCACGCCCTCTATGCAGGCGTAGAAGATGCCGAAATGCGTAAAAACGGCAAAGAACTCTGGGTTCGAGCCTTCCTCTATGTCGAAAAAGAAAGCCAAAAGGCTATGCTCATAGGCAAGGGAGCCGCCGTAATCAAGAGCATAAGGATAAAATCCATGGCCGAACTGCGTAAAATTTTTCCCTACAAGGTTCAATTGGATCTTCAAGTCCGCGTAAACAAAAACTGGCGGCAAAAAGATAATATAATAAAAAAAATCTCGTATTAAAAATTTCTAATGCTTAAAATGCCTTACACCCGTTATCAGCATGGCCATTCCGTGTTTGTTACATTCTTCGATGCTTAAGTCATCGCGGATTGAGCCGCCGGGCTGGATTACGGCTTTTATGCCGGCCTTAGCCGCTTCTTCGATTGTGTCGGGAAAGGGGAAAAAAGCATCGGAGGCTAGGACAGAGTTTTTAACTCTTTCGCCGGCTCTTTCGATGGCTTGGCGGGCTGCATCTACCCTGTTAGGCTGACCGCAGCCTATGCCGACGGAACAAAAACCTTTTTGGGGATTTGACAAATCTATCGGGGCAGCGAGCAAAATGGCATTGGACTTAACCATAGTACAAGCCTTCATAGCAAATTGCAATAGAGACCTTTCTAAAGGCTCAGCTTTTCTTTCCGCTGCGTCTTTATATTCAGTACCTTCAGGGTCTCCCAAGTCTTTTTCTTGCTTTAAAAAGCCGCCCAAGACAGACTTATATTCATAAGCTTCTTTTTCTTGAAGGATGGGAGCCTCGATTAAGCGTAAGTTTTTTTTGCCGGATAAAAGTTCTTTTGCTTCTTCGGTAAAAAGAGGAGCTATGATGCACTCAACAAATAAGGTTCCAAGGGTTTCAACGGAAGCCTTATCGAAGGGACGGTTTAAAGCTATTATACTTCCAAAGGCCGAAACGGGATCGCAGTCGATTGCTGCCCTTAAAGCAATAGACACTTCCGAATCAGGGGGAGCGGAGGAAGAGTTTTTTAAAGGTTCTTCATTTATTTCGGCAAGGCCGCAGGGAGTAAGGTGTTTTACCACAACGGCGGCAGGTTTTGTAAACATAGAAACGGCCCTCCATGCAGCGTCGGCATCGAGGATATTGTTATAGGAAAGAGCCTTTCCCTGTAAGACTTTACCTCCCAAGGGGCCAGCCTTAGGCTCGCTTGTATAGAGCCAAGCCTTTTGATGAGGGTTTTCCCCGTAACGCAAATCCTGCCCGTGATGAGCACACAGGGTAAGAGAGGTTTTTTCTTCCATACCCCCGCTAAGCCAAGAAGTTATTGCAGCATCGTAGCGGGTACAAAGGTCAAAGGCCTTTATTGCCAATCTTTTGCGTAAGGAAAGAGTAATCTCTCCCGTCTTTTCAATTTCGGAAGAAACTTCGTCATAGTCGGCAGGGTCGCAGATAATTGTAACACGGGAATAGTTTTTTGCAGCGGCCCTTAAAAGAGCTACACCCCCTATGTCTATGTTTTCGATACAATCGCTTTCAGTTGAATCGGGGGAATTAATAGTTTTTTCAAAGGGGTATAGGTTGGCTATTACAATGTCTATGCCGCTAAAGCCGAGAGCTTTTAGCTCTGCCCTATCCTCTTCGGTATCGCGGGCTAAAATCCCGCCGTGAATCATAGGGTGAAGAGTTTTAACCCTCCCGCCTAAAATTTCAGGAGAAGAGGTGTATTCCGAAACTTCTTTTACTTTAATACCGGCCTCTTGTAAGGCCTTTGCCGTTCCTCCTGAAGCAATAAAATCATAACCTGCCGCTTTTAAGCGGGATGCAAAATCCTTTAAACCTGTCTTATCGGAAACCGATGCCAATACCAATCCCATAATCTTCTCTCCATGCTTATCAAACTTTCGATAAAAATTTTAGCGTTTTTATTACAAGAGCATGTTCCGCCTCATGCACTCTTTTTTCAAAATCGTCAAGCCTGTCTCCCCGGAAAACCGAAACTTCCTCAGTAAAAATTACAGGCCCCGAATCGACTCCTTCATCAGGGACAAAGTGGGTCATAATCCCGCAGCGTGAGATTTCCCCCTTCATAAAGGCCTCGTACTGCCTTTCGATAGCCTCCGTCCCAGGAAATGTTCCGGGCAGGGCCGGATGAAGATTTATAAGCCTGTCCTTAAACGAAGCTATAAAGCTGTCAGTTAAAATTCTCATCCAGCCTAACAATAAAACATAATCGGGCTTAAACTCCTTAACCTTTTCGGCAAGGAGGGCATCATATTCATTTCGAGATGAGCCTTTTTTAAAAGGAAGATAAATAGTCTTTATTCCCTCCCTTTCGGCACGGCTGAGGGCAAAGGCTTCTTTTTTGTTTGAGACCACAGCCTCAATCTTATAATCAATGGAGCCGTTTTTTATTCCGTCAATTACGGCTTGAAGATTGGACCCGTTTCCCGAAACCAGCACCGCAAGTTTTTTTTTCATTCCAAATTCCCATTACCCGTTATCAATTACTCATTGCCAACTACCAACAGTAATTAACCGTTTTTTCCGCAGCAGTGTTTGTATTTTTTTCCGCTGCCGCATGGACATGGATCGTTTCTTCCGACCTTGGGAACAGTACGCACAACCTGAGCATTTTCAGGACGGCTTCGTGAAGAAAGGGCTGTGGGCCCCATTCCATGACCTGAACCTGAAAAACTTCCCATCGAATTGTGCTGGGCATTTCCCTGAATGGATCGCATTTGGCGTGAAGCATGGGCTTCTTCTTCCGTGCTGATTTGAACCCTGACAAGACGGGAGGCTATTTCGATTCTTATGTCGTCAAGCATGGAATAAAAAATATCGAAGCCTTCAAGTTTGTACTCGGTTAAAGGATTTTTTTGTCCGTAGGAGCGAAGATAAACTGCCTCACGCAAGGATTCCAAATTTTCAAGATGGTCTAGCCATTTTTTATCGATGGCCTGCAAGTATTGGTAGCGGATAAACATGTTCAGGTTTTCTTTACCTGCAAGAGCTTCTTTTTCTTTAAGCTCCTTTGTAAAATGCTCTACGAATTCGTTTATCTCTTCTTCATGATTTTTTTTGTCGATGTTTGCAAAATCTTCTTCGGTCAGAGTATAGGCAAACTTTTCTCTAAAGATATCTTTTATAAGACGGGCTTTTTCTTCTTTTTCGGCCTTTGAGCTTGAACTATACTCATCGAATTTTTCGCTTATAAATTCTTCGAGGGTTGCGTAAATACGCTCGATAAGATTTTCGTCTGCAAGGATTGCATTTCGCTGCTCATAGATAAAGGAGCGCTGTTCGTTCAGTACATCGTCATATTCCAACAAATGTTTTCGAATATCGAAGTTGCGGTTTTCTACCTTCGTCTGAGCTTTTTCGATGCTCTTGTTTATCCAAGGATGCTCGATTGGTTCCCCTGCCCTCATTCCTATCTTGGACATAACATTTTTTAAGTTTTCGCCTCCGAAAAGCCTCATCAGGTCATCATCGAGGGAAAGAAAGAATTTGGAGCGTCCCGGGTCTCCTTGACGGCCCGAACGGCCTCGAAGCTGATTATCGATTCGGCGGCTTTCATGACGCTCCGTACCTATTACATAAAGGCCTCCGAGTTCTTTTACCTCATTATAGTCGCTTTGCCATTTTGCATATTCTTCGGCAAGAACTTTTTCATAATAATCGGGATTGGGATTTGTGCCCGTGCGTTTTTTAGCCCTCATTTCGGGGCTTCCGCCCAGCTTAATATCCGTACCTCGTCCCGCCATGTTGGTGGCTATGGTAACGGAACCCTTTGCTCCGGCTTCTGCAATTATAAGAGCTTCCCTCTCGTGATTTTTGGCGTTTAAAACCTCGTGTCTTACACCCCTCTTTGTTAAGAGTTTTGAAATAAGCTCGGATTTTTCGATAGAAACCGTACCTACGAGGACGGGCTGCCCCTTCTTATAAGCCTCGCTTATTTCGGTACAAAGAGCTTCAAATTTATCGTTTTCGTTTAAGTAGATTACATCGTGTTCGTCTTTTCGGGCAACGGGGAGGTTTGTCGGGATAACGACAACATCCAAGTTATAAATCTTTGTAAACTCTACGGCTTCCGTATCTGCCGTACCGGTCATGCCGGAAAGTTTATCGTACATTCTAAAAAAGTTTTGGAAGGTAATGGTCGCAAGGGTTCTGTTCCTTTGAGCGATTTTAATATGCTCCTTAGCTTCAATAGCCTGATGGAGCCCGTCCGAATAACGGCGCCCCTCTAAAACACGGCCCGTGAACTCGTCTACTATCTGTACCTGACCGTCTTGAATAACATAGTCCACATCAATATGGAAAAGAACATGAGCCCTTACCGATTGGGTAAAGTAGTGAATATATTCAAAGTTTTCTTCATCAAAGAGGTTTCCGCTTTTGATAAGTCCCTGCCTTTGAAGGATATCCTGAATGTGGAGCATACCTGAATCGGTAAAAGAAACCCTCTTACTTTTTTCGTCTATCGTATAATCCCCGATAACCTCTTCTCCCTCAAGCTCATTCGGATACTCGCCCGTCTCGGGATTTTTTTCGACTTCTTTTAATTGACCTATGAGGCGGTCAACTTCAAAAAAGCGCTGAGTATCGTCTTCGGCAGCTCCCGAAATAATCAAGGGAGTTCTAGCCTCGTCTATCAAGATAGAGTCGATTTCGTCTACGATTGCAAAAGAAAATTCTCTTTGGGTCTTGTCCTTGAGCCTCATCTGCATATTGTCGCGGAGGTAATCAAAGCCGAACTCGTTATTGGTACCGTAGGTTATATCACAGTTATATTCTATACGGCGGGCATCGTTTTCCATATTGGAAAGAATAACGCCGACACTTACACCCAGATAAGAATAAACAGGTCTCATCCAATCGGCATCCCGTTCTGCAAGGTAATCGTTTACCGTTACAATATGAACGCCCTTCCCCGTAAGGCTGTTTAAGTAGGCTGCGGCAACGCTCATAAGGGTCTTACCTTCACCCGTTTTCATTTCAACAATCTTACCGGAATGAAGAACAAGGGAGCCTAAAATCTGAACATCGTAGGGACGCTCTCCCAAGATACGCCTAGCCGCTTCCCGCGCAAGGGCAAAGGCTTCGGGGATAAAAGAATCCAAGGATTCCCCTTTTTGATAGCGTTCCCTAAACTCATTCGTTTTTGCCTTAAACTCCTCCTCGGAAAGAGAAAGAGCCCAAGCCTCTTTTTCGTTTATCTTGTGTAAAATCGGAAGCATGGCCTTAATATCCCGCTCATGCTTTGAACCGAAAAGAATTTTAATTATAGAATCTAACATATGCCTTATAATGTATCAAAATTTGAGAAAAAAGAGAAGAGGGAAATGTAATTCCTTAATTTTATAAAATTTCTTTTTAGGTCTGTCTTTTTAGGTCTTGACAAGTGTTTATATACAGTATATACTATATGTACATTAGGCGCCGTTATTTTTTAAGGAGGTAAAGGAAATTCTAAAAATAATTATATCCAATTCATCCCAAGCTCCAATATACGAACAGGTATATTCTGCTATAAAAAAAGCAATCCTAAACGGAGAAATAGAAGAAGGAGCTCCCCTCCCCTCTATAAGGACCTTGGCAAAAGATTTACAAATTTCGGTTATTACCACCAAGAGGGCTTACGACGAATTGGAAAGAGACGGCTTTATAGACTCGGTTCAAGGAAAGGGCTCCTTTGTAGCCTATCAAAATCCTGAAAGGCTCAAGGAAGCCGGAATATGTACAATCGAAGAAAAGATAGCCGAGGCTATAGATGAGGCCAAAAGGCTAAAGATAACACAAAAAGAATTTTTAGAAATCGTAAAGCTTCTTTTTGATGAAGAATAATAACGGGAGGTATGATAAACAGTTCGGCAGAAATTCAGCCTCACTGCTTATCTTCGAGTTTTGTGCAAAGCACAAAACATCGCATTATTTTATATGTGTGCTTTCCAGCACACAGTTGAAAAAACTTTTTTCAGGATTTGATAATCCTTGCAAAAAGTTTTTATGGGAGAAAATTATGGATTATATTTTAAACATAAAAGACTTAAACAAGGACTATAAAACTTTTAGCCTTAAAAACATAAGCTTTCAAATCCCTCAAGGAACGGTTATGGGTTTTATAGGAGCAAATGGAGCAGGAAAAACCACAACGATTAAGCTCATAATGCAGCTAATCAAAAAAGATTCAGGACTCATAGAAATTTTCGGTCAGTCTGCCGAAAAAAACTTCAGCTCCTTAAAACAAAAGATAGGCTTTGTTTATGATGAGCCCTGTTTTTATGAGCAATTAAAAATAAAAGACATGACAAAGATTATCGCTTCATTTTATAATTTCTGGGATTGGAAGGCTTACAAAAATTATCTTTCGCAATTTAAGCTGGATGAAACACAAAAAATAATGCAGCTGTCAAAGGGAATGAAAACCAAATATTCACTTGCCCTCGCCCTATCCCATAATGCACAATTTATAATTATGGACGAACCATCAAGCGGCTTGGATCCGATTATAAGACGGGAACTTTTGGATATTTTCTATGATGTAATAAGTGACGGAAAATGCAGCATCTTTTTTTCTACCCATATTACAAGCGACTTGGAGCGTATTGCAGACTATGTCACATTTATCAAAAACGGAGAGATAGTTTTTTCAAAGAGAAAGGACGACGTTTTTTCGGAATATGCTTTGGTCAAGGGCGGGCTTGATGACTTAAAAGGAGGAATAGAAAGTAAACTTATCGGAATACGCAAAACCGGAGTAGGTTTTGAAGCCCTCACAAAAGAAAAACAAGATCTTCCTGCAAGCCTCATAATCGAAAAGCCGGCTTTAGAAGACATTATGTTTTTTTATGAAAAAGCTTCAAATTAAGTTTTTATAAGGAGATTTGATAAACAGTTCGGCAGAAATTCAGCCTCACTGTTTATCTGCCGAGTTTGCCTTTCGGCAAACGTCGCATTATTGTATGCAGTTTGTAAACAAACTGCGTGAAAAAACTTTTTTCGCAAATTGATATTTGCTGCAAAAATTTTTTATAGGAGAATTTTTATGAGACAATTGCTTTTAACACATATAAGAAAAATAAAGAATAACAAACAAATTTTTATAATCCTTTTTTTACTATCCCCCATAATCATTGCGGCTACAAATAATCCTTTGATGTTTTTTTTCCCTTATCTTGTATCCATGCATCTGTTTTCGGGGATGACCAAGGTTGAACGCAAGGAGGGTATAAAGCAGGGAGAAGATATTTTATTGAACTCCCTGCCTGTAAGCCGAAAAGAAATAGTTATCAGCCGTTACCTTATTATACTTTTATTCGGTCTTTTAATGATCAGTACCTTCTTGGGATTTAGTTTTATAATATCTTTTTTAGTTAAAAACCCCTTTCAAATATCAAGTATATTTTTTATAAACTTTTTTATAATTCAATTTATATATAATATTTTATTTATTCCTTTAGAATATTTGAGTTTTGCCAAGGCTCAAATTATTAAGGGATTAGTATATATGGGGGCTATTTTTGTATTTTCAGGTATTAAAAAGTTAAATATCTATGTTTTAAATTTTTTTAATACTTTTAAAGAAAATTCTTTTTATATTATGATATTCATTGGAGTAATTATTTTGTCTATTCCAGTTTCCATTTTTTTGAGCATAAAAATATACGAAAAAAAAGAGTTTTAACTAGAACCTTCGATTATAACAACGGCGGCGGCGGTAGTTTTTTCGTGAGTTAGTGAAAGATGAATAGCTGCCCCGCCCTTTTCTTTTAAGGCTTGAAGAGCTGTGCCGGAAAATTTTAAAAAAGGCCGGCCCGTTTTATCGTTTGCAACGGCTATATCTTTTAACTCTATACCGGCGAGGCCTGTTCCAAGGGCCTTTCCAAAAGCCTCTTTTGCCGCAAAGCGGACAGCCAAGGAACGGGCGGCCCCGTCTCCCTTGGAAAGCACATATTCAAGTTCTTCTTTATTAAAAAACCTTTCAAGGAGCTTTTTATCGTTCAGCCATTTTTCGAGACGGGAAACTTCAACTATATCAATACCTAGACCGAGTATCATCTTATTCGGATGTCTTTGCTTCTTTTATCTTGACTTCAAACTGAATATTTTTAGGATTCGCATCTATAAGAGAAAGCTTTCCCGGAATAACGGCTTGAACCGGCAAGCTGTACACGCCGGGCTTTGTTATATTGCTGCAGTTTACTCTCAAAACATTTTCAGGCAGAGTCCATGAAGCAATATTAGACTTAGTACCTTTTACAGTGATATTTCCCAAAACAGAATCCGTCACAACTTCAAATTTCTCGTTTAGATTTTCAAAATAAAGAGCTATTTCCTCATAAGTTTGTAAACTTACTATTTCCCGTATCTTAATCGAATAGGCAATTCTGGAAGTCCCTATTACGGAAACGAGAGGATTAGAGGCAAAGACCTCTACATAGCCCGAAAATCCGGTTTTTCGGTTATCTATTTGTACACTGTTTGTCAGCATTTCTTCAATTTGTGAAACGACAGAGTGAGGTCCCTTTATTTCTACTGTGGCGGGGTCCACATCTCTTTCATAAACTTCATAATTTTCCGCCGGAACGCCCCCCAGATTTAAGCGGACATTAACCCTCTTAGATAAACTATCCTCAAGTATCAATGTTATATCGGAAGGTTCAACTTCAACTTCAAAATCACTGATGTTTGAAGCCAAGCCCTTTAGTTTAGCCTGTATGGGAATACGGTACTCTCCGGGACTGCTGATTGCAGACAAATCCATATAGGCCGTTATATGCTCTTCCATAATCGGAGCTATTACGGTTGAATCTCCCCAAACCGAAACTTTAACCAGCCTCGGAATATTCACAGCCGGAACCAAATCTCCGGAATTTTCTATAACAAGAGGAGCATAAAAATACTTCTTCTCTAAAAGACTGCCCTTATATAACTGTACCAAAACTATGGCAAGAGCAAAACTTATAACCTTTGCAAGCCAGTTTTCAGCTAAGCGGTCAAATATTTTTCTAATTTTCATCTTGTAAGGCCTCCGCTAAATCCAAAGATTCTTCTTGAGCAAAATATTTTTTTATTTCCAAAAGCTGCTCAAGCTGGGCTACAACTTCATCCGCACTTAAATCGTAATAAAGATGGGAATCATAGGCAAGGCTCAAGGCTCCCGTTTCTTCGGATACGACAAGAACGACTGCATCCGTTTCTTCCGAAACACCTATTGCCGCCCTGTGACGGGTTCCAAAGCTCTTTCTTATATCCTGCTGTTCCGAAAGAGGAAGAAAGCAGCCGGCAGAAACTATCATTCCGTTTTGCACAATGGCAGCTCCGTCATGAAGAGGGGTATCATGCCCGAAAATCGTAACCAATAGGCTGGATGAAAGACCCGCATTAAGCTTTGTTCCAGTATCGATAATATCCTTTAAATTATTCCGGCGCATAAAAACTACCAGCATTCCCCGTCTTTTGTCGGATAAGATTTCGGCAGCAGTAACAACCGAGTCGATATGGCTGTGGTTTGAGTGCTTTCCGGTTCTAAGCCAGTTGCTCTGCCCTATCTTTAAAAATATTTTACGAAGTTCGGGCTGAAATACGATGGCTACACCTATAACAAGTCCCGGTCCCAAGGTATTTAAAAGCCATAAAAGAGTTTTAAGATTAAAAATCATGGCAACAGCATAAATGACCAATATAGACATTGCACCCTTTATAAGCTGAATTGCCTGAGTTTTTAATAAAATTTGATAAGCCTTATACATCAAAAAAGCGAGTAAAAGCACATCAAAAATAGGCCTTAGATATGAAGAATAAAAAGCCGTAATGTTTCTAATAAATTCCATATCCTAATTCTCCTTTACCGGAATAGCGGTAGAAGCCGAAACGGTATGAGTTTCGGTAAAAAGCAGCTCTGCTGCTTGTACTATGTGTTCGGCCGATACGCCTGCACCCTTAAAAATTTCGGAGCGGGTACCATGGGGGAAGAACATATCTTCAAAAGCCAATACCGCAGTTTTTTTATTTTGCAACCCGGTCTTGTTTCTTTCGTACCTTAAAATAAGTGATTCCAAATATGAGCTTAGACTGCCTATCTTCATACCGTCTTCTACAAAAAGAATGTATGAATAGCCTTTTTCAATGTTTAAAAAATAGCTTTTGTCTATAGGCTTTGCAAATCTCACATTATAGATATCAGTAAAAAGGCCCTTATGAGCAAGAATTGCAGAAGCCTCTTTAACTTCATTGTACATCCCTCCGGTACAGGTTATTAAAATGCGGCTCTTATCGGAATTCTTTATAAGTACTCCGCGTCCTTTTTCTATGTTTTGAGAAAACTCGGGGATTTCTTTCGGGCAATCGGCTTTGGGATACCTTATTGCTATGGGATTATCCTGCATAAGAGCCCAAGAAAGCATCAGCTCCAGCTCTTTTTCGGATGCAGGACAAAGAATTGTCATATTGGGAACAGGACGCAGTAAGGCTATGTCAAAAAGGCCCTGATGGGTTTCTCCATCTGCCGGAACGGGACCTGCACGGTCTATAGCAAAAATCACGGGCAAATTTTGTATTGAAGTGTCGTGTATAATCTGGTCGATTGCACGCTGTAAAAAGGTACTGTAAATTGCCGTAACAGGCTTAATTCCGGCTGAGGCGAGTCCTGCTGCAAAGGTAACGGCATGGCCCTCGGCAATACCTGCGTCAAAAAATCTTTCAGGAAATCTATTATGAAATAGAGAAAGGCCTGTCCCAGATTCCATTGCTGCCGTTATGGCTGCGATTTTCGAATTTTTTTCGGCGGCTTTTACCAAAGCCTTTCCAAAGGCTTGCGTAAAGGTAATCGCATCATTTTTTTCTACCTTGCCGTCTGCAATGTTAAAGGGCCCGATCCCATGAAATGCAGCAGGATTTATTTCTGCCAAGGGATAGCCCTTGCCCTTGATAGTTTCTACAAGCATTACAACGGGGCTGTTTAATTTTTTTACGTTTTTTAAAACCTTTTCAAGTTCTCTCATATTGTGGCCGTTTATGGGGCCGACATATTCAAAACCAAAATCAACAAAGATATTATTCTTGTAGAATATCCCCTTCATTCCTCTTTTTAAACGCCAAATTATGGAATTAAGTTTGTTTCCTACAAGGGGTATTGAGCCCACAGCCTTGTCAAAGAGGTACTTAAAACGCTGGTAGCCTTCATGAACTGTAAGGCGGCTCAAGTACTCGGAAAAAGCCCCCGTATTTTTGCTTATGGACATTTTATTGTCGTTTATTATAACGATTAAATCTTTTTTTAATTCTCCGGCATTTGAAAGAGCTTCAAAGGCCATTCCGCCTGTCATAGCACCGTCACCTATAACGGCTATAACCTTTCCGGAATCCTTGTTTAATCTTTTTCCTTCAAGAATACCCAGAGCTGCAGAAATTGAAGTTGAAGCATGGCCGGTATTAAAGGCATCGTGAACACTTTCTTCTCTTTTTGGAAAACCGGAAAGACCTTCCCAAAGGCGTAAGGTAGAAAAGCGGGATTGTCGGCCTGTTATCATTTTATGCGTATAGGATTGATGACCGACATCCCAGACAATAGCATCATGGGGACTTGAAAAAACCCTGTGAATCGCAAGCGTAAGCTCTATTACGCCCAAATTGCTTGCAAGATGACCGCCGTTATGGCCTACTACAGTGAGAATTTCTTTTCGTATTTCTACAGCGAGGTCTTTAAGTTCATCATGGGAAAGGAGCTTTATATCCTCGGGGCCTTTTATTTTACTTAATAAGCTGTTTTTTGTCATTATATTCCGCTAAAATCTAAAAAAAAGGGGCTTCAAAGCTGAGCCCCCCTTCCGTTTAACCGAAAGCTATAGATATTTGAACAATTAGGGGTATACCCTCCTAATTTATTTCTTGTTCTTATGTCGATTCTTTCTAAGCTTCTTCTTTCGTTTATGCGTCGACATCTTCTTTCGTTTTCGTTTTTTTCCGCAAGGCATTCCGGCTCTCCTTAAATAAAATAGTATAGAATCAATAATATTACAAAATAGAGAGCTTGTCAAGGACTAATGCCCAATTTTTTACCGGATAATTTAAAATCATCTGCAAGTCCCTGCGGGACATCCCTGCTAGCTTCCTTGACATTACAAGTATTTGAATGTAATATTGATAGTATAAATACTTTTATTTTAAGAAGGATGCTATGGCAAAACAAAAAGTACCGGCGGCCCCATCTGTGCGGAGGCTGCCTTCTTATCTTCACCTTGTAAAAAAAGCAGAGGCCGATAAGTTGGAATACATATCGGGAACGGTCATTGCCGAAGAATTGGAACTTGAACCCATTCAGGTTAGAAAGGACCTGACAATTACGGGAATTGTAGGTAAGCCCAAAAAAGGCTATCCCGTCAAATTACTGATAACGGCCATCGAAAAATTTTTAGGCTGGAATAAAGAAAAAAAGGCTTTTGTAATAGGGGCAGGAAGTTTAGGTACAGCTCTCTCAGGCTACCAAGGTTTTAAAGAACATGGGCTGGACATTTGTGCCGCCTTTGATTCAGACAAAAGAAAAATTGGAAAAGAAATTCATGAACTTCCTGTGTTTGGAATGGATGAATTGGAAACAAAAGTTAAAGAATATAAGCCCGAAATCGCTATTTTGACGGTTCCTTCAAAATATGCTCAAGAGGCCGCAAACGCCATTGTAAAAGCCGGAATCAAGGCAATTTGGAATTTTACAAATATCAAAATCACCGTGCCCGATAAGGTTATAGTCCAAAAAGAAGATTTAAGCTCAGGTTATGCAATGCTCGGCGTTATGATGAATATCAAAAAATAAGATGCAAAAAAATCAATATCAGGCGGAGCTTTTTAAAAACCGCCTTCAAAAAAGATTTAAACATTTGTCAAAGTGGGCAAAACGGGAGGGCGTTTTTGCTTACAGATTGTATGACAAGGATATACCTGAAATTCCTCTTGCAGTAGACATCTATTTTGCCGAAACAGACGGACCGGAAAACACAGCCTTTTTGCTTATCTATCTTTACAAGAGGCCTTACGAAAAATCCCAGGAAGAAGAAAGAGAATGGCTTTTAGAAATTGAAGAAGCGGCATCCTCAAGCCTTTTAATACCTAAAGAAAGAATTTTTATAAAATTGCGTGAAAAGCAAAAAGGAAAAAGCCAATACGAAAAGGCAGGCTCAAGTAAAAATCTTATAAGAGTAAAAGAAGGAGAATGTTTTTTTTACATAAACATAGAAGACTATCTTGATTCCGGTCTCTTTTTGGATCACCGCCCTGCCCGTTCCATGGTTTTTAAAGAAGCAAAAAATAAAAAAGTTTTAAACCTGTTTTCATACACGGGAAGTTTTTCGGTTCATGCGGCAAAGGGCGGAGCCGCTTCCGTTGATTCGGTAGACCTTTCAAATACCTATCTAAATTGGGCAAAAGAAAATTTAAAATTAAATAAGCTCTTCGATGAAGAAAAAACCCGGCTTATAAAAAGCGATGTAATCGTTTTTTTAAAAAAAGCAATCGAAGAACAAAAAAAATGGGATTTAATTATCTGCGATCCTCCTACCTTTTCAAATTCAAAAAGTGCGGATATTTTTGATGTAAACAGAGATTGGCTAAAACTCTGCCTTCTCTGCCTAAAAGTGCTGTCAAAAAACGGAAAGCTTTATTTTTCTACCAATTCCCAAAAGATAAAATTCGATAAGGCAGAGCTTATCAATTCTTCCAAACAAAAGATAAGGGTAAAAGACATAACAAAGGCATCAATCCCCGAAGACTTTAGAAATCAAAAAATACATAAGATGTGGATGATTGAGGCGGGTTATCTCCCCTAATCGAAGAGGCCGTCTTGCCCATCCCCTAGTTTAGGCGGATTTAGGCCGAGGTGTTCGTATGCTTTAAGGGTAACCATGCGGCCGCGGGGGGTGCGCTGAAGGAGGCCGGACTGAATAAGGTAGGGCTCATAATAGTCCTCTAATGTATCCTGAGACTCTCCTATAGAAATTGCCAGGGTTTCGGCACCGACGGGGCCGCCAGAATAATTTTCGATAATGGAGCGGAGTATCTGCCTGTCATAGGTTTCAAGGCCTAGGCCGTCGATGTTTAGCTGCTTTAGGCCTGCGGCAACCGTCATCTCGTCAATCGAGCTTTTGCCTGCAACTTGGGCAAAGTCCCTCATGCGCCGCAATAAACGGTTTGCAACCCTTGGAGTTCCGCGGGAACAGCGGGCTAAGGCAAAGGCGGCCTTTTTTTCTATTTCGATTTCGAGGATTGAAGCGGAGCGGCTTATAATTGAGGCAAGCTCCTCATGGCTGTAAAATTCAAAACGCTGCACAATACCGAAGCGGCTTATAAGGGGGCTTGAAACCATGCCGGCTCTTGTGGTCGCTCCGACGAGGGTAAAAGGCGGAATTGGAATACGCACAGTTCTGGCTCCCGGCCCCTGCCCTATTATCCAGTCAAGTTCATAGTCTTCCATTGCTATATAAAGCATCTCTTCGATGGCCGGCTTTAAACGGTGAATCTCGTCTATAAAAAAGACGGAGCGTTCAGTCAAGGTAGTAAGAATACCGGCCAGATCCTTGGGTTTATCGAGGGCGGGAGCTCCCGTAACCTTAAAATCGACACCGAGTTCATTGGCCGTAATTTGGGCAAGGGTTGTTTTTCCCAAGCCCGGCGGGCCTATCAAAAAAAGATGATCTAAGCTTTCTCCTCTTTCGCGGGCAGCCTTTATAAAAACGGAAAGATTTTCTTTTGCCTTTGTCTGCCCCTGAAAGTCTACAAGAGAGCGGGGACGAAGAGCTCTGTCCTTTTCGTCCCCTGCCTGTTCTTCGGGACGCACTACCTCAAAATCATCGCTCATAGTTTACTTAAAGAGCAGCCTTATATATTGCATAAACATCATCGGCTCGAAGTTCTTGAAAGCCGTAGATAACTCCGTTTTTACCTCTGTGAGCAACAGCGGCTTCAGCCATTTCTTTTAAGTGCTCCTCGCCTATTCCCGCTTCCTTCAGAGTCATCGGAATACCTAGAGATTTAAAAAAGTCCGAAGTACACTCGATTGCCTTTTCGGCAGTTTTATAAACTTCTTCTCCTTTTGAAAGGCCCCAAACATTTATACCGTAATCTGCAATCTTTTTAACGGTTTTATCGTTTAAGCAATGCCTCAGCCAATGAGGAGTTAAAATAGCAAGCCCTACTCCGTGAGTGATGTCATAAAAAGCACTCAGCTCATGCTCCATAGGATGAACAGACCAAGCCGTTTTTTTACCGTCGCTTAAAAGACCGTTTATAGCCCATGTACCTGCCCACATTAGGTTGGAGCGGGCTTCATAGCTTTCGGGATTTTTAATAGCCAATGGTCCGTATTCGATACAGGTTTTTAAGATGCTTTCTGCAAACCTGTCTTGAAGATAGGCCCCGTCATTTAGGCTAAAATAGCACTCGAATGTGTGGCTCATAATATCGGCCGTACCTGCGGCTGTCTGATTTTTAGGAACGGAATAGGTGTATTCGGGATCAAGAACCGAAAATTTCGGAAGAAGGGGCGGAGCTCCAAAACCCAGCTTTTCCTTCGTTTTAAGGTTTGAAATAACGGCTCCGCAGTTCATCTCGGAACCGGTAGCAGAAAGGGTCAGTACCGTTCCTATCGGGAGTACATCTTTAATTTCGGCCTTGCCCGTAATCAAATCCCATGCGCTTCCTACATAATTTACACCGGCAGAAACAGCCTTCGAGCAATCGATGGTACTTCCACCTCCGACAGGTAGAATAAAATCCAGCTTGTGTTCACGGACTATTTTTATTCCCTCTTCAACTTCTTCAATGCGGGGATTGGGCGAAATACCGGAAAGCTCTTTATAAAAGATTCCGGCTTGATCCAGTTTTTTAATGATTGTATCATAAAGCCCCATTCTTTTAATACTTCCGCCGCCGTAACATAGAAGAACTCTTTTTCCGTATTTAAGAATCTCAGGTACGAGGTTCTCAATACTACCCTTACCGAATAAAATTTTAACCGGCACTTCAAATTCAAAATTATACATAACCTACCCCCATTTCATTGAGCGTTCTACAGCCTTTTTCCATCCGGCATAGAGAGTCTTTCTTTTTTCTTCTTCCATGTCCGGCCTAAATTTCCTTTCGATATCCTGTATCCGTTTTATTTCGCCCTGTTCTTTCCAGAAGCCAACGGCAAGACCTGCAAGATAGGCAGCTCCCAAGGCCGTCGTTTCTTTTTCGTAGGGGCGCAAAACGGGTACATTTAAAATATCCGACTGAAACTGCATTAAAAAATTATTGGCACAAGCTCCGCCGTCTACTTTAAGCGATTTTAAGTTTATCTTGGAATCCTTTTCCATAGCATAAAGGACATCCTTTGTTTGATAGGCGATGGCTTCCAAGACCGCACGTACAATATGCTCTCTTTTTGCCCCCCTTGTCAAGCCCAAAAGAGCACCGCGGGCATACATATCCCAGTAGGGAGCTCCCAGACCTGAAAAGGCGGGAACAAAATAAACACCGTTTGTGTCGTTTACAAGCCCTGCATAGTACTCCGTTTCGTGAGCAGTATAGATAAGTTTTAACTCATCTCTCAGCCATTGAACTGCAGCACCCGCTATAAAACTGCTTCCCTCCAAGGCATATTTTACACTATTATCTATACCGAAGGCAATAGTCGTAAGAAGCCCGTTTTCTGATTCTATTATCTTATCTCCGGTATTCATTAACATAAAGCAGCCGGTTCCATAAGTGTTTTTTGCAGAACCTTCTTCGAAACAGGCTTGCCCGAAGAGGGCTGCCTGCTGATCACCTGCAGCTCCGGCAATCGGAATCTTAGCTCCCCCGAATGTATGCTCTTCGGTATAGCCGTAAACATAACTTGAAGGTTTGACTTCGGGCAGCATAGATTCGGGAATATCCATAGCCTTTAAAAGCTCCTTATCCCATTGCAGAGTGTGAATATTAAAAAGCAAGGTGCGGGATGCGTTTGTATAATCGGTTACATGTACCTTGCCTCTGGTCAAATTCCAGATAAGCCAAGTGTCGATGTTGCCGAAAAGAAGCTCGCCTTTTTCGGCCAGAGTTCTTGCTTCGGGAACATTATCCAAAATCCACTTTATCTTGGTTCCCGAAAAATAAGCGTCTATTATCAAGCCGGTTTTTTTTCTGATAGAATCGGATAGGCCTTTTTCTTTAAGAGCATCGCAGATATCGGCGGTTCTGCGGCACTGCCAAACTATGGCATTATAAACGGGACGGCCGGTCTTTTTGTTCCAGACAACGGTTGTTTCCCGCTGGTTGGTAATTCCGATTGCAGCAATCTCTTGGGTGGAAACTCCGCTTCTTTCCAAAACCTCGCGGGCTACCCCGCTTTGCTTTCCCCATATTTCCATGGCATCATGCTCGACCCAGCCCTGCTTAGGAAAAATTTGAGAAAACTCCTGCTGGGCAGTTTCAATTTTTTTTCCGTCTTTATCGAACAAGATTGCCCTGCAGCTCGTAGTTCCCTGATCAAAGGCTAAAACATATTTTTTCATTTTATATCCTCCAGTCTTCCCTGCTTCATTGCATAAACTTCCATACTGTCTCCGAGTTTAAAAAGTTTACTTATAGCCATGCCTATGGCCATAACTATGTTCCAAAGTATTCCGTTCTTTTTAAGATTTTTACACCACTTAAATCTTTCAGGATGATGACCTATCGAAACAATCTTTAAAACTTTAAAGCCGTACATACTGAGCTGAGACCTTACAGTTCTTGAATCCCATATGGAATAATGGTCGGTAGGACTTTCTGCAAAAAATTTATAAGGCGAAAAAGTTCCCGTAACACCGGAAAAGTTTGGAGTTGAAAAAGCAAAAATACCGCCCGGCATTAAAAGATCGTTTACTTTTTTTAAAACCGAATCCAAGTCCCTAAAATGCTCGATAACAAACCACATACTAACGGCAGCAAAACCTCCGTCTTCAATAGGTCTTGAAACCGATTCAAACCCGTTTCCCGTCATTCGTTTTTGGTAAATATACTCATAGGATTTCGGGAGAACCGGAAAAGCCGAAACAAAGGCCGGCAGTTTTAACTCGTCCGTTACATATTTTACGGCGGCTTCCGAAATATCGGTTCCGACGGCATACCAACCCGAATACTTTGCAGCAAGAACAAAGGGGCCGTAAGCACAGCCTATATCCAATATTTTCTTTTCACCGTCAAAAATACTGTATTCCCTTTTTTTATAAAAAATATCTATATAAAGTTTATTGATAATTTCTATTCGGCGCATACCCTGCTTTCTTATAGATTCAAAATCCTCTAAGTAGGTTTTACCGTATTGGGCCTTATACTCATCAAAAAAATAAGTTTTGGTATATTGTTTTGGAGGACTTATTATAAAAGAAATATGATACATTCCGCACTTTAAACAATGTGCCATAGTCCTATCGGGAGTTCTGGCCGTAACTTCGGAGGTACCGGCTTCCCCGCAAATAGGACAGAGATACCGTGAACCGAAAGACAAATTTTTTATCAAAGAAGATAAATCCTTGGATTCAGAATAAGGTGTAATAATTTTAGGTATCTTAATTCCATGAGAAAAGACATTAGCAAAGTCGGTAGTAGAAGGTATCCCGGCAGGAAGAGATGTAAAACCGGCGGCTAAACCTAACTTATAATGATAGTCGGTAGGAGAAACCAAAAGCACATAACAGCCTGCAGCCAAGGCTTCAAAGGCAATGAACCCATAATGAGTTACAACCAAATCCCATTCATAAAGTCTCTCTTTTAAGTTATCGATTCTTGAAAAAGCTTTAACCTTTCCTTCAAGCCGTTTTATATCTTCAAAACCTAAATTTATATCTATTGCAGAAACATCGAATTTTAAGGAGGCTAGAATTTGTGCAATTGGAAGGGTCATCCTATAAGAATTTTCCCCTCCGCAAACTACAAGAACCTTTGTTTGTTTAGGAGTTAAGTGTATCTTTTTATTTTTTGCCAATCTCTGAGTTGAAAGGAGCTTTCGCCTATTTAACGGAAGGGATATCAACTCAGGCGAAAAAAGATTAGAAAACCATTCGGAGCCGGAATCATCGTCAGACGAGCTTACATTTTTAAGTGAAGGTAGTATATCCAAAATAAAATCGGCAAATCTTCGGCCGGTGCCGCCATCGTCAATTGCGATAACAGGCCCCCTATTCTTAAAAAAAGCCATCTCATCTTCAGATGTTCTAAATCTGTCCAATACGATTAGTGCCGCTTTTTTTGGAAACTCGTTTACGACTATTTCGGAAGGAATGGAATTTAAAAGAGATTTTGAAAAATTAGGATAATCCGACTCGGATATATAAATCAAACATCTTAACTTTCCCAAAAGAGATCTCGCTAAATCGCAAACCCTGTGCAAGTGTCCGCTTCCCCTACCCGGAGTAACCGAGGGACAAAATACAACTAATCTATCGGCATAACTTACAGCCTCAACTATGTCGGCAGGCGTAAACGGAGCCGTCTTTTTATTTGAAATTAAGTGTTTATAAATTTCTTTTGCTTTTTCATAGTCTTCGGCGGTATCAACGGTAGTCCGCAGTTCAGGATAATACCACACAGGCGGAGCCGTCTCTCTGACACACCTATATTTATCGGAATGTCCGTAAATTGCAGGAGACACATGCTCATGAGCATATTCGTCATCGGTTTCGGAAGCGGCTTTTAAAAGAGAAGAAGCCTTGATAATTTCTATTCCCGATCCGTGAGGAAGACCTGTGTAAGTAAAATAATCGGGCTCTCCCAATTCAAAATAACGGCGGATTGAAGCTTCGGCAGCTTGCACAAAGAGAAAGGGATTATCGGCCGTAACCCTGATGACGGCCTTTAAAGGTCTATTCGGAAAATTGGAATTTATAAACTCAACGGCATCACAAAAACGCCTTAAAACATCTTCTTCAGAACCGTCAATACAGAGATAACCCAAGGATTCGGCTATGGGCTGAAATTCTTTTTTTGAATTTGTATCGCAGGCCAAAATAAAATGTTCGGCAGGTAATTCTCTGACCGAATCCAAGACCCTGTATAATATAGGCATACCGCCCAAGTCCAACAAAGCCTTTCTAACCAAACGCTTGGAACTTAATCGAGCTTGAACAATTACGGCCGTTCCTTCGTATAAACCAATCATATGCTGGGCTCCCATTTACAAATTAAGTCTTGAGGTGATTTTACAAAACGGTATTTATTTATATGCACCCAGTCTTGTACAGCCTTAAAATATTTATAGGCCTTAAAAGGATTTAAGCCTGACCTTATCGCATAAGAAAAAAACAAATACCAAGGCAGGCTCCCTCCTTTTTTACCTACAATAGGCGCTAAATTTTTTAAGTAAAATTTTATATAAGAATCATCTGCGGAAATATCTTCAAGGGGACAAGCTCCGGCATATTTCATTTTATATAAATTTGAAATAAGAATCTCCATACCCCATAGATGAGCTCTAAATCCAAAATCCAAATTTTGCCAATAAGGATTTTCTATAGTATAATCAAAGCCTCCCATCTCGATAAATTTTTCCCGATTATAAATACCTGCAAAATCATACATATAAATAGTATGAGTTAAATCTTTTCTGCACAAAAATTGTTCCGTCGAAAAATCTCTGCGAGTAAGAGAAGGAACAATTTGCACGGGAATAAGGGCATTTTTTTCATCGATTAAAACCGGAGCTACACAGATTACATCCGATTGGGTAAGGGTATCTATCACGGTTTCAGGAAAGGCCGAAGATGATAAGGCCATATCGTTCCACAGAACCATAACATAATCCGAAGATACTTCCGAAATACCGAGATTAATCATCTCCCCTGCAGTAACTTTTTCAAGCGGAAGTAAAAATTTTACTTCCGGGAATTGAGAAGACAAAGCCTCTACCTCAAAGCCCCGCTTTGAGCTGTCCACAAAAACTATTGAGTTAAAACCTAAATCTATCAGGTTTTGAAAAAGAGAAGAAAGATAATATCGGGCACCTCGGTTTAATACCAAAACGGAAACAGGAGCTTTAAAATCGCCGGAGCTTTTTCCTAAAACCGTATAAGGAATTTTCCGTTCATTAAAAATTGTAGGTATAGTATTCATCGCAGGCTCCGCACAAATCTCCGTATCTGCATTCCAAATGCTTCTTATATGCCTCGAATGCTTTTTTACGGATTGAGTCTAAGCTGTCCGAAAAAGCATTTCCTAAAATATTATTTCTTTTAACATCTTCTTTGCAAAGAGGCACCGAGCCGTCAGCCAAAATATACATATCCCTTTTTAAATGCCAGCATGGATGTCTATTAAAAGGCGATAAGTCTGCAACTCGTCTATCTTCAAGTAATTTACAAAAGGTATCGTATTTTTGAATAATTACATTAACGCCCAGGTTTTTCCAAAAACGGTAAAAGGGTTCAACCTCTATCTCGTTTTCTTTCATCCGCATAATTTGAGCCCATACGGCATCGGGAAAAACTTTTTTTAAACTGTCGGTAAAAGTAAGAGCTTGTTTTAATTTAATATTTGCCTCATCTTCGGAAAGACCGTGCACCTTAGCATACATTCCTGAACTGACCGCATCAATACATACAATCCAATAAACCGGAAGCATCTTGTTTTTTCTTTTGGGAGAGACGTCAATAACTTTTTCAACTCGCTCTATAAATGATGAAGGCCAGTATAAACCGCAAGTTTCAATCAAAACGGATAACTTAGGAAACGATAAAATTTTTTCGATTACCGAAAGGCAATCCTGATACATTGAAGGCTCACCAAAAACCGAAAGAGAAATTACGGCATCATCGGAATATTCTGCAATTTTTTCGATAAGAGAAAAAAGAGCAGCCTTATCCATTTCTTTTTTTTCTTCAAGTCCTAAAACCTCATTAGGCTTATATATCGACTTTAAAGGATAGGAAGAATTTATCTCGATACCGTAATATGCAGGAAGAGTAAAAAGTTCTGCCTTTTTTTCTTCAATCAGTTTTGCATAGTTTTCCGCATTTATGCCTGTAAAGCGGCTGCACAAAAGAGCGTTCCGTTTTGAGTCGGCTGCAAAGCGGAGCCTTAGATGCCTTAAATCGAAGGGGGCTATCATAGTTTCGATATCATAGCTGTTTATTTCTTTTTTTATCGTATCGAAAATAAAAGAACGCTCAAAGGAAGTTTCATTTTCGGAAAGCTTTGCAAGAATAGGACAGAGGCCGGAGGTAAGAATTTCAGGGATAAGCCCCTCAGGGTATCCGTCGGCAAAGCTATATTCTGCTCTGTATTCCAAATGCTGCTTAAAAAGTTTTTCCGTTGCATTTAAATCGATAAAAGGCTCATCTCCATGCAAAAAGAAAACATTTTCAAAACCGGAAGATTCCGTTTCGGCTTCTTTTGCAGCCTCCGAAAATATGGCTTGAGGACTTATTTTTTCCAAAACCTTAACCTTCCACTCTATTTTTAGCTCGTCCGATTTTATATTTTTTAATATGGAAACGATAGGGGCTTCACAAGAAGCGGAGGTTAAAATAATAATTTTTTTACAATCAGGAAAGGCCGCAGCCGCACGGAAAGAGGCTTCAAATGGGATGATGCCGCTTTCGAGTTTTTTAAACGAATATTCCGAAATATCATAGGCGGATAAAACAGCAAAAGACTTCATAGCTCCTATATCGGCAAAAAAAGGCCTTTATTTTAATTTTTTAGCTGCAGTCAATACTTTTTCTTTAGAAGAGTAAAGCTGAACACTTGATCTTTGAATCCAGCCTTTTCCTAGGTTTACCCAAAGAATCTGTTCTCCATCTTCTTTTACGATCTCAAGTCCTTCAACGGAAAAGACATCAAATTTTCTGGCATGCGAGACAGTTATGCCGTCATCTCCCGGCTTATCTAAAAGAGAAACATAGGTTTCGATTATTAAGGCAAAGCGGTTCGCATCGTTCATAGCCGAATCCGACGGCAAATCCAATGTTTGTAAAGGATCTTCTTTTGAACAAGCCAAAAGACTTAAAGAAATAAGAAATAAGAAAAAAAGAGCAAACCGCTTCATAAATTAAAACTCTATTACCTGTAAATCCAAATACGGCAATATTAAAGAAAGATAGCCTTTGAAAATAATAGGTGTAAGACGGAAGAAGCCAAACATACATAACCGATTATTTCGTCATAATTTTTTACTAAGCCGAAAAAATCCGGTAAGGTAATATTTGAATTAGACTCCAAATATCTTCCCAAAAATACTATCGAACCTGCAAGTCCTGCAACTACGGGTAAAAAATCTCCCAATATCACTATATTGGTTCCGACAGGACTCAGCATTTTTGAAATTGCCGTAAAACCGGAAAATATTGTAAGCAACAGCAAAAAAGTTGGATCCCTTAAAACGGGATATCTATTTTCACGGTCAGCAGGCTCATCACCTCTAACAGTCTTGTCAAAAAATACAAGAATAAGCCCCATAATCAAATTTGTTGTGATTGAAAGAAAATAAAAAGGTAACATTTTGTCCTCCGGTACATTGTTGAATCCTGCAATAACTGCATTAGATTAAGTTTAAGTCATTTTATATAAAAAATCAAGGGGTAAGAAGCCCTTGACTTTGACACGGTAATCAAATTTGTAATTTATAGAAGCATAAACCAATTTCATTAGATATACGGAGATTTACTTTTTAAATATAGAAAATTACAGCTTTTCAATTTCGGATTCAGGTAGGCCTGTCATTAATAAAATTTCAGAAATTGGGTAGCCTCGCTTTTTCATAAGTTTAGCCGTTTCTCTTTTTACTCTGTACTCCGCTTTGTCTTTAATATCCATTTCAAAAGTAGATAATAATCTGTATTCTTGCCTTGCCTGTTCATTTTGTTTTATTGCTTGTATCATTTTTTCAATCTCCATTGTAAATTCATTATTCGGCTTACCTGTTTTAAGGTATTCTAAAAATTCTTTTAATTCTTTCTCCTCAGTGTTATTAAAGGCCTCTGCATTTATTATAACCTTTCGTGTGCCGTCTTGTAAAGGGGTGTTTTTGTCCTCTATACAAAGATTTTCAAAGGTATAAACAGGCCTATTTTTGCCTATGGCATCAAAGGTACAGATAAAAATTATAAAGCTGTCGTTTAAGCTATTATAGGAATTGCCTTTGTCCAAAAAAGAAATATCTATGGCAGCTTGGTAAAACCGCATACGTTTAGGGATATTGAGTTCATTGCTTACCTGCATTTCTACATCGTATAATTTACCGTTTTCTGCCTGCACTAAAACATCAAATCTTACAGACTTAGCCTGTTCGTAAGTGTTAATATTATGCTGTATTGAGATATAAGCAATTTTACCTATTGTATCTGATAATATCATTTCAATAAGTTTTTTGCATAGTTTTGGATTTTGCATAGCTTTACAAAACATAAAATCGTCTGTAAATGTTAAATCTTCAAATCTTTTTACCATTTGTGTCCTCCTAATTTTTTCATATTTCCCCCTCCTTATTATATTTATAGTTATTATTTGAAAAAAATAGTAAATTATAAAAAATTTGCTTGAATTTATACCACCGCAATCCGTGCCGGTAATTAAATTAACCACCCTCAATTTGAAAAAAACTCCGCCTTGAGGACAGTTTTTTTGTGTGCACTAACCGATAAAAATTTGATTTCCATAGGGATTTGCGAGATTTCTTGCCGGATATTCTCTTGATTTTTGTTTATAAAATATGTATTATCTTTATGATGAAAATAGAAAAAGATACAACAGTCAGTTTGGAATACACACTGAAAGATGCTAACGGCGAAGTCCTTGACTCGTCCGATGTAATGGGTCCATTGGAGTACATCCACGGATATAATATGATTATTTCAGGCTTGGAAAAAGCCCTTGAAGGCAAAGAAGAAGGAGCCGAGTTTAAGCAAGTTGTTCCTCCTGAAGAAGCCTACGGCGAAGTTTTTGACGATCTGATAGTAGAAACAACCAGAGAGCAATTTCCTGAGGGTGTAAAACTTGAAGTCGGCATGGACTTTGAAGCCGGAGAAGGTCATCACGCCCGAATTGTAAGAATTACAAAAATAGACGGCGATAAGATTACCATAGATGCAAATCATCCGCTGGCAGGAGAAACCCTCCATTTTGATGTAAAAGTCTTATCGGTAAAAAAGACCACCGAAGAAGAATTGCAGGCTTTGATTCAGCAAATGTCCGGAGGATGCGGAGGCGGCTGCGGATGCGGTCATGAACATGACGAAGATGCTTGCGGCTGCGGGTGCTCAGGTTGTCATTAAAAACCAAAAAGGCGGATACTCTTATTCCATTGTTCGGAGGATTTTGTTTTTTTCTTTCGGCAATCGAAATAATGATACCCAAGCCGGTTCCTTTTTTTAGAATCGGCTTGGCTAATCTGCCCGTAATTTTAGGCATAGACCTCTTCTCTTTTCCGGCCTTTGTACTTCTTTTAGTTATAAAAGTTTTAGGCCAAGCCCTTATTTCGGGAACTCTTTTTTCTTATATCGTTCTTTTTTCAGCAATCGGAACATTTTCCTCAGGCCTTTTGATGTATGCCATGAGAAAAATTCCGCGAAAAACAATTTCTTTTATGGGGATAAGTTTGGCGGGAGCCTTTGTTTCAAACAGCCTGCAATTTCTTTTAGCAGTCTTACTAATGTTCGGAAAATCGGCTGTCTACATAATTCCGCCCGTGTTTTCTTTAGGCACCTTAACTGCCTTATTTTTAGGCTGGTTTGCATCCGAATTTGAAATACAATCCGTCTGGTACCAAAGAGTAAAGGCCGAAAGATTCGATTTTGTGTCTGATAATTCACAAGCGGTAAGACATTATAAGAGTGAAAACGAATCGGAAAAAACAAAAAGCCGGACTTTAAGGGACAGGTATCTTAGAATAGGTTCGGGTATAAGCCTTTTTTTAATCTTACTCTTTGTTCCTTTTTTGCCGGTACAAGCCCTTGTTTTGGGAGCGGCCCTGATTCTTTGTGCAGCCGACAGACAAAAACTTAATTTTTTAAATTTAATCTTTATGTTTACGGCAATTACCGTTTTCAACCTTTTTCCCCCCATGGGAAAGATAATTTTTAGCATAGGAAGTATAGATATAACTCATCAAGCCCTATTACGCGGATTTGAAAAAGCTATTGTGTTGTTAGGAATGATATATATATCGAAATGGATGCTGAAAGCAAAAATGAATTTTAAAAGCCGAATAGGAAAATCGATACAGGAAGCTTTCGATGTATTTTACAAATTATTATCGGTAAAACACGAAATCAAACCCAAAATGATAATTCCCACCATAGATTCGGTACTTTTGAGTATTAACAGACTTTAAGACAGCCAAGCTCAATAGCTTTTTTTCTGTAATAGCGCCTCTGTGTGCCTGTAATTTTTATGTTTTTTTTAAAAAAAGTATTGACATAAATTTTAAAAATCTATATAATACCCGAGTCTTGCGGATGTCGTATAACGGCTATTACCCCAGCCTTCCAAGCTGGAGACGTGGGTTCGACTCCCATCATCCGCTTATTTTCTAAGTTTATATCCGGTATAGACTTACAAGTTTTCAATCCCCCTAAAAACTTCACTTTCTTTTCTCTTTTTGATGGATTGCCACATAAAATGTCGCATAATTTTTTCGGTGAGTTTTTGTTTTATTAGCTGCAAGATTGCTGTTTTTAGAAAATATATCGATACTTGTATAAAGCCATAATTTATGATATAATCCCTTTCAGTTTTTTTTAACTGCGGAGGATAAAATGCCTAAGATTGAAGTAAATGAATCCCTTTTTTTTAATATGCTAGGAGCAGAGCTCGAAGCAGAACTTGAAGCAGAGCTCGGAGCAAAGCAGAATTACGACAAACTTGAAGAAATTTTAACATCAGCCAAGGCAGAACTTGACGAAAAACCGGACACCTCTCTTCCCGAAAAAGAGCGCATAATTAAGATAGAATTAAACGATACAAATCGGCCCGACCTTTGGTCTACGGCAGGCCTTGCAAGGCTTTTACGCATCCATGCAGGAGGAAAATCAAATACAAAAAGCTATCAAAGCTTCCTTTCATCAAAAGAAAAAACTCAAGACTCAGCCGAGCGTAGGGTTAAGGTCTCGCCCGAACTTAAAGAAATCCGTCCCTTTGCGGCAGGCTTTGTAATTTCGGGTAAGCCCATAGACGAGCTCATGCTTGCCGACATAATCCAAACACAGGAAAAACTTTGCCGCAACTTCGGAAGAAAAAGAAAAACGGTTTCTATGGGCGTTTACCGCTCAAAACTTATAAAATGGCCCATCGAATACACGGCCGTAGATCCCGACAAAACCGAGTTTACTCCGCTCGATATGGAAAAGCCTCTTTCATGCCGCAAAATCCTAAAAGAACACACCAAAGGAATCGAGTATGCCCCATTGCTTGAAGACAAAAAGCTCTTTCCTCTTTTGAAGGATGCAAACGGAGAAGTCCTTTCCATGCCTCCCGTTATAAACAGTGCTAAAATAGGGGCGGTCCAAGCAGGCGATACCGATCTTTTTGTAGAATTTACCGGCACGGATATGACAAGCATTTTGCTTTCAGCAAATATAGTCGCATGCGACTTTGCCGACTGCGGATATATGATTCTACCCGTTAAAATAGAGCATCCTTATGAAACGGGATACGGAAAAACCCTTACTACCCCGTTTTATTTTCAAGAAAATGCAGAAACTTCAGTGGAAGCCGTCAACAAGCTCTTGGGCTCCTCTTTTAAGGCGGAAGAAATTGCCGATGCCCTAAAACGCATGGACTCGGAAACTGAAATTTCGGGAAATAAGATTAGGCTGAAACCCTCCCCCTACCGCAACGATTTTCTTCATGAAGTAGACATAATCGAAGATGTAATGATGGGTAAAACCGTTAATTTCTTTACACCCGAAACACCCAACGAATTTACAATCGGAAGACTTTTGCCTGCAACAATGCTAAGCCGAAAAATAAAGGGGCTTATGACGGGCATGGGCTATCAGGAAATGATTTTTAATTATTTGGGCTCCAAAAAAGACTATATTGAAAGAATGTGCATAGATGAAGCTTCGGTTATCGAGATTTCAAACCCGATGTCCGAAAACTATCAGTTTGTACGCAACTCAATTCTCCCCTCTCTTTTAAATGCCGAGATGGGTTCTGCAAATGCAGTCTATCCGCACAAAATATTTGAGACCGGAAAAATTGCCTTTTTTGACGACTCCGACTCCACAGGCACAAGTACAAGCCAAAGTTTAGGCTTTTTGACTGCAGAACAAAATGCCAACTTTAATACGGCAGCAAGCGAGGCGGCAAATCTTTTATACTACCTCGGAATAGAATACAAGGTTTGCGAAACCGACGACCCCCGCTTTATTCCGGGAAGGCAGGCCGGCCTTCTTTACAATGGAGAACAAATAGGCATATTCGGGGAAGTAAATCCTCAGGTCTTGGAAAACTGGGATATAAACATTCCCTGCTTTGCAGGAGAATTAAATATCGAAAAAATTTTGAAGAGGCAAAACTAAAAACTTTTTATGAAAAATAAGCTGATTAAGGCCGTTAGGACAATTGCTGATTTTGATCTTAATCTTTTTAATGAGCTTAATTTAGGACTTGAGCTTCAAGATTTTACCGAACCCTGTTTAAACGACTCGGAGATTTACTCTCTTTTAAACGAATACGAAAAAAAGCTGCCCTATTTAAAAGGAATAAAATCCATGCACGGCAGCTTTATCGATTTAAATATAGCTTCTTTTAATAGGGACATAGCCGCTTACAGCAGAAAAATGTACAAGAGGGATTTGTTTTTTGCAAAACTCTTGAACCTTGATTTTATAATTTTTCATACCCAGATTATGCCTTGGTTTAAGGAAGATTTTAAATTCGATTTATTTTTAAAAAGCAATGCGGAATTTTTTAAAGAGGCTGTAGAAAATTCCGGCTTTAAGGGCTGTGTAGTTTTAGAAAATGTCTGCGAAAAGGACAGCCGCCTTAGTGCAAAACTTATAGAAGCCGTCGCCATGCCTCAAGTAAAATTAAACCTCGATTGGGGACATGCTCTGGTTTCAGGCGAAAAAATCGAAAGATGGTTTTCCAATAATCAAAAACACATAGCCTACATGCATCTCCATTCCAATGACGGAAAAAGCGATCTACACAACCCCGTCTCAAAAGAAGACTTTGCAAAGCTGTCTAAGCTGTTAGAAAAATACGGGCTCAACTGTCCCATCTGTTTGGAATATTGGGACGTCGATATAAAAAAAGAAATTGAAAGGATAGCATTATTTTAAAAGCTATTCTACCTGAAAAATAAAAGAAGCCTTTTTTTGATTTCCGCTTTTGTCGAGGACGGTAATTATAAGCTCAATCTTTCCTGCAGGTAAATTTATTTTTCCTAAATGCATCGTATTTTCTTTTTCATATAAAAGAGATAAAGACGATTTTTTATTTTGCAAATAAAGGTCCTTACCGTCTGAGCTCAAAACCTCAAAGGGAAGATCCGATATATTCATTCCGTTAATGGAAACCGTAATTCTAAAAGGAGCAAGCTGCGGACCTCCTTTTTCGGCTGAATCGGAGATTGAAGAATAAAGGTCATAGGAACCTTGTTTTATTTTTTTTACCGTTTCCAAACTGATTGTCTGCTTATCGCCGTTTATTAAAACGGTATTTTGAATTTGAGGCTCCGTTTTTTCTTCAATAGCCGGCATAAATAAAAGAGGATTGATTAAAACATTATTGCGTGTATCCGCAACCTGAAAGATTAAACTCTTTTCTTCGGTCCATGCCGATTTTCCTGCATATCCCAAAATAGAACCGGCTTCGGTTTCTTTTCTGGAGGAAAATAAATCCGTATCGGAAAGATTAGCATAAATGCTTTGAAGACCTTCATCATCTATAAAAATCATAGCATTTCCCAAAGTGCTTGGGAAAAAGCGGGTACTGTTTTTTTCTTCGATACTTATTAAGTGTTTACCATAACCCGAAGCTCTAACCGTATCAACTTCTTTAAACACCAAGGAGCGGGAAACGAAAGCATCATTTCTTTGAGCAAATAAACGTAAAAGAGAAGGATTTTCTACAGGCCATTCAAAGGAATAAGAGTATAAAAAAGTCATAAAAAATAAAAATATATAAAGATTTTTTTTCATTTAAAGCCCCCGTATATCCAATGCAGTAATCTTTTCATCGGTACCTATGTAAATTTTATTTTCCTTCTGAATTAAAAAGGCATTTTCAGACTTAAATTTAGTTTTTCCAATCATCAAATCGGGAGGGTTTATCAACAAAAGAGAACATTCATCATCTTTTTTAAGAAGCACTGTAAGTAATGCGCTTTTATCTTGAAATCCCAACCCGGCAATAAAACCTTCTTCTTTTATAAGTGAAAGAGTTAAATTTCTACAATCGATAATTCCTATTCCCTCAGCTGATTCAAAAATGGCAAAATGCCCGGATTTATCAAATGAAGCAAAAGCCTGTCTTCTTAAATCCTCTTCAAAAGAAGAATGAAATACTATTTTATGCTGGCGGCCCGAAATATTTATAAGAGCCACCCTTTGCTTGTCGAGTCCGCATAAGCAGAGAACTTGTTTTCCGTCTTCCGAAATCGCAGCCCCCATGATTGCCTGATAGGTACTGCCCCCGGGGTAAAAACTAAAAAGAGTGTTTCCATCAGAATCGAGGCATACTAAAAGTCCGTCCGAATAACCTATCACACAGCCGGCCTTAGAAGACTGAAAAGCCGTTATAGGAAAGGTATGGGTGTAGTGCCATAATTTTTTACCGGCATTATCATATTTTGAAAGAGAAGAACCTTCCGGTTCAAACAAAAAGATTCTATCCTTATCGAGATAAACATAACCGGGCTTATCGATACGCAAAAAAGGCTTTTCCAAATCGAATTCCTCAGGCTTATAAATATCCGTAAAAAGAGGCTTTTGGGGATATCTTGTCCAAGCATAAAAAGAAGCGCTGAATCTTTCTTCCGCAGTTTCAACCCTTAAAATCTCGCCGTCTTCGGTAAAATACCCGAACAAATTACCCAAAGAAAAAGGAATCGGAGTTTTTCCGGCAAATTTTTGTTTAAGTTCATCTCCGGAGGCCTCCGCTTCTCCGAAATACATTTGTCCGGTTTGAACCTTCGGCATAGGTGAAGACCACTTAGGCATCAAGTACACATCCTTCCTCATGGGAACGGCAGCGGCAAAAATATATATAACAAGAATAATAATTACACCGATAAAAATAAATTTATTTTTTCCTTTAAATAACATGGAAAATATGATATACTACTTTTATGGAAATTTCAAGTCAGTTAGAAAATTTATTCAAAACAGCCCTTGAGGCTGCAAAGAAAGCCTATGCCCCCTACTCCAATTTTCATGTGGGAGCGGCTATTTTATTGGAAGACGGTTCAATTGTAACGGGAGTGAACATAGAAAACCGCTCGTATGGACTTACAAACTGTGCAGAGCGGACTGCAATTTTTAAAGCGGTTTCTGAAGGAAAAACGGATTTTAAGGCCATCGCTATTGCAACGCCCGATGCGGACTATCCTGTAAGCCCCTGCGGAGCCTGCAGGCAGGTTATTTCGGAATTTATGGGCGGAGATACGCCGGTAATCTTCGGCTCCTCGCTTGATAACGTAGTGCTGACGGATGTTAAAGGAATCTATCCCTTTGATGCCCTGCATGAATTAAAAAAATGACCCGTAGACGATTCGAACGTCCGACCTGCTGCTTAGGAGGCAGCCGCTCTATCCAACTGAGCTAACGGATCAACAGGAAAGGATTATACCCAAAAAGCCCTAAAAGTTCAATACGGCAATTTAAAAATAATTATATTTTTTTGCAATTATACTGTTTACTATATACTTTTGCGGTAAAATGGTTTACAATAAAAGATAGGAAGGCCGTTTAATAGAAACCTACAACGAACTAACAATTTGCAATTTGGCTTCTGACAGGAGGAAAAATATGCGTAAAAGATTGTTTTTAATTATAGGAATTTTATTTATCATTTTTGCAGGCTGTAAACAGTTTTTAGACGATATCGAAAAAGACTTTAAATATTGGTCATCAAGGGTTTTTGTTACGGATACCATTATCCCCTCTACCGAGCAGGACAGCAACAGCTATCCTTGTCTTACAAGCGATGCAGACAAAACCATAACCATAAAACTTACAAATCCGCAAAACTATGTCATACAGACACCTGAAGATTCAGGAGCCCCTTCAGATATAGTGAGATTCGGGAGCGGAACAATAGGCTCAGGCCCGGGCGCCGCCCCAGAGTATGGCACGGATTACACTCTTACTCGAAATGGTCCTAAGGAGCTCAAGCTTACCTTAAAAGAAGTCTTTCTGAAGAAAAACGAATGGGGTAGATATGACTTAAACCCTGAAATAACTATTTACAGTAAAGAAGGCAGAAAATTTTTAACTCACTCCTTTAAGTTGAGAGTAAATACCTCGCCTCCCAATCTTGAACAAATAGCCTTATTAAAAACAAACGGCGATCCGACATACTATGTTTTATGCTTGAAGGGTGAAAACATTAACACAATAATAAACGGCTCACAGTTTTTACACGGCGACGGCAATGATGAGTCCGACAACAAACTAAAAATATTAATAAGAAAAGGAAATGCCCCTCAACCGACACCCTATAGTCTTACCTTCGGGGCATCGGACTTTAGTCACGACAATAATTTTGTGGGGAGCAACAGTCTATCAACCTTGGACGGATCTCCTATACCTTCTGAAGTAAGCGTCGCTTGGGTAATCCGATATAAAACGGATATTGAAGTAGATACAGGTGCAGCAGTAAACTATACAATCCGCTTAGCGGATAGAAAAGGTCTTCAATCTGATCAGATAACATCAGGAACGCAGTTGCCCTATCCTACAATTAAGCTTAATAGTATAGGTAATCCTACTAATTATATTAATACAGGTATTTACTCAACCGGAAGCAATATAATTACCGATATAAATAAGACAAACTCATCATCCGCAAACCCAATACAAATTTACACGGCATACAAAGATGAGATAAAATTGGAAGCTTTCGGAAATTACGGCAGCGGAGTTGAGATAAAGGCTAAGCTAAACAATAGTCCGGTATCGGATCCTTCACAAATAAGTCTTACCGCAAGTGAGGGAGGAACAGTTTATACACTTGAACTTTGGGCGGCAGGCGGCGGCTTTCCTCAAAGTAAAAAACAAACCTACCATTACAAGGTTTTTAATACAATAAAAGCACAACACTCTGCAGTACCTGTATGGGGAATTCTTAAGACGGCTGTAACTAAACGGAACACAATAAAAATTGACGGTATAATAAAAGCTACAGATGCTGACAGTAACAAAGGCCAAATTCTCATAATCAAAGATGTAAATATAGTGGGTAAAAATAATGCAAATCTTGATGCAAACAATAAAAACCGCATTTTTTATGTAAAAAGGAATGCCCTTAAACTTGAAAATATAAAACTTAGTAACGGATATGCTGAAACCGGAGGTGCAATATATGGAGATAATTCGGCACATACATATCTTAAAAAAGTTACCATACAATCGAATACGGCAACTACCGGAAAAGACATCTACTTATTAGGCAACAGTAGCTTATACATGGAAGATGAGATAAAATTAGATTCTAATAATCAAATATATATTCAAAGAATCGCCTTCAACTATGCAAAGTTTTATTTAAAAAAGCCGAATATCAACAAACCTATCAAAATAGAATATTATGATATAGACTTTTTTAAAAATAAGGAGGTTATTACAAACGATGATAATTATACCCTCACAGAGGAGGACATAGGAAAATTTAACCTTCTCAATAGTGAATTTGTCATCAATCTTAAACATGAAGATAATAAGGCTGTATTGAGTAAGATACATCAACCTGCAATAAATACCTGGAATGACCTTAAAATTGCTATCAATGATGCTGAGTCCGGTGATACAATTAAATTAAATCAGAGTATAATAACGGCCGGCAGTTCTCCCACCGCCCCTCTAAAGGTTACAAAAAACTTGACAATAATCGGTACCGACAGCTACACTACTTTAAATGCCGATAATAAGCACCGCGTCTTCGAAATGGACGAATCAAATATTAAACTCACATTAAAAAACCTAATTATTAAAAACGGTAAAATTACAAATGGCTACGGAGCGGGTATATCTGTTTTCGATAGCTGTCAAAACAGCATCTTAACACTTGTAAATACGAGTGTAGAATATAACACGATTAAAATAACCGACTCTGTAGGGACATACTGTGGGGCAGGTATTATGATACCAAATCAAAATGTAAAAGTTTTTATAATCGGCGGCTCAATAAGTTATAATAAAATAGATTGTACAGGGTCAAATAGTTCCCCAAATTGTATACCTCAGGGTTGCGGCTTATGGCTTGGAATTACTTCGACTACAATTATAAAAGGAAAAACCGAGATTAAAAATAACTCTTATACAAAAGCTACCAATTCAAGTACAACGACAAAATGCTACGGCGTAGGTATATATATTAAAGGAGCATCGACGCTGACAATAGGAGAAGCCGGTGCTGACGATAATATCAGTCCTGAAATATCAGGTCATAGAAAAGTAGCAGGCACTGAGTGCCATGGAACAGCCATAGCTATTGAGGAGTTTAACAGCTACGGCCCAACAGTAAACTGGAATAGCGGTCAGATAACGGGTAATCACAGTAGTCAAGCTACCGTAGTGTATAATAGAGGAGGTACGTTTATTAAACACCCTAGCAACCATAACACAGCGGATTAATCGGCAATTTACAAACCGGCACTTGGCGTTTCGGTTTTTATTGTTTCCATTAACAATTATTAATTACACTTTATCAATTGTACATTATCAATTCAACCAAATTATCCATTACCAATTGAACATATCCCCTTAGCTTGCTGTGTTACCGGAGTTGTTGGAAAGATAGTAACCAGGGCCTCCAATTACCGAGCCATTGCCTCGGTTGTCCTTTATCTCGCCGCCTTGCCAGTAAAAATAATGATTAAGCATCACCGCCTTACCGTCAGTATTTGCTTTATTCTTGGTAATTGTTCCGCCTGACATCGTAAAACTTCCCTGTGAATATACGCCGCCGCCTTTGCCGGCTGTGTTGCCGTCAATTGTTCCGTCTGACATCGTAAAATTTCCCTGCATATTGAGAGGACCGTTCCCGTCCACATATACGCCGCCGCCGTTTTCGGTTGCTGTGTTTCCTTTAATTGTTCCGCCGGTCATCGTAAAGCTTCTGAAAGCGGCATGTATATATACGCCGCCGCCGTTTTTAGCTTTGTTGCCGCTAATTTCTCCTCCTGACATGGTAAGTTCTCCGTCTGAAACCACAGTACCTATGTTGCCGTTTTTAAAGCCGGTAATAGTTACGCCGTCTTTGATTTCCGCCTTGCCTTTATATTCTACATAAAGCGCGTATTGACTATTACTGCCGTAGTCAGCTCCTTGCAGTGTTATCTGACCTTCTAATGTTAATGACGCATTGTATTGTACCTGTAAGTGTTTATAATCGTTATCATTCTTCTTAGGACATTTTAAGATTGCAGGTTTACTTGCGTTATCCGCCTTTAGCATAATTTTTTTATGTCCCGGTATTTTAACCGTTTGAAGGTCGTCGATAGTACCTGCCAGCTTTATAATAAAAGTCTTATCATCGGCGGGTGCGGCATCGATTGCTTCTTTCAACGTTTCAAGATCCTCAACTTCCGCTTTCAACAAACCGGTAGCGGAAATGTACCAAAATATCTTCCCGTTCTCCGATCCCACCGTAACAGCCTGCGGCGGTATGATGAACTTTTTGCGGTTTTGCGATGAGCCGCCTGTTATATTGCCCGTAAGCACCGGCGTATTCTCCGTGTAGCTTTGCGGCGTAATGCGCGCTGCATGATTGTTTGACAAGGTGCCGTCAACGGTTATCGTCTTTCCGCTCTCCAAATACACATCGTTTTTGCCCGCCGTATATTGATCAGGTCCGGTAGAGGGGGTAACGGTGGCGGCACCGCTCATCTTAAAGGTGCCGCTTTCAAGGTACACACCTCCGCCGTCTTTTGCCTCACAGTCTTTGATAATGCCGTCCTTCATAATGAGCGTGCCGTTCTTTACATATACGCCGCCCCCTTTATCTCCGGTCGCTATGCCTTTTTTAAGCTCTATGTTTTCAAGAGTGAGTGTTTTACCGTCTTGCACATGAAAGATACGTGACAGGCTGTTTGCGTGCAAAACAGCGGAAGAGCTATTGCCCTTTATGGTGAGGTTTCTGCCCGGCTTAATTTCGCCCTTATCGTCTCCGCCGGTGGCTTTTATTTCCCCGTTGATAACGATGGTGTGGGCACCTTCCGTCCTTCCCGCTTCTTCTCTTAGCCGTTTCCACGCACCGGATCCGCCGCTGTTAAAATGTAATTCACCCCCTTTAAACTTCACTGTTACGGTTTTATCGCCGTCCACAGTGAGGCTTGCCGTTAGCGAGGAAGAACTTAGACCCGTCCAGCTGTCAAGCTCCCAGCCATCATTCGGTGTTGCAGTAAAGGCTACCGTTTTGCCATGCTCAACCTTGTAGCCAGAATGGATTTCGATACCGTCGACTGTTGCTTTAAGCGTGCCGCCCGTTCCACCATCTACGCTGAATGTTACGATGTAGGTCTTCTTCTTAAACTTTACCGTTACGGTTGCATCGCTGCTTACATTGGAAAGCGTTGCCTTTTTGTTGTCGCTTGGGTCTACGCTTACATTGCTGCTCCAGCTATCAACTTCCCAGCCTGCATTGGGCTGCGCGGTAAAGGTCACCGTACTTCCACTCGGGACGTTAAAAGTTTGCTCTGTGCTTCCGCTTGCTGTTTGATTATTCGAACCATACTCACCTTTAAGGTTTCCACCCTGTCCGCCCGCTACACTGAATGTTACGGTGTGAGTCGGACCGCTTGCTTCTATCGTTGCGGCAGCCTCATCCGAAGTAACGCCTCCTTTGTCACGCAAGGTTACGGTGTACGATGTTTGCTCGTTGCCGGCTCCTATTTTTATGTCCGTTTTATAGTATAAAACCCACGCTCCTGACGGCACGTTGGGGGAAGATGAGTCTAATTTTTCTACCTTTTCATGCTCGATAAACGAACCTCCTTCAGGTTTTTTAAAGTCTAAATTGTTACCTTCGTATAAAAGACTATAAGAGGAATTGTTTATTGTGATCTTTCTAACATCCTTGTGTACCGGTTCGGTGGTGGCGCCTATCTTTCTTGTCATTTCATTGTAATCGAATTTAAGGCAGAGCACGTAATAAGACTTTGGTTCCGTTCCCGTTATTTTTGTCTTTGCAATTATGATTTTTTCAGGTTTTGGAGGCGGGGTGTTCGATTTTATGCCGAAGGTATAGGTTTTCTTGAATACCCTGCCGTCTTTAGCTTTAAGGGTAATGGTAGGGTTTAAACGGCCTGAACCTTGTTCGTATTTTTGTAAAAGGGACGGTTTATATGTAAGCTTCAGCGTGCCGGAACCGGTTTGTTTCAGCTCATAATCCGTTCCTGCCTCAGGCTGTGAGGAAATTTCTTTAAATTCGACAATGCCCGCCGATGCCGAAGAAGTAGGCATAACAAACGAAAAGCCTTTCGGGTTATGCACTGTAAGCGTAATATCTACGGGCGCCGAAGAGGCGACACAGGGCACACCTGCTCCGTCCGGCCTATGTGCCGAACCTATGCTATGGTTTTTGACAAATGTCTCGCTTGCCCAATAGCTTAAAAAATCTTCCGGATCTTCCAGAAATTGTTGACAAGCCGTAAAAAGTAAAATTACGGCAACTGCCGCCGTTAAAATTTTTAAAAGTCTTTTCATCACAATGGTATAATACTACGATTGAAATATTTTATCCATTTAAAAAGGACTCATATTGCTAAAAAGAACCAAGGTTACCGAAAAAGAACTTTGGTTACTCGCTGAAAAATGTACATCCTTGTACATTTTTCAGCTTCGAGTTTTGCCTTACGGCAAAACATCGTGAGAATGGAACCACCGGACATCCTATCCGGCTTATAATCGAACATCCGTGTCCGATTTTGAGCTTCGAGTTTTGCCTTACGGCAAAACGTCGTGAGAATGGAACCCGCTTGAAATTTACGGCATTGTTGTGTTTTTCTCCGTTGCAAATGTCCTATTTTTTGTGTATAATATAACCGATGATAACGGAAGAAATCAAACAAATAACGGAAAAAATAAAAGAAGCTCTCGACCCCGCACGCATTTATCTTTTCGGCTCCTATGCACGCAACGAAGAAACCGAAATAAGCGACTACGATTTTTATGTGGCTGTAGACGAAAAAAGCGGTAATCCGATTTTACTTTCTCAAAAGGCATATCGGGCTATTCGTAACTGCAGAACAACCCCTTGCGATGTAATTGTAAACGATGTATTAAACTTTGATGAGCGCATAAAAAGGCCCACACTGGAAAAAACGGTTTCAACCGAAGGAATATTAATATATGAAAAATGACCTTGAACATGATGTAGATGAATGGCTCCGGTTTGTTGAAATGGATATTGTTGTAGACTGGTGCAAAGAGCAAATTAAAACCTGCAGAAGTTAAAATTCGTGAGAATAGAACCACCGGACATCCTGTCCTGTTCGGTATTTCGGCGTCTACTTGTATTTTATACCGTATTTTTTTATACTAGCTCCGTTATGAGAGAGTTTTTTACCGTAAACCGTATTATGTATGCATCCGCTTTTTTTGTGTTGTGTGTTGCACTCGTGATGAACATTACTACGCAAGTTCCGCTTGCAGGCTTTATTCCTGTTGTGCGGTGGATTGATGTTGCCGTTAATGCGGTTGCGGCCGGTTTGTGTGTCTTTTTGTTTATAAAACTGGAATGCAAAATGATTTCATATCTTTTATTTTTTATTGAAGGTGGTCTTACCGCTCATATGGGTTTTGTCGGTATCGGCACCCTCCTTTTTACCGCAGGCTGCGTTATGGTTTTTGTAAACGGAGACTTTAAAACCCGCTATAAAGAAAAGATTGCAGCACTTTGTTTGTACTGGCTGCTCATTACGATAGGTCTTTATTTTTCGTTTAATATAAAAATGGCGATATTCGAAATTGCACTTACTCTTTTTCACTTCGGGCTTCTGGTCTGTCTTTATAAAAAGCTGGAATCAAAGCTGTCCTTTCTTTTGCCTGTTGAAGAAATTATTAGTCCTGAAATTCCGCTCCCTGCTAAGGGCTCAGTCTTACGCTTGTCGGACTACGGCATTTCGGAGCGGCAAAAGTTTTTTATTCAAGGTACAGTCAACGGCGGAAAAACATACGAAGAGCTCGCTGCCGAATATCACGTAAGTACTTCGGTTGTAAAAAAAGATATGGCAGCAGCATGCCGTCTTTTAGGTGTAACAAACAAAGAAGATTTGAGGATTTTACTGCTGCAGTATAAAATTGAGTAAAAATAATAGATGAACGCCATCGGCAATTCATAAACCAGCACTTGGCCTTCGCATTTACCGTTTTTACTTTATCTCAAACCGTCGGCTTTTTTCAGCCATTCATAAAAATCAAGACCGGAAACATCTCCGTCAGGCACAAAGAGCCGGCCGTCAATCAGGGGTATTATATCTTCTTCTACCAAACCTATGATTGCATCAAAGAAAACACCGTCTATGGCGACATCCTGTATGGGGCTCGATTTTCCGCTATAGACATATTGGCGGCTGTATTGAGTGAGGGCTTCATTGTCATTACCTATAAGGAGGTGCCACAAAAAAAGAGCTGCGTCCTTTCTTGTTGCCTTTCCCTTTGAAATATTGACCGAATCCTCATACCAGCCCGCAGCCTTTAGCCTGTCTGCAAGCATTGCAGGCCGCCAAAAAGCCGTACCCGTAATTGAATCAAGGGCATGGGTATTATCCTGAGTAAGGGTTGTCATATCTATAAGGCTTATCTTACTTTGAGTTAAAATTTGAGCCGTCGACTTTTTTAAATCCGAATCCACCTTATAGAATTTGCGGCAGTACTCCCTCTTTTCACCGTAAAGAAGACCATACTCTTCATTTAAAAAATCCAAGGAAGCATCAAAGGCAACAAGCGCCCTTGTATAATCTTCCAAAAGGTAATAGACAAAGCCCAGCTCAGATTGCAGCCTGTATGCCCTCGGATTCAATTTAATCATCGAAATCAAATAATCTCTTTTGTCTTCAAGCTTGTCGGTTAGCCGCGATTTAACCAAATGCACATATTCTTCGTGAGGATTATAGCTTTCCGCAGTTTTAAGCATTTTTTTGGCAGAAACCTTGTCCCTGTTTAGTAAAAAGTAATCGGCATAAAGGGCATACACCAAGGCAAGATAGGATCTATCCGATGAAGGGACAGCTAAAAGAGCATTTAAATCCTTTTTTATCTCTTCAATCTTTTCTTGATTGTTTTCCCTGTACTGTCTGACTATGTTAATTTCAATATTTTCTACATTCCGAATATTATCTTGAGATAATGTAGTAGAATAAATCGAATCTTTTTGTATTGTTGAACACGATACAAAAAACATCAAAACACAAAGCAGCAAAAGAATAAATTTATTTTTCATTTTGAAACTCCCGTATAAGAATGAATGCGGTTATCTATACCGCAAGTTATCAATTCAGGCCGACCGTTTCCGTCTACATCGATTAGATAAGGAATTCCTGTGCCGGCAACAGGAAAACCGTTTATGGGCGAAAGATTGGCACTATAAGCATATATGGAATTTCCTCCTCCCGAAACAAGCACATCATCATAACCGTCCGAATCAAGATCGATGAGAGTAATAAGATAATCGGATGCATTTTTTTGCTTTAAAGAAATTTTGTCGATTATGTTACATTCGGTATCGATCTTATATAAAAAGCCGTTATCGGTAATCAAAAAGAACATTTTTAGCTTTTCGGAATAAACGGGTTGAGTTTTACAAGAGCTGTTAAGGTCTAGGGAATAAACCTCTCCCTCTTTTCCCTGAATAAGTGAAGGCTTAAGAGAAAACAAGCCCTGCTCTGTCAAGACGGCTTCGTAAGTGTTATTTTTATATAAAATAGGTTGAACCGCCGAAATACCGTCAAGCTCTTTGGGATAACCCGAAATAATTTTTCCCTTATCGTCAAAAACATACATGTAGCTGTCAAAAGAACGGGGAACAGCCGTAATAAAATTGCCGTACACTGCGGGAGCAGTCTTTAAACGCGTATTCATCTCATCCGAATAATAAAAGGAAGCTGAACTGTCTACGTATAAAAGAACGGGCTTATTGGCTAGAGGAACAACTATCTTGTCCTGTATAATCGCCGGAGAAGAGCTTAATTTTTCTCCGGTTAAAATAGGAAAGCCTGAGGACACTTCCAGATTATAATCCGTTTTGTAGACGGTTCCTCGAGCAGATACTGCCCAAACGGAATCCACAATGCCCTTTTTAATATCGAGGTTTAAATAAGCCTTATCATCGAGTTTAATCGACTTTAATTGTTTATCGGCTAAATTTAGGGCATACAGATTTGTTCCGCTTACCCAATAAGCAAAGGGTACATTGTTTGATCCCTTTCCGCAATAGATGTACGAGCTCAACTTTGAATTAAATTCGAATGGAAAAGCAGAAAGCTCTCCTAAGGAATGAGCTTCGGTTTTTTGGGCATAGACTTCAAATTTAAGTTTTTTTTCTTTTTCAAACCGGATTGAGATCAGGCCCCGTCCGAAACCTTTTAAGACTGATTGTAAAACCTGATTTGTCCTTAAAAATGAGGGAACTTGATTTTCCAAATTATAATAGACAAAGACGGAGGTTTCGGGAGAAATAGATCTAGTTATGTTTTTCCAGTTTTCGGTTTTTACAAGCAAGTCTCCTCTTCTTACATCATTTAATGTAGAGGCTAGAGCTTCCGCACTCTGCGAAAGATAAAGATAACCTCCTTCAATAACATAAAAAGGAGTTGGGAGCTCAACCTTAAAGGCCCGTTAAAATATCGGGAAATTCTATACGCGGTATTCTTATGCCGTCAACAAGGGCCGAGATATTTCTGTTTACAAACAATGAGGTATAGATTAATTCAAAGGCTTGCCTGCATAGTTTTTCGTCTTTTAATGAAACAAAAAAGATAGGAACATCGGATTGTTTTACTTCAAAAACGCCTATCTCTTCTCCCATCCATGAAAAAAGCAAGTCATCAATACCCTTATTAAAAACAAATTTGGCTGCCTTATTTGCCGAATTATATGATTGCAATATAGATGAACCTAAAATATCTTTTCCGTTTTGGAATAAAAATTGGGGGTCCCCCATGTTTATTAAACTGATATAGTCGGCAGATTTCGGGAGTCTGTTCAATATTCCCGGAATAAAGGCTTGCCTTTGAAGAATAGTATTTAAGCCCTCGGATTCGGTTTCCCACTTACAAAGTCCTGAAAGACGTATATCTTTATAATCCAAGCTAAGATCTATCTTTGCATTTTCCGGAAATTTAAGGGCCCGCACAACATTATTGCTTATAGAATCGTCTTTTGGCGTGTCTTTGGTAAAATAATTTACATCACTTAATATGCTTAAAGTTCCGCCCTTCTTTTCTTTGATAAATTTACGCAAGGTTTTAATGTGCTCATCTTCATGCTTTTTAGATAGGGCCGAAAAAAATAAATCTTTGGATGTAGAAGCAATTACGGAATCCTTATAATTTAAGAGATATATAGCTTGACCGCCGCCCAAATCATACTGCCAAAAACTTATACCGTTTTCGTCAAGAGGTTTAAGCTCTTTTAAGTCATCCAATAAGTCAGGCTTAAATTTTAAAATAAGGGGTAAAAGCCTTGTTCCTGCCGAACGGAAACCCAGTTTAGCAAAAATCAAGAAATTATCGTTGGGATAGGCCGCAATGTCTAAGCTGATATTTGAGGCAGAGCCGAACCACCATGAGGACAGCATTGGAGAGGCTCTAAAAGAACGGATAGCTCCCTGTAATTGAGCTGTTTCAGGCGAGCTTAAAACCGAATCAAGGGTCTGCATTGAAAGAGTCTTTTGTAAAAGTTCCCCTGCAGAATCTATGTTTACATAGGCATAATGCCCTTCAGGTATATACTCGATAGGATTTATACCGTCAATTGCAGAATAAATAAGAAAACCTGCAACTGGTAAAACCAGTACAAGTACAATGACTAAAAAAGTCATTCCGATTTTAAAGAAAATTCCGTGCTTTTTTTTGATTTTTATTTCTTTTTGTTCGGGCCTTTTCTTTTCTTCCAAGGAAGCTTCATTATCACTTTCTAAAACAACAGCTTCATCATCTTTTTGATCTAATACGGTTTCGGGATTATCGCTCATCTAAGTTCTCCAAATTTAATTGTGAATACTATTATAGAACTAAAGAGCTAAAAAATCAAGCATGGTGAGCACGAATCAACATACCCCAATGCAGAGCATCGGGGTATGTTGTTCTCATAAGGTGGTTGCAGTCGGCTTTAATACCCTTTGTTACGACGCATAGCGTCGGGGTATTAAAGCCTCCGCACGAATAAAAAAACGGCTCATCCTTTGAATGAGCCGTTTTGTACAAGAGCTTAAAACCAAGCTTAAAGCTAAGGCTTAAGCATTTTTTGAATAGTATTCAACAACGTTCTGGATATTTCCTACGGGCTGAATATCCGTAGTAACAGGTAAAATATTTACTGTTGCAGAAAGTTTTTCGTCATCAATTGTGAGCCAAGAACCTCTCGCACTTTGAGAAGTACTCATATTATGACGGATAAGGTTTTGAATACCTTTTTTATTTTTTGTTGTAATAACATCGTTTACACTTACGCACATCGAGGGAATGTTTACGGGCTTTCCGTTAATAAAGAAATAAGCATGCGTGACCATTTGTCTGGCCTGTGCACGGCTGATAGCAAAGCCCATTCGATAAATCGTATTATCCAAACGCTGTTCCATCAAGGAAATCATATTGTCACCGGTAACACCGGGCATTCGGCTTGCTTTTTTATATAGATTCCTAAACTGCCGTTCCGAAATTCCATAAGCAAATCTGAATTTTTGTTTTTCCTTTAATTGTTCACCATAAACAGAAGTCTTGCCCCGTTTTCTTGCGCCGCGTTCTTTTCCGGGACCATTCGGCTTGCGATCCAAAAGTTTGTCATATTTTGGGTTGCCGTAAATATTAACGCCGAGTCGTCTAACTGTTTTTCCCTTAGGCTGTTTAATCGCCATTCGTCACCTCTTATAACAATAAAATAGATTTTTAAGCCTACCAAAATCAGACTGTTTTGTCAAGTAATTAAAATTATGGAAACAGTAAAATAGGCGGCAAATCTATGCGCCCGACACGATTCGAACGTGCGACCTGCGGATTCGAAGTCCGATGCTCTATCCAGCTGAGCTACAGGCGCAAAAAAATGCGAAGCCTTGTAAGCTCCGCAGAGGGTGGGTAGTGGGATTTGAACCCACGACAACCAGAACCACAATCTGGCGCTCTACCCCTGAACTATACCCACCAAGTACAAGGGACATTATGCTAAAAAACACAAAAAATGTCAAGGTCTTTTTTTTACAAAATTAGACAAAGTTCGGTTTTTAAGCCTTGAAGACTTAAAAAAAATAGTGTATAATTTTACCTATAAATCAAAAGGAGATTTTTATGTCGAATTTAAAAGCAATTGACCTTTTTGAAGCCTATGCTCAAAACAAACTTCCAATGGATCAAGGATACATCGTTTCATCCTTTTTTAAGGAAGATTCGGCCTACAGTGTTTATGAAATAATTTCATATTCAACCGTAAAAGATATTTATATGACCGGGGACGGCTTAACATTCCAAACAAACGGAAAAAAACTTTTCCTCTTGGTAGAGCCTGCGAACTTTCCTCACAAGGCAACCGAACCTGTATTTAGAGATAAGAATTTTCAGGTCCCTTTGAGATTTAAAGAATCCAATATTTATACTGCAAAAAATCAGTCTACCATTATTTACAGCAAAACTCCTCAAGAAGCTATTTCGGCTTTTACCGTAGTAAAACCGGTAGGCATAAACTTTGCCTTCCTTTTTTACCCTCTTCCGGATACATTTAAGTCTATCGAACTTTTCTTTGAAAAAACCTTAAATCAGGAAGCCGTTATCCCTGTAAGCGATGCAAAAAAGATAGCTAAGGACTTTGCTGCCCTTTGCGAAAAAGTTCTGACATGGCCTAAAGAATAAGAAGATTTAAAGAGGTATCTATGATTAAAAATATAGGTACCTCTTTATAATATTATTTCCAATTTATTCTATCGTATATTCGATAAAACCTTCAGCTTTCCGGCTTATAATTTCGCCTATTCCGGCCCTGACGGTTCTAATGTTTTTATAGTTTATATCGGGCATGTTTTGTCCTGTCAGGGCATTGTGGCATAGAGCTATGTCTAGTCCCGAATCCGTAAAATCGTTTTCAAGACTTTCAAAGTATTTTACAACATCACCGGCAAAAACAACCTCAATCTCGGCAGTATCGCCCAACTCTTCACAATATCTTTTGTAGTTTGTTATCTTATGCTTTAGCTTATCTATTAAGTTAAACTTTTCAATCCTAAACAAAACCTTATAATGCATAATTCCTTCCTTTTTTATAAATCTTCAGTCGGTACAGACGGCTCAGGCGAAGGCCTTCGTTTTGCATTCTGTTTTTCGATTTCGGCATCCAAATCTTTAATATCGGATCTGATCAAAAATGGAGAGCCCATTGCAAAGACCTTTCCGTCATCCAGTATATAAAGAGGTAAATTTTCTAAAACCGAAAACTGCGCTTTGGGATAAGTATCGGGAACGGCATGAGTTCCGGGGCCTGCACCAAGGGGATTAAAACTTAAAAATAGGCCTTGGGTATTTTCAGCATTTGAATCAGAAGAAGTTGTATACTTTCCCGTTTCATAATTGCGTAAAATACTGCCGGTATTGGTAACGCATGAATAAACAAGGCTGCCTCTTTTTAAAAGGCGGGGAAATTCGTAACCGGTTCCGTCATTTCCCTTAACAGACACTTTTTTGTCATTATACTCAAGATCATCAAGCCAATAGCGGAAACGGATATAATCGTCTCCGGTAAAAAAATAAGCGTCTATTGAAGCAGGAGCTTCGTTAGGATAAAGAAGGATGCCGTCAGGACTACCCTGCTCTATCCAAAAGCCGTCCAGGAGATTCTTTTTATCGTCAAAGAAACTTGAAGAATTTTTATCTTTTGTTTCTAAAAGATTATCCGAGCTTTCTTCTTTTACCTCATAAGGGATTTTTTTATAAAACGAAGTAAAAAAGAAGTTTTTTTCTATACATACGGGAAAAACAACGGCTTTTTTAACATAGGGATAGTTTACCCTCAAATAAAATTGACTTTTGGAATTTTCAAGAGTTTCTATGGAGGAAGAAAAATTCCCCATTTTTTCGTATACAAAGCGGTAATAAGGCTTTAGAACAACCCTCATATCGAGAGATTTTTTTTCACTATCTCTTGAAAATTCTATAAACCGGCCTCCATTCTCCCAGATACCCTCTATACCAAGAACCTTTTCGGACAAGGCCTCTTCGGTATTTTCTTGCCCAAAGAGATTAAGGGCTATAAAAAGACTAAATATAAGACTAAACGGCCGAAAAAAGCGTTTTTTCATAGGCTCTCCCTTATTAAAAAACTTAATAAGGTTCCCCGTCAGCCTTGGGAGCCGCCGAATTTTTACTGAAAAGAACAAGGGCTATCAAGGTTACCATATAAGGGAACATTTTAAGCCAAACAGGCGGAATAAGGCTCAAGGAAGGGATAACCTGAGATACGTTTGCAACCGTACGGGCAAAACCGAAAAAGAAGGTTGCACCCAATATGCCCAAAGGCTTCCATTGACCGAAGATTAGAGCTGCAAGGGCTAAAAAACCAAGGCCGTCAACACTGCCGTTAAATTCACCGGAATAGGTTACAAGAATAACGGCTCCGCCTAAACCGGCCAAGGCACCGCTCGCACATACGGCAAAGTATCGCATCTTATGAACATTTACACCTGCACTGGCTACGGCCGAAGGATGTTCTCCGCAGGCTCGAAGCCTGAGGCCGAATGAGGTCTTATAAAGTAAAAACCAAGAAAAAACCAAAATAGCCAAAACAAGCCATGTACTCCAATAACTTTGAGAAAAGAATAAAGGCCCTAAAACGGGAATATTCGCCAAGCCGGGAATATCTTTTCTGATTATGCTGTTTACGCGGACATTTCCCGAACCTAAGATGGCTCTTGCGGTATAGACCGTCAAGGCTGCAGCCAACATATTTATGGCAGTACCGCTTATAATCTGATCGGCCTTTAATGTAATTGAGGCAAAGGCATGTAAAAGAGAATATAAGATTCCCATAATTACGGCAGCTAAAAGGCCTATGGGGATAAGAAGGCCGGAGGGTATCAAGCCTTCTAAAAGATGGATGGTAATAGCTGCGGCAAAGCTGCCTACAAGCATGAGGCCTTCAAGCCCTAAATTTACTACCCCGCTCCTCTCACTATAAAGACCGCCCAAAGAAGTAACTAAAAGCGGAATTGTATATGCTATAACATAGGGAAATATTGAAGTTAAAGTATACCACATAATTAGTTCGCCTCCTTGACGGTTTTTTCCTTATTTTTTTGGATTTTAGACCAAAATTTCTTTAACAATAAACTTGTCGCCGTAAAATAAATGATAACTGCAATGATGGTATCGGCTATTTCGGGCGGAACATTTGTGTTGGCGCTCATAAAGCCCTTCCCCACATGGAGAATACCGAAAAAGATGGAGCTTAAAGCAACACCTATCGAATTTCCGGCACCTAGAAGAGCAACGGCTATTCCGTCAAAACCTTGAGAGGGTAAAACACCGATCTGCATATTAAGGGAATAACCGGCATAATAGGTTAAACCGGCAAGACCTGATAGAGCTCCGGCAATCATCATAGAAAAGATAATATTTCTGTTTACTTTGATGCCTGCATATTCCGCTCCGCTCTTATTATATCCTGCTGCCTTTAGCTCAAAGCCAAGAGTAGTCTTATCCAATATTACTTTTACAAGGATAATTCCTAAAATACCTAAAAATATGCCGTAATTTATATACTCGCTTCCGAAGAGATTACTCAGCCACCCAGCCCTCAAGGTGTGTTCTACAGCGATGGAGCGGCTTTCGGTCTCGATAAATTCGGCCTTTAGATAACCTTGAACCGAATAATAAACTATCCAATAGGCTATCCAGTTCATCATTATGGTAGAAACAACCTCATGTACATTGAATGCGGCTTTTAAAAGACCGGGCAAAGCAGCCCAAAGAGCTCCTCCAATCATGGCAGCTATTATCAAAACAAGCAACAAAACAGGGCGCGGCATTGAGCTGTTTAAGGCTATAAAGGTCGCAAAAAGGCCTCCAATGAGCATCTGTCCTGAAGCACCGATATTAAAAAGCCCCGTTTTAAAAGCAAAGCTGACCGAAAGCCCTACAAACAAGAGAATCGTAGCCGTTGCAAGGGTGTTTCCTATACGCTCTATATTCATTAGGCCGCCCCGGAAAAGGTAGGAAAATGCCGAAAACGGATTTGTTCCCGAAACAGCTATAAAAACGGCACCGGCAATAAGGCCGAGTAAAACAGCGGAAAAACTGATAATAAAATTGTTTTCGGCTATGTTAAAGTCTTTAAATCGTATTTTAAGCTTACTCATTTTTTCCTCCCATACCGGCCATCATAAGCCCTACTTCTTCGGCGGTGGTTTCTTCAGGGCGTACAATTCCGCTTAAAGAGCCCCTGTGCATGACCGCTATCCTGTCTGAAAGGTTAAATATTTCGTCAAGCTCAAAGGAAATTAAAAGAACAGCTCTTCCGTTATCCCTGTGTTTTACCAGTTCCTTGTGAATAGATTCTATCGCTCCTACATCAAGCCCTCGTGTCGGGTTTACCGCTATTAAAAGAGCCGGATCAAGGGTAATTTCTCTTCCTAAAATGGCCTTCTGCTGATTACCGCCGCTCAAATCCCCTGCTTTGGATTCTATACCTGAACCGGAGCGGACATCGAAGACTTCGCTGATTTTTTTGGCAAAGCTTTTTATTTTTTCCTTATTTAAAAAGCCGTGTTTTTGGAAGTTTTTTGTATAATAGGATTTTATGACCATGTTTTCGGCAACAGAATATTGCAAAATAAGGCCGTGTTTTTGCCTGTCTTCAGGAACATGGCCTAAGCCCGATTCTGCTCTTTTTCTTACAGAAAAGTTTGTAATATCTTTTCCGTCTAAAAGTATACTGCCGGACTCGATCGGCATGAGTCCTGAAAGGGCATAAACAAGTTCGCTTTGACCGTTTCCGTCTACTCCGGCTATGCCTACGATTTCCCCTGCCCTAACATCAAGAGAAAAATCTCTTACGGCAGGCAGTTTTTTTTCTTTTAATACGTTTAAGTTTTTAATTTCAAGAATCGGCTTTCCCGGATTTGAAGGCCCTTTCGGAACCTTAAAGTCTACAGGACGGCCAACCATTTTGGAGGCAAGTTCATTTTTGGTTGTAGAAGCTACATCGACAACATCTATTAATTTTCCCCGACGTATAATCGTACACTTGTCGGCGACATCCAAAATTTCCTGTAATTTATGGGTAATAAGAATTATGGCCTTACCTTCTGCGGCAAGGTTACGCATAATCTGCATAAGTTCGTTTATTTCTTGAGGGGTTAAAACTGCCGTAGGTTCATCGAAGATGAGAATGTCGGCATTCCTGTAAAGCATTTTTAATATTTCAACCCTTTGCTGCATACCTACAGTGATATTGCTTATAAGAGCATCAGGTTCAATAAAAAGGCCGTATTTATCGCTTAACTCTTTTATCCGCTTTTCAGCTTCTTTTTTGTTTAGAATAAAACCGCCTTCTTTACCCAAAATGATATTTTCGGTTACGGTAAAATTATGGATCAGCTTAAAATGCTGATGTACCATTCCTATCCCCAGATCGTTTGCATCGTTGGGGCTGTTTATTTTTACCTTGTTTCCCTTTACATAGATTTCTCCTCTATCGGCATGGTAAAGACCGAAAAGGATGCTCATCAGGGTCGACTTTCCCGCTCCATTTTCTCCCAAAATCGCGTGTATTTCTCCCTGTTTAACGCACAGGCTTATATCATCGTTTGCCACGATTCCGGGAAATTCCTTGCGGATATTTCTCATTTCAATCACATAATCACTATGGGACAATTTGAACTCCTCAAAAAATAAGAAACAGCCCCCTTTCTTTAGAAAGGCGTTTTCTTTAGAAAGGCACTTTCTTTAGAAGGAGGCCCTTGTAAACTTCTTTAAGTTTTATTTAAATAAATCGCCTTGAGTTGCACTTACTACAATCTCACCGTTCTTTATTTTTTGATAAATTTCGTTTACCTTTTGCTGTACATCATCGGAAAGGTTAGGATTCTTAGCAGGAATTCCTACGCCGTTTTCTTTTACAGAGAACAATAATGAGCGTCCGCCGGCAAATGTTCCGTTCAATTCTTCTTTAATCATATCATAAGAAGCCTTGTCAAGATACTTCATTGCAGACGTAAGAATTATAGAAGAACCGTCTGCTATGACTCCTTCTGCATATTGATCAACGTCAACACCTACTACCCAAACTTTTTTTCCTGCCTGAGTTCTGGTTTTAGCTTCGTTGATAACGCCTACACCTACACCTCCGGCTGCAGCATGGATTACGGTAACACCCCTGTCATACATAGAAGCAGCAATCTGCTGTCCGGCTGCAATGTCTGAAAATCCGCCCTGATATATGAAGTTTTCAGGATAGATTTCAATTTTGGTACCGAGGTTTTCGTTCGCATATTTAATGCCTTGCTGCCATCCCCAGTTAAATTTCTGTACGGCAGGGATTTCCATACCGCCGATAAAACCGAAGTTTCCTGTTTTTTGCTGTAAAGCAGCGGCAACACCTGCCAAGAAACCGGCTTCATTTTCTAAAAAGCTGATTCCGATTGTATTAGGTCCGTTTTGGGCATCATATGCATCGGCAGGATGAGCATTTCCGTCGATTATGATAAACTTGGCATCCTTGTACTTGGACTGAGCTTTAAATACGGCCGTCTCAAATTTAAATCCGGGACAAATAATAAATTTATATCCTGAATCATAGAGGTTTGAAATTTCTTTGATGTAGTCGGCTTCGGTTGTTCCGACGGGTTTTAGATATTTAACCTTTACACCAAGATCTTTTTCGGCTTTTTTAATACCTTCCCATGTTCCTTGGTTAAAGGATTTATCGTCTATAGTTCCGGCATCTGTAACCATACCGACCATCAAAGCCTTTTTGCCTTCTTCTTTGCTGCAAGAAGTCAGCACTCCAAGAATTAGAAGACAACCGATGAAAATTTTAACAATATTCTTCATAGAAACTCCTTTTTTGTATGTTAATTGCCAAAAAATTAAGAATTAGGTTTCTTACAGACAATTAATCTAACAAATTTAATAAATTATACACTGTTTTCGGATTTATGTCAAATTATAAAATAGGCTTTACAAGAATTTTTAGTCTTCATATTCCAATTGAATATTCATTCTGTCTTTTGAAAGGATCGTTTCGGGGAAAACTTCTGTGGCATGGTCCAAAAGGACTTTGAGTTCGTTATCGGTGTACCTCGGACTGTAATGAATCAGAGCCATCTTTTTGACCTCAGCATCCTTAGCGATTTGAGCCGCCTGAGTACAGGTCATGTGTTTTTTTTCGGCAGCATCTTTTTCCATACCTTTTTCAAACATCCCCTCGCATACAAAAAAGTCGGAATATTTTACTTCTTGAGCAATGGAGGGTAAATATTTTGTGTCGGTTACAAAGCTGAATTTTCTGCCCTTTCTTTTAGGACCCATAACATCTTGGGGGCGGATAGTTTTTCCGTCAGCGGAGACTACCTCATTTCCGCCTTGGAGTTTTGACCAAAGGGGCCCGCAGGGAACATTTAAGGCTCTTGCAGCTTCGGGATTAAATTCCCCCGGCCTTTCAAACTCTTCAAAGGTGTATCCCATACAGGGCTTTGTATGATCCAGCCAAAAGGAGCGTACCTGAAATTCCTCGGTAGAATAAACGACTCCCGGCTCCTTTATTTCTTTTACGATAATTTCATAATTGATATACATATCCAAAACTTTCCGGCTGGTTTCCACATATTCGGCAACCTTTGGAGGGCCTATTATGTAAAGGGGCTCATCCCTGTCAACTTGAGATGAAAGCATCAGAAGTCCCGGAAGCCCCGTTATATGGTCGGCATGGGTATGGCTTATAAAAATAGCATTGATTCTTTTCCAGCGCAAGTTTAGGCGGCGCAGGGCAACCTGAGTACCCTCTCCGCAATCAAACAAAAACAAATCGCCCTCACGGCGAAGCAAAACCGATGTTAAATGTCTATATGGAAGCGGCATCATTCCGCCGCAGCCTAAAATAAAAGCTTCAAGATTCATTGGAAGCCGATTATAAGCGATTTTTTACAAAAAAGCAAGGCATTGAAAAAACTGCCGGACAAAGATTTATTCGCCTTTGTTTTTTATCCAATAGTCGCAGTCTTCGTATCCGTCGGCAACGGTGTGTTCTCTGTAAAGAGTGCCGCCGAAATGTTCCATAACTGCCTTATCCGTTTCGCAAAAATACGGCATCAATTCACCGTATCCGTTCTTTTTTGCAAAATCGGCAATGGGGCATCCGACCAGATGAATGCTGATTCCTTCTTTGTGATGCAGAGGATTTATTTTCATTCCCCATGTATTGTTCCATGAGCCGTCTTCTTTGTGCTTGTTCAGCTTGCGTGCTCTCAGACCGAAAAGCCCGTGAAAGAATTTTTGCACCAGCCTGTTGTTAAGGTTGAACCGCGAAAGCTGACCGCCTTTTTTATTGCCGATCATCATACCGTAACACATAGCCGTAATTTCATCGGGAAGCATACTGCGGTTCATACATTCATAATACGCAAAGGCCGAAAGGGCTCCGTAAAAGTTTTTAGACATCGGATTGTCTTTGCCGCCGATGCTCGGTGCATCATTTGCAAACTTTTCGTAGGTTTCAATAACCTCCCGATACTTTTTTTCGGCCTCATCAGGTTGAAATTTCTTATTCAGTTCATTCCTGATCCAATCCGCAGACATTTGCGGAATTTCAAAAATCTTTTCAAGAGTCATTTTCATTCCCCCATAAAAACTTTTTGCAAGGATTATTAGAGCTTTGCAGCTCTGTTCTGCCCTTACAAAACCATACAAAGTGTGCCTGCCGTAATAAGCAGCGAACCCAATATCGATTTTGCATTGAGATTCTCATGCAGAAAAATCACTGCCAAAATTAATGTAATTACTACACTTAATTTATCGATAGGAACAACTTTTGATGCTTCACCTATTTGCAAGGCCTTGTAATAACACAACCAAGAAGCTCCTGTTGCCAGTCCCGAAAGACTCAGAAATATCCAGCTTTTTTTGCTGATGTCGATAATTCCATTTTGTGTATTTGTAAGAAAAACCATCCCCCATGCCATTGCTAACACAACAACTGTTCTCAATGCTGTCGCCAGATTTGAATTTACCCCTTCTATTCCGACTTTTGCCAAAATAGAAGTAAGTGCCGCAAAAACAGCCGATAAAAACGCAAACACCGCCCACATCATTTTCCGCCTCCTTATAAATTATAGCTGTATTACCATCCATTATCAAGCCGATATGGCATAATTTTTTATATAGCCGTATTGAATATTTTGATAAAATTATGATAAGATTATGATATGAGAGTTTTTAGTGGAGGTGTCAATGGTGCAAATAAGACCTGTTTCAGATTTACGAAATAAATTTTCAGAAATAGAGAATATTGTTATTTCAAATAAGAGTCCTGTGTTTCTTACGAAAAACGGCTACGGTTCTATGGTATTAATGAGCCTTGATATGTACGAAAGTCTTACAGATAATGTTGAAAATAGGCTTGATGAGGCTGATTCTCAGGCTGCTTCCACCAATGTCAGGCTTTCCCATGAAGATGTATTTTCTACTATTCGCTCTAAAATCTGATTTGATTGATTTTATATACATACTAAAAAATCCTTGTTTTACTACAACCCAATCTGTAATTTTGCTTTAAGGGCATTTTGCAATTCTTGCGAAAAATTAAGATTGGCTGTTTCGGCCTTGTAGTTTAACCATGCCGGAATGGTAACCGTCTTTTTCACCGATTTTTCTGAAAATTGCCTGCGCCATTTATCCGTATCGGCTATAACATAGTTTACAAATCCGTCTTTTATTTTTACGTCCGATATATTACTGGCTTTTGGTATTGCTTGATTGTTATCTTCATAATGGGCAAGCATCATAGCTATGGCATCCTCTGCCATTTCTATAGCTTCAGTTACTGTGTCTCCGAATGTAAAACAACCGGAAATATCGGGAACTCTTACCCCTATTTTTCCGTCATCATTTTCAAAAATAACAGGATATGTATATTTCATTTTTGCCTCCACTACCCTATTTAATACCGGCTTCTTTTAAAATATTATGTGCAGTTCCTTTTGGAATATCACCTTTATGACGCGGTATTGCTATCATCTTTCCGCTTTCTTTGTGAATTGCTTTATCATGTTTTGCTCCGGTTATTATTTCATAACCGGCCTTTTTTAAGAGCCTTATAATTTCATTGGATGTCATAGCTCAACCTGCAAGAATATTATAGCACGTATTAACACGTATTGTCAATCGTTTTTTGTGGAGTTGACTTTTTCTCCCCCAAAAGAATCCCAAATTCAAGTCTTGACAAATAATCGTTTATACACTAGTATACTTTTATGGTAAAACTGATTTTAAACGGCTTACAATTTAATTTTTCTCAAAACTCAAATTCGATGTTGAAAAATACAGAGAAAAATATTAGCCTAAGTTTACCCCCCCCCATTTTCTCTATTAATTCTAATATCTCTAATCGGTAGATTTTTATTTTATTTTTGTTCTCATGTTAAAAAATTCTTCTTGCTAAATAATGCTTTCAATAAATTTCTTAATTATCAAAATTTTTCCTCATTAATAAATATTAAGCCTGCTAAAATATGTTTGATTGACCTCGCGGTAAAAAGACGGGTAACGGAACCGATCAACATTTTAGATAAAAAATTAAATTGCAATAAAAATAGAATTGCAAAAAGGAAGGATTAAGATGAAAAAAATATTGATAGTGTTTTTCTGTATGATGTTGGTTTCTGCAAATATTTTTGCACAATCGGATTTACCGGGAAACGGTAATGGCGGAAAAGATAAGATCGGAGCATGGCTTGGTGAACCGTCTATAGGTTTATCATATTCACATGAATTTAATGATTTGATGGAGTTGGATTTACTTGCAGGAGTAACTGATTTTCTCGTCTCTGATGGATACAAAGTAAATATTCGCAGCGGACTTCTTTTTACCGTATGGGAACCTGTAATTAAAGGACAAAAATGTCCTCTTACAATTGGACCTGCTGTTGACATTAATAGTTACATTTTAAATAAACCAGCTTTTATTGGACTTGCTGTATTATGCCCTATACGTTGGGAAGTAAATTTCTCAAAAACTCCAGCATTTAATTTATTTATCGAAGTTGCTCCTGCTATAGGTTTTTATTACGCTTTAAGCGAGCCTATACGCCAGGACTCCTTTGAAACTAAAAGAATAAACGACAAAATCGCTATAACTTGGACTCCTCAGATAGGACTTGGGCTTAGATACCGTATTCCGAGTAAAAAATAGCTTTCAGGCATATTTTTAAGTTCCGTAAAAATATGCCTACATAATTAAAATTTTGATAATTATTTCTTATTTAAAGCATATTTTCTATCTTTAATTTACCGTGTAGGAAGTCCTTGATTTTTTGCTTATAAGAAACCGATAGACTTGAGTTTCCGCTACCGTATTTGCCGAAATATTCTTTTCCCAGCTCATATGAATCAATTTCCATTTCTTCATTGCGGAATAACATATCAAGAGCGTCTTTTATTAAATCGCTTTTATTCTTTTTCTTTACAGCCGATAGAAAATTAAGCCTTTGTTCATACTCAATCGGCAGTCTTACTGTTGTCATGGCAGCCTCCGTATTACACGTGTAATACAAAAAAATCGGCTTGTCAAGTACACACATAACTCATCTCCCCCTTCCCCTAATCCTTTAGTTATGCTAAAATGCTCTGAACATGATAAATATTGATTGGGGGAAAGAATGCCGTATATTTTGGGAACAGCGGGACATGTAGACCATGGAAAGACTGCCTTGGTAAAAAGGCTTACAGGAATTGAAACCAGTCATCTGCCTGAAGAAAAAAAGCGGGGGATGACCATAGAGCTCGGCTTTGCTTCGCTTGAAGATCCTGTTCACGGTACTGTCGGCATAGTAGATGTTCCCGGCCATGAACGCTTTATCCGCAACATGGTTGCAGGCACATGGGGCTTGGATGCGGCTCTTTTAATAGTGGCAGCCGATGACGGCTGGATGCAGATGTCCTCCGACCATTTGCGTGTACTCAAGGCCATGAAGATAGACTCCATTCTTCTTGTAATCACAAAATCGGACCTTGCAGAAAAGGACATGCTTGAACTTCTCATCGAAGATGCCAATGCCCAATGCGAAAAAATAATCGGAAGGAAACTTCCTGCCGTCGCCGTCTCTTCCCTTACCGGAAGCGGAATCGAGGAACTCAAAGCTGAAATTACAAAACTTCTTTCTTCATCAAAAAAGCAAAACCCGCCTACTCCCTTTTTATATGTAGACAGGGTCTTTGTCCTAAAAGGCATAGGAACCACCGTTACCGGAACATTAAGAGGAAAAGGCCTGCATACGGGCGACAGCTTGCAGATATATCCTTCAAATGAAGAATGTAGAATTAAATCGATACAAAACCATCATAAGGATGTGGAAAAAATAGAGCCCGGCACGCGGACAGCCCTCAACTTAAAGCTGGGAGAAAAAACAAATCTTGAAAGGGGTATGCTCTTAGCTGAAAAAGATTCAAATTTTGTTTTAAGCGGAAAAGAACTTTTAGTACGCATCGATGAGGTGTTTACAAACAAGGAAGGGGGATTTAAGAACCATGCAGAAATTGAAATAGCCCTCGGGAGTGCCCATGCAATAGGCAGCATTCACTTAAACCAATTTGACAGGAGCTTGGGCCGTCTTTCTTTAGAGGAACCCGTTGCCTCTGCTTGGAATCAAAGAGCCGTTTTAATCAGGCACGGCGGAAGCGAAATTCTAGCCTCGGCCAGAGTGCTCGCAAGTTTTCCAAGCTATAAAAGAATACAGTTTAAGGAAGCCTTTGAGGTTTACAGGGATAAGGAACTTCCTTCCATTCACAGCTACAAGTTTAATATTGAAGGCTTTGTCGAGGATACTAAAATCAAAACTCAAGAGCTCACATCGGATAAGAGTGAAGTCATTGAGTACGGTTCTTGGCGTTTTTTAAAAAAGCGGCTTGAGTTTTGGGAAAATAAAATTTTAAAAACGGCTCAAGAAAGTCAGGCAGGCTTTACCCTTGAAGAAGTGGACTTACCTGTTCCGCAAAGAGTAAAAACTACCGTATTAAAAAAACTTTGTGATGAAAAAAAGCTGGAAAAAGAAGCTCATATTTATAAACTGAGCGGAAGAACTGGTGAAGATATTTCTAAAAATGCAAAGGCCCTTTTGGATGCAGCCTTTAAGGCGGGCTTTGAAGGTATTGAAATAGACAAGATAAAGCTCCCTCAAGCCAGAAAAGAAGCCAGAGATCTGATAAAATTAGGCAAGCTGATCTGCCTTGAAAACTTTTTACACTACCATACGGATTTTTACAAAAAGGCCGTAAATTCATTATTTGCAAAATACAAAACAGGAGATAAGATTTCGATAGCCGATGCACGGGAAGTAACCGGCCTTTCCCGCAAATATGTTCTTCCGATTCTTAACCTTCTCGAAAAAGAAGGCAAGCTAAAAAGGCAAGACAACGACAGAATTGTACTGTAAATAGTGGCGGTAAAGAGCTAAACTACTACTCATTGAAAAAATACATAAAAATTCTTATTCGGTTTCGGCAAGGGCACGCGAAATGCTAAAAGCAAAATCTCCTATTTTTTCCAAGTTGCGGACCATGTCGATGTACAAAAGCTCGGCCTTTACATTCGCACCTTTTTCCAAGCGGGTACGGGCAAGATGCTTTAAGTGTTGCCTCATCGCATCGATAGATTCTTCCATTTCGTGGGCCATTGCAAGCTGCTCCGCTGCAAGAGGTTTATTTAAGTGCTCGTGAACAAAATGAATAAACTGATTTACAATCCCCATATAGGGTAGCAGTTTATCCATATCGTCTTGGCTGATGGGCATCTTTAATTCTATACTTCGGTTGATAAAAAGACCCAGCTCAAAAATCTGATCGGTCATATTTTCTATATCGTCTACAATACCGAGCATAAGGCGTACATTCTTTCTGTTTTTTTCGGATAAAGAAAGCTGAGAAGTTTTAATAAGGTATACGGAAAGCTCTTCCTGCATTTGATCGGTATAATCTTCTTTTTCGGTCAACTGCCTTATCACAAATTCTCTTGAAACATTTTCTTCCTTACTCAAAAGAGAACGCAAGAGGCTGAACATTTCCCGGACAATATTGGACATCTTTAGAATTTCAACCTCGGCCCTAAGCACATAGGCCTCCGTATTTTCTTTCATGCCGGGTGCCTGAAAGGTAAGAACATAGCGGGCAGGCTCTTCATTTTCTCTTGGTTTAATAAGCCAGCACACAAATTTTGCAATCTGATTTACAAACGGAATGGCGACAAGAGTGTTGATTACATTGAACAAGGTATGGAACACTGCAATTTTAGTCATAAGACTGCTTGAAGGGCAAATCAAATCCACTAAGGATAAAAACGGCGTAAAAAAAGCCAATGTAAAAACGCTGCCTGCAACATTAAACAAAACGTGTACGGCCGCCGCCCTCCTCGCATTGAGCTTTGTTCCTATTGAGGCCAATACCGCATCTACTGTAGAACCTACGTTACTTCCCAAAATTACAGCCGCAGAAAATTCCCAGCCGACTACCCCGGTATGAGCCATCGTCAAAAGAACCGCAGTTGTCGCACTCGATGAATGGAGAAAAACGGTAAGTACCAAACCGAGGATAACACCGATTATAATACTATGAATACCTGTCTGTCTAAAAAGAGAAAAAAGGGCAATATGTTCACCCGAAATATTCGGCACGGCTGAAGCCAAAAAATCCAAGCCGGTAAAAAGGAGGCCGAAGCCCATGATGGCCTCACCCAGATTGTCTTTTTTAAGCTTTTTAAAAAATGTTAAAAAATAGCCTATTCCGAAGGCGGGAATGGCTATGCTTGCTATAGAAAATTTAAAACCCAGGAGAGAAACTATCCATGCCGTAACGGTCGTACCTATGTTTGCACCGAAAATTACGCCTATAGCCTGCTGAAGACTCAACATTCCTGCATTGACAAATGAAACGGTCATAACGGTTGTAGCACCGGAAGATTGAACAATGCCGGTAACAACTATACCCGTCAAAACAGCTAAAAATCTGTTTCCCGTCATAAAATTGAGTGTACGGTGTAGACTTTCGCCGGCACTTTTTTGAATACCGTCACTCATCATTTTCATTCCGTATAAGATTAAACCTAAACTTCCAAGCATCTGGAATACAAGAGAAACTACAGACATGTGACTAGTATATCAAAAAACGGAAGAATTTTCAATCCACGCTTGGCAAATAGGGGAATTTAAAAATAAGAAATCAAAACTGCAATTAGATCAAGGCGGATTGAAGTCAAGATGCTACACCTGTTCTTTCATTGGAGGTTCAAAAGTCCTATCCGAAAATGCTTTTCCCAACAAAATAGGCACAATCATGGAGGAAACGATAATCAGCAAAATGACCGGTGCAAAGTATTCGGTTTTAACCATCCCTACCGCAAGTCCCTTTTGAGCTACGATGAGGGCTACTTCACCACGCACCATCATTCCCAGCCCTATCTGGAGCGATTCCTTCCGCTTAAAGCCCAACGTCAATGCTGAACCGCCGCAGCCGATTATTTTGCTGATACAACCGACAAGCACAAAGGCTATCGAAAACCATAGTAAGCTCATATTCAGTCCACTAAAGTCCGTTTTAAGTCCGATAGAGGTAAAAAAGATAGGACTAAAAAACATATACGAATTAATGTCTATTTTCTTTTCCATATAGGAAGCATCATGCAAGTTGCATAATACAACCCCTGCAACATAGGCACCGGTAATATCGGCAATACCGAAAAATCGTTCGGTACAATAGGCAAAAATCAATGCAACCCCTAGCCCGTAAATCGAAATACGGTGAGTATGAGGATGCCTCTTATCATACCACTTGAAGATTCGGTAAATCACATAGCCTACTACCAACGAAGCGGCAAAGAACGCTGCCGTTTTTATAATAAGTGCGAGGTAGTCGCCCTTACCGGAACTTGCACCGAGTACAACCGTTAATGCAATAATGCCTAAGACATCATCGATGATTGCAGCACTGATAATTGTTTGCCCGACTTCCGAATTTATCTTTCCCAGCTCTTTCAATGCAGCAACGGTAATGCTCACCGAAGTCGCCGTTAAAATAGTCCCGATAAATAGGGCTTGATAAAATACGGGCGTTCCAAAACCGTCGAACCCCCAAAAGCCTAAGGCCATAGCCGTACCTAAAACCAATGGAACGATAACGCCGCAAGCAGCGATCACTGTGGATTTGATACCGGATGCAACAAGTGATTTTAAATTAGTACCCAATCCGGCAGAGAACATAATCAGGATAACGCCGATTTCCGACATATATCCGATAAACTGATTGGTTTCGGCATAGATAATGTTCGGTTCGACTCCGCCGAAATTACGAAAAAAAGGCAGGTAGCGTAATAAAAGCCCTGCAACAATTTCACCCGCAACTTGCGGAATATTCAGTTTTTTTGCAAGAAGGCCGAGGTACTTTGCAACAATAACGATAATTCCAACGGAAAGGACAATTTGCAAAGCAATTTCGCCAATAGGTATTTCACCAGCAGACATAAACAGCTCCTATTTTTAGTCCATTATATCACAGTATCATTTATTCGTATAGTGCCGGATTTGCCTCACCTTAAATCTAATATAAAATAGACACTGTGAGATTTTACGTCCACGCTTGACAAATAGGGGGTATTTTTAATAGACTATAATTATAGGAGAATTTTAGGCATTATGAAACTTTACAGTAGAAGACAAACATTAGTATTTTCGCTCATTGCAGCGGTTATTTTTGCAAGTGTCGGTTTTTTTGCCGGTATAAAATTTAGTACAGGAAACATCGGCTTAAATGAAATTCAAAGTGAAGCCTCAAACGGCTCTGCCGATTTTGAAAAAAATGCAGAAAACGGATTTGTTCAGACGGAAAATTCGCAAAATTTAAATATACAGCAGCATGGAAATACGGCTGCTTTAAACACTGCAAATGAAACAGGATACATGGGCTATACTCCTGCCGAATCGCAGAATATTCATGTATACGAATCGACCAATGAAGCTGTCGTAAACATAACCACCGAAACTATGGGAGCAAACTGGTTTTTTGAGCCTGTTCCGGTTGAAGGCAGTTCAGGTTCAGGCTCCATAATCGACGAAAGCGGATTGGTACTGACCAATGCACATGTAATTTCAGAAGCTTCAAAGATTTATATTTCTCTTTCTGACGGAAGTCAGTACGAGGCAAAAGTAGTAGGAACGGATGCCGAAAACGATTTGGCTGTTTTAAAATTCGATCCGCCTAAAAATATTAAACTTACGGTAATAAAATTAGGAGACTCAACCAATTTAAAAGTCGGCCAAAGAGTTTTAGCTATCGGAAACCCTTTCGGATTGGAAAGAACTCTTACAGACGGAATAGTCTCGGCACTGAAACGCCCGATTCAAAACGATAAAAACATTATCATCAAAAACATGATTCAAACCGATACGGCAATTAACCCCGGAAACTCAGGCGGCCCTCTTTTAGACACTCAAGGAAGAATGATAGGAATAAACACTATGATTTATTCCACATCAGGAAGCTCGGCCGGAGTTGGCTTTGCAGTTCCAGTAAATACGGCTAAAAGAGTTGTTGCAGATATCTTAAAATACGGAAAGGTTATCCGCGGTTCTATCGATGCCGACTTGGTTCAAGTTTCCGCAAGACTTGCATCTTATGCAAAACTCCCCGTTTCTTACGGACTCCTTGTTTCCGAAGTAAAAAAAGGAAGCAATGCGGCAAAGGCAGATCTTCGCGGAGGAAATGAAGCTGTGCGTTCAGGAGTGGGCAGATACAGTTCCGTCTTTTACATAGGCGGCGACATAATCGTTGAAATAGCCGGACAAAAGATAAATAACATAACCGATTATTACTCGGTACTGGAGGATAAAAAACCCGGTGAAACGGTAAAGGTTAAAATTGTCAGAGGGAAAAAACTTGTCGATTTAAGCTTAACCTTATCGGAACGAAACTAAGAGCCGATGATCGATTTTAAAAAAATTTTAAAAAAGATTTCATGGAAGATTAAAGGAGTCTCGGTTTATGCTCTTGTCGGTGAAAGCGGAACGGGAAAGAGCTTTAGGGCTCAACTGCTTGCCGAAAAATACGGCATTAAGCTCATCATCGATGACGGGCTTTTAATCTATAACGATAAGATAATTGCAGGCCAATCTGCAAAAAGAGAAAAAACTTTTTTGGCGGCTGTAAAGGTTGCCTTATTTGATGATAAAAAACATAGAGACGGGGTGGCAAAGGCTTTACAATCCCATAGCTTTAAAAAGATTTTAATATTGGGAACTTCCGAAAAAATGGTAAACAAGATTGCCGCCCGCCTTCAAATTCCTCAGCCTCAAAAAATAATTAAAATTGAAGACATTGCAAGCAGAGAAGAAATCGAAACCGCAATGAGATCAAGGCGGGTTGAAGGCAAACATGTTATACCTGTTCCTTCAATAGAAGTACAACGCACCTACCCTCAAATCTTTTATGACAAGATACGCCTATTTTTTAAAAACAAAAAGACTCCCTTTGTAGGAACCGAACAATCAAAGCTTTTTGAAAAATCCGTAGTCCGCCCGGAATTCTCAAAAGTAGGTACGGTCGAAATATCCGAATCCGCTTTAACTCAAATGGTATTTAATTGTATTGAAGAGTACGATAAAGAAGTAGTTCTTAAAAAGCTCAACATTAAAAAAGAAGAAGGCGGATATAGACTTGATCTGACTGTTGATATTCCTTTTGGAACCCAACTGACCGGAAAGATCAATCAGCTCCAAAAATATATAATCGAACAGATAGAGCGGTACACAGGTATATTGATTATTCAGATAAATGTTATAATCGATAAAATAATCAACAGGGAAGATTCTACCCCTTAAAATCCAAACCTATTAGATAGGTTTCAAAACTTGAACTTCGGCACGCTTCCGGCTTAAAGGCCCTTGCCGTCTTAAAACATTTTCGTAAATTGTTTAAGTGGATCTGCTGATCTCCGCCTTGGAATATCTTTACGACAAATGAACCGCCTTGTTTAAGCTGCTCTTGTGCATAATAAAGAGCAAGCTCTACCAAACCTGAAGAACGAGCAGTATCAACGGTTTTGTTTCCTGTTGTTGCAGGAGCCGCATCGCAGATAACCGCATCATAAGGTCCCAATTCTTTTACCGATTTTATAATTCCCTTATCGAACATATCGCCTTGAAAAAAATTAAGCCTCTCATCATAGACTGAAGAATCCAAGGACTTTAAATCGACGGCAGTTACCCTTCCCTCTTTATTTAAAAAGCGCAAAACATAGACGGTCCAGCTTCCGGGAGCCGCTCCCAAATCCAGAACCTTATCATTAGGAGAAAAAAGATTAAATTTTTTATTCATCTCTTCAAGTTTATATACGGAACGCGCAGGATAATTTTCGGCAAAAGCTTTTTTTGACCAATAATCGGGCTCACTGTATTTATTTTTTGCCATTTGATTTTTCCTTTTTGGATTGAATTTCTTTTTCTTCCAATATTCGCGAAGTATCATCTTTAATCTCCGCCTCATACTCATCAAGTTTTCGATGGAGGGTTCTTCTGCCTATTCCCAAAATATCGGCTGTCTTTGATTTATTGTTATTTTGGTTTGCAAGAGTCTGCAAAATAATTTGCTTTTCGGCTTCAGCCATATTTACTCCCATCGGTATACGGATTGAAGAAGCCTCAGCCTTTTCGCGCAATGTTTCCGGTAAGTCATCAAAATGAATTACATTATCGGAGCTCATTACAACGGCACTTTGAATACAGTTTTGAAGCTGCCTTATATTTCCCGGCCATTCATAATTATAAATTGCAGCTCTTGCACGAGGCTCCATAGAATCTATTTTTTTGCCGTTCTCCTCGGCAAAGTCTTTGATAAAGGCAGCGGCCAAAAGAGGAATATCCTCCTTGCGTTCACGCAAGGGAGGCACATGAATATGCACTACATTCAATCTAAAATAAAGGTCTTCCCTAAAATTTCCTTTTTTTATTTCTTCTACCAAATCCCTGTTTGTGGCGGCGATTATCCTTGTATCTACGCTGAGAGTTTCAGAACCTCCTACCCTCTCAAACTTTTTTTCTTGAAGAACACGCAAAAGTTTTACCTGTATCATTTGGTTGACTTCACCTATTTCGTCCAAAAAAAGAGAACCGCCGTTTGCAATTTCAAAGCGGCCTCGGCTGCGTTGTACGGCCCCTGTAAAGGCTCCTTTTTCATGGCCGAAAAGCTCGGACTCCAAAAGGCTTTCGGCAAAGGAAGCACAGTGGACTTGAACAAAGGGCTTATCCTTACGGCTTGAAAGATTATGAATGGCCTGAGCTATCAATTCTTTTCCGACTCCCGTTTCTCCGGTAATTAAGACGCTGGCCTTTGTAGGAGCAACTTTTTTTATATTCTCAAAAACCTTTTCCATGAGAGGGCTCTTGCCTATAATATTTTCAAAACTTTGTTTGGTTTCAATGTCATGTAAAAGTGCCCTATTTTGCAGAACAAGGGCCCTGTTTTGTAAGGCTCTTTTTACTAAAAGAAAAAGGCGTTCCAAATCCAAGGGCTTGGTTAAAAAATCATAGGCCCCCATCCTCATGGCTTCAACAGCCGTTTCTACCGTACCGTGTCCGGTTAGAACAATTACGGGAACTCCCGGAGTTTTTGAAATAACTTCACGTAAGACCTCTTCGCCGCTTATTTCAGGCATTTTTAGATCGGTAATTACAAGATCAACTTCGTCGTTTAAGGCAATATCCAAACCTGTTTTTCCGTTATCGGCAGTAATTACTTCATAGCCTTCATCTTCCAAGGCCATTGCAAGGCCTTCACGAATATTTTTTTCGTCATCAATAACTAAAATACTGAATTTCATTTTATATCCTTTACCGAATCAAAATCGAAAGTTTTATCGGAGAGTAAAAGCATTGCACCCTTACGTTCTATCGGAAGAGAAAATTTAAAACTTGTTCCCATGCCGTAATCCGAATAAACATTTATGTCTCCTCCATGTTCTTTTATAACCTTATAAGTCATGGTCAGCCCCAAGCCCGTTCCGTCATGTTTTGTCGTAAAATAAGGCTCAAATATTTTATGCATGTCTTCAGGCAAGATACCCTGCCCCGAATCCGAAATAGTTACAATAATAAAATCGTTTACTGCCTTTGTAGATATATCCAAAAAGCCGCCATTAGGCATTGCGGCTTTTGCATTTGTTAGGACATTCATAAATGCCTGCCGCAAAAATCTTTCATCACCTTGAATCTTAGGAAGTTCCTTTGAAAAGCTAAGGGCAATAGTTATACCGCTGTCATTAAACTCGTCAAAAAAAGTATCGTACAAATTCTTTAAAAGGGCATTTATATCTACGGGAACAAATTCGAATTTTAAGGGACGCACGGCAAACAAAAAATCCACCACGATTTTATTGAGCCTTTCAATTTCTTCTTCGATAACGCCTATATGTTTTTGAGCCTTTTGGTTTATTGATAAATTACAGGCCGTAAAATTTTTCTTTAAAAGCTGTAAATGAATACTGATTGCCGCAAGAGGATTTTTTATTTCGTGAGCAACGGCAGCTGCAACATTTGTAAGGCTTGCAAGATTTTCAAGGCGGCGGTTTTTAATTTCTTCAATTCTTTTTTCGGTAATATCCGCAATCATAATTATCGTACCTTGAATTTTCTTTTCATTTACTAATGGAAGAACCGAAACTTCAATATATTTATTTTTACCTTCAGGCTTATCGGCTTTTAGGTTAAACTCTTTTGAAGTTTGTCCGCTTTCATTTTGAATAACCGAAGAAACAAAGTCGGCAATATCCTGAATCTTTATATGTTCCCAGACATTTTTTTCATGGCCTTCTCCTAAAGCGGAACCGCCAAGGGACGAGCTTCTAAGGGAAGTGCCTAAAATTCTTTCTGCAGCCCTATTCGATTTTATAATCTTATTTTCTGAATCTGCAACTATAACGCCGTCATTTAAAGAATCCATTACTGAATCCAATAGAGAATACTCGTTTGCAAGCAGCTTTACAAATGTACGCAGTTGAGCTTCATTCATGCTTGGGGACTTTTGTATTCCCCTTCTCATAAACTCTCTCATATAAGTTTTTCCTTAATTTCTTCTGCCAAATTTTCTAAAGCGGCTTGAGGCGAGATGTTAAAAATATCTACAGCAGCTTCGGCATTTTTTATTAAAGCCGTTATTTTAAAATAAGATTCAAGTTCCAAGGCGGAACACTCTTCATTTTTTAAGCCGGTCTGTAAAAAAAATAAAAGGCTGTTTAAGAACAAAATATAAATCGTATGAGGTTTACATTTATTTAAAAGATTTACAATGTTTGAAACCGTGCAATTTGAATTGTCATACTTGTTTTTATTTTTGTAATTTGAGATCGAATTATAAAGAGCCGAGGGAAGAATTTTATTTTGCCTGTCTATGAGCAGAAAAACATACTCATAAAATAAGGAGGCTGCATTTTGAATTGTACGGAAACTTACCGGTAAAAAGCCGTAAAGGTAAGAGCTTAAAAGATTGAACTTACCGAATGGTTCATGGCAAGGCTCTCCTTTAAAAACCCGTCTTATAACTTCTTCTTGGGATTTTTTATCCCGTTCTTTAAAAGTATAAGTGCGTACCCTTGACAGTATCGTCGGCATAATCGCTCCCCGATGAGCGGTAGTTAAAACAAAGACGGCATAAGAAGGCGGCTCTTCTAAAATTTTTAAAAAGGCATTTCTTGCACCTTCCTGCATCTTATCGGCATTTTCGACAATCAATACTTTTTTTATTCCCGAAGGCATTAGGCGTACCCACGAGGAGGCCTTTCTAACCTGATTTATGGGAATCGTATCGTACATACATTCGTCTTGAAGTTTTGCGGATTTTAAGACAAGAGCTTCCGCAGTTTTGTTAAGCACCTTGTCATCTATAGTTTCGATAGGGCCGGAACATAGATCGGCTAGGAGTTCTTCAATCTCTGCAATGACGGGGGCGGCTTTAACGAATCTTGTTTCATCCGTATCCCAAAGACGGGGATCGAATCGAGAGGTAAGTTTTCTAATAGCCCGCAAAAATAAGTATCTTGAAGAAAGAGTTTTTGTTTTTAATAAGGTCTCGCAGGCAGCCTTGATTTCGGGGCTGTGGTCCCGTGCTCCCAAAATAAGAACATCGGAAGAAATCATCTCTTTTTGCCTCAAGCATGAAGAACAAGTACATGTCCAGTTTCCCGATTCGGTACAAGAAACGGAGCGGGCAAGCTCAAGGGCTGCGGTCAGCTTTCCTGAACATTCAGGCCCCGAAAACAAAATCGAAGGCGGAAGTTTTTTTTGTTTTATATCTTGAATGAGCCTAAGCCCCGCTTCTTGATCTATGAGATTTTCAAACATCTATACCCCCTACCCTAAAACTGCTTAGTTATATCTAAAATAAATGGAGAAAGGATTTTCGCAAAAATGCTTTCACTTAATATTTTATCGAATGAAACAAAGGTTTGGATATTGATAAGCATGAGTATAACTCCTATGACAATCAAACCTTCTACAAGACCCAAACAAAAACCCAATGACCTGTCCAAATTTTTTAACGACTCGCTTGAAAAAAGGGAGCCTAAAAAAACTTGCACCAATTTTATAATCAAATAAGTAGATAAAAATAAAATCAAAAAAGCTATCACTGCAGATAAGGATTTTCCTCCAAGAAGCTCGGTAATTACGGGAGTAAGCAATTTATAAAACAAAAAAGCTACAAGCCCGCCGACAATAACCGCAGCCTTTGAAAAAAACTCGTCTATAAAACCGGTTACGGTAACCTTAATAACAAAAAAACTTAATATAATCAAAAAAACTATATCGGCACTTCCTATCCGCATTTAATTATTCTCCATCATTTAATCCTGCTTAAAGCTCATCATTCTTAGATGTAAAAAAGCTTTTTAAAAAGTCGGCAATTACAAGGGCCGGTTTTTCACCTGCCAAGGCCGCAGAGGCCTGAGCCATATTTTTTAGCCTTTCGTTTCCGCTTATGTTTTCTTCAAAACCAAGATCCCGCAAAAGCCTTATAAAAATATCGGGCCTTACATCTTCGCCCAAAAGAATTTCTGCGGAACCTTTTTTCTTAAAGAATTCGGCATTTTCTATTTGATCGCCGCGGGAGCTTCCCTTTTCAAGAGGAACCAAAATCATAGGCTTACCTGCAGCGGCCGATTCCCAAACCGTATTGGCTCCTGCCCGCGACACCACAATCGAAGAAAGGCTTAAAACATCGGCCATCTCCTTTTTTATAAAGGGATAGGGTTTATAGTTTTCTGCAAATTCGGGAGAGGAGTTTAAAAGACCATCTTTAATTTTTTGTCCCTGATCCATATTGGCTTCCCCAATCTGATGAACCACAACAAAATGCTTTACAAGATATTCGATTGAATCTGAAATCAAATCGTTTAACTGTCTTGCACCTAGACTTCCGCCTAAAACAAACAAAACAGGTAAGTTCGATTTTATGTTTAAAAAAGAACGCCCCTTTTCTGGCCTGCCCGAATAAAAACTTAAGCGGACGGGATTTCCCGTACATATAACCTTTGAGCGGAGAGAAGCCGGTAAGAGTTCAGCCGTTTCTTGATATGAAACCAAAATACGGTTTGCAAATTTAGAATTAATCCTTGTTGCAAGGCCGGGCGAAAAATCACACTCATGAGTGATAACGGGAATTTTTAAGAATTTTGCAGCGGCACAGGGAGGCACCGAAACAAAGCCGCCCTTAGAAAAAACAAAAACAGGTTTTAACTTTAAAAGAATAAAAAAGGACTTTATAAAGCCTGCCGCAACCTTAAAAACATCTATAAAGTTTTGAAAACTAAAATACCGCCTCAATTTTCCGGCAGGAATACCCATGAATTCAAGAACTGAAGGAGAAGCCGAGTAAAGCTCGGAAGATTCAACTATTTTGCGGTCAACTCCCTTGGCAGAGCCGATCCAAACTATTCTGCATTCAAAAGAAGAGCTCAAGGCCTCGGCAACGGCAAGTCCGGGAAAAATATGCCCACCCGTTCCGCCTCCTGTAAAAACAACACATTTCATAAATGTAAGTGTATCACAATGACACAATTTTGAAAAGGGCTATTTATAATGTTCTCAAAAAACAGATATTTTTATAGACGCTTATTCTTCCCCCTCCGATTGACTTTATTTTGCAATTTATTCATAATGCCATTATGCTTAACGATGATGCTTTAATTTTAAAAACAGGAAACTGGGAGCCTCAAAATAAAAAGAGGCTTGAAAAACTGATAAGAGAAAAGGCCTTTAACGGAAATTATGCCGTTTTTGACTGGGATTTTACTTCAATTTTTTATGACACACAGGATAATCTTTTTGTGTACCAAATTGAAAATCTTTGTTTTAATTTAAACCCCGAAGAATTTAATCAAACCATAAGGGCGGGAATTCCTCAAGACGAGATTTTGCCCCATACAATAAACCTTGAAGGCAGAGCCTTAACTGCCGGAGAACTTTCCGACGATCTAAACGAACGCTACGAGTTTCTATATAAAAATTATTTGCATTTTGGCGGAAAAATGAAGCTTGCAGAAATTACATCGACCGAAGAGTTTATAGATTTTAAGGCTAAGATGCTCGTTTTAATGCGGGGAGCCGCCTCCCTTTGCGGTGTGGACATCGGCCAATCCGTAAGCACAGGCATGACGATAGAAGAACTTTCGGTCCTTACCGAAAAGGCAATAGATCAAGGCCTAAAAGACGAAATAAAAACTTATAGGGTAAGATCTTCATCGGTTTTAAAAGGAAGAGCCGGAGAAGTAGAGGGCGGCTATAGAAAGGGCTTGCGTGTTCAAGAAGAAATGCAAGACCTGTTTTCGGCTTTAAGGAAAAACGGAATCGAAGTCTATATTTGCTCGGCCTCCCAAGAAGACAATGTCCGTGTTTTTGCCTCCAACCCAAAATATGGATATAAACTGGACAGTAAAAACGTTTTCGGAAGAAGAAGACTCCTTGATGAAAATAAAAAGCTTACAGTTGTAGACGACACCTCGATTCCTGCAACAAGACGCGAGGGAAAAGCCAAAGCAATAAAAAAAGTCCTCGCCCCGAAACACCAAAACAAGGCTCCCGTTTTAATAGCAGGCGACGGCGACGGCGATTTTTACATGATGGATGCTTTTAAAGACGAGGCCTTGATCCTAATATTTAACAGAAGCCCCAAAAAAGAGGCTAAAATATATCCCCTTTTAATGAGCGGAATTAAAGAAAGAGAAAATCCTGATGCTCGGATAATTGTTCAGCACAGAAATAACGAAAAAGGCTGTTTTATCTCAAAGGCCCCGGAAGAAGAAAAGCCACTGGACAGCCTGCCTGAAAAGTAAGCCGCCCTCTCTGCGGTTTATATTCTTTTATTTAACCGCAGAGAGGGCAAAGCGTTGAGCTCACGCTCAACTTCGCAAAGGAATTTTTTTATGAAACTAAGAAATAAACAGCTAAACTTATGAAAAATCGAGGCTATCCGCTACCAATTAATTAATCGCTTCCACTTTCTTTTGTAAGATCGCTCATCGATACACCGTTGAGCGATGTCCGATTTCAATGACTGTAATAATCAATCTATCATCATTTATACGGCACAAAATACGGTAATTACCGACGCGGTACCTCCATAGTCCTGAAAGATTTGAAGTAAGTGCTTTTCCGCGGGAACGCGGATTATCAAGAAGTTCTATCTGTTCAAGGTAATCTAAAACACGCTTTGAGATTGCCGCGTCCAATTTTTTTAGTTGCTTTTTAAATGTTTCCGTCAAGATGACTTTCATAGTCCCAACTCACACCGCATTTCAGCAATGGTATATGTCCTTTCCCCACTTTTCTCAAAGTCATTCCACGCTTTTTCGGCAAGCTGAGCATCTTCGGCATCTTCCTGCAATTCGGCAAGATAGCGGCTTAGGGCATTTTCCAAGATGGTATCTCTAGCCGCTCCGGTAATTTTTACCGCCAGTTCCAATGCTTGATACACTTTATTTGTCATAGTCATTGTATGCATAAAAAGCCTCCCTATTCCGCCACGGATGGCGGTGGTTTAAACCTTACGATGTTTTGAGCAAGGCTCAAAACTCGAGTTAAAAATTGTGCAAGGATGCACAATTTTTAAATATTATACCACATTTCCCTCATTTTTGTAAGGGCATTATTTAACCGAAGCGAACGCAAAGCGTTGAGCTCACGCTCAACTTTGCAAAGGAATTTTTTACCAATTTACTATTTTTTTCAAATATTTTCTATAAATATAATGGGGAGGTATGATAAACAGTTCGGCAGGAATTCAGCCTCACTGTTTATCTGCCGAGTTTGCCTTTCGGCAAACGTCGCATTATTATATGTGCTTTTTCACTTTGTTGCAAAAGCACGGAAAAAACTTTTTTCGCAAATTTATTTGCTATCCGCTTTCGCGGATACGATGAAAAATTTCCTTACAGAACAGAGCCGAAAGGCTCTGATATTTGCTGCAAAAAGTTTTTATAGGGAAAATGTGAAAAAAATAGGAGAATACAAATGATTAAAAATGTTTGAAGATTTAACAATGCGGGATTCCAAAGGGCTGCAAGTCCTTTGGCAGCGCGAGGAAAAGGGATGGGGTCAAAGGGGAAGGGAAAAACCACCGCCCTGAACGGGGGGTTGTCCCTTCCCCTTTTAGAGGTTATAATAAATGCAGAGGCCTTTAAAGACACTGAAAACAAAGAATTAAAGGAATTTTTAGAATATCTCAAAACCGGCAAAACAAAGAGTGAATTTACAAGGAGGATAGAAGAAATGATACAAACAGTAAAACAAAATGAACAAGCAAGACAAGAATATAGATTAATGTCTACTTTTGAAATGGACGCTAGGTATAAAGGCTTTACGGAAGGCACTTATAACAACAAGAAAGAAACAGCTAAAATATTAAAACAGTTGGGAGACTCGATACAAAAAATTATGCAGGTTACAGGCCTTCCCGAAGAAGAGATTGAAACACTGTAAATTAGGGGAAGTACAGCCGGCGAAGCTTCGAGGCTAAGACCCTTTTTCGGACCATTGCGGTTTATATTCTTTTATTTAACCGCAGCGAGCGCAAAGCGTTGAGCTCACGCTCAAATTCGCAAAGGATTTTTTTTTATGAACCTAAGAAATAAACAGCTAAACTTATGAAAAAGCTAGCTGTCCGGTTTATGAAATTCCGCTGATAACAGGCCTTTCCTAAGCAGAAATTGAAAAATTTGTAATGCTTAATTAGGAACAGCTTCCTAATTAAGCATTACTACTACACCAGGTTTAATTAAGGTGTTATTGCAGAAAACTTAGTATCTCTACTTATTCCCATAGTGTCCTTATTATCCTTATAGGTTTGAAGAGAAGTTGAAGGAACCTTTATTCCCCCTTCATCCAAGTCAGAGCAGTGCAGAAAAGTATGTGTAAAATTGCAGCCAAGATAACCACGATTAATTTTTACTCCTTTCAACTTTGTACAGTTCAAAAAACATTCCTTCATATTCTTAACACTTGAGGGAATATCTGGACCTATCGTTAATTCTTTACATCCTCTAAAACAGCTATCCATATCCGTAACACTATTCGAAATACCGGGAACTGTGGTTAAACCGGTACAGTTCAAAAAACATTCTTTCATATTCTTAACACTATTAGGAATAGTGGGAGCTGTGGTTAATTTTTTACACCCGTAAAAACAGCCCTCCATATTCATAACACCATTAGGAATAGATGGAGCTATGGTTAAACCGGTACAGTTCAAAAAACATTCCTTCATATTCGTAATGCTTGAAGGAATATTCTCCACAGAAACAAGGTTGCCGCACCCTGAAAAACAATTTTCCATCGAAGTAACGCCTGAAATGCCGGCGGGCAGTTTAAGCGCAAGTTTTTTAGAGCCGGCTTTTTTTATCCTTTTGTTGAGTTCTCCGGAACCCGAGCTGCTGCCATCAAAGTGATTTTGCGGTATCTCACCGGTTATTTCGATACGGTTTATTGCAGTTGACGAAACCTGAGGCGAAGTAAGGAAGGCTTCCAACTGATCATACCGTACTTTCGTATGGCTTGTTAATTTCCCATTATCATCTATTGACCATGTCTGCGTATTGCCGCTGCCTAAATCTTCCGGGGTTACGGTGAACCTATCATTATAAGCCCCTACATCCGTACTGCCGCCCAACATCATTAGTACCTTTTCGCCGGCACCATAGGATTCCGGAGTAATACAGGCAGCCTTTGGTTTCGCTATAGGTTCACTTTTGTCAATTTCTATTTTGACAAGGTAGTCGCTTATCGAGTTCTTTCCTAAATACACATCATTGCCGTCTTGCAGGGTACCGTTGCTTTCCCATTTCCCTACACAGGCTTCGCCGCCCATGATAAACTCACCGTCACTCATACCCGGATAAGGAGCGCCTGCTACATAAACGCCTTTTCCCAGAGTGCTTGTATTATTCTTAATCGTGCCGCCATGCATCTTAAAAGTACCGTTTTCACCCACATACACGCCGCCGCCGTATTGACTTGCGGTACAACCCTTTATTTCCGTATCTATCAAGATAATGTTACCATGGTTGTGTACATAAATGCCGCCTCCATTCTTTGTTGCCGTACAGTCTTTGATAATAACATCTACTGTTGTCAATTCTCCTGATAAACCACTGTAGATCGCACCGCCGCCATTGTCAGTATCGGGATTCTTTCCATTTTGGAGCGTCAGCTTTTCAAGAGTCAATACGCCGTGTAGCCTCATATCAAAAATAAAGGTTGTATCATCAGCATCCAATATATCGGTATTCTTATTAGAGCCCATTATTTTAACGGTTCGACTTACATTAATTTGGTTATTCGGTCCAGGAGCTTTAATTTTGCCGGTGATTTTGATTATGTCGGCACCGCCGCTAGACTGTTCTACCTCGGTTTTAAGCTTGGTCCATGGATTAATATCGCCGCTCTTAATCTCTAAGACCGTACCTTTTCTTACTTTAACATAAAACTCTTTAGCAGTGCCCGCAGCAAAACCCTCACCGCCTGTAGTCAGGCTTATTTTATATTCTATCTCATGACCAAGATTAGATGGAGCCTCCAACGTTATATCAACCTCGGTATTAGAGCCGCTGTTGATGCCTCTAACCTCACTCCATACACCGGATGTTTTCCGGAAGAGTTTTCCTGCTATGCTTGCACCGGTTGTTTCCGTTTTTGCCTTAACCGTAATCGACGATTCGGTACTTATTAGATACGGACTGCTTGAGTTACCTGCTTGTGTAGATATGTCTTTTGAATTATAGTACAGCTTTGCATCTTCCGCCTTCGTTGCAGGGGTTGATACGTGAATGTCAGAAGATTTTAAGCCTGCTTCATCTATAAGAGTGAATGTATAGTTTTTTCTTGCAGTCTTTACTTCCGTATCCGTTCTATAACGCAATGCCCAAGAATCGTTATTGAGAGCACCATTCCATGAGGGAGCTGCCGGCGAAGTCTCATCACCTGAAAGATCAAGAACTTCGGTTGAAGCAAGCAGTCGGCCGCTTGGTTCAAAGGCTGTATTTCCCGATGTAAACGCTATCGCAGCCGAATCACCGCCTGTTACGGACAGCTCTTCAATGTCCTTCTGCCGCTTTCCGGCAGAAGATCCGGTACCCGCCGTTTCGGTCATATCTTCGGCTTTCAATATAATAACGTAATAATACTTACCGCCTATAGGGTTTGCCGTTTTACCGATTGTTATGGAAGAACTGAGTTTAGGAGCTGTATCCGCCTTTAGGTTCAGACTGAACTTCTTATTGAATTTTCTGCCGTCTGTGGAAGTGAGGGTAATTTCGGGGCTTATGTTACCCGTACCCCACTCATAGTCTTTCAAAAAGCCTGACTTGTATGTGAGCCTCAATGCCGTTTTGTCAGGTGTCTGCTCCAAAGTGTAGTGCGCGCCGTATGTCGTCTGCGTTAAAAGCCCGGGAAAATTTATAATCTTCTGCACGTCTGCTGCTGAGGACGTTGACGTAGGCGTAATTAAGCTGAATTTTCTCGGGTTATGCAGTTTAATCGTAAGCGTTACAGGCGAATCCGACGGTATGCACAGTGCTCCGTCATTACTTATTTGATAGGGCTTATCGATGCTGAATCCTGTAGGAACGACTTCACTCGACCAGTAACCTAAGAATTCTTCAGGATTATCTATAAATTGTTTACAGCTTGTAAATACAATGGCAGTTGTCAGCAATACCGCTGAAATTAGTAAAATCTTTAAAATTTTTTTCATAAAAAACTCCAATGCTAGAATTCCCACCCTACGGAAAGAGATGGCTGTACTATGTATTTGGGAAAACCTGTTCTAAACGGAATTATATGATCGAGATTTACTTCGATATATAATTTTTTATAAACATAAACTTGTAAGGCTGTTCCTAAATTCATTGTCAACCCCCAATACCATGATTTTGGGCTTTTAAACTCGGGAAAAACAAATTGTGTATTTACCACAAATGCAGTGCCGAAACCCAGGTGAGCATCAAAATTGAGCCGATGCCTTATTATAGGTTTCATGTAGACGGCCTGTATACCGGCTAAAAGAAGTCCTGCAGACAGGGTATAATCCGAGTCTTTTTTTCTTAAGTCCATTCCCGAACCGGTAAAGTTAAATCCGAAATTTCCATAGGAACGCTTTATCGGCACAAAACTAAACCTTAAAACACCGCTTAAGGCAGCAAAATCTTTTCCGAAGTATTCTTTAAAAAGCTTGTTCCCTGCAAAGCCGTTAAAGGCATAGCCGCCTGACAGATAAATATCGACAGGTTTTTGAAATTTAAATGTCATTTTCTGTTTTGAATCTTTTAAACCGCTTGGGTCGGTAACAACAAATTCATATTCTCCAGGATTGATTCTCAACATATTAAAACTTATTTTTGCCTTGGTTCCGTTAGCACTTATCTCTAAAATTTTGCCGAAAATGGGAGCTCCACCTTCCTTTTTAAGAGCAAAGGTGGTTTCTTCCCTAAAATTCTTGCCTGAAAGACTTACAACATCACTATATTCTTCATCAAAATAGACCGCAGTAGGAGAAACAGAATAAGTTTCAGGCTGATAAGCCACAAGAATGTCAAAATAACGGTCTGCACTTACGGCATCCACCTGACCGAGAAGGTTTATAACCTTTACCCTGTACCGATACTTTCCGGCAGGTAAGGAAACATCAAGAGAATTTTTCTTTAATTTCTTTTTATCTATAATAACCCACTTGCCGTTTTTTTCTTTTCTTTCAAGCTCGAATTCAAAATGCAAGATACCTTCTACATTTTCCCAAGAAAGTGTTTGATAAAAAACCGTTTTTTTCCCTTCCGTTTCAATAATATAATTTTTCTTTACTTCAGTATTCTTTTCAGCATTTTGATTTTTATCTTCAACCTTTTGAGCAAAAGCTCCCAAAGAGAATAAAAACAGCAAAAATAAAATCACTAAATTCCTGGTAAATATTCTTTTATCTTCCATAAAGGACTCCCGTTTCATCGGTTTCTACATTATCTTTTTTAGGTAAGTCGATGTCAAAGCGCTTTCTTGAAGGAGTTCCGGTTTGAAACACCAATCCGCTGTCCAAACGCCGTTCCGCAATAACTTCTATAAAGAATGCACCGCGCGATAATCGGCTTAAATCCTTAAATTCATAAACAAGATCCCCCGCTCCAGGTTTCGCTTTAATTTCGGTGCTTGCAATTATTTTGTTTTTTTCGTTATACAATTTCATAACATAGTGAGTTGCCTTATCAACAGGCTTCCACTTAAAGACTATACTTCGATGTGAAGAAAAGAAGGGAATGCCTAAGACTTCTTTTTCTCCCGGGAATATAAACATTGTCCTTGGAAGGGGCGGTATGGGCAAAACCGTAAATGCGGAATATTTTTCCGATGAAATATCGAAGCCGTCTTCGGTTTCGGCTATTACCTTCCAGCGGTATTTTCCTGATACTAAAGGCGGAAGCTGCACCTTATACCCCGCATCTTTTAAAGCAAAAACGGGAGCACTTACACCTACCTTTTCCAAAATAAATTCCACACCTACAGGCGGATGAACGGACGACCACTCTGCCTGAGAAGGATTAAGAGCGGCTTCTATACCGTCAATCTTTGCACCTTCGGCAGGTTTTAACAGCTCTACAGGCCTCAAATGTTTTGCCGTAAAGCCGTGTGCCTGAGACTTTCCAAATTTTCTGCTTGAAGTCAATGTTGCATTTGCAAAGGCCTGTATATTCAATATGTAATCCCCGTCTTCAAATTTACCCATAGCAATTTCTATTTCGGTTTTTGAAGCAAAAAGGTCTTCATAAAGAGGTTTAGATCCGGGAATTCTGTCCGTCAGTTTTACCTGATAATAATCTGCGCCTTCTACCGGTTTCCAGTTAAATTTGCTTTTACGTCCGGGCACTATTACAATGCTAGTTTTCGCATTGTCCAGTTCAGGCTTATCGAGAAGAGGAATAACGTTTAATTTTTTTACGTCAGATACATACTGCTTTCCGTCCAGTTCGGTACATACGCGCCAATACCATTTGCCTTCGGGCAAAACAATTCCTTCAATGCCTAAACCTTTGACAGCCTTATTAACGGTAAGTTTTTTAAAATCTTCGGTATCCGAAACCTGAAAAATCTGTTCCGAATCGAAATTACTCTTCCATGTAAAAAAGGTGTCTCCTGTCAGAGGTTGAAGCAAACTATAATCATTAGGTGGAAATACGGCACGCAAAATAATCTCGGAGTCCATAGTTATAAAAGAGGCAACATCACTTATGCCGATTTCGTTTTCTTTTGCATCAAGAGAAGCAACGGTCATAAAATACTCACCGTTAGGCAAAAGTTTTGAAGCTTCTTTTAAGTCCAAATAGCTCGTTATAACTATATCGTTTATAAGAACATCGGTCATCGCCTTATCTCTGGCTATTTTTACCCTGTATTTTTCCGCATCCAAATTGGGCTTCCATGAAAAGGTAAGGCCCTTTCCCTTCGAGGTATCCATAACCTTTTTCATATAAAGAAGTTTAGGTTTCTCGGCTTCTTCGGTCTTTTTTATACGGAAAACAGAAACATCCGAGGCTTGAGCTTTAAATGAAGAATCGAATCCGTATTTTGGAAGAACACGCCAATACCAAGTTCCTTCCGTCAACTCCGAAAGCGAAAAAGATTCCGTACTCGAATTCTTTACCACTTTGGGATTTTCCATATTCTTATTGTCTGCAATTTCAACCGTGTAATATGAAGAAAGCTCATTACCCTCCCATAAAAATCTGATATTGGGAGGATTTGTATTATATGCAAAGGTTTTTTCCGCTTCAGGAAGAAGATTTAACGGGGCCGGAGCCTTTATAACCGTTACTTTTCCGGATACGGTATCTTCTTCAGACCCTGACTTAGACGCCAATCTCCAGTGCAAGGCTCCGCTGTCGTGCCTGACGGTAAATTCTTTTAAACCTCGGACATCATATCTTTTAGTGTCTACGCTAAAATTGCTCAAAGGAGAAGTTTCAAGGAATATTTCTTCATTATTGGGAAAGGAAGATTGCCACTTAAACTTAATATCGACACCTAAATCATCCCTCGATTGATTTAAGATTCTCGTATTTTTACCCGGGCTTATCATAACTAACTTGGCCGCCTGCCCCTGCTGTAAAACTGAACCGGATTCAAGAACTTCGGTTTCTCCGGTTTTACTGCCTGTAACGGAAACGGAACCTTCTTCTACCGCAAGCTGAAGACTTTCAGCATCACCTTTTTGCACATGCAATACCGAGCCTTTTTCGATGTTTATGTCTGCATTATTCGATTTTAAACGTAAATTATTGTTTGCTGTTTTTGCCGAAACCGAGCCCGAATTCAAATTAAGCTCGGATTCTTCATTTTTGGCAAAAATCTGAACCATAGTGTTTGAGTCAACTTCGACTACATTGCCTGCATCTTCACTTCCCAAAAAATGAATGGTTGCCAAGGCTTCATTTGCGGTTCTTATCGTATCTCCGTTATATAAATAAGAATTTTGAACGGGACGGTCCCATACGGCTCTATCGTTGAATTTACGCTGAACGGTTTTGTATTTGTATTCAATGGTAGCTATAGGAGTATCCGTGCGTTCAAATGTTCTGTTTAGCTCCTTTACAAACAAAAACAAGTCTAAAGATATAACCGCCAGAGAAACAATGACCACAACAAGGTCTAAAAAATTACTGTTTGTTTTGGGCTTGAATGTCGTATTTCTTTTCGTCTTCATTTACATCTACCTTATTTAAATCGGGAGTAGGAATTCCTAATTTTTCTCTAACTTGAGCTAAAGTTTTTGGGCCTTTTTCTCCCGCTCCGGGAATGCCGGTTTCTTCAGGCATATTGATAACCGCAAACATTCTTAAAGGAGCCGATTTTCCTTTAACCGTAACCGAGGGCATTTCTTCAACCAAGACCTTATCTTTTACAAGCCGATAAGTGTTTTCGGTAATAAGAATATCCGTTCCGAGAGGCTTATTTAAGGCTTCGGTACGGGAGGCCAAGTTTACGGCATCGCCTATTACCGTATATTCCATCCTCTTTTTGGAACCTATCTGACCTGCAACAACAGGGCCCGAGTTAATACCGCAGCCTATTCGGATTATAGGCTTTTTATCGCCTCCCCTTCCTTGATTGAAGATAATCAGTGCGGCTCTCATCCTTAAAGCAGCCCTTATACAGTTAAGAGCATCCTTTCTCGGATTTCCCGCACTTGTGGGAGCTCCCCAAACAGCCATAACGGCATCACCTATAAATTTATCTACTACACCATGGGTATCGTTTACGCACTCTACCATCTGGGTCATGTATTCGTTGAGGAATTCTACAACCTCATTCGGTTCAAGTTTTTCGGAAATTGCCGTAAATGAGCGTATATCCGAGAAGAAAATGGTCGTTTCCTTTGTTTCGCCTCCCAGTGCGAGCTCACCCTTCATAGCAAGCTCTGCAATTTCCTTGTTTATAAAGCGGCCGAAAGAATCCTTGAGTCTTTCTCTTTCAGCCAAGCCCTTGCCCATTCTTACAAAGCTGTTTGTTAAAAGGCCTATTTCATCCTTTGTTTTAGCCTTTAGATCGAGTTCATAATTGCCCTGCTCTATTTCGCCGGCAGCCGAGGCAAGAGCCTTAACCGGAGAACTGATCGATTTGGAGAAAAACCAGATAAAAAGGATTGCAAGAGCCAAAACCGCAATGCCTAAAGTAACATTTTTAAAGGTTGACCTGACTACGGGTTCCAAAACCTTATCGGCCTCGGCTGTAGTCAAAACAGCAAGATCGGCTATCGAAATTTTTCTGTATGCACCGAACTGTTTTTTTCCTTCCTTGTCGGTAAAAAGGATTTGCCTGTTCATGTCGCCTTTTTCGCGCATTTCTATAAAAAGTTTTGAATCGCTTATGTTAATTCCGTTTTTGGTAAGCTCAAAATCGGGATGAATCAAAATATCGCCCAAATTATTTACAAGATAGGTTGTTTGGAGTTTTCCCGTACCTATATTCTCGGATAGGGTCTCAGCCGAAAAGAAGATTACCAACCCCTGATCCAAGCCTTTTTCCTTATACGGATAAAAAAGAACAAGGATGGGCTCTCCAAAAAACGGAGAAGCATTTATAACCTGCTCGATGCCTTTTTCCGCCTGAATAGCCGTATCCATTTCGTTTTCGATAAATTCGTCGATAGCGGAATAATCCAATTCACGGGAAAGGAAAAAGTTGGTACTAACGAGTTTTCGATAAATACGCTTATTCATTCTTGCATCGGTAACCAAAACAGCCGCTACCTGAGGGTTTCTTTCAAAATAAAAATCGGCAGTCTGCTTTGCTATGCCTGACCCGGTTTCGGTCGAGTTAAGAACATCCAAGAACAAAAAAGCATTGGCCTTTATCGACAAAAGTTCTTTTTCTGCTGCAGCTCCGGCTTGAAAATTTACAGTCCTGTTGCTTTCTTCAGACATGGTTTGAATATCTTCACCTACAAACCATGTAACAAGGCCTGTTATAGTGCCCAGAGAAAACACAACCAAAATCGAAATAATAGTTATCAGTTTAGCACCGATTGAGAATTTGACCTTCTCGTTTACACCCTCATTTTTTAACATAATTTCTCCAAAAAAAATAAGCATTACAATTATTATTATATGTACAGTTTATCACAAAAAAACAAAATCTTCAATAAATTCGACGAAAAAATAGAATTTTATTCACTTAAAGGCAATTCTAAAAATTCCGATAATCTTTATAGCAATAAAAGTTTTTTTGGAGGAATAGATGGTTTCAAACACTTCGCCGCTTCAAGCTCTTTCTCAAATTGCAATGCCTAAGATTTCGGCAGGCGGAAGAGCCTTTGTGCCCGTCAAGGCAAGCCAAGTCCTCTACGCCCATTTTAAATATGTTTCAGGTTTTGCTCAAGCTCAGGGTCAATCGGGCATGAGTATCGACAAGCTCAGAATCTTAAACTCAATAATCGACCAACTTGTATCCATGAAAACCAATGAAGCTCAAAAAGCAAAACTTACGGAATCTGCAGCAGCTCAACTCGAATCGGAAATAAGCGAAAATCAAATAGACGGGCTTTTGGATTACTACCACAATCAAATCAAAAACACGATGATACAAACCGAAAACATAGGATACGGAGGCTCTCCTCTTCCTGCAGCTGTACTCGACTTGACAGCCTAAGTTTTTTTACGCATAATTGCAGAATATGCAATGCAAACCAAAATTCATCTTTTTTATTTCCTTTTTAACCTGTGCACTTATACAGCTAAATGCTCAAAATCTTTTTGTTCAAAAAACCAAGTATTTCGATATAATTTATTCTCCGGTATCGGAAAAGACGGCAGCCTTGATTTCGGAACATGCGGACAATTATGCCGAAGAAATCTCTCAAAAACTAAACCGTAAAATTCCAAAAAGAATGCCTATCTATATCGAAGGCGGAAAGGAAGCCTTAAACGGCTATTATACCTTTTTTCCCTACCGCCGGATTGTTCTTTTTGATACCTTGCCGGAAGAAGGTCAGCTAAGCAATTTAAGCGATATAATCTTAAAAGTCCTCTATCATGAATTAACCCATGCAATTTCGCTCACATATTTTTTGCCCCTCCTCCCCATGTCCTTTACCGAGGGTGTTGCCGTTTCGTACGAAAGTGCGGAAGACGATCAGGGCAGACTAAACGATCCCCTGATAATGCACCACCTAATGCAGGGGAGGCTTGAAAATGCAAGTCCTTCATGGAAACAGGCGGCAGGAGCCAGAGATATTTACCCCGGCGGACTTTGGCCTTATGTTTACGGCGGAGCCTTTGCCCAATATCTTCAAAAAATTTACGGAATGGAAACCTATGTAAAATACTGGGCTAATCCTCTTTCCTCTTTTCCTCAGGGAAAAACAAAAAAGATTTTTAATAAAGAGCTCGATAAGCTTTGGAATAATTTTTTGGAATCTATTCACTTTCCCGAAAAGGCTCTCAGTCCTCAAAATCCGATTAAGGAAGCCGGAGGTTTTAGTCTTATTGCAAGCTCTAAAGACGGCTTTGCCTGTTTTGATTTTACAACAAAAAACGTAATATTTTTTGACGATTCGGGAAAAGAAGAAAAACTTTTTACGGCAAACCCAACCCTTTCTTTTTTAAGTTTTTCGCAAGACGGAAAATTTCTTTTGGTAAGCGATTTGGTGAACACCCCTCGCGGCGAACACAATAGGGCAACCATCTTTGACATGCAGAAAAAAAAGTTTTTAAGTAAAGAATTTCCGTCTTTAAGGTATGCGTCCTTTTGTGGGGAAGCGCTTTGCGGAATCGAAATAAAAGGTCAGTTTTCCGAACTTGTTTTAATCGATCAAGAATCTTTTGAAAAAAAAGAAGGTTTTTCCAAGAGCGGTCTTGGAAAGACCGGTCTTTTAAAGGCAGGGCCGGGGCTTCCCTATTCGGCCATTTACAATCCCGTATTTGCAGGCAAAAACAAAATCGCCATCATTGCCGCCAACGGAATAAACCGCGACATTCTGATACTCGATACGGTTTCAAAAAAAATACAAAAACTTGAATTCGAAAATCCTCTCCCCGCAATAAGATATTTGCAAAGCAACAATTCGGAAAAAGAACCTGTTTTAAGTTTTTCGTGGGCCGGTAAAGATAACCTTTACAGGTCGGCTTTTTTTAATTTAAAAACCAATGAGTTAAAGGTTTTGGAAAAAGACATTTCCGGCGGTACTTTTTTTCCTGTTGTAAGGCAAAAAAAAGATACTAAAGAATATGAAATTATCTATGCCGGAGTTTTTACAAAATACAACTCGCTTTATAAAATAGATTCTTCACTTTTTACTGAAAGAAAGGCATCGTTAAAACCGTTTGATATTTCGGCTCAAGAAATAAAAACAAAAATTCCTAATACCGAGATTTTAACAAAGGATAAGTATAATTATTTTTCGTGGATACATAAACCCTTTCCCCTGCCCATCATTGATTTTTCGGGACTTTTAGGAGAAAACAAAACCGTACCAATCGGTATAAAATTATATTGGAATGATCCTACAAATTTTTTATATTTTGAAACTCTTTCTCTTTTTTATTTTAAGCCTTTTTTTTATGAAACTTCAATTTTATTTAAAGCAGCAACAAGGCCTGCCGATATCCGGATTAAATTTTATGATGAAAATAAATCCTTTAAATATAGAAAAATCGGAAGCAACATAGAAAGCGAATTGCTCTTACCCTTAAATTCTTTTTATCATAATGTTTCGGGAAAAGCCGGTTTATCTATTGAAGGGTTCAGCTTTTTCGGCTCTTCCTATAAAAGTGCAAAAACTCTTTACGAACAGAAATTAGGAAATCCCGTCCTATCCGAAGAATTATCCGCAGTTTATACCTATCAAAAATCGGCTCAAAAGTTAAACACGAATTTTTTTACAAAAGATTTTATAATGCTTCAAGCGGCAGCCGGATTAAAACACGGCGTCCATTTTCCTTCAAAAACAAATGCTCTTGCCGTTCAAGCCTATGCAGCCTTTAGGCCGCCTATAGTTCCGATTAAATTAAACTTAAGCTCATATTTCGGGTACAATGCCTTTGCTCTTCCGCACACCGGCAGCTACGGATTTTTTAACAGCACGGCTTTGATGGGCATGGCCTCTTATCTTCCGAATATGAGCGAATATGAAAACGTAAAAAAACTTATCCGTCCGGGAAAATTAAACTATGGATTAGGTTTTGAAGGAGAAGTAAATCTTTTAAGTTACGATATTCAAACAGGAAGTTCATGGCTTCCCATATTTTTTAACAGGCTAAATATTACAACTGGCTACAGGGCAATCTTTAACTTTTTAGACGCAGGAAAAAATACGGCCGATATTTACCAATCGGTTTACGGAAAACTTTATATGACCATAAGCACAGCCGCAAATATTGGTATTGAATACGCTCATCCTCTTGAAAATATAAAGATAGGAAAATTTAAAGCTATTATACAAATAAAATTCTAAGTTAAGGTTTATCGCTATTTATCGGCTTTACGCCATTCATCAAGCTGGGCCTGAATGAGGGTTTTTCCTTCTTCAAGAATCTTAATCTGTTCTTCCTTTGTTTGAGGAGCATCATAAATTTTTAAAAGTTTAATCCTGTATGCGCCGCCTTTTAGGTTTTTTGCCATACGGGTCAGCGATGATATTTTCCAGCCTCCGTCAACGGCACAGACTGCTACAGGCATTGGAGCCGCATTTAAAAACCGGCGGAACCCGGCCGCATGAAAAGTTTTTAAATTACCATCCTTTGAGCGGGAACCTTCGGGGAAGATAACGGGAATAAGATTGTTTTTTACAACATGGTCTGCAAATTTATCGACAGCCTTCATAGCCTGCGTCGGACTTCCTGTTCTTTTTACCAAACAATGTTTTCCGCTTTTAAGCATAGGAGAAACAAGGGGAACATTATGTCCGAGTTCTTCTTTTGCAACGAAACGGAGACGCGTTCCGTTATAATAGTTCATGTGAACCACTATGTCTAAAAGGCTTTGATGATTGGATATAACCAGATACTGCTCAGGAAGCTGATCCGTAAGAGTATAATCTCCTTCAAACCTAAAACCGATATATTGTTTAAAAATCGCAAACAATAAGCGCGGAGCAGGTCCTACAATTACTTCGCTATTAACCCAATCACAGCCGCGTCTGTAAACGGAATGACATACACCTATCAATGCAGCCCTCCATGACAAGGCTACCAAACAACATAAAATCGCAATAAGAGCACCCATCTTCTTCTCCTATGAAACTGAATCTAGTTATTATACAAAAAATCTTCTATTTTATTCAATACGGCTTTTGTTTCCGAAAAACATTGAATTGTTTGCGGAATGCTTTGAATAAATATTGAACCGTAACGCTTTACTAAAATTCTTTTATCCAGGACGGTAACTATGCCCCTGTCGGTATTGGAACGCATGAGCCTTCCAAAACCCTGCCTAAATTGTACAACAGCTTCGGGAACGCTCAACTGCATAAAGGAATTTCCGCCCGATTTTTCGATAAGATCAGCCCTTGCCTTAAATATGGGTTCGGTCGGAACCGCAAATGGAAGTTTTACCAAAATTACATGGGAAAGGGATTCTCCCGGCACATCCACCCCTGCCCAAAAAGACGAAGTAGCAAAAAGGCAGCTTGTAACATCATCTTTAAATTCATATAAAAGCTGCATTCTATCCGCCTCGCCCTGTTTTAAAATCTTTATTTTTTCATCAATATGCTCTCTTACATATTCGCAAGTTTTTTGAAGAGAATCATAAGACGTAAACAAAATAAGGGTCTTGCCTTGAGTTATTTCCAATAAGGCGAGGACGGTTTCGTTTACGGCATCTTGAAAATTGTTTTCATCAGGCATGGGAATATCTGTCGGAATATTAAAGACAACATTTTTTTCGTACGGAAAAGGAGAAGGGAAAAAATCTTTTATGATTTTCTTTTCGGTAAAATTATAAAGGCCGTTTCTGTTAAGCCAAAAGTTAAAATCGTCTCCGATTTTTAAGGTAGCGGAAACACAGATGACGGTTGCCATGGGCATAAAAACCGAGCGCCGCATTATCGGGGCCAAATTTAACGGTGTCTGAATAAAGCGGACAGCCTCCCCTTGAGAGGTTTTTATTTTTTCAAACCAAAAAACATCGTTTGGGAATTCGCTGCTGTTTAAAAAGTTTTCCATTACGGAAGCCATTTTTTTTAAGCGGCGCAAGACTACAAGACCGTCTCTTATATAGCCTTCTTCATCTTCTTCTCCATCAGCTGCATTGATAAGGTTTTCAAGTTTTATGTTTAGGTTGTTTATGTTTTTAAAAAAATTGTCTACACAAGATAAGAGTTTTTCTTTTTCATCGCTTGAAGTTTGTGCAAGGCTTTTTGACTGATAGGTTTGCAGAACCTGCAAGGCTTGTTCTTCAAGAATATTAAAAGAAGCTGCAGCAACTTCGAGAAGATTTATGATTTCGGTAAAGAGTTCCGCCTTTTTGGATATTGAAACTATGCCGCTTAAAATGCCTGCCTGCTTTCCCCGCCTAAATCGGTAAAGTAAGTTGATTTGCTTGTGTAAGGCAAATCGGGAAATATCGCTCGAAAAAAAACTTTGTGCAGCGTCTTCAATTCCGTGAGCTTCATCGATTATTATATTGTCGTAAGAAGGAAGAACTGCCGTTCCCTGATAGCCGAAGCCTTCTGCCCTAACTGAAAGGTCTGCAAATAAGATGTGATGATTAGCAACCAGTATGGAGGAGTTTTCCGCTTCTCTTTTCAGCTTCATCACAAAGCAGCCCGAAAAATAAGGGCACTTGTTCATCGGGCAGTTGTCGGGCTCGGAGCAAACAGTAGACCAAACTTTTTCCGTCGGCATAAAATCAAGGTCAGAGCGGCTGCCGTCCTTTGTTTCGGTTGCCCATTCTTTTATCTTATCAAGCTCCTCCTGGCTCTCAGTAAAAAAATCGTTCTCCCTTAATGCCTGACTCATCCGGCGTAAGCATAAAAAATTATGCCGCCCCTTTACAAGGCAAGCCTTCATATCCTGAAAACCCTTTCCCAAAATTTTCTTTGCAGTAAGAACATCCTTTTCGATGAGCTGCTGCTGCAAATTTATAGTCCCTGTCGAAATTACAACGCGTTTTTTATTTTGTTTTGCCCACATCATCGCAGGCAAAAGATAGGCAAGGCTCTTCCCTACTCCTGTACCGGCCTCAAAGACGCCTATAGCCTCTTCATTAAAACAGCGGCAAATCGATTTTGTTAAATCAAGCTGCGGCTCACGGGCCTCGTATTTTTCAAAAAATGAAGCAAGGGGTCCGTCCTCCTCCAAAAGAGAAGAAACCTTTTTAGGGTCCAGGGGGTATATTTTTTCGTCGTCAAAATAATCATCATCAAAGTATTCCATGCTTTAAGACCTATCACTCAAGACGGCGATTTTATCATATTTTCCGGCCGATTTCAAGGGCAGAATTTTACTATTTATTGCAAAGTATCTTGATAAACTTACAGTTTTTCTATTTCGGATTCGGAAAGACCGGTTATTTTTTTAATTAAAGATATATCCAGCTTTTCCATTTTCATATTTTTAGCCGTTTGCTTTAAGCCTTCTGAAAAACCTTTATACCTAGCGTCCATCTCAAAAGTAGACATTAATCTATATTCTTGTCTTGCTTGTTCGTTTTCTTTTATTGTTTGTATCACTTCTTCTATCCTCCTTGTAAATTCATTATTTGGCTTACCTGTTTTAAGATATTCTAAAAATTCTTTTAAATCTTTATCTTCGGTATTTTTAAAAGCCTCTGAATTTATTATAACCTTTTTTGTTCCGTCTTGTAAAGATATATTTTTATCTTCTATACAAATATTTTCAAAAGTATAAACAGGTCTATTTTTACCGATAACATCAAATAAACAGATAAAAATTATAAAGCTGTCATTTAAATCGTTATAGAAATTCCCTTTATCCAAGAACGAAATGTCTATAGCTGCTTGGTAAAACCTCATTCTTTTAGGTATATTCTTCTCATTGCTTACCTGCATTTCAACATCGTATAAATTACCGTTTTCTGTCTGCACTAAAACATCAAATCTCACCGACTTTGCCTGTTCATAGTTTTTAAGATTATGCTGTATCGAAATATATGCAATTTTACCTATTGTATCGGCCAGTATCATCTCAATGAGTCTTTTGCATAAATCCGGATTTTGCATAACTTTACAAAACATAAAATCGTCCGTAAACGTCAAATCTTCAAATCTTTTTACCATTTTTTTCTCCTAAATTTTTAATATTTTTTTCCTCCTCATTATATTTATAGAAAATATTTAAAAAAAATAGTAAATTATTCTGATATTAACACAAACATAACTCCGGCATTCCTTAATTGAACAATGTGCTCTCTTGTGGTATAACTATTAGTATGATAAATATTCAGACAGCTAAAAATTACTATAAACCAAAAAACCGCACCTTTGGAAAAAAACTTTTTTTAATCTGCATTCTCTTTAATTTTTGTTTAAATCTTATTTTAGGGCAAGAAGATTTATCCCACGGCAAAATACTCATTACGGAAAGAGCCGATTACTCTGTCTACATTGACGGAAGATATGCAAGGCTTACTTCCAGAGAAACCCGCCTTTATATTAGCGAAACAAGGCTCGGCAATGAGGAAGCCTATCTTTACGAGGGAGAAGCCTTTGTGCTTCAAAAAACCAGGAAAGACGGGCTTAAAGCCGCTTTACCGATAGATTCGATCTTACCCATTTCATTTAAATTTATTCCGGAACAAGATGAAGAAGATATTGAAAATCCTTACCAACCTCAAATTTTCGATGAAGATTCGGGTTACCCTCTTTTAAGAAATTTTCCGATTTTGCCTGAAACAGAGTTTACCCCCGCTGACATAGGAAAAACTTGGGAAGGAAAATGTACCGTAGTAGTAAGACCCAAGCCTGAAAAAACCGCTGTAAGGATTCCGGTGAATGCAGGTTTTAAATATAAGGGAAAAACCAGTTTAAACGGTCAAAGCGTTCATCATGTAGAAGCAGCCTTCGGACTCCGCTACAAACACTCGGACATGATGGGCGATGATGAACTTATGAGCTCGGAAGGAGGAAGAAAAACAGACATCTACCTTGATGATATAAATAGACCCGTTTTAATACGCGAAAAAATAGATGAAGAGTTTTTTTATGCAGACGGAAAAAAAATAAAACACCGAGGTTTTTTGCTTCATTTTTATTCTTACACGGGAAGAGCCCTTGCACAAGGCGGCCCTTCACAAGAAGCTGCCTCAAAAAAAACACCCTCACAAGAAAATCCTTTGCAAAAAGAAAAAACCGAAATCAAACCCAATAAAGATTTTGAAGTAGCTAAAACAAAACGGGGTACAATGCTGAGGCTTAAAAATCTTCAATTTGAACCTGATAAGGCTGTTCTTTTAAAAGGAGAAGAAGCAAAGCTTGATGAGATAGCAAAGATTTTAAAAAAATCGGAAAGCGAATTCTTTTTTGTGGAAGGTCATACAGCCGATGTCGGTAAGCCGGAAGAAGAAAAAATTCTATCCCAAGAAAGGGCTAAGACCGTCATCGAAAAACTTGTAAAGAGGGGCATACCGGCCGAAAAGTTTATTTATCAAGGTGCCGGCGGAATAAAGCCCATTGCCCCAAACGGCACCGAAGAAGGACGCGCCCAAAATAGACGCGTCGAGATTACTATTATAGGCTAAGGAAAACCTCTAAAAAGCTGAAGTTTTTAGAGGTTTTATATCAGCTAAAGCTTTCTGGGCTTTGTCATGTTTTCGGGTTTTAAAACCTCATCCAATTTTTCTTTTGAAAGAAGTCCTCTTTCCAAAACGAGCTCGTAGACACTGCGGTTATCGCGCAAGGCCGTCTTTGCAATGTCTGAGGAAGCCTCATAACCGATGACGGGATTTAAGGCTGTAACCAAACCGATGCTTCGGTGAACGCTCTCCTTACAATGTTCATAGTTTCCTACAATACCCGTAACACATCTTTCTCTCAAAGTCCTCATTGCATTTATAAGAAGCTTAATCGACTCAAAGATAGAATAAATCATAACGGGTTCAAAAACGTTGAGTTCAAGCTGGCCTGATTCTGCAGCCAAGATAACAGCCGTATCGTTTCCGATAACCCTGTAGCAAACCTGATTGACAACCTCAGGAATAACGGGGTTTACCTTTCCGGGCATGATAGAAGAACCGGGCTGCATCGGAGGAAGGCTTATATCGTAAAGTCCTGTTCGGGGGCCCGAAGAAAGAAGGCGTAAATCGCTGCATATCTTTGAAAGCTTTGCAGAAAGGCGCTTTAATTGTGAAGAATATGTTACAAAGTCGGAGGTATCGTTCGTGGCAGCTATCATGTTCTTTGCAGCCTTTAGATCAAGCCCCGAAATCTTTGCCAAATGAGAGGTTACTTTCGGTGTATAGTTAGGATCCGAGTTGATACCGGTTCCGATTGCGGTAGCTCCCATGTTTATGGTGTGAAGATTTTCCCTTGCAAACTGAATCTGAGGAATTTCGTTTTCCAAAGAAGCGGCATAGGATTCAAATTCTTGGCCGAGGGTCATGGGTACGGCATCTTGAAGCTGGGTTCTTCCCATCTTGATATTGTCGCCAAGTTCTTGGGCCTTTTTTCTAAAAGAAGCAACAAGGGATTTTAGCTCATCTATAAGAGCCGGTGTATTTAACGAGATACCGAGCTTTGCAGCTGTAGGATAAGCGTCGTTTGTAGATTGAGCAAAGTTTACGTGATTATTGGGATGGCATGGCGAATAAGTCCCCTTAGCCTTTCCTAAAATTTCGTTTGCGCGGTTAGCGATAACTTCATTTGCATTCATATTGGTAGAAGTTCCTGCTCCGCCCTGAATCATATCGACTACAAATTCCTTATCGAATTTGCCTTCGGCAACTTCTTTACAAGCCTGAATCATAGCCTTGTAAACTTCATCGCTTAAATAGCCGAGTTCATGGTTGGCTTCGGCTGCAGCCTGCTTTGTATAAGCAAGGCCTTTAATAAAATCAGGAAAATCACAGAGCCTTAATCCTGTAATTTGAAAATTTTCAACACTTCTGAAAGTTTGAATTCCATAATAAGCATCTTCCGGAATATCCAATTCTCCGAGTAAGTCATGTTCCCTTCGCATAAAAACTCCTATTTTATTGATAATTACAAGCATTATAGTACTAAAACAAAAAAGGGGCAAGGGGCAAAGAATATTTCAATTTTCTCCCAAAATTTTACTATATAAATAATTTTTTTTCTACAATAATAGTAGAGAGGAATGATAAACATTTCGGCTTGAAATACAAGCCTACATGTTTATCTTCGAGTTTGCCCAAGGGCAAACATCGCAAATTTTTAGATGGTAAAAAAAATTATTATTGAAGACAGGAGTATATAATGGAAATTTTAAGTTTTTCGTCATTTGGGTATGAAGGAGAATTGATTAAGGTTGAAGCAGATTTAAGGCGGGGCTTGCCGGTTATCGACATAGTGGGACTCCCGGGTTCTGCGGTAAAGGAAGCAAGGGATAGGATGAGGGCAGCTATCAGGAATTCGGGGCTTGAATTTCCCGTAAGCAGGATACTGATAAATTTAAGCCCTGCCGATCAAAAAAAAGAAGGAAGCGGTTTTGATCTTCCTATTGCCATCGCCGTCCTAACGGCAAAAGAGGCGGAGAAAAATTCGGCAGAGGTTAAAACAAAAGCCCAAACTATAATTCCTCGAGATGAAGGCAGGGCGGAAGAATCCGTGATGATAATGGGCGAGCTTGAGCTTTCAGGCAGGGTAAGACCTGTGCGCGGGCTAATAGGAGCTATCTCGGCAGCCCGTTCTCAGGGCATTAAATACTTTATAGTTCCAAAAGAAAACGAAGCCGAGGCCCTCATCGAAGACGGCATCAACGTATTCGGAGTATCCGATTTAATCGAAGCTCTGGAATTTTTCTACCAAATAGAAAACGGAAAACTTTACACAGAGCCAAAAGGCCGTAAAAAAGAAAACTTTTCCGATAAGGGAACCGCCCTCGATAAGGAAGCAGCACACCTTTTTGTATGGAGCGATACGGAAGAAACGGAAAATTTCGATTTTCAAAAAAACTCAAAAAGCGGGCTCGGCTTGGTAAAAGGCTTTGAAGATATCCGAGGACAGGACGGCCTTATACGGGCTTTAGAAATAGCGGCAGCAGGCGGCCATAACCTGATATCCTACGGACCTCCCGGGTGCGGAAAAACCCTTTCTTTAAGCCGCTTCCACCTACTCCTCCCAGACATGGACGAAAAAACGGCAATGGAAACAACCCGCATTTACAGCATCGCAGGCCTTTTGCCTCAATCGAGCCCCCGTCTTTTAAAAAGACCGCCCTTTAGAATGCCATCTCAAAATGCAAGCATGGAAGGCATAATAGGAGGAGCCGGAAAATGTATGCCGGGCGAAGTTTCCCTCGCTCACGGGGGCGTTCTTTTTTTGGATGAAGCGGCTCAATTTAAGGCAAGCGTTTTGCAAAGTCTCCGTGCTCCTTTAGAAACGGGGAGCGTAACCTTGAGCCGTGCCGGAAGAAGCAGCACCTTCCCTGCCCGCTTTCAGCTTCTACTTGCGATTAACCCATGCCCCTGCGGGAACTTCGGGAGCCCCGGAAAAGTCTGCACCTGTCTCCCCTATGAAATCGAAAAATATTGGAAAAAACTTACGGCCCCCCTCTTGGACAGAATCGATATAAGGGTTCCGGTAATGCCGCCCAAGCCTGAAAACATTTTGGCGGAGGCAAAATATTCTACCCAAACGATGAGAGAAAAAATAAAAAACGCAAGGCTCATTCAATGGGAAAGATTAAAATTTACAAATAAGGAGAAAAAAGTGCAAAACATAATTTATGAAAACGCAAAACTTTCACCCCAAGAAACGGCTGAAGTTTGCAAAATGAGTGGCGAGGCGGAAAGATTTTTTTCCGTAATTGTTGACTCAAAAAAACTTTCGGGAAGAGGAAGCCACGCCCTCTTAAAAATATCCCGCACAATCGCCGACATAGAGTCAAGCGAAAATATTTCCTTAGCCCATATCGAAGAAGCGGCAGCCTTGAGGCAGTGGATAAAGTATCTTCCGGATTTTTTATAGACGGTTTTAGTTCCGGAATTTTTTTGATTTGTTACGTTTTTTTTGCACCCTTGAAGAAATACGCTGAATTTTTATATCGTAAAAAAAGTAAAAATTGTAAAAAAAGTATTGACAAAGGGGAGCCTAGGTGCTAGATTAAAACTAAGGGGGTATTTTATGAATATACATAAACTCATTGAAGTTGTAAATTATATGCTCAAAAAATATGAGTATCGGCTCAATTATACAAAACTTCTTAAAATGCTCTACCTCGCCGATCGTCAATCTTACTATGATATCGGTTCTCCCATTACTGGCGATACCTACGCAGCCTTAAAAGCGGGCCCTATATTATCAAATACATATAATCTTATCCGTAATAAAGGCAATCAAAACGACCAGAGCCTATGGAATAGCCGCTTTTTAAAAGACGGTTTCGATCTTGTTGCTTTAACAGATAAGATACCATGTAACACTTTATCCGACTACGAAAAAGAAGTTTTAGACGGTATCGACTCTAAATTTCATGATTACACCTTTACAGACCTTATCGACTATACTCATGCAAACTGCCCGGAATGGACTGATCCTAAAGATTCAGCCCTGCCGATAAGTATTGAATCTATCCTACAAGCCCTAGGCAAAAGCCCCGATGAGATCGCCTTTATTATTGAAGAGGAACAGTCTTTTGCTCAAGAAGAAGCCGCCCTTGCTCAACTATCCGAATTAAATGCCTAAAAAAACAACCTTTTTAAGCAAACCTGAAAAATCTAAATCGGGCCAAGAATTTCGGCACTTGCGTATTATAGTCTCCGATTCCGATAAAAATAACGAGCAAATAGTAGCATCTGTTACCTCTTTAAAATTTGACAATCAGGATAAAAGCTGTATAATACACCCCGGCGAACATCCTTTTATAAAACATAAATCTATTGTAGACTTTAAACGTACAAAGATTATGTCTACAATAGATATTATAAACGGTATCAATAAAGGCTGGCTCATAAAAAAAGAGGATATATCCGATACGCTTCTAAAAAGAATACAAAGCGCCTTAAAGCAATCTAAATTTATATCTGCCGAGGTTAAATCTCTTTTTCCGTATCTGTAACAATCCAAGTAATAAAGCAGATTTACTGAGGTACTTATTATAAGCTTGTCAAGACTTTTCATACCCTTGCAGGAAACCTCTGAACTGTGATATAATTATAAAGTTATAAACGGAGGACTTTTTATGGATAAAAATGAAATATTAAATAGAGCAAAAAAATATGTTTCCGAAGAAAAGGAAGTAAAATTCTCAGAAGAGGTTAAGGCTTTAATCGAAAAAAACGATGAAAAAGAATTATATGACCGCTTTTATAGGGATTTGGAATTCGGAACGGCAGGTTTAAGGGGAATCATAGGAGGCGGCACAAACCGCATGAATCCTTTAGTAATAAAAAATGCAACCCAAGGACTTGCGGATTATCTGATTGAAGCAAAGCCTGACAAGGCTAAGGCCGGTTCTTTAAGTGCCGTAATTGCCTACGACTCAAGACGCTTTTCGGATGTTTTTGCAAAAACGGCTGCTCTGATTTTTGCGGCAAACAATATCCGCTGTTACCTTTTTTCGAGCCTCAGGCCTACGCCGGAACTTTCTTATGCCATAAGGGAACTCGGCTGCGATACGGGAATTGTAGTAACAGCCTCGCACAATCCTCCGGAATACAATGGCTACAAGGCCTACTGGTCGGACGGAGCCCAGATTACCCCACCCCATGATTCGGGCATCATTAAAAAGGTAGGCGAGGTTTCTTCAATCAAAATGATGAGCGAAGAAGAAGCTCTTAAAAACGGAAAGCTCGTAATAATCGATAAAGAAATCGATGAAAAATACTGGGCTATGCTTAAAAAGAAAATCAGCCGTCAAGAAATTATTAAAAATATGGCTTCCAAGGTAAAGATAGTTTACACTCCCCTTCACGGAACGGGAGCTATGCATGTAGAAAAGGTACTGGGAGAAATGGGCTTTAATGTTATAAGCGTTCCCGAACAGCGTGAACCTGACGGAAATTTCCCGACGGTAAGCTATCCCAATCCCGAAGACCCGAAAGCCTTAAAGATGGCCATGGATTTGGCTATAAAGGAAGGAGCCGATATTTTGATGGCCACCGATCCCGATGCCGACCGCTTTGCCTGTGCGGTAAAAAACGATGCAGGCGAAATGCAGCTTATAAGCGGCAACCAGATGGGAGCCCTCTTTGCGGATTATATCTGTCTTACATTAAAAGAACAAAATAAACTGCCTCAAAATGCCGCAATAGTACGCTCTATAGTAACCTCTCCCTTAAGCGATTTGATTGCTGCCTCTTACAATGTGCAAAGCGAAGAATGTCTTACCGGCTTTAAGTGGATATGCGGCGTTGCCGAAAGGATGGTAAGCACGGGCTCTCACTCCTATCTTTACGGTTATGAAGAAAGCTTCGGCTACAACTTCGGAACCGAGGTAAGAGATAAGGACGGAATTGCCTCTTCTGCAATTTGTGCCGAGATGACCCTCTATTGGAGAAGCAAAGGAAAGAGCCTTTTAGACAGGCTAAACGAAATCTTTTCTAAATTTGCCTTTTACGGAGAAAAGACCATCAACATGGTATACCCGGGAGCAGAAGGCTTAAAGATTATGCAGGACATGATGGTAAGAGTTCGGGAAAGAAATTTAAGCGAAATTGCCGGCGTGAAGGTAAAAACCATTAGGGACATTCAAGAAAGCACGGAATATTCTCCTTTAGAGCCGACAAAAAAAACTACAGTTACTCTGCCTAAAAGCAATGTTCTTCAATATTATTTGGAAGACGGCTCCATAATATGCATAAGGCCCAGCGGTACCGAACCCAAGATAAAGATCTACATAATCCATTCCGAAAAGGTTGTTTCATCGGTTGAAGAAGCTAAAAAACAATCGGATAAAAAGATTGCCGAATTCGAAAAAGAATTTAACGGGGTACTAAACACATAATGAGCTCTTACGATTGGATCAGTGCCGTCTATGATAAAGCGGTTTTTACGGCCTTCGATACCGAAACAACGGGCACGGAGGCCAAGGCAGAAAGAGTCGTCGAAATCGGCTGCGTAAAATTCGACATTCGCGGAGTTATCGCCCGCTACAATGTTTTGATTGACCCTGAAAAACCCATGCCTCCCGAAGCGGGCAAGGTAAATCAGATAACCGATGAGATGCTTGCAGGCCAGCCTAAATTCGCAGAAGTTTTGCCCGACTTTTTAGACTTTATCCGCAACACGGTTTTGGTTGCCCATAATGCAAGCTTCGATATAAACTTTATAAACTGCGAGCTTGAAAGGTGCGGCAAAACAAAGCTTACAAACAAGGTCTTTGACACCCTAACATTTGCACGCGAAACCCTGCCGGGCTTACAAAGCTACGCCCTGCAAAACCTTGCAACACAGTTCGGCGTTCAAGCCGTAAATGCCCACCGTGCCGAGGACGATGCCAGAGTCTGTATGGAATTCTTCAAAATAGCCGTAAGTCATTTCTTTGAAAAAAACAAGGATATGCTTGACTATTATAAAAAAGATGTCGATATTTCCGAATATTTGAGCACCAAGGACCCTGAAACTGACGGCGGAAAATTAGTTCAAAATTTATTTTAATTAAACTAAGAGGATGGTATGTGTATTTATGATTAAAAACTTTTTTCGTCTTTACTTTAAGAGTTTGTCGGTTGTGTTTAAAGCCGATAAGTTTCATTCCGTTTTGCTTTTGGCGGTAATTCCGCTTCAAGCACTTATGCCTTCGCTTCTTATTTATTCGGCAAACAAAATCATAAATGCCGTAGCGGAAAAAAACATAAATGGAGTTATCTTCATTTTAATTGTGTGGGCTGCCGCTTTTTTGTTATCAAATATTTTACAGCCCGTATATACCACCATACAAGGCTTTTTAACCGACAAACTTACACTGTATTTAAATACTTCGCTTATGAATAAATCGAGAGCAATATCGGAGCTTACGGTTTTTGAAGACAGCTCGTTTTACGATGACATTGATATTTTATGCCAAGAGGCAAGCTGGCGCCCCGTAAACTTACTTGTTTTCGGTGCAAGCATAATAAGCTGTATCATAACGGCAGTTTCTATGCTTGTTTTACTTGCCGATTTCAGTCCATTTATTTCACTTTTAATGTTTATCGCAATTATTCCTCAAAGCATTGTTTTTTATAGGATACAGAAAGAAGCCTTTGAAGTGTTAGTATCAAATACACCGGATTCAAGAAAGCTAAGTTATTACTCAAGTTCATTACTTTCAAAAGAGAATATAAAAGATGTACAGTTATACGGTCTCTATGATTTTTTCATCGATAAATACAAAGACACATTTAAAAGAATAAATAAGGGAATAAAGTTAAACCGTGTTAAAAAACTTGCAGCTTCCGTTTCATTTTTAATTGTGAGTACGGCAATCAGCGTATTCGTCTTTAATACGATTATAAAAGGCACATTTTCCGGAGCTTTTTTAGTCGGAAGTATTTTAATTTTTTCGTCAAGTATCTTATATACAACGCAAAGCATTTCCCGTTTGGTAGAAGATTCAAGTTTATTGTATGACACGCTTTTATATATGCAAAAGTATTTTGATTTTATCAATTTACCGCCGAACTGCAAAGGGGAAAATAAAATAATTAATTCAAACTTTAATAAAATTATTTTTGATGATGTTTCATTTAAGTATCAATCGAATGAAAATTTTGCTTTACAAAATATTTCTTTTTCAATTACTAATGGTGAAAAAATTGCAATCGTAGGTGAAAACGGAAGCGGTAAAACCACGATGATGAAATTGCTTTGTAAATTCTATAAACCTTCTTCAGGTGCAATAAAATTTGATGAAACTTCAATTGAAGACTATGATGTTATTGAGTATAGAAAAATTATCGGTGCTGTTTTTCAAGACTACGCAAAGTTTGATTTAACGGTTCGTGAAAATACGGCTCTTTCCGATTTAAGAAAAATTACAGACGATGACGAAATTTTGCTTGCTTTAAAAAAATCCGGTTTTGATGAAACCGAAAATTTAGAACAGCTGTTAGGAACTCAATTTGAAGACGGGCGGGATTTATCGGGCGGTCAATGGCAAAAGCTTGCGATAGCCCGTGCGTTTTTCGGCAATTTTGAAATTCTTATTTTGGATGAACCGACTGCATCTCTTGACCCTCGCTCCGAATTTATCATTTATGAAAAGTTCTTGGAGCTGACAAAGGGTAAAACCGTTTTCTTTGTTACGCACCGTTTATCGACTGTAAAAAAAGCTAATAAAGTTTTAGTTTTGCAAAACGGTGAAATTGTAGGCTTTGACAGCCACGAAAATTTAATGCAAACCAACAAGTATTATGCCGAGCTTTATACTATGCAGGCAAGTGCATTTTGAAATTTTCTATAATAAAAAAATATATAAAGACTTATGAAAAACTCGACGGGCATATACAAAAATCCAACAAGTTTTTTATATACGCCCTAAAATCAGTCGAGGCTTATAAATATTTTATCAAAACAATAAGGCTTATTTTTTCTTTGCTTTTTTTACGAGCTTTTCAAATTCGCTTATCTGATCCGTAAAAATCTTTATGCCTTCTTTCCAGAAGTCCGGAGTTTCGATATTAAAGCCTGCACTCCTTGTTACCTTAACGGCATCCATCATACCGGTCTTTCTTAAAATATCCTCGTAAACAGAAGTAAACTTTTCTCCTTCCTTTTTATAGCGGTTATAAAGGCCGAGAGCAAAAAGCTGGCCGAAGGCATAGGGGAAGTTATAAAAGCCCAAGCCGGCAGAATAATAATGTCCCTTAACAAGCCACATATAGGGATGAAGCAAGTTAGAGTCAAGCCCGTTTCCATAGCTTTTCTTTTGAGCGTCAAGCATCAGACGGCAGCAGTCTTCAGCTGTAAGTTCATGCTTTTCCCTTTCTTCCATAAAGGAGCGTTCAAAATAAAAACGCGAAAGAATATCGATCAATACCTGACAACCGTCTTGAAGGTGAATTTCCAATAGAGCAGTCTTTTGCTCTTCATTCATTTTTTTAATTTCACTTTCAAACAAAATGGTTTCTGCAAAAATAGAAGCTGTTTCGGCAAGGGTCATAGGATAGTTTTGATTTATTACGGGCATATCCTTTATAACATTAAAGTGGAAGGCGTGTCCCAACTCGTGTGCTAAGGTACTTACCGAAGAAAAAGAGCCGTCAAAGTTGCAAAGAACTCTGGGTTCCTTTGTTACGGGAAAATGAGTACAGTAGGCTCCGCCGACCTTGCCGTTGCGTACCTCACCGTCTATCCAGTTGGAGGCAAAGGCCTTTTTTGCAAAGTCTCCCATGTTCTTTGAAAATGAAGAAAAGTTTTCGATTACCAATGCCTTTGCTTCTTCCCAAGTATATGTCGGAAATGATTTTGAAACCGGAGCAAAGAGGTCATAAAAGGGCAATTCCTTTTTGCCTAAGAGCATAGCCTTAGCCTTTAAATATTTTCTCCATGAAGGAAGAGAATCTTTGATGGCGGAAATTAAGGAGTCAAGAGTTTTTTGAGTTATATTTGCCTGCTTTACAGATTTTTCGATTGTGCCGCCCTTCCAGTTACGCCTTTTATTTAAGGTGATAGAAGTTCCCTTTACGCCGTTTAAGGCTGCGGCAACGGGCTTTTCGATGGACTTGCAAAGCTCAAGTTCTTTTTTAAAAGCCTTTTCGCGGACAGCCTCATCCTTATCATAGGCCATCGCTCTAAGCTGAACCAAGGTTTTTTCTTCCTTAGTTTTTTCATCCCAAATACATGAAGCTGTTGAAGTCATCGTGCTCTGTAATTTGCTCCAAGCCGAAGCACCGGAGCGGGCTAGATCGGCAGCCAAGGATTCCTCTTCTTCGCTCATCTGTTTTTTTTGCCAAAACAAGGTATCTTCCAAATAGAAAGAAGCGTATCGTAAATCCTTGTCGTTTTTAATCAAGTCCTTTACCTCTTTGGAAACGGAAGCCAAGATATTGGAAAAGCGAACTCCAAGGGGCGTAAACGGAACAAGGATAGCCGATATAGAGTTAAGCTCAGACAAAGCTTCTTTATTTTCGGTATCGGTTGTATACACGGCCGAAGCATAGGCATAAAGAGTTTCGGATTCGGCATTAAACTCGTTTAAAATATCCAAAGCTTTTACCAGCCATTTTTTTAAGTCCTTATCCGAAAAAGCCTTTAAGTGTTTTTCAAACTTGGAAGTCAATGCAGGAATTCTCTTTTTTGATTCCGCATATTCTTTTGATTTAAAATCGGGATAAATATTTTTTAAATCCCATCTCGGTGCAGTTTTGTTTTGCATTAGTATCTCCTTAAGTCAATCATAATTTTAGCGCTTAAAACTATTTATGTCAATATTAAAAGCATAGTCTGCAAAAATAATGGGCACCTATATATCCTAAAACCGAAACAGAAATTAACGTAAAAAAATTTACCATGTTGTTGCTTATCAGCTTATAACCTCCTGCAAGAACTGCTGAAGGGCCGATGTTTTTGTCCCAAATAATACCATCCGGAGTTTTATATTTGCGTTGAAAGGCAGCACCTAAATAACTATCTATCAAAGAGCCGGTAAAGCCTAAAACGGCTATAAAAATCATTCCGCAGAGACCGAACTGAGGAAGGGCAAAAAGAGAAAGAAGTACGCTGCCCAAAAGACCGGCACAAAATCCTGCCCAAGAAACACCGCCCGAAAGTCCTCTCTCCAGTTTTTTCCCATTTAAGATGTTAAACACCTTTCCTTTCCAAAGCATTCCTAACTCGGAAGAAAAGGTATCGGCATTAGCGGCAGAAAAAACCGCAAATGCTAAAAGTAAGAAAACTTTTTTTTCGGGGAAAAAATAAAAAAGCCAAAGCAATATGCAGGCCGGAAGCGAGTTACATAAAACCTGCTTCCATGACCTGGCTCCGTTATCCTCCTGTAATTTTTCAGCCTTACGTTTGGTTTGATTTTTTAAAAAGCTTACAAAACTTCCTGCAACAAAAAAGCCTATTAAGCTCAAGCCCATCCAAGTCCCGCCTAAGGCATAGAGGGTCATTGCAGTTATAAGAGCAGCTACAATTCCGTCAGGCCTTATTGCACGTAACTTATAAGCTGCATACAGAATTAGGACTGAAACAAGGATATAAATATAAAATCCTAAATTGCCGTAGTGCATTAAAAGAGAAGCAAACAAGGCGGAACCTATAGGAAGGGATAAGTTATCGGCACCGTTTTTTCCTGTAATTTCTACAAAGGCTGAAAATAAGGCAGTGGACAATGAAATAAGCATAATACTAAAAAAGCTCAATTCCCGGCCTATTTCAGAAGGGGCAAAAACATAAAGACAGCCTGCGGTAATTGCAAAAGAAAACATAAGCACAGTAATAAAACCTACAAGACTTTTCTCCACTGCAAACGAAAAAGGTTTTATTGCACCCCATTTTTTCCCTGTAAGGGCAGCAAGACCGTCGCCGTAAGCCATGATAAGAATCCCGATAAATGAAAGACTTTTCCATCCCAAAATAAAACTTGCTCCCGATAGCAAGAATAAACTTACAGCATAGTACACGGTTCCCGGATTGGTATCGCTCCTTTCCATCGAAGAAAGAAACTTATACTTTAAGTTCAGGCTGTTAATAATGATAAAGGTAAAGGGAACAAAGAGCACAGCCCAAAGTTCGGTATGCATAGGCGTTAAAAAGACCCAGTTACCAACCAAAATATGAATAAGTTTTCTTGGTACCTCGGAATCTTTTCTTGTAAACTTTGACACCAATGCCGATAAAAATAAAACAAAAAAAATATACAAAAATGAAATTAAAATTAACCAAATATTTTTCATTTCAAATCCTCCAAAATTAAATATGGTTGATTAACTTTGCCTCAACTATGACTGCTTTTCTTATATGTTCAGGTGTATAGCATCTTTTTGTAAAGCAATTATATGAAGCTTCTCTTACTGCATCAGCAATTCCTCGATACATCATTGCTGCGGCAAAAACAATTGCGGCACAATCAGGATGAAAGTAAGAAAGTTTTTTTTCAAATGAAGCATAGTAGCCGTCGGCAATAGAAGCAAGCTTTTCCCAAAGTGAAATAAACTTTTTGGGGATAAGATCTTCAATTCTTTCTTCACTACTATACTTGGAAAGAGTTTCGAGTTCCTTTCTCGTAATGCCGTATTTTTCCAGCAAGGAAGCCGGAAGATAAACCTTATTTTTTTCTCGCAAATCCTCCCCCACATCCCGCAAAATATTTGTAATCTGCATTGCTATTCCAAGCTCTTCACAAGACTTAACAAAATCTTCATCCATATCTTTCTCTGAACGTACCAAAAAGGGAATCATCATAAGGCCTACCGAACCTGCAACAAGACGGCAGTATTCTATAAACTCATCAAAGGTTTTAATGTCATTAGAGGAAAGATCCATACGTTGTCCATTTATTTGCATGAAAAATCCCTTTGAAGAAATATTGATTTTTTTTACCGTGTGTTCAAAGGCAGGCCACCAGTCTTCTTGCAGAACAGGATTTTTATCACTGTAAGAGCCTTTTTCGTTGGAATAAATGAATTTAACGGCATTTTCAAGATCGAACAAACTTTTCAATATTGTTTTCTCGTCACGGTCTATCATATGCTTATCGACAAGGTCATCTGCATATCGGCAAAAAGCGTAGACGGCAGTAACACCCTTAAACCTTTCAGGCGGAAGATTTGAAAAGGCCTGATAAAAAGTTACGGCCTTTTCTTTCATAATCTTTTCCGCCTTCATATAAGACTTCTTTAAACGGAATTTCTTTTTTAAGTTACTTATCACTAAAATTGTCCTCAGGGTTATCCCTGCGTAACTCTTCTGCACAGATCTTACCGCTTTGCATCACAATCGGAACGCCGGCCCCGGGATGAGTGCTGCTTCCGCAAAAATAAAGGCCCTCACAGTTTTTTGCCTTTGCCTGCGGTCTTAAATGATTGCTTTGAGTTAATGTCGGCTGAAGCCCGAAGGTCGCACCCCTATAGGCATTAAAGTTTTTTTCAAAATCTTTGGGAGTAAAAACTTTTTCGACGGAGATTGAATTTTTTAAGTTTGCAAGTCCGGGCAGCTTTGAAAGGGATTCAAGAGCTTTTTGCTTGTAATAGTCTATAGTCTCTTCGTTCCAGTCATATTGAGAAGTTACAATCTCAGAAACAGGAATTAAAAGATAAAAGCTTGACTTACCTTTGGGAGCCATTGAAGAATCTACATTTGACGGAATATGAAGATAAACGGACGGATCTTTTATTTTTCTTCCGTCAAAAATGCTTTTAAGATTGTCGTCAAGGTCTTCGGATACTACAAATGCATGGGCTGGGAGCTCAGGATAGGTTCCCTCTACACCCCAATAAAAAACGAGACATGAACAAGAATAGTCCATCTTGTTTATTTTTTCGGGACTGTATTTTCCTCTCAACTTTTCATCGTCAATCAAATCTGTCATAGCATAGGGAAAGTCTGCATTGCACACAACGTATGGAGCTTCAATTTTTTCTCCGCCTACCAAAAGGCCCTTGACGGTTTTTCCCTCGGTTAATATTTTATCGACCTTAGAATTATAATTTATCTTACCTCCGAGCTCTTCAAAAAGTCTTGCCATCTGAGAAGCCATAGTATGCATTCCGCCCTTGATAAACCAAACTCCGTACAGAAGTTCTATTAAAGGAATTATATTATAAAGAGAAGGACCTTTTTTAGGAGATACTCCTATGTATAGGGTTTGAAAGCTGAACATGCTGTGCAAGTCGTGGTCAGGCATAAAGGAAGCCATCATCTTGTCTGCACTATCAAAAGTCTTTAACTTAAGGGCTTGAAGGATCATAAATGGATTATATATATCGGACCATTTTCTAAATGGTCTCGTTATAAAATACTCCAAGGCAATTTGATATCTTTTATAAATTTCAGAAATATACGAAAGAAAACCGCGTGCATTTTCAGCTCCTTTTTTTTCGGTAATCTTCATTAAGTCGATAAGATCCGAGTTCAGCACATAATGCCTGTACTCTTTAGACCTGTCTTTATCTTTAAAATAGACCTCATACATGGGATCAAGCCTTATCATAGGGATGTAGTCATCGGCATTCCTTCCGGCAAGCTCGAAAATTTCCCTATAAACAGAGGGCATCATAACAAGGGTCGGCCCTACATCGAAACTATGGCCATCGGCCTCAATCCTGTGCATCTTTCCGCCCGGCATATTTCCCTGTTCGAAAATTTCCACATCATATCCCGCATGCCGTAATCGAATAGCGGCCGAAAGCCCTGCTATACCGGCACCCACTACCAATACACGTTTACTCATATAAAACTCCTTTTAGTTAAAAAATACGATGGGATTAAAACAGTTTTTCTAAAAGATAGGCCGAATAATTATCATAGTCTTTATCTAACGAATGACATTATATCATAAATAAAAAATAAGCACAATAGTGCAAAAAATTAAAACTATCCCTTTTACATGATTGACAAGTTCTTTATGTTAGCATATACTTACAGCAAGATTTTTTATCAAAATATTATAAGGAGTCTGAAAAATGAAACTTGAAAGTTTGCATATATTTTTTAAAAAGATCGGTGAGTTTCAATTAAAATACCGTTGGCTTTTAATCATCTTATTGGCAGCTATAACTGTATTTGCCGCAATGGGCTTAAAAAAATTTAGAGCCACGTCAATGACCGAAGAAGTTTTTGTAAACATTACGGAGAATATGAAAAAAAATGAAGACAGATTTAAAGAGCTTTTCGGAAGCAATGACACCATAGTTTTGCTTATAGAATCCGATGATGTTTTTAAGCCTGAGGTTTTAAAAATGATTAAAGAAATCGGAAGCGAACTTTTGGAAAAAATTCCGTACGCCGATTCGGTTACTTCTATCACCGATATCGATATAAGCGTCGGAACGGAAGAAGGAATCGAGATAAAAAATCCCTTTAAAGACGGTATCCCTGAAGATCCTGCCGAACTTAAAAAAGCAAAGGATTTTATCCTATCCAGAAAATCCATCGTAAATAAACTTGTTTCAAGCGATGCAAAAGAAACCTGGCTTGTTCTTTCGCTTAAAGCAACCCCGAGTAGAGAAGAATGGATGAAAACTTCGGATAAGGAGCTTATGTATATCATGGGAGAAACCGCTATCGATATCGTAACAAATCCCAAATACAAAAGCTCTGCCTACACAATAAAACCTGCAGGTCTCCCCTACACTGAAACGGAAGAAAAGATTGTTATGAACGCAGACATAAAAAAATGCGTAAGCCTTAGTTTTATGTGTATGATAATTCTTCTCGTTATTTTTGCACGCTCGCTAAGAGGTACGATAGTACCTATCATAGCCACCACAGGTGCAATAGTTTCAGTTTTAGGTTTTATGGGGCATTTAAATATTGAAGGAAGTTCCGAAATGCTTTCCGTTCCAATAATTCTTGCAATGGCTCTTTCGGTAGGCTACTCAATTCACCTTGTAAATTCTTTTAGAAACAGCTTTTACGCAATAGGAAAACGTAAAGAAGCCGTTATCGATTCAATAGAAAATACGGGCTGGCCTTTATTTTTTACGGTTGTTACGACAGTTGCTTCCGTTTTATCGTTTTTAACGGTTGACCTCGAGCCGATGCATTGGATGGGGCTTGCAAGCGCCGCTATGGTTTTTGCGGTTTATGTCTATGTGAGCATCTTAATTCCTATTTTGATGAGTTTCGGAAAGGACTGTCCTCCTGAACAAAATAAGAGTGCAATAAGATATAAAAAGCTGGATTCTTTTTTTGAAAAGTTCGGAAGGTCCGTATTAAAAAAACGAAAACCGATTTTAATTGTTTTTGCACTTGTAACAGTCCTTTGTCTTCCCGGTATTTTTATGATAACCGTAAACATGGACAGCTTTAACTTTATGGGAACAAGAATTCCTTATGTAAAACGCATTTATGAAATTACACATTCTCAATTGGGAGCCTATTTTAACTACAATGTAATGTTGACATTTAAAGAAGCAGACGCAGTAAAAAAACCGGAGAATTTAAAAAAGCTGGAGGAGTTAAGCCGCCTCATATCAGGCTTTAAATTGACAAAGCTGAATAACGGAGTGCCGAAAATATTTTCAATTTTAGATGTTGTAAAAGACATGAATCAGACCATGCATGCCGACGATCCGAGCTTCTATACCATACCTGAAGATGAAGACCTCTTAACTCAACTTTTATTTTTATACGAAATATCGGGTGGAGAAACTTCCCACTGGGTTGATGACGAATTCAGAACTCTCCGTATGAACGTAGATGTTGCCGCCTTTGACGGAAATGAACTTGCCGCCAATTTGGAAAGCGTGTATAAAAAATGTGCGGAACTTTTCCCCGATGCCGAAACCTTTTTAACAGGAGCTGCAGCCCATGCCGCAGAGATGAATAACAAAATAGTATATGGGGAAATAAATTCTTTTTTTACATCTCTTGCAGCAATCGGTGTTTTAATGATGATTGTATTCGGAAGTATTAAAATGGGACTCATAGGTCTTATACCTAACATTATGCCCATTATTACGACAGGAGCAATTATGGGCTACTTCCATGTTCCTCTTGACATGGTAACAATGGCACTTATGCCAATGGTCCTCGGTATAGCGGTAGATGACACAATCCATTTTACCAACCATACAAAGTACCTATTTGAAAAAGAAGGATCTTATGATAAAGCAATTGTCGGTTCTTTTTATTCCATAGGAAAGACACTTGCCATGACTACGATAATTTTGTCGGTTACTTTTTTAATGTACATGGCGAGCAAAATAGATGCATTCCTGCGATTGGGAATCTTAGCGTCAGTAGGTCTCTTTTCGGCCCTCATTGCCGACTATCTGATGACGCCCGTATTGATTTATATTTCAAAGCCTTTCGGAAAAGAGAAAAAATAATTATGAACTACTTACACATGGAGTTATTATGGATATCTTAAAAAAACATATCGGCGCAATCATCGTTCCAGTGGTTTTCGCAATTATCGGTGTTGCCTGCGGCATTGTTCCATACTTTGCTGTTGCATCTATTGTAACACAGCTGATAAACGGTGTCACGGATTACCGCGTTTTCTTGCCTTATGCCGGACTTATCCTTGCCGGATTTGCAGGGGCGCTTATCGGGCATTCTATATCGACAATCGGTTCCCATAATCTTGCGTTCAGTGTCATCGAAGATACGCGGAAAAAGGTTGTGGAAAAACTGAGCCGCCTTTCAATGGGCACGATAGAAGAAAAAAGCAGCGGCAAGTGGTCTCAATTTGTGGTAGAAACGCTTGATAAGATGGAAAAACCGATTGCACATGTAATCCCTGAAGTATTGGCGAATGTGCTCATTCCGGTTGTCATTGTCGTTATCATTTTTATATTAAATTGGAAGATCGGTCTTGCAAACCTTGTAACACTGCCGCTCGGTATACTTTTTTCGATGCTGATGATGAAGGATTACGAAGCAAAGTCCAAGCGGTACATTGAAGCGTCAAAAAAAATGAATGCCGCTGCCGTCGAATATATTCAGGGCATCAAAGTTATCAAGGCTTTTAATAAGTCGGCTTCATCCTATGATAAATTTCAAAAAGCAGTGGAGGACAATCGGGACTCTATGCTCGACTGGTATTTAAGCGTATGTTTTGCCATGATAGCTGCGATGGAGGTTCTACCGTCTACGCTCCTTATCGTATTACCGGTAGGGCTTTACCTCTTTATGACCGGAGGGATTACAATTCCTACGCTGATTATGTGCATTTTGCTTTCGTATGCGTCGTACAAACCGCTTTTAAAAGCGATGGCCTATACGGATGCTATGGCAAATGTGCGTGTCGTATTCGGTGAAATAAAATCGGTGCTCGATTTACCGGAACTGATACGGCACGATACGGCTCCCGATCCGCAAGGCTTTGATGTGCGCTTTGAAAATGTGGTATTCGGCTACGGCGGAACACTGTGCGAAACGGACGGTGCAGCTGCCAAGAACGGTACAAAGGTGTTCGATGGATTGAACTTTACCGCCAAAGAGGGCCAGCTGACTGCGATTGTCGGTTCTTCCGGCAGCGGCAAGTCTACCATCGCAAAACTGCTGGCAGGCTTTTGGAATATCGATAGCGGACACATCAGCATCGGCGGTGCCGACATCGGCAGCATGAGTTTGGAACGGAACATGCAGCTGGTTACATATGTGTCGCAGGAGAATTTTTTATTCAACAAGAGCATTCGGGAAAATCTCAGGATGGCAAAAGAGAATGCAACGGACGAGGAAATCGAAACAGCCTGTACAAAAGCAAGCATCCACGACTTTATCAAAAGCCTGCCCAACGGGTATGACACTAATGCGGGAAACGCAGGCAGTAAGTTTTCAGGCGGTGAACGTCAGCGGCTTACCATTGCCCGTGCGCTGCTCAAGGATAGTCCCATTGTCGTACTCGATGAGGCCACCGCCTATTCCGATCCTGAAAACGAAGCCGTTATTCAACAGTCCATCGACAACCTCGTAAAGGATAAAACCGTCATTATGATTGCACACAGGCTTTCCACTATTGTCAATGCCGATAAAATCATCGTGCTGGATAAGGGCAGGATTGCCGCAGAGGGAACGCACACCGAACTGTTACAAGATTCGCCGCTCTATCAAAAAATGTGGCAGTCCCATATCAGCGGCAGGGATAACGGATAATTGGAGGAATGCTAAAATGTTTGATTTATTGAAAAAGATATACACGATTGCGGGAAAGCAATCAAAGCGCATAACAACGATGTTTATCTGCGACATGCTCAAAAGCATATTCGAAGGATTCACTCTCGGCGGACTCGGATATTTTTTGCTGACTCTGAGCCGTGCAGTGTTTCAGGCACAGCCGGTTACAAAAAACAACAGCATTACGGTGTTCTGTATTATGCTTATCGGCATAATAGGGAAGATTATCTTTGGGTATATTTCCGACCGGAATAAAAATATCGCATCGTATACGATGGGAGCTGAAAATCGGCTCGTCATCGGAGATAAGCTGAAAAACGTGCACATGGGATATTTTTCCGAAAGCAGACTCGGAGATATTTCCGGCGCATTAACAACGGTTATCACAGATGTTGAAACAATCGACATGATGATTCTCGAAATGATGTTTGCAGGAAGCATTCAAACGGTTATCATGGCACTGTTCGTATTCCCCTTTGATATGGTAACAGGCTGCATCATTTTTGTTACCCTTGCAGTAGCGATTGTATTCAATAATCTGTTCCAAAAAAAGACCGATGCGGTAACGGCAAAACTGACTGAGCTTAAGCTGCAACTGCGTACCGATATTTTGGAGTATGTGCAAGGAATCGGTGTGGTAAAGGCGTTCGGCAGAACAAGCGAAGCGCTCAAAAATGTGACAGAAAGTATTAAAAAAAGCAAAACAGGTTTCTTTGCCGTAGAAAAGACTCTGACTCCTTCATTGCTGGTTTTTTCTTTGCTGCTAAAATTAGGAACAACCGCAATTATCGTGAGCGCCTTATACCGCTATTCGATTGGGACTATAGATATTGAAAAAACGCTGATGCTGATTGTCGCGAGCTTTGTGGTATTCGGCGGTTTTGAAATAGCCGGTACAATGCAGAGAATGCGCGGTGTTGCGGTGCAGAACTTGGATACGCTCTTTAAGGTTAAAAATATTCAAGCCTTACCGGAAGGTTCGCTCCGGCCCCATGGAAATGACGATATTACCGTCAAGAATATCACCTTCGGATACGGTGGAAAAAAGAACACTGAGGAAAAGCTCTTCCGCAACTTGGATGTGTATATTCCGAAAAACAGCGTAACCGCATTGGTCGGCTATTCAGGTTCGGGGAAGACAAGCCTTTGCCAGCTGATTGCCCGTTTTTGGGATGTCGATGCAGGTGAAATAAGGCTCGGCGATACCAATATAAAAGATTTTGCATACGATACATTTTTATCGAACTTTACTTTTGTATTTCAGGATGTGTACCTCTTTGAAGACACGATAAAAAACAACATCAAATTCGGAAAACCGGATGCAAGCGATGAAGAAATTATCGCTGCGGCAAAAGCCGCTCAATGCCACGATTTTATCATGGAGCTGCCGGATGGTTATAATACCGTGCTGCAAGAAGGTGGAAGCAATCTTTCAGGCGGAGAGCGCCAGCGTATTTCCATTGCGAGGGCAATGCTCAAACCGAGCTCCATTGTTATCCTCGATGAAGCAACTTCAAGTGTAGACCCCGAAAACGAAGAGAAATTGATGAGTGCCCTCGATGAGCTTTTAAAAAACAAAACCGCAATCATCATTGCGCATAGACTTTCAACTATCAAAAACGCCGATCAAATATTTGTTATGGATAAAGGAAATATCGTACAGCACGGCAAACACTCCGAGCTCGTACAGCAGGACGGTATTTATGCTCACTTTGTCGGTATGCGCGAAAAAGCTGCATCGTGGCAGGTGTAGATAAAATATACAGAGGCAATAAGCCTGAGAGGATAATTCGGTTTAAAGTAGAGTGATTTCAATAATTAGCAATTATAAATTATTTGGAGGTTGATATGAAAAGGATAAAACATTTGATTGTGCTGACCGTGTTTGCGGCAGCAGCAGTGAGCTTTGCGTTTGCACAGGAATTGACGGGAAGAGAAATAATGCAAAAAGCAAGTAGCAGGGAAAAGGCCGTAACCGATTCTTTTAAGATGAGGATGACCCTTATAAACTCAAGCGGAAAAAAACGAGTGAGGGAAGTTTCAGCCTATTCAAAAGATTATGGAAAAGAAGAAAAAACAGTCATGGTGTTTTTACTTCCTGCAGATGTAAAAGGAGTCGGCTATCTTTCATACTCATATGATGATGAATCAAAAAGCGATGACCGCTGGCTTTATATGCCTGCATTAAAAAAAGCTAAGCGTATAAGCGGTTCATCAAGCCAAGACTACTTTATGGGAACGGATTTTACCTATGATGACATGAGCGGCCGCAAGGTGGACGATTATAAACATACTCTTTTAGGCGAAGAAAAAATCGATTCCAAGGACTGCTGGAAAATCGAATCCGTTCCGGTAAAAAAATCCATGTACTCAAAATATGTTTCATGGATAGACAAGGAATCCCTTTTAAACATAAAGGCGGAATTCTATGATGAGCAAGGATCTATTTTAAAGGTACTTACCGTCAGCGGTATCGAAAAAAAAGACGGTTTTTGGACAGGCAATAAAATGGAAATGAACAACTTGCAAAAAAAACATAAAACCTTAATTGAAATTTTAAAACATGAATTTAACAAAGAGATACCCGATTCTTATTTTAGAGTCAATTCTCTTGAGGAAGGGAAGATTAGGTAGAACTTTTGCAAATATGCGGGCATCTGCGTTGTCGCTTAACAAAAAACAGTCCTCGACGTACAATAAGTACGCCTGCGGGTGTTTTTTGTACGCTCCTAGCATCTACCTCGCCTATTTGCAAAAGGCTTCTTTTAAAAAGGATGTGTTAATATGGATATAATCAGGGCAATATTGGACGGCATAGCGATGGCGGCCATATTTAACGGTTCGGCGGCGGCTCTTGTAATAGCTAACCCAAGATATTTAATGGATTCATATCCTAAGGGGATTCAAAAAGCGGCACCTGAACCGATGAGTAAAAAAGAAAAACGGGTAAATAAAATACTTACGGTTATAGTAATGGGAGCGTGCTGGCTTTATGGAGTAAGCAGTACATTATATGGCGGAATTCATACATTTAGGCTACTATTTTGTACCGCATATATTCATTGGATTATCGTGAATTTCGGAGATTTTTTCTTGTTGGATTGTCTTTTATTCCAAAAGTGGACTAAGTTGATTGTCATTCCGGGAACAGAAGATAACCCAATCTATCAAACAAAAAATTGGATGAAGGTTATAGGAATACCGGAGCATTTTTTGTTGTGGCCGTTTATAATAGTGCCGTTTTTTTCTCTGGTTCAAACAGGCATTGTAATGCTAATACAATTTCTGTTTTCCTTCTAAGGCTTAAATAAAAGTATACAGCAGAAAACGATTTCTTACGGTAAGCTGTATCGAAAAAACTTTTTGCAAAAAGTTTTTATGGGAGGTATAAAGATATGAAAACAATACGAAAATACAGACAAGCGTTCTTGTTAAGTACTACATTCTGTATGTTATTTTTTGCATTAACATTTCCATGCGGTGCGCAGGAAGCAGGAGGAACATTATCCGAATATCAAGCAGCCGATAATTCAGATGATGAAAAATTTACTGACGATTCGGAAGATGACAGCGCAAAACCGGTATTTACGGTGGGCGGAAAACTGGAAACAGCCCACGGTCTTAGATGGAACAAAGGAGCCGAGTACAGTCTGTCCCGTTCTATTGCTCAAATAAAAGGAGAAGTCCTTGCAGGTTCGACCTATGCCTTTCTTTCAGCCTCGGCAGAATACAATTACCGCAACCCCGCACGCACGGGCTTTAAACTTAATGAAGCCTATTTCCGCTATTCGGGTGAGATTTGGGATTTAAGTTTCGGAAGACAGCTCATCAACTGGGGACAGGCAGACGGCTTTTCCCTTACCAATGTGCTGAGTGCAAAAGATTCTTCCGCCTTTTTAGCTCTTTCTTCCGATGATACAAAACTCGCGTCGGACAGTATCCGCTTAAGATTTTTTCACGATATTTTTACATTTGAAGCGGTCGCCGTTCCGTTTTTTACACCCAACAAACTGCCGCGTTTCGGCTTTGAAGACGGTGCAAAGAGCGACCTATACTATATCGATACGCCGGACACTTACGATACCAAGACACCTCTCGGCTCAATTCCAATTAAGTACACGAAGACTGAAACAAAGCCAAAGATGTTTACCGACACGGAAGCTGCCGCCCGCTTCTCCTTCTTTTTACCCGGCATAGATTTTTCGGTTTCAGGTTTTTACGGCTGGGATAAAAACCCTGAGTTTATCAAACAAGGAGAATGGGAAGGGAAATTAGCTAATCCTTCACAGCCTTTTCATCCTATAGTTAATAAGTTCATCCCTGCAAATAAAAAAGCCGAGATTACGCTAAACACTTGTTATAACCGTATATCGATGGTTGGTATCGATGCGGCAATCCCCGCAGGTGATGTAACAGTACGCTTAGAAGCTGCTTGGATGGGAAACCGTAAGTTTGAACCAAAACAAGAAAATTTAATAAAAGGCATTACATTTACAGAGAACGCGATGCATCTACAGTTTAATTCAGCAATTAAAAAACACCAGCTATTGGCGCTCGCAGGACTTGACTGGATTAAGAATTCTTGGACGCTCAGCGCACAATATTTTGAAGACCTCATCCTCGATCATAAGGATGATATAGAAAGACCGATGCACAGGGGTTTTGTCAGCCTCAATATAAGCAAAACGTTTTTGCGGGACACGCTCAAAGTTTCGACAAGCGGAGCAGTCGATATAAACTACGGCAGCACATCAAGCACTTATTCGGTTGACTATTCCCTTACCGACAACATGCATGTAATTTTAGGAGGAGACCTTTACACCAAAGGTTATGACGGTAAAGGAGACTTTGCACAATTAAACAAGATAAGTTCTATATGGGTTAAGGGACGATTTAACTGGTAATATTTCTTTTGAAAATATGCGGGCATCTCCTGCGTCGCACGGCAAAAAACTGTCCTCGACGTATACCCGATACGCCTGCGGTACTTTTTTGCCTAACTCCTTGTATCTGCTCCACCTATTTTCAAAAGTCCTGTCAGTGGGGATTTCAGATAGTGATAGCTTTTTGCCTAAGCAGCTTTGAGCGGCGGACTGCTCAATTTTGTTTTTTAGCATTATGAAGAAAACAAAATTGAGCACCGCGCTTGCTTCGAAGCTGCGCCTATAGGCTTGCGGCACCAATACCACTCCAATCTTTTTGCTGCTCGGAGCTTTTTCAGGCAGTATTTTTATGCAAGCGTTTACGCTGCCGCTCCAAAAACCGCATTTGCTTAAACACACCGCAAAAAGAATTTGGCTGGAAGTTCGGCTTTGCCTCACTGCATGTAACACTTCAATCGCTGTCCGAGAAGTGAGATGGTTAGGCTGTACACGACAATAACTAATCTCCATTTTTGATATATATGACCTCATCTTTAGTAATAATTTTATAATTAATATCATACTTTCCTATTTTTTTATTTTTTTTAATAAAATCAATTGTATATTCTTTATATGAACCCCAGGAAGCACTAGAAAACGGTATTTCGATCAGAAGCTCAATATCATTATTATTTATATCTCCTATTTTTAATGGAAATTCTCCATACCGGCATTTGTCTATCAATATATAAAAATTATTATAAATATATAAAATTTTATTTCCTGAGCCATAATATAAAAGAGGTTCTTGGTAAGACAGTACAAGAATATTTTTATTATGATTAAATAAGACTACCTGTCTTGCAGAATCAAAAATATTTTTTGTATATATACAATATGCTATAAATATAAAAAATAAAAGTACACTTATAATAAATAAAAAAATATTCTTCTTCATTACTCACCTCTTTTCATTTTGACTTTAGGATAATACTATATCCATATAAACTTCGCGTATACCGATATTTATTTTCTCCATACATAGGAACCTGACCAAAAACGTTATACAGCCCCCCAAATACCCTTAGCATATAATGCCACAGCACCTTTTTGAAAATCGTCAAATTCTATACTAAAAAAGCAGCATTCATTCCTGCTAAAATATTACTAGTGTCTCGTAATGTTACATCATTAATCACGTTTTTAACTAGGCCATCTTGGTCTATCCATGTAGATCTACCATCAGGGATCCACATACTTCACCGGATTATAGAGTTTGAAACTGCACTAGCTGTATCTTACCCTTAATAATTTTGAAGCTTTCTTATAATTTTTATTATTGCACAAAATATACAAATAAGCAAGTATCGGCATCTCAGTTTTCAGGGCTCCGCTGCAGCTTGAAATAGTTAGGTTGTGAATAAAAGTAAAGTTTTGGTTTCATATTCTAAACCAATCTGATAGAAATTCAAGTTTAATTAAACACATAAAATTTTTAAAATCCACTCAATAAAGTTCTAGTAAACATTAGTATACCTGCTATAAATATAAGGGATAAAACGAATAATTTCACAAAAAACCAAGTCGACTTTTTTCCCAGATAATAAGCATATCTCCAGTCTAAGTAAACTTTTGGAAGCATACAGCCTATACCAAGAGTTTCGATAAAAATAGTATATAAAAAAACATCTTCTTTGCCTATTTTTACTATCATAGGTGAAACACAAAGAAGAACACAACCAATGTAAAAAAAGACATCTGTTATTTTCATATTCATGTATTTTTTTTCTTTGTTTAAGTTAATGACATATCCCATATATATAATTAAAAGAATTGTATATATGTAATTATATATATAAAACCTTTTTAAAAATATTAAAATAACTTCTTTCACGCGTATTAACTTAATTGCAATATAATATTCAGCACCTGAAATCGTTTGTGCTAATTGTGAATTGTACCAGCCTCTTTCAGTGATCTCAGTGGGAACTGAATCTATAACAACTGCTTCTTTCTTCAATGGTACAAAACTTATCGAGTTTTTTGGCTTATTAAAATACGAATCTATCCACAAAAAAAGTATAATATTCATTATGACATAAATAGTTATAATAAAAATAATTTTTATTTTTTGCTTTCGAGTAAAATCTTTTATTTTATTTATATAAGTATATAGTAAAAAAACAAAAAAAGTAAAATTAGGGATAAAAAACACTATTAAAGTTGCCATAAGAATTTTTCTTACTTTTTTCATATTCAAACCAAATTCAAATTCTGAACCATTAATACTTAAAGTATAATTTTTATCATACTTTCCAAGCATTTGAAGAACAGGCTCTATTTTCAATATGGATATATCACTGTCATTTACAGGAATATATAACTTACCTGAGTATCCTGGTAAAATACGTAAAAACACTATAAGCATAATAACAAAATTAAACACTAAATAAACTGTAATTAAAAAAATATATTTTTTTCTCTCTTTAAATTTTTCATAGATCATATTATTCCAACCTCTCTACTTTTATTGGCAGCCCACCATATATATAGCAATATTATACCATAATTATTTACTTAGGTATATACTTAAAATTACAGCAACTAAAACCCCGGTAAGCATAACAACAAAATTTTTCCAACCATCCATAATTTTCTCTCCTATATGCGGTACAACATATTCCATTAATTATTATAACAGTTTTTGACTCATATATCCATAAAAAAAATAAGTTTTTGCCGATATATAAGGAATAAAGAGACCTCGAAAAACTTCAGCTTTTTTAGGTCTTTCTTGATTTTAATTTGCCTAAAAGCTAATTTAAGTAACACTTTACCTATAAAAATGTTTTACTGGGCAGTTATATTTGCTTTTAAAGGAGCTCAATATGATTTTTTTTAAATTCGGTTTAAAAGCGAAAGTTTTTTTTGTTTTATGCTTTTTTATGATAGGATCGGCGGTTTTTGCCTATGATCCCATGCCCGGAGGGGAAGAAAAGCCGGCGCTGCAATCCCCCTCGGTTGCCGGAGGACAGGCCTCTGTTACAGGCGGCCCTTTCGGGGACACGGTGCCGGGCAGCCTTGCCGTAAACCCTGCTTTAGGCGGGGCCGAACAAAGGCCTATTCTCGATGTTTCCTACTTTTTACTTGCAGGCCTTAGCGAAGAAAAAGGCTTGGGGCATGCAGCCAATGCAGGAGTCCTCTACCCCTTTAGATGGGGAAACCTTGCAGGAAGCCTTCACTTTTTAAATTCGGAATTTGATTCCTTAAAACTTGGAACAATGGGAGGCTTACGCTTTTCATATTCAAAGGATTTAACCGATAAACTTTTAGTAGGAGCCGGAGCCTATGCCGACTTTGGAAAGGACTGGGGACTCGGGCTCGATATCGGGGCTCTTTATATGTTCGGAGACCTCGGATTTTTAAAGAACTCTAAGCTGGGCGTTTCGATAACGGGACTAGGCAAAACCTATAACCCAAAGTCAACAGGCATAAAGGGCGGTTCTTCAAGCGGCAGCCCTGCAATACTCACTCCGAGGGTAGGCTTTGCTTCAACCTTGGTAGATATTGACGGCTTCCAACTCGGAATGCACGCAGACCTCTCGGCTCCCTTTTTCCAAAATCTTATTTTTAATACGGGACTTCACATGCTCATGGCAGATATGATATCCTTTAAAACAGGCTTTGCCATCAACACGGTCGAAGCAATTCATAAAAAACAGACATTTATCCCCTCCTTCAACATAGGAGTAAATATAAAGATTAAATCTAAAGGATCAAACGATTCATTTTTAAAGAAAAACGGCTGGGAAGAAAACGAAATCCGTCCCGAGTTTGCAGCAAAACCATTCCATAACGGAATTTGGGCATTCGGCGGAGGCGTAAATGTTCACTTCGGTTTAAAAGACAACGAAGGGCCTAAAATCCAAGCCGGAATGCCCGAAAACGGTACGCTGTACTTTTCTCCCAATAATGACGGAGAAAACGATGCAATGGAAATCCCCTTAAAAATTACCGACAAAAGATATATAACGGCTTGGAGCTGCGAAATAAAGGATGAAAAAGGAAACACTGTCCGCACAATTTCTAACAAAACTCCTTTACGCGAAATGAAAGACGCAGCCTCATTTTTTAAACTCTTAGGAAAATCCAAAGAAGGAGTTGAAGTGCCCGATACCCTCCGCTGGGATGGACGCACCGATTCGGGAGAAATAGCCCCCGACGGAAAATACGGCTTTATAATAAGAGCCGAAGACGACAACAAAAATAAATCGGAATCTCAAGTTTACACAGCCTATGTGGATAAAACTCCTCCCGCTCTTACATTTAATAAACCTCAAAACCAAGAAGCCCTCATCTTCAGTCCTGACGGGGACGGAAACAAAGACGTCTTTGTTTTCGACAACACGGGTTCAAATGAAGACCTTTGGACGGCAAGCATAAGCGATGCCCAAGGCAAGGCCGTAAAAAAAATAGAGGTTAAAAATAATGAACTTTCTCCTTTAAGCTGGGACGGAAAAGACGATTCTGGTATTTTTGTACCTGACGGAGTTTACAGCTATAAAATCGAGTCTATCGACAGGGCAAAAAATAAAACAGTATCAAGCCTTTCAAACATCATTGTAGATACCTACAAGCCCTCGATCAACATAAATATAGATAAAAACGCCTTTTCACCGATCAACAGCTCAAACAATAAGATAAACTTTATTCCTTCAATTCCGATTACCAAGGGGCTTGAAGAATGGAAGATTGAAGTAAAAAATCAAACAGGTGCAACCGTAAAAACATATACGGGAAGCCCATCAAAGATAGAAACCAAAAGTTTTGACGGAAAGGACGAAGCAGGAAAGCTCTTGCCTGAGGGTACATACAAGGCCTTTATTTCCGCAAGGTATATAAACGGACATAAGCCTTCAACTCAAACGCCCTCTTTTAACTTGGACATTACACCGCCCAAGGCTGAAGCAAGTACGAACCAAAAACTATTTTCTCCCGACGGCGACGGAGAACTGGACAGCATTATCTTTACTCACAAGGAAGAAAAACCCGGCAGATGGACGGCGGAAATCTATAAGGCCTCAAGCGGAAATACAATCAGCGGAACACCTATTTTTACAAGCAGCCTTGGGGACAAGCTGCCGCCTCAATTTGAATGGAACGGAAGAAAGTCCGACGGCAGTTTTGCCGAAGACGGTAAGTACATCTATGTATTAAGGGGAATTGATGAGGCTCAAAACGAAGCTCTCTCGAATACCGTGCTTGTAGAGCTCAATACCGAAAAAGCGGATATCATTCTCCAATCAAATTATACGGCCTTTTCTCCCAATAATGACGGGGTAAAGGACAGCATGGAATTCTATCCTGTAGTAAAATCAAAAACGGCTGTCAGCTCATTTACTCTTAACATTAAGGACTCAAAGGGCAAGCTTGTTAAGGCCTACAAGGGCAATACTCCTCCAAAGAAAATAACTTGGGATGGAGAACTTGATAAAATTTCATCTTCAGAAAAAAATGGAACGGCTCCTGACGGCGTTCCTGACGGAATATACTCTGCAGAATTTGAAGTAGAGCTTGCAAACAAAAACAAGGCAAAATCCGTTATTTCATCGATAACGATAGACACCGTTTATCCTGAAATTCAAATTTCCGCTCCATATCTGGCCTTTTCTCCTGTTGAAGGAAACAACAAGCCGAACCTTCCCATAGATCAAATATCTTCTTCCGAAAAAGAATGGGTGGGACGCTTTGTCGATTCCAAAAACAAAACGGTAAAAACCTTAAAATGGAAAGATAAGGCCGATAAGTTTATCTGGGCAGCAGATGACGATACGGGCAATAAGGCCTCTGATGAAAAATATACCTATGTCGTAGAGGCTGAAGACGAAGCAGGAAACAAAACCGTCCAAAAACTTGAAGGCATAATCGTAGACCGCCGTCAAGCCAAGGGCTATATAACCACCGAACACAAGGTATTTTCTCCTACAGGTAACGGAATAAAGGATGTTCAAAATATTTCGGTGCTTACAAACATTGATGCCGAAATAGACAACTGGAATATTCAGATTTCGGATGTGGAAAGCGGCAAGGTTTTTGCCGAATGGACTTCCAAAAAGGACGGAAATCTGCCTAAAAAACTTGTATGGGACGGCAAGAGCGGAAACTCAAAGGCTCCCGACGGCAGGTATATGGCAACTATGTACATCGAGTATAAAAAAGGCGATATAGTAACGGCTTTTACGGAAGATTTCATCCTTTCAACTCAGGCGCCTAAGATCGGCGTAAGCACAAAGCCTAAATATTTCAGCCCCGATAATGACGGAACCGATGATGACCTCTACATAAGCCTAAAAGCCGATTCAAAGGCCGGCATCGACAACTGGAAGTTTGAAATCACCGAACCGGAAGAAAACGGCGGAAAGCTTTTCTGGAAAACCGGCGGAAAAGAAAAAATAACTAATGAACTTATCTGGGACGGCCGCTCTCTTTCAGGAGAAACGGTACAGTCGGCAACGGATTATCCTTTTACCTTTACGGTCACCGACAAGGTAGGCCTCACCTCGGTTTACAGGGGCTACATCCCGGTAGATATTCTTGTCATCAGGGACGGGGATAAACTTAAAATAGCCGTACCTTCGATTATTTTTAGGGCAAATGCAGCAGACTTTAATGGGTTAGATCAGCCCATAGTCGATAAGAACAATAACATCTTAAAGCGTATAGCCGTTATCCTAAATAAATTCCCGGAATATCAGGTTCAGGTAGAAGGACATGCCAATACTACGACAGGTACCGAAAAAGAAGAAACAACAGCCCTCCTCCCCTTATCAAAACAAAGGGCAGAGGCAGTCCGCCAATTCCTTATAAAGGAAGGCGTTAGAAGTACGCGTCTTTCTTCGGTCGGAATGGGAAGCTCCAAGCCCGTTGCCTCCTTTAACGACAGGGACAATTGGTGGAAAAACCGCCGAGTAGAATTTATTTTGATTAAGCAGTAAAACAATAAGGCTGTTCCCCATACGGAATCCCACAAGGGGCTCCCATAAGGGCGGACAGCCTTTTTTAGTGCAAAAATTTTTTAAAAAAACTACACTATTTTACCAAAAAACAAGAACAGCAGTTTTGATAAATTTGTTCCGCCAAAGCTTCCATGGATTTATCTAAAATTTCGGAAACGGCGGCATAGGTGTATTCTATTAAAAGAGGAGTATTTATCTTTCCTCTAAAAGGAACGGGGGCTAAATAGGGGGCATCCGTTTCAAGCAGGAGCTTATCGGCAGGCACAGCTCTCACAAGCTCTGCGATCCTATCCTTATCGGCCTGCTTTTTAGCATAGGTTATGTTTCCGGGAAAGGAAATATACCAGCCCCTTTCCAAAAAGGAATATGCCTCTTTAAGCCCGTAAGAATAGCAGTGGATTATCCCCTTGTGATAGCCTACCTCATCAATACATTTTAGGGTATCTTCATAAGCATCCCTTGAATGAACGATTACGGAAAGATTTTTTTCTTTTGCAATTTTTAACTGCTCTTTAAAAAGAATCTCCTCCCCTTCTATATCGCTTGTGCCTTTTTCTTCGGAATTTAAATCCCCGCCCCTTTTTTCGGCAGCAGGGCCGTTCCAATAACGGTCAAGCCCGCATTCCCCAAGGCCGCAATAACAGGGCTTACCCGGATTAGTCTTTTCCGCTTCGGCTTTTTGTAAAAAAAGAGTATCGATATCGGTTTTTAGGGCAGCAAGAGCCTTTTCGGGCTCGGCAATGCTTTCGGCATGGGGCCAAAGACCCGCCGCAAAATGCATAAAATCGGGCAAGGCTAAAAGTCCTGGCTTTTGACCTTCCATTTTTTCTTCAAAAACATCCGAAATAAATTTTTGTCTTTCTTTTAAATCTCCGGGTTGAGTACCTATATCCATGGCAAACCTGAATTTACGTTCCATCATTGTATGTAAAAATGAAGCATCGCCTTCATTTCGTTTAAAAATCATAAAAAAATGTGCATGAGAATCGGAAAACATCTTGACCACCTTTAAAATTTATGATAGTATACCACATCCGCTGAAGTGGTGGAATAGGTAGACACTAGGGACTTAAAATCCCTTGGCAGTAATGCCGTACGGGTTCAATTCCCGTCTTCAGCACAAAAGCCTTAAACTTAATCGGTTTAAGGCTTTTTTTCTAATCTTCTTTTTTTTTATTCCGATACTGAATATATAAGATTTTAATTCGGGAGGAATTAAATGAAAAAAGCAATCCTTATGTTAATTTTGTCCTTATCCTTTATGCACTTTTTAGCTGCACAGGGAGAAATTATAAGCGAGGAAACTTATGCTTCGTACTACGGGGAAGCCTTTAACGGAAGGCCGACCGCAAACGGAGAAATATTCGATATGAATGCTTACACTGCGGCTCATAAAACTCTTCCGTTCGGAACTCTTGTTGAAGTTACCAACCTAGAGAACGGAAGAAAGGTCATCGTAAGAATAAATGATAGAGGCCCCTTTGTCGGTAACCGCGAAATAGATGTTTCGAAGGCTGCCGCCGCTGCCTTGGATATGCTATCCTATGGAGTTGTAAGGGTAAGCCTAAGAAGGATAGATCCTAACAATATGGGTTCTTTTACAAGTACCGAAACGTCAGAAAGGCCTGTCAATCAGGAAAAGACTCCCGTAAAAACGGAAGAAACAAGCAGCAGAGCAAAGGACTTGGTAAAAACAAAAGAGCAGGATTTCCAAGCTTTAACCGACAGCACAAAAAATAAAAGCCTTGTTTATACGCCTGCCAAGGCTTCGGAAACAGAGGGTGTTTTATGGAGAATTCAGCTGGGTTCATTTAAGCGTGAAGAAAATGCCCTAAGGCTTGTCATAAAATTAAGAAAGATAGGTTTTGAACCCGCCTATGAAAAAACGGAAACCACTACAAGAGTTGTTTTATACGGTATTAGACCTCATGAACTTGAAAAAGTAAAAAGGGTTCTTGAGTTAAACTCTTTTAATGATTATGTCTTACGCCAAGAAAGTTGGTAAAACATAGAACCTCCTAAAATAATTTTTCCCAAGCTTCCATAGGGGGAGCTTGGGTTTTTTATTTAAAATTATCTGAAAAATCTATTTTACTATATGAAATATAAAGCCTAAATTGATACGGGTAGAATATAAGGCAGCACCAACCGCACCGGTAGATGAGCTGCTTTTCAATATTCCTGATTTTAAATAATAAGTAAAAAGCTTTCCATGGTAGGCCGTAATAGAGGTGTAATCAATGGAAGAAAAAAAAGAAAAATGCTTTGAAAGTCTTTTTTCAGCCGAAAGGTATAAATAAAAAGACAGATTTTTCTTTTTAAAAACATCTACAAATTTTAAGCCGCCATCCTCTCTTTTATAATGGAAATCCTCTGCAAACCCAATAGCACTCGGGCAAAGCTGAGTAGATAAATCAATCTTCCAATCCCTTGGAAGCTCAAATCTAAATAGAACTCCTACACTTGGCAAAATAAAGCTTTGTTTATAACTTATTCCGAGTCCTGCAACAGGAATAGTAGGAGTATCCGGTAAAACAGGACTTGGAGGATTTGTATCGGGAGGATACTTGATGTAACCGTCCATGGCATCCCACGCATTTAAAATATACCTTATTCCTATGGATGGAGCACAAGAGACTCTTATTTTTTTATCCGAAGGGGTTTTATACTCAACAAGAAGTTTCATAAAGCCGATATTTAGATTTAAATCCAAGCCCTTTTTAACATAGGCCTTATGCTCCGAAAAATGGGTCAGCATTGAAGAATCATAGGGATTAAGATAGTCATAATCAAAAATTTGTCCCGAATATGCGGGGATTATAAATGAAGAAATAAAAGAAAAGTACAATCCGTTTTTAAGCTTAAACTCGGTATCGGCAGTAAGGCCTCCGGCAGGCAAAAGAGGCCAATCAAGCTTGCTTCTAATATGTGAGTCAGTGCTAAAGACATACTCGAATCCCGAACCTGCTATAAGCGACGGAGAAACAGAAAAACTAAATGAAGTTTTTCCTTCTTCGGATGAGATAGAGTGAGCACTTATAAAAAGAAAAATAAGGATAATGATCCGCCTATCAAAACCGCTCATACTAAGATTAGTTTAGTTGGTCTTAAAGTTTATGTCAAGTATTGCTAAAGCTGTTGGCAAAGAAAAATATTTGTGATAAAATAAAATTGCATATGATAAATTTTGATTGGAGCTATATAAAATGAAAATTGGAATTTTTACCGATTGTTATTATCCTCAAATAAACGGAGTTGTAACCTCTACGATGAACTTACAAAAAGAGCTGGAAAAGCTTAACCATGAAGTTTATATAATCACAACCACATTTCCCAATTTTAAGGATGAGGATGAAAAACATATTATCCGTATTCCTTCAATCCCTTTCTTTAAATGGTCCGAATTCAGAATAGGATTATTTTTAAAACATACAAAGGCATACAATAAAGTAAAGGCTTTAAATTTCGATATAGTACATACTCAAACGGAATTTTCTATGGGCAACTTCGGTACTTTCATTGCAAAAGATCTAAATATTCCCTGCATACACACATATCATACTGTCTATGAAGAATATACCCACTATATTTCCAATTTCGGCAAAAGCCCTTTAAAAAAAGTAGTAAGAAAGCTCTCAAAACGTTATATTGCCCATTTTTCAGGAGTTATAGCACCCACAGAAAAAACAAGGGACCTTCTCATAAGTTATGGAGTAAAGAATAAAATTTATGTAGTACCTACAGGAATAAATCTTGAGAAATTTAAAAAAGATATTCCCGATGCCGAAACGAATAGCTTACTAAAATCTTTTAACATAAAAAAAGATTCATTTAAACTTATATTTTTAGGTAGAATATCAAAAGAAAAAAATATTGAAACTTTAATTAATATAATGCCGAAAATAGTAAGCGAAAATAACAATATCCAACTTATCATTGTAGGTGACGGGCCTGATAGGTTAGAGCTTGAAGAAAGGGTAAGATACTTAGATTTACAAGATAATGTAATATTTACAAATAGAATCCCAAACGACAAGGTTCCTATATATTACAAAGCTGCCGATTTATTTATAAGCCCATCAAAAACTGAAACACAGGGCCTGACTATTCTAGAAGCAATGGCCGCAGGAGTTCCCGTTTTGGTATATGACGACACAAATATCAAAGGACTCGTCTTGCACAAAAAGACAGGCTTATTATTTAAGGAAAACGATGAACTTTTGGACAACATTAAATTCGCATTAAACAACAAAGAAGAAATTCAAAGTTATGCAAAAGAAGCATTTAAGATAGCCGAGGACTTTTCGTCTGCCAATTTTGCAAAAAAAGTAGAAAAAATTTATAAAGAATTAATAAATCAATAGATTAGTCTGGTAAAATTTTAAAAAGCATTATATAATATTAGGCAAGGAGGGATGCCTATGTCAAAAGTTCTTTCCATAATATTGGGAGGCGGAAAAGGAACACGTCTTTATCCGCTTACCATGCATAGATCTAAACCGGCTGTTCCTTTCGGAGGCAAGCATCGAATTATCGATATACCTCTTTCCAATTGTATAAATTCCGGCTTTAGGAATATTTATATTGTAACACAATTTAACTCGGCATCTTTGCATATTCACATTGCAAAAGCCTACACTTTTGATACGTTTTCAAACGGATTTGTAGAAATTCTTGCAGCTGAGCAAACTTTCGACAATACGGGCTGGTATGAAGGCACGGCCGACTCCATAAGAAAAAACCTTCATCATTTTAGACATCAAAATCCATCTCACTATCTAATCCTTGCAGGCGATCAACTCTACCGCATGGATTTAAAAAAGTTTTTAAATTTTCATAAAGAATCGGAATCCGATATTACCGTAGCCTGTACTCCGGTCACACGGGAGGATGCATCAGGTTTCGGTATTATGAAGGTTAATTCGGATTCTTTAATTACCGAATTTATGGAAAAACCGGGAGCCGACAAAAACATAGATGATTGGAAAATTCCCGAAAACTCCCTTATCAAACCAAATGATCCCAATAAACAATATCTGGCTTCCATGGGTATTTATATTTTCAGTGCGAAAATTATGGAAGAATGTTTGGACAGTGATCATACCGATTTCGGAAAAGAAGTAATTCCTGCCGCCATAAACGGAAAATATAAGGTTTCTGCCTTCCCTCATAACGGATATTGGTCCGACATAGGAACCATCAAGTCTTTCTATGATGCAACTCTTGATCTGACGGAAATAACACCTAAATTCGACTTTTATGATGCTGAAAGGCCAATATACACCCATAACAGAAATCTACCTCCATCAAAGGTAAACTATGCACACTTGAGCAGATCTATCTGCAGCGAAGGCTGTGTCATAACGAATTCCACAATAAATCACTCCGTAATAGGGGTCAGGTCAATCATAGAAACAGGCAGCTTTGTAGAAGATTCTATCTGCATGGGGGCGGACTATTACGAAACACATGAGGAAAAGGAAACCCGATTAAAAGAAGGAAGCCCCGGCTTAGGTATAGGAAATCATTGCCGCATACGTTCTGCAATAATAGACAAAAATGTGCGTATAGGAAATAACGTATCCATAGGTATGGACCAAACACCTCCCGACGGCGACTACGGTTTCTATCATGTTGTCGATGGAATATACGTTATAGTAAAAAATTCCGTAATACCTGATAATACTTCAATATAAAAAGTATCGGCGCATCAGTTGGATTCGACCTCACATTTAACCGGTGCGCTGTAAGCACCTTCGTAATTCGGATTTTCTTTAATGCTGATTATTATATCATTCTCTGAAGCCGAAAAATCTACAAGGGCAGTCTTACCCTTTGAAAACTCGCCGCTTATTATTTTAAGGGACAGGACATCTTCTATCTTATTTTGAAGAAGTCTTCTCATAGGACGTGCACCGTAGGCAGGGTCATATCCTTTATCTGCAAAGAAATCTTCGGCTTCTTTTGAAAGCTCAATATATAAATCCAGTTTTGCAATTCTATCTTCAAATTTTTTAAGCTCAAGTTTTAATATCCGTTTGATGTCATCCTTATCCAATGGCTTAAAAACAAGCAGCTCATCAATTCTATTTATAAATTCCGGCGATAAGAATTTTTTTATTTCGTTAAGAGCACTTGCTCTTATTTCGGAATAGGCCATTACGCCGTCTCCAGAAGGATTAAAGCCTAACTGATTTTCTTTTATGATGGACTTGGAGCCTGCATTACTGGTCATAATAATAACCGTATTTTTAAAATTGACGATGCGTCCGCTGCTGTCTCTAAGCTCACCCTCTTCTAAAATTTGTAACAAAATATTAAAGACATCGGGATGAGCTTTTTCTACCTCATCCAAAAGCAAAACAGAATACGGATTTCGTCTTATTTTTTCGGTTAAAAATCCGCCGGAATCAAAGCCGACATATCCGGGAGGAGCTCCGATAAGTTTTGCAGCATTATGTTTTTCCATATAGTCGCTCATATCGACCCTGATTAAGGCTTCCTTTGTACCGAATAAAAATTCGGCGAGAGTTTTTGCAAGAAGGGTTTTCCCGACACCGGTAGGGCCTAAAAACAAAAATGAACCTATGGGTCTGTCTGGAGACGAAATACCTGCACGGGACCTTCTAATTGAATTGGACAAAATCGATATGGGTTCATCTTGCCCTATCACCGATTTTTTTAATTCATCTTCAATATGAAGCATCCTTTCGGCCTCATCTTGGCTCAATTTATTTACGGGGATATCCGTCATCATTGCAACAACTTCTGCTATATCGTTTTCGTCAACATAGGAAATAGGATGCTGATAAGAAGTCATCCACTTATTTTTAATTTGATATATATCGTTTTTTAGCTCAAGAACTTCGTCTCTGATTAAGGCTGCTTTTTCATAATTTTGCATCTCAACCATCTCGGCTTTTTCAAGCATCAAAACCTTTATCTTGTCTTCAATTTCAAAAAGTTCGCCGGGTTTTTTGTCAAGAATAGTTTTTTTCATTGCCCCTGCTTCATCCAATACATCAATAGCTTTATCCGGAAAAAATCTATCCGTAATATACCGTTTTGAATATTCAATTATCTTGGTTACAGTCTGAGGTTCGTAGATCACGTTGTGATGTTCTTCATATTTATGTTTTATACCGCATAGTATATCAAAGGTCTCTTCAGGATTCGGTTCTTTAACTTGAATCAACTGAAAGCGCCGCTCAAGGGCCAAATCGTTTTTAAAATACCTTCGGTATTCATCAACTGTTGTAGCCCCAATACATTGTATTTCGCCTCTGGCTAGGGCAGGCTTTAAAATATTGGCAGCGTCCATAGCTCCCTGAGAGCCGCCGGTACCTATGAGGGTATGAATTTCATCTATAAACAAAATTATATTTTTATTCTCTTTTATTTCATTTATAATTTGCTTCAGCCTTTCTTCAAACTGCCCCCTATACTTTGTTCCTGCAATTACGGAACCTAAATCCAAAGAAACAATACTTTTATTCAATAAATCGTGAGGCACGTTTTCGTTTATTATGGCGAAGGCCAAGCCTTCAACAATGGAGGTCTTTCCTATTCCGGGCTCTCCTACAAGGATGGGATTATTTTTTGTTCTGCGGGAAAGGATTTGGATGAGCCTTCTGATTTCTTTTTCGCGGCCTATAATTGGGTCAAGACTGCCGGAACTTACAATATCCGTCAGGTTGCGTCCAAATTCGGAAAGAGCCGATGATTTTGACTTAGACACGTCGGCTGCTTTAGCGGTTCGGGCAGAATCCATCTGATCGGTTATTTTTAATATTATCATCCTTATGTCTTCAGTGACGATATTATACCGCATAAAAAAATCGGATATTATGGAATTTTCTTCTCTGACAAGGGCTACAAGAAGATGCTCGGTACCGACAACACTTTGCCTCATAGTCCTTGCTTCTATTGTTGCAATATCGACCAAAGTCTTTATTCTTCGAGAAGGAGGAATTTCACCTATGATTCTATCCCCTGTACGGATAGGAGTGTTCTGTTCTATAAACAACTGTAAATTGAGAATATCAATATTTAATTTTTGAAGAATTATATAACCCCTGCCTACCTTATTGCGGATCAAAGCAGATAAAATATGCTCGGGTTGAAACAGATCCGCATTAACCCGCCTGGCTTCCTGCTGACCAAAAAGAGTAAGCAGCTTATGAGCATCTTGTGAAAGACCTTGACACATATAACACCTCACATTATAATTCGGACTTTTGAACAAAGTTCTTGAATGGTACGAGCCCTATATTCTTCTATAGAAAAATCGTTTAAATTTCTATCGGATAAGCCTGTATGACTGTTTAACAATAAAAAAGCAAGATGACCCATTTGGGACTTAAAAATCATCGAGTTGCATTCTTCATTGGTAATACCGGTAATTAAGCCCATATTTAAGCCGAACTTTATTTTAAAAACTATATCGGCAGCTTCCTTAAAATCCATAAGTTTTGCACTTTGAGCTACAGCGAGAACTCTTCTAAGCATATCTTCAACCTTCAATGTATTTTCATTTAGAAAAGTTTTTCTCTTCTCTCTTTCAATTTCAATTATGGAATTTACACAGGAAATAAAATCCGCAGTCTGAATCTCTTCATTATCGCCTGCAGATACGGCATTTGAAATCAAAAAAAGAGCCCCTATGGAACTTTTGGAATTCGGCGAGTAGTAACCGGCAACATTAAGATTGTTTTGTTTTGTTAATTCCAAGACTGAACCTAAACAGTTGGAATAAAGGATTCCCGGAAGAGAACATAAAACCGAGAATTTCAGCCCCGTACCGATTCCCATAAGATTGGAAGTTAAAAAACCCAAGTCCTTATCTTCGGCAAATTTAATTTTTTCTCTCATTTTAACTTCCATAAAGGAGGCCCTTGCATAGGCCTCTTCAGGATCCATTCCGGCTGCAAAAGAACTTATGTTTATATGATCTTCAAGGTTCAAACCTATATAAAGAGAGCCGTTTTCGTGCACCAAAACGGCCTTTTCTATTTTTTCAGGCATATCAGGGAGAATAATCCCTCTTTCTTCAAGCAGCTTAATTGAAAGCGGATCTATTGCTCTAAGTTGTAACTTTTTAAAATAAGCGGAATCTCCCAAAGTGCAAAAAAAAGAAAAAACAAGGGAAACAACGTCAACAGAGTCGGAAAGATTAATTTTATTTGGAAACAAAAAACCCGATATATTGCGGGCTATATCACAACGGCTGTATAGGACTACATCGGTATCGGGACCGCTTTCCATATACCAGCCGTCAAATTTTGATATCATGGTTTTTCTCCAAAGCTTTTATCTCATCCCTTAAAGCAGCAGCTCTTTCATAATCTTCGGTTTCGACAGCTTTTTTTAGTTCTTCATGTAATTCTTCAGAAGTATGAGTTTCAAAAAAGGTTTGGTGGGCATGGTCATCCGTGATAGAGCCGGAATACTTTAGATTTTTCTTCTTCTTTCCCAATATTTCCATAATTTCGGTTTTAAAAAACGAAAAACAGTCTGAACACCCTATCATTTTTTTAGATTCGATTTCTCTAAAACTTAATCCGCATATAGGGCATTGATCCGATTTTCTGCCGCCATCATTATCATTAGATCCAAGTATTTTTGTTATGGAAATATCGATAGTTTTAGAAAACATACCAAATCCGAGCCTTTGCGAACAAGCCGGACACAGATAAATATTTTTAGTTACACCGTCTGCAACTTGTTCCACAGAAATTTTAGCCTCGTTCAACTTACACATATCACAAATCATAATTTCCTCATAATTTCTATCGGCTTTTCTTTTCCTGCCCGTACTGCAGGAATCAAACACACTACTACCGATAATATTAACATAGAAACGGCTATTGTGTAAAGGTCAAAAAGATTTAATTTTACGGGAATATGCTCCAAATAATAGGCAGGGTCTAAAAGATGAATTTCAAGAGGTTTTCCTGTCCCGCCGGTCCCATAAAGTAAGGTATAAAAAAAGTTTTGAAAATGGTTTAAAATTTTCTCCGCATAAGCAAAGATTTCGTTTATATGTATGGCGGCTAAAATTCCTAGAGGCATTCCCAAAATAATTCCGCCTAAGCTTGTTAAAAGACCGGCAAGCAAAAAAGCAAGGCTTATAGACGAGGGGTGGGCGCCGGCTGCTTTTAGTATGGCAATTTCCCGCCTTCTTTCCATTACAAGCATAACAATAGCCGACGAAATATTGGCAGAAGCAACCAAGACTATCAAAAACATGATAAAAAGTAAAATATTCTTTGTGGTCTTAAAAGAAGTAAAGGCAGAGCGGTTTAAGTCGGCCCAAGAATAGATGGAAAAAGTTTCGGGTAATATCGAGCTCAATTTTAATTGAAGAGCCTGCATCTTATCTTCATCAAAGGGATCATTGGTCGAAACCACTATTGAGGTTAATGAAGAACTCATCGGCATAATCTTCAAGCCCTCCTCCAAAGGAATAAAAACCCACAAAGCATCCAGCTCTTGATAGCCTGAAGATATAAGGCCTGAAATTTTAAATGAACTTACGCGGGGAATTGTTTTACCTTTTTCGTTTTTAGATATGGTTATGATTCTGCATGTATCCCCTACTTTTAAGCCGAGCTTTTCGGCTATGGCTGTTCCCAAAATTGCAGACTTATTATTTTCAAATTCAAGAGAACCTGATATGACTTTTATAAGATTAAGAGCCCTGATATTTTGAGTAAAGCATTCGGGCTCTACTGCACGGATGCTTCCGCCGCTTCTTCCGTTTTTACCTATAACCAAACCGTTTCCCTGCCTCTCAATCCAAGCGTTTTCAACAAAGTTTCCATTATCAAACTCAAGAATTAAAGAGCGGATATTTTTTTCGGTTTCGGCATTTTTATAGCTTGATTCGGGCCTCATATTTATAACTTGCAGATGTCCCGTTCCAAGCTCGATTGTACGGGAAGTTATTCCTTGAATCATACCGTCAGATACAACCAAAACAACAATAAGGGGAATTATACTTATGCCTATACCTAAAACGGCACCGAATAAACTTTTACGGGCATTGGAAACCGTCTTTCCCGAACCTATACCTAAAAATCTAAATGCCATTTTTATAAAGACTAAATTTTTCATACTTCTTCCAGATTGCCCTTATAAAGTTTATAAGAAATATCCGTCATTGATGCGATATTTTGATCATGGGTAACAAGAACCAAGGTTTTTTTATGTTTATCTACTACAGAAAATAAAAGGTTTTGAACAGTCTCGGCATTGGCAGGGTCTAAGTTTCCCGTAGGCTCATCAGCAAGAATGAGTGAGGGGCTGTTTATCAAGGAGCGGGCAACAGCAACCCTCTGTCTTTCGCCTCCCGACAGCTGAGACGGAAAATGATTTTTGCGTTCGGCTAATTTTACATCCTCCAAAAGAGAGAGAGCCTTTTCCTTTATTTCTTTTTTTGATCTTCCTGCAATAAGGGCAGGAAGCATTACGTTTTCAAGAGCTGTAAAATCTTTTAACAAATAATGAAATTGAAAAACCAAACCCAAAAAGGAGCTTCGATATTCCGTGAGAGATTTTTCATCAAGCGAATGAACCTTATAAGAACCTGCAATAATCTCGCCGCTGTCAGCCGATTCAAGACCGCCCAGCATATTTAAAAAGGTACTTTTACCCGAACCGGATTCTCCGGTAATCGAAATCTTTTTCCCTTCTTCAATGGAAAAATTCAGTTTATCGAATATTACAAGTTTTTCACTTGCCGAGGAAAATGTTTTGGTTAAACCGGAAATTAAAACTATATCCTTACTCATAGCGTAATACCTCCGCCGGCTTTAATTTTAGTATCCGTCTCGCAGCTATCATGGCCGCAGCGGATGAGGAAAAAATGCCGAACAAAAAAATCAATAAAATTTCATTAAAAAATATTCTAACCGGAACGGTTTCCATATAAAAATAGACAGGACTAAAAACGGAAAAATCAGCATCGGATGAATTTTGAAACAATATGGATACAAAACTTAAAACCGAATTTACTATATTTTCTATTAAATTAAAAATAGAATTTATTTGAACCGAGAGCAAAAGCCCCAATAAAAGACCGGCACTTGCACCTATCAAACCTATCGTAAAACCGTTTGCAATAAAAAGAGCCTGTATATGTTTGGAGTAAGCCCCAAGAGAAGCGAGAACGGAAATTTCTTCCCGCCTCTCATAAATTGAACGCCTCATTCCGTTATAAATATTAACCGACACAACCAAAAAAATTAAAATCACCAAAAGCATCATCATATTTTTTTCTATTCTGAGAGCTCCGAAAAAAGCATGATTATAAGTACGCCATGATTCCGCTTTTAAATTAATGGATGAAGCATTTAAGGAAGATATATAGGCAGCATCATTGTTTTGGTTTTGTAGCTTGACGGAAGCATATAGCCTTGATTCTTTTCCGAATAAGTTTTCTCCGTTTTCCAAAGACATAAAAGCAAAGGAAGAATCAACCTCATAATATCCCGTTTTAAAAATACCCGTAACAATTAAGTCTTGATTTTCAGGAAAAAGACTTGTTTCGGATGAGCCTGAAACGGCTATAATATCTACATTATCGCCAACCTTTACACCGAGCTGGCGGGCCAACTCGTAACCCAAAATTACAGAATCTTTTTCCAAGATATTAAAAGAACCGGAAGTTATTTTTAAGGCAGAGGCAAGCCCTTTGTCTTTTTGCATTATATCTTCTTCCACCGAACGTATTAAAACGCCGTGCTGCTTGCTGTAATTTCCCTGCATCAATGTTTGAGATTCCTGAAAAATAAAAAAAGCCTTATGGAGGTTTAAATTTTCGGCTTCTTTTAGATCTTCTTTTTCGCCGTACAACCTTATATGACCCGAACTAACTTGCAGGATTGTATCTATGTATCCCATTTGAAGACCGTTCATTATCGAGAGAATCACGGTCAAGACCATTACACCGAAGGCAATTCCCAATATGGAAAAAAGAGTCGAGATTGAAGAACGCCCCTTTGTATCTGCGGAATTAAATCTATTTAAAACAAAAAAAATCCATCTATAATTATTCTTTTTCATTTTACATTTCTTCCTCTATCACACCGACTTCTTTTCCGTATTCGAATAAATGAACTATCTTTTTATCCGTCATATATTCCGTGTAAGAAATTTTATTTCCGTTTACAAAGTCGGTTTTGGATTTTGTTTTATTTTCAGGTCCGTATTCATACTTTGAAATATATTCGGTTCCTTCTTTTTTTAAAAACGATTCTATCAATAAATTATTTTCATTATAAGTATAAATATTTTTTTCGAGTTCGTTTTTGCCTTCCGCATCGTAAACGATTTTTTCGGTTTCCATTCTTTTTTGATTATATTTTATTTTGATAAGTTTATCCGATAAAACGACTTCGCAAGATTCAGGATAACCGTCTTTGTAGGTATATGTTTTTTTTTCTATAAGTTTATCTTTTTCATATAAGACGGAAATAAGAGGCCTGCCCTTATCATCCGGTTGTTCAAAAAACCACCTGTCTCCAAAACAGGCCGTAAGCCCGGAGCTTTGAATGGAATAAAATCCCTTATCGGATTCTTCCGGATCTTTTTCGTTTTCGGATAAATTTTTATTTTCGTTTGCAGGCAAATTTTGATCTTCGGTTTCTTTAACAGGAGGGGATTGAACATCAGAATTTTCCGATCCGTCTGCAAAAATAAAAAGAGAGTATAAAATAAAAACAAAACATAATATTTTTTTTAAACTCATTTATATTTTTCCGATAAATTCCTTTACATAGTTTTCAGCCGAAAAAGGAGATATGTTTTCATATTTTTCTCCGGTTCCGACAAAAAGCATGGGAAGGTTAAGCTCTTTTCCTGCCGTAACGGCAACGCCGCCCTTCGCCGTAGAATCATACTTTGTTAAAAAGACCGCATCGACTCCTATAGCTTCATGGAAAACTTCGGCCTGCCTTAGACCGTTTTGACCTGTAGTTGCATCCAATACCAATATCTTTTTATAGCAGCCTTCAGAAGCCTTTGTTTTTGCAATCCTGTCGATTTTTTGAAGCTCCCTTACCAAATTTTCTTTATTGTGAAGCCGTCCTGCCGTATCTGCAAGAACAAGGCCGCCGCCTGATGAAGCCATTGCATCGCCGGCATCAAAGATGACCGCCCCCGGGTCTCCCCCATGCTGATGAGCGACAACCCTCACATCATTTTTTTCACCGTGAAATTTCAACTGTTCAATTGCAGCGGCTCTAAAGGTGTCTCCGGCGGCCAAAATGATGGGCGTGCCGTATTTTTGTTTATAATAATGAGCCATCTTTCCTATTGAAGTTGTTTTGCCGACTCCGTTTACCCCTAAGACAAGATAAATAGAAACCTTGTCTTTCTCCGGAATTAAAGAAGTTACCTTTACATAGGGTAATAAAATATTATAAAGACCGTTTAAAACATCATCTTCAGAAACAAGCTTGTCCTTTTTACATAACTCTCTTAAAGAAGCTTCTATTTCAAGGGCCGTCTTCGCACCTATATCTCCTTCTATCAGAGTATCGGTTAAATCTTCAAAAAAAGATTCTTCCGGTCCCTTATATAAACCGAATAGTTTTTTTAATCCGGCAGCAAAACTTTTATTCTTCATTTTTATTCTCCTCATCTTTAATAATAGGTTTATCCCCGATAGGTTTATCAACCTTGACATCTTGATAAACAGGGTCCGAGTAATTAGGTTTTATTTTCCGAGGTAAGGCTCTATCTGCCTTTACCAGATAGATTATCAACTGTACAAAATAATTAATACCCAAAGCAATCGTAATCCCCTGGAAAACATTTTGAGTTATTCCCAGTCTGTTTATACGGTCAATCTCGGATTGTGTATAAGGAAGTTTACCGCTTTTAAAAGCGTATACTTGATCATCTACTTTAGAATTTAAAATCATCGTTATAGGCAGGCTTATGTACAAAGCTCCTAAAGACCAATATAAAATTTTTCGTTGAGTCTCTATCGAATCTTTTACATTTTTTTTGTTTAACTTTATAATCATATTCTGAACATTTTGAGGAGAAAAAGTGTTATTCTTCGGCTCAAGAACACCGAAAGTATGTACACCATTTTCCTCAAATTCAAAAATAGACTTCATCTTAGGTATAGTTATAATTCCGGGAATACGAATAGAGTATTGGGATTTAAAAAATAAATTGGGAGAAGCACTTTTAAGATTAAAACCGATTGCCATAGATTCTTCTTTTTTTAAATTGATTTTTAAGGTATAGGCATCCTTATTTTTTAATTCCAGTTTTTTTGTTTCTTCAACATAATCTTGAGCAGAAGCTCCTATTTGATAAAATCCTTCACGCAGCGTTATGGGTTTTGAAAAATCCCGTATCAACTCACCGTCAATATAAACCTTTGCATTTTTAGGAGTAACATCAAAAAATACCTTTACCTCTTTTGTATTTTGAATAATCGTGTATATTTGACGCACCATCATTTCTACGACTTTTTCAACATCATCATATCTTCCGGCCCCTGAAAATTCGTGAATCTTCATTCCGGGAATACCCATATCCAAATAAGCGGTTATAACCATATAGCCCGAAATATCTTTTACCGAGCCGTAAATAAGAGCCGATATATTTTCTTTTTTTAAGTTTTCGCCTAGGTCGGCATTTTCAGACATCGTATATAAAGATTCTCCGTACTTCCATAAGTTTATATTTTTAGGATGACTTGAGCTAAAAAAACGGGTTTCTTCAATTTTGATATCTATATCGGCCTCATAAATACTTTTTTCTTTTTTAAAAATTTCTTCCGTAAGTTTTTTCTCTTTTTCGTCTTTTATTTTTTTGTCTTCAACCGATAAAAAAAGCTCATCCCTTTCTTTTATAAGTTTTGCCCTTTCCTTTATAAGCCTCAGCTTTTTATTTGAAGCTTCCATCACAGCCCTCATTTTTTTTTCTTCAAAGGGGACTATTCTTTTTGCTCCGGTATCCATGTAGATTAAAAACATTTCAGGCACTATCGTTTTATAACTTTGATAAGAGGAAGGAAGCCCCTCCGTTTTAAATTCCGAAACGGCAATAGTCCAATAGGAATTTTCATCTTCATTCTTTTGTGAAAATAAAAAACAAGCTATAAAAAAAAATACGGATAAAAAAATAAGTTTTTTCAATTTGAAGGAGAACCTCATAAGCAGATTGTAACTCCTTTTTCCGTAAATGGGCATAATAAAAAATCCGAGGCGCCGCAGATAAGAGCTTTTTCTGCAAGACCTTCATCCCCGATAGAAGAAATAACAACAAATTGAGTATGAGGGCTTTTTTTTCTAAAAGAAGCCGTATCCGTAAAAAGGTTTGAATCAAAAAAAACGAGGCGGACATCTTCATTTGTTAATGTATGCAAAAGCAAAGATTGAGGCAAAATCTTAATTGTTTCGTTTACATGAGAAAGACATATTGCTCTTATATCGGCTGCCAAAAATTCGGATTTGCATACAATACATATCATAGAGCATCGTCCTCATCAATACTCATATCTTCAATCTTCGTATTTAAAAAGCTGTTGATAAATTCGTCTATTTCTCCATCCATTACAGCCTGAATGTTTCCCGTTTCATACTTTGTCCTGTGATCTTTTACCATTGTATAAGGCTGAAAAACATAGGACCTTATCTGATTGCCCCAAGAAATACCTTTTTTTTCGGCTGCAAACTTCATGTTCTCTTTTTCTTTTTGTTCTTCATAATAATTATAAAGCCTTGATTTTAGAACATTCATAGCCGTAGCCCTATTACTGATTTGGCTCCTTTGAGTTTGGCAGGCTACAACTATTCCGGTTGGAATATGGGTAATACGTACGGCCGAGTCGGTTTTGTTTACGTGCTGGCCTCCGGCCCCTCCGGCTCGGTATGTGTCGATACGCAAGTCTTCGGGCCTTATATCGACTTCTATCGTATCGTCAAGAACAGGAAAAGCAAAAACAGATGTAAAAGATGTATGCCTCCTGCCGTTGGAATCAAAGGGGCTGATACGCACAAGCCTATGAATCCCCGTTTCGCTTTTTAAAAGACCGAAGGCAAACTCGCCTGAAATCTGAAATGTTGCAGATTTAATTCCGCCCTCGGCTTCAACAACGTCTATGGTTTCCGTTTTAAAGCCTCTGGACTCGCACCAGCGCAAATACATACGCACCAGCATACCGGCCCAATCGCAGGCCTCAGTTCCCCCTGCCCCTGCATGGACTGTAAGATAGGCATCGTTTTTATCCACCTCGCCTGAAAGCAAGCTCAAGATACTTAATTTTTTATATTTTTCGTAAACTGAGTTATAATTTGAGCCGATTTCTTCAGACAGTTCTTCATTGCCGGATTCTTCAGAAAGCTCCATCAAAACTTCCAAATCGGAAACTTCATCCATTAGCTCCTGCCAAGGATAAATTCTATTTTTAAGGGCCTTTATCTCGCCCATAATTTTTTCGGCTTTTTTACTGTCATTCCAAAAATCGGGAGCTAAGGTTATAGCTTCTTTTTCGGCTATTTTTGTTTTAACCGCCTCGGGGTCAAAGACGCCCCCAAATATTAGAGATATCGTTTTTTAAGGCTTCTAAATTTGATCTATAGTCTTCCATAAGGTTTAATTCTCCAACTTTTTTGCAGGCGGGCGTACAAGCACCCTCCTCCACTTTTTTTTATAAAGCGTAGTTACGGCGAACACATCCTGAATAGGATATTGATAAAGGCGGACTATATCATAATAGTCGGTAACTCGGTCTATATCCTGCTTTAATGTAACAAGGCCTTCATCGTTTATTGTTACCGATTCCCAACAGGCATGCTGAACCCGTTCAAAGCCGTTGGCCGTTAGAACTTCTGCGAGATGAGAAGCCGATTCCCTTCCACCCGGATCTATAACAACTGAAACAAACATGTATAACAGAATACGACAAAAGAAGAACTTTGTCAAACCCCTAAGGCCGGTAAAAATCTTTACTTATATATACTTATACAAAAAGGGAAAAATGCCGATAAGTGGGGTATGGAAAATAGAAAAAACTTTGTTGAGGAACTTTCGGTAATCCTTGAAACTAAAAGGAATGAGTTTAACTCTCAAATTCTTCCCAAGGTGAGGGAAAACTACAATATTCAAAGCAGTGCCCTTCACGCAGTCAGAAGCACTCTTTTAAAAAAACGGGTCATCCATGATGATCCTTATAAATATGACAGTAAAATGACTGAGGTTGAAATTCCCAGCAAGGAAAACTTTGCAGACTCGGAAAAAGCAAGCGTTATAGGCACCCGTTTGGCCCACTATGAAACAATGCTGGAATTTGTAAACAATTATTATCAGTTTAATACCGAGTTTTTAACTCCCAAAAGAATTGCCATCCTTCTTGACCTAAACAATACCTTTATTTGGTCGGATTTTACAAATACATCGAATCATACAAATACGCGGGCTATAGCCGATATAATAAACAACCTTTTCAAAGGCCCCGACCAATTATCAAGCAGTCTTTTACGGGATTCCGTAGCCCATCTTGCAAAAAGCGAGACCTATATCAATACCCAGCTTAAAAGCCTTTCCATCTTTCACCGTGAAGAATACAAGCTTTTAATACGCAGAGAGATTATACCTTCAGTAAAGATAACAAAAGAGGATTGTGCAAATCCTTCAAATATACTAAGGGAAATAAAAAAGATTTTCACCCTAAAGCTCAAAAAAAAGCCTTTTTACACGGATCTTATAGTCGAAATAATCAGAGAAGATTACGGGGATGATTCGGCCATATTACAGCAGGAGGTTTTATCCCGCCTTGAAGTTAAACCAAAGGAAAGCTCCTTTGCAAATAAGGAAGTTGACCACAGACCTATTTTAATATCGGGCTTACGGGTTCTTTCAAATTCCGCTCCTCACTTAAAAGCAGCACTGGATAAAATAAAATCAAATCAGGAGCTGGTTTATAAATCCGAAAATACAATATTTAGAAAAATTGCTGAAATTTTCAGGCAAATTTTAAAATTGGAACCTCCTGAAAAGCATATAACAATCATCATTATCGATAATATCAATCAAAATACAAAAAAACAAACAATTAACTATTCCGTTTTTGAAAAAGAAGTGCTTCAAAAAATAGCCTTATTCCAAAGTATTTTAATGCCGAATTCGGTTGTTAATCAAAAAATAAAAACAATGCCTAACGAGCTTCTTTTTAACAGCCTTACAAAATACATAAGCGACAGCAATGAGATGCTAAAACAGCTTGGAGGGCTTGACGAATTTTATAAAAACGTAAAACCTGAGCTTAGAAGCAAAATAAGAGGAATTAAGATAGAAATTACAACAATCACAAATTCGATTATAAAGGCAAACCAATACAGGGCCGAATATCAGGCTCTCAGCGAAGAAGTAAGCCAAATGAAAAAACTTGGAGTTATCTAAAGTATAATCCGATTGAATAATAATAAAAAAAACAATATAATGTCGCTTATATGAAGAATAAACTATTAGCATTATTTTTGCTTTTAATGTCCTTTTACCTCTTTTCGCAAGAAGACCAAAAAAAGGAACTGAATATTTCCATAAGTTCAGGGATACCGATGCTTCACCCTCATACGGCCTTCGATGCGGGAGAAGCCCAAATCTTAACAGCCCTTTGTGAAGGCCTTTTTGTATACGATCCTTATACATTGCAGCCCGTTCCGGCACTTGCCGAAAAGCACAGTGTTTCAGGCGGAAGAACATGGCGTTTTACAATCAGAAAAGATGCAAAGTTTGAAAACGGAAAACCCATAACGGCTCAAACCTTTGTCGATTCATGGCTGAATCTTTTAAACCCCGCAGGCAATCATCCCTATGCTTCGCTTTTAGACTGCATAGACGGAGCTGCCGATTACCGTAACGGAAAACTAAAAAATAAAAATCAGGTCGGAATAAGAGCCGAAAGCGAGCAAGTTCTTTTAGTAACCACAAATACAGAAATTGAGCACCTTCCCAACATTTTATGTCATCATGCCTTTTCAGCCGTTGAAGCCTCCCAGCTTGAAGCAGCCTTAAAATTTTCTAACATAGAAAGAATAGAAAAATTAAGGGACAGCTTTAAACCCATATCAAGCGGAGCCTATAAGATAAAAAAATTTTCCGAAAAAGAGCTGATTTTGGTAAAAAACGAAAACTATTGGGATAAGGATAATGTCCAGATTCCTCAAATAAACCTCTTCCTCGACTTAAGCAAGGAAGAAGCTATAGAAAAATTCAATATGGGGAAGATTCATTGGCTTTCAAGAAGCGATGTGATTTCTAAAATAGGAGATCAGCGTTGTGTAAATATAGACCCTCTTTTTGCAACGGATTATTTTTTCTTTAAGACTTCATCTTTGAATATTAAGGAGGCGGAGTTTAGAAAGGCCCTTCTTTTAGCTGTTCCCTATGAGGAATTACGCAAGGGCTATCCTATAAAGGCTGAAACTTTAATTTTTCCTCTTGCAGGCTACCCCAAAATTCAGGGTGTAAATGAATATAACCTGCAAAAAGCCCAAGAAATCATAAATAAACTTAATTTAAACGAAGAACAAAAAAAGGTGGTAATTAAAATACCCGAAAATACGTATTATCAAGAATTAGCCGAAATTTTATCGGCTGCATGGTCAAAAATCGGGGTAAAAACCGAAGTTAAGCTTATTTCTTTGAACGCTTATTATAACAGTCTAAAATCAAATGATTACGATTTAGGAACAATCACTTGGATAGGGGACTTTGCAGACCCTCTGGCCTTTTTGGAGATGTTCCGGCCTAATTCCAACCTCAATGACTCGGACTGGAAAAATCAGGAATTTGAAAGAATAATCCTCAAATCCCATTCCGAAAAAGACTTTAAAAAACGGTATGAGATGTTGAGCAAGGCAGAAGAGCTCTTGCTGGGAGAGAGCGTGATTATTCCGATATCCTATAGGTTAAGCGTAAATATTATAGATATTTATTCCATAGGCGGCTGGTATTCAAATGCAATAGATATACATCCCTTTAAGTTTATAAAATTTATCAAGCCTCAGCCGGTGCCGGGGCTTGTAAAATTAAATAAATAGCTCAAAAAGAAGCGATAAGACTGCGGCAAAAAACTTCATTTTTTTACAAAATATGTATTGACATTTTTTGTGATTTGTAATATTATCCATGTCATTGGGCGCTTAGCTCAGCTGGTACGAGCGTCTGGTTTACACCCAGAATGTCGGCGGTTCGATCCCGTCAGCGCCCAATCCTTCCTTTAATCATTCATTGCCACTTTATAAACATTTTTGCAAGGAGTTCGGGGTTTCGAAAGGCCTCATCTATATATTAAGCAATTACGGTTCGGCGGGCTTGAAGTGTTATACCCATTGAACGAAGTATATTAAAGACGGTTGAAAACGAGGGATTCCCCTTTTCCGACAAAGAAGTATAAAGAGCTTCGCGGCTTACCCCTATTTGTTTGGCAAGTTGTGTCATACCCTTTGAGCGGGCTATTGCACCGATTACATTAATGACATCGGCCGGTTCACCTTCTTCAAGAGCTGTCGATAAATAAATTAGTACATCTTCAGCTGTTTCGATATAATCAGCCATATCCCATTTTGTAACTTTCATTTTTACACCTCCATAGCTATTTTATAAGCATTTTGTATATCCTTTTCTTGAGTTGATTTATCGCCTGCACATAACAAGATAATAATTTGATTGTTTTTCTTTTTATAATAAATACGGAATCCTTGACCATAATGAATTCTCAACTCCGAAAGACCTTTACCAATAGGTTTGCAATCACAATTATATTCTTGTGAAAGACGGATTATGTGCATGTTTATAATAGAGCGTGTTTTACCGTCTTTTATTTTTCTAAACCATTTTTCGAATATTTCGGTCTTTTTTATCTCTATCATTTCTATATTGTAATATATATATTACAGATTGTCAACACCTCAATTTCAATTTCAATTCCTTTTCGATCCCCTCCCCCATTGCTGGACAAAAGGTTTATTTTTATGTAAAATAAAGGAGAAATGCGGCTTTAAGGAGCATAGAAATAGATGTACAAAAACGATTTTCCATTGCTTATGCAAAATCCTAACATTCATTATTTGGATTCGGCGGCAACAGCACAGAGGCCTATGCCGGTTATCGAAGGCATTAAAGAATATTTTTTACACTCAAACGGAAATGCGGGCCGAGGTTCTCATTCCCTTGCAATAGCTTCTTCTATTTTGGTTGAAGAAACACGAAAAAAAACGGCCGAGTTTATCGGAGCCGACAAAATTGAAAGCATTATCTTTACAAAAAATTCTACCGAGGCTCTCAATATAATTGCCTATTGTCACGGCTTATCGAATCTTAAAACCGGAGATGAAATTCTATTGGCGGTATCAAACCATCATGCAAACCTTGTGCCTTGGCAGTTTGTTGCAAAACAAACGGGAGCTGCCTTAAAATTTATCTATCTTAACAAAAACGGTACCTTGGACATAAATGACTTTAAGGCTAAACTTTCCTCCAAAACAAAGGTCGTAGCCCTCTCAAGCGTGGTAAATGCTACAGGAATTATAAACCCTGTAGAAGAGGTAATAAAACTAAGCCATGAGAGCGGAGCCGTTGTTGTGGTTGATGCAGCCCAGGCCATTGCTCACTACAAGCAGGATGTATCAGCCCTTGACTGCGACTTTTTAGTTTTTTCGGGACACAAGATTTTTTCGGACTTCGGTGTCGGGGTGCTTTACGGAAAAAAAGACCTATTGGACAAGATGCCTCCATTTTTATATGGCGGAGATATGATCAACTTTGTTACAGAAGAGTCAAGCGAGTTTAAGGAAGCCCCATATAAATATGAAGGTGGAACCCATGATACAGCGGCCATAGTTTCTCTTAAAAACGCAATAGAATATATCGAAAAGATCGGTTATGACAATATAGAAAAAACCGTAAAAGAATTGGACTCATATGCTCTTTCCGAATTAAAAAAACTTGACTTTGTAGAAACCTACGGTACCGATGCTGAAGAGAGGGCGGGTATAATAGCCTTTAATGTAAAAGACGTGCACTCGCATGACACCTCCTACATCTTAAACGAATACGGTGTTATGATTCGAAGCGGACATCATTGTACGCAGCCCCTGATGGCTCACCTAAACATAAACTCCTGCTGCCGTGCAAGTTTTTCTATTTTTAATACCAAGGAAGACATAGACGTTATGATCACAGCCTTAAAAAAAGTAAAAAGCGTTTTTTTAAAGGATTAAAAAAACTTAAAAATAATATCGATAAGGAACATAAATGGACATAGATACGATTTATCAGGAAATGATTTTAGAATACTCCCGAAAAAAAGAAAACTGCCGCGAACTTTCGGGCGAAGGAGTAAAGATAGAAAGAGGCCATAATCCTTCATGCGGTGATGACCTTACCCTGCTTATCCGAGAAAAAAACGGAGTCATAGAAGAGGCTTCCTTTTTAGGAAGGGGCTGCGCCATTTCTACAGCCTCTACAAATATGCTGATTGAACTTATAAAAGGAAAAAAAACCGAAGAAGGAAAACGCAAGGTAGAAATATTTTTTAAGATGATGAACGGAAAAGAAATTTCGGAAGAAGAAAAAGAAGAATTGGAAGATGCGCAAATCTTGGAATACTTTGCCGAAATGCCGGCACGTATAAAATGTGCGACATTAAGCTGGCATAGTGCCGATGTTCTTTTAAACGAAAAAAAATGAGGTTGATTGTAAGGGACAGTGTAAAAACAAAGTCCCTTTTTTTAAAAAACTAAAGTAAAACTTATTTTTCGATATCGCTTGATTTTACTTTTACCACATGGCCGGGTCCTGCATCAAAGATAATTAAAAAGTCTTTTACCTTGATATCGGCGTACTTAATTGTTATCTCGCCATTTTTATCAAGCTTGGTCTTAATTATAACCTTCTTTTTTGCATCTTTTTCCTTAGGATTTTCGATTCGAATTTCTACACCTTCAGCAGATGAACCGTCGGTAAAACCGCCCTCACAGGTAAAAGTTCCGTCACCGTTATCATAACAGTGCAATATCGGGGCATGAGCAAACAAAAGAGCTGCTCCCAATACTAAAAAACAAATAAAGATAGCTGTTCTTTTTTTCATTTTTATTCTCTCCTATAAAAAGTCTCAATACAATTATTTTTCAACAATACCTTTTAAAATTTTGCGGCAAGTATTTTCAACACGCTTAGCAATCATTTCATTTGAAAGATTAGCAGGAAGACAAGTCGGTTTTCCTTTAATTTTAGCAAAATCGGCATCATTCATACCATACCAAAAATGGAAATGTAAAGGACTTCCGCCAGGGTTAGTAAAAGAAATTGTCGTAAACATTCCTGCATCTTTTTTATCAGTTACCACAGCAAGCAATCCGGGCTTGGAAGCATTTTCGGCAGTTCTCTTATAAGCAGCTCGATGAATTTCTTTTCCGTCCTTATAGACTACAAATTCGTTCTTACCGTCTTCGGTAACAAATTCGATATGGGTATAAAGATCTGTCGTGCCGTATACTTTTTTCATTTCGGCAATAATTTCAGCTTTTGTAAAGTCTCCACCCTTAGGATTTTTACCGGCAAATTCTTTAATGATTTTATCGTAAGCTGCATTAACTTCAGCACTTGTGTTGTCATAAATTAAAGAGGTATTCATCCATTTTCCTTCTTTTGCATAAGGCTCGAAGGGAGATTTTGGGAACATGCCTGCAACAGCTCCTATGGTATCTTTAAAATTCTTTACAAGTTCTTCTTTTGTCATTGAAGCAGACACATAGGTAGGCCACCACATAGGATCTGCTTTTACCAATGCGTCAATACTGGATCCGCCTGTTCTTACATGCCAATGGAGTAGTCCTCCTTCGGAATCTCGATGCGGGGGAAAGCAGATAATATATTTTGCCATAGTAAGACCGCGTACATTTTTTACGGCTTCAAAAGTTTCCCAGTAATATCCGTCATAACCTATAACAGGCACCTTTCCCTTGTAAACATACTCGGAAGAAATTTCTTTTTCCTTTCCATCAGCATCTTTTACGGTAAACACAACAGTGTTTGTTCCGTCAAATTTTATCTTTGAAAATGATGTTTTATACATTCCTTCAACGGTCAATTTGAAACCTTCAACGGTATAATTTTCCATTTTGGCTGCTGCTTCTTTGTATGCAGGATTTAAAGAAGGATCATTTTTTGCGGAATCCAGCGAAACCCATTCGCCTTTCCATGCGGCAAGTTCTTTACCGGGTTCAATTTTCATGCCTCCGATTGTGTCAGGCATTGACTTACATGCAGTAAAAATAACTGCAAGAACCATTAAAACTAATACAAGTTTTGCACCGAAATTTTTATTAGACATAGTAACCTCCTTATGTCAAAATAAGGTATTATCAAATATTGATAAACTTAATAAAAATTGGGAACCTAAAATAGGTTCCCAACAAAATTTATTTTTTAGCCTTTGTTAATCTTTCTAAAAGAGTTCTTGCAGATTTCTCTACAGCTGCTGCAATTTCAGCGTCTGTAAGAGCTGTCCTGTAACAAGTAGGAGTTCCTTCAAACTCTTCAATTTCTTTTTCGTTATTACCGTACCACAAGTGGAAATGCAGCATCGGAGCTTTACCGTGTACAACTACAAATGAAATCAAAGAAAACATACCGGCATCTTTTCTTTCAGCCTTCATCGTCATATACGGCTTTGAAGGACTTGCACCAACACGAACATAGCTTGATCTAAAGATCTCTTTATTTCCTTTATAGAAAACAAGTTCATTTTTTCCATCTTTTACAATAAATTCCATGTGGGAATAATCTTTAACGGATTTATTTCCTTTTTGTAATTCGGCAATAATTTCAGCCTTTGTAAAATCTCCGCCTTTGGGATTTTTGCCTGCAAATTCTTTTATAACCTTTGCATAGGCAGCTTCAACTTCTTTACTTGTATTTTCAAAAATAGATAAAGAGTTGATCCATTTACCGTGCTTGGCATAGGATTCAAAGGGAGAAGCAGGATTCCATTTAGGCATATTTGGGATTGAAGATTCAAACATCTTAACAAGCTCTGCTTCAGGTGTAGATGAAGAATAGTATGTAGGCCATTTTCCTGCACCGGTTACAAGGTTGTCAATACCGTATTTTCCAAAACGGGCATGCCAGTGTTTTGGTCCGTCACCATGAGCATGAGGAGGCATTGATATAAAATACTTAAAGTTTGCATTATCAAGCTTATCTTCTACAGCCTCAAAAGTCTCCCACATAGAATCGGGATACTCACCGTCAGCTTTTTGTCCCAAGTACTTGTATTTGACTGAAATTTGTATTTCTTTACCGTCTTTATCCAAATATGTAAAAAGAACAGTGTTTGTACCGTCAAACTTTGCCTTTACCGCCGGTGTTTTGTACATGTCCAAGGCAGCAGCTTCAAGGCCTTCAGGTGTATAAAAGCGCATATCTGCAGCTGTTTTTTTATAAGCTGCCTTTAAAGACGGGTTGTTTTTTATAATATCTGCTGAAACCCACTCGCCCTTCCAGGCGGCTAACTCCATTCCGGCTGCAAGCTTATTATCTTTTGCAGCAGGCATTGATTTACAGGCAGTAAAAATAACTGCGAGTGTAACCAGTATAAGTGCAATCTTTGCACCCATTCTTTTATTAACCATAATTAAACTCCTTTAAGTTAATATAAGTTATATGTAGCTAACTTTTTATTTAAACAAGAAACAATTCTTGACTTAAAGTAAAAAGAAACTAGCCTTTTTTATTTTCCGCAGAACAGCCGCAGCATCCGCAACCGCAGCCGCTCTTAGGATTGATATTTTTTTCTCCGCAGCTGCAGGCTGAAGCCTTACCCTTAAATATCCTGTAATATTTACGGATGAGTAAGAGAATCACACCTGCAACTATCGAAATAGTCAAAACCATTCCCAATGTCATAAGGCAATCCTTATTTTACAGGCACTGCTTCAATCCAAAGTACGGCATCCTGTGAAAGTTCTTTACCGGCAAATTCGTTTACATTTCCGGCACCGAGGGCAGCAAAGCCCCAGTATCCGGCCTTATGAGGAACAAAGGAGAAGTTTCCGTTTTCATCTGCTAAAATAACGGCAGCGGCATTTTTTGTTTTTGCCTTCTTCTCAAATTTGCTTTTTTTCATGTTTACATCAAAGTTGATATATTCAACTTCAATTTCCGCATTGGGAACAGGTTTGCCTTTTGAGTCTACAACAGTACCTCTGAAAAGTCCGCCTACCCAAACATCGTAAGGCTTTACCAATGGCATGATTTCGGGGTAACCTTCGGCACATCTTGCACTCCAGTCCGTATCAAGACCTGCCTTATTGATAAAGACCTTGGTAATCTGCTGGATATACTTATCTTCAGCACCTTCATAGTAAGGATGAGGAACAGCGATAAGAGCCCAGTCTCCGCCTCCTCTAAAACCGTTATCCTTATTTAAGGTAAGGTCATAGGCTGAAGCCGTATTTTCTGAAGTTGTAAACTCTGTTTTCTTTAATGAGGGAAGAAGATCCTGAATCTTTGCCTTGTGCACGGAAAAGAATTTTTCAAAACCCTTGATTTCTCCGGCCTCGTTTTTACCGACATCCATTGCGTGTCCTGATTCTGCAGGATGTGTAAAAACAATCTTAAAATCAACAGAGTTGCCTTCAACTCTTGAGGTCGGGGTATAAATCATTTGGAAGTGTGCAAATGAAGCCATAGATACCAAGAATAAAAATAAAACTATTCCTGTACGCTTTTTCATAAAAAACTCTCCTATAAATATTTTAGTCTAAAGACTCATAATCTTAAGTTCAAAAAAAGATAGGACCAAAAGTCTTGCTTTAAACTCACGGAAAAATCTTTTTTTTCAAATCCAAATGTAAATCAGCACTTACAATCTATCTTATTCTTAAAAAAAAAGCAAGCCCCCAAAGACGGAACAGCAAACTTTTAATTAAAAATAAATCGGAGATTAAATAAAGGAAACACGAAAAACGCAAGGCATCAGCTCCGTTTATAGAAAAAGCTGACAATAAAATAGAGTTGTACAATAATGAGTTTTCCGATTTTCCTTCCCTCCGAAGGATTTCGTAATACTACAAATAGGCAGGTCTCCTGACTTATGATTTAAAGTTTATCGCCTTCCCATATTAACAGTGGCTTATGCCTCCAATACATAGATGCATTATGATAAACAAACTCAATTACAGTAGCGGGGGCTGTGCCGGTTTTTCACCGGTTTCCCTTTTAATCTTAAAAATTAATTTAAGAACCTTATTTGTCTATAACCTTCGGGTAATTATAAATATTTTCAAAAAAAAAGCAAGCCCCCAACAAGTCTTATTTATTTACTATTCCTACTTATTTTCAGCCTTATCCGAAATCTTTTTAAAGATAGGAGGCCAAGCGAACATAACCACAAAAAGCAAGATTACTATTATCAGGGCCGCAGGCGAAAATCCTTCCTTGGGTTTTGCTCTTTCAGAAGGCTCTCCGTCAGAAGAAGATATATCGGCTTGTTTTGTACTATCGGCCTGTTCGACCGCATCTTCAATCTTACTGACCTCAAACCAAATAACGGCATCTTGAGAAAGTTCTTTTCCTCCGAATTCCTTTTCCTTCCCTACTCTAAGGGCGGCAAAGCCCCAGTATCCCGGACAAGGAGGAATAAACTCGAAAACGCCGGTATTATCGGCCATTATCATTCCGGCGCCCGCTTTTTGCAGCTTAGGTTCTCCGGTAAATTTCTTGTTTGCCATATCCACATCGTAGTTCATGTTTTCAAATTCAACTTGAGCATAAGGCACGGGGTTCCCAGCGGAGTCCAAAACAAGGGCACGGATCACACCGCCCTCCCAAATATCGTAGGGCTTTACCAAAGGCAAAATTTCGGGATAACCCTCGGCAACCCTTGACTGCCAATCGGTTGAAAGTCCGGCCTTGTTAATAAAGACCTTAGTTATCTGCTGAATATATCCGTCATCGGCTGCTTCAAAATACGGATGAGGAACGGCAACCAAGACCCAGTCTCCGCCTCCCCTAAAACCTGCCTCCTTATCAAATTCAAAGGTATATGCAAAGGCCTTGTTTTCCGCAGATTCAAATTCCCCCTTTTTTAAAAAGGGCATTAAGTCGGTCTTGTTTTCTTTATGGATGGAATAAAATTCCTTTAAGCCTTTTATTTCGCCTGCTTCATTTTTACCTATGTCCATAGTAAGGCCGGAATCAAAGGGATGAGTAAAAGAAATTATAAAATCAACCTTGTTATTTGAAGCTTCGATTATCGAAGCCGGAGTATAAATAATTTGAAAGTGAGCAAAAAGGCTCAAAGCCGTCCAGCATAGCAATACGGAAAAAAATAGCTTTTTCACTTTTTACACCTACCTTTTTTGTTTTTTAAAGAGGAAGACAATCAGTATCGAATTTATTACGGCAAGTACAAGGGCCAAGATTGCCGTAAACGAAGGACCGACACTAGGCATTGCCGAAACGGTATCCATAGGAACCCAACCTGCAGAACCGGAGACAGCAACGGGCTTTTGAGCCTGAGCAGCATCTCCGGCTGACTCGTTTTCTCCTGCGGCTTCAGAAGAAGCAGCCTGACTGCCGAAACCGCCTTCGGGTTCGGGACCGTCTTTTACGATAATATGGCCCGGCCCTGCATCAAAGGTTACAGTATAAGGAACATTCGGGATAGGCAGGTTGAGTTCGCCTACATCGGGGAATTCTCCTTCCCAGATTTTTTGCCCTGAAGCCTTATCGGTAAGATAAAGTTTAACACCGGCAGCCGAAGCTCCATTTGAAAATCCGCCTTGAACATAGATAGTTCCGTCTCCGTTATCTTCAACGGTCAATAGGGGCGAATGTGCAAAAAGCATAATAGAACACATCATTAAAACAAATACGATAAATATTTTTTTCATCTATAAACTCCCATAAATTTATAATCCTAAATGTGAACCTCTAAAAGCCGCAGCTTTAGAGGCTTTCCTTAAATTTCTTTTACAATCAAAAGCCGAACAATCTTCCCAGCTGGAAAACTAGGACGGCAACCAGCGAGCTCAGGACCACGGGATACATAACACTGAATAGCGTCCAACCCACACTCTGTGTCTCGGTCTTTGTTGCCATAACGGTAGCAATACAGGGTGGAAAGAGGGCTATCAAAATCATAATAGTAAGACCGTCTAATGGGGTCAATCCCGTTTCCTTATCCTGAATGCGGGCTTCCAAAACTTTACCCGAATCCTCGCTTGAAGACTCAACACTGTAAATAGTGCCCAAGGTCGAAACAAGAGCTTCCTTTGCGGCAAAGGAACCTAGAATTGCGATATTTACCTTCCAATCAAAGCCCGCATATTTTGTAACGGGTTCCAATGCCTTTCCCAAATATCCCAAAACGGAGTTCTCCAAAGTTTCTTTACGCAGCTGTACGGAGATAAGCTTTAGGTCTGCACTTGCAGGGCGTATAGCCTTTGCAGCGGCAGCAGCTTCGGAATCGATTACAGCTGTGCCTGAAATTTTCACTTTTCCGGTTCTGACAATGGCAAAGAAGTAAGGATTCAGCTTTTGCCAATAAGCATAAAATGAAGCCTTTAAAATAGGCTTTTGAAATTCTTGAGCATCATTGTATGCCTTATCAAAATCTTTTTTTGCGGAAGAATACATATCAAAATAATTTTTAAAAGCACCTATATTACTGCCGAGTTCAATTTTTCCTTTTAAGGCTATTTTTGTCATTTCGGGATTTTGTAAAAACAATCTGTTTACATTCTTTTCCATGCCCTTAGCTCCGCCGAACAGATTTATAGCATCATACAAATAAAGCTTTTCGGTTAAACGCTGATATTCTATAAAGCCCTTTTCGGAAGTAAAATATTGGGAATAGGAATTGTTTAATTTTCCTGCAAAGTCCTGAATGTAAGCTGCTTTTCTTGCTTCATATTGAGCGGTTTTTTCAGAGCTCAATGAGGGGAAATTTACGCCCGCCCAAATTATAACTGAAACGGCAACTACAGTCGTTGCAACTTTTTTTATAAAGCTCCATAAGCGTTCAAAGGTGCGTGTTAAAACACCTCTAAGGGTCGGCATATTATAAGCCGGAAGCTCAAGTACAAAGGGTTCAGGCTTGCCGTGAACAACATAGAGGCTGAAATATTTTGCAACAATCAGGGCGACTATCAATGTAAAAAATGAAATTCCGCCTAGAACTATCCATTGGTAACTTGTAAAAAATATTCCCGTAATTAAAACATAAAAGGGAATCTTTGCCATACAGTTAAGAAGGGGCAGGATAAGAATCGTTACCAATCTTGACTTATCATCCCTGATTGTCCTTGTGGACATAACACCGGGAACAACGCAGCCTCCCATTATAACGCCCGATAGAATCATAGGAAGGGTTGACTGTCCGTGTAAACCGAACTTGCGTAAAATCCTATCCATGATAAAGGCAAGGCGGGCCATGTAGCCGACATCTTCCAAAAAGGCAATGAGGGCAAACAAGCAGAAAAAGATTGGGACATAGTTTAAAATCATTATTGCCCCATCAATTATCCCGCTTAAAAACAAACCTCTTAAAGGCCCCTCGTTTATAAGTCCTTCAGGATAAATAAGTTGAGAAACTATTGTTCTGACAAATTTAAATATCGGGAAAACCTTGTCGGTCATCTTATAACCCAAAACTACCGTTATCCAATAAAAAACCAAAACAAGCTCAACCAAAATCAAAAGACCGTAAACCTTGTGACAAAGCACTTTGTCGATTCTGTCGGTTGAATTTATACTGCCTGAACCGCCTTTAGTATAAATAAGAGCGGCTCCTCCCGTAAAGGCAAAGGCTCCGGCTATACTAAGAATCAAGCGTAGAATGCTATTTGCAAAGATAGGAACCGGCAAAAGCAAAAAGAGGGAATCCAAAATCTCATAGGTTACAAAACAAAGAATAAGGGCGGCAATAACCTCGGTAATCTTTCTTTTAATATTTAAGGACTCGACGGCTTTTTGTTCAAGCTCTTTTTTTGAAACTGCAGCTTCAACGATTTTTTTTGCCGCAGCGGAGCGGGCAAGAGCTATTTCTATTTCAAAGCTGTGCTTATGTTTTTCCTTGTGCTCGGCTTCAATTTCTTTTATAAAAGTTAAAATGGAATCAAAGTTTGTAAAATTTTTACCCTCTTCTTCGATAACTGCGGAATCCTTTTCGCAAAGCTTGATTGCAAGCCATCTTAAGGGAATAGAAAAAAAATCGTCCTTTGCAGAAGCCTTTAATTTTTCGACAATTTTTTCCAAATAGGATTCCATATCCTTACCGTAGGTAAGCATAAAGGGACTTTGAGGTTCGGAGCTTTCAGCCCTTCTTGAAATAAGTTCTTTTAATTCGTTTATCTTTTCTTTTTTCTTGGCCGAACCGGCTATTATCGGAATACCCAAGAGAGAAGAAACTTTATCGACATCGATTTGCAAGCCTGCATTTTTTGCAGAATCCATCTTGTTTAAGTACATAACAAGAGGACAGTTCATTTCCAAAAGCTGGAATGTCAGATAAAGATGTCTTTCCAAATTTGAGGCATCGGCAATGTTTACCAAAAGTTCGGGCTTTTCACGGAGGATAAAATTACGGGTTACCCTTTCTTCCGGTGAATAGGAAGTAAGGCTGTAAGTGCCGGGCAAGTCGGTAATAAAAACCGATTGGTCAAGAGCAAAATACTCTCCCGTTTTTTTCTCGACAGTGATACCCGGATAGTTTGCAACATGCTGATGAGCTCCCGTCATCATGTTAAATAGGGTTGACTTACCGGAGTTAGGCTGACCGGCAAAAGCAATATTTATTTTTTCTTTTTTCATATTCTAAACTTCTTTTACAATGATTTTTTTAGCTTCATCCTTGCGGACTGCTACAAGCGAACCGCAGATGGAAATGTCAAAGGGATCTAAAAGCGGGGCCTTTCTTACAACCGAAAGTTCAGCTCCGGGAGTAAACCCAAGACTTATAAGCCTTTGCAAAGTCATTCCGCTTATCTCAAGATCTTCTATGATTCCTTTTTTTCCTTGTTCCAATTCATCAAGAGTCATTTAAATCTCCAATCTCCTCAATACTATAAACGCACCAAAATTTTAGAAGCAAGATTATAATCTACTGCATATTTTGAACCGTTTACCAAAAGCAAAATAGGCCCTTTTTTATCGGCCTGAGAAGTAACAACGGTTATTTCCGTATTTATATCTATTCCAAAACTGCGAAGGCGGGAAAATTCGGCCCCCGTTCCGTCAAATTTAAGTACGGAGGCCTTGTCGCCTTCCTTCAAAATAATTAAGGGTACCAATGTCAGCAACCTCTCACAAAATGTTGCAACGAACATACATTATTTTTTTATTTTAATCAAGGCATAAATGAAAAAAACTTAGAAATTCAGTTTTAATCTCGGTATAAATCTGCCTGAGCAGAATAAAGCTTCCTATACTCCTCACAAGAAGAAAAAAGCTCGTCATGGGTACCTAAAGCTAAGAGCCTGCCCTCTTTCATAAGGGCAACCCTGTCTACAAGCCTGCACAGGCCCGCCCTATGCGAGATAATTACAGCGGTTTTGTTTTTGATAAGGCTTATAAACCGTTTTAGAACAAGGCTTTCTTCGATAGGATCGAGGGCCGAGGTCGGCTCATCAAGGATTAAAAAATCGGCATTTTTAAAACGGCAGCGGCTTAGGGCAAGCCTCTGCCATTCTCCACCTGAAAGTTCAGCTCCATTAAAAATACGCCCAAGTCTTCCGTCCAAACCACCTGTCTTTTCTAAAAGATAATCGGCATCGTTTTCCTTTAAGGCTTCTATAATTTTTACCTCTTCGTTTATCCTGCTCAAATCTGAAATTGCAACATTTTCTCTCAAACTAAAATTATATTGAACAGGCTTTTGAAGAGTAAGAGAAATATTTTTATAAAGAGCATCCTTGTCAAGAAAATTTAAATCGGTACCGTCCCAAAGAACGGCACCCTCGTCCGCCTCGTAAAGCCCTAAAATAATTTTAGAAAGAGTTGTCTTACCCGAACCGTTTTCGCCTATAAGAGCTATTGTTTCTCCTTTTCTAATGGAAAGATTTATATCCTCAATAGCTTTTTTATCTTTATTCGGATATGAAAAAGAAACGTTTTTCAATTCGATGCAATTTTTTAAACTATAAAAAGAATCTTTAGATTCGGCGGACGATTTTTTTAATACGGAGACTGAATCTTTAAACTCTGAGGCTGTTTCTTCGGGTAAATCTAAAAAATCGAAAAAATGTTTTGTGTGGGCGGCATACATTGAAATCGAGCCTAGGGCTTCCAAAAGATTCCGCATACAAAACTGAATCATAGTAAAAGCACCGATGGCTGCTCCAAAATTTCCGATGCTGATTGTTTTATTTAAGGCAAGGTAAAGACAGATAAAAACGGCAATTCCATATCCGATAGAAGAAAGCATGTCGCAAAACAAAACGGAAAAGGCATCTTTTTTCTTTAACTTCCAAAATGGATCAAAAACTTCCTTGTTCTTTTTAAGCCATTTTTCTTTTATGTACTCATCGGATCTTGAAATGCGCAATTCCTTTCCTGCACTCTTGTCCGTAAAAAGAGACCAAAGATAATCCAATTTTCTCTCCTCAGGAATTTGAATCGATTTATATTTATACATTTCTTTTCCGCGGATAAGGCGGGTAATAAAATAAGGAATAACCGAAATGCCTGCAACAAAAAAAAGCTGCCAATCGAATTTGCTTATTACAAATGTTAAAGAAGCTATTTCGATAAATCGGCAAAAAATATAAATCATACGCATTACAAGATAAGGCACATATTCGTTTTCTATATTATCCTTAGCATACTTATACATGTTTAAGATATTTGCATCTTCAAATTCGATTAAGCGTAATCGTGAAGCCTTTTCGGCAATTAAAAGATTTGCATAATTGTTCGGTTTTTCATACATTCCGATATTCATTGAGCCGTTATAAACAAGAGCCCATAATTCCTGTAAGACATAAAGGGAGGCAAAACTCAAAGCATAAAGCAAAAGACTTTTAGATTCAACCCTTTTTTGAGAATAAGCTATAACGGTGTCAATAAAACCGCTTAAAAGAATAGCTGCAATAGAATGAAACAAGGCCTGCCAAATCTCTTCAATTAAAACAAAAATATGTGAAACGGGACTTACCCTAAAAGTAAATTTAAAAGAACGATATAGATAATTATTTTTCATAAGTCTCCTCTCATAAAAACTTTATTAGTGTCAGGCTCATCCTTATACCAAGAGGCCTGCTCCTTGTACATTTTAGAATAAAGGCCGCCATTTTTTATAAGTTCATCATGGGAGCCTTTTTCTATTATTCTTCCTTCATTGAGCACAAAAATGATGTCTGCCATTTTTGCACTTGCAAGACGGTGAGAGATAAAAATACAGCCCCGCCCCTTATTGGAAGTACCTATAATTTTTTGAAGATTTTGATACATTTCTTTTTCGGCTGAAGGATCCAATGAAGCCGTAGGTTCATCAAAAATTATAAAATTAGTTTTAGCGACACAAGCCCTTGCAATTGCAAGTTTTTGTTTTTGTCCTCCCGAAAGCTCCGTTCCCGATTCTTCCAATTTTCCAAGATGCTTATCCAGATCATCAAAAACCGGATCATCGGAAATAAGGGCAAGGGATTTTTTTAGGTGTTCATCATCATTTAAAAATTCGATACTTCCCAGTGCTGCATTTTCACGCAGGCTCATCTGATAGCTTGCATAATCTTGAAACACAACACTAAACTCCTTATGAAGGGCATCGCGGGAAATAGAGTTTATGTTTTTTGAACCTATAAAGATATTTCCGGATGAAGGCTTATAAAGCCCTGTTATCAGTTTTATCAAACTTGTTTTTCCGCTGCCGTTTTTTCCTACCAAGGCAATGTGTGCCCCCGCTTCTATCCTAAAAGAAATATTTTTTAAAACTTCTTTTTTAGAATTAGGATAATGGAAAGAAACATTTTCAAAAATGATTGCATTTTTTTTATCGAAAGTTTTTTGTTCCAAAATGTTTTGTTCTAAAATTTTTTCCTCATGCCGCATCTTGTTATAGTGAATATCATGGGGAAGGTCCATAAATGTGTACAAAAAGCCGATACTCTTATTATCATCAATCAGGCCCCAAAAACTTTGAGACATAAATACAAGCAAATAATAAATTTCCGTTATTGAGGCTATAAGACCTGTAAACATTCCTACAGATACTTGTCCTCTTATGATTAACCTAATCAAAACAAAGATTAAAAAAGAAAACCATGCTATCATTATTACGGAAGCAATCCCCATGTAACGGTAAGATTTTAGAGTAATCGATATTCTTTCCTTTAATAAAACCTTATACTTATCCTTAAATTTTTTTACGATAAAAGGAATCGCGGAAAATATTTTTAATTCGGGCAAGGCATCCTTATTTGAAAGGATAGAGCTTAAATCTTCGAGTTCTCTTTCATCAAAAACTTGAGAAGCATAGATAGCTTGGATTTTTTTTGTTGCAATATATTCGTTTATAAAATCTAAAACTAAAAAAACAAAAAAGCCGAGACTCAGCCAAGGGGAAACCCTTGCAAATATAAAAACCATTCCAAAAAGTTTTATACTGTCACAAAGGAATGCCCTACATTCTTTAAAAAGATTTATAACCTTTTTTGCAGGGCGGCTCCTAATTTCCTTTAATGCATCGTGTAATGCAGCATCCTCAAAACATGCAAAATCTATCTTAAGCATCTTGGTTAAAATAGCTTCGGATAAATTATAAGTCAATTTTTTTTCAAGATAGATAAAGGCTATATTGCTTATAAAATTAACATGATTCATAAAAAGAATGGTTAGGGCTAAAACAGCAGCATTCCATAAAACGGAAGACAAAACAACAGACTCTTTTAAAAATAAAATTATAGAATCGATTAATTTTTGAGTATATAAAACCGTAAAAGGAAGGGTCAGCCCGGTAAAAACCGAAAGAAAAAATAAGACTACAGCCGGAAAGGCTCCGTATTTAAAAACAGTGCAGATGCACTTAATAAAATTCTTTAACATATTGAACTCCTAGACAAAAGAAAAAAGTTTACAACTTAAAAGGCACACCATTACAGCACTCCTCAAAACCGAAGTTTTTAGAAGTTATCTAGTTTTAAAAGAAACTTAAAATCTGTAATCGGCGGCTATTTTTGTCTATTTATTCAATTTATTTTCCTCTCATTTTATATCTATTAAAAATTACAATCTTTGATACATGTTATCAAAATCTATAAATCATGTCAATTATATTGTTTCGCTTATCCGCCGCTATCGGAATTCGTAAAGAAGACTTGACCCTCATCAAAAAAAAGGATAGTATTTGTCTATGAAAAAATTTGAAGAAAGACTGGAAAAACTTGAAAAGATAAGCGATGACATACGCTCCTCCGATATTCCTTTGGAAAAAGCTCTTTCCCTCTTTGAAGAAGGCATAAAGCTTGCCAAGGGGCTCGAAAAAGATATAGAAAAAATGGAAGGAAAGATTGAAGTCTTATTAAACCAGCCCGTACTGCCTGAAGAAGAGCCGGAACTCGACCTGTTTACGGTAACGGAAAACGTTTAAAGGAAGCCCGCATGAGAGAATACAAGCCCGTAAAACTCTTATCAAAAGAAACCGCAAGCAAAATAGCCGCCGGAGAAGTTATCGAGCGGCCTGCCTCTGTTGTGCGGGAACTATTGGATAACTCGATAGATGCGGGAGCCTCTCAAATTATAGTAGAAATCGAAGAAGGCGGAATAAGTGCAATAAGGGTAAGCGATGACGGCTGCGGAATGACAAGGGAAGACTTGGAACTTTGTACCCATACCCATTCCACAAGCAAAATAGAAGAGGCTGAAGACCTCCTTCACTTACGGAGCTTGGGCTTTAGGGGCGAAGCCCTTTCATCGGTGCAGGCGGTAAGCTCCCTCGAAATTACCTCCACCCGCGAAGGCCCCGCAGCTTGGAAACTTTCCTTAGGAAAGATTTCTCCTGCCCGCCTAAATAATGGCACAACAGTCGAAGTTAAAAATCTTTTTGAAAACTTCCCTGCCCGAAAAAAATTTTTAAAACGCCCCCAATATGAGGCAGCCCAATGCCGTCAGACCTTTGTCGAAAAGGCCCTCCCCCACTACAATATCGAAATGCGTTATATAGCGGACGGAATAAATAAGCTCATTCTTCCGGCCCATTCTTCCTTAAAAGAAAGATGCCTTGCAGCCATGAGCCTTAAAGAACCTGAAGAGCTTTTTTACGAGATAAACCAAAAAGGCGACGGCTTTTCTTTTAAAGCAATTTTAGGAAGCCCCGCTGTAGTCCGATCCGACAAGCGGAATATCTATATTTTTGTAAACGGAAGGCGGATAAACGAGTACGGCCTTGTTCAAGCCGTTTGCTATGCATCGGAAGGCTATTTTCCCAATGGAGGCTTTCCCACAGCCTTTGTGTTTTTAAATGTAGACCCCGAAAGAGTCGACTTCAATATTCATCCTGCAAAAAGGGAAGCAAAATTTGAAGACTATAAAGAAATCCATCACAGCCTGAGCTCAACCATAAGTTCTTTTTATAAACAAAAAACGGTTTCCGATCTTTTAAAGGAAAGCTATCAACCTGAATATACGCGAGGCTTTGATTTTGAAAAAACTGAATATGAAGCCGCCGATTTAAACCAAAGCTATAATCCGGCCGGCACAAAAAACTATCTGCAGAGCAATACCTTCGACTATCGGCAGAACAGCACAAAAACCTATTGGCCGTCATCTCCGATAAAGCAGCTTGAAGCCTCGGCAGCTTTTCAGGAAGTGTCAGCAGCACAGCATAGACTGTCGGCTGCTGCTCATGAGGTCTCAGCTCTGCCGCAAGACCTCCCCAAATCCAATTTTAAATTTTTAGGCCAATTTTGCGGCACCTTTATCGCTGTCGAAAAAAACAATGCCCTCTATATAATAGACCAACATGCCGCCCACGAGCGTATCCTCTTTGAAGGCTTAAAAAAAAGCCTCGGCCCCTCGCAGGAACTTTTAATTCCTTACCGCCTCGAAACGGAATCCGAAAAAGACGATGAAATCATAAGGCTAAACCTCCAAGAGCTTCAAAAAGCGGGCTTTAATATAAGTGAAGAAAAAAAAGGGCTTTGGATTATAAGGGCGGTTCCCATAAGATGGCAGGGCACGGAAAAGGACTTAAAAGAAGACCTTGCAGGTGCAGGTAAGGATACTTCGGGACTCATGCACCATATCCTTGCAAGATCTGCCTGCCGTGCCGCCTGCAAAGACGGCGACATCATCGACCCCGTTTCTGCATACAATATAGCGGTTAAAACCTTCGCCCTCCCCGAACCGCTCTGCCCCCACGGCCGCCCCCTCTATTTTATAATCGACCGCACCGAACTTTTTAAACGGATAAAGCGAACTTAATCTCGGCTTGACTATGAGACCTTAAACGAGTAAAATAAACGCATAAGATTTTATTTTTAGGAGTACTAGATATGAAAGAAATCATAGCAACAAACAAAGCACCTTCAGCCATCGGCCCCTATTCTCAGGGAATTAAGGCAAACGGTTTTGTATTTACGTCGGGGCAAATCCCCTTGGATCCTGCTACGGGAGCCTTTCCTGAAGGAATTAAAGCCCAAACACGCCAGTCCTTGCTCAACGTAAAGGCAATTTTGGAACAGGCAGGAACAAGCATCGACAAGGTAATCAAAACCACCGTTTTTTTAAGCGATATGAATAACTTTGCTGCAATGAACGAGGTATATGCAGAAATCTTCGGTTCATCAAACCATCCTTCAAGATCTGCAGTACAGGTTGCCCGCCTTCCTAAAGACGCCCTCGTCGAAATAGAAGTAATCGCTCTTGCATAATTTATTTAAAGTACGGGTTTTTCCTGTGCTTCTGGCTTCGGCCCTCTTATTTGCCTCTTGTGCAAACAAAGAGGCCGAACCTGAAACCGTCTATTCAGAAGAAAAAACCGAAGAGGAAACCAAACCGATAAGCACAGTCTGGTATTATTTTACTCAAGATGCAGAATCGGAAACTCCATGCTTAAAACAAACGGATTCTCCCGAAAAAGTTCCCGAGCAAGGCTTTAGGCCGTGGACAGAGGCTGTAAGAGTGTCGGGCTTAGGGCTGATGTATGATCCTCCCCTCTTTCTTGTAAATAAGGCAGGGATTTTACCTGCATTTTCAATTGAAGAAGAACCTACAATAGAAATAAAAAGCGAATTTTATACAAAAACGGCTGAAGGTTTTTATAGAACGGACGTCGGAAGCCTTATAAGATTATATACAAACACCATCTTTTCCTCCATTCTTCAGGATGAAAGCCCTTCAAGTCTTTTACGCTATAATAGCGTAAACGGAGACCTTTTAAGCCTCATCCGCCCCGAACACTTTAAACTTAAAAATCTTTCACAGCTTTCAGCCCTGGAATTCAATAAAAAATGGTTTGCGGCTTTTAAAACGGAACAAGACGGCCGTGTAGAATTCGATTATTTTTCCTTTTTTTCTTTTGAAGACTTATTAAAGGGAAAATATTCCGTAATAAGTCAAGAAGAATTTATTAAGGCGTCTTCTCCTGTTACCGCCTTTCGGGATGAGAGCGGCATAGGTAAAATTTTCAAAATGACTGAAAAAAACGTAAAAGCGGAGATGTTTTCGGAAGATTTAAAAACAAAGCAGGTAATTTTTTACCGAAATTCAAATACCTCATATGCAGGAGACTTTGAAATTACGGCCTCGGTATGTGAATTTACACCTGAAAACGCTTCCCCCCCCCTTAAGGCCGTTCTTTTAGAAACCGGCCGGCTTTTTTACACAGATCCGGAAACTGAAGAATGGGTGGAAACCGCCCTGCCGGTACTCCCCGAAGGATTTATTTATACATACTTCGTAATAAGAAAAGATATTATAATTTCGGCCTGGGAAGAACAAAGATTTTTTGAAACAGGACGCTCCGGCCTAATAGTATACAAAATCCGGCAATAAATTATATAAAAAAGACAAGAATTTGACATTATCTAGTTGACAAAAATGCGAGCTCTCATCTATTATAATAATATAGATGTAAACCAATAGTAGTACAAGGGGTTGTTTATGCTTGAAAATCTTGAATTGGAAAAATTCGATAAAGCCTTAATTTTTAGTGATTCTTACAATGATGACTTTGATGACGACGATTTCGACGATGACTTTGATGATGATTTTGACGATTTCGACGACGATGATGATTTTGACGATGACTTTGACGATTTTGATGATGATGACGACTTTGACGATGATGATGATTTCGACGACGACTTTGATGACGAAGACTTTGAATATGATAACGATGATGACTTGGATTATGATGACTTTGATGAATAATATTTAAAAATACATTTTCCGAATAACCAAAGAGTTGTCCGAATTCTACTCTTTGGTTATACTTTTCTTCCATTAGTTATTGAATTAAATCAAAAACTGGGGTATAATATCCGATAATTGATTGTATAAATAAGATCAGCTTTATGTTGATTTGTTATGCTTTGCCTTCGTAGTTAAAATAAGGCTTTGATGTAACATTTTACAATTAATACTGTTTTAAATTTATAGATGCTTACTATTTTTATAGTCGTACAATACAAATTTAAATATTTATATAAGTATATTTAAAGGGAAGAATATTGCAAGAAATTACAGAAGGCTTTATAAAGACAAGCGAATTGCCCGTTAAAACCTTGACTGCAGAACAAAAGGCAAAACTAAACCTTCGAGGTAATGAACTTTATAATAAAAAGGACATAACTGCTGCAGAAAGGATTTTTATTACAACCGGCTATTCGGACGGCCTTGTAAGAATAGGCGACTACTACGCAAACCGAAATGAACACCTGAAAGCATTAAAATTTTATCATCTGGCTCATAATACCAGTAAAGAAGGTATTTTGCTGGATAAGTTGGCAGAAATTATACGTATGCTTATTTAAAATTTGCATCGTTTAATTAATTTTAGATGTACGTACACACATTTATGGAGGATTAATGTCAGACATCAAACATGAAAAAAAGTTAGCCAATATGGATAGTCCCGGTGAGACTACAAAAAGTTTCGAAAACAAATTAGATGAAGAGATTCCTGACATTGAGGAATCTGATTTTATAAATAGTCCGCCCTTTAGCGATGAGATATTCAGCCCGGAGGATTCAAAACAGGTAGAAATATCCGAACTTTCAAAACAGGCCTACTCCCTTTTAAAAGGCAACAGTATTACTGAAGCGATCAATGTTTTTAAGAAAATATTGGAACTGGATCCCACAAATAATTATGCGCTGGTAGGCTTAGGTGATGCAGAGCGTAAAAACAATAAATTCAATGAAGCAATAAAATTTTACAAACAATGCCTTGAACATCATCCCAGCAATAACTATGCTCTTTTCGGTCTTGCAGACTGCTACAAGTCAATGAACCAATTTCCAAGGGCCATAGCTATCTGGGAAGAATACCTTAAGTTTGATGATAAAAATATCACGGTATTAACCCGTGTAGCCGATGCTTATCGAAAAACCAAGGAATTTGAAAAGGCAGAAAAACTTTATCAAAAAGTGTTGGAAAAATCCCCGAAAAACGCTTACGCCTTAATAGGCTTGGGTCACCTAAATTACGACTTTAAAAAATATCGGGAAGCCCTCGTATACTGGGAAAAGGTAATGGAATCAAGCGGAGAATTGGTAGATATACGTATCTTAACATCTATTGGAAACTGTTACCGAAAGATGAAGCTCTTTGACCGAGGTGTATATTATTTTGAAAGAGCCCTTGAACGCTCACCCGATAATTTCTACGGCCTCTTCGGTTTGGCTGACTGTTACAGAGGTTTAAACCAGCAATATAACTCCATAGTATACTGGAAAAAAATACTTGAACTTGATCCTAACAACAAGGTCATTTTAACACGAATAGGCGATGCCTACCGCAGCATGAATGACTTTGAAAAGGCAAAAGAAAACTATCAAAAAGCTCTTGATATAGACTTTGATTCATATGCAATGTTAGGCCTTGCAATATTGTGCAAGCTGCAGCAAAAATATGATCAGGCTATTACTACCCTAACCCATCTTAAAGATACCGAAGATACAAATTATAGGGTATATCTTGAACTTGCCCAGTGCTATATAGAAAAAAAGGAAAAGCAAAAAGCTATAGAAACCTTAATAGATTTCCAAAAACTTGGAATTAAAAATCAAACGGTTTCAGACCTCTTGTTTGAGCTGACAAAAAATGACCATTAAAAAGAATGAAACAGCTCTTTCCGGAATGTTTCCTGAAGAGATTCAAAACTTTTGCGGTCTAAAAGAAAAATTCAGAGCCCAACAAATTTTTCACTGGATAGCTTCGGGAGTAAACAGCTTTGACGAAATGACAAATCTGTCATTCGATATGCGCTCTAAACTAAAAAATGATTTTTCTCTGTTTTCGACAAAAATAAAAGAAGCATTAAAGGATAAGGACGGTACAATCAAACTGGCTGTAGAGCTTTATGACGGCTCAGTCATAGAAACCGTATTACTGACAGATAAAGCAAAAAGAAAAACAGCCTGTGTTTCGTGTCAGGCAGGCTGCCCCATGAAATGCGCTTTTTGTAAAACCGGACAGATAGGCTTTTTAAGAAATCTTTCGGCTTCAGAAATCGTAGAACAATTTTTACATTTGGAAAGAGAAGCAGGAAGTTTGGATAATATAGTCTTTATGGGGATGGGAGAACCCATGTTGAATTTACCCGAAATAGATAAGGCAATAAACATTCTTGCCCATCCTAAAGGGAGAAATCTTTCCAAAAGGCGCATAACAATTTCAACCTCAGGCCTATGCAAGGGAATCTATGAGATGGCAGATAAGGGGCCTGAAGTACGCCTTGCCGTATCATTGACAACTGCTGACGAGACATTAAGATCAGAGCTTATGCCTATCAATAAAACAAACAGCCTTGACGAATTAAAGCAAGCAATAAAATACTTTAATTCAAAATCGAATAAGAGGGTAACCTTAGAGCTGGCCCTTATGAAGGGGCTTAATACCGATAAAAAGGCAGCTCAACAGGTCATAGAATTTGCAAAAGGCCTTGAATGCTTTATAAATTTAATACCATGGAATCCCGTAGAAGGCTTGAATTTTAAAACTCCATCTGAAACGGAAGTCCGTACTTTTGAGACTTATCTAAAGAAGGCCGGTTTAAATATAAGCACACGGCAAAAAAGAGGTCAAAGCATAGGAGGAGCCTGCGGTCAACTAGGATCCACAGCAACAAGATCCAATCGGTTCTAATACAAAGAGAAAACCTTGTTTAACTCCTGTATTCTTTCTTCGGGTATGGGAGTAATATCGAAAGACGGCTTTGCAAAAAAGTAACCTTGGAACAAGTCTACACCGAACCGCAGCAATACGTCTATCTCATCTATTGTTTCAACACCTTCGGCCAATATTATTATATCTCTTTTCTTTGCATATGAAACAAGGTTTTCCAATACATTTTGCTTATCAAGACTCTTATGGACATCCCTTACGATGGACATATCTATCTTTACCAAATTAGGCGATAAGAACAAAAGAGATGACTCGTTACTATAGCCGCTTCCGAAGTCGTCAATTGCAACCATTGCATTCCAATTGCGGATTCTTTCGTTTTTTAGATCATAAAAGTTTGTGTTAAGAGGCTCGGATTCCGTAATTTCCAAAACAATATTTGAAAGATAAGGCTTAAACTTTTCCTCAAATTCGAAGAATTTGGCATTCGATAAAACTTGCGAGCTTATGGTATTTAAAAATATCTTCGTATCTTTAGATATTTCGCCTCTTTCTATCTTTTTAACAAAGGTATCCATTGCTCCAAAAAAAGTAAGCTCTTCAAGTTTATGCAGCTTTGACTGGGCCTTAGCAAGACGCAATATATCCTCAGGGCTTTTAAATTCCGGAGCAGAAGAACGCATCAGCATTTCATATCCGTAAATATCTCCGGTACCTGAAGTAACAATAGGCTGTAAGGCATATTCTATAAGATTCCTGTCAAGCATCTGATTAAGAGCTTCCGTACCATGGATCATTATATAATTCTTTTTATAAACATCCAAATTGAATTCATGTAAAGAGCCCTTAAACGAATGTTTTACGTCATACATTGCAAAATCGGCATATCGGACTAAATCGGCCTGATTATCTGCATCGTAAGGATACCAAGCCAAGCCGGCCGAGACTCGGAGCTTTGACGTTTCTCCATTAGGGAGAGTGATGGGAGTCTCCTGTATATCCTTCCAAAAAGCGGTCAAAATAAGTTTAATTTCATCGGATGTCGAAAAGGTGTAAAAGAAGCTATAAAACTCATCCCCTGAGCGCCTGCAAACAAGACAGCGCTCTTGTTGCAGCATGGCAAGCTTTTTTCCAAAAGCCATAAGATGAGTATCTCCATAAGCATGCCCGAAAGAATCGTTTAAATATTTTAGGTTATCAAGATCCCACATAACAAGAGCACAGATACCTAAATGTTTTTGCTTAAATACTTCGGTTATCTTTCTGTCAAAGGCAGCTCTATTATAAAGGCCGGTAAGTTCATCATAATTCATTTGAAGTTCAAGTTTTTTGCGGTCTTCAACTTCCTTTGTAATATCGAGTGCTATACCTAAGATTTTGTCGTTTTCCTTCGTCTGCATAAACCTTATCCAGCGGACCTTCCCATGTTCCCCTGTAGGTATAGCATAGATGGTTTTTGTATCATCCTTTGAATTTATATAATACTCATAATGATCCAACAATTTATAAAATTCGTCCGTATTCAAAACGGAATCGCCTGAATATTTTTGACTATTAAACAATTTAAACCAAATCGAATTGCAAAAAACCGTACCCATCAATATATTGTGTTCAAAAACCCCTATAGGAACCTGCAGCTTTTCTATAATCGTAGAAACCCGTGAAGCCGCATTAAAAACACTGGCACTTAATCTTTCTATTGCAACAAGTAGAGTATCTATTTCCGTAATATTCATTTTTTCGATACTCAGCATCTTTCTGGGATCACTGTTTTGAAGCTTTAGTACAACCTTTGTAAACATACTGGAAATATGTTGACTCGACAAGTAAGAACCGGCTAAAAACAAAAAACCCGAAACAAGAACAGACTGCCAAAATATTTTCTTTAATGTTACCGAAAACGAAAGTACACTTGCCTCGGGAGCCAGACCTATCAACACCCACTCTTGATTTTCGTACATTCCGTTACGTTGATAAAGATGAAAGGGTTCTATGGCCAAACAATATCTTTCCGTAAATATTGAACCCTTATCGATACTATAAACATTTTTATAGTCGGTTTGTTCAACCTCAAAGGCAGGAATATGGCCGGCATTCAAATTACTTGCAATGCTGTTAAAAACTATCGGCAAAAAAGTTCCGGCATTCTTATCTACATCATGGAAGGCTATACAATACATTCCCTTTTTATAAATATCAAGCTCAGCAAAGTCTAAAAAGCTCTGAATATATCTTGCCGAAAGATCTATACCAATAACTCCGTAAATTTTTCCTTTTTCATCCTTTATCGGAATGGAGTATGTAATCACCTCATCACTTAAAGTATCCGGTCTAAATAAAGTATTCCAAAAAGCAAGATTTTTAGCAGGTTCATTAGGATATTCTAGAGCGGCAGCAATAGGCGCATTAAAATACCTATAAAAAATATCCCGGCTGTTAGGCGAAATAGTAAAGAAAGGAGACCAATCCACTCCTAAAGCAATATTATGATTTTGCACAACCTCTGACGGACCTCTCGATATAACGATGTCCTCATTGCTTAAAGAATAGGAAGAAGGATCTTCATTTCTTACATATAAGCCGGGATAAAAAAATTCGTCTTTTTTTGCAATAGGACTTGGCGCATCAATAACCAAAAAGACGCCCGTAACATAGTTCCGTCTTATGGTATATATAAGCTGAGGCAGAAGTGTATCGAGAATACTGTTTTGCAAGTCATGATTATCTGCAAGCTGATAAAGCTCAATATTATTACGGGACAATTCGGCCTTGATTACCTTCAAAACTTTTTCATGCAAATCCGTAATTCTTGTCCACCTATTGGACATTTCATTTTCGATCAGCATTTTGCGGTTTAAAACCTTTTCACTTAAAACTCCATAAGCATTATCGCCGGATTTTTTAAGGATATCGGAGCTTAAAAACATCGTCAGCATTACTGCAGCCTGAAGAGCAAATACAAAAAGCATGGGAACCAAAAGGCGTGACAAAATGGAAGTAGAATATTTTCGAGCATTTTTACTTTTTTTCATTATAACTCCAACTATTTTAAATCAAATAACTGTTTTTCAAGTTCTTTTAACCACTCCTCAAAAACATTATCGCTAAGAAATTCATTTACGGCTTCTTTATGAGTTTTTCCGGACTGAATCTTTTCAAGTACCTTAGCCCTGTCTCTTTTTGCCCTTTCTTGAAGTAGGTCCGCAATAATATTCCTCGCCTTATCCGAATTCTTAAAAGCCGGCTGAAAATAAAGGTCTAAGGATTTCATTGTTTCCATACTTATCTTAAGAGCATCCTGCATTACAGGTAAAATACAGGTATCGTCAGTGCAAAAGGCCGCTGTCAGGGATTCGGTTTCAAGTTCTTTTTTCTTGACAGGCAGATAACCCGTAGAAACTGCAAATTCGGAATATTTTTGCATCTCGGTAAACCATTTTAAAAATAGAACAGCGGCTGTCTCCCGTTTTATATCGCTTTTTAGTACAGCCATACCGGCTCCCTGCTGAACAATGGTTTTACGCTTTGCATTTCTAAAATGAGGAATGGGTAAGGCGTCTAACTCAATAAATGTAAAATTACCTGCAGAATCTATAACCTTAGACGGCAAATATATTGCGGATGAAGTTGAGGTTATGCATGAAATGATGTCGCCGGTTTTTAAATCATCAGCCCTAAACCTTCCCTTTGCAGTAAAAAAACCTTTGACAAACGGAACATAATAATTATCCCAACAAGTACGCAAGGATTTCCTATCCAGCACAAACTCAACATCACCGTTTTCCAACACATTGAAGATACTGTTGCCGAGTTCATAGGTACCGGTTAAGATATAGTTACTCAAGGCATCCCGTCCAAAAAAAGGCTTACCGTCATTAGGTTCTGCAGTTAATGAGTCGGTCCACTTATGATATAATTCTGCAACTTTCACCAAGCCTTCCCATGTAATTAAATCACGGTAAGAAACACCCATGGCTTCTGCAAAGGGTTTCCATGCAGTCTTATTTAAAATAAAAACCTCGGTAGCCTTTGCAACGGGAAAGAGCTTAATTTCATCTTTTACTCCAAACCCGGAGGAATATAAAAAATTTTTTACATATTCGTCTTTCTCTTTTTCGGTAAAAAAATCGGCTAAATCCAACAAAAGACCTTGTTGGTTAAAATCATAGGCCGTATCCGGATAGGCCGAAAAAATATCGGGGATTTCATCTGCGCCAAGTTTTTGAGAAAGAGCATCTGCTAAAAATGAAGATATTTCGCTTGCATTTCCTGCCCTTCTAATACCGCGGACATAAACTCCGTATTTGGCCCCCTCAGAAGCATTAAAATTATCTATAAGGCTGTCAAAATTTTCTTTTTGGGTTGCACTATAATAATGCCAAATATTTATAGTAATAGGCTCACTTTTATTTAAAACTTTATCGATATCATATTTAACGGCATTACCTTCAGATACTCTTCGATTACATGAACTTAAAAGCAAATAAACAATACAAAAAATGAAAAGCTTCAATATTTTCATCAAGTTCCTCTTATGTTATATTTTACCATATCATGTTTAGAATTGCAAGTATTTACGTGATGAAATCATGGAAATCAATTTTGTAATATTTTTTTGATAAAAGATATATCCATGAGAGCTTTAAACATAATGTGTGACAAAGAAGATTTAGGTGCATTTTTTTGTTTGTATCGCGAGACCAAATTTAACGCCACTTTCCGTCCTATGTTCAAGGCTTGTTGTAGATTTTTATCTAAAAGCCGACAAAAGTCTTCTCTAAAATGAACATCTAATAACCAATGCATGGTTTCTACAACCCATTCTTTCCTTGCGATATCCAATAGCTCTTGAGCTGTAAGTTTTCTGCTTGAAATATAATAATGCCATTCATCACTCTTTCCTTTCTTACTCTTAAATTCGGAATGAATAGCACCAATACAGCTTAACCCCTCCCATTCACCTGTATTATCCATCCAACCTAAATTAGTTGTGCAGAAGGCTGTTCGCTTTTCAACTCTTTCACGATTTTTTTCACTTTTACAAGCCGTGTCCATTTGTTTTCTTAAAATTTCATCTTGAACATATTCTTCAATATCCGCTTTTAATAAAGGCTGGTTCCCTTTTACCGACAATAAATAGTCCCCTTTTCCTTCTTTTATGATTTTTGCAGTTTCTTTTTGACAATTTAAGGCATCTGTAACTATTATATGTCCTTTTATATTAAGAGTTTTTATAAGAGATTGAACTGTAGGTATCTCATTTGTCTTTCCTTTAACACACTTTTGTGCCAATGTTATACCAAATTCGGCAACTTGTGCAGAGACTATGTGCAGCGGACTTTCATAGCTGCTCATTTTATCTGTTGAACGGATAGTTTTTCCGTCTATCGCTATTGTAAGAGGTTTTTCTGTACCGTATTCTTTGATAAGAGCTTCAGCCATATTCATAAAACATTCGTTTAATGAGTCTATGTTTATCAATTTAAGTAGACAGGTAAGCCAATAATAGCAAGGTGTCTTTTTTATGCCGAATTCTTTATTTAGCCTATCCTTTATAATGTCAGCAGTTGCCCATTCGTGTATCTCTCTAATGTTTTTACGCCCGCAAAGAAGACCAAGTAATAATATTTTTAAAGCTTCGTTTACGCTGTAAAAATATCCGTCGTGATTGCTAATTATTTTGATGTCGTTAAAGTAATCGAATATATTTTCTAAATCCATACCTTTATTATCGGCAGTTTTTAGCAAAATTGATTTCCGTGTGATGAAATACGGTATTAAGGAGAAATTAAACTTTTTTTATATATAAAACTATGTATTCTTTTTTATTTTAACATAGCCCAATGAAATAAGGCTGCTATAAACCGGTCTAAAGGTTGTATCAACGCCGTAAGTTGCAGCAAAGACTGCAACATAAAACGAATCGTTAGAAGGATTACTTGAAGATTGTACATCATAATCCCCGCTCTTTGCAGCAGCAAAGTCTTCACCTAATTGGCGTAAGACCTTACCTTGTATTGCTCCGTCTATACTAAAATTATTAGGATAAGAGATGAGTGCTTCAATAAAAAATCTCACTCTACGGTTGACAGGAGAACCTGAAGCCGGAACAATAGGTCTATCTTGATATAAGTGTCCCTCATATGTTAACAGCTTATAGTTATAAGATGACAGAAGGTAATTAACTGAGTTGGCAGGATTTGACTCATTGTACTGCACTATATTTTTTATCATATTTTTACAATCGGTTTCCGATTCATAAATACGGTAATATACTTCAAAGCCCAAAAACTCACCGACACCCAAATTATTTTTATCTGAGGTTTCAAACTCAAAATACATCAGATATTCACTAGAATGCCCTGTAGGATCATGAATTAATTTTGGAGGCTCCAAATAAACAATATTGTCTATACCGCAGGAGAAAAAAACAAAAATACTTAATAAACATAATAGTTTTTTCCCAAGCATATGACCTCTGTTAAGGATAAACCGGCATTACCGAATTTATCCTTAAATAACTTACTGCTTATCGTTTCCCGTAAGAACAATTATACGGGATTTTGCAAGAAGCGCCCATTCATTTTGAGGGTATTTTTCCAAAAGCCTGTTATAAGAAAGGATAGCGTCTTCTTTTTTTGACAAGGCTTCATACAGGCGGCCCGTATTAAAAAGCGCCCTGGGAATCAGCGGAAAATTTTCAACTTTTGAAGCTCGTTCATAATAAGCGAGAGCTTTCTCTTTATCTCCTAACTCATCGGCACAAGCTGCGGCATTAAAAGAGGCAACTCCTTCGACATAAGAATTTTTTACGGCTTTTGCTGCAAGTTCATAGAATTTTAAAGCATCTTCATACATTTTTCGCTGAAAATAAATTTCGGCTATCGTAGTATTTGCCCTAAAGCCTGCATAGGAAGAAGAATATTTTGAACCAAGGGTTTTTAATTCTTCAATAGCCTTGTCCTCAGCTTCTTTTACGGCTGCAGAAACAGTTTTTTCGTTATCCGCAGCGTCATCTTCAGATGAAGGATTTTTAGCCCGATCTTCCCGTTTAAAGTCTTCAAGCTCATAAATAACTTTCTCAACGCTTGTTACCGAAGTTTTCTTGGAATTTTCACCGATTACAAACCAAACAACAACACCGGCAACGGCAACCAGAATACAAACCACAATGCCAAGCACTATTTTTCTATATTGGACTAAAAAATCGTTGATTTTTTGTGCCAAATCTTTATTTTCTTCCAAAACCATTTTATATCTCCTTAATTTCGAGCTCTTTTATCAATCTCGATAAATATGTACGCTGTATTCCGAGTTTTTCGGCAGCAGCTGTTTGATTCCATTTATGTTCATTTAAAATTTTGACAATAAAAGATTTTTTAAAATCATTTACGGCCGATTTTAAATCCGGATTCGAATAATTAACCTCAGGTTCAAAAGAGGAGGATTCAGATTTTAAAAGCAAATCCTTTTCCTCGATATACGGCGGCTTACCCAAAACACAGGCCCTCTCAACGGCATTTTCAAGCTCCCGAATATTTCCCGGCCAAGAATAAGCATTTATAAGTTTTTCCGCATCAGGCGAAAAACCTAAAAACGGCTTTTTTACCTCTTTGCTGAACTTCTTTAAAAAGAAATGGGCCAGCTCCTGAATATCATCCTTCCTATTTCTAAGAGGCGGAATATATATCGGCAAGACGTTTAAGCGGTAATAAAGATCCGATCTGAATTTGCCCTGCCTTACAAGTTCCTCTATATTTTTATTTGTAGCGGCAATAATTCTGGTATCAACCGTAAGAGTTTTATTTGAACCGACCCTTTCAAAGGCCATTTCCTGCAAAACCCTCAAAAGCTTTGTCTGCAAGGTTAGAGGGATATCGCCTATTTCGTCCAAAAAAATAGTTCCCTTATCGGCCAGTTCAAACCGGCCCTTTCTATCTGCAATTGCATCCGTAAAGGCCCCTCTTACATGGCCGAAAAGCTCGCTTTCAAGCAAGCCTTCGGGTAAGGCCGCACAGTTCACCCTGATAAAGGGATTATTAACACGCCTCGAATTCAAGTGAAGCTGTTCGGCAATCAGCTCTTTTCCAACCCCGCTCTCGCCCAATATGAGTACGGAGGCATCGGAAGCCGCTATATTACGGCATAGCTCAAGCTTTTCATTCATTACCTTGCTTTTTGCAATAAAAGTATGATAGCCTCTATCCTGCTCCAGCTGATCTTGAAGGCAAATAATTTCTTCCCGAGACTTCTCATAATGCTTTGCATTTTGATAGGCTATAGCCGTCTGTGTAGCAAAAAGTTCCAATACGTTTAAATCGTCTGAATCAAAATCTTTTTCTTCTCTCTTGTTTAAGACTTCAATCACCCCGATACATTCGTCTTTAATACGCATGGGGACTGCAAGCATATTACGGTTTTTGTAACCTGTAACCTTCTGCACTGTAGGATCAAAGCGGGGATCGCTTAATACATCGTTTATTATGGCACTGCGGTTATATTTTATAACCCAGCCGGCAATACCGTCCAAGGCAAGCACCATCTTTTTTGCTTCAATCCCCTTAGGCCCTATTGCAATTTCAAACCTAAGTCTTTCACCATCCGGCTCAAGCATCAAAAGAGATGCTGCATCCCCTTCTACAACATCCATTGCCGATTCTACAATCTTTTCCAAAAGAACACTCAAATCGGAATAATTTGAGTTTATCAGCAAGCTTGTGTTTATAAGAGTATTAAGCTTATCTCTTTTAATGCTCTCAACCGTGCTCATAAGACGAACGGATTTACTCCGGTTTATTCTTTAAAAGGTCTCCAAGAGTATAAGATGAATCATCATCTTCTTGTTCGGTTGACATGTACTGAGAAATTTCTTCCTGCTGTTGTTTTCGCTTAAAATCTTTAATCGAGAAAGCGGTTTTTTTGTTTCTCGGATTTATTTCGATTACTACAGCCTTGATCTTATCTCCTACGGCGTATTTTGCAAGAGCTTCTTCAGGTGTTTCATCCCTGGACTCAACCAAATTTTGTTTGTGGATTAAGCCCTCGATATCTCCGGGAACCTTTACAAATACACCGAAGTCGGTGATTGAGGAAACTTCGCCTTCAACAATAGAACCGACCTTATAAGCGGCTCCGAATTTTTCCCAAGGATCATCGGTAAGCTGTTTAATACCCAAACGGATTCTTCTTGATTCGGCATCGCACTCGATAACGATAACTTCGATTTCTTTACCTACTTCAAGCTCGCTTCCGGGATGTTTTACGCGTTTAATCCACGAAATATCGTCTGCATGTAAAAATCCGTCGATACCTTCTTCAAGAGAAATAAAGGCGCCTGCATTTGTAATTTTAACGACCTTTCGAGTTAAGCGTGTTCCTACAGGGTAACGCTCTTCAATCGTATCCCATGGGTTGTCCGTAACCTGTTTTAGACCCAAAGAAACTCTTCCGGCCTGAATATCGTAGCCGAGAATCATACATGTTACCTTATCTCCGGGCTTTAAGATATCCTCAGGCTTATTAATCTTCTTAACCCAGCTGAATTCGCTGATATGGGCCAGGCCTTCGATTCCTTCATCCAATTCAATAAAGGCACCGAAATCCGTTGTCTTTGTAACCGTTCCGGTAACAATGTCTTCAACATGGAACTTGTCTTCAAACTGAAGCCAAGGATCCTGAGTAAAATGCTTTAATGAGAGATTTATTCTCTTGTTCTCCGGATCAAGGCGGATTACCTTAAGCTCTATTTCTTCGCCCTTCTTTACGAAGTCCTTAGGACGGGTTACATGACCCCAGCTCATATCATTGATATGTAAGAGGCCGTCAAAACCGCCCAAATCGATAAAGGCACCGAAACTGGTAAAGCTCTTAACCGTTCCCTTTACGGTGTCGCCTATCTTTGTATTTTGAAAAAAGGCGTCTCTTTCTTTTTCGGTACGCCCTTCCATGTACTTACGCCTGTTTACAACAATATTTTCACCTGTGCGTGAATTAAAGCTTAATTTTTCAATGTAGAATTTAGACTTTACGCCTACCAGGGTTTCAGGCTTTTCGACTCTGGATACATCTGCCTGACTCAAAGGTAAAAAAGCAGTCAATCCGCCGCCGAGCTTTACCTCATAGCCGGCCCTAACCTGCTTTGCGATAGTACCATCAATCGGAGTCTTATCGGCATAAGCCTGTTTAAACTCTTTTTGAAGAATAAGCCTATCGGCCTTGAGTTTTGATACGGATAAATGACCGTTTGAGCTTTCGGTTTTTTCGATAAGTACATTTACCTTATCGTTTACCTTAGGTTCTTCATCAAACTCATCCAAAGGAATATGTCCCTCGGATTTACCGCCTACATCGACAAAAACGGTTCCGTTGTTTACAGCAACAACATAACCTTCTTTAATTGTCCCCGCCTCAGGAGCCTCAAAATTATTTAAGTACTCCTCTTGTAATTGTGCTTGGATGTTTCCGTTGGAGTCTTTTTCAACATCCTTTACCACTTCCATCTTTTCCATAGATAACCCTTTATTATTGATATTTTCCGACTTTGATGCCGATATTATTGCCGACACCTCTGCCAGCATTCTTTCATAAACTTCATTTATATTTAAGTCCGATGTATCGAGGTACACGGCATCGGGAGCCACTTTTAAGCTCCCTTCTTTTTTGTTTTTATCCACCTCATCTCTTTCGAGAATCGTTTTTTTTATTTCTTCCGGCGAAAGATTGCTTGTTCCCTGATCAAAGCGCCTTTTTGCCCTGGCCTCTACAGAAGCATCAAGATAAAACTTAATATCTGCATTAGGAAAAACAACGGTTGTCATATCCCTGCCTTCGCAAACAGCTCCGGTTTTAGCGGCTTCTTCACGAATTTTCTTATTTAATATGTGCCTTATAGGAACTATAGCTGAAAGAGGTGCGACAATGGATTCTACAGCATCGCTTCGAAGATAAGCCTCAACATTTTCATTACCTAAAAACATGGAGCCGTTTATATAAAAAAGTTCCGTCTTTTCTGCAAATGAGGTCCATTTTTTTTCATCCGAAAGATCGGGAGTTTGTCCGCCGCTTCCGTCATTTCTGCCTCCGAAAGAACGCAGTACAGCCAGAGCCAAGGCCCTATAAAAACTACCCGTATTCATAAATGTAATGTTCAAGTGTTCAGCAAGCATCTTTGCAAGAGTACTTTTGCCTGAGCCTGCAGGTCCATCAATCGCTATTATCATATTCTACAATTATACAATTTTTTTAACATTATGTATATACTTTTTTATAAAAAGTATAGTATTTTTTTCTAAAATATATTATTATGTGGGTAATTATGGGAAAGAAAAATACATCTTTAGGCTGTTTTTTTTGGCTTGCTTTTATTTTATTGATAGCCCTGCTCTTTTTTATCAACAAAGACAATATTGCCCGTGTTTTTGAAAAAACAAATGCAATAAGCATATTCCAAAAAAAAGAACCGCAAGAAGAAAAGCAAAATGAAGTAGACCTTGAAGGCATTCAAAATGAAATAGAAAAAATCAGAGCGGCAGAAAAAGATGAAGAAAATTCTTCTGAAGAAAAAGCCGAAGCTGAGCCGGAAAAACCGGCTGAACAAGTTCAAAAAACGGTCAAAAAAAATTCGGAACCGCAAAAAACTACAGCTGAGGATAAACCTAAAGAAGAAAAAAAGACAAGTTCTCAAAACTCAAACGAAAAAAAGACAAAAACGGAAACTCAACCCGTCAAAAAAAACTCTGAAAGCAAAAATAAAGATGAATCTAAAAAAGATGTGCCTAAACTTGAGCAAAAAAACGAAAAAGCATCCGAAAAAAGGAGCTCTAAAATTTATTTGGTTAAAATAGATTCGGACGGTAAATTGGTAAGAAAGCCGATTATGAGACAGCTTGAAAAAACGGACTCGCCTTTAACCGATGCCATAAACAGCCTTCTTCAAGGCCCCACAACGGAAGAAGCAAAACAAGGCTTCCGCTCCTTTATTCCTCCCGATACAAAACTTTTATCGATTGAGGTAAAAAACGGGGTTGCAGAAGTAAATATAAGCGAAGACTTTCAATTTAACAGATACGGCATAGAGGCCTATCAAGCCCAGCTTGAACAAATAGTTTTTACGGCATGCGAATTTTCCACGGTAAGTTCCGTTCAGTTTTTAATTAACGGCAAGAAAAAGGAGTACCTCGGAGCCGAAGGCATATGGATAGGCTCTCCTCTTTCGGTTAATTCGTTTGTAAGATAAAAATAACTTTAGAAATCTAAAGATAAGCTTGAAAACATCTATTGCAGTTTATAAGCTTGGTCAGGGAAAACCGCCTATATAAACTGCAATTATTTTTAATGGGAATAAGATTTAGCCCAAAAATACCTGAGCATTATTATCGATGGCCAATATAGTTTTACATTCCGAACATCTAAAACGTCCGGCCTTAGTAGCCTTGAGTTTCTTTGAACATATGGGACAGGCAAATATTTTGGGAAATACTTTGGTATTTGCAGTAGTACTTGAACTTTGAAAAAACGACACTGCATCAGACAAAGCATCCTTAATATTAAAAAATTGTGAAAAGCCTAAAAGCTGAAATATTTCATATACCTTAGGCTGAATATCCAATAAAACTATATCTCCGCCTCTTGGTTTTACGGTTTTTAAAAAGGCTGTAAATGAACCTATACCTGTGGATGAAACGTAATTTAAAGCGGCACAGTTAAATACAATCTGAATAAAACCGCTGTCTATAATTTTTGCAATACGTTTTTGAAAAAACGCAGAGTTATAGGTATCAATGTAGCCGTTCAAAAAAACAACTACGCATTTATCAAGTCCATCTACTCTTTGAAGCCGGATCTTCAAGCTGTCATCTTTTTCATCATCAAAGCCGGCTATAACACTGTTATTGCTCATAATTCTCCCGATTTATTTTCAAAATAAAGAAATAATCCAGTATGTCTAAACTCCATTATACCCTTTATTTTAAAAAAAGTCAAATATAAAACAAAAAAAAATCTATTTTTCTGTAACTTGTACTTTTAATAATTCAAAAAAATACCATACGAGAACAAAGAATTCCTTTTACAGTTACAGTATTGGCTAATATTTATAGGCTTGTAGCTTATGTTTGCAAATTTTAAGATTTTTTTTAATTTCTCTTGACATAAAGACTGAATGACGGCAATATACAAAAATGAACTTTGAAAAAACAATTATTCTTTGCCGGCCGGAAACAAGTGCAAACATAGGAGCCGTATGCAGAGTTATGGCAAATACGGGCTTTAGCGATTTAAGAATTACGGGAGACAAGAAGGATTACGATGAAACGGAAGTCTTAAAACTGGCCCTTCACGCCTCCCATGTGTGGAAAAATGCCCATTTTTATCCTCCTACCATTGAAGGCCTAAAAGAAGCGGCAGCGGATTGTTCAACCTTAATAGGAACCAGCAGACGAACAGGCCATAAACGCAAAGATTTAGGAATAAGCCCTGAAGACCTCTGTCTTGATTTAAAAAAATTCTACGGAGGCAGATTAGGCCTCCTTTTTGGCAATGAACGCACCGGTCTTATAGATGAAGAGCTTAATATATGCTCTTTTTCGGTTAATATTCCTGCTGAAGAAGACTTCGGCTCATATAATCTTTCCCATGCCGTGCTTATTCTTTGTTACTCCCTTTATATAGCGGAAAAAAATAATCCGCTGACAGAAAAGGATAATCCAAGCATAGAAAAAAACATTTACTTACAAAAGGCTTCAATGAAAATGATTCAAGAAAACTCGGAACAGATATGCAACTACCTTTCGGGCTTAGGACTATTTAAAAAAGGAGGGAAAAAAATAAACGAGACATTTTTTATTGAACTTTTATCCTCCGCAGGAGCTTCGGAATTCGATATAATGCATTTAACTGAAATTTTTAAGAAACTTTTTTTTATGTATAGTTGTTAATACACTGATAATTATCCTTGAGGAGGGATAGTATGGTAACTGTTTTGTCGGTAGGAGGCTCTATAGTAGCCCCGGATAAACCGGATTTCGATTTTTTAGATAAATTTTCAAAAACTATCAGAAGTTGGCTTTCGCAAGATTCATCGCGAAAAATTATTATGGTAATCGGGGGCGGAGCTCCTGCCAGAGATTATCAAAACGCATACAGGACAGTTTGTGACCTAAGAAAGGCCTCTGCCAAAAATGATGAAGCGGATTGGATAGGAATAATGGCAACAAGGCTCAATGCCCAGCTTGTAAAGGCTGTTTTTGAAGATCTTTGCCCGAATCCTGTAGTTTACGACCCGACAGCAGTAGATATGTTCGGCGGGCAAATACTGGTTGCAGCAGGCTGGAAACCCGGCTTTTCTACGGATAATGATGCCGTAGTCCTTGCAGAAAGATTTTCGGGAAATTTGGTAGTAAATCTTTCAAACATTGCCAAAGTCTATACAGATGATCCTAAAAAGAATCCTGAAGCTAAACCCATCGATTCTATTTCTTGGGAAGATTTTATAAAAATAGTCGGAACGGAATGGGTTCCCGGAAAAAACACGCCCTTTGACCCCATAGCCAGCCAAAGAGCTCAAAAAGCAGGCATAAGGGTAATATGCGCTGCCGGAAAGGATATTGAGAATTTGGAAAATATTCTCAACGGTAAAGATTTTAAAGGAACGGTAATCGGCTAATGGAAAATTATTACAATATACTTAATGTTTCGAATAATGCTGATGAAGACCAAATTAAACAGGCATATAGGGCCTTGGCTATGAAGTATCATCCCGACAAAAACCCGGATAGCAAGACAGCCGAAGAAAAATTTAAGCGTATAAGTGAGGCTTATTCCGTGCTCTCAGACCCTCAAAAAAGAAGAGACTACGATCTCAGTATGTCAAGCCCCTTTAGCTCCTCTGCGAAAACCTATACTTACGGTCAAGACACAAATCCCTTTGGAGACGACATTTTCAGCTCTAATTGGTGGAAAAATTGGAGAAACGTCCGAAATGAAAATGCAAAGAAAAGAGAGAAGATTAGCAGAAGTGAGGCCTTCAGGATACTTATACGCGGCATAATACTGACCATAGTAGGTCTACTGCTGTTTAAGAGTATTATCTTTTTAGGAATTTTTGGGCTTCTATTAGCCTTATCCCTTGTTACAGAGGGTGTCCTCCGAATACGGAAAGGCTATATGGCGATTTTCGATTAGAGCTTATCTTTCTCTGAAGATAATTCGGCCTCTCGTCAAGTCATAGGGGGATAGGGCAACTTTTACCGTATCTCCCGGTACAATTTTAATATAATGCTTCCGCATCTTTCCGGATAAATGAGCCAAAATAACATGACCGTTTTTTAACTCAACCCTAAACATAGTATTGGGAAGAGACTCCTTAACAATACCTTCAACTTCAATTGCTTCTTCCTTAGCCACAGGACCTCCAAAAAAATGAATAAATTCAAGAAAAACGTTTGCTTTTTGCTTGATTTAGTCGTATAATTCTAAAGTCTATTAAAAAAATTGTCAACTAGGAGATGTGTATGAAAAAGAAGTTTATTGAGGAAATGAAAGAATATTTGCTAAAAGAGAGGGAAGAAATACTCTCTTCATTGAAGAAAAACGATGAGGAGTATGCAGAAACCTTAGCAAACAGCATTCCCAAAGACTTTGCAGATCTGGCATCATATAGTACCGATAGAGACATGCTCGAATTTATCGGAGAAAATAATGTAAAAAAGCTGCAAAAGATTGATTCTGCATTGGAAAGGATAAGAGAGGGAAAGTACGGAAGATGTATTACCTGCAAAGAGCAGATACCCGAAGACAGATTAAAGGCCCTGCCCTATGCTTTAAAATGTATCCACTGCCAGGCAAAATCGGAAAAAAAGATGCATCCTTAAAAAACACAAAAACAAACTGTGAGCATCTAAAAAGGCCTTGAGCTTAACGCTTCAAGGCCTTTTAATTTTAATACGGAAAATTATCCGAAGAGTCCGCCGGACATCATTTTAGCTTGCAGCCCCTTGTTTTTTGACACCTTCCTCATCATTTGACGGGTCTTTTCAAATTGCTTTAAAAGCTTATTTACATCGCCTACAGAGGTTCCTGAGCCCTTTGCGATGCGTTTACGGCGGGGCGGTCCGATAATGCGGAAATTATCTCTTTCCTTTAAGGTCATCGACTGGATTATGGCTTTTTGGCGTTTTAAAAGCGAGAGGTCAAGCTTATCCTTATCTATTTGACCTGAAAGCCCGGGAATCATATCGAGCATTGACTCTAAGGGCCCCATCTTTTCGGCCTGCTCCAACTGCATGAGCATATCGGCAAGGCTGAAACTTTCGCTTTGCATCTTTTTTTGAAGCTTTTCCGCCTCTTCTTCATCATAAAGAGCTTGGGCCTTTTCTACAAGAGAAACAATATCTCCCATGCCCAAGATACGGCTTGCAATGCGGTCGGGATAAAAGGGCTCAAGGTCTTCGAGCTTTTCGCCTGTTCCTATATAAAAAATAGGCTTACCGGTTATGGTCTTTAAGGAAAGGGCCGCACCGCCTCTGGTGTCGGAATCGAATTTTGTAAGGATTAAGCCTGAAAGCCCTACCTGCTCGTCAAATTCCTTTGCAACATCAACGGCACTTTGACCCGTCATTGAATCTGCAACAAGAATGGTTTCCATAGGTTTTACGGCAGATTTAATATTGACGATTTCCTTCATCATGTCTTCATCGATTTGGAGACGTCCCGCCGTATCGACTATTACCGTGTCATAAAAGTTCTTTTTTGCAAAGGCCAAAGCATTTTTAGCTACTTTTACCGCATCTTTCGTTTCTTCTTTGTAAACGGGCACGCTGATGTTTCCGCCTAAAACGGAAAGCTGCTCTACGGCGGCAGGGCGGACAAGGTCGCAGGCAACCAGCAAGGGCTTTCTTCCTTCGTTTTTAAGCTTTAAGGCTAACTTTGCGGCACTGGTAGTCTTTCCCGAGCCTTGGAGACCTAAAAAGAGGATTACAGATTGGGTGTCAGGCCCCCTTAGATCGAGGGCTTTTTTTTCGTCCCCTAAAAAGGAGGTCATCTTATCGTATACAATCTTTGTAAACTGCTGCCCGGGATCGACGGATTTTAAAACTCTTTCTCCCTTGGCTTCTTCTGCCGTAGCATTTATAAAACGGCGTACAACACGCAAGTTTACGTCGGCATCCAAAAGGGCCGTTTTTATTTCTTCGATTGTATCTTCAATATTTTTTTCGGTAATTTTGGACTTACCGCTCAAAGAGCGTATTATCCCGCTGAATTTTTCGGTAATATTTTCGAGCATTACTTTGTATCTCCCTGTAATAAGTTTTCTATCAAGTCAAGAGGTTTTAATTCCTTATTTAAGATTTTATAAAGACCGGAACAGATAGGCAGCTTTAAATTACGCTTTTCTGCAAGAATGTTCAGGTATTTACAGGCTACAACGCCTTCCGGCAAGTAGCCTATCTTATCGATATTTTTAATAAGATCATCCAAATTTTCAAAAGAAAGGAGAATCTTTTTTGTGATAATCTCGTTACCGAAGCGGCGGTTTCTTCCGTACTTACTTCGGCAGGTTACGTCAAGGTCGCCTACTCCGGAAATCGATGTAAAGGTTTCGGGATGAGTCGCTCCCATAGCCCTGCCTATAGCCTGAATCTCGTTTAAGCCGGCAGCCAAAAGGAGGGATTCGGTATTGTCGCCGAAAATATCGGAGGTTACGGTTAAAGCATCCAAGACACCGAAAGCGACGGCTATAACGTTTTTTGCGGCCGCACAAACCTGCACTCCGATTATATCCAAGCTGGAATAAACAAGCAAACTCCTCGATTTTAAAATTTCTCTACAGCGGATAGAACACATGGGATTTTGAGATGCAGCTATAAGACCGGTCAGCTTACCTTCGGCCACCTCCTCCCCGTGGCTGGGCCCTGCTACATAAACCAAGTGATTTTTATAAAAATCGGGCAGCATTTTTTCCAAAACGTCTATTATAAACTGAGGCTCTCCGTTTTCATCGGGAATAAAACCCTTTGTCAGCACCGCCATTGTAGGATAAGGCATTTTGCCGTCATCATGGCTAAAAGGAGCAAATTTAAGAAGTTCTTCAACTGCTGAGGTTAAATAGAGCGAAGGGCTTGCTAAAAATATAAAAGAAGAATCCTTACACACCTCTTCCATATCCGTAGAAGCGGAGACGGTTTTAGGCAATTTATGCTTAGGTAAATATTTTACATTTATATGTTCATTATTTATCGAATCGGCAACGCCTGCAGTATGGCTCCAAAGCACAACCCTGTGTCCGTTTTTTCCTAGAGAACAGGCCACGGCCGTTCCCCAAGAGCCTGCTCCGATAATGGCAATCTTATCGTTCACAAATTTCTCCTAACCTATACTCTATCATTTTTCGATAAAAGTTTCAATAATGAAAAAGCAAGCTTTTTTCCGTTCTTTACAATTTACGAATACTGTGATATATTGATTTTATGCGTAATAAATTAAACTCAATGGCTGTTTTTTTTGCGGTAATGTTGCTGTTCAGCTTGATATCCTCATGCAAAAAGAATGAAATCAATGAAATATCTTCGGATGATGTTTCATTGGCCGAGGTTCTTGTAAGATCTAAAATCATTGTAGGGGTAAATGCATATAATCCGCCCATATGTTTTTATAATAACAAAGATGAAATAATAGGCTTTGATATCGATGTCTTCGAAGAAATAGCAGATATAATGAATATTGAGGCGGAATTCCGCCCCATAGTTCCCACAGAAGTAAACGAGCTGATAAATACGGGCGCCATAGACTGTATTGCATCAGGATTCTCTTATTCGGATGAGAGAAACAAAAACTATGAACTTTCACAAGCTTATTTACGCAATGCCGTAGTTATTTTAACTCTGAGATCAAGGAATATTAAAACTATGGAAGACCTAAAGGGTAAGAAGATAGGGGGACAAAAAGGAAGTTTAGGGCCGGAATTGATTAAAAATAATCCCGATATTATGAGTCAAATCCATTCACTAAATGACTCATATGATAATATTCCTCAAATTTTGGAAGACTTAAAAATATTTGGAGTAGATGCCTGTGTCGGAGATATTTCGGCAATAATAGAATACTTGAGTAAGGAGCCGAATGTGTACAGCCTTGTTGAACAGGCTATAGCCTTAGACTACTATGTATATGCATTTAAAAAAGGAAATAAGGCTTTAAAAGCGGAAATCGAAAGAGTTTTATACATCTTAGAAAAAAAAGGCGTTCTTGAAAAGATTTCAAGGAAATGGTTCGGTAAAGATTTACTGATTTTTGGAAAGTAAAAAGGAAAATTTATCATGAAAAAAAATTACAATCATATTTTTAAACTTAGCTTTATCTTTTTATTTACGGTATTAGCTATGGCATCTTGTAAACCAAGGGCTGTCCGTATCCAAAAAAAAGAAAACGATATTTCTCTTGCAAAAATTTTTGTAAAAAAAGAATTTGTAATAGGTATAAAAGATGACCATCCTCCTTTTTCCTTTCTAAATCTTTTTACTACAAAAATGGAGGGCTATGACATTGAAGTCGCTCAAGAGCTGTGCAATCGAATGAAAATAAAGCCGATTTTTAAAGTCATTAAGTGGAGCGAAAGAGATAAACTGCTTAACAGCGGAGAAATTGACTGTATATGGAGTGCCTTTTCATACAGTAAAAGGCGTGATAAAGCTTATTCTCTTACCTCACCTTATATAAAGAGTGCCATAGTATTGATTGTAAAGGATAAGTCGCCTTACTATTCTATTAAAGACATAAGGGAAAAGAAAATGGGTATTACCTCCTCGTCATTTATACACGAAAGCCTTAAAAAAGCCGAATCTACTCACGGAATATTTACAAATACGGTTATATTTCAGAGTGCTCAAGAAGCCATAAACGCTCTTGAAAAAGGTGAAGTAGAGTGTGTAGTATACGATCTTCTTTCAATTAACAGCTTAATACAAACAAGAAAAGGCTCTTACCGAGTGCTGGATGAAGCTATAGCTTATGAAGAATATGTTATAGCCTTTCGAAAAAAAGACCTTGCCCTGAAGAACGCAGTAGAATCGACTTTAGAAGAGATGGCTAAAACCGATTTTTTAGAAAAAACGAGTAAAAAATGGTTCGGTGCAAATGTGTCCATTATAGGCCGTTAAACCTGCAGCGAATAACTTTATTTTGTATAAACGGAAACTATCTCGCAAATATAAACATAATGAAAATCTTTTTTTGGATATGAATCTATAATAATCTGCGGGTCCACAAATAAATCCATATCGAATTCGCTTCGGTATAACTTACGGCATGAAAGCACAACCTTAGCCTACTCAAAAGATATAACACCATCATCAAGCATCACAGGCGTTAAACCGGTTTCCCCTGCCTTATCTATATTTCGTCCCGAAACGGAACCGCAAAAAGCCAGCATATTCCGAGCCCATGGATCATTTTCGTCAAAAAAAGAAAGAGTTATATAATCTTCTTTATCGATAAATTCGGAAGTATATCTGGTAGGTCTTACATAAACGGTAGCAGTAAGTTTATTCCATAAAAAGCCTATAGATCCCCAACCCGCAGTCATTGTATTCCATTGTTCACGCTCAGTTCCGCATCCTGCAGTCAATAAAAAGCCCTCATTATGGGAGCCGGTAATCGATGAAACAGGCTTTATCAATTTATCCAGAATTTCGGCACTCGCTTTTTGCATTTTAAATTGTGACATAAATTACCTCCGAATTCATTATATACAATAATCCCTTGATGTGCAAGAAGAAATTTCTCTTCTTTTCTATTTTTACATTTTATGATACAATGGGCAAATGAAAAAGTTTTTGTGCATTTTGTTAGCAGGTTTAATATTGTCATGCCGCTCGGCTCAAATATCAAAGATAAAGGCCGATCCGGCAGACGCAGACATTTATAAATCGGAAAAAAACGAAGACGGCTTTTCAGGCTTTCAGACGGATGTAAGCTTTCCTCCGGAAAAAGACAAATATGATCCTTCAATTTTACCAAACGGTTTTATTCCTTTTAAGGCTTATACCGGACAGGGCTATATTTATTTTTATACCGAAAATGTAAAGAATTTTTTCTTATACTTAAACGGAAAAAGAATCGATACAAAAAAAATCTGTAAAAATAAATACACTCAAATTTATATCGGAGATGAGGTAATAAACGGCACCAATAACTTACTTATTACAAACATTGAAGCCGAAAAAAATGATAAGGGCTTTTCGAAAACCTATACCTTATCGGTAAAAATCCCCTACCCTTCCATTATCGAAAAAACGGAAAAATTAAATAACGTAAATTATAGAGCCTTTCAAATAATAGATGACATTATGAAGGCGCAAACAGCAAACGGTTTTCCATCGGTTCAGCTTGTAGTGGTAAAGAACGGAAGGATGATAAAAAACTCGGCCTACGGCTATATCAGCACCGTGGATGATTTTGGAGAACCTCTGATGCAAAAAAACAAAAAGCCTATCACAAAAGAAACTCTTTTTGATCTAGCCAGCAATACCAAAATGTATACGGTAAATTTCGCCTTACAAAAACTTATATCCGAAGAAAAGATTTCAATCTATGATAAGGTACAAGATTTTTTTCCTGATTTTAAGGACAAAAAAAAAGCTCTTTTTAAGGGAAAGAGCGACATTACGGTTGAGGACTTATTAAAGCATCAGGCGGGTTTCCCGGCAGGGGCACAATATTATGTGAACAAAAAAATAACACAAAAAAAGAATACCGATAAAAGACAAAACAAGGAGATTGTTTTGGAGCTGATTTGCAACACTCCCTTAATATATTCTCCGCGTACTGAGGTCTTATATTCCGATATAGATTATATGCTCTTAGGTTTGATTATAGAAAAAGTAACAGGCCTTCCCTTGGATAAGTATACGGAAGAAAACCTTTATAAGCCCTTAAATCTAGCTTCGGTTTGCTATGAACCCCTAAAAAAGGGATTTACAAAAGAGGATATTACCGCAACCGAAATACGGGCGGCCAAAAGAACAAAGGACGAAAAATTCAAAGATATAAAATACATGCCGGTTCACGGGACGGTACATGACCCTGAGGCCTACAATTCAATGGATCAGGTAAGCGGTCATGCGGGGCTTTTTGCAAATGCCGAAAGTATAGCAGTCCTGGCTCAGGTAATGCTGAACGGCGGAGGATATGGAAATATCAAATTATTCGATTCAAGCGTTTTAAATTTATTTACCAGTCAGGGGAATTTTTTTTCGCAGGCAGGTTTAGGATGGAGGAGGCAGGGGCTTAATAACAGCTACGCTTGGGCTTTCTCGCAGCTTGCGAGTGCGGACACAATAGGACACACAGGCTGGACCGGGACATTAACTCTAATCGATCCTAAAGAAGATTTAATAATCATAATTTTTACAAGTGCAAAAAACACCCCAGCCCTTTTTGGAAAAAACTTGCGCGGAAAATATGAAGGCGATTTTTATCTTGCAAAAAACTATGGAGCCATTACCACCCTTATTTATTCTGCATTTAAAAACTATGATAATGCTATGCTGGATCAAATGCTTATAGAACTTGCAGTAGGCAGAAACGAACTTATAAATATGATTCCTGAAATTTATGATAATGAAGGTTCCCGCAAGGACTTGACAGCCATAATGGAAAGCATAAAAGAACAATCAAAGCAATCTGCAATATTGAGGAAGTTTTTAAAAAGTGAAAAAGCTATGGCAATACTTGCGGAAATTCAATCAAGGAACTCAAAGAAAAGCTTGGCAAAAAAACAAGCTGAAGGAACGGCAAAATGAAGAAAAAGCTTTTTTTATTTTGCTTTTGTAGTCTTGCAATCCTTAGCTTTGCCAATGGAAAGCCGGACGAGTCTGATTTTAAGACAGGCATCGAACGCGTAGACGAATTTTTTAATCTGTTTAAAGGGAAAAGAATAGGATTGATTACAAATCAAACAGGAATGGACTCTTCAGGAAGATCAAGCATCGAAATCTTATACGAAAAGACTAATCTTTCAAGCCTCTTTTCTCCGGAACACGGAATAAGGGGAAATGCAAGGGAGGGAGCCGGTATTTCAAACATGGTAGATAAAAAAACCGGCCTTGCCGTTTACAGCCTTTACGGAAAAACAAAGCGGCCCACAAAAGAGATGTTGCAAGAAATAGATGTTTTATGCTTCGATATTCAGGATGTAGGGGCAAGGTTTTACACATATATTTACACAATGGCCTATGCCATGGAAGCATGTGCCCGTGACGGAAAAACATTTGTTGTGTTTGACAGGCCCAATCCTATAAACGGCATAAATGTTGAAGGGAATATTCTGGAAGAGGAGTTTAAATCCTTTACGGGCTATTTTCCGATTGTCCAAAGGCACGGAATGACAGTGGGAGAATTAGCCTTAATGTTCAATAAAGAATTTAAGATAGGCTGTAATTTAAAAATAGTCCCCATGCAGGGCTGGAAGCGTGAAGACTATTTTGAAGACCTTAATTTAATGTGGGTGCCGCCTTCGCCGAATATTCCTACGGCCGATACGGCCTTAGTTTATTCGGGCTTTTGTATCTTTGAAGGGGTAAATATTTCGGTAGGAAGAGGAACAACCATGCCCTTTAAATACATAGGAGCCCCCTATATAGATGCCGAGGCTCTAGCAGAAGCTCTAAATGCCCTCAAACTTGAGGGAGTCTTTTTTAAGCCCGCCTATTTTACACCGGCCATTTCGGTTTATAAGGAGGAGCTATGCGAAGGGGTTCAAATTATCGTAAGGGATAAAAAGAGATTCTTGCCCGTAACAGCTGCAATCGCGATGATGTACACAATAAGGGAAATGTATCCCGATAGTTTTAAGATAAATAACTACCCTGCCGAACTCTGCGGCCTCAATTTATTAACCGGAACAAACAAGCTAAGCTCGATGAGCCTTTCCTTAGATGACTACTTTAAATTTATCGAAAAAGATGAAAAGAAGTTTTTAAAGATGAGGGAAAAGTATTTGATGTATTGAAAAGGACGGATGCCAAAACATAACTGATGAATTATGAATTTAATCATTCTAATTATAAATTATGCATTCCCCACCATTCTTCCAGCATCGCACGAGCTTCTTCCTGTAATGAAGGAACTACGCAGATTTCCAGCTGCTTGAGGTTATCGGCATAGTGAGCACGGCCTAAATCCCGTACCGCTTCTCGTATATCACTGCCGATAGCGGGATGGTCATCCAAGTAGGAAAAAAGGATCGTAAATACCGAAGAAGCCGAACACACTTTTTGCCAGGCGGCAAGATCGGTGATTTGGCGGCGGGAAGTAAGGCCTGTATTGATGCGGTAATTGTACACGATATCGGGTATGCCTATGTATTTATCGGCATATAAGGTTATAAAAAAATAGAGAAGCATATCTTCCGCCATTGTACAATAGGTAAACGGAATGTCGCCGTACGCTTTTTGAACAAGGTCTGTTTTAAAAAGCTTGCCCCATACGAAACTGCTGTATGAGTGTTCAACGATATATGTACGGAGGATTTCATTGCCGGTTAAAACACCATCGTACACATTCTGCGCCCTTTGGGCAAAGGCTGCAACACGCGCGTCCGGTTCTCCTTCCATACCGCATACCGCAGCCTTCCCGTGTACAATATCGGCACCCGACGTAACGGCTGCATCGTACAAAATGCGGAGAGCGTCAGGCGGCAGCTCATCGTCGGGGTCGGCAAAGGCGAAGTATTCGCCCGATGCCGCATTTACCGCTGTCCGGCGCGCTTCGAGCGTACCGAGGTTTTTACTGTGTTCCAAAAACACGAGCGGCACCCCCTGCGCTTTAAACCGCTTTGTATATGTTTTAACAATACTCCGCAGTTCTTTTGTACCGGGGCTTCCGTCGTTGACGACGATCGTTTCAACAGGCGGAGAATCCGTCTGCTGCAGCACGCTTTCAAAAAACCGCCCGATCAGCCCCTCCGTCCCATACACGGGAACGCAAAGGCTGACCGGCGGCTTCTGCCGAGCCGCTCGCCCGAAGCGTGCGGCTCGAGAAATAAAACTCATCCGACAGTTTAGTCCCACTCAAAGCCTGATTCTTGTAACGTCTTAGAAAAGCTTCCGCCGGAATTCTGTTCGTCTTGTAAACGGCCTTTCAAATCGTACTCCAATACCTTGTCGGCATTTTTACAGTAAGGCTGTTCAGGGAAAATAACAGTTCCATCCTTACCCCATGCACCGTCCGAGGCGATGATGAGCCTAATCCGCTCGGCTTCGTCGTATTTTACGGCAATAAAGCGATAAAAGCCGTAGCCGACTTCATTCCCTGCCGTATCTACAGGATCCTTTTTAGCCAATTCGACGGCACTGCCGGAGAATCCATCCTTCGTGCTGCCGATTTTATACAGCTTGCCGCTGTTTTTAAAGGTATCGGCTCTGTAATCGAAACTAGTTTTTTTCATACCGCACTCTTCTTCTGAAGTGACGGCATACAACACACCGTCGAAAACCTGTAAGTCGTTAATAGCGCTCATAATTTTCGTATACGGAGGATAGGGAGAACCAGGTTCGGTAGGAGTCGGCTGGAATGCCCCGACATCGATCGTTCCTTTATCGGCTCCGTCCTGCTTGGCATATTTCTTTACCGATAATGTATAGCCGGCAGGAGATATGCTCATTGTCCTTGTGCCGACAAACAGCCCGTCTTTGTTTGCTGCAAGCGCGGTAACTTTTTCGCTCGCCGGAATTGAGATATTGTAGGCAGTATCCTTAGAACCGGCACCGAATAACGTATTCCATTCAAACCTTTTTACGGGCGCCGGATTACTAGCGGTATCTACATAATACAGATACTTTTTCCCGTCGGAAATATCTACCGCAATGACACAGTCAGCATTAGGCGAGAAGGGTACAGTTAAATCCAAATTTTGATCCGGAGTTGTAGCTGTATTCTTATCATAAGTACCGTCTGCTTTCAGCCCAAAGCGTCTGACCTTGCAATTATTCGAATTGTCTCGCCACAGGATATACAGATTACCGTCCTGATCGTAGCAGAACACGTCGGCAGGATTTTCTGTCTGTAAAGTAGAAAACCAAAGCGCATCGGTAGCAGTTGTTGGGGGAGGTGTTCCTGCCGAATCGCCTAACCAATATTTCATACCGTAATACGTAGATTCATCGCCTTTCTCCCACAGCAACATTTTCGTATTGGGCTTTTTGTATACGGAATGTTCGGCAAACCACGTCGCGTTACCCGCATCGTCAAACGACATGCCGTTCGTTTCACGATTAAATGCGGCGATGCGGTTTTGATTGCCAATAATCCGCCAATTTTCGTTTACATATTTAATATCAATACCGTCGTCCGCAATGTAGATATTATCTTCATCATAGCCGATAAAACCGATGGGATTGGAAAAATACTGTGCATTAAAGGCGATGGGGTCTCCGGTTGAAGCAGCAGGATTAAGCCCTGTTTCTCCTTTTTTTGTAAGCGTACTGCCGGAATATTTATAACATACAAGCTGACCAAGTGCGTATAGTTTTCCGTGATGCAATCCCTGCTCTTTAAGCAAGCAGTACACACCGTCCTCGTCGGCAAATAGTCCGGTACACTCAGTACGATTATTGCCGAAGGCGGGATCCGATCGAAGTTTATCCAACGGTTTTCTAGTTGCCTGCGATTCAAATTTTAAACGCTTAGCACCGGAATGACCGGACGCATATTCAAATTCAAACTTACAGGCAAACAAAGTCTGATCATACACAGCAAACAGTACATCATCATATACTGCAACGGCACTGGAACTCGGCACTGGTGACGGCACAGTCGGGAATGCAGCACTGCTAAAAGATTCAAACGAATGATCTTCTTTCTCCTTGAAGCAATAGACGGTATTCTCTTTAAACAAAAAGATATAGTTATCGTCTATATCGATTGCGATATTATCAATATGACTGATAGTAACGCCGGGCGGTAGTGCAGTAGTAAGAGCTGTTCCAAATCCGGTATCTTCATTTCCCTCTACATCAAAGCGTTTAAGATGAGTAGAGGAAGTATCTTCATACAACACATATATTCTGCCGATTTTGTCCCGTGCCGTTACCGGCTTTTTACCGACAAGAATTCCATCGAGCAGTGTTTTACCGTTTTGCGTACTTAAGGATACGATATTGCTGCCTGAAAGATGTTTTCCCGTAATGGAGACCAGCAGATTGGCGGCAACGTTCGGCTTTTTAGACAGCGTTACGTCAACCTTATTGGGTCCTGCCGTAACTGTATGCTCGGCATAGCCGGCCCATTCGGCAAGATCACTGATTAAAATGACTTTTATGCCGATTTTTTCGCCGACAGGAACAAGCTCAACCAAAGACTTAGGCTCTTCGGCTCCTAATTCTCTTGTTATTGTATAGCCATTCTCTCTGATTATATTGATTTTCATAGGCGAAGACGAAAGAACGGGAAGACCTTTGGAATCCAAGGCTCTGGCTCCGTCGGGAAGACTTCCGTCAAAGCTTAAAATAAGCTCGCCGTATTCTTCTTTTAAAAATAAATTACAGGATGACACCATTAAAACAAGTATCATCAAACCAAAAAATAATGTCTTTTTCATAAAAACCTCCTATAGTAAAGGCGAAGGTCAAATGTTTGAAATGCCGAATGATAAACGGCAAATTGTATTTCGTTCTTCGTTCTTCCATTATACATCAAAAAATTTAAAATACCAAGTAAAATTGAGAAAAATTGAAAAATTTTGAATTTAGCCGAATGCATAAGAGCGTAAAAAAGTATCTATTTTAATATTAATTTCACTCTGATTTGCTTTTCGCCCTTTAATCATCTACTTAAAAAATTCAAAGGCATCGAAGGGGTAGCCGGATCTTAAACTTGGGAGGGAGGCATCGATTTCGCTGTTTGAGGGGACTTTATAAGCCAAATCAAGTTTAAAAATACGGTTTACGGCCTTACCGCAAAGTTCGCTCAGTCTTCTTTCGGAGCAGCCGGCCTTGCGAAGTTCTTTTAAAAGAATCAGAGAACCGGCAAAACCCGGAATACCGGAAGCGCCTTTTTTCTTATCTTCATATGTGTGAGGAGCGTGGTCGCTTTCGATCCAGTCAATCCCTCCTGAAATGAGGGCATTAAAAACGGCTTCCTGTTCCTCTTTTTCACGCAAGGGAGGGTTCATTTTTACAAAGATACCGGACTTTTTATAAGAATCAATATTTAAGAGGGCGTGATGAGCCGTAGCCCCGCACGAAATACTAATACCGCTTTTTTTTGCCTCGGCAACAAGCCTTATTCCCTCTTTTGTGCTTATGTGACAGACATGAAGATGCCCCTTAAAGTCCTCATTTTGCATCAGCTCAATCTGATCCTTTATGGATTCCGTTTCGGCAACGGGAGGACGGGCAAGGCTGTGAGTAATAGGTTTTTCAATATCGAAGACGGAATTATTCATAAGGCTTTCTTTTTCGCAATGAACGGCAAGAATGCCCCTGTAATCGAATTTTTTAAGAGCGGCATAGACCTTTCTTTGATCTTCTTTTTCAACTATACCCATGTTTCCGGTAGAATGACCCGCAAACATTTTAAAGCCCACTATTTTAGGAAAGTATTTTTTATAGAATAAAACCATTTTTTCTATCTGAAAAATATCTGAAGTAAGGCCGCCATAAATACCGTAAAAAGCAGATACTCCGGCCTGCTTTATAGATTTTTCCGCAAGGGCAAAACGCTCCAAAACAGCCTCTGCATTTGTAAGAGGAGGATTGGTATTCGGCATATCAAAAAAGGCCGTAAAACCTGCGGGGCAGGCCAAGGCCAAGGCATGGGCTATAGTTTCCTTATCGGATAAAAGACCGTCTCTAAGATGAACATGGGAATCTATCATAAACCAATCTTATTTAAAACTTATATTTAGAAAAATAAAACGGCTTCGCCGTAACCGTCATCTTTTATAATGCTTATTTCGAGTTTATTTTTCCCGTCGAATTCGATTCCGTCCAGGCTTATTTTTAAGGCATAGGCCCTTATAGGTTCAACCCCTTTATTAACCGTTTCGCTTATAACCCTCATCGTAGCAATTTCATAAAAGTCCCCGTTGACGGAAACGGTTATATCATCGGTGCCGAGCTCAGGTGCAATTACTTTTTCCTTGCCTACAAGCTGTTTTAAACTCATAGGCCTAAAATAAACCATCATGCAATTATCTGCATCGAGGGAAGGAAAGAATATCAAACTAAAAATTTCTATTTTATCAAGCAGAGGGTTTACCTCAAGGTCATGCCTTAGATCTATATTATAGCCCCAAAAATCAAGAAATTTTTCATTAAAACCTTTTGAAGCGATAAAATAAGGATATTTTTTAGCATCAGCTTCCAAACGAAAACGGCCTGACTCATCAGCTTCACCGCTGATTATAACTTCAAATCTTTCCGTTAAAAGAGCAACTTTAGCATGACTGACAGGCTGTTTGTTTTTATCCCGCACAATTCCCTTTATAACACTCATAAAAATAACTCCTGTACCGCAGATTATACCGTAAAAAACAGAATATTGTCAAGCAAAAATTACAAATTTCAAATTAAAACTATTTACGCTTATACTTTGAGGCAGAGCTTAAGCCTTCTTTTTTCCTTTGAGTTCCGTTTTTCCGTTTTTGTCCTCTTTTTCCCTTACCGATAGAGCCGTAATTAGCCGGAGCTTCATTTTTTGCGTCAATATGCATATGAGGTAAGCCCCTTTTCTTTTTACAGAGGCGCAGAGCATCATTTGCGGCATTTTTAGGCATTGTAGCAAGAGAAAACTTATCCATAACCTCTATGTCATCTACAAGCCGTTCGGGGATTGAAAGAAGCCGGCTTAGCATTTCGGCAAGTTTTCGCTTTGTGATGCCGTCTTTTCGGCCCACACCTATATAAAGACGCAAAGAATCCTCATCCGATTTTCGCGCCCTCCCTTCGGAACGCACAGGCTTGATTGTTTTATAATGAGCAGGCGATAAAAACGAGCCGTACTGCATTTGAAGAATAAAGGAGAGAACAGTTTGAGCATCTCCGTATTCTACAAGTTTATTTGCAAAGGCTGCAAAGCCCTGTTCGGGTTTTTCTTCGCTAATGCGTTTTTCGATTTGGGCAGCCGTTTCTTTTAAGATACGGGTACGCTTGATCTCGATGACTTGTTCGATTGAAGGAATTTTGCCTTCTTTTAATTCTCCGCGGGCATGTTTGCGCAGGTACTCGATTCTTTTTACCTCATTAGGGCGTACAAAACTTACGGCAACCCCTGCCGCTCCGGCCCGTCCCGTTCTTCCTATACGGTGGGTATAGGTCGGCCCGTCATAAGGAATTGCATAGTTTACAACATGGGAAATGCCTTCGATGTCTATACCCCTTGCGGCAACATCGGTTGCAACAAGAATGCGAGTCTTTTTAGATCTAAAGCGTTCCAATATTTTTTCCCTTTGACTTTGAGGAATATCCCCGTGGAGGGCGGCAGCTTCGTAGTGCCTTTCGTCAAGTTCCTTTGCAACATCATCGGCATCGATTTTTGTTTGGCAAAATACGAGGCCGTAAAAGTTAGGGCTTGTATCTATAAGACGGACAAGAGCTTCGGTTTTATCCCCTTCCCTTACGACCCAAAAAAACTGTTCCGTTAAAGACGCTCTTTCTTCTTGAGGTTCTTCTTCGACAATTTCATAGTCGCCCATAAAGTCGGAAGCTATGCTCAGTATCTGCTTGGGCATCGTCGCCGAAAACATTAAAACACGGGCTTCAGGATTTGCCTTTGAAAAGATATTTTCTATGTCTTCGATAAAGCCCATGTTAAGCATCTCATCAGCTTCATCCAAAATAAAATATTCTATATCTTCGATTTTTAGGGAGCCCCGCTCAAGATGATCCATTATGCGGCCGGGAGTTCCTACAACAATTTCGACGCCGGTTTTTAGGCTTCTAAGTTGAGGGCCTATCGCCGCTCCTCCGTAAACGGTTGCGATACGGGGATATTCTTCGATTCTAAAAGATTCAAGTTCGCCGGCAACTTGAACGGCCAGCTCTCTGGTAGGAACCAAAATAAGGGCTCTCACCCTTCCGGTGTTTGAACGCAGCTCCTGCACAAGGGGAAGGCCGAAGGCTGCCGTCTTTCCCGTTCCTGTCCGAGCCTTAGCGATAACATTTGCTTCTCCCGAAAGAAGACGGGGAATAGCCAAAACCTGAATAGGAGTAGGTTCTTCAAAACCCTTGGCTTCAACTGCTTGCAGGACTATATCGTCAAGTCCCAATTCTTTAAAAGTAATTAACATAATCTTATAAATATAATAAATAAGCAAAAAAAAATCTATAGCTTAACGATAATTGACACATCTTCCGTTTTAGGCTAAACTTAGCGCCAATATGAACTACATCGACTTATTAAAAACTTCGGCAAAAAAAACGAATAACTGTGCATGTATGGGCTTAGACCCGATTTTTGAAGCTATTCCGAATAAAACGGGAATGGTAAAGGATAATCTTGTAAGCTTTTTTAAAGAGCTTTTAGATAAGATGAAGGAAAAGAATTTGGTTCCCGCAGCTTTTAAACCTAATATAGGTTATTATTCGGCCCTTGATAAGCCCAGGGAAAAAGATTTTTCGGGCTCCGAAAGCCTTGCAGAAATTTTATTCCTAATCGAAAAACACTTTCCCGGTATTCCTGTAATCCTCGATTCAAAGCGGGGAGACATTGCCCGCTCCAGTCTTAACTATGCTATCGAGGCCTTTGACGGCTGGAAGGCGGATGCGGTAACGGTCAGTCCCTACATGGGAAGCGATTCTATTCTTCCCTTTATTTCGGAAAAGTATTTGGATAAGGGGGCTTATATTTTAAACCGGACCAGCAATCCCGGAGCAAAGGATTTTCAAAATCTTAAAACCGATTATGACGGTAAAAATAATCCGGAGCTTTATATCGAGGTTGCAAAAAAGATTGCTTTTTATGCGAAGGAATTTCCGGGAACGGGAGCCGTTGTCGGTGCTACGGGAATGGAAGAGCTAAAAATAATTTCAAGTATTTACGCCCAAGCGGGAGAGGTTCCCATGCTGATTCCGGGAGTCGGCTCCCAAGGAGGAGATGCTAAAACGGTAATGGAAGTTCTTAAAAATTCCGGCTGCGATTTAGCCCTCATAAGAATAAACAGCTCCAGTGCCTTGACCCATCCTTGGAAAAAAGCACCTGTGCCTGAAAACTATTTGGAGCTTTGTATAAACAATATCGAAAAACTTTTAAACGAGACGGCAATCAACAACATCAATTTTTAGAATCTTCAAAAATAGAATCTAAGATGGAATCTATGCGGCGTTTTGTGTATCCGCTTATGACATAAGAATTATTAGAAGCCGAATCAAACAAAATAAAATCGCCGCTTTCCATCGGTGTAAGAAAAATATTTATTTTTTCTCCCGTACCTAAAATTAAATTAAGCTCTTGAGTTTCCGAATTGGTAATCGGAAATGCAGGAAAAATATCTATACATGAAAATTGTTTTAACAATGTTTCCAACTCGCCGAATTTTTCTTTATGTTTATCCGAACGGGTGATAAGCTGTTTGTTTTTTTCGATAAGCTGAATTGAATTATTTTCAAATTTGTATTTATAAATTTGCAGGTCGAGCCAAAAGTTAGATTTTAAGGTTAAAAAAGAAGATAAGACATCGGGCATAATAAAAATCTTTGTTCGGGCGTCTATTCGGACATAGCGGTTTATCCCAAGCGTATCGTTTTTTCCGAAAACGAAATCGCCCATTATGGTTTTATCGGAACGCAATAGCTGTAGACGGGCAGCATGACCTTCATCCAGACCAAAATTAATATATTGTTTTATGTCATCGCTTACAAACCTAAAATTTTGTTTAGTACTTAAAACGGAAAAAAGTCTTTCTATCAAGGCCGATTGAACCTTATATTCTCCAGATTGAGTACTCAAAACAAACTTATCCTTTTTTTTGATAAGCCTTAATTCGTTAAAACGCGGAGGAAGGGAATTATCCGGAATAGTAAAAACAATTTCATCTATGTTTTCTATATTTTGTTTTAAAACGAGAGAGGTGTTAAAAACATTTGCTTCATTTTTTGGAATACTTACAAAAATCAAACTTAGGAGAAAAAAAATATTTGCAAAAATCAAAGCTTGAGTATATTTTTTTAACTTAAAAAAGCTTTTCACCTTGATCTCCTTTGTTTTATAAACATATAAAGGCCCAGAATAAAAACAGAAAGAGGAAGAAGTATAATAGAAATTAATCTTGCCCTAAATACAAGGCTTGTCATTTTTTCTCTATCTTCAAATTGCTTAAATGGAGGAGGAGAATGTTTTTTATTTTTTAACAAAAGAAGATTATCTTTTAAAGAAATATATTCTACACAGTTTACCATAAAATCCATATTGTATGTGGAGCCGGTGTAATCGATTGCCCTGCTTATCATATACTCATCGCTTATAACCAAGATACGGGAAGGCTTTGTTTGTCCTGCAGCAATTACCGAAGGCTTAAAAGATGCATCTTCAAATTTTTTAAAATGATTTTCAAGAGGATCGGTGCTGTAAGAATCGAAAACCGTCAAGGAGTTTTGACCTGTAAGTACATAGGGAACAAGCTCGGTGTTTTTATTTAAATCCAAATCGATTGAAGAAGGCCAAAAAGAAATCAAAGGCCGGTAAGCTGCAAATATCGGATGGTCCCGGTTAATACCGCTTAGAGGAAACTGAATCCAAAAAGGATAATTAATTAGTTTTGTACCTTTATTATCAACTTGAGCCATCGTAATGCGGAAGTTATTTATTAAATCCAAGGCCATATCGGCATTTATATAAAAGCCGTGATGAGAAAGCACATCCAATAAAAAATCTTTTACCTTAGGCTTCGCTTTCCAAGAACCTTTTACATCGACCTTATTCCCTGAAACAAAAAAAACAGCCCTGCCCTCTTTTTGTAAAAACATATCTATCGCAGCAGCGGAAGAATAATCGATATAATCCGAACCTATAACCAAAAGAGGGAATTCAGCAGGTATATTGCTGACAGGCAATTCCAAAGGTAAAACATTAAAACCTGCATATTCAAGCCAAGGAATGACATAAGAATGATCTGTTTCAAGCAAGGCAGGATCCGCAATAAGAAAAACAGTACTTGCTTGGGTATTCCCTAAAGCATCAGACCTCATACTTAAAATAAATCTTGCAAGGTCATACTCTACGGTATCAATATCATCAATAAAGGGTATAATTCTTGTTTGCCCCATATATTCTATCATAAGACCGGAGTACAGCTTATGGATTATCTTTACAGAATTGTCTTGAGCTTCTATTTCACGGGGAATCAGCCCTATCTTGCTTATAGCATCCGATGAAAGGCTTGCAGTATCTTTTATTACAACATCAAAATTTCCCTTGGAATATAATTTATATTCCGAAAGCATATCGTTTAAATATTTTAATGAAGGAAAAAAACTATCTACATTTGAACTTTTAAACCAAGTTACCTTTACGGAGCTTTCAAGATTCGTCAATAATTCTTTTGTATAATTTGACAGGGTGTAATTTTTTTCTTTTGTAGTATCAAGTCTAAAATATATTTTTGAAGAAACAAGAGAAATTAAAATAAGCATCAAAACAAAAAGCAAAAATTGAAACTTATATTCTTTTTTCATCTTACATTCCTTTGTTGTGTTAAAATAAAAACATCCAATTCAATTCCTAAGACAACTAAAATTAAATAGAAGATAAGGTCGCGGGAATCAAAAAGCCCTCGCGCAGCCGATTCAAAATGAGAACTAAAAGAAAGATAAGCGATAATCTTATTCGGCAATACCGGAAGATTTAAATTTTTTGTCAAAGGATAAATAATTGTAAAAAATAAAACCGTCAAAAACGAAAGCAAAAAATTAATTTCAGGTTTACCGCTTACTGCCGAAAGTCCAAGAGAAATCGAAATAATACCCGCACCGAATAAAAAAATAGAAAAGTAAGAAACAAAAAAAGAGCCGGAATCGAAATAAGCTAACGAAAAAACTGAAAGCGGTATTACCAAGCTTAGCATGAGCATAATGGACCATATTAAAATAAGGCTTAAATATTTTCCCAGCACGATATATCGGATAGAAACAGGCAGAGAAAACAAAAACTTATCGGTAAATTGTTTTTTTTCATCACTCCACGAACTCATCGTCAGCATCGGAATTACAACACAAAATAAAAGAGGTATATTTAAAAAAAAGTTTTTTAGGTCAGACAAACCTGCATTAAACCACGAATCGGAACCGATAAAGGCAATAGCCGCACCGGCCAGAAAAAAAAGAGAGGCAGCATAAAAAGACGAACTTTTATACATCATCCTAAATTCTTTTTTTGCAATAAAAAAAATAAGATTTTTATTCGTTTTTTCTAAATTCATTTTTGTTTATCCCTGCAAAAAATTCAAAGGCTTTTTCCAATACGGTATAATTTATTTCCGAATCAAACTCACAGCCCTCTGCCTGCAACTGCTCTTTTATTTCTAAAAGATTACCAGCGGCTATTATTTCTCCCTTATTAAGCAAAATATGATTGGAGCAAAGCTCTGCAGCCTGTCTTAAATCATGTGTACATATTAAAATTGTTTTTTCTTTTGCAATATGCAATATTTTTTTTTCAAAATCTTTTACCTGTACCGAATCAAAACCTGAAGCGGGTTCATCCAAAATAATTAACGGAGGATTATGTAAAACAGCTTGAGCCAGTCCTACACGTTGCTTAAACCCCTTGGACAAACTTTTAATTAAATGATTTTTTACTTCATCTATTTCGCAAAAATCGATTACCTCATTTAAAGCAGCATCCAATTTATCTTTTTCTATTCCGTGCATTTGACCGGCGAAATATAAAAAATCATGAACCGTCATATTCGAATAAAGAGGATTTTGTTCATATAGAATACCTAGAAGTTTTTTTGCTTCAATGCCGTTATCTAATACTGAATATGAATCTATAAAAGCATCTCCTTCATCCGGTGTATAATAACCTGAAATACAGTTTATGATACTGCTTTTACCCGCACCGTTTAAGCCTAAAAGCGACGTTATCTCTCCCGTTTTTAGTTCAAACGAAATATTTTTACAGCCTACGATCTGAGTTTTTTTGCTTCCGTAATATTTACTTAAGTTTTGTACCTTGAGCATAGTCTTATTTCTTCTTAATTCCCAAAATAGTTAAATCGTCATATTGCTGATCTTCACGTACATTTGTATAATAAAGATACTCGTTATAACTCGTGTTGGGTACACGGTTTCCGCAATAAGTTTGATATTGCCTAAAATGTTTATTTAAAAATAAATCTATTTTTTTATCTACCTGAACCATATCTCTTTCGGTTGCTTTAGGATCCTGATACATTCGGAATATTTTTTCGACTGAAACAAGGCCTATAACCGCATCCTCAATTGTTCCCTCAAGGTTTGTAAAATCAAAATCGAATTGTTCATTTTCAATCGGGTTATGCCATTTTTTTAAGCTAAAAGAACTTCGGGCAAAGATACTTTCGATAATCTTGCATACGCGGGGCTTACCCAACTCTTCTCCGTCCTGACCGACACTATGAGTTTCATGTTCGGCATCTTTTTCAAGCCCGGGTTCTTCACATAAAACAGGCTCCAGTTTGGAATTCCTAAACAAGCGTTTGGCTTCTTCAATACCGTCAGTGTAGAGGAACAGAACATCTCCGGAATTTAATTTAACGGTTTCAACCTTAAAGCCGCCTTTCATATCTATCATAAAAGTCGGGAAAACTCCTGCTGCAGAAACTTCGGTCAAGATAACTTCTTTCATTTTCTTTAAGGCGGCATCATAAATATTGATAACATTATCACCTGCATTACAAAAATGAACATTACCGCTTATCGAATCCATAATACAAAGGGTAAAGGCTGCAAAACGTCCCTTAAAGCCTCTGGATTCCAGTAGATCGTTTATTCGTGATACAACCTGATCTATTTTTAGTCCCTGCTTTTTATAGCTCCAGTCTCTAAAATAGTCCAAGAAAAGAGTTGCGACCTCGACCATTATAAGAGCGGCAGGAACTCCCTTACCTGCAACGTCGCACTTTATAATTGCATAGTATCTATCGTCCAATTTTATATAATCAAAATAGTCTCCCGATACACCGCGGGCACCTTCATAATAACCGAAGAATTCTACATTATCGTCTACAGTCTTTCCTGATGTAAGTTTTCTTCCTGCTTCATCTAAATCGAGGGGTAAAAACATTTTTTGAATTTCTTTACCCATTGTCAAATCCTTTGAAGCTGCGGCCGCCTCAACAAGACCGTTTGCCATTTCGTTTATGGTTGTTCCTAAAACACCTATCTCATCCTTTGTTTTAAGTTTAACATCTTTACCTGCAAGGAGCTCCTTGTCTTCGGTAGCGGCAATCATTGCAACATGCTCTACAAGCTTTTTTATAGGAGCCGTAATAATCGAAGACAAAATATAGGCACCGACTAAACCTGCTGAAAGAGCACCCAATGAAATTAATAATATAACTTTATGCAGTGCAGCTGTTGCTTCATCAATCTGTTCAAGCAAGCCCTGTGTAGAAACCTGAATATAAACCATACCTTGAACAAAATTATATTCTCCTCCTGTATCCCTGTACAGAATAGGCTTATAAAAGAGATAGCTTGTAATATCCCTTGAAAGTTTTTTTGAATTAAATTCGGGATAAGAACCGGATCCCTTTATACTCAATCCGTTAAGTTCGGAACTAAGTTTTGTTTCCATTTGATTAATAGCCGCCTGAATTTCGTTTCTGCGTTCCACAGATTTTTTATCGGTACTCAAAGCAATTCCAATCGCTGTGTTTGTCAAAGATTGAATTTCATCTGAAATTTTGCCTACGCTATCTCTTGCTTCCTTATCAATTTCATCAAGTTTTTTATATACATCTTCCAATTGAGGCAATGACAATTCGGATTTACCTACAACAAAATCGGGAGTATCTATTTTAGAAAGAATATCTTCATCATTGGAAGCCCAAACAAAATTATAGCCTAATTTTTTATTATCAATGTGAACACCGGTTATCGTTGCAGAGGTTGCTTCTTTAAGTGCGGAGACTTGTGAAGGCAAAAAACCCAGCTCCAATACATTTTTTGAAGGAAGATAAGCTTTGGCACCGGAACTCAAACTTTCAAGCAAAACCTGAGTATTTGAAGCTAAGCCTTCAGCCAAAAGTCTTTCCTGTGTTTCCGAAAATCGAAAACCCAAAGGAAGAGCCAAGGTTAAAATAACCGATATTATCAAAGTAGTTGTAAACATCATAAACTTTAACCTTAATCCGCCGCCTCTAACTTTTAATGCAGACAGTTTTTTTTCTTTTCCAAATGACATAGCACCTCCTCGCAATAAAACAGTTACCTCATACTTTATTTTTATAGCTTCTTTTACGGAATAAATAACTCCCGTTATTGAAAGAGTCATAATAAGTAAAATGAATACGGTAAAGCAAATAATTAAAAAATAATCCGAAAAATCGTAATCCATAGCCGAAAGAAGCCAATTATATTTATAGACCTTTCCATAATCACCCAGCTTAATATTTCCTATATCATCAAAAGATATGTTTTTTTGGGCAAAGTAAACTCCTCGAGCTGAGTGCATTAATCCCACATAGTATTTTCCGGGATCCAGATAGTTTATTTTTATATTCGATATAAGTTTATCACTAAGAACAGAAAAATCTTTTTTTTCTATAGTCATATCATAAGGAGGAAGGCCGTCAGCATCAACATAGATCGAGGTTACTTCGCCTCCGGCAGCAAAGCCCTTACCTACCAGAGAAAGAGAGATAGATCCGTCCAAAGCTTGCATTGCATTTACATCTGCAACATAAGTATACGGAATGTATTTATTTAAAGCAAAATACTTTACTGCCGGAGCACCGATATTTCCAAAAGCATCTACGGCAGAAACGGTTAAAGCATAAAGACCGTTTTCATAATTTTTAAATTCTCTTTTATTTGAAACGGAACTTATTTTTGATGTATTTAATTCAAGATTTAAATTATCGGACAAAACTTTTTGCACGACATCATCATCTATAAAATCGGTATCGATTTTTTTTAGGTACAAAAGAAACTTATCTACTGTACCTAAATATGAAAGATTCCATATATAACCGTTTATAGCCGTTTCAGGTTTTCCGTCTATATCCAAATCGGGAGGACTCCATTGAATATCAAATGTATTCGATGTTACAAAACCTTTTTTATCTAAGGCCAATAAATCAAATATAGGAGCTGCAGGAGGAACTATATCTCTTTCATAAGAAACAGTAGTCATCTCCGACCAATTCCCGGCATAGTCGCAAACTCTAACGCCCAAATACCATAAGCCGTCTTCTTCAGGCTCATACACCAAAACGGTTTCGTCTTGTAATTTTTTAATTACAGGTTCTACAGATTTGGGAGGCACATCTTTTGACCACTCATACGAATAACCGGCTATACCTGATGAGTCGTTGGGAAATTTAATCTTCATTGTAATTTTTTGTCTTCCCTCTGAAGTCTTTGAATCAAAATCCAAAGGTTGAAGCTGAGCCTTTGCGACTTCATGATCAGGTTCGGCATGCATTATTTTTGCCGAGCGGACTCCTTCCTGCCAAACTATATGAAGATTGCCATTTACAAAAAAGGGATTTACAAAAAGCAAGGGGCCGGTGATAGATGCAACAGAGTCTGTTTTCCAATTTGCATCCTCTTTTCTTGCAATCAAAATCGATGATTTACCGTCATAAGTTTCTGACCAAGCAATAAGAGGTTTATTATTATAAGCTATGATTCTGGGACTAAATATCGTTCCATTTCCGGACGGCAGTATTTCAATTGAAGAAGCAAGTTTTCCTTTGCTATCTAAAACTGCATAGGCGGGAGAATTCTTTTCGCTGCGGTAAGATGATTGTTCCCAAACAATAAAAACAGATTTTTGCGAATTAATATATAAGAGATTCGGTCTTTGATTATTAGAATCAAAATCATCGGTTATCCTTACAGGTTCCGACCAAGAGGAACATCCATCGGAGGAAAATGAAGAAAAAAGCTGATAAGTACGTCTGTCTCCGCTCTTGTCCAAGGCTTGAAAAACCAAAACATCGTTTTTTGCGGAAGCCGTATGTGCAGGAAGAAAAATCCTATCCATTTTTTTTGCAAAATTAAACTCCGAAAAAGCCGGCCAATTAAGACCGTCTTCAGATAAAGAATAAAATATAGAAAACTTTTCATCTGCACCGTGAGAAACAAACATAAGATACTTACCGTTTGAAGCAACGGATAGTTGAGGAGAAAGCAAATCGTATATTTCTGTGGAAATATTTTTAACCGTATATGTTTTACCGTAATCGGTACTTTTTAAAATCGTAATAGTATTACGGTTTTTTACCAATGCGATTAAAATACTGTCATCATTTCCAACAGCGATAGAAGCAATTGACGGAATATCGGCAGTATAAGGAATAGGCGGAATTATTCTTTCATTTATTGTCCATTTGTTATTTACATATACGCCTGTCGAAATATATATCAATCCTTCAGTATCGGAGGACCTAACGGCTTCTTCCCAGACAGAGGCGGAGATTTTTGCATTTGAAGCGGACTTTAAAAAGTATCCGTTTCGGCCGCTTATAACGGAAGGATTTTCCCAATAAAATTCTTTTGCCGATAAAAAACTTACAAAAAATAAGAACATTAAAAATATAATCAAGATTTTTTTCATATGTTTTTTTCCGTTAATCATAATAATGCATCTATCCTCTTTTTTAATTCTCTAACCTTTGCAGAGTTTTTTGCATTAGGACTTTGCATAAGCTGTTCAACCAATGCAGCTGCTATAACCTTATTTCCTTTTTGTAATTCGGAAACGGCTTGCTGATACTTTGCTTCATCGGCAGCAGAAAGTACAATAACCGCAGCACCTCCCATAGCCATTTGAATTGAGTCCTTTAATTGCATCGCATCAGTGTTTTGCGGATTAAGTTTAATAGCCGCATCCAATTGCTGCAAAGCAATCGGGAATGAAGCTCTATCACCGGCTGTATATATTGCCTGAGCCGCCTTAGTAAGATTAGCAGACTCGGCGATTGCTTTAAGATTGGGAGGAGGCTGTTTAAGGCCTAAGTAAATTTCAATTTCATCTTTTAAAGCTGCAAGTCCCGAAAAGTTTTTATCTATGCTATACAAATCCAATAATTCGCTATACGATTTTTGAGAATTACGCTTGTACTCTGCTCTTATAGTTTGAACTTTCCGCTTAAATTGCTCGTTAAAGTTTGCAGGATCTATCAGCTTATCTATTTTTAAATTTAATTGCCCCGCAATTTCGTTATACGGGAATATCAATAATACCTGCCGTATATTATCCTTAGCTTGATTTAAATTATTTAAAGCAGCACTCCTCTGACCCGCATTTATTTTTTGCTCCGCATCCAAATAAAGCTGATTGGCATTATTTAAAAGCTGTATCATTTGGGGATATAGGGGAGCCGAAGCCGGAATGGATCTTCCTGTTTTTAAGGTTCCTGCGGTATTTACAATTGCCAGCCAGTTTTCAACCTCTTCGTTCGGTTCAACATTGGTTACAGCCCAACGGCTGCGTGCCGTATTCAAAGTTTCTTCAGCTTTTATAAACTCGGTATTAAAATACTCCTTTTTTGCCTTTTCCAAATATGCACGGACGTCCTTAACAACTACAGCGTTTTCCGCATCATTAATTTCTTTACCGAGATCTCCGAGTCTTTTATCGGTAAGGCTTCTGTATTCTGCATCTTCTTCAAGCTGTAAGGCATCATTAGTTCTTGTTCGTGAAAGTTCTATGCTTCGCCTTGCTGCAGAAAAATTACCGGATGCTAAATTTCTCTTTGCTTCTTCAAACCTTAAGTCGGCTTCATTTTTTGCTAACCGTATTTTTAAAATAGCAGATTCCGTCAATGCCAAATCCGAGTCTATAATACCTGAAAGCTCTTTAAGAGATGTAATTGTTGTTTCAATACCGTTTTTATTTTCTGCAAACACCTTGCTCGATTCGGATACGGAAAGATCGGTATCTTTAATAAAATTACTCAAAATACTTAAATCTACTTTTACAATCTCTTTTAAGTTTAAAAGTTCTTGTCTGGTTTCTGCCGGAGATGTCTTATCGGTCTTTTGTCTATTATTCGTAAAGCGGTCATATCTTTGTTTTGTTTCGGCAAAAGCTTCTTTACCGGATCTATTATTTATGATTGCAAGCTCTTCATAGCACAAAAGACGGGCCTTATCCATGTTACTTGACAATAAACTGTTTTTGGATTCTAAAGCTTCCTGTTCTTTGCCGAGATCGTTTGCAATGTGAGGTATTGAAGATTCAGATAATTTTTTTACGGAAACTATCATAGATTCCAATTCTTGAATTTCAGCCTTTAAGGTTTTAACTTTAGGATTTCCGGAATTACGCAACTCATCAGAACTGCCGGTATAAGAAGATGAAATAGGCTGTATTTTTTCTCTTATAGCCAAAAAGCGGCTGTAATATTTTTTTGCGGAATCCATGATTTTATTAAGTTCGGCTAAAGAGTTTCTTTTTTTATCTTGAGAATCAACCGTCTTTCCAAATCTTGACCCGGAACGTGTATTAATAAAGGAATAAATTCCAGTCAAGCTTTTTAAATGAAAATCAATTAGAGAGATATTTTTATCGATAGATATGTCGCTTTCAAAATCGAATGTATTGCAAGATTCAAACCACAGTTTTTTAATTTCCTGCCAATGACTGTCTGCCAAAGAATAAAGCGGCTCATGCACTCCCGCTTCCATAGCTCCTTCAACACCTTCATATTCTTTTGCCGAATCCCGTCCGATAGTTAAACGGTAAGCAAAGGGCAATATGCTTTCTTCGGTCTCAACATTTTTTTTCCTTTCATTTAAATAAATCTGTTTTAACGAAGCACCCGATCCTATTAATAAACCGGTAAGACTTCTAAGCCGAGAAGAAGAATTCTTCAAAGCATTTAATTCGTTTTCAAGAGAAGATAAGGATGATGAAAAAGCTTTAGCCCTATATTTATTCACATCCGAAATAAATTCGGCATAAGCATCTTCATATTTTTTTGTATCGGATTTAACCGAATCAAGTACGTTTTTTAAAACACTGCTTATTTGGGCATTTTTATCTTCATCCATTTCCTCCCCGTCATACATTGAAAAACCTTGAATAAAAGTCTTGGAGGCATCATTATATTTTTTTTCCTTTATAAGTTGAATACCTTCATCCATCAAGTCATTAAACTTTATACGGTAAATAGCATAGAATGAAGATGTCTTTACCTTGTCTAAAAAAGCCCTAAGATCCGGATCCATATCGGATTCCAAAATTTCCATCTTGTTTATTATCGCAATTCTTTTTAAGTTATTGCCGGGGTCTACTCTTAAAAGTTCTATAAGTTCATGGAAGGTTTGTTGAAATTCGGCCTGATTTTTCATTGTTTTTCTGGCCAGACTTATTCCGCTCTCCATGGATTCAGGTTTGTTTTCAATAACATTAACTATATCTTGCAAGGCTGCAGTATTTTTTGACTCTTCCAAAAGACTTCTAGCCGTTGCATAATCTTCTTCGGCAGACCCTTTTGAAAAGGCAGAAATAGAGAGAAAACATATAAAAAGACTTATAAAAAACCGTTTTTTATCCAACTTACCAAACCTTAATTCGATGCACTTAAAAAAGTCATCTATATAAAAAACTCCTATATCAATTTTCGGCTTTTTATACTTTTTTTTAATAAAAATCTCTAAAAACTGCTTAAAAAAAAGCCGAAATTCATATATAATAGTATAAATATGAAGAGAATTTTTCAAGCCGTTTGCATAAGTATTTTTCTCATTTTTTCAAAAACAGGCCTTTTTTGTGCAGATATTTCCAATTTTTACTCGGGAGTATCATCAATTTTTGATATATTTACACAAAGATTTGAAGGAGAAACAGCTTTTCGCTCCCTTTTGATTCCCTCAGGAGGCCGCTTTGAAGGTCTTGGAGGTACTTTTACGGCTCTTTCAAACGATATAAGTTTTTTCGATGCAAATCCTGCTGCGAGTGCCCTTTTAAAAGAAACCGAGCTAAATGTTCTGCATAACAGCTGGATAGCGGATTCCAAGCTCGAAACGGTAGGCTATACCCAAAGGAAAAATCATCTTGGCTGGGGAACATCTTTAAGGTGCTTCTACATTCCCTTTACGGAATACGGCCCCTTGGGGCAAAAAAAAGCATCAGGCTACTACAGCGAAACCTTTTTAACCGCAAATATAGCCTATAATTTTCTTGCAGGATACGATTTTAAAGGAATAAGTATTGGGGGGAGCCTAAAAGCAGGAATCAGGGCTACACCTCCTTTTTTCGGAAATGGAGAAGCAGCAGATTTTGATCATCCCGAAAACCAGTATAAAAATGCTTCACAACAAAACGGATATGCTGTTCTTGGCGATTTTGGAATTATGATAAGGGCCAATGTTACAAAAATTTTTTACAGTGATGAGCCTAATTTTTATTTCGGGCTTAGTTTAAAGAACTTCGGTCCCCCCATAAGAGGAGACATTCCTCCTTCATATATTTCTCTAGGCTTTGCATATAGACCGGTAGATTTCTTTTTATTCGGAATAGATGTAAATCAGGGAATAAATATTGTAAATATAAAAAATTCCGGGCTGCCTTATGGGAGTTTAGGATTTATGTTTTCAATCACAAAATATTTTAATCTTCTAACAGGTTTCGGCATTAAGGGAGGAAATCCACGATTTACCTTGGGTGGAGAAGTAAACCTCTCGGACGTTCAAATTTCCGCAAATTATACTTTGGATCTATCCAGTCAGGTTACAAATATCAGCCGAATCAGCATCGGAGTAAAACTTCTTTTAGGACAGGATAAAAGAGATGAAAAACTTAACACCGTAAAAAAGCTATATGTTCAGGCCTTAAAAGAGTACAATAATAAAAACTACGAAAAGGCTATAGAACTTTGGAAAGAAATTTTAACTATAGACAAACGCTATGACCCTGCAATAGAAGGCATAGCCAGAGCCGAACAGCAGCTCCGGCTCTTAGAAGAAGTAAAGAAAATCTTGTTCCTCGATTAAAAGAATCCTTATTTATCATTTATCGGATACTTTTTTCTTTCCTGTCTTTGAAGTCTTTTGAGCCCCGGAAGTCATCTCTTTTTTGACGGTCTTGGACGTTTTTTCAGGCTTAGCCTTCTTTACAGCTTCTTTTTTTTCCTTTATAGGAGCTTCCTTTTTAACCGTCTTTTTTGTTTCGGCCTTTTTAATCAAGGATTTTTTTTCAGACAGTTCTTCGGCAGAAAGAGCCTCCCGTACCGAAAGGCGTACGCCTTGAGCCTTTAAGCCCTTCTCGGCAAAGGAATCGGCCTTAAATTCTTCTTCTATCTTTTTTACTCTCGGTTTAGGTGCGTAGTTCAGCTTAAAAGAAAATTTAAGCTTAGTACTTGCAAAAAGCACCTCGGTGTTGTCGGGAGCAAAAAGGTAATCCCTGTTTAGAATGTAGCCTTCTACCCTTGCCCTCTTTATATAGGCATACTTTGTCTTGGAGTCGCGGTAAATTACGGTAAAAAGCACCTTAGAAAGCTCTTCTTTTTCGGCAAAGCCGCAATACCACATTCCCGTATCGACAAAGACTCGGTCGGGCACATCCATTACGGTGTAGACTCCGCTCTTCCTCAAGACAAAGATGCGGTCATAGGGGCTGACCCGTAAAATCTCCTTTCCTGTGGTAACGGAGGTGCCGAGATAGCCCGTTTCTTCATCATAGCGGAGGGCTGTATCCCTTGTTACGGCCTCTTTTACGTCAACCTTTGTAAAGCCCGTAATCTCGGTCTTGCGCTTAAATTCCTCTGCCGGAAGCTTTGCCGCAATTCCGTCCAAAACCGAAATAGCATAGCCCTTTAAATTCTTTAAGAGCTTTGCAATTTCCTTTAAGCGGTTATTTATCTCCCTGACCTCTTCACGGTTTTTATTTATATCGTAAAGAGATATGCGGCGGATGGGGATTTTAAGCAATTTATCGACATCATCTTCGGTTACATCGCGGATTAATTCCTTTTTAAAGGGAACAAAACCCTTGATAACTGCATTGATTACGCCCTCTGCCGTCTTCATAGTTTCTATCTTTTTGTATATGCGTTCTTCGATAAAAATACGCTCAAGGGTGCGCAGGTGGAGGCGCTCGGTAAGCATGGATCTTTCGTATTCGAGCTCGTCCTTTAAAATCTGCATCAGCTGCTTGGCGTGGTATTTTATTATATCGGTTACGGTAATTTGAACCGGAAGATTGTCCTTTATAACCAAAAGATTGCAGGGAATCGACTGCTCGCATTCGGTAAAGGCATAGAGGGCATCTACCACATCGGCCGAATAGACTCCTCTGGGAAGCTTTAACTCAATCTCGACATTTTCGCCCGTATAGTCGCTTATTTCCGAAATCTTAACCTTTCCGGCCTTTGAAGCGGCCTCGATAGAGTTAATCATACTTTCGGTCGTGCTTCCGAAGGGGAGCTCCCTTATTACTATCCTCTTTTCGTCGGAGGTGTCGAGCTTAGCCCTGACTAAGACTTTGCCTAAGCCGTCTTCATATTCAGAAACATCTATCAATCCTCCCGTAGGAAAGTCCGGGAAAAGAGCAAAGGATTTTCCGCTTAAAAAGGCTTTTTCGGCCTCAATTATCTCGAGGATATTATGGGGCAAAATCTTTGTAGACATACCTACGGCAATTCCCTCTGCCCCTATAGCGAGGATTACGGGAAGCTTGGCCCTAAAAGCCAGGGGCTCCTTGTTTCTTCCGTCATAAGAAACGGTATAATCGGTTATGTGAGGATTATAAAAGATGGTTTTTGCAAATTCGTTTACCCTGCACTCTATGTATCGGGGAGCGGAAGCTTCATCTCCGGTAAAAATATTCCCGAAGTTTCCTTGCGTATCTATAAAAAGCTCTTTTGAAGCAAGAACCACGAGGGCGTTTCCTATTGAAGCGTCTCCGTGAGGATGGTATTTCATACAGTGCCCGATAACGTTTGCTACCTTGTGAAATTTGCCGTCATCCATCTCAAAAAGAGAATGTAGAATTCTCCTTTGAACGGGCTTTAAACCGTCTTCAAGGTCGGGTATGGCCCTGTCGCGGATAACATAACTTGCATATTCCAAAAAATTCTTATTAAAAAGACTTTCAATATAATCCATCTTTTTCCTCAAAAAAAAAGTATTTTAAGATGATACACTAAAAGCTGAAATTTGTCTACACGAGTGGAAAACACCGCATCGAAATCAATTTTGTAATATCTTTTTACATAGAAAAAGAGTATGAAAAAAGCTAAAATTTTCCTGTAACGAATTCTTTCGTTCTGAGATTGTCGGGATTTGTAAATATTTTTTCAGGAGTCCCTTCTTCAACAATGCAACCGTCTTCCATAAAAATGATTTTATCTGCAATTTCCCCGGCAAATTTCATTTCGTGTGTAACGATCAATAATGTCATATTCTCTTTTGAAAGATCTCTTATTACATTCAGCACTTCTCCGGATAACTCGGGATCGAGAGCGGAAGTGGGTTCATCAAATAAAATGATGTTTGGATTGATGGCAACAGCTCGAACAATACCTACTCTTTGCTTTTGTCCGCCGGATAATGTAGTAGGATAATCATCAGCTTTTTCAAGAAGGCCAACTTTTTTTAATAACTGAAGAGCCACAGTTTCCGCTCTTTCTTTTTCAAATCCGTAAACAACCGTAAGAGGTTTTACGATATTCATTTTTACGGTTAAATTATTAAAAAGATTAAAAGACTGAAAAACCATGGATGAATGTTTTCTTAATGTAACTATCGTTTTTTTATTTATTTTAGAAAAATCTGCATAAACACCGCCAAGCTCTATCGTTCCTTTTTGGGGTTTTTCTAAATAGTTTATACATCGTAATAAAGTAGATTTCCCGGTACCTGAAGGGCCGATTATAACAACCGTTTCGCCTTTTTTTACTTCTAAGTTAAAATCATTTAAAACCGCTTTACCGTTAAATACTACCGTCAAGTTTTTTATCTTTAGCATTATATTCTTATTATGTCTTTTAAGACTCTCCCAAAAAACTCCTGCCGATTTTTTAGAAGTTTTCTTCCGGCGTTATTATCCGTCAAGACCAACTCCTTTACTAAATTTTTTTTCAAGCCGCTTTTGGACTTTACCCAAAATTGCAGTAATTGCCCAATAAACAAATAAAACGCAAACGTAAGCTTCCAAGTATCTATAACCGGATGAGCCTTCCAGTTGAGCCTGCGCCATCATTTCTTTAACTCCTATTGCAAAAACCAAAGATGTATCTTTAATAATGTTGATAAAGCTGCTAAATAAAGTAGGTAAGGCAACCCTTATTGCTTGCGGCAAAATGATAAAACGCATTGCTTGCATATATGTCATACCGACCGAATAGGCAGCTTCCATTTGCCCTTTTTCAATGGAAGAAAAAGCAGCTCGTAACGATTCAGACATATAAGCGGAACTGGCTAAAGAAAGTACTATCAATGCAGCCGAAAAAGATGAAACTCGCTGCACCATACTTCCCATTAAAGGCAAGACTCCAAAATAGAAACAAAACAGCTGTGCCATCAACGGGGTGCCTCTAAAAAACGAAACATACAGTCTAAAAAAAGCGCTTAATAAAGGCACTTTTGCATCAATTATAAATGCAATCAAAAAAGCTAAGGCAAGACCGCATACTATTGCTAACATCGAAAGCCGTAAGGTTACGCCTGCATACTTTAACATTCCCGGAACAAGCTGCAGCGCAAACCTTACGTCAAAATATATAGTATTATTCACACGTTTTATTTTTTTGCTTCTTGAGTTACATCAATTGAGAACCATTTTTCCGACAGCTTTTTTAATGTTCCGTCTTTTCGCATTTCATCTATTGTTTTTTTTGCCATAGCAGATAATTTTTCACCTCGTGCATCTTTTCTAAAAGGATAAGCGTTTACTTCATAAGTAAGCCTTTGATGCAATTGAGTTAAATCCAGATTTTCATCTTTTACTACTGTAAGAGTTTTTACTTCACCTTGCCAGAAAGCGTCTATTCTTCCCAACAAAACTTCGCGTTCCATAGGAGCTCCGTCATACGTGACGATATCAAGGTTTAAGTGATATTTTTCATTAATTTCTCTTAATGTTTTCTCTCCATTTCCGCCAAGCCAGCAGCCTACCCTCTTTTGTTTTAAATCATCTAAGGTTTTAATGTCCGATCCTTTTTTTACAAAAAAGTCATAATAACTGTAAGCATAAGGACTTGAAAACAAATATTTTTCTAAACGCGCAGGTGTAATGGACATTTGATGTGCAACGGAATCTATTTCGCCTGCATCTAACATCCCTACTAATCCTGAAAATTTACCTAATTTCATTTCAAGCTTTAAACCGTTTCTTTTTGCAATTTCATTCCATACGTCGATTTCAAAGCCTTTTACAACATCTTTTTCTTGATAAGCCCACGGCTTGTACGAAGCCGAAGTTCCAATTGTAATAACATTTTCATTCGTTGGCGTTTCACCCTTTCCCATAGCGAATAGGGTACATCCAAGTAACATAGCACATAAAATCATGCCATTTTTCTTCATAATATTCCTCCGTATAAAAATTATTATGTAGTTACTGAACCATACAACATATTTATAAATAAGTCAATATATTTTTTAATAAATCTATTATTTTTTTAATAAATGCTGTCTACAAACCAGGAAGAAACAGGCTTTTAGGCAATCCTAAAGCAAAGATAGTCTTTGAAATTGCCCACACCGAGGATGAAGACGATTTTTTTACCCGCCTTCTTAAAATCGAGTCAGGGAAAATATATTAAATTAGCCGGCATAAACTAATTTAAATAAAAAAAGCCCCCTTGCCTTAGAGGCTTGGGGGCTTTAGTTTAAAAAGCTAAATTAAAAAACGGTTTGCTCTGAAATAGGTGTTTCAAGAGCTTTTAATGCTTTTTCAACAAGTGATCGGCGGAGTTTTTTCTCATCTGCGTCGTTCATTTTAGGATCACCGAGCGGGTGAGGAATAGCTACGGCCGGCACAATTCTGTTAGCACCAACAGTCTTTGAGATAGGAACAACAGTTGCAATATGTACTACCGGGAGGAATCTCTCGATTTCTTTAACCATCGTTGCACCGCAACGAGTACATGTGCCTCACGTGGAGGTAAGAATTACAGCCTGCACTCCATCGTTCACAAGTTTTTGAACAATTTCTTCGGCAAATTTCTTTGCACGCTTTACAGCGGTACCGTTTCCTACCGTTGTATAGTACTTGTCATGAAGCTTTCCGATCTTTCCCTCTTTTTCCATGTCGCGCAAAACGTCTACCGGAAGAACTCGGTTGGGGTTTGCGTTACAATAGGTCGGGTCATATCCGCCGTGAGCTGTTTCGCTGTCTTTTGATGAAAGAGCGGCCATACCTGCGATTGAATATTCGCCGTAGTGTGAAGCGTTTGAAGCTTCAATGTGGTCGGGGTTACCCTTGGGCACAACACCGCCTGAGGTTACCAATGCAATCTTTGCCTTGGTGATATCCTTAACGGGAGGCTGAGGAGGGACTCTGTCGAATACGGGCATCGGATATTCGGTTACGAATTCTTCACCCTTAATCTTCTTGATGAGCATGTCAACAGCTCTCTTTGCACCTCTTTCTTCTGCAAAATAGTTTTGGCGTACGCCTCTGGGTAAGAGACCTTCTTTTTCGGGGCAGCAAATTTTTTCGCCCTTTAAAAGTTTTTTAGCCAAAGCTCCGATAGCAGGAACAGCTTCTCTCATGCTTACAGCAGAGTTGCCTGTTTTGATTGTGTACATAAAGGCTTTGAATACATCATAACCGGGGTTTTCTTCATAGAGACCAGAAATAGCGGGGATTCCAAGCTCAAAGGCAACCTTTGCTGCGTTACCGCAAGCCATACCGTATCGTCCGGCGTTAAATCCGGGACCGGCAATAAGAAGGTCTGCTTTTGTATCTGTAAGAACTTTTTTGACGAATGCAATAGCTTCTTCTTCGTGCTCGTTAAAAAAGTTATCACCGCAGATAATGGTCTTGACGATCTTTCCTGCATCTCCTAAGGCACCTTGAATTCCGGTACCGGGACCTGCTGTTCCGTCAATAACCTCCGGTTTGTAGTCAGCCATGTCTTCTCCGCCCTTTCCGGCAAAGAACTGATTGATATAATGAACAATTACTTTACTCATAGCTTAACTCCTTATAGTCCTCTTGCGCTAAGATTCCAGAATCCGAGCTCGTTTGTAGCACCGGTAATAACCTGAATTTCAGCTTCGATTGTTCCGTCGGCATGTAAACTTCCGTCCCAAGCACCTGCAATAACATTTGCCTGTTTTACATCTCCGATGATGGTCTTCATCGGGGGAAGTTTTACAACAGCGTTTGCGTTTCCGTTAGAAACTACAGCATTTCCTAAGGGGTTCGAGTCAGCAAGAGACTGACTTGCACCGTCTTGACCGGCATATTCGTCGGTTACGAGAACGGTCTTGATACCCATTTCTTCGATCTTGCGGCAGTTCATGATCAAGTCAGCATCGGGGTTTCCGAAACCTTCTTCAGAAACGATAACTGCATCGCAGCCGAGCATCTGAGCCAACTTTGCTGAAAGGTTGGAAGATCTTTCCTTGTCTGCAAGAGTAACGTTTTCGTTTGTAACAATTACACCCATGAAGTTGATGTCTTTTCCGTGTCTCTTATAGAGTTCATGGATAATGGGGCTGTTCTGGTGAACATAGGTCGGGTTTTTATCGCATGCAGAAACGCAGTTACCGCTTACGATTGCACCGTCCATAACTTCTGTGGGGTACATCATGGTGGGAAGAATCTGCTTTACGTCGACACCATAGTAGTAGGTATCATGTAAAAGTCCCTGACTCTGGAGCATGTAAACATAACCTACCTTGGGAAGGTTGGGATATTGTTTAGCCTGCTCTACGAAGGGAAGTGTTTCGTAGGTTTCTACAGAAGCGGGTTTTACGTTTTTAGCAGCTTCTCCGAGGTATCGGGCTGTTTTTAAGCCCATAAGGCGTAAGGCCTTCTCTTTAATAGCACGGGTAACATCGTCTTGGATTTTGCAATCAACAACGAGGTTTACGGTTTTTGAGAAGGGTGTATATTCAGCACCCGGACCGCTCATGTCGATGATACCTTCCTGGAAACCAACAACGGTTCCGGTTGTAACTACAGCAGCACCCTTCAATACGTGGGTTTTACCTGCTCCAACAACAGCCTCTTCACCGGTAAAGAAACCGGGGAAGCAAACGCCGCTGCCTTCTACCTTGCATCGGGGTTCAAGAACATCTTTTACAGGGATAATTCGGGTATTGTCGCCGGGCTTTGCAATGTGCAATTCAACGCCGGTTACAAGCGGATCTTCCTTGATAAGAGCCTCAAGTTCAGCTTTGTTTACTTCAAGGCATGTTCCGTTAACGGCAGTTTTGTTTCCAAATTTCATGTCGTTAATGGGTATAATACCTAATTCAAGTTTCACTTTTGACCTCCTATTATTTTTAGTCAATAGATTGATTACTTTGGTTACTATTATAGCAGGAATTAAGTATATAGTCAATTCTAAAATTTGAATTTATGAATATAAAATGAGTAAAATTTTATCGTTTCGAGTATTTGCAGCCGCAGTAATCCTGTCTGTAAAGACCGTATTTTTTGCTTAAATTTATAGAATCAAGATAGCCGTTCCTTTTTTTAAAATCGCTCGGCAGCCATTTGCAGCCTTCACTTTCAAGAGAAAGGCCGATAGTATTAAGTTTTTCCGCATTTTTTAGGGGACTTACCGAAAGAGTTGAAGTAAAAAAGTCAAAACCGTCCTTTTTAGCTCTTTCGGCAGTTTTTTTTAGCCGCAAAAGGTAACAGCGCATACAGCGCTCCCCTCCTTCGGGACAATCTTCCAAACCTTGAGAAATCTCAGAGAATTCTTGCGGATCATAGACCTCTTTGATTATTTCTATCTTGTGAGATGAGATGTTCTCTTCATTATATATGGAAATAAGATGTTTTTGTTCCTCGGCCCTTTTTGAGTACTCCTCATCCGTGTCTATATTGGGATTATAATAGAAAACAGTAAGCTTAAAAAAAGGAGCAAGCTTTAAGATAACGGAAGAGCTGCAAGGCGCACAGCAGGAATGGAGCAATAAGGTCTTATCATTTGAACCTAAATTTTTTATCGTCTCCTGCATCAGTCTGTCATAGTTTATTTTTTGAGGCATCATTTCGGAATAAGGGTTTTAACTTTTTTGGAAATTTTTTCTACATAGGCCGGAAGATCCTTGATTTCCGTTCTGGGGAACCTAAAGCCTATGGCCCCCGGATGACCGCCTCCGTCTGCAATACTAAATTCACTTAAAATAGGTCTTACATCAATCCCCTTTACATCTCCGGAAGCCCTTATTCTAAGCTGAATTTTATCGGAGATTTCCACAGGATCAAAATATGCCGAGATACCCACTCCATGAACTTTTTCGGCTATATTGTCTGTAGCACGCTTTATGACTCCCAAAAACTGATTATAATCAATCCCCGAACTTAAAGCATCGGACTGTTTTTCATCTAAGATTATAATACCGACACGTCCATCATAAGACGCATTTTTCATTACCGATTCATAAATTCTTGCATCTTCATCTGAAAGTTTTTCCATTACATCCACAATTTCGTTTACGGAACTTATGTTTTGAGAACCTTCGTTAAATTTTTCATGAAGAATAGAATTAAACTTTTTTGAAAAATAATTATAAAAAGCCTTATCACGCTGCTTAAAAAGATAGTTTCCCATCTTTGCATCTCCAATCATGCCTGTGAGCATAGCAAGAACTATGTTGCGTGAATATAACTCATGTATACCGTATTTTTTAAGAATCTCAGGGCGTTTTTCAAGTTTTAAGCACATTTGCCCTATTATCTCGCAGGTACTTGACGCCCTCAAGGTAAGTCTATAATCCTCATCTCCCGAATAATCTGCATCTGCGGCAAAGTGATGATCTATCTCAACCTTAGGAAGCGTTTTATCCTTTAAAAAAACTTCAATAGCATCATTTGAGGCTATCATATCAGGCTTGGGTGTATCCAAAATAACTAAAACATCGGGATTTATGACCTCAGTCACATCATTAACAAACAAAGAGATAAAATTGTATCTGCAAATATCCGCAAAAAAAGAAAGATTATCCGGAACATTATCTTCTAAAAAAATATTTACGGTTTTCCCGAATTTACGCAACAATAAGCCGAAAGCAACAACCGAGGATATGCAATCCTCATCGGCGTGCTTATGCCCTAAAAGCAAAAATGATGATTTTTCATATATAAGTTCAAAAATCCTTTCCATTACCGCATTTTTTCTGCCGATACTGATAGGTTTTATTTTTTTTGTTTCAGAATTACTAGAGCTCATCGCATTATAGTATAGCACATTACGTCAAAATATCAAGTTTCTTTTTTCTTTTTTTACAAATATATCAAATTTTTCATCAAAATTCTTACCTTTATCAAAGAATATTATTAAAAAAATAAGAATTTGCTTGTAAAATACGGATTTTTACAGTACTTTATATGTATGGAACTAAAAAAGCAAGCCCAAAAGGGGACTATTATATCTGAAAAATTTATAGAACCGGAAAATTATAGGGTCATTCTTCTTAACGATGACTTTACCCCAATGGATTTTGTTGTGGCCGTCCTTATTTCCATATTTAATAAGTCGCAGGAAGAGGCCGAAACTTTGATGTTTAAGGTTCATAAAACGGGACAAGCCTCTGTCGGTATCTATGTATATGACATAGCAACAACAAAATGCTTTCAAGTATTAACGGCAGCAAAAAATAATAATTTTCCGCTGCAATGCAAGGTTGAAAAAGTATGAATTTTACGGTAAGTCTAACTGTCAGACGCATTTTTCAAGATGCTGTTGAAGACGCTAAAAAAAGAAATCATGAATTTGTTACTCCGGAGCACCTCCTGTGGGCTATTATGTTCAATCCCAAGGCCTTGGAGCTTTTTACCCTTTCAGGTTCGGATTTGGGTTACATCCACGATAACCTAAACACCTACCTTGAAAACAAGGTTCCGGTAAGGACAAAAGACAATCAGGCAGAACCTATTCAAACAGTAGGCCTGCAAAATGTTTTTGAAAGGGCAATTTTAAACTGCAACGCTGCCGAAAAGCCCGTTATCGGGATTAACGACATAATAGTAAGCCTTATGGATGAGGAAAAAAATCATTGTTCTTTTTTTATGAAGCAAAGCGGAATAGACCGCCTAAGGCTCCTCCAGCTGGTAAGCAGCCCCGACTTCTATGATGACGGCAAAAACCGAAGTGCCTATGAAGAAGCCGAAGATGTTCGGGAAGCTCAGGGCTTAAAAGAAGACTCTGCCGCCCATACTGCCGAAGAAAAAAACACGGACAAAAGCAAGGCACAAAAAACTTATCTTGAAAGGTTTACGGTAAATTTAACCGAAAAAGCCCGCAAGGGCCGGCTTTCTCCCATCATCGGAAGGGAAGAAGAAATAGAAAGAACTATTCAGATTTTATGCCGCAAGCAAAAAAACAATCCCATTCATGTTGGAGGAGCCGGAGTCGGAAAAACGGCTATCACCGAGGGGCTTGCCCAAAGAATTACGGCAAATAAGGTTCCCGGCTTTTTAAAAAACGCAAATATATACAGCTTAAGCCTATCGGACCTGCTGGCCGGAGCAAAATTTAGAGGCGACTTTGAAGAGAGGCTTAAACGGATTGTATCCGAAATTTCACGAGAAAAAAATGCTATTCTTTTTATAGATGAAATCCACACCATTGTAAATGCAAACTCGGGCGGAGGCGGAATTGAAGCACCTGATCTTTTAAAACCGATTTTGGCGAACGGAAAGGTTCGCTGTATCGGAGCTACAACCTTTGAAGAATACAATAAGCATTTTACAAAGGACGCAGCCCTTGCAAGGCGTTTCCAAAAAATAGATATTGAAGAGCCGAATGAAGAAGAAGCCGTTAAAATATTAAAAGGCCTTCGCGAAAGTTACGAGAATTTTCATAAGGTGCATTACAGTGATGAGGTTTTGGAGTCGGCAGTCCATCTTTCGGCCATTCATATCAGGGACAGGTTTTTGCCCGACAAGGCCATAGACCTTATAGACGAGGCCGGTGCCCTGATTAAGATAAGAGCCGATAAAGAAAAGAACGAAAATGAAGCTGATAAAAAAGACCTTGAAGAAACAGCCTTGCCGGAGGTAAGTCTTTCCGACATAGATAAGATAGTTGCAAAAACAGCCAAGATTCCGGAACAAAGGGTTTCGGTAAACGAAACGGAAAAACTGCGGCACTTTGAAGAAATCCTTTCAAAAAAAATCTTCGGGCAAGATACCGCCATCGAGGGCGTTACCAAGGCTGTAAAACGCTCCCGAGCCGGCTTCCGCTCCAAGGATAAGCCGGTTGCAAACTTTTTGTTTGTCGGCCCCACGGGCGTAGGCAAAACCGAACTTGCTAAGACCCTTGCAGAAGAGCTGGGTATCCCCCTCCTCCGCTTCGATATGAGCGAATATCAGGAAAAGCACACGGTAAGCCGCCTCATAGGCTCACCCCCCGGTTATGTAGGTTTTGAAGAAGGCGGGCTTTTAACCTCTGCCGTGCAAAAAAGCCCTAATGCGGTTCTTCTATTGGACGAGATAGAAAAGGCTCATGCCGACATCTATAATATTCTTTTACAGATTATGGACTATGCTACCCTTACCGATAATCAGGGCAGAAAGGCGGCCTTTAACAATATAATTCTTATTATGACAAGCAATGCAGGCTCTTCCAATATAGGAAAGCCCTTAATCGGTTTCGGAGGAGAGCGTATTTCGGAATCGGCTGTCGATGAGGCTGTCGAAAAAACTTTTACTCCGGAATTCAGAAACAGGCTTGATGCAATCATAAAATTCGGCCCCCTTACGATGCAGGTTATGAGCCTTATCATCAAAAAGGAAGTAGAAAAAATACGCTCCCAGCTTGCCGAAAAAGAAATTTCCCTTGAGCTTGACGAAGACGTTATTCCTCTTTTAGCCGAAAAAGGATATTCGGAAGAATTTGGAGCCCGCAATGCGGCCCGCCTTGTCGAAGACGAATTTGTAACCCCCTTAACGGATATGATTCTTTTTGGGGAAACAAAAAAAGGAAGCTCCGTAAAATGCCGAATCGGGGACAAACTTAAAAAGCCCTATTTGGTGTTAAACATAAAATAAAAAGGTGCGGCTTTTTAGTAAAAACAAATGCAGACCGATTTTTCTTCATTATCGCTTTTAAGTTCTACGGAAAAAAAGATACTCTTAAAAAGAAGTCAAAAGGATTTTCCTTGGCTTGAGAGCGAAGATTTTTTTGATTTTAATAAGGCCTTGGGAGAAGAAGATTATATTCAAAAATCCCAAGATGATGAGGTCATATCGGGAGGAAACCTTTCGCCGGGCATGATTCTTTCGGCCTATAAACATTCTTTTTTTCCTTGGTTTTCCGAAGAAGACCCGATAATCTGGTTTTCTCCATCTCTGCGGTTTGTAATCGACAAGGCTTCTTTTCATATTCCGTCCCGCCTAAAAAGAGAAATAAAAAAAATGGATTTTAGGATAAGTCAAAATGAAGCCTTTGATCAGGTTATAGAAAACTGTGCCCTAATCAAACGAGAGGGGCAAAAAGGAACTTGGATCACGGATGACATGCTTCAAGCTTATAGGCTTCTTCATAAGCTGGGCTTTGCTCACTCTGTCGAAGCATGGAAAGGCGGCGAATTGGCCGGAGGCTTTTACGGCCTTTATATAAACGAGGTCTTTATAGGCGAATCCATGTTCAGCGAGATAAGCGGAGCCTCCAAAACAGCCTTTGCCCTCTTTGCCCAAGACTTCTTTGAAAACAAGAAGGGCATTTTAATAGATGCCCAAATCCCTTCCGAAAACATAAAACGCTTCGGCGGCTTTAAGATGCTGAGAAGCAGGTATCTGGGGATTTTGAATTTCTGATTTTTATATAACAAGAATACTTGCAAGTATACTTGACGGATAAATAAAAAAGCTTTATACTCATTATAGGAGGATGGAGCGATGCCGCAAATATCTTTATATGTAAAAGAAAGTCATTTTGAAAAAATTGAAAAAGCTGCCAAAAATGCAAACAAATCCATTTCAGGCTGGGTTCTGGAAAAAATTCTTCCTCAAATTGAACCTTCCTACTCCAAAGAATTTATAAATCTTTTCGGATCGGTAGATGATAAAACCTTTAAAAGACCGGAACAGCCGAAATGGGAAGATGACAGTCCTAGGGAGTTCCTATAATGTATTATTTGGACACAAATATCTGTATTTATTTTATAAACGGAAAGTATCAATCCCTCAAAAATAAAATTTTATCTATTCCGCCTTCTAAGATAAGACTTCCTTCAATTGTAAAGGCAGAGCTTTTATTGGGCGCATATAAGAGCAGCAAAAAGAAAGAAAACCTAAAATGGCTTGAAGTATTTTTTAAAGAATTTGAAGTAGAGCCATTTTCGGATCAGACGGCATACACCTATGCAGATATCCGTTCAAAGCTGGAAAAAAGCGGAACCCTTATCGGGCCTAATGACTTACTTATAGCATCAATAGTTCTATATAATAACGGAACCTTGGTAACGAATAATACAAAAGAATTTAAAAGGATAAAAACTCTTAAACTCGAAAATTGGGTTGAAGAGTGAGTCCTCAAAGGTTAGAATGTTTGTATGCAAATTCAAAAAAGAACGGAAAAGCGTAATTTATTTTTAATTTATTTCGGTACAATAACTTCGCTGATAGGCGATGAGATAGGAAGCGTAGCTATTTCTATCTGGGTCGCCCTTCAAACAGATAATCCTATAAATTTTGCCCTTGTTTATTCTGCAGCCAAATTTTCAAGAATTGTTTTTTCTCTTTTTTCGGGTTCAATCGTAGACAGCTTTAACAAAAAGAAGATTTTATATTTAAGCGACTCGGCTCAATTAGTTTTAAATATTTTTATTCTATTTTTGATTCTTTTAAATTTGGATTTTAAGTTAAAGGTATTTTTGTTTTGCCTTATAAGTGTTTTGCAAGGTTTTTGCCTGTCCATCTTTAAACCGTCGAGCAGGGCGATTTTGCCCGAAATAATAAATAAAGAAAATTTAAAAAAAGCTAATTCGGTTTTGGAAATGAGTAAGAGCTTAATTTCGATGCTGGCCGTAATCTTTGCTGCGGGGCTTGTGATGCTCTTAGGCTGTGAGGTCTGTATTTTAATAAATGCCATAACTTTTTTTATATCCGCCCTATCCGAGATTTTTATTCGTTACGATTTTAAAAATAAAGATGAGCAAAAAAAAGCGGAGTCAAAGTTAAAAAAAATCTTTGACGGGTACCGCTATGTTTTAAGCGAAAAAGAACTTTTAAGATTTGCATTATTGGCTTCATGTTTAAACTTTTTTTGTACACCCATTTTTTCGAACATACTGACCTATCAGTTTAAGACGGTTTTTATGTTTAATTGGCTGTCGGCTTTTTCTGTAATAAATAAATTTTTAAAAGATGAAAAATCTTTTTTAACTCTTCTTTCAACAATTGTTTTTTTCGGTTTAGGAATAGGGAACATACTGGGCAGCCTTGCTTCTCGAAAAGTTTCCGGTAAAAATATAAAATTTTTTGCTTTGGTTTTGCCGGCCTTTTCTTTTTTGATTTTAGGTTTTTACTTTTGGTTTTTAAAAGAAAACAACTTTTTATTTAATATAATCTTACTCGGCGGTATTATCAGCTCATCCGCCCTGCTTGCAGGTTTCAGTATGGGAGTTTTTAATGTCTATGTAACAAGCCTTTACCAAAAAAAAGTACAACCCGAATTTTCAGGAAGATTTTTTGCCTTTAATACCGTGCTGATTCAAATATCTTCTCCGATAGGAATGCTTATCGGCAGCAGTATCGCTGCAATAGGCATTTTTTATCCCGTCTTTCTTTTTGCCGGCGGCATTTTATGTTTTATAACAATTTTTTTAAAATGTGAAATATAGAATTTGCCGCCCATATAAGCAAAACTCAAGTTAAAATGAGCGGCGATATTTTAGGCACTTGTTTTAAGCTTTTTTATCTAAGACCTTTTTTTTAAATGTTCTAAATTCAAAAAAGAGAAAAATAATGGCACAGGTATTTAAAACGGTTAAAATTGTGGGGAGCTTACTAGGCCTCTTTGTTTTTCCGATTTTTTTAGATTTTGCGGAAGAATCGCCGGAAGCGGATTCGGTAGAGCCGCCTTCATCCGAGCTTTCTTCTTCGCTTGCTTCCCAATAGGCTACATGGCCTGCACCATCCGAAGCTTCGGCCGACATTACTTTAAGAGAGGGATCAAAGCGGTAAAATCCCTTATCGTCTACCTCGCCTTCTTGAATTACATCAAAGCCTCCATCGGAATAAAGAATTACCTTTGTTCCGGGGGTAAAACCGCCGCCATCGTACTCAACCTGAAAAACTCCCGGTTCGACGAGTTCCAAAAACATTGCATGAGAAAAAGCTGCAAAGCTTACAGCAAACAAAAACAATAATGTTAAAGCATATTTTTTCATAATTTTACCTTCTAAAAAACAATTGATTTTCTTATAAATTCCGTTTAAACCAATCGGGCCTCGCCTTCATCATAAGCTTGACAGCAAAGCCGGTAATTACAGCCTCGACCGCCATAACTACGGAATGAGAAACAAAGATAGCTATAAATGTTTCTTTTGCAAAACTTCCGCCCGTCATAAGAAGAACCGATAAAACCAAAACTACAAAGATAACAGACAAGGCTCCGACAACCATTCCCTTTAAAAGCACATTATCGCTTTTCCAATTATAAAAAATAATTGCCGATAATATTGAAGAAATAGAAAGCATCAGAGTGTTGGCTCCGAGGGTTGTAATCCCGCCGTGCTGGAACAAAAGGGCTTGCAGCAGCAGTGCGGGAAAAAATGCAAGGGGCGCCCTACGCCCGACAATAATTCCTATCAGTCCGCACATGAGCGGATGAACCGAGCTCGGCGGTATCGGAATCATAATCAATGAAATAGCAAAAAAAGTTCCCGCCATAAGACTTATTTTCGGGATATCCTCTTCTTTTGTTCCTTTGACGGCAAAGGCAATTCCTACCGCACTTGCCGCATAACCTACGGCACAAACCGCCGTCGATAATCCTCCATCGGATATATGCATAAATTCCTCTCCTTTTATTTACAATAAATTTAGGGCATCTTCAACAGAACGGGGTGCGGGATTTTTATGACCGAAAAGCCTTGCAAGTTTAGGCATAACAATACCAGCTCTTTGCAGCACTTCCGCATTATTAAAAATGCTCACGGCATCTCCTCCTGCAATCAATTCTCCCTCGTTCATCACATAAACATTATCGGCCCACTCATAACAAAAATCCTGATCATGGGTCGAAAAAATAATCGTCTTGCCTTCTTTGGAAAAATCGTCCAAGATAGCTTTAAAGGCAGCCTTTACCTTGCTGTCAAGGCCCGAAAAAGGCTCATCGCATACGATGATTTCAGGCTCCATAACAAGGACACCGGCTATGGCACAAATCTTCTTTTGCCCCAAACTAAGCTGATAGGGAGAATAATCCTTTAGGTGCTCGATATTCAGTTTTTTTAAGATACGGTCAACGGCAGCTTCTATTTCTCCCCTACCCATACCCAAATTCTTTAGTCCGAAGCCGATGTCTTCGTAAACGCTTGTCAAAAAAAGCTGATGGTCGGGATAATCGAAGAGGAAGCCCGATTTTTTTCTTACGGAATTTAAGGTCTTTTTAGAAACCTCTTCACCCAAAATATTCACCCTTCCCGTTTGAGGCAAAATTGTTCCGTTAAGATGATAAAGGAGGGTCGACTTTCCGGAGCCGTTTAGACCGACTACGGCCGTCTTCTTTCCTTTTTCAAAATGAGCATTTATATTCTTGATTGCATTCCTTCCATCGGGATAAGTGTAGGATAAATTTTCTATTAAAACAGCCATGGAATCTCCATAAATCTTTCTATTATTGTGAGGCCTATAAAAAGCAAAACGAAAAAGACAAGGAGGCCTATGTAAAAGGGCGAGGCAATTTTTTCGGGTTTAAATTTGGTTTCGGAGGTAAAGCCCCGAGCCCTCATCGCATTATAAACCTTGTCGCCGTGATCCGCTGCCTTCAAAAAAAAGCCGCCTATCATTTCGCCGTAGGTTGAAACTTTGGCAAAGGTGCGGGCATTGTCAAAACAGCGGGCACTCATAGCCTTTGCAGTCTTGTCAAGATCCGTTCTTACCATAAAAAAATATCTAAAGGTAAGGGAAATAATTTGATTTAAAAAATTGGGAAGGCCGAGCTTCATAACGCCTTCAACCAAGTAAAGGTAAGAATATTTTGAAGAAATAAAGGAAATCGTCATCATCGCACACATTAGCCGCAAAATGAGCTTTGCAGAAAAATATCTTTGTTCTATAGGAACATTGTAAAAGCCCCTTATTACGAAGGGAAGCAGAATCATTATCACAAAGGGCAAAACGCCCAGAACCGATTTTAGGTTCTTAATTCTTTCAGGCGAAAAAATCAAAATCACGGACATAACTATAAAAACCCAGAATATCAAAACTTCTATGTGCTTAACGCTCGAAAGATAGAATAAAAAAAAGAAAAGAATATATAAAGTTATGTGAGGTGCTTTTTTTAAGCTTTCCATAATCGTATAACCTGACTTGAGTTCCTATTTTATAGCACTTTTAGAGGAGAAAGACAAGGGGGGGGCGATTAAAAATGTACATCCTTGTACATTTTTAATCTTAGAGTTTTAGACTTGCGTCTAAAACTCTCGAAATTTGGAAAACGCCTCCGTCCATGGCGGCTGGGGAATGTACATCCTGAGTCCGATTTTCACAATTTAATCCAATTTATAAAAACCTTTTTATATTTTACTATTTTTTTTAAATATTTTCTATAAATATAATGAGGAGGGAGAATGTGAAAAAATTAGGAGAACACAAATGATAAAAAGATTTGAAGATTTGACTTTACAAGACGATTTTATGTTTTGTAAAGTTATGCAAAATCCGGATTTATGCAAAAGACTAATCGAAATGATACTATCCGATACAATAGGTAAAATTACATATATTTCGATACAGCATAATATTAAAAACTATGAACAGGCAAAGTCAGTGAGATTTGATGTTTTAGTACAGACAGAGAACGGTAAATTTTATGATATTGAAATGCAGGTAAGTAATGAGAAGAATACCCCCAAAAGAATGAGGTTTTACCAAGCAGCCATCGATATTTCGTTCTTGGATAAGGGCAATTCCTATAATAATTTAAACGACAGCTTTATAATTTTTATCTGCACTTTTGATGCTATCGGTAAAAATAGACCTATTTATATCTTTGAAAACATCTGCATTGAAGATAAAAATATATCTTTACAAGACGGAACAAAAAAGGTTATAATAAACTCAGAGGCTTTTGAAAATACCGAAGACAAAGAATTAAAAGAGTTTTTAGAATACCTTAAAACAGGTAAAGCAAAAAGCGAATTTACAAGGGAGATAGAGGCTATGATACAAACAATAAAACAAAACGAACAAGCAAGACAAGAATATAGATTAATGTCAACTTTTGAGATGGATATTAAGGATAGTGTTAAGCGGGAGACAGCAAAACTTATGAAACAAAAAAACTTTGATATAGCTTTAATTAAAGAAATAACGGGACTTCCAGAAACTGAAATTGAGGAACTGTAAATTAGGGGAAGTACAGCCAGCGAAACTTCGAGGCGTACAGCCAGCGAAGCTTCAAGGCTAAGACCCTTTTTCGGGTATATGAACCGGTTTTATCGCTTATAGAATCCTTATGAAACTCCTTATCCAGAAGTTCCAAGTCTGCGATTGTTTCAGGCGGAATGTCTAAAATACATTCCAGCAAGTCCTGTAAGACATCTTTGTTTTCCTATAAAAAAATAAGCACAAGGATTTTCAAATCCTGAGCATTATTTTTTTAACACTTTTGTAATAAAATGAAAAAGCGCTTAAAATATCAAAAGTTTTGCCTATGGCAAAACTTTAAGTTCAATACAAGCGACGCTTATTTTAGGAGCTTGTATTGAACCTTCTTCCACTCCGAATACTCTTTTAAAAGCGTAGTCGTTGCGGAGGGTGATTTTAAATAGTTTTTTCATATCAAACTCCATAAAAATTATTTAAAAGAGAAAAATTTTCCCCCTTTCATAACTATTGTATGAAGAGTTTGCAATAAATAGTAAAATTTTGAAAAAAGAAATTTGGGAAATGGTAATTTTTTTTATTTAACCGCAGCAGACACAAAGACCGCAAAGAATTTTTTTAATAACAGTCCGGGGTTTCCAAAGGGGTATCCCCTTTGGCAGACGGAAAAGGAAGGAGGGGTTTTAGGGGAGAAAAGGTACAGCCGGCGCAACTTCAAGGCAAACCTGTTCTGTCGGGTTGTCCTTCCTCCCCTAATAAATTATAACTTCGTCCTCAATTGAAAATTTTCAGACTCTGTGCTATTATTATTCTATGAAAAATTTAAACTCATTATCAAAGCAGCTTTTAGCAGCTCTAGTTCTTGTTTTGTCGGCATCGGTTTTTATGGCCGGTTGTAAAAAAAATGACCAAGCCTTGCAAAATGCAATGGATGACATTGAAAGCATAAGCTACGGAGCCTTAAAGCGGCTTGAGCCTATCAATGTGATTTTTAAAGAAGAAATAAAGCATCCCGAAAACCTTGAAAAGGCCTGTGTTTTAACGCCTAAGCCTTCCGGAGAATGGAAGATAATGGGTAAAAATCAAATTACCTTTACCCCTTCATCAGCCTACAGCTTTAAAACCGATCTTAACCTGGAATTGGATGTAGGACTTCTCCTCGAAAACACAGAAAAGAAAAAGGGAATCAACCTCACATTCAACATAGCTCATCCTGAGTTTAAACTTATATCGGGAGAACTAATCCCCGACGAAAAAAAAGAAAATATTTTTAGATTTGAAGGTATCGGCGAAACCGATATACCTGAAACTCTTGCCTCAATAGAAAAAATGCTTACGGCCGATTTAAAAATGGGAAATTCAAAGTCAAACCCTGCTATAAAGGTTAGCCAAGGAGCCGCCTCCAATCAATACAAAATCAGCATAAAAGAAATAAGCAGAAAAGAACAAGTTCAAGAATTGAATCTATCATGGAATTTGGAAGCTCTCGGCGGAGAGGGCTCAAATTCTTCAAGCTTTAATGTAGCTGCCCTATCGGTTTTTCAGGTAACTTCTTTTTCTCAAGAAACGGGAAGCGAAATACAGGTAAACTTTTCGGATATGCTGGACTCTTCACAAGATTTAAGGGGCTTTATAAAACTTGAATCGTCTCCCGAAATGCCTTTTAGATACAGCATTGACGGATATAAGCTTAAAATCTTTTCACAAAACGGGCTTTTCCCCGATAATACACGCTTATCGGTACTGCCCGGCATAAAAAACTCAAGAGGAAAAAAACTTGAAACCCAAGCCGATTTTTCCATAACGGTTGCTTGGGAAAAACCCTCAATACGCTTTACAAAGGCCGGAAACATAATTCCTGCAAAGGAAATGTCCGTCCTTGTTTCTACAAAAAATATCAGCGGACTTATGCTCGAAGCCTTTCAGATCTACGATAAAAATATGACGCAATTTCTCCAGATAAATACTATAGACGGAGATTATGAGCTAAACCGCGTAGGAGAACCCGTCTGGCGGCAGAGCTTTGACCTTGAATGGAACAGCTCGATGAAAAATAAAACGGTTCAACACTCCCTCGACCTCAGCAAGCTGATAAAGAAATTCCCCGGCGGTATGTTCGAGCTTCGTGCAAGTTTTACAAAAAAGCACAGCATGTATGAATCGCCTTCCAAATCCAACGAGTTTTCACACCTTCCCTTCCCCAAGGATATAAGCGAAATAGAAAACTTTAAAAACATCGAAACCGATTATTGGAATAATTCCGATATAGAGGATGAAGATCGTTATAAATTTTGGTCAAACAGGGAAAACCCGAATCATCCGGCCTTTTATCTTCCGTCATACAGCAATTACTGTATGGCAATAAAAAGAATTTTGGTTTCAAACATTGGCTTATCGGCAAAAAAAGACAGGGAAGGAAAACTTTACATCAGTGCCGCCGACCTATTGACGGCCGAGCCTATGAGCGGTGTAAATATAAGTTTATTTAACTTTGCTCAAAAAGAATTTGAATCGGGCAAAACCGACGGCGACGGGCTTCTAATGCTCAAAAATGAAAATGATGCCTTCCTTATAAGAGCCGAAAAAAGCGGAGACGTAAACTGGCTTCCCCTTAATTCCGAAGTGCTTTCTACAAGTCATTTTCAGGTAGAAGGAGAGTCTTCAAAAAAAGGGGTTAAGGGTTATATTTATGGAGAACGCGGAGTTTGGCGGCCCGGAGATGATATTCATCTTGTATTTATTTTACAGGATTTGGAAAAAAATCTCCCAAAAGATTACCCTGTTAAATTCTATCTTGAAGACCCATTAGGCAAAAAAACGGATACTAAGGTTTTTACTTCTTCGGTAGACGGTTTTTATAGGATAGATACAAAAACCAATGCTCAAGACAAAACCGGCACATGGTATGCAATAGTTACAGCCGGAGGAAAGTCTTGGTCTAAGAGCATAAAGGTTGAGTCCATTGTACCCAACCGTCTTTTTGTAAACCTTGATCCTAAGGCAAAATATTTTTCCGAAGGCTACAATCAGGCAGTGCTGGGAGGCGAGTGGCTCCATGGGGCAAAGGCTTCCGGCTTAAAAGCCGAAATTTCAGCCCGCTATGTTTTAAACCGGACTCCTTTTGAAAATTATAAAAACTATAATTTTATAAATCCCGAACTTAGCGTACAACAAGACTCAAACAAAATTTGGGAAGGTACCCTAAATGATGCGGGAAAAGCCGATATAAACCTTTATCTTTCATCCGAAGCAAAAGCCCCCGGAAAACTAAAGGCGATTTTTGAAACAAGAATATACGAGCCTTCAGGAGCCTTTTCTACGGAAAACAAGGTCTTTGATTATTCGCCCTATTCACGCTATGTCGGAATGCAGATTCCTAAAAGCGATGATGAGTATAGGGATATGCTTTACACCAATAAGGACCAAACCCTATATTTTGCGGTTTTGGATCCTGAGGGAAATCCCGTAAAAGAAGGCGTAAACTTAAGCGTAAACCTTTATAAGCTGGAATGGTATTGGTGGTGGGAAGCAGATGAAGAAAGTGCCAACTATACAAATTCAAGGTACACTCAACATATAAAAAACTGGAATATTTCGGCAAAGGGCGGAAAGGCCGAGCTTAATATGAAGGTTTCAAATGGAGATTGGGGCAGGTATTTGATTACGGTTTCAGATCCGAACGGAGGGCACAGCTCGGCTCAGGTAGTATACTTTGACTGGGAAGGATGGGCCAGCCGAAAAACAAGCGATGAGTCAAGCGATTCAATCATCATGCTCACAACCGATAAAGCAAAATACTACGCCGATGATACCGCCGAAATTACCTTCCCCGGATACGAGGGTGCAAAAGCCCTCATAACGCTCGAAAAAAACGGCAGGGTTCTAAAACAAGAATGGATAAAATCCAAGGGAAAGATTTTCTCGTACAAACTAAAACTTGATCCTTCGATGGCTCCGAACATCTACGCCCATGTAAGTTTAATACAGGAACACAGCCAGACAAAAAACAGTCTGCCCATAAGAATGTACGGAATAACCCCTGTAATGATTGAAAACAAATTATCAAGACTAAGCCCCGTGATACAAGCGGAACAGAGCTATGAACCCAATAGCAAGGTTTCGTTTACGGTAAGCGAAGAAAAGGGAAGACCTATGACCTTTACGGTTGCCGTTGTAGACGAGGGACTCTTGGGTCTTACAGCCTTCCATACAGGCAATCCTTGGGACAGCTTTTATAAAAAAGAGTCCTCGCAAATTACCTCTTGGGATGTTTATAAATATGTAATCGGAGCCTACAGCGGCAATATAGAATCGATTCTCTCGGTCGGAGGAGGAGGCTTTATAGATAACAAGACCTCAAAGAATGCGGAGCGTTTTAAACCCATTGTTTACTTTTTCGGCCCCTTTGAAATCAAGGCAAAAGAAAAGAAAACAATCGAATTCGATCTTCCTCAGTATATCGGAGCCTTGCGCATTATGGCAGTTGCAGGAAAGGACGGAGCCTACGGAATAAAAGAAGAAACCGTAAAGGTAAAAAGCGATCTTATCGTAATGCCTACCCTTCCCCGCACCATGGGCATAGGAGAAACAATCGAGGTTCCCGTAACAGTCTTTAACGGAACTTCTTCCGAAAAAAAAGCAAAGGTAGTTTTAAAAAGCGAAGGAGCTATAAATATAAGCGAAACAAAAGAGGTAAGTATCCCTGCAAATTCCGACTCTTCCGTTTTCTTTAAGGTAAAAACGGATAAGGGAGGCATCGCCAAATTCACGGCGGAAGCCTCGGCCTCAGGCATTTCAAAAACGGCAAAGGCCTTTACCGAAATAGATGTGCTTTCCAGAGGAATACCCTACTCTACAGTCGAGCTTATAAATATTGAAGCCGGAAAAACATTTGCTAAAACCGTTCCTCTAAAAGGCGAAAACGGAACAAAGAGTTTAAGCGTAGAAATTTCTCAAATGCCGGCCTTGGGACTTGAAAACCGCCTGGCCTATCTTTTAGGTTATCCTTATGGCTGTATCGAGCAGATAACATCCAAGGCCTTCCCCCAATTATACCTAAACACGATAACGGCCTTAGACCAAACGGAAATCGATAAGGCAAAGAGCAATGTAAACTCGGTTCTAAACCGCTATATAAACTATCAGCTTAGGTCGGGAGGATTCAGCTATTGGCCGGGCGGCGGATATGAAACTTCGTGGGCTACAAACTATGCAGGTCACTTTATGGTCGAAGCAAAAAAGGCCGGCTATGAAGTAAACGACAGCATCTATCAAAGCTGGCTTTCTCACCAAATCGACATGGCAAAAAATTGGGCAGGTACCTATGCGGACAGCATGGAAACTCAGGCCTACCGCTTATACACCCTTGCCCTTGCAGGTAAACCCGAAATAGGAGCTATGAACCGCTTAAAAAATATGGAGCAAAACCTCAACTCCGTATCAAAGGCCTTCCTCGCAAATGCTTATAGTCTTGCAGGCCACAGCAGTACGGCCAAGGCAATGCTCGAAAAGCTCTATGAGCCGACCACAGTTTATAGGAGCACGGGCGGAAACTATTCGTCCAATATCAGGGACTTGGCTTTAATCTTAAATGCTTACACCACGGTCGGCGAAACTGCAAGGACTACGAACATTATTTCAAAGCTTGCTAAAATTTCGTCAAGCAACGATTGGCTTTCGACGCAGGAAACAGCTTGGATTCTTTTAGCCCTGGCACCTCACTACGCCTTCGACAAAAATAAGAGTGCAAACTATGAGATTGTAACCGAAGGAAATGTAATCAAGGACAAATTAAACAATACATCTAAACTCCATAATATTCCTGTAAATACCGAAACGGCAAAAAAGATGGAAATTAAGAATACGGGAAATACACCTATCTTCGCTGCTATAAACACGGCAGGAAAACTTAACCCGGGAAGCGAAACCCGTATCGAAGAAAACTTAAAACTTTCGGTTGTATATCAAAACGAGGATGATCAAGAAGTTTCGCCCGAGACCTTAAAAAAGGGACAGAGGTTTAAGATGAGGGTAAGAGTCGACAATAAGACTCAAGGCGCCCTTGAAAACCTTACCCTTTCAATCCCCATTCCGACAGGCTGGGAAATTACAAACACAAGGCTCGGAGGCGATGATGATACGGATTCGGAAGACGAGCGCAACACAAGGCAATTATATGACTTTCAAGATTTAAAGGATACTCATATTTACACTCACTTTGCCTTGGACGGTTACGGCACAAAGAACTTTGAGTTTACCGGAACCGTAACATACGGAGGAGAATACTATATACCGGCAATCTTTGTCGAGGCTATGTACGATTATGCTTACAGAGCCGTCCTCCCAGGCACAAGAATAAAGGCGTTTGATTAGTATGAATATAGCCGAATTTATAAAAGCTGCAAAAAAGAATGATATTGAGCTTATAAAAACTTATTTACAAAAGGGCTTTGATATTAATACTCAAGACAAGGACGGCTTTACGGCTGTTATGGAAGCAGCCGAATTCGGCTATAAGGATTTATTTTGGTTTTTAATCGAAAAAGGAGCAGATGTCTTAATTAAAGCGGATTATAATTTTTCGATAGTTCACGCCGTCGGTTTAGGCGGCGACAAAAAAATGCTTGACTATGTAATCTCAAAGGGTGCCTGTATAGACGAAAAAGTTACAGGCGGAGAACAGGACGGCATGACAATAAAAGATTATGCTCTTTTGGCCAAAAATGACGAAGTATACAGGGAACTAAAACTTTTATAAAAAACATACGGCGTTTTGTTTGAGTTTACTGATTAAAAGTTACTCGACACTCATTTTGGCAGCGCGGGTACAACCAGCGTAGCTTCGAGGTCAAAAGAGGGGGTTATAGGGGGAGAGTACAGCCAGCAGAGCTTCAAGGCTAAAACCTGCTCTGACTTGAAAAGCCCGTAAGGGAACGGGGTGTTTTCTCCCCCCTAATATCGTTACTTATTGATTCCTACCATGTTAAGAATAAAGGCATATTCGAAAGCTGTGTCTTTAATCATGTCATAGCGGCCTGTGGCTCCGCCGTGGCCGGACTCCATATTCATGTGGAGGATTAGAATATTATCTCCGGTTTTCTTTGCACGTAGCTTTGCCGTATATTTTGCAGGCTCATGGAAAAGAACTTGCGAATCGTTTAAGCCTCCGGTTACAAGAATGTGCGGGTAATTTTTTGCTTCGATATTATCGTAGGGAGAATATGAAAGCATGTAGTTATAATACTCTTCTTCGTTCGGGTTTCCCCACTCCTCATATTCGCCCGTTGTAAGGGGTAATGAATCGTCGAGCATGGTGGTAACGACATCTATAAAGGGAACGGCAGCAACAACCGAATGGAAAAGATCCGGCCTCATATTTGTAACGGCACCCATAAGAAGACCGCCCGCACTTCCGCCCATGATTGCGAGCTTATCGGAAGAAGTGTATTTTTGAGAAATCAGGTGCTCGGCACAGGCTATAAAATCGGTAAATGTATTTTTCTTTTTTAAAAGCTTCCCGTCCTCATACCACTTTTCTCCCATGTCGCTTCCGCCCCTGATTTGCGCAACAATATAAACAAAGCCCCTCTCGACGAGGCTGTAAACACTTGCACTAAAATAAACATCGGAGCTGGAGCCGTAGCTTCCGTAAGAATAAAGAAGAGCAGGTGCGGAGCCGTCCTTTACCAAACCTTTTTTGTAAACGGCAGCCATAGGCACCTTCACTCCGTCCTGAGCTTTTGCCCAAAACCTTTCTACAGTGTAATCATCGGGATTAAAACCTGATGGAACTTCCTGCTGTTTTAACAAGACCGATTTTCCCGTAAGTATATCGTAATCGTACACGCTGCTCGGGCGGTTTAAGGATGTGTAAATATAGCGGACCTTATCGGAAACATATTCCGGGTTTGCGCCCAAATAAGCCGTATAAACCGGTTCGGGGAAGGAAATATTTTTTACCTCGCCGTTTTTAAGCGATTTAATTTCAATCTCGATGAGGCCGTTTTTACGAAGCTCCAATACAAGGTAGGATTCAAATACGGACACATCCTCAATGCGTACATTTTCGTCATGAGCTCTTTCTTCCTTCCATGTAGATTTATCGGAATAGGAAGAACGAGGAGCGGAATAGATTTTGCCGTTTAAGTTTTGCTTGTCCTTGTAACGGATAAAAAACTTTTCCTTGTGCGGGTAAACGGAGTATTCGGTATCCTTAACGCGGGGAAGGAAGATTTTAAATTCTTCTTCAGGCTTATCGGCATAAATAAAACGCTCTTCGGAGGTAGTAGAACTTGAACTTGAAATAAAAATAAATTCCTTTGTCTTTGTTTCATGCACATAGCAAGAATATTTTACATCCTTTTCTTCGTAGACAAGAGTGCCTTTTTCTTCATCAAGTTTTTGGCGGAAGACCTTGCTTGAACGCAGGGTACTGTCGATTGCACTATAAAAAAGAGTTTTACTGTCGGATGCCCAAGCTGCGGTAACGGCTCCGTCATAGCTGAAGCCCATATCTTTTCCGGTTTCCAAATCGCGTATCTTTAAAATAAATTCCGCAAAGGAGCCTGTTTCGTTATAAAAATAGCAAGCCTTTTTATTGTCGGGGCTTACCACGTAATCGCTGAAAATAAAAGCCTGCTTTCCTTCGGCCATTTTGTTTACATCGAAGATGATTTCTTCAGCTGCATCAAGAGAGGCTTTTTTTCTGCAATAGGTTCTGTATTGCTTTCCCTTTTCGACACGGTTATAATAATAATAGCCGTTTTCAAAAACAGGATAGGTTTCATCATCTTCTTTTATGCGGCCTACAATTTCGTCATAAATAGATTTTTGCAGATCCTTTGAAGAAGCCGTTATCTTATCCGTATAAGCATTTTCGGCATTTAAGTAATCGATAACTTTTTTATCGGTCTTGTCTTTTAGCCAATAATAATTATCGATTCTTGTTTTCCCAAACTTTTCAAAACGTGTTTCTTTTATTTCCGCAACAGGCGGTTTTTCAAAATCGGATTGTTTCAATTTATTTCTCCTAAATTTTTGTAAGTATATTCGTAACTTGTATACTTTAACATACATTATAAAGATAAAAAAAATTATGTCTACAGGTAGATAATCAAAGCGCTGTTATGCTTGTCCTTAACCTCACCTTATGCTATAATGGCGCTCGGAGACTTAAAAATGGATTTTCCGAAAAAATTGCCGATAAAAAAAATTTTAAGAGCCTCGATACCGGCCTTTATTTCTTCCTTAATTGTTTTAGCTTTAATACTTTTTTTTACACCCGGCTTTCAAGTCGATTATTCTTTTACTCTTTATAGCTCCGACGGAAAACTTTTAGGTGCATCTGCTGCGAGTGACGGGCAATGGAGATTTCCTCAAACTTCAAAGCTGCCTGAAAAGTACAGGGAAGCCCTTCTAAGCTATGAAGATAAAAATTTTTATTTTCATTTTGGGATAGATCCTCTTTCGGTTTTTAGGGCGGCAGTTGAAAATATTTTAAAAGGAAAAATAGTTTCCGGAGCCTCTACAATTACGATGCAGACCTCCCGCCTTTCCGAAAAAAATCCGGTAAGAAGTTTTAAGCAAAAACTAAGAGAAAGTTTTTTATCTCTTTTTATGGAGCTTTCTTATTCCAAGAAAGACATATTGAATATTTACGCCTCCCATGCACCCTACGGCGGAAATGTTGTAGGCCTCGAAGCCGCTTCATGGCGGTATTTCGGAAGGGGGCCTGAAGATTTAACATGGGCGGAAGCCGCCTGCCTTGCAGTCCTTCCCAATCAGCCCTCTTTGGTTCGCCCGGGAAAAGAATCCGAAATCTTAAAAGAAAAGAGGGACAGGCTCTTGTACAATCTTTTTTTACAAAAAAAAATCGATAAGGAAACCTATGCTCTTTCCGTTACAGAACCCGTTCCCGATAAACCTAAGGCCATTCCTCAAAAGGCTTATCATTACCTTGAGTTTTTAAAAACAAAAAGCTCCAATCAAAAAAACATAAGCAGCCTGGATTATTCTTTACAGGAAATAGTTTTTGAAATTGCCGATCATCATTTTAAAAGAAATTTCTTAAGCGGTGTTTACAATACAGCCGTTTTAATTTTAGATACCGAAACGGGAAAAACTTTAGCCTATATAGGAAACACAGGTCTTCAAAGTCCGAATGCAAAAAACGAGCATGTCGATATGGTTCATGCAAGGCGGAGTTCGGGTAGCTTACTAAAACCATTTTTGTTTGCAGCAATGCTGGATGCGGGAATGATTTTACCGGATCAACTCCTCATAGATATTCCGACAAAGATAGCAGGCTACACACCTCAAAACAGTAACTACACATATTCGGGAGCGATTCCTGCCCGCAAGGCCCTTTCCTATTCTTTAAACATTCCGTTTATAAGAGCTTTGCGTGAATTTACAACACCCGCCTTTTTGGATATCTTAAAAAGGTCGGGCTTTACAACCTTTAACCGTTCGGCCGATGAGTACGGTCTTCCCCTGATTTTAGGAGGAGGAGAAATAAGTCTTTACGAAATTACAAACACTTATCGAAAGATGATGCTGAGAGCTCAAAACAAACTTGACGAAAAATTTCCTTTTTCGCCGGGAGCTTGCAGAATAACAATGGATGTGCTGACCGAAGGGAACAGGCCCGAAGAAGAAGCTATATGGCAGCTTTATGCACAAAATCAAAAAATTGCATGGAAGACCGGAACAAGTTACGGGAACAAGGATGCTTGGACTATAGGGATTACGCCTACATATTCCGTAGGCGTTTGGTGCGGGAACGCTTCGGGAGAAGGAAGGCCTGAAATTACAAGCACAAAACTGGCCGCTCCAATCCTCTTTGAAATTTTTAATATCTTGCCGAAATCGGACTGGCCCGAAAAAGAATTAAAGGATTTTGAATTTATAAAAGCTTGTGCAGACTCAGGTTACCCCGCAGGAGAATTTTGTAAAACTGCAAAGGCTGTTTTAAAACCCATAAATAGCCATACCCAAAATACATGCCCTTATTGTAAAAAGGTATCTTTAAGCCCCGACGGCAAGTTTCAAGTTAAGGCAAACGACATAAACGAATTACCTAAAATAGAAAACAGGTTTGTTCTTCCTGCTGCTGCAGAATATTTTTATAAACAGGGCCATCCGGAGTATAAGAGCCTCCCCCAATGGCTTCCCGAAAGTACGGCATCAAATGCAGGCGAGTTTGAAATTTTATTTCCCGAAGACGGAACCTCGGTTTATATTCCGACAGAACTTGACGGCTCTTTTGGAGCCTTGGTTGCAGAAGCCGCCCATAAAAATCCCGATGCAGTCATCTACTGGGATTTGGACGGAGAATATTTAGGAAGTACAAAATCCTATCATCAAATGAAGATTCAGCCCTTAGGGGCGCCCTTAAGGGCGGCCCTAAGGGGCAGACATGAGCTGACCCTTACGGACAACAGGGGAAATACCCGTAAAAGAATTTTTTATGTTCTAAATGAAAATTAGTCTTTAAGCATAACCTGTAACACAACTTCGTCGGTTTTGTGCATACCTTGGGCGGCAACAACACCGATGCCGGCTATGGTTTTTTCGATGTCATCCTTGACTATGCCGTCACCTCCTGCAAAGAAGTTTCCATCCATAGCAAGCTCGTGAGAAAAAAGAGCCGAGTCCAAGGCGGAGGCTATTTTGGCGGCACAGGACTGCTTGGCTCCGTCACAAAGGATTCCCGATACGGTACCCAGAGTATTTACTATTGTTCCGCATACCTGTTCATAAGAGCCGCCCTTCATATAGGTAATTGCAGCAGCACAGGCAGCTCCGGCAGTTACCGCACCGCAATAAGCAGAAAGTCTGCCTATTCCAGTCTTTTGGTGAATGGCTAAAAGATTACTTACAATCAAACAGCGGATCAGTTTTTCTTCGCTTAACTTATTTTCGCGGGCATATACAACTACGGGCACCGAAACGGCTAAGCCCTGATTTCCGCTTCCCGAATTGGTAATAACCGGATAAGAACAGCCGCACATACGGGCATCGGAGGCTGCTGCGACTTCACCTTCCGCTTGAACCTTAACAGAAAAATCATCACCCTTCTTCTGGTTATACTTTAAAATATTTTTCCCCGTTTCAATACCGTAGGAAGTTTTTAAACCGTCCTCTGAAACTCTCATATTATATTCAACCTGCCTCATAATGATTGGAGAAACCTCATCAACAGGGACAGTATCTGCAAATTCCAAAATATCTTTTACGTTTAAACAAGTTCTATCGGTTAAAGCACCTGCGGCAGACTCCAGGCTAAAAGGCTTTTCAAAAATAATTTCGTCATTCTTTTTTAAAAGTACGATATTTGTATGCTGGTGAATGAGCTCGGCAACTCCGGTATCTCCGTTTAATTTGCCTGTAATTCTTATGTGAAGGCTTGCAGGCGTATCCATTAGTTTAAGCTTGGTGCATGACTTGGCTAAATACTCATGAGCCAGCTTTACATGCTCTTCGGTAACATCGGCCAATACTTCCAAACCCTTATCTGCATTTCCACCGATAAGACCTATCAGGGCAGAAGCTTCCATTCCCTTCATTCCGCCGGTATTAGGTACAATAACCGACTTTGCATTTTTAATGATATTACCGCTGCTTTCAATTAAAATCTCATCGGGAATACCGCCCATGATTTTTCGTAAATTGGCAGCTGTGTAGGCAATAGCAATAGGCTCCGTGCATCCAAGGGCCGGAACCAATTCTTCTCTTAGAATTTGAACATATTTTTCTTTTTTTGCGTTATCTAAACTCATATCCTTTCTCCATATTAAAAAATAAACGGATTTACTATGTTATCCATTCAATAAAATTATGTCAACCGATTTAATTATTATTGTCAATTGTTTGGGCCAATCTAAAACCCAGAATATAACCCGGATTTACCGGAATAGCATAACCCCAAGATTTTACACGGGAAAAACTAAGACCATGCTTTACAGAACCGCTTTTTATAATTCTATATCTGGCTCCTTCTTTATTGATAGGGTCAATAAACTGACCGGTTTTTCTTTGATTATACCGATCAAAACACCACTCCCAGCAATTCCCGGACATATCATAGAGCCCTAACCTATTGGGCTTTTTTTGCCCTATGGGATGAATATCTATAATTTCGCCTGATGAACCTACATTAAATAGAGAGCTATTATCTCTATACCAAACATATTCTCCGGCATTTTCAATGTCATCGGTTCCTGCAAATCCGAAATTCCAATCAGCGGCCTCTACATCTCCGCCTCTGGCAGCAAATTCCCATTCAGCCTCAGTCGGCAAACGATAGCCGTTATTTTTCATACGAACATCGGGATTTTCGCTCTTTGTAACATCTAAAGCATTGCGTAAAACCTTACCGTCATAGTAATAAACCGGATCCAAGCCTTCTTTTTCGCTTAAAGCATTACACCAAATAATAGCATCGCTCCACGACATTTTTGTTACAGGATAGACGCCTGCCTTTACCGTATTATAAGGCTTTCCCATTTCTTCTGCCTTTTCCTTCAACTCTTTAATTTCATACATTTCGTCAGGATCTGCCGAATGTCCCATATAAATACCCGGCTGGCCTAAAGATTGGAACTGATATTCATGCCCGCTTTCTTTGATAATCCACTCATAGACCTCATTCCAAAATGAATAGGAAACTTCATACTTTCCGATCTTATAAGGGCTTAAAGTAACTTTTCTTCCGGAGGTAAAAAAACCTTCCGAACCTTCGCCTTCGATAATTACAGGTTTTTCAATGACGGTGATCATTGTTTTAAAATTTTCGATTGAATCATAAGGATAATTTACAACCTTCCGTCTGGTCGTAAATAAAATTCCGCCTATCAAAATAACTGAAAATAAAAAATAAAAGAAATTTTCATTTTTATAAGTTTTAGGATTTTTAATAGCCTTGAAGATATTCTTTATACACCCCATACATTCCCCATAAATAAAAATTTATAAGATGTTTTATACCATATTAGAGCAAAAAAATCAATAAAATAGATTTTAAAAATAAAAGAAATTTCAAATTCTTAACTTTGTATCTTTTTTTCGATTGAAAATTTTATTTTTATGGATTATACTATTTTTATGGGGGAGAATTTATGCAGACAATTTATCAAACAATGAGCGACGGATCGGCTGTTGCGGTTCATCAATGGCTTCCTAAAAAAAAGCCTAAGGCTGTAATTCATATAGTTCACGGAATGGCTGAGCACGCTTTAAGATATGCAGACTTTGCCGAAGAGGCTTGCACAAGGGGGTTTACGGTGTTTGCATCGGACCATCGAGGTCACGGTAAAACTTGCGGAAAAATAATGCTTAAAGGTTATCTTGCAGATAAAGACGGCTTTAGACGGGTAGTAGAAGATCAAAAAGAAATCAATGATGAAATTCAAAAAATTTATCAGGATATTCCGATTATAATACTCGGCCATTCATTCGGGTCTTTTATAACTCAAAACTATATAGAAAACTACGGAAAAACCGTAAAAGCTGCTATCTTAGTAGGAAGTGCAGGCCCAAACCCTATGCTGAAAATCGCAGGTATTGCAGCCGGCTTAAATAAACTCTTTTCAGGGAGAAAAAAGCCATCCAAATTTATGGATAAACTGAGTTTTGGAGCCTATAATAAGACGGTTGATTCCCCCAAAACAAATTTTGACTGGCTTTCAAGAGATGAAAAAGAGGTTAAAAAATATATTGATGATGAATTTTGCGGCTTTACGTGTACTGTAGGTTTTTACCAAGACCTGATTAAAGGATTAAAACAAACACACACGAGTACCGAAATGGTAAAGATTCCAAATGAGCTCCCCATCCTCATTACTTCAGGCGATAGGGATCCTGTTTCAAACCTAGGTAAGAGCGTAAAAAAGCTATATGATATTTACAAGGCCAATGGTATAAGCGACCTTAACTTAAAGCTCTATGAAGGAGCCCGCCATGAAATCTTAAACGAAACCAATAAGGAAGAAGTTAAGGCCGATATCTTTGAATGGATAGAAAAAAGGCTATAATATAAGCCCGATTAAACTTGTTCTTCAGATTTTGCCTTTGTTTTTCGCAAATTATGTTTTTGAATGTACTCTTGAGTCCTTTTATAGTCCTTCCTTGCAAGAACCAAATACTTGGGTGCAAGCCCCGCCCCTCCGGCCATCTCGTATCTATCTATAATGGCTTTAAGCATATCATCGGCTTCAAGCCATTTTTTTTGACTTATATAGATATGAGCTATCTCATATTCCGCAGCTGTTCTGGTAGAGGCGTCAGTTCCGTATCTTTTTATTACTATTTTATAATATTCAAGGGCATTTCTTAAAGAGCCGTTATCAAGTTCTGCTTGAGCCCTTTGGTTTAATTCAATGGGGGTAAGATTTGCAGGAACAGTTTCATCAGTCGGAAGACTGGAACAAGAAAAAAACAAAGAAATTGCAGCCGTTAAAATTAGTAAATTAAAGCCATAGGATTTTGTCTTAATTTTTTTTGTCATTTTATTCTCCAAATTTTATTTAAACCGTATTTTTAATACATTCTAAACAAACAATATTAAAAAAAGTATCATCATTTAAAATGAACTTGCTGCAAGCGTTTATTCACGGATTACCGTAATCTCAACACGGCGGTTTTTTGCCATATTTGTCTCATTATTACTGGGGGCCGCGGGCCTTGTGCTTCCATAGCCGGCTGTCATTATCCTTGAGCGGTCAATTCCCCGTTTTGAAATTTCGTCTGCGATTCTTTCCGCCCTTTGTACCGAAAGAATTTTTTCGTCCTCAGGCCTATTAAGGTCAGCCGTGTGGCCTTCAATTAAAAATTTTGTATAAGGTCCAAGCTTCAAAAGAGCTTCGGCAATTACGTCTATTTTACCCATCTCTTCAGGAAGAACATCGGGCATATCCGCAACAAACCGTATATCATACATTATTATTTTAACTATGTTTTTGGGATTGGATAGTTCAATTCCTTTTTCTTTATGCTTTTCAAGCAAGAGTTCAATATCATGATATGCAAAGTAATAGTTTTCATCGGGCGGAGTAAAGGGCTCGGTAACATGGAGCATATCTTCATCGCAGATTATGACTACCCGCCCTTCCTGTAAAAGTTTTAAATTTTCAGGCTTTGACAAAATACGGCTGCTATCCTCCATCGAAATAATCGGATCGGTTCTGTTTTGGCCGAAAACGCCTCTCGCTATTATACGCAAGGGCTCGGTACCTACATATTCCCTATACAGCGCTTCATTAAGGCTTGAAGAATATAACACTATCCCCAGTTTTTTTGCTATTTTAGGATCTACCATGTTCTTTTCATATATGGTAGACATATCGGTGTTCCAAACTTTCGGAAAAATACAGGGCTGAAGTTTTTCCTTTGTATATTCTCCGTGCACAGGCAGCAAACCTCTGGCATCTATTAAAATCCCCGTATACACCTTGCTGACAGTCGTGCTTGGAGGAATCGATGGAACATAGGGCGTATTGTGCTTGATAAACAGCTTTGCAATTTCATGCAGTTCAGTACTTGTTTTTATCAAGGCATTGGACATATCATTTGAAAAATGAGGATTTTTATAATTCCCTTTTTCAATTATCTTATTTATGGTGTTTAAGTTTACTTTTTCTTCAGCAAGATAGTTTCCCAAGCGGTGGGAAGAGTCAACTATAACGGAAAGATAAATATCCTTTAAAAGGGAAGGCATGTATTTTTCTATTGTGTTAAAAGCCGCATCCCTATCACTTGGAAGATAAAAACCGCTTTTATTCATATCAAGTTTTATTAAGGATTCGATTGTGCCCTTTTCCCAATTTTGAACGGAAGAGGATTGAAGGACAGGCTCATAGGCATTTAAGGCAAAACTAAAAAGAAAAAAAAACAAAAAAAAGCTGCTTAAGCCTTTGGCATTTTTTAAAACCGTGTTTTTATTTAAAAATTTATTCATTTGCTTTATCTCCGCTTATCAGTTTATTATCGGCACCTTTAGTTTTTGACCTAAGGAAAGCACCGAATTTACCTCTATGCCGTTTTTTTCGGCGAGGGTTTCAACTTGGACATCATATTTTAAGGCTATGGACCACAAGGTGTCACCCTTTTTAATTACATATGTATCCTTAAATTCTAGATTTTGATCGTCATTTTTACGCCTATACGAATTTACGGTTTTTAAAGCCGGTATTTTAAGTACCTGCCCTATCTTAAGAGCAGAAGCATTAATGCCGGGATTATAGTTCATAATCGACTTGATGCTTACGCCATAGTGTTTTGACAAGGCATAAAGAGTATCGCCGGATCTTATCTTATAACTGTAATATTTTATAAGAAGGGTGTTTTTTTCAAGCAAATCTTGAACAGCCTCTTTATATTCCAAGGGAATGCGCAAATTATATTTTAGATTGGGCGGAGTAATATTAAATTTCAAAGAAGGATTAAGAGCCGAAAAAAGGTCCGTATCAGCCTTAACTTTTTCGGCAAGCAAAATAACATCAATAGAGCGTTTTATCGGAATAATCTCTGTGGCTTCATAATCAAGAGCATCTCCCCAATCAATACCGTATTTTTCGCTATTCATAAGAATTTCCGCAATAGCTAAAAATTTAGCAACATAGAGAGAGGTTTCCGTCTTTAAGAATTTTTTTTCGGCCAGATACCAATAGTTTCGGCTTCCAGCCTTCTTTATAGCCTTATCCAAAGCCCCTACCCCGCAATTATAAGCCGCAAGAGCTAAATACCAGTCATTATAATAATTATAATTCCATCTAAGTTTTTTTACGGCTGCAGTGCTGGTCTTCCATGGATCCCGCCTTTCATCAATCCATTCATCGATATGAATATCATAGCCGCCTATACTGTTCCGCATAAATTGCCAAATACCTACGGCCCCCGATTTTGACACAGCCTTAGGCGAAAACCCCGACTCTATAACCGGTAAAAATAATAGTTCGGGAGGGAGATTTTCTCTGCGCAATTCTTCAATAATAAAATTGCGGTAAGGGCTCGACCTTTTCATAATCGCTTCCAAATACCTTAAACCGTTTTCATTCAGATACTGATTTCTAAACTTTTCAATTAGAGGATATTTTGAAGACACAATAACCGTACCGTGAAGCGATTTTTGGCGGTTATAAGAGAGATTCGATTTATTAAGCTGCCTAAGTTTTACGGATTCGTCCTTTGTAAAATTTAAAGAGGCTGCGTGAATTAAATCAAAACCTAAAAAAACAAAGACTATAAAAAAAATCCGAGTCTTCACTAAATTTTTTCTCCGTAGTAAATACCTGCCCATTCCCATCTTCCGTGAATTTCAGGATCTGCCGGGAAGTTTACTTTTCTAAAGTACAGGTACCATATTCTTGAATATTGATTCCAGCCCGAAGTTTTAAGATAGGCCTCGTGGGGTGTAGAAGAAGGATCAATTTCAGGCTCTATTTTTATATAAGTTCCGTACATAAAATTTCTTAAAGAAAAATCTTGAGAACCGTAAATGTCTGAAAGTTCCTGTTTCCACGCCATAGAAAAAAAGTTTACCTTTGAACGGTAACGCTCCAAGGTATCATAGTCCTTCCTCTGAATTGCCGACTTAATAACGGACAAAAGCTCATCAAGACTTTCCATTGTCCAGCTCTTTGTTGAAGAGCTGTAGTCTACGATTTTTCGGGCATAGCCGTAATTATCCGGGATGCCCGGGATAATCAAATCAAAACGGCCGAGGCCTATAAATTTTGAATAGCTTTGAATGGCCAAATTCCATTCTCCGAGCTTTTCGTAATTTTGTGCAAGCATAAAATAGGAATAAGCAGGATCAATGCTGTCATAAAAGTTGGAAAGCAAAAGAGAATAGTACTCTACAAGGCGTTTAGGATCATTCGTTATATTTATCAAATTTTTTAAACTTAAATATTGAATCGACTTTCCCGAAATTTCCATATCCTTATCAAGTTTTATAACTCTTTCAAAAAAATAGGCAGCCGGTTCATTCATTTTTTGTTCCATATATTCGTTTGCCAGCATTAAAAGCCAATAACCTTTATAAGTGTCATCAGGATCGTTTTCTACAAGAGAACTTAAAAAGACAATCAAAAGTTTATTTTTCTTTTTAACCTTGAGATTTTTTGCTATTCTATCCTTAACGGCAAAGCTCATTTCCTTGCTTTCCGTCTTTTTTAATACTTCAATAAGAGTTTTTTGCTCGTCTTTTAAGTTATCCATGTCATCATATAAGTAAAGATCAGGATCTTGTTTACAGCTTATAAAAATAAGACAAAGCATAAACATCAAAATAAATTTATTTTTCATTTGCTTATAATATCATTTTCTCCCTAAAAGTACAATAAGGACTTAAAACCTTGTATCAAGAGGTCTTTGTTTTAAGGCCTTAGCTAAAAGGCTGTCCAAAAGATTTGAAAATTTTTGAATCTCTTTTTTTCCGAAAGAGTTTGTTTTTTCGGGAGCAAGGCCGTTGGCCTGCAGCTCATACATAAAATTCCGTGCAGATAGATAGGTATTTATGTTGTCGCGGGTAAAAATCGTCCCCCTGTCATTTATCACATAAAGCCCCTTATCTACCAAAAGCTTCGCCAAGGGAATATCCCTCGTTATAGCCAAATCGCCCTCAACCGAGTTTTCGGTTATGTAGAGGTCGGCAGCCTGCTCGGTGTTTTCGGTAACAACCATGCTTGCACCCTTAGGTATGGGTATTTCCCTGTTTGCCGCAAAGATTACGGGCAGCTTTAGACGTTCTCCGGCCTTAGCCGTAATTTGTCTTATTCTTACAGGGCATGAATCGGCATCTACCCAGATTTTCATATTACCTCATTGATTTTTTCGATCATCCTCATAGCGGATTTTTCCATGTCACAGGCCTTTTGGATAAGCTCTTGTGAATTTTGCCCTGAAAATTCTTCCTTGTACAGCTCATCGGTAACCAAAATACCTGTAAGAATGGCAAGTTTTAAAGGGTCGGAAACCTTAGAAGTTTGCTTCACTTGGTCTAAAACATTTAGATAGTGATTGTAAATTCGGCTTAGGTATTCATCGGTTTCATTGGCTTGAATGGCAAAGGAAGTTCCCAATACGTCGATATTTAATTGTCCTTTGCTCATTTTACCTAAAATATATCCATCTGTTTACTTGCATCGGAGGATTGTCCCAGTACATCATCAAGGTCTTTTTGAAGATTACCGGAAACGGGTTCTTCCGAAACAGGATCTGCAGCGGGAGCTTGTTGTGAAGAGGTTTTAGGAGAAGGCGTAGAAAAAGGCTCCGGTTTAGATCCGGCTGAAACAGGGGCTGCGGTTTCAAATTCAGAGGCCGAAGGCCTCGTTTCATGTTTTTTTGTATAAGAGGCATCTTCAAACGCACTTAATTGGTTAAGTGCGTTGATTATTCCTTCCTCGATCTTAGATTGGTCATCCTTAAAAACTATTATAAGCTTCTCCAATTCGGAAATTCGTCTATCTCTAGCTTCAATTTCCTTTTTTAGAGCATCTTTTTCGGTATGAAGGCTTTTTATCATCTGTACAGCTCTTTCTACCTTGTTTTCAAGGAGCCTTACCTGATCGAGATTGAGCATATCAGACTCCTAAGGCCTTTTTTGAAGCTTCCACAACAGCCTTAAAAGCGGTAGGATCTTCGATAGCCATGTTTGAAAGGGCCTTTCTGTTTAATTGGATTCCGGCCTTGTTCATTCCGGCAATAAAGCGAGAATAGGTAATACCCTCAGCTCTAACGGCTGCATTGATACGGGTAATCCATATCTGCCTCATATCGCTTTTTTTATCTTTTCGTCCTACATAGCTGTGAAGCAAGGCCTTTCGAACTGCATCGCGGGCAGCCTTAAAATTGGTACCGCGGCGGCCTCTAAAGCCCTTGGCTTGCTTTAATATAGCTTTTCTTCTTGTAATTCTTCTATCACTACTTGTTGATCTTGACATTATAAACTCCTGACTTCTATTTCAAATAAATTAACCGTAGGGTAATAGCTGCTTGCGCATCTTCATGCTGTCAGCCTCTGAAAGAATGGCCGATTTCTTAAGACGGCGTACCCGTTTTTGAGATTTTTTAGTCATAATATGACCCTTGTTCATCTGCTTGTATTTTACCTTACCGCTTGCAGTAAGAGAAAATCTTTTTTTAGCAGCTCTTTTACTCTTCATCTTAGGCATAAGTACCTCCAAAATTTATTATAAGCTTATTTTTTTTGTTTTGGACTCAATGTCATAGACATTGTCCGTCCTTCCATAGCAGGTTTTTTCTCGAGGGTACAGGCTTCTTCACCCCCCAGTTTTTCCAAAACCTTGTTTAAAACTTCATAACCGAGCTCAGTATGAGCAAGTTCGCGTCCCCAAAAACGCACGGTTACCTTTACTTTATCGCCGCCGTCAAGAAATTTTTTAATATGCGAGGATTTAAACTCAAGATCATGGTCGTGTATCTTAGGCTGCATTCTGATTTCTCTCATCATCTGCTGCTTTTGATTTTTCTTGGAGTCACGGAGCTTTTTCTCCATTTGAAATCGATATTTACCGTAATCTATTATTTTGCAAACCGGAGGCTTCGCGGTAGGTGCAACTTCAACAAGGTCAAGTCCGGCTTCTGCGGCCATTTTTACAGCCTCAATAGTGGGAACAATACCCGCTTGTTCTCCATTAACCCCGATTAACCTAACCTCTCTCACGCGGATTTGATCATTTATCCGCAAACCTTTTACTTCAGCCAACGATTCTCCTTCTGCACCCTTTCCTATCGGTGCGATATAATAAAATTTAGGGTTCATTATATCGAAAATAAAAAAAATAGTCAAGGCTAGGACGACGAAAAACTATATTGACAAAGTTGTAATTTTCGGTTAATATGTCGCCCATGTCTAACAATATGATATGCTTAAATTCGGAAATAAAAAGCGGAATCTTTTATACCGAAAAATCAAACGAGTTTACAGCTCTGGCAGAGCAAATAAGAGTCTACACTTCAAAAAAACGGACTATCTTGGATCCGAGAACAATAGTGTTTTTGAACATTATGCTTTCACTCATAACTACGATTTCTTCGTCTATTTCTGCAAATATTTTTATTTTTTTGGTGTCTTTGGGCATTGTATGCCTTTTTAAGATGTACAAAAAGGCAGTAAAATATATCTTCATATTCTTTTTAGCGCTCGCTCTTCCTTTTGCGATAAAAGCCCTGTCCGGCTTTCCCATACAGTTTTTGATTAACTCCGTTTCTCTTATTGCCATGGGTGTGCAAAAATTTTTACCCTTCCTTATGGCGGCAATGGTAATTTTTAACAAGGTGGATACAAAAAGCCTCGTAAGCTCTCTAAACAAAATGAAGCTCCCAAAGGGAATAATGCTCGGCTTTACGGTTGCTGTACGTTTTTTGCCTACCATAAAAAAAGAGATGACCATAATCACAAACAGCATGAAAATGAGAGGAATCGAAATAGGAACAAAAAATATCTTTTTTCATCCGATCCAAAGTCTGGAGTACGCCCTCGTTCCGGTTCTTTTTAGAGCAACCTCGCTTGCAGACGACATGACTGCTGCAGCCCTCGTAAAAGGAGCCGAATCCCCAAAAACTTCAGCAGAGCTTTTTAAAATCAAATTCGGAATAATCGATTATGTCTTTGCCCTATCATCCATTTTTGTTGTCGGTGCCGCAATCATATTCGACTTCGATTCCGTATTTATGAGGCTCTTTTAAAGGACGATAAAATGAATACGGCAGTAGAATTAAAAGATGTTTCTTTTATATATGAATCCTCAAAAGACGGAAGAGCAAATTTAAAAAAGACTTCTCTTAATATCAAAAAAGGAGAATTCTTACTTGTTACGGGCATAAGCGGCTGCGGAAAATCTACGCTGACAAAATGCATCAACGGCCTTATTCCTCGGTTTTACGAAGGAGAATTTTCAGGTTCCGTTTTTATCAATGAAAAAGATATTTCGAATTTCAGCATAGATGAAATTTCAAAAGATATAGGCTCGGTTTTTCAGTCTCCTAAGAGTCAGTTTTTTACAGATGACGTAATTTCGGAGCTCAGTTTTCCTTGCGAAAACTACGGAATTTCCCGCGATGAAATTATAGAAAGGATTGCCGAAGTTTGTTCCATTTTACATATCGAAAATCTTTTAACCGAAAAACTTGAGAGTCTCTCGAACGGGCAAAAACAAAAAATAGCTATTGCCTCGATTTTAACCTTAAGGCCTAAGATTATAGTCCTTGATGAACCCTCGTCCAATCTGGATTTTAACTCTATCCTTATCCTGTCCGATATTTTAAAAATTTTAAAACAAAGAGGCTTTACCATAATCATAGCGGAGCACCGCCTTCATTATCTAAAGGATCTTTTTGACAGAGTTATCTATATAAATGAAGGAAGTATACAAAGCGAATATAGCCGAGATGAATTTTTAGCCCTTACAAATACGGAGTTAAATTCTAAAGGCTTAAGAAGTTTACATCTTTTTACAAATGAAAATGAAGCGGAACCCATCGGCCATGAACCTAATAAATTTAACTCCGATACGGAAGCCGAAAAAATATGCAGCCTTTCGGATATTTCGTTTTCGTTTAAAGACGGAACCGAAATTTTAAACTCGGTTAACTTAGACCTTTACAAAAACGACATTGCCGCCCTTACCGGAAAAAACGGAGCGGGAAAAACAACTCTCGCAAAAATCATATCGGGTATTTACCGCCAATCTGCCGGAAGCATTAAATTCGAAGAAAAAATTTTAAACGAAAAGGAAAGAGTGAGCCGCACAAATTTTGTTCTTCAAGATGTTGAATATCAGCTTTTCGGTGCCGATGTTTTTTCAGAGCTTTTGATAGGAAACAAACAGCTTGAAAACGTAAACGAAAAAATAGAAAAAGCTTTAAAGAAGCTCAACCTTTACGATTATAAAGATGAGCATCCCTTTTCTCTTTCGATGGGACAAAAACAGAGGCTTATAATTGCTGCGACCTATGTTAGAGGCTGCCCGCTTACAATTCTTGATGAACCGACAAGCGGCTTGGATTACGGAAACATGGTCAGGGTGGGAGAACTTATCGAAGAGATAGCCGAGACTTCGGCAGTGCTTATAATAACTCATGATTTTGAATTTATCTCGAAGATATGCAACAGGTTAATTCTTCTAAAGAATAAAAAAATAGCCTTAGATTCAAGGCTTGAAAAAAACGATAAAAAACTGGAAAGTATTTTTTCCACATATTTATAAATTATGGAGGACTTTATGGAAAAGTCAAACAAATTTAAAACAAAGGATTTTGTTTTTATCGGAATAATGACCGTAGTTTATATTGCGGTCTTTATGGTCATAGGTTTTGTTACTGCGGCAATAAATCCCTTTTTACATGCCTTTTCGCCTGCTATCACCGGGCTTGTCGTCGGAACAATTTATTTGTTTTTGGCTATCAAGGTTCCCAAATTCGGTGTCTTTACGATCAGCCAGCTTTTACTCATTATGATTGTTTTGATTTTGGGAATGGGATATCTTCCATGGCTGATAGGTATGTTTATCGGAGCCTTGCTGGGCGACATAGCAGCCAATACCTCAAAGTATAAGAACAAGTATACGATAGCCATTGCAAGCGGCTTTATATGCTTGGGAAGTGCTTCAGGAGGCGTTATTCCGGTCCTCTTCTTTGTAGAGCATTATAAAAAATTCTGCTTTGAAAGAATGCAGATGAATGAAGCTCAGGTGGAACAAAGCATTGCAGCAAGCGCAGGATACCTCGGAGTCATTATCCTGATTGTGACATTTGTCTTGGGCTTTGCAGGAGTTCTTATAGGCTCCAAAATATTAGGAAAACATTTTAAAAATTCCGGAATAAAATAAGGCAAAGGTCAAACACCAAATTCAAATGTCAATTAAATAAACCGCGGCGGACGCAAAGAGCACAAGAGAAATTTAAAGATAATAATACTACGGCATCCTCAAATTTCTTTGCACTATTTACCAAGTTGTGCGGAAGCTCAACTCTCTCTGCGGTTTATTTATCAATCAGCCAATCTTTAATAGTGCGTTTTCCTTGTAGTACTCATAAGACCGGTAAACATAATAATAAGCATCAAACAAGCTCTTGACGATTCCCGTTTTTTTAAATATAATTTTTCTCAATAAAAAAACACGAGGAAAGTTATGTACATCAAAAAACTTATCGGAAAAAAATGTTATCTTGCCCCAATGAGGATTGAAGATGCGGAAAAATATGCTGTCTGGGCAAACGATCAGGAAGTGTCTGAATATCTTAACTTTGCTTCTTCGATTATAAGCCTTGAAGCCGAGCGCATTATAATCGATAGGATTTCAAAAGAGCATAATTACGCAATAGTAGATTCCGAGACAGATGAGCTTATAGGAAATATGGGGCTTATGAGTATCAATCATATAAATAGAACGGCTGAGCTCGGTATCTTTATAGGTAACAAGGCCTACTGGTCAAAGGGATACGGTACCGAGGCTATGCGCCTTCTCATAAACTATGCCTATCAAAAACTAAACCTACACAATATAACCTTAAATGTATATTCTTATAATGAAAGAGCTGTTAAGGCTTACGAAAAGGTTGGCTTTAAAAAAATAGGAGCAAGAAGAGGAGCTCTAATCCGTAATCGTAAAATGCACGACATAATCTTAATGGATATTATCCCTGAGGACTTTTACGCAAAGCATCCTGAGTTTGAAATAGTTTGATCTATAGATTGATTTATCGGAAAAACTTCTTAGAATAAGAGGCTATGAAAAAGCAAAAATTAAGCGGAGCTGAAGGCTTTGAAAGCTATTATCTTTCGATTTTTGGGGAAAGATGGCAGGGCTTAAAAGCCGCCCTTTTAGAAGAAAAGAAGCCGGAAGCTTACAGCGAAAACCTCATACAAAACTACTATTTGGATTATGCAAGCATTCAGGCGGCAAGAGCCACGCCTGTCCTTGAAGAAGGAAGCTGCCTAGACATGTGTGCCGCCCCCGGAGGGAAAACCTTAGTCCTTTTAAGCAGGATTAAAGAGAATGCCGAAATACAGGCAAACGAACTTTCTGCCGATAGACGGAACAGGCTTATAAGGGTTCTTGATGAACATTTAAGCGAAGAAACTCGAAAACGGATAAAGGTTTCTTCCTATGATGCTTCCCGAATGCCCCGCTACGGCCAAGAACTTTATGATAGAATTTTACTGGATGCCCCCTGCTCTTCCGAGAGGCATGTGCTCCAAAACGAAAAATACCTGAAACAGTGGACTGAAGCCCGCATAAAAAATTTAAGCCAAAGACAGTGGGCTCTTTTATCGGCGGCCTTTTTGCTTCTTAAGCCTAAGGGTTTTTTAGTTTATTCGACCTGTGCCCTCGCCGATGAAGAAAACGATTTTTTAATCGAAAAGCTTATAAAAAAGTATAAAGAAAAAGTAAGGCTTGAAGACAAGCTCGATAGCCTAGGCCCCATTTCCCCCGAAAAAACAAGATACGGATTCCGCTTTCTTCCCGATAAGGCGGATGGAACCGGGCCTATTTATTTTTCTCTTATTCAAAAGAATTAAGCTCATCTTCTATCCCGCGAAATTAAAATTAAGCGCAATAAGTTTGCCATAGCTGTGAGGGCTGAGGCCACATAAGTTAAGGCTGCAGCCGATAAAACTTTTTTTGCACCCTTAAGTTCTTCTTGGTTTAAAACGGCATTGTGTTCCAAGACTTTTAGAGCACGCCTTGAAGCGTCGATTTCAACAGGAAGGGTTATAAGATAGAATAAGACTGCACAAGCAAAAAGGATAATGCCTATGTTAAGAAGCAAATTCATTCTAAAGATAATACCTGCAAGAGCTAAATAGGGGCCGGCCGTTGAACCTATGTTTGCAACCGGCACCAAGGTGCTGCGTAAGACCAAGGGGCCGTATTTTTCCTTATCCTGAATGGCATGTCCGGTTTCGTGGGCAGCGACTCCTACAGCTGCTATCGAGGTCTTATCGTATACCGGATCAGACAAGCGTAAAACCTTGTGAGAGGGATCATAGTGGTCGCTTAAACTCCCCCCGATTCTTTGGATGCTTACATCAGAAATGGAATTTGATCTAAGCAGAAGAGCGGCAGCTTCCTTACCCGATATCTTCCTCATGGTCTGCACTTGGGAATATTTTGAAAAGGCAGACTTTACCTTAAATTGTGCATACAAGGATAAGAGCAAGGTCGGAACAACCAAAACCAAATAATAATAATCGAAATACATAAACACCTCCAAAAAATTTAGAATTTAACCTTGACTTAGAATTTGACCTCAACGAAGATGGGGTCTCTTACACAAAGTAACTCGGATAGGGGAATATCCACGGTTCCCTTATTTCCGTCTTTAGAAGAATAACCGAATGGCGTAATCTTGATGCTTTTAATTTTTTTAGGACAGGTAATAGAAACATGAAACTTCGATTTTTTTAGATCGGAGGCCAGCTTGTCTCCATAGGCAGCCTTAATAAGCTCTTCATATTCCGCAGTTCCTATAGGCTCACCCGTTATGGCCGGGGCCATTAACAGTTCTATATATTCCCTGTCGTCCTCGGAAAGCAAATTTACAAATTCTTTTATATTGTCGGGGCCTATACTCAAGGACAAAAGACCTGTCTTCATATCGGTTTTTACAAAAGAGCTTTCACTATCCATGTCCTTATTCATGATTTTTATTTTTGCATTTATACCCGCTATCGAATTGGTAGTCATGTTTAAAACTTTGATTCCCTTAGATTCGAGCTGCTGTTTTATTTCCTCAGTATTAAAGATAGAAGGGCTTTTAACCTTTTCTTCTTCGGTAAACTGAGCCGCATTTTCGAGAAGGGCATCTATTGTTTTCCCTGTTTGAATATCCAAGGTTACGACAACATCTCCCGATGCCTGAACAAAGACATCGGCTTTTGGAGCACATGCCGTCAAAGCAAGACCTACAATCAACACAAGCATAATGGTTTTAATATATTTCATTTTCACTTCTCCTATTTATTTATACCATATATAGATATAAAGTACAATAAAGTCAAAAAGTTTCAAAAGAAAAATAGGGTTTGCTTCATTTACAATACTAATTTACCATGCTATAATTTAAAAGTAAACACGTTTTTGGAGGAAAGAATGACAGCTTTTTATATAATTGCAGGATTGCTTGCGGTTTTCGGTATTTTAATTCATAAGTTTAAATTCTATTTTTTGATTGCAGGTTATAATATGATGAGCAAAGAGGAAAAAGAAGAATATAATGCCTCTTCCATAGGCAAACATGTAGGGCTTTGCCTCTATTTTCTTTCAGGCCTTTCCTTGACAGTAGGCCTTCTTTTCCGGTTTTTTCAAATGTCCAAGCAAACCGAAAAACTTGTAATAGCAGTATATGTAATTTTTACAATGATTACAGTTTCAATCCTCTTGATAAAAGAAAATAAAAAAAGACTAAACGAAGTTATCCCCTTTATTGTGTTTATAAATATTGTTATTCTGATTATTTTAGCTCTAGTTATTTTTATGGGGTAAACGCTATTTGAGCGCCATAAAAACTTGTTGAATTGTTTGAGATGTTCTTTAAATGTAAAGAAGAATTCGCAGAAAGAGGAAGATGGGGATTCTTTTTCTCAATCTTCTTGGCCTGCGTCTTCCTTAACATTATAGTTTAATGCAGAGTGTAGCTATATAGTCATTTCCATAACGTGATAATCTATTTCTTTTGTCACACGATTCATAAAAATCTATCATAGCGAGACCATTTTTAAGTTGTCCTCTAATCTGAGTTTCTAAGGTATGGCTAAATTCATATCCATATTCCGGATTTATGGTTATCTTGCCTTCCTCTTCAAGCTCTTTTGAATTAAAAGGTATTGAAAACTTTAAAAGTAATTCCTCATCGGGTTTGTCCCATACAATGTCAGCATCATACATGTATATCCAAGGATTCATAAATCCGACCATTAACAGTCCACCCTTTTTCAATACTCGAGAGGCTTCTTTATACATGTTTTCTAAATCTTCTATATATACATTTGAAACCGGATTAAAAATAATATCAAAAGTTTCATTTTCAAATGGAAATGGTTTTGTCATATCGCCTTGAACTGTGTTGATTTTTAAGCCTTCTCTTTTAGCAACCATATCATCTCTTTGTAATTGTGATTTAGAAAAATCCATTATGGTTACATCATAACCTTTTATAGCAAAAACCAGCCCCTGCTGTCCACCACCACAAGCTAAACCTAATATCTTTTTTCCGTTGGCTTTTTCAAACCATTCTTTCGGAACTTTTTTCCCAACAGTTAATGCAACAGAAATTGAATTATTTCTAACTTCTTCTAATTCTTCATGTGTCAATGGCTCAGTATAGTCATTTTTTACATTATTCCATCTATCTTCATTTAATTTTATATAATTGTTCATCTTATAATCTCCTCGTAATTTTATACTATTTCGATTTAAGTTGGATGTGTTGCCATTACATTTTTCTCACCTCTACAAATTCTAATTTGTTTTACTCGATGTTTGTAATATTATACCATTTTTTTAGCCAATTTGTACAGGTCTAATTCTTGCTTCTTTCCTGTGATAGTTCTCTGTTTTCTTGTTGCAATTTCTCTACTCTCTATGATTTTTAAGATTGATTTCATCTTTATTTCTTTGACTTGTTATTAGCTGATAAAATTCATCTTTGGTTAGATTTTTACTTTCTGTAAAGATACTTTCAAAGACTGCCCCTTTTTCATATATCCTTTTATCTCTCTTTTTTCGTTCTTCCTGTTTCTGCTGACTGATGAGCTTTTTCCTTTTGTTTTGTAACTGCTTGATTTCTTCATCTGCCATTAAGATTTTTTCTTCAATGTTTTTCATTTTCTCGTTTCCTCCCTTTCTAATTTTGAGTAAAGAAAAACAGTAAACCTTTTTTGATTTACTGTTCCTGTGGTAATTTTTATTAAGTTGTTAGTTCTACAAACTGGGATTTATCGAGCCGAATTTATCCACTGCTTTAGTTCCTCCGATAAGCGCTCATCAACTTCAATCCTCGTCTGCTTACACTCTTTAGGATACTGCTTTGCCTCCTTAAAAGCCATGCTGATAAACAGCCCGGAACCCACAGGAAGAATGCCTGTTAACATGGTCTGCGGAAAAATAAAATGCGTTCCATGTTCATAGGTCATGAGAACTACACTGTTATCCGCGTCCCTTTCTTTCAGCCTGTTTTCCATTCTACGAATGTATTTACAGGTATCCCAAAGTACATCATCCTCCGCACCAATCAGCAGAATGCGACCCTTTATATTCTCCACCTTTATTTTCTCGGCTTCCTGCACGGGATGCCTTTTCTCCGATTCATCGAACAAATCGCGACTGGCAACCATCGCGCCACGCCGTTTGGTTTCCTCAGATATTTTCTGCCAGTATTCCGGATGGCGATACGCATAGGGCAGATAAGGAAGCGGCTTACCGTGATATGAAACAGATGACTCTCCGTCTCCCGGACGTTCGTGAGCCCCGTCTTTCCCATCCTGATAAAAACCTTCCATCACAAAATCAGAAGGAGAAATGGCTATCGTAAGCGTTATTTCCGAAAAGTATGACGCTGCGACAAGCGCAAGCATACCAGTTGTCGAGGCACCCATAATACCGATTTCTTCATTGCCCATCGTCTTCAGAAATGCAAGTGCCTTCTCAAAACGTTCGAGTGGATAGTTATGGTGACCGTAATCTTTTGGGGCCGGTGACATTGTGAGGACGTTCAGACCTTTCTTTTGAAGCCATTTGACGCCACCCTTTGCCATCATGTCTTTTGTATCATCACCAAGCATGGCAATCATGCAATATTTACTGCCGTTCGGATTCGGCCAGTATACGCCGTTATATCCATCTTTCTCTATTGTTTTGATTTCTTTCTTCATGGGAAAGTTTCTCCTCTTCAACTTCAAATTTGTTTATCTATATTGACTAATATTATAGCATTTTTTTCGATATTTTTCTACTGTCATATTTCTCTACTCACTACTATTTACCCTTTGAATGTATAACTTTGAACATTTTATCTTGAAATGTTTCCTTACTCTTTTTATCAAAATATATCTCTGTTACAAAGGTCTTTCCATTTATCTTTTTTGTAAGAATGCCATCAGGCTTTTGATGTTCTTCTGTCTGTATTTCTTTAATATCTGTTTTCTCATTTTCTGCCATTTAGTTCCTCCTTTCGACTTGCACAAAAAAAGATTTCCTGTGATTAGGAAACCTCTTTTGCGATTGGTTGATATTTAATTTTAGGTTGTTGCTTGCAATTTCTTTTTTGCTCTATATTCTCTTGCTTTTAATTTTTCATACTCTCGGCACTTTTCAAGATTATTAGCTCGGTATTCTTTGTAATATGCTCTACGATATGCTCGTGCTTTTTCTTTCTTTGCTTCTTCTATTTCTTCTCTCATTTGTAGCATTTCTTGTTCTGTCGGCTCTATCTGTTTTGTAAGTTCATTTTCAAATTTTCCGATATAGTTAAAATAAACTTCTATTCGCTGAACAACATATCTTGCTCTTTTTACATCTCTTTCATGCACTACGATTTTACTGATAAACTCATTGATAATGGTTGGGGTAAGTTCTTCAAAGTTGGAATAGCTTTCTGCAAGTCTGATAAATTTCTTTGCTCTTTGATTTGCATTTTCGCATTCGGATAAGCGTTCTTTGATTTCTTCTTTTTCTGCTTTTAAGGTGTAGTATTCTTCTGCATACTTTCTTGATAACTGTTCATAGCGTTCTGTATCCATATTTCCAAGTGCATTATCTTCATAGAGCTTATTCATCACTCTTTCTATCTGTTCCATTCGGTCTGTGATTTGGGGCATACGCTTTTGATTTTTCTTGACTTCCTCGGTCTGCTCTTTATACAGACTTTCTTTTACAAGTTTTTCAAACTCTGCTTTATTTTCCAAAGAATACTGTGCTATCTTTCGTAAGACTTCTGCGATGTTTTCCATAACTTCATCTACATCAATACGATGTGGGGAGTTGCATTTAGGGTGCTTTGCTTTTCCTTTGGCATATTCACTACAATAGGTTACATGCTGTACTTTTCCGTTTTTGTGTATGGTGCGAATGTGCATTTTTGTTCCGCAATCTTTACAGTACATCAGTCCTGATAATGCGTGAATTTCTCCATCTCCGTTTGGTCTTTTTACAGGTGCGTTTTTTAACATACGCTCTACATTTTCAAAGGTAGTTCTATCTATTATCGGCTCATGGACATTTTCTGTTATTTGCCATTTGCTTTTATCTACATAATGGTTTCTCTTATCTCTGTAATGCTTTTCGGTCTTGAAGTTGACTACATCGCCACAATACTCTTGTCTTTTCAGTATGCGTGTTATGGTTGCTTTGTTCCAGTTGTATCTGTTTTCTTCATTGAGAGGTTTGCTTTTGGCTGTTCCTCTGTCTTGTCGTTTCATATAAAAGGTTGGGGTTAGTATTTCTTTTTCTTTCAGATAAACGGCTATCTGATTTCTGTTTTTCCCCTCCATAAATAGCCTGAAAATGAGTTTTACAACTTCGGCAGCTTCTTTATCAACGATCCAATAATCTTTGTTCTCAGGGTCTTTTATATAGCCGTATGGAGCTTTTGTTGCGACAGGCTTTCCGTTTGCTCCTTTGGTCTTAATTCCTGTCTTTACTTTCTTGCTGATGTCTCTTGCATACCACTCTGACATGATGTTGATAAAGGGAGCAAATTCCAATGTGTTTTGGTCAATGCTGTCTATTCCGTTATTGATAGCGATAAAGCGTACATTGTTTCTTCTAAATATCTCCATCGCATTTCCTACTTGGAGATAATCTCTTCCCCATCTTGTCATATCTTTCATGATGACAATTCCGATTTTGCCTTGCTCTACATCGCTTATCATCTGTGTATAAGCTGAACGGTCAAAGAACCTACCGCTTTCATCATCGTCGATATAATGGCGAATGTTTATCAGCTTTTTATCTCTTGCATACCTTTCTAAAAATGCTTTTTGATTGACAATACTATTACTCTCGCCACCATCTCTATCTTCATCACCAACTGAAAGGCGGGAGTATAGTGCTGTGATTTTATTATGATATTCTATCATGGCATTATCCTCCTTTTTTGTGTCTATATATCACTCCTGTTTCCGATGTGAAGAATCACTCATAGCTCCACCCCACGATCTTTCACTTTAACTTTCTCACGAGTCTTGTGATTTTTTTCCGCAGCTTCCTTGAAAGCAGATAGCGCCTTTTTCACGGATGGCTTTTTCTCCTTGCGGAGATTCTTCGCCATATACTCCTTAAAGGCTGCTTCCATCACATCTGCATCACGGCCCTTGAAGAAAACTAAATACCTTGGTGGATTCTCTAAAATGTCTTTCTTCAAAGCAAAATCAATTCCATACTCCTTGGCTGTTCCTTCAAAGTCTTTGATATTGTCAAGGAGCAGTGATTTTCACTACTCCGAAAGTGCATCAATTCGACAAATAAGAGGAAGATGGAATTACCAATGGTGCTCCATCTCCCCTTTGTGTGTCTACGGTTTTATTTTAGATTGAACGGATAGATACCCGTTTTTTTAATAAGATAAAAATAGCAAAAAACACCGGCGGCTGCAAGCAGCAGGATTAAAACGGCAATAAAAATATTTCTACCCTTTTTCTTTTCGGCGAACGGGTCAAGGTGTGCGAGCCGTGCATTTTTCGGCAATGATGCCAATTTTGTAAGCGAGCTTCCAAGCGGAATGTTGATTTTTGCATGTGCATTGATCGCCCAGCCGTTTGCTTCAAGAATCGGACCGATACTTCTCTTGCGCAATTTCATGGCGGCCAGTATCATCGACGGTACCGATATAATCAGTATAAGCCCGATGAGTCCGATAGGTACCCACAAGCCTAATCCGAATAATGCTTGAAGTAAGCTTCCGATGAGAGTTGAAATTCCGCCTATTGCTGTTCCGATTAAAGCAATCGTCCCAAGATCAAGCTTTTTGTTCGGCAAAGCCGCCGCCGCTTCTTTCGGCATATTGACCGTTTTGTCTGCGGCCGTTGCAACGAGGGCATCCGATTTTTCGTTTGCTGCATTTGCCTTTTTTGCAATTTGCTCTTCAATCATGCGGGCTAAATTTTTATACGGTGAGAAAAACGCTTCACGCACACTGACCGGATTGGCAATAACTTTAGTAATAGTTGCGTTCCAATCGTTTCCATCTCTGTCATAAAACAAACCATTTCGTCCAACAACAATATTGTCAGAAGCGCCATTGGTTAAAAGTGCCAAAAGTTTTCGCTTGGCTGTTCCTCGTGTTATATCACAGTAAAGTAAATACGCTCCCGATAAAATATCCAAGGTTGCATGTCGGTCATCTCCGTTTAATTCAAAGCACAAGGTTGTTGCCCTTGTGTCAAAGAATAAAACGCCTGCCTGAAAGGCCGTTTCTCCTCCGGTATAAAAGTTGGAAAAACTGACATAATTTTTCAAAAGTGTAAAAAAGTCTTTTCGAAAGAGCAATAATTTTTTAAGCGATTGGATGTGCTGTTTTTCCTTTTCAAAGGTCAACCGTTCATTTATTTCCGTGATAATTTCATCTTTTTGATTGAGCTTTGTTTCCAAAAACTGAGGATTGATTTTTGCAGCCTTAATTTCAGCCTGCTTTGAATACACCGTAGTAAAGTCGGAAATTTTTTGTGAAATATTTTTCCAATCATTTTCTGTCAGTACCAAAATCTCTCCGCATAAAGGTGAAACAGCATCTGCGTAGAGCTTTTTTATTTCATTTGCCCAAGCCGGGTTTATTTTGCTTTGTGTGTCCAAAAGCATTTCGGTATTCGGCAATGCAATGGGAAGCTCGCGTAATTTTTCGCTGGATGTGTCCAATTCAACAGTAGTGAAGTTTTTAAAAATTTCACTGTAGTCGGTGAGCGGGGTGTTTTCTCCATTGACATAGGTCAAAAGTTTACAACGAACAAAGAAGTCATCTATCTTGTTTTTAACGGCTTCAAAAGCGGCAACGGCTTTTAGCATCGATGCGGTTTCCAAACCGGCACTGACGGCTTTTAAATCTTCGGTGTTTTGGAGACATTGGTTCCTGTCATTAGTAAACATGTCAAAGATGGCTTCACTCGTGCTGTTTATATTTTCTTTTACATACAGTGAAAGCACTTTTTTCAGGCGGAGATCATCGCTGTCATTATCAGATAGTTCTCCGAGTTCATTTGATTTTATAATTTCATTTTCGTTTACAATATCCGCAAGTGAAATTATACTGCCTGTTTTTCCCTGACTTTTTAAAGCCCATTCCGCTGTCTTGGCAATTGCGGTACTTTTTATATCGCCGAGTGAAAGTGTATCGCCGTCTTTCATGATGATACCGACATCCTGTAAACTTTCTGCTAAAAAATCGACGGCATCTAAAACTTCCGGAGGGCGGATAAATCCGTCGGCATCCGTATCCAGTATGGCAGCCGTTTCGGGATTAAAGAAAATGCCTTTTGTCGGCATCGCTAATGTAGTCCAAAGCTTTTGATCTAATTGCCTCAGATTAAGAATATCATCGGCAGTTTCAAACACCAACTGAGTTACCCCGCCGAATCTTGCAAATTTCCAAATATGTTTTTTCAAGTTTTCCTCCAAACGATAAAGTAACACGCCATCGTTTTTTTATCAAGAGGCCCTTTATGGTTATGAAAATCGATTTTGTAATATTTTTTTAAGAGCACCAGAGCTGTCAACAAGCGTAATAAGATACTGCCAACCGGCACGGTAAGGACTTACATTTTTCATTAATCTTGCTTTCCATGAATTTGGAATGCATTTTAATTGACAGGCAAAAGACTTATTTATATAATATCAAAGATGAAATACACGGGTTTAAGCACAAAGAAAATTCTTGAAAATTGGTACGGCAATCATCTTATTATTGCCGGAGAAAGTTTTATAGTGGGAATCCTCACAGGGCTTGCCATTACGGCATTTAGAAAATCCATCGATTTTCTTTCAAGCTTACGAATTGATTTTTATGATAAGGCAGTAAGCGGACAGTTCGGTACGGTCTTCGGCTTTGGCGTTTTAATTTTGACGGTAATTATTTTAGGCTTATTTATGGGCTTTATCATCAAAAAATATCCAATGATAAAGGGGAGCGGGGTTTCACAGATCAAGGGTAAATTTATGAAAAAGCTCGATATGACCCCATGGCCGGAATTACCCTTAAAATTTTTAGGCGGTGTTTTAAACATAAGTGCAGGCCTTTCAGTCGGACGGGAAGGCCCCTCCGTTCAAATCGGAGCATACATAGGAAGTGCCTTTGAAAAAATCGGCAAGACTTCCCATATTGAAAGGGTTTGCCTTGTAACAAGCGGTGCTGCAGCAGGGCTTGCCGCAACTTTCGGGGCTCCCTTTGCAGGAATCGTCTTTGCAATCGAAGACCTGCACCAATATCTAAGCCCCCTCCTTTTAACCTGCGTAATGCTTGGAGCCTTTGCCGGCGACCTTGCAACTTCCTTATTTTTTAAGCAGGGAGCTATTTTTGATTTTCACGGTCTTCAACTTTTCCCTATAAAATATTTCGGCTGGCTAATCTTGATGGGAGCCGCTGCAGCCCTGATCGGACATCTTTTTAAAAAATCGATTTATACATCTCAAAAGATGTACAGAAAATTAAAGATTCCGCCCCAATTTTCGCCATTGATTCCGTATCTTATTTCGATACCAGTCTGTATTTTTTTGCCTCTTGCGGCAAGCGGAGGAGACCATCTGATTGAAGCCATTGCAGAACACAGCTTTCCGCTTTCTATGCTCGTTCTGATTCTTGCGGCAAAGATAATTTTTACAGGTCTTTCGGCAGGCTCCGGAGCCATAGGCGGCATATTTGTTCCTCTTCTTTCATGCGGAGCCTTGACGGGAATTATATTTTCGAACATCTTGGTTTATTTTAATTTAATTGAAGCTCAATATTCCGTAAACCTGATGGTCTTTGCGATGGCCGCTTTTTTTACTACCGTAATAAAGGCTCCGATTACGGCCATAGTTCTTCTTGCAGAAACAAGCGGAGACCTTTTCCATTTGGGAGGCTTGGTGCTGACCACGGCAACTGCATACATTACGGCAAACATAATAAAGTCGCCGCCGAATGACGAGGTGCTTTTAAAACAGATTTTAAACAGTGAAGATTTTGCAAATAAAAAAGAAAAAGCGGAAGAACACGGCAAGCAGGTTTTTGAAGTATGCGTTTCTCCCGAATCTTTTTTGGACGGAAAGAAAATTATGGACATTCAATGGCCTGATGACTGTTTAATCGTAAGCATTGCGAGGGGCGAAGAAGAAATCATCCCCGACGGCAGTACCTCTATTTCGGCAGGCGACAGGCTGGTGGTTTTAACACACGGACACCATGTAGAATTCCATTTAGAGCGAATCGCAGAGATGGCTCAAGTCGAGTGAGCCCCTTACTTTCCGACACAAAAGCCTGAAAAGACCTTGTCAAGGATATCGTCGGAGCGGACTTCTCCGGTAATCTCGCCCAAAAAGCTTAAGGCTTCTTCAAGGTCTTCTACGATGAGGTCGAGGGGAAAGCCTTCAAGAGAATTTTGATAGGCTGTTTTAAGTACATCCAAGGCCTTTTGGACGGCATCCCTCTGTCTTTCGCTTCCAAGAGAAGCTGTTTTTGAAAAGCCGGAACTGCCGGTATTTTTTGCAAGAACAGAATAGGCCTTTTCGGACAGAGCCTTAATTCCGTTAGAAGCCTTTGATGAAATTATTATGGGCTCTGCAATTTTTTCGGCTTTTAAGATTTCTTTTATTTTTTCTTTTGACTCGGTATCGAGTAAGTCCTCTTTTGTGATAACCGTAATTACCGGAGCCTTTGCATTTTTTATAAACTCGGAATCTTCCTTGTTTAAACTACCTGCGGACAAGATATCCTTAGGGTCGCAAAGGTAGAGGATGAGGTCGGCATTCCGGCTCATCTCCAAGCTCCGCTCGACACCGATAGCTTCTATCGAATCCTGAGTATAGCGTATACCCGCCGTGTCGTAAAGGCTTACAGGGATGCCGTTAAAGTTTAGGGAAGCTTCAAGCCAGTCCCTCGTCGTCCCGTGAATATCCGAAACTATTGCCCTGTCTTCTTTTAGAAGGGCATTAAAGAGGGAGGACTTTCCTGCATTGGTCTTACCCGCAAGGACAACCTTAGCTCCTTGAATAAAGATTTTTTCCGCAGCCCATGAATCGGCTAAATTTTTTAGAGGTTCGATAATCCGTAAAATCAAATCGGGAGAAAATGCACCTTGGCTTGTTTCCTCATCTTCGGGATATTCTATTTCAACATCGGCCGCAGCGATTACAGCCGTGAGTCCGTGCTTTATTTCCTCTATGCCTGAAAAAAGATTTCCCGACAGGCGGCCTGCTGCAAGTTCTATATTTATATCGGTTTTTGAATTGATGATTTCGTTTACAGCTTCGGCCCGTGTTAGATCGGCCTTTCCGTTCGCAAAGGCACGGAATGTAAACTCCCCGCCCTCGGCCGCTCTAAAACCGTTTTCGATTAAAAGGCGGTAAATTTTTAAAACTACGGCAGTTCCGCCATGACAGATAAACTCAACGGAATCCTCTCCCGTAAAACTTTTAGGTTCCCGATAAACGCAGACCGTAACCTCATCAACTTCTTTTTTTGATTCGGGGTCTAAAACCCAGCCGTGCAAGATAGTGTTACCTTGGGCTTCTTTTAGTTTTTCAGGTTTTGAAAAGATTGCGGAAGCAAGGTCTATCGCCCCCTTCCCCGAAGTGCGGACAATACCCAAAGCGGCAGGGCTTAGGGCCGTAGCTATTGCAGCTATAGGATCGTCTAGGGAATATTTACCTATCTGCATTATCTTCTCCCGAAATTTTTAAGCGGCAAAATATTATCGGAGCAAGCCCTGAAGCAATAAGACCGACCATAAAAAATTCCAAAAATCGGTAGAGCCTATATTGTGCATAGCTTGAATCTATTTTTAAAAGATAAAAAATCATAATCGGAATACAGGAAAGAGCAGACCCGATTATAAAACGTAAAAATTTTTGAACCCAAGTTCCCGAAGAAGCATCAAAGCTATACTTCGAATTTTCAAGGATACGGATATTTCCAAAAGCAAGCCCAAGGATAAGTCCTGCTTCATTTACCTTTTCTCTCGAAATTAAAATGAGTATAAACGCAAAAACAGCCGCAAGAGTAAACCTTATTGACGCAGTTTTTTTGAATTTAATATTTGGGACATCGTTCTCATCTGTCCTATTTAATGTAGGAAGCTTTGCTTCAATTGCGGGAAGAAAAAACATCATACTTAAAAAGATAAATGCACCAAGCCCCCAGCCTAATAAGACATCGGTCGGATAATGCACTCCGAGATAAACCCGTGAAAAGCCTACCAAAAATGGAAGAACAATTGCAGCTGCTATTTTTATCTTAACCGAAGCCGTGCTTTTTTGAGACTTTGCCGATTGGAAATCTTTTGAGAGGCTTTCTCTAAAGGGTTTATAAAACAAGACAGCCGGATAGATAAAAGCACTTATCGAAGAATGGCCCGAAGGCGTTGAAAAGCCGCCTATGCTTTTAAGCATGATTTCGGGTGCATGTGCAAAGGGACGTGGAATTTTAAAAATACGCTTAATCCCTCCATTGAGTCCCGATGTAAAGGCAGCGGCATAGGCAAGATGAAGCCCCTTTTTATAATCTATACACCAAAGATATAAACCTATAATAAAAACTACAAAGCCGTAGGTGGAAGCCTCAGTAAAAATTTTCATTACTTCGTTAAGAAAAGGGTTTGAAAAATTTTGTATGGTTCTTATTACTTGTATTCCCCATTGGTGTACTGCATGAAGTTCTTTTGACGCTGCCGAAAGTTCCGCCATTATAAACCCTCCCCGTCAGGACGCAGATCCAAGTAACGCCCCGAATTATTCCAATAAATATAGCCCTCATCTATGGAATCCTTAATTCCTAAGATCTGGCGTTTTACGTAATTTTCATCATAGTATTTTTTGTCATAAGAAACGGGAATAAAAAAGGCCTGAGCCCAAGGGCGTACAATTACCTTGTTGCGTGCCATCAATTTGTTTCTATAAGAACCTTGATGATAAATTCTATAAGGCCTTTCTTCGGCAGGCTGATAAGCCAAAAAACTTTGAGAAAAATGACTGGGATACAACATCGGGCAGATAACGTCCACATATTCTGCAAGAAGTTCTACCTCCTGCCCCGTGCGGGCACCCGTGCGGTACCAGCCGTTTGCTCCGTAAATATCTATGGAAATAGGAACCTTGATTCTTTCACGTGAGTAAGCTAAAAAGGACATAAGAGCGCTGACCTTATCCATGCCGTTTTCCCTTGCAGGGTATCGGGCATCTGCAAGGTTTAAGCCGTCGGTAGGAAAACGAATATAGTCGAATTGAATTTCGTCAAAACCGAGGGAGCAAAGTTCTTCGGCTATATCGACGTTGTATTTCCAAACATTTTCATTATAAGGGTCAACCCAATACTCCTCTATGTTCTCTTTTTCTCCGTTATAAAGATTATAACCTTGCCAAGGTTTACCTGTTTCTGTATCCTGAACGGCATACTGCCCGTTATTATATCTATATAAATTTTTATCTTTAAACACGACAATTCTGGCAATAAGATATATATTTTCAGCCTTTGCTCTTTTTATAAATTTTTCGATATCGAGAGTATTCTTTATGCCGTTATATTTTTTTATATCTTCGTTTTTGCTTTCATAGCGGACAAAGCCTGCTTCATCTTTCATGTCTATTACAAGAGCATTGAGCTTATTGTCCTTGATTGTTTTAATATGCTTTTCAAAAGATTTTTCATCCCGCATCTGATGAGTAGGAGTATAAATTCCTTTTTTACCGTCGGATATTTTTAAATAAGGATTGTTTTGATTTTTTTTGTCGTGTAATAACCAGAGTTCCGATAAGGATAAATTACCGTTAAACAAAGTTAAACTATTCGGAACAAAGGCACAAAGATAATTTGAATTCTTCAGGTATTTTTTTATCTTATTATAATCTTTCAATAATTTGTTGGAAGTATAGATTTGAGTATTCGGCATAATTAAATTGGTTTCAAATAAATCGTTTTCCATAACTCCGAAAACCGTATTGTCTATTATATTTAAACTATCGACACATACGAGCTTTTTATTGTTTACTTCTTTTTCATTTAAGAGTATAAATAGTTTTTTATTCCAATCAAGCTTATACATCAAACCTGAAAATGTTTGAGCACAGTAAATTTCAGAATTGTTCGAGATTTGGTTAAAAACAATATCCGATATTTCTTCAATCCCTTCGGGACCTTTTTTTAAACCGTCGCTTATATCGTTCCAAATTTTCGAATTTACATCCGGCTGCTTCCAAGCCATACCTGCAATAGAGTGAGAAACAAAAACCGTTAAAACTTTTTCGCCCCTTGAATTAGGCATATCCAAAACACTGACAGCCTTTATTCCGTTTACCGAATGATTGGCTCCAAGGTTCTCCCAAGTTTTTCCGGAATCCCGTGTTAAAAAAACATTGCTTGAAGTTGCAGTAACAAAGATGTTCGGATTAAAGGGGTGAACTTCCAAATCTTTAAGTTGAGGAATTTTTTCTATAAAAGTTTTGTTTCCGTTTTTATCTATATTTTTAATTATTTTTTTGGGAAGCTTATCATTTAGGTAGTAGAATTCTTTTAAGTTTTTGCTTGCAGCAAGCCCCTTGCCGGTTAAAAAAAGCCATTGATTTCCGGCCTTAGATATTTTAAAAACAGGCGCATCACTCCAAATCTTTTTTGCCCTAAAATTATCTATTTTAAACAAGCCCTCAGAACTTCCTGCCAAAAAAGCATCTTGGGCATAAAGCGGGAGCATAACAATCAACAAAACAAAAGCAAGCCTTAAAGCTCTTTTACCGCAATAAAACATTTTCATAGGCTCACATAATGCCACAAATTGAAGATATATGCAAGCCGGTGTTTTTTTTGATAAAGCTTCTTACAATTTATACCGGCCGATAAACAGCCTCATCAGCCCTTACATTTTTCTCTAAAATTTGGTATAATAATAGAATATTGGAGTTTTATTATGAAGATACATTGTCCTTGCGATGCAAGTTTTGAAATTGAACATCATGCCAAAATAAATTTAGATAAAGAACCGGAAATATTAAAAAAAATAGCTGACGGTTCATATTTGACCTTTAAATGCCCTCAATGCGGAAGAAAGGTCCGTTCCGAAATAAAGACAAGAATAGAATGGCCTTCCAAAAAGCTTATCTTACTCTTCGTTCCGGAGGCAGATAGAATAGCCTGCCTTTCCAGCTGCACCGGATTAAAAGAGATAAACGAAAAAACAAAAAAAACCGAAAAGATTGAATATGAAAAAGCCGATGAGACCCCGGTTATAGGCTATTCGGAATTGGCTGAACGGCTTGCAGTTGTAGAAGCAGGCCTTGATCCTCATGCCATGGAAGTTTTAAAATTCTTTATATTGGACAGCGGAAAGGATATAAAGGGCAAAAAGATAAAGATATTTTTCCACTCGGTAAACAATGAAGGCAGTTTCGAGTTTTATGTATACGGCTTAAAAGAAGATCAAGTAGCAGTTATGAAAATTCCCGTCAAATTATACGACTCGATTTGTCAAGATATAAAAAACAAAAAGAAGTCCGAAATTTTTACGGCAGTCTATTTGGGAAACTATCTTTCCTACCAAAATATTTTTACAGAAGGAAGGGATTAATAGTTTATGTACAAAAAATATCTTTTTTTATTTTTTGCTTTAATTTTATGCTTTTCATTAGGTGCTCAAAATACGGATTTGCCTTGGAGTGAGGTTGCCGAAAATCAAGGGGAACAAACGGCAGGAGGAACCGGCCAAGGAGGCGGAACATCAGGCTCAAGCACTACATCACAAACGCAGCCGAATACAAACTCAAACGCAGCCTCACAAACGCAGCCGAGCACAAACCCGAATTCAAACCAACAAACTCAAGCTGAAACAAGTTCAAGCACAAACTCACAAGCAAATGCAAACTCACAAACTCAACCGGCAGCAAGCGAAAACGCGGAAGCTCAATCTTCAGAGGTAAAGCCGGAAGAAAAAAAAATCAATATCCTTGTATTTGCTCAGGCTATGACAGTTGCAGTTGCAAACGATAAGGCTCTTTATTCACGTAACTCGGCCGCAAGAGCAAACATCCCCGAACAAGACAAACTTCGTTCGGCAAAGGTCGTTCACAAATTTTCGGGAGGCGTTACCGAGATAATGAATTCGGGGTCATTGCCGATATTTTTTGCAGCAGGAAAGGACGGCTTTGTTACCAGATATTCTTACCCAAAATTTGAACCCGATACTTGGCAGCTTTCAAGTATGCCGATACAAAAAATAGCCGTACACCCTAAAGGACAACTCATTGCAGTTTATGAAACAAACGGTTTCAGCATTCATCAAGTTTCTCTTTGGGATTGGGCAAAAAAGAAAACCTTATTTTCAAAACGCTTATCCGATTCGGTCGTATCCCTCTCATGGTCGGCCAACGGAACCTACCTTTTTGTAGGCAACAGATCTACCGACGGTATTACGGTATTGGATTCAAAAGGCATAGTGCAAAATATTTATCAAGAAGCCCCCGGAATTGTTTTTTTGGCAGCCACGGCATCAACCGAAAGAAGCATTGTAACTTACGGAGAATCAGGCCGCCTTGTTTACACCGATATAGCAAAGAAAAAAAAGCTAAAAGAATTCAGAACAGAAAACAAACTTGAAAATCCGAATCTTATAAAAAACTTTACAAGAATTATCGGCTATAAGGACAATAATGTCTATGTAATAGACGCAGTTACGGGAGAAACGGTATCCAAACATCAAGCCCGATATGCCCTCTTTGCTTCCAAAATTCAAGATTCGGTTCCTATTTGGATTGAAAGAACTCGAAGAAAAAATGAATGGTGTATAAGACAGGGAGACGCTTCTTCGAGCGGCTTTTATGTGCCGGGAAATTCCAAAATAACGGCAGCCCGCCATATTAAAAATCACATGGTAATCGGCACCCAAGACGGTTCCATTTACATGATAGGCTTAAATGAAGACTCTTCAGTAAATCTTGAAAAACCGCTTACCTACTCCGACTCAAAAATAGATGACATTACAAGCGACGGAAATATTTTATATATTCTAAAAGACGGAAAAATATATGTTCAAAATTCCCCTGAAGAAAAACCCGTTCCGATAATAGAAGACCTTAAAACAAATAAGTTTACATTTTATAACAACGGATTTTTGCTGTGGTCGGACATAAAAAAGGGGATGCCTATCTCTCACTACTCCCTTGATACAAAGGCATTAAAAAAGATTATCATTCCTAAAGAAACCGTCATATCCGTTTCGGTTTATAAGAATTTATTTTTATATGTAGAATCTTTTAACGGAGTTACATTGGTTAATTTTGATAACGGGAAAAAAGAATTCGTCTATAATGCCCCGGGAATTCAAAATGCGGTTCAAGTAGATGACAACACAATGCTGATTGCCAAAAGCGCCATAGGGCGATCCCAAAGTCCGGTCTTTATAATAAATACCCTAACGGAAGAAACAAGTCCGATCCCGATGGAAGGGAATTTAGCCTTTGCCCTTGAGCAAAATGCTTCACGCCCTAACAGCCTTGCATGTTTTTTGGTAGCAACAAGTCCCTCGCCTAAGACGGAGCTGCTGCATATCAGCTTAAACCGAAAAAATCCTATAGACAGCACTTTTAAACCGATTCTTTCATACAAGGAAGAAAGCGTAGATGCCTTTTTGGAAATTTCGGGAAACGACATTTTAACAAACTTGGGAAACAGCTCACTTGTTCACTACAATACCTCATCAAAGCAGGCCAGAAGACTATCCCGCTCATACGGATTTCCTAAGGGAGCGGTTATATTAAAAAAATATTTTATAAGCCTCAACTTCGGCGATACTCTATCGTGGTATGAGCGGAAAACAGGGGCCATTTTAAAAACAGTAACAGCAGAGTAAGAGAATTTTATGAAAAGATATATTTTATTTTTAATCCTTGCAGCAATGCTTTTTACCTCATGTACAAAAACCGAAGAAGACAAGATAGCAGTCATCTGGACGGACAGGGCGGAGTTTGTTTCATACTGTGAGGTTTTTAATAATTCGCAAAACAAATATAAAATTATTGTAGAATACAAAAAGAGCCCTGTCGATGCTCTCATCAATACCGATGTGCAGCCCGACATAGTTATAGGTTCATGGCTTAAGGGGAAATCCGCCAGAGTAAAATTTAGAAAAATCAATAATCTTTTCGGAGAAAAAAAGATAAACAAAACCGACTTTTATCCCGAACTCTTAAACTTAGGAAATATTTCCGGAAACCAATATCTTTTGCCTATAAGTTTTAACTTACCGATGATTATATTTTCCTCGGCAAATAAGTTTAAAACAAAGAGCGATTTTTCCATTTCTCCTGATGAGATAAGGGATTTTTCAATTAAGTTTAATAAGGGAATCAAAGGGACTTATACCGCAATGGGCTTTTCGCCCCGATGGTCGGACGACTTTTTATATATGAACACCAAGGGCTTCAATGCATCCTTTGAAGAAGAAAAGGATTTTTTTTCATGGAACGATAAATCCCTTCAAAATGCAATAAATTATATAAGAGATTGGAGCAGAGAGGTAAATACATCAGCTGCCGCCGAAGATGACTTTAAATTCAAATATCTTTATGACTCGCCCTATGTTTTGGTCAAAAACGGAAGATGCCTTTTTTATTATGTCTCCAGTGAGGAGCTTTTTTCTACACCTCAAAAACGATTGGAAAACATGGATTTTAGATGGCTTGCCTTCAGCGGGAAAACTCCCTTAAAAGACGACATTCTTTACGGAGGAATTTGCAGTAAGGCAAAAAACTCTAAAGCAGCCGAAGCTTTTTTTATTTGGTTTTTTCAGGTAAAAACCCAAGAACAGCTTTTAAATCGGGCAAATGAAATGGATCTGATGATAAATTCCTTCGGCCTGGCCGGGGGCTTTTCAGCCCTGCATCAAGTAACCGAAAAGCTATTCCTAAGATATTATCCTCTTTTACTGGCACATCTGCCTCAGACGCAAAGCTTTTATGCACCTCATATTTTGCCGAGCAATTGGCCGATGCTAAAAAAGGAAATTCTAATGCCCTATTTGAAGGACGCATGTAATGCCTCAGTATACCCCGATTCTATTCCTTCTCTTAATAAAAGAATAGCAGAATGGTATAAAAATCAATAAAAATGCAACCTTATTATAATTATGTTGTCATAAACATTTAACGGAGTATTTATGCAGACAATCGATGATCTTGGAAAATATACATTTTCAGCCTTATTAAGAAATTCGGTCTTAAAATTTTCAAATAGGCCGGCTCTTTCATATGTATCCGAACAACCCATAAGCTACAAAGAACTTGACGAAAAGGTTGAGTCTATAAAAACCTTATTACATTCGCTGGGCATAAAGCCTCTTGATAAGGTAGCAATTTTCAGCACAAGCTCGCCCCAGTGGGCAATTTCGTATTTTGCGATAGTAACACTTGGAGCCGTTGCCGTACCTCTTTTACCTGATTTTAATGAAAGTGAAGCTTCTTCTTGTTTAAAGCATTCGGGAGCAAGGGCTATATTTGCCGGAGAAAAACTTTTGGCAAAGTTAAACAATACGGATGACCTTGATGTCATAATCAATATACATGACTTTGCAGTAAAAAAGGGAGAAATAAAGACGGACACTCCTCTGCCTGAACATGAATGCAAAGAAGAAGATACAGCTTCAATTATTTATACATCAGGAACTACAGGCCGTTCTAAGGGTGTTGTCCTTACACATAAAAACCTTATCTTTACGGCCATTGCAGGTCAGCACTGTCAACGCATAAACCAATACGAGGCAGCCCTTTCAATATTACCCATGTCCCATGTTTATGAATTTACGATAGGCTTTTTAATGTTCATGCTGAACGGAGCCTGTATCTACTACCTCGAAGGTCCGCCTATTCCTCGAAACCTCCTGCCGGCTCTTCAAAAGATAAGGCCTCATTTTATGTTGAGTGTTCCGATTGTAATCGAGAAAATATATAAACAAAAAATTCTGCCGGCCTTTAATGCAAGTCCTCTTATAAAGAAGATTTATGGAACAAAACTCGGAAGAAAATTATTATGCCGTAAGGCCGGAAAAAAGCTAAAAAAGACCTTCGGAGGCCGTCTTAAATTTTTTGGTATAGGAGGATCAAAAACCGATCCTGTCGTTGAGCAATTTATGGTTGATGCAAAATTTCCCTATGCAATAGGCTACGGCCTTACCGAAACTTCTCCATTGATTGCTTATTCCGCAGTGTACAAAACCGTTCCCGGCGTAATAGGCGGCACCATTCCGGGTGTAGAAATAAAAATAGGAGATCAAGATCCGGAAACAGGGATAGGCGAGCTCCTAGTAAAAGGTCCCAATGTCATGCAAGGGTATTATAATGCCCCGGACTTAACAAAGGAAGCCTTTACCGAAGACGGCTGGTTCAAAACCGGCGACCTATGCGTCATAGATAATAAGGGAAGAATCAGCTTAAAGGGAAGATCAAAGAATATGATTTTAGGAGCCGCCGGCGAAAATATCTATCCCGAAGATATAGAATTTGTCTTAAACCAGCATCCCCTTGTATCGGAATCCTTAGTTGTTGAAGGAGAAAACACATCCTTAGTCGCTTATGTCCGCTTACAGGATGCCATAGGAGATGCCGTTTCAGAAATCTCTAATGCCATAATGCATAAGAGAGAAGAAGTGCTAAACGAAATAAGATTTTTTGTCAACTCAAAGGTCAACAAGTTTTCAAAGATAGATAAAATTGAAGTTGTAGAAGAGTTCGAAAAAACTGCAAGCCAAAAGATAAAGCGCTATCTTTATTCTCTACGTCATGGAAAACTCCAAACAGAAGGAGTAAAAGAAAAATAATAAAAAGCCTCCTTTTTAGGAGGCTTTTTTTACGTTGATTTTGATAAAACGGGCTTGATGTTTTAAAAAAACGTTTTCCTGTAAAAATTAAACTTAAGCCGATTTCTTCTTTTTGCCGAAAAGACGCTTAAAAAAGGCTTTTATTGAACGCCAAACCCTAACAAAAAATCCCGGATTTTTTAAGCGATTAAGACGCGTAAAAGCATTTAAAAGCTCCTCATTCGAAAACTGCTGCCTTTGCACATTTTCTTCAATCTCTATATCGAGAGCGAGGCTTTCCTCCTCTACGGAAAGAACTCTGGCTTCTATGGTTTTCCAGCCCAGTTTTTTTGCCGCTTCCAATCTTCGCTGACCGGCAATAAGAACCTTATTTTGATCTACAATAATCGGATTTAAAAGCCCTACACGGTTTAGACTTTCTGCCAGCTCTTCAATTTCTATAAATTCTTTTCTGGCTCTTTGCCTTATCTTTATATCCTCTATAGGAATCTGCATAAGCTCTCCTCCATAATCAAAGGATTTATTTTCCATACTCCTTTGACAGATTTTCCAACTGCATCATAAACTCATCTTTGGTTTTTGTCCAGTCCTCGGAGCTCATTTCAAGCACATTCACCCTGTCTTTAGGCATTTCTATCTTCTTTATAATCTTGTTAGTGATAACCATTTTTGAGTCAAGTTCAACGTCAAGCCTTCCTCCGCCCATTTCTTTAGAAGAATTTAAGCTTATTTTATCAATACCAAATTCCACAGTATCCGGACTCTTCTTATTAAAGCTGCCGGAAAGATTCATTTCCATTATTTCCATCCTATTACCGTCATAGCCGTCATCCGAATATACGGGAACCATTTTTGGGAAAGCAAAATTCATTGAAGCCTTAAAATTATCCGACTGCTTTGTTTTATCTATCAGTATAGAATAATTTAGAGCTCCGAGTGTCAAATCTTCACTCATCGAATCATTAGCAGTAAGCCACATATTTATCATAAAATCGGCTTTATTTTCGTTTGATTCCCCCATGCTTGTAAATGTGACAGTATGGGAAGAAGAATCTACATCACTAAAAAGTTCTATACTTGCAATTAAATTATTTAAAACATAATTATAGTCTTCAATTTCGTAGCTTAATTTAAGCCAAGGCTTATCTGCTACAAAAACTGTAAACTCATCTTTTGAAATTAATCCGTCTTTTACGATTATTTCTTCGGTAATACGGAAGCCCTCAGGGATAGTTATTTTTTCAGGTGAAATATTTTCTGAAAACTTATCCATTATTTCTTTTGTAAGAGTATCTTCATACATGCTCAACATTAGTTTTAGACGGTTATCATTCTTCAAGGCATACCAAATAAGAGAAGGGATTTGTTTTAGCTGTTCATTGTTAAAAGTAATTTCATATCCCGAACCGGTCTTTTTTATATCGGCTTTTTCATAAAGAGCTTTTTCGGCATTTAAATATCTTTTTTGGGAATGCCTGTCAAGCTGCATCGTCATCATATTTTTCATTTCATTATAGGAAAAATCCATATTAAAAAATGAAAGGAAATCTTTAGGGAAAATCAAGGCTAAAAATTTACCTATACCGTTTGACGGCAGATAAAATGTAGTTTCCTTTAAAAAAGGACTGGCAGCTTCAATATTTTTATCGCCGAATTTCATGATAAAAATAGGAAGATCGGACATTCCGGAAGCAGGCCCCTTAATACCGTAAGAATAAAAAAGGGCTTTTTCTTTTTGGTCATTGATAAAAGTAAAATTCAAACCAATGTTGTTTTTTATAAGATTATCAATAGCTGCCGTATTCAAAGGATTCTTATCAGCTTTGCTGCTCTTAATAGTATTTTTAAACTCCTTAATTCTTGCATCAAATGTAATCGAACCGTTTTTTTCTATATCTCCGTCCATAAAATATTCGTTTGAAAATTCCGTAATAGATTTTGCGGCCTTTTCCCTCGATGCTTTTTTTAAGGCGATAATATTTTTTTCATCCTTATTTCCGCAAGAAATAAGAAATCCGGCAATGACGCCTATAAGGGTGAATAAAATAAAAGATTTAAAATTTTTCATATAGTACCTCACAAGAAACAGTATAAAGGAATAGAGCTTCTTTGTCAATACTATGTAGCTATATAACCATAAAACCCTAAAATAATTCTTTTTTTAAAAGAAGTTCGGGATCTGCAGGAATTTCATTTATACGCAGCTCCCAATGAAGGTGGGGGCCTGTCGAAAAACCTGTTGTTCCTATATCTGCAATTTTTTCTCCTTGTTTTACCAAAGAACCTTCTTTTACGTGAATCTTATTTAGATGATAATAAATGGTGTACACAGCAGGAGCATGTTCTATTACGAGAGTCCAGCCCGTTACTATCCTGTTTTCGGCAAGCACAACTTTTCCCGTTCCGGGAGCAAAGATCGGCGTTCCTATTGGAGAAGGATAATCGATTCCCCAGTGGCGGCTCACCGAGGTTTTTCCGTCAGGGTATTTTGAAGTGCGCTTTTCGGCAAAAGTTGAGCTTATTCTTTTTGCATCAAAAGGCATTGCAAAGGGACCCTTAAAATAAAGGCTTTCAAGGTTTTGCACCTTTAAAACTTCTGCAAACCTGTTTCGTTGTTCGGTTTTTTTAGGACTTTTATCTCTTAAAATTTGTGAATTTTTTTTGCTCAATTTCATTACATACTCTTCAAATTCTCTTTCTAAAACTTCAAAATCCCTATCTTCTTCAAATAAAGCTCCGTCAATTATAAGATGAGTCCGAATTTTCCATTTGCCGCTTTTCCACCAAACGGCAACAGCCGCAATTGCAGCCCATTCTTTTTCCGTCTTATCAAGAGGAAAAGCATTGATAGTTTGAACTTTTTTTTCCGATGTGTCATAAATAGTAATCCATGCTTTTTCTATTTTGCGTGCAGCCTTAAATTTTACGTTAAAAAAAGAACCCAAATCTCCGCTCTCCGCCAGCGAAATAATATATAGAGCTTTTTCCGATTTGCCGTTTTGTTCAATATCGGAAACTTCCTTCTTTCCCGATGGATGGAGTGCAAATAAAAAGCAAAAAAACAATAATACTTGAAAACTTCTTTTTTTTAACATTTTAATAATCCCTAAATTATGCTAATCTATTTTTTTTAAATCCTTGATAACCATTTTAGGAGTAACCGTACCGTTAAAATAGTTTTTCGATACATTGAATACTATGTCGGCATAGTCCCCAACCTTAAATTCCGTTCCCAGTTTTTCGGCAGCCTTCCAATAAAGAGCATTCCATTTATATTTCCCGCACTCCAAGTTAAAGCGCAAATGAAGGGGCTCGGCCTTGCCTATAATGTTTGCATTTAAAATTTTTACCCGCTTTGTCATAAAGGTCAAAGCCGGAGAATTACATCCGTAAGGCTCAAATTTATCGACTAAATTTAAGATTTCGGGTTTTAAATAATCATGAGGAAGCTCGGCATCAATTGTAAGAGTTTCGAAATCTGCATCATTTTCAAATTCCATTGACCCGGAAAATTGTTTTAAACTTTCCAAAAACTTCGTAAGCTTTTCCTGCTCGATGCCGAAACCTGCCGCAAAATCATGTCCGCCGTAGTCCAAAAAAAGCTCGCTATAGGGTTCAAGGAAGTCCAAAAGACGGAAGCCCCTCGCCGACCTTATCGAGGCAACGGCACTGCCGTCAGGCATCAGGCAGATAGCAAGGGCCGGCAGCTTAAAGTATTCGGCCAACTTTCCTGCAAGAATTCCGGTAATTCCGCGATGAAATTCCGCACTGACGGCAACTACCAACTTTTCGTTATATTCCTTTAAGCTTTCAATCGCAAGAGGCAGGGCAATTTCCCAAGCCTTGGAACCAAGAGCCCTTCTGTCCTCATTCATTTGAAATATTTCTTGGGCCTTTGCCGTTCTTTCACCCGAATCTTGAGCTAGAAAAAGCTCGATAGCCGTTTCGGGCCTTCCCATTCTGCCGGAGGCATTTACCAATGGCGAGATATTCCACGCTATCTCTTCGGTGCCTATGGGTGCCCCTAAAAGTTTTTGCATAGCCATCAGGTCCACAAGACCGAGACGGGGCTTTTTGTTTATTTCTTTTAAACCTTGTTTTACTATAATGCGGTTTTCTCCGGTTAATTCCATGAGGTCGGCAAGAGTAGAAAGGGCTACCAGCTGAATTTCGGAAGCCTCCCTTTTTCCGTAAAAATTGTTTTTTTGCTGAATAAAGGTTATAAAGATGTTTTTAAAGGTTTCGAGCTCCGACTGGGCGTCCTCATAATATTTCCCGATTGTCGAAAATTCCTTTAAACGCAAAAGGCTCATATCTCCCATTTGCGGAAATTGTTTTGCAACCTCGGGCTGAAAATCAAAAAAATTAAATTCGATTCCGTTTCCGAAGATATTTTTAAGCTGTTTTTTTTGTAAGGGAGCATTCCATACGAATATTTGCTGACCGTTTAAAAAAGAGCCCAGCCTCGTTTCCGAAAAAGAAAGCATTCCCGGAACTATGGTTTCGGTAATTTTTCCGATTTGAACCATATTTACAAGTTTTACGGCTTCTATAGAATAAGCGTCATTTACAGGCCTTACATTTAAAAGGGAAACTTGCTGTTTATAAAAGGGCTGCATACCGAAACGAAGTGCGGTAATAAGTTTCCATGCCGTAGCACAGCCCGATAGATTTTCGTGGGGATAGCCCGAATCGGGCATCTTACAGTTTATTATTACGGCTGCCTCAGGTAGGTTCTCCTGAGGGGTATGGTGGTCAACTACTATTACATCGATACCTAAACTATTGGCTTTTTCAATTTCCTTAAAATTGGAAATACCGCAGTCCACCGTTATGATAAGAGTGCCGTCATTTGCAGCGTGCTTTTCCACGGCTTCCACGGAAAGCCCGTAGCTCTCATCTCCGGTAGGAATACGCCATGACACATCAAGCCCCATATCCTTTAAGGCTTCATAAAGAAGGGTCGTGCTCGTAATGCCGTCCACATCCCTGTCGCCGAAAATTAAAACCTTCTCCCCTTCTTCTTTTGCATCCAGGATACGGTCTACGGCATCTTCCATGTTTTTAAATAGGAAGGGACTGTGAAGATAGCGCATATCGTCTTCCAAATAGAATAAAATATCCTTCCCTTCGATAATTCCGCGGCGTACCAATATTGCCGAAGTCAGAGGATCACATCCGTATTTTCTTTTTATCTCGTTTACAAGTTCGGGGCCTATTTCTTTTTTTTGCCAGTCCATTTTTTTCTCCGCATTGGATTTAAAATTTAAAGTTCTTCTTGTTTGATAATTTTAAAAATAAGCTTATCTTTTTGCGGAGCCTTATCGGAATATTCTATAGCGTTTTTCAATAAGGGCATTGAAGCGGAAACCGAAGCCGAATCCTTTCCGTAGACCCTCATTATAAGGTCTCCTTTTTTTACGGAATCGCCCTTGTGTTTTAAAATTTCAACTCCGGCATCGGGGCATACGGGATCGGTGGTTTTATTTCTTCCGACTCCAAGGTTTACACCGGCCATACCGACCTCAAAAGCATTAATGCTCTCGATAAAGCCGTCCTTTTCTGCCTTCAGTTCTTCAAAGAATTTGCTGCGGCGGGTTTTATATTCTGCCATAAGGGTCTTGGGATTGCCTCCCTGAAGTTCTATATTTTTTATAAAAAGATCCAAGGCTTTTCCTGAGCTTACGGCTTCTTTTGCAAGGGAAAGACCCTCTTCTTCCGTCTTAGCCTTGCCTCCCAGAACGAGCATATGAGCGGCCAGCTGCAAGGTAAGCTCAGTACTGTCCGCTGGGCCTTGTCCTTTTAAAATATCTATCGTTTCTTCTATTTCCAAAAAGTTTCCGGCCATCGTGCCGAGAGGTTCATTCATATTGGTTATAAGAGCTCTTGCCTTTTTTCCCATCGCCTTAGCCGTACCTACAAGGCTCACCGCCAAGGCTTCCGCATCGCTCAAGGTTTTCATAAAGGCACCCTTTCCGCATTTTACATCAAAAACGAGGGCTTCGGAACCTTCTGCAACTTTTTTTGAAAGGATACTTGAAGTGATAAGAGGAACGGATTCGACTGTGGCCGTAACATCCCGCATCGCATATAGAAGGCGGTCTGCAGGAACAATTTCCTTTGTCTGCCCCGTCATAGCAAAGCCTGTTTTTGATATAAAATTCCTAAATTCGGCTTCGGTCAAGTTGGTGCGGTAGCCCGTAACTGCCTCAAGCTTATCGAGAGTTCCTCCCGTGTGGCCAAGTGCCCGGCCGCTCATCATTGGAACCTTAACACCGTTTGCCGCAACAATGGGAGCAAGAGGAAGCGAGAGCTTATCCCCTACCCCTCCGGTAGAATGTTTATCGACAAAGGGGCCTTCAAGGCTTGAAAGGTTCATCACCTTCCCGGAATGAAGCATAACATCCGTAAGAATAGCCGTTTCTTCAAAGGTCATCCCGTTAAAATACACTGCCATAAGCCATGCCGAAATCTGGTACTCCGGAATTTCACCCTTTACATAAGAATTTACAATAAACTCTATCTCTTTGCGGTTTAAGGGCTCTATAGCCTGCCCCTTTATTCCGCGTTTTTTCATAATAATATCCGTTGCTCTCATGTGTTACCTCTCATTGTTGATATTAGTATGAAAGTACATAAATGTCAAGTCTAAAATTTGATTGAACTTGATAATTGACAATGAATGATTTATATTGTAGAATACGAAATGTGAAAAATCTATGTAAAACTTGTGGATAAGTAGGGATGAAATTTTACGATATAGCCAATAAAAATATACTGGTCTCTTTTAAAGAAGCTGTACTAAGAGGTTTTAACTCTGAAACGGGGGGAGTTTTTATGCCTGCGGAGCTCGGAAAAATAAGTCCGGCAATGATTTATCGAAATCCCCCTTCTTCTTTTAGGGATATATGCTTTGAAATTCTAAAAAACTTTTGCGGCGATGAAATTCCTGAAGACGATCTAATGTCTATAATAGCTCAATTTTATCCTCACAGGCTCCCAATAAACCCGATAGCGCCGACAACCTATGTTTTGGAGCTTTTTCACGGGCCCACCTGTAACTATAAGGACATAGGAGCTGGCTTTTTAGCCTATCTTTTAGAATACTTTAATAAAGACGAAGACGGAGATATTAACCTCATTGTACCGGCCTCAGGCGAAAGAGCTTGTGCCATTGCATCAGCCGTTTCCCAAGTGAAGAGAGTTAATGCCCTTCTTTTATACCCAAAGGACTCCTTAACGGAAATACAGGAAAACTTTCTTTCTTCAATGCCTAAAAATGTATATCCTATTTGTGTGGAAGGAACCTTTGAAGATTGTGAAAATCTTGTGGATAAGGCCATAAAAGATGAAGATTTATTGAAAAAACTAAAACTTGTTTCAGGAGGAGCCTTAAACATAGCGCCCCTTTTACCTCAAGTTGCTTTTTTTGTCTATGCAGCCTTAACCGTCTTATACCGCAGCGATTACGATAACAAAATTGAAAATCCTTCAATCATAACTTCAATACCGTCAGGAAGTTTTTCGGCCCTTACGGCAGCCCTGATTGCAAAAAAAATGGGAACCCCGATCAAGGGTCTTATCTCGGCCGAAAATGAAAATCATGCTCTTTCGGATTGGCTCACAGTTGGAGATTTAAAAAAAAGAACGGCAATAAAAACCAATACGCCGGCTCTGGATATTCCTAATACAATCAACTTTAAACGAATGCTTCAAATTTACGATGTTGAAGAGCTTAGAAGACTTATAATTCCTTATTGGCTTGACGGTATGGGAACAATATCTTCAGTAAGAACATGTAATGAAAGAACAGGCTATATAATAGATCCTTACGGTGCTATGGCTTGGACAGCCTGGCAGGATGTCTATAATGGAGCACTGAATTCATTAAAGAGAAAAATATCAGAAAATGATAAAGACACGGGCATACCTTTAAAATATGCAAATATTGAAACATGGGCATCTTCAATTCACAAAAATAGTATGGTGGGAATAGTTCTACAAACCTCTCATCCTGCAAAGTTCCCCGAAATTATGAAACCGGCCATCGGAAGGCCGCCGTCTTTACCGGATAGGCTTGAAAGTTTACAATATCGGCTTTTAAAAGCGGTTAATATCCCGCCAGATTACTCAATGTTTAAAGAATGGGCTTTGTCCCACTAAAAAACAAAGCTTCAAACAAATCGCTGATTTTCTCTATTGACCCTTGTATTCTTCTAAGGAGTCGGAAATATGCTCTAGGATTATACCGGCTTTTTTAAACATTTCGATTGTATCGGCCGAATCATGATAACGTTTTTCGGCTACGACTCTTACGATCCCGCAGTTTATGATGAGCATAGCACAGGTTCGGCAGGGAGTCATCTTGCAGTAAAGGGTTGCTCCGTCAATGCTGATTCCCCGCTTTGCTGCCTGACAGATAGCGTTTTGTTCTGCATGGACGGTGCGGACGCAATGCTGGGTAATTGAGCCGTCTTCATGCTGGACTTTTTTAAATTGGTGGCCGACATCATCGCAGTGAGGAAGGCCGGTAGGAGCTCCTACATAGCCGGTAACAAGAATTTGGTGATCGCGTGCAATAACACAGCCTGATCTTCCGCGGTCGCAGGTTGCCCTCTTTGCAATAGCCCGGCAAACATCCATAAAATATTCGTCCCACGAGGGGCGTCTATATTTTTCTTCGCTACTCTTTGTTTCTACCATAAACAACCTTCCTTATCTACAAAATTAAAAGAAAGCACCGGTTTGATATTTTCAAATCGGTGCTTTTTATCTTAAAAAACAGGATTAAGGACATCTCTAAAAACTGAAGTTTTTAGAGGTTTCCTTAAATGATTCCCATTTCTTTTCCGACTTTTTCACAGATTTTTACAGCCCTGTCAAGCTGCTCTGTGGTGTGACCGGCAGTAACCATGCATCGGACTCGGCCTGTTCCCTTGGGAACTGTGGGGAATACGATGGGGCCTGAGAATAAGCCGTTTTCAAAAAGCTTTTTCGAGAATTCCAAGGTCTTGGCTTCATCTCCGATAATAATCGGGGTAATCGGCGTTTCGCTGTGACCGATATTGTAGCCTAGCTTTCCTAGTCCCTCCTTAAAGTGCTTGGCATTTGCCCAAAGCTTGTCCGTATATTCCGTTGATTCCATGAGCATCTTAACGGCTTCAATAGCGGCTCCTACGGCTGCGGGAGGAAGACCTGTTGAGAACAAGAAGGGGCGGCCCCTGTTTTTAAGCCAGTCGATAGTTACTTTTTTTCCTGCGACATAACCGCCTACAACACCGATAGCCTTTGAAAGGGTTCCCATTGCAACGTCAACTCTTCCGTGAAGCTTAAAGTGGTCTACGGTTCCGCGTCCGCTTTCTCCTAAAACACCGCTTGAGTGAGCATCGTCTACATATGTAAGACAATTATATTTTTCTGCAAGGGCAACGATTTCGGGGAGCTTGGCAATATCTCCGTCCATTGAGAAAACGCCGTCGGTTATAATCAAAACATTATTGTAGTTATTTCTTTTTTCTTTTAAAACTCTTTCAAGGTCGGCCATATCGGAGTGCTGGAAAACTGCCTTATCGGCCTTTGAAAGGCGGGTACCGTCGATGATTGAAGCATGGTTCAGCTGATCCGAAATGATTAAGTCACCCTTATCCGTAAGAGCCTGAATAACGCCTGCATTACAGTTAAAACCCGATTGGAAAGCTAGAACGGCTTCCTCTCTTTTAAATTCGGCTAAGAGTTTTTCCAGATCATCATGTATCTTCATATTACCGATGATGGGGCGTACGGCTCCGGCTCCGGCTCCGTATTTTTCGATAGCTTCAATAGCTGCCTTTTTAAGCCTCGGATGATTCGCAAAGCCTAAATAGTTGTTGGATGAAAGGTTAATAACCTTTTTTCCGTTAATAATACATTCGGCATCGCTCGGCCCTTCAAGAGTAACAAGCTCTTTGTATAAGCCCTGCTCTTTTAATTCTTGAACTTTTTTTTGTAAAAACTCCATATCATGGATATTCGACATAGGTTCCCCCTAATAAAATGTTTAAAATTCTTAAAGATTAAGTGGACTTTAAGATTGAGATATTATTTATTTTTTTAGCGATATTGTCAAGAGCCGTAAATTATTGTATAATCCGCCGACAAAACTTGGGATTTTAAAATGCACAATGAAGTAAGAATTTTATTTGAGGACAATTTTTTTGCAGTAGTTTTAAAAAACTGCGGGAACAATTCTCAAGTCTTTTTTAAAAAGGCCTTTAGCGAAAAAAAATATGCCGAGGCAGTCAACCGATTGGATAAGCCTGTAAGCGGTTTAGTTCTCATAGCTTTTTCTCCTGCAATACACACAAAACTAAATAATCTTTTTAAAGAAAAAAAGGTAGAAAAAGAATATTGGGCAATCTGTAAAAAAATAGAAGAATTAAACTCGGCGGCCGATTCGAAAATAAGCGGCACAGCTCCCGTTCTTTATAAAAAAGAATTTTGCGAAAACTATCTTGAATTCAATACCAAGCTGCAAAAAGCTTTTGTAACGGAATCAAGGCAAAAAGGGAAAAAAGCATCTCTCTATTGGCAGCTTTCAGGGATTGGCGATAACTATAATTTTTTACGCATATTCCCCGAAACAGGCCGCACCCATCAAATTCGTATTCAACTTTCTCATTTGGGGATGCCCATAAAGGGAGACATCAAATACGGTTTTGAGCGCACCGAAAAATCCGGCGGGATCAGGCTCCACGCCCACTCCCTAAAATTCGAACATCCTCAAACAAAAAAGCAAATAGAAATTTCCGCCCTTCCCCCCTCTCCGGACACTCTATGGTCAGCCTGCATCGAAGCCTGCTTAAAAGCAAAAGAGCTTGAAGAGTAAATTAGAGTAACAATCACACCGAAAACAACTGTAGACCAATTTTTAAATAGGTGAGGCGAGTACTAGGAGCCGATAAAAATTAACCGGAGGCGTGCTTTTTGCACGTCGAGGATTAATTTTTATTCGAGCGACAACGTAATCGCCCACATATTTAAAAATTAATTACTCAGCCAAACGCTTATACCGATTATACCTCTCCTTAGCATCTTCCTCGGCATGCTTAAATAAGACTTCCGCAACATCGGGGAAGGTCTTTTTAAGCGAGGTGTAGCGGACTTCGGAGTTGATAAAATCTTGGAATGAAGCGCTCGGCTCCTTGCTGTCAAGCTGGAAGGGATTTTTGCCTTCGGCTTTTAAGCGGGGATCAAAGCGGTATAGGTGCCAATAGCCTGCTTCAACAGCCTTTTTCTCCTGCTCGACACTTCTGCTCATTCCTGAGCGGAGTCCGTGGTTGATACAGGGAGCATAACAGATAACGATTGAAGGTCCGTCATAGCTTTCGGCTTCTTTTACAGCCTTTACAAATTGGCTCATATTGGAGCCTATGGCAACCTGAGCTACATAGACATAGCCGTAGGTCATAAGCATTGCACCCAAATCCTTTTTACGGATTCGCTTTCCGCCTGCCGCAAATTTAGCAACAGCTGCCGTAGGCGTCGACTTTGAGGACTGACCTCCGGTATTGGAGTAAACTTCCGTATCGAATACGAGGATATTAAAGTCTTCGCCCGATGCCATGGTGTGGTCAAGACCGCCGTAACCGATGTCGTAAGCCCATCCGTCTCCTCCGAAGGACCAGACACTCTTTTTGACGATAAAGTCCTTCAGCTTGTAGATATATTCCAAGAGCCTGTCGGCTTCAATATTTCCCGTATCATATTTGAAGGTATGGCTTTCGGGAACCGGAAGATAATCGGCGGTCTCGGTATTCTTTACAGCCGTATTTCTAGGCGGCTGATGAGCATCAAAGAGAGCCTTAATCTTATCGCAGGTTAAGGTATTGGCTTCAACATCTTTTTTGTTTTCAATCCATTCTTTAAAAAGAGGAGTAAAATCGGTTCCGATATTGAGCTCAATAAATTTCTTCATATAGTCTTCGGCCTGTTCTCTCAACTTACGGGTGCCTAGGGCCATTCCGTAGCCGTAGTTTGCATTGTCCTCAAAAAGGGAGCTTGCCCAAGTCGGGCCCTTTCCTTTTTCGTTATAGGTAAAGCCGGCAGTGGGATAAGAGCCGCCCCATATTGAAGAACAACCGGAAGCGTTTGCTATCATCATGCGGTCTCCGAAAAGACGGGTAACAAGGGTTGCATAGGCAGTTTCACCGCAGCCTGCACAAGCTCCGTGGAATTCCAAGAGAGGCTGTTTAAACTGGCTTCCTTTAACGGAGAACTGATCCATAAGACCGTGCTTTGTAGAAACATTGTCAACTGCATAATCCCAGTTTTTGCTTTGAGCTTCTTCTTCGGCCAAGGGCTTCATAACGAGGGCCTTATTCTTTGCAGGACAAATATTTGCACAGTTTGAACAGCCCGTACAATCCATAACCGAAACCTGCATCCTGTACTCAAGCCCTTCAAGGCCTTTTCCGTTGGCCTTTATAGTTTCAAAGCCTTCAGGTTTAGCGGCCCTTTCTTTTTCATCAAGAAGGAAGGGGCGGATTGTAGCATGAGGACATACAAAAGAACACTGATTACACTGAATACAATTTTCCTTTATCCAATGCGGAACTTCAACTGCAACACCCCGCTTTTCGTATCGGCTGGTACAGTTAGGCATTCGGCCGTCTTCAACACCTTTAAAGGTGCTCACCTTTAGAGCATCGCCTTCCTGCCTGTTGATAGGAATAAGTACATTGCGTACATAGGGCGGAAGATGAGAATTGCAAATCTGTGAATCCTCCGCATTTGCCCAAGCGGCAGGAACGGCAACCTTGTGAAGAGAACTTACGCCCTTTTCAACTGCGGCATAGTTCATATTTACTATGTCTTCACCTTTTTTACCGTAATCTCTGACTATGGATTTTTTTAAACTTTCAACAGCTTCTTCAATGGGAATAATTTCTGCAAGTTTAAAGAAGGCAGACTGCATAATCATATTGATTCTTCCGCCGAGACCAATTTCCTGAGCAATACCCGTAGCATTTATTGTATAAAATTTTATCTCATTTTTTGCAATAAAACGCTTCATTTCTCCCGGAAGGTTGGCTTCCAATTCTTCATCAGACCAGAGGCAGTTAAGCAGGAATGTTCCGCCTTTTTTTAAGCCCTTCAATAAATCATATTGATGAACATAGGACTGCTTTGAACAGGAAATAAAGTCGGCATCGCTTATAAGGTATGTGGATTTTATCGGCTGCTTTCCGAAGCGGAGGTGAGAAATGGTTACGCCTCCCGATTTTTTACTGTCATAAGCAAAATAGGCTTGGGCATACATACCCGTACTGTCGCCGATAATCTTGATAGCACTCTTATTTGCTCCGACGGTTCCGTCAGAGCCGAAACCCCAGAATTTACATCTGATTGTTCCCGCGGGTTCGGTCTTAATTTCTTCCAAAACGGGGAGACTCAAATTTGTTATATCGTCTTCGATTCCTACGGTAAAATTGTTTTTGGGAGCATCGGCTTTAAGGTTGTCAAATACCGATTTTACCATTGAGGGAGTCGTATCCTTTGAAGCAAGCCCGTATCTTCCGCCCACTATCAGAGGTTTATTGGGCACATCAATGTATGCACCCAGTATATCCAAATGGAGGGGTTCGTAAAGAGCGCCCTTCTCTTTTGTCCGGTCAAGAACAGCAATCTTTTTAACCGTCTTGGGCATTACATCAAAAAGGTATTTGGGCGAGAATGGACGGTAAAGCCTTACCTTTATAAGACCCACCTTTTCTCCCTTGGAAACAAGATAGTCAACGGTTTCTTCGGCCGTCTCGGTTATAGAACCCATGGCTATAATTACGCGTTCGGCATCGGGAGCTCCATGATAGTCGAATGGCCTATAAGTTCTTCCTGTCAAGGCCGAAATCTGCTTCATATAATCGGCAACTATTTCTACAACATCGGTATAGAATTTATTGGAGGCTTCTGCCGCCTGAAAATAAACATCCGGGTTTTGGGCTGTTCCTTTGGTAAAGGGATGCTCCGGATTCATTGCCGTGGTGCGCCAATCGTTTAAGGCCTTCCAATCAAGCATCTTTGCAAAGTCGTCATAGTCGATGAGCTCGACATTTTGAAGTTCATGGCTGGTTCTAAAGCCGTCAAAGAAGTGAAGGAAGGGGACTCGGCCCTTTATCGCTGCAAGGTGGGCAATACCGCCTAGGTCGATAATTTCCTGTACCGAACCTGAGGCGAGCATACCGAAACCCGTTTGGCGGCAAGCCATAACGTCCTGATGATCGCCGAAAATAGAAAGGGCATGAGCCGAAAGAGCTCTCGCCGACACATGTAAAACACCCGGTAAAAGCTCACCGGACATCTTGTACATGTTGGGTATCATAAGTAAAAGCCCCTGACTGGCCGTAAAGCTTGAAGCTAAGGCTCCGGCAGAAAGGGCTCCGTGCATTGAACCTGCAGCTCCCGCCTCGGATTCCAGTTCCGAAACAAGGACGGTTTGACCGAAAATGTTTTTTCTTCCGTTGGCTGCCCATGAGTCAACCAGCTCGGCCATATCTGAAGATGGCGTAATCGGATAAATGGCGGCTACATCGGTAAAGGCATAGGCCACATAAGAAGCCGCATTATTACCTGTCATTGTTTGAGTTTTCTTTTGCATACTCTTTTTCTCCGTAATCTTTAAAGAATGAACACCTCCAAAAAAGCTTTTAGAGGTGTTCTTAAGATTTATTTAACAAGTTTATCCAAGGCTTGTTTTAAATCGGCAATAATGTCTTCCGCATCTTCAAGACCGACAGAAAGACGTACCAAACCTTCGGCAATATCCGAAGCGGCTCTTTCTTCAGGAGTATACGGAGAGTGGGTCATACTTGCAGGATGCTGAATAAGGGTTTCGGCATCGCCTAAGCTTACTGCAATGGTTGCAAATTTAACCGAGTTTATAAGGGTTTTACCGGCTTCCAATCCGCCCTTAACGGTAAAGGCAATCATAGCTCCGCAAAGTTTCATCTGTTTTTTTGCAAGCTCATATTGCGGGAAAGATTTAAGACCGGGGAAGGCGATGGACTCAACAGCCGGATGTTTCTCCAAGAACTCTGCAACTTTTTGAGCATTGGCGCAGTGCTTTTCCATTCGGATATCGAGGGTCTTCATGCCTCGGCCTATTAAGTAGGATTCAAAGGGGCCCAATGTAGAACCTGTCATATCCTTAACACCTACAAAGCGTACCTGATCGATGAATTCTTTTTTTCCGACAACAAAACCTGCAATAACGTCTCCGTGTCCGTTTAAGTACTTTGTTGCAGAATGGAGAACAACGTCTGCTCCTAAATCAAGTGGTCTTTGGAGATAGGGAGTCATATAGGTATTATCTACTATAACCTTACATTCGGGATTATGAGCATGGGCAACTTTACTTATTGCTGCAATGTCGCAAAGATACATATTCGGGTTGGCCGGTGTTTCCAAATAAACGATTTTCGTATTCGGTTTTAAAGCTTTTTTTACATTTTCAGGATCTCGGGTATCAACGAAGGTTACATCAATCCCAAAACGGGTAAGACCATGATTTAAAAAGGCAAAGGTACAGCCGTAAAGAGTCTTTCCGGCAACAATATGGTCCCCGGCATTTACGATTGACCAAATACAAGAGGTAACTGCACCGATACCGGAGCTTGCGGACATACAGGCTTCTCCGTTTTCAAGACAGGCAAGTTTTTCTTCAACAACCGTAGTCGTAGGGTTGCCCAAGCGGGTGTAGATATAACCATCTTCCTCTAAAGCAAACCTGTGACCGCCTTGTTCTGCCGAATCAAACGCAAATGTTGAAGTTTGATAAATAGGTGTTGCTAAAGCACCGTATTGATTCTTAATGCTTCCTGCGTGAATCTGTTTTGAAGCAAATCCCAATTTTTCCAATTCTTTTCTATTCATATTTTCCTCCAAATAAAAGATACATATAGCATTTAGTATAAGGTATTTATTTTATTCACGCAAGTGTAAAATTCAAAAAAGTATAAATAAAATTTAACTATAACACTCATACTTGACTTCATTATTGTATTATTGTATCATGCCTCAAGACGAAAGTCTAGATTTAAATTCAGAGTCATGCTATGTCCAATAAAACAAAATCATACTTATTTGCTGCTATTGCCATTGTTTGTTTTGCATCATCTTTTCCGTTTTCACGCTTTGCTTTAACGCATTTCGGCTCGGGAGCCTTAGGTTTTTTAAGATGTGTTTTAGCAAGTATTTTTCTTTTAATTATAGGAAAATTTAATAATTTACGTCCTCCTTTCAAAATAAAGCATATAGGTCTTTTTTTTATATCCGGAGCTCTCGGCTTCGGTCTATATCTTTTGGTCTTTAATATGGGCCTTAAAACAATTACGGCTGCAACCTCAAGCATTATAATTGCAACAACTCCGATAATGACCGCCGTGGCAGCTTCGATAATCTATGATGAAAAGATAAGCAAAGCAGGCTATATTTCTATTTTGACGGCATTTTGCGGAGTTATAATTATTATCTTATGGGAGGGACTTTTATCGGTCGAAATAGGCATTTTATGGACTGTGTCGGCTGCAATTTCCTTTTGCGGATACAATATTTTAAGCCGAAAACTTGCAAAAATGGGCTATACCTCAATAGAAATCGTAACCTACAGTGTTATGTGTGCGGCTATCATCTTATCGCCTTTTTGTGTTGACGGATATAAAGAACTCTCTTCTGCCGGCTTTAAATACATAGGAAGCCTTTTGTGCCTAGGGATTCTTACAAGTGCACTAGGCTACTTTTTCTTTAATAAGGGAATAGAAATTGCCGAAAAAACAAGCGATGTTACAAATTTTCTTTTTTTTAACCCATTGCTTGCAAGTATTTTAGGTTATCTTGCCCTAGGCGAAACCTTAAATGCAGGAGCGGCCATAGGGGGAACAATAATCATAATGAGTATCATCGTGTTTGCCCTAAAGGGCACCCCTAAAAGGGAAAAAAAGAAAGCTGCCGATAAATAAAAAAATCCCAAGGCTCAAGTTTTATTCGAACCTTGGGACAATATTTTAATGAAATCTATAAAAACTTATTTTGCTTTTACAGACTTCCATTCTGCAAAATTCCAAGGATGCTTTTTAATATATCCGTCGGCAAATGGGAAGAATATCGAAAGGGTTAAGAACAAGGCCAGTAAAAGCTGATACCACAATAAAGGAATAAGGCCTACGGGATTTACAAGTCCGTTTGTAAAGGAGCAGGCTATTAAAAGCTGGGCCCCATAAGGAATTAATCCCTGCATTACACAAGAGAAGGCATCAAGAAGAGAGGCAGATCTACGAGGGTCAACCTTAAATTCTTCACACATTTCTTTTGCGATAGGACCGTCGATAATAATTGCAACGGTATTATTTGCAGTTGCAGCATCGGTAAGAAGAGTTAAAGCACCTATACCTAGTTCTGCGGATTTTTTACCCTTTACCATGCCCTTTATCTTTTGTAAAAGCCATTCCATACCGCCTGCCTGACTTACCATATAGGCAAGACCTCCGGTCAGCATTGAAAGCAAGAATATTTCGAACATTCCGTTAAAGCCGTCATACATATGATTTGTCCATTGCAGAGCATCAAAGGCACCGTAAGCCATTCCGATAATACCTGAAAAAAGGATTCCTCCTAAAAGAACGGCAAATACGTTAAGACCTGCAATAGCTGCAACCAATACAAATACGTAGGGCAACACTTTTACGATATTAAATTCCAAAGACTCAATTTGAGGCGTAACAGAGGGCCTTCCGAAGAGTAATAGGAGTATGACAGTTAAAATTGCAGCAGGTAAGGCTAATGCAATATTAACTCTGAATTTATCCCTCATATCAACATTTTGTGTTCTTGTAGCAGCAATTGTAGTATCCGAAATAATCGAAAGGTTATCGCCGAACATGGCTCCGCCTACCATTGAAGCTATCATAAGCGGCATTGAAATACCCGCTTTTTCTGCAAAACCTACGGCGATAGGACCTACGGCAGCAATAGTACCGACACTTGTTCCGGTTGCAATAGATAAAAAACAGCAGATAATAAAAAGGCCCGCTGTAACAAAATTCGGCGGTATTAGGGTTAAACCCAAATTTACCGTAGAATCGACACCGCCCATCTGCTTTGAAACAACCGAAAAAGCTCCGGCTAAAATATAGATGATACACATAGTAATGATATTTGCATCTCCGCAACCTTTGACCAGAGCATCGAATTTTTCATCGATTGAACCTTTGTGCATTAAAAAGGCTGCTATAATACCTACAATTACGGCAACAGGTCCCTTAAAGCCGTAAAACCCCATAGGATCGCCTTTTGCTACAAGAGTTACACCTATTCCCAGATAAACGACAACAAAGATAAGAAAGGGAACAAGAGCAAAACCATTCGGTTTAAATTTAGATTTTTCCATAAAATCTCCTCCATAAAAAGTTTTACTTAAAACATATAAGCAGCTAAACAGCCTACATATTTTGATTACTAGATTATCGCATAGGTTATGCCTATTGTCAAGAACAACAATATAAATTTGAATGGAATAAAAAAGTTGACAGATAAAAAATTTGATGCTAATATTGTTAAGATACTGCAATTGTTATAAATTGCATAAAAAACGGAGGTGTGTATGTTCAATCCTGTTGTTATTGCCGTTATTGTTATGATGGTACTGTGCTTACTTAAGATTAACATCTTAATCGCAATTATGATTTCCGGTATCGTAGGAGGGATTATTGGAGGTTTGGGACTTCAAAACACGATAAGCATTCTTATTTCGGGAATGGGAGGCAATGCCGAAACGGCATTATCTTATATCTTACTGGGGACTTTGGCCGCTGCCATTACTTCAACTTCTATAGTCGAACTTTTAGCGGTCAAATTACAAAAATGGCTTAAAAATAAAAAAGCCCTATTCGTTCTTATCATTGCATTTATAGGCTGTTTTTCGCAAAATGCAATTCCGGTTCATATAGCCTATATTCCGATTTTAATTCCGCCCCTTTTGGTTGTAATGAACAAAATGAAACTCGACAGACGTGCTATGGCCTGCGGATTAACCTTCTCGGTTAAGTGGCCCTATGTCGCTTTTCCTGCAGGTTTCGGTCTTATTTTCCACGGAATTATTTCGGATTCTATGACACAAAACGGACTTCAATTCAATAAAATGGATGTATGGAAGGCTATGGCTCTTCCCGGTGCCGGAATGATTTTAGGTCTTTTTATTGCGGTTTTCTTTTCCTACAGAAAACCCCGTGAATACAAAACGGTAGAAGCGGACATAAAGGCCGAAAATGAAGTTAAAAACATAAAATTTACTTCACGTGAATGGTTTACTCTTTTAGCGATTGCAGCCGACTTTGTAACACAGATTCTCTCCGGTTCTATGCCCTTAGGCGGTCTTGTCGGTATTTTGGTATTACTTGTTACCCGTGTTATAAAAGTAAAAGATGCGGATCAAACTATGGCAGAAGGTATTAAGCTGATGGGCTTTATCGCCTTTGTCATGCTCGTGGCCGCAGGCTTCGCAGAAGTAATTAAGGCTACAAAAGCGGTAGACGCCCTTGTTGTCTCCAGTGCCAATCTTATAGGAGGAAGCAAACTCCTCGGTGCCATTATAATGCTCTTAATCGGACTTGGTATTACAATGGGTATAGGAACTTCCTTCGGCACCATTCCTGTAATTGCAACAATATATGTTCCGCTTGGTATGAAGCTCGGATTCAGCCCCATGGCCATAGCCTGTCTTCTCGGCACGGCAGGTGCTTTAGGCGATGCAGGTTCTCCCGCTTCCGATTCTACTTTGGGGCCGACTGCCGGCTTGAATGCCGACGGTCAGCATGACCACATCTGGGACACCTGTGTTCCGACATTCCTGCATTATAATATTCCTCTTATGATATTCGCTACGATTGCAGCAATGTTCTTGTAAAATTAAACACCCCCGTCTAAACCGGCGGGGGCTTTTTCTTTATAGGTACAAAAACTAGATTCCTACTGCCAGTCTTTCAGCAGCACGAGTTGCTTCCAAAACTTTTCCCGTGAACGAGCTGTCTCCTATATTGTAAATTTCGGGGACTATGTTTGCAACTTGGGCAGAAAAATAAAGATTGTCATCGGTTTTATTTCCAACGGCAAAGACTATTAAGTCGGTCTCCAGTTCAAGCTTTTTGGTTTCATTGCCTATTTTTTTTGCAAGCGGATTAGGTATGTTTTCAGGCAAGATAGGCTGCCAAGTATTATAGGGATTAGGCACGCCTTTTGAAATGTTTTGCTCTACAATAGCTTTTCCCGAATCAAGTCCTATAAGCTTTGCACAATTTAAAAGTTTAACACCGGCCTTTTGCATATAGTAGATAAGGTAGCCCCTATTAGCTGTACAAACTCCCTTCATAAAATAAGGAAGCATTTCTACTACCGTAACATCTTTTTTGTGCTCGTATTTAAGCCAATAGGCTGTCTCACATCCTACAACACCTCCGCCTATTATAACAATCTTTTTAGCACCTTCCGCGTCCTTAGGATTTAAAAGAAGGTCTACGGCCTGAATTGTCTTTATCTTTTCAGATCCGGGTACGGAAATAGAAATCGGCTTACCCCCATATGCAAAAACCAATGCATCGAATTTTTTGTTTTTTAGCAAATTCAAATCAACTTCCGTGTTTAAAGAAAGTTTAAAGTTAGGCATAGCCTTGGCCTTTTCTACCTTTGTTTGAAGATAATTTAAATAGTTTTCAAAATCGTATTTAATCTTAGGAACACTTCCGGTAACTACGCAGCCGCCGATACGATCCGTTTTTTCAAAAAGTTCTACATTATGGCCCCTCTTTGCTGCCTTAACGGCAAACACAATACCTGCAGGCCCTGCTCCTATAACGCCGATATTCTTTTTAACCTCTGCCTCAGGTGCATCAAAGGGAAGCACATCTTCAAAGCCGGTGCGCGGGTTTACGGCACATTGAGGATGCCCTCCTAAAACAAATTCGTTGATGCAACCCTCCTGACAGCCGATACAGGGGCGGATATCTTCTACCTTGCCTGCATAGGCCTTATTACACCACCCGGCATCGGCCAATAATGGGCGGGCAAGCATGACCATATCGCAGTCTCCGTTTCTTAAGGCAGCTTCTGCGACATCGGGATAACCTAACTTTCCGACAGCTACCACAGGAACGGGAACTCCGGCATTGGATATAATATTATTGAAAGCAAAATAGTCTTTTACTATTTTGGAAACTCCGAGAAAACAGCCGGCAGGCATGCCTCCGGGAGGATGAGGGAGCCACCAGTTATCATAGCATCCGAGATCCACATCAAAAATATCTACACCGCATTTTACAAGATTTTTCATATAGTCAAGGGTTTCTTGTATTGTTCTTCCGTTTTTAAATTTTTTAAGCTGTTTGACCTTCATACCTTCTTCTCCGTAGGTCTCGTTAAGAGCCAGAGAAAGGTCTATGCGGTACATTATAGGATAATCGGTGCCGGCCCTGCTTCGTATTTCCTTTACAAGATCTAGGCCGAATCTTTGCCAGTCGGCATATTTTCCGATTTTACGGCGGTTAAAGGCAGGGTTGGTTAATTGTTCAAGAAGATAGCCTTCATGGCCATGAAGATATACACCGTCAAGACCGCATTCCTTGGCATCGGCGGCAGCCTGTCCTGCATTTTTTATAATTTTTCCTAAGGCTCGGCCAGAAAGACGCAAGCTTGGAATTTCGGAAATATAAAAGTTGGGATTATTTGAAGCCGATACGGGAAATCTAAACTTGGTTAAAAGACATTGGGGATTTCCAACACGTCCCAGTCCCGGAGTTAATTGAATAAATATCTTACTTCCGAAAGCATGACAGCCCTGAGCCAGATCCCTCCAGCCTACAAGATTGGTTCTAGTTCCGTCTATACGCGGAAAATAAGAATAGTTATGAGGTTCCGTTACCGAGTGATCTATTCCGTGGCTTATGGGAACAAGGCCGGTTGTCAATAGACCGACACCGCCCTCGGCTCTCGCAAAAAAGTATTCAAGCATTTTTTTGTTGGGCCGTCCCGATTCTTCACACATATTTATGTTTCCCATAGGCCCCATGACAACACGGTTTTTAATTTTTGTTTTGTTGATTAAAATAGGCGAAAACAATTGGGTATAGGGATAAAGAGCCTTAGTCATGCGGCCTGTTCCCCCTGCCCTGTTTTCAAAATCGCCTTCCATCCATCCGCCGTAAGCGTCCACCATCTTTTTTACTTCAGCATCAAATTTCATTCTTTTCCTCCAAAATAGTTTTTATACTCTAGGGCATCTCTAAAAACTGATGTTTTTAGAGGCTCCCTCTATTTAATTCAGTTTTTAGTCTTCTATTATGACTTCACCGTTTTCTTTAACTTCAACCCTGCTTCCGCTTTTAACCGCTGATAAAAATTCCTTTCCCAAATTATCGACTGTAGGAATACTGTTATCGGTAAAGTTTGCAGCAAGGATTACGCCTGCTGCAGCCAAGGAATCTATCGGCTCCGAAAAAAGCATACAGGCAGGCTGGCGTCCCATCGAAGCGGCACAGAATATAACCATTCCGCCCGTAGTTGAGCCTATAGTCTGCGGGAGACAAAGAGCCTTCCCTGCTATTTCCTTTTTATATAGGTCCGGATTATTTTGATCGGAACAATGAGCCTTCTTATCCCCGAACATCAAAGCTTTTTGAAAGCTTGCAAGGGTATTAAAACCTTGAGAACTTACCAGAGCTTCTGCCGATACTGTTCCCGGAACAATTACTCTTCCTTTAAATGTTTTCATATTAAAATCCTCCCGTAATTAGATCGGCTATTTCATCATCCTTATAATAGACGGCCGTAGTATAGGTTCTAAGCTTATTGGAATTTGTGATAACCGATTTTTTTGCACAAAGCGGGTTATTCATATACATGAGGGGACAGGTTTCCGAAAAACGAAGGCCGAAAGATTTTAATCTTTTATACTCTTCGGTTTTGGAAAACTCCTTTAAAACACCCCGAGGCGAAGTCATAACAGTCGGTATCGAAATTTTTGATTTTTTATTTTGTTTTAATTTTTGTTCTATAATGCCTGTCCATTTAATAAGCTGTTCTTTAGACAGGTGAGGACAGCCTATAAAGCAAAGTTCAGGAGGGGCATTTTTGTTTTTTCTAATATCCGGATATGAAGACCTTATCCTCAAAAGCTCGGATTCGGTAATTGTATAGACTTCTGCACTTTTACGGATTAAAGAAGCCCCCGATTCTTTTGCTTCAGGCGTCAGGTTTTCGACATGGTATAAACCGACAGCTCCGTTTGATGCCATTGCAGCTCCCATATCCTTAAAGTAGGCCTTTACCTCATCATTTAGCTCTCGGCCCAAAAATCTATCCAAGCCTTTAATATAGGGCACGTTTTCAACAGCCTTGATTCCTATTGCACTTCCCAAAAGTTGGGCTTCAGGCAGAGTCTCGGTTTCAACCTCGACAATTAAATCGGCCTTACGACCCTCATCGGTCAATAGGCCGAACTCCGGTACCCAGCCCGCAATCAGCCCGAACATTTCGATGATACCCGAATTGCGGTTACACCTAGCTCCCAATACCGAGTTTGCATAATTAACGGCTGAGGATTCTGCCCAGCTTAAGATTTCTCCTTTTTTAGGTGTATTCCCTACCTCGTCAAAATAACAGGTACAGGTATAAGAATCATCCGAAAGAAGGCCCATAGCTTTAAGCTGCTTTTCATACTCTTCCTGCTTGCTGTACATAAAATGAAAAACAAGGCGTTCCAAAAAACTTTTGGGCACTACATCATCAAGCGGACGGGGATCCGCCGTAAAGGGAATCCCTGAAACAGCTTCGGATTGGAGAAGTTCATCCATCAATTTATAGACCGGTTTCATAACTCCTATACCGAAACTTGTAACAAGATGTCCGTATTTTCCCGTAACCTTAACAAGCCTTTCTGCACCAAAGGCTTCACCGTACATGACCAAGGTTTTTAAAACCTTAGCCTGCATCTCTCCTTGAGAACCGTTTAAAATTTCTTCTTGTTCCCGTGTCAGTTGCATACTCATCTCCTATAAAAACTTTTTGCAAGGATTATCAAATCCTGAAAAAAGTTTTTTCAAGTAGTTTTGCTTTATGCAAAACTACATACAATATACGAGTTTGCCTGAAAGGCAAACTCGTCAGATAAACAGAGAGGCACTATTTGTGCCGAGCTGTTTATCAATTCTCCTTAGTTAATACGAACAATTATATCATAGTTTTTGCAGAAGGTAAATTTATTTTTTTAAAATATCGCGCCGCCTTGAATTCAAAAAGAATCTAAAGTATAATAGGCATCTCTAATCTTCAAATTTTTTTTGCGGGGTGATTATAATGAAACTAAAAGAGCTGGATCTTTATTTTACCGAGCTGTTAAACATAGATGCCTTTGCGGCTCAAGATTTATCGCAAAACGGTGTTCAGGTACAAAACAGCGGTAAAGAAATAAAAAAGGTTGCTTTCGCGGTGGATGCCTGTCTTCAATCCATAAAAGAAGCCGCCGAGCGGAAAGCCGACATGCTTTTTGTACACCACGGCCTTTTTTGGAGCCGATCCTTACGGATTATGGGAAATCATTATCATAGAATAAAGGCTCTTTTGGATAATGACATAGTGCTCTATGCCGTTCACCTTCCCCTCGATGCCCATCCCCTTTATGGGAATAACATCGGTCTTGCCCGCCGCCTTGAACTTGAAAACTTAAAAGAGTTCGGCATGTACAGGGGGCTGAACATAGGCTTTTACGGCAGTCTTCCTTTAAAAGGAGATTCCGAAGAAGGCTTGGAAATAGATGAAATTATAAATAAACTTTTTCCCCAAGGGGAAAAACCTGCAAACATCCTTCCTTTCGGGCCTAAAAAAATTAAAACAATCGGAATTATTTCGGGCGGGGCCGCTTCGGAAATAGATGATGCAATAGCCTTAGGACTTGACCTATACATAACGGGAGAGATTGAACACATTACCTATCACAATGCCCTCGAAAACAGGATAAATGTAATTGCCGGAGGCCATTATCAAACGGAAACTGTAGGCGTTCAGTTGGTTGCAAAAAAACTTGAACTTGATACAAACCTTGAAACCTGCTTTATAGATATTCCAACAGGTTTTTAAATTTTTAGATTAAGATGAGTTTAACCGGAGTATGAAAGAAAATAAAAAGCGTATTTTAATTTTAGGAGCGGGTCTCATGCAGGGGCCTGCAATAAGGGCAGCAAAAGAGTTGGGCTGCGAGGTCATTGCCGTAGACGGAAACCCGAATGCGGTTTGTGCAAAAGAAGCCGACAAGTTTTTTCCGATAGATTTAAAGGATATTCCCGCCCTCATAGACCTTGCAAAAAGCTTAAAAGAAAAGGGCCTACACGGAGTCTTTACCGCAGCTACGGACTTTTCCGTATCGGTTGCAGCTATTGCAGAAAGCTGTTCTCTTCCCGGGCACAGTTTGGAAGCCGCCCGCCGTGCAAGCGACAAGGTTTTAATGAGGGAGTGCTTTGAAAAGCACGGCGTTCCTTCTCCTAAGTTTACCCATATTTTTAAAAACGAAATAGATGAGGCTCTTCAAATCTTAAAACAAAAAGCCATTCCCTTCCCTATTACGGTAAAGCCTGCCGACAACATGGGAGCGCGGGGCTGCCGCTTGGTCTATTCTCAAGATGAATTAAGACCGGCCCTAGAAGATGCGGTAAACTTTTCGCGAAGCGGAAAAGCTATAGCCGAAGAGTTCATCGAGGGTGAAGAGTTTTCGCTTGAAGCCCTCGTTATAAACGGAGAGATTTTTTTAAACGCCCTCGCTGACAGGCACATTTTTTTTCCGCCCTACTTTGTCGAGATGGGACACACGATTCCGTCGATTAAGAGCAAGGAAGAATGTGATGAGCTTATAAGAGTTTTTTTCCTCGGAATAAAAGCCTTGGGACTTACAAACGGGGCAGCCAAGGGAGACATCTTTTTACGAAAAGCCGATCCCCAAAAAAACGGCAAACGGACTGCCTGTGTAGGAGAAATTGCCGCCCGTCTTTCAGGGGGCTACATGTCTGGCTGGACGGTTCCCTATTCTTCGGGCTTTAACGTAACTAAGGCCGCCGTCAAAATAGCCTTAGGCGAACCCGTAGATGAACTTCCAAAATACGAAGCCGCTCACTTTAGTGCAGAACGAGCCGCTCGATTTAGTGCTGAACGAGCTTGGATTTCGGTGCCGGGCATCATAAAAAAAATATACGGGCTTGAAGAAGCAAGGAGCACAAAAAACATAAAAGATGTTTTACCCCGCCTTTTTGAAAAAGATGAAACCGTTTTTCCTAAAAACAATGTAGAAAAATGCGGCAATGTCCTAAGCTCTGCGGAAAGCTATGATGAGGCAGTTAAGGCGAGCATGGAAGCCGTACAAAAAATCTTTTTGCGGCTTGAAAGAGCAAACAACAAAACGAATCTTTTTTTTGAAAAGACAAATTCTTCGATAACCGTGCAAGGCAATTATCCTCCGAACTTTTTTAAATTCCCTGAAGATGACAGCACAAAGGAAATTAAAAACAAGGCTTTTGATGAGCTATTAAAAAATTCCATTTTGATGGAAGAAGATAAAATTCTTTATCCTTCGTTCTTTAAGGATTTTTTAGATAGAGCCTTGGATATGCACGGCCTTTCTATTCGGGAAGCAATAAAACAATCCTTTTTCCTTGAACCGAAGTTAAAAGAAAAGATGCTCAGACTCCAAAATATAGGTGAACCTTTAAACCAGAATCTTGTTTTGTGGTGGAAGTATTTTATACGCGGCAGCCGCCAGGGGCTCATCTATTATCTTGATACCGAATTAAATGATTAATCGGAACAAGCTCAAAGAATGGTAGATTTTTAATTTCTATGAAGGGCACGGCGGATTTGCCGGCCGAGAGGCGGCAAATCCTGTGAAGATACCGTTGTACAGAACGTACAACGGTAAACCGAATTACTTAATCGCTTGCGCTCCGAAACCTTTTACTGCACCGAACAGTTTTACGGCATCATCTTGCGGATATTTGTTTGCAAACATAGACACGTCGGATTGGACTGTCATCGTTTGGTTCATCCCCATTGCACGCCTGAACTCATTGGCGGGAGAATTCGGGTCATAGTCCGTTTTTTCTTTATAAGTAGCATTCAAAAAACCGGCCAAATATGCCTTATTTAACACATTTTTAAGCGAAGCAATGTCTTTTAACTCTTCATTGCCTTCTGCACTGTTAAAACGGTCGAGATCGTCAAAGTCTTTTACCCATACGTACTCGAAGGTTCCTAAGCCAGGCAGGGTTACATCCGCTTGTTTGTTCATAAAAAAACGGTTATTGTCCATAAGCACCTTTCGCCCATTTTCCATTGAAGCGGGACTATCGATACGGCAGCGGTCTACTGCAGAAAGACAAGACAGCCCAATAATATTGTGGTGTATATTTACCTCAACCTTTGTCATAACGCGGAAACCGTAGCCCATATCTTCAAAAGCATGAGTACGCGGCCACGTAAATAAGACCGTGTTATATGCGAACTCCACCGTTATGGCATTCGGTTTATTTTCTTTTCCCCATATTTCACAGGCAGCCATTGCATTTGCAGTAAATACGTTGTTCAAAATTTTAACATTGCCTGTTCCTCCAAACTGAATGGCAAAATTGGAAGCATTGTTGAATACGCAGTTTTGAATAAGCACATCGCATTTCATAATGCTGCCGCCGAATATAGCCTTTTCCGTTGTAATGGATTTTTCATTACCATTCACACCTTGACCCGGCGGTAAAACAAGCATACCTGTTTCTACCCCCTGAGGCTTACCCTTTGTGGGATGATACCCGTTTGAGAGTCCTTTATCGAAGATGATACCGTCAATTACGAGTTTTTTACCCTCACCGTTTTTAATGTCGAACTCCATTGCCTTGTTGGCTCTGCCTGTTCCGTTTGAAGAGGCCGGCGGCATAACAAGGGTGCGGTATTTTAAAACATCCCGTTTGGAAAAATCTTTGGAATATCCGCCGTAAATTTCGACTGCTTTTTGTATCATGATAAAACCCTTGTCGCGAACGCCGTAGTAATTGCCTTCGGCAACATAGATTTTATCGCCCGCCTGAACCTTTTCGGCAGCCTTCTCGATATTCTTAAAGGGGGCATCTTTTGTACCTGCATTTCCGTTCTTACCGGTTTCTTTTGAAACGTAGTATTCCGCAGCTGTTAGGTTTGCTAAAACAAGAACAGCCAGTAAACAGGCTATTATTCCTTTTTTCATTTTGTAACTTCCTTATTACGGCTCTGTTACATTTCCTTGTGCGTCAAGATAGTACACAGGGATAGCAACAACCGGCTCGCGATCGCTTCGCCATTTTGATTGAAGTCCTCTCTGAAGCGGGCTGTAATAATAAGCCTTCGAGCTTGCTTCACAGTGGGATGTCCAAAAGTCTTTGCTGGTAAATTGAGCTATCTTTTCGGCCTCGTCCCGTGAGGGGAGCCAGCCTCCTCGTGAAATGCAGTACATAACAGCGCTATTCTTTACCGTATGAGTTTTGGAACCGTTCGATTCGAATTCTCTTTTTAAGAAAATACTGTTCTCTTTTCCGTCCCCCATACCTGAGGATAGATTCTTTATGCTTATATGCCGTGAACTATCAAGATCCCATGGCATCGGGTCTGACGGAGTTCCCATTGCAAGAAATCTCCATGAGCCTCTACCGGTATTTTCCCATACGATAGTCTTGTCTCCAACTCTATCACCGACAGAAAGAGACCTTGACGGTCTATCCGGTGAAGCGGCCAACCCCTCCAAAAAAGCACAGCCCGAGAAAAGCAGTACAATCAGTGCAGCTGTGATAAGCATCGCAACTCTTGTTTTCCTGTTTGTTTTCATTATAATCTCCTTATAAATGTTTTTTTTCATGCGTAATTGAATTATCAATTTACACATGCGTTACTATATAGTATACCCCGCTTCCCCGTAAATTTCAATCTTTCGTGGAGGTTTTTTCGTTTTTTTGCTTTTTGGAGCATTTATTTTAAGCAGTGTAAATAGCACTGTTTAAATCGAAATAACGGACACTCCGTCTGAGGCTTGGCAGGCAAAAAATGAAGCGGTAAAGCCGGTATTTTCAGTGTAGGCCTTCCCTACTCTTTCGGCAAATTCTTCAAAGCCGTCCTTGTGTACAATGGCGATAGCACAGCCCGAAAAACCAGCACCTGTCATTCTGGCACCGATACAGCTTTTTTCTTTTATGGCTGCAAAGAATAGGGCATCCAGTTCTTTGCCGGTAACTTCGTAATCGTCTTTTAATGAAAGATGGGATTGGTTTAAGGAAGCGCCTAAAAGTTTTAAGTCCTTATTTTTTAATGCTTCGGCACTCCGCCTTACCCTATCCATCTCGGTAACGCAATGCCTTACCCTGCGGAAAAGTTTTTCTCCCAAATTGGAAATCAGATCTTCTTTCAATTTTTCAAAATCGGAAACACTTAGATCGCATAAAAAATCTATGTCCGTTTTTTTCTGTAAAAAGGCAAGAGCTTTTTCACAGTCTTCCTTTCTTTCATTATATTTTGATTCCGTCAATTTACGGGGCTTATTGGAATTCATGATTACAATTCGGTAGGGCTCGGTTTCAAGAGGAATGTACTCATAGTTCAAGGAAGATGTATCTAAAAGAATGGCCTGATTTTTTTTACCCATGGCAATAGCGAACTGATCCATAATTCCGGATTTAAGACCTAAGAATTCGTTTTCGACCCGCCGGCCGGTCTTTGCAAACTCAATGCCGTCAAGCTCAAAACCGAAGGCATGAGAAATAATTTTACCGAAACAAAGTTCCAAGGCCGCCGAAGAAGAGATGCCGCTTCCTTGCGGAATATCGCTTGTAATTAAAAGCTCAAATCCCGTATCAGCCTTCAAACCTCTTTCTTTTAAAAACAAAAACATGCCGTTTAAATAGTTTGCAAAATCATTTTCTTTATCAAAGCCCAAATTTCCATCAAGCTCAAATTCAAAAATTTTTTCCGTCTTCATCGAGCGGTAAAGTATTTTTTTATCCTTTCTTTTGCGCAGGGCAATCCTTAAATATAAATTAACCGCAGCTGGCAGCACAAGGCCTCCGTTATAATCTATATGTTCACCTATTATATTTATCCGTGCAGGAGCAGCTGCAAAAATAATTTTTTCTTCCGAATTACCGTAAAAAGAAATGAAGCTATCTTTTAAGGCCTCTAAGGTAGTATCTTGTTTTAAATTCAAAGTCTTCCTCCTAAGGCACAAAGCCTTTCCAAATAATTAATAATTCTATATTAAAAAAAATGCTTTGTCGATAGGTTTAAAAATTTATTGACTTGAATTTTTATAAAAACTAATATAGTATTATACACAGGGAGGTTTTAAATGTCAGACTTAGCATTTTCAGATTTTACTAAACAAATTTCATCTCTTTCTTATGAACAAACTATAATCCTAATGGAAAAGATGTTGGAAAATTTACGGAAAAAAGCTTCGAATCCTACAGCCGAAAATGATTACAAAAAAATAGAAGATGTTATCACTAAAACTTCTATGAACTCTATGTGGGAGGCTCTTAAAAATGACACGTGGTGAAATTTGGCGGGTGGATTTCGGCATACCTGTAGGGAACCTTCCGGCCTACAGGCGGCCTGTTAATAAATATTCCTTCATTGAAAAAATATCAAAAATTAACGAAGACTCATATAAAAAAATAGTTAATGCAATAAATACTTTTATTTCGTAACAAACATTTTACTTCTCGGCATAGATAAGGCTGCTTTGAATGTAGGTTTTTATTTCCAAGCCATGACCCCATTTTTTTGCGTATTCGTCGGAGACTTCTTTAGAACTTATGCTGATATTGATAAAGCCGATTTTTTCAAAGGCTGCTTTTATCTGCTCCGCAGACCAAGCTCCTCCCACTCAGGTCTTTACCATATTGGGATCGGAAACCCATTCTTTAGGCAGAGCCTTTTTTAGAGTAATGTCCGAAATAGCAACCCGTCCCCCTTTGCGGAGACAACGGTATATTTCGGAGTAAACTCTGTATTTATCTGTAGACAAATTTATCACGCAATTACTCATGATAAGATCTATAGACCTATCAGGAAGCGGGATATTTTCAATTTCACCAAGAATAAATTCACAATTTGTAAAGCCGTTTTTTAAAGCTATTTCCGAAGCTCTTCGGATCATAGTTTCAGAGCCGTCAAGTCCGAAAACCTTTCCATTGTTACCCACTGCCTTTGATGCTATAAAACAGTCAAGACCTCGTCCGCAGCCTAAATCAAGAACCGTTTCATTTAAGCGTGGTTTGGCAGCTTCTTGCGGATTGCCGCAGCCAAGCCCTAAGTCTGCTTCTTTAGGGATTCCGGCCAGGTCTTGAGCGGCATAGCCTATTGAGGCAGTTATCTTTTCAGCCTCTCCGTTTACCGAAAGGTTTTCCTTGGCCAAATTTTCATAGTGCTCTTTTACAGCATACTTAATTGCATTTTTATTGTAATTATTTTTATCGTCACTCATTCAAATTACTCCCTATTTTTTCTTTAGATATTTTACGCTGTCCAAGGCAACGGCGGCAATGATGATAAAGCCCTTAAATACAAATTGCAAGTTTGTATCTATTCCTAAAAAGGTCAGGCAGTAGGTAAGGCTTGTAAAAATAATAACGCCTATTACGGCACCGCTGATTTTTCCTATACCTCCGTTAAAGGAGATGCCTCCGACTACGCAGGCGGCAATGGCATCAAGTTCATAGCCTTGTCCCGTTCCTGCACTTGCATTAGCCCTAAAGGCTTCGAGGAAGGAGCCCACACCGTAAAATACTCCGGCCATAATAAAAACGCCCATAGTAACCTTAAAAACGCTGATACCGCTGACGGCTGCAGCCTCAGAGTTTCCTCCTACGGCATACATATTTTTTCCGAATACGGTCTTATTCCAAATAAACCATGCTATTATAATCGCAATTAAGGCGGGAATTATGAGCTTAGGAAGAGTAATCATCTCATTATTTACAATTCCCAAAATCCACCGTCCGCCGAGCAAGTCCTTTACCTCATTATCGATTGAACCTACGGGAGTTCCGCTCGTACCGAAAAATAAAAGACCGTAGATAATTAACTGGGTCGCAAGGGTTGAAATAAAGGGATGAATCTTAAGCCTAGCCGAAAAAACGCCGGCAAAGGCACTAAATAAAACGCAAAGCAATATTGAAAGCCCAAGCGAAAGAATCAAACGCCAAACCATTGGCATGGCCGTAAAATCCCAAGGGCCGAGACCAAAAAAGGTTACTATGTTAAGCCCCGGATGTAAAATCAAACCTGTAATAACCGAACCGAGGGCAACCATTCTTCCTATACTCAAGTCCGTACCGGCCAAAAGAATGAGCCCTGCAACACCGAGAGCATAAAACATTCTGGTTGAAGCCTGCTCCAAAATTGTAAAGATATTGGGAAGCGATAGAAGATTTCCGTTTCCCGATAGGGGGGCTACAATTATACAGATAATAAAGAAAACCAAAATTGCAAGATAAAGACCGTTACTCAATAAAAAACTTGAAAGCTTAAACTTGTAAATATAATCCTTAAAATTTAAAACCATGTTTTCTTTAAGATTTGTTCTTCCATTTCTTAAAGAAATATTTTTTTGAACATGGTCTATGTAGGCTTGATTTTTTGCTTCTTTAGAGGTTGCAACGGCATCCCTGTATTTGTTCTTTGCCTCAGCAAAAGAAGAATTAATCTGAAACTTTAAAACATTGAGCTTGCGGTTAAGCTCGGCAGAATCCTTTGTTTCGGCAAAATCGTCATAGGCCTCTTTTTTTGCAGCTTCGTTTTCCTGCAGAATAGAAACTTTTTGATTTTCATAATCAATCTTATACTGTTTTTGCTTTTGATTTTCCGACTTTATAAAATCCCTTATATTATCTTTAAAGAGTTTATTTGAATAAGCAACAGCCTCGGCTGCAAGTTTCTTTTCGGCATCCTTGTTTTCAAGAGCCGTTTTCTTTGCTTCTTCAATTTCTTTTTTATATTCTTCAATAGAAGAAATTTTTACGGCATCGTCTATCAGGCGGTTCTTTTTAAGAGCATAGATATGATTTTTTAAAGAAGCTATTTTATCGACCCCGTCCTTGCGAAGCTCTTGAAGAGCTCTGCCGTAGTCGGCAAGTTTTGCATCTTCGTTAAAAAAACTAAAGTCTACTTTTTCATTGTTCTTATTTTCCATACAACATACTCCTTAAAATAGTTCCTACAAATACTTGGCCGAAAGCCTGAGCAGAGTTTCCTGATCGGTTTCTTTTGTGTTTACGATACCAGCAAGGCGACGGTTGGACATGACGGCTATGCGGTTCGTGATACCTAAAATTTCGGGCATCTCGCTCGAAACAACTATTATGGTTTTTCCCTCTTTTGCCATCTTGATGATGAGCTGATATATTTCGTATTTGGCCCCTACATCGATACCGCGGGTAGGCTCATCCATCAAAAACACATCGGGTGAACGCTCCAGCCATTTTCCGATTATAACCTTTTGCTGGTTTCCACCGCTCAAGGCCGAAATACTTTGATCAGCCGAAAGGCACCTCGTCCTCATAGTTTCAATTTCCCTGTTTGCGGCCTCCCGTATTTTACGCTTTGATAAGACCCCGATGGTTTTATAATTATTCAAATTGGTAATTACCGTGTTAAATTCTATTGTGTCCTTGCCGAACATTCCGTTTAGTTTACGCTCTTCGGTCAACAGAGCAAAGCCATGAGCCATGGCCTCTTTACTGCTCTTAAATTTAAGATATTTATCGTTTATACTTATGCTCCCCGATTCTATAGTGCGGATACCGAAGAGGGCTTCCAAAAGCTCGCTCCTCCCTGCCCCTACAAGCCCGTAAAGACCTAGGATTTCTCCCTTCCTTACGGTAAAGGAAATATCTTCAAGCACGGGTGCATATTTTGTTTTTAAGTTTTCTATTTTTAAAAAATCTTCTCCGGGGACATTATCCACATCGGGGAAACGCTTATCCAGAGAGCGGCCTACCATGGCCGAAATAATTTCGTTCATATCCGTTTCGGCTACGGGCTTTGAAAGAATCATCTTACCGTCCCGTAAAACGGCAACCTCATCGCAAACCTCAAAAACCTCATCCATCTTATGCGAAATATAAATAAATGAAACGCCTTTTTTTTGTAAGGCTCTTATTATCGAAAAAAGTTTTTTTACCTCCCTCTCGGTTAAAGAAGATGTCGGCTCATCCAATACGATGAGCTTTGCGTTATAGGAAACAGCCTTCGCTATTTCAACCATCTGCCGCTGTGAAACAGACATGGTACGCATTATTGTTTTGGGATTAACATTCATATTGAGCGAAGCAAAAAGAGAACTTGCAGATTCAAACATTTTTATTTCGTCAACAATCCCGAAGTTGGTCGGATAGCGTCCTAAAAATAAATTATCTGTAACGGTTCTGTCAAGACAAAGATTCAGTTCTTGATGAACCATAGCAACTCCGCTTTCAAGAGCTTCTTTAGGATTTTTAAATTCGATTGATTTGTTTAATAAAGAAATGGAGCCCTCATCCCGTGTGTATATACCGAAAAGGCACTTCATCATGGTGGATTTTCCTGCTCCGTTTTCGCCCATAAGTCCCATTACGGAGCCTTGTCTTACAGTCAGATCTATACCGTCCAAAACCTTATTCTTTCCGAAAGATTTTGAAAGGTTCTTTATTTCAAGAACTACATCACTCATCCCAAAGATCACACTCCTTTAAAAGCCCCCTGTTTTGATTTTAAGGCGGGAAGAAAACTCCCGCCTTAAAAAACCATCAAAGATTAATGGCAATCTTAAATTTAAGATTCATTAATACTTTAACTTGTCGGTGTAGTTTGAACCTGAGTTCGTTTTAACCATGTTTACGGCAAAGGCATCAAAGTTGTTTAGGTTTGTAAATTTATCCAAACAGCTTGATTCGTTTTGTCCGTCTCCCTGAACGATTGTCAATTCAATGTTCAAAAGAGGAGCATAGTATTTTAATGCAGGCAAGTATGAAGAAGAAAGAAAATTATCGCCTGAATTATAAATAGTTAAAAGAACCTTCTTTTTGGGAGCATTTGTCTGCTTAATTCCGGCATCCCTTGTTCCGCCGAGGTAGTTCTCGTAGTTGGCCTTTGTAACACCTGAGTTTGCAGCCATAACAGCTTTTACATCAGCCCAGTACTGAACAGGAGCTGAAATTTTATTGCCGTAAGAGTCTTCGGCTGTGATACCCTTGGTGTATACATCTGTTCCGGTTAAACCATCGAGCAGGTTGCGCAAAACCTGTAAGGTTGCTGTTGCCTGAGCATCAACGTTCTGAGAAACCGTACCGGTAAGAAGCCCTTTGCCTACAGCTTCGATAGCATCTGCGTTTGCATCATATCCGAAAATCGGAACACCTGCAGGATAGTTTGAGGCCTGTAAACAGCCCATTGCCATACCGTCATTGTTTGAAACAACCATATCGATCTGATCTGCAAACTTTGTTGCCCATCCGCCCATGGCCTCTGTTGCAGCATTGGCATTCCATGTAGAACCGTCGGTTCCTGTCATAGCCTTTCCTTCAAGCTCTACAACATCGAAGGTTTTTCCTGCAATAGTAATTGAACCCTGCTTTGTTTTACCGGGGTCGGTAGAACCTGCCCAAGTTCCCAAAGCCTTTCGGATACCCTCAGTTCTAGCCTTTGAATCGTTGTGGCCTACGTCACCGATGCAAAGAACATAACCGATAATACCGTCGCCGTTTCTGTCAAGTGAAGCTTCTGCCGATGCAAGAAAATCTGTAATAAGTTTTCCCTGAACTGCGCCGCCGCCTGCAGCATCAAAACCTACATAATAGGTCTTGTCGTTCCAGTTCATAGAGGTCATATCGATTTCTCCTGTTGTCGGGTCTGAAGGCTGTCTGTTAAAAAAGACGAGAGGTTTATTCTTGTTAAGAACTGCACTTCCGCTTCCGCCGCAGCTTACAACAAAAATAGCCGACACAATAAGAAGCCCAAAAAAAACAATTTGTGCAAATTTAGAAAAAGATCTCATAAATACGCACCTCCTAAAATATAATTTTAAATAAGTATATTATATTTTATAAAATATGTCTACATAGCCTTAAATCCTTTACCTAGAAACAATTTTGAAAAACTGATATAATTCGACCTATGATTATTGATAATAAATACAGTGTACGTCATAAGATTCTCACAGGAAACATAGACGGAAAATGCAGGGCTACACCCATGGAATTTGCGATTTTGATGCAGGAATTGGCGGCAGGTCATTACAGCACGACAGGCCTTTCCGTTCCGCATTTGCAAAAAATGGGCTTAACATGGGTTATCACAAAACAGCATTTTGAAATTACCGAATACCCTCTTTGGATGGATGATTTAATCGTTCAAACTTGGGCTCAGCCGCCTAAGGGCTTTTTTTGCTTTAGGGATTTTGCCTTCTTTTATGCAAAAAACGGAAAAAAAACTTCTATCGATGAGGCTTTTGAAGAAAAATGCCGTATCGAAGAAGGAAGAGAAAAAAGCTTATCTATAGAAGAAGAATTTAAAGAGCTTAAACAACCTATCTTTCGTGCAAGTTCTTGTTGGGTAATATTGAACTCAGAAACAGGACAGCCTGTAAAGCCGGATGAAAAAACTATGGGAAATTTAGCCTTTAATGAAGATCACTTGGAAGGCAAGGTGTTTGCAAAAATTCCTGCATGCGAAAACCGGGATACCGAAGAAAGATTCCGGCCCAACCTCTTGGATATAGACATGAATTCTCATGTAAACAATTTAAACTATTTAAGATGGATTCTGTCATACATGGATGCAGACTTTTGTAAGGGAAAATTATTAAAGACCCTTGATACCAATTTTGTTTCATCGGCCATGTACGGAGAAGAGCTTATATGCAGATCAAGCCGATCGGAAAATATCTGCATTCATTCCATAATAAGGGCAAAAGACGGAAGCGAGGTATTTAAAGCTCGCTCAGAATGGGCTGACGAAAATGATCTTTCCCGAACACTAAATTTATCTGACTAAACCGAAGCGGGCTCTGGGAAAAAGAATTAGATTTACCGTTCCAAGCATTCTTGAAGAATGAATATAGCGGGGTGCTACATTTGTTACAAACATCATCGACATGGCATCATCCTTGTTAAGGGCTTCCAAGTGGTATTGATATTCATGCCTCATATCCGTGGAATTAAAACGGTTATCCCCCATCATAAAATAGCAGTTTTCGGGGATGAACTCTTCTTCACCCTTAGGGAATTCGTCCATGTTTCTTTGAGATGAGAGGGCTAAATAGTAGAGGTATTCACCGAGCTCGTTTATAATAGCTTGGCGTTCCGCATCCGAAGAAAAAACCGCATCACTGACATTAGCCTTATAAAGTTCGGCATTCCGTACAAGGAGCTTTCCAAATCCGAGTTTAATAAGAACATTGAGTTGAGCATTTCTCATCTCATATAAGTTGTAGGAATTTTTTTCGGCAGATTTTTTCCATGAAGTTAAAAAGTTTTCAAACCACATAAGCCCGCCGTCCGTCGTCAAAATCTTTGAGGCTATCACTTCGTTATCTCTGGCCATTTGAGTAACAAGGTACTGACCTTTGCTTAAAAAATCTTTGGCCGAAAACACCTTATCGGGCTTAGACTTTATTTCTTTCATCTTTTTAATAAGGGCAAGGGCTTCCTTTTCGGCCTCATCGAAATCAACCTTTGCCCGCCAAGCCTCTACCGATTGAAGGCGGTTTAAATCTTCGGTATTCATTTTTATGTCTTTTACATATTTTAAGCTTGACCGGGGCAGCTTGGATAAATCCCAAACGGCATAAGCACTTTCATCAAGGGCTTTAAAATCCTTTTCTCCGGCTTTTTTTATGTAGAGCACTCCATCTACAAGCATTAACTTTTCTCCGCTTAAGCCCACAATCCTTTTTACCAAGGGGTCAGCCTTGATCTTTCCGTTTTCATCCTTATTGATATTTACCGTAGTGAGGGTCAGGTACTGCACCAGCTGAGATGCAAAAAATTTAAGCTCGTTATTCGGGTCATCTTCATAATGAGGATTGCGGATTATAACCACATCCCCCCTCTTATAATTATAAATTTGAGGAAACCGGAATGAAGAAAGAGGAAAGGTCGGCCCTGCAGCAACTTTAAAGCCTGCGACCCTGTCCCCTATCATAAACTGCTGAACCATAGATTCCGAAGGAATAACATAGAGCTGCAAAACAAAAACGGTAAAAAGGAGAACTACACAGGCAGCCTGCAAGATGGAATCGGCCCAATCTAAAATTTCCGAAATAAGAGAACGTTTTTTCTTAGGTATCGCGGGCAATTCCGGAAAGTATTTCGGCAGCCTCTTATCCTTTAATCTAAACAAAAGCACTCTATTATAAATAACTAAGGCAAACCAATAGACGGCTAAAATTGCATCAAGCACAGACCTATCCTGTTCGGCTTGAACAGCCCTGGATATAATAAAGCAAGCCATAAAAATATACGGCACATATTCCATAGTTTTACGCATTATGAACAAGTCTCTCACGGTCTTCTTTTTAAAAAAAGAAAATATACAAAAAGCCATCCAAAGAGAATAAGCCGCACCTAAGACCACTGCAATCACAGCAATACTTGAGGCATTTTTTATAATTAGTAAAATTGAAAATAAAAAACTTAAAACCGGTTCCGCATAAAAAAGGATAGACATGAAAACTCCTAGTAATTTATATAAACAGCTTATAAAAACATCAGCTTTTAAAAGCGGCCCTATTGCTATCTAAACAAAATCAAGGCCCATAAGAAACAGAGTATATCACTTTTTTGTATTTTATGCTAGAGTTCGAGCGTTTTAAAAAAAATCCGGCCTATAGATTTTTTTAAGCAAAAGGGGTAAAATAAACGCCTTAAAAAGTTTTTATTGGAGTTGATAAAATTATGAAGATGACGCAGATGTATATGCCTACCTTACGAGAAATCCCGAATGAGGCTGTTGTTGAAAGTCACAAGCTGCTTTTGCGGGCAGGAATGATAAGAAATTTGGCTAACGGGCTTTTTGCCTATTTGCCCCTCGGCTTAAAAGCCTTTAGAAAGGTAGAAAAAATTATCAGGGAAGAAATGGATGCAATAGGCTGTCTCGAATTTAAGCCTCCCGTAATTGTTCCGGGTGAAATTTGGCAAGAATCGGGAAGATGGGACTCGATGGGGCCTGAACTTTTGCGTATTAAAAACCGCCTAAATCAAGAATTGGTAGTAAGCCCTACGGACGAAGAAGCCTTTACTGCTCTTTTAAAGAATGAGTTGTCTTCCTATAAGCACTATCCTGTTTTGGCTTATCAAATAAATACAAAATACCGCGATGAAATCCGCCCCCGATACGGACTTATGAGAACCCGCGAATTTACTATGAAAGATGCCTATTCTTTCCATACAAACGATAAAAGTTTAGACGAAGCCTATCTCAGCTTTGAAAAAGCTTATATAAAGATTTTTAAGCGCTGCGGTCTTACGGTAATAGGAGTAAAGGCCGACTCAGGTGCTATGGGAGGAAGCGGTTCTCAGGAGTTCATGGTAGAATCTTCCGTTGGTGACGACACCCTCCTCATCTGCCCTTCTTGCGGCTATGCAGCAAATGAAGAAAAGGCAGCCTGTGCGCCCGATAAACAGCCGGAAAACGGAAATACCTCCCAAGATTCAACCCCGGTTATGGAAGAAATCGATACGCCTGATGTGAGGACAATAGAGGCCTTAGCTTCTTTTTTAAAAAGGCCCAGTGATTGCCTTATTAAGGCCTTAATTTACCGTATAGAGAATTCCGAAGTCCTTGCTGCAAAGACAGCGGACAATAAGCATAAAAACGGTATTGATGGGGGACAGCTGGTTGCGGTTTGTATAAGGGGTGACTTGGAAGTAAACGAAGCAAAGTTAAAATCTGCTCTTAAAGCATCTGAAGCCGTTCTTACAAGTGATAGAGAGGTAGAAGAAGTTACGGGAACTGTTATAGGTTTTATCGGCCCAGCAGGTTTAAAAAATATTCCGATCATAGCCGATGAAAGCGTTATGCTGATGCACGATACGGTAACCGGAGCCTTAAAAAGGGATAAGCATTTAATTCATGTAGAACCTTTACGGGATTTTACCCCCGATTATATCTTTGACCTCCGCACGGTAAGGGCCGGAGATAAGTGTGCGGTTTGCGGTACCGCCCTTTACACCAAAAAGGGAAACGAACTCGGACACATCTTTAAGCTGGGATATAAATACACAAAGGCTATGAATATGACCTATCTCGATGAAAACGGAAAACAACAGCACCCTTCCATGGGCTGCTACGGCATAGGTCTTGATCGGCTTACAGCTTCAATTGTCGAAGAACACCATGATGAAGACGGAATAATCTGGCCCATGACTATCGCCCCCTTCCAAGTTGCTATAGTTCCCATAAAATACGAGGGAGAAATGCAAAAGGAAGCCGACCGTCTCTACGAAGAATGCAAAAAAAGAGGAATTGAAGCCCTCTTAGATGACCGAAAAGAAAGGACAGGCGTTAAGTTTAAGGATATGGACCTTATAGGCATTCCGATAAGGCTTGTAGTCGGCGAAAAAAATCTTCCCAATATCGAATTTAAGCTTAGAAAGGCGGGAGAAAGCAGCTTAATCGATAAAGACAAGGTTGTAGACTTAGTTGAAAAAACCGTAAAAGAAGAACTTGCAAAATTAAACTAGAGGATTTTTAAATGAAAAAAATTTTAAGTTTTGGTTTTCTACTTTTTTTTCTCTTCACGGCAGAAGGTTTTAAGCTCATAGCCGAAGAAAAATCGGCATGGGAGGGAACGGAATCGGGAGATTACCTTATTTATCAGGACCTTTCGTGGAAAGAACCGACATGGGCCGGCTTTTTATATTACAACGATAATACGATAGGCAGTTTTGTATACACTTCAAACGGAAGAACTGTTGCAAAAGTTCTATTTAGCGGGGAAATTCTAAACGGAGAATTCGTAATTACAGGCCAAAACAATATTTCGGGTATTAACACCGATCCGGCCTACACCTATGCGGTAAACTATCTTATGGGAATGCTCCCGAAACTCTACGCGTGGAAGTCTCAAAATTTGATTGAAAGCCTTATAATAAAAACCGGTTCTAAAATAGTAGATGAAGAACAATTCGGAGGGGAAAGCGAAGTAAAATTCCAGTCCTACATTCCCCTTTTTCATGTAAAAGAAATTTTAGATTCCAATAAGGAAAAAGCATTTGAGTTGGTCGAAATGGGAAAAATCAGGGACGAAAAAACTTTTTTTGATTTTAAACCTCTCGAAGATGCTAAACCGCTTGAGTCCAAATTCGTTTTAAACTCCAAGGCAAAAAAAGAAACAAAAACTGTTGACGGAGTTAAACTTTCGTTGGACAGCCAATGGAAGCAGATAGCAGACAATTCTTTTTTAATGGGAAACGAAGCTTTTTTAAACATAAATACGGTAGATTTAAAACCTGTCCCTGATATAAGCGGAAAGGAAACCGATTTTTTGATAAGATATTTTTCTTCGTCGGGAGAGGCTTCTAAGGTGCTAGCAAAAAATACAAATATAACAGGTTCCAAGCAAAAATTTAAAATCATAAACAGCGTCTATGATCTTGAAACAAAAAGCGTCAAACACGATATTAAATTGGTAATAAAAAAAGAAAAATCAAAATATACTGTAGTAAGCTTGACCGTCGATAAATCTTCGTATCAAAAATACAAAGACTATTTTGACGGCTTATTTTAAAAATTTATGGAGGTGCAAAATGCAGCAAACTTTAATGGAATATGTAAAAGACATTTTACCTGAAATTGCAAAACACACGATGAAAAATCCGGAAGTTACGCCCGAAAATGTATTACAAAAGGGAAATCCCGCCCTGTCTAAAATTCTTGATGACATGGTAGACGATCTCGCCCTTGAAAATTCGGAGTTTAGGCATCCCGAACACTTGAAAGAATTTTTAGATGAGGTAAATAAGGGAAAAAAAGGCATAATCCTTGCAGAACACTACAGCAATATGGATTATCCGGCTTTTATAAATTTAATGAAAAAAACCGGTACTAAAGGAACGGAGCTTGCCGAAAAATGCATCGCAATGGCCGGGCTAAAACTGGGAGAAGACAATCCATATGTTGCAGCCTTTGCAAGCGCCTATGACCGCATTTATATCTATCCCAGCCGTTCCATCAAATCGATTAAAGACCCTGAAGTTTTGGCAGAAGAATTAAAACGGAGCAAGATGATAAACCTTGCTTCAATGCGGGCACTTGAAAAAGCAAAAGAAGAAGGAAGGGTAATTCTTGTATATCCTGCAGGAACCCGATACCGCCCCGGAAAACCCGAAACAAAAAAAGGTGTAAAAGAAATAGATTCCTATATTAAAATGTCCGATATAATGCTCTTGGTTTCAAGTAACGGAAACTGTTTGCGTATTTCGGATTCGGGAGATATGACCGAGGATACTGTTTGGAAGGATAGGCTCATCTTTGATGCAAGCCCCGTCATAAACTGTGAAGAATATAGAGAAAAAGTAAAGGCTGAACATCAAGACCTTACAGGCATAGATAAAAAGCAGGCCGTAGTTGATCAGGTAATGGCAGACCTTGAAAAGATGCACGAAGCAAACGAAATCGGACGGCTAAACTAAAATAGGAGAAGATTGTGACGCATACGTTCTATGTAGAAGTTCGAAGCTACGAGCTTGACGCTTATAATCATGTAAACAACTCGGTTTACCTAAACTATCTGGAACATGCCAGAATGCAGTTTTTAAAAAAAATAGGTTTTGATTATGTAGGGATGATTGAAGAAGGCTACATGCTCTATGTATCCCACATAGATATTAAATACAAGCACTCTGCCAAACTTTACGATAAACTGGCCATTGAGGTTACTCACATCGATTTGGGTAAGGTTTCCGGAACCTTTTTGCAGGTTATAAAAAATGAAGAAGGTAAAGTCTGTGCAGAGGCAAAGGTAACGTGGGCCTGTGTGGACAGCACCGGACGTCCCGTTAAAATACCCGAAAAATACTTGGTCCCGGGGCTGGAGCCCGAGCTTCAGCCATAAAAAGTTAATTTTAGCTTATTTTTTATTGACTTAATTTCGGCACAGTATTATATTCTATTCCGTCTTAAAAAAATATGGAATTTTGGAGTTTATATGAAATCTATTTTAAAAACATGTTTATTTATTGCTATCCTTTCATCGGTAAATCTCTTTGCGATGGGAGCAAAGGAAATTCCCGATAACGGCAAAAAAAATGTTGCCGTTACCTTCGATGCAATGAAAGAGTTGACTCAGGCAGTTGCAGGGGATAAGGTTAATATTTCGGTTATCATCCCGCCGGGAATGGAAGCTCACGACTTTGAACCAAAAGCTAAAGACCTTGCTTTTTTATCGAAGGCCGATATTTTAATCTATAACGGGCTGGGTATGGAGTTTTGGCTTGATGAAGCCGTAAAAGCGGTCAACAACAAAAAGCTGATTATGGTCGAGGCTAGCAGCGGAATAGAAGCAATCAAGGCGGGACATCATAACCATGATGAACATGGAGAAGACTGCGACTGCGAAGCCTGTGCCGGGCAGCACAAACACGGTAAGGGGCATGAACATTGCCATCACGGAGAATTCGATCCTCATACATGGCTCAGCCTCTCTTCTGCAAAAATTATGGTTAAAAATATTGAAAATGCTCTGACTACGGCTGACCCTGCAAATGCAAAAAGCTATAAAGAAAATGCAAGTAAATACATTGCTGAGCTTGACGAACTTTTAAAAGAATATATCGAGAAATTTTCTAAAGTAAAAAACAAGCACTTTGTAACGGGACACGCAGCCTTCGGATATCTTTGCAGAGATTTTGACTTGAAGCAAAATTCCGTAACCGATATCTTTAATGAAAACGAACCGAATCCGAAAGAACTTGCAAAACTTGTCGAATATTGCAGAGAGCACAATGTAAGGGTTATCTTTACGGAAGAAGCGGCAAGCCCCCTTGTTTCAAAAACACTTGCAACAGAGCTTGGAGCCAAGGTTGAAAAAATTTACACAATCGAAAGCCCTGAAGATAACAAAGGCTATCTTGAACGCATGAAAACAAATTTAATGCGCATATATGAAAATTTAAAATAAAAGGAACGGGCGGGTCTTTTGATTTTTTTAAAGACCGCCCGGCTCTTTTTGTTGGAGAATAAATGAGACATTACTTTAAAAATATATTCCGAATTAAAAGTACCTTTGCCTTGATGTTCTTGTCTTTTTTCTGTATTTTTTTATCGGTATGTAGAATTTTTATAGCAGAAAACTATTTTTTACTTTTTTTGGTCTGGAACTTATTTTTGGCCTTTGTACCATGGCTTATCTCTTCAACGCTATACCTATCAAAAAACAATAACAAAATAATTTTTATTGTTTTTATGACTATCTGGCTTCTGTTTTTTCCCAATGCTCTTTATATTGTAACAGATTTTATCCATCTAAAAACGGCAGCTTCAACAATGCGCTGGTATGATTTAATCCTGTTGTTTTCTTACAGCTTTGCAGGTCTTTTTTACGGTTTTGTAAGTTTGGATTTTATCGAAGCCAAGATTCAAAAACTTTTTAATATAAAGTATCCGCAAATTTTTTCGATTTTTGTGATATATCTTTCAGCTTTCGGCATCTATCTGGGAAGATTTTTAAGGTGGAATTCATGGGATCTTGTAACGAATTTAAGTTCCGTTCTATCAGACCTTTTTTTGCCGATAAAAAATCCCTTTATACATGCAAGAACATGGGCCTTTATTCTTTTACTGGGGACACTCTTTAACCTGCTTTATATATCGTACAAGAGCTTTGGCGAGAAAAAAATTTAAATTTTTAGGATTATTTTACTTGACAATTGCAATAATTATGTTAGAATTATATTAAGAGGGAGATGTGAGTATCCGTCTTAGGCGGTTCAAAGCACAACTCCCATAAGGGGCATGACTTCATGCCCCTTTTTAGTTTTTACTAAGCCTGCCTCGGCTTAGGCCGCAATTTTTATGCCTTATTTCTAATTCTTTAATTCAGCCAAATAGGCCTGCAAGAACTTCCATACACGTTCTACAGAGGCAATGTCCATGTGTTCGTTAGGAGTATGAACATCATACAAATTGGGCCCGAAACTTAAAGCATCGACATTGGGAAGGGTTTTCTTTAAAAGACCGCATTCAAGCCCTGCGTGTATTGCCGTAATAACGGGTTCTTTTTTGTTAAGCTTTTTGTAAACATTGACGGCAGCATCGCGTACAGGAGAATCGGGACTGTACTCCCAAGCGGGATACTCCGAAACCTTTTTGAATTCGGCTCCGCAGTGCTCGGCTTGGATTCTAAGGATATCCACAATTTCATCCAAGGCACTCTTTACGCTGCTTCGTACAGAGGTTGTAAATTTGATTCTTCCATCGATTTCTTCCAAAACTCCGTTATTTAAACTTGTTTGAACAAGGCCGGGAATTTCCATGCTCATATATTGAACACCATTGGGAATACTTGCCATAAAATCAATTAGATTTAAGGTAAGCTCTTTTGTAAACATTTGGCCTGAAGAATTCTGCGTTTCATTTGCCGTAACAGTTAAAAGTTTGTCAACGGCTCTGTATTCGCCCTTAAAATCGGCAGCAAGTTTTTCGACAATCTTCAAAACGGCTTCCTTATTTTCAACCGCTATAACAGCATGGGCATCCTTTGCAATGGCATTGTGTTTTGAACCGCCTGAAATTTCTACTATATTGATTTTTTCGTTTTGCTTGATGTTATACAGAATTCTTCCCAAAAGTTTAATTGAGTTGGCTCTCTGCTTGTTTATCTCGATACCTGAATGTCCTCCGAGAAGACCTCCGACGGTGATTTTTAAGAATGTTCCCTTGGCCGGCTCTTTCTTTATATCGAAAAAAACATTAATATTGGATCCGCCTGCGCAGCTTACCAAAAAGACGCCTTCTTCTTCCGAATCTATATTTAAAAGGCGTGTTCCTTGCAGATGTTCATCGGTAAGAGCCATAGCTCCGCCCATCCCCGTTTCTTCTTCAGTCGTAATCAAAACTTCGAGTGGCGGATGGGGAATATCCTTTGAGTCAAGGACGGTAAGAGCGTATGCGACTGCTATACCGTCATCTCCTCCAAGGGTTGTCTTATCGGCATAGAGCATTTCTCCCTTTACAACGAATTTAATAGGATCCTTTAAAAAATCATGGTTTGAGGAAGCATCCTTCTCACAAACCATATCCATGTGGCCCTGAATAATAACTGTAGGAGATTTTTCATAGCCGGCAGTTCCGGGCTTCTTTATTATAACATTCATAGCCTTATCTTGATGTACTTCAAGATTTCTATCTTTTGCAAATTTTACAAGAAAATCGCTGATAGCTCTTTCGTTTCCCGAACCTCTCGGTACCTGAGAGATTTCGTAAAACCATTTAAATACTTCCTTAGGTTCAGTGTTCTGCAATGGGTTCATTATTACCTCCAAATTATTTATTTTATAGACTAGTAGTATATTATAAAATATAAAAAAAAACAATCAGGATACCGGCAACAGAACAGATAGTCTCAAAGAAATAAGCTGATAAAAAGCGGTTGACAGAAAGATTCCTCTAAGCTAAAAAGCTCTAAGCCATAAATTAAAAGAATCTTTCATCCATTCGGCTACATCCATCCCGTAAACGGATTGTAAAATCTCTCTATTTAAAACCTTATCTTTTTTTCCTGAGGCTTGTATTATCCCGTCTTTTAAAAAAATAAGTTTATCTGCAAATTGAAGGGCTAGGTTTATATCGTGGAAGACTCCGATGACGGCTTTAGCTTCTTTTTTACAAATCTCTTTTAAAAAAAGAATAAGCTCGGTTTGAGCCTTTAAATCCAGATGATTTGTAGGTTCATCCAGTAAGATAAGTTCGGGTTCTTGGGCAAGAGTGCGGGCCAGATAAACACGCTGAAGCTGACCGCCTGAAAGTTCATCTATTTTCTTCTCTCGCAAATTCCAAATGTCTACAGCCCTTAAACATTTTTCTACATAGGCCCTGTCTTTTTTTGAGACTGAAAGAAAAGAGCTGCCTTCTCTATGGGCATATCTTCCCATCATAACGGTATCATAGACGGAATATGAAAAATATATGGAAGAAACTTGACTTAAAACGGCTATTTTTTTTGCTATATCCTTGCGTTTGATATTTTTTAAGTTTTGACCGTTTAAAAGAATTTCACCCGAATAGCCGATAAGACCGGCAAGAGTTTTTAAGAGGGTCGTTTTTCCGCAGCCGTTAGGGCCCAAAACACAAAGGCTGTCTCCTTTTAAAACCGAAAAGGAAATATCTTTTAAAACGGGAGTCTTTGAATATCCGGCATAAACCGATTTTACATTTATTAAAGGATAGTCCATAAAAGTTAAGCCCTCCTCCGTCCCTTAAAATAGACATAGCAAAAAAACGGGGCACCTGCGAGGGCAGTGATTGCACCCACCGGAAGCTCTTGGGGGGATAAAATAGTTCTTGCCGTCATATCGCATAGAACCATCGCAGTGCCTCCTATACAAAAGGACAAGGGGATCACTATCTTATGTCTTGCACCAACGAGCTTACGCACAATATGAGGAGAAATCAAATCGATAAAACCGATTATGCCTACAAATGAAATTACTGTTCCCGTAAGGGCTGAGGCTAAAAACAAAAGAATCCATTTAACTTTTTTTGTATCTACTCCCATAGTCTTAGCCTGCTCCTCGCCGAAGGTAAGCAAATCCATCTCGTGTGAAAGACTTGTAAGAATCAAGGTTGCGGCAGCACAGATAGGCAATAACACGTTAAAGTTTTTTATATTTTGACTTGCAAAGCTTCCCATCTGCCAAAATATCAGGCGGGCCATTCCGTCCCTGTTAAGGGCGATTATGATGGTTATAATTCCGTTTATAAAAAGAGAAAAAACTATACCTGTTAAAATAATCGTCGAGTTTTCAAAATTCCTATCAACCAAGGCCGCAACTTTAACCGAGGCATAAACTGTAAGAAGACCTGCAAGAGTTCCTGCAAGAGGAAGAGTAAAAGCGGGTATTAAAGGAAGAGTGAATCCTGTTAAAATTACCAGAGCCGCTCCTAAGGCGGCGCCGGATGAAACACCCATTGTATAAGAAGAAGCCAGAGGGTTCTTTAAGATGCTTTGCATTACGGCCCCGCTTACGGCAAGGGAACCGCCTGCCAAAAAAGCGACCAGAACCCTAGGCAGTCTCACATTCCAAACTATTGCAACAAAGGTCGATTCAATACATGAAATTTCTTTTTGAGTTATTTTTGAAAATATGATTTTGATAATATCTTGGGGCGGAACAAAGACAGAACCTATTCCTATCCCCAAGATTAGAACAAGGATGCAGGCAGCAATCGAGCCTGCAAGCTTGAATTGAAGTTTCATTATTTATAGATTTCGGGATAGACGGCTTTAGCCATTTCTTTTAAGGCCTTTATAATGTTATGGTTAGGTCTTGAAGAAGAATTTGTATCAATACCGAAAACCTTTTTGCCCTTTACAGCTTTAAGAGAAGCCCAGCCTGATCTGGCCATTATTTCATCAATCGGATTAGGTATATAATTTACATTGGTCAAAATTACATCAGGATCCTTAGCCAAAACCATTTCATCGGAAACTGATACCCACTTTTGTTGATCGGCAAGAATATTTTGAGCTCCGATAATTTCTATCATCTCATTGATAAAGGTTCCTGTTCCCAAACTGTACATATAAGGTGCGGCCCCTATTTCAAAGTAAACGGTTTTCTTTTTATCTTGAGCAATAGAAGCACCCTTTTTTCGTACAGCTTCTATTTCCTTTTTCATGTTTGCAATAATTTTTGCTCCGTTTCCTTCCTGTTTTACGACGGCAGCTATGTATGCAATATCAAGATAAATGGCCTCGATACTCGAAGATGAAGGAATGTTGACAACACAGATACCGGCATCAATTAAGGGAGAAAAAGGAGTGTTACCTTTTGCATTCGACATCCCTGAGATAAAAACTACATCCGGTTTTAGGGCAATCAGTTTTTCTGCATCGGGCTTCATCATATCAAAATACGGAATATTCTGTTTTAAAAGCCCATCCTTTTGGGTATTGGTATCGGCAGCAATAATCTTGTCGGCTACACCTAAATCAATAAGGATTTCCGTAGTAGACGGAGCCATCGAAACAATTCTTTCCACCTTTGCAGGTAAGGTAATCGGAGCACCTGCCCTATCCATCGTTAAATCAATCGAGGGAAGGCTTGCTTCTTTTGCTCCTCCTGCAAAAACCATGGTGCCTGCAGCCAAAAGCATGGCCAGCACAAAGAAAATTTTCTTAAAATTCTTCATAAACCTACTCCTTAAAAAAGTTTTTGAAGGATTATCAAATCCTGAAAAAAGTTTTTAAGTGTGTACAGCAAAGCACACACTTAAGACAATACTCTGAAAAAAGTTTTACTTCCTATTGGCTAAGGCAACAATTCTGTTCATCTCGTTATTGATGATCATGTAGCCTTCGTCAACGCCCATACCGGGTTTTGCAAGCTGCTGGGCGGCTCCGGCGGCAACGGAACAGTTTACGATAACCTCAGCCGAGCGGTTGGTTTCGTTACAAGTTCCTCCGCAATAAGCGCCTACACCCTTTTCTTTGCAGTAAAGGATAGCTTCGATCGTGTTGTTGATTCCGCCAAGGTCGGGGGTTTTAATCTGAATCATGTGGCCTGCACGGTTATCGGCAAAGTACTGAATGTCTTCGAGGGTATTGCACCATTCATCGGCAACAAGCTCTACCTTTACGCCGTTATCGTCAAGGCTCTTTGTGAGGGCTGCAAGTACCTGCATTTGCTTTTCTCTGTCGCCCATGTCCATCGGACCTTCGATTCTAAGTTTAAAAGGAGCTGCTGCTGATTCCAGCGTTTTAAGATAGGCTGTCATCTTGGGAACATCGTTATTTGTAAAGTCTCCGATTGTGCCGTATACGTCAATATGGAAAATAGGATTGTAGTTTTTACAAGTTCTCATGGTTTCGACCCTGTTTTTAAGCCACTTAACATATTCTAAAAGCTTTTCGCCGTTTTTACCGGTTTTTTCTTCAACATTGTTAAAAAGACCGTGGGGGAGAACTTCAGCCTGCTTTATAATCATTTTATCGGCATTTAAGTAGCGGTCATCGCCTGACTGAGTAAATATCGGAATTCTCTTTATTTGGCAGCCTGTTTTGTATTCTTTTACAACAACTTCGGCCATCGTTATGTGCTGGGACTTTGCAACGGCATCAAGAATAGCTTGAGATATGCCGTAGCGTAAAGCTGTGTGCATTCTTTTTCCGTTTACCTTGTGCTCCTCAAATGTCTTAGCCATTTCCCTAAAGTTTGTAATTTCTTTTCCTACAAAGAGGGGCTTTATATCCTTTTCAATTACGGGAATAAAGTCCTTTGCCAAAAAGAGTGGATCACGTCCGCCGGCTCCGGAATACTGTACTGCAGCACAGTCTCCGTATGCAACCTGTCCGTCTTCGAGAATAAACATAACGGAAATAGCTTCGCCTGCCTGTCTGATTGAGGTAAAGCCTTCGGTTACGGGTTTCCCCGTATAAAAAAATCCGTCATGACCTGCACCCATCTTGATAGCCTTTTGGTCATCAAAATAGAAACCTGTTTTGCCTTCTGCGCAAATAACATCAACAATTTTCATCTTCTTCTCCTATAAAAATTTTTTGCATGAAACATCAGTTTCCGAAAAAAGTTTTTTCAAGTGTGTGCTGCAAAGCGCACATATACAATAAGAATTTTATCGTTTAGCCGGTCTTCCTACAAGAACACCGGAACTTACGGCATAAACATCATCAACCGACATTTGGAAATCAACCTCCCTCTTATCTGCCTTGGCCCTCTCTTCAAGTTTTCCCCTGTTAAAGTCAAGAATGTCCTTTGTAAAGGGCAGATTTCCCGGCATCAGATAGCGGATACATCCGTCATTGTCTCTGGCAGGCATTACCTTTCCGGCATTGTACTGGGAGGGGGCAAAGGGAATGTCGATTACTCCGGCTTCAAAGGCCTTGATAGTGCCTTCAACCAAATCACCGCCTCCTATCTCATAGACTCTGTCCATAATACACTTTGTTTCTGCCTTGATAAGCTCAATTTCCTGGGCGAGTATTCTTGAATCGGGATAACGCTGTCCCTTCAAAAGGTTTAGAACCATTTTGGTAGCCTTGATGCCTCCTGCGTTTGCTTCTTTGGTAGGAATACCGAAAGCTTCATGCGGAGTTTTAACGATTACCTTTGTAGCTCCGGAAAGAGCAGCTGTGGTACTTCCCAAGGAGATAAGACCATAGGCTCTGGACTCATCGGCAGGGAAGCCTCCCATCCATTGATGGAAAACCGTGGTGATGCACATATCCTTGTAGCCGAACTTTTTCATATAGTCCTTTGTAATTTCTCTTAAAGAAATAACGGCTGCAACATCCTGTGTCATATTTCCGCACATACCGTAACCTACGGTAATGCTCTTTACACCCTGCTCAGCGGCCAGTAGGGCTTCGATAACGCCTACTGCAATAGCAACAGAAGGCGGAACGAGGGTTCCTGTAAGGGGACCGAAAGGTTCTCTGTTAAGGTGGACTCCGTTTTCTTCATAAAATCCTACGAGGCGGTCGGCATATTGCCAACACATTATACTGTGTTCAATTGAAACGGCCTTTGCATAGGGAACATTGTAGCTTATACCTCCGCCTTCGTTAGAGGTATAACCTCCGGCATGAATGATCTCTGAAAGAAGACGGGCATCGGGGGTTCCGTGTCTTGCCTGTAAGGGAAGATTTACGGCTTCCAAAACCTGACGGCAGGGGCCTACACCCCAGTTTACGGCAGGGAAACCGTTCATAAGAGAGCGGCCTGCCTTTTTTGAAGCTTCAATACCGGCTTCACCCTCTTCATATCGGTTTTGACGCGTATAAGCGTCAATTGTGCTGGGCAAAAAGTCGGCGCCTCCTTCATCCTGTAAAAACTGCAATAGATTAATGTGTTCATCCAACAGGGGAACACCGGCACGAGGCTGGGCCGTAGTTATACCTTCTTTGTCCGCTTGTTCAAGTTTGATTGCAAAGTTTTTTTCAGGCGGGATCTTCTTTAAATAATCGATAGACTCTTTTAAGTCAACATCCTTTCCCGTGGGCCATGTTTGGAGAATTTCTTCTCGCATCTCCATAAACTCCCCTTCGGGTATTTTTTTATTTTTCCATCTCATACTCTTGCTCCTAAAGTATAGTGCCCCATTGTATCACAAGGATGATATAGCTTCAAGAGGGAATACGGTTTTTATTGATTACCAATTAATTAATCGCTTCTACTTCTTCTTTTGTGAGACCGGTGACTTGCATTATTTTTTTTACAGAATCACCGAGCTGTTTTAATATCTTTGCCGTTTCAAGGGCTTTTTGGTAAGCCCCTTTATCAAGACCTTCTTGATAACCCACATGTTTCCAAGAGGCCTTGTCATGTTCGTATTTCATGCGGTTTTCATAGAGCCATTTTTCTTTTGGACTCATTTCCATTAACTCAATAGTGGAATTTGCCTTCCGCATCATAGGGGATTCTTGTGCCAGCATATTACGTACCTCCTCATCATCAGTTAGGGGAAGAAAGACAACCCGACAGAACAGGTTTTCTTTCCTCCCCTATAACCTCTCCTATCTTCAAAAGAACCGCTTAGGGGCTCCGCCCCTAAGAACCCGCATTGTTATCAAATTTTTAGTTTAATCTTTAGTTGAGATTGTGAACAGAGGGATGTCAAATCTCATTTTTTCAACTTTTTCACTTTTACTTTTGTTCTTCATCCTTCATGCTTTTTTCAATTTGTTTTACATAGTCTTCGCCCCAGTAATCGCAGAGGATTGCGTAGGCTTCGGCTTGGAGACAGCCGGTAAAGTCACGCTTCAATTTGCTTATAATTTTTTTAAGCTGGTTATTGCAGGCGATGCGTAATTCATCTATATATTTTTCGTCAAGGGGATGCTCATGAATATAGGAAAAAATAAGGGTAAAGACAGAGGAAGCGGAGCAGATTTTTTCCCAGCGATCGAGGCTTGTAACTTGAACAGCTGAAGATATACCCGTATCGTTAATATAATTATATACAAAAGAATCGATGCCGTAGTACGAGGGCTTTTTTAAAAGCACAAAAAAATACAACAAGAGGTCTTCGGACATAATACAAAAAATATTGGGAAGTTCGGCATATACCTCTTGTAAAAGGCTGGTACGAAATAGTTTAGCACATAAAAAACCTGAGTGTTCTTTTTTAATTAAAAAATTTTCAAGAACTTCGTTTCCCGAAAGAAAACCCGAATGTATCGACTGCACGCTTTTTGAAAAAGCGTCGAATCTTTCCGCATTTTTTTTATCTGCCGTATCGAACTGAGGAACTGACAGCCGCATTTTGCCGTGAATAATATCGGCTGCATCGGAAAGATTTCCGTTGCCGGAAGCAAGCAGTCCATTATAAAAGACCAAAAGAGAATCGCTGGGCAGGGTATCGTCCGGGTCAGCAAAGAAAATGTAGGAACCGGAAGCGGCATTTGCCGCCGTTCTGCGAGCTTCAAAAAGTCCCAGATTTTTGCGGTGTTCCAAAAGAGTCAGAGTAATACCGAGGTTTTTAAACTTTTTTTTATAGGGTTTAAGGATTTTAGGTAAAGCATCACCGCCAGGACTTCCATCATTTACGATGAGCACTTCTATGGGCAAGGTATCTTTATTATTCGAAAAAAAGCCGCTCTTTTGAACGGCGTTTTTAAGCAGCAGGTTCTGAGCTAAAATACTATCCAAAAGAGCAGGCAAAGAGCTTTCCGTTCCGTAAACCGGAACGGAAAGACTTATAAGGGGCCTATTCACTTGTCCAGATGAATGAGCCACCGGAATAGTTCAATTGTTTTGAGAAATTGATTATAGCATGAGTAACCGTTTCATCAGGATGAGCCCAGTTTCCTATATCAAATACAAACACCTTATTTTTATTTCTGGGAGTCGTTTCCTTACCGTAATAGCCGTCGGAAGCTATAACGAGTTTCTTTGGCTTAACTGCAATAAATCGGTAGGGGGCGAATTCTCCAGACGTTGCAGGCCTAAGACCGTCGTTTTTATACAATACAACAACATAAGAACCAAGGGATTTGGTATTCCCGATTTTAAGCAGTTTACCGCCTATAAACACCTCCGTTGCTTTGGAAAAAATGTCCTTTATATATCCCTTTTGGTTAGTTGTAAGACCGTATAATACGCCGTCTGAAATATAGAGAGCATTGAGGTCTTCATTGATGTATGCGTTTGCCTGTTCCGCTGTCCAATGAGAAGGAGGAACCACAACATTAGGATAGTTTGTCGATGTTTCATTAACAACGGTTACGGTTTCAACAGCACTAATAATTGCCGGAGAGCCAAGCGATTGATGCGCATATTTTTTAACCGTAATCTTGTATTTTTCATTGGGAGAATCCTTACCCGTTACGGTTTTTACCGCAACAAAAATGCCGTCCTTATTTGCCGCCATTGCAGTAACGGTATCATTCTGGCCTAAATCAGAGAGTGTTATGTTCCTTTGTTGGGCAGCATGAGTAAAATCATCGGTATACCATGCAAGCCGCCCTATGTTGTGACCATGTCCGGACTCAAAATAGTAGAACAAAATTGTTTTTCCTGCATCGTCAGGTACGGACGAAACGGAAACTGCAATAGTCGTCGGTTTCTCGGATATATCCTTTTCTCCGTCAGTCTCATAGTTTCCGTCATCTTCTAATACATATCGGTATAATTTTTCATTGTTATCTTTACCCGAAACATAGAAATTTCCTGCGCTGTCATAACAAAATACGTCGCTATATAAAACACCGCTGGACTCGTGGACGCTGGAAGTTATAAACGGATTAGCCCCTGACAAGTCCTCATCACCTTTTTCTACCTGATAGTAATTCATCCCACTTCTTGAGGAGCCGTCATATAAAGATTCCCACACCACAGTCTTCGTATTGGGCGTTCGCCATTCTTTCCATTCGTTATACCACTTTGCAGGCCCGGCATCACTAAAACTCAAAGCGTTTGTTGCAATATTAATGGCTGCTATACGGTTGCGGTTTTTAACGATCCGGGAACCTGCGGGAGTATCGACGGCATCGAAGCCGTCATCGGCTATGTAGATGTTTTCGTCGTCAAAACCGATTACCTTTACCGCCCCGTAAAAATTTTCGGAATAATAAGAGGCGGGCACTGCCCGATTTTCAAAGCCTACGCTGTTTGAAAAACCGATTTTTACATGATTCCCCGCCAAATTGTTTATATTATAGCGGACAACCCCGCCTAAAGAGTAAAGGTTAGGATCACTTGATGTTATACTTTCATTAACTGTATTAAAAAGCACATATACATAATCGCCGCGGATAAAAATATCTTTTACTTCTGATGGCTTGCAATGGTGAATATCAATATGAGAATTAATCAGAATGTCTGAATGAGATCCCCCGGTCAAACTTGCGGCATTTATTATGTTGTTAGGAGGTAGTGGTGGTAGTGGTGGTGGTGGGCTACTTACACGCAGCCATGCAACTCTGCCGTTATCTACGGCAAAAGGCTTGCTCACAGAGGCAGGGGAACCGGAAACAGTACCAGAACTCAAATCGTTCTCATTTATTTCCTTTAAGCCTCCACCTATCCCGTACATTTTCCCCGTTGTATAATCGTTTGCGAGAAATTCGATCGTCGTTGTTGCCGGATGGACATCAAGTTCACCCTCACTCGTATAACGGACAAGATAGGTATCGTTGGGTTTATATCTGACATAAAGACGTCCCTTACTGTCGCGGCCAAAGCTGTACTCTTCATTTGAAACGGGAGCATTAATTTCTTTTCCGCCCATGTAGAATTTTAACTCATAGGCATCTTGCCCCGAAACCTTGATTTTTTTCTGTGTAAACAAAAGATTGTTTAAACCTGAAATTTTTTTGTTTAAGAGAACGGTTACCTTATTCTGACCTGAGGCTACGGTGTGAGAAGCCCTTCCCGACCATTGACCGGATGGGTTAATTGCCGTAACTATTATCTCTATCTTTTCACCGATAGGTACAAGCTCAACCAGTGACTTGGGTTCTTCGGCACTTAGTTCTCTTGTTACCGTGTAGCCGTCTTCTCTGATTATATTGATTTTCATAGGAGAAGACGAAAGAACGGGAAGCCCGTTAGCATCCAAGGCTCTGGCACCGTCGGGCAGGGTTCCGTCAAAGTTCACAATAAGCTCGCCGTATTCTTCTTTTAAAAACAAATTACAGGATGACACCATCAAAACAAGTATCATCAAAATAAAAATTAATGTCTTTTTCATAAAAACCTCCCAAAACAAAGGTCAATTTTTGAATATAACCGCAAGGGACGAAAAAAACGCTAAAATTTTTAATTGCATTTATTTATAAATTGCTTACACAGCCTTAGCGGTTTACTCCCATCTTCTGTTCTTCCATTATACATCAAAAAAATTAAAATACCAAGCAAAATTTGGAAAAATTACAAGCTTTTTATGACCTTTGTCATCTCATCAAGTCCGGCAACCTCGATACTGTCCTCAGGCGGATAGAGGGCTCCTCCATAATAGATTGAAGGATTTGCCTTGGTAGACGGTTCCTCTCTCCGTTTTAGGGCTGCAAAATGAATCTGATCAACACCGGTAAGTTTGATTATTTTTGAAGCGTTTTTTTCGGTAATTCCGCCGCCGGGTAAAATTTCGATTCGGCCTTTTGCACGTTTTACCATTTTGGCAATTAAATCGGCACCCTCATAGGCTGTAGGCTCTTGCCCGCTCGTTAAAACTCTTGTAAATCCTAAAGAAATAAGCTCATCCAGGGCCTTTAAGGGATCAGGGACCACATCAATGGCTCTGTGAAAAACCTTATCCCTGCTTCCTGCAATTTTTATCAAAGCTTCACACCGTTTTTCATCGATGGTTCCGTCTTTTTTTAAAAAACCGAAGACAAGACCGTCTGCTCCGTTATCTATAAAAAGTTTTGCATCTTCAAGCATAGTCTTATATTCATAAGAAGAATAAAAAAAACCGGCTGCTCTGGGCCTTACCATGGCCATAACCTCAAGATGGGTTTCCTTTTTAACCAACTTTAAGGTTCCAAGAGAGGGAGTCAAGCCTCCCAAAAAAAGAGAAGAATTAAGTTCAATCCTTGAAGCTCCTACCTTTTCCGCCAAGACGGCATCCTCAAAGGATCCCGCACAAATTTCTATTTTAACATTTTTCATATAAATACCCTTATTGGCCATTAACGGCCTTTCCTATTTTAAAAAATGAAGACGAAAATGTCAACATCAAAGACAAGCTATTGTCAAGAAACAAATAAAAGGTTACAATGAAAAAATGAATAAGAGTAATAAAACAATCCCTGTTCTTTTAAAGGAATTAAAAGACCTTGAATCAAAACTGACGGAAGCTTATAAACAGCTTGGAAATAAACTCATCAAAGATACGGCAGATCCTGTTGCAGAAGCAAACGGGGTTTCTCAAGAAAATTTTCTTCAATGGCAAAAGCTGCATGACGAAAGAAAATTTTGTACTGAAAGCGTTTTGGACATAAAAAACAACAATACCCGCCTTTCAGAATTGGACAGCTTTAAAAAACAGATAAAAGACAGGCTCTCGGATACAAAAAAAGAAACGGAAAAAATAAAGGGAGTTTTTTTACTCAAACTTTACAAAGATTTTTTGCCTCAGTGTGCAGCTCTTTTTGATTCTCTATCTGCCGAAATACACACGGAAGAAGCAAAAATACATGAGGCCCAAGAAAAAATAGAAACCTTAAACGCCGAGAAAAAGGATGCAAACTTTTTTGCTAAGATCGGCATCTCGGGCAAGATTTCTTCCCAGGAATTAAAGGTAAAAAATTCCGAAAAAAAGATTAAAAATATTTTAACAAAATCGGATATAGATATTTACAATTCTCAAGAAGTAAAAGCTCTTTATGATGAAGATAAGCTTTCATCCGAACTTAAAAAAACTTTCGAAGAAATTTTAAAGCTCGGTACCGACTTAAGCGATTCGGAAAGCCGCCTCAAAATGATAGATGAGGAAACAGGCTTTGTTACTCAAAAATTAGCCGATGCCGGTGCAGACAAAAATTCAAAAAAACGGATCGATAACTTTACAAGCAGAATAAAAGAAATAGACGAAAAAATAGACCTTATTTTGGAATCTGCCGGTCTAAAATACACGGAAAATTTTTACTCGCCGGAAGGAGATTCGGCTCTTGGGGAAAATCCTTCAGATGTCGAACTTGGAAAATATGCAGAATATCTAAAAAAGGCCGGTAAATACCTAAAAGAAATAAGCAAAACAAAATACAATATAGAATTTTGCGAGATAATGCAAAAAATTAGAGCGGAAGAAAATCAAATTCAAAATCTTAACCGCACAATCAAGAATTGCGAAAACGCCATAAAGGAAGCCGAAAAGAAAATAGGCAACTCTGAAACGGCCATCAAAAACTCGGAAGCTAAGATAGCCGATTTAAAAGACTTCGCAGCCGGACTTGAAGAAAAGTTTTTGGATAAAACCTCTGAACAGGTTACGGAGGAAGAGTAATGGCAACAAAAAAAGCTGTTTACGATGAGTCCAAAATAAAAACCTTGAGCTCCCTTGAACACATCCGTTTGAGAACAGGTATGTACATAGGCCGCTTAGGCGACGGCTCAAATCCCGATGACGGTATCTATATCCTCGTAAAAGAGGTTATAGACAACTCGATAGACGAGTTTATAATGGGAAACGGCTCCCGCATAGAGATTCAACAAGAAGAAAACAAGATAACGGTCCGCGACTTCGGGCGGGGTATTCCTTTAGGAAAATTGGTAGAATGTGTTTCGGTTATAAATACCGGTGCAAAATATAACGATGATGTCTTTCAGTTTTCGGTCGGCTTAAACGGAGTCGGAACAAAGGCTGTAAATGCCCTTTCGGAACATTTTAGGGTTGTAGCCGTGCGGGACGGCAAATATGCCGAAGCAATCTTTGAAAGAGGAAAGCTTGTAAGCGAAAAAAGCGGAAACACAAAGCCCGGAATCAAAAACGGAACTCTGGTAGAATTCATTCCCGATACAAAAATTTTCGGGGACTATAAATTCAATTTGGACTTTATCGAAAAAAGAATTTGGAACTATGCCTATTTAAACTCAGGCCTTACCTTGAGTTTTAACGGAAAACTTTTTAAATCCGAAAACGGTCTTTTGGACTTGCTTGAATCCAATGTAGGAGCTTCAACAATTTATGAGGTCTGCCGATTCAAGGAAAAACAGCTTGAGTTTGCTTTTTCGCACACAAACAATTACGGCGAAACCTACTACTCCTTTGTAAACGGACAATACACTTCCGACGGCGGAACCCACCTTTCGGCTTTTAAGGAAGGCTTATTAAAAGGCATTAACGAATATTTTAGAAAGAACTATAAGAGCGAAGACGTAAGAGAGGGAACCTGTGCTGCCGTTTCAGTAAAAATTCAAGCTCCCGTCTTCGAAAGCCAGACAAAGAACAAGCTAGGCAACACCGAGGTACGCTCTTGGATAGTCAACGATACAAAGTCGGCAGTAGTTGAATGGCTGCAAAAAAATGCGGACTCTGCCGCAAAACTTGAAAGCAAGATAATTGCCAACGAAAAACTCCGCACCGAGCTTAACACGGTAAAAAAAGAAGCAAAGGCAGCAGCAAAAAAAATTGCCATAAAGATTCCGAAATTAAAGGACTGTAAATTCCATTTAGGAGACGGAAAATTCGGTGAAGACACCATGATCTTCATCACCGAAGGAGACTCGGCTACAGGGGCAATGGTTTCAAGCAGGGATGTTTTAACGCAGGCAATTTTTTCTCTTCGAGGAAAACCCGAAAACATGTACGGCAAAAAACGGGCTCAGATATACAAAAACGCCGAGCTTTATAATATGATGATGGCCCTGGGCATCGAAAACGATATTGAGGGCTTGCGCTACTCTAAAATCGTAATCGCAACTGATGCGGATAACGACGGCTTTCATATCCGTAACCTGCTTTTAACATTCTTTTTAAGCTATTTTGAAGAGCTGGTTACCTCAGGACGGGTTCATATCTTAGAAACTCCCCTATTCAGGGTACGCACCAAAAAAGAGACAAACTATTGCTATTCCGAAAAAGAAAGAGATGAGGCCGTAAGCCGCCTTGGGGCTTCTTCCGAAATTACCCGCTTTAAGGGCTTGGGAGAAATAAGCCCAAAGGAATTCGGGCAATTTATCGGGCAGGATATAAAACTCCTCCCCGTAACGGTTCAAACCCTAAAAAAAGTTCCTTCAATTTTGGAATTCTACATGGGCAAGAACACCCCCGAACGCCGCAAATTTATCATGAAAAATCTTCTGGCCGAGATAGACGCTTAATTACCTCTCCGGCGATTAAAAGTCCGGCGATTGAGGGCACCCATGCAGCCGAAGCCGGAGGGTTTTGTTTTACGGTACATTCGGTTTTAGAATAAAGCACCTTCAAGTGCTTAACATTCCTTTTTTTAAGCTCGGTACGCATTATTTTACAAAGGGGGCAGACACTTGTTCTGTAAATATCTGCAAATTCAAAATCGGCGTTTAGACGGTTTCCGCAGCCCATCGCCGAAATAAGCGGTACCTCATTTTTTTCGGCTTCGGCTGCAAGAAAAAGTTTTAGGGCTATTGTATCGACGGCATCAACTATAAAATCTACCCTTTTAAAAAAATCTTCGCCTAAAATTTTATAAAAATTATCGGGCAGGATAAAGGAACTTACAGCTTTTATTTTACATGCCGGATTTATATCGGCAATACGCTCCATTGCAATTTCGGTCTTAGCTTTTCCGATGGTAGAATAAAGGGCATAAAGCTGACGGTTGATATTGCTTTCTTCTATCTTGTCGCCGTCAATCAAAATAAGTTGCCCTGCCCCGTTTTGGGCAACCCCGCTTCGAGCAAGAGCCTCGGCAGTATAGCTTCCCACGCCTCCCAAACCGAAAACCGCAATCCGTGCGTCTTCAATTTTCTTTAAATTTTCAGAACCTAAAAGAGGCTCAAACCTCGATAAAAAACTCATAGTTCTAAAAATTATAAGCCTATCTAATCTTAAATAGAATTCCTAAAATCACAATCGTAATTAAAATTTGGATAATCACAAATCGGATTAAAACCTGAGTCGGCGACCACTGCAAATTCTTTTTCATGTGGTCATGAAGAGGAAACCTGATGTTTTTAAAAATACGGATTTTAAAAAAGCGGAGCATAACCACTTTTAAAATACCCGTTCCTCCGTTTATGAGGATAACGCCGCTCGTCATCAAAAGGATAAAGGGGTTCCGTGAAATAATTACCAGAACACCGATAAAAAAGCCCAAGGCTCTGGAACCTGCATCTCCCATAAGTACCTTACTCGGATAGGCATTATGCCAAAGATAGCCGGTAAGAACTCCGCAGAGGGTAAAAATCATAACAGCCCATTTTGCACCAGTGCTGATATTCGGAACCAAAAGATAGGCCGCAACCTTGACATGTCCCAAAACAAAGTAAAAAACTATGCCGAGGGAAACAAGGGCTAACAGAATAAGGGTTCCCGAAAGGCCGTCAACTCCGTCAGTACAGTTTGTTGTATTAATCGAAATCCACAAAATAATTATGGAAACGGCAAAGAAAACAATAGGGTGCACTTCTACAAGGTTCGATGTAAAGGGAATCCAAAAGGAAACCCTTCCTTCAAAATAGATATAAAAAATAACAAGGGCTGTTACGGCCGATAAAATAAAATCCAAGCCGCCCTTTAAATATTCTCCCCATGACTTTTCGGACCTGTCATCTAAAAAGCCTGTCAGCATAACGGCAAAGGTTATAACCAAAACAAGGCTCTGCGTAATGGTAGGTGTAATCAATAAAAAAACGCAGAGCACGAAGATGGAAATAAACACCACGCCGGCTCCCGTAGGTTTTCCTACAGCAGCTTCAGGATTTACGGTAAATTCCCGCCCTCTGTCTTTCGGCAGTTTAGAATAAAATTTAGGCAAGAGTAAAACCGTTATTAAAAAGCCCAAAAACAAGCCTAAAGAAATTAAAACGGCATAGGATTGTAAAAGTCTCATCGGCCCGAAATAGGGACCAAGCAGTTCTGCAATATGGTATAACATTTTTATATTATACCAAATTTTTATAGATTGTGTCTATTGTATTGTTTATATTATAAAATTTATGTATACTAAAGCAATGTTAAATTATATAAAGAAGATAATCGCAGGTATTGCCGTAGGTATAGCAAATGTAATTCCCGGAGTTTCAGGCGGAACCATAGCCGTCGTTTTTGGAGCCTATTCCGACCTTATAGGGGCTGCAAGCCTTGACATCAAGATCATTAAAGCTAATTTTAAAATTTATCTTTGCCTTTTCGGAGGCATGGGCTTAGGAATTCTCCTCTTTGCACGCCTTTTCAAGCTTGTTTATGAAAAGTTTCCCGTGCAGACCAATTTCTTTTTTATAGGCCTCATAATAGGAAGTATCTTTATAATCTTTGACCTTGTACGAAAAAAAGAAAAAGAAAACTCTTTTACAAAGGTCTTTAAAATTCTTTGGTTCTTTATAGGTTTAAGCATAATGCTTGCCCTGTACTTTTTTAAGGGTGCGGCGGCCTCATCAACTGCGGCCGTAGAAACATTGAGCCTCGGAAGCTTTATCTTTTTATTTCTTGCAGGTTTTGTAGGGGCTGCAGCAATGGTAATTCCGGGCATCTCAGGCTCCTTCCTCCTTTTGATAATGGGAGCTTATTATACGGTAATCAAAGCCATTACAGAGCTTAACATTCCGGTACTGATTCCTGTAGGCTTAGGTATTCTAGCCGGCATTATTCTTTCTGCCCGTTTAATCGGTTTTTTAATGGAGAAATTTCCCAAGATAACCTACGCCTTTATTTTAGGGCTGGTTGCAGGTTCAATCCGTCACATGCTACCCGACGGCTGACTGCTGCCTTCAATGAGGCTGGCTGCAGTCCTCTGTATGCTTGCAGGCTGGGGCCTGATAACGCTGTTTGAAAAGATAAAAAAAGATTAAATTGAAGTAAGGAAATTAACATGTTACATAAAAGAATTTATCAAGTTGACGAAAAAGTTCCGGCGGGGCTTTTCTTGCCTTTAAGTATTCAACATACATTTGCAATGTTCGGTGCCTCGGTTTTGGTTCCGATTATATTCGGAATTGATGCAGGCATCGTTCTATTTATGAACGGTGTGGGAACCCTTTTATTTATAGCCATAACAAAGGGAAAAGCACCCGCCTACTTAGGTTCAAGCTTTGCCTTTTTAGGACCTGCCGGCCTGATTATTTCTTCCATGGGATTTCAGTATGCCCAAGGGGCCTTTATAGTAACAGGACTTTTAGGATGCCTCATAGCCTTTATAATTTATAAGTTCGGAACCTCATGGATCAATGTCATTCTTCCGCCTGCAGCCATGGGTGCCGTCGTTTCCCTGATCGGTTTTGAGCTTACGGGACTCACTGTTCGAGGCGGAACTATCGGGGCAAACATCATGACGGAATCGGCCTCACGGGGCGACATAATAGTTTTTTTTATTACGATAGGAGCGGCCGTTTTGGGTTCGGTTCTTTTTAAGGGCTTTTTATCTACCATTTCTATTTTAATTGCAAGCATTGCAGGCTACATAGCCGCAATCTTTTTCGGTATGGTAGATTTTTCGATAATAAGAGAAGCAGGACTTTTTACCCTTCCCCATTTTCAGCTTCCCAAATTCGACCTCATGGCAATTATCACAATGCTTCCCGTTCTTTTAGTTATTACAAGCGAACACATAAGCCATCAGGTAGTAACTTCCAACATCATCGGAAAAGACCTGTTAAAAAATCCCGGCCTTCACAGGAGTATCTTTGCCGATAATTTTTCGACAGCTCTTTCAGGCCTTGTCGGAGGAGTGCCCACTACAACCTACGGCGAAAACATAGGCGTTATGGCAGTTACCGGTATTTACAGCGTTTATGTAATTGCAGGAGCCGCAATCATTTCAATTTGTATGGCCTTTATAAGCCCCCTTGCAGCCCTAATCCGTACCGTGCCGGGTAACGTCATCGGCGGCATAACCTTTCTTCTCTATGGAATGATAGGAGCTTCGGGAATACGCCTTTTAGTAGATTCAAAGGTCGATTATTCAAAATCAAAAAACTTAATCCTAACCTCGATAGTATTTACCACAGGATTGAGCGGCCTCAGCATAAAATTCGGAGAAATCGAATTTAAGGGAATGGTTTTAGCCTCTCTCGTTGCCGTAGCTTTAAGCCTTATCTTTTTTATTTTTGAAAAACTTGGCATCCTGGAAGAATAGGGTGTTGACATATTGTATCTTATAAGATACAATATAATTATGATTGAGATCGAAAAAACAGATATCTATCAAAAGTGGCTTGAAAACTTAAGAGATAGAAAAGCCAAAATTATTATTACAGCCAGAATCAAAAGGCTTCAGATGGGTAATTTCGGCGATTGTAAGTTTATCAACAAAAAGATATATGAACTTCGAATCAATTATGCAAAAGGTTATAGGGTTTATTTTATTAATAAAAATAACAAAATTATTTTACTCCTTTTGGGTGGAGACAAATCTACACAAACCAAAGATATACAGAAAGCCATAGACATGGCTGAGGAGCTCGCATGAATATGAAAATATCAAAATGGGACGCAGCAGATTATCTTAAAACAAGAAAAGATATTGCAATATACTTAGATGAAATACTAAAAATTGCAAGAGAAGATAATATGCCGGAACTATTTATAGAAGCCCTTGGAGATGTAACCAGAGCTCAAGGAATGACGGATCTAGCAAAAACAATAGATGTCAGTAGAGAAAGTCTTTATAAATCGCTATCAAAAAAAGGGAATCCATCTTTTTCAACAATCTTTAAAGTTCTTGAATTTCTTAATTTAGAAATGAGCATCGCTGCCCCAAAAACTTTAAAACAAGCAAGCATGTAAAATTAACAGCATTCTCAAAAAAATATTGGATAAGTATTTGACAATGGAACTTTTGATGCGGATACAAAAAAGATTTTTGTTTTTCTTTTTAGCACTCATTCCGCTTGCCGTTTTAATCGCAAGTCTAGGCAGAGTTTTTCCGTCCGTCGGATTAAACACAAAAGAAAACCATAGGCAAAAAAATATCTTAGCCATGAGCGAAATTTATTACCGCCAAACTTTTAATAACTGTGCACCCTATTCTGCGATGGCTGCGATAAATATAATAACAAAAAAAGAAATAGATCCGGAACTTTTAGCAAAAGAAACAGGATGGCGGATAAAAAATAATTTAACCATGCCGCAAGGCCTTATCCAAGTATTGCATAAACACAAAATAAAAACAAAAGAAGCAGTTTTATCCTGCTGCTCCGATAACGAAAAAATTAATTGGATAAAAAATACGGTCGACGAAGGAAAGCCGATTATTCTTTTAATAAAAATAAAAAAAGTTTTGCATTATGTAACGGTAATAGGTTACGACGAAAATGGTTTTATTCTTTACGACTCTCTGCAAGAAAAGACAAAATCAAATCCGCGAAAAACAATAAAAGACAAACCTCAATATTACGGAAACCGTTATTACGAATATTCCGATCTTATAAAACTTTGGGATAAGGGCGGCTATAAAATATTTTTTAAAAATTGGGCATTGGTTTGCGGATAAAATTATTTAATTTGCAAATAAAAGATTCCGTACCTCAGACTAAAAACTTTTTTAGTTCTTTCTAAAAATATTTACTAAGTTGACGGTTATGGGAATCGTACAGATTAAACCTATACTTCCGGAGACGGCACGCAATATCTCGGCCGATAAAATTTCCAAATTTATGATTTCGGTAAACCCGTGCGAAAAAATGATAAAGAGTAAAAGTACGGGAATTGACGTACTCACATAGGCTAAAATAAGCGTATTGGACATTGAGCCTATAATATCCCGCCCTATATTCATCCCCGATTTTATAAGCTGTTTATTCGGTATCTTAGGGCTTACAGCTACAATCTCCCACATTGAAGAAGAAATAGACATAGCTACATCCATAACGGCACCGAGGGAGCCTATCATAATGCCGGCAAATAAGAGTCCCTGATAATCTATTTTACGGTACTGCGGAACAAAGGCTAACATTTGAGCATCTTCATTTCCCAAACCTGAAAGTCTTAGAATTTTTCCTGCAACAAAGGCAAAAAGGCCTGCTATAATAACCCCGCCTATAGTTCCCAAAATTGCCGTATAGGTTTTGTTATTCATTCCAGAAATAATAAAAAGAGTAATAACGGAGGCAAGACTGCAAATTATAATAGCCCAAAGAATAGGATTATGACCTTGAAGGATAAGGGGAAGAAAAATGCCGAATATCAGGCCTATGGTAAGCCCCAGGGAGATAAGAGCTTTTAGACCGTTTTTTTTGCCGACAAAAATTAAAACCGCTGCAAAAATAAAAATAAGAGCATAGACCTTATAGTCCCTCGCCCTCTCATAAATGCGCAAGTTGTTTATCTTCCCTGTTTCATCCTCATCCAGCTGTAAGATGAGCTTTTCGTTTACCTTAAAAATAAGCTTATAAGGAATGGCGAGCTCTATCGTATTCCGGATTGTATAAACCTCATCCCTATGCTTTCCGGTTAAAATTTTTATCTTTAAATGCTGATAACGGAAGTCCGACTCTATAGGAATATCGGGGCGGTTTTCCTTTGTATCGTCATAAACGATTTCGATAACCCTAGCCTTAACTACCTGACTTTCGGGAGCATTTATATAGGCATTATAATAACTGCTTAAACCATCATACTTCTTTTCCATATCTTGAGATAAATTTTCAGAGGAAATTTGCCCTGTGTCTTCTGCATATAAATTAAAAAATAAGAGGCTTACAATAAAAAGGAAAATACGCTTCATGTTTAATTCCGTTCATCTTTACTTAGAAGCCTCTAAAAACATCAGTTTTTAGAGGCTCCCTTTAATAAAAAGCGGCGAGAAAGTTTTCTACACCGCTTTTATAATCGAATCCTGTTATTTGCTTATATCTTTAATATAATCGACAGGTATGGGTTTAATCGTTTTAGCCTTTTTAATGGCATCAATGAGAGCATCTCTTATGGATACGCTTTCTGCAGAATTTGTAGCCTTGCTAAAATCGTAGGAATCTCCTCCCGTAAACATAAAGCTGTTTACCACAACCTTATATTTTTTATTCATATCAAGGGGTGTTCCGTCCATAAGAGTAATCTTTGTGATTCTGTTTTCAAAAGGCTTTCTGCCGTCATATTCTACCCTTAAACCTGCAAATTGACCGTCGGTAATATTAGGATTCATTATACCGTGATCAATTGCCTTTTTAATCTCAGAGCCGGGGAGATCGAAAACAACGAGGTAATTATCAAAGGGCATAATTTCATAAAGGTCGCCTACGGTGATATTGCCTGCTGCAAGGGTTCGGCGTAAGCCTCCTCCGTTTTGAATGGCTATATCGGCCTTTCCCAATTGGCGTTGAACTTCAGCTGCCCATGCACCCAAAAGGGTATTGCTTCCCTTTTCGCTTCTTTCATGGGTAAACTCACCCTCGGCAACACCGATTACTTCACCCTTAATAGGCTCCAGCTCTGTCTCATATTTTGTAAATACAGCCTTGCCTTTTTCATCCTCGATAAGAGAATCTTTGTGCTTGTAGATTTCATCGACTGCCGATTCAATCTTTGCAATCTTGTTTCCGCTTCCGAAGGTGATGCTGAGTTTACCTACAGCCCTGCCGTAACAATAGGCTTGAAGTATGGGAATGCCGTTTACATTTCCTGAAACTGTTCGATGACTGTGAGCCGAAAGAACAGCATCCAAGCCCTTAATTTCGGTAAGTTTAACTGCATTTCCGCTGATTTTTCCATCTTCTTGGAATGAATCGATGTGGGTTAAGGCGATAATTGCATCGGGCTTGCCTTCTTTAGCCTTTCCGGCTAATAGATAGTCTACCCATTCTTGGCCTGTTTTTACCGGATCGGTAAATTCCAAACCGCTTACATGTTCAGCGCTTGTCAATACGGCCGTATCGGGGTGAGCCAAACCGATAAAGGCAATCTTGTAGTTTCCTTTTTTGATGATTGAATAAGGCTTTGCCCAGGATACGGGCTTTCCCGTCTTCTTTTCGACAATGTTTGCAGCCAAGAAGGTAAAGTTTCCGTCCTTTTGCCACTTTGTCATGCGGTTTGAGCCCCAGTCAAATTCATGGTTACCTACGGCACAGACCTTTACATCCATAGCCCTCATCATAGCCGAAACGGGAGCTCCATAGGTAAGATTGGATATGGCTGTTCCCTGATAGTTATCGCCTCCTGCAACCACGATGGTGTTAGGATTTTCCATTCCGGCAGTGCGTACATAGCCTATCATCTTAGCCATACCGGCATTCTTTCCCTTTCCGGGACGGGTATCTTCTGCAACGTTTCCGTGAAAGTCGTTAAAAAGAAGAATATCGACCTGGTTTGCAGGGGCCTTTGCCTCAATTCCCGCATACTGACCGCTTACATCATGGGATTCGGTTTCACATCCTGTAAAGGCGGCACTCAGGATGAGAACGATTACAACAAAGCCGACGGCTTTAAAAAATTTGCTGTTCTTCATAAGCATACTCCTATAAAAACTTCTAATAATTTTATAATAAAATTATACACCAGTACAAGAAAAATTACAAGTTTTCTTTGCACCTTACCAAGAATTTTTCGGCTATGGGTTTATCGGTTTTGAGGATACAGGGATGACCGTGGCAGACCCAATCCATTTTTTCTTTTGTGTCGGGTTTAAGAAGGGTGTAATCCAAGTCCTCGATAGAACAAATATCGGGGCCTACATATTCGAGCGGAAGACCTGAATCTATCTTATTCATCGAAATAAATTCATATTCATTTTCCGAAAGCCTTTTACCGATTTTGCCTGCAAGCATGTAGGGAGACTTTGACTCGCCTGCGGTGGTCTTATTTGCTTCAGCACTCGAAAAATAAAAGCCCGTAGAAAACTCCCTGTGGGCCGTATTATACAATTCTTCTACAAAGGGAGCCGCTTCATCGGCGCTTATTTTTCCGTTTAAAAAATCTATTTTTTTGCGGTAAGCCCTTGCGGTTAAGGCCGTATAGTAAATGCTTTTCATGCGGCCTTCGATTTTTAAAGAATCAACCCCGGCTTCTTTCATCTTATCGAGGTAGTCTATCATACATAAATCTTTTGAAGAAAAAAGGGCCGTATAGTTTTCGCCCTCTTCTACGGGGAAAAGCTCGCCCTTCCGTTCGGATTCTTCTACAAAGAAGTGTCCGCCTTTTTCGGAATACATCTTATAATTCCAGCGGCAAGAATGGGTACAGGCGCCTGCGTTTGCGCTTCGGTCGGTAAGATAGGCACTTATAAGGCAGCGTCCCGAATAAGAAATACACATCGCCCCATGCACAAAACATTCAAGCTCTATTTCGGGAACCCTTTGTTTTATTTCACGCACATCCTCAAGGCTTGCTTCCCTTCCCAAAACCACGCGGGAAAAACCTAGGTCCTTGTACACTCTTACTGCCTCATAGTTTATGCAGTTTGCCTGCGTACTTAAATGAAGCGGAATATCGGGAAAGTTTTCTTTTAAAATTCTGGCAGCTCCCAAATCTTGAACTATAAAGGCATCGAAAGGATATTGCTTAAAATATTTTATCTCTTCTAAAAGGTTTTTTAAGTCCTCATTATGAAACGAAATATTTATTGCGCAATAAAGCTTTTTTGTTAAGCCGCGTTTTTTGTATTCTTCTTTTAAAAGGAAAATATTTTTATATTCTTCTCCCGAAAAATTATCGGCCTTGGCTCTAAGCGAAAAGTTTTTTAATCCTATATAGGCTGCATCGGCTCCGTACTCCCATGCATAATCCAATTTTTCAAAATTGCCCGCAGGCGAAAGAAGTTCCATTATTTTGTATCTCCGCTTAAAATAAACTCACTTATTTTTTTCCCGACAGCTTCAACCGCAATGTGAGCATTGGCAAAGTAATCGGGTAAGGCCTGAAACAAATGAGGCATGTTCTCCTTTTTATCGAGCACGGCCCTTCCTCCGGCCTTTTCTATTTTTCCGCAAAGCCTGATCGAATCATCCAAAAGAATCTCATTACTGCCGCATTGAATAAAAACAGGCGGAAAGTTTTCAAAGTTTCCAAAAATAGGGGAAACCAGTTCGTTGGTAAGATTTTTTTCTTCCGTGTATAAATGCGCAGCCCCAAATAAAGCAGCTTGCGAAAAAACAAAATCTTTCTTTCGGTTTACGCTTAAGCCCTCACTTGAGCAGCTTAAATCCGCCCAAGGCGAAAATAAAATCAGCAAGGCAGGGAGGGGAAGACGCTTATTTTTTAAATAATGAATAAGAGACAAAATCAAGCCTCCCCCTGCCCCGTCTCCTGCAAGAATCAAATTTGCAGGTTCAACCGTATGCGATTCTATAAGTTTTGCATAGACCTTGTAAACATCTTCAAGAGCGGCAGGAAAGGGATGTTCGGGAGCCGTCTTGTACTCGGGTAAGTAAAGATCGGCAGAAGCTTCATGAGCAAGCCCTGCACAAAAGGAGCGGTAAGCTTTTTTTGTGCCGCTTATAAACGAACCCCCGTGTATATATAAGATTACTCTTCCCGAAACAGCCATATCCGGTTTCAATATATCGGTTTTTATTCCCCGATAATCGGCTTCCGATAGGTCTACATTGTTAGGCACATGAGGAGAATATAAAATATCGTCATAAGCAATACGAAGTTCATCTATCGTATACCTTTGAGATAGAACGGCCTTTTTAAATTTCTTTTTTAATTCGCGTAAATCCTTCAATTCGTTTTGCACCTAAATGTCTCCCATTTAATTGGTTTTTGATTAATCGGCTTTGAGGCATCGATTAAAACTCATCAAGCTTGCGTAAATTTGCATAGATGCCGTTTAAACTTAAAAGCTCCTCGTGAGTGCCGCTTTCCATAATGCCCTCATCGGTAACCACCAAAATCCTATCGGCATTTCTTATTGTAGAAAGACGATGGGCTATAACTATTGTAGTCCTCTCCTCAGAAAGTTCCTCAATTGCCTTTTGAATTAAAATTTCGTTTTCTGTATCGAGGGCTGAAGTCGCTTCATCCAAAATCAAAATCGGAGGATTTTTTAAAAAGACTCTGGCAATGGAAATTCTTTGCTTTTGACCGCCTGAAAGCATAACGCCCCGCTCTCCCACATAGGAATCATAGCCTGCTTCCAAACTCATAATAAAATCATGAATGTGAGCATTTTTAGCGGCTTCAATAATTTCCTCATCGGAAGCCTCAGGCTTACCGTAGGCTATATTTTCTTTTATGGTTCCGCCGAAAAGATAAACATCCTGCTGTACAATTCCGATATTTTCCCTCAATGACTTTAATGTTAAGTCCCGAACATCCTTACCGTCTATGCTTATCTTTCCGTTTATTACATCATAAAAGCGGGGAAGAAGAGAACAAATAGTAGTCTTTCCGCCGCCTGAAGGGCCTACAAGAGCAAGGGTTTTTCCTGCAGGAATATCGATGGAAATATTTTTTAAGATTGTTGTAGTTTCATTGTAGCTGAAATCTACATTTTCGTATTTTATATTTCCTTTTACATCCTTTAGCTCGACGGCATCTTCTTTTTCGGTAATGTCCGGAGCCGTTTCGACAACCTGTAAAAAGCGCTTAAAACCGGCGGCTCCTTTTTGAAACATCTCGGTAAAATTAATAAGCACATTTATAGGAGCGATATAAATATTTATGTACAAAACATAGATGGTCAAATCGGGAATAGTCAATTCATTTCTTGCAACAAAAAAGCTTCCGGCTAAAACCGTTACGATAAAAAACAAGCCCTGTAAAAGACCGTTTACGCCGACAAACTGCCCCATCTGCCTGTAGTTTAAATATTTGGAATGAACAAAGGCCTCGTTTGCTATATCGAATTTTTTGCTTTCCAATTCTTCGTTTGCAAAGGACTGTACCACCCTTATTCCCGAAAGGGTATCCTGCACTTGGGAATTTATTCCGGCTATGGTTTTACGGTTGAGCATAAAGATTTTACGCATCTTTTTATTTTGAAAAAAAGTAAAGATGAACATAAGGGAGGTAACCGAAGCCAAAATAAGGGTAAGCCTTACATTGATAAAACAAAGGAGCGAAAAAGAACCTATTATTTTTAAAAAAGAAATAAAAAGGTTCTCGGGGCCGTGGTGTGCCAGCTCCGATATATCGAAAAGGTCTGAAACAATCCGCGAAATCATGTCTCCCGTTTTGTTTTTATCGTAATATGAAAAGGAAAGACGCTGCATGTGGTTAAAAAGGTCATTCCTCATATCCCTTTCCATGCGGGCACCCATTATATGGCCCCATGAGGTTATAAAATATTGGGTAAAGTATCTTATTATATAAAGCACCAAAAGAATCGCCGCAATTATAAGTCCAAGGTAGATAATCGCCGAGGCTTGCACATCAAAGCCGAAAATAGTCTTATCCGAAAAGGGCAAAAGCCCGCCGCTTCTTATTTTTGGAATTACCCTTGTTAAGTATCTTATCACTTGGGGAAAAACCAAGTCCACCGCAGACACCAAAAGGGCACAAAAAAGATCAAAGAAGAATAAGAATTTATAAGGCTTGTAATAGGCCGCAAATTTTAAGAAGGTGCTTTTTTTATGCATGTTTTCGATAATATATGATAATCAAAAAAAAGTAAATAGGCATTTTAAAAGGCCGTGTTTAATTTAACCGCAATGGGCGCAAAGGGCGCGAAGATTTTTTTTAATTTACAATATGAAACCTCTAAAAACTTTAATTTTTTAGAGGTTTCATTTGATTTTAATTTGAGATGCATTCTCTTAAATCTTAAACTTTTTAACCTCATTTGCCAGGTTTTCAATGCTTATCTTATTTTTTTGAGTAATTTCGTTTACTTCCTGTACAGCATTGTTTATCTCGATAACGCCGGCAGCCATTTCGTTCATTCCGTCGGTAATAACCCGTGTAAGACCGTCCAGCTTTTGCATTTCTTCGGCAGTTTGCTCGCCGCCCCTTAACATTTCGGCGGAACCTTCTTTTACTTCTACCGTTACGGCATTGATGTCGCGGATAGCGGCAAGCACTTCTTTACTGCCGTTTTCCTGTTCTCTCATCGCTTCGGTTAAAGTATTACTCATCGTTTTTACTTCTTCGGAAAGCGAGAAGATGGTATTAAACTTTTCTTCAACGGTTTTGGAAGAAGACGACAAGATTTCAATTTCGTTGCTTAAGGTTTTTAATACGGCGGTAATGGTCTTACCTTGAGCAGCGGAATCCTCAGCAAGTTTTCTTATTTCATCGGCGACTACAGCAAAACCTTTTCCGGCTTCGCCTGCGTGGGCGGCCTCAATTGCGGCATTCATCGCAAGGAGGTTTGTCTGGCTTGCAATGTGCTGAATAACACTTGAAGCTTCCAAAAGGCTGCCCGATTCTTCGGCTATTTTTTGCGTAATCGTATTCGAGTTTAAAACGGTATCTTTTCCGTCGGCTGTTGCCGTTGCAAGATTTTTAATGGCATCGTCGCTTTTTTCAAGGGTTTGAGTAATTGAGCCGATGTTTGCAACCATCTCTTCCACCGAAGCAGAAGAACGGGCAACGCTGGATGCCTGAAGTTCTATTCTCTCATCAAGTTTTTTTATCGTATTGATAATTTCTTCTACGGTTGCCGATGTCTGGCTGACACTTGCCGCCTGCGTAATAGCTTGCTGCTTAATACCTTCAACGTTTGCACTTATTTGGTTTACTGCGCTTGCAGTCTCCGTCATGTTGCCTGCAAGCTCGTCACCAATATTCTGCATTGTTCCGGCATTTAAATCAACAGATTTAATGGAAAGACGTATTTTTTCGATTGTTTCGTTAAAATATTCCGACAGCTGAGTAACCTCATCGTTTCCGATAAGAGGAAGCTGAACGGTTAGGTCGCCTTCGCCTTGGGCAATATCCCTAAGAACATTTACGGCAGTCTTAACGGGACCTACCATTTTTGTAGAAATAATAAATGAAATAATTATTGTTACAAGCAATATTATAATAACTGAAATTATGATTGCGCGGGTCAGCGTGTTAAGCGAAATTAAGAATTCGTTTACAGGAGCCCGTATAACGATAGTCCATCCGTTCCTTTCCATTTTTGCATAAGCGCCGATATTTTTTTCTCCGTCAAGCGTATAATAACCTACTCCGGGATCTTCGTCCCGCAAGGCTTTTTTCTGAAATTCCGCTACCGATTTCAATTCGGCATCTTTTTCAGCAAGTTTTTGATAATTGACAAAACCGGAAACAAGCTTATTGTCTCTATGTGCAATAATGGTACCGTCTTTACCCATCATGTAGCAGTAACCTGTTTTACCTATAACAAGATCTTTAATATCTTCCGACAAAATCAGCCCTTGAAGCCCTGCACATATAACTCCCGAAATTTCACCGTCTTTGTTGTAAATAGGCAAAGAAAAAACGACGTGAATCTTACCTGTGTCCGGAGAAAGATAGGGCTCCGAAATAAAATATTTTCCTTCAAGAGCCGTCTTATACCAATGTCTGTCTGCAACCGAAACTACTCTTCCGTCCATATAATAAGTATTGCCGTTTAAGTCGCATATATTTAAAAAAGCACCGCCATTGTCTGAGGAGAGCTCCTGCTGCAGCCGTGCGGATTTTTGAGGATACGACAAACTATCGTCATTTAAATCGGGAATACGGGCAACGCCTCTTAAATACTCAAAATCGACATCTATTATGCTTTCCACAAGGATAGCAATATCGGCAGCCTTATCCGTTAAGCGTTCTTCGACATCTTTAATCATTGTCTTTCTAAAGGTATACCATGATACGGAGCCCTGTATAACTCCGCCCAATATAATCAATAATCCGAAAACAATCAATAATTTTTTTCGTAGTGAGAAATGCTTTTTATTTTTCATATGACCTCTATATCTCATTCAATTTTTTAATGATTTAAATATATACAAAAATATAAAATGTATCAATATATCCAATATCCCTTTATTAAAAAAATAGCAGTTAAGAACCCTCTATAAATCTTGAAATTGAAAAAAGAGCCCTGCCCCTATGCGAAATGGAATTTTTTTGTTCAGAAGTAAGTTCGGCAAAGGTTTTGCCGAACTTTTCTACAAAGAATATGGGATCGTAGCCGAAGCCGCCCGAACCCGAAGGAGCTTCGATTATATGACCTTCACATGTTTCCTGCACCGAATAAAAACGGTTTTCGTCCAAAAGAAAAACCATGCAGCAAGCAAAACGGGCACTTCGGTCTTTTACGCCTTTTAATTCTGAAAGGACCTTGTTAATACCTGCTTCAGCCGAAACATGCTCTCCTTCAATAGAACCGTATCGTGCGGAATGAATACCGGGAGCTCCGTTTAAAAAGTCGACACAAAGACCGGAATCATCTGCAAGAACAGGAGCTTTTACAATATCGTAAAGAGCCTTTGCCTTTATCATAGCATTTTCAAAAAAAGTACTTCCCGTTTCTTCAGGATCAAATTCTATGCCCTCGTCTTTAGGCAAAACGATCGTATGAGACGGAAGAAGCTCCTGCACTTCCCTTTTTTTGTTTACATTTCCCGATGCCAGATATATTTTCATGCTGTTGAGTATACCAAATTTTTAAACTCTTTGCAATATTTTTGTCGATTGTACCCTTATATACATTTATATACTTTCCTATATCGGTACTGCTTGGAGCCTTTATCTGCCTTCGATTTATTTTTTTTGTTTTATCCCATAAATGACGGTTATGTTTTAGTGAAAAACAAATCTTTTTAAGCTGACTTCTTGTATTATAAGTATTAAGTAAAAGGTATTTAAAAAGCTGAGCCTTTATGTAATACCTGTTTCTATTACCGACACAATAGCTTATTTTTTCGTAACGGTTAAAACAGGCAGCCTTTAAATCATGAAGAATCGAACATAAAAACCATGAATCCATTTTAATTTCGGCAGCTATTTTATCGATCAAATCATCATCAAGAAAAAAACAAGCCTTGCACGCAAGCAAGAAAATTCGTCTATGGTTACAAGGCATACTAAAATAAAGCTCTCTCATATGTATCGATTCTTTTGAGAAATTTTTGTCATCCTTCAAACTCAAATGCCCTGTTTTTACATTGCAGTATTCAGGTTCAGACTCGGCCACATAAAAATTAAAATTTTCCTCTAAATCATACTCTCCCATAAGATACTCCCATCTTGCTCCTTCTTGATCGGCAAGAACGGTATCATTTATCTCGTGCCTTACGGTTTTGCATTTAAACGTTAAATAATAAAAACGAATATGATTTGTTAAATAAGTATAAAAACTTGACAGTGAAGAATTATAATTTTCCAAAATTCTAGGAAGCTTATAATAAAATTTGAGTAAAAAATCACTGCGTAAATCTTCGTCCGCAAAATACACACCGAAACTTTCCAAATTGACATAAATCATCTCAAAGATAGACATTAAAACTTTTTGTCGTCTTGAAGGATTTGTCTTATCGGTATTGTAGGCCTTGACAAATTCCTCTCCTTTTTCTAAACTGAAATTCACTTTTATCTCCTTTAACATTATATGTTTTATGGAAGCAAAAAGAGTGCAAAACAGCAGCTTGAAAAAAGCTTATTAGTTTGGATATTTTTTAGTTTTTATAATCTTGAAAAATGAGTTTTTCAATTTTTTTATAAGAGCTTAAAAAATTATCAATAAAAAAATGAGATTTTCCATAAAAAGACTGAGCTTATCGGTCTTCAAAACACAAAAAATGCCGATAATCAAAAGCGGAGAAGAAAATTATGATAAGAAAACAAGCAGAAAAGGAATCCCGTACAGGAAGTATAACTTTTTACTCAAAGGAACAAGTACAGTGCCCCGTGTGCAGTACAAAATTTAAAAGAGAAGAACTGCACTCAGGCGGAGGACGCTTAATCGCCGGAGACCTTACCGATGAATTACGCAGACTTTATGAACCTTCGGCAAAATACGGAGAAATATTTCCTACAGTGTACAATTTAACGGTCTGTCACAAATGTCTTTATACAGCCTTTCCGCAAGATTTTGCCATTCCTTCACGTCCGGTCATCGAAAAACTTTTTGAAAATACCGAAGCAAGGTATGAGGCGATAAAAGGTCTTTTCCATAATGTTGATTTTACAAAATCCCGTGGTTTAAATGAAGGAGCAGCCTCATATTACCTTGCCATTTTATGTTACGAGCTTTTTGAAGAAAAATTTTCGCCCACGATAAAACAGGCTATCTGTGCCATAAGAGCGGCATGGCTCTTTGACGAACTTGGGAAAAAATACCCTGAAGAAAATTATAAATATGTTTCAGACCTTTTTTATCGAAAGGCAACCTTTCTTTACCGCCGTGCTCTTGAATTGGAATCGACAGGAACGGAAATAATTGCAGGCTTAAAATCTTTCGGCCCTGATGTAGATAAAAACTACGGTTATGACGGTATAATCTATCTTTCAGCCCTCCTTGAATATAAATACGGCCAAAAGATCGACATGGACATGCGCCTAAAACGCTTGGATTATCACAAATTTGCCCTTGCAAAAATGTTCGGTCTAGGAAAATCAAGTAAAAATAAGCCGGGGCCGATTTTGGAAGCGGCAAGAAGCCTTTACGATACTCTCAAGGTAGAGCTAAAGGATGTAGAAGATTAATGGAAATCTCGCAAAATCAAAAAAATATCCTCCTTACCCTATCCTATGACGGTACGAATTTTTGCGGATGGCAAAAACAAACCAAGGAAGGAGCCGAAACCTTCCGGACGGTTCAAGGAGAATTGGAAAAAGCCTTAACCAAAATTCATAAACATCCTATAGAAACAAACGGCTCAGGACGCACGGATTCAGGTGTACACGCAGCCCGCCAAGCCGTAAACTTTTTTTGCGATATAAAAAGCATGAGGGCCTCAAATTTTTTACCGGCACTTAACTCAATCCTGCCTAAGGATATAAGGGTGATGGATGCAGCTGAAGTGTCCCCCCTCTTGCATGCACGCTTTAATGCTCTTTCAAGAACCTATCGCTATAAGATCAAATGCAGTAAAACAATCTTTGCCCACGAGCAGCCCTATACTTGGCACATAAGAAGATACCCCGACATAGCCGCCTTAAACGAAATGGCCTCCTGCCTTTCAGGAGAATTGGATTGTACCGCTTTTTCTGCAGCCGGAGATCAAAGTATAAGTAAATCCCGCTATATCAAAAAGGCGGTCTTTTTTATCGAAAACGATTATCTTATTTTTGAAATTTGTGCAAATGCCTTTTTATGGAAGATGGTACGCTCAATAGTAGGAACTCTTTTGCATTTAGACGAAATCGGAGCTTCCAAAAAAGATTTTAAAGATATCTTAGAATCAAAGATGAGGGAAAAGGCAGGCCCCACAGCACCGCCCCAAGGCCTTTTTTTATGGTCGATAGAATATCCTGAAGACCTGCTTAAAGCACCTCCGGAAACCTTTTAATGGACAGTAAACTTAATTACTCTTAAAGCGGTCATATCTGCTTACCGCATTAGAAATAACAAAAAACACAATAACTATTCCGAAGATTACAAAATAAGAGCCTATGGAAAAAAACATATTATATAGGCCGTGTATACCCCAAGTAAAAAGAAAAGGCTTTATAATATTCCTCGTCTTTTGCACCATGCTTATTTCAAGATAGTATACACCCAAACACGCATGTAAGATATTTGAAGTAAAAGATCTAAGCCAGATTGCTTCCGGATAACGTATTGCATAAGCAAGATTCTCAAAGGAGGCAAAAATTAAGCCGTAAAACACCGATAAAAGCATTAGGATTCTTATGTTCGCCCTCGTTTGAGCCGGAGTAATCTCATCCATATTTTTCATCTTATCCGACCAAAGCAATTTTACAAAAATAGAAAAAAGAAGTGCCTTAACGGTTTCTTCCGGCAGAGAAGAATGAATAAAACAGTCAAAAAGAATGCCGTGAGCATATCCCGTAGTTTTTACAAAATCCTGAGACAAAAAGTATACGATAGTCTGCATTAAAATCGAAATAAGGACTGCAAAAAATGAAAACAAAAAAATATATAATAATGGTTTAACCGATAAATTTTCTTTTCTTATAATAATAAAAGCCCAAATAATTGAAAGTGCAAAAGAAAGAAACATGAGTGCTGCAATCTGCATATTTGTAAGCATACATTGAAAAAGAATTAAATTCAAGAGGTTTAACGACAAGGTCTTTATTTTGAAAGAAAAATGCCTTATAATATTTACATGGGGTTAAGACTATGGATAAAGAAAAAAACGATTATGACAAACTTTTTTCGGAAATTACAAAAGCAAGGCACCTCGTAGCCTTCACGGGAGCCGGAATAAGCACCCTTGCAGGAATCAAGGACTTTAGGGGAAAAGACGGCCTTTATAAACAACCGAACACGGAGAAAATGTTCGATATAGATGTCTTTTATCGGGATCCTTCGGTTTATTACGGGATGGCCAAGGAATTTATATACGGATTGGAAGAAAAGCAGCCTGCAATCGTGCATACCGTCCTTGCCGACCTTGAAAAAAGGGGCATCCTAAAAGCCGTAATAACCCAAAACATTGATTTACTCCATCAAAAGGCGGGAAGCAAAAATGTAATTGAGGTACACGGCTCTCCATCGGTTCACTATTGCACAAGCTGCTCCTACACCGAAACCTTTGAGGAAACCGCAAAGACAGCTAAAACGGGAGAAGTACCAAGGTGCCCTAAGTGCGGAAGCCCTATAAAACCGGCAATAACTTTTTTTGGAGAAGCCCTTCCCCAAAAAGCCCTGATGAAGGCAGAAACGGAAGCTTCCAAGTCGGATTTTATGCTGGTTTTAGGTACAAGTCTTTTGGTTTATCCTGTAGCAGCTCTTCCGGCTTATACTTTAAGAAACGGAGGTAAGATAGCGATAGTAAACAATCAGCCTACCCAATTTGACTCCTATACGGACCTTTTATTTGAAGATTTGGAAGAAACTTTCGAAGAAATAGACAAAAGATTAAAGAAAATTTAATTTTTTATTCAAATTCACTTGACAAAAAAGTAAGAATATGGTAACTTACATTCAGGCACAGATTGCGGGTAATTATCCTAAATTACCTGCGTAAAGCGTTCATAAAAGTATTTATATGTGAATGGTTTATACTCTATTTTAATCGCTCCGGTCCGCATACTCCCGGGGCGATTTTTTTATATTATAGTGCAAAACAAGCATTCAAGATTTAAGGCTTTAATGCCGATAACTAAACTGAAAAAGATTTACAGTAAATTACTAAAAAGGTATTTATTTTTTTTTATTTATGTGTTAGGATGTGTCTCATGGAAAAAGATAAAAGAATAATCGTTGATTCAGAAAAAATTGAAACAGTCATACGTTTGGGTGTCCCTATCGCTATAACTTCATATACTTTGCCTAAAGAAACAGAAGTTTATATCACGGATGTTATATCGGAATTTTTAAGGCAGCTGCATTGCACCGATATTACAGATTATATCGTATATTACACAAATGAGCTCACAACAAACGCAAAAAAAGCCAATACAAAAAGAGTATATTTTAAAGAAAGAGGCTTAAATATTTCCGATGCCGAAGACTATGAACTGGGAATGAAGGATTTTAAAGAAGATACAATCTCAAACATGGATCATTATCTGGAACTTCAAAAAAAGGCAGGTCTTTATATCAAGCTATCCCTTCAACTTAAAAATGACAATATAGTCCTTGAAGTAAGCAATAACTCGGCCCTAACCCGCCAAGAATTTAAGAGAATTTTTGACAAAATAGTCAGAGCAAGACAATTTTCATCATTGGATGAGGCCTTTACTCAAGTTTTAGACAATACCGAAGGAGCCGGTTTAGGCCTTGTAATAATGGTTCTAATGCTCAAAAAAATGGGACTGGATGAAAAGGCCTATACAATTGATGTTGTAGACGGAGTAACGGTAAACCGTGTTATTATTCCCCTAAGATTGGAGCTGAAAAAAGAGGCTGTACCTCTTACAAAGGCTATTGTAGAATATATCAACGAAATACCGCAATTCCCCGAAAATATTATGCAGATACAGAGGGCTATTAACGATCCCGAATCGAAGATGCAAAAAATTGCCCAGCTTATAAGCAGCGATATAGGATTGGCAACAGACCTTCTAAAACATGTAAACTCCGTAGCTTTCGGTCTTTCAAAACCCTGTATGAACATTGTCGAAGCCGTCAAGTTCGTAGGCTTGAGAGGTATACAAAACCTGCTTTACTCTATGGGAACAATCAAAATATTGGAAACAACGGAAAAAGAGCAAAAGCAAATTTGGGAAAATGCTTACAGACTGGCTTTTTTCTCCCTAAATGTTGCAAAACTTACGGGAAAACGGACTGTAGTTGACGATGCCTATATTTGCGGTCTTCTCCATGACCTTGGAAAGATTATCCTTGGTTCAATGTACCCCGAATTGGTCGTAAAGCTTGCAGAAATTCAAGCTGAAAGGAACATACCGCCTCAGGTTATGGACATGATTATGAGCGGAATGGCCCAAGCAGAAATAGGAGCGACCCTTGCAGAAAAGTGGAACTTCCCAGAACCCATAGTAGTAACGATAAGATATCAGGATAATTTTGAAAATGCACCCGAAGAACATCGAGAATTGGTTGAAAGCGTTTGCTTTGCAGACTTTATGCTTAATTTTTCACAAGGAAAAATAGATTACTATCAGATCCCTGAAGCCTTGCTAAAAAGATTCAAAATAAAGTCGGAAGAACAACTTAAAAAACTCTGTGAACGCTTTGAATTTGCTTTTTCAAAGTAAGAATTGCAAGAATCCCGGTGTTAAATATCCGGAAAAAGCTCTTTTATAATTTGGCGGTGGGTTTTATTGTAATATAAATGCCCGTAGATAATCGCGGCGGCAAGCACATTTCTGCCGTAGCCCCTTGTTTCCGCATAAGCAAGGCTTTCTAAAAATAAGTCGGTCGGCAAATCACCGGCCTGCCTTACCCAGCGTTTGACTGCATTGGGACCTGCATTATAAGAAAAAAGGGCATGCATAATTTTTCCGCCGTTACGGTTTACCATATCCGAAAGATAGAAGGCTCCGAAACGGATATTTGTATCGGGATTGTTAAGGTCATAAGTTTCCAGCTTCAGACGGCGGGCAATATCGGCAGCAGTAGGCTTCATCAGCTGGGCAAGTCCTATCGCACCCGCATGGGAAACAACCTCAGGCTTAAAATAACTTTCGCTTCTAAGCAGGGCGTATAAAAGATATTCAGGTAAATTGTATTCTGCCGCATATCTTTTAACCGACTCAAGCCAAGGCCGGGGATAAATCAACTTTAAGTGTTCGTCTCCAAATTCGGCACCTTCGGAGTTGACCGCAAAGGTCATAATCCTCATAGAGTCGGCATAATAGCCGTTTTCCGATAAAACTTGCGAAAAAAAAGCGGCTTCTTCCGTACTGATCTGAGGATATAAAACGATAATTTTATTGTACACTTGGGAATAAAGTTTATATTTTACAAAACCTTTTAAAATCTGAACAATCTCTTCATCAGAAAAGCCGCTGCTGCCTTTTCTTTTATAATTTTTCCCGTATGGAGAAGAGGAAATAGGAAGCCCAAGCCGGTAAGCAGCCATAAGCCTGTAATAAAAGGAATTATGATCTTTTTCATAAGCTTCACGGTAAAGCTTTTGAGACTCTGCATCCGATGATTTTTTAGAACGTGCAAGAATATAAGCAAGACGGGCTCGTGCCGTCATAAGATTTGTTTTTTGAACGGCTTTTTGAAGTTTTTCAAGTCCTTTCCAATCCCGGGAAAGAACCAGCTTCATACAGGCATGAGCTGTCAGTTCTTCATAAACCGAAGGATTCTTCCATGAAGGAACAGACAGGCAAAGCTCATCAAAAAATACCTTAAACGATCTGCTTTTTTCTATATCGAGGATGTACCAAAGAGCAACATCATAATCGTAGGATTGAGGCGGATAGGTTTTTGCCTTTTTAAAAAGTAAAAGAGCCTTTTCGGTATTTTCCTTTCCGCCCATCTTTAGACGCAGGCGGGCAGCATAAAAAGCATACATGTATTTTTGAACAATGTAGTCGGAATTTTTTGCGGATTTTTTTTCATAAAAATCAAGCCGATTTTCAAAAAGGAGGGCATCCGAAGCATTGTCGGAGGAGCCTGATAAGGCAGCCTTTCCCGCATCCGAGAGAACCATTCGATATTCAAAGCATGGATTATCCCCTGCTTCCATTAAACTTTTAAAAATAATCCACGCATCTTCAAACCGAGATTCAAAGTTTAGCTTTCTTGCTTTTAAAATATTAAAAAAATCGTCTCCGCAGTCTTTTAATTCATTCTGCTTTTTTTCGATATTTTTTAGGCCTTCAATAATTTCCGCATCAAATTTTTGCGTGCTAAGGTAATCAGGCAAAGACTGATCCATTCTTGTAAAATTTCCCGACAAAAATAGCAGCCTTTGGATTTCGGATCTTATTGTTTGATTGTCTAATTTATTGTCTAATTGAATAGCTTCGGGTAAAGCAAGTTTTTCTTCAAGCCGCTTAAGTTTTTCTTCATTGGATACAAGAGAATAAAGAGCATCATCGGCCAGTTTTTTATACGGCATGGGAGCATTTTTTACTGCGTACTCAAAATAAGCCCTCGCCGATGCATCATAGATTTTTTTATCCGAAGCCCCCACCCTCGCCTTTTGGAGGGCAAGACCTATATAGTACAAGGATGAAGGATCGGTATTATACAGCTTCTTCAATTCCAAAGGTTGAGGTTTTAAAAAACGGTAAAAATTTTCCGAATAAAGGTCCTCAACCAGGCGGGCTTCTTCCGTTTTATCGTAAGAGCCCGCACAGGAAACGCTGCAAAGACAAACGCACAAAAAGAACCATATTAAAGCGATGCGGGTAAATTTGTATGTTATAAGGCTATCCTCTTAAAAATTATTTAGGCGGAATATCTATATAGGTACCGGCTATAATAAGATTAGGATTTTTGATCTTGTTGTAATCCGCTATCTTTTTGTAAAGCCAAGGTGTTTTATAATAGGTCTCGGATAGATCCCACAGAGTATCTCCCCATTTGATCTTGTACCGTACTGCGCCATTTGAATTTGTACTCGATTTTTGTTGAGCTTCAGCCTTTTTCTTGGCCTCTGCTTTTTGTTTAGCTTCTTCTTCAGCCTTCTTTTTAGCCTCGGCTTCAGCCTTTTGCTTGGCTTCTTCTTCGGCCTTTTTCTTAGCCTCGGCTTCAGCCTTTTGTTTGGCCTCTTCTTCAGCTTTTCGCTTGGCTTCAGCGGCAGCTTTTTCTGCGGCATTTTCTTTAGGAACATTAGAGGTTGTCGCATTTACATCTTTTTTTGACTCTTGCACCTGTTCAACCTTTTCAGGAACCGAAGCTATCTTATCTTTATCGGCAAAGGGCATTTTTTTTGTCAAAAGAAGAATGGCAAATACCAAGGCCGTTATACAAAGAATTATTATTATAATTATAAGCCACAAAGGCATCTTTTTCTTTTTTTCAGGTTTTTCTTCATTATCGTAAAGTTGAGAATCAGCCTGAGATTGAAGTGATTCATCAAAAGAAAAGTCATCGCTTTCTTTTATAAAATAATCGTCATTACCGCTTGTAAACCCGGATGAGGAATCAAGGGAGGCAAAATCAAAATCCATACCTTCAAGGCTTGCCTCATCAAGATTTTTTAAAGATACTCTTAGCGATTGATGAGATCCGGAGCCCTCATCGACGGCTTCTGCAGAAAGATTTTTTTCTTCATCAAGCTTTATTTTTAAATTTATAGTGGGATCGCCTGCACGCCCCGTTGAAACATCTTCTACAATAAGGGAGCCTATATATTCGGGCTCTGCCCCGTCAACTTGTTTAAATAAATTTATTTGAACACTTTCCTGATCATCCCTAACTGTAGTCAATTCCAAAGATTGCTCGGAAAGTGCACTTTCATCCAAAATCGGGAAAAATGTCCCGTCTGCAAGTTTTATTCCTATTTTTGAAGCCATAATATCCTCCTGCAAAATTCAAAATTTAATAATTGCTTCTAGACATCTATAACCATTTTAAACGCAAAACAGGTTATTGTCAATGAATTTAAAACGAAAATCACAATAAAGTTACATAATACTTATATCCGGATTTAAAAATTATTACGATAAATTATAGGGCTAAGAGTTTTTCTCCCCGCAAGGAGCATGATAAGGCGGTCGAAGCCCATGGCAACACCGGAACAAGCCGGCATCTTAGAGCAAGTCTCTCCGAAATTTTTTACCGGCGGATGCGGAACGAGGGCGTTTTTTTGCTTTAATTCGTTTTCGTTTTTAAAATAAGAATTTATTTTGTTTTCATTTCTTTCTTCGGTATAGCAGTTTGCAAGCTCAACTCCGTTTAAATAAACTTCCCAACGCTCGACGGTCTTCCATTCAAGAGCTTCATTTTTTTTATTGAAAACCTTTTTGGAATTTTCTGCGGCAAGGCATGGCACAAAGGCGGGATAATCCAAAAGGGCTATGAGTCTGTTTTTAGGTAGATTGGGCTCGACGGCATGGACTAAAATAAGCTCATATAAATCGTCCTCTTTCCAATCCGAATAGTTTTCAGCTTCTCCGAGCCCTAACTTTTCGGCATAATAAGCAAGCTCCTCCGGTGAATGTTCCGTACTTAAAGGCACTCCTGCGTATTTTCTAAAGGCTTCGTCCATAGTCAGACACTCAAATCCCTTTGATAAGGTTTTTAAGACCTCTCCGTCAACAAGAGGATTTTCTTTTACCCTATCGGAAACATGGCTTAAAAATTCTTCGCTTATCTTTACGGAATCTTTATAGTTTGCGTTTACCGTATAATATTCGAGCATGGTAAATTCGGGGCTATGGATATTGCCTATCGATTCTGCATTGCGGTAGCATTTTGAAATTTGAAAAACCGAGCGGGAAGTTTGGGCTATTATCGGCTTAATATAAACTTCGGGAGAAGGAACCAAAAAAAGGGCTTTTCCTGTAGGGCTTTTTTTTAACAAGGACGGACTTAGATATTCCGTTTTAAAAACCTCCAAACAGGTTTCAGGGATTAGCTCTCCCGAAAGAGCCGGCGTATCCAATTCCAAATAATTTTTTTTAATAAAAAATTCTCTTGCGGCCTGAATACTCAGGGCACGCAATTCTAAAGCTTCAATATCCATAAGAAAACCTCATTTACTCTGCAAGGGCTAGGACGGGATCAAGCCTTGCAGCCTTGATGGCAGGATTAAGGCCGAAAAATATTCCCGTACATACGCTTACCGAAAAGGCTATCAGCGAGCCCGAAAAATTGGGTAAAAAGATTATTTCGGGAGGGAAGAAAACATTTACAATCAGCTTACTGATTAGAAGCCCTAAAACTATACCTATGAGCCCGCCTGTAAGAGTAAGGGAAGCCGACTCTATTAAAAACTGCATTCTTATGGCTCCGCCCGTAGCTCCGAGAGCCTTTCTTATGCCTATCTCCCTTCGGCGCTCGGTAACGGTAACAAGCATTATATTCATAATACCGATACCCCCGACAAGCAAGGATATTCCGGCTATGGCTGAAAGCACAAGGCTTACCATTCCGGTAATCTTAGTCATTTGCTCAAACTGCTGACGAGCAGAGTAAACCCACAGAGCAAAGCGGTTACCGCCCGACAGTTCTTCAGAAAAATCCTGAATCTTTACTTCAACCTTGGATGAATCCTTAGGATCTGATATAGCAACTTCGGCTGACCAAACAGCCTCAGATACCTTTCCCGGAAGCCTACTCAGGGCAAATTTTCTTGGAACAAAGACGGCATCTGAGGTACGGATCACCCAGGTATTTTTGGCTTTTATAACACCTATGACCTGAAGACGCACAATAAGGGGAGGAGATTTTTCGCTGCTTGACGGAATCTGCAAAGTAATAAATTTACCTACTGCCCTGCCCTCAGGAAAAAGCTGAAAAGCTATCCTTTCGCCTATAACAGCCTTTTCAGCTCCCATAGAATAATCCGAAGAAGAAAAAAAACTGCCGTAATCCATAACCACTCGGTGAGACTCCAGCCTTTCTGCTTCAATTCCTTCTATATCGCTAATTTCAATCCGCAAATCATTCCTTATAATCGAGGCTTGAAAAGTGTTGGAATAAAAAACATGCTTTATCTCGGGGATTTTTTGCATCAGCTTTTTACGGAAAGCTTCATCAAATTTTATGCTTTTACCTTCACCTGCAAATTCGGGATTATCCGCCTGAGTTCCTATGTTGATTATATCCATACTGAACTCTTCAAATTCTTTTATCATGCTGTTTGAAAGAGAACTTGCAAGGCTTGTAACAATTATAACCGAGGTAACGCCTATCACTATGCCCAATAAGGAAAGAAGGGTCCGCATCTTGTTTGTTCTAAAATTATGAAGGGCGTTTATAAAATCTTCAAACATTTTTCTCTTACCACTTAGGAGGTTTTACCCTCAAGGTATCGCCTTCCTTTAAGCCCGATAAAACTTTTACGGTGCCCGGAGTATAGGCTTCAACTTCGACATTAACCCTTTCAAGCTTGCCGTTTTCAAGAAGCCTTTCAACATAGGGTTCGCCCTTATCATAGGAAAGAGCTGTTTGATCCAAAAGCAAAACTTCTTCATCTTCACCGGCAATGATGTTTCCGCTAAAAGAATAACCGGGTAAAACATTTTCGGGGAGCTTATCGACAACTATCTTTGTCTCTATCACAGTAGCTCCCCTTTGGGAGCCGGACTTCGCAATTGAAGAATGATAGGTAACACGGCCTTCCACTTTTTCATCGCCGAGAGCTTGAAAGCTGAGTAAAACTTTTTGCCCTACCTTTAACCGCGGAACATCTCCTTCAGAAACATCGACAGTAGACTTAAAAAAGGAGCGGTCTATAATCACCCCGAAATTATCCTTGGGCATAACATAGGAGCCTTCGGTAAGGTCAAAAGAAACGACTATGCCGTCAAACTTTGCATAAACGCTTCTATCCCGTAAGGCCCTCTTTAAAGATTCAAGCTCCAGTTTCATAAGTTCAAGGTTTTTAGAATAGCCTTGTAATTGTTCTTTTTCGATAAGAAATTCCTGCTTTGCAACTTGAAAAGCCTGATAGGTATTGTCAAGGGCAAAGATAAGGTCTCCTTTTTTTACGGTATCGCCTTCTTTAACCGCAACTTTTTTTATAAGGCCCTCGCCCGGAGATTGAAGATTTTGCTGTTGAGCAGGCTGGATATAACCTGAAACTTGAATAACATCCTGTATTATTTCTTTAGTTACCGTAACCGTTTGAGAAACTTCCTCAGTTCCCTTCTTGGGTAAAAAAAGAATCCAAACTATCAAAAGTATAATTATTGCGGCAATGACTATTAAAATAATCTTTTTATTTTTATTTTTATTTTTTTGCTTTGTATCCTGCATTTATTTTTCCTCTATATCGAAAGCTTCTTTTAACTCTGCATTGAAAATATGTACGGCGATATTCGAATCGGCTGAACCTAAAAGAGCGGTAATATATTGCAAAGAAGCCTGCTTATTTTCCAAAGCGTTTATAAGTCCCCTTTGGAACCATTTAGCATGTTCTTCGGCATTTTCTTTATAAATATCCAGTTCTTCGGCATAGCGGATTTGCTGCCATTCAAGCTGCTCCCATTTAAGCTTAAAAGTATTAAACTCTTTAGCAAAATTATTTCTCGTGTTTCCCAGCTTTATCTTTTCGCCCGCTTCTTTTAAGGCAACATTTTTTTTATTAAGATAATAATCATAAATTGCAAGCGGATTTATCGAAAAAGACACTTGCATGGCCGGAACGGAAGCGGAGTCCAGACTTAAGCTAAGGCCCGTATCAAGCCTTACCCCGGGAAACATCAACTGCAGCCCCGAACTTATATTCTCAAGTTTATTCATGTATGAGCCCGTATAAGAATATCCCAAACTTGCAGATGCCGAAAATGGGCTTAAATCCATTTTATTTTTTTCGATAAGTTTTTGATAATCATTTTCCGCTTTTAAAAGAGGCTTATAGTTTTCGGCCTTCAGGTTTTCCATAGAAATCAGCTTTTGTTTAGGGAGGCTCTTTGCAAGCCTTATAAAAAATTCATCCTCATCTTTTTTTGGAATATCAAGACCGCAGGACTCAAAAAAAAGACGGGCAGAAACCTCAAAAGAAAATTCCGTTTCTTTTTCTGTCCTTTCGGAGCTTATCAAATTAAGCCTTGCCGTTCTTAACTTTGAAGATGTTTCGGAATAGCCTTCTGCAAGAATTTGTTTGTAGTTAATATCGGCCTGAATGCCTGAAAGTCTTTTTGCAAGAAGAGCCGAATATTCGTTTAATATTTTTTGAATATCGGTTAAAAGTTTTTTTTCGGCAAGCTCTTTAACGCTCTTTACTTTTTTTTCGGCCTCTTTAAGAGCTTCCAAGGAAGTTTCAATTTCCTGCTTTTTTCTTTTGCGGGCTTGGCTGTAAATATCTCCCGAAAGCCCCAGCGAAAAATCTTGAGAGCTTTTTCCCATCTTATAGGAATAAGGAGCTGACAGTTTGAGTCCCAGATTATTATAAAGAGGCATCCCTGCCGAAACCGAAGGCTGTACGGAAAATCCCGATTTATCCTTTTCGGAACTAAGATTAAAATTTAAAGTAGAGCTAAAATCAAAAGCAAAGATGGAATTAAGCCTTACGTATTTATAATTATTTAGAGCTATCGCCGCTTCGTTTTCTATCAAAACAATATCTGTATCGTTTTTGCAGCGGTAGTCCAAAATTTTGTCATAAATATTTTCTTGAGCAAAAAGAACATTTAACGAAACGAAGAGATAAATAAAAAAAGAATTATGTTTAAGCATTTTTAACACTTGTAAGATTACAAAAAAAGAATAAAAAAGTCAAGGATTGGAAATGCTTCCATAAAAAAGCATCATAAAACCGGGCTTCAGTCATAGATGCAAACGTCAAATCTTCAGTTAGAACAGAGTCTTTCCTTAGCTTATTGTACTGTGTTGTATTCTCTCTTAATTAGAGCTTCTCTATCTCTTCCTTACTGAGCCCCGTTCCTTCAGCTATTTTTTCTATAGCAATACCCATTTTCTTAAATGCAACAGCCGTTTCAAGTTTGGTTTGGTAAGCACCTTGGGATATTCCTCGTTCAATACCTTGCCGATACCCTTCACTTATACATGATGCTCTATCGTGTTCATATTTCATACGGGAATCATATAGCCATTTATCTCTAGGACTCATTTCCATTATTGTAATAGTCTCATTTGCCTTTCTCATCATCTGTGATTCTTGTGCCAGCATATTACGTACCTCCACATTATCAGTTTCGATAAATTTCAGCCAATTTAATAAGCGTTTCATTTTGTTATCTCTAAATTGAGATCTTTCTAACCCTCTTGCTTTTTCAAGGTTTAGTATATGAATCTCAAGTTTTGAGACTAAAGGTTCTTTTGTATCTTGTTCAAGAACAAGATACTTATTGTGCAAACGCTTATTTTTATTAAAGCCTTTTCCTATCAAGTTTATTGTAATACACTTTGGCAGTTTTGTATAGTCTTGACCTTGTTTTATATTTTCGTTGTACATCTTAGACCAATAATACAGGGTTCTTTCAGGAAAATCAAAATGCCAACTGTTTTGAATTTCAATGTCGACAAAGGTTCCATCTTTTAGTCTTAACTTGATGTCCAAAACACCGAGTTTTTCACTCAAAAGTTCTTTCTGAAACTCTTTATCCAAGAGCTCCAAACCTGCGATGGTTTCAGGCGGAATGTCTAGTATACATTCCAGCAAGTCCTGTAGAACATCTTTGTTTTCTTCAACTCCGAATACTCTTTTAAAGGCATAGTCGTTGCGGAGGGTGATTTTAAAAAGTTTGTTCATTCTTAACTCCCATAAAATTATTTAAAAGAAAAAACTTTTCTCCTTTCATAATTATTATAGAAATTGTTTGTAATAGATAGTAAAATCAGTTCCCCTGATTGTCAATTATCGAACCTTTTTGCTATAATGTTTGGCCTATGGAAAATTCACAACTGATTGAGAGCTTTGAAGCTCTTTTTAATGTAATTAAAAGATTAAGGGGGCTGGGAGGCTGTCCATGGGATATAGCTCAAACCCCTATGAGTATGCGCAAGTCCCTTTTGGAAGAAGCCTATGAGGCAGCTGATGCAATAGAAGAACACCATAGTAGCGGACAAAACGCTGAGCATGTAAAAGAAGAGCTTGGCGATATTCTTTTAAACGTACTTATGATTTCGTATATGTATGAACAAGAAGGTCTTTTTTCAACTGCCGATATTATGAAAAATCTTACCGAAAAGCTGATAAGAAGGCATCCTCATGTTTTCGGGGAAACGGAAGGCTATGAAGGGCCTGAAAGCGATAAAAAAGCTTCGACTCCCGAATCCGTTTTAAACCAATGGGAAAACATAAAAGAAAAAATCGAAAGACCTAAGGCCGAATCAATTTTGGATTCAATTCCTAAAAATTTTCCGCCGATGTTGAGGGCCTTAAAGATTTCAAAAAAGGCAGCAAAGGCCGGTTTTGAGTGGACTGAAATAGGCGGCCTTATCGAAAAGATGGAAGAAGAAACGGCAGAATTTGCCGAAGCCGTTAAATCAGGATCCGAGGCCGCGATGGAAGATGAGATAGGAGATGTATTCTTTGTTGCCGTCAATGCCGCCCGTTTTTTAAAGATAGATCCCGAAATGGCTTTGATGCATGCAAACAAAAAATTTGAAAGGCGGTTCCGGTTTGTGGAGGCCGAAATGAAAAAAAATGGCCTTGAGCTTTTACCTGAAAATGGGGAAAAAATGGAAGAATTTTGGAATAAGGCAAAGCTTAAAGAAAGGGCTAAAAATTAACAGGGCATAAAAAAAGAGTTTTGCTTAAAAGCAAAACTCTTTTTTTCTTTTACCGTTTACTACTTTTGCGGCAAGATATTTACCAGCTCAATGTCAAAAATCAAAACAGCATTGGGGGGAATTATAACCGTATTGCCCTGAGTAATACCCTGTTCTCCGTAAGCCAATGCCGGCGGAACATAAAGTCTGAATTTTGCATCCTGACTCATCAACTGTAAGCCTTCTTTCCAGCCGGGGATCACCCTTGATAATTGGATTTTTACGCCGGAACCGCTTTTATATGAATCGTCAAAAACACTTCCGTCTATAAGTTTTCCGATATAGTTGACTTCAACTTCGTCATTTGCTGTAGGATAGAAATCTTCCTTCCCCTTTGAAAGCACCTCATACTGCAAACCGGATTCGGTAACTACAACACCCTCTTTAGCCTTGTTTTTTTCCAAAAAGGCATTAGCTTCTTCAAGAGCCTTTGCAGCCTTTTCCATTTGAGCCATTTGAAAGGCCTTATTTAAAACCATATGAGCATCAGAAAGACCGGGTTCCTTAAAATCCTTGGCCATTGCTTCATTATAGCCCTTTAAAATATGCTTGGGGTTGAGTTTTATACCGTCTTGCTTTACGCTTTGTGCGATGATAACGCCGAAGGCATAGCCTACCTCTTCCTCGGTTACCGAAATTTTTTCCTTTTCATCGGCTGCATTGTTTTCGGAAGAAACTTCAGTTTCCGCTTTTTTGTCCTTACAGGATGTAAACGCAAAAAACAAGCAGGCACAACATAAAATAAGAGTAAAATTTTTAATAAATTTCATAGAATAAATCCTTATAAATATAAAATATATAGAAGGCGTAAGAATATCAGTCTTTTAAAAAACAGTCAATAGCTGGACTTTTATAAAAAATATGGTATAATTAAAGATAGAAAAATAAAGAGGAGAGTCTTATGGCTTCATTTAAAATAACTTTTCCTGACGGAACTCAAAAAGAATTTGTTAATCCGGTGTCGGCGCGTGAGCTGGTACAATATTTTCCTGCCTGCCCTGCTCCTATAGTAGGCATAAAGGTAAACAATTTGGTAGTACCCTTAAACAAAACCATCGATGTACAATCCAATATAGAACCGGTAACCTTAGCCGACCGAGAAGGCTCAAATTTTTACCGAAGGACTCTCTGCCTGATTTTAGCTGCTGCAGCAAAAGAACTCTACCCCGGCTTAAGGCTTTTAATGGGACACAGCCTGGATTACGGCTATTATTACACCCTTGAAGGAAAAAATTCAAGTAAGGTGGATTTTAAGGCTATAAAGGCAAAAATGGATGAAATGGTAGCTCAAGACATGCCTATCGATACCCGCTGGCTTTCCTACGAAGAAGCCTTGGAAAAATTCGAACACTCAAATCAACCCGAAACCCATAGACTTTTAAACTACACGAGTAAACCCCGAATTTTAATAAACCGTTTAGGCAGCTATGAAGATCTCTATTTTCAACCCCTCATGGATAGAATAGGCGAAGTCAAAGTCTTTGATGTAATGCCCTATGAAGACGGCTTTTTACTCAGGTTTCCGAGGACATCATCTCCTACAAAGCTCTCGGAATTTAAAGACATCCCCCATCTTTTTGAAATTTATAAAGAATATAAACAATGGGGAAAACTTGTAGGGGTTTCATCGGTGGGTCAGTTGAACGACTTAATTACCTCAAGAAAAATAAAAGACTATGTAGAAATTACCGAGATACTTCAAAACAATAAACTTGCCGAAATAGCAAAAAAAATAACGGCTAAAAAAACCGCAAGGGTAATACTGATAGCAGGCCCTTCAAGTTCCGGAAAAACCACCTCAGCTAAAAAGCTTTCAATGCAGCTTAAGGTTCTTGGGTACATACCTAAGGTTATAAGCCTTGACGATTTTTATCTGGGTATTGCTAAAGCACCGAAAAAAGAAGACGGAAGGCCCGACTTTGAATGTGTTGAGGCTCTGGACATTGAACTCTTAAACGATGTCCTTCTCCGTCTATTCAATGGTGAAACAGTCGAAATGCCTTCCTACGATTTTAAGGTAAGTGCCCGCAGACCTGAAGGTAAGATGTTTACCCCGGAACAAAACACAATCTTTATACTTGAAGGAATCCATGCTCTAAACAATAAGCTTACGGCAAAAATAGACGAGTCATTAAAATTTAAGGTCTACCTTTCGGCTCTAACCCAGCTTAATTTGGATGACCATAACCGCATTCCGACCTCAGATAACAGACTTATAAGACGCATAGTCCGAGATGCCCAGTTTAGAGGAAGTCCTGCTTCAAAAACAATAGGAATGTGGGGCGATGTAAGAAGCGGAGAATCAAAATATATTTTCCCCTTCCAAGGAAATGCCGATGCTGTCTTTAACACGGCTCTGGACTATGAACTTTCAGTTTTAAAGGTTTATGCAGAACCTCTTTTAAAAGCAGTAAAGCCGAACCAAAAGGAATATAACGAAGCGTCGAGGTTATTAACCTTTTTAGGAAACTTCCTACCGCTTCCGGCCAGTTTTGTACACGGACAATCCATATTGCGCGAATTTATCGGCGACAGCGACTTTTCATACAGCTAAACTCAGCTAAATTCGGCCTCGTAGACTAAAAAAGATATTTATGCTATAATACTCAAACATATGAGTAAGAAATTTGTTTTTTCAGCAAAAGAAGTTGTCGTTTACCCGGGTCAGGGCGTCGGTACTATCACGGATATTACCAAAAAAGAGATAGCCGGAGAAGTCATTGACTATTATGTTATTTATCTGTCCGATTCGGATATGACGGTCTTAGTCCCTATTACCGGAATCGATAATCTGGGAATAAGACGTATAGTAACAAAGGCAGAAGCTGAAGCCGCCCTCAAATTCCTATCCGAAGATTTTGAACCTATCCCGATAGATTGGAAGGCCCGCTATCAAATGAATATGGACCTATTTAAAAGCGGAAAAATCTTGGACACAGGCTCGGTCGTACGCTCCCTCTACCAACGCAGTAAAACAAAGGAGCTTCCCATTCAAGAAAGAAAGCTCTATGACTCAGCCTATAGAATTTTTCAAGACGAAATAGCAGCGGCATTAAAGATGACAAAAACAGAAGTAGAGGCAGCTATACACTTACACCTTGAACCGCTAGGCGGCCCAATCGAAAAATTCAAGGATGACTATGATGACGACGACGACGATTTAATCGCAAATGATGATGAAAGACTTGATGATGACGATATGGATGAAGACGACATAGAAGACTCGGATATGTATGAGGACGATTAAAAGTTTAGGCTTTGCCGCCGTAATAACTGCAGCAGGCAAATCCCAACGAATGAATTTAGATACAAAAAAAGAATATTTAAGATTACCTGAATACGGAGAGGGCGTTACGGTTCTCTCCGAATGCCTTTTAAAATTTTTACAAACAAAGCTGTTTGAAGTCATAGTTGTTACTGTTCCCGCCAAAGATATTTCGGACGCAAATAATTTAATCTTCAACGATAAAAGAATTGAAAAAACTCTGATTGAAAAAAATACAAAAATAATCTTTACAGCCGGAGCCGATACAAGACAGACTTCCGTATTTAAAGCCCTTGTTAAACTCGGCGAGCTTAAAGAAAAAAAAGAAGCCGATTTTAACTTTGTGTTAATCCATGACGGAGCCCGCCCCTGGGTCAGCCCTGAGCTTATAAAACGAGTCTCCGATGAGGTAAGCAAGCGGGAGGCGGTAATTCCCGGTTACCAAGCCGTTGATACACAAAAAATCGCCGATAAATCCGGTAAAATAACCCAACACTTAAAAAGGAGTTCCGTATATTCGGTACAGACCCCTCAAGGATTCGGCTTTGAAAAGATATTGGCAGCTCATAAACAGGCTCTAGAAAACGGAAAAGAATACACCGACGACAGTGAGATTTACGGAGAATTTGCCGGAGACGTTTTTATCTGCACGGGAGAAGTATCCAACAAAAAAATAACCTTTAAGGAAGATATAAAATGAGAACAGGCTTAGGCTACGACTTACACCGCTTAGTCAGAGGAAAAAAGCTTATGATGGGAGGCGTTCATATTCCTTTTAAAAAAGGTGAAAAAGCCCACTCGGATGGAGACGTCCTCCTTCATGCCATTACAGATGCCCTCCTCGGAGCCTGCGGAATGGGAGACATAGGAGAGTTTTTCCCGCCAAACGATAAAAAGTGGAAGGACGCAAATTCCGCAGAACTTTTATCAACAGTATGGGAAATAATAAGCGAAGCAGGATGGAAGATTCAAAACATTGACTGCGTAATAATAATTGAAGAACCAAAAATCCTCCCATTCAGAGAAGAGATAAGAAGATCGATAGCAAGTATTTTAAAAATAGAAAAAGAGCAAATTTTTATAAAGGCAAAAACCGGAGAAGGCATAGGAATAATAGGAAAAGGCAAGGCCGTTGCCGCCCTTGCCTCATGCCTTATCTTTTGTCGGCATACTCAAGAATAAGATCTACTTCCCCGAGGGATAAGTTTAAAGCCTTTGCAATCTCGTTGTTTTTCCAACCTTGGCGTGACAGTTTTAGTACGTTTTCTTGCACATTTAATGACGGACTTCCGCTTTCGTTCCTTTCGGGTTTTTCTCCCTTAAAGAGGTCTGCCATCAGCTTTAGCTGAGCTTCCGATTCGCTCGAAATTTCTTTTAATCTGGTTTCGGTGGCGGCAAGCCAGCTTCTGGCCTGCTTTAGGTTATCCATCTTTGAGTTCAAATCTTCCAATGTAGAATCGACGCTCTCAATCTTTTCGCAAACAGCTTCTGCCCTTCCCTGATTTGATAAAAGAGTTTCAAGCGTTACCTTTATCTTTTCCATCTCGGGAGGAATTACACTTACCTCAGTCTTAAATTGTTTAATATCCGATTCAAGAGTCTTTAAATTTTCAAAAGCGGAATCAATGCTTTCAAGAGTTTGATTTAATACGGCTTCTTTTTTCTCAAGCCTTTCATAGCGGGTGTTTACATCACCGATACCTTCTTCCAATCTTCTAATTTGAACTTGGTATTGCTGTAAGTCATCATTTACGGAAGTAAGCTCGATGATTTTTTTGTCCATAGAGTCGGAAAGAGCATTAAGTTTTATAAACTCGCCTTCAAGAAGCTCAATGTTTTTGCGCTCATTCATAAAGCGGCTGACCTTTTGTTTAGCTTCTTCTTCCAAATGTGTAACCTTATCATATTGAAGAGTGAGGTCATCCATTGCATTTTTATAAACCTCAAATTTAGTAACCTCATTTTTAAGAGAAGCAATATCTTTTTCCAAACCTTCTTTTAATTCATCAGCCCTTTCAAAGACCTTGGTTTGTGTAATAAAGTCATTTTGTTTTTTATCTATTTCTTCTATAAGCGAATTTAGGCGGTCTGCATCAGCCTGAATCTTTTCGCGAACCTTCTCTTGGGTTTCATCAAGGCGGTTACGAACTTCAAGAATCATATCATTGATGCCCTGTACGGACAGCGCAGCCTCAGAAGCGGCTTCCTTAATTCTTTTATTGATTACCTCATTTAGTTTTTCTGCTTCGGTATTAAAGCGGTTTGTAACTTCTGAAGCATGCTCATCAATGGCCTTGTTTGCAGATGCAACCTTAGTATCAACGGAATTAAGCTTCGCCTGAATACCGTTAAAGGCGTCTCCGCTCTTTGCTACAAAGTCTTTGTACTGGGCATTATACTTGGCATCAAGATTTTTAATTGCATTTTCCGTTAAGCCTGCAAAGTTTGTAATCTTCTCGTCAAAGAATGAACGGGCATCCGTAAACTGCTGATCCGTGCGGTTCTTCCAAGCTTCAAAATCTTTTTTAATAGTTTCAAACTTGGCTTCCGACTCTTCCCGAATTGAAAGGAGTTTTTCTTGCATGCTCTTTGAAGTATTTTCAAGCTCTGCGTTTTGATTGGATACAGCCTCGCGAACCTGCTCCTTATATGAAGCAAGCTCAGTTTCAATCTGCTGAGATGCCTTTGCTTTTATCTGATCTACGTCTGCACGGAAAGATTCTATGTATTGCTCTACAGTGCCGTCCATTGCAGAAACCCGCGAATTTAAACCGGCTTCAACATCTTTAACCTTTTCATCCAGTTTGGTAAAAAGAGCTTTATATTCTTCGGCTGCCTGACCAAGCCTTACCCGCAGCTCTGCCTTATATTTTTCTTCCAAATCCTTCCGTGCCGATTCGTTTTCAGAAGCAAGAAGGGTCATGTTGGCAGAAACATCATCTTTCCACTGATCGAAGCTTAGATTAATAGCCTCGCTCCTCTTTGCAAGGTCTGCAAAGAAGTCGTCTTCAAACATTTTTAATTTTTCCGAAACGTTTGTATAGGCCTTAGCTTTTAGGTCATCGATACCTGCATCTATAGCCTTCATGCGTTCACGGATTTTTTCCGAATTATTAGTAAATTCGTTAAAAAAGTTTTGCTGACTTTGTTTGGCCGAATTTACGTAAGAAGAGAAGTCGGCTATAATCTCATTTTTAATAAGGGCTTGAGATTTTTCGATTTCTTCTTTTAAGCTGTCAACGTTTTCAATAGCCTTTTCAAATTTGGTAAATCTTTCTTCAGTCTGAATCTTAAACTCATTTAACTTTTTATCCGTAAATTTAGAAAGAGAATTTACGTTATCTTGGAAGTTAGAAGCAAGGCTGTTAAACTGAGACCTCATTGTAGCTTCGGTTTGGTTTAAATCGGCAGCAATCGCATCAGAACGTACCGAAACTGCATCCTCAGTTTCCTTCAATTTTTCGGATATGGAATTTATACGTAACGAAATATTTTCTTCGGTCCGGGAAAAATCCGACTGCATTTGAGCAAGATAGTCCTTTGCCTGAGTTTCCCATTCTGCCTTAAAATCCGAAGCCATCTGCCTTGTCCGGTTTAAATTGTCATCCATTTGGGTTTCAATCTCTGCAGCTGTTTCTTCAAATTCTTTGCGGTAGCTTTGAACCCTTTCTGCAGTTTCCTCTTTTAACTTAGCAAAGGCAGCTTCCTGAAGAGCTCCCGCCTTGTCTGCTGCAGAATTATATGCTTCTTTATATAAGTCTTGAAGTTTAATTGATGTTACTTCCAAGAGTTCGCCCGTATCTCTTTGGGCCGAAGCAAGGCGGTTTTCAACATCGTTGATTACAAGGCCCATTTCATCCAATATTTTGCTTTTATATTCGCTTAATTTGGCATCGGCTTCGGCTGCAAAATTTTGTTTTAATTCCGGAATACTTTCAGTAAGATTATTCAGCTGAACCCTTGCAGCGTTAATCGATTTTGCAAGAGAATCGACAAAATCAGCTTCCCTTGTAATTTCCATTAAATTTTTTTCTGCCAAGGCCGTCATATCCATAAGTTTTTGAATGGTTTGCCCGGATTCGGTAATGTATCTGTCTATATCCTGAATGGTGGCGGAGCGCTCTTCTACTGTTTGACTTTGCACTAAAAAATCGGCTCGAAGTTCATCAAGCCGCTTCACTGTAGCAATAGCCTTACTTTGCTGCACTCCCAATTCCGTAGAAAGATCGCTTAAAGTAGAATTTTTTTCGTTTACAAAAGCTTCAAGGTCTTCTTTTATTTTATCCCCGTATCTTTTTGCTTTTTCGATGGATCGGTTATTTTTATCGCTTTGTCTAAAAGCAATAATAATACCTATACAAATTACCAATGTTATAAGATTGAATAAAATATAATTCATTAAAAATTCCCACCCTTTTTTACGCTTATAATATCAAATTATATCATAAATTTCAATAATTGGCGATAGTTTGAAAAATAAATATCCGGTTTTTCATTATCTTTTTGAGCAAAAACTTTTTTAAGTAAGATAAATAACCTGCTCTTTATGCAGGCAGTGTGCATTCCTGCTGCCTTGGCCCCTGCAACATCGTACCTGAGATTGTTTCCCACATAGAGAATCTTATCGCAAGGCAGATCAAGGGCTTCTGCCAACCGTTTAAAGGGGAGAGGAGAAGGTTTTAAGGCCCCTATAGCCTCTGTCCCGAAAGCGGCATCACAGAGGGGTAAAATACCCCACACATCATTTTTTTGTTCCGGTAAAAAGTCCGAAAGAAGGGCTATTTTAAGCCCGCATCTTTTAAATTCCTCTATAGATTCCCTTGCAAAAAAGTAAGGTCTTATCCTTGCAAAACGCTTTTTCCAGCCCTCATAAATTTCCGTCTCCAAAAAGTTTTTAACATCTTCCTTATTTCTTCCTGCGTGTTTTGCCAAGATTTCGGCTTGAAAATCAAAAAAGTTGCTTAAAACTTTATCGGGATTCTTTTCCTGCCAAAGTCTTATATCTTTTCGGGTCTTGTTAAAAGCAGACATAAAATTAAAATTTTTTAACAGAAATGGAATTATACGTAAATTAAAGCGCCATGAAGGATAAAGCGTACCGTCAATGTCAAATGCTATAGCAGAAATACCGTACTTCATATGATTTTATACTATAAATGTAAGGCTTTGTCTACCTCTTGGAAGTTTACAAAAAATTTGATAGATTAAAAAAATGAACATAAACTTAGAACAAATACAAACTTTTGTTAAGGAAAACTTTACCCTGCCCTCTTTTATATCCATATTGTCTTTCTTGGGGATAATTTTAATAACATACATCTTTTTTAAAATTATAATTAAATCGCTTAAAAAATTTACGGAGAACAAGGTAAGCCCTGCAATTCAAAACCTTATAACAAAGATTTTACAATACACCTGTCTGGCCGTTATCTTGATGACGATATTTAAAAAGCTCGGTATAAACATAAATGCCTTTGTAGGAGCCGCAGGTATTGCCGGTGTTGCCATAGGTTTTGCAGCCCAAACCTCGGTGTCAAATATAATTTCAGGCTTCTTTGTCCTTGCAGAAAAAGCCTTTAAGGTAGGCGACCGTATCCAACTTGGAGACATAACGGGAAATGTAGAATCGATTGACTTTATGGCTATCAGGGTAAAAACCCTTGACGGAAACATCGTGCGTATTCCGAACGAGGTAGTCATAAAGGGAAACCTCATAAACTACTCAAGCCTCCCGATAAGGAGAATCGAAACAAAGATAAGCATTGCATACGGAAGCGACATGGAAAAGGTAGAATCCGTTTTAATGGAAATCCCGAACCGAGTACCTCAAATTCTAAAAAGCCCCGAACCCTTTGTTTTCTGGTCGGCTTATGCAGATTCCGGTATAGAAGTTGCCTTCTATGCTTGGGGAAAAAATGAAGACTTTCTTGTTATAAAGAATTCTATTTTTAAACTTATAGCCGAACTCTTCGAAGAAGCCGAAATAAATATTCCCTTCCCGCAGATGGACGTTTATATCAATCCGGAAAGAACAAAGAAACAGCCCTATTGATTTCTACTCCAAGGGAGCGAAGTACCCTATTTCATCCCGGCCTGATCTTTCCAAAAGCTGAACCTCTACTTCTACGGGTAAAAAAGACCTACCGAAGTCGGTTGACATGGTAGAAGTATATTTCAGCTGGTACATTCCCAAAGGCTTTTCGATAATATCATCAATAAGAGGTTTTAAGCCCCTTTCGGCATAGATGTATGAGGTCTTACCGCCAGTCTTTTTTGCAAGATAGCTCATTTCGGAAGCAGGAGCTCCCTTTTTTAAACTAATCGGATAAAAACGTATATTGTTATTTTTCATGTATGAAGCAAGGTCGTTTAAATTATACTGCTTAAAATTATCCGAATTAGGATCGCTGAAATTCAAAAAAAGAACGGCTCTTTTTTGTTCGGCATTTATCAGCTCCCCGACGGCAAGCCTCAAAGCAAGATCTAATTTCCAGTCGGACGAGGCCGGAGCCTTTATGCGGTTAGGCAGGGTTATCAAATCGGCAGGAGAGAATTTTCCCTCAAGAGCGGGAATAGATGAGGCTGAAATAAGGCTTATCTTTCCCCTGCCCTGCATTGCTTCTGCAATTTCCTTTAAGGCAGCCTCTATTAAGGCCTTTTCCTTTAAGGAATTGGGAGATCTTTCAACAATGACGGCTATATCGCAAGTTTTATTAAGATAGGAAGAACCGGTCAAAGAATAATCGGCAACAGGCCTGTTTCCCTCCGTGATTATAAAGTTATCCTGAGTCAAACCTACAATTTGTTTGCCGTCGCGGTTTTGTACGCTTACTTCAACCAAGACTTCAGGGAATTTATCTGAATAAACTTTTTTTATCAATACAAAAAGGCCGCCTGCAAGTTCATTTATTCTTGAAGTTATTTCTACCGTTTGATTTTTATGGTCTATTAAAAGAAGACTTCCGTTCACATCGGGAACCGCAGCCGTAATCTTTGTAGGAACATTTCCCAGACTCGTCAACTCGCTTACAGTCGAAAAAGCAATATCGATAAGGTAAGCCTTATTCCCTGCAGAAGCAACCAAATTGCCGTTCCATTCCCTAAGGGATTCTATTTGCTTTAAGGTGCCTTCAGGCAGGAGAGATTGAACAAAGTTGCCGGCCGTATCGAAGGTATAAACGGCGCCCTTTATTGCATCGGCAACATAGACAAGCCCGTCGACTACAGCTATCCCCGAAGGAGCCGTAAAGCCCCCGAAAAGACCGCTTTTTTTTCCAAAGGTAAAAAGAGGCTCTCCTGCAGAAGAAAAAACAACAATTCTTGCATTTCCAAAATCGCAAACATAGATATTGCCGTACTCGTCTTCAGCTAAAAACTGAGGGCCTATAAATTCTCCGTTTCCGCGGCCTCTCGCTCCGAAAGATTTTACAAAAGAACCGTTTTTATCGAGGAGAGAAAGCCTGTCGGCGGCAAATTCCGAAACCAAGAGATTTCCGTCCGATAGGGCTATAACATCGAAGGGCCTGTCAAAGCCTTGAATAGGCCCCTTTGTTCTGTCCAAGATAATACCGTTTACGTTAAAATGCAAAAGCTCGTTTGAGCCGTAAGCCGTCATCCAAAAGGAGCCGTCGGAAACAGCCGCTATCGAAAGGGGCTGGCGGAAAAGCTCTACAGTGCCGTTCTTTGAGCTAAAAGAAGAGTTTTCCACATACTTTATGTTATCTGAAGAATAGGGAGTAAGGCTCCTCGATTCTTTTAGAATTTCTATCTTGTTTTTTAAAAGCATTCCGCCGTAACCTGCTGCCTCGGCCAATTCCCACTGAGTCAGAGCTGCACCTTCAACACCTGAGCTGTAATAGGCCTTTCCAAGCCAATCTAAAATTAAAGACTCATCGGGCAGATAAGAAAGAGCTTTTTCGAATAAAAGGATGGCTTCGTTAAAGGTTCCGCGATAATAGGCTTGAACACCCCGCCTAAATTCTTCGGAAGCAACTCTCTTATCCGACGAGGACGGCTTATCGGTAAAATTCTTATCTTGTGAAAAAACAGGAACAGTAAATAAGACTAAGCTTATAAAAACAATTATACGACATTTTCTACCGAATTTCATCCTAAGCCTCCCGTGCATCAGAACTTATCATTTCAAAGTGTTTGAGTATAATCTTATTATCGGGTAATTTTTCTTTAGCTCGAGTAATATAGGATTTAGCTTCCGAAGGGAGGTTCATCTTATGATAGATTAAAGCCATCGAATCCAAATAAGCCGGATTTTCGGGCTGTTTTTCTACGGCTTTTTTGCAGAGGAGCAAGGAGCGTGTCAGATCTCTATCCGTTTCGGCCAAGATATAGGCCAGGCCGTTTAAGGCCGTGCTGTTTTCCGGAGCGGTTTTTAAGGCTTTTTCATAATAGTCGATGGCCTTTTCGGTTTCATGGTGTTCATAATAAACATAAGCCAATGAAGAAAAAACCTGTACCGACTCATAACCGGCTTCGATAAGTTTTGAAAGCTCAAACTCTGCAAGTCTGGTTCGGCCCGTATTTGCATAGATAAAGGCTAATATCAATCTGCATTGATAAACCTTTGCAATATCCTTGCTTGCAGTTACTACCTGCTCAAGATATTCAAGAGCCTGCTCATACTCCGACAAGCGGGAATATATTAGTCCTATATAATAGTTTATTTCGATTTTTATAAGAACATCTTCAGTGCTTACACTTAAAAAGAAAACTAAAGCTTCCTGATAGTCTTTTTTGTTATATAGGTTTATCCCCTCTTTTAATTCGGAATACATGAAACCCTCCCTTTTTCAAATTATACAGAAAAAAAACTTTTTACACAATAGCAGAGAAAAACACTTAAAAATTTACTAATCTTAAAACCCTTATTAAAAGGTTCTTGCAGAGCCTGTAGGCTTAGCCATGTATACCAAAGGTTTAAATCCGAAAATTCTTTCGTAATCTCCAACTTTTTCTATATAAGCTTTTGCATCTTCATCTCTAAGAATAGTATAAGTACAGCCGCCGAATCCCTTTCCCGTCATTCGTGAACACACAAGGTTGGTTACCGAAGGCTCCATAAACTCAAGGGAGCGCTTGACCAGCCAATCCAATTCGGGACAGGAAATCTCGAAGCGGTCTCTAAGCCCGTCATGCGAGCGGTTTAAGATACGTGAAAGCATTATATTATCTTTGCGCTTTAGGGCGTCCACAGCTTCATCAACACTTAAAGATTCTCTTATAATATAGGTAACCCTTCTCCTCACCGACTCGGGGATATCGATTTCTTCAAGCATTTTTTCGGTCAAATGCATCATATTTTTAGGCATATCCGGCTGTTTTTTTACCAGCTCATAGGCCTCTACACATTCATCCAATCTGGACGTCAACTCTTCGCGGGCGATTATGCGGGGTACACGGGAATCCGTTAATATAATGGAATGACCCTCGATTGGAAAAGGATAAATATCCGCAGTTTTTTTTCGATGGTCGGTACGCACACAGTGATTGGATTTTGCAAAAAGAGCACATAAAATATCCGCTCTATGTGCATAAGTATTTAAATGTTGAACATTAGCATGTTCAAGAATATCTACCAAATCGCTTTTGGTAAGTTTTGGGGCAAACATCTTCCTCAATATGAGGGCTGTTGCCGTTTTAAGAGCGTTGGGCGTTCCCAAGCCCGCATCCGCAGGTATTTCGGACAAAATAGTAAAATTTAAGCCGGAAACATGATGTCCGAAGTCGTTAAATGCCGAAATAACGGCCTTAACCGCATTAGCCCATCTGTCTTCCCTCTTATATCTGAGACCTGAATAAGATATTTTCTTCCGCTCATTAAGCGAAATTGAAAACAGCCTAAAGTTATTATCACTGCGCCTGGATGCACAAGCATATAAATAGTGATTAATGCTCATGGAAAGAGTATTTCCTTGTGCAAACCATGTATGTTCACCTAGAAGATGAAACCGCCCCGGAGCGGCAGCACATACTTCAGGTTCATCTCCATATTCGTCAATATGAAATGTAACTATTTTTTGCATAAATATATAATACTCGTTATATTGAAATTTTTCAATAAAAATGATTAAATAGATGTGTAAATATGCGATTTTTTTTATCTTTTTTTATTGTTTTTATCTCTTCGGTCCTATTTTCTTTCGGAATCCCCAATGAAATTTTAAATTTCGGCTCTGCTATTGCAGGTTTTTCAGGATTAGTTTTAGTATACTATGCACTTCTTAACTGCGGCTCACATAAAAGAGCGGCATTTTTGTACGGTTTTTTTGTTTCTTTTGTACATTTGATGTCAAGTTTTTGGCTTGCATTTTTTGAAGATTTTGCAATATTTACGCTTGGAGCCAGCACCCTTGCATATTTTTTTATAGCAATGCCCTTCGGCTTTTTACTTTATCATAGTCTTCAAAAAAGGAAAAATTTACGCCCCTTTTTCTTTGCCGCCGTTTGGCTCCTCTGGGAATTTGCAAAATCTACAGGCTTTTTAGCCTATCCTTGGGGAACGGCCCCGATGATCTGCTTTAATTTAAAGCCTTTTATTCAGTTTGTAGATATAACGGGAGTTTGGGGGCTTTCTTTTATTGTCCCCCTTATTGCAGCCTGCTTAGGCGAAGCCTTACAAATGTATGCGTATTCGGCAAATTCAAAGACCTTTTTTAAAGGTTTAACCGAAATTAAAAGCCCCCTGATTTTTACAGCTTTTTTGGTTTTAATTATAAACATTTACGGAATAACAATTCTGTCGGCAGAGATAAAGCCTGCAACCTTTTTAAATACCGTAATTGTCCAGCAAAACACCGACCCATGGGATAACTCCCAATTTGAAGAAAATATAAAAACCTCTCAAGATTTAAGCCGTAAGGCGATATTTTCTGCAAGTAAAAAGCCGGATCTTATAGTTTGGAGCGAGTCATCCCTTATAGTTCCTTACAAGGACAACGAGGATTTTTACGGAATTCTTCCTTATGGTGACCCGTTTACCCGTTTTTTAGCCGATACGGATACCCCGATCATAGTAGGCTCCCCGTATATAGACGGAAAAAAACAATATAACGCAGCCTATCTTTTATCCCCTGAAGGGAAAATTTTAGATATTTATTCAAAAATCCAACTCGTCCCCTTTGCCGAGTACATTCCTTTTATAGACAACCCCCTTGTTGTCCGTTTTTTTGATAAGCTGGTCGGCTTTTCTTCAGGCTGGAATCCGGGAACCGAATATAAGGTATTCGGTATTAAAAATTCGGAAGGAAAGACGGTCAATTTTACTGTTCCCATATGCTTTGAAGATGCTTTTCCTGCAGTCTGCCTTAATTTACACAATGCTGGAAGTGAGGTTCTTATAAACATAACAAACGATTCTTGGTCTAAAACAAAGAGTGCCGAATATCAGCATTTTGTCGTTGCCCATTTTAGAGCCATAGAGCTTAGAACGACCTTGGTACGCTCAACCAATTCAGGCTACTCCGTAGTTGTAGACCCTAAAGGAAGAGTTATTGCAGACCTTTCCCTCTTCAAGGCAGAATCCGTTTATACGGAAGTCCCTGTTTACGGACACAAAAAAACATTTTATGCCTCGTATAAGGATTGGTTCCCTATTATGATATTTTTAATATTGATTTTTAATATATTTTTGGAAAAAAGGAGGGCTAAAACAGCACAGTTTTAAGTATGCCGCCTTAGCCCAAAAAGGAGGTAAAATTATTTAAAGATTTTATCTTTTAATCTTTGGGGTAACCAAATTGTGACCTTCTCTTATAAAGTCAAACCAAATCTCGCCCTTTGCGTTTGAAAGCTCATCATAAAAGCTCAAAACATCTTTTATATCTTTTCCGTTGACCTTTACTATAAGGTCGCCCGGCTGTAAACTCATAACGGCAGCAGGGCTCTTAGCCTGTAAACTTGTTACCAAAACGCCGTTTTGACCTTTTTTAAGCTCCAGTTGTTTTATAATTTCTTCAGTTAAAGGAGACGGAACAAAACCGGGCCAAAGTTTGGAAGAATCCGCTACATTTTTTTCATCTCTTTCTTCGATTTTTACGGTTGCGGAGATTTCTTTTCCTTTTCGTAAAATCTTAAAGGATGAAGATTCTCCCGGCTTTAAGTCGGCGATAACACGCAGTATATCGTCAACATTTTTAACTTTTGTCGAATTTACCTCGGTAATATAATCACCGGGCTTTATACCGCCCTTGTCCGCAGGCGAACCTAAAAATACCTGTCCTGCAAAAGCACCTTCAATATCCTTTAAGTTTAAGTTTTCTCTAAACTTATCGTTTATTTCAAGAAGCTGAACGCCGAGCCAGCCGTATTTGATTTCACCCGAAGTAATAAAATCATCGATAGCTTTTTTGAGGTTGTTTATAGGAATCGAAAAGGCAAGACCTTGAGATCCGCCGCTTGATGAAACAATCCAGTTATTTATGCCTATAACTTCACCATAGATATTGACCAAGGGACCGCCTGAGTTGCCTTGATTTATCGCTGCATCCGTTTGGATAAAATCGTTTATATTATTTCTGTTAGGTCCGCCTGAACGGCCTACCGCACTTACAATACCGCTTGTAACGGTAGACACATAGCCCATAGGGGCACCGATTGCATATGTAAGATCTCCTACCTGTACGGTATTTGAGTCTCCCAACACGGCAACCCTTAAATCCTTATCATAATCGAAGGAAACAAGGGCAACGTCCTTCCTCTGATCAGAACCAATTAACTTACCTTGAACCTTATCCCCGTTATAAAGTATAACGGAAATTGTCTTGGCATTGCCTGTAACATGCTGGTTTGTCAGAACATAATAGGTTTTTCCCGTCTTTCTTACGATAACACCTGAGCCCATACCTTCGGCTTCATATTCCCTTTCCCCCTGACCGTCTTTTTGATCTTGAGGGCGGTTAAAGAAAAACCAAGGAAAACCGTCTATATTGTTTTGAACCTTTCTTGTTTCTACAACATCAAGGGTAACTACCGAGGGTAAAATCATGGAAGTAAGCTCTCGATTTGCTTTTTGAAGAGATTCAAGAGCCGAAACAGACTCTTTACTCAGCTCGGTCTTTAGCCCCGGATCGGCATACACTGTAGAAGCATTTTCGGGATTACTTGAACATCGGGCTGAAAGAAAAACAACCGAAACAAGCATAATAAATAAAATTCCGGCCATCGCTGAAAGCGGATTTTTTAATTTACGCATATATCTAACCTCACTACATAATTATAATACTAAAACAATGACTTTTAAGTCAAGTTACACAGAAAAAAATTTGAAAATTTCTTTGCTTCCTTGTTTTTTTTCATATTTGTGATATAATGGAGTTATGACAAAAACAGATAAAAAGAAAGTTGATTGTGCAGTAGCCCTTAGCTATGCTTTAGAGGCAAAAGCGCCGATAATTACGGCATCAGGAAGGGGGCTGACGGCAAAAAGAATTAAAGAGGCAGCCGAACGCAACAAAATTAAAATTATAGAAGATGAAACCTTGGCAAACATTCTTATCCACCACGAAATAGGTTCATGTATTCCCGAGTATACATATAAAGCTGTTGCCGCTATCTTTGCCTTTTTGCTGAAAAAGGATTAACTTAAAAGGGGATTTGGAATGTTAAAAAAAATTAAAACGGCTGATTTAAAAATTGGAGAGCGTTTTTCGGCTCCCGTATTTTTTGATGACGGGAAAAACATGTTTCTTTTAAAAGGTATGGCATTAAGTGAAAATGAATTGAACACTTTAAAAAGATGGAAAGTTCAATATGTTGTTACTGCCGGCGATCCTGTACCGGAAGGTGAGACCTTAGATGATGAAATAGCAGAGCTTGATGAGCTAGATGAGGTTGAAGCTCTTGAAGATCCGGAGGAAATAGAGGAAGTTCAAGAAGACTATCCCATCAGCGGGACCAAAATTAAAAGATCCGAAATTGAAGAAATTTCTGCCGATTGCATTCTAAAGCTTACACAAGATTCCCGCTCAATGCAGCTCCATACCGAATATCTGGAAATTATAAAGAGCCTTGAAAAAGTATTTGAAAATTTCAAAGCCAGAAAACCGGTGGATAATATGCCTGTAAACTATCATGCTACACAGTTGATAGAACTGGTCAGAAAAAATCCTCCTCTTTGCGTAGGTTTTATATTGGGAACCGAACTTGAAGAAGATAATTTGGCCCGCTCGTCCGTAAATACGGCTATCTTAGCCATCATTTTAAGCGAGGCTCTCGAGCTTCCCAAAAATAGAATTAACGAAATAACTATCGCAGCCCTCTTACACGATGTCGGAATGATAAAAATACCTCAAAAAATCCTCAATAAAACCGAAACCCTGACTGATATTGAAAAGCAGGCTGTTGCAGCTCACACAGCCTATGGCTACAAGACAGTTATGAGTGAACTCATGTACACACGGGAAATTGCCTTGAGCATTATGCAGCACCACGAAAGATGGGATGGAAAGGGCTATCCTAACGGTCTTTCAGGAAAGGATATAGATATAGGAGCAAGAATTATAACCGTAGCCGATGCCTTTGTTGCAATGATAACGCCCAAGCCATACAGGGATTTAATGCTGGGATATCAAGCCATGAAAAATCTTCTTTCAGATAATGCCCGCATTTTCGATCCCGAAATAATAAAGGCCATGATTAGAAGTGTGGGAATTTACCCTATAGGCTCCATCGTTTTAATGAATGATGCTTCTCTTGCCAGAGTAATTAAAAGCTCGCCGGAAGCACCGATGCGCCCCTTCATCCGTATATTAATTGACTCAACAGGAGAGATTTTGGATGAGAATTCAGAGCTTGTAGATTTAAAGAAAAATAAAAATCTTTTTATAGTTCGGGCTATCGATCCGCGAACTTACAGAAATAAATAATGGATTCTCTGGGCTCAAAAGGAGAAAGTAGAATAGCCGAGTGGCTGACCGATAAGGACTATCTTATCTTAGAAAAAAATTGGAGAACTCGCACCGGAGAGATAGATATAATTGCTTTAGATAAAACGGAGCAAACATCATCCGGCGGGGTTCTGGTTTTTGTAGAAGTAAAAACCTTATTAAAAACTGAACTATCCGATTTAGATCTTATTATCAACAAAAAAAAACAAGAGAGGATTATAAAAACCGCTAAACATTTTCTCGCAAACAATCGAAAATATAATAAGATGTATATAAGATTTGATGTGATTGTATTACGATCAAACCCTTTTTTGGAACAGCCGCTTGAGATATTACATTTAAAAGACGCCTTTGGAGATTGCTATGACTAGTGTGAATTTATTTCCACCTAAAAAAAACACCTCTACCCATAATACCGTACTAACGGATGAGGAAATTCATGCAATGGAATTAAAACTTGAAGACCCCGAGTACATAAATGCCGCTATTTATAGACTGGCTTCAATTATAACGGAAAGAGTGCTGAACGGCGGACTCGATTACGAAAATATGAATTGCAAAAAGAGGATAAGAATATGAGTAAAAGAAGGTTTAAACCTATGAGAAGTCAAAGGACGGAAAAACGGGAAGATGATACCCCGCAAAAACGCCCCCTTGACGGACAAATAAAAAAAGCAAAAACTTTTCAAGGCCAAAACAGAGAACCGGCTTTTAAAAAAATAGAATATCCCAAATACAAATGCACAAAGTGCGGCGAAATTATACAGGACTTAAGCTCGGCCATTGCCGATAAGGAAAGCGGCCTGCCTGTACACTTTGACTGCGTTATCGAATTTTTAAAAAAAGCGGAAGAATTAAAAGAAGGAGAAGAAATCATTTACATAGGAAACGGGAACTTTGCCGTCGCCTATTTTGAAAATCCCAAAATTCGTAAAAACTTTAAAATCATAAAACTAATTGAATGGGAAGATAAAAATAAGCTCTACCAATGGAAAAAAGATATTTCGGAGCTTACATCAACAACATAAAAAAAGCCGGACAATGCTCCGGCCTTTTTTTTATACAAACCTAATATCTAAAAAGCATCAAAAAGTTTATCAATCGGTTTAACCGATTTTATCAAAACCGCAATAGGGAACAAGCACTTCCGGTATCTTAATAGAACCGTCAGCCTGCTGATAATTTTCCAAGACGGCTATCATAGCCCTCGACATCGCCAAAGCAGTTCCGTTTAGGGTATGAAGGAATTTGTTTTTACCGTCATCGTCCTTGTAGCGTATATTTAAGCGGCGTGCCTGATAATCGGTACAGTTTGAAGTAGAGGTAACCTCGCCCCATTCTCCTCCGTTTCTTCCGGGCATCCATGCTTCCAAGTCCCACTTTCGGTAGGCAGGAGCCCCTAAGTCGCCCGTGCAAGTATCGACAACCCTGAATGGAATTCCCAAACCGTTGAAGATTTCTTCTTCAATTAAGCGGAGCTCCTCATGGATAGCATCGGATTCTTCCGGCGTACAATAAACAAACATTTCGAGTTTTGAAAACTGATGAACCCTGTAAAGCCCCTTTGAAAACTGTCCGGCGGCTCCCGCTTCACGTCTAAAGCAATGAGAAAGACCGCAGTATTTTAACGGCAAGCTTTCTTTTTTGATAATCTCGTCCGAGTGATAGCCACCCAGAGTAATCTCGGCAGTTGCAACCAAACAAGTGCCCTCGCCTTCAAGAGAATAGACGTTTGATTCTTCGCCGCGGGGATTAAAGCCTATACCGTATAAGATTTCTTCTTTTGCTACGTCAGGAGTGATAAAGGGTTTAAACCCGTGCTTCCGCAATATGTTAAGACCGTACATCGTAAGAGCCTGCTCCAAAAATACGGCTTCGTTTTTTAAAAAATAGAATTTGACGCCTGAAACCTTTGTTCCGGCTTCAAAGTCGATAAGATCCAAATCTTGGCCCAACTGAACATGGTCCTTGGGCTCAAAGTCAAACTTGGGCACGGTTCCGCAGCGCTTAACTTCCAAATTGTCCGAATCTTCTTTGCCGACAGGGGCTTCTGGATGGGCCATATTCGGAATTTTACTTACAGCCTCGTGCAGGGCTTTTTCGGCTTCAGCAAGATCGGCTTCAACTTGGGCGATTTTTTCTTTTATAGCCTTCCCTTGATCAACCAGTTTTTGTCTTTCTTCGGTACTTAATTTTTGCTTCATTGACTGGGAGTTATCGTTTCGATCTTTTTGCAGGTTCTGCAAAGAAGTAACAAGGGCAGTACGCTTATCATATAGTTCTACTGCCTTATCGGCATCCGCATTCATATGCCGGTTTTTAATATTTTGTTTTACGGCTTCAACATTTTCTTTAATAAATTTATAGTCTAACATAGCAAAATTGTACTTTTTATTTCGAATTCTGTCAAGACTAAAATTTAACGATACATTTAACGGACAGCTTGACAATTTTTGAGAATTATCGGATACTCAAATACGATATAAGTATTTTATAATACAATTTTATTCATTATGGAGGAATTTTATGAACAGAAAATTATTTTTTGTTTTTCTTGTTTTTGCCTTGCTTTTTACAGGTATGCTGACGGCAAAATCGATCGGTTTGGATTTGGAAGTCGGAGGGGCTTATAACAACCACCAATTACATACAATCGGTAGCAGTTATGGTTCTAACGGCTTCAGATACCATGGAATAAGCTCAAAAGACTTGGGAGGCTTCAATATAGGTATTTCCTACCCTCTTCCCAAAAACTGGGCCGTCTTTGCAAATACTACATTTACATTTAACAATATATTTGTAAACGATACAATGCTTGGAGTAGGCTATATATTTAAGCCCGGAAAAGGTTTTGAGCTCTTGTTAGGCGGAGCTTTTGCATTCGGCGGTTCCGCTTTTCAGTGGGCAAACTTAAATCAGATTATAACCGATAGTTACTTCAATATAGGCGGAGGAATAAATTTTACCGCTTCTTATATGTTTACAGGAAAATTCGGAATGTATGCAGGAGCTTCGGCACTATACTATAAACCTGTAGTAGGAAATCGATCAACAAAAACAGGTAACAACACCACAACAACAAGTATCAAATCCGGCTCACTGCCTGATATGGCAAAATCGATAGGTTTAAAACTTGGATTAAAAATCAAATTATAAAAACCTTTGCTCCTAGGTCTTGACATTCATTCCCGTTTTGCGTATTATGTTCACTCGCATCGGGATGTAGCCTAGGGGCTAAGGCGTCTGGTTTGGGACCAGAAGATCGGGGGTTCAAATCCCTCCATCCCGATCCTTAAAACCTTGGGATCGTAGCTCATCAGGATAGAGCAACTGCCTTCTAAGCAGTAGGTAGGGGGTTCGAGTCCCTCCGGTCCCGCTAAAAGCCGATTAAGTAGTCTTGTATACCGGCAAGATAACTTAATCGGCTTTTTTAATGCCCTAATATTTTATTCCCAGTTTTTTCATCTTGCTTTGAAGGGTTCCCGGTTTTAGGTTTAAAAGAGCGGCAGCTCCGTCTTTGCCGTAAATTTTTCCGTTTGAGGCTAAAAGAGCTTTTTGAATAATCTCGGTTTGAGCCTCATCAAAAGGTTTAATATCTTCAGGCAAAACCTTATCTTTTTCGGCATCTTTATTTATCGCAGGCTTTAGGGGCTTTTTTTTGGCAGCGTTTGAAATGTAGAATTCTCTTGTTCCCGGCACCAAGTGCTCGGCAGGGATTTCTCCGCCTTGCGAAAGAATTGCAGCCCGCTCTACAACATTTTTAAGCTCGCGGACATTTCCATGCCAAGGCATAGACATAAGTTTTTCGATTGCAGCCATCGAAAGGCTTGTGTTTTCAAAGCCCTTCCTTTTGCGTATATCCGAAATAAAGTGTTCGGCTAAGAGGGCCGTATCGTCGTCGCGTTCCCTCAAAGGCGGAAGCCTTAGCGGAAAAACATCCAGCCTGTAAAGCAGGTCTTCACGGAAGCGCCCCATCGAAACGGCCTCGGCCAAATCGACATTGGTTGCGGCTATTATGCGCACATCCACAGAAACGGGCTTTTCCCCGCCGACACGCTCGAATTTTCCGTCTTGAAGAACACGCAAAAGTTTGGGCTGTAAATCAAAGGGCAGATCCCCCACCTCGTCCAAAAAGAGGGTGCCGCCGTCGGCAAGTTCAAACCGCCCCTTCCGCAAGGCCGCAGCCCCTGAAAAGGCACCTTTTTCATGCCCGAAGATTTCACTTTCAGCAAGGCTCTGCACAAGGGCAGAACAGTTTACGGGCACAAAGGGTTTTTCAGCCCTGTTGGAAAGCCTGTGAATGGTGCGGGCTGCCTGTTCTTTTCCCGTTCCCGTTTCTCCCGAAATTAAAACCGGCACATCAGAGGCCGCAACCAGCTTTATCGAATCTAAAACCGTAGTCCAAGCCCTGGAAGAACCGACCATATCCTTAAAAACATTTGTCGAAGCGTTAAGCAAAACATTTCTTTCAAGCAGGAGGCTTTCGGTTTTTTGAATGAGGGATTGGGAGGCATCAGTTTGAACCAAGGCAACCGAAATAAGTTTTGAAATTGTAGATATAAAACGGACGATTTCGGGCGTAAAGCGGGAACACATACTGTGATCCAAGGTCATCATTCCGATGGCCTTATCTCCTATGTAAAGTGGAGCCACCAAACAAGAATGATTGTCGGGCAGCTTCATTATTTCGTCATAGGTATCGATGTGGGGAATATTTTCGTCAAACAAAAAAGCCTTTCTTTCATCTAAAATTCGGGCAATGTCTTTCCGTTTGTTTAAGTTAATCGTAAAATCGTCCAGCAATTTTGAAGAAAGCGGGCCTATGGCCTTTCTTACCTTTAGAACATTTTTATCTTCAAAGCCCATAACAACGGCAAGCTCGTAATCGACCAGTTCTCTTAAAGCCTCAAGAATAAGCTCCAATGCCTGCTCGGCCGAGATGGGGTTGGTTTTATTTAAAACGGATATAGCCTTGTTCATACAATGCGATTATACCTTTCAGTTTTCCGTCTGATGAGGGTCAGTAGCATTTAGAAATTCGCCGGTGCCTTGAATAACATATCCGGATGTATGTCCCGTAATAGTACCGCCGCGCCATATAAAGGTTCCGTTTGTGTTAATGTACACAGCACAGCCTTTACCTCCGCTGCTTGTCAGAGCTGTGTTGTTTGACAATTTACCGTTATTCATCAAAAAATTAGCATGTTTGTCGATATATATACCGCCGCCATTTTTTGCTCCATTTGATATAAACTTGCCGCCGCTCATAGTCGCTATCACAGAGTTTTGTGGGTTACGACCTTTCATATAGATGCCGCCACCAAGGCCATCACCAATTGAGGTATCTGTATTGTTGTTTACAAATTCGGTACCCGTATCTTCGGTATCCATATCTATAGTTAGCTTGCCCTTGGAATTATTTGCTAGAACATAGAGCCCTGCGCCCTTGCCTTTCACATAGTTATCATGAATTTTAGTATCCCGTATTGTCAGTGAACTGTCCTCAGCATAGATACCGCCGCCTTCTTTGGCGGTTGTGCTATTCTCAATAGTACAGTCTTTGATAGTTGCCGTTTGCACTTTTTTCAGATACATGCCTCCTCCCTGTTTTATAGTGAACTTATCGGCGGCAGTTTCACCGATAAACCCGCATTGGTTTAGTGTTACGTTTGATAAAGACACCTCTCCCTTTCCGTAAACGGATATGCCCGCTCCGCGTCCGGTCTTGTCGGCTGGGTGGGTGGCATACTTGATATTGCAGTTTTTGATTTTTGCGTTTTGTATTTTAAGCTCGCCGGGTTTGTCCGGATCCCAATAGCAGTTTATACCACCGCCTAAGTTGCCTTGTCCGCCCGACGCTATAAGCGTATTATCTTTTATTTCTGTTGTTGTACTCATAGTGTCGGGGTCACCGTTTTCATCCGTGTTGATATACAGATTTCCGCGGGTAATATTGATAGCACCGCCTGTTATGTGCCCGGTGTTATCTTTGATAATCCCGCCCTTAATGCGGACAATCGGCTGATTGTCGGAACTATTGCCCGCAAAGATTGCCCCTCCGCCTGCATTCATTGTTTGGCAGCCCGTAATGGTACATCTTTCAAGTACTGCCTCTACCCCGCCGTTCAAATATATACCGCCTCCGCCGTATGCTGTACAGTTTGTAATAGTACAGTTTTTAAGCGCCAAGGTTTTTATACTTACAGCAGAAATGGCACCGCCGTACTCAGAGGGGCCCCCTTCAATACCATTCTTAAGTTTCAGGTCTTCGAGCGTAAACTCCGTATTATCTCCCGTTACAGTAAAAATACGGAAGTTGGAAACAGGTTTATTCGAAACTGATGTGCCGAGCTGTGTATCAAAAACAGCTCCGTTTTTGCCCTTTATCGTAAGGCTTTTGTTTACTTCGATAGTACCGGAGTTACCGGGTGCATTTGTTGCTTTCACATCATTCATTATGGTTATAAGGCCGCCGGGCCTAGCTTTGGCAACAGCCGTTTTTAGATTGTGCCATGCCGTATCGAAGTCACTTAAATCAGGGATGAAGCCTAAGGTCTCCGCTTCTTTTGGTGCCGAAGATAGTCCTTTTTCGTCGGTCAGCCATACCCTGTATTTTTTGGAGAGAGCATCGGTCGAGGATGGTGATGCATTCGTTTTAACATAAACTATCCAGCTTCCAGGGCCGGGAGGTACGTCAAAAACCCGATCAACCGATGATAAAAGGCCCTCTGACGGAGTTGGGGGTATATTGAATCCGGATCCATTCTTCTTTACGGTAAGAGGTATTATTACTTCTGAGCCGCCTTCTTCCTGTATGTGAATCGCTTTGATGTCTTTATGCAAACGCTTTCCGTCCAACATAGGTGTCATGCCCGCGGTTTCATCAAAACACAGTGCGTAGTACCAGTTACTTTCGACTTGCGTCTTTGCTATCGTTATATTCCCGACATCCGGCGGGGCCGTATTTACTTCGATATTTAAACTGAACTTTCTACTGAATATTCTGCCGTCTGTGGAAATAAGGGTAATTTCGGGGCCTATTCCGCCGTTACTCCACTCGTGTTTTTTTAAAAAATCAGCTTTGTATATCAGCTCCAGCTCATAGATTGACTTTTCCTCTAGGGTGTAGTCAGTGCTGTATCTAGGTTGCTGATCTGGAGGAAGGCCCGGAAAGCAGATAACCCTTCCCGCATCTGCGTCGGAGGTAGGCATAATCAAGTCAATGTTTTTCGGATTATTCAAGCCGATCGTAATCCTAACATCTTGGCCCGACGGTATGCAGAATGATCTGCCTATCGAGGGGTGATCACAGTTCATGTGGAAATACCTGGGAACAACCTCTTTCGACCAGTAGTCGAAGAATTCTTCAGGGTCATCAGTAAATTGTTTACAAGTTGAAAATATAAAGACTGCCAATAGTGCAGCAAGTGTAGTTAAAATCTTTAAAATGTTTTTCATATTTTTGATTGAATTGTTCCAATATGTAAAACATATTTTTTTGTAATTGCTATCGGTGCGTTTGTCTGTCATCGACGCTTAATATAACACTTTTCGCAATAAATTACAACTTTCCGGGAATTTTTTTTAACCGCAGCGAGCGCAAAGCGTTGAGCTCACGCTAAACTTCGCAAAGATGTTTTTATTCTATCTTAATAATACATTTTTAAATTTACCCTTGGCGTTCCTTGCGGGCTTGGCGGTTTTATTTTATATCTTCAAAAATTACAGTACTTTCACTTGGAAAAGGCTGCACAATGTGTTATAATAAGCTATTGTCTATGGCAAAAACTATGTTTGATATGAAAAAAAACATATCTATATATTTTAAACCTGATTATATCATAGACAAATGTGAGGTAATTTATGAAGGACGATATTAAAATAAATTTGGAAGAAGTGCATAGACGGATGGAAAAGGCTTGTAAGGCCTGCGGAAGGGATCCTAAAGAGATAAGGCTTCTTATGGCAACAAAGACCGTTACACCGGAAAGAATCTTAAAGGCCTTTGAATACGGTGAACTTTTAATAGGGGAAAACAAGGTTCAGGAGCTATGCGAAAAGTATGAGCCTCTTTCATCGGTAAAACACGAGACCCATTTTATAGGGCACCTGCAAACCAATAAGATTAAGGACGTAATAAAATATGCCGACTGCATTGAATCTGTCGACAGGCTTGACTTAGCCGAAAAGCTCAGCAAAAGACTTGAATCCGAGGGGAAGACCATGGATATTTTAATTCAGGTAAACACCTCTCAAGAAGAAAGTAAATTCGGATGTAAGCCTGAAGAAGCTCTCGCTCTAACCGAAAAAATTGCAAAACTTCCCTGCTTAAAAATAAAAGGCCTTATGACAATAGGACTTTTTTCCGATGATATGGATAAGGTGAGACTTTGTTTTAAGCTCCTGCAAAAAATTCGAAAAGAAATAACCGAAAAAAACATTCCCAATGTTTCGATGGAGGTTGTTTCTATGGGAATGACGGGAGATCTTGAAGTTGCTATCGAAGAAGGCTCAACCCTAATAAGAGTAGGTACGGCAATTTTCGGCAAAAGAAATTATCCCGATTCCTATTATTGGAACGAAAATGCAAAAATTGAAGGTTAGACTTTTTGGTTTATGTCTTTTTTCTCTTTTTCTATTTTACTCCTTTGCCCAAGATTTTGACGCTTTGACAAGGGTTCAAAAAAGGATTGTAAACATAGAAGCCGCCGTGTCGGAAGTCGATATTTTTATAAGTACCTATGACGGGGACACAATAGCTTATAAAACAGAGCTCAGCACGGGCACAAAACTTTCGATAGTTGAACATAAAAAGAAGTTAAGGTTTACCGAGATAAAACCGGCAAGCGGAAAACTTTTTATCTATGTTCCGAAAGATTTTTTACTTGAATCATGCAGAATTCTTGCAAGTCATTCTTCAATAAAAATTGAAGGCATAAAGGCCGTTCATTTTTCGGTTTCGGGGAATTTTAATCGGGCTGAAATTACAGGCTCCCGATTAAAAAACAGCCTGATTGCACTTTCAAACGGCAGCCTGATCTTTAATAACGGGATTGTAACTGCGGCCGATTTTTGCTTAAACACCTCAACGGCAAAGATTAAAATAGCCGAAGAAAAGGCGGATTGCAACCTCTTTGTAACAAAACAAAAATGTGAAAAATTCTTATATAACGGGGAAGCCTATACCGATAAAATTTTAGCCCTTTCGCCGTCCAAGCCTAAAAAATTCATCTCGATGAGTGCTTCTTTTTCTGACATAGACTTGGGCTTTTCGGCACCTTTAAAAGAACCGGCAGAAAAATTCGATAAATACGGAGTCAGCGAATTCGGCCCCAACCCCTCTCCCAATTTGGTGAACAACGAAGCAAATTTTTTACCGAAAACCGGCACAAGTTTACCCTGATAAATTTTAATTTACTGATTGACAAGTTTTTAAGTTTTTGATATACTCAAAACTCTTTTAAGGGCCCATAGCTCAGTTGGTTAGAGCAGCGGACTCATAATCCGCGGGTCGCCGGTTCAAGTCCAGCTGGGCCCACTTTTCTTTTTACAAACTATAATAAAGCGAAAAAAAATGCATTATACTCCCGCCTATAACAAAGAGGTGCCAGATGCTGTGTGCCCATTTTACCTTCTTCATTGCATAAAAAATACAGCCGGCAGTATAAATAATTCCGCCTATCAGTAAAAACTTAAAACTTAAAAGCGGCAGCTGTTCTTTTAAAGGCTTTGCCGCAAAGATGATGAGCCAGCCCATGGGTATATAGGTAATAACCGATAGAACCCTTACCCTGCTTCCGAATATCGAGTATAAAACTATTCCTAGGACAGCCAAGCCCCAGATAATGCCGAAGATTGTCCAGCCGACAGCTCCGTGAAGGGCCGAAAGGCAGTAGGCAGTGTAGGTTCCGGCTATCAGTATGTAGATTGAACAGTGATCGAAGATTCCGAATACCTTTTTTGCCTTTAGCGGAAGAGCATGGTATAGGGTCGAAAAAAGATAGAGGATTATTAAGGAAGCTCCGAAAATGGTAAAGCCTACTACGTAACCGGCCTTTAAATCCGGCGGAGCATAACGGGCAGCCCTTATAACTAAAAGCACGAGGGCTGCAATCGAAAGACCTACCCCTATGCCGTGAGTTACGGCATTTGCAATTTCTTCACCTATAGAATATCTGCGTTTAATTTTTTCTTCTTTCATAACTATTTAGACAGTTTAAAAGATTTAAGGTTGCCTTACCTTGCAATTTTTTTTGTTTTTTATTATAATTCTATCCGACAAGAGTGAATAAATTCCACTCTTTTGCCGATAATTAAATGGAAAAAGTTTTGCAGGTTCATAATGAAAAAAACTAACTATTTGTTTGCAGGTATAATCGTTTTTCTCCTGGTACTAGGTACAGCCTATTTTGCATTAGATATATCCACTCCCGTTGGTACTCCCAAAACTGCATTGGATGACGGAATGGGAGGAGGAGATACAAGATTGCCGACTTTTAGACCCGATAAGGAAATTTCGGAAATAACGCTCCCGCCTCTCGACTACATAGTCTATTCGGTAAAAAAAGGCGACATGGTTGGAGAAATAGCATCCCGCTATGGGGTAAGTCAGGATGCGATTATAAGCTTAAACAAACTTAGAAACACAAGAACCCTCCAAATCGGACAGTTGTTAAAAATTCCCTCAATGGACGGAATTGTTTATACCCCGAAAAAAGGTGATACCCCCGAAAAATTGGCCGACACCTATAAAATCTCACTTGAAAAATTGGCTCTGGTCAATAACATTTCGGATAACAATGTACTAAAAGCAGGAGCCGCCATCTTTCTGCCTGATGCAAAACTGGACTGGGTAACCATTCAAGAAATAAACGGAGACCTCTTTAAATCTCCTATACATGGAGGATACAGGGTAACTTCCCGTTACGGGTGGAGACGGGACCCCTTTACAGGAAACAGGAGCTTTCATAACGGTATAGACCTTGCGACATATCATGGAGCCCCAATCTATGCAGCCCTTCCGGGAACCGTAGCCGCAACAGGTTACAGCAATGTATACGGCAACTATGTAATAATAAGGCATCACTCAGGCTACCAAACCCTTTACGGGCATATGAATTCCATTCTAACATCACGCGGAAAATATGTTACCGCCCAAAGCAAGATAGGAACCGTAGGCACAACAGGAAGAAGTACCGGCCCTCACGTTCATTTTACGGTTTACAAAAACGGAGCGACGATAAATCCTGTTGCCGTATGGAACTAAGCCTTTTCTTTTTTTAGATCGAATTTTTTTACAAAAAAGTCAAGATTACGGTAAACAAAAATAGCCGAATAAACGCTTACGAATATTGCAAATACAAGAGCAAAAGGAATTACAAAACTAAACTTAAAATTCTCTGCCGCCCATTTACCTATCTCTGTAAACGGTATGTAAGCAAGGCCGACAATCATCAATATGCCTACGACGGCCCAAGGCAAAATACTTACATTAGGCAGCCGGTATTTTTCTGCCTGAAGGCTTAAAAGGTCAGGAATTGCAGCCTGAATTTTTACCATCGTTTTTTCCGTAAGCACATCATCTGCCTTGGTCTGAAAAGAAGAAGTATATAGATTTGAAGCCTGGGTAAGAGCACGGACAAGGCTTCGGCACTTTTTACACCGCAAAAGATGAAAGGTAACTGCAAAAGGAACAGCCTCATGCTTATCAAGCATCATATAACGGTTAATAGCTTCATTACATGTCATAGGCCAAATTCAATTTAAACAAAACGGGATATTCGGGGCTTTCCTCTTGCCCGTAAATTCCCTGATTTTCAAGCTCGGTCTTTAATATCTTTTTTGAGCGGAAAATATGGGACTTAATCGTATTTACGGGTATGCCCGTAACGGATTCTATATCCGCATAGGGCATATCATAAAAGAAATAAAGGTCGATACATATTCTGTATTTTTCGGGAAGATCGTTTACAGCCCGTCTGATTGCATTTTTTACACAGTTTTGGATTTGCCTTTCTTCGGGAGTTAAATCGTTTGTTTTTATCTCAAAATCGTCAAAGGCGGAAACGAATTCTCTTTTACGCTTAACCGAGTTTATCGCCGAATTATAGGCAATCCTCATAAGCCATGTAGAAAAAGAAGATTCTCCGCGGAATTTAGGCAGGGCCGAAAAAGTTTTAAGCATTATATCCTGCACAAAATCTTCAGAATCATCATGGTTTTTAAAAAAGCTCATTCCCAAAGAATAGACACGCTTTTGATACTTTGCAGCAATTAGGCTGAAGGCCTCGGTATTTCCCGCAAGGACGGCCTTACATAAGAGGCGGTCTTGCACGGCTTCAGGAGATTCTTTTCTGAGTAAATTTGAAAATTTAATCATCTTTCAGCCTCTCCTTTCCGGCCTTTGATGAAATAAAATAGTAGAGCAAAAGGCCTATACCACAGCTTAAGGGTACAAGACCTCCTAAAAGTACGTAGCTCAGTCCGTCTATGACAGAAAATAAAATGGTCAATACGCTTCCTATCATCAGCAAAAGAATGCCCGAAATAAGGCAAAAACCCGACAAATTAAATTTTATCGGAATATATGTTTTAGTTTGAATTTGACAGATTATCTGCTTGTTACGCCAAAATAAGTAGAAAAAAATTAAAACGCCGGCCATAACAATACCGACTATAGGAACAACAGCTATAATAATTTGCGCAGCCGCAACGGGTTGTCCGTTCATTTCAATTCCTCCAAAATATGATTTTATAAACCTTATTCCAAAATAACGAAGTCCTTAAAATATATGCGTTTTATACGGGATAAATTTAGAATAGAATTTATCTCGGCCAACACCTCTTTTTTAACCTCGTTTTCAGGCATGGTATAAAGCTCATATACGGTTTTTTTCGAAAACCAGTCAATAAGGCTTTTTCGGATATCTTCCTTCTTTTGGACAAGTTCTTCCTCAAAGGCCTTATCTTCAGAATTATACTCCAAAACGGGAAAAACTACAAGGGTTCCCGTGTGGATATCGGCTGTAGGAATCCTAAGCCGGCCCAAGTCGGAATAAAGGGCCTTTTTTCCGCGTATCTCCGAAGGACTTTCAGATCTTAAAACCTCGCCGGTGTTTTTTTTCTTAAAAAGAGAAAAAACGGAACCTACAATTATAATAAGCACTATTGCAAAAAGTACATATTTAAGGAATTCATATAATTTTAAGCTCTTCCGGTTATTTTTAAGCATACTCAATTATACAAAATGGGAGCCGAATATTCAATAGAGGCTCTGAGCTTATTTGCTCTGTTATTTGTTTGGCAAAAAGCCGCCTACAGGATATTGGAAAATTCTAAGATCGAATTCGTGGACGGACGCAAAAAGATGGTCAAAAATATCGGCTTGGATCTTTTCGTATTCTCCCCAGTCGGTGGTTGCGGTAAAAACATAAATCTCCATGGGAACGCCTGTAGCTCCCGGTTCAAGCTGACGCACCAAAAAGGTTAAATCCTTTCTTAAAGTATCAAGGCTTTGAAGATAGCGCGTAACGTACATCCTAAAGGTGCCGATATTGGTGAGCCTTCTATCGTTTAAGGGATGCTCCGTATCGTTTCCGTATTGGGCACTTATGTCCGAGCTTTCGACCTCGGCAAAGTAGGATTTTAAAAGGTCTATCTTTCCTACCCTTCGCCTCAGCTCTTCATCCATAAATTTTACGGAAGAAACATCCAAAAAGATTGAACGCTTGATGCGCCTTCCTCCGGTTTCCTGCATACCTCGCCAGTTTTTAAAACCGCTTTGCATCAGGTCGCTTGTCGGTAAAACGGAAATAGTCTTATCCCAGTTTTGAATTTTTATCGTATGTAGGGCGACCTCGGTAACATCTCCGTCGGCATCATATTTTGGAACCGAAATCCAGTCACCGCGGCGAACCAAATCGTAGGAAGAAATCTGGAGGCTTGCCACAAAAGAAAGAATCGTCTCGCGGAAGACCAAAAGAAGAACGGCCGTCATAGCTCCTATTCCGCTTAAAAGAGACCATGGAGACTTTCCGCTGATTGTTCCTGCAGCAATGATAAAGCCTGCAATATAAACAATTAAGATAAAAACCTGAACATAACTGCGGTATGGCTTTCCCGCAAATCGGGGTTCATTTTCAGTATAGGCTGTAAGCCCGTCCAAGAGGCCGTGCAAAAGTCTTATTATTATCCATATCGAAATAAGGCTTGCAAGTTTTTGCATAATCCCCGCTCCGAAACTTAATTTTAGAGACAAAAAATTAAAGGCAAAAATATATATAATAAGCGAAGCACGTTCTACATGAATTTTATCGAAAATATAATCATCCAGTTTACTCTTTGTTTTTGCCGTAAAGCGGGACAGTATTTTTTTTACCGTTCCCGACAATATTTTTTTTAACACTTTATGAAGAATAAAAGAAACAGCCAAAACAACAATCAGCCAAAAAATATCGCCTCTCACCGAATCTTCCGAAAGCCATTTTTGAACATTATCCAATAAATTTTGCATAAAATATAATACCTCTTAAAATGTTAAAATAAACGTTTTTTAATTTTAATTAAAAAAGTTAAGTCTGTAAAGAGCTTTTAAAAAGGTGCATTCTTGATTCCCCGGCAAAACTGTGTTATATTAAGCTTATGAGAATAGCTATTATAGACGATGAAAAGCTCATCTGCGAGGGACTAAAAATTATCTTTCAATCCTATCCCGATATTGAGGTTATTGCAACAGGCAGCAACGGAAACGATGCACTAAAAATATGCGAAGAAAAAAATCCTGAGCTTCTCCTCATGGATATAAGGATGCCGGAATGTAACGGTGTAGAAGCAACAAAAAAAATAAAAAAGAGTTTCCCTGATATAAAAATATTGATTCTCACAACCTTTAACGATACCGAATATATTCAAAAAGCCCTTCAATACGGAGCATCGGGCTATCTTTTAAAAGACAGTTCGCCGGACGTAATCTATGACGGGATCAAGGCCGCTATTTCAGGGAACATCGTTATAAATCCTGAAGTCGCAACAACCATGCTTTTTGAAAATCATGAAGAAGCAGAAGAAAGAGTTATAAGGCCATTGGCTGAAATTCAAGACGAGTTCGGTTTAAGCCAAAAGGAGATAGAAATTATAAAGCTTGTTTCGGAAGGGCTTTCAAACAAGCAGATTGCCTACAAACAGGGACTTTCGGAAGGTACAATAAAAAACAATATTTCGGTAATATTCGATAAGACCTTTGTTTCTGATAGAACACAGCTTGCCGCCTTTGCCTTCAAAAACGGGATTGTGTAAATTCCTAATCTTCAATTTACAATCGTTTTATAATCGTTAATTTATCCCCCGCTTGAAAAAAAACTTTAGTTTGAATATAATCCAAAAATAATTTACTCTTGGAGCATTTAGAATGGAAACTAAATCTTTATTTAAGAAAGAAATTGGACCGGAAAACTTTATATTTTTAGCTTTGTTTTCTGCTTTCTTTTTCGGCGTCGGCTCGGTTATGGGCGGCGTAAATATGATTAAGACCATGATGGAAACAGGCTTTGATTTGCTTATCAATATCTGTTTGTATCTAATGGCTGTAGCAGTATTGGCTGGAGCTATTTCGGGTCTTTTTTCGGAATTCGGAACCATTGCTTTGATTAACAAAATCTTGTCCAAACTGATGAAACCCTTGTACGACTTACCGGGAGCTTCCTCCCTCGGTATCTTAAACTGCTTTTTATCGGATAATCCCGCAATTTTAACCCTTGCCGATGACGATAATTTTAGACGCTATTTTAAACAGTACCAGCTTCCTGCCCTTACAAACCTCGGTACAGCCTTCGGTATGGGCTTGATTACCACAACGGCAATGATGGGCTTAAACATAAAATCGGCAGTTCCGGCAGCTTTAATCGGAAATGTCGGAGCCATAGCCGGAAGTATAGTTTCAGTCCGCTTGATGATTTACTTTTCAAAAAAACGCTACGGAACGGAAGCCTTTGTTTCCACAAAAAGAGTTGAGCCCATCCCCGAAAAAATGCGCCCCGTTATAGCAGGCGGCCCGGGAGGAAGGTTTATACAGGCCATGCTTTACGGCGGAAAATCCGGAGTCAGCATGGGTTTGGCTATTATTCCTGGCGTAGTAATTATCTGCACAATAGTCATAATGCTTACAAACGGCCCAAGTGCCGACGGTACATATACGGGAGGAGCCCGAGAAGGAATTGCTGTTCTTCCATGGCTCGGTCAAAAGCTAAGTTTTATATTGAATCCTATGTATGGCTTCAGCAGCCCTGAAGCTATCTCCGTTCCGATTACGGCACTAGGTTCTACAGGAGCAGCCCTCGGCATTGTAAAAGAAATGTCTTTAGCAGGAAAAATAAATGCAAACGATATAGCAGTCTTTACAGCCATCTGCATGTGCTGGAGCGGTTATATTTCTACCCATATCGCAATGATGGATGCCCTCGACACAAAGGAGATGACAGGCAAGGCTATTTTAAGCCACACAATAGGCGGCCTCTTTGCAGGCTTTGTCGCCCACCTTATGGCCTTTGTGCTCTAAACTGATGGCAAGCATAATGATTCAAGGGACTACCTCCTCTGCGGGCAAGTCCCTTTTTTGTACAGGCCTTTGCAGAATCTTTAAAAAGAAGGGCTTAAAAGTAGTTCCCTTTAAATCTCAAAACATGTCTTCGATTTTTTTTACCACAGCTGACGGAAAAAAGATAAGCAGTGCCCAAGCCCTTCAAGCGAGGGCTGCCGGTATTGAGCCCCGCCCCGAAATGAATCCGATTCTCCTCATACCTAAAACGGACGTAGGCTCTAAGGTTATAATCTTGGGGGAAGAAAAAAAGGAGATGAAGGCGAGGGAATATTTTGAGTATAAAAAGACCTGTAAACCTATGATTTTGGAAACTTTTCAAAAACTTGAAAAGGAAAACGATATTGTGGTCATAGAGGGAGCAGGAAGTCCTGCCGAAATAAACCTAAACCAAAACGACATTGTCAACATGGGCATGGCCGAGATGGCCGACGCTCCCGTTCTATTGATTGCCGACATCGACAGGGGCGGCGTCTTTGCCCAGCTCTACGGAACCGTAATGCTCCTCCCCGAAAAAGACAGAAAAAGAATTAATGGCATGATCATAAATAAATTCCGCGGAGATAAGAGCCTATTAGATCCCGGCATCAAGATGATTGAAGACCTCGTAAAGATTCCTGTGATAGCAACTATTCCCTACATGCACTTGGAACTTGCCGATGAGGACAGCCTCATAGACGACGATAAAAAATGCAATACCCAAGCCCAAAGCGATGCCGAGCTCGAAAAAGAGCTGGATAAACTCGCTGCCCTCATCGAAGAGAACAGCGATATGGATTTTATTTTTAAGACAGCCGGGCTTTAAGCCCCGGCTTTAAAGTCAGCTTTCTATGGACTAGGGGCAGTAATTGTTAATTTCCCATCATTATCCACATACCAGTTTTGAGTCTCCTTCTTTGTAACTTTGAATTTTTTAGCTTCATTTGAAAGATTAACAGTAGCATCACCTTCCAGTACTAGTTTCCCTTCAGTATAATTAGCATCAGGCACGGTAATTCTTGCGGCCTGATTTTGACCGGCAGTTAAGGAGCCTATGATTTTAATTTTCTTCTTATTGGAAAGATAAACATCATTTTTACCGTGTGTATACTCATCTGTACCGCTTGAAGGTGTTATTTTGGCATTGCCTGAAAGTTCAAATTTATTTCCAAGGTGGAAAACTCCTCCGCCTTTTTTTGTAGCAATATTTGCTTCTCCATTTTCATCACCTCCTATAATACCTCCCGTCATTGTAAAGTTACTTTTATGAATACAGACACCTCCTCCATTACCGCTATTATCAAAAGAATTGGAGTCATCGACAATAGCCTTATTCTTTATGATTTTACCTCCACTCATATTAAATATCCCGCCCTCACCATTAAAAACACCGCCTCCGGATCCAACCATGGTTGACGTTAAATTAGAGAGGCCTGCCATATTTTCTTCAATGGAGCCGCCTGTCATATTAAATGTTGCTTTACTCCATACAGCTCCGCCATTAGTATCAGCCGTACATGATGATATAGAAGACCCCGTTTCCATAGTAAGCAGAGTCTTACTCTTATCACCATATATCCGAACTCCTCCTCCGGTAAATATTGTTTTACAATATTCTATTTTAGTTCCAATTTTAAGAGTACAGTGAGCTTTTTCTCCTCCTGATTTAAGATCTATGTCGATGGCCCCGCCGTCTTTTGCTTCACAATTGGAGATAACGGTATTGGTAATTATACATTCACCCTCTAATATTTTTATAGCTCCACCACCCTGATTTGTTACTTTACCTTTAGTTAATTTAATATTATCCAGTTTAAGTATAGCCTTATCATCAACCTTAAATATCCTGCATTTTTCATTAGCATTAAGAGTTGCAGAACTATCCTTGCCCTTAATAGTTACATTACGGTTCACATTAATTTCATCAGAGACACCACCTGCAGTAAGCGTACCCTGTACTATAATTAGCTCAGCTCCTCCACTGATCTTTTGAACCTCGGTTTTTAACTCTGCCCAAGTTGTAACAGTCTTACCTTGATTATCTTCTTCCAATTGTCCGGCAGCATTGATTCTCCACTTTTTACCATCAGTATCATCGGTAACCTTGAATTTCGATACTTGATCTGCAAGAGTAACTCCGGAAGAGGCTTCTACTACCGATCTACTAGCATTGTATGGGGCGACGGGACTTATTCTGGCAACAGGGGTTTCAGTTAGTGAGCCTGTAACAGTGATTACCTTATCTGCAGGAAGATAAATATCGTTTTTTCCCAGGGTATTTTCATCGGGTACAGCAGAAGGGACTATTTTTGCAGAACCTGAGATTTTGAAAGTTCCGTTATTGTAGACGGCTCCTCCCAGTTTTGCTTTATTCTCTTTTATTTCTCCGCCTTCCATTATGAGTGTACCTGAATTATATATACCTCCGCCATTGCCTGTAACAATGGTTCCGTCAGATTTTTTTGCATTATTTCCCTGTATAATACAAGAACCTTTTATAGTAAGAGTTCCGTGGTCCGAAATATAAACACCTCCTCCACCGTCAGCACCGACTCTCGATTCATTATTTAATATTTGTGCATTATTTTGTAAAACAAGACTTCCTTTATCAAGATATATACCCCCTCCTTTACCGTTACTTGTGCAAGTATTACCGCTTATTTCGGTAGAGCCTTCAATTATGTTTTCCCCTGAATTGGTAGTAATGTAAATTCCGGCTCCTTTTTCTGCTTCATTGGATACAATCTTTGATGAACCCTTTATCCATAATCGCCCATCAGAAGAGCTGCTTATATAAATTGCGCCGCCTTTTCCTGAATTTGTATTATTTTTACATTCAGTTATAGTTACATTTTCAAGTTCTAATGATGCTCCTGTTACATGTACTCCTGCCCCGAGCCCCCCTATATCATCTTTTCCTTTTTTAAGAGTTATATCTTTTAATTTAAGAGTTGCCCCGTTATGAACCTTAAATATCCTATGCTTGTAATTGGCATCGAGTACAGCCGAAGGACCTTCTCCCTCGATTGTAAGGTTTTTACGTATTGAAATTTCTGAAGTACTATTATTTGCTGTAAGAGTATTTTTTACGGTTATTGTATCGCCGGAATTTGCTGCAGTTACGGCATCTTGAAGTCCTTGCCATGTCGTAACTTTAGTAATCTCTTTTTTTAGTACAAGAGCATTTTGTGAGGAATCCCTTTGAAGCGACCAAGTTTGCCCGGGTTTCTGAGTTAAACTAAATTTGGATATGTCCCCATCATTTAAGATATAGCCTTCTCCTTTTACTACCTGTCTACTCTCAGTATAGGGATTTTCTGCAGGTGTTATTCTGGCGATAGAGTTTTCAGTTAGTGCGCCTGTAACTGTGATTATCTTTCCTGTAGTAAGATAAACATCGTTTTTGGTTAGGTCAACAGTGATTTTTGCAGAACCGGATATTTTAAAAGTTCCACTATTGTAGACGGCTCCTCCTAAACCGTTCGGAGAAATAGTTTTATTGTTTCTTATTATAGAATTACCCTTAATATCAATATTACCGGTTGAAGATATAGCTCCTCCTGCCATACCGGCTTCAGAATCTGCTATATCGGTATTGTCGAGAGTTAAAACCGAGCCATTTCCGGCTTTTATAGCCCCGCCTGTAGCCTCATAAGGACTTCCTTCAACTTTTCCTTTTTGAAGGGTGATGTTTCTCACGGTAAGAGATTTGTTTTCCTTTACTTCGAATATGCGATGCTTGGAGTCTGCATCTATAATATCAACGGCCTTTCCGGTTGAACCTGTTATGGTCAGATTTTTATCTATTGAAATTTGTTGGGTATGGTCTCCAGCCTTTATGTGTCCTTTTATTATTATGGTATCGCCGGAATTTGCTGCAGTTACAACATCTTGAAGTACTTGCCAGCTCGTAATTTCAGTAATCTGTTGTTTTAGTACAAGAGCATTTTGTGTATCATGTTTTTGAATCAGCCAATTTTCACCTGCTTTAGGCGTCAAATTAAATTTGGATACATAAGTGTTCGGCAAGGTGAAGCCATCTCCTTTTACTACCTCTCTACCCTCAGTATAGGTATTGGCTTCAGGTGTTATTCTGGCGACATTGGCTTCAGTTAATTGTCCGGTAACTGTAATTACCTTTCCTGATGGAAGATAAACATCGTTCGTGGTTGGGTCAATAGTGATTTTTGCAGAACCGGATATTTTGAAAGTTCCGTTATTGTAGACGGCGCCTCCCTGATGAGCTTTGTTTCCGCTTATGACGGAACCATCATTAATATTTAAAGTTCCGCCTGTATATATAGCCCCTCCTGATGTACTTGCTTCCGAATCCTTGATATCCGTATTGCTAAGAGTTAAAACCGATCCGTTTTCGGATATGACAGCTCCGCCTATGCCGGCTTTTCCGTTTTGAAGTGTAAGGCCTGTCAAGTTTAAAGTTCTTCCGATTTTTATCGTAAATATTCGATGAAGGGTACCGGGTTTATTAGAACCGTCCTTATTGGCATCGATGATGTCACCGGCCTTTCCGTTTAGACCTTGGATATTTATGTCTTCGCGTACCTCAATTTCTCCCGAGTTATCTGCTTCATTTGTTGAAACTATATGCCCGTTTATATAAACAGTATCCCCGGCAGAGACAAGGTTTACAGCCTTTTTAAGAATCTGCCATGAACCATTACCGGAGCGCACTTCCTTTTTTATTTTATAATAATAAGTCTTTTCATCGCTGTCGGTATAATTAGGCCCTCTTGCCTTTAATTTGACCTCGTATATTTCATCCACTCCCGGAATCGGGTCCAGTAATATCTTTGTAATACCTCCGCTTTGTTGGCTGCTGCCTTTAGGCCCTGTAAAATCTGAGGGCGCCGGAGTAGAAGCCGACAGTTTTACCTCAGCATCTATAGTTACACCGGAAGAAGGATAAGCAGTATTATGAGCTTTTAGTACAACAGTGTTTCCAAAACATGAAGATATGTGAATCGGATTCGTAGCTGTTCCGGTGCTCAATGCACTTTCATTATCCGTATAGACTCCGGAGGTTATTAATGTACTCATTCCGGAATCGTAAGAAATTTGCGGAACAGGAAGTTTTGCTAAATTGGTTATACCCGAGGTTTCCTCAGAAACAAGACCTTTCCAATCTTTTACCTTGGCCTCATAGCTCAAACTCTCTCCGATTTTTACTTCGGTTTTGATACAAAGTACCCATTTTCTTTCATTCGAATTTGCAGCAGGAATCTGCGGAAAACCTGTTGCTGCAAAAGGCGTGATTATTTCATCCGGAGGAATAAGAAACTCCTGAGAGACGCTCACATCGAAGCCTTCTGTTGTTAATTTTATTGGAATGGGAGCTTTTTGGAGACCTGCCAAAGTCAGGTAAACCTCAGATATATCACCATGAAGATTTATGGATTGTGGAATGCTTTCAAATTTAAAGATTAAAACATAATACCAATCCGAACCCTGTTGTATTTTTCCTGTAGTAAGCCATTCGGGCTTAGGCGGAACCGTGTTAGCTCTAAGTTTATAATTGTAATTTTGCTCGAACCTTCTTTTATCTCTTTTATTATACAGGTTTATTTTAGGATTGAGGTTCGCTTTTCCCTGTTCGTTTTTAAGTAAAAATTCTTTTGTATAAGTAAGCTCGAGTTTATCGAAAGCTTTTTGAACTAAAGAATAATCTATTCCCGCCTCAGGGCTCCCGCCGTGTTGTCCTTTTACATTTTTATCAAAGATGATAATGTCAGCCGGAGCGCCCGTATCATTGGGCATTAAAAATTCAAATTTTTGGGAGTTATGAAGTTTAAAATAAATGTGTGCATCTTCGCCTGAGGGCAAGGAGAAAAAGCCGTCCTCGTCAACCGGAACTCCTGAGGGAATTTCAATTCCGATTATATTTGCTATATCTGTCCAATATGAAAAAGTTTCTTCAATTCCGATAATCAACTGTTTACATGATATCAAACTGAACAAAAACAAGAAGGTCAAAAAGTTAATCAAAATTTTTTTCATAATCTTCTAATTCTCCTATAGATTAAAATTCCCAACCTAAAGAAAGAGAGGGCTGAATTACATATTTCGGGAAATCTTTTCTAAATAGAAAAGTATGTTCTAAATTTAATTCAATATATAATTTTTTATAAAGATAAACTTGCAAGGCCGTTCCTGCATTAATGGAAGGACACCAAAACCAATATGGAGGACTTTTGATATCCGTTCCCGAATATTCAAATTTTGCCTGAAACATAGATGCAACACCTCCGCCAAGGTGCAAATCAAAATTAAGTCTTCGCTTAATTATTGGAAATATATATACAAAATTAACCTGAGGTAAAATAAAACCGGCTTTTAATATATATGAATCGGGTTTATTTTTTAGCTGCATTAAAGAAAGGCCTAAACCTAAACCGAAATGCCCATATGCCCTTTTTAGAGGCATAAAAGCAAATCTTAAAGAGCCTCCTAAGGGGAAAATATTGGATTTAAAATACTTGTAAAGAGTTTCATTTTTAACAAAGAAACTAAAAGTATAACCTAGAGAAAGAAAAATATCGATAGGTTTTTGAAATTTACAATTTATAGTTTTTGAGTTATCATAAAGACCGCTGGGATCTTTTGCCGTAAGAACATAGGTTCCGGCCTTTAATTTTGAAAAGTTAAGTCTAATTGTAATTTTTTTACCCGATTTATCGGAATCTATAATATCACATTGTACCGGAGTTTCATTATCTTTAGTCAATGTAAATACGGTTTCAGGAAATATATTCTTTCCCGAAACTATAATATAATCTGCTTTTGGCTCATCAAAATATATAGAGTCAATGGATAAGGATAGCACTTCAGGCTGATATGCAACACGTACATCAAAATTTCTATATTCACTTATAATTTCCACCTGATTGAGAAGGTTAATAACTGCTACCCTATAACGGTATTTACCCGGTTTTAATGAAACATTTATCGAATTCTTCTTTAAAGTTTTTTTGTCTATTTGTATCCATTTTTCGGATTGATATTTTTCAAGTAAAAATTCATAACCCAATATGTCGTCTATTGCTTCCCATGACAAGTGTTGGTACAAAGAAGAGCCTTCATTTCCTTCCTCTATAAAATAACTTTTTTGAGTTTTTGAATCATTGTTAATTGCACCCTCAACTCCTTGAGAGTATAAATAGTCAGGCCTGCAAAACAGTAAAATAAATAAAACACAACATATTCTATTGACCATACATAACTCCGGTTTCATCAGTAGAAACTTTTTTTGACTGAGGTAATTCTATCTTAAATTTTTTAACGGCAGTTTTTCCATCTTGAACGATATTGGTTCCGTCAAATTTTTGTTGAGGTTTTACTTCGATATAAAGCACACCTCGCGACAACAAATTCAATTTTGTAAAATTTAATTCAATATTGCCCGAGACGGTTTGAGGAACACTCTCTCTATAAATCGTTTTTAAAGAATTATATATTCTTACAAGATAATGGGTAGCCTCAGGGCTCCTACTCCAAACAAATCTTATGCTCCGATTATTTTTAAAAAAATCGACATCCAATACCGTATCTTGCTTAGGCATAAGTATATCCGGCGCTTCTAATAAAGGAATCGAAAGAATCTTAAATGAAGCATCCTTTCGGCTTGAAATATCAAAGCCCTTTGCAGTTTTTGCGATTACCCGCCATATATATTTACCGGCCTCAAGAGGCGGTAATTGTACAGTTTGTTCAGGATTCTTTATAGAAAGAACAGGCTTTTTTTCTCCTGCCTTAATCAAAATTAACTGCGAATCTTCAGGGTCTTCAACGGAAGACCATTTTAAAACATCCGGCTTTAAAACGGCATCTATACCCTTAATGCTCATACCTTCACTAGGATATATAAGTTCAACAGGTTTTAAATGCATTAAGTCTACTTTACTGTCAGCAGTAAACCCGTATCTTTTGCCGGCTCTTTCATTTAAAGATGTAAAACCTTGAACACTTATTATATAAGAACCGTCATCAATAGATTTGATATCTACATCAATTTCAGTCCCCGTAATATATGAGTTTTCATATACCGGTTTTTGATTCAATCCTTCAGGGGTAATCCTAAACTGATAATAGTCTGCTTCAGGAACTTGCGTCCACTTAAATTTATTTTCCCCCTTAGGTAAAATAATTATTTTATTTTTTAAATTTATAAATTCCGGTTTGGGAAGCGGCGGAACAATAATCAGCTTTTTTGTTTCACTCTTTATAGAATCGTTTTTGTTTTTTGCTAAAACACGCCAATACCATTCACCGTTTTCCAATGAGATACCTTCTGCCGAAGAGCCGGTCACTTTTTTATCGACTTCAAGTTTATTAAAATCTTGCGATGATGAAACCTGAAAAAAGTATTCATCAGTTGTATTTGTTTTCCATGTAAACCTTGTATCTTTGCAAAAAGAGTCTGCAATAATATAACCGTCGGGAGGAAAAATTGACCGGACAAAAATTTCTTCTCCGTCGATTTTTAGTTTTTCGGGTTTGCTTAAAACCAATGAAATTTCATTTTTATCCAGAGCTTCGATATTCCAGTAATAGCCCGATGAAGGCAGGGTTTTCTCAAAATCTTTTATTTCAAAATAGTTTGAAGTTAATACTTTTTCGAAAACTATGTTAGACATATTTTCATCCGTAAAAACACGGAAATTATATTTTTTTGCCTCCGGCACTGACGGCCAAGAAAAGAAAACCTTACTCCCTTCAGGCGTCTTGCTCATATTTTGAAAACCGGATAAAACAATAGTCTCTTTATTTTTTGCCTGTTGAACATAAAAGACACCTGTCTCGGAAGTTTGAAAAAAATCTTCTTCCGTAATATAATTAGGGACAACACGCCAGTACCATTTTCCGTTTTCAATACCGTTAAGGTTTACCGACGAAGTATTTATAATCCGGCTGATTTTCGGATTTTTAAACGAATCATTATCTGAAAGCTCAATCAAATAATTTGAAGCGGCAGAGTTTCCCTCCCAAGAAAATCTTATCGCAGGTAAATCGTTTATATAAGAAAATTCTTCATTTAAAACGGGCTCAAGCAGTTTAGGAGGAGGAGCATCGGCAATGTTAAGCTTCCCATTTGCCGCCGAAATATCTTCCGGTCCCAGAGTCGAAGAATAAAGCCTCCAATAAATATTCCCTGATGAAATACTTCGCTGTAATTTGTTCAAGCCCTTTAATTGAACTTTTTCGGTATCGGCATTAAAATTGCGTGTTGGAGAAATTTCAAATATAAGGTCTTCTGTTTCGGGAAAAGAACTTTGCCAGCTAAACAAAACATCTACAGCTTCTCCATCCTTATTGAAATTAAAAATCTTCTCGGAAGAAGACGGACTTATCATGGTAATGGAAGGCTTACCGTCTTCAACCAAAACCGTTCCGGCTTTTAAAACCGAAGGTTCGAGAACAGACTCGGAAGGATTTTCCGCTTGAACGTTTGCAGGTTTAGATACCGAGGCTTCACCCTTTTCGACTGCAATTTTTATCGGATTTTCTCCGGATTTTGAAGTATGAAGAACCGACTCTTTTTCGATAGCAACCGAAGCATTTCCTGATTTTACAAGCATTTTAGAATCCACGGTTTTAACCGAAACATTTCCTTCACTTATTTGAACTGAAACATCTTTTTCGTCCTTAGGCTTAAAAATCTGAATCATAGTGTTTTCGCCGACATTTACCGTACTTTTATCGGTAAAATAAATAGTCGCTTCCGAATTCGATGCAGTACGGATTGTGTCCCCGTTATATACATGGGAATACTGAGCAGGTCTATCCCAAACAGCCCTGTCTATAAATTTGCGCTGAACACTTTTTTCTTTATAACTTACAATTGCAATCGAAGGCTTATCCCTATCAAGCGTTTTGTTTAAATTTTTCCAAAATAAAAATGCGGTAGAACCGGCTATCAATAATGAGATGAGAACAACAAAGATGTCGGCAAATTTATTATCAATTTTAGGATTGTATCTTGTATTTTTTTTCGTCTTCATTTACATCTACCTTTGAAAAATCCGGAGTAGGGATTCCCAACACCTTCCTTATTTGTGCTAAATTTTTAGGACCTTTTAATCCGGCACCGGGAATATTTGTTTCATTCGGCATATTTATTAAGGCGAAAACCCGTAAAGGTTTTGCTTTTCCCTTAACGGTAACTGAGGGCATTTCTTCAACAACAACATGATTTTTTACCAAATTATAAGTATATTCGGTAATAAGGATGTCGGTGCCCATGGGTTTATTTAAAGCTTCGACTCTTGAAGCCGTGTTTACCGCATCCCCTATGACCGTATACTCCATCCTCTCATGAGAACCTATTTGCCCTGCAACCACTGCTCCGGAATTTATTCCGCAGCCTATTCTGATGATAGGTTTTTTATCTCCTCCGCGGCCTCTATTAAAAAATATAAGCGCAGCCCGCATTTTAAGAGCTGCACGAAGGCAGTTTAAAGCATCTTCTTCCGGATTACCTGTAGATCTGGGAGCGCCCCATACAGCCATGATGGCATCCCCTATAAATTTATCTACAACTCCGTTTGTTTTATTTACGCAGTCTACCATCAAGGTCATATACTCATTTAAAAATTCTACAACCTCAGACGGATCCATTTTTTCCGAAATCGCCGTAAAAGAACGGATATCCGAAAAGAATATAGTCGTTTCCTTTGTCTCGCCTCCAAGAGCCAATTCTCCACGCATTGCAAGCTCGGCTATTTCTTTGTTTATAAAGCGGCCGAAAGAATCTTTTAGCCTTTCTCTTTCGGCGAGACCCTTCCCCATTTCTACGAAGCTTGTTGTCAAAAGCCCAAGTTCATCCTTAGTTTTAGCTTTTAAGTCTATTTCATAATTACCCTGCTTTATCTCATCTGCGGCAAGAGCAAGTTTTTTTACCGGACGGCTTATAGATTTGGAAAAGAACCATACAAAGACTACGGAAAACGACAAAACAATTATACTTAAATAGATATTCCTTTTTGCGGTATTTTCTACAGGCTCCAAAAGAACATCTGCCGAGGCACTCGTTAAAACTGCAAGATCTCCCAATGACAGCCTGTTATATGAACCGAAATATTCTTTACCGTCCTCATCTTTTACAAGAACCTGCCTGTCATTATCGCCGTTTTCCCGCATCTGTGTAAAAAGAGGAAAATTACTTACATTTGCTTTGTTTTTAACAAGATTAAAGTCAGGGTGAATAAGCACATCACCTTTATTATTAACAAGATATGTTGTCTGCATTGTGCCGGCGCCGAAACTTTCTGAAAGCTTTTCGGCCGAAAAGAAAACAACCAATCCCTGAGCTAAACCCTTTTCGGTATAAGGGTAGAAAAAAACCAGCATGGGCATATCAAAAAGCCAAGCGGCATTTAAGACCTGAGTTATACCTTTTTCGGCTTGAAGCAAGGAATCCTTTGATTGCAGCAAAAATTTATCTACCAAGTCAAAATCAATATCATTTGAAGCAAAAAAACGGGAACTTATAAGTTTTGTTTCCACACCGGCTTCTCTCTTGGAGTCCGTAACCAGTATTGCCGCTACATAGGGATTTTTTTCGAAATATAAGGACGATATCTGATTCGAAAAAGAGCTTGAATTTTCATTTGTATTAAGCATATCTAAGAGTAAAGAAGCATTGGCTCTTAATGCCGTCAAGTCTTTTTCGGTCGAAGATGCCGCCTGTTTGTTTACAGTTCGGTTGTTTTCTTCAGCCGTGAGCTGAACATCCAAGCGGCCGAACCATGTAACTAAAGCCGTAATTCCGCCCAAGGATAGGATAATCAAAATAGATATAATTACAACCAGTTTTGCTCCTATCGAAAACCTTACCTTAGTTTGCCCAGTTTCTTGTCTACTCATTACTTATAACCCCTGTAATTACGAACTTTAAATATCTCCCTCAGGCCGAGATACTATCATAATTTACAGTCTTTTTCAAGCTATATTCTTTTTTTAAAGACAAGGACTGAGCATCCTCTTACCCCTTCTTAAAGATAAGGCTCTCATCCCCCTTGTCAACCAGTATTGTGCTTCCTTCGGGGAATTTGCCTTCGAGGACTTCGCGGGCGAGTTTGTTTTCAAGCTCGGCCTGTATGGCCCTCTTCAGGGGGCGGGCACCGAACATAGGGTCGTAGCCTATGTCTGCAAGAAAATCCTTAGCCTTATCCGAAACTTTTAAGCCTAGTCTGCGGGCCTGCAAGCGTTCTGCAACTGACCTCAGCTGAATATCGACGATCTTTCGTATATGCTCTTTTTCGAGCCTGTTAAAGGTTAAGATTTCATCGATGCGGTTTAAAAATTCCGGTCTAAAATTATCGCGGAGGATTTGGGTAATTTCTTCTTTTATACTTCCCATATCCTTTGCGGTCAATATATACTCGGAACCTATGTTGCTGGTCATAATTATAATTGTGTTCTTAAAATCGACTACCCTGCCCTGCCCGTCGGTAAGACGCCCGTCATCCAAAATCTGCAAAAAGACGTTAAACACATCTTGATGAGCTTTTTCGATTTCGTCAAAGAGGATTACGCTGTAGGGCCTGCGTCTTACGGCCTCGGTAAGCTGGCCTCCCTCATCATAGCCCACATATCCGGGGGGTGCTCCTATCAGGCGGCTCACGGAATGTTTTTCCATGTACTCGCTCATATCAATTCGGGTAAGAGCTTTTTCGTCATTGAACAAAAAGTCGGCTAGGGTTCTGGCTAATTCGGTCTTGCCGACACCGGTGGGGCCTATACATAAAAAACTTCCCAAGGGACGGTTCATGTCGGAAAGACCTGCCTTGTTTCTTCTTATAGCATCCGAAACCACCCTTACGGCTTCATCTTGTCCGACGACGCGGGTTTGTAAAACTTTTTCAAGCTGTAAGAATTTTTGCATCTCGCTTGCAAGCATTTTTGCAACGGGAATACCTGTCCACATTGAAACGATTCGGGCTATATCTTCTTCACAAACCTCTTCGCGTAAAAGCTGTCCCTGCTGACCGGCTTTTTTTTCAAGCTCGGCAGTAACGGCAGCTATCTTTTTTTCGAGCTCGGGAATTTTTCCGTATTTTAGCTCGGCGGCCTTGTTTAAGTTTCCTTCCCGGCTGTACTTGGTTTCTTCGATACGGAGCTGTTCCAATTCTTCCTTGTATTTGCGGGATTCGTTAATGCGGGACTTTTCGTTTTGCCATTGGGCCTGCATCGCATTCCGTTTTGAAGAAAGCTCTGCCAATTCTTCTTCAAGTTTTAAAAGCCTTTCCTTTGAGGCCGTATCGTTTTCTTTTCCTATAGAAACCTTTTCGATATTCAATTGAAGAATTTTGCGCTCAACCTGATCAAGTTCAACAGGCTGGCTTTCTATTTCCATTTTAAGGCGGCTTGCGGCCTCATCCACAAGGTCGATTGCCTTGTCGGGCAAAAAGCGGTTTGTGATATAACGGTTGGAAAGTACAGCTGCCGCTATGAGGGCCTCATCCCTTATGCGTACCCCGTGATGAACTTCATATTTTTCCTGTAAGCCGCGCAGAATTGCTATCGTGTCTTCAACCGTAGGTTCGGGACAGTAAACCTGTTGGAAGCGGCGTTCAAGGGCGGCATCTTTTTCGATGTATTTTCGGTATTCGTTTAAGGTGGTGGCTCCTATCGCCCTGAGCTCTCCGCGGGCAAGGGCCGGCTTTAATAAGTTTGAAGCATCCATCGAGCCTTCGCTTGCTCCGGCACCTACAAGGGTGTGAAGCTCGTCGATAAATAGAATGACTCGGCCTTCGGATTTTTGCACTTCGGAAATTACGGCCTTTAATCTTTCTTCAAATTCGCCGCGGAATTTTGCTCCTGCGACCAAGGCTCCGAGGTCGAGGGATAAAAGTCTTTTTCCCTTTAAGCTGTCGGGTACATCGCCTGAAACGATACGCCTTGCGAGGCCTTCGACTATGGCTGTTTTTCCGACTCCCGGTTCTCCGATCAAAACGGGATTGTTTTTTGTTCTGCGGGAAAGAACCTGCATTACCCGCCTTATTTCTTCATCCCGTCCGATTACGGGATCTATCTTTTCGTTTTTTGCAAGCTGTGTAAGGTCACGGCAAAATTTTTCCAAACTTCTAAATGTAGATTCGGGATTTTCGCTTGTTACTCTGTTGTTTCCGCGGATTTCTTTAAGCGCAGAAAGGAGATTTTTTAGATTGATACCCCGTGAACGCAAAAGTTCTCCCGTTTCGTCCTTAGATTCACTTAGAGCGAGTAAAAGATGTTCGGTAGAAACATATTCGTCTTTTAATTTATCTGCATAGCCTTCGGCATTTGCAAAAACCTTTGCAAGTAAGGGCGAAATATAAGTTTGAGCGGACTGTCCCGTAACACGGGGCTTTCTGTCAAGCATTTTATCGAGGTCATCCAAAAGACTTTCGGGACTTACTCCGATTTTTTCTACTAAAGGCGGAACAATTCCGTCCTCTTGTTCTAAAAGAACATACAAAAGATGTTCACTTTCAACCTGACTGTGGTCGTCTCTTTGGGCAAGCGAAGAAGCCTCTTGAACGGCTTCCGATGCCTTAACTGTATACTTATCTATATTCATGTATAAAAAATAATAAAAATTCGGGAAAAAATCAACAATCTAATCTTAAAATATCAGACGAATTTGAAGAAAGACAACTTGTCATATTTTGAATCATCATATATAATGCCGAAACTGCCTTTTTCACAGAGGCAAATACATTTTCTAGGAGTTCTTCATGGATAAAAAAAAGAACAAGGAAGTTTCAGGCTTCCTAAAAGGAGTTGAAAGGATCGGAAACAAGCTGCCGCATCCTGCTATGATTTTCTTAATTTTAAGTATCATTGTAATCATCGTTTCTGCACTCGCAGAAGCCTACGGCACTCCCGTTACCTACTTTGATGCAAAAAAGGGAAAAGAAGTTACTATCGGAGCTGTATCGCTTTTAAACCTTGACGGTCTTAGGTACATTCTAAACACCGCTACAAAGAATTTTACAGGCTTTGCACCCTTGGGAACGGTTTTGGTTGCCATGCTCGGTGTAGGTGTTGCAGAGTGGACAGGACTTATCAATACCTCTCTTAAAAAACTTCTTTCAGGCGTTCACCCCAGACTTTTGACTGTTGTTGTTGTTTTCGCAGGTGTTATGAGCAATATCGCTTCGGACGCAGGATACGTTGTAGTTATTCCCCTTGGAGCCATCGTATTTGCTAATGCAGGCCGCCACCCGATGGCCGGTCTAGCAGCCGCTTTTGCAGGTGTTTCGGGAGGTTTCTCTGCCAACCTTATGCTCGGTACAATCGACCCTCTTTTGACAGGTATTACAGCTGAAGCCTTGCATAATGCAGGAATGGATATAGCTATCGACCCGACATGTAACTGGTTCTTTATGATTGCTTCCACTTTCCTTCTTACGGTTGTAGGTACATTTGTTACGGAAAAAATTGTTGAAAAGAACTTAGGAACATATAACGGATCATACAAGCCGGACAACATGCCTATTTCCGATGTTGAAAACAAGGGACTCAAACTTGCAGGTATTTCAATTTTAGTAGTTTTAGTTCTTTTAATTATCGGCCTTTTCGGTCTTCCCAAGCTCCCCGGTCTTGCAGTTTTAAGAGAAATCGATCCCAAAACAGGGGAAAGCTCAATTTCAAACTTTATGCACGGAGGTCTTTTGCCGGTAATTCTTTTAATCTTCTTGATTCCCGGTCTTATTTACGGAAAGAAAACAGGAAAGATTAATTCTTCACATGACCTCGTTAAGGGTATGTCTCAGGCTATGAGCTCGATGGGCGGTTATCTCGTATTGAGCTTTTTCGCTGCACAGTTTGTAAACTACTTCGGAAAAACAAACCTCGGAACAATCATTTCGGTAAACGGTGCAAACTTTTTAAAGAGCATCGGCTTTACAGGCTTGCCGCTTATAATCTCCTTCGTTATTATTTCGGCCTTCCTTAACCTCTTCATGGGCTCGGCTTCTGCAAAGTGGGCTATTATGGCTCCTATCTTTGTTCCCATGATGGTAAACCTAGGCTTTTCACCTGCTTTAACACAGGTAGCTTACCGAATCGGAGATTCAAGTACAAACCTCATCACTCCCCTGATGAGCTATTTTGCAATGATTGTTGTATTTATGAAAAAATACGATGAAGATTCCGGTCTTGGAACATTGATTTCAACCATGCTGCCCTATTCAATCGCGTTCTTGCTTTCATGGATAGGCCTCATGATTATTTGGTACATCTTCGGTCTGCCCCTCGGCCCCGGAGCATTTATCCACATCTAATCGATTTTACGATTATCTAAAAATAACCCCGCCTTGCTGTCTTTTAAACGGCCGGGCGGGGTTTTAATTTTTAAAAATCCCATGTGTCTTTTGCATTTCCAGTTATCGGTATTTTCTTACCGAGAAATGTAGGCTTTACATTGAACATTACCAAAAAGAAGGTTTTTACCCTTGCTAGAGCTTCTCTTATTTCCCAGCTTATACGGGTTTCCCTGCTGTACCTTAAAACCTCAGGAGCTTCATAGGCTATAACATCGAGGCCTAATTTTCTTCCTATGTAGACGGCTCTTGCGGTATGGAAGGCCTGTGTTACCACAACGGCATCTTCAACACAAAAGATTTCCCGGGCACGGTACATTGTTTCATATGTAGAAAAACCTGCATGATCCATAAAGATTAGATTCTCATCAGTGCCGTAAATATCCTGCATAAAAATACGCATTCTGTTTACCTCATCATAGCCCTTTCTTCCGTGGTCGCCTGAAATCAAAACTCTTTCGGCTTTTTTGTTTTTTAAACAATTTACGGCGGCTTCGATCCTATCCCTCACAACATGCGAAACCGTGTTTTTATATACCTTAGCTCCGGGGACAATCACAACATATTTTTCCGGCAAGGCGGAAATGTTTTTATAAATATAAGGTTTTGAATAGTTAAGCATGTAGATGTTTATACTTACAATTCCTATTAAAATTAAAGCAAAAAGAAAAATAATGCATAAGGCTATTTTTTTTATGGATTTAGATTTCATGTAACCGGGAGCTCCTACGGCTTATATTATACCATAAAAAACTGAATATGTGTATGGATGCGGGGTTTAAAAGCACCATCAATCAATCCCTTCAATTCTTCCCTTGTACAATCCGTAAAAACGTGGTACAATGCAAAACCTTAGCTTAACTGAAAGGTTTTTAATTTTTTTGGAGGATTGTTTTGGCTCAACCGGATTATTTGAATATTCTTAATGAAGAGCAGCTTGCGGCTGTTAAGCATCAGGGTTCTCCTCTTTTGATTCTTGCGGGGGCGGGGTCAGGAAAGACTCGGGTTATTACCACCAAGATCGCATACCTTATTGCCGAACATAATATCGAACCTGAACGTATCCTCGCCGTAACATTTACAAACAAGGCCGCCAAAGAAATGTCCGAAAGAGCATCTTATCTGGATAAAAGAGCAGAGCGGGCTATGATCCGAACCTTTCATTCTTTTGGAGCATGGATTTTACGCATGTATGCGGAATGGGCAGGGCTTTCACATAATTTTACAATCTATGATGATGACGACGCTCTTTCCCTTTTAACCCAAGCCTCCCCTGCTCTTACAAAAAATGCAGCCCGCGGCATCATAAAAAAAATTTCGCGTGCAAAGGATTATTGCCTTCTCCCCGATGATCCGCTTTTGCAGGAAGTCGATCCTAATCCAGAGTTTGCAAAAATCTATGCCGACTATCAAAAGAGATTAAAAGAAACCGGAAACGTAGACTTCGGGGATCTTATCATGATTCCTGTTATGCTCTTAAAAGAAAATCCGCAAATCAGAGCCTCTCTTCAAAACCGCTTTTCCGTAATAATGGTCGATGAATATCAGGACTCGAACATAGCCCAATTTGAATTCTTAAAAGTCCTCACAGGAGAGAACACCTACATCTGTGTTGTAGGAGATGATGACCAATCTATCTACCGTTTCCGCGGTGCCGAAGTTCAAAACATATTAACATTTGCCGACACTTTTAAAAACACGAAGATAATAAGGCTCGAAAAAAATTACCGCTCATATTCGGAAATTCTTGCGGTCGCAGATTCCGTTGTAAAAAAGAATACGGGCCGTCTCGGTAAAACCCTTGTAGCCGAAAGAGGAAAGGGACAAAAGCCTCACATTTATTTTTTGCCCAATCAGGAAACCGAGGCGGAACTTTGTGCCCGCCTTATATCGCAAGAAGTCGAAAACGGAGGAGCATATTCCGACTGGGCTGTCTTGTACAGAACTAACGCCCAATCCTTAAATTTTGAAACGGATTTTTTACACAAAAAAATTCCCTATCAGGTCATAGGTACTTTAAAATTTTATGAGCGGGAAGAAATAAAGGATGCTCTTGCCGTTCTTGCCCTTATCTCAAACGGAAGGGACGAGGTCTCTTTAAGGCGTATCATAAACAAGCCTGCACGAGGTGTGGGAGAAATTACTCAAAAAAAATTAATCGATCTTTCCCGAGAACTTATGTTTTCTCAAAAAAGCGATGAGCTCAGTTTGGAGTCCAAGGACGATTATATCTCGGCTATGTCTGCCCTCGTGAATTCGGTCTCCCTCACAAAAAAAGCAAAAGAAGGCCTAAAGAATTTTTTAAACACAATAAAGGAATTACGCAGCATAATAGAAGCAGGAGACATCTTTTTTAAAAAAGAAGAACCAAAGGGCGAAGGCTTGGCGCCTTTTATCTATGAGGTTTTAAAACAATCGGGCTTCGCCGAATATTACGAATCGCTAGACTCGGCTTCCGGCACTCAAAAGACGGCAAACTTAAATGAGCTTGCAAACACAGCATCGCTTTACGATTTTTCGGTAAAGGGTTTGAGCGAATTTTTAGAGCACATCGAATTGGATAGAAGCCTTGCCGGCTCCGAAGAAAAAAAAGATTCCGTAAACCTCATCACCATTCATAACACAAAGGGCTTGGAATTTAAAAACGTAATTATCACGGGCCTTGAAACGGGAGTTTTTCCCCGCGACAACGGAAACTTTGATGAGCTTGAAGAAGAAAGAAGACTTATGTATGTAGCCTGCACCCGTGCAAAGGATGCACTCTACATGACAAGCTGCTCCTCGCGCCGCCTATACGGCAGCCTGACCTTTACCCAGCCAAGCCGCTTTATCTTCGAAATAGATAAAGACCTCGTAAATATCTCGGAGGCTTCATCTCCTTATTCTGCTTTTTCAGGCAGCTTCGGGAAACAAATCCCTGCCGATTTTGGAACAAAAAAAGAAGAACATCCCCTCCTTTCCAAATGGAAGAAGGGAGAAAAAATTTATCACGACGATTACGGCTACGGGGCAATAATTAAGGCCGATATTTCAAGCGGAGAACTTGTGGTAAACATCCAATTTGAAACCGGCCTTATAAAACGCTTTATGCCCGAATATCAGGCAAACGATATGACAATAATAAAAGACTAAGAGTCCTTTTCAATCATATCAGACATATCGGCAACACAATAGGTACAGACCAAGTCTCCTGCGACATTGTTCATCGTTTCAAACATATCAAGGATTGGATTGATACCGAGGGCGAGTCCGACTATAATGGCAATCTGGCCCGGATCCAAATTCATATTCTGCAAAATAATGAATAAGAGCATTAAGCTGCCGCCCGGAACACCGCCTGCACCTACCGAGGCAAGGACTGTTGTAATTACCAAAACCAAAAGAGCTGTAAAACCGATATCCGCCCCGAACATATTGGCCGCTAAAACTGCAAACATAGGTAAGTGAACACATACCCCGTCCATATTTACGGTCGAGCCTAGGGGAAGAGCGAATGATGAAAGGTTATCGCTTATGTGCAAGGTTTCTTTTGCCGTTCTCAATGAAACGGGGAGAGTCGCAGCAGAGCTTCGGGTAACAAAGGCAGTAAGCATGGGTTCGCGTATCTGCATCATAATCTTAATCGGATTCTTACGGGTAGAAACGGCAATCATAACAGGATAAACCACGAAGACCATACCGAGAATACCGATAACAACACCCAATGTAAGCATTATATATGGGCCGAAAAGTTTTGAACCGTATTGTGCAAAGTTTACAGAAGTTAAACAAAACACACCTATGGGCGAATAAGCCAATATCCAGTCAACCATCTTAAATACGGTTTCCTTACAAGTTTCAACGATATTTAAAAATAGCTTTGCACCTTCCTGTAATTTTGCATCATTTTTCTCGGAAATTATTTTTAAAGCAATACCGAATGCAATAGCAAAAACAATGATAGCCAAGAAGTTTCCTTGAGCAAGGGCTTTAAAGGGATTTTGGAACATATCTAAAAATACATCTGCAAGAGAGCCTGCAGAAGCCGGAGCAATCTCGACTGAACCCATGCTCATTAGGCTCGCCCATTCTGAGTGTGAAGTTCCCGATCCCGGATTAAAGGCAAGGGCAAGAAAGGATCCTACAATAGCTGCAAACAATGAGGTAACAAAATACCAGATTATAACCTTAACTCCTATCTTACCGAATTCTTTTGTCGGCAAAGAAGCAGCACCGGAAATAAGAGACAAGAAGATAACCGGAATAACGATCATCTTTAACATAGATACAAGGATATTTCCAAAAGGCGATACCCAAGTTACATAACCGCCGACATCGACGCCTGTTTGCCAAAGAACGATACCGACAACCAAACCAAGGATGAATGCTATAAAAATCATCCATACGAGCTTTTTATTCATTAGCTCCCTCCTATTTTTAAGACCAAGAAAACCTTAGTCAAAGTTATTATAATCTTACCATTGAATAAACGAATTTTCAAGCTTTTATTTACTTTTTTCTATATTTATGTTACAGTACCGGACATATAAGTATTCATTGGAGGACTTTATGGATTTTAAACGAAATATAGAAAAGTATGTTGAACTTATTTTAAAAGTCGGCCTTAATATACAAAAAGGCGACGGAATATTTGTGCTTGTAAACGAACACTCAATCGGCATGGTTCGTGAAGTTACAAAACAGGCTTATAAGATGGGAGCTAAGGATGTTGTCTATGATTTTTCGGATGATGAGATGACTCTTGCCCGCTATGCCTATGGAGACGAAAGCATCTTTAAGGAAATGCCCAAATTTAAAATCGACTACATGGAAGCGGCTTATAAAAATAACTATCATCGCCTTGCAATAGTAGCCGACAATCCGGAGCTCTTAAAAAATGCAGATGCAAAAAAAGTTTCGGAATGGAATAAAACCAGAGCCATAGCTTCAAAACCCATAATGAAATACACTATGGAAAACCATGTAAAATGGTGTGTTGCAGCCCACCCTACTCCGGCTTGGGCAAAATCGGTCTTTCCGGAATTGACTGAAGAGCAAGCCATTACAAAACTTTGGGAAAAGGTCTTTGATGCAACAAGGGTCAGCATGGAGGATCCGGTCGCCGCATGGAAAGAACATGATGCAGCCTTAAAAAAACATCAAAACTTTTTAAACGAAATGGCCTTTGAAAAACTTTTATACAAGGGACCGGGAACAGACTTGGAAGTGTATCTTACCGAAGGGCATCGCTGGGTAGGCGGCTCAGGCAAAAGCACCAGAGGTGATGTCTTTATGGCCAATATCCCGACTGAAGAAGTATTTTCGATGCCCCATGCCTTTAAGGTAAACGGAACATTAAAAGCCACAAAGCCCTTGGCTGCAAGAGGAAGAATTATCAATGATTTCCACTTTACCTTTAAGGACGGAAAGGTTATAGACTTCGATGCCAAAGAAGGAAAAGATGTGCTTCAATCCCTATTAGATTCCGATGAAGGAGCCCGCCGATTGGGCGAGGTCGCTTTAGTCGCAGACGATTCCCCTATCAGCAATACCGGAGTCCTTTTTAAAAACACACTCTTTGACGAAAATGCCTCCTGTCATTTTGCCATAGGAAATGCCTACAGCGAAAACATAAAAGGCGGAGCAGAATTTTCCGATGACGACAAGAAAAAAATAGGAATGAATAATTCGATCATTCATGTCGACTTCATGGTAGGCGGCCCCGAACTTTCCGTTATAGGCGTAAAAAAAGACGGAACCCAAGTTCAAATCCTAAAAAACGGAAACTGGGCAATATAAGAATTTACCATAAACTTTGTAACAAGCCGGGGAGGCTGTCCTCCCCTATTTATTTGATCTTTTCAATTTCCTCACGGCTTAAGCCTGTTGTCTTTACAATATTTTCTATAAGATGAAAATCGGACTCAGAATGTACATTCCCCAACCGGCACGGATGCCGGTGTTTCCAGCCTTGAGAGTTTTAGACGCAAGTCTAAAACTCTAAGATGAAAAATGTACATGGAAGTACATTTTTCATCGGCACTTGCATTTTTCTCCCCTTTACTATAAAATATCTTCCGTCAATTTTGATAGATTCATCAATTTTCTTGGAGTAAAATATGGCTTATCCTTTTAGCACGATAGAACCCAAATGGCAAAAGTATTGGGAAGAAAACAAAACCTTTAAAACAGTTGAAGATAAAAATTATCCTAAGGATAAGAGACTCTATATTTTGGATATGTTTCCCTATCCTTCGGGAGACGGGCTCCATGTAGGGCACCCTGAAGGCTATACAGCAACGGATATTTACAGCCGGTTTTTACGCATGAGCGGATACAATGTACTCCACCCGATGGGCTTTGATTCTTTCGGACTGCCTGCAGAAAACTATGCCATAAAAACGGGAGTTCATCCTCTTATCACTACCCGAAAAAATATGGAAACATTTAGAAAGCAGATAAAGTCCATCGGCTTAAGCTATGACTGGGATAGGGAAATCTCTACAAGCGAAGAATCCTATTATAAGTGGACCCAGTGGATATTCCTCCAATTATTTAAAAAGGGATTGGCCTACGAAAAAGAAGCTCCCATCAACTGGTGCCCTTCCTGCTTAACAGGCCTTGCCAATGAAGAAGTAAAGGACGGAAAATGCGAAAGATGCGGTGCTCAAATTCAACGCAAAAATTTGAGACAGTGGATTTTAAAGATAACCGAATATGCCGAACGCCTCTTGGAAGACTTGGATGAACTTGACTGGCCCGAATCCATCAAAATCATGCAAAAAAACTGGATAGGCAAGAGTACGGGGGCCGAGGTTGACTTTGCCCTCGCCGATAAGGACGGAAAAGAAACTGGACAAAAAATCAAGGTTTATACAACCCGCCCCGACACTATCTTCGGAGCTACCTACATGGTCTTGGCCCCGGAACACGAGCTCGTAAAAAGCATAACTACAAGTAACCAAGAAAAAGCCGTTGCCGCTTATGTCGAAGAGGCCGCAAAAAAAAGCGACCTCGAAAGAACGGACCTCGCAAAAAACAAGACCGGTGTTTTTACCGGAGCCTATGCAATCAATCCATTGACGGAACAAAAAATCCCCGTCTGGATTTCGGACTATATTTTAATCTCCTACGGCACGGGAGCAATTATGGCAGTCCCCGCCCATGATGAAAGAGACTTTGAGTTTGCTGCCCAATTCAATCTGCCCAAAATAAAGGTTGTAGCTGGTGCGGAAGAATGGGAAAGCGGAAAAAGAGACTTTTCGGAGGAGCCTAAGGCTTGTACAACCGAGGACGGCTATTCGGTAAACTCAAAACAGTTTGACGGTCTAAAAACGGAAGAAGCAAAGACAAAGATCACGGAATATCTTGAAAACTTAGGCCTTGCAAAAAGAGCCGTAAACTACAAACTCCGTGACTGGATTTTCAGCCGTCAACGCTATTGGGGAGAGCCCATACCATTGGTACACTGCCCCTCTTGCGGCATAGTTCCCCTGAACGAACATGACCTCCCCCTAACCCTGCCCCAAGTAGAAAGCTATGCTCCCACAGGTACAGGCGAAAGCCCCTTGGCGGCTATCGGCTCTTGGGTAAATACAAAATGTCCCAAATGCGGAAAGGAAGCAAAACGGGAAACCAATACGATGCCTCAATGGGCAGGTTCTTGCTGGTACTATCTCCGCTTTATAGATCCTCATAACAACGAAACCTTTGCCGACAAAGAAAAATGCGATTACTGGATGCCTGTAGACCTCTATGTCGGAGGAACAGAACATGCAGTTCTCCATCTATTGTATGCAAGGTTTTGGCACAAGGTCTTGTATGATCTGGGATTGGTTTCTACAAAAGAGCCCTTTACACGGCTTATAAATCAGGGAATGATAACCTCCTTTGCCTATATGAGAAAAAACAAAAGCCTTGTTCCTGTCGATAAGGTTAAAAAAATATCGGAAACCGAATTTGAAGACATCGAAACCGGAGAAAAACTTGAGCAGGTAATAGCCAAGATGTCCAAGAGCTTAAAGAATGTTATCAATCCCGACGACATCATAAAAGAATACGGGGCAGACACCCTGCGCCTCTACGAAATGTTCTTAGGCCCCTTAGAGGTTTCAAAACCTTGGAACACAAGCGGCATCATGGGCGTATTTAGGTTTTTGGAAAAAATCTGGAATCTGTCCGACAGGGAAATATATAAAACTCCCGTCAACGATACCTCAACCCCTGAAACCAAGACATTGACAGTTCTTTTAAATAAGACCATAAAAAAGGTAACCGAGGACACAGCCTCTCTTAACTTTAACACTGCCATAAGCCAGATGATGATTTTTATAAATGAGGTTTCAAAGCACAAAAAAATACCCCACTATGTTTGGTATAATTTTGTAAAACTTTTAAACCCCTACGCTCCTCACTTGGCCGAAGAACTTTGGCAAAAGATGGGTAATGATGAATCGATAGCCTATTCTCACTGGCCGATGTTTGTCGAAAAATTCTGCGTTGACCAAACCTGCACGGTGGTAGTACAGGTAAACGGAAAACTCCGAGGTAAGTTTGAGGCAGAAGCTGGAACCTCTAAAGAGGAACTGGAACGCCTAGCTTTATCGAATGAGGGAGCCATCCGCAACATTGAAGGCAAGGAAATTAAAAAGATAATTACAGTGCCCGATAAGCTTGTAAATATTGTAGTACAGTAAGGGAACCCCTAATTAACAAGGCTTATTCTTTTTCGACATAGAGACCGGCTTTTTTTAAGGCGTCATTTACCGCCTCTAAAAAAGCCTTACTCGTTAAGGTAGCACCGGCCACAAGGTCCACATCTGTAGAATTCTTCTCGATAACCCTCTTAGGCAGGTATTCAAAAACGGTATCGCTGTAGCCGGGCGTATCGGCATACTCTAAGATATCTATATTTTTAATTTTGCTTTTTTCTATCACAACCCTTACGCTTATATTTCCCATCAAGCTTTCGGCCTTTCCTTCAAAAACACCCGAAACAATCTTTTCATCATTTTTTACATTACAAGAAAATAAAAAAATACTCAAAGCAAAAATTATAAGCACAAAGAAAATCTTTTTCATATTAAAAAACTTACCTTCCTAAAAAATATCCTATGTCTCCCCAGAGGGCGAATATAAAAACTACGCCGATAAAGGCTATGCCGATAAACTGAACATAGTACAGCACCTTCGGATGAATTTGCCTTCTAAAAATAAATTCAATAAAAGCAAAAAGAATTAAGCCTCCGTCCAAAATCGGAATCGGCAGCAAATTCATTATAAAAAGAGAAATAGAAATTATGCTTACAAAGTTTAAGATATCCGAAAGGCCGATTAAAAAGCCGGCCTTAAAACCTTGGGCGGCAACATCGCCCAACATGTGGGTAATGCGTACGGGGCCCGAAACAGCTTGCCTAAAATCAACTCCCTTAAACAAAAGGCCTAAACTTTTAAATGTCAAAACAAAGGCCTTGTGAGTTAAGACAAAACCGTTCACTATGCTTTTAAAAAAGCCTGTTCCTGGAATCTCTACCTTGATGTTTTTAATATTTAGCCCAAGGTCTATTCCGTTTTCGGTTCTGATAAGACTCACGGTTTTTGTAATCTTATTTCCGTCCCTTAAAATGCCTAATTCGGCAGTCTTGCCGCTTATACCGTCTAGGGCACGGTTTAAGTCTACCGTATTGGCAACTTCAATTCCGTTTACTTCCGTAATAAGATCGCCTTTTTTAAGCCCTGCAAGTTCGGCAGATGAAGAAGGCTTTACACCGTTAATTTCAAGAGGAATAAAAGAATAAAAACCTATTATGCCTGCACCGGTTTTTGGATCGAGCTTGGGCCTAAGTTTTTTTGTGAGGATTTGTCCTTCTCTTTCTATTTCCAGCGTAACTTCTTCCTTTGCTTCAGGCACAATGAGGCGCACGATATCGGCAAAGGTTTCGGTTTTTTCGCCGTTAATGCTTAAAATTACATCCCCCATCCTTAAATCCGCCTCGCGGGCGGGAGAATCGTCGGCTTCGTTATAATAGTAAACGGGAGCTATCTTATTCGAGCTTGTGTAATAGCTTGAACCTATAGCACTTACAATAGCAAGAGCAAGAACAGCACTTATATAGTTTGCAAAGGGACCGGCAAAGGCAATTATAATCCGCTTAAAAGGATGTACTCCGTAAAGCTCTCCTTCCTTTTTCGGGATTGCAGCAAGGTTTTCTTCAATAGCTTGCTGAAAGGCCTTTTCACCCTTCATGCCGCAATAACCTCCCATGGGAATTGCAGAAATTCTATATTCAGTATCTCCCTTCTTTTTTTTAAAAAGAACAGGGCCCCAGCCTATCGAAAAACTTTCGACCACAACACCGCAGAGTTTTGCGGCAATAAAATGTCCAAGCTCATGGATAAAGACCATGATACTCAATATAATCAAACCTATTAAAATCTTAACCATAAATTATTCCGTTTTACTTTTATTGCAAGCCGTTTGCTCTGTCAAGTATCCTAGCCAAAGCTATCGCTCTTGCCCTGTTTTCATAGTCATAAACTTCTTCGTAAGAAGAAGGTTTCATAGTCCAATCTGAATTTAGAACTTCCTGCGTAATATCGGCTAAATCCGTAAAGCCTATTTTTCCTTTGATAAAAGCATCAACGGCTTCTTCATTTGCAACATTAAAGGCTATAGGATAGGCTCCGCCTTTTTTAGCCGCTTCAAAACCCAAAGACAGCATGGGAAAATCATCGGTTCTGGGAGGCATAAATTCAAACTTTATAATTTGAGAAAAATCCAAGGGCTTTAAAAAGCTTTCAGGCACCTTCGGAAAACTTAAAGCATTTAAAATAGGATTTTTCATATCGGGAGGAGAAGCTTGAGCAAATATCTCTCCGTTTTTACACTGTACCATCGAATGGATTATACTTTGAGGATGAACCGTAACTTCGATTTTTTCCGGAGGAAAAGAAAAGAGCTTTACGGCCTCAATCACTTCCAAGGCCTTATTTGCAAGAGAAGCCGAATCTATCGTAATCTTTCCGCCCATCTTCCATGTCGGATGCTTTAAAGCATCTTCAAGCTTAATTGTGCTAAGCTTTTCTCTCGGCGTATTTAAAAAGGGGCCGCCTGAGGCGGTAATTATAATCTTTTCGATATTTTCTTTTTTGTGGGCATTTATAAGCTGAAAAATTGCAGCGTGCTCCGAATCGACGGGAATTATTGTACTGCCCGACTTTTCGGCATCTTGAAAAATCAGCTCCCCTGCTTCTACTATAGTTTCTTTATTGGCAAGAGCCAAATCCAAGCCGCTTTTTATAACTTCTACCGAGGCCCTTAAACCTGCCGAACCCGCTATACCGTTTATAACAATGTCGGCCTTTGATTTTTCAATCAGTCGTCTAACAGCTTCCGCATCTATCTCGTGTTTTAAATTAGAATCCTTTTTTTTTGTAGAAACAAATTGTGCATCAGCAAATTCGGCTAGAAGAGTTTTTGCAAAACCAGAATTCGAATGAACCGAAAAACCTGCAAGAACAAACCTATCGGAAAATCTCCTTATTATTTCCAGACTGTTTTTTCCGATTGAGCCTCCGGCACCAAGAACGATAACCCTTTTTTTCCCCATTAAAAGCCGCCTAATAAGAACATACAAAGGGTATAAAATACGGGAGCTGCTATAAGCAAGGAGTCAATACTGTCAAGAATTCCGCCGCGTCCTAAAATTACCTTCCCCGAATCCTTTACGTCTGCAGAACGCTTCAAGATAGATTCTATTATATCTCCGATTATGGCAAAGAGGGCTGTAAAAAGAGCTATGATTATAAGCTCTCTTAATTTTCCGTTAAATTGTTTATTAAAAAAATAAAATGAAGCAACGGCAGCTGTGATGGAACCTATAAAACCGCCTATAAAACCTACAATACTTTTTTTGGGGCTTGCCTTAATAAAACCTCTGTTGTTTTTTCCGAGCAGCATACCGAAAAGCCATGCAAAGGAATCACAGCCGAATGTCATAAGGAAAAACATGATGATAAGGGCGCCTGCATTTGGAAGGCTCGCAATTGCAGATAAAAAAACCGTCAATCCCCAAGGATAAATCAGCATAAACACTCCGGTCGTGAGACGGGCAATGCTGTTGGTAAAATTTCCCGAGAATGAAAATAGAACTTCCATAAACATCATTCCGACTGTTACACAGCCGAACACAATGAAGATATATTGAAACGGTACGGCATGTAAGCCTATCAGGTATGATGACAGAACTAAAATTGTACCGAAAAAAGCAAGAATCTTTTTAGGATAGGCAGGAGACCTTTGGGACAAAATATTGTAGATCTCATAATTTGCAATAAGGGCTGCAATAAACAATTCGATATGATAAACCAAAAAATTATAATGAGGTAAAAAATAAATTGAAGCTAAAACTAAAGGTGCTCCTACAAAAAATATAATAAGCCTTTCAATCAGTTTTTTAATTTTCATTTTATTTCTCCCTTTATTACATTAGGCATTTCCGTAACGCCTGTTTCTTTTTTTATAATCTTCTATTGCTTCATATAAATTTTCTACAGTCCAATCGGGCCACAAGGTATCCGTAAAATAAAGTTCCGCATAGGCACTTTGCCAAAGCAAAAAATTACTCAAACGTTTTTCTCCTCCTGTCCTGATAAGCAGGTCTACAGGCGGAATTTTCCCCGTGTCCAATTTTAAAGAAAACGATTCTTCATTTATCGAAGCGAGCTCATCGGAATTCAGTTTCTTTATAGCTCGTAAGATTTCATCATGTGCTCCGTAATTTATACCAAGCACAATTGAAGTTCCCGTATAAGAGGAAGTTTTATCCCTTACAGAATTAATTTCATCTTGAATGTCTTGAGGTAATCCGCTTAAATTGCCTATGTGCTCAATGCGTATATTGTTATCGGCATAAAATTTAAGCTCGGCTTTTAAATGCTGTTTAATAAGCCCCATTAAAAAGCCCACCTCCGCTTCGGTTCTTTTCCAGTTTTCGGTAGAAAATATATAAAGCGTTATATAAGGAATTCCTAAATCGGATACGGCCTTTGTTATCCTTTTTACCGTATTAAGCCCTTCCTTATGTCCCATAGAACGGGGAAGGCCTCTCTTTTTTGCCCATCTGCCATTGCCGTCCATGACAATGGCGATATGTTTTAGCTCATCGGACATTTAGTTTTCCATTATTTCTTTTTCTTTTGCTTCAAGTACCTTGTTTATTTCGGCAATGTAAGCATCGGTGGATTTTTGGAAAGCGTCCTCAGCCGTCTTTAACTGATCTTCGCTTATCTTTCCGTCCTTTTGTAATTTTTTTGCCTCATCAATTCCGTCACGTCTGATATTACGCACTGAAACTCTTGAATTTTCGGCAATGGTCTTTGCCTTTTTTGCAAGGTCCTTTCTGCGATCTTCGGTCAACGGCGGAATTGCAATACGGATAACCTTTCCGTCATTTGTAGGATTAACCGAAAGGTCTGCCTGTAAAACAGCCTTTTCGATTTCGACCAATAAACCCTTATCCCAGGGCTGAATTACTACAAGCCTTGCTTCGGGAATAGAAATATTTGCAAGTTGGTTAAGAGGAGTGGACTCGCCATAGCAATTTACTCTTATCTTATCAAAAAGAGCAGAAGATGCCCGTCCGGTTCTCAGCATATTGAATTCTTCTTTTAATGCAGCAACCGCTTTTTTCATTTTTTCTTCACAATTTTTTTTAACTTCCTCTATCATAATTTGCCTCCGATTACATTTTATTTTAACACATAAGAATTAATGCTGCAAGGACAAACCCCGCAGCATTAAAAGGTCTTAATTTACATTCCAAGTCCTAATTGAAAAATAACCAATTTTGACAAGTTCAAAGAGCCGCCGGCGTCTTTGCCGACCTCAGCCATTTTCTTTGAAACGGAAAATTTATCATCTTTAACAAAGGCCTGCTCAAGGAAGCAGATTTCGGATAAGTGCTTTGAAATTTTTCCCTTAACAATTCCTTCTTTTACGTTATCCGGCTTATTCAACTCGGCAACCTGGCCTCTAAAGATTTCTTCTTGCTCTTTGATATAAGATGCATCTACATCTTCTTTTTTAACATAGAGAGGCATAAAGGCGGCTGCATGTAAACAGCAGTCATAAGCAAATTCCTGTACCTCAGTCTTTTCAAAGATTTCAGGCTTATCCGACTTTAAAACTATAATAACACCGGTTTTTTTGTCGGAGTGAATATAGCGTGAAAGGTACTCGTCTGCACCGGCCTTTACGTTGATTAAGCGTGTAAGGTTCATGTTCTCTCGTACACGGGTAGCTAAATCCAAGAGCTTATCATTGAGCTCGGGTGTAACTTCAGAAATGTCCTTATCAAAGGCTGTTTTTGCAATGTCTTCTCCGACAGCGATAAAGTCCGCATTTTTTGCAACAAAGTCCGTCTCGCAAGTCATTTCGAGCATAACGGCTTTTTTGTGATCGCTTTTAATAACGATGATACCTTCGCTGGTTACTCTGTCAGCACGCTTTTCGACAGCGGCCAAACCTTTTTCTTTTAAGTATTTTTCAGCCTCTTTAGCGTCTCCGTTACAGTGCTGCAAGGCCTTTTTGCACTCCATCATACCTGCACCGGTTTTATCGCGTAATTCTTTTACATCAGATGCTTTAATATCCATAAAATTTCTCCTTATTTGTCGTCGTATAAATCCTCATCGCTTACGAGAGAATTATCTTCTTCATCCTCATCATCTCCGGAAGCTTCATCTTTGGGAGTGTAGTTTGAATAATCGGTAATTTCTTCTTCTCTATCCTGATAGGGATCAACGCCTGAATCGCCGGACTCTTCATCTTCTTGAAGGTTTTCGATGATTTTAAGGCCGTGCTCGTTATCGGCTTCGATAACGGCATTGGCGATTACGCCCGTAAAAAGCGAAATAGCTCTGATAGCATCATCGTTTCCGGGAATAGGATAGTCGATGCCCTCAGGGTTACAGTTGGTGTCTACGACAGCGATGATGGGAATACCTAAGGAGCGGGCTTCTCTGATAGCAATTTCTTCTTTTCGGGTATCGATAATAAAGAGAATTCCGGGAAGGTCCTTCATCTCTTTGATACCGCCTAAGTTTTTTTCGAGCTTTGATTTTTCTTTTTGTAAGGAAGCGATTTCTTTTTTTGTTAGGTTATCGAATGTTCCGTCAACTTCCATTTTTTCGATTTTCTTAAGACGAGCCAAGCTCTTTTTGATTGTTGAAAAGTTTGTGAGCATTCCGCCGAGCCAGCGGTTGTTAATATAGAACATTCCGCATCTTTCAGCTTCTTTTTGAATTGTCTGCTGGGCTTGTTTTTTTGTTCCTACGAACAAAACCGACTTTCCTTCAGAAGTTGTTTTGCGGACAGCTTCATAGGCCTCACGGATTGCAACGATTGTTTTTTGCAAATCGATGATATGAATTCCATTTCTTTCCGAAAAAATGTATTTTTTCATTCTCGGATCCCAGCGTTTTACTTGATGGCCGAAATGTACGCCTGATTCAAGTAAGTTTTTCATGGTTACTACTGCCATGTGTTTCTCCTTTGGAGCTAAAAAGCTCCTGCCTTCTCTATTTCTCGGAACAGACTACAGCCCATCAAGCCCCCCTAGGGGCTGATCTTAGAGCTGTACATCCTCCCGGATATTTACCGTAAAAAACGGCATGGGGCTATTATATAGTTTTTTGAAGATTTTGTATAGTGCTTGACAAGATTTACCTAAAAGAGTTTTATCTAAAAACTTGAAATTCGGCGGTTTTTCGTTTAAAGAATCCTAAATTCGGTTTTATTTAAGATTTCATACAATTCCCTGACCGGAAGACCGACTATGCCGGTATATGAGCCTTCGATTTTTTCGATAAAAAAGGAAGCCTTACCTTGAATTTTATAAGCCCCTGCAGCATCCTTCCATTCATCGGTTTTTAGATAGGCGGAAATTTCTTTATCGGAAAGCTTTTTAAAGAAAACTTTAGAAACGCTGTGTTTTTCGTTTATTTGGCCTGTTTTACAATCGAGCAGGCAGATTGCACTCACCACAAAATGAAACGAGCCGGAATGACTTTTGAGCATCATCTCGGCTTCTTTTTCGTTTTTAGGCTTGCCGAAGATTATTTTCTCGTTTGGAAAGGCAGTATTTTCGGCAAAAACAAGGGTATCTGCCGCCAAGATAAGCTTTTGAGAGACCTCATTTTGCGGCAAGGTCTTAAAAAGGCTTTCAGCCTTACCCCGCGCAGTTAAAATACACCTTTTTACGGGATCCTTTTCGGTTATTGAAGATTCATCAAAATTTGAAATTTCAACGGAAAATAAAACACCCAGCGAATCGAGTATCTCTTTTCGTCTGGGTGATGCAGAGGCTAAAATCAGCTCTTTCATTATTTTAGTTAAATTTTAGTTCTTATTTTGTCCGGCCATTATTGATTTTAAAACTTCCAGAGCTCTGTTTCTAACAGGAGTTATGTAGTTAAAGTTATTGGCAATTCTCATAATACTTTCAGTCATCCCTCTCTTATTTTTTACGGTGGGAGCTAATTTTTCATAAGCATTGAGAACTTCAAGAGCTAAGGAGCTTGTAGGATTGATAATGTCGAATTTTCGATTGATAAAGTTTATCATGTCTACAACTTCATCATTATTGTTAAAACCTAACTCACCTAAGGATTTAACGGCTTCCATTATTACTATCGGCTCATTATCGGTGTACATAACCGTCATAAGAGACTTCTTTGCCTGCTCGTTTTTAACTTTTCCTAAAAGGCGGCAGGCTTCTCTTCTGACATCAGGATAGTTGTTTGCAAGCCTTCCGTTTTCACGTACAACCGAGGTAAGACCTACAGTCGCAAGAGAATCAAGAGCTTCCTGTAATTCGGGAGTTACCCTTCCGCCTTCAATAGCTTCTTCGATTACTTGTAAGGCTACAAATTTAGAATCTCTTCCTTCAGAAAGAACCATCTCTCTAAGAATTATGCCTTCCATCGAATTAAGATAGGCCTCTTCGACAGTCATCATAGAATCGGAGCTCTGGTCCTGTGCAAAGACCATGGCTGATCCCAAAAACAATATCATCATTATAAAAACTAAAGACTTTCGTCGCATTTCCAATTACCCCCTTAGTTTGGTACGTATATCTCTATTTTCAATCATTTTCATTGTAAAGTCAAGTAGTAAAATCGGCTTTTTCTACTTTTAGGTCTATTTTTAGGTCTTATTAAGGTACTAAAAGCCATCTGTCATCAATTTTTTCAAGATTATAAAATATCAGCTTCTGAGTAGAAGTCATCATTAAAACCTGAACCTTAGTAGGTGTTAAATAGGCAATATCATCTACCCTTCCGTTTTGCCTTGATGGTACAAAAACATAGTAAAAATAATCTTCGATGCTTTTTAACTGCTTTCCCTTTAAATTTGAGGGAAGGCCTTCACTGGTTTTTTTTAACACTTCAGGCTTTGAAAATTCTTTTATATAATCTTTTGAAAGCCAGTATCTCCAACGTCCATAGTCCTTTTTTGCCGTTATCTCGTTTAGTTTTTTTACAACCTCTTCAATTTCGGATTTTGCTATCTCTTTGTCCTTTTTAGTAATTGATACGCCCTCAAATTGAGCTATAACCTCTTCATCAGCCGATTTGGGGGCTTCAGCTTGAGGTTTTGCCTCTTCTACAGGTTTTTCAACAACTGCGGGTTTTTGAGCTTGCTGAGGTTTTTCTTCATTTACCTGAGCTTCAGCCGCAGGGACGGGCTTTGTTTCGGGTGCGGAGGCACATGAACCTATTAAAATTAGAACAAGGCATAAGCCTAAAAAATAAAAAGTCTTTCTCATACCATCTATAATACATTTATTTTCGGCTTACGTCAACTGAAATTTTACCTCTTTCATAAATTAAAAAATCTCTAATGCTTTTTTTCTATATGCCGATACTGGTTCTGAGGAGTAGATTGCTATGGAAAAACATTCGGTTGCAGCAGACATAAAAAGCATTTTACATGAACAAATCGATTTAATCGATAATATCTATAAATTACAAAAGGCTATGTACCAAGGCGTTTTAGATAGAGATTGGCAGGAAAGTGAAAAAAATTTGAGTTCCTTAAATGAGGCTTCCGTAAAATTTTCGGATTTGGACAAGAGGTTATACGGACTTTTGCAGGCTGATGATGAAGATTCTCAAGAATTTGACTTTTACATGCATACAAAGCAATTTACTTCATCTGAGAAAAAAAAGATCGATTCTTTATATGAAAAACTAAAAGAAAAAGTTTTTTATTCAAAGATTGAAAATGACGTCTTCTCAAATTATGTTTCCCATGCTCAAGCCTTGGTTAAGGGCGTGGTCGATATTATTTCGGAAGAAAGAAACGGAAAATGTTATACGGCAGCAGGAAAACGGGTTAATACGGAAATAACAAGCCTCGTTTTAAATGAGGTCTTATAAAGGAGGATATAGATGGCGACATTTGATGCAATAGAATTAGGAAAAAGGAGTTTGTTTGCTCACCAACAGTCGATTCAAACGGCAGGTCACAATATTTCGAATTCTTCGACAAAGGGATATACAAGGCAGAGGGTAAACCTCGATGCTTTTGAGCCTCTTTACAGACCCGATTTAACCAGAGCCGAAACTCCCGGGCAAATAGGACAGGGTGTTACCATAGGCTCTATTACCCGATTAAGGGATGAACTTTTAGATCAAAGAATTATAGGGGCTACCGATGACCTTGGTTATTGGGAAACAAGAAATTCTTATATAGCCCTTTTGGAACAGGTTCACAATGAGCCCGAAGACATTTCCGTCCGAACCCGAATGGACCAATTTTGGGAGGCTTGGCAGGAATTGTCGCTCTACCCTGAGTCGGATGCTGCCCGTCAGGTTGTCCGCACCCGAAGCGAAACCTTAACGGATGCCATTCATCATCAATTCCGCGGTTTACAGGGCATAAGAGACATGGTACACGGCGACATAGAAGCAACCGTAAAGCAGATTAACGACTTAACAGGCCGGATAGCCAAACTAAATGAAGAAATAGTTAAAGTTAAGGCTATGGGGGATAATCCCAATGACTTGATGGATAAAAGAGACCTTTTAACCGAAAAACTTTCTTCTCTTATTGATATTTCCGTAGATAAAAGAGATGAAGACGAAACTTATGTCATTCATACAGCCGGTCTTGAAATAGTACAGGGAAGAACACACCGAACCTTTGATTTTAAGGCCTCAACTGAAAACGATAAATATGCAGATGTTATCTGGGAGGATTCCGGTAATTTAGCTCATTTTGAATCGGGAAAACTGGCCGCTTTGATTGAGCTTAGGGATACGGATATTCGGGACGAAATCAGAAAACTGGATACAATGACAATGAACTTTGTCGATTTGGTAAACGATGTACACAGAAATGCTATGAGTCCCAACGGAAAAACAGGCATCGATTTTTTTAAAGAACAATATTTTATAAACAATACTCTCGGTAATTTTGACAGAAACGGCGACGGGGAATATGATTCTTCCTATATCTTCAGAATTATAGGCACCAACACCCTGGATCCGCGTGAACAAATAGGACTTGAAGGAACTTTAACCCTTTCTTCGGGGGACGGTATTGTGCAGGTACCCTATTATTCGACGGATATGGTTTCAGACCTTGTAGAAAGGATTAACAGATCAGGCTCCGAAGTGGCTGCTTACCTTGACCAAAACAATAAACTTGTTTTAAAAGGTATGACAAGCCTTGATAAAGAAAATCCTGACTTTGTTATCCGTCATATCGAGGATTCGGGAAGATTTTTAGCAGGCTATTCCGGTGTGCTTTCTCAGGCCGGGCCGGAAGGTGCCTATGATTGGGGAAGAGCAAATGCAGTTGATGTATTGGCAGGAGCCCAATATGCGGTTTCTCCTATAGCCCATCCTTCAGGCTGGATGGAAATAAATCCCGTAATCAAAAGCGATATACAAAATATAGCTTCGGGCTATAAGGGCCCCGAAGGAGTCGCCTATCCGGGAGACAACAGAGCCGCTCTTGCAATAGCTGCAATCAGAAATACTCCCGTAATGGTAGGGCACTCAGCCACATTTGACGACTTTTTTGCCGATACGGTAACCGAAATCGGTCTAAAAGGCGAGCAGGCAGAAATGACCTTAAACACACAGATAGCCATTGTAAAGGAATTACACGATATGAGAGATTCCGTATCGGGCGTAAACATAGACGAAGAACTATCGGATATTATCAAATTTCAGCACGGATACAACGCTTCTGCAAGATTTGTTTCGGTAATCAACGAAATGATAGACACAGTTATAAACAGAATGGGTGTCTAGCTTTTAAGTTTTGGAGTAAAATATGATGAAAAGAATTAGTACGAATATTCAGCACACGGACAGCAATTTTTCGATGAGGAATCAGGAGTCGAGGCTTCATAATCTAAATAATCAGATTCAGTCCCAACGAAGGATAAACCAGCTTAGAGATGACCCCGTTTCTGCAGGACACTCGGTAAGATATAAATCCTACCTTGCCCGCCTCGAAAGGTTTGAAAAGAACACAAAAACCTTGAGAGATCAATATATGTCGGCCGAAACCTATATGAATAATTCGCTCCAAGTTGTTCAGCGTTTAAGAGAGCTTTCAGTACAGGGAGCAAACGGAACCTATACGCCGGACGACTTAAAAGATATGGCAGCCGAGGCCGATGAACTTTTAAAAGAACTTGTTCAAAACGGAAATGCCGTAAACTCGGACGGTGTCAGAGTTTTTTCGGGAACAAAAAGTTTTACCGAGCCCTTTGAAACCGTAATGGGAGATGTGGACGGAGCAGGTTCCGCCCTTATAACTCAGGTAAGATACAACGGCACAGTCGATTCAAAGGAAGTTGAAACCGATGAGCTTTCTTTTATGAGGGCAGATCAGGCCGGTAACAGGGTATTTTGGGCCGAGCGGCAAATTCTTATCTCAGAAACCGATGCCCGAAACTTTGTCATAAAAGAAGACACAAGCATCGAGGTTGACGGGGTTGAGATTCCCTTAATTGCAGGCGACAATGTTTATGCAATTATGTCAAAGATAAACGATTCTGGAGCCGCAGTAAAAGCAAGTCTTGACCCGATAACAAGCGGCTTAAACCTTACAACTACCGATGCCCGCCAGCTTTGGCTGAGAGATGCGGAAGGAAGCGCCGTTTTATCCGAATTGGGCTTGATAAAGGCCGAACAACGGCCTCCCTACAATTTGGCAAATTCGGTACGCGTTTCGGGAGGCTCTCTTTTTGATGCAGCCATTGCCGTCCGCGATGCCTTCCTTTCGGGAGATCAAGAAGCCTTGGGCGGAAAGGTTTTGGGAAGCCTCGATGAGGGCATACATAATCTTACTACAAGAATGGCCGAAACAGGTTCCAAGTATTCAAGAGCCGAAGTTATCTTGGCACGAATTGATACGCAAACATTAAATGTAACGGCAGCAGAATCACGCGAAGCCGACTTGGATATTACAAAGGCGATAACCGACCTAAAGATGTTTGAACATACGCATCAAGCTTCTTTAAGCGTATTGGGAAGACTTTACAGGGATTCGCTTTTAAACTACTTAAGATAAAATAGGATGGAATTTACGATGGAAATTAAGACAAAAGCTATGGGGCTTGTTGAGATTCAAGATGAACAGATAATAGAATTGGTTGACGGATTTTACGGATTTGAAGAATTTCATAAATACGCCTTATTGGATTCGGGAAAGGAGCCCTTCTTTTGGGTTCAATCCCTTGACGATGAAAATTTAGCCTTCATCGTTATCGATCCCTTTTTGTTCAGACCCGATTATGAGCTGGATATAGATGATGAACTCTTAAAGCCTATTGAGGCAGAATCTCCTAAAGACCTATTGGTTTTTGCCCTTGTTACCATTCCGCCTGCAGGAAGCCCGATTACCGCAAATTTGCAGGGACCTCTTATCATAAACAAAAAGAATAAGAAGGCTTTTCAGGCTGTCTTAAATGACGGAAAATGGAATACCAAACACGACATTCTTGCAGAGCTGAATGCTGCGGGGAGGAACTGATGCTCATACTGTCCCGTAAAACAAACCAAAAAATACTTATCGGAGATGATATAGAGATTACCATAATCGACATTCGGGGAGATCAGGTAAAAATAGGTGTAGATGCACCGCCTTCGGTCAAGGTTTTCCGTGAAGAAATCTACCAAGAAATTCAAAACGAAAACAGGGCAGCCTTAGTCCGCGATACCGAGCTTAACCTACCTGAACTGCATATTAAAAAGAAATAGGTATAACATTAGAATACTCTGCTATGAAAACAAAAAAAACTCTTATATACTTCGTATTAGTTGTTTCCTTAACTTTATTCGCCGCAAGCTGTTCAAAAATTAATAATTTTTTTAAACAAGATAAAAAAGACTTGCCTGACCGGACAACGGCAGAGGCAGGGCCGCGTGTTATTGCAGGCACTATGTCCATAGTCGAAATTTTAGATGACCTCGGCTATAAAAATGTTGCAGGCGTGCCTTCAAGCCGTCACGCTATGCCTGAGCTTTATGCAAAAACCGAAAAAATCGGAATGCCATTGCAGCCGGATATCGAAACGGTAAAACGGCTGAATGCGGATATCTATTTGGCTTCCCTAGGCTCAAAACCCACATTGGATAAGATATTTCAAAACCAAAACATAAAAACGGAATATGTCGATTTAAATTCCTATGAGGCATGTTTAAATACTATCAGACATCTGGGAGAAATGACTTCAAAACAAAAAGAGGCGGAACATGTTATTCAAACAATTGAAGCAAAAACCCTTGAAGTACGCCGCGCCATTTACGGCAAAAAAAGTCCCAAGGTCTTGATGCTTTTAGGTTCTCCAAAAAAATTGATGATGGGAACAAAAAACTGTTACACAGGAAGCTTGATGGAAGTTTTAAAAATTCACAATATAGCAAACGATATAGGAAACTTCGACAAATCATACGTTCCCATAAATATAGAAGAAATCGTAAAACATCAGCCCGATGTCATCATACGCCTTACCCACACAAATTCCGAAGACACTGCCGAGAGCCTCAGGGCCGAGTTCGCAAAAAATGAAATTTGGCAGAAGGTAAGGGCCGTAAAAGAAGATAAAATCTACGACCTTGACAGTAATTTATACACCGTTTCACGGAATATTAAAATAATGCAGGCTGTCGATAATTTAAAAGAAATAATCTACGGAGAAACCGAAGACTAAATTCTAAAGGGTAAAAAAATGCTGGAAGAACGCCGAAGAAAAATACTCATCTTTCTCTTTATTTCTTGCATTCTTCTGGCCTTATCCGTTCTGGCTGCAATCTATTTCGGAAGCACAAAAATCCCCCTCAGTGAGATTATAAAAATCATATTCTATCATGGAAATTCCGATTTTGCCATAATTATTTGGGACATAAGAATTCCCAGAATTATTTTAGCTTTGATAGTCGGAGCAAACCTTGCAGCTTCAGGTGCCCTTCTCCAAGCGGTTATTCAAAACCCATTGGCAGACCCCGGAATAATAGGCATTTCAAGCGGAGCAAAGCTTGGCCTCTTACTGGCCCTCTTGATTTTTCCGCAATTTGTTACGGCAGCCCCCCTCTTCGCATTTATAGGGGCAATGGGTGCGGCAGTCTTGGTTTACCTTTTTGCTTGGAAGGGCGGAGTAAAAACCGTCCGCCTTATTTTGGCAGGTGTTGCAGTAAACGCTTTTTTTGCAGGAGTAAGCTATCTTATCACAATCTTAAACAACGACAAGATTCAAAACATCATGCTTTGGCTAAGCGGAAACCTTTCGGGACGCAGCATGTACGATGTTAAGCTTATCTTGCCCTACTCCCTCATAGGCCTTGCAGCCGCCCTTGCAGCTATCCGTCCGAGCAATCTCCTCTTATTCGGAGACGAAAAGGCAGGAAGTTTAGGCTTAAACATTACAAGGAGCCGAATTCTAATTTCGCTCACAGCCTCCTTTTTGGCAGCTATTTCCACCTCCCTCGTCGGAGTCATAAGTTTTGTAGGCCTTGTAATTCCCCACATCGTAAGGCTTATCACCGGCCCCAACTATAAATATCTTTTACCCCTTTCAATATTAAACGGAGGGATATTTTTACTGATAGCCGACACCTTTGCACGCACAATAGCAGCCCCCATAGAATTACCCGTCGGCACCCTGATGGCCTTGGTCGGCGGCCCTTTTTTCGTTTATCTTTTAAGGAGGAAATAAATGGGATTAAAAGAAGCACGCGATCATTTAAGCTTATTTTCACTGGAAGACAGGATTATAGAATTCGACACCTCAAGTGCAACCGTAGAACTTGCAGCAGAGGCGGTAGGCTGTAAACCCGAATTCATCGTAAAAACCCTAGCCTTTATGGTAAAAGAAGATCCTATACTCATCCTTCTTGCAGGCTCGGCCCGCATAGACAATGCAAAATTCAGAAAGACCTTTCATTGCAAAACAAAAATGATGAATGAAGAACAGCTTTTCAATTTTATCGGCCATCCTGCAGGCGGAGTCTGCCCCTTCGGTTTAAAGACTCAAGTTCCTGTTTATATAGACGAATCCATAAGGCCCTTGGATTGGGTCTATCCTGCAGCGGGAACCGAAAATACGGCCGTCCGCATGAATGTTCAAGAACTTGAAAAAGCATCAAAAGCCGTAGCATGGGTAAGCGTGAGCAAATAAGTTTTTTTCTTGCAAAAACAAAACAAAAAACATTTCACTTGACGAGTTATAACTAAACCTATATACTGAAAAAGCATTTCAATTAATTAGGAGGATTTGCATGAAAAAATTTTACAAAATTTTTATGACAGCTGTTGTTTTTTTGTTTATGACATCGATAATTTTCGTAAGCTGCTCTAAAAAGGTGGAAATTGAAGAACTGACAAAAGAAGAAAGAGAAGCCGGATGGCGTTATTTTAAAGCCATCGGATTTAAGCTGCACCGTCCCGCATTCTTTGACACCTACGTCGAGAATGTTAATGCAGACAGCAGTGTCGGCGAAGAAGACAAAAAAACCGATGAGGTCGTATACAAAGTTTATTTGTATGAATTTGCTTCCGATGAGTTAAATGAAAAATATGATGCAATTGTAAGCGACAAAGAGTTAAGCCGAAACCAAAAAATTGAAAAGATAAACAACGAAGTGAATCCCTATCTTAAACCTATTTATAAACTCGTTGTTTTGCGCACCCCTCTAATAGGTAAAAAAACACTTGCCGAGCTGACGGGGCTTCCCAACAACGAAGTCATCAGAAAAACAAAAGAATTCACACAAGTTTTAGCTATCGCCGATTTTAATGCCGAAGGCTTAAGCGAAAAGGCTGCTGAAATTTATAAAGATATGATTTCTCAAGTCCGCCCCATCATTCCGACAATTCAGTGTACCGACCCTATTTCTGCTGAAGCGGCAATGATAAAAAATGTAAAAGGCTTAAACTTTAACACTGTTGACCTTGAAGGCAACAAAATAACAAGTGATATCCTCGCAAAATACGATGTTACAATGATAAATATCTGGGCAACATGGTGTCCTCCATGCAGAGCCGAGTTACCTGAAATCGCAAAACTATATGAAGCCTTTAAGGACAAGGGTTGTAACATAATCGGTATTACCGGTGATGTAAGCCCTGATGAACAAGATGCTCTTCCAACAGCCAAAGAATTAATTTCCAAAGCCGGATGCAAGTACACTGTGGTTCAATACAATGACACATTAAAGCCTATATTGGATAATCTTGCGGCTTGGCCTACAACTATATTTGTAGACAAAAAAGGAAATATTATAGTGTCTTCCGTTAATGATATCATCATTGGAAGCCGCGATCTTGCAGAATTTACCGAAGCCATGGAAAAAGCTTTAAAAGCTGTAGGAAAATAAATGAAAAAGAAAATAGCGGCAATACTTGTTATTATTTTAGCATTAAGCTTTACCCTTATAGGAATATACCGCGGAGAAGTTGCTGTAGTTCTCAAAAAGGCTGTAAATATATGTATGGAGTGTATAGGAATTGGCTAAACAAAACAAACAAAAAACACTGAATAAAAAACGCCATGCAATTCAAGCATTAGGAATGTTGGCAATAGACGGAAACCTTATAGGCTTTTTAAAGGGGCAAATTTATAAGGGCCCTATGAAAAAAGTCTGTATGCCTGTTTTAAACTGTTATTCATGCCCGGGAGCTTTATTCGGATGCCCTATCGGCTCGATACAGGCAACCATTGGGAGCAGCAAATTTAACTTTGCTTTTTATGTAGTAGGTCTATTGTCGCTATTCGCAATAGCCGCAGGAAGACTCTTTTGCGGCTATATTTGCCCTTTCGGACTTTTCCAAGACCTGTTGGATAAGATTCCCTTAAAAAAAATTAAGGTTCCGCAAAGAGTAAACAAGGTTTTAAAATATCTAAAATACTTTATCCTTGTATTTTTTGTATTTGTTCTCCCCTTTGCCTTGCAGGACAAATACGGAATGAGCGACCCTTACTTTTGTAAATATATCTGCCCGTCAGGCATCCTATTCGGAGCAATTCCGCTTATCTCGATGAACAAAGCTCTCACGGCTTCCTTAGGAGCCTTATTCGGCCTAAAATTTACGGTTTTAGCAATCATCACAATGCTTTCAATGATTTTTTACAGGCCCTTTTGCCGCTATTTATGTCCCCTCGGAGCCTTTTTAGGAATGTTCAATCCTATAAGCCTCTACCGTTTAAAAATAAACGGCAAGTGTATAAAATGCCGAAAATGCGAAAGAACCTGTAAGCTGGATATCCCGACATATAAGACCCCAAACAGCCCTGAATGTATAAGATGCGGAGAATGCATCAAGGCTTGTCCCGTAAAAGCTATCGAGCACAGCTTTCTTTTTACGGAAAAAAATACAAATATGAAGTTAAACATAAAAAAAGAATAATAAATTTTCTCAAAACCCTTGATTATTCTGTAAGTACTAGGTATATTGACTGGGAAATTTAGAATTATTTTAAACTATAGGAGTTTACAAATGAAGAAGTTACATTTTTATGTACTAACCGCAATCTTTGCGGGTATTTTATTTGCTTCATGCACAAAAACCGAAGCACATGGAGATAAAGAGGCAGAAAAGCCTTTAACCGCAAAAGAACTTGCAGCAACAGCAGCAGAATCAAACATTTTAAAAGCTAGCAAAAACCGCCTTACATTTTCAACAAAGGATCTTGACGGGAATACGGTTACCAGCGACATTTTTGAAAACTACGATGTTACATTGGTAAATATTTGGGGAACATTTTGCGGTCCATGCAAAACCGAATTACCTCATTTGGAAGCCGCTTACAAAGCTTATGCCGATAAAAAAGTAAACGTTATTGGTATTACGGCCGACCTCCCTCAAGACGATGCAGAAACTCTGGCCTTGGCCAAAGAAATATGGAAGGATGCAGGATGTACCTTTAAGGCACTTGTAACCGTTGACAGCTTTCTGCCCATGTATGAGCAGCTTGCAGGTTTTCCTACAAGCTTTATGGTAGATAAAAAAGGACAACTTATTCCCGGAACCCTTCACCTTGGAAGTTTAAGTAAGGAAGGTTTTGAAAAACTTTTTGATAAAGCCCTAAAAGCTGTCAACTAAAAATAAATTATGCCTTTAACGGTCGCCGGGGCAGGACCCGGAAATATAGAACTTTTAACCCAAGAAGCTATACGTGCAATCAAAGATGCGGATATAGTTGCAGGCTTTGAGCGTATAGCTTCCGATGTCAGGCCGATAAGAAATGACGTAAAAACTCTAAAGGGAATTTCAGAAATTCTTGATCTTCCTATAGAAACAAAAAAAGTTTTAGTTCTTGCCTCAGGCGACCCCTGTTTTTTCGGAATTACCGAGTTTATCAAAAATAAAAATATAAAAATAGAAAAAGTAATAACCGGCATATCTTCAATGCAATATTTTATGGCAAAAATTCAAAAACAGTGGCAAGCCCTGCCCTTCTATTCCTTTCACGGAAGAGAGGTGGATTTTACGGAAATGCACAGCAAAGAAAGCTTTTTTATTCTTACCGATAAGACAAACAATCCCGGCACAATTTCGGCAAGGCTAAAAGAAGAAGGCTTTAAAGGAAGGCTTTTTGTAGGCTATAATCTTTCATATCCGGATGAATCGATTGAAGAATATACCATAGGAGATAAAATTATAGTAAAATCTTTTTTAAATACGGTATTGGTTCAAAATGAAAAATATTAAAGATTCGGAATTTATCAGAGGCGAGGTGCCGATGACCAAATTCAACATACGAAGCCTGTCTATCGCTCATCTTCAAATAGAAAAAGGAGATAAGTTTTTGGATATCGGCGGAGGCACGGGTTCCGTTTCGGTTGAGGCGGCCTTGCAGGGAGCAGAAGTTTCAACAGTTGAATTCGATAAAACGGCTTACGCACTCATAAAAGAAAACTCAGAAAAATTTGGAGTTAAAATAAATCTTATTTTAGGGAAAGCACCCGAAGCTCTTTTTTCCAGCGAATATAAGGACTTACAGTTCGATAAGTGTTTTATAGGCGGAAGCGGCGGCGAGTTAAAAAATATTTTTGATTATCTGGAAAGCCATTTAAAAAAAGGCGGGATAATTTGCGCTAATTTTATTCTTATAAAAAATTTAAACGAATTTTTAGAACTCCTCCCAAAATACGGATATACCGAAATTGAGGCCGATCTTATTCAAACCGCATCAATGGGAAGGGCCGGTCTTTTTAAGGGAGAAAATCCCATCTACATTGTAAGGGCTTATAAAAGCTAAACTTTCAAAAACCAAATCGGAATTAAAAAATTCTCTCGCGTAAAAACACACAAAAGCTCGCAATAAAAAAAACTATCGGCGCATTTTCAAAAATTATGGAAAGCAAAGGAAGACTTCCGATAGTAAAAAATTTGGTATTTATAAAACCGAAATATGTAAGCGTATCGGTTAAAATCGAAATATACATTAAAAACATACCAAGCACAAAAAGAATCATAGAAAGCCTCTTGGTTTTGCTCCATACTATAATTGCGAAAAAAACGGCAACCGCTCCTAAAAACAATTTTGTAAATAATAAAATAGGATAACCTTCCGATAAAAATTTCATCAAATCATTCATTATTTAATCCTTACGTTTTGTGTTTGAGTTTTAAGAAAATTCTCAAGCTCGGTGTATACCCTTATTTTCGGCAATATCGAAGGAATAGTAAAATAAGGAGACAAAAGAATATGAGAGTCTAGGGCATTCTTAAAAAAGTCCTCATATTTTTCTTTATTCAATTTTGGGAAAAGATAAGGACCTTCCATATTCCAAAAATGGGAGCATAACTCCGCAACCCTTTTATAAGATTTTATGTTTTTTGCAAGCTGCTGTTTTTTCTTTTTTCCTCGGGCCGAATTTATCAATTCTTCATCCGAAAGCCTATTCTCGTGTTCCCGCAGGTTAATGAGTCCTATCAAGTCAAAAAAAGCCTTAGCTAAAACTTCTTTTTCGGCCGCAGAAACTGCACACGATAAAATAGGAAGAACATCTTTAGAAACCGCAATTTTTATTGAAGTGCAAAACGGGGGATTTACAAAAAAGACTTTTTTTTTCTTTAAATTTCCAGATGAGGGCAAAAAAGGCTTCCAAACATTTTCCATAATACAAGAGTTAAGACAGGTTTTATTATCTTCTATTTCCAAAAACGAAAGTGCCTTGGTCCATTCCGAAAGAAGGTAAAAATGAGGATGTTCCGGAAAAAGGGAATTTAAGGCTTTTTTAAGCCTGTAATCGCCTGAAGAAGGCAGGAAGGCATTTAAGCCCCTATCTATACTTTGTTTAAAAACCAATGGAGCCTGATTTTCTCTTCTACCCAAAATCGACATTCCTCCATCGAGGTACATATCCAAAAGTCTTACATTTTTTTCGGTATAAAGATAAAAGCCCCGTGCTCTTTTTACATTCCCGTATCGGTTTCTTATTTCATCATAAAAATTCATCATGTTCATTTTCGCAAAAAAAAGCCCTTTATACAAGAGCCTATGGAAGAAAAAAAATCATTACTATTTTCCCTATAAAAAATGACTTTCGGCACTTTTATTTTAGGCAAAATCGATTAAAATTGAGGCATATCAATCAAAAAAACTTTTTGGAGGTGTTTTATGAAAATATTGGAAGTTAAGGATGTATCAAAAAAATACGGAAAAAAACAGGTACTTTCCGGCGTTTCTTTTGATATTGAAGAAGGCGATATCTTCGGTTTAATCGGACCTAACGGAGCCGGAAAATCCACCCTGATAAATATAATAACCGGAATATTGGATCCGCTAAACGGTGAGGTGCTTATAGGCGGGCACAGTATCAAAAAAAAGCCGATAGAAGCAAAGAAACTCATAGGCCTCGTACCTCAAGAACTAGCCTTATCGGAGGATATATCGGCAATCGACAACCTCAATTTTTTTGCAAGCCTATACGGCCTTTCAGGAAAAAAATTAAAAGAAGCTGTAAATGAGGCCTTGGAAGTGGTCGGCTTAACCGAAAAGAAAAAAGAAAAAGTGAAAAAATTTTCAGGCGGTATGAAAAGAAGGCTCAACCTTGCTGCAGCCATTATGCACAAGCCCCGTCTTTTAATTTTAGATGAGCCCACGGTAGGCATTGACCCTCAGTCAAGGAACAATATCTTTGAATATCTGCGCAAGGTAAATTCGCAAGATAAAACTACAATTCTTTATACATCCCACTATATGGAAGAGGTCGAAGAACTTTGCAAAAATATCTTTGTAATCGATGAAGGAAGAGAGATCGCCTACGGCTCCCTTAATTCCGTAAAGGAAAAGGCCAACGGAACAGTAACCATCGAAATAAAGGCAGACAACATAAATGAAGACCTAATAGAAAAAATCAGCCTTTTAGATGGGGCCTTAAATGTAGGAAAAGAAGGAAATACCTTGAATATCCTTTATGAACGAAGCAAGGTCAATCTTGATGAGCTTATTAAAATTTTGCAAACATCCGGAGCCGTAATCAAGGCCATACAAATAAATGAGCTGAATTTAGGCGAGGTATTTTTACAGCTTACAGGAAAAAAATTACGTGAGTAGGAGAATTATAAATGAAAGCATTTTTAAAAATTACGCTTATAGCGATAAAAGATAACTTTATTACCTTTATTTTAGTCTACCTCTGTCTTCCGATTTTTTTTGTAGGCTATAACGGTTTTTTACAAAAAGATAGATTTAAAGCTGAAACTAATGAAAAGACCATTTCCGTTTTTTTAGATGATGAAGATAAGACTTTCTTATCGGAACAACTAATCAGTACTTTAAATTCAAGCTCTTTAAAAGATTTTATACAAATTGAAGATGAAACAAATGCCAAATATAAAATCAAAATTCCTAAAGGTTACCAAACCGCAGTTGAAGAAAACAAAGAGTTTGATATTTTAATTATCGGTAAAGAGAAGTCTTCTGCATCAATTACTTTTTTATCGAATATAATTAAAAACATAAGCAGTTCCATTAACGGGAATTATAAAATGGCTAAGGCGATTACAGCTTCCGGACAATCTAAAGAGCTTATGGATAAGTATCTTAATATTCAAAAAGAAGCGGCTAAACCTATAGGAAAAACTTTTATGCATCCCGCCCTGCATAGTATGTCAAGTTATGAAGTCTATGCAATATCCATAAGCATCTTTTTATTTTTTATGTTTGTTATGGAAATCCTTAATCCCACATATAAGAAAAAAGCTGCCGGTCTTACCCTGCGTATTAACTCGATGCCTAAAAAGGCTGCTTATATCTTTAATGCCCAAATAATAAGTCTGGCCTTAAAAGTATTTGTTGCTATAACAATTTATCTTTTAATCTTTAGATTGTTAAGAATTTCTTTTATGGGTAACCCCATTCTTCTTCTTATATACGCTGCAAGTTTTTCCCTTGTAACCGGATGTATTGCATGTTCATTAGTAAGTATTAACAAACAAGAACTTGTATACACAATAGTTATAATCATATTTTTTGTATTTGGAGTTTTGGGAACAGTTCTCTTTTCAATTCCAAATGAAAACAAAATTGCAAAACTATTTTTAAAATGTAACGTTTCACAAATTATAACAAACCCTCTTAGGAATATTGTTGTAGAAAATTCTTTTGGAGGAATGATAGGCAGTTTGCTCATAATGCTCACCTTTGGTGCAGTATTTTATACTCTGGGTTTACTGATGGCAAGTTTTAAAAAAACAAAAATTTAAGGAGTATGATATGAAGGAATTCGTAGGTTTATGTTTAGCACAGCTAAAAAGAATATCAAAAAATATAACAAATGCCAGTATGTTGATTATTTTCCCTTTTGCGATGATAATTCTTATTTTTGTAATAAGATTTGTTCTTGATCCGAAAGATACCGATGATTCGGAAGCTAAAAAGACCGATTATACCGTTCAAATGGGTGAGGTAAACTATTTTGTCGATGATACGGGAGATTTATGGAAAAACTTTTTTGCCGGTTCCGAATCTACAGTTCATCCTGAAAATAGAGAAGAGGAATTAGCAAAGGTTAAGGAAAAACTTGCAACCGGAAAAATACCCGGTCTTATAATTATACCCAAAGATTTTTCCGAAAAAATTTCAAAAAATGAAAAACCGGAACTTGAAATTTTAAAAACGGAAGAAAGCATTATTCTTGACAATAGAGTCCAAGCACTCAATTTAAGTATAAATGCTTATCTCATGGATAATTTTATTAAAAGTTCGGGTCTAGCCGAAAATGGAGAAAACCTTTTAAACAACAATATAAATATTGTATTTAAAACACCGAACAATAAAAATATTATAAGTTTAGGCTTAAAGATAATGACCTTAGTTGTACTGTATATGATTATTTTCGGCTCAACAGCGATTGTAACCGACTTAATAAAATTTAGGGAAACAAAGATGTTGGCACGTGCAATAATAAGCCCAAACTCCGAATTTAAAATGGTGGGAAGCTTTTTATTAGCCTTTGTCTTTATTCAAGTGGTAGTAAATATGATAGTCTTTATTTCTGCAACAATAATATTTAAATTAGAAATTACGGGACTTCCATTGATATTCTTAGCCGTGGTTTCAACAAGTTTTTTTGCTCTATCCATAGCTATTTTAATAGCGAGAATTTTTAAAAAAGAATCTCAACTGGCTCTTGCTTCGAATATAACAAGCCTTCTTACAATAGTTTTATTTTTCCTTGCTATTATTTCTGTAATGCCCTTTGTTTCAATCCCGCCTGTGTTTAAAAATATTTCAATGTTTTCACCCCTATATTGGCTGTTGGAAATGCTGGATAAAGAAAAACTTTTTCCAAACATATTGATAGTCTGGGCGATGACTGCCGCTATTTTTACAGCCGGAAGCTGGAAAATAAAAGAGTTTAACAACGAAATAAATTAAAATCAATTTAAAGGAGGCAGCTTCTGCCTCCTTTTTTTGGGTTAAAACCTTGCAAAAACTTAATTATTATAATATAATCGGCTTTATGAAAAATAAGTTTTTTATTTTTATCCATTATTTTTTAATAGCATCAAGTCTCATCCAAATAAGTGTAACCGGAGATAGGATTACAGGAATTCAGTTTTTATTATATCTTTGTTTTATTATATTATTTAATCTTAGGCTCTTTTATATAGATAGAAAAACTTTTCTTTTTTTTGCTCTTTGTTTAACCGATTGGGCTCTTTGTTTTTTTCTACATATTACGGGTCTTACAATTCCCTTCCTCTTATTTTTAATTCCCTTGATAGACGGTTTTTATTATAATTCAAAGCCGTATACCTACATATTGGGAATAATAGGACTTGCAGTCTGTATATTTTCACTAAAAAATTTTGATATGGGAATAATCATAAACTATACGGCTCTTTTTATTTTAAGCGGAGGAGTTTTAGAATATTTTAAGCTAAATCAAAATAAAATTATTTCTTCCCAAAACAAAATAGAAGAATTAAATATTCAAAGAGACGAGCTTTTAAATTCCATTCATGATTTGGAAATCTACAATGAGTCGATAGAAGACCTTATGACCTTAAAAGAAAGAAACCGCATCTCCAGAGAAATACATGACAGCGTAGGGCACGGACTTTCTACAATGATTATTCAGCTAAATGTACTCTATGCTGCTGCAAAGAACAACAACAATGATTTACCTCAAAAAATTTTAGATTTAAACGCCTTTGCTAAAAAAAATTTAGAAGAAGTAAGGTTTGCCTTGAGAGAATTAAAACCGGTAGATTATAATAAATATGAAATAATAATCCTAGTCCACAATCTGATAGGGGAATTTAAAAAAATGACAAATATCAATGTACAGTTTACTTTTTCCAAAGATATTTGGAGTTTAAACGAAAAACAAAGCCATGCAGTATATAAGGCTGTTCAGGAATTTCTATCCAATTCTGCAAAGTACAGCAATGCTTCAAAAATTACGATTCACTTTTCTTATACCGAAGCATCTTTAATAGTTACTATGAAGGACAATGGAGACGGCTGTACCGACATCAAAAAAGGAATAGGCTTAAAAGCTATCGAAGAAAGAGTAAAAGAGACGGACGGAACGGTTTATTATGAAAGTCTCCCTGCCGTAAAAGGCTTTTTTATGCGTTTGGCATTTTTTAAAAATAAGGCTCTTTAAAATCTCTTACTCAGTTTCTTTACCCTCTTACCATTTTCCTTTTTTTTGATATAATTATCTTATGATAACACTTATAACAGGCGGATCGAGGAGCGGAAAATCGGCCTATGCCGAAAAACTTTTAGACGGAATAGATGATGTTGTCTATATAGCGACTGCCAAAATCTATGATGAAGAAATGCAGGAAAGAGTAAAAAAACATATTAAAAGACGCAACCCAAAGTGGCGTACCTATGAAGGCTTTTTAAACTTAGAAAAAGCCGTCAACGGACAAAAACACTATTTACTTGACTGCATAACAAATTTAATTTCTCGAATTCTTTTTCAAATAACAGGAGAAAAAGAAAAGCCCAGCGAAGAGGACATTCAAAAAACAATAGAAACTTCATTAACTCAAATTAAGAATCTTATTTTAGAAATAAAAAAAATAAACGGCTCTTTAATTCTTGTAACCAATGAAGTAGGTTCTTCTATTGTACCTATGCATCCCGTATCAAGAGCTTTTTCTGATATTCAAGGAATAGTAAATGCAAAAATCGCCGAACTTGCAGATGAGGTTGTTCTCTGCGTTTGCGGCCTACCCATAAAAATAAAAGACGGAGCATCAATATGAAAGGTTTTATTTTAGCCTTGCAGTTTTTTACCCGCATCCCCATCAACATAAACATAGACTTTAACGAAAAAAACATTAAAAGAGCTTTTTATTTTTTACCTCTTATAGGAGGACTTATTGCATGTATTGTTCTTCTTCCAATCTATTTTATCCCGCAAAAATATATTGCAATGTCGAGATTTATAAGTTTGCTCCTCTATTTATTTTTAACAGGCAGCATTCACCTTGACGGAGTCGGAGACACTATAGACGGTTTTTTTTCTGCAAGAAAAAAAGAAAAAATATTGGAAATTATGCAGGATCCGAGAATAGGAACATACGGAACAATAGGGCTTAATGTCTTTTTGCTTCTTAGGTACATAAACTATTCTACCATAATGCCTGATGCAGGCCTGCTCATATTAGCCGGAATAATTTCGAGGCTTTCAGGTTTGGCAGTTGTAGTTTTTTCAAAACCTGCAAAGGATACGGGCCTTGGCCTGCTCTTCCATAAGTCGGCATCAAAGTTTAGTTTTTTCTTTTGGCTGGTCCTCGTATGTTTCCTTTCCCTTTTTACGCCTGAGATAGCCGTTTTTTCAAAAATGCAAGGAACTTTTATTTTAACAGAACGATTAAAATATTTACTTCTTCCCTTAACCGCATTTATTCTAACATTTATAGTAATAAGAATTTCATATAAAAAAATAGGCGGCACCACAGGAGATGTAAACGGCCTCATTGTCGAATTAACGGAACTGGCAGTTTTAAGCACAAGTTTTTTTATAAACGTCCATTTATAAAAATCCAAGGATAAAATATGAAAATAGTTTTAATAAGACACGGAATCACTGTAACAAACAAAAAAAAAGTTTTTAGTTTTGATGACAGCCCCTTGGCAGAAGAAGCCTATCCCATGCTTGACGCTTTAAAACCAAAACTAAAGGATTTTTCTTCTTTTAAAGTTTATTCAAGCCCCTTCAAAAGAGCCTTACAAACAGCCGAGTACTTAGGCTTAAAAAACATTCAAACCGATAAGAGACTCCAAGAATATAACTTCGGTATTTTTAAGGGCTTAACATTTGAAGAAGCTCAAACAAAATATCCTATTGAAGCAAAAAGCTGGATTGAAAACAATGACAGCTCAGCCCCGCCTGAAGGCGAAACCTCCTTTGAGCATTTTAAGAGAACTTCCGACTTTTTAGAAGAAGCAGCCTTAAAAGGCGAAAACATAATCATCGTAACTCACTACGGCACAATAACTATGGCTCTCGCATGGGCCTTGGATAATTTTTCTTTAAGAAATAAATTTGCTCCTAAAAATTCTACAATCAGCATCTTAGAAGTTTTTTTATCGGATAACAAAGATAAAATCACTTATAAAGGTATTGAAGTTTTTAATGGGGTTTAAAATCTCATCTGATTGAAAATTTTATAAAATAATGATAGAATGAATTTTAAGGTTAGTTTATAAAGGCTATCAGGAGTAGATATGAATATAGCAATCATTTATGGCGGAAAGTCAAGCGAGCATGAGGTTTCCCTACAGTCGGCATCATCGATTATAAGGACAATAGATAAAAAACACAAACTTCACCTAATAGGTATTTCTAAAAACGGAGCATGGTATTTACATGGAGATGAAGAAAGAGAAAGGATTATAAAAAATGAAAAGGCCGTTTTAAAAATAAAAAAAGATGAGGCAAAGCGAGTAACCGTAATTCCCGGAGGCGGCGCAAAAAAAGGTTTAAAAGCAGGAGACGAGTTTTTACCGACTGATGCGGTCTTTGCCGTTTTACACGGAAGATTCGGAGAAGACGGCACAATTCAAGGTCTTTTTGAAATGGCCGACCTACCCTATGTAGGGGGCGATGTAATGTCCACAAGCATCTCGATGGATAAGGAAAAAACCAAGATGATTTGGGATTATTCGGGCCTTCCCATTGTACCCTATATAGCAATCAAAAGGCAGGACTGGGATGATCCTGAAAAGAAAAAAGCAATCTTAGCAAGGGCCGAAAAGGACTTGGAATATCCTCTCTTTATAAAACCGTGCAGGGCCGGAAGCTCGGTAGGCGCCGGAATGGTAAAAAACAGAAACGAACTTTTAGAGCAGGCAGAAGAATCTTTTTTATGGGATAATAAAATTTTAGTCGAAGCATGTATTGAGGCCAGAGAAGTAGAATGTTCGGTTACGGGAAACACAAAAACTGTTGCCTACATTCCGGGAGAAATAATTCCCACCCATAAATTTTATGACTACGAAGCAAAATACACGGATCCAAACGGAGCCGAATTAAAGATTCCGGCCGATTTAAATGAAACTCAAAGAAAGACAATCAGAGAAACCGCTATCAAGGCCTATGAAGCATTGGATCTATCAGGCCTTTCTCGCGTGGATTTTTTTATCGACAAAAGAACCGGCAAGATATACTTAAACGAGGTAAACACTATTCCGGGCTTTACATCGATTTCAATGTTTCCCAAAATGTGCGGAGCTTCAGGTCTTCCATATAACGAGCTTATAATGCACTTAATAGAGCTTGCAATAGATAGATTTAAGACAGACAGAAAACTCAAAACCTGCCGTCAATCTTAAATAGCATGATGATAAAAAAGAAAAAAGAAATATTTTTTTTAAACATAATTTTTATTTTTCTACTCATTCTATTTATTTTTATGCCGGTAATTTTACCTAAAAATTATTTTATAGCTCTAGGCTTTAACATAAGTTTTTATATAATCTTTCAGATAATAAGTTTTGCCTTATATTCTTTTTACTATAAAGAGGATGAGGCAAATATAAAAAGTCTTATATCCGGTGTAAAAGAAAATTTTATTGAAGCTTTAATTATATCTGTAATAAAATTATCATTTTTATCGGCACTGATTTTTTTATTAAGATACTTTTTAAAACTAAAAACCATTACGGGATATTTTTTTTCAGTATTCATTATTTTTATTTTTTTTATTTTTGAGCTTTCTCTTTTTTGGTATCCTGCAATAATCGGTCTTCAAAAAAAGAAGAGAGGAATAATCTGCAACGTAAAAAAATCCTTTTATCTTTTTTTTGAAAATTCTTTTTTTACATATAAAATTTTATTTTTCAGTGCCCTAAAATTACTTGTTTCATTCCCTGCCCTATTTATATTTCCGGGAATTACGGGAATTATATTTTATATAGCAGAAAATTATAAACTGATAAATTATAAACTGATAAAGGAGCAAAACCTATGAAAAGAAGTTCAGGTATTATTTTACATCCCACCTCGTTACCTAATGATGAAGGCATAGGGACAATCGGTAAGGAAGCTTTTGATTTTATAGATTGGTTAAAAAAAACAAGAACAAGAGTTTGGCAAATGCTTCCGATAGGACCCACAGGTTACGGCGACTCACCCTATGCATCTTTTTCGGCCTTTGCAGGAAATCCTTATCTTATAAGTCTTCAAGATCTTTGTGAAAAAGGCTTTTTAGAAGAAAAAGATTTTGCCGAATACAAAAAAATCGTACAAGAAAATACTGATCCTAAAAGAACGGATTTTGGTTTAATCCATTACCATAAAACAAAAATGCTAAAAAAAGCGGCAGCATTTTTATTGCACAAAACGGAAACAGACTCATCTTTAAAAGAAGAACTTGAACATTTCTACCAAGGAGAAAGTTTTTGGCTGGACGGGTATGCAGCCTTTATGACAATTAAAGAAGAATATGAAGAAAGAGCAAATAAAGAAAATTTAGCGCAAGGAATCTGGAATGCGGCTTGGCCCAAGGAACTTGCCTTAAATAAAGAAAGTAAGATAAAAGAATTTTTAAACAAACACTCCGAAGAATATAAAGCCCAAAAGATTATACAGTTTTTCTTTTTTTCTCAATGGAAAAAATTAAAAGAATACGCCAAAAAAAACGGCATACAACTTATAGGGGATATTCCGATATTTGCGGCAATGGATTCAGCCGATGTTTGGCAAAACCAAAGTTTATTTTTACTGGACGAAGAAGCTAAGCCTAAAGCTGTCGCCGGTGTGCCTCCCGATTTTTTTAGTCCTACGGGGCAGCTTTGGGGCAACCCTCTTTATGACTGGGCTAAGATGAAAAAAGACGGCTACCTTTGGTGGAAGGCCCGAATAAGACATACTCTAAAACTATTCGACATAATACGCCTCGACCATTTTAGAGGCTTTGAAGCCTTTTGGGCTATCCCCCAAGATGCAAAAACGGCTCAAGAAGGAAAATGGGTGAAAGGACCTGACCATCATTTTTTCGAAGAAATACAAAAGGATCTGATTTCATTGGATGAAAAATATAGGATAGAACTTCCCATACTAACTGAAGACTTGGGAGTTATAACCCCTGAAGTTGCCCGCCTACGAGATGATTTTAATTTCCCGACGATGAAGATATTGCAATTTGCCTTTGACTTAAACGAATTAAAATCGGAAAATATGACTAATCCTTATCTGCCTCATAACCACAAAAAAAACTGTGCCGTATATACCGGTTCCCACGATAACGACACAATCATGGGTTGGCTTGAAGGTTCTTCCGATGAGATGCTGAAATTTATTTATACCTATCTTTATGGAAAAAAAGAAGATAAAAGGATTTGCTCCATTTTAAACACTTATGAATTTAAAAAAGAATTGGCCTCCGAAATAATCCGAAAAGCGTTTTCTTCCGTGGCGGATTTTGCAGCCGTGCAGATGCAGGACCTTTTGTTCTTAAATTCTGAAGCAAGAATGAATGCACCTTCAACAGTCGGAAGAAACTGGCAATGGAGGGTAACCGGTTCTTATGAAAACTGCGAGATGACCGAAAAATTGAAACTTTGGAATATCTTGTACAATAGGGTTTAAAAAATTACCCCCTGTACAATAGTTTAAATTTTTTGTATATTAGTCATTGTGAACGAAAAAAATTTAGGAGCTTACATGAATTTTATAAATGAAACAAACGAAGAGAAAAAAAATAAAACAAATGATGACGATGCTTTGATGCAAAAATTTCTTAATACACGCCAAATTATTTTGGCCGGAGAAATCAACAAGGAGCTTTCCGAAAAAATAGTACGCCAGCTTTTACTCATGGAATCCTTGTCGGCAACAAAGCCTATTTATATTTATATAGATTCTCCCGGGGGAGATGCCGATGCCGGTTTTGCAATCTTCGATATGATAAGATTTATCAAGGCACCCGTCTACACAATAGGTATGGGCCTTGTTGCCAGCGCAGCCTCAATCATTCTTCTTGCAGCAAGCAAGGAACGCCGTTTCGGTATGCCTAACAGCCACTACCTTATCCATCAGCCATTATCCGGCATAAAGGGAGTCGCAACCGAAATAGAAATACACGCCAAAGAACTTGAGAAGATGAGGGTAAAAATAAATAAGCTCATTGCAGAAGAAACAGGCACTGATGAAAAAAAGGTTGCAAAGGATACGGACAGGGATTGCTGGCTAAATGCAGAAGAATCCGTAGAATACGGTCTTATTTCAAAAATAGCTAAAAACCGAAAAGATATTCCCGAAAAATAAAAAAAGCATAAAGCCCAAACATAAAAATCTCGGATGCATACATCAGCTGTATGCATCTTTTTATATCTTCATCTTCAATTTCAAAAATATCATCCCCTATAAAGGGTTTTTCGACAAGCACTCCGCCGTAATAGTTCGGGCCGCCAAGCTTTAAACCTAAAAGACCGGAAGCAGCGCTTTCAGGATGAGCGGAATTGGGACTTGAATGTTTTCTGCAATCCCTCCGCCAAATTTTAAAACCTCTTTTTATTGCAGCTAGTTTCGTCATTATTTTGTTTGAAACTTTTTTTTGTGAACCGTTTTGTGAGGGCCTTCGCAGTTTACAAAAAAAAGAACCTGCAAGAATAAGCAAGGCCGAAAGACGGGCAGGAATATAGTTTACAATATCGTCAACCTTTGCCGGAAAAAATCCCAAGTCGGCATATTTTTCATTTTTATAGCCGAGCATAGAATCCATGGTATTTACAGCCTTATAAGCTATACCGCCAGCAGGGCCTAAAAGCATCATAAAGAACAATGGAGCTATAACCCCGTCGCTTGTATTCTCGGCTATGGTTTCAACACAAGCACGGCTCACTCCCTTTTCATCCAAAAGCCCGGTATCCCTGCCGACGATATTTGCAATCTGCTTTCTTCCTTCTTCAAGACTTATACGCAAGGCTTTAAAAACTTTTATAGATTCTTTTTGAAGGCAGCGGGCTGCAATGCAGGTATAGCTGATCCATACGGAAAAAATAAAGTATAAAACCTTGTAAGGATATAATAATTTTAAAAAGAAAAAAACAAGACAAAAGCTGAAACTAATATTGAAAACAACAATTAAAAAACCTGCAAACTTTAAGCCTCTCGGAGAATTAAAACAAAACCGTGCAAGGGCTTCTTCTTTTTTTATAAGGCTCCCGATAAATTTTACGGGATGAGGAAAAGAATAAGGATCCCCTAAAATAAAATCAAGAATGATTGCAGACAATAAAATAAAAAAATTAATGTGTGAAAAAATAAAATCGGAAAAACTTAAAAAATTAAAATTCATTTTGACGATAGATCTTAAGTCTAATATAGAACTAATCTAAAACAAAACCGTCCGGCCTTTTAAAGCCAAGACGGTTTTCGCTAAAAAACTTATTTTTCTTCAAGATATGAAGCTTGAACCCAACCTTTCTTTTGTTTGTTTTGTACATAGTACCATTCGGTTTGAGAGCTATCATCATTAATAATGATTACCTTTTTTGAAGCATGAAGAATGGTATCGGCTTTTACGGATGCCAATACTCTTGGCTCACCTTCCGAAGACGGAATACTCAAAAGATCTATATCTTCTTTTGCCGTAAATTTCTTTTCTACTTTTTCGGCTTCAAGTTTTTTTAAAAAAGCAGCCTCAGCATCCATCACTTGAGCAAGATTTTGTAAAATTGCTATATCATCACTATATCTCGAATCCATTTCAATAGCATTTTGAAACAGCTCGGCCCTGCTTGTTTCACTTTGAGTTTCCATTGCAATTTGTGCAAGAACCATTGCTGCCACATTTTCTTTTTGAAATTCGACAGTATCTCGTTTGGCATACTTTTCTTTTACGATCCACGAAGTTACCAGTTCAGGGCAATAAGCTGCAATCTTTACAAATTTTTGATTAGAGCTGTTTAAACTGTCTTTATAAACGGCAACAATAAAATACTGAGGTATGATTTCATCTGTAACTGCCGTTAAAGAATCCGATTTGTATAAAACCGTATCTGTAGCAGAAATAAATCCTGCAACCGTATTAGGCTCATAACAATAGTCTTGAATCCAATATTCCTTATCTTTTAAAGAAATATGGAAGAATTCCCGCTTTTGGCCGTCAGTTCTCTGAGCTTCCTTTTTCTCGCCAAGATAAATAGCAACATCGCCCAATGAAGCTTCTGCCGTCCATTTCATTTTACCGTCATTCGTTTCGGTATAAAGTCCTGCACGATGCACATAGATAACTCCGTCTTCATTTACCCCAGTCATTGATTCTTTAGGAGAATCTTTTTCCATTGAATCAATAGACTCAGGTTTTTCAGATTCGGATTTTGACGTTGCGTCTTCCTTTGTACAAGAAGCAAAGACAAATAACGAAACACACAAGAGTAAAACAAATTTTTTAACAAAATTTACTTTCATAAACAACTCCTTATTCTTTATGTTATTTTATATTTAACAATTCAAGTTCAAAAACCAGATAAGCATTCGGGGGAATGACTCCGCCTGCACCTGCTTCACCGTAAGCAAGATGAGGAGGAATAATGATAATTCGTTTTTCACCCAAAGTCATTTTTGCCGATTGGGAATCAAAGCCCGGAATAACACGGCCAAGTCCCACAGGAAATTCTAAAGGCTTATGCATATCGGAATCATCAAAGACCTTTCCGTTTTCCAAAAGGGAACCCTTATATTTCATAGTTAGGGTTTGCCCTTGTTTAGGAGTCTCTCCCTTACCTTGTTTTATAACAAAAGAATATACACCATCATCATCAAGTTTTGCAGGAGAATATTTCGTTTTAATCAAATCTTCCATTTTTTTTGCAATGGCTTCTGCTCTGCGTTTTTCGCTTTCCTTAGTTTCGGCAAGGTATTTATAAAAGGCCTCTTGGTCGGTTTTAAAAGCCTTTGCTTCATTTCCTGTTCTTATAATTTTAACGGTTTTAATTTTGTTGCCTTGTTGAATTGAATCTACAACATTTTGACCTTCAACAACTCGTCCGAAAACCGTGTGCTTACCGTCAAGCCATGGAGTTTCAACATGGGTAATAAAAAACTGTGAACCGTTAGTTCCGGGACCTGAATTAGCCATTGACAAAACACCGGGGCCGTCATGCTTTAAAGCATCAACAATCTCATCAGGAAATCTATAACCGGGGCCGCCTGAACCTGTACCGGTAGGATCTCCGCCCTGAATCATAAAGTCGGCTATTACCCTGTGAAAGGTGAGTCCATCATAAAATGGTTTCCCCTTGGCGGAATCAAGGGTTCCTTCAGCCAATCCTACAAAATTACATACCGTTAAAGGGGTATCCTTGTAGAAAAGTTTTAATACAATCAAACCTTTATCGGTATCGATAGCAGCATAGAGCCCATCTTCTTTTAAAGCTTCTATATTCTTTAAATTGTTCATATTTTTATCTCCTTTTTCCGAACCGGAATTTGTTATTATAATAGCCGCAGCAGTTCCTGCAACTAAAATCATAAACGCAATTGCAATAATCATGATCCATAATTTTTTCATTTTATCTTTCCTTAATTATCAGAATTCTTCTTTTTTTTGGCACTATAGTCGATGCCTTGTTCGGCACATTTATATTCATCCATAAACCAATTATAAACAGCCGTCAACCGTGAAGAAAAAGCACTTTTTACTCTGCCGCCTATAAAAGGTATTGTAGGAAATTTTGCAGTACTTAAACAATGGATTAAAATATAATCATCAAGATCATATACAGCCAAAGATAAAATCATCGCTTCAGGCTGAAGAGCTATAAGACTCATATCCGGATGCGTAATCTTCTGTGTATTTACACATATCATACCAATATCATTGCCTTCTTTTAAATATCTGTATTTATAAATAAAATCTCCGAAGGTTGCATCGATGTGCCGGGCAAGAATTTCCAAGCCGTCAAAGCCCTCATTTAAAGGATCATCTATGGGCTCATAAACAACACTGCCCGAAGTTTTTACTTCTTTTACTGCATGGGAAGTCAAATAAAGAGTCCTCATTTCCTGATAGCTGTTTGAAAAGTATTCAATACCTTCAAGACCGGAAATATGACGCAATATTTTAGAAACATCAGGATTATTCGGCCCCTCTTTTTTATACAAAGATATAAACTCACCTAAAAAAGCAGGCTTTTTTTTCGCCAACAATGGAAACATTTTTTCCGAAAGAGCCGAAACCGGCCGCATTTCGGGGTTCATGTTTGAAGCTCCATATTTTAATTTAATTATTTCTTTTTTTTGAACAAGCTCCGCAGCTATCTTTGGATCAAGAATATCCGAGAGTCTCTGCTCAATATTGCGTGTATCTACGCCTTTATCTGAAAAAATAGGGAACAGACAGACTGCAAAAAATATGAATAGCGTTTTAATTTTTTTCATAAAAATCTCCTAAAATTCATGGTTTCCCTCTGCGGGGATTGAGTCCGCCTGCTATACTTATATACCTTTATAGAACACACGAACCTGCTTATATAAACCATCTCCCTCGCTTTTGGTTTCAATATCGTTTACGGCATTTAAGGTTGTGTGTATAATTCTGCGCTCATAGGGATTAAGAGGCTCTAAAAGCTGAGATTTCTTTGTCATGCGGACCTTATCGGCTACATCGTAAGCCATTCGGATAAGCAGCTCCTCTCTTCTCATTCTATAGCTTTCACAATCTACCGACACCCTGGCGTAGGCATGACCTATGGTACCGGCGTATACATTTGCCAAAAGCTGTATGGAGTCAAGATTTTTCCCCTTCTTACCTATAAGCATGGCAGCATCTTTAGAGTTAATTCTATAAGAAAAATGTTTTTTATCGCAAGCGATTAATGAAACGGAACAGTCATAACCTATTTTTTCAACGAGGGTCTGAATAAAGAGCCTTGTCTTTTCCGCTCCTTCCGAAATATCTTCAGAGGTTCTTAAATCCTTATCTTCTTTAAGGGTTTGCTCTTCTTCAGACTGTTCGGAATTATTTCTCATGTTAGTCCTTAAAGACTCATCAACATGCACCCTTATCTTTGCATGACCTTTTTTAAACAAAGAATTTTTTTGAATTTCTAAAATTTCAACATCAAACTGATCTTTTTCAAGACCGAGCTTGGCTACCGCAATATCGATAGCCTCCCGCTCCGTCTTTCCTTCAAATTCATATATCATATCTATTCTCCTAGTACTAAAATAATTATCCTTTATTTCTTCATGGACTTATTGATTATAAGCTGCTGTAAAAGCATCAAAATATTGGAAAAGGTCCAGAACAATAAGAGCCCCGAAGGAGCATTATAAAAAAGAAAGAAGAAGAACAAAGGCATAAAATAAATCATTATCTTCATAGAAGGATTTTGCTGAGATTGCCCCGGAGTTTGCGTCAGCTTACCATGCAAAAGCTGAGAAGCGGTATAAATGATGGGAAGCAATCTTAAATCCGTCCAATTTAAAAACGGAATAGTAAAACCGAATTTCAAAATACTGTCACCCACCGACAGGTCAGGAATCCAGCCGGGAATAAAACTAGCCCCTCTAAATTCGAAATAATTATTGAATAATCCGAACATCGCAAACAAGAACGGAAGCTGAATAAGAAGAGGCAGACAGCCCGATGCAGGATTATAACCTGCTTCTTTATAGAACTTGACCATCTCTGCGTTGAGCTTTTGAGGATTATTTTTATACTTTTGCTGCAGCTCATTAATCTGGGGCTGAAGCTCCTGCATACGCTTTGTGGCTTCCGAGCTTTTTTTGGTAAGCGGGAAAAAGATGATGCGCATTAAAAGAGTAAGTAATAGAAGGGCTACACCCCAGTTAGGAATAATTTTGTAAAAAATTTCCATAACGAATTTTAAAACTCTTTCCAAGGGAGCTAAAAAACCGCTTGATGCAGCAAGGCTGTCTATTCTTAAATTTTCGTAACCGTAATTATTGGCTGCTGCAGAATTATAAGAGTTTAATATCTTTTCGGAACTCGGTCCTATGTAGACCCTGTATTGGTCATAGGCTGCATTTCCCACAATCGGCTGCCGTGAAATAAAAAATTGGGAATTGTGAAGTTTTGCTCCTTCTTCCTTTGCCCCTGAAAAAAATATTTTTTGGATTGGATCTTTGGGTATAATGATAAAGGAAAAGTACTTGCCTGAAACGCTTACCCATGAAGCTAAATCATTTACAGCCTTTGTTTTTCCGTCTGTAATACTGCGGTCTTCCTTTTTCTTTTCATTTGCAAAATAAGAAAGTGCTCTGTATTCGTATTTATCGTTTACCTTATCCCATTCAGGGCCGATCTGAGGAGCACTTCGTAAAGTATAAGCACTATCCCCGAAAGAAAGACCCCTCATTCCCTCTTTTCCGTCAATAGTAACCTCAAGGGTGAACATATAATCACCGGGGATAAAGGTATAGCGTTTTGCAAGAGTAAAAACGGTTTCCGAACCGTCCGTATTTTTTAGCTTTATGTCCCGGTAAAAGCCTATCTGCTTTCGCCCGTCGGAAAGACTTTCTTCTTTTACATTAAAAAGTAAATCTACAGCCTGAGCATCAGAGCCGCCGAAAGCCAAAGAAAGGGCTCTGTTCCTTTCGGTAACATTTTCTATCATTTCAACACGCTCATCACTTCCTGCTGAAGCATGTTCCTTTAATTTATAAGAAATAATATCTCCGCCCTTGTTTGTAAAAACAGCACGAATAATATCGGTCTCAATAACGTAGGTTTGTTCTCTTGAAGGATAGTCCGAATCTGCAACAGCCTCAATCATCAAATTAGAAATTTGATTTGAAGAAGTTTGAACGGCATTTTCAGATGAAGCCGGATTTTGTCCCTGAGCCTGAGCAACAGGTTTTTGTGGAACATTATATTCGGTAGGGAAGTATTTTTGCTGGATATACAGCCACCCTCCGAAAACAAGCATTGACAGCACAACGGCCAAAACAGTATTTTTTTTCAATTATAACTCCTAAATTTTTCTATAGGTTAATCATTTTAAGGAACAGGATCGTATCCTCCCTTACAAAAAGGATTACACCTCAAAATCCTAAGTAAAGCCATACCGGTACCTTTAAATGGGCCGTATTTTTTTATGCTTTCGATAGCATATTGCGAGCAAGTAGGTTCATACCTGCAGCTAGGCGGGAAATGAGGAGAAATAGCCTTTTGATAAAAGATTATACAAGCACACAAAAAACTTACTAAAAGTTTTCTCATAAAGCCTCATCATTATACATTTTCGCTTTTAAAAAGAGGGCGGTAAGTTGTTCTAAACGAAGAGAATAAGAATCCTTTTCTGAAAAAACCAGCAGGATAATGTCGTTTCCCGTTTTTAACCTATGTTTTATATGTCTATAGGCTTCTTTTGATATTCTCCGAGACCTGTTCCGCATAACTGCGGAACCGAAACCTCGTCGAAAAGTACATAAGAATCGATTGTACTCCAATCCATTAGGCAGGAGAAACAAACTAACTCCGTTTAAGCTCAGTTTAAGACCTTTTTGAAATACGGCCTTAATACATGACCTATCCCTTAACCGTTCTTCTCCGGAAAATGTAAAATTACTCACTCAAGAGAAACTTAGAACGGTTTTTTTTCGTCGGAAGCTGAAAGCTTGCGTCTGCCCTTTGCTCTGCGGCGGCTTAAAACAGCCCTTCCGCCCTTTGTTTTCATAAGTGCACGGAATCCGAAGCGTCGAACCCGCTTTGTTTTACTTGGTTGATATGTCCGTTTCATAAACTAGACTCCTTATATTATAGAGCGGGAAACCCCGCTCAAAGATTTCAATACAATCCTGTTAAGGACAATACACATTAAAGATTGTGGATTATATCAATAAAAGGGATAAAAGTCAAGAGTGCTGAATATTCTAATATTTTAAAATATCGTAGTATTGACTTTTTCGGGGGGGGGGGTATAATGGAAGAAAGTTCTCATATTTTGCAATAAGGCTGTTTTTAAACGGATTTATATAAAAAATGAAAGCTCATAAAATTATAATCCTGCAGAATGCAGAACAAGGAGTTTTTTATGAAACAGAAGAATTTTGTTTCAATGGCCGCACTTTTAATCTTAGCTTTAAGTGCCGTATTTTTAGTTACAGCTTGTCCTACGGGAACAGGCCCATCAGGCAATAACAATTCGGGAGGAACGCTAACCCCGCCTGTTGTCAATGCGGAAGAAACCGAGTTGACAGCTCTTTTAGGAAAAATAAGCTTAGACAAAGCTATTATTACCGCAGCCCTCGAAACTATTACAATTTCCAATTTACCCTCAGCAGCAGGGGTAACGGCTGAAATATCTTCAAATAACATCGAACTTATCGAATATGAAGCACCTAATCAGTTGAAGGTCAAAGCATTACCTCCGGAAACCGCAAATGTAAAAATTACTATTACCCTAACAAAAAATAGTACTTCAAAATCAAGGGATTTTACGGTAAAAGTATTTAAAAGCGGAGGAACCCCATCAGAAGAAGACTATTTGGCAGCCTTAACTATTCCCGAAAAAGCAAGCGATGATTTTGATCTGCCTAAAAGATTACAAAACGGTACACAAATTACTTGGTCATCTGAAAATGAAAATATCATAAAAATTGACGACTCAGGGACAAATCCAAAGGCCCTAATTGTGTTTGATATTGTAGAGCGTAAGGTAAAGCTGACAGCAACCGCAAACGGAAGAACAAAAGACTTTGAAGTTACAGTTTTACCTGTTGTAAAGATTGAAATTAACCACGGTCCGAATACTAAACAAGTTTATGAGTTTACACAAAACAGTATAACTATAAAAAGATTTCGGGAGGATAAGCTTTCAGGAGGTATCCTGTACTCATATACATTAGATGGTGAAACCAAAAAAATTACCGTAAGACTGACATCTGTTCTTTCACCGGAAGACAATAAATGGATTACCATTGAAGAATACGCTAGTCTTATGACAGACATGAAGATTACTGCTCTAAAAAATCAGTTGGAAAGCATTGATGCTCTTTTAAGTAAACCCACTATAAGTATCACAGAACTAAAAGAAGCTTTTAAAAACTTTACTCATGAAGATATGTCAGGATACGATGATAAAGAATTTTTTAAAAATGTTCTAAAAAAACCGCCCTACTTATTTACTGAAACCTATGAAGAATTTGTAACTCTTTCCGCTGAAGAACAAACAGAGAAAATAAAAGCCATACTTATAGGATTAAAAAAAGAAATGGCTGGGAGTGTAGGTTTACCTGAAAATACATCAACAGAAGATATATTGGCTGAATATAAAAAACGATTTCAGAAATTTGTAGCTCAACAGATAAAAAACCTCAAAGAACCTCACACCTATACTTACTCTATAGTAAAAAACTCGGAAGGAAACTTGCGCTTTGAAACAAGCGAAGTTTACAATCCTTCAAAACCTTGGTATGAAAATAAAGGTAGATGGGAGTATCATCCAGAATCCTCGTCTTCTGAACCCTCTTGGATTTCAAATATATATGTAAGGAACGCCCCTAATGGAACAATCGAAGGAGGTTTATCAATGCAAGAAAATCAAGGAGGACACTATAATCACAAAAGCTACAGCGGAACAATCACCGGAAACGGTCCAAACTATACCTTCAACGGCAGCCGAGAAGATAATCCCGGAGAACAAATCACTGCAACTATTACCGATAACAAAAATGGTACTATAAGAGTAAAAGTTACCGAAGGAGGAACAGCAGAGTCAACATTAACTTTTAGAGGGAATCCCTTATCCTTATAATATTGTATAGTTAAATATTATCTATAAATTAAAGCCTGCTTTTAAGTTTTTTCTTAAAAGCAGGCTTTTTAACATCTAGCACATAAAATAAAAATATGGTAAACTTAAAAACAGATTTTTTGGCAGGAATACATACTGCAAAAAAAAGGAGATAGTATGACTAAAAGAAAAATTTTGGTTACCGGTTCACTCGGACAGATCGGAAGTGAATTGGTTATGTTTTTAAGAAAAGAGTACGGAAACGACAATGTTATAGCTTCCGATATCGAAAAAAAAGATGTACCCAAGGTTATCGGAAGCGGCCCCTTTGAAAAACTAGATGTCCTTGACGGCAAAAAAACTCTTGAGGTTTGCAAAAAATATAAGGTCAACACGATAATCCACCTTGCAGCCCTTCTTTCAGCCGTTGCCGAAAAAAACCCTCAATTAGCCTATCAGATTAACCTTACAGGTTTACATAATATGTTGGAACTTGCACGAGAACAAAAATATTCTCTTTTTGTGCCCAGCTCAATCGCAGCCTTCGGCCCCTCGACTCCTGCCGATAAGACTCCGCAGGACACAATCCAGAGGCCTACCTCAATGTACGGTGTTACAAAGGTTGCCGGAGAACTTTTGTGCGATTACTATCACCAAAAATTCGGCGTAGACACAAGAGGTGTACGCTTCCCCGGCCTTATCTCCTATGAGGCTCTCCCCGGCGGCGGAACAACCGACTATGCAGTTCATATCTACTATGAGGCCTTAAAAAAAGGAGCCTATACTTCCTTTATAAAAAAAGGGACCCTTATGGACATGATGTACATGCCCGATGCCTTAAACGCTATCTTTAAACTTCTTGAGGCAGACCCTGCAAAATTAAAACACAGAAACGCATTTAATATAACGGCTATGAGCTTTGCTCCCGAAACGATAGCTGCAGAAATCAAAAAGCATATACCCAAATTTAAGATGAGCTATGATGTCGATCCCGTACGTCAGGCTATAGCGGATTCTTGGCCTAACTCCCTCGATGATTCTTGTGCCAAAAAAGAATGGGGTTGGAAGCCCAAGTACAACCTTGAAAGCATGACAAAGGATATGCTCGAAAAATTGAGTGAAAAACTCGGAATCGAGCTTCCGAATGCAAAACCTGCCGCAGTAAAGGTAAGCACAGCTAAGGCTCCTGCCGCTAAAAAACCGGCAAAGTCGGCGAAGCCTACTAAGACGACAAAACCGGCGAAACCTGCAGAAAAGGCTCCCAAGGCAGCAGCAAAGAAACCGGCAGCCAAACCTTCCAAGGGAACTGCAAAAAAGAAGTAAACCTTGACTTTTAAAAAAATAGTTTTTTAAAAGAACTTTAGGAGGGCTATGAAAGAAGCGGAATTTTGGAAAAACGAATCTTCTTTTTTAGAAAATGGAGACGATAAAATACGCTGCCTTTTATGCCCTCACAGATGTCTTATAAAAGAGGGGCAAAGCTCCCGATGCCTTAGCCGCAAAAACATAGGCGGAAAACTTTACAGCTTAAACTACGGCAAGGTACTGGGAGCAGCCCTCGACCCAATCGAAAAAAAGCCCCTATACCGATTTTATCCTTCTTCTTATATCTTCTCGGTAGGAACATTCGGCTGCAACTTTGACTGCCTGTTTTGCCAAAACCATTCCCTCGTTCATTCCGTTCCAATAGAAGAAAAAACAGAAAAGAAACCTAACAATTATCGGGATGAGGTCAGCCCTGAGGAACTGATTGAGGCTGTTTTAAAAACGCCCTCTATCGGCATAGCTTTTACTTATAACGAGCCCACGGTTTGGTATGAGTATATAAAGGATGTCCTCCCGCTTGCAAAAGAAAAAGATTTAAAAACAGTGCTTGTAACAAACGGCTTTATCGAAGAAGAACCCTTACATAAAATTCTTCCGATGGTTGACGCGATGAATATCGATCTAAAGTCATTTTCCCCGCAATTTTATACCAAGATCTGTAAGGGAAAAATAGAACCCGTAATAAACACTATAAAAAGAGCTGCCTCACAAATTCATGTTGAAGTTACCTGCTTGGTTATAGAAGGGTATAACAGCGGAGACGATGAAATAGACGCCCTCTCCCAAATGCTTTCAAAAATAAGACCCGACATACCCCTTCATATCTCGGCCTTCTATCCAGCCTACAAGATGAGGGATAAGCCCCCCACAAGGCCTGAAACAATCAAGCACCTATGTAAGACAGCCCAAAGAAATTTAAAATATGTTTATCCGGGGAATATTTAAGATTCTCTAAATTTTTTCTATCCAGCCTCTTTCAGCTCCTATCGAAGTATTGGAACCGTGCCCGGGATAAACGGTAGTGTCATCAGGCAAATTTAAAAGAGATTTTAGTGAAGCCTTCATCTTTTGATCGTCTCCGCCCAAAAGGTCTGTTCTTCCATGGGAGCGGTAAAAAAGGGTATCTCCCGAAAAGAGGACTCTTGCTTCCTCATTCCAAAAGCAAACAGAGCCTTCGGTATGACCGGGAGTATATAAAACCTTAAAACCGTTTACAATATCTCCGTCTTTTACTAAGGCAGTAGGCTCCGGAAAATCGTATTTTAAAGCTTTTATATATCTTTCTGCACGGATTTGACTAAAACATGCAATATGTTTTTCTTTTCCGTTTTTGCCCAGATAGCCCGCATCTGCAGGATGAATCCACAAAGAAGAACCGGGATATTTTAGCATAAGTTCTGGCACGCCGCCCACATGGTCAAAATGTCCGTGGGTAAGCATAATTTCGAGTCTTTCGGCATTTTTGTTTTTTAGGTATTCCATCAATTCCTCATCCGTGCCGCCCGGATCAACGAGGAGAACCGTTTTTTTATCCAAGGGAAGAGCCCAAGTCTTTACAAAAAGCGGGCCGGTATAAATCTCCGTAATTTCCATACCTTTTTTATACGGCAATTTTATAAAAATGTCAATTGCGATGATAAGAAGAAGGAAGGCCTATTTCTTTGCGGTACTTATTTACCGTTCTTACGGCGATATCGATTCCGCGTTCTTTTAAGATTTGCGAAATACGGGCATCGGTTTTTTTTTCGGTATCCGATTCGATGATTTCTTGTATGGCTTTTTCTACAAAGTCTTTTGAAAGGCCGCCGCTTACTTCCGGCGAAAACAGGTCTTTAATTTCAAAGAGACCCCACTCGCATCTTATGTACTTTTGGTTTGAAACTCTCGAAACGGTAGAAGGGCTTAGGCCCACAATTTCTGCAATATCGATTTGTTTTAAGGGCTTTAAATAGCCTGCCTGCATTTTGTCACTCTCCCCTTCAGAGGACGGTTTGCAGGGACGGCCTAAAAAAAAGGCCTCTTGAAAATTTACAAGGGCAGTTAAAACTTTTAATATAGTCTGATTGCGGTAGGCAAGCACATTCATAAAAAGAGCTGCCTTGTTTAAAAACTCCGAAGCCTCCTTTTTTTCTTCTTTTGAACCGGAATTTTTTATTCTTTCATACTCGGGTGAAATCTCCAAGGCAGGAACTTCTTCATCATTTATTATAATCTTAAGCTCATTCCCTTCCCGTTTTATCTCGGCAATCGGCGTAATAAATTTTTCGCCGTCTCCTTTGCTTGCATAGGCAAGCCCCGGCTTAGGGTTTAAGGCACCTATCAATCCTGCAAGTTCTTCCGCCGTTTCCAAATCTATATCGATTTTTTTTTGAGCAAGTTTTTTTATAAAAAGTTTTAAATCGGAAACAAAGACAAGAACTTCGTAGTGTTCTTTTATTATCTTTACGCAAAGAGAATGTATGGTTTTATAAATATCAAGGATTTCATGTGTTTTAGGCGACTCGCAAAGGATTCCGGCTTGCACAATAAGCGATTCTTTAAAACCGGAACAGGCACAGCCTATCGGTTCAAAGCGCCTGACAATGTTAAGAGCTTTTTTTATTTCCGCATGGTTTATTTTTTTTTCGGCAAGCAGATCTGCAAAGAGTTCTTCAAGAGGGACCCAATAAAAACCGTTTTGATCCAAATTTTGAATTATGAGCATTGCCGCATCTAAGACATACTCGTCCGCAATCGATTCTCCTGCTTGTTCAATCAGATGAGCTTGAAGGGTTTTGCGGGAATCATCTTCGATGCTCTCCAAAAAACTTTGATGCTTATCCCCCTCTTCAGCGGAGGCGGCACTCACTCGGGAAGAGGTTTTAAAAACAAGGGCCGGATTCCGCTTTACTTCTTTTATTACCTCTTCCTGAAGTTCTTCGCTCGATAAATTAAGCATGGCAACAGCATTCAGCATTTGCTGGTTCATCACCATTTTTTGAGATAAAATCTGCTGCTGCCTTTGCTTTAATAACATTTATTTTTACCTTAGAGCGTGCAGTTAAAATCCTTTACCAAGATGCCGGGAAGCGAAGCTCCTCCGGTGCTTCTGCTGCCGTAGGTGCCGGTGTTTGCAAAGATGCGGCTTTCCTTTGTTACGGCCAAAAGGTTTTCCCCGAACATATTGTACAAGGATTCGTCCCAGCGCATATCGGCAATGGGGGCAACGATTTTTCCGTCTTCTACCCAAAGGCAGGCAAAGCGGGTCATTCCCGTAACGCGGGCCGATGAGGTATCGCTCCAATTTAGGTAGTTAAAGTTCGAAATATAAATACCCGTACCCAGCTCTTTTACGGCATCAGCTTCGTTTAAGTTTCCCGTTCCGATAATTATTGAACGCATACTTTCACTTAAAGGAGCACCGTTGGATTTTACCCCGTACTGGGTTTCGGTTCTTAAACTGACCAAGGTATTTTTAAGCTTACCCTTTTCGATTATGCTTAATTTTTCGGGGGCTAACTCTCCATTTGAGTTAAAGGCAGGTTCAAGCCCAAGTGAAAAGTCCTGAGTCAAATTAAACTTATCTGAAAAATGCTCCCTTCCCTCTTTTAAGGCAAGGTAAGCACTTGAGCCTTGCTGCATACTCCTCTCGCTAAAACCGTTCCACGAAAAAAAGTCCGTTACATCAAGAAGGGCATCGGCACTTATAAATGCCTTATATTTTCCGGGAGCTAATTTTTTTTGAGGCGTATGTAAAACCTCCAAGCCCTTTCGAGCTTGCTCTATCTTTACCTTATATTGAGCATCGCTCCATTCCGTTCCCGAATAAAGAGATTTTATACCGCGGCCGTTTTCGAGCCAGACCGAATAATCCAAAACAAAGGTTTCGGTTTGAAACCAATGGCTTGCCCCTGCTGAAGTTATAACACCCTTACAAATAACGCCCTGAGAATAAAGGCCTGCAAAGTCAAGGCCTTTAACGGGAGATAAAATAGTTTCGGGTATCTTATCTTCGGGCAAAAGTTTTCCCGTGTATATTGCCGAAGAGGTTTGCGAGGCTTCCGGGATTGACTGGTACTTGTCTTCGGGCAGAAGCATTATAGAGTCTCTAGCTTCTTGAAGAGCCGCTGCAGCCATCCTCTTATCCTTTTCCATACTCATCTGAATACCGAAACGGAAATCATGGGTGCGGTTCTTTTTCCAAAAAGTGCAAGAAAAATAGCCTTGATCAACCATTCCGTTTTGGCGTACCTTAGCCTTGCTAAAACGCATAAAATAGCTCTTTTCGCCCGAAAAAGAAATCGAAATTTTTTCTCCCTCAAGCAGTTCCGAAAGCATAAAATCGGCAATCGATTCAAAATATTCTTTAAAACTCATTTTCATTTTCCGCCTCCAAAAACTTCTACATCAGAAAATGCGCATACAGGACTTGCGTGTCCTACACTGATAACCTGATTCGGTTCTCCCTTACCGCAGTTAGGCGTTCCGTAAACATGGAATGTGGATTTGTCGCCTACGGCACAGAGGTTTCGCCAAAAGTTTTGAGATACGCCTCGGTAATTCGGGTCGCGTACGGTTTTGGTAATTTTTCCGTTTTCGATTAATTGGCCGTATTCGCATCCGAATTGAAATTTATTGCGGTAATCGTCTATCGACCATGAGCGGTTCGATGTCATAATAATTCCTTTTTCGATTGAAGAAATTATTTGATCAAAGCTGCTGGTTCCCGGTTCAAGGTTTAGGTTTGCCATTCTGTCTATCGGCGGCCGGTTCCACGAGGTTGCTCTTTGGTTTGCGACCATCTTGTCCGGCGGAACGGGTTTACCTGCATAGAGGCGACCTGCACTTTCGAGGCTTCCCAAGGCACAGACTAAAATTCCGTCCTTGATTATAAAGGTTTTCTTTGCCTGAGCTCCTGTTTGATCGGCGGCAAAGGTGGCAAGCTGATATGGAATTGTAGGATCGTAGCAGATATTCATAAGCTTTGAGCCGTATTGGAAGCTTCCTATATCTTCAGGCTTTATAAAACTGCCGCCAGCAAAGTTTCTTTCATCACCTAAAATGCGGTCAATTTCCAAGGGGTGGCCGACGCTTTCGTGAATTTGTAAAAGCATTTGGTCGGGCATAAGAACAAGGGTACGCCTGTCGGAAGGACAGGACTCGGCTCCCAAGAGCTCTATTACTTCATTCCCAACCCTTTTAGCTTCTACCTTGGATTTGGCAAAGTTTAAAAACTCATAGCCTCCCTGAAAGGTACGGGCACCTGAGCCATTATAAGTCCGTCTTTGAATTATGTCCCCTCGGCGGGCAGCAGCACCGAAACTTGAACCTATTGTGTAAAAATCTTGTAAGATTTTTGCCCCGCCTGAGCTTAAAAGCTCTATCATCTCTTCGCCTAAATTTACATAAGCATGAGTGTCAATAACTTCATCAGAGACTTTTAAAATATTGCATATCTCAAAAAGATAATCGAAAATTTCCGTTTTGGAAGGGCGGGTCTTTTTACCCCTAAGAGTCTCGTATTTTAATTCCGTATCCGGCCTGACATTTTTGTCAAAATCGGCAATTTTAAAGGCTGAAGCGCTTTGAGCGGCATTAAAAGCTTGACAGGCAGCTTCGGCGGCCCCTTGAGGCGTCATATTTTGAGTTGCCCCATAAGCAATATGCCCCTTATACAAGACTTCAACCATAAACCCCTGATCAGTCGAATAACCGGAAGATTCAAAAGCTCCATCCTGAGCCGCAAAGAAAGTTTCCCTTGTGCGGTGAATGCGTAAAGTTACAAGCTCCGCCTTAGGAACGGCGTTTTTTGCAGCTTCAAGCAGACTTTCCGATGTATAAATCATATTTCCCCCTAAATAATTACTAGGGATATTATATCAAAAAGAGGCAAATTTTGCAATTGATTTTTTACAAGATATAGGCTATAAAGTATTCACAATACCTTCTAATTCTGTTTCATTGATGGTATAAACCTTATCAAAAAAAACTTTATACCTATAAAAACCTTTAATCAGATGGTTTGTACCGGATAAATTTGCCATACAATCACTAATCATGTTTATTGATGAATTACGCTCTTTTTCAAAAGAAGAATTTTTCTTTTTATTGTATACAAGAATATAGCAGCAATCTTTTCTTATTTCGCTTAATGTAGTGTTAAGAATATCAGTTAAAATTAATAAACTTTCACTTATTTTACTGCGTATTTTTTCCTTTTCAAGTTTAGAGGTAATGTTTCCATTCTTAAATTCGATAAAAACTAATCTGTTTTCTTTCCGATAAAGAGCATCATTTGATCTAAAACTATCATCAGATAAACCTTGGTAGTTTTTTATAATACGATTTACATACTCATCTTTTATTTTATCAAAATCATATACTTCGATGGATAAATTAGTTAGATAAATTTGATTGGCAGAATCATAGGAGGAGTCTTCTAATGTTGTTGTAAAATTATAGTCTTGTTCTAAAGCTTGAAAATTCAACATTTAATCTTCAGAAAAACTTTTTAAGTTTTCCAGCTCCTGTAAGGGTTTGTATAACAAATTATAAATAGGCTCCAAATTAGCTGAAACATCTTTCATACTTATTAAACCATTCTTATTTTCTTGTGTCAAATAAAATTTGGGGTTGTTTATCTTCTCTTTTTTAGAATAAACCTCTATTGCATGAATAAAATAAGGACTATGAGAACTAATCAAAATATGCATTTTATATTCTTTCTGCAAAAGTACTATTATTTTAGCCAATACTATTTGCCACTCAGGATGTAAATGGATTTCAGGCTCATCAAGAATCAAAGTTCCTTTTTCCTCTAAGTAGCCGTTTAAAAGCAATGTTTTTATGATTGTAAATGTCTTCAAGCCTGTAGACAAATTTGCTATACTTATTTCCCTACCATCAAAATTACTTATAAAAGATAAAATTCCCGACTCCTGTCTTACCAAAGAACCGTCACAAACCTTATTTAATTCAGCGTAGATATTTTTTAAATTACCTTCTACCAATAAGTCATTTATAGCTTTTTGTACAGACAGAGTATCAATATTTTGTCCGATAGTTTGCTCTTCAAACTTATTGTGCAGTAATTTTTTTTCGATACTTGACCTATGAGGTATGCGGTTAAATCTTCTCAATACTGAGACTCCGTCTAACACAAAAGGATCATCAATATAAATAGCCTCATGGGTTAAATTAAGCGGATTTTCCAATTCGGTAATAACATTATCTTTTATTATTATCTTTACATTTTCATCCTTAACCTGTAAATTTATTGAGGCACTTTTTTTGGTAGCAAAATTTTGAATTTGACCTTCAAATTCGGAGTTAAATAAATTTTCCAATATTTTTTTATTTATATCTGCTTGAGAAAGCGTCAAAATTGAAAAAAGACGGCTTATATCAATTCCTGTATCCTTAACAAAATCGTTACCTAGATTTTTAGTAATTATATCAGTGATTATTTTTTCAGTAATATTTTCCCTATTTTCAAGAAGTTCTTTTATTGTATTCCTTATTTGCCTTAAATTTACTCTTGGATATTCAATAAAGAAGTCAAACGAAGACATTTTAAAAACGCTATCAATATTATTTTTAAGAACTTCTTCCGATTTTGTTTTGACATTATAAAAACTGTTAAAAATACAATACAAAGTTTTACTTATAGTGCTCTTGCCTGTATTGTTTAATCCGGCTATAAGGGTTATAGAATTTAATTCTATTGAGGCTTTTTCTATTTTTCCTACATTGGAACAATCTAATCTCATATAAATACCTATTATACCAATATCGGCTAATTTTTAAATATCTTTAAAAGCCGATATCCTTTTACTCAAAGCTGTTTTTATCGGCGGCGCCGCTGACATCGACGGGGTACTTTCCGTCAAAGCAGGCACAGCAAAAGCGGGTGTTTGCTCCGGCATCTTTCATCGCCTTGAGCATACTTTCTTGGGATAGATAGACTAAGGAGTCTGCACCGATGTGTATCCTGATTTCTTCAACCGATTTTTTGTGGGCGATGAGGTTTTCGGGGTCTCCCATATCTACACCCATAAAGCAGGAGTATCGTACCGGAGGAGAAGATATTCTGATGTGTACTTCTTTTGCACCTGCTCCCCTAAGCATTTTGATTAAGGGCCCCATGGTGCTTCCGCGGACAATACTGTCATCGACCACTACGATGCGTTTTCCTTCGACAGCTTCGGAAAGAACATTGAATTTCATCGCAACGCCTTGGTCACGCAATTTTTGGGTAGGCTGAATAAATGTGCGTCCTATGTAGCGGTTTTTTGAAAAGCCCTCATCATATGGAATACCCGATTCTTGGGAGTAGCCTATGGCTGCCGAACGGGACGAGTCGGGAATGGCTATAACTATATCGGCCTCAACGGGGGAGCTTTTTGCAAGCTCCTTGCCGAAATTTACACGGGATACGTGAACCGAAGCATTGTTCCAAACCGAGTCGGGGCGGGCAAAATAGACATACTCAAAAATACATGGGGAAAGAGGCTCCTTAGGCGGAATGCGCATACAAAGCTCGGCTCCGTTATCGACAAGCTTTAGAATCTCACCGGCTTTTACCTCAGTAACATCCCTACAGCCCAGCGTTAAAAGAGCACAAGATTCGCTTGCCGCAACCGATACACCATCCTGAAAACTTCCGACACAAAGAGGCCTGAATCCCCAAGGGTCTCTGGCTATGTAAATTCCTTCAACCGTTAAAACGGCAATCGAAAAAGCTCCTTCCCATTCTCTCATACATGAAGCTATACGCTCAGCCCAAGAATCGCCCTTGGCAGCGGCAAGCATCATAATCATAACTTCGGTATCGGAGGTAGAAGAAAGCCCCACCCCTCTTTCCAAAAGTTTTTGCCTTAAATGCGGAGCGTTTACAAGGTTTCCGTTATGAGCAAGGGCTATAGGCCCGTGCATTGTTTCTATATAAAAGGGCTGGATATTTCCAAAAGAAGAAGAACCTGTAGTTGAGTAGCGGGTATGGCCTATGGCAGCATAACCTTGAAGGTTCGATATATCGTGTTCGGTAAAAATGTTGGAAACAAGGCCCGGTTTTTTGAAGACTCGGATATGTTTTCCGTTTGAAACAGCCATTCCGGCAGCTTCTTGTCCCCTGTGTTGAAGAGAAAAAAGAGCATAAAAAACCGAGCGGGCAGCGTCATCCGGCCTGAAAGGCAGCCTTTCCGGATTTTCCGTCTTATAGGAGTTTGAATCCCAGACAGCTGCGATCCCGCATTCTTCCCCTAAACTCGATTTAAAAATATCATCCTTGCTCATTTTCTCAAATTCTCCTAAATCTAATCAAAAAACAACAAAGGGAGACCTTTCATCTTTCAGAAAGAGCCTCCCTTCTTCGGCATTTTAAGAACTTTTAAACCAGATCGATTAATGAAAGTCTTTAGGTCGTCGTTCAACTCTTTTACACTTTGAACATTCTGCAATATTTTTAATCTTACCGTTATCGACCATTGTTTTTAATACGATGTCTCCGCCGCAGGGACAATTAAATTTTTGAGTAGCAGCAGCAGTTCGTGAGTTTTTACTTGCACCAGCCATACTTGCCTCCTAGTAAAATATTATAGATTATAGTTATATCAACCGAATAAGTATAAAAAAAAACGGATTTTATGTCAATAGTGATAATATAAAAATCAGATCCTTTTCTTCAATACAAAGAAGAGCCAAATGCTGCTTATTCCGTTTATCAAAAAACCAAAACCTATCAAACTTGCAAAGAGGCCTGAAATGCTTGCAGGATTAAAAAGCCCCGAAAGCCCTATTAGGCATACAATTCCGGCAAAAATCAGCCAAAGCCACCACAGCTTCACACCGTATCTTTTTAGATCAAAGGACTTTTTGACCTCAACAGCTCCCAAACAAATCAAAAACAGCCCGAGGACGAGCCCGATAAGACCGAGAACGGCACTTGGATTTACCAGACACAAAAGCCCCAGTCCTATAAGAATGATACCCAAAACCAAAAAGGTATTCATTTTGATTGAAAGGAACTGATAAATTTCGACAAGTCCGTAAACGATTAACGAAATACCTACAATAGTCACAATAATTCTTGTTATACTGTCAGGGTTAAAAATACATACAAGCCCTAAAACTGTAGACATCACGGCAATAGCCAAAAAAATCATAGAATAAGATAATTTTTTTTCAGACATATATACTCCTTATAAATAATACGATATTATAACGATAACAATTTTTTCTTTAATGCATCACCGAGCATCTCCAAATGCTGCTGTAAAATTTTAGTAGGACAGCCGACATTGATTCTTTCAAAACCGTCTCCTTCAGAGCCGAAAACATAACCTTCATCCGTAAAAAATTGAGCTTCATTATGCATAAAATTTTCCAAAGTTTGGTTATCCATTCCGAGGGCTCTAAAATCAATCCATTGAAGATAAGTACCTTCGATAAATCGGCTTTTAAGCATAGGAAAATTGGAATCAAAATAGTTTTTAACCAGCTTTTGATTAGTATCGAGAACTTGAAGAAGCTCATCAAGCCATTTGTCGCACTGAGTATAAGCTATTTCGCAAGCTTTAAACCCGAGAACATTTACACTTGAAGATCTCATCCTCTGAAGCATATCATAATATTTTGTTCTAAGATTTTCATTTTCGACAATTATATTTGATGTAGCAAGTCCTGCAACATTGAAGGTTTTTGAAGGAGCAGTCGCAGTTATGGTATTTGAACCTATTTCTTTGGAAATACTTGCCATGATGGTATGTTTATAGCCGGGCATTACAAGGTCATTCCAAATCTCATCGGAAAAAACTATAACATTATTTGCCAAAGCTATTTCGGCAAGTTTTTTTAATTCCTCTTTTTTCCATACACGGCCGACAGGATTATGAGGAGAGCAAAATATCAAAAGTTTATTTTTAGGCTGCTTTGCCAAACGTTCAAATTTCTCATAATCTATTGTATAATAATTGTCCTTATCACATAGAAGAGGACAATTTACAAGCTCCCTGTCATTCATTTCGATTGCCATAGAAAAGGGATAATATACCGGCCTCATAATTATTACGCCGTCTCCTTTTTCGGTAAAGGCATTTACTGCAGCAAAAAAAGCATTTACAACACCGGGAGTCTGAAGAATCATTTCGGCACTTACGGTATAATCATGCTTACGCTTAAGCCAATTTATTACGGCATTATCATAATCGGGGTATCTCATAGAATAACCTAAAATCAGTCTATCGAGATAGCTTTTTAAGCCTTCAGTTATTTCGGGCGGGTTTTTAAATTCCATATCGGCGACGGAAAGCGGAATTATGCCGTCCGGAACATCCGGATTCCATCGGTACATAAGTTCCCACTTAGCGGAACCTATGTTTTTTCGCGGAAGAGTATTTTCAAAATCATACTTTCTTGTTTTATTGATTGACATTTATTTTTTCCAGTTTCCAAATTTCATCAACATAATTTTGAATAGTCCTGTCCGAACTGAATTTTCCTGAGCGTGCTATATTTAAAATGCATTTTTTTGCCCAAGAATGGCGGTGATAATACTCGCTTATAATCTGCTCGTGAGCTTTTTGATAGCTCTTAAAATCGGCAAGAATATAATAAGTATCGGGCCTCTGTCCTTCAACACCGTAAATCAAAGAATCGTAAAGCCCTCTAAAGGTTTGTTCTCCCGGCAAGGTATAGGTCCCGTCAATAAGCTGATTGACGGCCTTTTCCAGTTCGGGATTTGCTGCAAGATATTCCCTAGGATTATAGGTGTTTTCCTTGTCCATCTTTAAAATCTCTTCAGCCTTAAGCCCGAAGATAAATTCATTCTCTGCTCCGGCTTCTTCGATAATCTCAATATTAGCCCCGTCAAGGGTACCGATGGTTACGGCTCCGTTAATCATAAATTTCATATTGCCCGTACCGGAGGCTTCTTTTCCGGCTGTAGAAATTTGCTCCGAAATATCGGCAGCAGGGAAGATTTTTTCCGCAGCAGATACGCGGTAGTTTTCAACAAAGACAACTCTTAATTTTCCGGCAACCCTGTGATCGTTATTTATTCTGTCGGCAACCGTGTTGATGAGTTTTATTATTTCCTTTGCACGCCTATAGGCTGCCGCAGCTTTTGCTCCGAAGATAAAGGTTTGCGGAACAGGGTCATAGGACGGGTCATTGATAATTCTATTATAAAGGGTCATTATATGGAGAATGTTCAGTAACTGCCTTTTATATTCGTGGAGGCGTTTGATTTGAACATCATAGATAGAATCGGGATTGATAAATATGCCTTGATTTTTTTCAAGGTATTCGGCAAGCCTGATTTTGTTTTTATGTTTAACCTCGATAAAACCTTCTAAAAATTCTTCATCATCTATAAAGGCTTCAAGTTTTTTTAATTCATTTAAATTAGTTATCCAGCCGCCGCCTATGTATTTTGTGATAAACTCGGAAAGCAGAGGATTGGCCGTTAAAAGCCAGCGCCGCTGAGTTACTCCATTTGTCTTATTGTTAAACTTATTCGGATAGAGGTCGTAAAAATCGGCGAGTTCTTTGTGCTTTAGAATTTCGGTATGAAGAGCGGCCACTCCGTTTACCGAAAAAGAGCCGGCTATGGCAAGACGGGCCATGTGAATTTTTCCGTCAGCCATAATCGCCATATTATTGTGCTTTTTCCAGTCCCCCGGATATTTTTCGTAAAGCTTTGCCAAAAAACGCCTGTTTATTTCTTCAACGATTTGATAAATCCTAGGCAAAAGTTTTTGAAAAACATCTATCGGCCATTTTTCCAAGGCTTCCGCTAAAATCGTGTGGTTTGTGTAAGCAAAAACCTTCTTTGTAATATCCCAAGCGGCATCCCATTCAAGATGATAATCGTCCATCAAAATACGCATAAGCTCAGGGATTCCCACAACAGGATGGGTATCGTTTAGCTGGATTACAACATAGTCGGGCAGCTTGGTAAAATCCGTACCTTCTCTATGTATAAAGGAGCGTATAATATCCTGTAAACTTGCAGAAGTAAAAAAGTATTGCTGTTTTAAGCGTAAATTCATTCCGGGCGGGCCCGAATCATTCGGATATAGAATACAGGAGATGCTCTCGGCATCTATCTGTTTTTGGAAGGCCCTGTTATATTCCATGCTGTTAAAAAGCGGAAGATCAAAGCCGTCATCGGAAGAAGCTTCCCAAAGGCGGAGGGTGTTTACCGTGTCCGTACCGTAACCTACAATCGGCATATCATAAGGGGTGGCAATAATTTCTTCTGCCCCATTTAGATCATAATAGAGTCTCCCGCTTTCGGAGGTTCGGGAAGAAGGAATACCTCCAAAGTAGACCTTAACGCTCAAATCGGAGCGGCGTACCTCCCAAGGGTCGCGGGCAAAAAGCCAGCGGTCGGGATATTCGACTTGATAGCCGTTTTCGATTCTTTGTTCGAACATTCCATACTTATAGCGGATGCCGTAGCCGTGCCCGGGATAGTTCATGGTTGCAAGTGAGTCCAAAAAACAGGCAGCGAGTCTTCCCAAGCCTCCGTTTCCTAAACCGGCATCCGGCTCTTCATCTTCGATAATTGAAAGAGGTTCGGAGATTTCATCTGCAATCTCTTCAATGGTTTTCCGAATGCCCATATTGTTTATATTATTGATTAAGGCACGCCCCATCAAAAATTCGGCTGAAAGATAATACATCCTTCTAACGCCGGTTTTCTCTTGAGCATTCATAGTCTTAATCCAGTTCGATTGAATCAGCTCCATAACCGTACTGGCTACGGCATCATAAATCTCTCGGCGGGTAGCCTTATCAAGGCTTTTACTGAAATTTCTCTTTAAGCGTCTTATTACGGAATCCTTAACTTCTTCTTTTGAAATAACCAAGCTTCTACCTCCTTCTTATATATTCATACTACTCTATATTTATTGTATGTCTTTTTTCAGATAAAATCAAGGCTTTATTAATTGGGGGCTTTATATTTTTTTAACAACAAATCTTATATATGTATCAAAGCCAAGACTCTCATAGAAACACTTTGCATCTTCGTTCAGCTCCCAATGAGTCAACTCGATTTGTGAGGCTTTTTCTTTAACGGCAATTTTTTCAATTTCTTTCATAAGGGCCTTGCCGATTCCCTTTCGTCTGTATTCAGGTGCTATGCCGATTTGATCGATATGTATTCCTCTATAAGCTTTTCTAAAAGGGTTTTCTTGATAATCCCGAATATAAAATAAAGCATAACCGGCATCTTTTCCGTCACAAGAGACAATATAGCAAAACCAATTTTCTTCTTGTAATTGCTTTTTAAAAAAGTTTAATGTTTCATCATATGAAAAAGGTTTAAAATACTCAGGATACAATCTATAATGAAGCTCTTGTACATCTTTATTCATTAATGCGATGTACTCTGCATCTTTTGATAACCTAAAACTTAAATCCATAATTTTCCCTCCTTATATTTTATGATATTCGAGGTAATAATGGAGCTACTACCTCAAGTCATCCGCTTAAGCGTTTTTCCATTCTTTCTATCGCCCTGATATGAATACGGTCATGCCAAATAGTTCTACGAATTACTTTTTTAACCGTCCAATCCTCACTCTCATTGCGATACAGCTTATTGCCCTCTTTTAGATATTTTTCCTTTAGTTTTCCTATAAATTCCATACGATTGAGCCGGAGTTCATCGGCTATATCCATTTCAGTACCGATTTGATTTAGATAGTAGTTTTGAACATTAACAATGTGACGATATTGATCATTAATTGTACAATACACATCACCGTAAAAAGTTTTCCGCTTCATCGTAATGTCAATTAGCGATTTATTCTTCATTCTTTTATATATTTCTTCGGTTTTTGTTCCGGAAAGTAAAACTTTATCACACCAAAAAAGAAAATCGTCTTGCTTATCAAAATCGATTAGCTCCGAATCAAATATAATATCGGAATCGGCATCTTCAATGTGTAAATCGGATTCTTTTATTTCTTCATTTATTTGCATATCGACAGCTCTTTCAAAATTAAGCCATTCATTATATAAAGCTATTTCTTTATTGACTTTCCCCCTAGCCTCTTCCAGTGTCTTCCCCCGAATATAAGCCCCGGGTAAATCTTTTATCCAACCAAGAAAACCTAAGCCGTTAGTTTCGTAGATTATGTGCATTAAAGACTCCTTATGAAAAAATATTATCGATGCATTTTTTATGCTTCATTCCAATTCTTTCAGTTTTTACGCTCACTCATGTATTTTTTTACTTCGGCAGGAGTCAACATACGTATCTGTGTATGCGGATATTCTTTATATTTCCAAACGGTAAAAAGGGGAGCGGTTTGTTTGCATTGTTTATCTTTATTCTTTTTCAAAAATAAAAGCAGATCGTCATAAGACGGAAAAATTTTATATGATTTTTTGCCCTTGCTGTTTTCTATTTCGTAGATACCGCAGGCCTTTTTTTCGGTATAATCCGCAGTACGCAAATAGAGTTTTGCAATTTCCAATGATTTAAACGGGAAATTCCATCTTTGCAAACCCCGTTGCGGATCATGTTCAATACAAATACATCGGCCGCATGTTCCGCAGATATATTGCGTATGATTTTCCAAGCAATCTACGGGATTCAGTAATGGGGTAATTCTGTTTTCGTTTACATAGCATTCTTTACACATAGTATCCTCCTATTAAACCTTAGCTCTGCTTTTTGCTGTTACACATGGAACATCGATACGTAAAACAGTAACCTGTTTTGTCATCTGTTCGGTTATTTCAAAATCTCTGCCTGTCTGTGTTTTCATCAGCAGCTGCAAGCCTAAAATCTTTTCTTTTTCATCTTCAACAAAAACAGCTGTACCGTCTCCCATAACGCTTGCATATTCCGATCCGTACTCACACGGAATTTCTCCTCCGGAAATAATCACAGCTTCCGTTTCAAGCTCGATAAAAACATGCGGGTTCTTGTTGATAATATCCAGCTTCCGCCCTTTTTTTGCGCAGTGCACATATAAAGTCAATTTGTCTTCGTTAAATATAAAACCGTACTGCATCGGCACTACATACGGCCGGTCATTATCGATCATGCCGATATGTACAACCTTTGCTTTTTCGATAATTGATTGTATTTGCCGATTGTCCGTTACTGCCCTGTCTACTCTTCTCATAAATAAACCTCCCAATCGAATTACAAATTACTCATCAGCAATTAGTTATGTATTTTCTCCACGGAATAAAGCGGTTGACCCGTTTACTATAAGATTTATATTCCTCTCCGAAGCGTTCTGAAAGCCATCTTTCTTCCGTGAGCTTCATAAAATAACAAGGAGATGTTCTTGGTTTTCTTTTTTCATCCTATATAAAATCCTTCATAATTTTTTAAAGAGAAGATATGCGGCCACTGCCTGAACTTTTAGTCTCAATAACAGGATTACCCTTATAACGGACGGAACCGGAGCCGCCTATATCGGCTTTTAAATGCCGTGTAACCCATACTTTTGCAGAACCGGAGCCTGAAATTGAAATATCCGCCTTTTCGGTTTCAAAATCCGTTGTTTTTATATCCCCTGAACCGGAGATATCCGCTATCATATTTTCGGCCTTCCCTGTTGCGGAAAAATCGCCTGAGCCGGATACGTCCACCTTTAGAGTGTTTACCGTAATATCGCGTGCAGTAATATTACCGCTGCCTGCGATATCTATCGACATTGAATCTTTAGGCATATTGAATGATGAAATGATAGCTGTAAGTGAACCGGCTGTCTGCAACTTTATTAAAGCAGGCATTGTGATAGAAACTTTACACTGAGTCGGTGATATGCTGTACCCCGATTTAAAACCGATGTTAAGGGTGGTGCCGGCAACTGATATATCCAAATCGGGGAAAATATTTTCATCCGTTTCAATTTGCATGGAAAAGGTTTCGCTATACCTTATGTCGGCAGTCCAACCGCCGGAAATGGAAAGAGCATTAAAATTGTTTTGAGGGAATGATTTAGTTTCTATCTTTCCGTTTCCTTTGATCACTTCACCAGAACAGGAAAAAGATTGGCAGCTTATACAAATAACCAAAAGAGCCGTTATCGTGGCAGCTTTTACAACACCGATTACTTTGACTTTATTCATAAAAAATCCTTAAGATAAGTTTCTTTTTATTTATAGTACTTTAAAATATCGGATATGTCAATGCTGAAAAAAACCTTTGTAACAATCAGGGGATTCCAAAGGGCTACAAGCCCTTTGGAAGATGTAAAGAGTGTTCTTAATTATACATCATTTTTCATTTTGATATTCTAATAATAATTTTCTACTCTTTTCTAAATCAACTTTTAATTCATTGCCCGTATCAATCAATGTGGACAATGTAGAATATGCTTTTTGCTTAAGTCCCGAGTAAACGGCGATAAAACCTTCTTGTTCTACGGCATTAAGTACAGCTTGTCTAAGTTTTTGATTTCTAAATTTACTACCATCCTTTAAATTAAATGCTGCATAAATAACAGAATTTGAACTTCGTTTAGAAACCAATACTTTTGCATCACCTTCAAGAATCTCAACCTTATCATCATCAACTGCAGGAACAAAATCAACTTCTCCAGCTCTAAAAGCGCCTACTGCAGAGGCATTATCAGCAATAACCTTATAGGTTATCTGTTTTATTCTTGGCTCATGCTTAGAACCAACCATATATCCGGGGTTTTTCATAAAAATTATATCATATTCGTTCTTTTTAACCAGAATATATGGACCGGAACACCATAAAGTATTATTATATGTACTTCCTTCCGTTACTGTTGATTGATCACCATAAATTACATCTTTCTTGGGATCATAAGTTTTAACATTTAAATCTTTATTAACCTTTGTAACTTGTTTAACTGATGTAATTCCGGCTGATTGATGAGCTAAAAAATTTAACACTTGCGGAAATGGTCTTTTAGTAATTATTCTTATTACTTGATATACACCGTCCTTAGTATTTGCTTTAGTTTTATCGGCTGTCAGAGCTTTTATTGATGTTGGAGCAGACTCTTGCAAAGCACTCAATATGGATGTATTAGTTCCCGATTTTTTACCGGTCTTCAGTATATTTAAATCCGTTATAGCTTCTATACTTTCCATACTTCCATGCAAGGTAAAAGTCCTATGATCCGGTGCACTATTTTTGTCTCTTGCATTATTTAAAGAAAATATTACATCATCAACCCCTACTCTTTCACCGGTGTTAACGACATTTTTGTTTTTATCCACGGCTGCAAAATATACATCATCTCTAAGTAAGAAATAATACTCCTTATTTCCTTCGGCTATAACATTACTATATGAAAGAGAGCCCTCAGCAATAATATCATCTTCATCAGTTAAATTAACCAATCTTACATACATATTTGTATTCAACTGATTAATTGAGCCGTCATTACCTTTTATCGGCCATAAAGATGTCAAATTTGCAGTATTTTGTGTCAAAATCAAAGGACGTTTTTCATTTAAAGAAGAATCATTATACTCAAATTCTTCCCAAACCAAAGAGCGTGATTTAGAATGTCTAACATTATTCTTTATCAATTCTTTGTTATAAGCCAATATTCTCAAGTTAGAATAAAGAGGAACAATATAGGCTTTTTCCGATACAAGATAATTTTCCAATTCTCTGTAAGTCTCAACATATTGCTCCGGCGTTTCTGCTGCGGCTTTGTCTATAAGTTGATCGACTTTAGCATCTGAAACCGGTAAATTATTATAATCTCCACCGGTCATAAAAAGGGACCTCACAGCATAATCAGGGTTACCTGTAACTGTAGTCCAACCGGTTATTGCCAAATCATAATCGCCGGCTTTAAGCGGTACTAAATAACTTGAATAGTCAGGCTGAGTATTTAATTCTACATTAAAGCCTGCTTTTGTTAATTGATCCCGTAAAACATTTGAAGCTTTGCTCTGATATGACGATTGAGATAATATTCTAATTGTCTCAGTCTTATTTCCAGAAACAGCTTTACCGTCTCCACCTGCAGCTGAATTTTCTCTAGTTTTACTACCGCAACTGGTTAAAAGTGCAATAGCTAAAACACATCCCAATAATCTTCCTTTCATCTTAATCCCCCTATTTATATAACTACACCATGTTGTCAACATAAGTAGTTTTAATACTATATTCAATGATACATTATTGATACATATCTGTCAATATCCAGTTTTATTTATTAGGTATTACTCATATTTACAATTACCGTTTTCTATTTCATGCCATCTATGACAGGCTACAAAATGATCACAAGCAACATTTTTCAATATGGGTGTAATCTTGGAACATATTTCTATTGCAAAAGGACATCTGCTTTCAAACCTACACCCCTTTTTAGGGTTAATCGGACTTACTATCTCTCCCTTAAGTAAGATCCTTGAAGTCTTCTTGTTAATGGTTATTGAAGGTATTGCACTAAGTAAAGCTATAGTATATGGATGGAGCGGTTTATAAAAAAGTTTATTTTTGGGAGCTCTCTCAATAAGTTGACCCAAATACATAACCCCAATTTCATCCGATATATGTTTTACTACAGACAAATCATGACTAATAAACATATAAGTAAGGCCTATCTGCTTTTGTAATTGCATAAGTAGATTCAATATCTGTGCTTGAACAGACACGTCCAAAGCTGAAACAGGTTCATCACATACTATAAATTCAGGATTCATAGCTAGAGCTCTAGCAATAACTATTCTTTGTCTGCGTCCGCCATCAAATTCATGAGGATAATTATTGTAAGCTTTTTTAGATAAACCGACTAAAGACATAAGTTCAAGTATTCTCTTTTGTAGAGCTTGTTTTTCTTTAAATTTTTTATGTATAGTTAATGGTTCTCCTATAATTTGAGATACACTCATCCTTGGATTTAAACTGGCATATGGATCTTGAAATATAATCTGGAAATTCTGCCTTAGTTTTCTCATCTCTTCACTATTAAAGTTTGTTATATCCATTCCATCATATAAAATACTTCCGGCAGTCGGCTCATGAAGTCTTAGTACGGTTCTTCCTAAAGTCGATTTACCGCAACCGCTTTCTCCTACTATACCAAGAGTTTTCCCCCTAGGTATAGAAAATGAAACATCATCAACAGCATGTAAATAACCACTTACTAAAGGGAAATATTTTTTCAAGTTTCTTACCTCTAAAAGAGGTCTTTCATTTGTTATATCTTGAATATTATCATTAAAAAACTCAGTCTTATGTTTTATATCAATTTTATCTATAGCTGTATTTTTATCCTCATCGGTATTAAGAACAAATTTGCTTATATCAAAGTGGCATCTATACATATGATTATCACCTTTAATTCCCGGTTTTTCTTTCATACATATATCTTTAGCATAAGGACATCTAGGATAAAAATAACACCCATCAGGAAGTTCCGATGAATTTGAGACGCTCCCCTTTATCGGACTTAGTTCGGCAACATCTTCATCAATTTTTGGAATAGAACCGAAAAGACCGACTGTATACGGATGTTTCGGTTGCTCAAAAACATCCTCAACATTTCCGCTTTCCACTATTTCACCGGCATACATAATACATACTTTATTACAAGTTTCAGCAACAACACCTAAATCATGAGTTATCAAAAGCATAGACATATCAAATTTTTTTATCAAATCCTGCATTATATTTAATATCTGTGCTTGTATTGTTACATCTAATGCCGTAGTAGGTTCATCGGCTATCAGTAATTGAGGTTTACACAATAAGGCCATTGCTATAACAACACGTTGTTTCATACCTCCGGAAAATTGATGCGGATAATCATTATAACGTTCTTTATTAATACCTACTGTCTCAAGCATATCTACAACTCTCTTTTTGATATCTTGTTTCGGCATTTTTTCATGGGTTTCAACAACTTCTTCCAGCTGCTCTCCAATTGTCATAATTGGATTTAATGCGGTCATAGGGTCTTGAAAAATCATAGATATACCATTTCCCCGCACTATTCTATTTTCTTTTTCCGTATTTCTTATTATGTTCTTTCCATCGTAGTATATCTCTCCGTCTACAATTATTCCGGGCGGATCCGGTACCAGCTGCATAATAGACAGGGCCGTAGTTGTTTTACCTGCCCCTGTTTCTCCAACAAGCCCAACAACTTCGCCTTTTAATATTTCAAGATTTAAACCATTTACAGCACGATATATTTCATCCTCTGTCACATAATGAACATGCAGATTTTTTATACTTATTACCGTATCTTTTACTTTATTATCAACCATACTATCACCTATTTTAATTTAGGATCTAAAGCATCCCTAAGACCATCACCAAAATAATTAAATGCTAAAACAATCAGTATTATTGCTATCCCGGGAAAAATTGCTATATGCGGACTAGTTTCCAAAAAACTGCTTCCGGCCTTTAATATATTACCCCATTCAGGAATATGAGGCTCTACGCCCAGCCCTAAAAAACTAAGAGCACTTGTTGAAAGAACTGCTGCACCTATCGACAAAGTAGCCCTTACTATTATAGGAGCAAGTGAATTTGGAATAATATGTTTAAATATTATCCTAAGATCTCTTGCTCCACAAGCTCTTGACGCTTCAACAAATTCTTGATTGGAAATTGTCAATACCGTAGCCCTCATTGTTCGAGCATATATTGGTATATATGCAACCGACAAAGCCATTATTAAATTGAATGTATTAGAACCAAACGCAGCGATTATAGCAATGGCAAGTAATATCCCCGGCGTTGCATAAAGTATATCCAGTAATCTCATAATTACATTATCTACATTTTTCCCATAATAGCCCGATATGGCACCAAGGAAGCAACCGATTATAATAGGAATTCCTGTAGATATTATACCGACTGTAAGAGAGATTCTGGCGCCGAATACAATTCTAGTAAATAAACACCTTCCATAGTCATCCGTTCCAAATGGAAATTGTAAACTTGGAATTTGCTGTATTGTGCTATAATTATTCTCTACTGCATAAGCATAATCAAATGTAAGATAGCTGCATATTGATATGGACATCAAAAAAACTATAAAAAACAAACCTACAACTGATACATAATTTCTAAAAATTCGTTTTAAAACATCTATCCAGCCTATACTAGCTGCAGAATTTTTGTGAAATTTTTTGAACAGTATCATAATACCTAATATAAATGAAAATAAATTACCTGTAGCTGAAGAAAGTATTAAAATTATCGCAAATGGAACTGTAAATCTACCCAAATTACCTGAACTTATTTTTGAAGACAATAAGATAGTAACAATATTAAATAATGCTAGTAATAAAAGTATACCAATACCTATAAAAAAAAAGTTTGAAATATATTCTTTAGCCAAATTCAAAAGAGATATTACTACAACAACAAATGTTATTAAAAAAGAATATACTGCTAAACAATATTCAATACTTTTTTCTCTTTTTATAAGCATAAAACCGGCATTAGATAATAAAAAATTACCTGTAAGTATAAAGGGGATAAAAAGATAACCGCATTTCATGGTTTTACTCAAAACTTTCCCATTTTTAGTAAAATCTTTTTTTATTTTTTTACAAACTATATATTGTAAAAACGAACCAATAAAATATACTATAAAAACTATACCCGGCACAAGCCCAATTTCTCCTGTTTTAAAATTATATGAAGAAAAAGCAAATATAATAGATACAACTAACGAAACCTGCCATGCAAGTCTTGCTGTTGCATATTCGAGACTGTTCCCTAAAAGCCTCAAATATCTTTTATTTAAATAGAAATCTTTATCGACCACAATGCATACCCCCATCTAGTCTATAATTTTATGAATTTTTTATTTTTGATTTTATCCTAGGATCCAACATTGCATATAGTATATCAACCATTAAATTCACAACACTGATAACAACAGCAATATATACGACTCCAGCTAATACAACAGGAACATCAGGTATAAACTGCCTATCAACAATGAAACTACCAAGACCGCGTATATTAAAACTTTTTTCGGTAACGGCTGAACCGCCTAATAGGGCACCAAATTGAAGCCCTATAACCGTTATAATCGGAATCATTGCATTTCCTAAAATATGCTTTATTGTTACCCTATAGGGAGATAAACCTTTTGCTCTTGCCGTTAATATATAATCGGAATGCTTAACCTCTAACATAGATGAACGGGTCATTCTTGCAACTGTAGCACTCATTCCAGTACCTAGTACTACTGCAGGCATTATTAAAGACTGCCAATTACCCACAATATATGTTGCCGGAAGCCAGCTCATTTTTATAGAGAATTGCAAAATTAATAATAGGGCAAGCCAAAAATTAGGTATAGATAAGCCTATCAATGCAAAAAACATGAATGTATAATCAAAAGAAGAATATTGTTTTATAGCAGACATAATTCCTGCCGGTATAGCTATTAATACAGCAATGAAAACAGAGCAAAATGCTATAGTCAATGTTATAGGAAATTTTGTTGCAATTTCAGTAGAAACAGACATATTTCCAACATATGTGATACCCAAATCAAAAGTTATAAGCGATTTAAAAGTTGTAAATAGTCTTGAAAAATATGATGCATTTAAACCATATACTCTATTAAACTCTTCAACTTGTTCCGGAGTTGCCGTTTGACCTAAAATATTTACCGCAGGATCCATAGGAGAGAAATACAGTATAGTAAAGACCATAAAAGTAACTCCAAAAATCACAAATACCATCATAAATAATCTTTCTAAAATATACTTTTGAATTGGTCTAGTATATATATAGAGAAGCACATACATTGGAAAAGAAATGATAATGGAAAGGATTAGAAATACAGGATTTTTAAGTGTATCAAGAAAAAAATCTAAAAATGTTATCTTCTTCACTGAATTATGTTCACAAAGATAATTTATTTTCTCATGATACAACTCATTATATCTTTTTTTTGCATTTTTTTCAGCTTCTTTTAATATCTCAGCTTCAGACATAACTTTCTTAAAATACTCATTCTTACGGACTACCTGTTCATAAGACTCTTTTAACAAATTTTCCATCATATTGGTATTTTGAAGTTCTTCATTTACACTCGCAATAATCTTACCATATTGATTCATTGCAGAAGAAGATTTAGTAATTTTTTTTATCAAATATTTGATGTATACAACTAAAAAAGAAAACACACCAAACAAAAGAATCCACAGTCTATACTTACGGTTCATCCAAGCTTTAATAAAGCTATTATTAATAAATTTCATAATCAGCAGGATTATATTATCAATTATGTGCAAATGTCAATAGGGAAAAATTGCTGTAGAAATTTCGCCCTCCCCTCTCCTCCCAACCTTTGAATTTACCTTAATCTTTTTTTTCATCTCAACCAAAGAATAACCTAAATCCTATGATAATTTGCGGGATTCCAAAGGGCAACAAGCCCTTTGGCAGTGCGGGTACAACCAGCAAAGCTTCGAGGTAAAGAGGGATGGGGTCATAGGGGAAGGGAGGTAACCCCTGCTCTGGACGGGGGCTCCTCCCTTCCCCTAGATTTTAGAGATCATCCAAAAAGTTTTCTTCTTCGATAAGTTCTTTTTCTTCGAGAGCTTGAGCAGCTTCGGCTTCAAGTCTGCGGCGTTCAAGGATTTCGTTCATCTGAACATCCAAGTCACTCTTGTTTTTATCGAAAAGTTTAATATCTCGGTACTGCTTCATACCTGTTCCGGCAGGAATAAGATGTCCGATAATTACGTTCTCTTTTAGGCCGCGAAGCTCATCCGAAGAACCTGCAATAGCGGCATTTGTAAGAACCTTTGTGGTTTCTTGGAAAGAAGCAGCCGAAATAAAGGAGTCGATGTTTAAGGCTGCCTTTGTAATTCCTTGGAACATAGGTCGGGCAACTGCAGGCTGACCGCCTTCTTCCTTAACCCTCTTATTTTCCTCATGGAAGCGGTATTTATCTATCTGCTGGTCAAAGATAAACTTGGTATCTCCAACCGAAACAATCTTTACCTTTCGGAGCATCTGACGTACGATTATACCTACGTGTTTATCGTTGATGGTAACGCCCTGAGCATCATAAACTTCCTTGATTTCCTTCATCAAGTAGTTTTGAAGGGCATTTTCACCGAGGATATTTAAAATATCGTGCGGATCAAAGCTGCCGTCACACAAGGGCTCGCCGGCTTTTACCGTATCTCCGTCACGGACAAGCATTCTCTTTCCGATAGGAACCAAGTGCTTTACATCATGACCGTATTCGTCACGAACCATAATAGTTCTCTTGCCCTTGAGCAAGCCTTTCTTTATGGTAACAACACCGGCAATAGCGGCAAGAACGGCAGGCGACTTTGGTCTGCGGGCTTCAAGGAGCTCCGAAACTCGCGGAAGACCTCCGGTAATATCCTTTGTCTTTACCGACTCTTTTGCTATCTTTGCAAGGATTGCACCGGCCTTAATTTCCTGACCTTCTTCAACCAAGAGCTGAGCTCCTCCGGGGAGGAAGTAAGAGTCCTCACCTACGGTGTTACCCGATTCATCTGAGATAAAGATGCGGGGCTGCATCTTATCGAAGTGGGCATCGCTTATTCGCTTTTCGACAACCCCCGTTTCCTCATCGGCTTCTTCTTTTAAGGTTGTACCGGGAAGAATATCTTCAAAGCGGACAAAGCCGTCATATTCCGCCAAAATGGGATCGGCGAAGGGGTCGAAAGTACCTACCGTTTCTCCGGCCTTTATAACATCATTTTCTTTTACTACAACCTCGGAACCGTTTCTTATCTCTATTGTCTGCTCTTGACCTGTCAAATAGATAATATTATCTCTGACTTCGGCAATGGCTATATTTTCCGAAAGCACTTCCTTTCCGTTCTTTAATGTATAAAGAGGGTTACCCTTTACTACCCTTGTGCCTGTACTTACAAGGGCTGTTTCACCTTTTTTAAGAGCATACTCATTCAATACCCTGCTGAAGGTAAACTCGCCTTTTCTTGTAAAGAGGAAGTGTCCGTTTTTAAGCGTTACATAAGAACCCTTTATACCGCGAACGATGATAGAATAGTCGTTAAATACGATCCTGTTCTCTTCAACGTTTTTAGAAGCCGTACCGCCCTCGTGGAAGGTACGCATCGTAAGCTGTGTACCGGGCTGACCGATGGACTGGGCTGCGATAATACCTACAGCCTCCCCTATTCGGACAATTCTGTTTCGGGCAAGATCCCGTCCGTAACATTTTACGCAAACACCGTGCTTGGATTCGCAGGTTAAAACGGTGCGGAGCTTAACGGTTTCAACACCGGCTTCTTCTATCTTCTTAGCTGTCTCATCGGTAATATACTCGTTTACATCTATGAGAAGCTCTCCCGTAATTGGGTGAATAACCCTTTCCAGAGTGTATTTTCCGGCAATACGCTCGCTCAAAGATTCACGGATTTCGTCTCCGCGTTTAATTGCGGCATATTCTATACCGTTGATGGTACCGCAGTCTTCTTCGTTTACAACTACGTTTTGGGCAATATCAACAAGACGGCGGGTCAGGTAACCTGCGTCAGAGGTTTTAAGAGCCGTATCGGTCAAACCTTTTCGGGCACCGTTAGTCGAAATAAAGAATTCCATAACGTTTAAGCCTTCTTTAAAGTTCGATCTAATCGGAAGTTCGATGATGTCTCCCGTAGGCTTGGACATAAGACCTCGCATTCCGGCAAGCTGATTTATCTGATCCTTAGAACCTCGAGCACCCGAAGTTTCCATCATGTGAATCGTGTTAAACCCACCCTTGTCTTCTTGCAGACGTTTCATAAGAATTTCTTTAAGATTGGAGTTTGTCTTCTGCCAAACGTCAACTACACGGTTATAGCGTTCTTCTTGGGTAATGTGGCCGCCCTTATACTGGTTATAGATTTCCAAAACCTCTTTGTTGGCCTTTTCGAGCATTCCGGCCTTTTCAGGAGGAATAATCATGTCTTCCATACTCAAAGTTGCACCGAAATATGTAGCATACTTATAGCCGACAGCCTTGAGCTTGTCCAAAAGCTGAACAGCCAGCCACGGGCCCTTATCCTTAAAGACGTTCTCTATCAGTTTTCGTATTTTTTTATCGTTTAAAGCATAATTTGTAAAGGGAACGCCTTCGGGCATTTCCTCATTAAATAGAATCCTTCCCGGTGTAGTTCTTACGGTTTCAATCTTACCGGGTTCCGTTTCATAGTCGATTAAAACGGGTTCCTGCCAGCCTACGGCATGACATTCTGCGGCCATCAAAACTTCTGCAACGGAAGAATATCGGCGCTCTTTTTTACCTTCAGCCAAGGCTCTTTCCTTTGTAAGATAGTAAAGACCTAGAACCATGTCCTGTGTCGGGAAAACTATTGTTTTTCCGTTTGCAGGGTCGAGAAGGTTTCGGGCTGAAAGCATCAAAGTCCAGCACTCCATTTGAGCCGCCTGAGTGAGCGGAACGTGGATAGCCATCTGGTCTCCGTCAAAGTCGGCGTTAAAGGCCTTACATACAAGAGGATGGAGGCGGATAGCCTTTCCTTCTACCAAAACGGGTTCAAAGGCCTGAATACCAAGCCTGTGGAGGGTCGGAGCACGGTTTAAAAGAACAGGATGTTCGCTTACAACCTCGTCAAGGACTGCAAAAACTTCGGCAGCTTCCTGTTCTACGAGGAGTTTTGCCTTTTTAATATTGGAAACAACTTCCTTTTGAACAAGTTTTTTCATTATAAAAGGCTTAAACAGCTCCAAGGCCATCTTAGTGGGCAGACCGCACTGCCAAAGCTTGAGCTCGGGGCCTACAACAATAACGGATCGGCCTGAATAGTCGACACGCTTACCTAAGAGGTTTTGGCGGAATCTTCCCTGCTTTCCCTTTAAAAGATCGGAAATCGATTTTAGAGGTCTGTTTGAAGCTCCTTTAATGGCCTTTTTGCGCTTTGAGTTATCGAACAAGGCATCGACCGCTTCTTGGAGCATTCTCTTTTCGTTTCTGATAATAATATCGGGGGCCTTTAGTTCCATGAGCTTACTCAAACGGCTGTTTCTGTGAATAACCCTTCGATACAAGTCATTGAGGTCGGAGGTTGCAAAGCGGCCTCCGTCAAGCTGAACCATGGGGCGCAAATCCGGAGGAATAACCGGAATAACATCAAGAATCATCCATTCGGGTTTGTTGCCCGATGCCCTGAAATTTTCAACTATTTCGATTCTGCGCAAAAGGCGTTGATCGCTTTTTGCACCTTTTTCAATCATTTTAGCACGAAGCTGGGCTGCAAGCTCATCCAAGTTTATATTTTGAAGAAGGGTTTTAATAGCCCCAGCTCCCATACCTGCGGTAAAGGCAGCTCCATAGCGTTCATGAGCATCCCTGTACTCATCTTCGGTTAAAAGCTGCATGGGTTCCAAGTCGGTATCGTTTGCATCTATAACGATGTATTTTTCGTAGTATAAAACAGACCTGAGGGCTGCAACCTGTAGGTTAAGCAAAAGTCCCATTCGGCTAGGTACCGAGCGGTAATACCAAATATGAGAAACGGGAGCTGCAAGTTCTATGTGTCCCATGCGTTCACGGCGTACCTTAAAGTGAGTAACCTCAACACCGCAGCGGTCGCAGATAACGCCCTTATAACGGATTGATTTAAACTTTCCGCAAAAACATTCCCATTCCTTTGTGGTTCCGAATATTCTTTCGCAAAACAAACCGTCCCTCTCCGGACGCAAGGTTCGGTAATTGATTGTTTCAGGCTTTTTTACTTCCCCATAGGACCAAGCCTTTATAGTGTCGGGTGAAGCAAGCCTTATCATCAAGCTGTCAAAATCCTGTATATCTCTCATAATCTTTCCCTCTCCTTACTTCCGTTAAAAGTTAGTACTTGTTTTTTCGCGTTTAATTAGCTCTTCATCCCTTTCGGTTAAAGGAATCTGCTGACCCTTTGCATCATAGATTGTAAAGTCGAGAGCTAAACCTCTTAATTCCTGTACCAATACGTTAAAGGATTCGGGGATACCGGCAGAGCTTGAAGGCTCGCCCTTAACGATGGATTCATATATTTTAGATCGTCCGTGCATATCGTCGGACTTGATTGTGATAAGCTCCTGCAATGTGTTGGCTGCACCGTAAGCCTCAAGTGCCCAAACTTCCATTTCTCCCAAGCGCTGACCGCCGAATTGAGCCTTACCGCCCAAGGGCTGCTGGGTAACAAGAGAATAGGGGCCTGTTGACCGGGCGTGCATCTTATCGTCTACCAAGTGAGCCAGCTTTAAGAAGTAGATAACCCCGACAAATACCTCGTTTTCAAAGAGGCGGCCGGTTAAGCCGTCACGGAGTTTTACCTTAGAGCTGGTAGGATAGCCGGCTTCTTTAAGCTTCGCTTCAATCTGTTCCATACTGGGAGATTCAAAAACCGGAGACTCGTACCACTCATTCAATTTTAATCCTGCAAGTCCCAGCTCCGATTCCAAAATCTGGCCGATATTCATTCGAGAAGGAACACCGAGCGGGTTTAGACAAATATCAAGCGGTGTTCCGTCTTCCATGTAGGGCATATCTTCTTCGGGGAGAATTCTGGCTACAAGACCCTTGTTTCCGTGGCGGCCTGCCATTTTATCTCCCTCGCGGAGTTTTCGCTTTGTAGCGATTAAGACCTTTACAACTTCATCTACACCGGGACTCAAGTCATCTCCCTGATCCCTCTTTAAGCGCTGAACATCGATAACCGTGCCCTCGGTTCCGTGGGGAACACGCAGAGAGGTATCCCGCACTTCCTTAGCCTTTTCACCGAAGATAGAATTAAGGAGCTTAAATTCGGGGGTTGTATCGCTTTCGCTCTTAGGAGTAACCTTTCCGACAAGGATATCGCCGGGCTTTACCTTAGAGCCTATGCGGATAATACCTTCGCTGTCGAGGTCGTCCAAGCTCTTTTCGGACTTGTTCGGAATATCGCAGGTCATCTTTTCGGCACCCAGCTTTGTTTCCCGAACATCGGTTGAAAGCTCTTTTATATGGATAGAAGTAAACATATCTTCTTTTACGACCCTGCGTGAAATTAAGATAGCGTCTTCGTAGTTATAGCCGTTCCAAGGAACGAAGCCTACGAGGATGTTTCGGCCTAGGGCCAATTCTCCGTTATAGGTTGCAGGACCGTCAGCTATGGGCTGGCCTGCCTTGACCGTATCGCCTACATTGACGATGGGGCGCTGATGGTAACAGGTTTCTTGGTTCGTCCTTTGATATTTTAAGAGAGTGTACTCATCCTTATCTTCTTTATTTTTTCCCTTTTCGGGGGCTATGATAATCGTATCGGAAGAAACAAACTCAACCTTTCCCGATCTTTTTGCCTTAATCAAAACGCCCGAATCATAGGCACACTTTTTTTCCATACCGGTTCCGACTCGCGGAGGTTCGGGGAAAACTAAAGGAACAGCCTGACGCTGCATGTTAGAGCCCATGAGGGCACGGTTAGCGTCATCATGTTCAAGGAAGGGAATTAGAGAAGCCGAAACGGATATAATCTGTTTAGGCGAAACATCCATGTACTGGATATCTTTCGGGCTTATTGAAGTATAGTCTCCAAGTTTTCGGCACGAAACTTGATCCGTATTGATCTTTCCGTCCTTTCCGATAGCGGAAGAAACCTGTCCGATAAAATATTTGTCTTCATCCATTGCAGACAGGTACTCGATTTCGCGGGTAGCAACCCCGTTTACAACCTTTACATAGGGTGCCTCCAAAAAGCCGTATTCGTTTACACGAGCATAGTTTGCCATAGAAACGATAAGACCAATGTTCGGGCCTTCAGGGGTCTCGATCGGGCACATTCTTCCATAATGGGTATAGTGAACTTCTCGTACCTCAAAGCCCGCCCTGTCACGCGAAAGACCGCCCGGGCCTAAGGCATTAAGACGGCGCTTATGAGTAAGCTCGGCCAAGGGGTTTACCTGATCCATGAACTGGGACAACTGGCTTGCTCCGAAGAATTCCTTAATAGCCGCAACAATGGGCTTAATGGAAATTAAGTCCTGAGGTTTAATGGTATCCATTTCCTTCGAACTCATCCTGTCACGGGCAATACGCTCCATTCTGGAAAAGGCTTTTTTTAGAACATCGGTCATAATTTCGCCGACTGACCTAATTCGCCTATTGCCTAGGTGGTCGATATCGTCAATACTTTCTTCACCTATGTAAACCTTGATCAAAAATTTCATTGTCTTAAATATATCTTCTTCGATTAAGGTTGTACCTTTAACGTCATCGGAATAGTCGAATTTTTTGTTTAATTTATATCGGCCGACCTTACCTATATCGTACCTTCTTGCAGTAAAAAACATATTGTGCAGGTCTTCTTTTGCATTTTCGTAGGTAATAGGATCTCCCGGACGGATAACGCTGTAGACTGCGTTTAGGGCATCTTCAACGGTGGGCTCATCGTTTACGGCCGGATCGGGAGTATACTTGATTTCTTCTCTTTCAAAACAGTTGATGATAATCTGAGAATCCAAAGAATCTTTTCCCTTAAAGTCGATTATCGTTATCTTTTTAACGTCATTTTGAATTAAATCGTCGATGTTGTGGGGATGAATTTTTTCGCCGGCTTGATGCATTTTACGCTTTTCGCCGTCTTCACCCTTTACATAGACATCCCTGGCCAGTACCTGACCGATTAATTCTTCATACTCTGTCCTATCCGGAGATATTTTGGCTGTCTTTGTTTTATAGAAAAGGTCGATAATTTTTTCTCTTGTGTCATATCCGAGAGCACGTAAAAATATCGTACCTAAAATTCGCTTTTTACTGTCAAGCTTTGCGTAGATAAGCTCTTTTTTCTGATCTATTTCGAATTCAAGCCATGTTCCTCGGTATGGAATAATGCGGCTTGAGTAAACACCCTTTTCATGCGAAAAGATAACACCAGGCGAGCGGTGAATCTGAGAAACTACAACCCTTTCCGCTCCGTTTATAATAAAGGTTCCTCTTTCCGTCATCAGAGGAATATCGCCCATATAGATGTTTTTGCGGCGAATTTCCTTAGTTTCTTTAAAAAATAAGTCTATTTCGGCTTTTAAAGGGACGGAATAAGTAAGTCCCTTTTGTTTGCATTCAATTTCAGAAAATTTAATACTATCATAATCGAGAGAATAGGATAGATATTGCAAAGCCATGTCTTCATTTGTACTTTCAATAGGAAAAGTTGTATGGAATACCGATTCTAAGCCCTCAATCTCGGTCTCATCTGTCTTTTTTTCTTTGTTTAAAAATTTATTGTAAGATTGAATCTGAATATCGATGAGATTAGGAAGCTCCATAAAATTCGGAACATCCTTACCGTAATACCTTCGATCTATTTTTTGACCTCTTGCAAACATCCATTACCCCCCAAGTCTATATTTAATCACAAAAAGACTTCCTGAGAATTCATACAGGAAGTCTTAGAGAAAATTCATTGTCTATGCTGTTGTGCTTCTTTTTGGAAGAAGCACAACAAGGTCCGGCATAAAGCCGGTATTTTGCTTATTAAGCAATTTCAACTTCACCGCCGGCGGCTGTAATAGCTTCCTTAATCTTGGCTGCTTCTTCTTTAGAAACATCTTCTTTAAGGACTTTCGGAGCTCCTTCAACAAGCTCTTTAGCTTCCTTCAAGCCGAGGCCGGGAATAACGTTTCGAACTTCTTTAATAACACCGATCTTTTTACCGGGATCGGAAAGACCTTTAAGAGTAACAGTGAATTCTGTCTTCTCTTCTTCAGCGGCTCCGCCTCCTGCAGCTCCGCCTGCAACTACTGCAACGGGAGCAGCGGCTGTTACACCGAATTTTTCTTCCATAGCCTTGATAAGCTCGGAAAGTTCGAGAATCGTTTTTTCGCCGATTGCTTCAATAATTTGTTCATTTGTTAATGCTGCCATATTATCTTCTCCTTAAAAATTAGATTTTTGTGCTTTTTAGGCACCTTAAGCAGACAGGGGGTCAGCTTTTGAAGCCTGACTGCTTACTACTTTCGGAAATATCCGAAAGCTTGTTTTAAGCCTCGGGAGCTGCTTCGGGAGCAGACTCTGCAGGCTGTTCGGCCGCTTTTTCCTCTGAAGCAGGAGCTTCAGCTTTTGCTTCTGCGGGAGCTGAGCCTTGGGCACCGCCCTTATCCACAATCGCCTGTAAGGTGCGTACAAACTTGGAAGTTGTAGCATTGACTGTAGACATAAACATTGCAATAAGATCTTTTTTGCCGGGAAGCTTTGAAAATGCCTCAATTTGCTTGGCATCATAAATTTCACCGTCAACTACCGCACCCTTAATTACAAGAGCCGGAGCATCTTTTGCATATTCAAACAAGGTCTTAGCGGCAAGGTTTGCATCTTCTGCAATCATAGCCAAGGCTGTAGGTCCGGTTAACCAGGAATCTACATCCTTAATATCGGCATCTTCAAAAGCAATGCGTGCAAAATTATTGCGTACAACCTTGTATGTGCAAGCATTTTCTCTGAGCTTCTTGCGGAGCTCAGTGATTTGCTCAACCTTTAAGCCTCTGTACTCGGTAAAAATAAAAGCGGAGGAGGCTTTTACATAGTTTTTGATGCTTTCAATCGCTTCGGTTTTTTGGCGATTCGGATTTTTTGTTCTTAATGCCATTTTTACTCTCCTACCTTATAATCAACCCAAACGCCGGGGCCCATCGTCGAACTAATCGATACGGATCTGATATAGTCACCCTTTGCATCGGCAGGCTTTTTTCTCATCGTTTCGTTGATAAGAGCCTGTACGTTTTCCACAATCTTGGAAGAATCCATAGAAACCTTTCCGACAGGGAGATGAACAACTCCGCCCTTATCGGCGCGGAATTCTACACGGCCTTTTTTAAGCTCGTTTATAGCGCTTGCAATATCCGTGGTAACCGTTCCTGTCTTAGGGTTAGGCATTAAACCTCTGCGGCCGAGCACCATACCCAAGCGGCCTACATCCTTCATCATATCGGGGGTAGCAACCGCGATATCAAAATCGAGCCAGCCGCCCTTTACTTTTTCGATGTACTCCGTAGAACCGGCATAGACAGCTCCTGCATCAAGAGCTTCTTTTACTCTATCGTCCGTACAAAAAACCAAAACCTTTTTTTCGCCCCTAAACTGATGGGGGAGAACAAGGGTATCTCTAACGCTCTGTCCCTTACCAAGGGTCAAACTTACATGAACTTCAACTGTTTCATCGAATTTGGCGTATTTAAGCTCTTTGACAATATCAACAGCCTTGGGAAGCTCATAGGATGCGGCAGAATCATACTTTGCAAGTGCATTTTTGTAATTTTTTCCGTGTTTCATACTAGCGCTCCACCTCTACACCCATGCTTCGTGCAGTTCCTGCAATGATTTTCTTTGCAGCTTCAATGTCGTTTGCATTGATATCGGGCATCTTTGTTTTTGCGATTTCTTCCAATGCGGCCTTTGAAAGTTTTCCGACTTTTGCAGTAACCGATGTGGCAGAACCTTTTTCAATCTTACAGGCTTTTTTGATTAAAACCGATGCGGGCGGTGTTTTGAGGATAAAAGTAAAACTCTTATCGGCATATACCGTAATAACAACGGGGATAACCAAACCGGGCTCCATGGACTTTGTACGGTCATTGAACTGCTGTACAAACTGAGGCGCACTTACACCGTGCGGACCTAGAGCCGGGCCTACAGGCGGCGCAGGAGTTGCTTTTCCTGCGGGACACTGAAGTTTAATCTGTGTCACAACCTTTTTCTTTGCCATCTTCTCTCCTTCCGGTACAAACGGAGGTATTTCCTCCTCCCGTAATATACAATTAAAGTGCTGATGCCGAGCACCGCACCTTGTTTAAAATTTAAATGATTTCGGCTTGAGACATTTCGACTTCAACCGGTGTAGTACGGCCGAAGATCGCTACCATAACTCTTAACTTATTTTTATCTGCCATAACTTCATCGATGACGCCGGTAAACGAGGCAAAAGCACCTTCGATGATTTTAACATGCTGTCCTTCACTGAAATTTTGAATAACCCGGATATTCTTGTCGCCCTTAATTTCGCCTGTTTTTTGCAGGATTTCCTTTGCTTCTTCAGAAGAAATAGGCTGAGGTTTTTCATTTCCTGCCGTTCCCAAGAAACCTGTAACACCCTGAATTTTGCGAATTTCGGAGCAAACACTTTTCCAACCAAGATCTGGAAGATTCATTTCGACCAGCATATAACCGGGAAGAAACTTACGCTTAACATTGCGTTTTTTTCCGCCCTTATTTTCAATTACAAGTTCTTCAGGTATTTTTATATCTGTAACAAAATCAGCAGAGATAATCCCTTTTTCTATCAGAGTACGTATCGTTCTTTCAATTTTATTCTCATAACCCGAATAGGTATGAAGAATGTACCAAGCCTTAGCCATTATTTAAAATATCCAACCCACACAAGCTATAAAGAAAGCATCAAGACCGCCGAGAAAAACAGCTACAATAAGGGTAGAAATCAACACTACTTTTACTGAAGACCCTACTTCAGAAGCTGTAGGCCAGACAACTTTTCTAAGCTCGCCTATACATTCTTTCCAAAAAGTTCCAATTTTAGCCATAAAAACCTCGTTTTTTAAAATTACAGGCCAGGAAGGACTCGAACCCTCAACATTCGGTTTTGGAGACCGACGCTCTACCATTGGAGCTACTGACCTAATTGAATCTAAGCCCGCTGCCTTACGGCACGGACTTATTCGACTACTTTATCTTTGTTTCCTTATGCAATGTATGCTTGCGATCAAAAGAACAATACTTCATCAATTCAAGCTTACCCTGAATATTTTTTCTGTTCTTAGATGTAGTATAATTTCTTCTTTTACATTCGCTGCATTGAAGAGCTATGAGCTCTACAGCCGTTTTCTTAGCCATTACTTTACCCTCCGCAAAATTCTAGGTCATCGTTTCCGAAAAGCTCCCGAGCAGAATTGAACTGCTGACCCCAACCTTACCATGGTTGTGCTCTGCCGACTGAGCTACAGGAGCAAAATACCCACAAAATAGGTTCAAGCATTTTATCAAATCGAGTATTTTTTGTCAAGACCTTGATATGGAATTTTAGCGAAATTAGAAATAAAATCAGACATTCCTAAAAAAGAAAGAATGCCTGATTTTAAAGAATAAACTTAAAAAGTCCGGTACTTTTAAAAATTATAAGTCTGCAAAACAGTTAAAATATATGCCAATCTTTCAGCATAGTAATTAATTTGGGTGTCTTCTAAAAGGTTTTGAGCAGCATATAATTCGTGAATACTGCTCTTGCCCTGCTTATAGAGCTCTTCGGCAAGGGTAAAGTATTTTTTTTGAATTTCAAGGGAGGATTTTGACATTTCGGATGTAAATACGGCTCTTTCTATATTTTTTAATCCTTTCTTTTTTTCTTCTTCAAGGCTGCGTCTTAAAAAGGTCTCGTTCAAAGAGTTAATTTCTTTTAAAATTTTAAAATTTTTATTCAGCCTAAAATCATCATGTAATGGAGAAAGATTTATCCTTAAATTCATAGATACCGACCATTTAAGACTATGATTATCCTTCCAATAGCCCATAAAGGCTGTCGGAAAAGACGGATAATAGTCTTTCGACGGAAGCACATCAGCACCAAACGATAAAAAAAGCCTTGGAATACTATTATTAAAATTTTTAACCGACTGCATCCAAGAGACCTCATGCTGTAAAAGGCTCAGCTCATCCCCGGCCGATGCTTCTCTTTGAAGATAAAAGGCAAAATTTTCAAAAAAATCAAACCAAGAATCAATATCCTCGCTCAAATCACTAAAATTCAAACCCATAGATTCGATTTCACCCATAAGAGCATCATAGTTTTGTTCGGCTTGAAAAAGCAAAATTTCCTCCTGCCGAATCTTTTTGTTCTTTTCGGAAAAATCAAGAACAGAAAGCTTTCCTTGCGAAAATAAAATTTCGTTTTTTTGTTTTTCTTCGATATTCCAGTTTTGTACATTTTTTAAAAGCTCCAGCTTTTTCTTTAAGATTTTTTCCGAGCCTATAGCTGAAAGCATTTTTATGATTAAAGCCTTTTTATTTTTATCCTTTTCAAGCACGGAAAGCCGCTTTTTCCTTTGATGCAGACCGAATTCCTGTTTTACAAAATCAGGCAGGGCAGCAGGCGCCATAAACCAAAGCGGGACATTCAGCCCGGCAGAAGAGCTAAATTTATAGGAATAGTCCGGTTTATTGTCAAAAAAAATTCCGCATGATTGCTTACCTGTAAGATTAAGGCTCATGCCCAGAGGAAGCCTTTGACTGATCCCTAAGGATGCAGCAATATCAAAAGCCTTATAGTGCTTATCCAGTTCTGTGCCTGAAACAGAAGTATTTACATCAAGATACGGAAAAGGCATCCACCCTGCAAATTCCGAAAACAGGAGTCTTTCATTAAATTTAAAGCTTAATTCCATTTTTTTATATTGCCGATTTTTTTGAAGAAGAGGATTTACCCTGTCAAAAAACTCGTTTATCCCGACTTCCATTTTTATTTCAGCATTGGCCGAAAATAAAATAAGACCAAAAACTATATTTAACACAAACTCTTTCATTTTACCTCCAATCTTTTTAGTATAAATGACAGAATAGAACCTGTTTCGGTGATTATTGACGCCTCGGCATCCAATCCCACTTTTAGAAAATGAGCCATTCCCTTTTTATCCGGCAAGGTATTCCCATCCAATTTTACAAAGACGGCATACTCGGAATTTTTTGCTCCCAAAAAAACATCGGGAAGTATGGTTTCCACTTGCCCGTCAAGACTGCCGAACTCATGATGAGGAAAGGCCGGAAATTTTAAACGAACCTTCATATCTTCTCTTACAAGCCCGGCTTTCGAAGAAGGGAGTCTTAACACAACCCTAATGTTTTCACTTGAGGAAGGCACAATCTTTAATATTTCTTGGCCGCTAAAAACATTATCCCCGCAGTTAAGAGATGAAATTTCCTGCACTTCTCCCGAAATAGGAGCATAAACTGTAAAAAGTTTTAAACTTTCTTCCATTTTAAAAAGGGAATTGCTTAAATTTTCTTTTTGAAGCTCTAAGGCCTCTTTTTCGCTGAGAAGGGAATGGAAAAAAGAATTTTTATACTGCTCCAAGTCTCTTTTGCTTTTTTCAACATTTAGATTGAGAAGCTCAATTTTTTGGTTTGCCAAACTAAAATAAGGAAGAGCTTTTTCCTCTTCAAAAATCCTAGAATTCAGCTCCAAAGCTTTTTTCAAATTGGTTTTTACCGAAAAATAATTTTCCATCCGTTTATAAGCTATTTTTCTTTCAAATGGAACAAGCATTAAGTCTTTTTCAGCACTTTTTATGCAGGCCTCAGTATCCTTAATTTTTTGTTCGATTTTTATCATCAGATCCTCAAGGTTTTGCCTTTCCTTTTGGGCAACCGTATCGTCAATGTTTAAAAGAATAGCCCCTTTTTCGACATATTGACCTGAGGTAAAGTGAATATTTTGTATCTTCCCTGCCGTAAAACTTTTTACAAAGGAAACATTTTCTATGGGACGCACCATTCCTGAAGCCCTTACAACTTCTTCTTTTTTTCCTAAAATAAGCCAAGCCGTTGTGCAAAGAGCCAGAAGGCAGATAATTGAAATTACGGAACTGAAAATTCCCGTTTTTTGCTCTTGAAGCACCTCGCCGGTATAGGTTAAGTCCTCAACATATAAGATGGATTTCATGCTACATACTCCTCCTTATTTTGAGTTTCCCACAATCTTGAATAAACCCCGTCTTTTTCGAGCAAGTCTGCGTGTGTTCCCGCCTCGGCTATTTCGCCCTTATCGAACACGAAGATTTTATCGCAGTCCTTGATTGAGCTTAACCTGTGAGCAATGATTATTGAAGTCCGGCCTGCACCGATTTCTTTGAGAGTATTCAAAACTTCCGCTTCAGAAATTCCGTCCAGAGCTGAAGTAGCCTCATCCAAAATCAACATGGATGGATTGTGTAAAAGGATACGTGCAATAGCTATACGCTGCCTTTCTCCTCCGGAAAGGGTGGTGCCTTGCTCCCCGACAAGGGTATTGTACCTATCGGGCATGGATTCGATAAAAGAAGCAGCGCCTGAAACCTCGGCAGCGGTCATCATCCGCCTGTAATCGCCGTTTCCCGAACTCCAATTTATATTTTCCGCTATCGTCCCCGAAAACAAGAGAATGTCCTGAGGAACATAGCCTATTTGCTTACGATAAGAATCGTTTTTTAGGTCTTTTAGATTTATATCGTCTACAAAAATATCCCCCTCCTGTGCAGAATAAAATTTCATCAAAAGCTTTGCAAGGGTGGTCTTGCCGGAACCTGAAGCACCGACAAAGGCTACCCTTTCACCGGGATTTATACTTAAATTTATGTTCTTCAAATTTTTTGAATGGGAATCGTAGCCGAAGGATAAATTTTTTATATCGATTTTGCCAGCAAGGCCATTCGATTCGATTTTTCCCTTATCCAAATTTTCTTCGGTTTCTTCATCAAAGATTTCGGCAAGCCTTTCCGCCGCAACATAGGCCTCTTGAAGCTGAGGCTGCAGAGTTAAAAGCCTTGCAAGAGGATCCAAAAAATAACCTGAAAGGATGACAAAGGAAATTAATTGGCCTAAAGACATTGAACCGTTTAAGATATTTAAACTTCCGAGCCAATAAATAGCCAAGGTTCCGCATCTTCCGATAAAATTTTGGAGGCTGTTTTGATAATTGGAAAAAGATGCAAGTTTGATACCCTTTCTGATGGCATTTACGATTTTAAACTCGGCTCTTTCAAGGGCCTTAGATTCGGCACCCAAGGCTTTGATTGTAGCTATTCCGTTTAGGCTTTCAACAATACAGGAGTGTTTTTCGGCCTCTGCGGAGGCCCTGGCCCTTATCATTTTTTGATAAGGTCTTGCATAAAACCATACCAAAACCGAACTTACCACAACAGGAACAAGGGCTGCAACAAGCAAATTGGAACCGAGGGAGATTAAAAATATTGCTCCGAAAATAAGCATCAAGGAGTCTAAAACAACGGTCAAGGCCGTAGCGGAAATAACCTGCCTTATCGTAACCGTATCGTTCATTCTTGCAACAAGCTCTCCGGTCTTTTTTTCGGTAAAAAAGCGCATCGGCAAATGAAGGATATGCTCAAAATATCGATACACCAAAACCGTATCAATCTTATAACTCATACTCATCAGCAGCTGATTCCTAGCCAACCCCAAAAGACTTCTAAAAATAATTACGCCCAAAAAACCTACCGAAAAACCGGTAAGGGTCTCTCTTAAATTGGAACTTAGTACCTCATCAATCAAAAACCTAAAATAAAACGCACTAATAATGCCCAAAAAAGACAGGATAACGCTCGCAATTAAAATTTCCGCGCATATCTTTTTGTGCGATTTTAGAATAGGCAAAAATCTGGTTAAGCCCTTTGATGAAGACCCCTTGTCTGAAAAATCCGGCCGGGGCAAAAGTACAAAAAACACCCCTGTCCAATTTTTTTGAAAAACCTCTGTGTTTATCTTTTTATATCCTTCGGAAGGATCCGCCAAATAAACATAGTTTGAATCCGATTTATAAACGACAAGATAATGGTTATCGCTCCCCCTTACAGCATGAGCAATAAAGGGCATAGGAATATTTTTTGGAATTTCTTTTGATTCAGAAACAGCCCCTCGGCATGAAAACCCTAAGGTCTCGGCAGCATGAATTATGCCCAAACCTGAGGCTCCCTTCTTACCGCCTTGAAGCAGCCTTCTTATCTTGCCCATATCGATAGGCTTCTCATAATGCCTGCATATATTTGCAATACATGCAGCTCCGCAATCTTCGCGGTTTTTTTGTAAAATTATATTTTTCATATATACCTCTCTATAATTCTTATAGTTTTTTTTTGTAATTAATAGTAATTTTTTAAATATGTGAGAAAAAAAATTACAGCTTGAAAAAAGAGTAAAAAAAGAGTATTATTAGTTAATATCAAATGGGAGGTATTTAATGAAGAAAAATTATAAATTACTGATTTTGATGTCTATCCTTGTGCCGCTTTTTTTTGCATCATGTGCATCAAAGCAAAAAACACAAGATATTCCGCCTGAGCCGAAAGTAGAAGAAGTAAAGGCTCCAGTTGTAGAAAAAGAAGAGCCTAAACAGGAAGTTGTTAAGCCGGAAGTACCCAAGACTGACCCTCTTCTTGCTGAACTAAAACTTTTTCAAGGTCAAAACGGAAAGGTTAACAAGGCGAGAAAAAAGGCTGTAGAGCTGGGCGCCGATAAGGCCTATGCAGAGCTTTTCCAAGTTCCGGAGACCTTAAGACAAAAGGCCGACTCTGATGCACAAGCCGGAAACTATAAAGCCGCAATTGCAAAATATAATGAAGCCATCATCAGATATGACACTCTTTCAAATCTAATGAATGCGGCAACTTTAAGGACCGAAATTGAAAGCAATAACTTTGGAAGCTATTCACCGGCAGACTATGTTGAGGCCGAAAGATTTTCGATCAACACTATAGATCATTACCCCTTAGACCATAAGATGGCAAAAGAATCTTCGGAAGATGCTTTGAAGCTTTATAAAAAAGTCGCAGCTAAGGGATACCTTGAATCTGCCAAAAAGTCAAAAGACACTGCAAAAGAGTACAAAGATGACTGCGATTCTATCAAGGTTGCAAGAAGCAGAAAAGAAGACTACAACAAGGCAGTTAGAATCTATAACCGCGGAAAGTCGGCTGCAGACAGGTCCGATTATAAGGAGGCCTACACGTCGTATAATGAAGCAGCAAAACTTTTTGCAAAACTATACGAAGAGGTTTCTTTAAAAAAGGCAGAAGCCGAAAAAGCTATGGCTGAGGCTGCAAAACGGCAGCAGGAAAGCTCGGCCCTCGCTTTAGAAGCTGATAAGGAAGCACCATTGACCGAGGCCGGAGAAGGCTTCACTGAAGGAAACCTTGATTTACAAAACCTGTCCACACCTCAGACCGGAGCGCCTGTTGAAAACATCAACACCAAGGGCGATGCACCTGCAAACACAGGAAATAACCAAACAACAGGAGGAGGCCGATAATGAAAAAACTTATCACAATCTTAATATTTTTGACGGTTTTAATACCGCTTGTTGCTCTCTCCTATGATGACAACGAATACCAGAGAAAAAGCAGGGCTTATACTGAACTTGCAGCGAAGGCCTATGATGAAGGAGATTACGAAGCCTCGATAGAATATTCAAAGCTTGCAGAAAGCTATGCACAGCAGTCGGCGGATTTTATTCAAAGAATGCTGGCTAAAACCGAAGCTGAACAGGAAATGAACAAGGCACGTACCAGATTCACTTGGGCAAAGGCAAACGGAGCTGAAGAAAAATATCCCGATGCCTATAGGACTGCAGAAGAAGCCTTAAACGCAGGAAGCATAGCCTTCGATAACGAAAACTATGATGTAGCAGTCGTATGTGCCCAAAGAGTAATGGACGCTCTTTCGGTAGTTAAGGGAAAGGATGACACAGGTCTTGCAGAGCTTCCTTCTCAATATAGAATCAGGACATGGAGAGGAGAAAAGGACTGTTTGTGGAATATAGCAGCCAAAAAGGAAGTCTATGGAAATCCCTTTATGTGGCGTAAGCTGTATGAGGCTAACAAGGATAAGCTCCCTGATGCAAACAATCCAAACTGGGTAGAACCGGATATTATTTTAACGATTCCGTCCATTAAAGGCGAAAAAAGATCAGGTCTCTACGATCCTTCAAAAACCTATAAACGGTTTAAATAAGAATTCGGCTAAAATTAAAAAAGCCTCCAAAATCTTTTAGACTTTGGAGGTTTTCTTATTAAGAGCTTTTACTTAAGTCCCATCAAGGTTTTAACATCGGTAATCTCATACCCCATTTCGGTTAAAACATCTATCAATAGCTGTAAATTATAATAAAGATAATCGCTCCTAGTTGAAAGGCTTCTGCCAATGCGTATGGGAATTATAGAACCCGGCTGAACCGCATCAGCTATATCTTCAATTAATTCTGCAGAAGTCTTATAAAGAGAAGGAACGGCAAATTTTTCATCGGGGCTAAGCCAATCGGCTACCCTAACATCAGGCGAAATAAAAACATAACCGGCATTTTTTCCGGCATTTAAAATAAGGGAGGAAGAAATATAATGAGGAGTATGCCAGATAAGGGAAAGCTCGGAACCTGTAAGAGAATAAAAATTATCTTCATTACGGGCCAGTCCCTGCTTTATAAAATTATCGTCTATACGATAAGCCGTATCGTTCAAATTCCATGTGGTAAAGAAAAGGGAACCGCATTGGTGTCCGCTTTTTACAATCTCTTTTACGGCATTGGGGTTTTGCCTCATTGCTTCACCATTTATAAAAAAAGTTGAACTTATATTATTCTTTTTTAAGGTATAAAGAATGCTCGCAATTCCGTCCATATCATCCATGGCATCAAAGACTAAGGCAACCCGTTTTTTCCCGCTTCGGCTTCCATGCGAAAAAACGGAAGAAGAATTGGCACTTTCATAAGAAATCTTTTTTTGAGTTTTTTCCTTTAAAAAGTTTCCGTCTTCCAAAAGCGGACGGGTTATAAAATCTTTAAGACGGCGAATATAAATCATATTAGCAAAATAGCCCGAATTTGAATCTATGTAAATTCTATCCGAAAGATTAGCGTTTTTCTTTTGCATGATTTTTTTTGAAGAATGAGTCCATTTTAAATTTGAAACATATTGCAAGACATCTGCATTATCGGAGTCCTGAGGAGCGCCATCCGTCTCATTATTCCGGACGCTTTTCAAACTTATTAAAATTTCCTTGCCTGAGTCCGCCCAGCTATAATCCTGCATTGACGAAACGGAAATCTTTTTCCTGCCTGTATCGGAAGAACTATCGTTAAGATTATACTCGTAAATATAATTTTCACCGCCTAAAAAAAAGGTAAAATTATTTTTCCAAACAGCCGAGACAATTTTTTCATCAGAAAAAACATCTAGCTTTTTCCATGAAGGTGCACCGTTTTCTTCCGTGAGCGAAGTATCATAAAAAACAACTCCCTCGTCTTCCTTAAAAACGGCAACTTCAAAATTAGTGGAAGCTGCAAGAAACGAGCTTTTTTCGGTGACGGGAATTTTTTCAAAACTTGAAGAAGAAGGAAGAATTTGCCATGCCCTTAAAATTTTTGAGCCGCCTGCAAGACCTTCGGCAAAAACAATTGGGGAATTATCTTTCCAATGAACGGAAACTTCAGCGGTATTTCCAGGAAGCAATAAATAGGGAATAGAATCCGAGGAGTAAACATTGACATAATCGTCTCCATCCAGTTTAATGCGGTAAACATTTCTTTTGCCTTTAACAAAAACGGCGGTCTTGCCGTCAGGTGCTATAAAAACAGAATCAAAGGCCGGAGAAAAATCCGAAGGGATTTTTGCAGCAAGCTTTCCTGCAGAAAATAAGGGCGCATAAAAAGCCTTTGTAAAAAGCTCGGTGGAAGAAACCCTGTAAAGAGCATTCCCCGATAAAAAAACAAATTCCGAAGATGAAATCCATTTTAAATTCTTTATTTTACCTTGAGAAAGTTTTCTAAAATTCTTATCCGTAAAAGTAGATTCCGAAAACCACTCAGGTCTGGCAAAATAAATTACTCCATCATCTTCATATAAAATAATCTTTGAATCAGGCGACCAAGATACGGGAAGATCATTTCGAACATTTTTGTTACTCAATATATATCTTCTGCCGGTATCGGTGTCCATCAGTACGAGCCGTCCGAAAACAAGGGTGGAGGGCTCGACCAATGCAAGCCATCTTCCGTCAGGGCTTGCTTTTATATTGTTAAGAGCGCCTATCTTTGAAGAATTGGATGCCGAAAGAGGTTCAAAATCGGAATGGGAATCGACAGCTCCTGACTTGAGGTCGAGCCTTATGATACCGAAACGGTTTGAAACCTGTAAAAATTTATTGTTTCCTAAAAGCTGCAATTTTTCGGGAAAAAATGTAAGCTGCTCTATTTTATTATTTTCATTCGAATATTTAAAAAGAGTTTTATATGAATAACCCTCATAAGCATCTGCCTTGATATCGAATAAAATATCGCCTTCAGTATTTATATCGGCAGATTCAAAAGATAGCTCGGAATGGAGGTTTAGCAAACTAAAAAAAATAAAGCAAACCGGTAAGGCAAATTTTAATTTTTTTTTCATAAAAACTCCATCAATTTTCAGTCAATATATTTGAATGGGTGTTAATAATATCGGTCAACTCTTCTTCAAGTTTTTCCAAAGATTCTTCCATCTCGGTTATTTTTTTTATTGCGATTTTTTTTTGCATTTCACCCATTTTACCGAAGGCTTCATCTATTGCTTCGCAGTCTTCACAGGCCATTGTTTTATTCATTTTAAGCACTCCATATTTAAGAAATCAAAGCAGTTATATTCTTCCTGAATTCGCCCGATGTGATTTCTCCGTTGATAAAACTTTTTATCTCCTCTTTTACTCTCATCGGGAAACGGCTCCAATATTTTTCCGTCCAGTTTCCCATTGCCGTTTTTAACTCATCGTTTTCTTTTGCACTCATTTCGCCTATGCTGTAAGAAACAAATTGCAAAATCATTCCATATAATACATCGGCAGGAACACCGTCAATCTTTCCGTTTTTTGCAAGGCTTTTTATTTTACCGTCATAGGAGCCTTGTTCGGGAATCCACGAATCGATAAGAGCCTTCATCTGATCTTCGGAAAGCTCGGGAGCTTCTTTTAAAAGCATATCGGCTGCAAAATCGCGGAAGGTATGGCGAACCCCCTCAAGGCTTGCCTGAATCGACTTGTTGATGGATTCGGACATTTGTTTTGCCATATTTTCAGGATTTATAGCAGCGAGAGGACTTGCCGCCGAAGCCTCATTTTTTTTCCGCTCCAAGGCAGCAGCAATAACTTCTATTTCCCTCTCCCCTGCCCTGTTTAAAATGTAATCGACGGCAGCTAAAAGCTCCCTTTCCTTATTTTGCATATCATTAGCCATACCTTTGATTATACACCTTTTTTAGAGCTTTGAAAAGGGAGGAATTTTTTTTTAGGGGAGGAATTTAACCGCAGGGAGCGCAAAGGCCGCAAAGAATTTTTATAAATTTACTCTTTTTTTTTAAATAATCCCTATAAATATAATGTGGAGGGGAAATGTGAAAAAATTAGGAGAACACAAATGATCAAAAGATTTGAAGATTTAACATTTACAGACGATTTTATGTTTTGTAAAGTTATGCAAAATCCGGATTTATGCAAAAGACTTATTGAAATGATACTGGCCGGCACAATAGGTAAAATTACTTATATCTCAGTACAACATAATAGTAAAAACTATGAACAGGCAAAGTCAGTAAGATTTGATGTTCTTGTACAAACAGAAAACGGTAAATTTTATGATATTGAAATGCAGGTAAGCAATGAACGCAATATCCCGAAACGAATGAGGTTTTACCAAGCTGCCATAGATATTTCATTCTTAGATAAGGGAAATTCCTATAATAATTTAAATGATTGTTTTATAATTTCTATCTGTACTTTTGATGCCATAGGTAAAAATAGGCCTATTTATACCTTTGAAAAGATCTGTCTTGAAGATAAAAATATATCTTTACAAGACGGTACGAAAAAGATTATAATAAACGCAGAGGCCTTTAAGGACACTGAAGACAAAGAATTAAAAGAATTTTTAGAGTACCTTAAAACAGGTAAAGCAAAAAGTGAATTTATAAGGAGGATAGAAGAAATGATACAAGCAATAAAACAAAACGAACAAGCAAGGCAAGAATATAGATTAATGTCTACTTTTGAAATGGACGCCATGGATAGAGGAGCTTATAAAACTAAGAAAGAAACGGCCAAACTTATGAAGCAAAAAAACTTTGATATAGCTTTGATTAAAGAAATAACAGGCCTTCCCGAAACGGAAATCGAGGCTCTCTAATTTAAGGCATCCCTACCTCATCGAGCAGGGCCTGATAGAGGGTAAGGGAATCCTTGGTCGCTTCTTGGAGGGCTTTTGCAAGGCGGCGGGCAATACGGTAAATAACCTTGGCTCCTTGGGCAGGCATTTCATTGCATAGGCTTAAAAAATCTTGAGACCCTAGCTCCAAGACGGTGCACTCGTTTAAGGCTTTTACGGAAGAACCGTGAAAATCTTCTCCGAGCAAAGCAGCCTTTCCAAAGCAGACTTTTTCTTCAGCCTTTAGATTGCTTAAGGCGAAGGGAGAACCTTCAAGGGTTGTGCGGAGCATTTGTACCTCGCCCTTAACTAAGATAAAAAGGCTTTTTCCCGTGTCGTTTTTATCGAGTATAATTTCGCCGCTATTAAAATTTTTTACACTTAAAAAAGAAAAAAGCTTTTCTAAAAATATCTTATTTTGATTATCTGAAATATCCGAACCTTTAGACGAATCTAATCCTGCAAGGTCTGAAAATATTTCCAATCTCGATATAAGAGCTAGAATTTCATCTTTTTTTTCCATGATTTCTTTATCTGTCATCAGCTCCTCCTTCATTTAGAATTTGGGAGTCGTCAAGAGCCGTTCCGTCAAGGGTAAAGTCGGTACGCTTTCTTCCCGAAACAAAGATACCTCTGGAATTAGGCTTTATTATATACTCATCGGGCGGAGTCAAAATAGGCTCGTTGCTTTTAAGCCGTTTTATCTTTTTTAGGTTATTTACTATCTGCTGAATATTGGGATTTTTTTGAGCCTCGTGCAGAGCTTCTTTTCGGCGGCTGTAAAAGTTCCCCGTATTTTCCAAAAGGCCTATTAAAACGCGGCCGCCAGAAAGGCTGCGGCGGTATTCGCGGTAGGTTTTGCCTATAAACTCAAAGGGAATATCGTTTATGATAAGCCCCTCGCCTGACTTTTCCGTAATTAGTTCTCTTAAAACATGGCTAAGCCCCGTACCGCTTGAAGCCGAAACTAAAATGCTTCTTTCATAATCGGTACTTAAAATAATTTCATCACAGTGAGCAAGGGAAAGGTGCTGCCGGAATTTTGAGTCGATGAGCTCGGCAGCCGTATATATATGGGAGTTAAGGCTTCCTATTGTGAGAACTGCAAGTACCGTGCGCGAATCTATTTCCATGGGGGAAGCATTTTGCGAATAGTCTGAAAGAATGAGAGCCCGCTCTGCATATCTTACATTTGCACGGAGCAAGGTCGCCTCATCGGTATAATCCCCGAATAGATAGATAAGCCCCTTAAAGCGTCTGTCGGTTTTGATTATATCCATATTTTCGGGGCTTGCATTGTTTATAAGAACAATATGGTCTATGGGAATATCGGGGTTTGAAGAAATAATCCCTAAAAGAATTCTGTCAAAGTTAGGCTTCCAGCCGCATATCAAAAAATGATTTTTTATCTTTTCCAATCTAATAAGCCCCCTATCCTTTTTTACCTGTCTATCAAAAAAGAACGATGCAACTTTTCCGCTCACTCCTGCAAAAGCTACAACTCCAAAAAGAAGGAGAATGATACCGGCCAAGCGGCCCAAAATTGTTGAGGGAGTAATGTCTCCGTAACCGACGGTTGTGATAGTTACAAGAGAATACCAAAAGGCATCGAAAAAATTGTTAATCCTTGAATTACTGTTTGCTTCCGAAACAAAGATAATTACAACCAATACAAGAAAAATAAATGCAAAACCTGCCAGTATTCTAAAAATATCGCTTGCAGGAATATGCTTTATCCAAAGCACAAACCTGACAATCAATGGAGTTTTTTTAGGCTGAGAGAATTCTATATCCGTTTTTTTGTATCTTTTTTTTTCTTTCATTTTAATATCGAGCTATTCCGAAATATAAGCTGTCAATAAAAGAAGAGTGTTTTCAAGCCCCTGTTTATGAATTCTCTCATAGCCGTGGGAGGCAGCAACTCCGGTTCCTATGAGGGCATGGCGGTAGTCATAACCTGCACTTAGGGCAGCTGAAGCATCCGAGCCGTAAAAGGGATAAACATCGACTGCAAAGTTTAGTTCCATATCCTTGGCTATTTTGATAAGCTCGCTTGTAAAATCATAGTTATAGGGCCCGGAAGAATCCTTTGCACAGATTGAAACTGCATATTCATCGGTATCAAGATCGCTTCCCACAACGCCCATATCGACTGCGAGCATATCGCTTATGCCTTCGGGATGTCCTGCAGAAGCTCCGTGGCCTATTTCTTCATAATTTGTAAACATAATGTAGGTCTTGCGTTTTAGTTTTAATTCTCCCTTTGCAACCTGCTCTGCAAGATAGATGAACATTCCGCAGCTAGCCTTGTCGTCCAAGTGCCGACTCTTTAAAAAGCCGTTCCCGGCCTTTCGGGCAAGGGATTCAATGGCCACAACATCGCCCGCCATGATGCCGAGCTTTTCGACATCTTCACGGGATTTTACAATCTCATCGAGCACGAGCTCCATATTCGAATCATCTCTTTTCAGCTCGTTTATTTCGCGCGAAGCGTGAACGGCGGGCTCCGTGAGCCTCATGGTGCCCTCATATTTTTTCCCCTCCCTAGTAATAACCGTTACATTGGACTGCTCTACATAATTGTACGGAAAGCCCCCGTCAAGAGAGGTACGCAGACGGCCTGAAGATTTAATGTGCCTAACAAAGAGGCCGAGGGTGTCAATATGGGCTGAAAGCAAAAGAGCCTTATCTCCTTTTTTGCCGGTATTAGGTTCGGCATTTTTATCAAGTTCGCAGACAACAGCACCCTTGTTCGTAAGCCAAGGCTTAAAGCCTAGACCTGAAAGCCTTTTCATAACATAATCGGCAGCCTCGCAGGTGTAGCCCGTGGGGCTGGGTATATTGCAGATAGTGATAATCTCGTCCATCACCTTTTCGGCTGCATTTGAAATTGAATTTTTAAGCTCGGCAAGTTTATTTTTTTCCATGATAAAGCTCCTTTAAAGCAAGTTTTAATTAAGGCTTACAGGATATTATAGATGGGACGGAATGTCAAGAAGAGGCGGAAGTTTTTAATTTTCAGCTAATATCTTGCTTAAAAAGCTTTTATTTATCTTTGCTTCCTCATAGGTGCCAGAAAATATTTTGCCGTCGGCTTCAATTGAAACTACATGATCACAAAAGAATTCTATTTCTTCTATATCGTGTGACACTATTATGCAGCTTTTGTTTTTGATTAAATCTTTTAAAAGCGGAAATATTCTTCTTTTGGTGAGCACATCTATCGAGGTAAAAATTTCGTCAAAGATTAGGTAATCATATCTTTCTGCATGGAAAAATATACGGGCAATATTTATAAGCCTTTTTTCTCCGCCTGAAATATGTTTTCCGTCTATACCTAAGTCTCTTCCTCTTAAAGAGCCAAGCTGTAGGGTTTCAATTATTTTTTCGGCAAGGTTTGCGTTATGGCAGCCCAGCTCGATGTTTTGAATTAAATCCGCATTTAGGATATAGGAATCTTGTGAGATATAAAGAATTTTATCGGACAATTCATAATCATATGGATTCGTATTTTTGTTAAACACAAAAACATTTCCGGTCATCTTGTCCCGTCCTAAAAGAATATTTAAAAGACTCGACTTACCGGAACCTGAAACACCGAGTAAGGCATATTTTTTGTTTAAGCCGAAACTTAAGCGCTCTATAAAAAGACTCCGCTCCTTATCTACCTGTAAACTTAAACCGGAAATATCAAAGAAAAAGTTTTGAGACTCATCTTCCATATTAAGTTTTTCTTTTATATCCTCTTCTTCCATTAGGCTTAAAATTTCATCGGCACTTTCGCAAGCTCCAAAATAAGCCTGACTTACCGAATCAAGGTCTCCTAAAACCGAGGTTAACTGTGAAAAATATGCAATTATGGTTATTAAAACGCTTAAAGGTAAAGTACCGTCAAAATACATCTTTGCCGAAACAGCCATAAGGGCTACAGACAATAAGGGCAATACATAAACAGGAACAAGGCGGTAGACGGTATCCGAAAACAAATCAGTTTTGCGTACACTGTTATTTACATCTTTTATTGTGTTTTTTATTCTTTCATTTTTTTCAAGTTTAAATAAGGGAAAGCCCCGAAAAAGAGTTGTCATTGAAAGCGCTTCTATCATTTTGGAATGAAGACCTGCATAAGCCCTCATTGTTTTTAAAAACATAGGCGAATAAAATTTACGGTTAATAAAATAGGCACATGTATAAAGCGCCAGAGCCGCAAGGCCTAAAAGGCCGAAGATATAAGAATATGTAAAAAGGATTACAAGAATAAAAATGTAGCGCACAATGCCCATCAGCTTATTCATTACGGAAGGCACAAAAAGAGAAAGAATTGAGCCGACCGAAGCATCCATAATATTTTCGTAGTAACCTTGCCCATGAGTTTTAATCGTTTTTTCGGAATGCTGCGAAAGCGAAGAATAAAGGCCGTAACGCAATGCAGAATCAAAACGCATATGCACCTTACCGAAAACCCAGCCGACAAGATATTCAAAAATAAGCGAAAAACAAATTACACCTATGTATATAACAAGCACCCTTGAAGGGTTAATATTATTTTCAAGATTAGAAACAAAGGTACCGTAGAGTTTCGGATAAATAAGAGAGATCAGCGACACAAGTGAAAAAATAAACGATATAAGAACACAAGAATAAATATGCTTTTTTAACTTATACATAGAAATTATTTTTTTTAAAGTTTGCATTTAAAGATTCTCCTCTTTGACTATAGTATACCCCCCCCCGATCTTTTGTCAACACTTTAGAATTTTAAACCGGACAAGTTTTTTTAACCGAAAGGAACGCAAAGAGCTCAAGCCAAGGCTTGAGCTGCGCAAAGATTTTTTAATAATATAAATTATCGATGATAGCCTTAAAACCCCTGATAAAAATCTATGCAAATTATGTAATCAACTATACGATTTACATGGTTTTAATATAAAAAACCGACCGATTCTTTTTAAGAGCCGGCCGGTCTTGTACAGAAACTTCTAAAAATCCAAGTGGTTTTTAGAAATGTCTATTTATTTTCTGTTCTTTTTAATTTGCTCGATAGCGTATTCTAGGGCTTTTTCATAGAACTCCTGCGGGGGCTCTTTGATAAAATCTTTTTCCATTAACATTTTGGTCAAGGAGCGGCTTTCTTCGATATCTTTTTTTGCTCTTTGGTAGGCTTCATCCCATGTCATGGTTACACGGGCCAAGCCTTCCTTAATTGCCTGCATTGCAACATCGGCAGCTTCAACAGCAAAGACATCTTCATCCTGCATTGTAACTACGATATTGTCGGGGTTAATGCCCTTCTTCTCGGAATAGTCTGCAATCGAGTGAGAACAGCGGATAGCCATTCCGTCGGAAATCTTTTTGGCTCTTACCAAAAGAGCACCCTTTAGGATTCCGGGGAAACAAACAGAGTTGTTAATCTGATTCGGGAAGTCTCCTCGTCCTGTTCCGACGATAAAGGCACCTGCGGCCTTAGCTTCATGGGGCCAGATTTCGGGGATGGGGTTTGCACAGGTAAAGACTATAGCCTTTTTATTCATCGAGGCAACCTGTTCCTTTGTTACAGTGTTGGGCCCGGGAGTAGAAAGAGCGATTAAAACGTCGGCACCCTTCATTGCTTCATCAAAGGTTTCAATCTTTTTGGGATTGGTCTGTAAACAGAGCTCCCACTTTCGGTAATAGCGTTTATCTTCTTCTATGTCTTTTCGGCCTGAATGTAATGCTCCTCTTGAATCGCAGATAATCATATTTTCAGGTTTTCCGCCGTCAGCCAAGATAAGACGGGCTATTGTCGTGTTTGAAGCACCTGCTCCCAAAAGAACAATCTTGCAGTCTTCCATCTTTTTACCGGCAAGTTTTATAGCGTTTAAAAGACCTGCAAGGGTTATACAGGCAGTGCCTTGAGCATCATCATGCCAGACGGGAATTTCGCAGACCTCTCTCAATGTATCCAAAACCTTAAAGCAGTCGGGCTGTTGAATATCTTCAAGGTTTACGGCTCCTACCGAAGGTTCGAGCATTCTGACAAAATCGATAATCTTGTCGGGGTCATGCTTTCCGGCTTTTACGCCCCGTTTTCCTTCTTCGTCAACTCTTACAATAGAATCGATACACAGAGGATATGAGTCAACGCCGCCTAAATACTTCATAAGCATACACTTGCCTTCCATAACTCCCAATCCTCCGGGAGGGGTGCAGTCGCCGTCGCCTAAAACTCGTGTAGAGTCGCTTACAACAGCAACCAAGTTCCCTTTGTTGGAAAGAGCAAAGGATGTTTCATTATCATCGCGAATTGTGGTAGAAATAGCAGAAACGCCGGGTGTATACCAAACGTTAAACCAGTTAAAACCGTACAAACCGCATTTGGGGACAGTCTGGAGCTTTCCGCCGTAAAAACTGTGCGTTAAAACCGACAGTTTCTTTAAAAAATGCGTTTTCGCGAGAGCCTTTTCATCATCCGTAAAATCGGACGGGAATAATTCAGTAATGGAGTTCAACTCCTTATCTATGCTTTTCATAGGATAATGATAACATAAGAACAAGATTTTATCAAGCCTTAAATTTTATTTACAAAGATGAAATAATTTTATCTGCCGCTTTTTCGGGGGAGAGGCCTTTCGGGTTTATGGAAAAGGAAGCCAAAGCTTTGTAGATTTTTATACGCCTTTCGTATATCGAAAAAAAACGGTCTTCCGCATCTTTTTCATTTTTAATATTTTCTCCTAAAAAGGCAGGATAAAAGCCTTCTTTATGTGCAGCCGTTTTTATTCTATAAAAAATTTCGGCCGGAGTGGTATCGATTAAAATTATTCGGGGAAAATCTTTTAGCTTTTTGATAATGGCTTCGTTTTCCGCATAGCCTCCTCCGGTGCTGACAATGGCGTTTACATCATCACAGTGAACAGCGTTTTTGTACCCACAGCTAACGGCGTTTTTTTCATTTGAACAAGGCGAAATTTTTTCGATTATTGTATTAAAACATTCAAATTCTTTTAGACGGAATTCTTTTTCTCCATGAGCCTTATAAAGTTCTCTTATCGCCTTCCCGTAAACTTCTTCCATATAGGAATCCGTATCTATAAAAGAAGCTTTAAGTTTTTTTGAAAGAGCCCTGCCCGCTTCGGTTTTTCCGGCTCGGCTCATTCCGATTAAAAATATAATCATCAAAATATTTCCTTATAACTGGTTATCATGATAACTGGTTATCACGATTTATTTCTTTTCGATTTTACGCAAAATGAGAAGCTCAGCCAATTCGCCCGAATAAGGTTTTCTTTGAGCGTTTAAAAAAGAAAGAGAACCGTCATCATTTTTTATAAAGAATTCGCTAGGAATGTTTTGTCTAAAATACAAAATAATAATTCCGTCCTTCGCTATAAGCCAATTACCATGCGAGATTTCAGGTTCCGTTCTTCCTTCTTTAAAAACTAAAACCCTTGCAGTTTGATCGGAGTTAAATTCTACCGAGTAGCTTGTAATTCCGCTTCGGGATGCAGGAAGGTCCATAACATAAACACCCAAAAAAGGATCTTCCGGTTCTTTTTCGATTAAAACCTCAGGCTTAGGAGGCTCCAATGGTTCTGCAATTCGGCGGCTCTTACAAGAAAAAAACAACAAGACAACAAAAAGCGGAGTACAGAAAAAAAATGTCAATAATTTAAATCTTCGGTTTTTAATTTTTTTAACCTCGTTTTTTTATTCATGCCTTATAACTTCAAAGCGGTACATACGGTAAGGTTCTTCGGGGCTTATTCTGCCTTTTTGAAGAGCTATGGCGACCTGCATACCGGCGGAATCGATACCTTCAAGGTTGGGTAAAAGAAGTCCGGTCCTCGAACCCGATGAGACTATTACACCGAAACGTTTTACATCCAAATCCGAAATCGATTTTATTTCTTCCGGTTCTAAAAGAATATCGACAGAACAAACAATTTCGTCCATTTCGGATAAATCGACAGGAAGAAACCGTGGATCATTCAAAGCTGCCGATACTGCATTTTTAATTATTTCTTCACTTATGCGGCTTTTGGTAGGAAGTATTGTACCTATACATCCTCGAAGCTCCCCTTTTTTCTTTAAGCATACAAAAACGCCGGCCTTTCCCGATTGGATGCCCTCGGTATTCTTAGGCTTTAAAAACTTATTATGCTTTAAATAGTAGATAATACTCCTTCGTGCAAGATTTATATAAGGGTCGTTTGTTTGAGAATCGGGCAATAGAAATTTCTTTTTTTCTTTAAAAACAACCTCTAAGTCCTCATCTTCCGTCTGCCTTATAGATTCAACCTTAAATCGAGCAACACCGTATCCGACTCCGAATGGGCCTTCGTAGGAAAGCAGCTCTTGAGAATGTTTATAGCAGGATAAAAGCCCCGATAAAATTAAAAAAGAATTAAGCCCGCACTCCCCCGCCCTTTCGGTAAGCAAAGGAGGAATATCGGCAAATTCGGAAAGGCTTCCCTTTTCTATAATTCTTACAAATTCCTTATCGAATTTGGGTCCTTCAGGGGCAAAACCGTAAGGGCCTGTAGAAAGAAGCCGATGTGAAAGATCTCCGCTCGCAATAAAAACCGATTTGCATTTTTTTTCTTCAATAATATCGGAAAGAATTGACCCGAATTCTTCAAGCATTGCGCTCAACATAATTCCATAATTTATATGCACAAGAGAAAAATTTAAAAACTCGGAACTTATAAAATAAAGCGGAACAAAGGAGCCGTGATCTAGATTCATATCTACAGCCGCATAAGGGAAGCCTGTCTTTTTGCATTTTTTGATTATTTCTTTTACAATCCGCTCATCGTTTTTTGCCGAAAAACGCAAATCGGGACAACCGAATTGAGCCATAGTTCCTTCGATAAGAGGAGCCGTATTTATTGTAACTGCCCCTCGGTGCATTTTTGCATGTGGAGTAATGATTATAATAGTTTCAGGTTCTATTTGCTTTACTTCTTTCGATATGGTTTTAAGAGCCTTAGAAGTTGAAGCTATTTTTTTCTCCTCTCCCCTGCCTATCTCGGGAATTATAATCGGAGGATGAGGGGTGATATATGCAGCCCTTAGATTAGTATCTTTTGAACAAAGCTCTTTTTTTCTCATAGAATTATTATAATATAGTTTTTAAAATTATACCAGCATAAAATCTCTTCTATTTACTTTTTTTTTATAAGAAGATATAATAAGCTTTATGAATGTCGCTATTTTCTATGATGAAAAGAAAAAAGACGCAGCGATGGCTATTAAAAATATAATCATATCCCATGAATGTGATGTAACTTTATACAATGAAGATGAGATATGGAAAGATGAAAATTTACACACGCCGCGCCATATTATGAAAAACATTACTCATGTTCTCTTTATTTACAGTAAAAATCCTGCTGCCTATTTGGGCTTTATGTTTTTTTCGGGCTATGCCACAGGTTTAAATCTTCCGGTTCTTGTACTTGAAGAAAGCGAAAAGCTCGAACTGCCGAAGAACTTTTTGCGTTCTTTTGTTATGCTGACAATTAAGTCCTTTGAGTCCTATTTTGAGGTAGAAAAAAAACGCTTTACGGAAAATCAGCTTAAAGAGCTGGCCCGTGCAAAACTTTTAGAAAACGGTTATTCTCTTTTTATTCCGAATTATGTGCGTGCGGTTAAAAATAACGAAAAAGAAATCGTAGAACTTTTTATCGATGCAGGCTTTGACCCTTCGCAAAAAGATTCCCTCGGAACACCGGTTTTATCCCTTGCCGTAAGAAACAAATGTTTTGAAACACTTGAACTCCTGCTTGAAAAAGGGGCGGCAATAAACCTTTGCGCAGAAGACAGAAACTACTCGGCCTTGATGGATGCGGCTCAAGTCGGATACCTTGAAGCGGTACAAGCCCTCCTCGAAAAAAAAGCCGATACCAATATTCAAAGCAAGGACGGACAAACAGCCTTGATTCTTTCGGTAGGCCGTCATGAAGCCGATGTTGTGGAAATGCTTGTAAAGCACGGAGCCGACTGTAACATCAAGGACGGCCTAGGTATGTCTGCCCTTGGGTATGCAAAACTCTTCGGGGATAAAAAAATTTTATCCTTGTTTGGTGAACAAACAATATAACAACACTTATTTTGATGGAAAACTATGCTTACAAAAGAATTTAACTTTGACTTACCGGAAGAGCTGATAGCTCAATCGCCCTCCGAAAAAAGAGGCGGCGACAGGCTTTTAATTTTAGACAAACAAAGCGGAAAACTTGAAGACAGGCTTTTTACAGAGCTGCCTGAAATTCTTCCAAAAAATGCCCTGATGGTTTTTAATAACTCGAAGGTGCGTCATGCCCGCATTTATGCAAAAAGCAAGACAAATGCAGTATGCGAATTTTTAATGATTAATCCTATGAAGGACTCGGACGGTTCCCTTTGGCAGGTTATGGCAAAAAAAGCAAAACGCCAAAAACCCGGGAAGACCTTTTTATTTGAAGACGGAACGGAAGCTGAAATAATCGAGTCCGCGATACCTCTCGAAAGCGAATTCCGCTGTATGAAATTTAATAGGGTTATCGATGATGAGTGGCTCGATAAATACGGGCACATGCCCCTGCCTCCCTACATTCACCGAAAAGATACTCAAGAAGATGCAGACCGCTATCAGACCGTCTATGCAGAAATCTACGGCTCGATTGCGGCTCCCACTGCAGGCCTCCACTTTACCCAAGAGGTGCTTTCAAAAATAAGGGATAAGGGAATCGATATTGAATATGTAACCCTCCATGTGGGACTCGGTACCTTTCTTCCCGTACGGGCTGAAAAAATAGAAGACCATAAGATGCACACCGAACATTTTTTTATTTCGGAAAAAACGGCTCAGGCCGTTGAAAAAGCCAAGAAGGAAGGAAGGCCTATTATAGCCGTAGGAACGACCACCGTGCGTACTCTCGAATCCGCATGGGACGAAAAAAGAAAAGAATTAAAACGGGGCAATCAGTCCACGGATATTTTTATTTACCCCTCATATAAATTTAAACTGATAGATAAACTCTTTACCAATTTTCACACCCCGGAGTCGAGCCTCGTAATGCTGGTCTCCGCCCTTGCAGGAAAAGAAAATATTTTTAAAGCCTACCGCCATGCCGTCGAAGAAAAATATAAATTCTTTTCTTACGGAGATGCAATGCTGATTTTGTAATTGCAGATACCCCTTCATCCATTCAATTGACTTAAAAAACTATCCGAAGTATAATAAATTTTAACGGAGGATAATAAATCTTATGAAAAAGCGTATCTTTTTAGACAATGCGGCCGGTGCTTTTCCTAAGGCTCCCGGTCTCGATCAAGCTCTTGCAAGGGCGGTTAATATAGGAACGGGAAATATTAACCGCAGTACCTATACCGAAACCGAAGAAGCAGGTCTTGCCGTCATCGAAACAAGAGAACTCTTGTGTAAGCTCTTTAATTTTCAGCCGGCAACCCATGTTATTTTTACATCGGGAGTTACGGCAAGTTTAAACTATATTATCAAGGGTTTTCTCAAATCGGGCGACAGGGTTTTAACAAGCTCCTTTGAGCATAATGCCGTAATGCGTCCTCTGGTTCAAATGGAAAAATTAGGCGTCAAGATTGACCGCATTCCTGCAATCTTAAAAAACGGAGGAGCCTTTGTAGATACATCCTTAATCGAATCTATGATAAGGCCTGAAACCCGTCTTGCCGTTTTTTCACATGCTTCAAATGTAACGGGCTTTATTCAGCCTATCGAAGAAATTGCCTCAATCTTAAAAAAGCACAATATTCCTTTAGTAATAGACGGAGCCCAAACTGCCGGCCACATTCCCGTCGACCTTGCAAAATTAAAACCGGCAGCCTTTTGCTTTACAGGCCATAAGGGCTTACTCGGCCCCCAAGGAACGGGAGGCATCTTATTCGATAAGGATTTTGCAAAAAAGGTTGAGCCCCTCATCACAGGCGGAACAGGAAGTGCATCCGATTCGGAAGTAACGCCCTCCTTTATGCCCGATAAATTCGAAGCCGGAACTCAAAACATAATCGGCATTGCAGGTCTTCACCACAGCCTGAAATGGTTGGATGCTTTCGGAATTCAAAATATTCACACAAAAGAACAAAAACTGCTTAAACTATTTTTGGACGGAATAAAAGACCTTCCGATAAAAATAGCGGGAGGAGAGTCAACTGAAAACAGGGTCGGAATTGTTTCGATAGACTTTTCCGAATTTATGGACAATGCTGAAGCCGGTGCCTCTCTCGAAGAAAAATACGGTATCCTTACCCGCTGCGGCCTCCATTGTTCGCCTTCGGCTCATAAGTCCATCGGCACTTTTCCGCAAGGCACGGTAAGATTTTCCACAGGCCCCTTTACAATAGAAGAAGAAATTGAAACTGCCATAAAGGCCGTAAAGGAGCTTTGCCCAAGGGCTTAACTCACCCTAAGAATTTTTTCTTCCCGCTTGGTAACAAGGCCTATAATGGCAGGTTTGCCGCAGGGAGTATTTTCCATAGCTTGAGACAGTTCCTCGTAAAGAGCAGCGGCATCGTCCTTGTCTACCGAAATCAAAAGCCCTCCCGAAGTTTGAGGATCGAACATCAGGTCTTGGTAGGCAAGGGGAACATTTTCAAAGACAACATTATCTCCCACAAAATTTCTATTGGAGTAAACTCCTGCCGGCATCATACCCATTTCGGCACTTTCAATTACGGATTTATAAATAGGAACGGATTTATAATCAACTTCAATACTCATATCGCTTCCCTTCCCCATCTCATAAAGATGACCGAGAAGACCGAAACCGGTAATGTCGGTACAGGCATTTATTTTATATTTTACCATGATGTTGCGGGCCTTCGCATTTAAAAAAGCCATAATCTTATAACAGCGGTCAAGTTCTTCCGGCGGCGACATGTCGGCCTTTGAAGCCGTAAGTAAAATGCCCGTGCCGATAGGCTTAGTCAAAATTAAAACATCGCCTTCCTTTGCTGTAGAATTTTCCAAAATCTTTTTAGGATGAACAAAACCGTTTACAGCCAAACCGTACTTGGGCGAGTCATCATAAATAGTATGCCCTCCGCAGACTATAGCACCGGCCTCATAAACCTTATCAAAACCGCCGCGTAAAATTTCTTTTATCATATCTTCAGGCATATCTTTGGTAATACAAAAAAGATTTAAGGCGAGCTTAGGCTCCCCGCCCATCGCATAAATATCGCTTAAAGAATTTGCGGCGGCAACTTGCCCGAATATATAAGGATCGCCTGAAACCGGCGGAAAAAAATCTATAGTAGATATAAGAGCCGTTTCATCGTTTATCTTATAGACGGCAGCATCATCTGAAGTATTAAAACCTACGAGTAAATTATCGTCATTCCTTACGGAAAAATTTTTTAAAAGTTTATCGAGTGCACCCGCACTCAGCTTTGCACCTCAGCCCGGATTCTTTGCAGCTTTTAATAAATCGAAATCTTCATTAATAAGTGAACAGCTCATATCAGCCTCCGTGATGCAGTATCTCATAATTTTAACTTATGGTCAAGACAAAAAAAGAGCTATTGAACATTTAATTATATAAGAGTATACTATTGCTAACAAAATCTTGTTTACGGAGGAATATGATAAAAATGAGTAAAAAGATAAAAGCTATAGGATTCTTTGTAACAACTCTTTTAGTATTTGCTTTTGCTTGCGAACCGGAGATGCTTTACGGAACTGCAAAGGTAGCCGGCTCGACCCCTGCCGGTACTAATTATGAATATGGATATTCAGTATGTATCGATGTAACCGTTGATGACCAAGGTAAAATCATCAAAGTAAGTGATGACGAGAAAAACACGGAGGCATCTATCGCAGCAGATGTTATAGGAGCTGCAGCAAGCAACAAAGCTTACTGGAAAAAATATTTGTCAGGAAAAGGTTTTGAAAAGTATAAAAACCTTACCATAGAAGATGTCAAAAAAATGAATGTCGGTTTCCCCGGAGCTCCGGGAGTTGATGCAGTAGGAGGAGCCACAGCAGCTTCCCTTGCAGTAAAGAATGCGGTTTTACAGGCTTTGGTGCTTGATGCTTCAATTAAGGAACTTGTAAACTACAAAAATCCCGACAATTATAAAAAGGGAGAACAAAAAAAATTGGAAAAAATAATTAAAGAAGGAAGAGCTCATCTGGAAACCTTAGAAACTTATGAAGAAATAGAAAAGGTTCTTGCAGAATTAAAACAAAAACTGGATGCGTTAAAAACAAAATAATTAACTAATAAAAAGCGGCGGCAGTATTGATGGAATCCATCCAAATCGGAAAGCTTCCGTAACACTGCCGCCTTTAATCGCACCATCACACCTCAACGTACTTACCGTCTTCACTTAAAAAATAAAAAGCATCGTAATCAAATTGACTAAAATAATCTTTATCAAAAGCAAGGCCTTCTTTAAAAATTAATTTTAATGCAGTGCCGCAGCTTGAACTTACAGAGCGCGGCACCGGAACCAATTTTGCAGTCAACTCTCCTGTCTTAGCATTATCCGTTTTGTTCACGGCCCTCATGCAGACAAGAGAATCATAATGCGTATGAAAGGTAATCAAATACTCTTTCATTATTTTGATACGGCAATTTTCCAGCCGTCATCGCTAGGTTCAATCTTTGTTTTAGCCTTTGCATTATCGCAAAAGCGTTTTATATTTTCTTTTGATGTTTCATTATCTACCAACACAACGAAGGCGGAATTTACAGCAAGAGCTTTCTTGGTTAAAACCACAGGCTCAGGGCAAGCAAGCCCTCGGGCATCTACAATAATATCAGACATAATCTTCTCCTAATAAAAACTTATTTATTTTTCAAAGAATAATAGATACTTACAAAAGCTGTAAGAATCAAACCTACAACAACAGCAATCATTCCGGCACTTGTCGGTCCTTTACCGGAGGAAGCCAGGCCGAAGTTATGGGCAAAAGCAGCACCGGCGATAAGCCCTACAACAGTAATTGCTGAATCGCTGTTTCCTTCACCCGTCAATATGAGCTGTCTTAAAGGACAGCCGCCCAAAAGAACGCTTGCCCAGCCGACTAAAACCATTCCAAGGGCATTCCATAAGCCGTCTGTGTGGGCTACGGGCTGACCGGCAAAACTTAAATTGAACTTACCTAAAATTAACGAACCTACTACAACAGTTACCAAAATAGTAAGGCTTCCCCACAATAGGTGAAAATCTTTAAGCATGATTGCATCTCGAATTCCGCCTACAGTACACATTCTGCTTCTTTGAGCAAGACCGCCTACAACAAGACCTACAGCCAATGCCAAGAAAATCGGAGCCTTCATAGCACCGGGACCTTTTTCGCTAAAAGCAAGAGCTGAGGGGAAGGCAACCAAAAGAACAAAGAAAACAATCATAAAGATTATAGGAATTACACCTTCCTGCTTTGACTGATTATGAGCCCTGCTAAGAGAAAAGTTTTTATTTAAGAAGAAGATACCGATTACAATTCCGGCAATAAAGCCTACTAAACCGAAAACAGCATTTAAATCTCCTGCTCCCAAGCGTAAAAACATTCTCAAAGGACAGCCTAAGAAAACCAAGGCTCCTATCATAACAAAGAAACCTAGAGTAAATCGTGTAAAGGCAGCAGATCCGCCTCTCGGCTTAAATTCTTTTTTTACAAAAGCCAGTATAAAGGCACCGATTATAAGACCTATTACCTCAGGTCTCATATACTGAACAACTCCTGCATTATGCAGTTTTAAGGCGCCGGCAATGTCCCGCAAAAAACATGCAATACAAAAACCCATGTTTCCCGGATTTCCGAACCTAACCAATACGAGGGCCGCAATACCGATCACGGCACCTGTAACAATAACCATGAGATGTTTTTTCATAAACTCTCCTCCATTTAAAAAAGATTGGGAGATAACGAGTTTTTCAAAATAAATTTACAAAAAGGCTATAAAGACAATTTTGAAGGAATCAAAAAGAAGGCGGCGGAAAAAGCAAAATTCGCAAAAGGTCCTTCGTTTTTGTTTCCGTATTATAAGCCGGAAGTAAAATTACCTCGAAGATATAAACTCATTTACGCATTTCGATCTCCCATAACTAAAGTATAAACCATAACGATTTATCAGGTATAATTTTAGCAAAAAGAAAATAAAATGTCAACATATTAAAAAAAATTAAGATTTATTATTTAATTTAAAAAGGCTGCAAGAGCTGTACCCAAGGTTACAGCCTCATCATTTGTTTTAAGAACAAAGTAAATTCCTCTTTTTTCGGTTAAACAGGTGTGTAAACTCTTAAAGATTCTTTCTTTAATCAAAAAACCTTTTAAAAACATCGAACCGTCAGCACTTATACAGATGGGCTTATCCGGCGATTTACCCTTACCGGTTTTTATACAAGCGGCAGCAATTACGGCAGCTGAAAGCCTTCCGGCTCTCTCAAAAAAGCATTTACATATGGAATAGATTTTAACATAGTCTTCCGAAACCGAATGAGCTTCGATTATACCGGAAAAAATATTTTTATCGTGATTTTGTTCCTTTAAAAACAAAGAAATCTCTTCACTTGAAAAATCAGAGGAATTTAAAAGCATCTTGTTGACCCGCGGCGAAAAAATTCCCTCGGCAGCACCCGTCCTTAATGCAATTGAACAAAGCTCTCCAAGATAGCGTCCTGAACACATTCTTTCCAAAAAATACTCGTTTTTTAAATTGGAATTTTCGGATAAGATTTTATCGAATTTACTTTGAGGAATCTTATTGCTCTTTCCCGACTCGCATACGATTATCTGTGGTTTATCGTAAAATTCGGTACTTTTGAGTTTTTCAATCTTTCCGTATTCGATATATGCTGAATTTAGCCCCGTCCCTAGAACAAAGCCTATGTGAGAGTCAAAGCTCTGATCGTCGGTTTCAGAAAAAATTCCTGACTGGAGAACTGCAGCGGTATCGTTCACCATTATAATTTTTTTTATTTTTTTCCAACCCTTACGAGATAAGGCTTGAAAAAGCCCTTCATTTATTTTGCAATCGCCGATATAGGGCAGTTTTATTTCTTTTGAAAGTTTAATAGCCTGTCCGCCGCCGTCGGGAAAAATCTTTATGGCATAGGAAAAGCAAAAGGAAATCATATCGGACTCATCTTTTAAAGGTTCTAAGTATTCGGCAATGCTGTCAAAGAACTCTTCATTAGTCATTTCCTTGTCAAGAGCAGGCATCGGATGCTTAAAAAAAGAAAGAATTTCAGGCTCTCCTTTTTTGTCAAAATAGACAATACCTGCCCTAAAATTGGTTCCTCCCGCATCGATGATTATTACCTTTTTATCCTTAGGGATATCGGTGGGAAGATTTTTCCATAAGGGAATCATATCCATGGAAGAAACAGACTCAACTTCGCTTTCCAATCCTTTTTTCATATCTTCCAAAAGGATTGAAGCTGCATATTCGATATCAATTTTATAATCAAAATTATTTCTCTCAAAAAAATCGTCGATCTCTTTCATTTAAATAATTCCCTTAAAACTTAAGTGTAAATGCAAATAACAGATAAGCTTATTTAACCGCTTTCTTTAGAGCTTCCGTCTTGTCGGTTTTTTCCCATGAGAATTCGGGGCGGCCGAAGTGTCCGTAAGCTGCCGTTTCTTTATAGATAGGGCGTTTTAAATCCAGAGTCTTTATTATGCCTGCCGGAGACATATCAAAAACCTCTTTTATTGCCTTTTCTATTTTTTCTTCAGGAACTTCACCCGTGCCGAAGGTATCAACTCTTACGGCAACAGGGAAAGGAACTCCGATTGCATAGGCTAACTGAACTTCGCAGCGGCGTGCAAGGTCTGCGGCTACTACGTTTTTTGCAATGTATCGAGCCATGTAGGCAGCAGAGCGGTCAACCTTTGACGGATCCTTACCCGAAAAAGCGCCTCCTCCATGTCTTCCCATTCCGCCGTAGGTGTCTACTATTATTTTTCTTCCGGTAAGACCTGTGTCTCCAAAGGGACCCCCTATAACAAAGCGGCCGGTAGGATTAATAAAATATTTGGTATCATCTGCCAAAAGTCCGGTCGGACCCAAAACAGGCTTAATAACCTGATTGATTAAGGTATTCTTTAACTCATCATATTTAACATCGGGATAGTGCTGATGAGAAAGCACAACAGTATCTATCTTTATAGGTTTAAATCCTTCATATTTTACGGTAATCTGAGTCTTTGAATCGGGTCTGAGCCAAGGAATAACCTTTTCTTTCCTGAGCTTTGCCGCATACCTCAATACAGAATGAGAAAACATAATGGGAGCAGGCATCAGTTCAGGAGTTTCCTTGCAGGCAAAACCGAACATCATACCCTGATCTCCGGCCCCTTGTTGGCCCTTATATTCATCAAGCCCGGTACCGTCTACCCCTTGCGAAATATCGGGGGACTGGGAATGGATCATATTCATAACTGCCATAGAATGGCAGTCCAAACCGAAATCGGTATTTGTATAGCCTATTTCTTCAGCGATAGACCGTGCAATCTCTTGAATATCTACATAGGTATTTGTGGTTATCTCTCCGCCGACAAGCACCAAAGCGGTAGAGGCAAAGGTTTCACAGGCTACATGGCTTTCAGGGTCATCTCTCAAACATGCATCTAAAACTGCATCCGAAATCTGATCGCAGAGCTTATCGGGATGTCCTTCACTTACAGATTCTGATGTAAAATAATTTATATCGTTTTTCATATTAACCTCATCATTTTAACAATATTTTAGAAGAATATTATACTATAAAGTTTAAAGCTTTTTCAAGCTATGAAACAATTTCGACTTTAATTTCGGTCTTTTTTAAAAATGAAAGCTTTGTTTCCGAAATTATTATAGCTATAAAGATTAAGATAAAACCGAAAACCGAATAAACATCAAGACTTTCACCCTTAAATATAACCGAAAAGATAATTCCGAAAATTGATTCAAGACCTAAAATAATGGCTGCACTCGAAGCATCGGTGTGCTTTTGTCCTATATTTTGTAAAAGAAGAGCCAGTCCCGTACAAATTGCAGCAAGATAGAGCACGGAACCTATGGACGAATAAGACCAAACTATTGCACTATTATCTTCAAAAATAAGGGTTACAAGCCATGAAAGAATTGCAGCCGCTCCGAATTGGATAATAGTCATAAGAATGGGATCCTTTCTTTTGCTTAATCGTGTAATACTTACAATGTGGCTTGCAAAAAGAAGACCGCTTAAAAGAGCATAAAAATCTCCCAGCGTTATTCCTACAGAGGATGAAAGAACCAAGTCTTTAAAAGATACAAGACCTATTCCCAAAATACACAAAACGGCAGCAGAGGCGTTGTACCTATCGGGACGAATCCTGTTTACAAGCCAACCCAAAAAGGGTACGATTACGCAATAAGAAGCAGATAAAAAGGCGCTTCGTCCGGGGAGTCCGCCGGCAGTCGTAACGCCGAAGGTTTGACTGGAATAAGCAATAAACAGAAAAAAACCTACAATTCCTCCGTTTATAAGATAATCTTTGTCTATAAGTTTTAATTTTTTATAAAACACAAGACAAAGCAAAAAACAGGCAATAGAAAATCTTAAGCCCAATAAAAAATTAGGTTTAAAAAAATCCGTAGTTTCGCTTACAACAACAAGAGAACTACCCCATACTATTGCAACAATCAAAAGGGCTAAACGCGATAAAACATTAATCTTGGTATTAGTCAAAATAAATTCCTTTGCATCGTCAGTAAAACGGCAAATGCAAAATGCCTCAAAAAGTCCGGGAACGAGCTTTCCTTTTTGAAAAGGTGTATTATATGATAAGTCCGCATTATACAGAAAAACAAAAAAAAAGACAAGCCGGAATTTATACAAACAAAAAATCATCCTATTGACATATTCTTATATTTTCTATATAATCGACTCTTAATCCTAAAGCCGGAGGGGGTGAAAAAAGAAATGGCATATGTAACAATTGACGATTCAGAGCATCTTGAAAAAGCTCTAAAAAGATTTAAGCGTCAAGTCGAAAAAGAAGGTATTATCCGCGAATGGAAAAAGAAGGAATTCTACGAAAAACCTTCCACTGTTTTAAACAGAAAGAATAAGGCCCTCCGCCGAAAACTTATGAAAAAAACAAGACGCTCACGCGATTCAAAGAGCTATTAATGGAAAAGAGCTTGCGGTTTCAAACTTGAACCCAAGCTCTTTTTTTATCTAAGCTCTTTTTCCATATAAATATAACCGTCCTCTCCCTCTTTTTTTAAAATATGCTCAGGTACCTTAGAGGCGGAAAAACCTAATCTTTTATAAAGTTTGATTGCTTTTTCATTTTGAGGAACAGGATTAACCCAAACCTTTTTCGCACCTTTAAGTCTTGCCTGTTCTATAGCAAAACTCAAGGCCTTAGAGGCAATCCCTCTCCCCCGAGCCTTGGCAAACAGCTTAATATCAAGACTTGTAAGATTATCATGAACCGTATCGATGGAATACCAAGTTTCTCCGCAATAAACTTCCCCCTCAAAAATCGAATAATGCATAGATAGAGGACTGTTCTTTAGCACCCAATCATACCAACGGGCCATTTCTTCATCGGTTTGAACCAAACCGTCCGGAAATCCTACAAATTTCATAACATCACCATCAGCCCATAAGGCTTTAACCAATGGAAGGTCCTTTTTTTCGGTCGGCCTAATCAATATTTCCATATAACTACTATCCTCCTTCTATAAATAGAGATTTTATTTTTCAATCCTAGTCAAGTTTTTGACCCAGCGTTCTTTTTTTAGCTGGACTTCGGCAAGGACAGCTTTCATTATGCTGGTAAGTTTAGCAATTGCATACATAATGGGTGAAGACCAATCCGTAAAATAATATAACAAAAGCATGCAGGGCATAAATAAGAACATATTTACCGTAGTATCTACCCAGACTCCCATGACCGCATCCCCTCCGGATCGGGCTATCGCATATTGGGTGTTTTGAAAGGTCCATACAGGCATATAAAGAGCGATAAAGATTATAAGAAGCCTTGTAACCTCATGAGAAGCAGGACTTAAACTACGGAACACAATCGGAACCAGCATAATCGAAAAAAGCTCTAAAAGGGATGTTCCGAGACCGAGTACAAAAGCACCTCTTTTAATCCAACGGGCCTGCTCTCTTGCCTCCTCAAGCTTATTTCTTCCGAGGGTACCGCCTATTATAACGCCAACCGAAGTACCTATTGCCGGAAAAACCAAAAAGAATAGGTTGGCAATTGTCCAGCCCGCAGACATACCGGCTACAACTTCAGTGCCTCCCCTGCTGTTATAAACAGCCGTTGCCACTATCTCGCTCAGAACCCAAGACATATCGGCAACAAAGATGAGGGCAGACTTTTTTAAAATCTCATAAAAAAGGTGAAGCTTTATTTTAAGCATTTCTTTTATTTTTACATAGAAAAGAGGCTTAACTTTTTTTGCATAAAGAACAAAAATTATAAGCTCGGCACAGCGGGCAATTACCGTAGCATAGGCAGCTCCTGCGACCTCAAGCCTAGGGGCACCCAGATTTCCGTATATGAGCATGTAGTTTCCGATAGTATTTATAAGGGTTGAAACAAGGGATATATACATGGGAACCTTTACATTTCCCGTTTCACGGAAAGAAGAGGCTATACCTACCGAAAAGGCTGTGGGAATAAACGATAATAGAATAACATTGCTGTAAATTACGGCCTGCTCTACTATTTCTTTTTTTGCAGTATTACCATTCACCAAGAGGCCTAAAACAAGGTCGGGGATTGTAAGACAGACAACAAGAAGAACAAGTGCGAATATGATGCCGGATATCTGCTTAAAGCGGTAGGCCTGCTGCATTCCTTCTTCATCCTTTGTGCCGTTATACTGCGACATAAACATTCCGCCCGCACTGCAAAGAATATTTAGGCCGGTTATGTATACAAAGATAATTTGATTGGCAACATTTACCCCGCTCATTTTTAGGTCGCCTAGGTCGGCAACCATAAAGTTGTCTATAAGAGAAACAAGAGATTGAATAAAAAGCTGTACCATTACAGGTACAGCTAATTTTATGGCATTTTTATAAAAAGAAAAAGGCCCGAAATATTTATGTTTTAAATTTGTAACCACTATCTGATTATTGTTCCCGATTTACCGTCGATGGCATCCTTTGCTTTTTCCAAAAGGGTAATAAGAGCATAACCTTTTTTGTTGGATTCGGCAAACTGGATGGCAGCCTGCACTTTCGGAAGCATGGAACCGGGAGCAAAGTGTCCTTCTTCAATATATTTTTTTGCTTCTGCAACCGAAATTTCTGAAAGCCATTTTTGGTCCGGCTTGTTAAAGTTGATGGCGACCTTTTCTACAGCAGTCAAGATGATAAGGCAGTCTGCATTTAAAAGCTGAGCCAGCTTTGCACTTGCAAAGTCCTTGTCGATAACGGCCGGAACACCGCAAAGAGCGTTTCCTTTTTTTACGACAGGAATACCTCCGCCTCCACAGGTTATAACTATTTGGCCTGCATCGCAAAGCGCCCTGATACTTTCTATTTCTGCAATATCTATGGGCTTGGGAGAAGCCACAACCCGCCTGTAACCTCGGCCTGCATCTTCTACAACATTTTCACCCCTAGCGGTTAAAATATCGGCTTCTTCCTTGGTCATAAAACTGCCTATGGGTTTTGTAGGTTTTGAAAAGGCAGGATCCGAAGGATCTACAAGCACCTGAGTTATCAAGGTAGCAACGGGCTTATTGATACCGCGGTTTAAAAGTTCTTCCCTTAAAGCGGCTTCCAAATCATTCCCGATATAGCCTTGACTCATAGCAACGGAAACTGCAAGTTCGGGTTCCGAAGTTTTAGGATCGATTTTATGATATTCGGACATTGCCAAATGAATCATTCCAACCTGAGGCCCGTTTCCGTGAGAAACGATTACCTGATGACCTTCTTCGGCTAAATCGGCAATGGCCTTTGCCGTAATTTTAACGGCCTTTCTTTGTTCTTCCAAATTATTCCCTAATGCATTGCCGCCTAAGGCAATAACAATCTTTTTCGGCATAGAATTCTCTCCTTAATCCGCCGATTATATAGAATTTTTTTAATTGTTTCAAGCATGGTGAAAACTTCCTTGACAAGAGAGCCTTTCTATTCTATACTTCACCCATGGCAAAAGAAAATACAAATCCGCTTGCAAGGATTCCGCAAGTTGAAAAACTTTTAAATGAAGATATATTAAAAAACACGGCAGCTCTTATCGGAAGGCCCTTTGTAGTAAAAAAGGCCTCGGAGTATTTGGAAGACATACGCAAAAAGGCAAGGGCCGGAGGGGATGTTCCTTCGCTTAAGGCCTGTGCCGAAGAAATAAGCAAACTATGCAGACCCATAATCCGCACAAAAATTACACCCGTAATAAATGCGACGGGGATAATCCTCCATACAAACCTCGGCCGCTCTCCCCTGCCTGAAAATATTTGGGACAGAGCAAAAGAAACCGCTTCGGGCTATTCTTCTATAGAAATGGATTTGCGGGACGGAAACCGCGGAAAGAGGTTCGAGTTTTTAAATGACTGTATGAGCCTTTTGACAGGAGCCGAGGATGCCCTCATATTGAACAACAATGCGGCGGCTGTTTTTTTAATGTTAAAGGCCCTCGCAGGCGGAAAGGAAGTCATAGTTTCCCGCGGACAGCAGGTTCAAATAGGCGGAGGCTTCCGTATCCCCGAAATTTTGGAGATGGCAGGCTGTAAGCTCATCGAGGTCGGCACAACAAATATCACAAGCCTTAAGGACATTCAAAAAGCAATAAACGAAAACACGGCAATGGTGCTTTGGGTTCATACCTCAAACTATAAAATAAGAGGTTTTACAGAGCAGCCTTCAATTTCAGAAATCAAAGCCATCCTTCCGCAAAATATAATTCTCGCAGTGGATCAGGGCTCGGGAAACCTATCCTTAAATGTGCCCGAAGAGCCCACGGTTTCTTCCATTATAAAAGAAGGAGCGGATTTGGTTTGCTTTTCGGGAGATAAGATTTTGGGCGGACCGCAGGCAGGCTGGATTGTAGGTAAAAAAAGTCTCGTTCAAACCGTAGCTAAAAATCAGCTCATGCGAACCTACCGGGTAGGCAGGGCAGTAGCAAGCCTTATGCAGGAATGTCTCATCCTCTATTTAAACGGAGGAGAATCGGCAGCTCAAAGGGCGCTCCTTTTAGATCAAAAGAAAATAAAAAAGCGTGCCGAAAAAATAATTGCAAGTCTAAAAAGCGGAGCCGGAGAATTGGTGCAAAAAAACTTTTCCCTCGGAGGAGGCAGCACCCCGGACACGGGCTTCAGCTCTTGGGCCGTAAAACTAAATACAAAAAAGCCTTGCGAAAAACTAAAAACAAATTTACGCGAAATGCAGATTCCGATAATAGGCTTTATCGAAGAAGACTCTTTTTATATTCATCCTGCAAGTATCGAAGAAAAATATGATGAATATGTAATCGAGGCTTTAAACAAGTGTTTGTAAAAGATGGCGGAAATTACTACGCGTGAAAAACTGCATGAGGTTGCTCTCTCGGCTCCGAAAACGAGCGGGGTTTATCTTTGGAAGGATAAGGCCGGAACGGTCATTTATGTCGGGAAGGCTAAATCTTTAAAGAACCGCCTCAGCTCTTATTTTACATCGAACAGGGACATTAAAACCCGAATCCTGGTTTCCCGTGCCGAGTCAATCGAGTACATTCAAACCGAAAACGAGTATGAAGCCCTCCTCTTGGAAAATACTCTAATCAAAAAGCATAAGCCGAGATACAATATAAATCTAAAAGACGGAAAAACCTATCCCGTCTTAAAATTAACCGATGAAGAATTCCCGAAAGTTTACCGCACTCGGAACATTAAAAATGACGGCTCAAAATATTTCGGGCCGTTTCCCAATGTTTCGGCCGTCGATATGTTTTTAGCTCTTATAAAACATAATTATACCCTGCGTCAATGTAAGCGATTAAAAAAGCGGGAAACTCCTTGCCTTTATTTCCACATCGGAAGATGTAAGGCTCCCTGCTGCGGAAAGATAAGTGCAGAAGAATACGGTAAGGATATAGAAGAAATTACCCTGCTTTTAGAAGGTGAAATGGAAGATGTTTCCGGCACCTTAAAAGAAAAGATGAAAGAAGCGGCAGAAAAAAAAGAGTTTGAAAAAGCCGCCCGTCTCCGTGACGGAATACAGGCAGTCTATGCTCTACGCGGACAAAACATAGTTCAAGACATGGACCCGGAAAGCCGCGATTATATTGCATGGGCCTTTGAAGGAGCCATGGTCAGCATCGCCGTTTTAAAAATGAGAAACGGACGGCTTGTCGGCCGCGACCTTTACCGCTCACACAGCTTAAAAGAAGAAGGAGAAATTCTATCCGAATTTATATCGGCTTATTACACTTCGGCAAACGAGGTTCCGCCTAAAATATTTATTCCGCAAGCTGCCGAAGGAAACGCCCTCATCGAAAAATGGCTTAACGAGGAGCTTCACGCAAAGACAAGGATAAGCATTATTCCATTAGAAAAAGAAAGTCTTGCAGCAGAAGAAACATCAGCGGCAGACAGTCTTACCGAAATCGAAGAAGCGGCTTCCAAAACAATCGGCTACACCGTTAAAGAGCCGGCACCTTCGGCTGCCCAAGAAGAGAAGCTGAATCTTTCTCCGGCTGAAATTAAACACCACAAGGCGGCATTGAAGATGGCTCGCTTTAACGCAAAAGAAGATGCCATGCGCCGCCTAAGAGAACAGGGAGATTTTGCCGCTGTTGAAGACTTACAAAAAAGGCTTAACCTGCCCTGCCTTCCGCAGCGTATCGAAGGCTTCGACATTGCTCACCTCGGCGGCACATTTACGGTCGCTGCCCTGATTTCTTTTAAAGAAGGAAATCCCGACAAAAAGAATTACAGGATATTCAGGTTAAAAAATACTGACGGCGTAATCGATGACTATGCTTCGATGAGGGAAGTAATAGCCCGCCGCTATACCCGACTTCTCAACGAGGGTGCAGACCTCCCCGATCTAATTCTTATAGACGGAGGCATTGGGCAGGTAAATGCTGCAAGCAAAATTGTAAACGCCCTCGACCTCGGCATTCCGGTTATCGGCCTTGCCGAAAAAAATGAAGAGGTTTATTTTCCGCATAATTCGAAACCTGTCATCTTGCCGCGAAGAAGCGATGCCCTCCGCCTTCTCCAAAGAATCCGTGATGAGGCTCACCGCTTTTCAAACACAAGGAATAATAAACTCCGAAGATCAAACAAACTTAAAACCGAATTTGAAAACCTTCCCCACATCGGCAAAAAGAGAGCCCATGTTTTGTTAAAAGCCTTCGGCAGCACGGAAAACCTAAAAACGGCAACAGCCCAAGCTCTTTCCGAAACCGCAAAGATTTCTTTAAAACAAGCAGAAGAAGTTTTGGAAGCGGTGAGGGCGACCAATAAATAATAATTGAAGAATTACTTAAAAAAGCTTTAAGCGATAACCGTTTTCATTTCTTCTAAAGTATTAGCATAATTTTCTTTAAACTTTGCAAAAAAGCCGTCAAGCAATTCAATGTTTGCAGGGCTTTTAATATTTGAAGGTTCAACCAAAAACTTTTCGATATTTTTTGCAGAGTCGCCCAAGATGTTTGCACCGACCGTATAGGAACTTCCTTTTATCTTGTGAGCCGTTTTCCGTACATTTTCACGTAAAACATCATCACTTAAAACAGTTTCGGCACTTGCACCTAAGAGAACATTCAACCGATCTATTTCAGCCTCATCTTTTTCATAGGCTTCGATAAAGGTTTCAAGTAAACTCATATAGATTTCCATGTCCCCGTCCACAAGTTCCATCGCCGCCGCTTTATCTAAATACATATCGCCTCCAATAATACGAAGATAAACAGCCCGGCAGAATCCATGCCGAGCCGTCTACTACTTTATCAATAAAATCTATTTTAAGTTTGTCATCAGCCTGTTAAGCCTTTTTACAAAGTCGACCGGAGCCTTTAGCTCTCCGCTTTCGACCAAGAGGGCTTGTTCCAAAAGGAGGTTGGACATATCTTCTACAAATTCTTTATCCTTCGAATCCTTTAATTTTTGAACCAAGGGATGATCGGCATTTACTTCCAAAATCGGTTTTACGGCACTTGTATTAAACTGCCCCATAGCCCTCATCATTCTTTCCATCTGCAAGCTGGGATCGGTTTCATCCACAACTATACATGAAGGAGAATCGGAAAGGCGTTTTGAAAAGCGAACCTCTTTTACCTTATCGCCGAGAACCTCTTTAATCTTTTCGAGTACGGGCTTAAAGTCCTTTTCTTTTTTTTCGGCTGCTTTAGTTTCTTCTTCGGTATTAAGTTCTTTATCGGAGCCGGCTCTGTTTGCAGCCTTTAATTCCCAGTCCTTGTATTTTCCCAATGAAGGAATAATTATATCGTCAATCTCATCGGGCATAATTAAAACTTCAAAACCTTTTTGTTTGTATACTTCAAGATGAGGAGATTGACGCAAGGTTTTTTCGTCTTCACCAGTGATGTAGTAGATAGCCTTTTGATCGCTTTTCATTCTTGAAACATAATCGGCAAAACTGGTCCACTCATCTTCTTTTACTTCGGGCGAAGTTGTCTTAAAGCGTACCAAGTCGGCAAGCTCTTCCCTGTGTTCATAGTCGCCGTACAAGCCTTCTTTTAATGGGCGGTTAAATTCGGCTATGAATTTATTGTATTTTTCTTTGTCGTTTTCGGCGAGCTTTTTAAACTCTCCTAAAAGTTTTTTAACCGAAGCGTTTTTAATGTTTGAAAGAATTCTATTTTGCTGCAAGATTTCGCGGCTTACGTTTAGTGGCAAATCTTCACTGTCTATAACGCCGCGCACAAAGCGGAGATATGTGGGCAGAAGTTCTTTTTCATCATCGGTAATAAAGACCCTCTTTACAAAGAGTTTAACTCCCGGCTTATAATCCGCATGGAACATGTCGAAGGGTGCTTTCGACGGAACATAAAAGAGGGTTGTGTATTCTTGAGTTCCTTCCGCCTTTGTGTGCACATAGAGTAAAGGCTCTTGAGAATCGTGAGAAATGGATTTATAAAAGTTAAAATAATCCTCTTCTTTTAATTCCGATTTAGGCTTTTGCCAAATAGCACCGGCATCGTTTATCTGTTCCGTTTTAAAGGCTTCCGATTTTACCTTTCCCTTATCGTCATATTGCTTTTCGGTAAAATGAAGATAGATTGGGAAGGCGATGTGGTCGGAATAGGTTTTAATTATTTCTTCGATACGCCATCGGGTAGCATACTCCGAGTCCTCATTATTTAAGTGAAGAATAACACAGGTTCCGTTTGCTCCTTCGGTTACATCATCTATTATGGGGAAGGCCGTATCGTCAACCTTTTCCAAGTCGTAGGCACCCTTTCCGTCCGAAGTCCACTTCCAAACATCGTTTTCTCCGGCTTTTTTGGAAATAACATCGATGGTAGAGGCTGCCATAAAGGCCGAATAAAAACCTACACCAAATTGACCGATAAGGTTTGAATCTTTTTTATCGGCGGCTGCAAGCTGATCTAAAAAAGCCTTTGTTCCGGACCTTGCTATCGTTCCCAAATTATTTTTTAGATCTTCCTCGTTCATACCCAAGCCGGTATCCCGCACGGTAAGCGTATTGGCCGTATCGTCAAAACAGATATCGATTCTGGGCTCGAATTTAATCTGCTTATAAGCTTCATCGGAAAGGGTTAAATACTTTAACTTATCTAATGCATCCGAAGCATTGGAAACAAGTTCCCTTAAAAAGATTTCCTTGTTTGAATAAAGCGAATGAATAATGAGCGACAAAAGCTGGTTCACTTCAGTTTCAAACTTGTACTGTGCCATATCAACCTCCAAAAAAATAAGCGCAGGGATTTTCAAATCCCGAGCATTGTTTTTTTACGCACTTTCGCAATGAAATGAGAAAGTGCATATTAAAAGGATAATAAATTATCGGTAAAAAGGCAAGGGGAGAGAATTTTATCCGAAAACTTAAATAATTCCGTAAAAAACTAAAAAAATTTTTAGTTATGCCGATATTCATCATTAACAGTGAGCGTATTTAAATGTGTACCGCAAAGCCTTTCTAACAAAAAAATGATGCAAAATCTCCAAGCTTATTAGTGTACATAATACAAAAGATTGTAGGTCAAGCATGTATAATAAATTTCAATCTAACCAGAGGTCCGGTGTGGATGAAAATTTGTATAAGGATAAAACTCCTGAACAGATTTTAATCGAGAAACGGGCAGAATTATTTTTAAATGCTGCAAAGAAAAACCCCAAAAAGTTTATATATAGACTAAAAAGGTTTAACCTTAAGTTAAAATATATCAAAACTAATTTTTATCAAAATAAATAAGCGTTTCAGCTTACCGCCATGGACGGCGGAGATTGCAGCTGAAAGCGTTTATTAAAAGAGCATTTTTTTTATAATTCTAAGTAAAACTTAAAAACTTCTTCCTCCGCCGCCGTGAGTTCTTCCGCTTGATGATGTATGTGTAGAACTACCTCCCGAGTCTCCTCCGCTATTTGATTTAATGACGTGCGATACCGTATTGGTAGAAAGAAACACATCATCAATAGTTTCAAAAGAAACAAGACTGTTCTTTTTAATATCATAGAAGGGAGCAAAGGCAAAGGCTTCCTTGTTTTTATATTTTCTTTGTGTGCCTAAAAATTTAAAAGCAAAGCTGATAACTGCAATACCTAAACTGATTAAAATTTCCATAAGCGAAAGACTGTTGTAAAACTTCCGAGCAAGGGCCTTAAGATAAGATTCTATTCCCTTGGCATAATTATTTTCTTTTAATCCTCCGTATATTAAAGAGTCTAAAAGTTTTTCAATGCTATTGTCGGTAAGAGTGCTTATCGTTTTTTTTCCATGGGTTGAAATATGTGCATATCGACTGCCTTGAGTACCATCCCCGGTTACAATGAGTAAAAGGCTTCCTTCACTTTCGGTTCCTTGACCGTAACCGTTATAGTCAAAATAATCATCGGCATAGTCTTGAGGACTTTTTTCTCCTGTGGATGGAACAATTACAATTACGGTTTCAGACTTACTCTTTTGCGAAATCTTATATAAGCTTTTCTCTATCTTTGAAAAACTCTCTTGACTTAAAACCCCGGCTTCATCTATCAAAAGTTTTTTTTCAATTTCTGCATACGAACTTAAACCTATACAGAAAAAAATTATCAATGAGCAAATAATTTTTTTTACTACCATATAAACCTCCCGCCCAAAAGTAAGAGAGCTGCAAGGATTCCCGATATCAAACCTGAAACAAGGGCAAGTTTAGATTTGTTTAACGGAAGCTCTCCTGAAGATTTTCCGGTTTGCCCATTTACGGCAAAGACATAGGTTTTTCCCTTATAAAGATAAGTGAGTATCCATGATGGAAGCAAAACGTAATTATAATTTTTTACGGTGTAGGAAGTATTATCCTCTTCATCTTCAAAACCTCCGCTGTAATCGGTAGAGTCTTTAATAAGGTCTTTAGTATAATCCTCTGCTCTACTTTTTATTGTAGGCTCAACATCTTCTTTTTTAATGTCGTATTGCTCCGAAAAAAAGCCTGCAAGATAGCCTTGAGAAAAATCTTTTTGATTCTCTAAATCATATGGACTTATTCCGTTTATAAGGTTTTTATCTATCTTTGTAAAAGCCAGCTCTTGAAATTTATCCAACTCAATTTTCCCCTTGCGCTCAATCTTATACTTATCCGTTTTTGTATATTCAGTGTTCCCGCTTTTCCATGATGAAACCTTTAAACCTACTGCGTGATAATCAAGGTCTGCAACAACATCAGCCTGCCAGTGTGGAAGATAAACTCCGGTCATTTTTTCTTGCGTACCCGTATTTGTAAAATCTGCGGGTACATATTTTTTCCCTTCTACCCAAGAAGCAAAACATTTTAAGGCATCTTTTTTATCAAGCTTAAAGGGAATAATCTTATCGGGCTTAAATTCCCCTCTGAGTCTTTCGGATAAGACTACGGGGCTATGACAATAATAACAGAATGCCGCACTTGAAGTTTCTCCTGCCACGACTTCCGCTCCGCAGTTGTTGCAGTGATATTGTTTTACGGATCCGTTATTTCCGCTTTTACTTTCGGAAGAAGAGGAACCTTCAGAGCCACCCCTTTTTGCTTTTAGACCTTCCATGTAGCGGGTAATTTCTTCTTCCGTATAACTTGAAAAACAATAATCGCACTTAAAACCTCCGGCCGCCGGTTTAAAACTTATAGGCGCACCGCAGCCCGGACATTTATAATTTTCAACACTCATATCTTTCCCCACATTTATCGGTTATAATTTTGTTCCGCATTCGGGACAGAATTTTGCTCCAGCTTTTACTTCCGCGCCGCATGAAGGGCAGCCGCTTCCTTGAGGTTTAGGAGTTCCGCATTCGGCACAAAACTTTCCGGTATTTTTATGGCCGCACTCTGTGCAAAACCATTCTCCGGCTGCCTTAGCTCCGGCACCTTGTTGTTGCCCTGCTCCTTGAGCAGCTCTCTGAGAGGCTTGATTCATTTGCATCTGCTGCATATTGGTTTGACTTGCCTGCCCCATAAAACCGCCTGCCGCATTCATGCCCATACCCATACCCATAAAGGCCATTCCGGCTCCTGCTTGATTTGAACCTGCAGCTTCCATACCGCGGGCAATCGAGCCTTGCACATAGCCTTCACGTACACCGGGATCGCCGAGCATCGCTCCTTTATTACGCATATTGATAAGTTCTTTAGATTCATCATCGTAGGAAATACTTGCAATACCGACTGAAAGCACCTCCATTCCGCGCAAATCCTTCCATGAATCATCCAGAATCTCGGACATGTGTTTGCTTAAAACCGTTCCCTTTGAAGGAATAAAGGAAATGCGCTCGCCTTCCATAGACATTTGGCTTATGGCAGCCTGTAAGGCTTCTAAGAATTCGCTCAAGTATTGTTCGTTTATTTCATCAATGTGAACATTTACGGCATCCCGAGGACAAGCTTCTTTAAAAAACTTTATCGGATCGGTTATTTTAATCGAATAGTTTCCGAAGGTGCGCAAAAACAATTCCGCATTATAGAAGTTGTCAAAGTATTGCAGAGGATTGGGAGTACCGAACTTAATACCTTTAATCTCCTGTAAATTAACATAAAATACTTCCTGCTTCATCGGGGTGGTACCGCCGAATTTAAAACGGCTGAAGGTTTCTTTTAGGGCATCTCCGAATTGACCGCCGAATAGGGAGGGCGATGCCGAATTTTCAACCTTAAAATATCCGGGCTCCGCCGTATAATCGACTATCTTTCCCCCGTCCACCAACATCATAAACTGGTTTTGATTTACATGAATAATAGAACCGTTTGAAACGACATCGCTTGAACCTTTTTTGTTTGTGTTACGTTTATCTGTGCGGACGGCAACTCCTTTTGCAAGGACAACGCCCTCACCCATATCGCCCGCCTCAATAACTTCGAGCCATTGATCGGCCAAACCGCCGCCCACTGCTCCAACTGCTGCTGATATAAGACCCATAATTTACTCCTTTAAATTTAAACTTACATAATTATGATATAACAAAAAAATCAAAATATCAATACTTGAATAATATTATTGACAACATGGGTTATCGTATTCTCCTGCCTTGTTTTTATGCGCCAAATCGGCTAGTATTAACCAAGGAGAAAAACAATGGTCAGACTTGCAGAATTAAAGGACTTATCAAGAGTTGCAGAAATAAATGTTTACGGTTGGAGAAATACTTATAGGGGTATCGTCGACGATAATTTTTTGTTTTGTGAGTTGTCGATTGAAAAATCTATCGAACGTTTAAAGGAAAAAGTTAATACTCAAAACAGTACATCAAAATTATATGTTTATGAAGATGACAAAGACAGAATAATAAAGGGAATGATGCGTACGGGAATGTGCCGGGACAGCGATAAACCGGATAGCTTTGAACTTATGGCTATTTATGTAGAAAAAGCTTTTGAAAGGTCGGGAGTAGGTTCAAAATTAATTACTCATTTTCAAAAAGAAGCAAAAGAAGCCGGCATACATGAATTATGCATTTGGGTCTTTCAAGAAAACCGGATTGCAAGAAGTTTTTATGAGCATCACGGCTTTAAGCCGGATGGCAAAACACAAGTCCATGAAGCTTTAAAGGCTCCCGAAATGAGATATGTAAAAACAGTTTAAGAAATCTGCTCAGATTAAAAAAACAATTGCTTTAAAAGCTGAACTTTGTGCACTCTATGACTCGGTCATTTCCAGCAAGGTCTTTATGAATTTGAACTTGCGAAAAACCTGCGTTTCTAAAAATCTCGGCAGCTTGGGCTGCATGGTATTCGCCTACTTCAACAAAAAGTTTCCCGCCGAAGTTTAAGCTCAAATAAGAATTTTGTGCCAAGGGCGGAATTAAGTCCAGCCCTTCAATACCGCCGTCAAGGGCAAGGCGGGGTTCAGAGCGGCCGTCTTCTAAAAGGCTTTCCGTAAGCTTTGACGGAACGTATGGCGGATTTGCAGTTATCAAATCGTAGCTTCGTTTTGACTCCGGCGCGCAGGGAAAAGAAAAATGCAGATCGGCTCTCACTGCAATGGCCATCTTATAAAGAGGTGCAGGTAAAAGAGAATCCATATTCTTTTTACAAACTTTTAAAGCCTCCTCCGAAATATCCGCAAGAACTAAGAAAAACTTTTCAGAAAAATAACTTTGCGTTCTTTGCGCCCCCTGCGGTTTATCAAATGCGTCAGATGTTTGGCTTAAGCTCTCGTAAAGTTCCGCCGCAAGGGATAGACCTATACAGCCCGACCCTGTGCAAATATCCAAAACAAAGAGAGACTCATTTTTTTTTAATTTTTCCTTTGCAAAATTCAATGCAAGCTCTACCAAGGTTTCGGTGTCGGGCTTGGGGATAAGCACATTTTCATTTACATAAAAAGTTCTCCCGAAAAAATCCTTTGTTCCGGTTAAATAGGCAATGGGGAGACCTGAACTTCTTTTTTTTACAAAAGTCTCAAACTCATTCTTGTAAGGCAAAAAATCAAAATCGGAATGAGACAAAAGCCATGAACGTTCTTTTTTTAAGATATGGGCTATTAAAATATCAGCATCAAAGAGGGCATCATTCCTTCCGTATCCGTTCCTAGTTAAAAGCTGCGAAGAAAGAAAGGAATGAGCTGCAAAAAGACGGGCATCCTTTACGGTAAAAAAAAGCATTGAGCCTTATTTATGCTCCAAGTGATGATCCGCTGCCTTCATCATTTCTTCGCGGGCGGCGATACAGAGGGCATCGATTAATTCGTCGAGAGCACCCTGCATGACCGCATCTAATTTGTAAAGGGTTAAGTTAATACGGTGATCGGTTACGCGGTTTTGCGGAAAGTTATAGGTGCGGATACGCTCGGAGCGATCGCCGGAGCCGACCTGACTTTTTCTGTTTTGAGCCCGTTCTGCCTGCTTTTTACTTTCTTCCAAATCATAAAGGCGGCTTCGCAAAACACGCATAGCCTTTGCCTTATTTTTAATCTGACTTTTTTCATCCTGACAAATAACGACAAGGCCTGTGGGTATGTGGGTAATGCGGACTGCCGAGTCTGTGGTATTAACGCACTGACCGCCCGGGCCTCCTGCACGCATAACATCAATACGCAAATCTTCTTGATTGATTTCGATTTCGGTTTCTTCGGCTTCGGGCAAAACCGCAACGGTTACGGCACTTGTGTGAATGCGGCCTGAGCCCTCCGTTTCAGGAACACGCTGAACGCGGTGAACGCCCGACTCATAGCGGAGACTTCCGTAAACATACTTTCCCGAAATGGAAAAGGTAATTTCCTTGTATCCGCCGAGCTCGGTTTCGTTCAGGGACAAAACCTCGTACTTCCAGTTTTTCATTTCGGCATAGTGGGTGTACATTCTAAAAAGGTCAGCCGCAAAGAGGGCAGCTTCATCGCCTCCTGTACCGCCGCGTATTTCCATAATAATATTTTTTTCTTCCAGAGGATCGGGCGGAATTAAAAGCATCTTGAGATCTGCCTCGCTTTTTTCAAAGGCGGCTTCAAGAGAGTGCAGCTCTTCCCTCGCCATCTCTTTAAGTTCGGCATCGCTTTCTTCCTGAATGAGAAGCTTGGAATCTTCTATCTGTTTTTCGATAGAAAGATAGTTATCGTATTCTTCCATCAATTTTGAAAGATATGAGTGTTCCCGCATGGTTTCTTTATATTTTGCAACATCTTTGATAAGGTTAGGGTTTTCAACTTCTTTTTCGACTTCAATAAGTCTGTTTCTTAAATTATCCAATCGTTCTTTCATAAAAATTCCTTGTATTGAGGGGAGAGTATAACAGTTTTTAAGAAAAATGTATACCGCTTAAAAAATGTATAGAGAGGTACATTTTTTAAGCTTCGAGTTTTGCCTTACGGCAAAACGTCGCTAGCGTGAAACCACCGGCAGCCAAAAAACAAAGCTACTTTTCGCTCAAGAGCTCTTCTACAAGGTAATCATCGCTCATACAGTGCATATCCGAAATTCCTTTGCTTCACATAAGATTGACCGGATCGGTGTCGATCTCGATGTAGATGCCTGTCATCGGTTTATATTCTTTTACAAAACGGGATGCGGCGGTTTGGATTAGGGGGAAATTTGAAGAGCGGAGCAAAATCTGTTGGCGGTGATTTCCGGCTATCATCGATAGGACACATTCCGAGGGTCCCATTATTTCGGCTTCGTCTTTGCTTTGGGAAGACAGAATATATTTTAGAATGTTTGCGGCACCTTCTGCGGCCAGCTCGGCTTTTTTTAAGTCCTTGCTTCTAAAGACCAAACGAATCAGACGCTTAAAGGGCGGAAAATCCAAGAGCTTTCTTTGACCGAGTTCATATTCATAAAACTTTTCGTACTCGTGATTTTTTGCACAAACAATCGAAGGATGGTTAGGCTTTAGGGTTTGAATAATGACAAGCCCGTCCTCGCTGAACCGCCCTGCCCTTCCTGCTGCCTGAGTGATAAGAGCGAAACTCCTTTCGGCGGCTCTAAAGTCGGGCATTTGAAGTCCCGTGTCCGCAAGGATAATTCCGACCAGCCTTACTTTCGGAAAATTCAAGCCCTTTGCTATCATCTGAGTTCCGAGGAGGATATCTATTTTACCCTCCTTAAAATCTTTTAAGCGGTTTTCAAGACTGTTCTTTTTGGAAACGGTGTCGGTGTCAACCCTCGCAACCGTGCAGTCGGGGAAGGAGCGGGAAACTTCTTCTTCGATAAATTCCGTACCGACACCGGCATAACCTATATCGAGGGAATTACATTCGGGGCAAAGAGAAGGCGGACTTGCCTGCATTCCGCAATAGTGACATTTCATTACATTTTCACTTTTATGAAAGGTCATCGGCACGGAACAGTTTTTGCAAAGCATCTCATAGCCGCAGGAACGGCATCGAAAAATATGGGAAAAGCCCCGCCTGTTCAAAAAAAGAATTGTTTGTTTTCCTTCATTTTTGGTTTTGCGTATTTCGCTTATAAGCCTGTCGCTCAAAGCTCCCTTTAAGCCGGAAATATTTTCTATTTCGATTTGAGGGAGGCTTCCGCCTGCAAGTCTTTTTGAAAGGGAAAGGAGCTTGATTTTTTTGTTTTGAATCATATTCCACGCTTCAAGCGATGGAGTTGCAGAGCCCATTACCACGGGGCAATTATGCTTGACGGCCAAGTACATCGCCGTCTGGCGGGCGTGGTAGCGGGGCACGGAACCCGACTTATAAGAAGCATCATGCTCTTCATCGATTATGATAAGGCCTATGTTTTCGGCAGGAGCAAAGACGGCACTTCTCGCCCCGACAATCATAAGAGCTTCTCCCCGTCTTATCCTCATCCATTGGTTGAGCCTTTCACTTCCCGTAAGGCCTGAGTGCAAAACGGCAGCCTGAGAGCCGAAGCGTTTTACGGCCGCACTTATAACCTGATGGGTAAGCCCTATTTCGGGAACAAGGTAGATAACGGCCTTGCCTCCTGCGATTATTTTTTCGGCGGCCTTTAAAAAAACTTCCGTCTTCCCTGAACCGGTTAAGCCGTATAAATAAAAGAATTCTTTTTTGTTTGAGTTTACGATTTTTTCGACGGCATCCTTTTGTTCATCGGAAAGAGAAAAATTCTTATCTTCAAATTCGGCTCCCCATTTTAAGTTTTCAAAAGAAACTTCTCTTTTTCCCGAAGGAAGAATTGCGGAGAGGGCTTCTCCGAAGCTGCAAATATAAAAGTGCGAAATCCAAGATGCAAGTTCTATCTGTGCTTGCCCGAAAATTGTTTCCTTGTCGACCACTCGCTTAATCGGCTTTATCTTATCTTCTCCCACAGGGCTGTCTTTAGGAAACACATCAGATTCTTCTATTATAAAGCCTATCAAATTTCTTGAGCCGAGTTGAACCGAAGCTCTTTTTCCGACAAGGCTCCCGCCGTCTTCTTCTATGTTTTTATAGGTAAAGCTTTGGTAGAGTGGAAGATTAAAGGCAAGAGTAAGCCATTTTGCCATAGGTGCCGCCTAGTTTTTCTCAATCAATTTGTTGAGGCAATTCATTGAGGCGGGAACGGAAGAGTTTTAAGTCTTCCCATGCAGGGCGTTTTAAGTTGACATCTCTCAAAAGGGCACTTGGGTGATAGGTCGCCATCAGCGGAATGTTTTGGTATTCAAAAAACTTGCCGTGCATCTTGCCTATTCCTTCTTGGGTTTCCAAGAGATTTTGAAGAGCTACTCGCCCAACCACAAGAATCGCCTTAGGCCTTATCAAGGCAATTTGGGCATTTAAATAATTTCTGCACGCAGCCGTTTCATCGGGCAGAGGGTCGCGGTTATTGGGCGGTCTGCACTTTACCACATTTGTGATATAGCAGTTATGGGTGCGGTATAATTCGATGGCGGCAAGCATCTTATCTAAAAGCTGGCCTGCCTTACCGACAAAGGGGCGGCCTTGCGCATCTTCATCAGCGCCCGGCCCCTCGCCTATGACCATTACTTCTATCTTATTATCAAAATTAGAAAACTCGCAAGGCCCCTCTCCTGCAACCGTATTATGCCGCCTCTCGCATAGACGGCAGGCCTTACAAGAAGCAATTTGAGCATAGACCTTTTCAAGAGTTTCAAGGCCGTTTGCTGCATCTGAATCGCTTAAAGGAATTGTTAAGCCGTCCGTTCCTCCCGTTTCCGGTAGAGTGGTATCGGGGAGAGCCGTCTCCGGGAGAACGGTATCGGCAAAATCGGGATATTCTTCATCGGTTTTAAAACCCGATAGATATTCCGAGGCTGTGCGGAAAAATGTGTATAATGTTTTTTTTTCTTCGGCTTTCATCGGTAAAAACTATTGCCCGCCGCCTTGAGTACCGCTGACCTGAGCGCCGCTCATCTTAGCTTTAAGCTCACGCAAAGCCTTGAGGGTTTCGCTCGCATCGCTTCTAGCTACGGCCAAAAAATCGATAAGCTGGGGATATTGCTTTAAAAGCTCGCCCCATTCTTTTAGATCATTCATTCGGAATTTTGAAGAGGCTGCGGATTTTCCTTCTTCAATCATAAGGTCGGTGAAAACCTTGCTCCTTGCTTTTTCATACTCCGAATAAACATCCCTTATTGTTGTATACAGTTTTAAATCGGGAATTACAAAATCGGAAGAAAGCTCAACCGAAACAATTTCAATTTCGGTATTCTCCTTGCCTTTTAGATCCGAAGTGATTTTATCGTTAAAGGCCGCATATTGAAATTTCAGCTTTTCATATTCTTCAGGATTGGATAAAAAATATTCGATAAATTCGTTTGCGGATTTTTGAGCGGCTTCTTCAACTCTTGTTCTAACAAAATCGTCCAAATCGCCTTGGGTTTTTATCGAAGCATTTTTGACAAGGCTTATTAAACTTTCAGGCTTTACGGAAGCCGAAATCTTTAGAGCAAACTTCCAGCGGAAATCGTTTTTTTGTTCCATCACCAAACCGAATTTATCGGCGGAAGGAAGGGCACCTTCACTTTTATACTCAACGTCTTGGGCTTTTAAATTAAAGGTAAGAATTTTTGAATTGGTCGGGACAAGCCTTTCCCATCGCCACATAAATTCGCCCGGAATAATGAGCCTGTCATGATAGCCTCCCGACTTTGAAAGCATTACGCCATAAGATCCCGCAGGAACGGAAAACTGCATCCACCCGAAAAAAAAGGCCGTGCCTCCCAAAATAATCAAAACAAAAAGCCAAATTAAAAATGAAGTTCTTTTTTTCATGATATAAGAATAATAACACGAAAAACTCAAGTTTTCAAGTAGCCGATGAAAAATGTGCTCTGAATGTACATTCTAGCTTTGCTGCAGCAAGGTTCCCAGATGTTCATGGCTTGTTTGGACTGCATCAAGAATCGTCGAAGTGTCACGCAAAAAGCTGTCTATCTTTTTTAACGACAAAAAGCCTTCCCTTATGGTAATATCCTGTTCTTTTATGGAAGCGGTTATTTCGGCCAGCGAAAGCCCCGCATCTTTAAGGGTTGCTGAGTTTTCATCCAAATTAGCCAATACGCCGTTAAATGATTTTCTGAATTTTGAAAAAAGTTCTATAAAGCCGGTCATACTGCTGTTTATTTCATCAACCGATTTATTTAATTCTTCCAGTTTTGATTCGATTTTTTTTGCAAAATCTCCGGTTTGGGTTGCGAGAGAGCGTACCTCATTGGCAATAATTCTAAAACCGTTTCCGACACTTCCTGCACGGGCGGCTTCAATCGAAGCATTGATTGCAAGAATGCCGGTCTTTACGGAAACATCCTTAATGCCCGACAACATATCTTCAACTTCCGCAGTCCTGTCCTTTAGCACCTCAAAAGCTGAAGCTGCATTTTCTGCATTTTCCGCAGTGGCTTCAACTTCATCAACCCGTGCATGAATTTCTTCTTGAATTACGGTTCTTCTTTTTAAAACATTAGAAAGCATTTCATCGACATAATTGGCATTAGAAGCAGAAGAACTGCTTTCCTTTTGTATTTCCTCAAAAACGGAAAGGATAGTTTCAAATTTCTCCTGCAAATTGTCCATAGATTCTTCAATAATTTTAAATGAATGAGAGGTTACAAAATCAAGAATAACGCCTTTATTATATTGTACAACAATTTTATCGATTAGATCACTAAAATTATCGGCAATGTTCTGTTCATCAGCCATAGAACCTCCTAAATTAGAACAGGTTTTCGATATAATCCGTACCGCATTTTAAACCGGAAAGCCAATTTAAAAAATTATTCACCTGTTCATCTTTATATATTGCACCATGCTGCGGAGCTATCATCAGGGGATTTAAACGGCGTACATTTTCTACCCATTTGCTGACAATCTTATTGGAAGCCATATACCTGACATGGAAGCCTTCAATCAAAGGAAGGTGCTTTTCAAAATTTTCTACAAAGGAAGGTTCATCGTCATCATCAAAAACTGCGGCCCCTATATCCCCGCTAAAAAGAATACGGGAGCGCTCATCGTATAAACCGAATTGCCCCGGAGAATGCATAAAATGCGAAGGAATACACTTCATATTTGAGCCTGAGGGAAGCGATATACTCATCCCTTTGTCCGGTATCGGAACCATTCTCGAAATATCCACTATGCCGAAGTGGGGCATAAATCGAATCCAAAGCGAAGAAATATATATTTTAGCTTTTGTGATGCCGAGCCATAAAGCTATACCGGAAGAAACATCGGGGTCTTGATGTGAGAAAAAAATAGTATCTATTTTATCCACGGAAATAAAGCGGCTTACGGCAGTAACAACTCTGGAAAAAAGATGAACTCCGCCCGGATCAAGAAGGACTCCCCTACCCCTGTCTATAATAAGATACTGCATTGTCTGTACAGCACCCTTTCTCTGTTTGCTTTCCGAACCAAGCCATATAAATTTATGATCTGCATCTTCATATAAAACAATACCGTCAATGCCGTTATTTTCCATATCAAAACTCCTTATTGCGAGTCAACTCAAATTTACAAAATACAATATATCAACAATTGAGGTAATTTACAAGTATTTTTATAGAAAGAAATAACTGTATTTTTATAAGAAAAAATAAAGCTACTTTCTTGCTATGAGAACCATCGTTCTCGCCTTTTCGTTATAGGGCGAAAAATCAAAATCGCCGTATATTTCTACCGAAGAAAAGCCGGCTGCCAACATAAGCCTTTTTAACTCCACGGCGGAATAAAGACGTTGAACATAGGTGTGGTCGGCCTTCCTTCCCTGCTCATCATAAAGAATCCAGCGGGAGCTTAAACCTTCCCAAGCTCCTTCAACGGAGTATTCGGTTAAGACCGTAAACCCGGCTCTCTCAAACCATTCGCCCTCGGTAAAATCGCGCACGGCTATTTCTCTTCCCGTCATTTCGAGAATGAACCAGCCATTAGGCTTTATGGATTGGGCTATGTTCTTTAAGATTTGCATGTCTTCTTCGATTGTGCTGCAATACCCGAAACTCGTATACATGCTGATAGCCGCATCAAAACCTTCGGGGCGGACAAATTTACGCAAGTCTCCCTGAATAAGCTCTATGTCGACACCTTCATCTTGAGCCGAATCCATAGCAGCATTTAAAAATGGTCGGATTAAGTCGATGCCCGTAACCTTAGCCTTTCTTATTGCAAGCTCGATGGCAATCCTTCCCGGGCCGCAGCCTGCATCCAAGATCGAAATCCCTGCATTATCCACAGGAACGCCTATTATCCTCAAAATAGATTCCGCAACGGTAGGAGCTTCGGCCCACCTCTGCGTATCAAACATAATCGGAGCATACTCCGCCCAAAAAGTTTCGTTTTCAAACCAATCTGCAAGTTTTCCCATTATCGTGCCACCACCTCAGTTTTAAGTTTATTTAATGCGGTTTTTCCACAAATAGCTTCTACAATTGCAAAGGCAAATTCTTCTGCAGCCCCTGCTGCACAGGCCGTTATTATATTTCCGTCTCTGATGACACGCTCTCCGGCCTTAGGCTTTGTACTCAAATCCTGTCCCATACCGGGGTAGCAGGTATAGTTTTTTCCTTCTAAAAGGCCCCAAGAGCCCAGGGCAAGGGCAGGAGCCGCGCAGATTGCAGCTACGATTCCTCCGCCTGCAAGGGTCTTTTTTGCAAATTCTCTGACAGCCTCTGAGCCGGCAAGAGTGCTGCTGTTAGGAAGGCCGCCGGGAAGGATGACGGCAATTAAATCGCCATCCGTTTGCAAGGCTTCTTCCAACACAATATCACAGGTTATAGGAACCTTGTGAGAAGAAACTATAGTTTTCCCTCCAACACCAACCGTAATCAAATCTATTCCGGCCCTTCTCAAATAATCTATGGGCGTAAGGGCTTCAACATCTTCAAATCCGTTTGCTAAAAATAAAAAAGCTTTTTTCATTAATTCCTCCAATTTTACAAGACAACCAAGTTGTATCCAACTAGATAAGATTATTCCAATATGATATAATCATAACATGAAACAAGTTTTATTGATAGGGATAGCCCCCACTTTACGATATTATATTACAAAAAAATTACAAGAAGTCGGCATTTATGTTATTTATGCCGAAACAGTTATAGAAGCCATGAATATTATGAAGCAGCAGCCTGTCATGCTCATAATAATAGATTATAGTTTTAGCAGAGACGCCCTATTTAATTTTTTTGCCGAAAAACAAAAAACGCCGACTCTTGCAGGAATACCGTCGATAGTATTGGGAAGAAAAATAGCCAAGGTTGACATAGCTTTATTAGCCTCATACGGAGTAAAAAAGGTAATTTCAAAACCCGTAAAAGTTGACGAACTTTTATTCTCAATAGGAATAATTTTAGGAACAACATTTCCCATGGATCCCACACCCTGCATCTTAGAAACGCGGGTAAATGAAGATGTCATATTTATAGAATTGGCACAAGGTTTAAACAGAGATAAACTTGAGCTTCTTCAATTTAGAATAATAGAATTAATTGAATCCTACAAACTTGCCGAGGCTAAAATTTTAATTATATTGACCGATTTAAATTTAACCTATGCCGATACGGCTAACCTGGAATATTTGATAGATAATATCCTAGCCGTAAAAGTAGTGTCTCCTAAAAATGTAAAACTCCTTACCCTCAATCAATTTGTAACAGACTTCTTTTCGCAAAACCCCGACTATAAGATGATTGAAGTTGTAGGAAGCCTTGGCCAGGCCCTTTCGGCTCTTTTACAAACAACTGAAGATAAGATAGCAGTAACTCAAACAATGCTGAATCCCGACAATGAGCACAATAAAAATACAAGCAACCTTGAAACCCGGTTTAAACTGGACACGGCCGAAAAACTATCTATAGCTGTAATAGATGATGATTTGGTGGTACGCAAAATGATGACTGCTATTTTTTCGGGATTAAATGCCGAAGTAACTCTATTTGAAAACGGAGAAGATTTTTTAAACAAAGTAGAAAATGATGTTTATGATGTTGTGTTCCTTGATATGATTATGCCGGGTATGAGCGGCATAGATGTTTTAAACGGAGCAAAAAAGAAGGGAATCACAACTCCATTTGTTATTCTATCTTCCGTCACTCAAAGGGATTCCGTTATCAAAGCTCTGGAAAAAGGTGCTAAAAGATACATATTAAAACCAATAAAAAAAGAAACGGTTTTGCGCAAAATGGAGGAAGTTTTGGGTGCATCTCTTTAATAAAAGTATTTTAAATTTTAAACTTGGAAAGTATTTAACCGAGTCAAATATAGCGTATATAATTTTTTCTCCGGATTATGTCCCGCTTTTTTGGAGTCCTGAAGCGGAAAGACTTTTACCCGACTACCTGATTAAAAACACAAAAATACGATTACAGGATTATTTAAAAACAGTGCTGTTGGAAGAGGACTATATTAGGCTGTCCGCATTTATAAAAAGCAATCCAAAAACAGCGGCTTTTGAAGCTAAATTTGACAAACCCTCAAGCCTTTCGGATAAGACAGCTTTAAAGTTCAGCTTTACTCAACAAGATGACAATAATTTCTTTGTAACCATTGATGACATTACCAAACAAAAATTAAAAGAACGGTTTTTGATAATCGCAAGACAAGATGCCGAAAAAGCAAACAGTATGCGAAGCCTTTTTTTGGCAAATGTAAGCCATGAAATAAGAACACCTATCCAAACAATAATAGGCATGATGGAGCTCATAAACGAAACAAACCTTGATGAAGAGCAGAGCGAATATACCCGTCAGGTAAATTTTAGTGCTGAAGTTTTACTCACACTTGTAAACGACGTTTTGGATTTTTCAAAACTTGAAAGCGGAAATATGACAATGGAAAGGACGGTTTTTAGCTTGACCGATTCAGTTGAGCAGACCGTAGATTTAATTTCGATGGAAGCTCATAAAAAAGGATTGGAAATTGTTGTAGATATAAGCGACAAAATTCCCGACTTTATATACGGAGATCTGGCAAGGCTGCAGCAGGTTCTTTTAAACTTTGTAAAAAATGCAGTTAAGTTTACCGAAACAGGCTATGTTTCGGTTTCGGTCAAACTGGTTTTTGAAAATAACACTGATGACCCCTATGCGGTTAAACACTTCTTTATTCTTTTTGAAGTTGCAGATACGGGAATAGGAGTCAACAACGAACAAAAATCAAAAATATTCAACTCCTTTTATCAGGGGAATGCTGCAATAAACAGAAAATACGGAGGAACAGGTTTAGGGCTTGCAATTTCGAAAAATATTATAACTATGATGAAGGGTCAAATAGGAATAAAAGACAATATTCCTAGAGGATCCGTTTTTTGGTTTAAGATTCCTTTAGTCCCTTCAAAGAAAAAAGCACCCCATGAAAGCATCTTATTGGATAAGAATACCAGATTTTTAATCGTCGATGATAATATGCAAACCAGAACTATTTTAAAGAGAATGCTTTTAAAATTCGGCTTTGAAGATATAGCCTTGGTCAGCTCCGGAGAGCAGGCAATAGAAGTTATGAAAACTGCAGCCGAACATAAAAACCCCTTCAATGTGGTATTCATAGATATGGTTATGCCTAAAATGGACGGATGGCGCCTCGGAGCCGAAATTCACAATGACGATAGTCTTTCAGCTTCAAAACTATTTTTGATGATTCCTGAAGGCAGCCTCGGAAGAGATGCCAAGATGAAACTTTTAGAGTGGTTCGACGGTTATCTTTATAAGCCCTTAAAATCAAGAATAGTCTTTCATCTGCTAAACGAACTTTACCGTAAATTAGCAATAATTTCAGAAAAAGACGATATTCCGGAATTGGAGCCGGTTGAGGCAGGAGGCCAAGGTCACCAAAATGAAAATGTACATACTCTAGATGAAGATAACTTTTTCGGCTGTAAGGTTTTAGTTGTGGACGATCATCCTGTAAACCAAAAATTATTAAAAATTATATTGGAAAAAGCTCACTGTATTGTAAGCACGGCAAATGACGGAGAAGAAGCTATCGATACGGCATCAAGCGAGCACTTTGATATTATATTTATGGACATACAGATGCCCGGCATAAACGGATATGAGGCTACACAAATTTTGAGGGGAAAGGGATATTCAAGACCTATCATCGCATGTACTGCAGGATCTCAAGATAATGAAAGGAACCTATGTAAATCTATGGGATTAAACGATATAATAAAAAAGCCCTTTAACAAAAAACAGCTTTTTGAAATGGTAAAAAAACATTATAAAAAGTAAGAGAGCTAAGTCAAATTCTCCCCGATTGACAAAAGCCCCCTTAATGCTTATCTTTTACATCTATGGCAAAAAAAAGCACCAAAACAGGAAAAACAACTAAACCGGTAAAAAAAACCGGAAAAAAAAGAAGAAAAAAGTCAAAAATTAACTATACCGGAGCTATAGCCGGTTTTTTGGCAGTCTGTATAATAATGCTCGCAGTATTTTTGTTTATAATTCCTTCGGTAAAAAATAAAGATGAAACAGGGAATAAAACGCAAATTGCCAAGGAACAAGAAAAAATAGAAGAAGAAAAGCCTAAAACTACCGAAAAGCCGCCTATAGAAAGCAAGGCTAAAGATAAGCGTACCGAAAAAACTAAGGAAGCTGAAACGCAGACAGCAAAAAATCAGCCTAAAGAACTTGAAACGCAGACAGCAAAAAATCTGGCTAAAGAAGCTGCAAAAAAGACTTTACACGATAAACCTAAAGAAAGCGAAAAGACGGGCAAAGAAAATAAGGCAAAAAAGCCTGAAAATCCCATAATCACGGATAAGCCTAAACCTCAAGAACAAGAGCCTGACGTTTCGGCCTACCCTATTCAAGACTTGCCTGAGCTTCCCTCAAAGGGAAAACTTATTTTTGTGTTTGACGATGCAGGACACAACCTTGAACAGTTACAGTATTTTTTGGATTTACCTTTTCCCTGTACCATAGCTGTTTTGCCTAAGCTGCCTAACTCAAGAGAAACGGCAAGAAGAATAAGGTCGGCCGGGAAGGAACTCATCCTTCATCAGCCGATGCAGGCATTAAACCCCAATATTAATCCAGGAGATGGAGCCGTTAAACCCGGCATGGACCGTGAAGAGATAAAAAAAATCGTAGCTTCAAATGTGGAAGAAATTGGGCCCATAGCCGGAATGAATAACCACGAGGGCTCTCTTATTACATCGGATGAAAAAGCTATGGAGGCAGTGCTTGAATTGTGCAAGGAAAAAAACATATACTTTTTGGATTCCCGCACCAGTTCAAAAAGCGTTGTTCCTCAAGTTGCAAAAAAACTGAATATGAATATTTGGGAAAGAGCTGTCTTTCTTGATAATAAAAAAGATAAGGCCTATATGAAAAAACAAATTATAGAAGGCTTGGAAATTGCCTCACAAAGAGGAGAAGCAATTATGATAGGCCACGTGTTTACCGTAGATCTTGCAATTCTTCTAAAAGAAATGTACTCCGATTTAACTCAAGAAGGATATACATTTTCTACAATTTCAAAATCAAAAGGGAAATAAAATGAAGATATTAGGAATAGAAAGTTCTTGCGATGAAACTGCGGCGGCAGTCGTCGAGGACGGAAATAAAATTTTAAGCAATATTGTTGCAACACAAATTCCGTTCCACAAAATGTATAACGGCGTCGTTCCCGAAATAGCAAGCCGAAAACATACCGAATGGATTTTGCCCGTTGTTAAACAAGCTTTAGCCGAAGCCGATCTGAGCCTCGAAGAAATAGACGGCATAGCCGCCACCGGAAGGCCGGGACTCATGGGTTCCCTTTTAGTGGGGCTTACCTTTGCAAAAACCCTTGCATGGTCTTCAAATAAACCCTTTATTGCCGTAAATCACATGCTGGGACATCTATATGCAAGCCATCTGGAACACGATATCCCCTACCCATATCTGGGGCTTTTAGTTTCAGGCGGGCACTCGATTATCTGCAAGGTAAATAACTTTGACGATATTGAAGTCCTAGGTACCACAATCGACGATGCGCCGGGGGAAGCCTTTGATAAGGTTGCCAAGTTTTATAATCTGGGATACCCGGGAGGAGCCGTAATCGACAAACTCGCCAAAAACGGAAATCCCAAGGCGGCTAACTTCCCCATGCCTATAATCCACAAGGAAGGGCATAAGTACGATGTTTCCTATTCGGGACTAAAAACCGCCGTCATAAATCAGATAGACCAGTTTTGGAATAAGGACTTTGAAAAAACACCCGAAAACATTGCAGCCGCATTCCAGACAAGGGCTGTAAAAATTTTGCTCAGGCCTCTTTTGGATGCTTCGATAGATACGGGCTTAAAAACGATAGTAGCAGGCGGAGGAGTTGCGGCCAATTCTTTGTTGAGAGAAAAACTTGCAGAGCACAAGGAATTAAAGTGTATCTTCCCCTCGCTTAAATTCTGTACGGATAATGCGGCGATGATTGCAGGCCTCGGCTATCATTACCTAAAACGCGGAGACAGAACGCCATTTACCGTCGAGGCCTCCGCCCGAGTTGAAGGCTTCAGCAAAAAAGGCAGGCATTAATAATGCTGCCGGCAAATTAAGGAAAATATTATGGATACGATGGAAAAATTTTATTCGGATGCAAGCCGGCTTGTAGAAAAGTCGCATGCGAACCAACTTGCAGAAAAGCTAAATAAGGACGGAGACACAGCAGTTTTTGACGCCCGCCTGACGGAAATCTTTTGCAAAGCGGTTTCGCTTTACGATAAGCAGGCCCAAGTTTTGGCAAACGATTTTGCCGACTATTGGCTTTCGGCCTATTCAGAGGGCAGACAAAAAAAAGAAGATGCTGTCGAATGGTTCTATCAAATATTTTCTCTTATTGCAGGCAATTTTGAAAAAGACATGGACTTTCCGCAAGAAGACTGGGAGCAGATAAATTTAATTATTTCTTCCGAGGCTGAAAGTTTGGATATGGATCTTTTAAATTCGATAATGACGGTAATTGTCGAGCGCAAAAAAATATAAGAAAATCCGTAAAAAAACAGCCCAATGGACGCCTAATAAATGCTTTCTTTTGAAGATTTTAGTTTTAAAGAATATGACTCATGCACTCTATGCCCAAAAAATTGCAAGGTAAACCGCAATAAGGGCGAAAAAGGCTTTTGCCGCGAAACACGAGAGCTGCGCCTTGCATGGGCAGGCCTCCACTTCGGGGAAGAGCCGCCAATCACGGGAGCCGGAGGTTCAGGCACAATCTTTGTTACGGGCTGCAACCTTCGTTGTTCCTTTTGCCAAAACTATCAGATATCCCAAGAAGGCATGGGAAGGGCTGTAAACCTTGAAGAATTTGTAAACTTGTGTTTTGTTCTCGAAAAAGAAGGGGCAGAAAACATAAACATCGTTACAGGCAGCCATGCAATCCCTGCAATAGCCCTAGGACTAAAAGAAGCAAAAGACCGAGGCTTAAAGATTCCTGTTGTCTGGAATTCTTCTGCCTATGAAACCGAAGAAGCTATAAGCCTCCTTTCGGACTGTGTTGACGGCTGGCTTCCCGACTTAAAAACATTAAACCCGCAAATTTCTTCTCAAATTTTTTACGCACCCGATTATCCCGAAACGGCAACAAGGGCAATCCTAAAAATGGCCTGCCTTTCTCCCTTAAAAATAGGCACGGAAAATAAAGAAAAATACCCTTTAGGAAAACTTTACTCAGGCGTCATAGTACGCCATCTTGCCCTACCCTCCAGAATGCCGGACTCGAAGGCTGTTCTAAGATGGTTTGCAAAAAACTTAAGAGGCAGGGCTCTTATTTCGGTGATGACCCAATACACACCGGTTAAAAGAACGGCCGGCATAAAAAACTATTCTCTCTTTGAAAACCGGATGCTAAACCTAAAGGAAGACGAAACCTTAAAAGACCTCCTTTCAAGCTTAAAAATAGATGAGGGCTTTTACCAAGAGCTTGTCGCCTCCGATGACTGGCTCCCCGATTTTAACCGGGTACAAACCTTTTCATCGGAACTTTCAAAACCTTTGTGGCATTGGAAGCAAATTTCTTAAATTATCGTAAATTTACCTAAAAAGCGGCGGACTCATATTGACAAATTCGGAGTTTTACAGGATAATCGGCTATAGTAGATTTTAGAAAAAGGAGATATTATGAAAATACAAAAGAAATTATTTGTTTTTGCAGTTCTTTTAATGGCTGCATCATTGGTTTTCGCTCAAACATCAATGACATCACACAGTACTCAAAACCTTTTCGGCACTGATGTTGACGATTTTATGAATGTAAATGAATGGCAAAATGTACAGCCTAAAAACATCTTCGGATTTTTGGGCTACGGCGATACCGGTATAGGCTCGATAAACTTAGGTCTTGCCCACCAGTTTAAACCATTCTATTTAGGTACCTACTTTGAAGGTCAAGTCAATGAATGGATAAGTAAGAAAGAAACGAGCGGCGATACGGAAACATCAACATCCACTCAGCATACGTCTAATGGAAAGCTTCTTTTCGGATTCGGGAACATCGGTGTTATGGCGGATATGTCTTATACGCCTAAAGCCAACAACAAGGTTACATGGACAGAGGCCACACAAACAAAACAAACCGATAATCTCTTTTACCTGGATTTTAATTTAATTGGAGGTATAAATTTAAACTCAAATAATAAGCTCTTTAAGATTTCTGCCAAGTTGGGACTTGAGTCTAATGTCGATAAGAAGACGACCAATGTAAATGGTAATGTTACAAGCTTTACAGATAAGAATAAATACGACCTTGTTATAAACGCAGGATTTTCCCATGATTTTTCATCAAAAGACGGCCTAACCCAGACAGTTCTGGCCGATCTGGACACCAAATGGCGTATATGGCCTGCAAAAAGAAGTATAACTGTAGCAGGCGGCATCACAACCACAACGTATCAATATGGTGACCTAAGGGATGTAATTACACTTACCCCTAAGTACCAAATTGCCTATGAACCCGAAGGTAAATTTGCCTTTAAAGCCGAGGCCGGTTTAGGAATAGGATTTGGCTTTGAGAACGAGTATGACTATACACGTACTGTTACCTCAGGCGGAGGCGAGGCAAAGACATATAAGCCCCTCAGGACATACAAAACAACATTAAGTCTGTATCCTGAATTAAAGGCGGCTTTTGTCTATGCCCCCGTATCGAAGTTTAAGCTTAACTTCGGCTTAGGCTTTAATGTTCCATCAGTTGACTGGAATTTTACCAAGACAGAAACGCGCGATGCATCAGGTAATGTTACACAAACCGATAATGGAAACACGTTTACATTTAATACTGCTGATGGAAAGTTCAGTGCAGATTCGGGATTTACTTGGCTTATAACCGAGAATGTAATCTTTGATGCAAACTGGAATATTGTCAATAATTTGCTTAATACCTTTAGTACAAACCTAAGCGAGGGTGATGGTACCAATTTTTGGAATACTGTAAACAAACTCGTTGTCCACAATATAAAATTTGCCCTATCGGTTAAATTCTAATCAAAATTTATACTATTAAAATCTACTTTAGATAAACCTGTTAATGTTTAAAAGGCATTAGCAGGTTTTTTTGTAAATTTGCAGTTAAGCTAAACCTACAAAAAAGACTAGACAAGCTGAATAGAAAATATTAAACTCATTTTATATGAAAGAAAAAACAAAAGACGATACCATTATAATAAAGTTATATGAGGGGATACATCTGGAAATATACGACACTTATACCGAGAAATCATATAGCTTAAAAGGAGAGCCTAGGAATGTTTTTAGAATCGATTACTGCTTTCAAGGGATTATGGAAGGTCAATTTGAAAATCAAACTTTTTCGTATTTAGGAGAAAAAGAAACAGCTATAAATTATGAAAAACTTGCATTATCAAAAAGCTTTTTTCCGTTGAAGTTTTATAAGGGTATAAGTATACTATTCTTTCTTGATAAAATAAATTCTAATTTCAAAAATACTGCTCAATTATTTAATATAGATGTTGAAAAAATATGCAAAAATTTAGATTTGCAGGACGGATGGTATAAAATAAAAATTAATTCCGAGATCTCTTATATAATGAATACACTGTATGAAAAACAAAGCTTGAAACATATAGAGTACTTTCAAATTAAATTATTCGAAATTCTATATCTTTTAAGTGTAATCAATACGGAAGAATACCGAAAAGAAGAATTTTATTCGGGTTATCACATCAATAAGGTAAAAAAAATTCATGAATATGCCGTTAATAATATAGATAAAAATATATCTTTTAAAAAGATGGTTAAAAATGAAGATTTAAGCTACACTATTTTTCAAAAATTATTTAAGCAAATTTACGGAGAAAGCCCTTACTCATATTTAAAAAAATATCGATTAAAAATTGCAGCATTTTATATTTCCTCTACCGATAGAAAAATTACCGATATAGCTATAAATTGCGGATACTTAAATGCAAGTAAATTTTCTGATGCATTTAAATCCGTTTACGGCATCAGCCCAATCCAATACAGAAATGGAGAAAAACCTACAATAACTAAATAAAAATATCATTTTGGATTATTTTCAATTAAAATAGAGTAGAAAAATTTATCATAATTCAGTATAGTTAGCTAATACTAACTTTATAAAACGAAAGTGGAGATAAACAATTATGATGCTTAACAGAAGAGTTATCGAATTGACAAAAGGTATTAAATGCAGCATTTTGTTTAAAGCCCTATTGGGTGTTGCCGTATCGGGAACTTATGTAGCTCAAGCTGTCTTGTTGGGGAAAATAGTGGGACAACTTTATTCCAAAGAAGAATTATCCGTGGTAATACAAAGTATCTTATACATATCGGCAATCATAGCATCCCGCCTTATTTTAATATATTACAATTCAGTTTACGGCAAAAAAATTATCGGCAAGGTAAAAAACATTTTAAGGCGCCGCATTTACGATAAACTGTTAAAACTGGGACCTGCATTTTTAGATGATGAAAGAACAGGTAAATTAGGTTCAACAATGGTAAGCGGAGTAGACTATTTAGAAGGGTATTTAACGCTATACATTCCGCAAATACTTGTGTGTGTAATTGCATGCGGTGCAATGCTCATTTATGTTTTTTCGCTGCATTATGTTTTAGGCATAATATCGACGGCAGCCTTAATCGCCGTATTGATTTCTCCCGTTGCTTTCGGGAAGATACTATCGGAATCTTCCAATGCCCATTGGGCGGCTTATAGAAATTTAACTGCAGAAATTTTAGACGGCATTCAAGGGATTACAACGGCAAAGACGTATAATGCACAAGAAAGGCTCGGAAAATTATTAAAAGAAAAAATGAGAACACTTTTTTCTGAAACTATGCGCAACTTAAAAGTAAACCTAGCCGAAATAGGTATTTCCAATTTTGCTTCCGGTATCGGTACAAGTTTTACCCTTGCCGTAGCAGCACTATTAACTTCTATGCATATAATTCCCGCATCCTCATTACTTATTTTGCTTTTTATGACCAACGAAGTTTTTAGACCTGCAAACGAATTGGCGGCATACTTTCATCAAGGTTTTATGGGCATAACCTCTATGGGCGGAATTTTTGCCTTACTTGATGAAGAAGAAAAAATAAAAGATGAGGGGACTAAAACCATTGACATAAAATCGGCCGATGGTTTTGAAATAAAATATAAAAATATTGAATTCGCTTACAGCGAAAAAAAGAATACGGTTTTTAAGAATTTAAATTTCACTGTTGCAAAAAATGAAAAACTTGCAGTTGCAGGAGAATCGGGAAGCGGAAAAACTACCATTGTAAATTTATTGTTAAGGTTTTATGAGCCTACAAGCGGGAGCATTTATATCAACGGTACCGATATAAAAGACTTGACATTAAAATCTTTGCGCAGTTTAATTACGGTAGTTTCGCAAGAAACCTATTTGTTTAACGGAACAATAAAAGAAAATCTTTTACATGCAAATGAAAATGCAGATGAGGAGAAGCTTATAGATGCATGTAAGGCTGCAAATATTCATTCCTTTATTCAAAGTTTACCGGAAGGTTACAATACAAAAGTCGGAGAAAGAGGGCTTAACTTTTCGGGAGGGCAAAGACAAAGAATTGCAATTGCAAGAGCCGTTTTAAAAAACTCACCGATTGTAGTTCTTGATGAAGCTACGTCCAGCGTGGATACCGAAAATGAAAATGAAATTAAACAAAGTCTTAATCACTTGTTAAGAAACAGAACAAGCATTACGATTGCGCATCGCTTAAATACAATTGAAAACAGTGATAGAATTCTGGTTTTGCTCAGAGGAGAAATCGTAGAAGAAGGCTCTCACAAAGAACTTATTTTAAAAGACGGATACTACAAAAAGCTTGTAGAAGCGCAACAAGGAGAAAATTAATATGTTTAAAGAAAAATATAAACCGCTTATTAAAATGTCTAAATACATAAGCTTTTATAAAAAAGAATTTATTATTTCGATTATTTACGGAATATTTAACAGTGTTTTTGCTTTGCTCACCGTTTTAACGGGCGCATATATAGCTTCAGCGGCTCTGTTTAAAATGAGCACAGGAAAAATACTTTATCTTTTTATACCGCTGATTATTTTTATTATCGGCAAAGGACTTTTTGCTTTTTTGGAAATGTACGAATGTCATTTGGTCTCATACGGTGTAATCGAAAAAATAAGAAACCTTTTATATGATTCGATTTCCAAAACAGCACCGCAATCCACAGGCAAAAAAAGAAGCGGAAGTATTACCTCCGTGTTTGTCGAAGATGTTGAAGCCACCGAAGTTTTTTATGCTCACACCGCAGGCTCTTACATAATTGCATTTGTCTGCACTGTTCTTTATCTTACTGCATTAAGTTTTCTTTCATTTAAAATAAGTGCAGCCGTTTTTGCCGCCTGTATTCTTGTCGCAGCTGTTCCATATTTTTTTAATCCTATTACAAAAAAAATCGGAGAAGAGATACGCGACGGTTTGGCTGAGGTAAATGCCGAAGCTGTAGATACGGTTCAAGGTTTACGTGAGATTTTAATTTTCGGCAAAGAAAAAAAATACATTGAAAAGGTTACTGCCGATACCTTACGCTTAAATAAAAAAGAAATACGGGATGGGAGATTTAAGGGTTTACACAGTTTGATAATAAACTTAATTACCTCCGCAGTTTTAATTTCAACAATATTACTTGCTCATTCGGAAGTAATTGCAGGCTCGTTAAAACCTGAAATGGTTTCGGTTGTTATAATATTTTCTCTTTTTGCCTTTGTGCCTATAATGAGCGTTTCGGTTACGGCAGGAGCTATGAATATTTCAAATGGAGCGGCAAAAAGAATTTTGGATATATTAGAAGAAGAACCGGCCGTTAAAGACAGGGTTCCATATATTCCGCAAAACAAATCTTCGGTTAAGGGAAACATAGAATTTAAAGACGTAAAATTTTCTTACGAAAAAGGTACCGAAGTTTTGCACGGGGTTAATTTTACGGTTAAGGCCGGTGAAAGCATTGCCCTTACGGGTGAATCGGGAGCGGGAAAATCTACAATAGCGAATTTGCTTATGCGCTTTTACGAACCTGACAGCGGAGCAATTTATATTGACGGAAAAAACATAAAAGACATACACCAAAATTCCCTGAGGGATATAATCGCCTATGTACCGCAGGATGTTTATCTTTTTAATAAAACCATAAAAGAAAACATTTCCCTTGCCTGTCCCGATGCAAGCGATGAAGAAATTAAACAAGCTGCTAAAGTTGCGATGGCTGACGGCTTCATTAAAAGACTGGAACAAGGCTACGATACCAATGTCGGTGAGCGGGGTGTTCAGCTCTCAGGCGGAGAAAAGCAAAGAATTGCTATAGCACGTGCCGTCTTAAAAAATTCTCCTATATTACTGATGGACGAAGCCGTTTCCAATTTGGATAGTGAAAGCGAAGCACTCTTCCGGCAAGCCCTAAATAATATCCGCAAAAATAAAACCATAATAACGATTGCACATCGTCCTTCTACAATAAAAGAGGCGGACAGGGCTATAAAAATCGAAAACGGAAAAATAGCTTAAAATTTTAGCCTTGAATTTTATTCGGTTTATGTGTATAATGCTTCGACAAAACATTGCCGGAGCACATAATGAATCAAGATATAGAAACAATCGTAAAAAATTGCAGGATTTTTTTTGGAACAAATAAAACAAAAAGCTATGAGTTTAGGATTTCTCAATTATTAAAATTACAGGAAGTCTTAAACCAAAACAAAAAAGAACTTTTAAATGCCCTTTATTCCGACTTACACAAAACCGAAATGGAAGGCTTCTTTTCGGAATTTGCTATTGTACGCGGAGAACTTAAATTTGCAATAAAGCACTTAAAAAAATGGATTAAACCTAAAAGGGTTCCAACCTCGATTGCTCATTTTAAAAGCTCAAGCAAAATAATGTATGAGCCCTTCGGCACCGTGCTCATTATGTCGCCATGGAACTATCCTTTAAATTTAACCCTCGCTCCATTGGTAGGTGCCATTGCTGCAGGGAACTGCGCCGTTGTAAAGCCCTCAAATTATTCGCCTGCAACATCGGAGGTTATAAAAAAAATAATCTCCGAAAACTTTCCGCCGGAATATATATCGATAATTACCGGAGGGAGGGAAGAAAACTCAAAACTTTTGGAGCAGCGTTTTGACTACATCTTTTTTACAGGCGGAACAACTGTCGGCAAGCTCATAATGGAAGCGGCTGCCAAATATGTAACCCCCGTAACCTTGGAGCTCGGCGGAAAATCTCCCTGCGTAGTCGAAAAATCTGCAAACTTAAAAGTTGCAGCCCGCCGAATAGCTTTCGGAAAATACCTTAACGCCGGACAAACCTGCGTAGCCCCCGATTATCTTTTAATTCAAGATGAGGTAAAAGAAAAATTTATCGAAGAATTAAAAGAAGCTTTAAAAGAATTTTTCCCCACGGAAACCTATTTGGACATGCACCTTCCCCACATCGTAAACGAAAAACATTTTGACCGCCTCATGGGTTTAATTGAAGGAGAAAAAATAATCACGGGCGGCAAAGGAGAAAAAAGCAGAAAATTTATTGAGCCCACAGTTTTGGATAATATCACCTTTGATTCCAAAATAATGCAGGAAGAAATTTTCGGGCCAATCCTTCCCGTAATAAGTTTTAAAACAATAGAAGAAGCAATTAAACTGATTAAATCCCGCGAAAAGCCCTTAGCCTCTTATCTTTTCACAACCGACTCAAATATAGAAAAGAAATTCCTCAATGAAGTTTCTTTCGGGGGCGGCTGTATCAACGATACGATAGTCCACTTGGCAAGCGATTACCTTCCCTTCGGAGGAGTCGGCTTTAGCGGCATAGGAAAATATCACGGAGACGAAAGCTTTAAAGTTTTCAGCAATGCAAAAAGCATCTTAAAAAAATCAAACTTCATCGACATTAAGCTCCGCTATCATCCCTATTCCGAAAAAAAATTAAACATAATAGATAAGATGATGTAGGAAACGCTTTAAAAATGGAAGATGATAAACTTTTATCAAAGGTCCTTTTATCAGATGGTCTTCTACTAAAGGGCTTAAAAGAATTAGGCATAAACGAAAAGACTCATAATAAGCTTTCTAAACTTTTAAACATTTATATGCGGGAACTTAAAATGTTTAACGCCTCATTTAACTTGGTGAAGGTTAAGGACGATGAAGAATTAATCGTCTCCCATATTTTAGATTCCCTTTCGGCATGGCGTTTTTTTTATAACGCAACCCAAAATACCGAAAACAAAAATACCGAAAGCAAAACCTCAAGCAAAAATGATAATGAAGCCCTCATTACAAAAGAGCCTTTTTACATTGCCGATGCCGGAACCGGAGCCGGCTTTCCCGGGATTCCCCTTGCAGCTCTCTTTATTTCTTTAGGCAATTTAGATGTAAAACTTTCTTTAATCGAAAGAATGCAAAAGCGATGCACATTTTTAGAAAACATCAAGGCCGTTCTCCAATTAAATAACACCGAGATTATCGAAAGCGAAGCCGAAAAGGCCCCTCAAAATAAATTTGATATTGTAACTTGCAGAGCTTTCCGCACTTTGGATAAGCACATCCTAAACACCCTTTTAAATCTTGCAAAGCCTAAGGGTAAATTATTTTTATACAAGGCCGCAAAAGAAAAAATAAACGAAGAAACGGAGCTTGTCAAAAAAGAAGGCCTAAACTATAAAATAGAAAAACTTGATGTTCCTTTTTTAAAAAAAGAAAGGCACCTTCTTATAATCGAAAAGCCTTAATCCAAGGTTTTTAATTCTACAGAAACTTCAAAGCCCTTTTCGTTTTTTACAATCTCGGCAAGAGCATAACGGCCTTCCATAAGGGCACCAGGGTTTACCAAAACGGTTTCTCCGATTTTATCGACCGCAAAGGACTCGTGAATATGCCCCGACACAACCAAAAGCGGCTTATGTTTTTCGATAAAGGCAGTGATACCCTTTGAGCCCACATGAACCATGGGAGCCACCTTATCGACCTTAGCCCCATGCGGAGGATTATGACAAACCAAAACCAAGTTACCGGCTTCGGTAATATTTGCTTTTTCAAAGGCATCAGTCAAGTCTTTTACAAGCTCTTCATCGGTTCTTTCATAGGGCGTAGTACCTGTAAATTTGCTCCCGCCCCCTGAACCTGCAAAGATAAGCCCTTCAAAATTTTTTACCTCACCCGTAATCGAAACACCGGCATCTTTTAATTTTTTTTCAAAGTCCGGAGCATCGCAATTCCCCAACACGGCAAAAATATTTTTATGAATCTTTAAAAGCTCGTTTAGAAAAGGAGCCCCCGTTTCAATCTTTTTAAAAGCAGCAAAGTCCCCTCCAAAAATAAGGGCATCAACCCCATCGGCAACAGGTTTTATCCTTTTTAGTTTTTCAAGATCCCCATGCCCGTCCGAAATAATCAATAATTTCATAAGTATTAAACCCTCCTAAACCCATTATACATTATTTTGGGGAAAAAATCAAAATCACCCAAACACCTTCTTTATTGCCGAGCTTAAATCTTCCGCCTTAAAAAGCTGTGATGTGTTTATGTCTCCGGCTTCGGAATCGGAAGGAGGAGGCGACACGACTTTTGTAAAGCCCATGCTTTGGGCGGTTTTGATTCTTTGCTTTAATTTTTTGACGCTTCGGATTTCTCCTGCGAGGCTTAACTCGCCAATGTAGGCTCCTTCTTTTTGGGCAGAAATATTTGCACGAGCGGAATAAAGAGCAAGTGCTATGGCGAGGTCGGCGGCGGGTTCTTTAAGCCTTATGCCTCCTGCAACGTTTACATAAATATCCTGATCCGAAAATTGTAAGCCTATTCTTTTTTCCAAAACGGCGGCGATGCGGCTGACGCGGGCGGAATCTATCTTGTCCGAAAAAACCCTTGTAACCGCACCCTTGGCAGGAACCGTAAGAGCCTGTATTTCTACCATAAAAACACGGCTCCCCTCGCAGACGGGAACGGCAGCGGAACCTGCAGGCAGAGGGCCTGTCCTATTGGTAATAAATAATGAAGACGGGTCATCTATGGCTTTTAAACCGCTTTCATCCATGGAGAAAATTCCAAGCTCGTCAACCGAGCCGAAGCGGTTTTTTAGGGCACGTAAAAAACGCACATCGTCTTCTGTTCTCTCAAAGGAAATGACCGTGTCCACAAGGTGTTCGAGAACCTTAGGCCCCGCTATGTTTCCGTCCTTTGTTACATGGGCAGTTAAAAATAAAACGCTGTCCCTCTCTTTAACCCAAGATACAAGCTCATGAGCACATAGCTTTAACTGATTTATAGTTCCCGGAACGGCTCCGGCATCTGCGGAATACATAGTTTGAATGGAATCGATTATGACAAAAACTGGATTTACCTTGTTTAAAACTCTCTCTACATCTTCCAACCTGCAAGTGCATAAAAGTTCAATATTTTTTAAAGGAAGATTCAGCCTGTCGGCACGGGAACGGATTTGCCCGCCCGATTCTTCTCCCGAAACATACAGAACTTTTTTTACGGAGCCCGAAGAAGAGGCCGAAGCGGCTTGTAAGAGCAGTGTCGATTTTCCTATGCCCGGATCTCCTCCGATTAAAATTGCCGAACGCTTTACGGCACCTCCGCCCAGCACCCTGTCAAATTCCGCAATCCCCGTAGAAAGGCGGACGGCATCATTTGCTTCAATAGCATCAAGAGGAACGGAATGAGCTTCTTTTACAAATTTTTCTGCAATGCTCCTTTCGGCTGCGGAATAATCTTGATTGATTATAACTTCTTCAAAAGTATTCCATTCGCCGCATTCGGGACATCGGCCGAGCCAGCGGGCTTGAGTGTAACCGCATTTGCTGCAGCGGTGAGCAAGGTCTCCTGTTTTCTTTTTTGCCATGTGCTTTCCTTAAAATAAACATTCCTATTTAATTAAAGTTTTGCAATACATTCAACAATAGGATTGAACCATGGTGCATCAATGTTTTCTATTTTGCCTTTATCGCAAGCCTTTGCAATTTCAGGATCAATAGGAAGTTTTGCAAGAACCGGAATACCATATTCTAAGGCTATTTCATCAATGCCGCTTTCTCCGAAAATATGATAATCTTTTCCGTTATCGGGACAAGTAAAATACGAAAAGTTTTCAACCAAACCGATTATTGGTATGTTCATCTTTTTTGCCATATTGACAGCCTTGGCAACTATCATTGAAACGAGTTCCTGAGGAGAAGTCGCCACAATAATACCGTCTACAGGTATGGATTGAAAAACGGTGAGAGGCACATCGCCGGTTCCGGGAGGCATATCGATAAACATAAAATCAATATCCTTCCAAATAACGTCCGTCCAAAATTGTTTTACAGTGCCGGCAATTACAGGACCTCTCCATATGACAGGATCGGTTTCATTTTCAAGAAGCAAATTAACCGACATAATATCAATTCCGGTTTTAGTCTTTGCAGGAAAAATCCCCGAATCGTTTCCGACAACAGTCCCGGATATTCCGAAAGCTTTAGGAATGGACGGACCTGTAATATCGGCATCAAGGATAGCACATTGATAACCTTTTTTTTGGGATTGTACCGCAGATAAGGAAGTAATAAGAGATTTCCCTACTCCGCCCTTACCGCTTATAATTGCGATAACTTTTTTAATACTGCTGAGTTTATTCGGACTCTCAATAAAACTGTTCGGCGCAGCAGTTCTTTCATTACAGGTTAAATTACAACCTTCACATTCATGATTACAAGTTTGACTCATACTCTCTCTCAAAATAAAAATTTATTGGGAAACATACTCAATATATTAATAATTACTATACATTCAATTTGAAAAGACTTCAAGTAGGCGTAAAAGATTGAAACTATGTTAAAACCCTTGACCGATTTTCAATCCTATGTTAGAATAGTCTTACATATTTAAACCTTAAGTTTAGAGAGGAAATTATGGAAAAAAACGATACAAAATTAAACATTTTTAACAATATTTTCTATTATTTAGGAGTTTGGTTAAAAACATTTCCGGCAGGCATTTTCTTTATGATTGTTTCGGTACCTATCCGTATTTTTATGATTTATCAAACCATTCTTATCCCTAAAACAATTATAGTGGGTATTGAAACCGGAGCAGAGGCTAAGCCTATTTTACTTTCCATTTTGACGGCAGGTATTTTGATAACGGCCTGTAAAATTATCATACAGGTGCTTGAAACAAAGTTGATGGCTCTAGGCTCCCGTCCTTTATTCCATATTTATTCGGTACCTGTAAATAAAAAAATGTTTGAGCTTAACTATCAAACCCTTATTTCTCCCGAAGTGCAAACAAAAATAACCAAGGTAAAAAACATAGTCATGACGGGAAGCTCGGGCGGCCCCTTTCATTTTTTCGGACTTAATTTATCCTTTCTTTTAACCGCAGTTGTAGGAGCTTTTTTCTTCAGTTCAGGTATTATAAGCATCGACTTAATTCTTCTATTTATCGTCTTGGCTTCAGGAACCGTAAATTTACTGTACGGAATCTATACGGGAAAATATACACAAAAAAACATGGAAGACCGCGGTGATGACGAAAAAAAAGAGAGCTACATTCTTACAACGTCGGAAGACAGACGCTTTGCAAAAGACATCCGCCTTTATAAAATGAAAGATTGGCTGATCGAAAACTTTGAACACTATCACGGACGAGTAAAAAAATTTTTGAGAGCAGAATCGAATGTACAGGCAGGAGGAAAAATTCTAAATGCCTTAATGATTTTTATAAGAGATGTTTTTGCCTATATTTACTTAATTTATCAATTAAACGCCGGAACCATTGCCGTTTCTCAATTCGTTTTTCTTATAGGCTTGGTTATGGAATTCTCAAAATGGATGGACGCTATTGTTCTTCAGATAAGTAACCTGATTATATTTAACAGCGAATTAAGTCAAATAAGAATTTTTTTAAACACTCCCGATGAAAAAACAGGCGGAGAGCTTACCGTAAATGATACGAGCGAAAAACCTTCAATCGAATTTAAAAATCTTTCCTTTAGATATTCGGAAAACGCAGCATGGATTTTTAAAGACTTTAATTTAAAAATTGATGCCGGAGAAAAACTTGCTCTTGTCGGTATCAATGGAGCGGGAAAAACAACTCTTATGCATCTTTTAATGGGACTTTTAGAACCCACCGAGGGCTCCGTTTTAATTGACGGAAAAAGCAGCACGGATTTTAAAAAAGAAGAATACTATAATTTATTTTCTCCGGTATTTCAGGATATAAATATTTTTCCGGAAACTTTTGCAGCCAATATTGCCGGAACGGAAAATATCAATGAAAAAAAATTAAAAGATGCAATTACTTCTAGCGGTTTAAATGAAATGGTTTCAAATCTCCCGAATGGCAGCCAAACTATTTTAGTAAAGGAAAGCAATGATGAAGCAATCGATTTATCGGGCGGGCAAAATCAAAGAATGCTGCTTGCCAGAGCTCTTTATAAAAATGCAAAAATAAATATTCTGGATGAACCGACAGCCGCCCTTGACCCGATCGCGGAAAGTAGAATATATGAAGAGTATGACGCGATGAGTAAAGAAAAAACTTCTATTTTTATTTCGCACAGACTCGCATCTACAAAATTTTGTGACAGGATTATTTTACTAGAACACGGAAAAATAATAGAAGAAGGCACTCATAATGAACTTATGAATCAAAATAAAACATACAGAAACATGTATGATGTTCAAAGTAAGTATTATAGGCAAGCCTAAAAACTTTGTTAGATTTTTAGACTTGCCTGACGAGTTTTTAATAAGTCTTTAACTTATTAAAAACATCGCAAATAAATTTAAGGAAGCCCTCTAAAAATTGAAGTTTTTAGAGACCATAACAAGGAGATGAAAATGAAGAGGCTTAAAAGATTTTTTAGAATGTTTTTTTATGTTGAAAAAATAGAAAGGGGGCTAATGTGGAACAGCATCTTTTTTAATATAATAGAGGCCATACGGCCTTTTTGCCTCCTTTATTTATCCAAGATAATTATTGAAACAGTAACATCACAAAGATTACCGAGTGAAGTTTTAAGATTGACCATTATTCTTTTAGCGGCATTTATGGTTTTATCGATAATTTCAGGAATATTGGACAAACGTTTTATGTACCATTATAAATGTTTTTCTAAAAAACATACTATGGAAAAAGCTCTTAAAGTTTTAAGATTAAATTTTGAACTTACCGAACAAAACGAATTTCAAAACGATTTAAATTCAATCAAGCAATTTGAACGCTTTATAGTTTTTTCTCATGGTGATTTTATAAAAAACACAGGCACCTGTATAGCCGGATTTATAGGAGCAGGCATCGCCCTATATTTTTTTATAGGCCTTTTTACTCCCCAAGGCTTTATGGGGCTTTCAGGAGCATTTATAAATTCAGCCTTTTTAATTCTTTTGATTGCCTTTAATATAATTTCTTTTTATTTGTCAAAATATATTTATAAAAAATTCGGAGAACATATTTCGGAAGAAGTCAAAACAAATGCCCGTTATCTAAAATCTTATATGAATTTAATTTATGATTATAGAACAGGAAAGGATATTAGATTATATGATAAGGCCTTAGCCGAAAAGTATACAGGCACCTATCTTGCAATGCAAAAAAGTACTCATGATTTTATGGCAAAGTTTTTTTCCCGTACTATAGGGTCAGCTAAACTCCTCGAAGGATCTCTTTTGCTTTTAGTTTTTTTATTTGTAGGTTTAAAAGCCGTTTACGGTTCCATTGCCTTGAGTGAAGTCTTTTTTTTCATAGGAGCTATAAATGTTTTTTCGGCTCAAGTATCTGAAGCTATGGACGGATTAACTACTCTTGTTGCTTCAGATAAATCCCGTAAAAAATTATTAAACTTCCTCGACATAGACGAAAAAAAATACTCAGGAAAACTTTCCATAAACAAAGACGAGCCAATCGTATTTGAATTAAAAAATATAAGTTTTAAATATCCCGACCGAGATAAATATGCTCTTAAAAATATAAACCTAAAAATAGATTCAAGTCAAAAACTTGCAATGGTTGGTAAAAACGGATCGGGAAAAACCACTCTTATCAAATTACTTGTAAGACTTTACGAGCCGACTGAAGGAGAAATACTTTTAAACGGAGTAAACATAAAAGAATATGATTATGATGAGTACATAGATGTGTTCTCGGTTGTCTTTCAAGACTTTAAATTACTGTCTCTTAAATTAGGCGAGAATGTTTCCGCCTCAAGTTCTTATGACGAAAAAAAGGTTGCCGATGCTCTTTCAAAAACGGGCATGGAAGCTTTTTATAAAAAGCATGGAGCCGAAGCCTATCTATATCAAAACTTTGACATAGGCGGAATTGAAGCCTCCGGCGGAGAAGCTCAAAAAATTGCAATGGCACGCGCAATTTATCACGGAGGCAAAATCTTTATTTTGGATGAACCTACGGCAGCCCTCGATCCTATTTCGGAAGCAGAGATTTATTCTCATTTTGATAATATAACTTCAAAAAATACTGCAATCTATATTTCGCACCGGCTTTCATCTTGTAAATTCTGCGATAAAATTGCCGTTATGGATGAAGGCAGTCTTGTTCAATACGGAAATCATAACGAGCTCGTTTCCGATATAAACGGCAAGTACTATGAACTTTGGAATGCACAAGCAAAATACTATCAAGAGGACAAAAGTTCTTAAATTTCCAGTTGACTATTTACATATCCTCTATTATAATTATTCTTATGATAGCACAAGATAGTTTTAATAATGATATAAAAAATTTTATTATAATAGCACAAAGTATTTCAAAAGAAGAAATAAAAAAAGAATATTATACTCTTGTAAAAAAATATCATCCCGATATGTATACAAACAATAAAACCCAATATGATAAATACATGATGATTTTAAACCATGTGTATTCAAATATAAAAACAAACTCCAAGGCAGAATCTAAAATAATAAGTGATGAATATGAAAAAATGAAAGTAAATGGAAAATATAGGTTTATTAACAGAGATAAAAAAGCCGAACACATTTCGGACAAGTCTCTTTTTTTATATAAAATGGGATTAGATAAAATTTTTTGGTCACGGGATTATCTTTGCGCACATCCTCTGTCGGAAGGCTTCGGTGATGAAATAGTAGTTGAAATATCTCAAGCTCTTTATCAGGCTATTAAGTACTTAACGGACTCCATCAAAATAGGAAAAAACAATAACTGGATAAATGAAGCAAAAGAAAAAATTCAATGGGCATATGAAATGAATAGCCGCATTACAAAAAATTTATACGATATGAATTTTACTAAAACTGTAGTATTTTCTTAATTGATAAAATTTTCATTTATCAGATGTATTTTTAAAAAATATTCTATCTCAATTCTTACACGGGATAAAAAATGTTTATCCAAGATAGTTTCGGATAAGGAATTATAATCCGGGAAATGAAGATATAGATAAGGCATAGACAAAAGAAGAGTTTTAATTTCTCCATCAGAAGAAACTATTTTTCCGATAAAAATATTTTTAAGCCTAAGAAGCTTTTCTTTTTCGGAAATTAAAAAATCTTTTATAACTTTTTCTTTATCTGCATAATCATAGCATATAAAATTTTTTTTATCATTATTTTTATTTATAGAACAAGATGCTTCATAATTTAAATCAATAACCCCTCCGCACGAATAAAAATCGTCTATGATTTTTTTTGCCGTATCAAAATGTATTTTTTTTGAATTTAGTTCCAAACCTGATTGTCCTATATCAAAAAAGTTTTCTTTAGAAGCAAAAAGTTTTTTATAAAGCTCTCCGTAATTTTTTAAATTAGGAGAAGTAAAAACAAGACTGCCGTCTTTGCCCTTTTCAAAACTAAGCTTATTCGGAAACAAAGATTCTCCCGTGTAAAGACTTTTTATTTTGGAAATATCCGAAAATACATTTTTAACTTGATAGCTTAATTTTGAATGACTGAAGCCCTGCCCCCACGAAAAATCCAAACCTGTATGAAAAATAGGAAGGCCGTCAAAAGCCAATCTTTCGGCAAGAGCTAAGGCAGCAAGCCCCACCGAGCCCATAGCTTCAAATCTTAAAGGTAAAATATTCTTTTCTTTTAAAACGGAAAAAAAAGAACTTGCCGCGTAATCTTGGCCGGAATAATCGGTAAAGAAAAAAGCCTTATTTCCATTTAGCTTTACAAGCAAAGAAGGATTCGATGTCAAATCGGCAATAATGGGAATATCTAAATCCGTAATACCGATAAAGGCTTTTTGAATCCAATATTGCGACTCAAGCAAAACAACAGCGTCAGGTCTTATTTCGGGATAAAGCCCTGCAAAAGCAGCATCGACAGCAAGAACAAAAAGCCTATCCCTGTTTTCTTTTATAAACTCGACAGAAGAATCAAGAGATGGCCCGGCTCCTATTACAATAATAGGTTTATTAACCGATTTTTCAATTAAAGAACCGAAACAAGAATTTATATTTAAAGCCGAAGTTTTATCGGGACTCTTTACAATAGAGCGTAAGATCGAATAATAGTTTTTAAAAAAATTACGGGCATAATTTCTGCCGAATTGAATTAAAGTTAATCGGTTAATCCATATTTGCGAAATATATTGAGAGATAAAATCAAAGGCTTGAGAATAAAAGGATTGATTTAAAGCCGCTCCTCCCGAAAAATCTATTCTTATAACGCGTCTAATTTTTTTTCCTTTAATAAAATCATCAAGCCGGTTTAATAAGATATTTACCGAATCCGTGCCCGTATATAAAAATTTAGAGTTCTCTAAAATATTTTTATCGATTTTGTTTTTTGAAAGCTTCAACAGATCTTCATCAGCTTCCAAACCGATGGCAAAAGAATCCGGCGGGAGTTTTTCTAAAAGCTCTTTTAATCCGTATCCCAAAACCGGAGATACACAAAGAACCAATGTTTCATTTTGAATTACAATAGAAGAAATTAATTGTAGAATATTTTTTTGCGGTGAACGTTTTGAATATAAGTACTTGTCTTTGTATAAAACCGAAAAACCTGAGTCAATCGGAATGAGCTCAGGTTTTTCATTATTTGCAGTCATTCTTATTTAAACAGGTTCCCAAAATTATCTTGGAATTTGGAATTTGTAAAAATATAATCCATAAATGTCTTATGAGCAATCGGAAGAGGATAATTCATACCCTGCATACGCATAATAGCCGCTATATGGTAATAGGGGAACCAAGCACCTGCTTGATTTTGATAATCTTTTTTAGTGCGGTCAAGAGTGTACTCATCAACTTCTTTTTCTTCTTCAAGAGTTAATACTGCAACTTCGGAACCGGCAAGGATGGGCTCGGAAATTTCTCCGCTCTTTAGAGCAAAGGCTTTTTTAAAGAAAGATTCATTTTTCTCAAGTGCTGCAAAAATACCCTGAGACGGAAGAGATGGAAGAGAACTTGCATTCCCATAGTTTATGCCGAAAAAGTTTGAAGTCTCAACTGTTAAGGTTGTTTCTTTAAAATCTTCAGCAGCCTTTTCAAATCCTGCAGTTCTTGCAGCTTCTGCAAATTTATTTGCAGTTTGAAGAACATAATCTTCAAGCATACCCTTTTCATTTCGGTTCATATAATTTCGAATATTTGAAATAAGGGCCTCGCTTTCAAAATCGGGAAGAGAAGGTTCTGCGTTGCATCTTACAATTCCGAACATTCCGTTTTGCATTGAAACAACCGGACTCAATTCGGAAGGCTTTAAAGCCAAAACAGCTTTAAGGTGTTCGTTATCGGGAAAATATCTATTTATATCCGTTCGATAATTTGAAGTAATTTTTCCGCTATCATCCGTCAGGGTCTTTGTTGCATTTAAAATAACCGCATCCTCAAAACTTACCTCTCCGCTTTTAAGTGAGGCCAGCATCTTCTTTGCTTCTTCTTCGGTAGGATAGCTTAATAAGGATAAATCATAACTTGTAAAAAGATCGCTGTGCTCTTTTCCGTATTTTACGATTTCGGAAGAAGGATAAAGGCTCAAATTAAAAACAACATATTTAAAGCTTCTTTCTTTTTTTGCCATATCGACAATAAAATCCGTTTCCTTGGAAGAGGTTTTAAGCCCATACCCACTTCCGTTTCCGAACAAATCTTCTATATAACGGTTGTCCTTAATGTATTTTTCGATTTCTTTTCTATATGTAACCCGTGTGGTTTCGGGAGTATTCTGATATTTGCTTTCGGAATAAACGCCGTTTTCATCCAAATAATAGTTTATTAAATCCTTATTAACTCGGAACTGAGGAACTCTATATCCTGCGTTTACAACCTCATCCTCCATAGCTACCTGCACAACAGCAGCCCTAAAAGCCAAATAAGAAATTTGCTGCCAAAAATATTCTCTCATTTGGGAATCTTCAGGCTCCATTTTTTGGCGTTCAACATAATTAGCCAAAAATTGATATTGGTCAATAAAAGGAGATGATGAACTGTTATCTATTCTTACGTTACCCCATTTACCGACGACTTTAAAACCTTGAGAAGCCCGATCCGTAATCATAGGAGCCGCAACGAAGGCAATTACTCCCAAAACAAAAACTATAATGCCCCCTATGGAGGCAGCAATCTTTTTTGAACTAGCCATATAAACCTCTAAAAATGTAAATTTAGACTTAAAGCAGAATAGTACCACTTATACAGCCTCTTTGTCAATACATCGGCATTGGGCAAAAAAAAACGGAACCGATATAAACCGATTCCGTTTTGAGCTATTCAGGATTCGAACCTGAGACCCACGCCTTAAAAGGGCGTTGCTCTACCTACTGAGCTAATAGCCCATTTTGCATTTGCAACGGGGGCTATAATATCATAGGTATGAATAAATGTCAATACCAAATTAGTCAAAAAAACATATTTTTTGAAAATTTTTAGTCTAAAAAGCAATCTAAAGCGGAATTTTTCCTTCAGATGACGTTACCAGCTTCCCGAAGCTCCGCCGCCTCCAAAGCTGCCCCCTCCTCCTGAATAACCGCCTCCGCCTCCCGAAGAGCCTGAAAATTTAAACACACTTCTTGAAGTAAATAAATTACTTACCAATTCCTCACCGGTAAATCCCTTCAAAGTTATCAGGCGGTACAAAATCCAGAAAAAGCACGGAATAAGTCTGCAAAAAATAAACCATAGTATAAATAAAGCCGTAAGTCCGATGATAATAGCAAGGCCGTCAGAATCATCATCAGAGGAATTGATTTTTGACAGCATACTTTCATCCTGTAAGGCATATCCTGCAATAGCTTTTACCCCTAGGAATATCCCGTTACCGAAATTCCCTGTTTTAAATTCGGGAGCTATTACATTCCGTATAATACGGCCTGCAACGGCATCGGTAAGATTTGCCTCAAGCCCGTACCCTACTTCAATACGCATTTTTTTATCGTTTACGGCAACAAGGAGCAAAACACCCGAATCTTTTTCTTTAGAGCCAAGCTGCCATGTTTCAGCAACGCGCAATGAATATTCTTCACAATTTTCTCCTTCGAGAGAAGGGATAGTTAAGACGGCTATTTGCACATCCGATTTTTTTTCAATTTCAAAAAGAAAATTCTCTATTTCAGTCTTTTTATCATCCGATAGAATACCGGCCAAGTCGTTTACAGGCCCTCTAAGCTTAGGAACATCAAGCGGAAAAATATTAACAGCCGCAGAAAAAAGCAAGATAGAAAAAAGTTTGATTTTTTCTGTCATTTACCTATCCAAAATTACAAGCCCGTCGGGGTATTCGTTCGGGTTTCCCTTTGTTTTAGGAAAATGTTCTGCAAGGATTTTCCCACATTCTTCTACAGCCTTGCAAAAACTATTTGCGGTATTCTTTGACTTTAAGCCGGAAGTTATTATGCCGCAAATTCCGTTCCATGTACCTTGCTCAACTTTTTCAGCAATACCGGAATCTGCAATAATAAAAACTTTTCTTTCAAGAATAGAAACAAAGATCAAAATACCGGTTCTTTCGGCAGTCTTATAAATTCCGCATTCTACAAAATGTTTTAAAGCTCTTGCATATACCCTTGCTTCCTTTATTTTTTTTGGAATTATTAATCTATCGAGAGCAGGAATATTTATCAGCAAAAAGAAAAGGAGCATTACAACGAAAACACCTGCTCCGATTACGGCCGTAAGAGTCTTAGGTGAAGGATACCAAAGTTTTGTTTCGAGTAATTTCCAAATACCGTTTCCGAAATAAAGCATAACAAAAAAAGAAATAAAGGCTAAGCAGACGGCAGCAAACAATTCTACAAACGAATAAGAATCACTTTGAGGAATAACCGCCAAAGCAATTTCACCATTTGTAGTTTTTTCCGCCTCTGCAACAGCATTCTTAATCAAATCCAAATCTTTATTCGTAATATGTATTTTATTTAATATCCGTTTATTTTCCATAAGTTACCTCTAAGGCTTATTCTATCATTTTTTAATGAAAATCACAAGAATGCGGATAAGCTGTATTAAAGTGCGGTAATAAAGGCAACCAAACCGAAAATTATGCCGGGTGAATTTGCAAAGGCAATGGGCCAGTCGCGTTTAGGTTTTTTCATAAGCCCGTATGTTACCCAAAGAGTACAGTTTATTGCAGCAACCAGGGGCTGAAGCCAATTTCCTTTCATTCCGTTTAAATTATTACTTATTTGCGGAATATACGAAACATACATTGCCATAGCGGTTGCGGTTGCAACCCATCCTAAAATCGTAAAAAATTTAGAGTTCATAATTACCTCTCAATAAAATTCCGTTCTTAAAAGAAGAACAGGAATTCTTTCGATAGATTATAAATATTTTTTATTTTTAAGTCTACTGCCAGCAAGACCTTGTCAAGATTTTATGTTATAATATCTCATGCACTTTGTAAAAGCAAAAGGAATTTTATCTCCTAAAAACGGAATGAATATTTATCGGGGCTGTTCTCATGGCTGCATTTATTGCGATTCAAGAAGTGAATGTTATCAAATGACTCACAGCTTTGAAGATATCGAAGTCAAAGAAAACGCAGTAGAACTTTTGGAAGAAGCCTTAATTAAAAAAAGAAAAAAGTGCATGATCGGGATGGGTTCAATGACAGACCCCTATCTTCCTCTTGAAAAAGAACTAGGCTTTACAAGAAAGATTATCGAAACAATTTATCGATACGGTTTCGGATTTACCCTGATAACAAAATCTTCCCTTATACTGAGGGACTTGGATCTTTTAAAGGCAGTAAATAAAAAAACAAAATGCGTTATTCAAATGACGCTGACAACCTATGATGATGCCTTGTGTAAAATAATAGAGCCGAATGTTGCCGTAACAAGCGAAAGAGTTAAAGTCCTAAGAAAATTAAATGAAGAAGGAATTCCTACAGTGGTTTGGCTTACTCCCATTCTTCCCTTTATAAACGACACTCCGGAAAATATAGATGGCATTCTGAGGTATTGTATCGAAGCTAAAGTGTTCGGTATAATTTCATTCGGAATGGGACTTACTCTCAGAAAGGGAAACAGGGAATTCTTTTATAAAAAACTTGATCAACATTTTCCGGGACTAAAGCAAAAATACATAAGACTATATAGAGAAAACTACTCGGTAATGAGCCCGCATAATGCAAGTCTTATGAATCTGTTTTTTAAACTCTGCAAAGAAAACGGCATCGAGCATAATCCCGATAAGATATTTGCATATTTAAACAGCTTTGAAGATAAGCAGCAATCCCAATTGGAATTTTTTTGATAGCTTTTTTGTCAATAAAATCTTGTTTTTTTTGGAAAAATTATATATAATAATTACAGGAGGGTTACAATGAAAAATATAACATTAAGCCTTGATGAAGATATACTCACAGCCGGACAAGAATATGCTAAACATCAAAATATTTCTTTCAACAGCCTGATTCGCAAATTACTTGAACAAACAATTCACCCTCAAAAAAACGAATGGCTTGATGATACATTTTCCTTAATGGATAAGGTTTATATTTCTTCGGAAAAAAAACAATGGACAAGGGATGAGTTATATCGTGAATAAAATATTTATTGATACAAATATACTTGTTTATGCACTTGACAATCGAGACAATGATAAAATGAATAAAGCACGCAATATATTAAGAAAGGTAATTTATGAAAACAAGCCGGTAATATCCACACAAGTAATAAATGAATTCTATGTTGCCGCCACTAAAAAATTAAACATAGACAAAACTCTTATAAAAACCATAGTTCACAATTTTAAAAATATGGAAATTATAACAAGTGATTTACAATTGACAGAAAATGCTATAAACATAAGTATAGAATCACAGATATCCTTTTGGGATTCACTAATTATTGCCGCAGCAGAAAAAGCTAATTGTAAATTGATTATATCCGAAGATTTAAATTCAGGGCAAAAATATCAAGAAATCTCCCTTATAAACCCATTTCAACAGGAAATATAGCTACAAAATATCCTGTGATGAATTTTAAGCAAAACACTCCGCCTTGACTATTCTTATAAAAAACAATATCATATCGATAATTCCTTATGAAAGATCTACGAAAAAGAACCTTTAATGTTTCAGGCCTTAGTTTTTTAGTTTATTCTCTTTCTTCCATTGCAATCTCGATATGTCTCGTAAATATTAAAAGAGACTTAAATTTTTCGCTTACGGAAGCGGGATTATTCGGAATGCTTTGTGCTATCGAGCAGATGATAATTCTTTTTATAAGCCCCATCTTTGCTGCCAAATTCGGCAAGATAAAAGTTTTGCGTACTTCTCTTTTGATATTAGCCGCAGGGCTTTTTTTCTTTTCAAAAAGCATAAACTTTTTTACGGCTCTTTTAAGTGCTCTTTGTATGGGCTTGGGTGTTGCAAATATGGAAGCCCTGCTGACTCCCATAGTAAACGATTTATATCCGAACGATACGGGAGCAAAGATGAATATGATGCATGCCTTTTGGCCCTTGGGAACTTGTTCCGGTCTGATAGGCTTCGGCTATCTTCTTTCGATAGGAATAAACTGGAGATACATTTACATAGGCCTATCTATTTTTGCTCTATTGATTTGTTTTTCCTATCCTTCATCAAAAAAAATAAAACTTCCTCCTTCGGACGGAAGTAAGGCAGCCTTTAAAGAAATATTTTCCCTGCCCTCCTTTTGGCTTTTCGGCCTATCCCTTTTTTTTGCAGGAGGAGCCGAAGGAGCTTTTGCCTTTTGGTCGGCTACATTAATTCAGCTTTATTTAAAAGCCTCTGCCTTTTATGCAGGAATTGTAACGGCGAGCTTTGCCCTCGGAATGTTTATCGGAAGATCCTTAAACAGCAAGGTTTTAAAAAAAGTTTCCATTCAAAAAGCGATAATAGTTTCTTCGATTGCTTCATTTATAGTCAGCCTATTATTTGTTTTTGTAAACTCGCTTTTCGGTTTGGCGGTGTTTTTATTTTGTATGGGACTTTGCCTTGCATGCCTTTGGCCGACAATCCAATCCTTTGCCGCAGCAATCCTTCCGGTGGATGCAACAGCCCTTATGATTTTTTTATCCTGCTTCGGAGTTCCCGGTTACAGCACTGCAAGTTTTATTATGGGAATAGTCGGCGATAAATACGATTTGTTTATTGCATTTATCACGGTAGTACCGGTTTTTTTAATTTTGGTTCCGATTCTTTTTATCATGGGATGCAAGCTGTCGGGCTCACCTAAACTAAAACCGTTAAGGGAAAAAAATGAATTTATTGGATAAAGATAAAATCGAAGAAGTATACCGCCGCTTTAAAAAAAATAATCCTAACCCGAAAGGAGAATTACATTCTGCAAATATTTTTACCCTTTTGGTAGCGGTGGTACTGTCTGCACAAGCGACTGATGTCGGTGTAAATAAAGCAACGGGGCCTTTTTTTAAGGCAGCCGATACGCCTCAAAAAATGATAGAACTGGGTGAAGAAGGAATCCGCGAATACATTAAAACAATAAATTTATATCCGACAAAGGCTAAACGTATTTTTGAATTAAGCCGCATAATTCAAAATGAGTATGCAGGAAGGGTTCCGGATACAATGGAAGAACTTATAAAACTTCCCGGAGTCGGCCGCAAAACCGCAAACGTGGTTTTAAATATGGGTTTCGGAAAACCCGCAATCGCAGTAGATACCCATATCCTGCGCACCGCCCCGCGTATCGGTCTTTCATCGGGCAAGACTCCGATTCAAGTTGAAGAAGATTTACTTAAAGTTACTCCAAAAAAATATTTACTAAATGCCCACCACTGGATTCTCCTGCATGGGCGCTATATCTGCAAGGCCAGGAAACCGGAATGTGAAACCTGTTTTTTATCCGATATCTGTATGAAGAATTTATAAATGCCGAGTTTCATTCAGCTTAACTCCTCCGCTTAAAACAATTTGTTTTATCTTGGGCATTTGAATTTTTTTGCGATTTATAGTATCATAATATCAGAAGTTTTGGAGGAATCCCATGAAAAAAACAAAAATAGTATGCACAATAGGGCCTGCTTCCGACTCGGAAAGAGTCTTGGCAGAAATGTTTAAAGCCGGTTTAAATGTCTGCCGCCTTAATTTTTCGCATGGAAGCCATGAAGAACACAAGGTTAAAATAGATCGAATAAAAAAAATAAGAGAAGAGTTAAAAATGCCTATTGCACTTTTACTGGATACTAAGGGACCCGAAATCCGTTTGGGCCTTTTTGAAAAGCCTGTAGAAATTGTGCAAGGTCAGGAATTTATAATTACAACCAGAGATGTAATCGGAACAAATCAAATATGCAGCATCTCATATAAGAATATTGCCGCCGAAATTAAACCTAAAAGCAGAATCCTTATAAATGACGGATTATTGGAGTTACAGGTTATCGATATTTTAAACGATACGGACATAGAATGTGTTGCAGTAAATTCCGGAACCCTAAGCAGCCGAAAAGGTGTAAACATTCCCGGCTTGAGGGTAAACCTTCCTTACATGAGTGAAAAGGATATCTCCGATATCGAATTTGGAATTGAAAACGATGTGGATTTTATTGCCGCATCCTTTACACAAAGAGCCGACGATATTATCCAAATAAGAAAACTTTTGGAAAAACACAAAAGTACAATCGCCGTTATAGCAAAAATAGAAAATCAAGAAGGCTTGGACAACATAGATGAAATTTTAGCGGAAGCCGACGGAATAATGGTAGCCCGGGGAGATATGGGTGTAGAAATAGAACCCGAAAAAATACCCCATCTTCAAAAGCAGCTGATAAAAAAAGCAAACCTTGCAGGAAAGCCGGTTATCACCGCAACTCAGATGCTCGAATCTATGACCCACAACCTGCGTCCCACCAGAGCCGAAGTTACCGACGTTGCAAACGCTATTCTCGACGGAACATCAGCTGTAATGCTTTCTGGAGAAACCGCAGCAGGCGAATACCCTGTCGAAACCGTGGCCATGATGACCTCAATTGCGAACTCTATAGAAGAAACATTAGATTATGAAAAACTATTTGCTGAAAATGCATCTCTTCATGAGACCACAATCACAAATGCCATTGCAAGAGCCACCTGCTCCACTGCCCTGGCCCTCGATGCAAATGCAATAATAACGGCATCCGCTTCGGGAATAACACCGCGAGCTCTTTCAAAATTTAAACCAAAGGTACCGATTATTGCAATAACGGAATCGCCTCAGGTTATGAGAAAGATGGCCCTCGACTGGGACGTATATCCGGTTTTAGCCGATCCTATAAAATCGACCGACAACATGTTCGATGTGTGTTCGCAAATTGCAAAGGATACAGGCCATGTAAAAAAAGGAGACATAGCAATCCTTACGGCAGGTATTCCTATAGGCAAAGCAGGATCTACAAACCTTCTAAAGGTAGAAATAATAGAATAAGGTAATAACAAAATGGAAAAAAAATATGCTATTTTAATTGACGGAGACAACATAGCTCCTTCCTATCTCGACTCGATAATTTCCGAAGTTTCAAAAGAAGGAGAGGTTCTGATAAAAAGACTTTACGGGGACTGGACTACTCCCAATATGAACGGCTGGAAACCTTGGCTTGAAAAAGTACCTATCCGGCCTGTCCAGCAATTTAGAAACGGGCCCAATGCAACCGATAACACAATCATAATGGATGCCATAGAACTTGCAAACACAAATCAAGGCATAAATGCCGTCTGCATAGTTTCTACCGATTCCGATTATTACAGCCTTGCCCTAAAATTACGGGAGTATGGTCTCTATGTTTTGGGAGTCGGAAAGTCCAATGCAAAACCTCTTTGGGTAAACGCCTGCAACGAATTTAAATATCTTGAAAACTTTGATGAAACTGAAGAATACGAAGAAGACTCAAAAAGCGGCAAAAAGTTTAAATCCCTCGAAGACCTTATCTGCCATGCTTATAGAAATTCCCGCATGACAGAAGAAGGCTGGGTAAGTCTTTCCGACCTAGGGAATTCTATCCGTAACTTTATGCCGGAATTCGATCCACGCTCTTATAGCCACAATACATTGAGAGAAATAATCGATGCCCTATCGGATGATTTTGAACTAAGATCCGACGACAGGATACCTCCCAACTATTGGATAAAGGCAATAGGCCGCAAAAATGAAACGCCAAAAATAAAGGGAAAAATAAAACGGCTTATGAACCGATACGGAATTATCGAAAACGAAAACGGAGACTTTTTCTTTTCGTTCACAAACATCGATAAAAAATGCAGGGACAAACTTATAAAAGAGGGAACACCGGTAAAGTTCAGGGTGTTTAAGATGCCCAATCCCAAGGGCGAAGACTCGGCTGACAGGAACGGAAAAGCAGCTGAAATTGAAATAATAGGTTAAACTTATGAAACAAGAAAAAGACAGGATAGTAAAATTTTTTACCTTGAAATTATGGCTACGTATATCGGCCATTGTAATCGGAGGTGCAATTTTTTATTTGAATATATCTTCCATGAAAGAAGGAGAGTATTCCATAATTGCCCTTATTTTTGGAACCCTATTTTTAGTTGCGGGCCTTTTCGAAAATTCGTGGTACTTTAATATCACAAAAGAACAGGCTATTCAAAAAGCAGGGATATTCTTTTTTCCAAAAACAAAAATTATAAATTTTTCGGCAATACACAGCATCGAAATTGAAACCTTCAAAAGGCCGGCCCGCTTCGGCACCTTTACCGAAGTTAAGATGGTATTGCTTGACGGGAAAACAATAGTTATAGACAACGATAAGACGAAGTTTCTTCAAAAACAGCTTGAAGAAATCGCCGACGTTCAGGATATAATAAGGCGTCAAAATAATAAAAAGGCCGAAGACTTTTTTAATGCAGTCGCAGCCGATATTTTAGATCCGAAGGAATAAGAGCTTTTGAAACCCTTAAAAATATTTTTTCTTTTTGTTTTATTTTCTTTTTTATGGAGCTGTAAGCCTAAGGACGCATCGGAAACATTTCACATTCCTTTTTTAAAAGAAAAGGCTGAAGAAATTATTTTTATGATAAACGATAAGGACTGGGAAGGCATAAGAAACTTAAGCACCGAAGAATTTAAAAAAAACTTGGATGAAGAATTTATAAATGTAAATACTAAAATATTTTTTGAGCCGGCAGGAAAATACCTGTATACAAAAGAAGCCTATTTTTTGGAAACAAAAGATAAAAACTCGGGAGAAGTTATAGGAGTTGTTATCGTTAAGGTAGGATACGAAAATAAAACTCTATGCTACACCTTCAATTTTGCAAAAGACACAAAGCTGATAGGCTTCTTTTTAAAATAGATTTAGAAACTATAAAAAACAATTTAAAAGATTAATCTTCTTTTTCCCAAAAGTATGTAAAGAAATAACTTGTTATGTCTTCAGGGTCAGTTTCATCGCTTAGCTTATAGGCATTAGTATTTCTTTGAATTGTACATTGAGTTTTTTCTGTAAATAATTTTGAAAGCAAATACATTGCAGGCCTGTTATCGCAGATACCGAGCGTCCATGCAGAAGGTTTTAGACTTGTCAAAAAATAGTGGGACTTTGCATCCTTTTCGGCAGTTTTTTCCATATCGGATTTATGCGAAAAATCGGAAGAAATTAAAAGGAAAGAATCCTTATCTTTGATAGAAAAAACTTTTGTTACCGTCTCATAAAGTTTAGTTGCAAGATTCATATTTACGGGAGGCTCTCCGTAATAAGCAAGGGCAACAACCTTTGCATCGGGAAAGTATTTTTTTATGTATGGAATCAAGGTTGAAACACCGTGCTCGTATACAAATACTTTATCATCAAAGGGCACATCAAAAAGACGCGATAAGTTTTCAACCTTATCCTTTGCAGAATTGACAAGGCCGTCCTTAGTTTGCCATGATCCGTTTGTTAAAGAAAAATCGTACAGAGAAAGGCCCCAATGAGAAGGGCTTAAGATATAAAAAGTTTTTATCTTTCTCGCCTCGGCAAGTTCGGTAAACCAATCATCTATTAAGGCATCGGTTAGAAGATGATGGCTCACCGTTCCGCCCCAAGGCTTTGCTCCGTCCGGCAAAGAAGCTTCCTTGGGGATAAACCTCGTCTTAGGAGGCTTTTCCCCATCAGAGCTCCATGTTCTGAAAATTTTTTCAGTCTCTTCCGTCTCGTCTTTTTTGCCGGTACAAGCCGTCAAACAAAAACAAATAAAAAAAACGGTGATTATAAATTTTATAACTTTCATATTATCTAAAATTCGAGTCCGTCAAAAATGCTTTTTTTAAAAAGAAATATTCTGAGCCCAGAAAGGCTTTAAGTCCTCCATGTCCTCATTAGAATAAACCCTTTCTTTCCATTCTTCGTTTGTCAGACGTTTAGATATGTCTTGTTCAAATTCATAGTAATTAAAACAATAACCGACAGCTATTCTTTTTCCGCCTTGAGCATCGTTTAAGGGAACATAGATTCTATAGGGAATACCGACAGCCGTTTCAAGGACAAAGCCTTCTTCTCCATTTGTAAACACATCGGCAACCAAGGCCATGCGCAATTGTTCAGGCTCAACAACTGCATTTATGGAAGGCATAAGAATACGGGCCAGGAAGCCGGGCATCAAGGCTATCCATTTTAGGTCTTTTTCAGAAACGGGCTTATCCGCAATTTCAAGCTTAACGATATCGGCAGCATGTAAAGCCGTATCTTTTAACATTTCAAGCTTTTGTAAATTCTTTTCATCTATGAGCTTATAAGGCTTTAATGCATTTATAAGAACATCCACAGAAGAAGCAGCGTTTTTCCAAAATGCCAAGTTAGGCTCTATATAGTGAACCGGATTGGGAATCTTCTTTACCCTATAGGTAAGGTCGGGACCGGGACCGCCTCCAAGCTCTGCGGCAGACTGCTTTGTATATAAAATAGTATCATGCCTTAACTCAGCCCATGTTCCGTGAGCCGACAATAAGGACTTTACACTCCATGCAGGGCTTTCGGTAAAATAAAAGCCTGAGCCTTGCTCAAAACGGGCTTGCAGGCCTATCCCGTTTAAGATTTTACCGTAATAGGTTTTTCCAAATATTTTGTCGGGAGAAGATACTGCTTCTTTTTCGATTTTATCGAGGATTGTTTTTAACTCAGGAAAATCGGAGTAATCTTTTTGAAGCAATAAATCGGCAGACTTTGAACCCAGAGCCTTCATAATATCCAACCCCTTAACATGTGCACGGCCATACAGTCTGGGAGAGCTTACCAAGCTGTGAATATAAGAATCAAGAGTAAACCTCTGACCGAAAAGTCTCCAACCCATTGGAGGCTTTCTTTCTTCATCGGTACCTTCGGAAGCTGTGTAAAAAGCGGAAGAGCCCGCTATAGCCGGAGGTCTTAGTTTTTCGTGAGCCGATTTCATAAATGCAAACAGGTTGTTTTTATCGCTCGCCCATTTTTCAAAATCTTTTACATCATAGCTTTTCCAGAGAGGCAAGACCTCTTTAAAAGATAGGTCATCGGATAGGCCGATTAAATCGGTTATAGGATCAAAAAGAGCCGACCACTTTTTATAAAGCTCTTCATCATTTTTTACAAGCTCGGTAATCAAAAGAGCTATAGGCTCCATGTTCAAAGTTAGAGCATAAGCATCGGAAGCTGTCTTGCCATCCTGTTCCAAAACTTCAGGCCCCCTATCTGCAATTAAAAAATGAGCATGTCCGAACCACATCATTGCTCTAAAATAGGCAGACAAGATACCGTTTTTTGTGTAGTGTCCTCTCGGTTTATATTGGGAATAATCTTCTTTTGTAAAAGCACCGTCTTCAAAAGTAAAAAGAGGAGAAACGGCAGCACCTTGAGCCTTATCAATCAAATCTATTTCTTCACTTACCGTTTTGGGATATTTTGAAAGAACTTCATTTTTATCGGGCTCTTTATAAACAGTTTCATTAGAACCGTATTTATCTTTTTCAGTTACGGATTCAGGAGCAAGCTCCAAGAGGGCACGGGCAACTTGAAAATATAGTTTAGCTTTTTCTAAGGTTTCAGGTCTTGCTGTAGGAAAACCTTTTTTGTTTACATTACTTAAACTATCATCAAAGGCTGTTACGAGTTCAAGAAGTTTAGGTGTAAAAAAATTCTCTTCAATATTTTGTAATATCCTATCAAAAAGAAGATGCTTTGCATGGGCCATCAAATCGGTGGTAATAAAAACCGTAGTGCCGTCATTTCCACGAAGAGTCGGCGTATAATTATCTTCATATGATTCGTAATGATAACCATAATGATTTCTGTACAAGGCAATCATATCATCAGCAGACATCATATGCAGCTCGTACTCATCGGGTTTAACTTTTTCAAAAATTAACCTATCTCTTTCCAAAACAGCTTGATGAGCCTTGCTTAAAAATTCATAACCGAATACCGTATAAAATTCTTTAGGAGCACCGTTGGTCAAATAACGCATAGAAATAACTTGATTTATTTTCAAATCGTTATTCATACCTGTAAGATCGGCTCCAAAAACAAGACCTTTTTCTCCGTTCCATGTTGTCTGATAAAAATAATTTTGATTTTCTTGAAACTTAAAAACACCGAAATCGAACTCATCATCGGCATCGAACGGAAGCCTTACCGGTTCTTCTTCAATACTTAAAACCGTGCCGAATGGAACAGGAATCCCCTTAGGCAGTTTTTCTAAGTCTTCTTGAGATTTTAATTCTGCATTAGGATAGAATAAACAAAGATCGCTTCCGACGACAGCAGTCGCTCCTTCTTGCACCTTATTAAAGGGGAAAGTTTTAAAAACAAGCTTATCTTTTAAATACTTTTGGTGGGCAGAAGGTGCATTTGACCTTTTCTCAAATTCTACATTCAAATTATTATTGTACATTATTTTTTTAAGATATTCCTCTGCAAGCAAAACTCCTTCATGTTCCTCGGTCTCGGATACTTCGGCGATATCCTCTACATTAGGTTCATTAGGCCTGGCCGTATTGACGGCAGCTTTATCTTTTGCACTGCAAGAAAATAATAATATAACACAAACAAACAATACCGGTATAAAAATAAGATTTATACCTTTCTTTTTTAATTGAAACATTTTAAAACTCCTCCATAAAAACGATATTATGCAATTTAATAATAGCACAAACGAACCCGATTGACAAGCTAAAGCAAAAAAAAGAAAATATGCCTTTAAGAGAATACTAAGATTATGCCAAATAAAGATGACTCCCGTATAAAATTATTAAAAGGCAGAGCGTGGCTTACCATTCCTCAGTTTGAAAATCATCTTCTCGATGAATTAGGAATTCCACATGGAGTAGCTCCTATGGAAATTAAAAATCTCCCCAAGGATGCCTCTGTCTACGGTAACATAATATACAGAGAAAATTTTCCAAAAGATGTTTTTTGGAGCCGCCTTTGTATGGAAGAACCGTTTATGGCAGAGTTTTCGAGTATAAGCGAGGCTGCCGATATTTTGCACTCAATTCAAAGAAACTGGGCATTTGTTCCGTTTAACTGCTTTAGACGAGCAGAGCTCATCGAAAAAAAGCTTCCCTTCATCAGCAAAAAAGAAAGAAACTTTCCCTACGATGTTCCGTCAGCAGAAATGGGAATCTGGACTCTTTTAAACGAAAATCAAATTTTCGCTTCGGCAAAAACTTCAAGTCCCTTCCCTCGGGGAGAAATTTTCTTTAAAGAAGATAAGATAAATCCTCCGAGCCGAGCCTACTTAAAAATGTGGGAAGCCTTAACCCTCTTAAATTTCTACTTAAAAAAATATCAAGAGAAAAACAGCCTTGCTGAAAAAGCCGAAGCCTTGCCCACAGCTTCTTCCGGAAAAAAGAATTCCCTGCCCGCAGCCGATTCCGTCTGCCTCGATGCCGGAGCCTGCCCCGGAGGCTGGAGCTGGGTGCTGGACAGCTTAGGCTGCAAAATTATCGCAATCGATAGAAGTCCCTTGAGGCCCGATTTAATGGCAAAGAAAAATATAGAATTTATAAAACATGATGCTTTTACTTTAAAGCCGGAAGACATAGGAAAAATAGATTGGCTTTGCTCCGATGTAATCTGTTATCCTCCGAGGCTTTATGATTGGATTATAAAATGGATTGACTCGGGCCTTTGCGAAAAATTTATATGCACAATAAAGATGCAGGGAGAACCCGATAACGAAACCGTTAAAAGATTCGCGGCAATTCCGGACTCAAAGATTGTTCATCTTACGGCAAACAAACACGAACTAACCTGGTTAAAAGCCCCATTTATATAACTGTAAGTTGTTCGGCATCTAAACTTAGCAATTACCCATTCTTCACAGGAAGTGTGGTGGTTCTGTAAGTAAAACTCTACCACTTATATCACAACCGTCCATGGCGGGTAAAGGCCTAAAACTCGTGATTAAAAAATATACAAGGAGGTATATTTTTTAATCGAGCTTCGAGATAGTCTCGAATACTGTTTTGACGCACTGTCGAATTATGCTCTACGTCTGCCGCAGGTTATGTACTTTGGCCGGCGTAGGTTATAGCCTACGTCCGGCATAGATCAGGTTATCGCCACTCCCTATACCATTTGGCATCGGTGTTTTCGAATGTTAAAATCCCTGAACGTGTGTCGAGTTTTGCGATGCGGTTTATGTTTGCAATTAGCTTATAATCATTTACTAACTCTAGTGATCTGAATATTGCACCGTCGTCGGCAATATACAAGATGCCGTCTTCAAAACCGATAATGCGCCGTGCACCGTAAAAACGCTCGTAAGGCGCATCATCATTGAAACGATACACAGCAGTCCCACTGCCACTGGGATATTCTATATAGCTTTCCATACTGCCAAATCCGTACCTGCCCGACTCGGTGATATGGCCGTCTTCGGTGTAGGTGTACTCAAGAACCCCGCCGTAAAAAGCTTTGCTGCCGTCATATGGAGCGCCGATCGTAAACACCAGATACACTTTATTCCCATACGCAAACATATCTTGGCATTCGCCACTTTGGTGGGTAATGACTGGATCATCTGTTATGGGTATAATATCTTTTAAAGGATCTTGAACCGGCATACCTATCGGAGCGGCTGTTGTACCGGTCAGCCGATACATTTGTAGTTGCCCTCCTGCCGGCAAACTGCTATACACAAATAAATACCCGTTATAGGCGGCACTGGCTTTAATCGTACCCGCAGAGCCAATAACGGGCATAAGGTTGCCGTTATTGTCTATTTCATAAAGAGTTGAGCCGCTCGACATATATACCCTTCCCGTTTTTAAGTCGGTTGTAAAACTGTCTACCGAGGTTACGCTGCCGGGCAAAGATAGTTTTTTTTCATGATCGCCTTCGCTGGTATACCGCCGTATTACGACCGGGGGATCAGAATATGCTACATACAGCCGACCCTTACCGTCCCGCGTAAAAAAAAGGTAGTCGCGGCCAGAGCCGGACTGTGCTATCTCAAGCGGAATCCCGCCCATATTAAGTTTAAATGTATATGGTGCACTGCTGCCGTTCACCGAAAACGGTATCGGCCGCATGGACGCTATTACCTTGTTCAGTTTAACGGCAGCCTCGTTATCGCCGCTTTCTACGGTTAGGTCGGTAAAGCCCGCCCACGTTGCCGACGGGGTTATAATAGAGACCTTTATGTGTATCGTTTCGCCTACCGGCAGAAATTGCGAAAAAACTTTCGGTTCGTCTTTTTCAAGCTGTTTTGTAATGGGCACGATAGAATTGCCTGTAATATCGATTTGCATTGTGCTGTCCGACAGGTTAGGAAGCCCGTTCGCCCCGATAGACCGCGCCGCACCATTTTCGAAGTCGAGTGTTACTATGCCGTATTCAGGGGCGGTAAGATTACAGGAAGTTTGCAATATCAGCACAGCGGTAAGCAGTGCTGCCGCAAACAGTAAAATAACATTTTTTTTCATAAGTTTCCTCCTCGTATCGTAAAAGGTATAACTGCCGGCTTTCCGTGCCGGTACATACAGTTGAAAGCGAGCGGCGCCGTTTTAAGCCGCAAGGTTCAACAACTATACTTACAGTATAAGACAAAGTACCGATAAAATCAATAAGTTTGTTTCCGGCTGTTTATTCCCGGCGTTTTTGTAGGGGAAAAGAGATGCACTTGTCAGACGCAAGTTTGTTTTTTGTTTTTCAGTGTTCTAAAATTTTTAATACATGCCCCTCTCTCACATTTTTAGCAATGCGACACAGTAATCTGCATATTTTCTACAGGGCAAGACATTTGCAGGTGTATTCCAATTTTATTACTTACTTTCCAAAAAAGCTGCGCTGCCCTGCTTTTACCCATCGTCCGGGACTTCGGGACAAAACCGGTGATGCTATCTGATTGCATAACCAATCGGCAAAGACCTCATCTTCAAAACCTTCTAATTTTACCAAAAGAGTTTGCACGCCGGGAAGCTCCGTCTTTCTTACGGCATCAACCGTTTCTTCTGCAATACGGGCAAAGGCGGCAGAGGCAGCCGAAATATTAGGATTACCGCAAGGAATATCCGCATCACGATGAACAAAGATTAGACGGCCTTGAGCTTTTTTAATATAGTAGTTTTTTAAAACAAGAGAAAGAGCTGCATTCGCAGAAACAAGATCGCTTATCGTCTTGTCTATAGATAGGGCATCCGTCCCCGGATATATTTTGGAATAAGCAGGAGCATCAAAAATCAAAATCGACGTATCTGCTGCAATATTTATGTTTTTTAATTTAAGCGGAATAGCTTGAAGAGAAAAAAGAGATGAGCGGTTCCATTCGATTTCGGTAGTAACACCGCTTTCTTTATTATCTTCTTTATATTCCGAACTCAAACAAACCTTTAAGCCCTTATCCCTAAGCTTATTCGCAAGCTCTTGTGAAAACTTTAATCTGTTATCCGTAATAAAAATTCCTGAATCCATACTTAACTATACCATAATTAACTATCTGCCGTCAATGACTTATTTAAATCTGTAAGGATGAGTTTACTTTATTTTTTGCTTAAAGCCGAGACCGTAAACTTCCTGCATATCGCAGACCATGATAAAAGCCTTTTCGTCTATTTCGGTAATAATTTCCTTTGCCCTGACAAATTGAGCCCGGCTTACAACACAGAGCAAAACAGGACGATCCTGCTTTGAATACATGCCCTCTCCCTTAAGGAGGGTAACGCCTCTTTCCAGCTTGTTCATAAGAGCATCTCCAATTTCGGCAGGCTTAGAGCTGACAATGAAAAAGCCCTTAAAGTAACCTAAACCGTCAAGAATCATATCCGCTATCTTTGTACAAAAGAAAAGAGCTATTAAAGAATAAAGCGAGGTGTTAGGATTATTATCTACAACACCTGCAAAGGCTACTATTACAAAATCGGCTATAGCCATTCCCTTTGCTATACTCAATCCGGGAAAATGCTTGTTTACAATGGCTCCGGCAAGGTCGGTGCCTCCTGTAGTAGCGCCTCGTTTAAACACAATTCCCAAACCTACTCCTAATAGAATTCCTCCGAAGGTTGCCTGTAAAAAAAGATCATTGGTAAATACAAAATCTTGGGGTAAAACAGCCAAAACTCCCGAAAGCACCAAAATAGAAAGAAGAGTAAAAACAGCGGATTTTTTACCCAAAAGTTTTGCTCCAAAAATAAATAGGGGAACATTTATAATTAAATTCAATATGTAAACTCTTATACCCGTCAGCTTTTCGATTGCAACCGACAAACCGCTGACACCGCCCGGTGCAATTGTTCCCGGAATAAGAAAAAATTGCAATGCAACTGCTGCAAGCACACTTCCAACCGTAACCCAAAAAACATCCAACAAGACACCTATAACAAACTTTGTAGAAATATGTTTGGCGGGTAATATTTTATTCATAATATACATTCTCCAAATATCTATAGAATTTTTTATACAGAGCAGATACGAATTTACAAACAGGGGTTATACTACACCATTTTCTTAAAAAAATCAACAGAGGCAAAACAAAAAAACCGATCGGAAACATGAGTTCCGACCGGCGGTGATGTGGGCATGTCGAAAAATCAAGAGGCTTTTAAGACAGCCGTTTTCAATACAACAAGGCGTTTCCGGCATTGTCCCGAATGCAGCCTTGCCTTGCGGTTAATAATACGGCGTTACCGTAACTTTTAACTCTTTACTTGAACCTCCATGGAGCGTTACATAAATATCCATCGATTTTGATCCGGCAGTTTTGTTGAGCACAATGCTTTTAATTAAAATTTCATTTTCGTGTACGGTTTTTGATGCCCCATTATGCCCGCAACCCAAACGAGTAGAAACATCCCTTTGTGAGTCGTTGACACTTAACAGAAAAGGATTCATTTCCGATTTAAAAGGATTGTTTATTTTAATTCTATTTTCCTTATTTGTATAAGTTCCATCGACATCGACAGAAAATAAAGGATGTTTGTCAAAAGTCTTTTTTTCCCATTTAGTCTTATCTGTTTGCGTTAAAGTTGACGGACTACTCGCCATAAGATTAAAGAAAAGATGTGTGTTCGTCGCGAGAGCCGCATCATCGGGAATACTTGCAAAACCGGACTTTGTTACCTTTTTGAATGCCGTAATGCCGTTTTGGTCTGCAATCTGATCTTTTGTCGCAATGCAAATAGCTGCTGTCAATGTACCTGTGTAATCGTTAGCATCGATCCCGCCGTTTGAAGGATTATAGACACTGTAGTCAATATCAAGTGCACAATGTTCATCCGCATCTTGAGTTTGATAAAGATTGGTATAAACTTGGACCTTTGCTTTAAATTCTTCAGAAAAAAGATCGCTAGGTGCTTTTTTGGTTTCTTTTGCAAAAGCATAAATAGCCGAAGCAAACTCGTCTGCGACAACTTTTATGGCATCCTCATCGACTGTTTTATTCAAAACATACTTAAACACGTCTTCTTCGGTAAAATAATTTTTTGTCAGCGGCGATGTTAAGTGATAAAAATCCGAGTATTCCTTTGTTGTTACCGTATCCGATCCGCCGGCAGTTTTTTTATGATTTTTAACCGTATACACAGGTACGATTTTAACTTTATCGGTTCCTTCTTTTGCAAGGGTTGCGATCAGCTTATATTGTGGAAAATCTCCGAGCTTAACGGAAATTCCGTTATTCTTCTCGAAAGAAAAAGTAAGCGGTGCTTTAAAAAAGGCTGCAATATTTGCATTCGCTTTTTCCGCATATTTTTCGATTGAAAGGTTTCCCTCAATGCCTTCATCGAGCTTCAGCTCCACCTTGTTATCGGAAAGATTTATAATCCACGGCTGAGCATTATAGGGATTGGCAAACCCGCTGAAATTCATCTCTTTTTCAAATTCTTTTCCGTTTTTCGCGCCTCTTACTTTTACGGTAAACGTTCCAGCTTCATCGTCATAGGCTGTAACTTCCTTTTGCATAAACACAATTGAAGAATTGTTCGAAGTTCCGGAAGCAATTTTATTGGCAGCTTCAAAGGGGGATTGCGTACCTTTTGTTAAACCGAATGCCGTAAGCACGTCCGCTTCAACCAATTCATACGGGTTTTGCGGTACGGCAGGAGCTGTTCCCGAATTTTTCGTACCTGAAAGTTTGCCGGCCTGCGGACAGCCCATTGTCAACAGTACAAAAAAAAGAAGTACTGCCGATATTATTGATTTCGTTATATGTTTCATCTCTTTAATCATCTACATAAAGTTAAGGTTAATTCACAAAAATTAGTTACAACAAATGTATTGAATTTTTTCTAAAATATCAAATAAAAACAGCTATCAAGGAAATATATTCTTCGATATTCTTTTATATAAAGAGGTATCCATAAGAAACTAAACCATAATACTTGTCATGAAAATAACTTGGCAGTCTTCCCCTAATAGTCTTCAGAATTCAGGAGCTTAACTCTTTCTTTCCAGTCGGGAAGATATTTGGTCATGTATCGCTTAAAGCGGTCGTTGTGGAGCCTTTCCTTAAAATGAACGAACTCGTGCACCAGCACCATTTCGGCACATTCGCAAGGAAGGGCCGCAAGCTTTGTGTTTAAGGTAATTATGCCCGTATAAGAATTACAGGAGCCCCACTTGCTTTTCATATCCCTGTACTTTATCTCGGAGGCGGCTTCCTTTATCTTAGCTTCCCAAAAGGGCAAGATTTCTTCTACATAAAGCTCCAATTCATTTTTATAAAGACGGTTCAAAATTGAAGGCCGTTTTTTAGGATCCGCTCCGAAAGGCTCTTTTAAATAGATAAAATCATCATCGACTGCGACGCCTGCATTTTTTTTGGCACGCAGTATTTTGATTTTATAGTCGGCTCCCCATAAACTTACCGTGGAGCCGTCCTTTAATGAGGCTTTTATATTCTTCTTAAAAATCTTTTCTTCTATTCGTGCCTGATGTTTTTTTATCCACGCAATATTTTCTTTTACAAAGTCCAAGGCCTTGCTTTGAGAATAGTTTTTTGGAACATGTATACAGGGCAGAGCCGTCTTAGGTGATATGGTAAGCCTGAGTTTCCGTCCCTTTGATTCGGCCCACTCGATGTCGACCCCTTCTATTTTAAGCATCATATTCTGATATTATATTTTTTAGCTATGCCGGGAAAAGATTTTAGCTTTAATTCTTCTCCGTCGGCTGTCAGCAGGGTACCTTCAAAATGACCGTAAACGGTACTGTACTCCGTCCTAAAAACGGCAGCATTTACTCTTTTGTAATTTTTTGAAACAGGAAGAAACACAAGGTCTACCATGCTCTCGGTGTCCTGTATTATCCATTTTCCCATGATTCCAAAGGGACGGGTTATTCTTACCGGAGGAAGGGGGGTGCGCTTCCCGTCATAGAGTATCATATTATCATTATACCTATTGCTGTCGGCTGCTATCGAATTTGCAAGATAAAAAACCAAAGACTTATCTCCCAGTTTGCCGAGTCCGTTTACAAGGGTACGCTTTGACCTAAAACCGGTGTAGGCTTTTCTCACATCAAAAACGCCTACGGCCGTTTCTTTTTTTAGCTGAATATCTTCATTGTACCCCAAACTTACCCAGCCCTTTACCGTCCCTGTCTGCATGTACATGGCCATACATCGCCGGCTCACATAGTTGGGAATTACGCACGAAAAATCCAAGGCTTCTTTATCCCGAATATCCAGATCCAAACGGCCTTCGCATGAGGGACGGGAGTCACGGGCCGAAAAGTCAAAGTCGGCATGAAGTTTTCCATGCGACAGACGGGAGAAAATACGGGCATATCTATATGACTTGCGGCAGGCAGTAACGCTGTATTTTATGTGTTTAGGAATATGAATAAAGCCGCCCGGCAGGTATTGCCGATAGGCATATTTTTGCTGAGTCTTACGAACCCAAAAGGTTGTTTCCATAAAGGAAAAAATGTAGCATGAAAAAAATGCCATCTCGCCTATTATCTCATCATCGCAAAACAAAAACCTCATCGTCCCCGAAATCCGCCCGTTGGTAATTATTCTAGGAAGCGGAATATTACCGAATACCCGATAAAGCCCTCTTATATCGAATTTTTTAAAGCAGCCTGAAAAAGTGCCAAAATTCGATTTTCCGTTTTGTACAGGCTTATCGGGTGCAGGTTCTATCTTGCGTGTGTACAAGTTATCATTAGCCATAGAAAGAATGTTAGCACAATTTGCAAAAAAATAAAAGCCTTTTCACTAATGAATTTTTAAGTTTTGCAAAGATCGGCTGTTGCGCTTCTAAATATCGGCTGATCCGTCTTTTACGGTAACAATTTTATCTGCCCTAGCCCGCAAGCTTTCGCTTACATGGTGCGAAATTATTATGCAGGTTAGTTCCCTTTGGGATAACACGGTATTTTCTATTTCGGCACTCGTTTCCTTATCTAAGGCAGAGGTTGCTTCATCCATCAACAGAATGGGGGAATCCTTTACCAAGGCCCTCGCAATGGCTATGCGCTGTTTTTCTCCGCCTGAAATTTTAGAGGCTCCTTCCCCTATCCTTGTTTCAAGTCCAAGAGGAAGACTTTCGATAAACCTTTGTAAGCCGGCCTTTTTACAGGCTTCTTTAATCCTTTCATCGCTTATATCTTCATTATAAAGGGCAATATTATTTTTGATTGTGTCGTCAAAGATAAATGGAGACTGATGCACTACCGACACAAGCTTAAAATAAGAGGCATCGGGTATTAACCGGATATCCGTTCCGTCTATCTTTATAAGCCCCTCATAGCCGGTAAATTTTTTGTATAAAAGGCTTAAAAGGGTGGATTTTCCCGAACCGCTTTCCCCGACAATTAAAACCTTTTCGCCTTTTTTTACGCTAAGATTTATATTTTTTAAGGCAGGAAAAGAGCCCCGATTTTCTTCATCATCTTCATCTCCACCATCTTGAGGATAGCAAAAACTCATGTTTTCAAAACTTATCGAGTCTTCAAAAGAAATTTTTGCTTCCATATCTTTGAAGTAGCTGTCCTTTTCTTCCATATTTAAAATCTCATCAAGCTCTTTTATCACCGCTTTTGAAGCTAAAAGCGAAGTTATGTAGTGTGTCAGGTTACTCAAAGGGTAAACAATAAAAACAACAAGCTGGCTTGCAGCTATGATTACCGAGATTTTAAAAAAGCCCAGAAGAACCAAAACGGCACCTAAAAAGAAAACTCCTATGTAGGTTATGTTGGAAAGCAAATCTCCGAGGCTTCCCATAAAGCCGTTCATGCACATGTCTTTAAAAGAAGCTTTTTTATAACCGGTGTTCGCATTGCGGTGAAGAATCTCGATTTTTTCCTGAAGGTTATAGGACTTAATCAAATCAAAGGCGGAAAATATTTCTTTTAGGCTGATAGTGTAGTTTTCGCTCTTTTCAATATAGTCTCTTTCGGCTTCAGCTACAGGCTTCACCGTAAATTTAGGCACAATGAGCTGGATAAGACCGGTAAAAAGCACAAAGAGGGAAAGCCTCCAATCCATAATTGAAAGCCAAATAACCGAAACTATCAACTGTAAAAATGAAGGATAAATTCGGAAGATTGTCCAAAAGTAAGACTCTTCCAGTTTTTCAACATTCTTTGTAAGAAAGGCAACATAGCTTCCCGAATTGCGCGAGGCGTACTCGCTAGTGCTCATAGTTAATATTTTTTTCATCAAGGCTTCCCTCAATGAAAAAACCGCTTGTGCACCTGCTTTTTCACGCACCCTTGTAGTCACAATATTGACCAAAAAGGAGATAACAAGATAGGCTATGGTACCAATGAGGTACAAGTGCAGCTTTTCGATAGTTCCGTTTGTTGCATAGTCTATTGCCAGCATCATCACATACGAAACTCCTACTTCCAACGCAGTGGAAAGGGCCTGCAAGACAAGGTATAAAACCATATACCATGTCTTTAAAAATTTGAACATAATGTTCCTCCATAAAAAGTTTTAATAATCTTTAAATATTTTCTCCAGTCTTTCTTTGCCGATGGTTTTCATAAAGCCTGCAAGGCGCGGGCCCTGATCCTTTGAAACAAGGGCTTGATAAACGGCAACAAACATTTGTTTGGGTTCCAAGCCGCATTCTTTTGCAGCATCGTAAAGGGCTGTCGAAAATGTCTTTTCGTCCATCGCGTCCATTTTAGGTAAAAGGGAATCCCTTATCGTTTTAATCGCCTTTGTTTCCGGCTCGGAAAGTTCAGCCTTTGAGCCGTCAGCTCTTAAAGCAAACTTAAATTCTTCGGGAGCACCCCCGTCCGTGATCCAGTTCCAAGCACATTCGGCACGGGTTCTCAGCCTATCGACTTGAGCAGGCTTTACATCGGGAAGCCCCTTGATTACGGCTTCAATATCGCCCGAATTTATCTGTAAAAGATTGCATAAATGCCTAAAAGGAATTTGATAGGAAATACACTCAGGCATTCCGTCTATTTGAGAAAGCTCATAAATTCTATATTCTTTTTCGAAGGTCTCATCGTTTTTAGCCTTTTCTGCCTTCCACGCAATGCGCTCGGTTTTGTCATAGTCCTCGTAAATCTTAATTACATCAAGGTCAAAGCTGATAACGAATTCGGTGTTGGGCCTTGTACCCGCAAAAAGATAGCGGGCAACTTCGGGCTGATAAACTTCGAGTACTTCGGCAAGGCTTACAACCTTTCCCTTAGAAGAGGCCATCTTTCCGGGCACACCCTTTAAACCGATAAAATCATATCGGAAACTTACGGGAGCAGGCCAATTATAAATGCGGTCGGAAACCAAGCTTGCAGTATCAAAGGAACCTCCTTGTGAATGATGATCCTTTCCGGCCGGCTCAAAAACGGTTTTTTCAAAAGCCCAGCGCATGGGCCAGTCAACCCTCCAGCCCAGCTTTACAGATTTTGCCTTACGCAGATCCACGGCTTCACAATGTCCGCATTCGCAAGAATATTTAAGAGTCCAGTCATTGTCCCATGATTCTATCTTTGTTGTGTCTTTATTACAGGCTGTACAAAAAACGGAAACGGGCCAGTATTCTTCGGTAATTTTATGAGACTCATCTCGGTAAGTATTTAAAATGTCTTTAAGATCTTCCCTGTTATCCAAGGCTTTTTTCATTCCTTCGGCATACATTCCCTTTTGATAGCGTTCGGCCTGATAAAGATATTCGGGGTGAATTCCGACGCGGGGCAATACGGCTTCTACATCATGCTCGTGATGACGGGCATAGTTTTCATCCCTCTCAAATGTATCTGGAACCATCGTAATCGGATAACGGAGGTATTTTTCCAAAACTTCGGGCTTGGGCATATTTGCGGGAACCTTGCGGAATACGTCATAGTCGTCCCAAGAATAAATAAAGCGCACGTTTTTTCCGCGGGAGCGCAAAGCCCTCACAACCAAATCGACGGAAATAATTTCGCGGAAATTTCCTACATGAACTGTTCCCGAAGGCGTAATACCGGACGCACAGGTATAAACATCGAGGTCTCCCCTCTCTCTTATGATTTTTTCGGCAGCCTGATCCGCCCAATGTAATAATTTCTTTTCATTTGACATAATTTTTTCCTTAAAAACACTTAAATATAGACAAAAACATGGTATTTTATACAAAAAAAGAGAAGGTGTCAATCCTTGTACAAAAGCCCAAACTCTGGTATAATCCGCCTATGATAGATAAACCGATAACCGATCCCGTCTTAATAGAAAAATTTAAAACCATGCACGAAGACGGAATGACGGTCTTTATGCTCGGCGAAGGCCAAATCCGCGGAGCTTTTTTTCACGGAACCCGCTTTGTAAATAAGATGAGGGTGCAGCACAATTTAGGTATTTTAGAAAGCCTAGCCCTCGGCCACGCCTCCCTTTGCGGGGCACTCTTAATTCCGACAATGAAAGGAAGAGACAGAATCATATTTAGATGCGACACCCAAGGCCCCCTTGTAGGCTTTAGTGTAGAAGCCTTCAGCGAAGGCTTTGTAAGGGGCTATCTTTTGGAAGACCCCATAAGACCGGATAGGCCCTTAGAAACGTGGGACCTAAAGCCTCTTTTCGGAGAAGGAAAAATCTCGGTTATCCGTTTTCCTGAAGGTGCCAGAGAACCCTTAACCGGAATCGTCGAGATAAAACACAAAAACATAGCCCTTGACCTATCCGAATATTTTTTACAATCCGAGCAGACGGTAACGGGCTTTAATACAGGCATCCAATTCGACAAGGAAGGAAGAATTATCGGGGCGGGCGGAATGTATATTCAGCTAATGCCCGGAGCCGAAGAAGCCTTGATAGAAAAGGCGGAAAGAGCCTTTGCTGCCTGCCCCTCGATAGGCCAATGGTTTGCAGAAGGCGGAGACAGGGAAGATGTCATCTTCGGCCTTTTCCGTGACTGTAATCCTCAAGTTTTAATCGAAAGAAAGATAGACTTTTATTGTCCCTGCTCGGAGGAAAATTTCCGCAATAAACTTTTTACCCTACCTGAAAAAGAAATTGCAGACATGTACGAAAACGGCCCTGAGCAAATAGAGCTTTATTGCCATAACTGCGGTTCAATCTATAAATATCCCAAAAGTATCTTAAAGGAAAAAATCAATGTACATTAAAAAACCTATGGAAATAGAAAATAAAAGCATGGATATAATTGAAGAAAGCATGAAGGATGTTACTTTTACGGAAGAAGAAAAAATTATAGCCAAGAGGATGATTCACACTACGGGCGATGTCGAGTATAGAAAGATAATCGTATTTCAAAATAACTTTATAGAATCGGCTAAAAGGGCTCTTCAAAAGGGCGTAACTATTTTTACGGATACCAAGATGGTACTGACAGGCATCAACAAACCCGCCCTCTCAAAAACCGAAAATAAACTTTTATGCCTCATCGATGACGAGAGGGTTTTTAAGATGTCCAAGGAAAACGGAATCACACGCTCTTCGGCAGCCGTAGACCTTGCAGTCCAAGAAGGAGCCAAAGCCTTTGTCATAGGCAATGCCCCGACGGCTCTTTTTAGGCTTTTGGAGCTCTGCGAAGAAAAAAAAGTTTCCCCCGAATTTATAATCGGCGTTCCCGTCGGCTTTGTAGGAGCTGCCGAATCGAAAGAAGCCCTGCGTTCAAGCCCCCTTCCCCAAATCTCTACCGTAGGCACCAAGGGCGGAAGCAATGTCGCCGCCTCTATCATAAATGCCCTGCTTTATATGATGGTAGAAAGGGAGTAAAAAAAAGTTACAAAAGGCTTGAGGATATTAAGAATCCGCCCTTCCGATATGGATTTTTACTTCGTGGAGCCCTGTATTAGAACAAAATTTTTAAACCGTATTTTTTATAATTTGTAATCTGATGATCAACAGACAAAAAATGGTAATCAGACTGTATTGCTTGCCAAATCATTATTCTGTCAAATGGATCTTTATGTTCTATCGGTAATTTATAAAAGGTAATTAATTCATCATTTTGAAAAGACCTGCATTTTAAAAAACTATTTTCTAGTTCTTTGTAGAATTCTTCAGGTTTTATCCCGTTTAAAGATAGTTTTCCCATATTAAATTTTATTGATATTTCCCATAAACTAGCCTGACTATAGAAAATTTCGTTTTCATCTGCTAATAGTTTATTATAAACTGACCGAGATATTTTACTTGTATCAATAAATGACCATAATAAATAATGTGTATCTAGTAGGATTTTCATAAATTAATAAATTCTTCATCTGTAATTGCCCAATTCTCACTAAATTCAACCGTTGCTTTTCCTTCCAATGTACCTAGTTTTCTCACTTTTATTCTCTTATATTCTTCAATTGGAACAATTACCGCTATTGTTTCTTTTTTTCGGCCGAATGTTATCCCGATTTCTTTACCTAATTCCACTTCTTTTAAAAGTGAAGAGAAATTTGTTCTTATTGTGGCTGCAGACAATGTTTTCATATAAATATAGTACCATGTATGTATAACATAGTCAAGTTGTATACATTTTAAAAAATACTATTGCCGTGCTATATACAGTTTCATTAATTTAAAACAAGCTCTTCAGTGCGCCAATCTTTGATAGTGCGTTTCTACCTTACCCTTCCCTTTTCAATGTAAACAATTTTATCGGCGGCGTTCACGGTGGATTTGCGGTGGCTTACGATTAAAACGCCTTTGTCTTTTTTTTCTTGATATATTGAATTTAAAATGAGGGCCTCGTTTAAACTGTCCAAGTTTCCGGTCGGCTCGTCGAGTAACAAAAGAGGAGCCTTGTGCAAAAAGGCTCGGGCAAGACCTAGACGCTGCTTTTCGCCGCTTGAAAGATTTCCTCCAAGCTCGGTCATCTTCGTATCATAGCCTTCGGGAAGACTCATAATAAAATCGTGGATTGCAGCTTTTTTTGCAGCTTCGATAACTTCCTCTTTTGAAGCATTCCTGTTTGCAAGAAGAATATTTTCATAAATAGATTTTTTGAAAATATAGGTCTGCTGGGTAATATAAGAAACAGCTTCTCGTAAACTTGCCGTGTTTATCTTTTTAATATCGATGCCGTTCATCTTTACCTCACCCGACAGTGGATCGAAAAAGCGCATGATTAGGCGGAGCAATGTACTCTTACCGCTTCCGCTTTTGCCGCAAAGACCGACTATCTCATCTTTTTTAACGGAGATACTTACATCCTTTAAAACTTCCATATCGTCATATCTAAAGTTGATGTTATCGGCATTGACTTTTTCAAAGCTTACATTTTGGCCGTCTGTAACTTCATCAAGTTCCGGTTTCTCTTCAAGCAGGGAAAAAACTCTTTCTGCTGAAGCAAATGTTTGCTGCAAGTTTACTGCCAAACCAGAAACCGCAATTATCGGGCCGTAGCCTGAAAGAAGCATCAGGTTGGAAATTAAAAAAGCGGCAAAGTCAATTTTTCCGTTTACCAAGAGGAAGGCAGAAATGCCCAGCATTAAAAAATTGCAAAGAGTAAGAGCCGCTTCCGTAATTGCAAAGGTTTTCCCCTCAAAGTTTTTTAAGAGCTTAAAGGTTCCGCTTATGGCCTCGCCTCTCTTTTCAATATCATCTTTTCTTTCTTTTATCTTGTCAAAAAAGATAATCTCCTTTATTCCGAGGAGGGAGTCCAAAAAGAAAGAATTAAGGGAGCTCATTTTTTTTCGGTATTCTACACCGGCCCCGTCATCCATCTTAGCGAAGAGGAGCGGAAGGAAGAAGCCGATGACTATATAGATGAGGGCAACCGTAAGGCTCAAAACAATGTGTATTTTAGCAAAGATAATTAAGGCAAAAATAAAGTAGAGAACGGCAGAAGCTGCCGGGGCTATTGTGTGGGCATAAAAAACTTCGAGCAATTCTATGTCGGCGGTTATAATAGACAAAAGACTGCCTGAATCCTTTTTTTGTAATTTTACAAAGGCGAGTCTTCTCATAGCCGTAAAAATTTTATCCCGTATCAGAGCCAAAAGGGTGAAGGCTATGTAGTGCCCCGAAAGCTGTTCGCCGTATCTAAAGATACCTCGGCTTACGGCACAGACGATGAGACCTATGATTACAAAATTCAAGGAAACCGAAACATTAAAAATCTTTAAGTCTAAAAGAGAAACAATGCCGACTCCGCCCAAAACAGGGATGGCCGCTGCAATGATAAAGCCCAAAACCCTTAAGATGACCGTTATAGTCATAACACCGCTAAGAGGTTTTACAAATACTATCAATTTTTTTATAAGTTCGCTTTTTTTCATTTTACACCCATCCGTATTTTTTCAAGATCTTTTTGCTGCAAATACATCCTTGCATAGATGCCATTTTTTTCAATGAGGCTTGAATGAGTTCCTTCTTCTTTTATTTCGCCTTTTTCAAATACATAGATATGGTCTGCATTTTCAATGTTTGCAAGCCTGTGCGAAATAAAAATAATTATTTTGGTTTTACTTAATTCATAAAGAGTGCTTAAAATAAGCTCTTCACTTTCTACATCGATATTGCTTACAGCCTCATCAAAAATATAAATGTCCGCATCATGGAGGAGTGCCCGTGCAAGAGCAAAACGCTGAACCTGTCCGCCCGACAAATTCTTTCCGCCCGATTCAATATAAAAGTTCAAGCCCGAATTACCGTTTCCCGAAGAGTTTCTGTTTAAAATAAACTCGTCTAAGAGAACTTTTTTTAATACGCTCATCAATTCTTCATCGCTTGCAGAAGGCTTCGCTATTAAAAGGTTTTCTCTAACCGAAGCTCCGAATAAAAAGCTTTCGGTAGAAACAAGGTTCATATACTTAGCTCTAAATTCGTCGGGGAGTTTTTTTGCTTCTATTCCCGATAAGAGAATTTCGCCGGAATAGTTTTTTTGTAAGCCCATAAGTAAGGCAGCCGCAGTGGATTTACCCGAACCGCTTTCTCCTGCGATGCCGTAAAAACCCGGCTTTAAAAATTCAAGAGAGATATTTTTTAGAGCCTGCTTTGATTCGTTATAATTAAAGTTTAAATTTTTTACTTCGAGCGAAGGCAAATTGCCCTGTAGAGAATCAGGCTGACTGCCGGGCTGAGACCCTTTAATTTTTTTTGCTGTTTCTTCAAGTTCGGCTTCGCTTAAAACTGAAGCCGAATCGCTTTTTACATCCATCAATTCAAAGAGGCGGTTCGCTGCGGTTATGCCGTTCATCGCTATATGAAAGAACGAGCCCAAGGCACGCAGAGGTAAAAAGAATTCGGCACATAGCAAAATAAAAAGAAGAGCGCCTTCTATCGAAAGATTTCCGGCTCTTAACTGATAAAGACTTACAATGGTACCGAGGGCAGTCCCGCCGTATGCAACGGTATCCATCACAAAGATAGAATTAAGCTGCATGGTTAAAACCCTCATCGTTACCCGTCTAAAATTTTCCGCCTCGGCATTTAGTTCACTATGCTGAGCCTCATCGTCGGAATAGGCTTTCAATGTGATAAGGCCGCGGAGGTTATCCAAAAAGGAATCTCCGAGCCCCGTATAAACGTCAAGGTATCTTTTTAAAATACGCTTTGCTATCTTTTGAATAGCCACGATCGAAAGAGGAATTAAGGGCACACAGATAAAAAGCACAAGGGCGGCAAAAAAGTTTATCGGTGCAAGAATTATAAAAAGAGTTATCGGTGCCGCCATACTGAAAAAGAACTGAGGCAGATAAGCCCCAAAATAAGAATCAAGCTGCTCGATTCCGTCAGTACCTATTTGAGTAACCTCGGCCATGCTTATATACTGAGAATAATTAAGCTTTAACGAAATAAATTTATCGTAGAGCATCGAGCGCAATGTTCTTTTAACCTCGGTTCCTGCCCTATACGAAAAGTAAGAACGCTTACGGACGGCAATAACTCTTATTATCAAGGCCGCTGAAGCTGCGCATAACAACACAAAAACCGTTTTTTTATCAAGCGAAGAATTATATAAGCTGAAAATAAAGCGCACAGTTACAAAAGTTATAACCACATTGCACAATAGAGAAATCCATGAAGAAAGAGCCGAAAGCAATATCCATTTTTTACTTTTCGGCACCGACCTTGTCAGGCGTTTATGAATCATAGCTAACCTCTAAGAAAATATATTCGTATTTTATAGGAAAGAAATAAAAATAGCAATAGGCTAACTTTTAAGCTGTTGTAATTATAAATTACAAAATATTTTTTAAATTTTACTCATAAATATTATTTTTTCATATAAATATAATAGGAGGTATGAGAGGAACAAATGAAAAATGATACAAATTTCAAAATAACCCTACGAAATGATTATGCTTTTAAGCGTATTTTTGGAACTGAGGAAAATACAGACATCCTACAAGATTTGCTGGAATGTATACTCGACATTCTACCTGAAAATATCGCAGGATTAGAACTTTTGGATAAAGAATTTCATAAAGAAATTTTGACCGAAAAACTAGGTATCTTGGATATAAAGTTAAGACTAAAAGACGAAACAATTATAAATATTGAAATACAGAATAGGTGGAGAGGAGATTTTCCTGAAAGAAGCGTATATTATTGGTCAAAAATGTATAACGAAAGTATAAAACAAGGTCAAGACTATACAAATCTTCCGAAATGTATTACAATAAATTTGATAGGAAAAGGCTTTAATAAAAATAAGCGTTTGCACAATAAATATTTCGTTATGGAAAAGGATACAAAAGAGCCTTTATTTTCAAAACTTGAGATTCATATTATAAATCTTGAAACAGCAAAGCTTTTAGAAGAATCAAATTATAAGGACATTAAAACAAAACGCTTATTAAGCTGGCTGAAATTTATTGAAACAGATGATAGGGAGGTAAGAAAGATGTTGGCACAAAATTCCAAAACGATGAAAAAAGCAAATGCAGCTATTGAAGTAATGGAAATGAGTCCTCGAGACAAATGGCTCTACGAATCCCGCATGAAATATCAACACGATATGGCATCAGAAAAACACGAGGGCTATACAGAAGGCGTATATCAAACAAAACTCGAAACAGCAAAGAGCTTACTTGATCTAGGCGTGGCACACGAAGTCATTATGCAAGCCACAGGCTTAAAACAAGACGAAATAAACAATCTTTAATAAATACAAGTCCGTCTTGCAATCTTTAAAAAAAAGAAGTAAAATGCGATTCCTATGGTAAAAATAAATTCTCTCAAGTTTAAATATCCGAATTCAAAAAAAGAAGTTTTAAAAAATATAAATTTGGAAGTAAAACAAGGCGATTATATTTCGATTGTGGGAGAAAACGGCTGCGGAAAAAGCACCCTCCTAAAGCTGATTTTAAAATTGCTGAAAATACAAAAAGGTGAAATTATTATCGATGCAAAAAGAATCGGCTACCTTCCGCAAAAAAAAGAAAACCTAAACGATTTCCCGATTACGCTTTTTGAACTTTTAAATTCCTATAGAAAAATATTAAAGATACGGGAAAGCGACTGTGCTCTAAAAGCCCTGGAAAGAGTGAATTTAACCGAATACAAAAACAGCCTTGTAGGAGAACTTTCCGGAGGCCAGCTTCAAAAGCTCTACATAGCCCGAGCCCTTATCGGGGATCCCGACCTTTTAATCTTAGATGAACCTTCTACCGGAATAGATGTTCAGGGGCAAAAAGAAATCTATTCTTTTGTAAAAGATTTAAACGTTAAAAAGGGGCTGACCGTCATTTCGGTTGACCATAATTTGGATGCCGCTATTTTTAATTCCACCAAAATATTTCACATAAAAAACGGAGAAGGCCATTTGTGTAATCCCAAACAATATACTTCGGAATTTTTTAATCCGAACTTTGTTCAATTTAAACCAAAGGGGGAAAAATAAAATGCTTCAATACGGTTTTATGCAAAATGCCTTTATCGTTTCTTTTTTTATAGGAATCCTTTGTCCTTCAATCGGCTTATTTTTAGTACTCAGAAGATACTCCCTCATAGGGGACACCCTTTCCCACAGCTCCCTTGCAGGCGTTACCCTTGCCCTCGCTTCAGGAATAAACCCCATCCTCGGTGCCTTTATTTTTACGACAGCAGCAGGAGCCCTGATAGAAGCCTTGCGGAATGCTTTTAAAGAATACCAAGATTTAATCCTCTCAATAGTTTTGTCCTTGAGTGTCGGAATCGCTATTACCCTCATAAGCTCAGGAACCGTTAGAGCAAATGCCGAAACCTATTTATTCGGAAGCGTCTTAACCGTTTCTTCTTCGGATCTGATTACCGTGATTGCTTTAAGCATCTTGTCATTGGTTACTCTCGGCCTCATGTATCACAAGATGGTGTACATAGCCCTCGATGAAGATATTGCAAAAATAATGGGAGTTAAGGTCCGCCTTATCAACTACTTGTTTTCAGGTCTAACAGCGGCAACGATAGCCGTTTCATTAAAAATAGTAGGAATGTTGGTTTTAAGCTCGATGATAGCCCTCCCCGTCGCAACGGCTCTTCAATTAAAAATGAGCTTTAAAAAGACATTGATTTTTTCTATTTTGATAAGCGTCGCAGACATCATGCTCGGCTTGGTCTTATCCTATCACCTAAATGTCGCCCCCGGCGGCTTTACAGCCCTCGTGTCGGTCATTGTCTTAATATTGACAATAGGGATAAATTTATTTTTAAAATATGTTAAACGGAATAAGCTGTCTGCATAATAAAAGTAGAAAATAAATAATAGGCAAGCAACAAGTTGCGGAAAAAGGCAATTTAGTATATAATTTATAGTTATGGGGGTAGATTATGTCTGATGCTCTTATACAAGTTGAAAATCAAGTTCTTTCTTTTTCTTTAGCAGAACAGATTCGACTTCTTACCTTTATTGCAAATAATGTGAATAAACAAACTTCTATGTTGGCAGAAGGAGAAGCCTTAAAAAAAATTAGAGAATCAAGTCTGGAAACCGTTTGGAAAAGTATCCAAGCACATACTTTTACAGATTGAACAAGCAATCGATTATGTGCTAAAAGAATAGATCCATAAAAACAGCTTACCAACCTTATTTAAAATTTTCTATACGGGGAACGGACAGGCTTAGAAGCATCTCGGATAGTCCAGTCCTCAAGGGCTTCGCTTGAAAGACGCGGCATAAAGCGTTTTTCTTTTACGGTCTTCATCGAAGAGCCGGCACCTACAGATTCGTTCCACCAATCGTATAAGTGGACATTTGTCTTTACACCCAAAAAGTTGTGAGTTTTTTCAAGGGAAACAAAGCCGATTGGGTCATATTCATAAAACTTTAATTTTGCTTCCGCCGTGTTCGGATGTATTTCATAAGGCAGCCATTTTTGCGGAATATAATTGTTTCCGATTATTTTTTTGTACTCACTCGGCATTCCGTAGGCGTAAAGAAGCTTAGTATGGGTATCAAGTGCACACATTAAATTATTAAGAGCATTTTCAAAAATACTGTCCTTAGCCGCATAAGCGGTAAATTTAAAAAAGATAAACCTTTGAAGAATCTTAGCTTCTGAAGGCTCATCATAAAGAGCCAAATCAAAGGGGTAAACTCCTTCTACCTTGTAATAAACTACATCGTTTATCTTATTTGTTATGCCTAAAAATATAGAAGAACCCGGCACCTCGGGTTCACTGTATTGATAAGTTTTACCTTTTTTTCCCCAACCTTCATGCGGAGCACACGGCTCCCATTTAAAATCGGAGGTAAAAAGGATTTCAACTGCCGGTGCCGACCCCTTTGAGGGCGAAGTAATTTTTGCCATGTGGATTAGGCAATCACCCAGCCTTGCTTTTTCGTAAATGCAGTCAGGATTTTCGGGATTAGCTTTTATACTATTGTCCTCTAAGTCCCCGGCTATTAGAAAATTCACAAAACAAAAGATAAACAAAAATAAATTGAAAAACTTTAAAACGAATTTTTTCATAAGATTTCTAAACTTGAAAAAAGCCGGAGGCTCACGGGGAGCCTTCGGCTTTTAAAATTATTTCCAGCTGATTGTATAAATTACTTTGATAGTTCCTTCCGATTTTGTATCGGGATTATTTACTGTGTAGGTAATTACAAAATCTTTTTCTTCTCCTGCTGAAAGAGTAAAATTTTGGTCATAAGTAATATTTACACGCTCCGGCTGATTAAGTTGCAGTGCAGCTGCATCTAAACTCCATTTTCCGATAGTTTCGTTGTAGACAAGTTTAATGATACTGTTATTGTCTAAAACCTGTTTGCGGTATACAGGTCCGCCGCCTGCCCATGTCTTTTCAGTACGCCAAAAATCATGCCTATTCGATTTTATCAGATAGGTTTTAAATAAAATATTCATTTCAGAAAAATCAGAAAAATCCTTAGCCAGAACAAAATTATTATCATCCTTATACTTATTTATTTTTACAAAATCTTCTTCTTTCACATATTCACCGCGTCCGCCGTTTGTGATTCCTGTGAACCAGCCATCTGATCCTTCAATAGGAAAGTCGTATTTCCATTGTATGTTATCCGTACCGCCGTTTGCATTTACCGTAACGGCAAGATCATGCGCAAGATGAACACCATCAATATATTTATGGTTGATGTGAGCACCGTCTGCCGTAGACCAAGACTGTAAACTTTCATTGTGAATTTTAGGAGTTATTTTAAGGAACATTGTAATAAAAGATACGGAAACATTTAGGTTTGCAGATTCTACAGTCAAGACAGCAAACGTTTTATCTTGATCCTTAAATACATCTTCCGGTACACCAAACCATTTTTTAACCTTATACCGAGAATTAGGCTCCGGTGTTGCAATAAATTTGACTTGTTCACCCTTTTTTATATAGGCTCCGGATTTGATGGGTTTACCGTTGTGCAGAGCAGCAAGAGTGCCTCCTTCTTCTCCCAAAACAGAAAATTCAACCTTGTAAGACTCTTCGATCTCGATTGCAGCATAAACACTTTTTTTGCTTGCAGACTGTTCACCTTGAACCGTATTGTTAGTATTCGTAACTAGGCAATAATAGTATGTTATGCCGGCAGCAGAGGTATCGGGTGTAAAGGTGTACTCGGCTTTATCGGCATCCGTTACGGCCGTTCCTTCTGTCTCAGACGAGGCGGCCTTATACCATTGGTATGATAAGGTTCCGTCATCTTTGGATTTGGCTTTTACTCTTAGGGTAAGCCGTTCCGTACTGTTAAGACGAAGGGTTTTGCCTTTAGGCTGTTCCGTTATTTCAGGGTTTAAAGCATCGGACTCAATTTGCCCGTCAGTTATGTGGCATTTTGCCCGTTCGCTTTCAGTTTGTTCCGATTTATTGTTGCCCGTATTCGTGTTTTTGACGATACAGTAAAAATAGCATTTTGTTTCGGTTGAGGTATCGGTTATTTTGTATGATGATTCCGTTGCGTCATCAATTTTCGTACCGGCTCCTGTCCGCGTATCGGCCTTATACCATTGATACGAAATCGTTTCGCCGTCCGGTACAGGTTCCGTTTTTACCTCAAAAACGAGTTCGGGGCTGTTCAGTTTTGCATAACCGTCTTTGGGTTGTTCCGAAATAACGGGCTTAACGGCCGTATATTTCGGATTTGTATCTTTGGTAACGTTTTTTTTGGTTGCTTTAACCTGCCCTATATAGGGAGAATACCCCGGTTTAAAAGACTTTTTTTCAGCAGGTTCTTTAAACGCAGGATTTTTTTGCGCATGATAATTATTTGCTTTTATATTCTTTTTTATCCAGTCATACAATACCACCGAGCCGTCTTCTTTTACAAAGCCTACCGGGTCTGTCATATAAAAGGGTTCAGGAAAATAAGTATGGCTATTTTCACTAGGCTGTGCATAATCTCGCCAATTACTTGTTACGCCTACGCTGCTTATATCCATAGGGTCGCTGTAATAAAAGAGGAATTTTGAATACCGGTCTACGCAGAACATTGAATTATCAAGATCTCCGATTGTTATCTTTGATGTAAAACGGTAGAAAAAGAAACGATCTTCATGCTCAGGGTCGGGAGTCGGCGTGTAACCGCCATGCTGAGACCAGCGTTCCTTTCTCGTTTTATAGCGGTAAAATTTTACATTAGTATTTGTTTTGGGCCAACTTCCAAAATCTTGTCCTGCATATGTATCCGGCGTACCTGTCCAGCTTCCTTCTTTAAATTTGTAACTTGCTACATTGTCAGCGTTGTTAAAACCGTTTATATATACAACCCATTCATTGAATTTGTTTGAGTTAAAGTTATCCGTATCCCGCTCATCGGGTTCCCCTTCTTTATAGTACACCCAAGGATCTACCTCTTCAGTTTCAGTTTTAATTTTTACGATAAACTTTTTATTACCATGCGGGTCTTTAGGGTTATAATCAGCACTACCGTTATTTATCGAGCTGTCTTGTTCCAAAAAAAGGAATTTTTGTACTTCGACGGCGGGGTTTTGTTCGTCTATTATTCTGATAGGAACGGTTACGGACTCACCTTCTTTTAAGGCGGCCTGCCCGTCTTTTCCTTTTATGGTTACCGTTACTTTAACCGGTATGCCTCTGTTATCGACTACGGAGGCACTTATAACGTCAGAATCGAGTATGGCGTCCTGTACATTTACCTTTCCAATAAAATCTTCGCCGTTTTCTTCAGGGTATAAGGTAGTTGCACCTACTTTTATCGATTTTACGGTTAGGCTTCGTTTATTATCGCCACGATCTCCGACAGAACGATTGTACCAGGAAGAACCGAGCGCCGGCTGGCACGAAAAAACTAAACACTCAATAAAAAGTATTAAACACAAAATAAACAGCTTTTTTCTTTTCATAAAACTCATAAACAACTCCTGTAAACTTTAATATCAATTAAATCAATAATGAAATATATCCTCATTTTCAAATCTAGACCTTAAATAAAAGGCCTAAACTTATACCGAAGTCCAAATTGTTCATATAAAAGGACTTTATCTCATCTCTTTCAAAATTAATTTGAGGATTTTGTTTTTTTGCATTTTCCATAAGTTTTCTCGGTAAGGAGACATAGCCAGGCTTATAAACAGCATAGGAGGCATAAGCGCCTATCATAATGTCCATTCTAGCAATTACAGGTTGATTATATTCTATCGAAGTTTTTAGTACAAGCCCCAGCGGATTCATTTTTTTCATCATGGATTCGGGGATATAGAGCGTTCCCGTTTCAGGAGAAAAATCGAATCCTTCTCCTGCTAAGTTCTCTAGTTGCTCTTTGTTTAAATTTGTATACAATTCATAGGTTGGCTGCGGATCTGCCAGAAGCCTTCCGCCTATGCCGAAACCTAAAACCAGCCTGTTCTTTAAAAGCATTGTTTTAAGGCTTGTTCCGAAGGTTACAACCGGCGTCATATAGACACGGCAATAAACTTCGATACCATTACTGCCCGAAATCTGTCCCGAAAACCCCTGCCCTACACCGATATTAAAGGCGAGTCCAAGTCCTCCAAATGTATTATTATTTGTATAATTAAAATATCGTTTCGAATCAAAAATATAGGTAAGTTCGGCTTCTCCGTTCATAATAAAACCGGCCATACCGCGCATAAAAGCGGCACCCAAATATTGTTTATCAGCTTCATTTATATGGGGGTCAGTGTAGGAGCCGGAAAAATTAGATCTAAGTCCCAGAGTAAAGCCTTCTTCAAAAGCAAAGGCCGAAAAACCTACAAACACAAACATAACCAGAAAAAAAAGTTTCTTAATCGGTTTCATAAACACCTCTCGGGTAAAGAGTACGAATTTTTTATAAAAATGTCAATAAGAGGATAAATTATTATAGATTTTCACTGATGGACTTTTTTGCATTTTTTAGCTAGAATATGAACTTATGGAAGAACTTTTCTATCTTGCAAAAATAGGCGAAATTAACCTAAAAAAAGGAAATTTAAAAGACTTTGAAATGCGGCTTTCGCAGAATTTACGCAGCTATTTACCGGAGGCTAAGCCCAATATACGCGTAAGGGCCGGAAGAATGTATGTAAGCATTAAGCCCGAATTTAAAGAAAAAGCCGAAGAAGCCCTAAATAAACTCATAGGCATTACAGGCTGGGCAGAAGCCATTCCTGCCGAAAAAACTATTGAAGCCATTACCGAAACAGCCAAAGCTGAGGCTATAAGAGCCCGGGATGCGGGGGCTAAGACCTTTAAAATAGAATCCCGCCGAGGCGAAAAAAACTTCCCCCTGACCTCCTACGAAATTTCACGGGAAGTGGGAGGGGTAATCCATACCGAAGGAATTTTAAAAGTAGACGTCCATAATCCCGACATTGTAATTTCCATCGAAGTAAGAGAAAAGGCCTTTATCTACGGCCTTGAGCACAAGGGACGGCGGGGACTTCCCTGCGGCTGTTCGGGAAGGGGGCTTTTACTCCTATCGGGAGGAATAGACTCCCCCGTTGCAGGCTTTAAAATGCTTACCCGCGGGATGAAGCTGGACTATATCTATTTTCACTCTCATCCCTATACCTCGCCCGAAGCTCAAGCTAAGGTTGAAAAACTGGCCGGCATTTTAGCGGGCTATGGCCTCGGCGGATACCTCAATATAATTCCCTTTACAAAGGTGCAGCAGCAAATCAGAGAAAAAAGCCCCGAGGCCTATCTAACTTTAATGATGAGAATCTGCATGATGAAAATAGCAAATATGACGGCAAGGGGTATAAATTCCAAATGCCTTATCACGGGAGAAAGCCTTGCTCAGGTTGCAAGCCAAACGGTAGAAAACTTGACCGTAACAAACTCTTATGCGGAATTTCCTGTTTTTAGGCCCCTCATCGGCCTTGATAAGGAAGAAATTACGATAGAAGCCAAGGAAATAGGCACCTACGAAACCTCAATCTTGCCGTACGAAGATTGCTGTGTAATGTTTTCACCCAAGCACCCTGTTTTACACTCAAACCTCAAAGACGCTGCCGAAATTTTCGAAAGGATGGAAATAGACAGCCTTTTAGAAGAGGCTTATGCTCAAAGAGAAGTAAAAAAGATGAGTTTTTAAAGATGATAAAAAACCTTATTGACCTCCGAATCGAGAGGATTCATTGTATAAGTTCTCCTGCCGAAATGGTAGAAAAAATACCCGCCTCGGATTCTCTTTATTCTTTTATAGCCGAAGCCCGAAAAACTATCAGCAATATAATAAACGGAAAGGATGAGCGTTTTTTACTCATAGTCGGTCCCTGCTCGATTCATGACACGGAGGCAGCCGAGGATTATGCTATGCGCCTTTTAGAGCTAAAAAAGAAATGCTCCGATTCTTTCTATATTATAATGCGTACCTACTTTGAAAAACCCAGAACCGTTTTAGGCTGGAGAGGCCTTATCGTAGAACCTGAACTTGACGGCTTTATCAATATTGAAGGAGGCATTCAAAAGACAAGAAAATTTTTGATTAAACTTGCCGAAATAGGCATTCCTGCCGCCTCCGAAATGGTAGACCCTATGATTCCCCAATACATTGCCGACCTTGTAAGTTGGGCTTCGATAGGAGCACGCTCGGCCGAAAGTCAAATCCACAGAGAAATAGCCTCAGGGCTTTCAATGCCGGTCGGCTTTAAAAATACCACCTACGGAGACATAACGGCCGCTATAAACGGGGTAATTGTTTCCCGCCTGCCCCATGCCTTTGTAGGTATTGCCAGAAACGGACTTTCGGCAATAGTGCACACAACCGGAAATCCCGACACTCACTTGGTTTTAAGGGGAGGGGTTTCAAAGCCCAATTATAATAGAGAAGAAGTTGAAAAAGCGGATTCTCTTATGAAAGAAAAAATGCTTGAACCGAGCATAGTAATAGACTGCTCCCACGGAAATTCAGGAAAGGACCCGAAAAAACAGATAAACATCTTTGAAGAAAGCTTAAAGCTCCGCTTCGATAAGAATGAACCTCTTGACTATATAAGGGGCTGTATGATTGAAAGCTTTATCCAAGAGGGAAACACCTCGATAGAAAAAGCAAAGGAGCGCAGCGAATACGGTAAATCCATAACCGACCCCTGCCTAGGCTGGGAAGAAACTCAAAAAGAAATACTAAGAGTCTATGAAAAATATAAAAGGAGAAAGCAAAAATGAATATTGAAATATACACGGACGGAGCCTGCTCCAAAAATCCCGGCCCCGGAGGATGGGCCTACATAATGGTAAACAAAGATTCAAAAGAAGAAATATGCAGAGAAAATGGGGGCGAAAAATCTACCACCAATAACCGCATGGAACTCATGGCTGTTATAAGGGCCTTAAAAAAGATAAAAGAGGGGACTGCATCCTTGGCAGACAAGTCCGGCAAAGCCTTGGACTATAAAAGCATTTCGGTACACACAGATTCTCAATATGTGCAGCAGGGCATAAGCTCGTGGATCTTTAACTGGAAAAAAAATAATTGGAAGACGGCCTCCAAACAGCCCGTAAAAAACCAAGACCTTTGGCAAGAGCTGGATTCCCTTTCAGCCTCGATTAAGCCTGAATGGATTTGGGTAAAAGGCCACGCAGGAAATCCATTAAACGAAGCCTGTGACCGCCTTGCAGTTGAAGCCTGCCAAAAAATGATGTAATTCTCGCTCGTGGCTAGATCCCAGCCTCGTCCAAAAGTTTCTTTAAAGCTATAAGCTCATCCTTTGTAAGGGTAATTCCCTTCCCCATTTTTTGGTGATCGGGAGACCAAGGCCTTATATCGAATTTAGGATCTCGGCCGTTCCATGATACCTCGTTAAGTTCGGTGTTCCAACCGCCCTTTCCCGCGGAGATAACTCCGTAGCTTTTTGTAATTTCAAATTTGAATTCGTCCTGATTATTCATCAGCAGTTCTCCTTTTATTTAAATATGAAGTAATATAATCTGTAAATGAAGCAAGCGACAAGATAACAGCCGCAAAATAAAGAAGCCAGTTAAAATAAAGAATGTATCGGCTAATGGCCGGCGGTAAAAATGCGTAAATCTTTTCAAGTTTTAAAAACATTGAAACGCTTGCCGCTATGATATAAAGCACGGTCTTTGTTTTTCCGCCCATCTTAGCCCCTATAGTTATACCTTCGCCGCGGGCCTTCATCCTCAAAAACATGATACCGAATTCGCGGTAAACTATAATCAAAAAGAAGGGAGCGAACAAAAAGCTGTCCATCAAAAAACAAAATAAAACCGTTACATTTGCAACTACATCCGCAAAAGGATCAAATATTTTTCCGAAATCATCCACCTGATTATGCAGCCTTGCATAATAGCCGTCCAAAAAATCGGTAAATTCCATAAAGATAAAAATCGGAATTATAATAAGGATGGTAATTTTAGGATTTATAAACGGAACCCAATCCGGTAAAAAATACAAAACATAGATGATGGGCGCCAGCACCAGCCGCGATGATGTAAAAATATTAGATAGCTTCATGCCTTATATGATGTAGCTTTAATCCGTTTTTGTCAATAGGCAAAAATGGGCTTATTAAAAATGTGTTTTTCTTTTTCGATTGCAAACCCCGTATTTTTCTGATATAATATAATCATGAGTACGATTAGAAAAATGCCCATAGGCGTTCAAAGCTTTGAGGTTATACGAAAAGAAAATTTTATCTATGTAGATAAAACAGAGCTTATTTGGAGATTAGTAAACGAAAGCCGAGTCCACTTTTTAAGCCGCCCGCGCCGCTTCGGGAAAAGCCTCTTGCTCTCAACCTTAAAGGCTTATTTCCTAGGACAAAAGGAACTCTTCAAAGGTTTGGCTATCGAAAAACTTGAAGAAGCCGAAAAAGGAAAACGTGAAATCTGGCAGGAGTATCCTGTACTCTATTTAGATTTTAACCTTGCAAAATATGAAACAAGGGAAGACTTGGAAAGCCTTTTAAATAATCATCTTTGCAGGTGGGAAGAACTTTACGGCAGTAAGGATTCCGAAAATACTCTTACCGAACGCTTTTTCGGAGTGATAAACCGCTCTTATGAAAAAACCGGCAGGCAGGCTGTTATTCTTATCGATGAATATGATAAGCCCCTTCTTCAAACGATGTGGAAGGATGAAGCCTTAAACGAAACCTACCGCACAATCCTCAAAGGTTTTTTCGGCGTTATAAAAAGTGCGGACCAATACCTCCGCTTCGCCTTTTTAACCGGAGTTACAAAATTCAGTAAGGTCAGCATATTCAGCGATTTAAACAACTTACGTGATTTAAGCCTATTGTCGGATTATTCTGCTGTTTGCGGTATTTCGCAAGAAGAGCTTGAAGCCGATTTTAAACCTGAGATTGCAGCCCTCGCAGAAAATAATAGCTTGACTTATGAGGAAGCTCTTGCAAAATTAAAGCAAAGATATGACGGTTATAAATTTTCCGAAGACGGAAAAAATATGTATAATCCATTTAGCTTGTTAAATGTTTTTGCCGATGGAAGGATGCGTGACTATTGGTTTGCAACAGGTACGCCAACATTTTTGGTAGAATACTTAAAAAAAGCTTATTACAACATTCCCGACCTTGACGGGAATGTAAAGATGAACGAGTCCGGTCTGGAAGCATATCGAGCAGATGCAATAAATCCCTTGCCCATTCTTTTTCAATCGGGGTATCTGACCATTAAAGATTATAACGATTTTTCGAGGCTGTACCGCTTGGGCTTTCCGAATGACGAGGTACGTTACGGATTTTTGGATAACTTGCTTCCGGCCTACACTCCGATAAGAACCGACAAAACAGGACTTTCGATTTGGGAATTTTATGAACAAATTGAAGCGGGAGATATAAACGGTTTTATGGAAAAACTTAAAGGCATAATATCGGGTATTCCCTATGATAGTCTAACTGAAAAAGACCTAGCTTTGCGGGAGCAAAATTATCAGACTGCGGTTTATCTTGTGTTCGCTCTTATGAACCAGTTTGTGCATACGGAAGTTCATTGCGCAACCGGACGGGCTGATTGTGTTGTAGAATTCAAGGATAAGGTTTATATCTTCGAGTTCAAACTTACTTCAAATGAAACGGCGGAAAATGCCGTAAAACAAATCAAAGAGAAAAATTATGCAGACAAGTACTCAGGCAGCGGTAAAAAAGTCATAGCAATCGGTTCAAGTTTTGATGAAGAAAAACGTACGATTAAAGACTGGCTTATAGACTGCTCCAATTAAAGCTTTTAAAGATTTGCCAAGCAAGTTGTTTTTTTTGTCAAAAAAGGTTAGAATAGAATTTATGGAATGGAAAAATTTAGATAAGTGTACATCTTTTACACAATTACAAAAAGTTCATAAAAAACAAGCTGAAAATTTAAAGCTCGCAGATATTTTCAATACTGAAAATTCGGTTAAAAGAGTAAAAAATTATTCGGTTAAAATGGGCGGAAACCTCAAATACAATTATGCGGCCAAGCCTGTAAACGATGAAATTCTTAAGGCTTTGCAGTCCCTCGCCGATGAGCAAAGGCTGATCGAAAAGTATGAGCTTTTATTAAACGGAGATTTTATAAATACGGGCGAAAACCGTATGGTTCTCCATCAGCTCACCCGCGGCCAATTAAAAAATGATGTGGTTTATAAGGGTGTAAACATGAGGAGCTTTTACCTCAACGAGCTAAAAAAAATAAAAGAATTTTCCGAGGCTGTTCATTCGGGCAAGATTAAAACCTCTCAAGGAAAAGTCTTTACCGATGTGGTTCAGATCGGAATAGGCGGTTCGGACTTAGGCCCTAGAGCCATGTACATAGCCTTAAAAAATCGGGTAAATACAAAGATGAGGGCTCATTTTATTTCTAATGTAGACCCCGACGATGCGGCCGAAGTTTTAAACTCCATAAATCTTGCAAGCACCCTTTTTATCCTTGTTTCAAAAAGCGGCACAACTCAAGAAACTCTGGCAAACGAAAGATTTGTAAAATCCATTCTCGAAAAAAACGGCCTTGACTGCAAAAAACAAATGCTTGCCGTTACAAGCGAAACAAGCCCCCTAGCAAATAACCCCGATTATCTTACTTCCTTTTATATGGACGATTTTATAGGCGGAAGATATTCTTCAACTTCGGTTTGCGGAGCGGCAGTGCTCGCCCTCGCCTTCGGCATGGAAACGGTGGAGGCCTTTTTAAAAGGAGCTGCGGAAGGAGATAAGCTTTCACTAAACAAAAACATAAAAGAAAATGCAAGCCTCTTGGATGCCCTCCTCGGTGTTTATGAAAGAAACATTTTAGGCTGCTCGGCGACAGCCATTCTTCCATACAGTCAGGCCCTTTCCCGCTTCCCTGCCCACCTCCAGCAGCTGGACATGGAATCGAACGGAAAAACGGTAAACCGCTTCGGCGAAAAAGTTTCCTATAAAACGGGTCCCGTAATTTTCGGAGAGCCGGGTACAAACGGGCAACATTCTTTTTATCAGCTCCTTCATCAGGGAAGCGATATAATCCCCTTGCAGTTTATAGGCTTTAAAAAAAGTCAAATCGGTCTTGATATCGAAAGCGAGGGCTCAACCAATATGCAAAAACTGAATGCAAATTTGGCAGCCCAAATTATGGCCTTTGCTGCAGGAAAAACCGATACAAACAAAAACAAGGACTTTGCAGGCAACCGCCCCGCAAGTTTAATCTATGGGGAAGAGCTAAACCCCGAAAATCTCGGAGCCCTCCTTGCTCATTACGAAAACAAGGTAATGTTCCAAGGTTTTATCTGGAACTTAAACAGCTTTGACCAAGAGGGTGTTCAGCTCGGAAAAACCCTTGCAAAGAAGGTGCTTTCAAACGATATGCCCCCTGCCCTCAAAGCCTTTTCGGAATTCCTTTTATGAAAATTATAAATGCGGAATTTATAAAGGGAGCCGTTAAGGCGGAACAGTTTCCTGAAATCGGTGTTTCGGAATTTGCTTTTTTCGGGCGCTCCAATGCAGGAAAGTCAAGCCTTATAAACATGCTTGTTAACAGAAAAAATTTGGTCAAGACAGGTTCCCGTCCCGGAATGACGCGGGAAGTAAATTTTTTCTTGGTAAACTGTCCGGCTTCTTTAAATTTTAACCCTAAGACAAAAAAGTTTTCAGGGCCGCCTCCAAAAGACATGTTTGTGCTCACAGACCTTCCGGGCTACGGCTATGCAAAACTTTCAGGCGGCATGACCTTGCAAATCGACAAGATGCTCTACGAATATTGTACAAACCGCCCCCTCTTAAAGACCATCTTTTTTTTAATGGACATGAGGCGGGAACCTACCGAAACCGAAAAAGAAAGTATCGGCTTTTTTCACGGTTTAAATATTGAGGTTGTAATAGTCGGAACCAAGGCCGATAAGATAGGCAAAAATGATCAGATAAAGGCAAAAAATGCTTGGGTCTCTTTTTTTAACTTTAACGAAGATCTCATTATAATAAGCTCTGCTGCAAAAAAAACGGGACGGGATAATATTTTATCATTAATAACAAAAAGGATTTAACTTATGAAAATTACACATTACAGAGAAAAAGATTTTAAAACTTCAAACTGGAGCGGAGGCACTACAACGGAGCTTTTTATATATCCGCATGAAGCCGATTATAAAAAAAGAGATTTTTTATTCCGATTAAGCTCCGCTACCGTCGATTTGGATAGATCCGACTTTACCCCTCTTCCGGGGTTTTTCAGGTTTATTTCTCCCTTAAACGGAGACTTAAAAATAAGCCATGACGAAAAAAACTTTACCAAACTTAAGCCCTACGAAGTCTATGCCTTTGACGGCGGAGCAAAAACGGTCAGTATGGGAAGGGTAAGGGATTTTAACCTCATGGTAAAAGACGGTGTAGAAACGGAAGTAAAAAACTTTGCTCTAAACAAAAATTCGGTTTTAAAGTTTTCGGTATCGAAGGGAGAAATCGGCTGGATTTTTTTGTACAATACCAAAACCTTACTTAGAGCCGAAACATTCAACGAAAAAAAAGATTTTAATCTTGACAAATTGGACTTGATTATTTTTGAGGCAGACAATTATATAAACGGCAATACAAAAGAAGAAGTTTTAATTTCGACCGATGGAGCCTTGAGCCTATTTTACGGAAAGATACCGACAGCTTTCTAACCGGCAATCAAGGCTAAAAATCACAAACTTGGAATTATAATGAAAAAAAAGCTTTACGAAATTCTATATGAAGATAAGGATATTCTCATTGTAAATAAAAGTGCCGGCCTCCTCGTAGGAGCCGACCGCTGGGACAGCGAAGCTCCCCGCCTTGATAAGATACTTGAAGAACTTTACAAGGATAGGGAAGAGACAAAAATTTATCCTGTCCACAGGCTCGATAAGGAAACTTCAGGCCTCATTATCTATGCCCTAAATGCGGAAGCCCATAAAATTTTAAACGATGATTTTCAAAACCGCAAAATCGAAAAAATCTATCATGCGGTATCGGCCGGCATTCCTCAAGAAGAAAATTTTAAAACTGAGGCAAAACTTAGAATAGACGGGGATAAGCTGCACCGCACCGTCATAGACGAAAAAAAAGGAAAAGAGTCTTTAACCGAATTCAGCCTTCTTAAAAAATTCAGCCGCTTTTGCCTTTTGGAAGCCCGTCCCATAACGGGCAGAACCCATCAAATAAGGGCTCACCTAAAACACCTTTGGCTTCCTATCCTCTGCGATAATCTTTACGGAAACGGAGAGCCAGTTTACATATCGGCCTTAAAAAAGAATTGGAAAGGAGACAAATATGAGGAACGCCCTATAATCTCTCGTCTTGCCCTCCACGCCTATTCCTTAAAATTCTTTCATCCTATAAGCAAGGAAAAAATCGAAATAAGTGCAAGCTGCCCTAAGGATATGGCGGGCCTTATAAACCAGCTTTCCAAAATATAAAAAGCAGCTTTGCAAAAGAATCTTTTTATCCGTATTAGAACATTCCGATAAATTCTTCCGGCAACAGGCCTTTTATTTTTGCATTTTTGTAGTCTTCAATATTTCTGGTTATTATATATTCGCATTGGTTCTCTACAGCCGAAGAGTGTTGTAATGCATCTTCAAAATCAGAAAATTTTGATCTTAGTGAGTCTAATACATTCCGGTGATTGATTGCTATTACGGTTATATACTTAACTATATTTAGTATAAATTTTCTCGCCTTATTATCACCGCCGGATTTTCTCAATATATAATAAATATTGGCAACACAATTCGATGAAATATTTCCTATGATAATATTATTTTCTGCCATTGCTAATATGATTTTACTGGCAGTAAAAAACGGTTCTCGAGCTAATGCAACATCAAGGATAATATCTGTATCAATAAAGACCCTTTTTATCATAAATATTTATCCTGCAATGCTTCACTGAGCATATCTTTATAAGATTTTCCATTATCATGAAACATTCCCGAAATGCTATCGGTTATAGGTGATTTCATTTTAGAAAAAGAAGTACCTATGTCATGATTGGTTACGATATTTTTCAGATACTCTTCTACAATTCGAGAAACACTCCTATTCTTTTTTTGAGCATATTCCTTTGCCTGTTCTATTACAGACTGCTCTATAGTCAATGTAAGCTTTGCCAACATATATCACCTCACACGTATAATTATAGCATATAAATACGTGTAAGTCCATAAGTATATATTTTATATATTAACAAAAGGCGATGTTAAACCTATCTATGTTAGACAGGTATTTCTAACAGTTGCTAGAAGCTTTCTAAAATTTAGTTTGCTCGAGGAGTTCAAAGGCGGCAGCTCTGGCTTCCTGCAAAATTTTAAAATCGCGGGCAGGATCGGCAATTGTAAAGCCTAGGTGATAACCCGACTGCTCAACCCCTCCTATATCTCCCGGGCCGCGGAGCCTTAAATCTTCTTCGGCAATTATAAAACCGTCATTTGTTTCCTTCATTACGGTTAGCCGGGCCTTTCCGTCCTCGGTAATTTTTTTTCCGTAAATTAAAAAACAATAGGCTTGCAGGTCTCCACGCCCAACCCTTCCGCGAAGCTGATGAAGAGCGGAAAGGCCGAACCTATCCGCATGTTCTATTACCATACAGGTCGCATTGGGAACATCCACACCGACTTCTACAACAGAGGTTGCAACGAGTATATTGAGCTTTCCCGACCTGAATTCTTCCATTATTCTTTTTTGTTCTTCTTCCGCAACCTTGGAGTGAATCAGGGCCAAACTATGATTGGGGAAGCCCGTCTTTAATTCTTCAAACATCCTTTCGGCGGATTTTAAGGACAAATCTTCATTTTCTTCTATTAACGGGTATACAAAATAAGCCTGTCTGCCCTGTAGAATCTCTTGTCCTATAAAGTTATAAACCCTTTCGGCCTTATCCTCCCCCGCAACATAGGTGATAATCGGCTTTCTTCCGGGCGGCATGGTTTTAATGGTCGAAATATCCAAGTCTCCGAAGATAGAAAGAGCGAGGGTGCGGGGAATAGGGGTCGCACTCATCATAAGAAGGTGGGGGCTCATCTTCTCTTCATTGCTCTCGGCACCCTTTTGGATTATGGCCGAACGCTGGAGAACGCCGAAACGGTGCTGCTCATCGATTACGGCAAGCCTCAAATTTTTATACTGCACCCCTTGAGAAAAAAGAGAATGAGTGCCGATTATCAAATCGATATTTCCCTTTTGTAATTCTTGTAAAAGCCTGCTTCTTCCTTTGGCCTTGGTATTTCCGGTTAAAAAGGCAAGGCGGATGCCGAGGGGCTCCAAGAGACGGGCTGCATTTTCGGCATGTTGACGGGCTAAAAGCTCCGTAGGAGCTAAAAATGCCGTTTGCCCTCCCTGTTCTATTACCTTTAAGCAGGCTAAAAAGGCAACAAGGGTTTTTCCTGAACCTACATCTCCCTGCATAAGGCGGGCCATGGGATTAGGGCCGTCCAAGTCTTCGTTTATTTCGGCACAAACCGAAAGCTGGTCTTGAGTAAGCTTAAAGTTGAGCCTTTCCAAAAGAGAACTTTGAAGAGGCCTTAAAACAGGTTCTTTTTTGACGGTTTTGCCTATATTGCTTTCATCTTCAAGGTTGGGAAGCCGTCCCCTCCTTTCAATAGAGCGCATCCCTATGGCATATTGAAACAAAAAGAACTCTTCAAAGATGAGGGCATGGCGGCCTTTTTCTACCTCAGCCATAGATTTTGGAGCATGGAGCATAAAAAGCACTTCCTGTTTAGGCGGAAGGCCGTATTTTTTTAAAATAGAATCGGGAAGCTCCGAATCTATGCCGTGGGCATACATTTTTAGGGCGGAAGCAATTATTTTCCGCAGTTTTGCCTGTCCAAGCCCTGAAGTCAGGGGATAAACGGGAAGAATCTTTGCCTGCATGTTTTCAGTTTTTTCAAGATCGAATGCGGATGACTGAATCTCGCCGTATTTGCGGTAAAAAGAGCCATATACAAAGGCGCGAGCCCCGACAGGGAAGCTTCTTTCTAAAAAGGGGCGGTTAAAGCATATAAGGGAGGCCATCATTCCGTTTTTGTCGGCAACTATCAGCTTTAAGGTTTTCATCTTTCCGAAGCCGAACCATTCATGGCCTGCAACTGTAACTTCTACATGTATTTTTTGCACCCTGTTCCAATCCAAAAAAACATTTATTTTTGAGCGGTCTTCCCAATCCCGCGGGAAAAGCCTTAAAAGGTCTCCTGCATTTTCTACTCCAAGCCTTTTTAGCTGTGAGACTGCGGCAGCACCTACTCCGGCAATATTTGTAAGAGGACCCTGTATTTCGGAAATCAGCATAAGTTTATTGTAACACAAGTTTTTAAATTTGACAAAGGGGCTCCAAACATGTAAGTTTTCGAAAATCAAAAATCCAAAAATTTAAAAGACTAGACTTTTTTAATAAGATATGATAGACTTGTTCGGTTGCTGTGATTACATTTTTACTAAATCACAGGCCTTGGTTTAGTCTATGGAGATAATCAATAGCCGATACAAGATTATTAACAAAATAAGCAACTCAATGCCTTATGTGCAGGAATTTCTGGCCGCAGACTTATGGTCGGAAAACACAAAAATTAATTTGAAAATTGTATCATCCCTAGAGCTAAAAAAAGAAGTACTTGATTTTTTTAAAGACAATTTCATTACCATAAGCACTATCGATAATTATTTTCATCTTAAAAATTACGGATTTTCCAGTTTATACTTGTCCTATCCCTCCTCGCCCCATTCAAGTCCGGATGAAATTTTATATATTTTTACCACTGAACATCTTGAAAATGCAGTACCTGTTTTGGAATTTATACAAATATGTTCAATGGAAGATATCCTCAAAATCACCGTATCGGTTTGCCAGAGTCTTGTTCATGCGAGTAACATTGGGTTTGAGTATGAGATATTCACTCACGGCAATGTAATGATAGTCAAAGAAAAAGACGATTTTACAGTCAGGATAAAGGATATCGTATCGGCAAAACTTGAAAACAGCACATCAGTACGGCTGACCGAGGCTGAAGATTATACAGGGACCAATGAAAATATAGATACCGTTATTTCCTTTATAGTTACACTTCTTGCAGGACAAGAACTTACAACAAGTGTTTCATCGGCTCTTACCAAACTAAAAACGGCTTATAAAAATAAAAATTTAAATAAAAAAGATGAAGATATTTTTACGGCACTATATGAAATAGCAAAAAAATACATTCATCATAAAGATAAAAATCAGAAAATTAGAATACACAACATAATTCAAGATATAAACAGAAAACTTAATAGAACCTACCTTGCAGATATTATTCCGCCCCTTAACAGTATAACTTTCCGTCCTAAAATAGTAGGAAAACAAAAAGAAATAAATATGGTATCGCAGGCAAGAGTTGAGATACAGGCAAAAAAGGCAAAGAAACAGGTATTTCTTATCAAGGGAACTCAGGGAACAGGAAAAACAAGGTTTTTAAAAGAAGCCGAATACCGTTTATCCTTAGAAAGGACAAATATATATGCTAATTATAATTTAAGGAATTCCAGTCCGGATCAATTTTGGGATGACTTTTTAGGAAAACTATTTTTAAATTCATATTCGGCCCAAAATATGGATGAAAGAGAAAACCTAATAAAAAATATAAAACTAATCAGGGATCGTAAACTTGCCGTTAATACGGAAAAAGAATATGATTACATGAAGTTTAAAGTTTTTAATGAAGGAAAAAACTTATTTTTTAAAACAATAGGACAACTGCCTGTATTTCTAATTATGGATGATGTAGAATTTGCAAACGATTTTATGCTGGATACGATTCTATATTTAGCCACGGAAATTACGGAGCTTGAAAGATTTGGAGTTATTTTGTCTTATGATGAAGCTGTCTCCCCTGTTTCACCTAAATTCGAATCTTTTTTAAACATCTTGAATAATTATGAAAAATGTCAAACTTTTGAACTAAATTATTTTTCAAAAGAAGAAACCATAGAGATGTTAAAAAATATCATGCTATTAAAATATCTTCCTTTAAGTTTTGGTCCTGTCCTATATAAGCATACATCAGGTTGCCCGTCTTTTATTATTGAAATGATAAAAGAATTTGTCAATGCCGGAACAATATATAGGGACAAGCTGACAGGCTCATGGCTCATTAAGGATGAAATATACAATGAAAAACTTCAAAATAGAATACCAAAATCGATTGAAGAAGTTTTAACCAATCAATTAAATGTTCTTTCCCCAAGCGAGAAAAAAATATTTCTTGAAGTATCCTTATTTCAAAACAAGTTCAAAATAGAGTATTTATATAAGATTCTATCTATGTCGTCAAAACAAATAGATAAAAATATAAATAAACTTATAAATAAAGGTTTGATCACCGTTATAAAGACAGGAGACAAACTGGAATACACTATTACCAATCAAATTATGCATAATATTTTGTATCAAATGGTGCCGCCTAAGAATAAAATGTTACAGCATAAAAAAATAAGTCAAATTCTTCAAAAGGAACCCGATACTGATGTAAATGAGCTTATTTGGTATCTAAAAGAATCGGGGAATAAAAAGGCCGCATTAAGCTACTGTCTGGATATAGTGGATAAAAATATGAAGGAAAAAAATCCGGATGCCGCAATAAAAATTTACGAAAAAATTACTTCAATGATATCCGGTCAAAGCATAAAAGCTAAATTTCAGATTCTCTTAAAAATATTCGAACTATATAATCAGATGAATATTACAAATAAGGAAGCGGAAATTATATTAAGCCTTGAAGAAATATTGCCTAAAATAAAAGATGCAAATCTTTTATCGTCCTATTATAATTTAATGGCCAGGCATGAGTATGGAACTTCAAATGAAGAAAAAGTTAATTTTTACGTAAACAAACTGACGGAATTACATACAAAAACATCTAAAGATATAGTCAATCTACGATTACAACATGCAAAGTGTTTATACTATCATTTAAAACGGCAATATCGTGATTTTAGAGAATCTACTCATAAAATATTTAATCTAACAAAAAACCGGCCCGAATATATTAGCTATAGAACTGAAGCTTATATATGCTTAGGATATCTTTATGATAAAGAAAATAATAAGAAAATATCTTTTAAATGCTTTCAAAAGGCAAAAGAGCTTTCATCTTTATCTAATAATATAAAAACAGAACTTATTTCAATGTATAATATCTCGATAATGCATTGGAAGAGATATTCAAATATTGAAAAGACTCTCACATATACAAAGAATGTTATAAGTTTGGCCAAAAAATTAGGATTTTTGGCTATTGAAACTGTTTCTATAATTAATTATGCACGAATGTTAAGCGAAATTCAAAGCAACCATGAAGCTTATGAATATGCAAAAGAGGCAGAAAACAAAATACTTGCCAATAACATGGCAATGCTAAAGATTCCATGCATTACAACACTTATGGAGATAACCCAAAACTTAAGTAGATATAAAGAATTTTGCGAGTATAGAAAAGAATATATAAAAACAGTACGAGAAAACAAAAAAAAGTCCGCGAGCCAGCATAACTGTGTATTTTATGTTATCATGGCAAGGATGTACCAAGAATTCGGATATAATAATAAGGCAATTGTCTATTTACAAAGAAGCATAAAGCTAAAAAAGCATCTGCCGGATCATCAAATATTTATAGTATATTTTATGCTGGAAACATTACAAATCATTAAAAGAAAAAAATCCGATATAAATAAATTAATAAAAATCTTTAACCTATATATAAATATAAAAAATTATAGCACGAAAAATATAAGACAGCTTACCAAAAACTTCTTTGATACAGTCATTACCACGACTATAAAGCGCCCTGATATTGATTTTTCTCCATTAATACGGCAGATAGTAAAATTCGATATGCCCGATCTATATGATTTTCAACAGTCAGGAATGAACTATTTAAATATCTATTTAAACAAAACAGATACAGAACATATCTTACAAGAAAATCTTCAACTCATTAAACCTAAGAAGTTGATAAATATCGCATTATTCCTTAATATGACATTAGGTGATTACTATTGTGCTGCCGGGATCCAAAACTTGGCCATTATATATTATCTTGAAGCTCAAAACAAAATATTAGATATACTAAAAAACACCCCTGAAAAATACAAGACAAAGTTATTTAATAATTGGCAATTTAACAGAGCCTTCGATATAGTTTCGGATTTTATAAAAGGAAAATCCACACAAAAAGAAAAAAAATATAACCAAAAAATAACTAATTCAGAACTGCAAAAAATTCTAAAGCTTAAACATATAAATATTATAAAAAGGGATAAAAACTTAAAAAATAAATTGATACAAACCTTTATAAAAAATGAAGGTTATGAACATATTACATCTGTCGAAATCGTTAATAATTTTACCGATAACTATACGCAAAATATATCGGAAATAATGAAATTCTTAGCTTTAAATGTAATCGCCACATCCTATGATTTTTTAGAAATAGGCACATCCGATGAACCATCTTTTATCTTACACAATGAAGATCAAAACCGAGATTTACAAAAGATATTTGATTTTATAATAAAATTCGGATATCAGAATACGGCTAAAATAGAAGCCGTACTAAACAAGCCATGCATGGTGATCCCCGTTAATAAAAAGAATTTCGGATCAAATCATTACAAACTATTAGGGTTTATGGTTTTTATATCGGAAAATGTAGTAAATAATTTTTCATATGAAGGAAGAGCTTTTTGTAAAAAGCACTCCAACCTTTTAACCATGCTTATCGAAAGTAAAAAATTTCAACAATCAGCATCATATGATACTTTAACCGGAGCCTATACAAGAAAATACTTTGAAACTTTTTTCAAAAATATTATCAGAAACTTATATAACTCAAATTCTAAATTCTCCCTTATTTTATATGACCTGGATAAATTCAAAAATATAAATGATACCTATGGACATCTTGTAGGCGATATTGTTCTTAAAAGAGTAACTCAGACTATTTTAGACTCCTTAAGCCAAGGGCAGATATTGGGAAGATACGGAGGTGAAGAATTCACTGTCATTCTACCCGATACGGACTCACAAAAAGCCTTAAAAACAGCCGAATATTTTAGAAAAAAAATAGAAAATTTGGTTTTTACGGAATTCGATGCAACCATAACAATAAGCCTTGGAATTGCAACCTTTCCCGAACACGGAAAAACAACTGCCGACCTGCTCTCAAATGCGGATCAAGCATTGTATCACTCCAAAAATACAGGAAGAAATAAAAGCACCGTATGGGCACCGTCTATAATTAATAAAAAAGGAGATAAAACAAGTCAAAATGCTGTTATTATAGCTGATGGATCTTTTTTTAATGAGAATCTGTCCGCAACAATAGAATTATGCGATATATTAAAAACTAATATCAAAAAAACAGAGCTATCAAAGACTTTAATATCAAAAATAATAAAACTATTTGAAGCCGAGAGCGGAGCCATCATTCTTAAATCCAAAAACAAAAAAAACAACGAATTAAATTTTAAAATTAATGCAAAAATAGGATTTGAATCTTATCCGATCAATGACCAACTGGTTCACATGGTTGCTGAAGACGGCACGGGTATTCACCAAGTGGATTGGGATTCAATAGCAAAAAGAAACAGTATAACCAATATGCCGGAATGGAATTCCGTAATGATCGCTCCTATGATAAAGAATGAAGATACCATAGGAGTAATTTATTTGGCAGCTCCTGAAAAGCATACCAAATTTAGCTTAAATAAATTTATTTTTTTCACATTTTTAACTGACATAATATCTGCAAATATATAAGGGAGGGTCAAATGAAAATATTAAATAACAGATATAGAATTATTAACGAGCTCCCGGTAGAATTAAAAACTAATACAGGATTTTTGGTCCATGATTTAGGTTCCGATAACAAAAAACAACTTGAATTAAGACTGATATATGCTTCAGACTTAGATGAAGCCTTTATGCAATTTATTAGAGAAAAATTTCTTCTTATCAAACAATTAAAAGAAAGCGTTCATATAAAAAATCATGATTTTACACGGTTAATAAGTATAGACAATAAAATAATAGATGAGGAAATATACTTATACACAATAGAGTATATAGAAAAAAAAGAACCCATATTAGATTTTTTACTTAATGCCACAACAAAAGATATCTTCGAATTATTTGCAGCAATACTTAAAGAGTTAAACTATTTACTAACATACGGAATAGTATATAATAACTTTGATCTAACCAATATATATGTGATAAAAAATAACGAGCAAATTCTTATAAAGGCAAAAGACCTTATCACCGAAAAAAATCAATACCCAGAGCAGATAAAACTTTTATCAAATGAAGAGATTCACACATTTACTTATAATCACGATATCTTAAAAACAATCATTTTATCTTTGCTCTTTAAAAAAAGCATAATAAAAAATCATGAAAGATATTTTCAAGAACTGCAACATATTGAAAGCGACCAGTTAAATGACGAAAGCAAAAAACACCTTTACAAATGTTTTTTAAAAATATATAACAAAATTAATACGCGAAAACTCAAAAAAGAACCTTATCCCTTTTATGAAATAATATCGGATATTAATTACAGCATAAATACCGATTACAATATCTCAACCCCGATAAGCATTATAAAAAATTATCAATTTCCCATAAATAGAGAAAAAGAAAAAAACGAGATTTTTTCCGTATTTAAACAAACAAAAACGTCTAAAACCGAAAATAAAAATATATTAATCACAGGGCCCTTCGGTATTGGGAAGACCTATTTCTTATCAGAGATATATTTTTTGCTATTACTTGAAAAAGTGGACGTTTATTATATTACTAACCTGAGTAATATAGACGATATTAACTTTATTCTGCATCTCATTAAAAGTTTATTTTTAAAAAATTCTTTAATTCAACAAAATCATGAAAAAAAACTGACCAGTATTATTGATGCTTTAAAATCCGAAATAGAAATCAATGAAGATATACAACGAATAAAAGCACTTAAATATAGGCTTATAAACTTAATAACGGACCTAATACTGGAAAACTCATTATCACGGCCTATAGTTTTTATAATTGATGATATACATTTGATAAGTGAATTTATAACAAAAGCAATATTGTACTTAACAATAGAAAATTCCGATAAAAAAAACATAATACTGATACAATCTGCCAATGAAAGTCTAATTAACAATAATGAAAATGCAAAAAAACTTATTAAAACATTATCGAATCAAACGTCTATAAAAAAAATAAACCTTCAAAGCTTATCTGAAGCGGAAACCGAAACTTTAATACGAAATACGATAAATATAAGAAACATCCCGGAAATATTATTAAAAAAAATATATTCAAATACCGGCGGTAACCCCTTATTTATTAATGAAGCACTAAAAGAACTTACTGTTTCGGGAGAGCTGGAAAAAGACCAATCAATGGAGCTATGTAAACTTTCAGACAGCTTGTCTAACCCTTCTATTCCGATACCGATATCTATCAATATACAGCAGTCGGTAAGAAAGCAGATAAAAAATCTGGATAAAGATGAATTAACTTTTTTAAAAAACCTATGTATATTTCAAACAAGCTTTAAAGCTGAAAGTTTACCAAAGATACTGAATGTAACAGACTCTGAAGTTACAAAATATATACCAAAACTATTAGAGCAAAACATCATAAAAAAAACGACAAAGCAGAATGCAAATGAGTATTCAATCATAAATAAAATCTTACAAAAAACGTTGTATGATGAGCTTGATCATGCTTATAGGCTGCAAATACATAAAAAAATTATACAAAGAATAAAAACAAAAAAAACAGTAAATATTAATGAGTTGATCTGGCATGCAGAAAAATCGGGATTATTTGAAGAAGCGGTTAATTATTGCATAAAATATAAAGACAATATAAAAAAGCAATGTACTCATCTAGCCTATATAGAGATATTTGAAAAAGTCTATTTGTTTGTCCAAAATACAGACAAAAACAGTAAACTTGATATACTCCTTATTCTTGCAGAATCATATTTAGAAAATGAAGATATGATAGGATGCAGAAAAAAAATAGCAATAGCCGAAAAAATAATTAGCAACTTCAATTCAAACAAAATAGCGACAGCACAAGTTCATATAATAAAAATAATTCAAGCAATTCAATCTAAAGCAAAAGCTAAACAAATAGCTAAATCATTAGCTATAGCCGAAAAAATTACGGCCGAGGCAAATGATACTTATACTCAATTATTGCTTGATAAAGCGAAGGTAGAATTTTTACAATACACTAAAAAATACACTGAAGCTGCCGATGAAGCAAAAAAAATTATATTAAAGTGCGGTAATTCAAAAGAATTTAAATCACTTAAAATAAAAGCACTATTGAATTTGAGTACAAACCTTTTTTATTCAGGAGATCACAAAGAGGCAGAAAGAACTTATTTGGAAACTCTTAAAAATGCAAAAAAAATAGGCAATACAAATATTGAAGATATTGTCTGCAACAACTTGGCTGTAATTCAAGAACACGTATACAAAAACTTTGAGGCATCAATAGTATATTATAACAGAATTTTAAAAAATAATGCATCGGGCAACTCTGCTACGGAAATCCTTACATTACTTAATTTAAGTATCTCATATTTACACTTATATGATTATGAAAAAGCCTATGAGGCTTGCAATCAAGCTATAAAAAAAATAATACAAAATTTTGATACAAACGAAATATTTTTTGCTCACACTATTCTTTATGAAATTTATCTGTCATTATGTATGTATGACAAAGTGGATGAATCCGAATCGGAAATATCGAAAATACTTAAAAACAAAAGCATACACAAGGATCCGATTGATATAAGTATTTTTGAACAAACAAGGAGCAGTTTTTACTATGCCATGGGGCATTTTGAAGCTGACATCAAAATTTTGGAGAAGCATATACAAGGGGAAAAAGATATTAAAGAGATTTTAGAAATATTTTTATCACTGTGTATGACTTTAAATAAAATTGCACAAGGTAAAATAAATTCTATTGAAAAACTCGAAAAAGAAATCTTGGCAATAGCCTCGACGCAAGCCTTTTTAGAAAATATATATCTTTTGTTTTATGAGTTAGTCTACCTTATAAGAAAAATTATAATATTCCGCTCTGACATTGACTTTAAAAAAATAGTTAAAGTTATACTTGACATAAATTGCCACAGTAATCAACCTTTAATAAAAGCACCTCTTTTATTTTTAGAAGCCTATATAGATCCCGGAAATTCGGAAAAAAAACTGATAGAGGCTTTGAATCTTCTTGGAAATAAATACATGACGGACTTAAGCATAGATATAAATATTAAACTAGGTCTAATACATCTGAGAAAAAATAATATTAACATGGCAATGATTAATTTTGTTGAGGCTCAGAAATTAATTAATATTTTTATAAAAAAAATACCGTTAAAATTCAAAGCAAGTTATTTTAATTCTCACCACTACGGATTACCTTCATTGATAATAGACGATTATATCAACAGAAAAATAAAACCTGAATATACAAAATTTAAAGAAGTACTATCCTATAAACAGATAGCAAAACTGTTATCCAAAAATGCTGTCGAAAAATTAAAAAATAATCCGGCTTTTATTTTTAATATTATATCACAAACAAAACAATCCGGTATATTTAAGAATAAGTCTATTGATGACATAATTGAAAAATTTTCAGATGATTTTTTACAAAATATAAATAACCTTCTAAATTTTACGGCTTTAAATTTACTTGCAAATGCGGCTGATGTATTTATTACAACAACCAATGATAAAATCGAATCCTTATTTAATTTCGGTCAAAATGAAACTATAGAAAAAATTGCAAGATTAATAGAATCATCTACATACAATACGGTAAATATTAAGACAGAAAGCGAAATTTCCTCACACCTTGTTGTTCCGATAAATTCTTATAATCATCAAACAGGGAATACTGTAACCGGTTACTTGGTTTTTGTATCAAATAAAGAAATAAATAACTTCGGTAATTTTGGAATACGTTTCTGCCTAAACATTGAAAATATATTTTCATTTTTAATAGAAAGTTATAAGGTACAACAGGAGGCGGCTACAGATAAGCTGACATCGGCGTTAACAAAAAAATACACCGAAAATGCACTAACCGATATTTTAAGAGTTTCCAAAATAAGTAACAACTCGTTCAGCATCCTAATGTATGATCTGGATAAATTTAAAAAAATAAACGACACCTTCGGGCACCAGATGGGTGATACGGTTTTAAAAGCGACAGCTAAAACTGCATTGGGTGTATTAAAAAAAGGACAAATACTCGGGCGAATCGGCGGAGAAGAATTTGTTATTCTACTCCCTAATACGGAAAAAAAACAAGCTTTAATAATAGCAGAAAAAATCAGAAAACAGGTAGAAGCGTTGCATTTTGATAATCCGGCTATTAGGATAACTATCAGCATGGGTATAGCCGTGTTTCCCACAGACGGCACAGCAGAAAAAGATCTATTGTCAAAAGTAGATCAAGCCCTATATGCTGCAAAAAACTGGGGAAGGAATCAAACAGTCGTATGGGAAGAAGATCTTGAATCCATCAAAAAAAAGGCTGACAGGTTAGCCGGAATATTAACAGGAAATACCATAAACGATACAAAAAATATTCTAAGCTTTATCGATACGGCTTCACTCATACGGCATTCCATATCAAAAACACAAAGGCTCGAAATTTGTCTTGAAAAAATAATAGACAGTACAGGCGCCGATTCAGGAATCTTTATATGCCCTGTCAAGGAAAAGATGTCCAAAAGAATCTTTAAATATAAACCTGTTTCAAAGCCGGAATTTCCCGTAAATAGAGACTTTATAATCGAAGTTATGTCCGAAAAAAAAGAGCTATGCAAAATAGACTGGGAAAACATTTCGGGAAGAAGCGCTATAACGGGAATCCCCAACTGGAATTCTACCATTCTTGTACCTGTAATCCTAAAGGATGAAATAAAGGCTATAATCTATCTTGTAGTTGAAATCAGAAAAAGAAAGTTCGGAACGGAAGAGGTAAACTTAGCAAGTCTATTTGCCGGCTTAATTGCTCCATTCTTTTAAATCGGGCAGGGGGGATTTGAACCCCCGACTTCTTGGTCCCGAACCAAGCGCGCTACCCCTGCGCTACTGCCCGTAAATAAAAATGCAGATATAAAATAAAAAAGCTCACCACTAAGGCGGTGAGCTTTTTCGGGAGCGACGGGGCTCGAACCCGCGATCTCCGGCGTGACAGGCCAGCGCGATAACCAGCTTCGCTACGCCCCCATAAGATTTAGCCAGTTTATCAAAAATAAAAAAAAATGTCAATAGTTTTTAAGAAAAATATTGCAAAAATATCGTTTTTAGAGTATAGTTTTACTTGTAAATATAATTTAACATATGAGGAAAAATATGAATAATGTAAAATCTTTTTCGGCACACACCGACTGTACAACAGTGCTGGTAGGCAAAAAAGCCAGCATCGACGGCTCAATTCTCATTGCAAGAAATGAGGATTTTCACTTGGCAATAAGCCCCAAAATATTTGTTTTAGAAAAGGCGGTAAACGAAGCAAACCGCATTTATAAATCTAAAAACACAGGCGTGGAGATTCCCCTCCCTGCAAAGGCATACCGTTACACCTCCGTTCCGCAAGCCTATCCGAACGATAAGGAAAACCAAGGCGTTTACGGCGAAGCGGGAATCAACGAAAAAAACGTAGCCCTGAGCTCTACCGAAAGTGTCTACGGAAACGCTAAGGTACTTGCATATGACCCCTTGGTAAAAAACGGAATTGCAGAGGATGCAATCAACGACATAGTTCTCCCCTTTATAAACTCTGCAAGGGAGGGGGTAAGCTATTTGGGAAAACTCATCGAAAAATACGGTTCTGCCGAGGGTAACGGTATTTTGTTTGCCGACCTCGATGAGATTTGGTATATGGAAATTCCCTGCGGCCATCATTGGGTTGCCGTAAGAATTCCCGATGACTGCTATGCCGTAGCTCCAAATCAGGTTTCAATCGAAGAAATCGATTTTAAAAAACCTGATTATTATATGTGGTCAAAGGGTATCAAGGAATTTGTAAATGAGCATAAGCTGAATCCTGACAGGGAAGGTTTTAACTTTAGACATATCTTCGGAACATCAAACGAAAAAGACAGGGTTTACAACACTCCCAGAGCTTGGTTTGCTCAAAAATATCTTAATCCCGAAATAGAGCAATCTCCGGTATCCAACGATATTCCTTTTATCCAAAAAGCAAACCGCCTTATCTCGGTTGAAGATGTCGAATACATACTAAGCTCTCACTATAATGAAACGGAATTTGATCCTATCGGCATAGGCAATAGTGAGTTTAATAAAACACGCTTTAGAGGTATTTCGCTTTCACGTACAGCCGAATCCCATATTTTACAATTAAGGCCCAAATCTCCAAAAGGGCTTGAAGGAATACAGTGGCTGGCACTCGGGACAACAGCATTTGTTCCGTATATTCCGTTTTTTACAAATGTTTTGGATACTCCGACGGCCTATAAAAGAATGACCCGTATGGTTTCTACCGATAATGCTTACTGGTTATTTAAGCTAATCGGCCATTTTGTTGAAGCCCATTACTCCGCATTTAAGGATGATAATAATGCCTATCTTACCGAAATGCAAAGTTACGGAAGAGCCAGAGTAAAAGAGATTACCGACGCAGCGGCTAAAATACCTGCAAAATCTTTAAGCGAATTTTTAACTGAAGAAAACCGCAAAACAGCAGAGCATGTATTAAAAAGAACAAAAGAATATCTTTCCGATTTGATGTTGGAATCGTTTAAGTATTCAAAACTTTCATTTACAATGGATAAAAACCTTTAAAGGATGTCAAACCGTAAAATTAAAGCCCCAAGAATTTTCTTGGGGCTTTTGTTCTTTTGACTTATTCTCTAATTAGAACATTTAACTTGGATATTGAAGAACCTGTTTGAGATTCTACCTCTCTGGTTTTTACAATAGCCTGATCCAAGGTTTTAATACTGTTCAACATCTCTGAAATTTCAGAATTAACTTGCTCCGTTGCATTTAAAAGGTTCTTAAAGCTGTTTGAAATATCCGAACGCGTTAGGCTGATATTATCCCTTTCTTTTTGTACATTGGTAAACTCTTCTAAAAGAGTGTTCATAATCGAATCCATCTTTTCCGTTTGAGAGCTTACATCTGAAATAAAACCTGAAATATTAGCTAAAATATTTTGAAAATCAAAAACTTTTTGATTTATATCGTCAAAACTTTTTTGAAGTACTCCGGAGGCCTCTGCCGACTGCCGGATTGTATTATTTATTCGGCTTAATATCTTGCCGGTAGAATCCGCCTCCGTTGCGGAGCCTTCTGCAAGTTTTCTTATCTCATCGGCAACAACCGCAAAGCCCTTACCCGCATCGCCTGCATGAGCTGCTTCTATAGCGGCATTCATTGCTAAAAGGTTGGTTTGTTCTGCTAAGGCGGTAATTAGCTGGTTAGCTTCAAGAAGAACCTCGGAGCTTTGGTAAATATTCCCTATAATTGCAGTAACTTTTGCCAAATTATCCTTGCCTGTTTTGCTGGCATCTGAAAGCAAAGCAAAACCTTCATTTATAGTCTTAAATTTATCGGATAAATCATTCGTTAAATTATTAAGCTCTTTTATTTGTAAAACCGTATTTTCTACAGCCATCGATTGATTTTCAATTCCTTGCGAAATATTTTCCAAAAATAAATTAAGACTGTCTGTAGCGGTTTGAGTTCCTCTTAATTCTCCATCTTGTACCGTAATTTCTTGTCTTACAGACTCGGCATATCCTGAAAGTTTTTTCATTGCATCTTCAGCTATGTCCATATTTTGCGCTAAGGTAATTTCATGCTGTTTTAGTTCTCCGCTTGTATTCTTTATCTCATCAAATAACAAACCTTTTTGCTTATCCGAAGCAATAAGCATAGAGCTGACTTCTTCAGCTTTTTTAGTTTCAAGATAATTTCTCCAAGCAAGACAAAAAGCTTGGGCGAACAAAAATCCTGAAAATCCGAACGGCAAGAGATTTCCTACATTAGAAAGCATCATACTGTAAAGAACATCATTTATAGATGAAATGATTAAAAATATAACGCCGACAAAAATCGGAATACTCCCTACCCTCTTCTTGATTAAAAGCCTTATCACAAAATAAAAAGCATAACAAACCTCTGCAAGAATGACTATTTGGTGATATGTAATCAATTTTCCGTAAATGTATGCAGGTGTAACTAAGATAAACAGAAAATAGGCAAGAGCTTCTATCGATATGATTTTATAGATAATAGCGTTCGTATCATCTTTATAAAGAGATCTAAAATATGTGAATATAAAAAATCCTACAGATGCAAAGGTAAAATAATCCAACTTTGTGATGAGCTCCCACGAGGCTGAAGGGAAGATATACTTGAATACGTATCCTATCACAAGATTTCTAAGTACAACAACTAAAGTAAAAAATATAAAAAACAAAAGACTTTTATTTTTAGGATGAAAGATAAAAAGAGCCAAGTGATAAAAGATTATTGCAATACAGAAACCAAAAACAAAGATATCTACAAAGCGTTTGTCTAAAATCGATTTCTCTATAGCTTCTTTAGTACCTATACTGACCGGATGATAAATTCCTCCGCGTGAATGGGCAAAGTTTGAAACTTGAATTGCAATATAAATTTCTGTACGGTCTTGCGGAATGTCATAGAGTATATCCTGCATGCCGGTTTTTGAATTTTCTTTTGAAGAAGCAGGAGTTCCCGCCCTCATAACTTCCTCTCCGTCAACAAAAAATGCCCAGGCCGAAACAGGAGAAGTAATTTTGAGGGTAAGCTTACCGGCCTTTTTCGGCAATAAAATTTTAAATGTATACGTCCCGCTTCCTAAATTTGAAAGCTTTGTTCCATTTGAAAGAACAGCTTTGTTCCAGTCCATAGGACATTGAATAAATACTTCGGCTTTTTCGATATCCTCTTTTGAAAAAACGAGCTTATTATTATAAAAGCCCGTTTCACCGTTTAATGTTAAAACAGGTGAAGATCTAAAATCGGCATTTCGTAGGTCTAAAATACCTCGTTTTATTTCTTCAGAAAAACATGATAAGCCTATCGATAAAAAAAGGCATAGAGCCGCAAAAAATTTTATCGGCTTTTTTTCTTTATTTTTTAAATCTCTAAGAGTTTTGTTCCTGCATTGCAGCAGGGATTTGTGCATTTTGAACTTCATTTTCTTCCCCTTCTTCAGTTTCCGATATCAAATTTTTACACTCAACTATTTTTCCCATAAACACATCAGTTATGGTACGGATTTTTTCCGGTTCCTTAACCGTCTCCTCAACTTTATTTTCCGGTTGAGGCGGAATATATTCTTTTAAAATTAATTTAATTTTTTTTCCTGTAATTTCAAAAATAGAGTCGATAACCGTATCCTTTTGTTTTTGAATCAGCGTATAGTCAAACGAGCTGCGGGCAAAAAGTGTAAGACTGTCTTCTTTTAAAATCCAATCCTTACTTTGACCTACAGCAGAAGACAATATCCCGCTCTTTTCTAAAAGAGCTTCAATTAAAGGTTCTTTTAACTCCTCTACATTATTAAAAGCATTCTCTACACTGCGGACAGTCTGAAGTACGGTTTCTTGTGCCTCATCTTTTTTTTCAAAAGAAACATTATCTGAAGACACATTATTTGAAACCGGCTGTTTCTCTTCATTTTTTTTTTCGGTAAACCCGTCCAATTTATTGTCCCGTCTTAAAACGGCCTTAAATTGTTCGGTCAAACTGCCCGCATTGTCAAAAGGGCGCGGAGACTCCTTAGTCCGACTTTCCTCGCGATGAGGAAGAGGTCTTGCTGTTTCAACATCCGTCCTTCGGCTTGAAATAAGGCTCTTAGCTGCATCAAAGGCAGTTTTTAAATCGGCAGGTGAGACATAATCGCCAAGCCAAGAAAGACGCGAAACGGCAAGCTCCAATTCATATCTTTGATCAATAGAAAACCTTAGGTCCTTAAAAAGTTGGAGCATTATACTTAGGGCTCGTTCTATTTGCACTGCCTCCCAGCCCTGCAGGATATCCTGAGGAAAGCGGTCGGCTCTTTGCCCGATAAGAGCTTCCTTTGTAATACCGTGCTTTACAAGTAAAAGGCTTCTAAAATAATCCGCACAATCCGAAACTACCTGCTCGACCGAGATTCCTCCCTGCAAAATTCCGTCCAAGATAGACAGGGCTTCTTGACCGTTTTTTGCAACACAGGCCGACATAAGCTTATTGATTGAATCGACACCCGTAAGGCCGAGCTTTTCGTGTATCTTTTCAAATGTTATATGCCCGTCCGAAAAGGCTGCAACTTGGTCAAAAAGAGTGTAAGCATCTCTTACGCTTCCGGTTGCTTCGCGGGCAATCCAATAAAGGGCCTCATCATCTGCCCTTATCCCCAGCTCTGCAGCGGCATCTGCCAAGGCTTGCTTTAGTATCTCTATCGATACGAGCTTAAAATTGAACTGCTGACAGCGGCTTTTAATTGTCGCAGGAACCTTATGAATTTCTGTGGTAGCAAAAATAAACACGACATAAGGAGGCGGCTCCTCTATCGTCTTTAATAGGGCATTAAAGGCACTTGTCGAAAGCATGTGAACTTCATCAATTATATAAATTTTATACCTGTTCGAATTCGGAGGAAATAAAATCTCATCTTTTATCTGTCTTACATCATTTACACTCGTATTTGAAGCACCGTCAATTTCGATTACATCCAAACACGAACCGGCAGTAATTTCCTCACAAGAGGTACAATGGCCACAAGGCGTAGGCCTAGGTCCCTCGGCACAGTTGAGCACCTTGGCCAAAATCCTGGCCGAACTTGTCTTTCCGCATCCCCTCGGACCCGAAAAAAGATAGGCATGGGCAATCTTACCTGCCTCAATCGATTTTTGCAATGTTGCGGCAACGAATTCCTGGCCCAGCAAATCTTCAAAACGCTGAGGCCGCCTCCGTGTCGCTGTTACTTGATATTCCATAGCTGACAGTATAGCATAAATTAGTCCAAAATTAAACTAGGCAACACATTCAATTTTCTATTAGATATTACTTGAAAAAAAATATATTTTCTTTTAGTATTTTTGATATTCTTTTACAAAAAAACATACAACAATAGTAGAGGTGATAGTTATGAAAAAATTAAGGAAAATTTTGACTTTATCTATTTTTATATGTTTTTGTTTCATTTTGTGCGCCTGCACGGGATGTACAAATGTATTCCGCTTACAAAACATCGGAAAAGATGAGATTTCGATTGTAAGCTATAATGCACAGACCTTTTTTGATGCCGTAGAGGACGGCCGGGAATTCAAAGAATTCAAGGGTTCAAAGACAAAATGGTCTAAGGAAAAGTATGCCGAAAGGCTTTTCAGGCTAAAAGAGGCTGTTAATCTTTCATGTCTTGCCCTTGGTTTAGGGGAAAAGGCCATACCGGATATCCTTGTTTTACAGGAAATAGAAAGCCGTGCCGTTATAGATGATTTTTGTAAAATTCTCCCGATGAATAACTCATACAAATACGCAGTCTTTATTCCTCCCCAAAGCGGCGGAGCCTTCAGCACTGCCCTGCTTTCAAAATTTCCTATAACCGAAACAAAGGTTTTTAATATATATTCAGGCAAAAGGTCATTGCGGCCCCTGATTGAAACCAGAATTCGGATAGGCAATTCTACGGGGGATAACGAATTGGTGCTGTTAAATGTACATTGGAAGTCCAAGGTGGGAGACTCCGATACAGACTCCATTCGGAGGCAGCAGGAAGAACAGGCCTATAAAAGGCTAAAAGAATTAAAAGCATCAGAGCCTCAAACGCCCTTTATCATATGCGGCGACTTTAATCAGACTCTGGAGGAATTTTCTCTTTTGTCCGAATTTGACAACTGCTGGAATATTGAAGCCTATCAGGCCGCAGCTCAAGAAGGGAGTCAACCCGCAGGAAGCTATTTTTACAAGGAAAGCTGGGAAGGAATCGATCATTTTTTCTATTCGGATAATTTAAGCGATGGAAAAAATTTCGATCTAAGCTTCTTTTGCGTAATTAATTTAAAACCGCTGACCGATACTTCCGGAAAACCCGATAAGTACTCCGTTTATTCAGGAAATGGTTACTCGGATCATTTACCGATAGGCATACTTTTAAAAAGGCAATAATGTTTTTTAAGCGGTTCTATTTGTACCGATAAAAAAACCGTCCATATAAATGGACGGTTAAACAAATACCGGCGAAGGGACTTGAACCCTTACGGAGTCGCCCCCAATAGATTTTGAGTCTATCGTGTATACCATTTCACCACGCCGGCTCATTGAAGGCTTATTCTATCATAAAAATAAAACTTTGTAAAGCCCTTTTTTTAAGGCTTTTTTAAAGTGAATATTTATAAACTGTAAAAGGCTGTTTATAAAAAAAGCCCGCTTACGCGGGCAAGTCCGATTCCGTACGAAGGAGGATTACGGAATCAAACTACACATATCCAACAAAGCTGGTAATCATAGGTTACATACTATCGTTAAATGTGTATTATTATTTATAAAAAGCTCTATAAGCTTTATAGGCCATATAAAGGTCGGCCTTACTCAAAATTTCAAATGGAGCATGCATCGAAAGAACGGGAACACCGCAGTCTACAACTTCGGCACCGTATTTTGCGATAATATAGGCAATTGTTCCGCCTCCGCCGGCATCTATTTTTCCGAGCTCAGCCGTCTGCCAGACAACCTTGTTATCATCAAAGATTTTTCTTACTCTTTGTAAGAATTCTGCATTGGCATCGTTTGAACCGCCCTTGCCGCCCGAACCCGTATACTTATTGATGCAGATACCGTTGCCTACATAGGCAGAATTCATCTTTTCAAAAACGGATGGGAAGGCAGGGTCGAAACCTGCAGAAACATCGGCCGAAAGCATATATGAGTTGGCAAAGGCCCTTCTAACATCAATATCCCTATAGTTTTTGTTTAAGGCAGCTATCTCTGCAACCATATTTTCAAAATAGAGAGCCTGCATACCGGTATTTCCTACGGAACCGATTTCTTCCTTATCGGCAAAGAGAGCAACAGCAGTCATTTTTGGAGCTTCTACTTCCAAAATAGCTTTTAAGCTTGTATAAGCACAAACCCTGTCATCGTGGCCGTGTCCGGCAATGAGGGAGCTGTCAAAACCTACATTTCGGGCCTTTCCTGCCGGAACAACTTCCAGCTCAGCAACCCTAAAATCTTCCTCAATAATACCGTATTTTTCGTTAAGGATTTTTAAGATATTGTCCTTTACCGGATTTTTTGACTCTTCTTTTTTATCGTCTTTTTTTTCTTTCGAAGAAGGTTTTTGATTTCCTACAAGAATATTAAGCTGCTCGCCGGTTATACCCTCAGACATTGTTTCCTGAAGCTGCTTTTTTGAAAGGTGTATCAAAAGGTCATTTATAAAAAGAACAGGGTCTTTTTCGTCTTCGCCTATGCAAATATCAACTTTTTTTCCTTCTTTTGTAAAGATAACCCCGTGAATAGCCAGAGGAATTGTAGTCCACTGATACTTTTTTACACCGCCGTAATAGTGAGTCTTTAAAAAAGCCATATTTGACTCTTCAAAAAGAGGCATTTGCTTTAAGTCGAGGCGGGGGCTGTCTATATGAGCTCCGATAATATTCATACCCTGAGTAATATCATCACCCAAAACCATCAAAACAACGGATTTTTCCTTATTGTTTAGATAAACCTTTGTTCCTTTTTTTGCCGAACCGCTTTTTACGACTTCTTCAAGAGACTTAAATCCATGCTTTTTAGCCTGCTTTATAATCTCTACAGTACATTCTCTTTCGGTTTTTCCATTGTCTAAAAAATCCAAATAACTATCTGAAAGTTTTCCTAATTCGGAAAGTTCAGCCTTAGTCAAATTTTCCCACGCAGATTTCTGCTTATAAGATAAATCCATAACGCACCTCTTTAATTTTTACCGTAGTTTACGGTTTTTATACTATTTTAGTATATACTTTTTTTGAATTTTAGAAAAGCAGGCAAATTTTTATGCACATTTTTATGATAAAAAAATAATAAATCTTGACATATTATATGAATTTATGTAGATTTGTACAAATCAAGGAGTATGATGATGAAAAAAACATGTATATTTTTAAGCTTTTTACTTATGGTGATTTTTTCGGTTTCATGTACCGCAAAATCTCCGGAAAATATTATCAGAATGGACGGTTCCCGGCTGGAAGCAATTTTGAACGATGAAACGGAACGGGGAAAGTATCTTGTAATCGATGTCCGTGAAGACTATGAATATAAGGCCGGCCATGTGCCTTACTCAATAAATATAAGCGTACAAGAAATAGAAAGCCGAATTTCGGAAATTTCCGATTGGAAAGAAAAGAATGTAATTGTTATATGCCGCAGCGGCAGAAGAAGCAGAACCGCAGCCGAAATTTTAGTAAAGCACGGATTTAAAAAAATATTTGATGCCGACGGCGTAAGCAAATACAACTATAAATTGGAAAAATAACCCCATATATGTAATCTGCCGATTTTATAAAAAACTCATTAAAAGGGCTTGCCTAAAAAGCGATTATATGGCAATATAGCCCTTTAGGAGATATATCGTGTCAAACAAAATTAAAATTGAAGATGAAGAACAATTAATTTCTTCCTTAAAAGATCTTATCGAGGCGATCAAAACACAGGAAAATCCTGAAGAATTAAACTTATATCGCCGAATCTTTAAAAAAGCAGTCCCGCTCACGATGCGGTCTTATGTTGCCGCCTACCTTATTAAACAAGCGGGAATCGGTGGCAGCCGCATTTATAAAAAAGACAACCGAAACGGTTTAGGAAAAGGCACTTTTAAACAAAACTCTGCAAGACCGTCAAGGCCTAAAGTCATATTGGCAGAAGAAGAATCTACAAGTCTTTTTATCGGTGTAGGCCGAAAAAGAGGAATTTTCCCAAAAGATATTATAACATTGTTGATTCAGGGAGCCGGTATTTCACGTGAACACATCGGCGACATAAGAATTTTGGATAATTACTGCTTTGTACAAGTTATGCAGGATGAAGCCGAAACTATTATCGAAAAACTCAACAACAGCTATTACCGAGGAAGGAATTTAACGGTCAGCCATTCAAGGAGACCGGAGGATGAAAATTTTGAAGATTCCGAAACCTTTGAAAATATAGAAAATTACGCAGAAGAAGAAAATAACCATAGTCCAACTGAAAGCGAAGTATAGACTTAAGACAGCCCCTCTTTTTAAGAGGGGCTTTTTTTTAACAGCCTTGTAAGAAAAAAATAAATTTGCTAAAATACGGTATGAAAGATTGTGTTTACTCGGCATATTCAAAAGAAGATGCTAAGCATTTTATTAAAGAAGTCGGGAGTTTGTGGAATGTATCTTTAACCTTTGACAGCAGCAGAATAGTAGATATTTTAAAAGAAAAACATTTTGATTTTGTAATTATCGATACAGAATCAGGCGGTCTTTTTCTACCCGATATCCTTGAATTAATCAAAAACGAATTTCCCCATATTCATATATTTATTATAATACATTGTAAACAAAATGATTTACAATACAATCTATTAAATTCACATGTATCGGAAATTTTTGAAATTCCAAAAGATTTTAAAGGGATATACGATAAAATAGAGAATTTTTTTCTGGAAGAATTGTGCAAAGAAAAAATACCGGTCTACACAAAAGAAGACGAAAATATACAAATAATAAAAAAAGAAATAATCGGCATCAGTAAGGAAATCTGCGAGCTTAGAGAATTTATCTACAGGGCAGCCAACTCAAACCTGCCGGTGCTCCTATTAGGAGAAACCGGAGTAGGAAAGGGATTGACGGCAAATTTAATACATAGGCTATCTCATGTAAAAAACAGAAAATTCCTGCCGATAAATGTCAGCTGCATACCGGAATCACTGGCAGAATCTTTTTTGTTCGGCACTGAAGAAGGAAGCTTTACCGGCGCAGTAAAAAAAGAAGGAGCCTTTTTTGAAGCCTCCGGAGGCACAATCTTTTTGGACGAAATGGAAACCCTTTCACCGGATATCCAGGCAAAACTTCTGCATGTCTTGGAATCAGGTCTTATAAGACCCGTCGGCTCGACAAAATCAAAGCGGGTTGAATTCCGTTTAATAGCAGCGGCAAACGAAGATTTACAAAAAATGATTAAAGAAAAAAAATTCCGCCAAGACCTCTACTATAGACTTCATGTTCTGCACCATGAAATACCGCCTCTGCGGAACAGAAAAGAAGACATAAAATACATAGCTCAAGCCTATCTTGCCAAGGCAGAAAAAAACATAAGTGATGAGGCTCAAGCAAAACTTAATTTTCACAATTGGCCCGGAAACATAAGAGAATTATACAACTGTCTGGACAGGGCCTGCAATCTTGCCGGAGGTGAAGAAAAAATAGAAAACCGTCATATAAAATTCTAGTCGTTTTCAGCAGGTTTTTGTGTTTGATGAATGCCTTTTCCTTTTAAACAAACGGTTCCGTCTTTTATAATTATTTGGCCCAATACATTTACAGGCCTATCCGGATCGATTTTTGACACAAAATCACAAAAAACCGGAACAACGCCCTCAAGGATTTGTTTTGTATCGTAACCTACCAAAAGGTTAAAGGCTGTACTATATGTGCCGGTCTGTATATTGGCAGGCATTCCCTTCCATACTACCCAGCAATCAAGATAAAGCAGGGGTTCCTGTTTTACCTGAGCATAAGAATAAATATCCTGTATATTATCAAAGCCGGGCTCTTCAAAATAGTCCATCAAAAGCCTGGATTTTTGTTTTATCGAAAAAGAAGCATTTGATGAAAGAAGCCTGTTTATCTCAACTTGGGCGGCATTATCCCTATGAGCATTAAAATAGGTTTGAGCATCCGAATACGCTTTTAATATTTGGCTTTGAGTCAATACATAAATATATGAGCCTTCCATGTCTACAGCATACTTTCTTTCATTACTGTCCAATTTAAATTCTTCTAAATTGGCTCTTTCGTTGCCTGAAAACTGCCTTGTCTTAGTTATGTACGGCACAATAAAAACAAAAGAAATAATCGAAATACCTAAAACAAGAGCTATAGCAATACATCTTCCTTTTTTTTCTTCATGCCCCGGTCTGGGGAAAAGAGTCTTTATTTTACCTGACTGAACAAAATTGCCTAATTTTTCGGGCGAATTATTTTTGCGAATAATGTCCAAACCTTTTTTTGCAAGTTTACAATTAGGGTTGTGTTCAAGAGCTTGTAAATAGTATTCTACGGCCTCTGTTGTAAGAGAGCGTCTCAAGGCCATAGCAGCATAGGTTGACAGCAAGTCGGAATCCGTCGGCTTTATTTGTCTGGCTCTTAAAAAATAATCCATAGCACCATGGATATCACCCACATGGAAAGACGCCAAACCTAAATAAAAATGAAAGGCAAAAGAGTCCCTGTATTCAACAACATGAGGCTCCAATGAAGAGATAACATCATTGTATTTCTTTTTAGATAATAATTTTTTACCTTGCTCTACAACGGAAATAGCCATTTTTTATTCCTGTATATTTTGTATTGCATTATCTGTCTGTTGTATTAAATTTTCAATATACTCATCAGAGGCCATATCGGGATTTGATTCAACTTCAAGAATTTTATCCAATAAGGCTTGTATATATTGGTAATCTTTTTCATTTTTAGGTGGTGCAGCTTTATCCTGAGGAACAGGGGCATTAGTCTTCTCTGACACTTCCTCTTTTACAGAAGTACTTTTCTTTCTTAAAAAGTCATAACAGCCTATAAACATTGTTACCTTTAAGCTGTCAGTGTTCTCCAATACCTCGTTAGGCCAAACAAAAAGCAAGGCTGAATCATTATGCGAATATTGGGTACTAAATAATCTTCCCTGAACTGCTTTAGGCAGCCACTTAATACTTTGAAGTCTTTCCCAGTTGGCAACATAAATTTGAGCCGGTATTTTGGCTTCGGAATGATTGATTAAAAATAAACAGGCTAAATCGGAATTTGCAGAAATAATGGCAGAATCTTTCTCAAATCTAGGTTCTAAAACCGTTTCTCTAAAAATTCCTGTTCTTAAATCGGTATAAAGAGGAATCTTTCGGTCTTCTCCGAGCTTAGTATCAAAAAGAGCCTTTAATGCAAATTCTGCCGTACCGCCGCTCGTATTTTCAACTATAGTTTCAATCTTTAAAAGAGGGCCGCCGGTACCGTAAGTTTGTTCTGTAAACGATAATTTTTGAGTAACATAAAAAGAATCATCAAAATCATATACGATTTTTATTGAATCTCCGTCAGCTTCAATGGTAACGGGCTTCCCTACTCTTTTTTTTAATTCATAGACCTTATTATCCTTATAAACATAGAATTTATTGGTACGGCCCAGGGACCTATCATCATAAAGAGGAGTATATTTTCCCTTTCCTCTGATAGAAAGATTATAAAGACAAAAATTCCCCGTTTTTCTAAAAACCACCAACTTAAGATTATCTTTTAAAAGTTCGTAATCAGGCAGTGATTTAGCATGTAAAAAAAATGTTGTCAAACCTAATAATAAAATCGTAAAATATCTTTTTACTTTCATTGACCGTTTCCCTCCAGAAGTTGGTTATACATACTCTGCAAAATTTTAGCTTTTTTTATTAAAGCCTCAATCGCAGCTCGTTTGGCTTTTGGATCGGAGTAATCTGCAGCAGGAGTTTCCCCACCAGCAGCCATCTCTGAAGTGTATTTAGCATCCATTTTTGCTAAGGTTGCCAAAAGCTCTTGATTTTTTAACTCAAGCATTACAAGTTGGTCATGCAGTTCTTCATTACGCTTTCTTTCCATTTTAAGCTGCTCTGAAAGATCGGCAATTCTCATATCTCCGCCGGCATCGGAAGACTGCCTCTGATATGCAGCAATTGTTTGCTCATAAATTTTTTTGTTTTTTTCCGATTCTTCGGAAAGCTTTAAAAGTTCCTCATGGCTTATTTTTAAAAGTTTTAAAAGCTCATCCTGTGTAGAAGCTTGATCTATAAGGGCTATCTTATATCGGGAAGGTTCAACCTTGGCTGAAGATGGATAATCTATTATAACCCGCGAAAAAATAGTTCTTGCATCTTTTAGGCGTCCTACCATGTAGAGATTTTCTCCTATCCAGTAATAAGCCGAGGCGGTTTGTCTGTGGTTCGGATATTTTCTTAAAAAGCCGTATAAAATATTTATGGACTGATCATGCTTTGCAGACAGGCAGCATATTCTTCCCTGTTGATAAATCACCTCTGCGGCTTTAGAACTGTTTGGAAATCTTTTTAAAAAATTCTCAATATCGTTCAGGGCAACCGGGTAATTACGGGCTGAGGCATTTGCCATTATAAGCCAATATAGAGGCTCATCCAAAGAATTTCTTGAAACTTCCATTGCCTTTTGAAAAGAAAAGAGTGCAGACGACCAGTCAGACCGGGCATAGGCATCTAAACCGGATGACATATAATCGGCGTAATTTTGTGTAAAGGCATTTACAGTAAAAAGTAAAAAAAATAAAATTAAAATTTTTTTCATATTCTTAAATCTCCCGAAAAGAAAGCTGAACCGGACACAATTACGTCGGCACCGGCATCAATAACCGACCCCACATTTTTTGAATCGATCCCGCCATCGACAGAAATTAAATAATTATAGGTTTTTTCTTCGCGCAATGACCTTAGCCGCTTAACTTTTTCTAAACAATAAGGTATAAGCTTTTGTCCTCCGAATCCGGGATTAACACTCATAACCAAGATAAGATCGGCCAGGGGAGCTATTTCTTCAAGTATTCCTACAGGAGTGCTCGGTACGATGCTTACTCCGGCCTTCATCCCGTGAGAACGGATATCGGCAATAAGTCTGTCTGCATGAATAGATGCTTCAGCATGAAAGGTAAAATAATCCGCACCTGCATCCGCAAAGGCCGAGACTAAATTTTCGGGATTATTGACCATTAGATGCACATCAAAAACCAGCTTGGAACAAGGGCGTATAGATTTTACCACCGGAGCTCCAAAGGTTAAATTAGGCACAAACTGCCCGTCCATAACATCTATGTGAACCCAATCGCCGCCGTGCTTCTCTATAAAGGCCAATTCTTCACCTAATTTTGAAAAATCCGCACTTAAAAGCGAAGGACTTAATTTAAAACACCTATCCATATATACCATATTAGCAAACAAATGAATATATGTAAATAGGTAAACAGTAAAAATCAGTAAGTACTATCGTCCATATTCATAAAGTCCTCTCTGACCTTTTGAAGACGGAGAAGCTCCCTTTTTATAGTCCTCTCATAGTTTAAGTCTCCGGAAGCAATGCGGGCTCTTTCATTTTCCCAAAAAGGAAGGCTATCTAAAAATAAGAATTGAAATTCTCTCATATTGGCTTTTTCCGCCCATAGCTTCGCCTCATGCCAATAAACAAGAGCTGCTTCATAGAATTCTTCGGCCTTAGACAGGCTTTCTATATTTTGTTCTTTCCAAGGATAATTATAAAAGTATGCAGCCTGTTTATCGTATTTACTTCCCAATCTTAAATGCTGCTCGACCATTTTAAGGTTGAGGTGCATCATAAACATGTACCGATATTTTTCCCATTCTTTTTTGGTAGTAATCTTTCCTAGAGCATGGAGTGGGTTACAAAAATCGGCGTTTATAGCCCTTTCAAGCCAATAAATATTTTCGACGATATCATCGGGTTCTTGCTTGTAATGAATATGGTAGAGCTTATAATATTGCTCTTTATATTCTACAAAATAAGGAAAAACCTGACCGGAGAAAATAAAAAAACATAAAATTACAAAAAAGAAGAATCGCCTTTTCATCCATTATATTTTCGGCAAATCTTTTAGGATACTCCATAATTTCTCGTGAATTTCTTCAATTTGTTCAACAGCGTTAATTATGACTATGTTCATTTTAGGCTCTTTTAGTCTGTACTCATCTATAATTTTCTTATACTCGTCTTGAACCTTGTATTGAAAAGTTTTTTCTTCGTATATTTCGAGAACATTACTGCGCCCCATTACCCGATTCATGGAAATATCTACAGGCAGATCAAAAAAGAATAGAAATTCAGGCAGGGGAAAACCATCGTTTTGAAGTTTTGCAAGATCGGCAGCTCCTGCAGCAGTTTGATAGGCAAGGCTGGAAAAAAGGTATCTATCCGAAAAAACAGCCCTTCCCTCATTAAGCTGGTTAATAATACCTTGCAAGCCGTAAATATGCTCGCAGCGGTCAGCTGCAAATAAACGGGTCATCGTTTCAGGGGCAAGCTTAAACGAACCCTGAAGAGCCGAACGGATTAAAGTCCCTATGGGGCCCGATGTGGGCTCTTGTGTAAACGAAACAAGGGAACTCTTATCTTCAGACTCAAACCTTTCCTTTAAAAGCCTTATCTGACTCGTAGTACCCGAGCCGTCTATACCTTCAAATACAACAAAGTTGGGTAATATCATGAGGCCTATCATAACATTTTTTTTTTTGATATAATAGTAGGCTGGTGGAAAATATAAAAAAAAGGCGCATAATAGAAATTATCGTTTTTCTCGCAATAGTTGTAAGCTCATTGATAGTTTTTTATCCGGCAGCCAAAGCACTGGAAAAGCAGCTGGTATATGTAAGGGACAAACTTATCAAAACTGTGGAGGACGAATTTGAAATAAAAATCACCTATGAATCCATATCTCCATCCTTTTTTGATAGGATAAAAATACGGGATGTTACCATTTATAACGCTGCAACAAACGAAAAAATAGCCCATTTTTCGTTACTTTATATAGATTACAGACTTATCTCTCTAATAAAAAAAGATTTTACATCCGTAATAGCCTCCTTAGGAGTTTATGACGGCATTATAAATTTTAACATTGAAAAAAATAAAAATATTTTAAAAAAATTAAACGCGGAAGACAATGCCGTAGATAAAACGGTAAAAGATCGAAAAAAAGATGAGAGCACCGAATCTTCGTTAGATATATCGACAATTATTGACGCGGGTTCACAAAAAATTAAAAATACAAAACCCATAAAACTCGAATTAAAAAATATTGCTTTAAACTACAGCGATAAAAATTCAAATATAGATTTTTATACCTCAAGCGGAAAACTTACATTGGAGTCCGGTAAAATTGACGTTTATATAAATTCAAGTCTTAGATATAGTAATTTTATGCAAACAAATTTTCCGGACTTAAGCACACTCATAAATATAAACGGTTCATTTTATCCCGGCACCATTTCGGCTTCATTAATACTAAATTTTTCGGATATAAAAATAGGTAACATTTATATCAATAAATTTTCTCTATTTGCATCATACTTAGACAAGATAGCATCCATTACAACCATGCAAGATATTCAGCCTATTGACGTAAAAGGTTCTTGGAATCTGGCGGAAAATGCAGGCAGCATAAATATTGAGTGTAATGACTTAAAACCTCTGTCAGTTGTCTCCTCTTCCGAAGGAACGGATATTCTTAAAGAATTAAAAGATGCAGCTTTTACAGGGCAGGTTAATTTAACCTTTGCCGGACCTGAAAAACTTCTGTGGGATACGGCTTTTTCGATTAAGCTGCCGAAATTTCAAATAGCCGGCAACAAAATCGAAAAATCCATACTCAGCTTTAAAGCCGATGGAACCGATGACCTTATAAACCTTAAAAACTTAAAATTAACTAACTCCGATATAAATTTATCTGCCCAAGGCTCTTACAAAATAAAAGAAATTTTACCTAATTTTTATTTAAATGTTTCAAAATTTAAATTACCATCGGGCGAAAATATGGCTATGAACCTAAACGTCTCTTCAAATAAAAATAAAATATTTTTAAAAATTCCCCGTGTCGATATCGGTAAGGCCTCGTTAGAAAACATACAGGGCTTATTTGAGAAAAAAACGGGCAAAACGGATATATATCTTTCCGGAAAAGATCCCGGCGGAGGTTTCAGCATTGACGGGACATGGACTCATCCTTCAAAAAGCGGATCATCCGGCAAAAATAAAGGTTATTTAGAGCTTCATGGAACTATAGACAGCATAAGTATTGAAAACATTTACAATGGAGCGGTTTCTTTTACGGACTTAACAGTTCCCGTGCAAAAATTATTGGAGGCTTCAATCGCCCCCGTTCAAATGACAAGCGAATTTTATATATCAAGCGACTTTGAACACTTTTCGTATAATATAATACAGGCTGTTCTTGCATCAAAATCTAAAAATGGATTTTACAGCTTGTTTTCTCTGCAAGGGAATGAATCTTCTCTTAACATAAGCGACATCGATGTTCTTTTTAATAATATGAACCTACGGGGAAACATAAATTCAGCCTTTGAAAAAGACAGCATGATTTTTGATTCGCTTTTAACCTTAAACGATATAAGCTATAAGGTTTCAGGCCTCTTGACTGATGAAATGATAAGCATTTACGGAGATTATAATCTAAACGTAAATATTCTAAAGAATGCCGAAAAAAAATTAAAAGGAACTATACAGGTAAAAGAACTTCCCGTGCCGTTTATCGATTCTCTTTTTTCTGCTGATGCTTCTTTTGAATATGACAATAATAAAGATTGGGAGCTTACCTGCAATTATGCAAAATTGGAATATCTTGGAACCGATATTACAAAAACCGATGAAGGCCTTGAATTTTATGCGGAAGGCTATGCAAAACCTACAGAAGTTTTTTTTCATAACGTAAAAGCAGGAATAAAAAATAAGCAGCTTGAAGGCACTGCAGCTATTAATTTAATTCCCTCTTCAGATAAAAATATTAGTCAATATGCAACTAATATTTCTCTCTTAGATAAAAATAAAACTGAGAGCTTTATTTTCAATTCACTATTTACGCTTTCGGATAAAATTTACTTTGACGGAACATGTAATATAAAGAATATATCTCTTAACCGCTTTATAAAAAAACAAAGGCCTGAAAATAAAATAGAAGCCGAACTTATATTTCTGGGGAATAAGGATTCTCTTTCGGTAAAAGCCGACTTAAAGAATATATCGTTTAATTTAAACGGTAAAAATCTTGAAGGAAGAGCAGCAGCCTTTATCGATAACGATAAGATGAATCTTTACGAATCATCCTTTAAGTGGGGAATTCATAAGATTGATAATATTGAAGCTTTTATAAATCCTTCAGAGCAAAAAGGTGCTCTTACATTTTTATATGAAGCAGAAACAAAAAAGCAAGACAGCCAAGAAAGCCCGGATACAAAAGCTTCTTTTTCTTTTAATTTTACATCTACAGCAGATAAAAAAAATACGGAAAGCCAAAACATAATCGAAAACACTATCGGTTTGACTTCTCATTTTAATATTGACATGAAAATATCCGATTGGATCCTCGCCGGTCAAAAAGGAGAAGGAAGCATCAAGGCTTCATTGGTAAAAGAACCGAGTATTATAGCCCTGTATGCAGGCAACAATGACGAAATATACGGTTTTAAAGCAGATGACGGGCTCGTATCCCTCCATATAGACGAATCTTTGCCGTTCCATTTAAACGTTGATGGAACCCTGTCACGGGATAATATAAATCTTTCCGTATCAAATATAGGTATCGATCTTGCAAAGGTAATAAACCTTATACCCAATAACAATATCATCAAATTTTCAGGCGGCAATGTTCAAGGCGATCTCCAAATAAGCGGCACTCAAAAAGATCCTCTGTTTTACGGAACCCTTAAAGGAGAAAAGCTTTTCTGCACATCGCCGGCCTATTCTCCCGATACCTATGGTCCTGTCGAAATTCCAATACAATTTGACGGAACCCTTATATCCGTACCATATACTATTCTACAAGGGAAAATCGGAAGTCTATGGGCTGAGGCCTCATCCGAATTTATAGGATGGATTCCATATTATACCACCGTAAACTGCGGAATTCTTGAAAATACACAGGCCTTGATAAAAACAAAAAATATAGCCTTTCATGCAGACGGAAGGGCTGAAGGCAAAATAAAACTTGAAATAAACCCCGAACTTGTTACCCTTGAAGGTGATGCATATTTTGATAAGGGCTATTTTTCGGTTCCGTTTGCAGATCTGCAAAAACAAAGCGAACGAACATCAGCCGGCAGCATCCAACCCGCTTTTTATATGAATTTAAATTTGAATTTGGGAAAAAAATCCGAATTTAGATTCCCGTCAACGGACTTACCTGTTTTAAGAGCCCTTGCTTATACCGAAAATGAGCCTTTTAACCTAAGCCTTGATACAAGTACGGGAAAATTTGAAATATCGGGATCTGCAAAAATTCGTACAGGCGAAATATTCTATATAAAAAGAAACTTCTATATAAAAGAAGGAGAATTAAAAATTCTTAACTCGCCTTTTCAGCAAATTGAACCCATAATATCGGTAAGAGCGGAAATAAAGGATAAAATGGCCGACGGCCAGCCTCTTACAATAAATTTAACGGCAAAGGATCAGCATCTTGACCTTGAACGGTTTAGACCGGTAATCACAACATCCCCCCCAATGGCTATGTCGGATTCCGATACAATGGACTTGATGGGGCAGGTCGCCTTAGGAGATTTGAAAAACGGCAATATTTTAAAAGAAACGCTCCGCAATACCTCGGATATTTTAACAAATATGGGTATCATGAAGAAAGTTGAACAAGAAGTCAGAGACTTTCTACATGTAGATGTATTTTCCTTAAGAAGTCTACTTATACAAAATGTTATTTTGGAAAATTTATTTAGATCTTCAAAGGATAAGCCATTGACAATCGGTAACTATTTTGATAATACAAGTGTTTACATTGGTAAGTATTTTGGTTCTGCCATATATGCAGATGCAATGCTGCATCTTAGCTATTACGATCCGCTTTCTGCAAAAACAGATGTTGTTAGAAAATCGGTTTATGATAATTTACTGTTTCAACCGGAAATAGGTTTTGAAATGAATACTCCGTTTTTCCAGCTTAGATGGCACATAGCTCCGAGCAACCTCGATTCTCTGTTTGTATCAGATACAGGATTGACACTATCATGGAAATTTTCTTATTGATTAAGGGGATAAAAATGTTGAAGAAAAAAATTATAGGTTTTATGCTAATCTTATTTGCTTTAAATTGCTTTGCTCAAGAGCCTGAAGGATGGTATAATGGAAAACCTGTTTTAGAGATTCAGTTCAAAGGTCTACAAAATATCGCCAGCTCAGAATTAGATGAAATCTTCAAATCATACAAAAAAAAGCCTTTTTCTGATGAGCTATATTGGGAAATATTACAAAAAATCTATGCATTGGATTATTTTACAGATATCGTTCCTAAAGCAATACCGGCAGACGAAAAATATCAATACGTATTTTTGGAATTTATAGTCAAAGAGAAACCGGCCGTAAATAATATTGTATTTACAGGCAATAACAATATCAGAAAAGCAGATTTACTTTCAGCAATCAAGGTAAAAAAAGGCGACATTTTTAATGAAGTTAATATAAAAAATGCCGAAAGATCCTTAAAAGACTTTTATATCGAAAAAGGATTTACAAAGGCGGAAATATCAAGTAAAACCTCTGAAGATAAAGAAAAAAACAGTGTAAATGTGGAATTCTTTATAAAAGAAGGCAAAACATCCGTTATAACTAAGATACTTTTTGAAGGAAATTCAAAATTCCCGGAAAAGGCCTTAAAAAAAGTACTTGTATCTAAAGAAGCATGGTTACTGCAAAAAGGATTTTTTAGAGAAGATGCTCTGCAAGCAGATAAAAGTGCAATTAAGCTATTATATGGAGAGCACGGATATATAGATGCCCATGTCGAAACCATAAAAAAGGACATAGATACCGAATCCGATCCGCAAAAAGATCAAATTACCCTTACATATGTAATCATGGAGGGAGAACAGTTTACCTATGCAGGAGTAGACTTTGAAGGAAACTATATTTTTTCAACCAAGGAATTAAGCGAAAAATTCAAGCTTAAAAAGGGTGATGTATTTAATTTAAGAAAATTTGAAACAGGGTTTGGAGATGTAGCCAACCTATATTTTGAAAACGGTTATACCGGAAATTATATAGATAAAAAAGAAAATCGTAATACTTCAACTAAAGAAGTTTCCTATACAATTATAATCGTGGAACGCGAACGAAGCCATATAGAAAATATAATAATAAAAGGGAATACAAAAACCAAGGACAATGTTATTTTAAGAGAAATCCTATTAAAGGAAGGGGATGTATTCTCTAAAACAAAACTGATAAATAGTTTTAGAAACTTAGCCAACCTAAGATATTTTTCGGCCGTTTTACCCGATGTTTTACAGGGTTCGGAACCTGATCTTGTGGATATTGTCATCAATGTTGAGGAACAATCGACGGCAGGAATCCAATTCGGTGTTACTTTTTCAGGTTCGCCGGATCCTGATACCTTTCCTATGTCTGTATTTGCGCAATGGGAAGAAAAAAATTTATTTGGAACAGGAAGAGAACTATCGGCTAGTATCAATGCCGCAAGCGATACACAGAGCTTAATCTTAGGGCTCACTGAAAATTGGTTTTTAGGTAAACCTCTTTCGGTAGGTTTTAATTTTTCGGTATCTCATAAAAATCTATACACTTATCAGGATATACTTTATCCTTTTAACAATGTTCCTGACCCTCATACAAGCTTGGAGGAATTTAATAAAAACCCCTCTTTATCCGATGCATTTAAAATGAAATATGAACGTCTCGAATTCGGTTTAGGTATGAACTCGGGATACAGGTGGTTTCCTAAATTTGCAATTATCACTCTAAGAGGAGAGCTAAATTTCGGCCTTGTAAAGAATTTTTATGACAGTATGTTGTACAGACCTTATGAAGAAAAAACCAGAAATCAACAAGCAAAATGGAGCTTAAGCAACTATTTAAAGATAAAGCTGTCTGTAGATGACAGAGACCTTACATATGATCCTTCTAAGGGATGGTTTTTAAGCCAAGAAGTAGGCTTCTTCGGTTTGTTTCCTAAAATTGAAGATGAGTACTTTTTTCAATCGGATACAAAGGGTGAGTTTTATATTACACTCTTAGACTACCCCGTAAGCGACATCTGGAATCTAAAATTTGTTCTAGGTTTTTACTCGGGATTTTCATTCCAAATTCCTCTTGCTCAACAGCCGATCAGTTTTGACAAGAAGCTCTATATTGACGGAGCCTTTAAAGGACGAGGCTGGATTGGAATGGGCACGCAAGGCTCAGGAACGGTTATGCAAAATAACTGGATAGAATTTAGATGGCCCTTAGCTCACGGAATTTTATCTTTCGACTTTTTCTTTGACGCTATAGCTGTCAAACAGGACTTGCAGGATTTAAAATCCTTAAGCATAAACGATTATTATTTCAGTTTCGGCCCGGGATTGCGCTTTTCAATACCCCAATTTCCTCTGCGTCTGATGCTTGCAAATACCTTTAAATCTGTAAACGGAAAACCGGTATGGGGCAACGGAAAAGGTGCCGACTGGAGATTCGTTCTTTCATTCAATATACCCAATTTATAGGAGGTTAGTATGAATAAAAAAGGAACCCTGATTATTGTTGTTATGTTATTGATGTCTCTTGGAATCTATGCACAGCAGATTACCCGCTTTGCAGTTATAGATACGGGACTTATCTTCGACACCTTTAGGCGTGATGCAAAGGCAGCGAGAGACTATCAGGAAAAGAAGGAAAAGTTTGAAAATCAAAAGAAGATCCTTGAATCCGAGATTATACAGCTTAGGCAAAAAAAAGTTACTGCCGAAGCAGACGGACAGGAAGCTGAAGTAAAAAAATATGAAGAAAAAATAAAAAGCAAGATAACCTTATTGATGGAATATGTAAAGGCTTCCAATGACGAACTTAATATGCTCAGAAAAAATCTTATCAATGATGATGTTTTTTACAGCAACCTATACGAATCCGTCCGCCGCGTTGCAGAATCTGAAGGGTACACAATGGTTTTAAGCTATGAGCATAACGCGGGTATCATATGGTACAGCCCTACCGTAGATATTACGGACAAGGTTATTCAAGAATTAAGAAAACGAAGTGAATAAGCCTCAAACGCCCATGATGAGGCAATACCTCAGCATTAAGGCAAAATATAAAGACGAGATACTTTTTTTTAGACTCGGCGATTTTTATGAGATGTTTTTTGATGAGGCCGTCGAAGTAAGCCGAATCTTAAACCTGACCCTCACAAAAAGAAACGATGTACCTATGTGCGGTATTCCATATCATGCCTCAAAAATATACATAGCCCGCCTCCTGCGTGCAGGAAAAAAAATTGCTATATGCGAGCAAGTTACGGAACCCGTAGCAGGAGGCCTGACCGAGCGCAAGGTAGTTGAAGTTATTACTCCCGGTACCGTTGCCGAAGACGACTTTTTAGAACAGGGAAGCAATAACTACCTTGCCGCAGTCTATTGCTCAAATAAAAAAACGGAAGGCAACAGCGGATTCGATTACTATGCAGGCCTTGCCTATATCGATGTTACCACAGGCAATTTTTTTGCTACATCCTTCCCCAAAACAGACTTTAAAGAGCAGTTTTTAAAAGAAATAGGAAGAATTAACCCCAAGGAAATTTTAATTCAGCAGTCGATTCAAAGCGAATTTCCGGCCTTAAAGCAAATCCTTTCGGAATTTCCTTCGATGATGCAAAACTTTTATCCCGATTGGAGCTTTAACCCGGATCAAGCCGAAAAAAGACTTTGCTCAACCTTCGGGACGGAAAACTTAAAGGGCTTTTTACTCAATACCGATTCGCCCGAAGTTCCGCCAGCCGGCCTCTTGCTTCAATACTTGGAAGAGATTTCGGGCAGGGATATTTCCCATATTTCCGGCATTAAAATATATGCTGAAAGCGACTTTGTTTCCTTGGACGATTCCACAAGAAAAAATTTAGAGCTTTTGACAAACTTGAGGGATAACAGCCCCTCGTACAGCCTTTTTGAATCCGTAAATTATACAAAAACGGCCATGGGCACCCGCCTTTTGAGGAGGAGGATAAGCTATCCGCTCCGCTCAAAGAATGAAATAGATAAAAGGCTTGATAAGGTAAACAGTCTTTTTAAGGACGGAAAGGCATCAGCCATTATACGGGAGACTCTTTCTTCCATACTCGATATTGAACGGCTTTCAGGCCGCATTGCAATGCAAAAAACTCACGGCAAGGATCTTCTTGCCCTAAAACAAAGTCTTAACTCCGTAATAAGAATGGGCAGCCTCATTGAAGAAAAGAAACTCAATTTTTTACAACTCAGCGATGAAGAAAAAAAATTGCTGACCGAAATCCGAAATCTTTTGGAAAATTCGATAGACGATGATTGTACAATAGCCTTAAATGACGGAAAACTTATAAAAAAAGGCTTTTCAAAAAAGGTAGACACGATAAAAAACATAAAAGAAAATGCCCACGAGATTCTTGAAAAGTATTTGGACGATGAACGGAAAAAAACGGGCATCAATAACCTAAAGATAAAATATAACAGAATGATGGGCTATTTTTTGGAAGTGTCTTTAGGAAATATCTCGGCTGTTCCCGATTATTTTATCCGCCAACGCTCTCTGTCAAATGCAGACCGTTTTACCACCGAAACCTTGCAACAAATTGAAGATAATATAAATAACTCGGAAGAAAGGCTGATTGAAGCCGAAAAAGAGGTTTTTGATGAGGTTTGTACCGAAATAGGCTCTCATCACTGCTTTTTACAAAAACTTGCAGAAGAAGTTGCCGAGCTGGATGTAAACCAATCCTTTGCACAGGCCGCAGTTTTACACGCTTGGACAAGGCCCGAACTTTGCGGCGATTCAGGCAACTTAAACATAACCGGCGGAAGGCACCCCGTAGTCGAAAACCATCTTAGGGCCGGAGACTTTGTACCCAATTCCATTGAGCTCTTATCCGGAGAAAATACCAATCCTGAAGATGAAACTATTCCGTCTTTTGCCGTCATTACGGGACCCAATATGGCAGGAAAAAGCACCTTTTTGCGGCAGACAGCCTTAATCTGCCTATTGGCACAGATAGGCTCCTTTGTTCCGGCAGAAAAGGCCGTTTTAAGCCCCGTAGATAAGATTTTTTGCAGGGTGGGAGCTACGGACAATCTGGCCCGAGGGGAATCAACGTTTTTGGTCGAGATGATAGAAACGGCCTATATCCTTAATTCGGCGACTCGAAACAGCCTTGTTATTATGGACGAGGTCGGCCGTGGAACTTCTATGGAGGACGGTCTTGCAATTGCACAGGCCGTAAGCGAACATCTTCTTAATACCATAAAGGCAAAAACCCTCTTTGCAACCCACTACCACGAACTTACCCGCTTGGAGCACGAAAAAATCATAAACCTAAAATTGGACGTACTTGAAGCGGAAGGAAAGATAGTCTTTTTAAAAAAGGTCGTCCCCGGAGCAGCGGGAAATTCTTACGGCATCCACGTTGCAGGCCTTGCCGGTATCCCGCAAAGTGTTCTAACAAGGGCCGAAAACCTCTTATACATGCGAAGCCAATTTCAAAAAGAACGGACTATCCAAGAAGCAAGTCCTTCTGCGCAAGGCTCCGAAGAAAAAACTCCTTCAAGTCCGGCTGAGAAAGGCCTATCCCTCTTCCCTGAAGAAGAGCTTATCTTAAACGAAATTCTTTCAACCGATCCCGACGAAACCGCCCCAATAAAGGCCCTCCAGCTCATCGCCTCATGGAAAAACAGGCTCTCAGGGAAATAAGTAACTTAAATCTCAAATTTCTTTTTTCAAATTTTACTATTTATTCAACTTAGAACCCTATAATTATGTGAAGACAGGCAAGGATAATTTGCTGTTTTAAGGAGAAGTATAATATGAACGATGAAAAAACTATTTTAAATCCCAAAACCGATTGGGTTTTTAAGCTGATGTTTTCCAAAGGCGAAGAAGGAAATAAAGCCCTTATAAGTTTTCTAAATGCCTTTTTGGAAGATTCTTACGGTAAAATAACAAAGGCAGAAATCATAAACACCGAACTTATTCGGGACAGGCCTTCGGGTGAAACTTACCGCCTCGATTTTTTGATTAGAACCGACAACGGTCTTCTTGTAGACCTTGAAATGCAGCAGTTTTGGAAAACAAATTATCATCGCAGAAGTCAAATGTACCTCATGCGCCTCGCTTCCCGCTTTTTAAAGACGGAGCCCAAGGAAGACGATTTTTTGTACGCAATAAGTCTTTCCGTTTTTGGCTGCGATGTTCCTAAAAACGCAGAGCTTGTAAAGATGTCTGAGAGCTCGATAATTCAATATCTTTATGTTGAATTAAACGAGCTAATAGTTTATACTATGAAAAAGAGATTGGAAGAGTATAGCTTAAAAGACTTTTGGATAAGATTTTTAGCCAACTATGAAGAAGACAAAAAAAGCGGAATGTTGGAAGAATTGTGTAAATTAGAGGAGGGTATAAAAATGGCAGAAGCAACACTCTTTAGGGTAACGGATGAAGAGAGGCGAATGGCAATAGAACTCTCTGACGAAAAATACCGGATGTATGTGGAAGACGAACGCAGTGCAGCTAGAAGAGAGGGCTTAGCTGAAGGACGAGCCGAAGGTCTTGCGCAGGGAGTAAAACAAACTGCCAGAATATTAAAACAGCTGGGCGATTCCGTTCAAAAAATAATCCAAGTTACAGGGTTAAGTAAGGAGGAGATAGAACAACTTTAAGTTAGGGGAGGAAAGACACTTTTTCGGATAAAAGATTTCTTGACCTTGAAACTTCGTTGGTTGTTACCCTCCCCTAAAGTAAGGAGGTTCACTATGAGTGACGAAAAAAGAAACGGAACAGCTGTTCCCGAAGGAAAGACGGAACCGAAAACTATAATCCGGTTTGTAGTTTATAGTTTGATCGGTATTTTTATGTTTTTTATTCCGATTGCAATCGGCGGAAAAAAGACGATTCCATTGGATCATATTGTGGGATTGATTCAAAAGATTCCCTATTATGCAAAATACTGGGGGCTTTTGCTTTGCTGTGTGGGCGTAGTTTTTCCATTTGTAACGGGGGCATGGAAAAAGACCAAGGTAAAAATGGTATTTTCCTTTATCAACATTCTTGCAATCCCCTTTGCAATTATGACGGTATTCAATGTAGGGCCTGAAGCTCTTTTAGCCAAAGGAATGCTGCCTTTTATATACGGTAAGATTGTCGTTCCCGTTACTACAATTGTTCCTATAGGCTCGGTATTTTTGGCCTTTATCGTAGGTTACGGTCTCATGGAATTTGTAGGCGTCTTTATGCGCCCTGTAATGAAGCCCGTCTGGAAAACTCCCGGCCGCAGTGCTATTGATGCCGTAGCTTCTTTTGTAGGAAGTTATTCGATAGCCTTGCTCATTACAAATCGAGTTTACAAAGAAGGAAAATACACAAACAAGGAAGCTGCAATTATCGCTACGGGTTTTTCGACCGTGTCCGCAACCTTTATGATAATAGTTGCAAAAACCCTCGGTTTCATGGAATATTGGAACTTCTATTTTTGGACAACGGTTATAGTAACCTTTATCGTAACGGCAATTACTGCAAGAATATATCCTCTATCCAAAAAAGCCGACTCCTATTATGAAAATCAAAAGGGCGATATCGAAACCGATGTAAAGGGGAATAAATTTAAAATTGCCTTGGGAGAAGCCGTAAATGTTTGTTCTTCAGCTCCTTCTCTTCCCCAAAATGTAAAAATAAATTTGCTTGACGGTATAAAACTTGCAATAGGTTTGGCTCCGTCTTTAATGGCAATCGGAAGTTTGGGGCTTATCATTGCAAAATATACACCTGTCTTTGACATAATCGGATATATCTTTGTGCCATTTACGTGGCTGATCCAACTGCCGGAACCTGTGCTTGCGGCAAAAGCTCTTGCGACAAGCATTGCGGAAATGTTCTTGCCTGCTCCATTAGTTGCAAGTGCCTCGGCAGGTACAAGGCTTGTAGTGGCCGTCGCCTGCGTTTCCGAAATATTATTTTTCTCGGCATCTATCCCCTGTATGATGAGTACGGAGATTCCATTAAAGATGAAGGACTATCTTATCATCTGGGTTGAAAGAGTTATCCTTTCGATTCTGCTGACGGCTCCTTTTGTATATTTGTTTACATATATAATTGCAAAATAAGTGCTAAAACCGAAAGATGCGCCATATATCACTGAAGAAAAATGCTGTTTTTGTCATATTTCTTCAGTGAGGCGGATAGCAAATTAAACGGTTCCTACTTGCCCTTTAAGCTTAAAAACCATATAATTTTTGTATGAAACTTTTTGTTGTACGCCACGGTGAAACCGACTGGAATTCTAAGATGATGGCTTGCGGTGTTTCCGAAGCCTTGCTTACCGAAAAAGGAAAAAACCAAGCAAAAGAACTGGCTGAACGCCTTGCTGCCGAACACGATAAAAATAAGATCAGAGTTATCTATGTGTCCCCGCTTAAAAGAGCCGTAGCAACGGCAGCTTATATCGAAAAAGCTTTGGGTATAAAAGCAAAAATAGATGAACGCTTAAAAGAAATAAATTTCGGAACTTTTGAAGGTGAGGATTGGAGGAAGCCCGAATTTTTAAAAATAACCGACAATCCTTTTTTTAGATTTTCGCAAGGAGAGTCCTTAGTACAAACTGCATATCGTGCCTATGGTATGATTGAAGAAGTCAAAGCAAAACACAAAAATGAAAATGTGCTTTTTGTTTGTCACGGAATGATAAGCACTATGATTTGCACATATTTTAGATCTTATTCACAAGAAGAATTGGAAAAGATAGAAATCAAGAACTGCCAGCTTCTTGAATTTGAACTATAAGAATAAATTCCTTTTTATGGAATTTTTGTAAATTCTAAGCTCTTTAAAATTTAATACTATTGTGATATAATTCTATTCAATATAATATTTATTAAAAAGGAGATGATGAGTATGATTACAAACAAAGAAATCGGAAAAGCGATGACAATAAAACTTGATGCAACACTTCCTCCCGACCCTGTTTTTGAAAAGGGAATCAGACGGGCTCCAAGCCGAGGCTTTAACTTGACAAAGGCTCAAACGGAAACAGCCTTAAAAAATGCCCTCCGCTATGTACCGGAAGAACTTCATGAAAAGCTCGCTCCGGAGTTTTTGGATGAACTTTTTACCTACGGCCGAATTTATGCTTACCGCTACAGGCCCCACGGAAATATTTACGGAAAACCCATAGATGAGTACAAGGGCAAGTGTCTTGCAGCAAAGGCTATGCAGGTTATGATAGACAACAACCTTGACTTCGATGTTGCCCTCTACCCCTATGAGCTTGTAACCTACGGTGAAACAGGTTCGGTCTGCCATGACTGGCTTCAGTACCGCCTCATCAAGAAATACTTGGAAGAATTGACCGAAGATCAAACCCTTGTTATGGAATCGGGGCACCCCTTAGGCCTCTTCCCTTCAAAGCCTGAAGCTCCGAGAGTTATAATTACAAACGGCCTTATGATAGGTATGTTCGACAATTACAAGGACTGGGAAATTGCAGAAGAAATGGGCGTTGCCAACTACGGCCAGATGACGGCAGGCGGCTGGATGTATATCGGCCCTCAGGGTATCGTTCACGGAACATTTAATACAATCCTCACTGCCGGCCGCAAGGAACTGGGAGTTGCAAGCGACGGCGACCTAAAGGGAAAACTCTTTATTTCTTCAGGCTTGGGCGGAATGTCAGGTGCCCAGCCCAAGGCTTGCGAAATAGCTAATGCCGTCGGTGTTTTTGCCGAAGTCGATAAATCGAGAATCAATACCCGTCTTGAACAAGGCTGGGTTCACGAAATGTCCGATAACTTGGATGAAATCTTTAAAAAGGTAGACGAGTACATAAAAAAGAAGGAGCCTATCTCAATCGCTTATCACGGCAACATTGTAGACCTTCTTCAATATTGTGTAGACAAAAATGTTCACATCGACCTCCTTTCGGATCAAACCTCCTGCCATGCACCCTATGAGGGCGGCTATTGTCCCGAAAAGATGACCTTTGAAGAAAGAACTAAGCTCCTCTATGAAAACCGCGAAGAATTCTGCAAACGGGTAGATTCTACATTAAAGCACCACTTTGAGCTTATCAAAATTCTTTCATCGAGAGGAACATACTTTTTCGACTACGGAAACTCCTTCCTCAAAGCCGTGTTTGATGCAGGCGCAAAGGATGTTTCCAAAAACGGAATCGACGAAAAAGACGGCTTTATCTTCCCTTCTTATGTAGAAGACCTTATGGGCCCCGAACTCTTTGACTACGGCTACGGCCCCTTCCGCTGGGTATGCTTGTCCGGAAAACCTGAAGACTTGGACAAGACTGACGCTGCCGCAATGAGCTGCATCAATCCCGACCGCCGCGGACAGGACAGGGACAACTACTACTGGGTACGCGATGCCAAAAAGAATAAGCTCGTTGTAGGAACTCAGGCCCGAATTCTTTATCAGGATGCTGAAGGAAGGCGAGACATTGCCTTAAAGTTTAACGAAATGGTACGCAAGGGCGAAATCGGCCCCGTTATGATGGGACGCGACCACCACGATGTAAGCGGAACCGATTCTCCTTTCCGCGAAACTTCCAATATCAAGGACGGAAGTAACGTAATGGCAGACATGGCCGTCCAGTGCTATGCCGGAAACGCAGCCCGAGGAATGAGCCTTGTAGCCCTCCACAACGGCGGCGGTGTAGGTATCGGAAAATCCATTAACGGAGGCTTCGGCCTCGTGCTTGACGGAAGCGAGCGTGTTGACGAAATTATCAAATCGGCCATTATGTGGGACGTAATGGGAGGCGTAGCCCGACGAAACTGGGCCCGCAACGAAAACTCCATTACTACCAGTATCGAATACAACAAAAACTATTCAAATGGACACATCACTATTCCATACGTTGCTAAAGACGAGTTTGTAAAAAAACTGGTCGAGCAAAAATATAAAAAATAAAACGGCTGATACCAAAAGACTCCTGGCAGTTAAAGCTGCCAGGAGCCTTTAGCCGGAATCTTAAAAGGCCTCTACTTGACTTTATAGCTTTTTTTTGCTTTACTATAGACCTCATGAAAAAAAATATAACTACTATTTTATTTGTTTTGATAAGTTCTTTTTGTTTTTCTCAAAATATTACTACTGCAGGGGACTTTTTTTCTTCAGTATCGGATAGATACGCTCAAATACAAGACTACATTGTCGACATGAATATAACCGTCGGATCGTCAACACAGCAGGCTACAGCCATGTTTAAGAGACCGGACAAACTTCGCTTAGACTTTAAATCACCTGCAGAACAATGTATTGTTTTTAACGGAAATACTCTTTCAATTTACCTGCCCCAATACAGAACCATTTTGACTCAGGATGTTGAACAGAGCAATGCCGGAAGTTCTTCGCTGGCGACTCCTCAGGGTCTTTCCCTTATTAAAAGAGGTTATACAATTCAATACGATGCAACATCGGCTCCGCAGCCCTTGGAAGAGGGCTCCTCTGAAAACGTCATAATCTTATTAATGAATAGAAAATCTGCAACCGAGACCTTTAAAACCCTGCGGGTTATGATTTATCCTGACGGTAAACTAATACGCCGAATTGAAGCGATTCCTGTTTCGGGCGGTAAAATTACATTCGATTTTTATAATTACAGGATAAACGCAGGAGTAGGCAGCAAAAACTTTGTTTTTGATGCTCCTTCTACGGCAAAGTCCTTTAATGATTTTCTTTTTGTCGATTAATTTGGTATGGGAGATAAATAATGAACGAAATCGGAAAATTACTCACCGAAACAAGAATAGAAAAAGATCTTGAGCTTGATCAGGTTGCAAGAGAAACAAATATAGCCAAAAGGTATTTGGAAGCTTTGGAAAGCGACGATTACAGTGTTTTCCCTGCAGAACCGTATATCTTGGGTTTTTTGAGAAATTATTGCGAATATTTAGACCTTGATCCCGAAGAAATAACCAATCTTTATAAACAGATTAAAATACAAGAAACTTCCCTGCCGCCGGATGCTCTATTAGAAAAAAGAGGATTTGCTTTGTCTAAGCCCCTTATCATAGGCTTTGGTGTATTGGCGGCTATTGCCGTAATAATTACAGTAGTATTTTTTGCATTTAAAAGCTGGATACCGGCCATACAGCAAAAACGCAGTCAGGCAAATGTAGGAACCGAAATTCGGGAAAAAAGGGAAGCAAAAACACATGAAATAAGTCAGAAAAAATATGAACAAAGAATATTTGAAGGCGATGTCTTAAAATTAACTATAGAAGATAAAGAATACAAGATTGAAGTAGAAAAAGTAAGTCCTAAATTAAATTTAAAGACAGAAACAGGAAATCAAATAATAAGCTTAGGACAAACCGTTAAAATAGATCTCAACAACGATTTAACACCTGATGTTGAAATTACTCTAGAAGACATAGATAAAAATAACCCGGAGTCCGGAGCTCTGGTATCTATCTTGACCGGAAATAGTATTTCAGAGGGAAAACCTTCTACAGAAACAGACTTAGTCGTTTCCGAAGACGATTCTCAGGCCGCTGCAACTTACAAGGTGTTGTTTGAAAGCGGTTCAGCCTACCCCGTAACCTTAAATGCCACATTTAGGGGCTACTGCTTATTCAGATATGAGGCAGACAGGACTAACCGTGAAGAAAGGTACTATCAAAAGGCCGAACAGCTTACCGTTCAAGCCAATAACGGTTTAAGAATTTGGGCATCCAACGGAAATGCCGTAAAACTTCAAGTAGTTGCTGGGGGCAAAACCGTTGATTTGGAAGTCAGCCGGCCGGGAGAAGTTATCGTAAAAGACCTCAAATGGATACGGGATGATGAAACCAAACGCTTTAAATTCATAGTTGTAGATGTCGATTAATTAGAGATGCTTCAAAAGAAATTTTTTATGGATTTGCACGGTTGTGCAAAAAATCAGGTTGATGCCGAACTTATAATCGGGATAATGGAAAATTTATCATGGAAAAACACCTCCGATCCCGATGAGGCGGATCTTATTATAGTAAATTCATGCGGCTTTATTAATTCTGCAAAGGAAGAATCGATAAATGCCGTTTTACAGGCTAAGGCGGCCCACCCTAGGACTAAGATTCTCTTGGCCGGATGTTTGGCCGAACGTTATGCCGATATCCTCAAAAACGATTTACCTGAAGCAGACGGTATTTTTGGAAACGGAAACCTTTCCCTACTGCCTCAATTAATAGACTCCATGTTTCCTAAGAAAACTTCGGAGGAAAAATTCATTGATAAGATACTTATCCCACCGCAAATAGGCATCTGCGGAGGAGAAAGGCCTAAAATACTTAACTTTCCGCGGTCTACCTATATCAAAATAACAGAAGGCTGTGATAACTTTTGCAGTTTTTGTGCCATACCCATTATCAGGGGGCGCTTAAGAAGCAGGCCCATTAAAGACATCTGCGATGAAATAAAAACTTTTTTAAAAAAAGGCTTTTATGAATTTAACCTGATTGGACAGGACCTAGCCGCCTATCAAACCGGAAAAAATGATTTAAATGAAGATGAACTGCATAGAGAAAAGTGCTCGGGTTTAGCCCTTCTTCTAAAGAGCATTTCGGAAATAAAGGGTAATTTTAAAATCAGATTACTTTACATTCATCCCGATCACTTTCCCATGGACATTCTTCCTATAATGACGGCAGATAAAAGATTCCTGCCATATTTCGATATTCCCTTTCAATCGGGTGCACAAAAAATAATAAGGGCTATGAACCGAAATGGAGCTGCCGAGGTTTACCTCGATATCATAAAGAATATACGGGAGGCTTTTGAAAAAGCAAACAGTCCTTACGGAGAGCCGCAAATACGGACAACCTTTTTGGTAGGCTTTCCGGGCGAAACTGACGAAGATTTCAATGAGACCATCAAGTTTTTAAAGGAATTAAGGCCTCTTTGGTCGGGCGGCTTTACATATTCGAGGGAGGAGGATACTCCTTCATATTCTTTTAAGGGCAGGGTTCTCAAAAAAACTGCAGAAGCCCGTCTTGCCGAAATACAAAATACTCAAACCTCCATAACAGAAAAAAAATTGGATTCCTTTATAGGAAAAGAAATAGAGGTCTTAGTAGAAGAGCTTATTCAGGCAGAAGATAAAGCATTTTTAGCCCTAGGACGGGCTTGGTTTCAAGCACCGGAAGTTGACGGAGCCGTTGTTTTAAACTTTAATTTAAACAAAAAAGACACTGATGGAAACCCGATAGCTCCCGGCTCAATTGTAAAAGCAAGGATTGCAGCCCGAAACGGTTTTGATCTCGAAGCCCTAGCCGTTTAGAACTTGTCGATAAAAACCTCCATAATGTATAAAGACTTGTAAAAATACGCCGATACTGTAATGAGGTATAATTAATTCCGCCTTAGAATTTAGCATATTGTAGAGGGTTTACTAATCCTTTATAAATATGATAAAATAGGTATTGGAGATTTAAGTTGCGCACAAGTTTAAAAGTTTTTATAAGTTTAGTTATCTCTCTAGCCATATTTTCGGGTCTTTTATATTTAACGGCCTCAGATTATGAATCTTTTACGGAAACGAAAATATATAAACCTTCCATATTACGGCATATCAATGAAAACCTAAAAGAGATTGAAAAAACTTTTATAGCTTGGAATAAAGAAAACACCGAGTTATTTAAAAATTTCCTTCGTGAAGAAGCATTAATGTCAGCAGTAAAGCAGGATCAAGACCAATCCGACATAGAAGCACGAAATAATATCATTTCAAAAATAATATCGACAGTCCCCGGATTTGCAGGATTGCGGATAATCGATTCACAATATCAAAAAATTCACTTTAGTACCTTTCCGGAAGACATTCTAAGCAAGACAAACTCAATGCTTTCATATAAAAGGTACAACGATGCAGGCAATTTAATTCCATACCAACATATAGCATCTGCAGACAAGTCGGAAGTAAAAATTACGGCTTCAACGGCTTTTGATGTGATTCTATATTGTTTGCCTTTTTATGATACCTATGATGTATATAGGGGAACGGCTGTTTTTTATATCTCAGGGAACAGCTTTTTATATCATTTGGTTTCAGAAAACATCCTTTCAATCAGCGACGGTTTAGCCCTCCTCGCCGACGAATCCCATACCATAATCGGGCTTTTGACGGGTAACCATAATGTTGTTTCTCCGGAATTAAAGGAAGCCGTTCTCAATGACTGGGAAAGGTTACCTCAAAATGTACGCATAATAGGCCTTGAAGGCGAGGATCGCTGGGTTCTTATTACAAAAAAATCCGATTTTGGTTATGTAGGCCGGATAACCGAAAAAGATGTTTTTATGTTCCCCATGACCGTTAAGTATTTTTTGGTATTTACGGTTTTTGTGACAATATTTTTAATGTCCTTTTTATTATTAAATATAAAAAGAAACCGCTTATTTATTGCTCAAAATAAAATTCAGGCGCTGCATTGGTCAATTCTAAAAAACTATTTAAAAACATCTCAAAACGAAAATTGGGCAGAGCTGCAAAAAGAACTTGAGTATCATCGGCATGAAGTAAATGCAGAAATAAAAAAAGGATTAGGGAAAAAAATTCTTGAAACTAAGGGAAAAGAAATAGATGATCTCTTACAAAATAGTTGGCAGGAAATATTTGATATTATAAACAAAACCTCAAGAAACAAATCTCTTACCCAAGATCTAAAAAATATAAAAGCTGAAGAGCTTATAAATCTTTTGATGGAGGCGGTCAAAGCTCAAAAGGATGTTTCCGATAAGCCAAAACCGGCCTCTGAGGTCAAGGAAGTCGATGAAGTTGTCAAAGAACCCGATGAAGTAGAAGACGCTGAGACTGTAGAAGAACTCGATGAAATAGAAGAAGCTGATGCCGTCGAAGAACTCGGCGAAATAGAAGAAGCTGAAGCCGTAGAAGATCTCGATGAAGTCGAAGACGCTGAGACTGTAGAAGAACTCGGTGAAGCAGAAGAAGCTGAAGCCGTAGAAGATCTCGGTGAAGTAGACGAAGCTGAGCCTGTCGAAGAGCTCGATGAAGTCGAAGACGCTGAAGCCGTAGAAGAACTCAGCGAAGTAGAAGAAGCTGAAGCCATAGAAGAGCTCGGTGAAGCAGAAGACGCCGAGGCCCTCGAAGAGCTCAGCGAAATAGAAGATATGGATGACCCAATGCTCCGTTTAAATGATTTAGGATATACTATCTCAGGTTTGGATTTTTCCGAACTTGATGTTCCTATTTCGGAATTGGAAAAGGCAGAAGCTAAAAAGGTTGAATACATTACCGAAGATTATAGCCCTATACGTTCAATGTGGGGAAAGTATGACGAAAGCCCAATCTTGGGTACTCTGGATGTAGTAGGAGAAAGTGAGCCTGTGCCTTTGCTTGATATAAACGAAGAGCAAACAATAGTAAACGAGGACGGAGTATTTATTATCCGTAAAACGGAACCGATAAAACCTGAAAATAAAGATTTTAAGGCTCTTGTTGACTCAGTACTTAGATAGCACCAAAATGCAAACAGTTTTAAACAATTTTAAACAACTTCTTTTTATTTTATTTTTTATAGGCAATTTAAGCATTGTCCCATGCGAAAACAGAGACAAACTTGCTGCCTTTAATGTTAATCTTGATAATCCATGGCTTAGTTTAAAAGCCATTCAAACGGCCTATCCTGACCTTGTAAAGAATATTTCCTTTGATTCGGAATTAAACGATTGGTTTATAACGATAAGAAATCAAAATTTGTATTGGGCAGATGGAAGACTTTTACCAAAAAAAGATATTCAAAATCGGCAAAAATGGGCTCCCATAATTTCTTACTTTTATTCCGATGAGGTACAAAACCCTAAAGACTTTTCTGAAGAACTTATATCGGCATTAAAACCGGAGAGTCTAATAAAGAATAGAAAAGCTGCCCCTCCCCCAAATTACACTTTTTTTATGCTTTTATTCAACGGAAAAAACCGCAACGAGATTATAAAACAAATACGCCGCTCCCGTTTCTTGGGGTATGATGTATGGGTCCATCAGCGAGTTGTAGAGCCTTTAAGGCGTGTTCAAACAAAAATATACGCAGCCCAAAAAACAAACACAGAAGTTAAAAAATTTTTAAAAGAACTAAACCAGTGTTGGAGTTTTAATTGGAGGGTTATAGCAGATTCCGGTAAACTGAGCAACCACAGCTGGGGATCGGCTATCGATCTTTTACCGGCAAACTACAAGAATAAAAAAATCTATTGGTTTTGGGAAGCTGCCCGTAATGATTATTGGATGAAAATAATGCCTTACAGAAGATGGATTCCTCCTAAGGCCGTAATAGAAGCCTTTGAAAGCGAAGGTTTTATCTGGGGCGGTAAGTGGACGCTCTGGGATAATATGCACTTTGAATACCGTCCCGAACTCCTATATATTAGAAATTTTGTTCTAAAGGCGGAATTTAATGAATTTATAGCGCAGAATACACAAAATCTATATCAACGGCCTCAAATTGAAACGGAAAAACAAATATCTCAACGGCTTGCCGATATTTTTAAAATGGCAGAATTGATAAAATTTACTTCATCCTTTTCCAGTAATATTTTATCTTTTTACGGTATCGGCGGCATAACGGGGGAAGATAACTTTGAAAAAGAAGAAAATATAGAAGAGCCGCAGGAACCCAAATATTTGGAGGAAATGATTGATTAAGATTGCTTTAGGGATATTTATAATTCTAATATTCTTTTTACTCGGTTTGGTCATCGGAAAATACAAGGAAAGGAGTTTAAATCTAAAAAAGCTAAATGAAGCAAGAAAAGATGCCGTAAAACGATCACGAGCGGTATTAAACGGACAGCTTTCAGAGCAGCTGGCTCCTTTTTTCCCCGATTTTCCTGCAAACCCCACAGAAATACGCTTTATAGGTCAGCCTGTAGACTATATTGCCTTTAACGGTGCTTCCCAAGGGACTATTACCGATATAAGCTTTATAGAAATAAAAACAGGCTCATCAGCTCTGAGTCCTGTTGAAAAAGCTTTAAAAGATGCTATCGAAAAAAAGAAGATAAAATATATGGAATATAGGGTAGATTTTAGCAATAAATAGAGATTTTAGAATAAACCGCACAAAATAGTAATAAAAGTAATAAAAATACATTTTTTTCTTAAAAACACTTGACAATTTTTATTTAATTTGATAGATTATCGCTACACACAGAAAAGATACACATACTACTTCAAAAGAACCCCCGTATCCTCCTTTCGGGGGTTCTTTTCTTTTTTTGAGCAAAATTTAATCTACTTTTTTATAAAAAAATCCTGATCGATAATTTCAACAGAAATATCATCATTCCCAAAAGCAGAAATGGAATTATCCTTATAAAATAAAAAACAGGCGGGCATTTTAGGCTTACCTATAAGGGGAAAATCCACTGTTATCAATTTTTGTAAAAGAGCCCTTGTTTTTTCTTCTCCCAAAACATAGCTTGATGTAGAAAGAGCATCGGCAAGGGTAGAGCTTTCACTTACAATAGAAGAAGCATTTAAGCGGTTTTGTACAGGATAACCCGTCTTTGAATCGAAGATATGATGATAAATTATCCCGTCTTTTTCTATAAATCTTTCATAGTTGCCTGATGTTACAAGTGAAGCATCTTGAAGATTCATACTTACAACAGGGTTTTGTTTTCCTATTACCGGATTCCGTAAAGCAGTCTTCCAAGTTTTTCCCGACGGATTTTTACCGGAAACCAGGATATTTCCGCCAAGGTCTATTAGAAAATCTTTTATGCCATGCTCTAAAAGTATTTTTGCAATTTTATCGGCTGCATAACCTTTTGCAATCCCGCCAAGGTCCAACCTCATACCTTCTTTTTGTAAAAAGACCTTATTTTTTTCACTTAGGATTATGTTTTTATAGTCTAAAAGAGGCAGGACCTCTTTAATGTTCTCAGGCGAAGGAACGGCCTCATTTTCAAAGCCAATGTTCCAAAGTTTTACTAAGGGGCCGATAGCCGGATTAAAAGCCCCATCTGTAAGCTCCGCCATAATAAGCGAAATTTGCAAAAGCTCGTACAATTCGGGCGAAACCTCTAAAGGAGAAAGACCGGCCTCTTTGTTTAAGCGCTCAAGTTCCGACTCGTTTACAGTAGTCAGACCTTTTAGATTATTATTTTCTGCGGAAATATTATCGGTGTTTGCATTAAAAATTGAATCAAGTTTTATCAGCTCGGCATAAACCTTTTCCAAAACTTCTTCCGCTTTTTTTTGAGGCTCGGAGGTAAGGATGCGGACTCTGCAAACGGTTCCAATAGACAACCATGTTTTAGAATATTCTTTTATTGCCGGCCGGCATGAAAAAGCTAAAAGCATGTAAAAGGCTAAAAATAAGAGAAAGATAGATTTTTTAAACATAATGGCTCCGGTTTAGCTGTCTTTAAGTTTTTTTTGTTTGATACCCTGTAAAATTAAATTTACACCAAGCCCTATTCCGCAGCAAACGATAAAGGAATCGGCAGCATTAAAGGTCGGCCAGCGTTCCATTCCCAAAATACCGAAAAATTTTACATCGATGAAATCCACAACACCTTCAGATCTAAAAAAACGGTCTATAAGGTTTCCAAAGCCACCGCCCAGTATTCCGCATATAAACCATCTTTGAGCCCTTGTAAGTTCAGCAGACTTTAGATATGCTCCGGTAAGAGCTATCAAGAGCAAAAACGGTAAAAAAACCAACAATATCTTTCTTGCAAATTCTCCAAAACCGGCTCCAAGACTAAAGGCCGCTCCGGTATTGTATACAAACCTCAAATTTACAAGGTCTCCTATCACCGGAATTACCTCATTCACGGACATATATTGTACAACCAAAATTTTAGTAACTTGGTCTACAACAATAACTATTGCAGTAAGCAAAAAAGGAAGATAATAATCTTTTTTATTGTTCACAAGGATCCTGCCTTATAATACATATAGATTTTGCTCTTTTGAGCGGCGAGTATTAACATAACGGGTTAAGTCTGTCATGTTTTGTACTATAATTCTATCGTCATAGACGGAAATTCTGCCCTGATCTATAAATTTCCGCATATTGTCTTCGGTTTCTTCTTTTGAAAGACCGGCCCAGCGGGCAACCTCTTCAATTGTCGTGTCAAAGGAACGCATCTCAGTACTGCGGTCAAGATTGGGCTGGGTTTCATCCAGCATTAAGAAAACGTCTGCAATTCTTGCAGGCCTGTCTTCGATGGTTAAAATCATAAACCTGCGTCTTTGGGCATAGATTCGCCTTACAAAGGTCTTTAAAAGCCTCATAGCAATAGCCGGATTTCCCTTCATCAAAATTTCAAAGTTTTCTTTATTGAATTCGAGGGCCATCACATCGTCATAGGCTATAGCCGAGGCTGAACGGGGAGAGTTATCCAAAATAGCCATCTCTCCGAAGATTTCTCCGGGCTGTAAGATATCAAGATTTTTTTCAAATCCGTTGATAATTTTTATAAGCTGAACACGGCCAGACTGTATCAAATAGAATGATGAACCGGGTTCAAATTCTGCAAATATAAGAGAGCCTTTAGGAAAGCTTTTTGCAAATCTTGAAAATGAAGAAAAAAGATCCGACATAGTTTATGCTCCTTGCAGCCGGCTGCTGCATTCCTTTTGAAGTTCCCGAATTTTTCCGATTATATCGGCACCTGACAAGATGGCAGCCTTATCAAAAAAGGCAATCGCCTTATCGGGTCTTTCCATATCCATATAACACATACCCAGATACATAAGGGCATCTCCTATCTTTGAAGACTTGGGATGCTGGGAAATAAAGCCCGTTAAAAGCTGTAAACAGCGTACATATTCTTTTTGAGAGTGCAAACTCTTTCCTGCCCCGATATAGGCATTATCTGTAATCTCATCGCCCGCCCCTGCTTCAATTACGGCATGATATTGATCATAGGCAGCTTCAAATTCTCCCTTTTCAAAAAGATCTTCAGCCTTATTATACGCAAGATGAACAGTGCCGTCAGTAACCGCAGCCGGTTTTTCGTGATGAGCAAAAACGGCATCATTATTGTGTCCTTCTGCATTTCCGAAAGAACGGCCTGCAACTTCCGCCGTACTTCTAACAATTTGATCTACTTGTGAAATATACTTTCCGTTAGGATAAATAGCCTTATACCTTGTCCCAACCTGTCCTGCAGCCTTATAATGTTGGGAAGAATAAAAGGCATTCATAACATTAAAAAGCCCTTCTTCAGGGTTTTTTTCTTCTTCGCTGTCTAAAAGAGAGGCTAACTGCTTATGAATAGTCCTAAGCTGGCGGGAAAAAACCTTTATCATCTGTAAGATAATGCGGGTATTCGTCTGTGCAAATGCTTCAAATTCCTTGCTTGTAAAAGAATAAACTATGGAGTCGGTTAGAACCATGGCGCTTTCTTCTCTTGGATAATTGCCCAATGCGGACTTTACTCCAAAAAATTCTCCGGTCTTTATATAGTCGGTAACCTGTTCTCCGGTTTCAATGTCTATAGATGTAAGAGCTATGCTGCCCGTGTTCAAAAGAAAGACACGTTCATCAAAGTCTCCCGAGAAATAAACTACTGAATTTGCCTTGTAATTAATAGCCTTAGGCATTACGGCCTCCCAATACAAAACTTGCGTTCTATTATTCTAGCATATTTTTTAAGAAAAACCTAGCCCTTCTTTGTTTTTTTTGATATAATCTTTTTATATGGTGGACTTACACACTCATTCAACGGCATCGGACGGCACCTTTACCCCTACGGAACTTGCCGCAGCTGTTAAAAAGGCGGGTATTTCAGCCTTTGCCTTAACCGATCACGATATTTTAAGCGGACTCGACGAAGCTGCTGCAGAATCTAAAAGGCAGGGTATTATTTTTATACGCGGGGTCGAGATAAGCGTTAAATGGAGCCCCGGAGAGCTCCATTTATTGGGCCTTGATTTGCGTAAAGATTCCCGCGAGCTTAACTCGCTCTTACAGGATCTGCAGGATGAAAGGATAAACAGAAATCAAAGGATGGCCGAAAAATTAAAAAAAGCCGGCTTTGATATTTCATACGAAAAGGTAAGAGATTTTGCGGGCGGAGATCAGGGCTTGGGCAGGCCCCATTTTGCGGCCTACATGGCAGCCCATAAAATGGTCAAAAAAAATCAGGAAGCCTTCGATAAGTATTTTGCAAAGGGAAGACCTTTTTTTGAAGAAAAAGAAAATGCAGACCTTGCAGCCGCAATTTCTGCCGTAAAATCCGCAGGAGGGATTCCCGTTTTGGCTCATCCCATGTCCCTTTATTTATCTTGGTCTTCCCTTCCCGATGTTATAGCGGATTTTAAGAGGCAGGGTCTTGTGGGGCTTGAAGCTTGGAATTCTTCGACAAAATACAATGATTGTAAAAGGCTAGAAAAACTGGCGGCATCCCTAGATATGCCCATAACTGCCGGAAGCGATTTTCACGGCTCAATCCGAAAGGACAGAAAACTCGGAACAACTTCAAAAAACTGTATAAAGATTGAAGACAGGTTTTACGAAAATTTACGAGCCCTCCATCCCGACCTTCCGCCCCTGCAAAAAAGTCAAGCTGATTAGAAGATTAAAATTATGCAAAAAGAAATCGTAAAAACAAAAAAAATAGTTTTCGGTGCTTCATGTATAGCTTCTTTAAAAGACGGCAAAACCGTTTTTGTTCCCTATTCTCTTCCCGATGAGGTCTTGGAAATTTCCATCGTAAAAGAACATAAAAATTATACCGAGGGAAAAATCGAAAAAATTTTAGAAGACTCTCCCCACAGGGTAGAACCTAGGTGCCCTTACTTTTATGCTTGCGGGGGTTGCAACCTCCAAACAGCCGATGACGAATATCAGCATTTTTTAAGAAAAAGCATGGCCCTTGAAGCCCTTGATAGAACCTTGAGTTTAAATAAGGAAAAAACCGTTTTTGAAAAGCAATCTCTTGCAAAGAATCTTTTTGAAGAAAGTGTTTTTGTAAGCGGCCCGGACTGGGATTATAGATCCCGCTTTCAGTTTTACATTGACAAGGACGGCTCTCTTTCTTTAAAAGAAAATAAAAGTTCCGGTTCGGTAAAGATAAAGGATTGTCCTATTGCAGTACCCGCAATAAGAAATCTTTTAAAATCGAATTTAAAAGAATATACTCCGAATTCGAGAATCCACATTTTTTCAGACGGAGAAAAAATTTTTACCCAAGATAATGCAAAAGACTGCGAGGTAAGGCTTGCAGGAAAAAGGATTAAATTTAATCCCTTAGGCTTTTTTCAATCTAATTTGGAAATGACCGAAAAACTGATAAACACGATTTTTGAATACGCAGAAATTTCAAGTTCTGTTTTGGATTTTTATTCCGGTGTAGGAACATTTTCTCTTTTTGCTTATGATCAGGCAAAAGAGATTCATCTTGTAGAACATAATAAACACGCTCTCGCCTATGCCCAAGAAAATTTTTTGATAAACGGGAACAGCTCATCAAGCGGAATTGTCAGAGAAAAAAAAGAAAGCGGTTTTCCTAAAATTTTTTATCATGCCTTGGACGGGAAAAATTGGGCAAAAACAAAAGAATCAAAGCTGAAATTCGATACGGTATTTGTAGACCCTCCGAGGATCGGCATAGACAAGGAAGCCCTGTCTTGGCTTTGCTCAAGCGGTACCCGTCAAATTTTTTACATCTCCTGCGACCCCGTAACATTCGCCCGCGACACGGCAAGCCTTCTTGTATCCGGCTACAAGTTAGAAAAACATTTTCTATTCGATTTTTATCCTCAAACCCACCACATCGAAACACTGGGGATTTTTAGGAAAAATTAATTCTCAAGCGTTCACTTAATATAAATAGTCAGAGGTATTTTATATGAAAAATGCAGTTGTATATATACACGGAAAAGGCGGTTCTGCCGACGAAGCGCTTTACTATAAAAAGTTTTTTAATGACGATTATGATGTTTTAGGGTTTGATTATAAATCGGAGTTACCTTGGCAGGTAGGTGAAGAATTTCAAAACTATTTTGATTCCCTTATTCCAAATTATAATGAAATCTTATTAATTGCAAACAGTATAGGGGCTTACTTTTCTATGTTGTCCTTATCGGAAAAACCGATCAAAAAAGCTCTGTTTGTTTCCCCCATTGTCGATATGGAAAATATCATTTTACACATGATGAAACTGGCAAAGATATCCGAAGAAGAGCTTAGACTAAAAAAAGTCATCAACATTCAGTTCGGCGAACCCTTATCGTGGGAATATCTTTCTTTTGTCAGAAAAAATCCTATAGCATGGAACATTCCTACCAGCATTCTTTACGGTAAAAAAGACGATATGACTTCTTTAGAAACAATAACGAATTTTGCGAATAAAATACATGCGGACTTAACGATTTTTGATGAGGGAGAGCATTGGTTTCATACTGAAGAACAAATGGATTTTTTGGATACTTGGTTTAAAAGATTCGTTTGAAAAATCTTTATACACCTGTTATGCCTCAACAAGTTCACGGATTGAATGCTGCCCATTTTCCATCTGAGTTTTAGACTGCTCCAAAACTTTTATATTGTTTTACGAATAAAAAACAATGCTTCTATGAAAACAATAACATTGTTTCCGATTTGCTTCACCAACAACATTATTCACAAGGGTAGCCCAAAATAGCCGTCTTCCGCTATACGGTTATACGCCTCGTACAGCAGGAGCGGATAGGTCCGCTGTCGTGGGCTACAACGAGAGCAGTATGATTTTCGGTTCGGATACATTTACGGAAGCGCAGGCTATTTTTTGTTTTCGCCGTCTACTCTGCAAAGCTCCAAAATCCACATGACAACAACAGCGAGGCAGATAATCAGCAGTATCAAATCCTGCACTCGAAATCCGATACGGCAGATGTTAGTGCACTTTATCGGAGCACCCAACCCGCGTGTCAATGCAGTGTCAGATTTACTATTTCGTGAATTACTACTTATTTAATTGTTTAATTAAGTTAGACAAACTGAAATTTGTCGCTCTTCAAAGAACTGACACATCAGTTGCTTTTTTATTTTGCTCTCTAATCGAAAGAACAGTTGCCATTACTATAATAATTATTTTACAAGCATAAGCTATATTTTGATTACCACCTACTGCTAATTGTGAGAAAACATTTATTAACGAATGTGTCATCACACATATCCACAAACTGTTTGTCTTTATAAATAATGCGGATAAAATAAAGCAATTAGTCAACAATCCAAGCAAAAATCCAAACGCCCGTACTTGCGGCAATGTTCCTTCAATGTAGAAATAAGAAAAATGCCATATTCCCCATAGAACAAAAGTAATTAAAGTTGAACTAATATAACTATGGCGTTCCATCATAATTGGTTGAAAAACATATCTCCACCCTACTTCTTCAATCCCACCAAAAAGGATTGCTTTAAGAAATAAGATAATAGGAATATACCACGCATTCAACGCTAATTTTCCATCAAATGCAACATAGCAAAAATCCAAAAACAAGAACACAATAACGAATAAATAACTGCCGGTGTTTTGCTTTATAGCGAAAAAATCCTTTAATATTTTCTTCGTACCGTACTTTTTGTATCTAACTGCAATAATAGTTCCCCATAGAGCAGATGAAACTCCACCTATTCCAATAGCAACCATTCCCATTGGCATCGTATAATCTACAACCATACCCAAATTACGCAATATAAAAACGATAATAAATATCATCCATATTTGCCCTAAGGTTCCTAATAAATAAAGGAAAATTGCTTTTTTTCGACTCATAAATTTCCCCCTAAATTCAAATTTGTCAGCTAATAAGTTTACTGGCCAACTTATACACTTGATTTATTTCTTTGCTTTCTAAGTTCCAGTTATTGAGTTCAGCAAATGACCTCACTCCCTTTATCTTCAAATTTTCTCTCTATATATTTGCCGATATTATACCATTTTTTAAGGCTTTTTTCCACTGTCAGATTCCCCAGGTTAGCGATGGGAGCTGCGCCGCAGGCGTTCCGGAACGCAGTGGAGGAATGGAGCGGTAGCGGAACAGCGGACGTAGCGCCCCGAACGCAGTGAGGGGAACCTCCATATAACTATTTATGCACCTTCCAGCTTGCAGCTTCGCGCCTCTCGCCGATAAAGTTGCGGTATATGCCGTCCTGATCCATCAGTTCGGCATGTGTGCCCTGCTGCACAATCTTGCCGCGGTCTACGACGATAATCTGATCGGCTCTCTCTACGGTTTTCAGCCGGTGGGCAATCATGATGACGGTCTTTTCGGCGGTGAGCGCCTGGATGGCGTGCACCAGTTCGTTTTCGTTTTCGGGATCAATGTTGGCAGTTGCCTCATCCAAAAAGATGACCGGTGCGTTTTTCATCATGGCGCGGGCAATGGAGATGCGCTGCTTCTCGCCGCCGGAAAGACTTGCGCCGCCTTCACCGACAACCGTATCGTATCCTTGGGGAAGGCTTGAGATAAAGTCATGGCAGCAGGCCTTTTTTGCCGCAGCGATCACATCCTCCATCGGAGCGCCGGGCTGACCAAAGCGGATATTGTTGGCAATGGTGTCGTGGAATAAATAGACCGATTGGAACACAAAGCTGAAATTCGCCATTAAGGAATCCATATCGTAATCCTTCACATTCCGGTCTCCCAGCATAACGGTTCCCCCGTCTACATCCCAGAACCGTGCAAGCAGATTTACCAAGGTGGTTTTCCCTCCGCCGGAAGGGCCGACAATCGCCGTCGTGGTCTTTTCAGGGATATGCAATGAAATCCCGTCGATGATCTTTCGCTTCTCATACGAAAATGCGATATCCTGAGCAGTAATATCGCGTACTGCCGGTTCAATCGTTTCTCCGGATATATCCATCTGCGGCGTGTTCAGAATTTCCTGCGCCCGGTCAACGCTCATATCAACCACGCGCAGCAGTGATGAGTATTGTCCTGCCGTTTCCAGACTGGTATAGATGATAAATGCGGAGATTACCATGACAACGGCAGTCAAGGCGTCCATGCTTCCGGCACAATAGAATGCGCATGAAAAAGCTACCATTGACACACCGGTAAGCTTGGCGATAAAACTCTGCAATGCTATGCGGGGAACCAGTGTCATTTCCATGTCGATATTGATCTTACTGTTTTCCGAGATAGCCTCATTTAATTCCTTGCTCTTTACTCCCGTCAACCGGTAAGCCTTAACCTCGGTCATCCCTTGCAGGTATTCCAAAACCTTTTCGACGAGCCTTTCATCTGCGCGTATCTTTTTTCCCGATACCTTTTCGGAAGCAATCCGGAGACGGCTGTTTGCAAAAAGAAACAGCGAAAAACCGCAGAGCAGCACACAGGCGATTCTCCAGTCAAAGAAAAACAGCATGACGACAATAAGCGAGGTTGTAAGCAAGCCGTCACAGACAAGCATTACCACACGAGTCGCAATATTTTCAAGACTTTCCATTATGTTAGTTGTAATAGATGTAATCTGCCCGAGGCTGTTGGCGTTAAAGTATCCCATCGGAAGATACCGCATGTGCTCCGCAATCTCCACCCGCTTTTTCGCACAAGTGTCATAACCCCCTTCGGTCTGCAACATAACAGCCTTTGATTTTAGCAATCCCGATCCGGCAATGCTGATCAGCATAATCCCTAACGAGAGCAGGATATCTTTTGTGTCTACCGTTCCGTTCATCAGCGCCCGAATCATCACCGCAATCGCCGGAATCTTTAGCGCCTCAAACAGAGCCTGAATAACATTGAGCCGAATGGAAGTGATAAATTTCTGGCGGTTTTCTTCACCGCAGAACGCAAAAAACTTTCTAATAACTTTAAGCATGATCTTTCACCTCAATATGTGCATTCCACATCGTTTCATATAACCCGTGATGAGAAAGAAGCTCATCATGGGTTCCGCTATCTGCAACGGCACCGTCTTTAATGACATAAATACAATCGGCAGCAGTAATCGTAGAAAGCCGGTGCGCAATCACGATGAGCGTCTTACCCTCCGTCAGCTTAGAGATAGAGCGCTGAATAACCGCTTCGTTTTCAGGATCGGTGTAGGCGGTTGCCTCATCCAAAATGATAATGGGCGCCGCTTTCAGCATTGCTCTGGCAATGGAAATACGCTGCCGCTCACCGCCGGAAAGATGCCCGCCGGAAGTGCCTACCACGGTATCGTAACCGTGCTCCAGCTCCAAAATGAATTCATGGCAACCGCTTTGTCTCGCCGCTTCCTCCACTTCCGCATCAGTTGCATCCGCCCGTCCGATGCGGATATTTTCCCTGACCGTCATGTTGAATAGATAATTGTCCTGAGAAACAAAGGCGATCTTATCCGAATAGGCCTCTTGCGGAATTTCGCGAATGTCCGTATCCCCCAGCAAAATTGAGCCGCTGCTCACATCCCAGAGCGAAGCGATAAGGCGCGCAATGGTACTTTTTCCGCTGCCGGAAGGACCGACCAGCGCAATAAAACTGCCCTCCGGAATTTCCATAGAAATACCGTGAAGCACTTCCTTTTCCTTATACGAAAAATGAACATCCTGCAGCTGCAATGTATTTTCTTTTGGAATAGCTCCATCTAACGGGCGCTCCATTTCGGGAGCATACAGAATACTTTGAACTTCACCGAAGATAGTTCCCATCGTTCGAAAGTCGTCCGAATAACTCATCAAGGTTATAAGCGGCGTGATGATGCCGACAGAGAGAATAATAATTGTTACCAGATTCTGAGGCGGAAGAGATCCACCTTTTACCAAAAGACCGCCGATGGGGAGCACGGAAACCATTGTGGCGGGCATGATTACCGTGGCGAATGTAAAGGTGAGAATACAGGAGCGCATCCAATCGATATAGCTGTGAGCTGCTTCATAGGCGTCATGCACGAAGCGGTCGTAGGAACTTTTTGTATTTCCGAAAACCTTGATGACTTGAATACCGCCGATATATTCAACCGCCGTATCATTGAGCGCCTTTGTGGCTGTAACCGTGCGTTGATAAAATTGAGGACTGCCCTTCATCATAAGACCGTAACAGAAAAAGCCAACCGGTATCGTTGCAAGAGAAGCCAGCCCCATACGCCAGTCAATGGTAAAAATGTAGATCAAAATGATGACGGGGATCAGTAAATTTGCGGTGAACTCCGGAACGATATGCGCCAGTGTCGTTTCAATGCTGTCGATACGTTCGATGAGTATATTTTTGAGCGCCCCGGAACTTTGCTCCAACACCGCACCCAGCGGCATTCTTGTTAGTTTTTCCGTGCAGCGTTTTCGGATTTCCCCGAGCACTGCAAACGTTGCCCTATGACTTGTCGATGTGCTAAGCGCATGAAACAGTACACGGCAAAACCAGAACGCTGCAATAATCAGACAGCGTATCATATAATATGAAAGGTCTTTGTTTCCGCCCATCAAACCGTGTACGATGCCGGCAACAACAAAATACGGTGCGATAGAAAAGGCCACGCCGATAACTGCGAGGATAACACTTAGAACATATTGTCCTTTGTGTTCCCCTGTTTGTCCCAACGCCCACGCGATAGGCGAAGGACTTTTTTCTTTTTCCTTCATAAGCAAACTTCCTTTTGTTAGCTAACAAACAGCAGTTAGCATTAGCTAACATTTACTTAAACTCATCGCCTATTCTTATAAACAAAGACAGGTGGTGAGCCTTTATCCTAATTCAATTATGCAAGTTATTAAAACCCGAATAACTGCTTCCAGCCCGGAACAAAGAATGCCTCTACCGCTTTCAGGCAATGTAATGCTTCTTCCAAACTGTAATTATGGATAACCGGTTCAAAAAGAGCGGTCGTATATGCCGAAAGCAGAAGATGCAGCTCCTTTGAATCTATGTCTTTTACGGCGTATCCTTGCGCTTTCAACATCGGCAGATATTGTAAAAGCTGCGCCTGCTGCCCCTCTGTAAGATCGTGGAGGAAATGCTCGTACTTACTCCCCCGCGATTTTGCCAGTAATAGATGATATTCCTCCATATTCGGATAGACAATCTCGCGCATCATGTCTATTTCTGAATCGCGCCACTGTACATGTTCTTCGTGACGGACTGCGTTCGCATAACGCGCAACATGTGCATCCAGCCAAGCATTTATGCGGTCCACCGCAGGAGCGACAATTTGATCGAATAGATCTTCTTTATCTACACAATGCCGATATATTCCCGCAGCCGTCATACCGCAGCGTTTGCTGATACTACGCATAGAAGATTTATCAAAGCCCATCTCCATAAATTCGGCTTTTGCTGCGGCTATAATTTTTATATGATTGGCGGTTTTGTCCCTCGGCATAGATTCCTTCTTTGGCGTACAGTGTTAGCTAACACATGTAAATATACAACTAATCCGTTTTATTGTCAAGGTGATTGGAGAAAGTTGTTGCACAACTTTATATTTAGACCTATATGAGCAATTCCATAGTAACAGCGGCTTCCCACCTGTTGGCTTTCCGTTCAAAAATCGTGATATTATCAACCGGAAAAGCATCCACAAGGTTCAATTCATTCATAACCTGAAGAGCCTTTGCCGTTGCCCCCGCTGGAATATCCCGATTTGAAACAGTGGCATGAGGCTGAAAAGGCCTTCGGTCTTTTTTGGTAGAGCCCGGACAGGCGTTCAAAATTGCTTTTACGGTTTCATCACGGAGCCTTGTCCAATTTTCATCTGCAACTACTTTTGCAAAAAGAGTTCTATCTCCAAACGCATCAAAATTATCTATATGAGCCGTAAAACCTAGGCCCTTAGGCAAAACTTCTTTTTCAATTGCTCTTATTAAATCATCGGTTGAATAGTCTTTTTGCAATCTGAACGGAGGAACAAGAGTAACATGGATTGGAGTACCATGTCCCGACTTACATCCGTAAGCCCTGTTCATATATCGCCGGCAATCTTCAAGGCTGAGGCTTATATCATCCGGCAATAAGACACCGATAAAATGCGTTTGCTGCGGAATATTGTTTTGCTTCATGCTTGTGATTATAGCATAGAATTGCAAATCGTTCTATATATTTTTTCTTTAATAAGCTCAGCATTGATTGAATTATCATTTTTCCTGACACTAGACAATTTATAAAAAACAACTAAAATAATAAATATGAAAGATGAATGTATAGTATGTAAGGCACCGCTGGAGTATCTCGAATATGATGAGATGATGGAGTGCGTACTTTGCCGCAAAAAAGAATTAAGTAAAACCAGATGTGAAAAAGGTCATTATGTATGTAATGAATGCCATACAAAAGGAATGGATTCAATTATAGGCATTTGTTTAAGTGAAAAAAGTAAGAATCCTATTGAAATTATTGAAAAGCTGATGGCTGCACCATTTTGTCATATGCACGGGCCTGAACATCATGTGATGGTAGGTTCTGCACTATTGACAGCATATAAAAATGCAGGCGGAGATATTGATTTAGAACAAGACCTAATTGAGATGCAAAAAAGAGGAAAAAGTGTGCCGGGCGGAGTTTGCGGATTTTGGGGAGCCTGCGGTGCAGGAATAAGTACAGGCATGTTTGTTTCCATTATTTCTAAATCTACACCGCTTGAGAATGAGCCGTGGGGACTTTCAAATAAAATGACTTCCAAATCACTTGAAGCAATAGGAAATATTGGAGGACCAAGGTGTTGCAAAAGAGATTCCTATATATCGCTGCTTACGGCTATAGATTTTATTAAAGAAATTTTTAATATAAATATGGAAAAATCTGAAATACATTGTACTCACTACACAAAGAACAATCAATGTATTGGCGCTAGATGTCCATTCAGAAACTAGATGGGATTTAAGATACTTGCCTATTTATCAACATTGTTGTATAGTAATTACATGAAAAACTCAACTACACCTAAACGTTCCGAGATCGCCAAAAGCGACAAATGGAATATTGAATTACTTTTTAAGAATGAAGAAGAATGGGAAGCAGCCCTTGCTTCTATTCCGGAAGGCGGAAAAGAAATCTTAAAATATAAAGAAGCTTTTTCCAAGCCTGAAACAATCGATGCGGCAACCCTGCTTGCCTGCCTAAAGGCTTCAACAGGGGTTGATAGAATTGCGGAAAAGGTCGGAAACTATGCCTTTTTGCAAAAATCTTCAAACGAGGGAGATCCCGAAAACATCAAACGGATAAGTAAATACATGATGACCGTTACAGAGCTTTCGGCTGCCACCAGCTGGCTCATGCCCGCCATCATGGAAATCCCTGAAGAAAAAATCCGCTCATGGATTGACCCTTCAAGCCCCACAGGAAAGGACTTTGCCGATTTTAAGGTTTCCTTGGAAAAGACCTTGTACCTAAAACCCCACACCCTTTCCGACAAGGAAGAAAAGATTTTAAGCCTTTTAAGCGAGCCCCACGGCACACCTAGCCAAGCCTTTTCGGTTCTAACCAACGTAGACTTTGATTTCGGTACAATCACAACAAAAGAAGGAGATATAAAACTGACTCAATCTTCTTATTCAAAGTTTATGCAAAATCCCGACAGAGCTTTGCGCGAAAAGGCCTATAAGCAGCTTTACGGCGTATACGGTGCACATAAAAACACAATTGCAAGCCTGTACACGGGACAGGTTCAGCAAAATGTCGCCCTTGCAAAAATACGGGGCTATGCTTCTGCCAGAGAAAAATCCCTCTATGTAGATAAGGTTCCTACAGCCGTTTATGACAACCTCGTAGATACCATTCATAAGAATTTAAAACCCTTGCATAAATTCTACAGCATGTTAAAAAAACATTTAGGCCTAAAAGAACTCCGCCACTATGATGTTTACATGCCCTTAGTCAGCGAAGTAAAAAAAGTTACCCCATATAACGAAGCCGTTGACATCATCACCGAAGCCCTAAAACCTCTCGGAGAAGAATATGTTAAAACAATCCGAAACGGTCTTTTAAACGGCTGGGTAGATAAGTACGAAAATGAGGGCAAACGCTCAGGAGCCTTTTCGGCAGGCGGATATGACAGCGATCCCTACATTCTTATGAACTATAAAGAAGATGTTATCCGTGATGTATTCACCCTTGTACACGAGGGCGGACACTCTATGCACTCATGGTATTCGGTAAGAAACAACCCCTACCCCTGCTACCACTACACCATCTTTGAAGCCGAAGTTGCCTCTACCTTTAACGAGGAGCTTTTATTCAGGCACATGCTTAAAACAAGTACCGACCCGAAAATGAGAGCCTATCTTTTGAGCGTTAGAGCTTCCGATATTCTTGCAACCCTTTACAGACAAACCATGTTTGCAGAGTACGAAAAAATTACTCACGCCCTCGTCGAAAGCGGCACGCCTCTTACAGTAGAAAATTTAAGAAGCGAATACAGAAAACTTTTGGAGCTCTATTTTGGTCCCGAAATGGTGTTTGAAGATGTAAGCGATTTGGAAGGAATGAGGATTCCTCACTTTTACAGAGCCTTCTATGTTTACAAATATTCAACAGGTATTTCAGCCTCGATGGCTCTTGCCGAAAGAGTTTGCTCAGGCGGCGACAAAGAAAGAGAAGACTACTTTAAGTTCTTAAAATCGGGAGGCTCACGCTATCCGATTGAATCCTTAAAACTTGCAGGTGTCGATATGGCAAGCCCGGCTCCGGTACAGGCAGCATGCGATAACTTTGCAAAGATTGTAGACGAACTCGAAAAAGCTCTTGAAGAATTAAAAAAATAAAACCCAAGGGGCTTTAACAAATATGATTAAGGAAAATGAAGATAAGCTGCTTAATTCCGATTTGTTTAAAGCCTTTTTAAAAAAAGACCTTAACCGCTGTGATTTTATATCGCAGTGGTTAAGAGCTCACAATGTTCCGCACAGCATAGTAAACCTTGCACAAAAAAAACACATCATCGTAAAATACCCTGCCCAATTTTACGATAAGAACTTTAAAATGAAAACCCTTACAGCCCACTATGACAGGACTCCCGATACCCAAGGAGCTAACGACAATTCAGCCTCTTGTTTTATCCTCATGAACTTTGCAAAAAAACTATGCTCTTACACAAGACCTCACAACATAAAAATCATCTTTACGGACGGGGAAGAAGCAGGAGCCGCAGGCCTTAAAGAACAAGGAGCATACACTCTCGGAACAGGATTAAAAAAGCTTAAAATGGATGGGGACGATATCTTTGTATTCGATATGTGCGGAAGGGGCGATACCCTAATCCTTTCACGTTCCGGAATTTTCGGACGGGATAAAGCAAAGACAAAAAGGCTCGACGAGCTTCACAAGAGGGCCGGTCTTCTAGCTCAAAGAGCTTGTCCCAATAAATGGCTTTCAATGCTTACGGCTTATAGTGACAATGCAGGCTTTATAGCCGCAGGCCTTTTTGCACAGGTCATAACCGTTCTTCCAAGAGAAGAAGCCGAAACTCTTTTACACTGCCTCCCGAAAGAAAAACTCACCGGCCAAAACAAAACAGCTATAAGCGAGCTCACAGACATGGTAATAAAAAATCAAAAACCGCCTCAAGGCTCCCCCTTCGAAAAAATAATTCCATTTACATGGCAGCTGATGCATACCGCTGATGACAAGATTGAAACTCTTAATAGCGAAGCCTTTACCCTCACCGAAAAATATCTTACAGCCTTGGCAGAGAATTACCGCTAAAATTTAAAACCCCTTAACTATATCTTAAAAATCTTCTATAATATATGGGTATGAGTTATGAACCTCCATTTAAAATTACGTCAAAAGCTATAAATTTGATTTCTCAAATATCCGAAAAAATCGGAGAAATAAGTGTCCTTGAGAATACCGAGCGGACAGTCCAATTAAGGAAAAAAAACCGAATTAAAACAATACACTCTTCATTGGCCATTGAAAATAATTCTTTGACTATCGAACAAATTACCGCAATCATCGAAGGTAAAAGGGTGCTTGGACCGCCGAATGAAATACAGGAAGTAAAAAATGCCGTTCAAGCCTATGAATTACTTTTAAACCTGAACCCTTATAAACAAAACGATTTACTCAAAGCTCATCAGCTTATGATGAATGATCTCGTAAAACACAGCGGTAAATACAGAAAAGGAGGAGTCGGTATTTTTGACGGAAAAGAAGTAGTACATGTAGCCCCTCCTGCCGATAGAGTCCCCTTTTTAATGAATGACTTATTTGACTGGCTTAAAAGCACTGATGTTCATCCCCTAATTAAAAGCTGCGTTTTCCATTATGAGTTTGAGTTTATTCATCCGTTTGAAGACGGAAACGGCAGGATGGGGCGCTTATGGCAAACCGTGATCTTAACGGAATGGAAACCGATTTTTGCATGGCTGCCTATCGAAACTTTAATAAAAGAAAATCAAAAACTATATTACAAGGCTTTGGGAATTAGTGACAATAATGCAGACAGCACAGAATTTATTGAATTTATGTTATCGATTATTTTAAAAACAATAAAAGAGATAATTACAACCGAATTAAAGATTACTCAAAAGATTATTCAAAAGATTACTGTAAATCAACAAAAAATTATAGATTCAATAAAAAATAATCCATACATCACCCAAGAAGAACTTGCCGAAATCGTAGGAATAGCACGTCTTAATATAATTAAAAATATGAAAAAGTTGCAAGAACAAAATATAATCAAACGCATCGGTGCCGACAAAAACGGCTATTGGCAAATCATAGATGAAAAATAAAAAACCTCTAAAAACTTATGTTTTTAGAGGTTTTTGTAAATCAAACAAATTTGAGCCATGCAGGCTTCGAACCTGCGACCCACAGATTAAGAGTCTGTTGCTCTACCAACTGAGCTAATGGCCCGTAAAACGAGTCTTGATTATATAAAAATCTAAAAAAAAAGTCAATGCTATATCGAAGAAAAATCATTTTTTTCATATAGACTAAGCCTCAAAATAGTGATATTATCAAAGGATATGTACGACATAATAATAATCGGAGCAGGAGTCGTAGGAGCCTGCATTGCACGGGAACTTTCCAAGTACGAATTAAAAATCGCCGTCCTCGAAAAAGAATTGGAATTCGGCTGCGGCACAAGCAAGGCTAATAGCGGAATTATCCACGGGGGCTATGATGCAGAAGAAGGCTCTTTAAAGGCAAAGCTAAATGTAAGAGGTAATTTTTTAGTGCGCAGCTTAAAAGAAAAATTGGATCTGCGCTTTAAACAATTAGGCTCTCTGGTTATAGCCTTCAACGAAGAAGAGAAACAAGAACTTTCCACCCTCTACGAAAGGGGTTTAAAAAACGGAGTTGAAGGCTTGAAAATCTGGGACAGGGAAAGGCTTTTAAAGGAAGAACCCAATCTTTCAAAAGAAGCCTTGGGAGCCCTCTACTGCGGAACAGCAGGGGTAATCTGCCCCTTCGATATGACGGCAGCCTTTATGGAAAATGCCGTAATAAACGGAGTTGACTTTCTTCCCGAAAACGAGGTTACCGCAATTGAAAAAGAAAACGAGGCCTATACAATTAAAACCAAATCAAGCAAAACGGAACAAAATGTTTTTAAAACCAAGCTGGTAATAAATGCTGCGGGACTTTATTCCGATAAGATTGCAAAGATGGCAGGAGATGAAGATTTTAAAATTCTTCCCCGCCGCGGGGAATACCGCCTCTTCGATAAAAGCTATACCAATCTTGTAAATCACATCTGTTTTCAGGCCCCCTCAAAGATGGGAAAGGGCATCTTAGTTCTCCCCTCCTATCACGGGAATTTTTTGGTTGGTCCATCCGCCGAAAATATAGACGATGCCGAAGACACCTCCGTTTCAGCCCAAGGTTTAGCTCAGGTAGAAGAAAAGGCTCTAAAAACCGTACCCTCCCTCAATTTTAAAAACACCATCCGTATTTTTGCAGGGGTCAGAGCAAGGCCCGATACGGGAGATTTTATGATATATGCTTCAAAAAATTCCAAGGGAATTATACACGCAGGCGGAATCGAATCGCCTGGGTTGAGCTCGGCTCCCGCCATCGGAGAATATGTTGCAGAGCTCATAAAAAAAGAAGCCGATGACTTAAAAATTCCCTTCAATAAAAAGAAAAACTTTAACGAAAATCGAAGAGCAATCGGGCATTTGGCCGAGCTTAGTGCAGAAGAACAGGATTCTCTTATAAAAGAAAATCCGCTCTACGGCCATGTTATCTGCCGCTGCGAAACCGTAACCGAGGCCGAAATCGTCGAGGCCATTCACCGCCCTGCGGGAGCCCGCACGGTTGACGGCATAAAAAGGCGGGTACGCCCAGGTTCGGGAAGATGTCAGGGGGGATTTTGCGAGCCCCACGTGCTCCAAATCCTTTCAAGAGAATTAAAAATTCCTATCGAAAAAATTCAAAAGGACAGAAGAAATTCTCCGATTGTTTACGGAAAACTAAAGGGCGGTGCGGAATGATAAATATAAACGATAAAAAAGATTGCAGCAATTGCAAGAACGAATACGAGGTCGCCGTTATAGGCGGAGGCCCTGCAGGTTTGGCGGCAGCCCTCGAAGCCAAAAAAAACGGAGCATCTTCCGTTCTCATAATAGAAAGAGATTTTGAACTCGGCGGAATCTTAAATCAATGTATCCATGCAGGCTTCGGCCTTCACGAATTTAAAGAAGAATTAACCGGTCCCGAATATGCAGAACGCTTTATAAACATGGTAAAAAAAGAGAACATAGATATCCTCCTCAATACAATGGTAATAGACTTAACAAAGGAAAGAGAAATTACCATCATCGGTGCACAAGGATTAAAAAAAATAAAAACAGGGGCTGTCGTACTTGCTATGGGCTGCCGAGAGCGCACGGCAGGAGCTATCGCACTAAAAGGTTACCGCCCATCCGGCGTTTTTAATGCAGGCATGGCCCAACGCCTTATGAACATCGAAGGTCTTTCTGTCGGAAAAGAAGTAGTAATCTACGGCTCAGGGGACATCGGTTTAATTATGGCCCGCCGCATGACATTAGAAGGAGCCAAGGTAAAGGCGGTTGTCGAAATCATGCCCTACTCAAGCGGCCTAAACCGGAACATAGCCCAATGCCTTGAAGACTACGGTATTCCGCTTTTTTTAAGCCACAACATATCCTGCGTCCACGGAAAGGACAGGGTTACGGGAGTTACAATAGCCCAAATAGATTCTTCCTTTAAGGAAATCCCCGGAACCGAAAAAGAACTTTCCTGCGATACGGTGCTCCTTTCCGTGGGTCTAATCCCCGAAAACGAGCTTACCCAAAAGGCAGGCATTGCTCTCAATCCGATAACGAACGGAGCCTTTGTCGACAACGGAATGGAAACCGAAACAAGCGGAATCTTTGCCTGCGGAAATGTTCTCCATGTTCATGACATCGTAGACTTTGTTACAAAAGAAAGCAGAACTGCCGGAAAAAACGCAGCCCTCTTTGCCCAAAAAAATAAAAAGGGTGAAGCCGCGGAAAATAAATTCGGCACAAACACCTCCGGTTCCGCTTTTATTAAAACAACGGCTAAAAAAGGAATCCGCTACATTGTTCCGAATAAAATAAATACGGGAAACATCGACGGAGCATCCCTCTTTATGAGAGTTGACTCGGTTTATAAAAATGCCCGCCTGATAATCAAATCGGGGGAACAAATTCTTGCACAAAAGAAAACAAGTCAGATGGTTCCGTCCGAGATGATAAACATTCCCCTAAACTTTATTACCTTAAAGGGCTTAACCCAAGACATAACTGCGGAGGTAATTTTAGATGAGTAGAGAATTGATAAAAGAAAAATTTACATGCGTGTCCTGTCCTCGGGGCTGTAAACTTTCGGTATTTAAAGAAGAGTCGGGAGAAATTACCGTTACAGGAAATTTATGCAAGGGCGGCGAACTTTACGCGATGCAGGAAATTAAGGACCCTAGAAGAAACATCAGCTCGACCGTAATAATCGAGGGAGGAGTTCTTTCCTCCCTTCCCGTAAAAACTTCAAGCCCAATTCCTAAGGCCTTAATCTTCGATGTAATGAACGAAATAAACATCGTTAAAACTCAAGCTCCTAAAAAGATGGGCGATGTGATAATTGAAAATGTGCTGAACACAGGAATAGATATAGTCGCAAGCCGTTCAGTAAGGGTTAAAAATGGAAAGACCGATTAAAATACATGAGGGAACTTTTTATTACTCAAAGCATAAGGTTTTTCAAAACCTCAATATTGAAATTCCTGCACAAAAAATTTCCTGTATTTTAGGCGAATCGGGGGCCGGAAAAAGCACCCTCTTAAAAATTATTTCAGGGAATCTTGAATTAAAATCGGGAAGAATAGAAAACCGGCCGGCTCGCGGAAGCTATGCAATGGCCTATCAGGATATGAGGCTTATTCCTCATCTAACTGCCATAGAAAATATAGAATATGTTTTGGATTCAAAACCTTCTTCAAAAACAGAAAATAAAAAAAAGGCTCTTTTCTATTTAGAAGCTTTAGGCCTTTCCGGCTTTGAAAACTTTTTACCCGCCGAGCTTTCAGGAGGAATGCAAAGGCGGGCAGGGCTTGCCAGAGCACTAAGCTATCCCGCTCCGCTTCTTCTTCTCGATGAGGCCTTTGATTCCCTCGACGAAAAAAATAAGTACAAGGTTGCCGATCTTTTTTTATCGATTGTCAAAGAAGAAAAGCGCACCGCAGTCTGCGTAACCCACGATGCGCCCTTTGCAAAAAAAATCGCCGATAAGATAATTGAGATATAAACCTTACCTAAAATTATAAAACTCATCCATACCAATTATACTTGACTGCCTATTTTTATTCTGTTATAGTTTTATTATGTCAAAAGAAACTGTAAAAATATTATCGGTAGAGGACAGCGAGGATATAGCCTTCGGTATAAAAGAGTATTTATCCAAAAGAAATTTTGAGCTTACTCTTGCGGGCAGTATTGCCCAAGCAAAAAAAAGATTAAACAAAGATTTCGACTTGATAATTTTGGATATCAATTTACCGGATGGAGACGGAAGAAATTTTCTTAAATATATAAAGACTGAGACGGATACTCCTGTAATTTTTTTAACGGTAAAGAACGATGAAAAAAATATCGTAGAAGGGCTTGATCTTGGAGCTGAAGATTATATTACAAAACCTTTTAAACTTTCAATATTACATTCAAGGATAAATGCTGTTTTACGCAGAACAAGACATTCCTCAAATGAAATAATTGTTTTAGGTAAGTATAAACTGGATAAAAATCAAAAAAGACTTTTTAAAAACGAAAAAGAAATCGAATTAAGCTTGCAGGAATTTAATCTTATGCTCTTATTTATGGAAAATGCAAATCAAACCCTTACCCGGCCCCGCCTCTTAGAATTAATTTGGGATTCAAAAGATAATTTTGTAAACGACAATACCTTGACTGCAACCGTAAGGAGACTCAGGCAAAAACTGGACGAACCTCTATTAAAAACAATTCATGGAATAGGCTATAGGTTTGAATTATGAAAAGATTTTATACCAAAATCGGCATTTGCTCTTTATTTATAATTTTACTGTTTGTAAATTTTTTTGTAATTTTTATTTATAAAATAACCGAAAGGAATTTTTATTTAAACTTAGCACAAATAATCGGAGCAAGCAGCTCAATAGATGATAGTATAAATAGTGAAAACAACACACCCGATAATCAAGATAAACCCATTGAAAAAATTTTACTTTCAAGCTTAAAAACTAAAAACAAAACTAAAGAAGATGAAGGAAAAGAAATTTTAAGAAAACACGGATACATCAAAAGTTTTATCATTTTTAAAAATAAAGTTTATGACCTTTTTTTACTTTGTGGTCTATCCTCAATAATAACGATTGCCTTATTTTTAGTTTACAACCGATACCAAAGTAAAAAATTAAAAAAAAGAATATCTTCTATTCTTTCTACAGCAGAAAAAATTAAAAAAGGAGATTATAAATTCTATAAGGAAAAAGAAGATGAGTTTTCTCTATTGGAGGATTCAATATATAAGAGCCTTATTCTTTTGACTGAAACCCGTTTGATTGCCTTAAACGATAAAGAAGAATATAAAGAAAACCTTGAAAACATAGCTCATCAACTTAAAATACCTATTACTTCAATAAATTTAATGCTCGAGCTTTTAGAAGATAATAAAGCCGATAAGAATATTTTTAAGACTGCACATTTTCAAAAAATAAAAAAACAAATTACCCGTTTGGAACATTTAACTGAAGCGCTCTTAAAACTTGCCCGCCTTGATTCGGGAAGTATTGAAATGAAAAAAGAAGTCTTTTTACTTGAAGAATGTTTAATCAATTCTATGGAAAGCATCGAAGATAAGTTAAGAATAAAAGGCCTTTTACCTCAACTAAGTTTAAACGGAATTAAAATAAAGGGAGACTTTTACTGGCTCTCCGAAGCTTTTTTAAATATAATAAAAAACTTTTCTGACCTTTATCCCAAAGTAAAAAATATTTCCATCTCTGCAAAAGAAAATACAGTTTATACCCAAGTTTCTTTTGAAAATGACGGACCCGAAATACCGGCTTCCGACTTAAAAAATATCTTCCGCCGCTTTTATAAGGGCCAAACAAATGAAGGCAATGGCTTCGGCATAGGCCTTGCGATGAGCCGAACTATCTTAAAAAAACACAATACCGAAATCCGAGCCGAAAACACAAAATCAGGTACGGTTTTTATTGTTAAATTTTATAAAGAATAAGGGGTATCTTGCAAAAAGAGCTCCCGATAGTTTTTTTTAATTATTTTAAGTTTTTCTTTTCTTGTCACAAATTTATCACAATTATAAATTATTATAAGGCAGTTTAAAAAAACACGGATTATATGGCATATTAATAATCAGGAGGGCTTATGCAGATATTAAAAACGGAAAATTTGACTAAGATTTATAACGATCAGGTGAGGGCCTTAAACGGCGTAAGTATTTCAATCGAACGGGGAGAATTTGTTGCGGTAATGGGCTCAAGCGGTTCGGGGAAATCAACTCTTTTACATATCTTGGGAGGAGTGGATAGTCCCACATCCGGTACGGTTTACATAGACGGAGAAGATATTTCAAACTTAAAAGAAAAGGACTTAGCTCTTTTTAGGAGAAGAAAGATAGGCCTTGTTTACCAATTCTTTAATTTGATTCCCAATTTATCTGTAAAAAAGAATATTCTATTGCCCATCTTACTTGATAAAAAAAATCCGGATCAAAATTATTTTGATGAAATAGTTTCGGTATTAGGATTAAAAGAAAAGCTAAATTCTTTTCCAAGTGAGCTTTCAGGAGGACAGCAGCAAAGAGTTGCTATTGCACGCAGCTTAATTTACCGTCCTTCAATTCTTTTAGCAGACGAACCGACGGGAAACTTGGACAGAAAAAACAGCGATGAAATTATCGGCCTATTAAAATTATCGAATAAAAACTATAAGCAGACAATTATTATGATAACCCATGACGAAAGAATTGCCTTAGAAGCCGATAGAATTATTAAAATCGAAGACGGAGAAATTTTATGAGCATTATCAGAGAATATACTTCAAATTATGTAAAAGTAAACAGAAAAAGCGGTATTGCTTTATTTCTTTCTATCACTGCAGCCGTAGTTTTAATAAACGCTTATATCTTTTTTGTGTACAGTGTTCTAATGGATTCTTTTAAGGCAATAAAAAAAACAAACCCTTGGGATGCTCAAACCTATGAGATTCCTATGAGCAAGGTCGGTATAGTAGAGCAAAACCAAAATGTAAAATCCATAAGTCTTGAAGGAGCAGATTATTGCGGTAAATTAAAAGAAGACAAGTCAAATAACTATATTTTTATCAGGAGCGGAGATAAAAGATATTGGGATGATTTTTCGGGTAATGAATTTATAACGGAAGGAAGGCTTCCTCAAAACCCTAACGAAATAATTGTAAACAGCTTTTTTTTAAATCAAAATCCGAATCTTAAAGTCGGGGATACAATAAAACTGAGCTTGGGTAAAAGAATGTACAAGGACAATGAACTTTTAGCCTTTGACTCTCCCATAAGCGGAGAAGAGTTTATCGAAAAAAAAGAAATCTCTCTTAAAATATGCGGTTCTTTTTTAAGTTTTCCCGGTATAAACCAAAGAGCATCTATGGGATTTTATCTTTTTGATCCATCGTCATTAACAAAAGATGAAACCATTGCCGTAAATATTTTTTTAACTTCCAAATTAAATGCTTATAAAAAATTATTTGAAATTACTGAAAACTTAGGATTTGAGCGAAACAAAGACGGAAGCTATAAAATTTTTATAAATACTTCGCTTTTGGATATGTACGGAATAAAAGATCCCTTACGCAAGAGGCGTTCCGAAATGGAAAGTTTAATTTTAAAATTTTTAATCGGACTCATTATTTTAACCCTCATCTTTGTTTATCTTATCTACAATATCTTTGAAGTTTGGGCAGCAAAGAGAATTAAACAGATAGCCATGTTAAAAAGCATAGGCGCAGGAAAAGGACATATTTTTCATAGTATCTTATTTGAAGCTGCATTGTTAAGCATTCCTCCTATTTTGACCGGTATTCTTTCAGGTATAGGTTTTAATATTTTTTTGTTTAAGCAAATTAATAAAATTGCAAATTCGGCTATGGCAGAAAACACCGATATTTTTTCGATGCCTCAATACGAATTCGGTATTTTACCGATTATTTTTGTTATAATATTTTCTTTTCTTACGGTACTCATAGCTTCGCTTATACCGGCTGTCAGGCTTTCAAAAATAAACATCATAGACTCATTAAAAGGAAATATAGAAAAATCAAAAAAATATAAACGAAAAATTTTTACCGATGGAGCTTGGGAAAAAGAAAACCGCAAAAATAATTTTAGAACATTTAGAGGCACGAGCAATGCAATTTTTATCTCATATATTTTACTCTTCAGCTTATTGACTTTAATTACCGTAAATTTTATTCGAGAAGATCATAAATATTATGAGTCAAAGAATGAAATAAAACTGAGCTATTGTTTGGTAAATGAAGATGAACAATTCGACTGCTCCGCTAAAAATATTTTTTCTCCCATTCAAAACAGAGAAGAGTGTTTATCTTCTTACTATTATGTGTCTTTAGATTCTTGGTTCATTTGTTCCGATGAAAATATTTCCGCTCAGTTTAAAGAAGAGTCTTGGTTTGAACAAAAACATCAGGGAAGATATTTTTGGAAGGAAGGTAAAAGTAAAAAACTTAATGCAAAGATATATGGGCTTGACAATGAAACCTTTAAAAAACTTTTAACTTCTATAGGCGAAGATGAAGCTTCTTATTATGCGGAAGATTTTTATAAGGCAATTCTTGTAAACCGCGTACAAAAGGATTGGCGCATTCCATATAGAAATTCACAGTTTATCCCCCTTCTCGATCCAAACATAAAAGAAATAAATTGTTCCTTACAAAAAAAATTAGAGCCTTCTACGGAATCTCAAAAAAAAGATAGTTCTAAAACTCAAGTTCCGATTCTTATCGGAAAAACAATAAGCGATACCGATTTAATAGAAACAAAGGTTCCGCTCTATTCCATTCTTTTAATCTTACCGATTGAAAAAGGTGAAAAACTCCGCAAAGCTCAAATTGCCTTTGATAAGGAAAACGCAGAATTCTTTCGAGACGGTCTTTTATATTCTCTCTTTTTAACAACGGAAAAAGAAAGTATAGTCCCTTTACGGAAAACCATTGAGCAGATAATGAAGCCCGCCCTGCGGGGAGAAAATATGTATTGGCAGTCAGACATCTTTATCGAAAAACTTTCAGCTGAAAGCAGCAATAATTTTTTTAAGGCCGTTTTTTTCTCATTTTTATTTTTGGTGCTGCTCGCAGGCTGCATAAACAGCTATTCTGCAATTATGCTTAATTTAAGAACACGAAAAAATGAGTTTGCAATTTTAAGATCCGTCGGGGCCGATTCAAATATAATCACAAACCTTTTTTATAAGGAAGCAGCCGGCTTTTTAATCAAACCGCTCCTAAAAGCTCTTCCATTCTTTTTAGGTATTGCCGCAATTTTTATTATCAGATTTGATGAAGTTTTTGTTTTAAACTTTTTACTTTCGTTTAATTGGGGCTTTTTCTTATTTTACAGTCTGTGCTTAAGCGCCTCGATTATCATTTCATATCATTTCGGTAAAAAAGAAGTTACAGGAGGAGAAATAATAAGCGAGATAGATAAGTTTTAAGAATAAGGTGATCGGGCAAGGAGTTTAGAATAATTTATAAGCTCCTTGCTCTCATATTTACCTAAAAAACATTTCTATAAATTCGTCTTTTTCGATTGCACCGAAATAGGCTTTTAAATCGGTTTCCGCGAGTTTTTTGCTTACGGCATTTTTTTCGTATTCGCAGCCTTCCAAGAATTTTTCAATTTCGGCAACATCCTTTGTACCGAAAAAGTCTCCATGAATTTTTAAGCCGGAAATCTTTGCATTTTTAACATTAAAAAATACTTCAATGCTTCCTATGGGGAACCTTTCATAGTGGGAGTATTCGGCCTTGGGAGAAGCTCCATAGTTCCATTCTTTAAGGGAAAACCTTTCGGCATATATTTTTTTTACACCCTCAAGCTCCGAAGCGGAAAGTTTGTATTCTACAGGTTCTTGACCTTCAAGTTCAAAGATAGCTTTTAATAATTCGGCCTTAAAATCCGAAATCGAAATATCCCGCTTTAAGTGGGGCTTTATATTTGTAACCCTGGCCCGAACGCTTTTTACGCCCTTTGATTCAAGCTTTTCCTTACGCACATTAAGAGCTTTTGAAAGTTCTTCCAAGCGGACATCAAAAAGAATACAGCCGTTACTCAAAACCCTGCCCTGCCAAACAGACTGTGAAGCACCGATACATTTTTGCCCGTCTATAGTAACATCATTTCTGCCGGAAAGCTCCGCCTTAACGCCGATTTTTTCCAAGGCATTTATAATCGGAATATAGTAGCGTTTAAAATCAATCGTTTGATTTTCCTTTGTTTTTGCAACAAAAGAAAAATTTAAATTGCCGAGGTCATGATATACAGCCCCGCCTCCGGTTATGCGGCGGACAACCTTAAGATTATGCTCACTCACATAATCATCATTTACTTCCTGATAAGCATTTTGATTTTTACCTATAATTACGGCAGGCCCATTCTGCCATAAAAAAAAGTATTCATCGTTTTCAAGCGGCAGATGCCTAAAACAATATTCCTCAAAAGCCAAATTATATTCAGGATCATTTGAATAAGTTTCTAAGTATTTCATAAAATCACTATACAATAAAATAAATTTTTATTCAATATAGAAATTCCAAAAGGAGTTTTAGAGTCACCCTATATCAACTGGTTATTTACATATTTTTCATATAGGGCATGAGTTTGTAAAAGCTCCTCATGGGTACCGATTCCGGTTATCTTACCTCCGTCCAAAAATACAATCTTATCCGCACTGGTTACCGTTGAAAGACGATGAGCAATGATTACAATAGTTTTTTCGTTCTTTATAGAATCTAAAGTAGTCTTTACCAAAAGTTCATTTTCACTGTCCAAGCTTGCAGTTATTTCATCAAGGAGGAGAATATCCGGCTGTTTGATTAAGGCCCTTGCAATCATCAGGCGCTGGAGCTGTCCGCTTGAAAAGTTGCTTCCCCTTTCTTGCACAATGGTATTTAACTTTTCGGGTAAACTGTTTACATAATCATATATACCTGCTTTTTTAAGAGAGGCTTCTATAAGTTCGGGCGGAACAGGGCTGTCATTTCCGTAAGTAAGATTGTTAAGAATACTGTCTTCTGTCGTTGAGCTTATTTGCTGAACATAGCTTATTTTTTTACGCCAGTCCTTTAAGTCAAATTCGTTTATATCGGTGTTTCCAATACTGATTCTTCCTTCATATTCATTATAAAAGCGTTCCAACAAACTAAAAAGAGTAGACTTACCGCTTCCGCTCGGGCCTACAATGGCTATAGTTTTTTTAGGCTCTATCTCTAAAGACAAGTCCTTTAAAATTACCGCATCATCGTCATATTTAAATGAAACATTATCGAATTTAATGCTTTCGGTTTTTAAAACATCGCCCACCGGTCTTGTTCCAGTTTCTTCGGTTTCAAGTTCAAATATTTTTACGATATTATCCGATATTTCATTTAAGCTTTTTATATCCTTAAAAAAGTTTCCTATATTAACCATGGGTGTAATTATTTGAAAAAGATATAAACAAAATGCGATCAAAGCACCTATGGTCATTTCATTTTTAGCAACCAACGAACCGCCGTATACAAAGATAAAAAACAGATTTAGTATAAAAATTGTCATAATGACAGGTTCTATACCGGCTTCGATTTTAACGGATTTAACCGATAAGTTTTTTACTTCCGTATTTAGATTACCTATCCGCGTTGCTTCGGTTTTTTCGGCTGTATAACTTTTAACAAGTTTTATTTCTAAAAAAATACTGCTTAAAGCACCGATAAGTTTATTGAGAGCTTCTTGATTTTTTTTGTACACCTTAGAGTTCATAGAGCTGATAGGCGAAATAACTATAACAAGGGCAAGCAAAGAACCCATCATCACTAAGGTGAGTTTCCAGCTTAAAACAAAAAGAACTGCAACACTTATGGAACTTATAGCTATCGATATCAGATGCATTGTAGTTGAAGTAAACAGGTCTTTTATTTTTTCGGTAAAGTTTAATATCTCGCTGCTTAATTCACTGGAATTTTTTTTGTTAAAAAATTTCATTTTAACACCGAAAATATGGTCTGCAATATCGGAGCGAAGTTTACAAGTCCACACAATAGCACTCTTATTAAATATATATCTGCCTATAACGCTTACCGCTGCCGAAATCAAAACCGCACAGGTTAATGTTATAAGATATTGTTTGCTTTCGTTTCCATCTAAAATAAGTTTAGCAAACCAAGGGATTGCAAAACTTACAACCGTTCCAAGCCCGACCAAGATACAGGCAAAAACAATAGATCCCATATTTATAGGAACCCTTTTTTTTAACTTCTTAAACGCCGATTTATCCATAAATTAAGTTCTCCTCAACAAACTTTTATACAAAGCCATCTTATCAATTTCAGTATAAATATTCAATAGCGGTATATATGCAATAAAGCTATAAGTATAAATTTACTGTCAAAAGATAGTTTATCGAATCTTCTTAAAATGAGTTTTAAATCTTTTTCTTTATCTTTAATATCAGAATTTCCTATAAGAAACATTAAAAGAAGAAGCTCATATTCCGCATTTTCTTTTAAATTATTATAATGATATGAAAATTCTATGTCTGATATTAAAGACGATAATTCTTCTTTTGAAAACGCGGCAGAAAAACACAACAAAAAATAAATGTCAGACAAAGAAAAAGGAGTTTTTTTGCCGTTTATTATTTTTACCAAATTTTTATAATAATCTAAATTTTCAAGATGTTTATTTTGAATAAGGTCCTTTAATAATCGGGCGGAGGGATCTTCGGTAAAAGTTAGAAATTCTTTTTTATCTATATACTCAGGAATAGGAGTATCTAAAAAAGATTCTTTAAACTGTGTATCGCTTAATAGACGGTCGGCAGTTATATAATTAAAGATATATGAGCGAGGGATGTCTTTAAATATTAGCCAATCACTAACCTGTTTTTTTGAAAAAAAACTATTTACTTCAGGGCAAAAAAAAGCATCTTTACCCATAAGCTTAGTATAAATTGAAAAAGTTTTAATAGATAGCAAATATGTTTTTAATGTTATACCTAATCTTGCTTTTTTGTGATACTTTTTTGAATACTTTTCGTATAAATGTAAGTCCATAATGTTTTACCTCAATAAAGAAATAACAAGCATTTGATGATATATCTTATTAAATTGCTTATTCAGTATTATACTTATACCGCACTTATTTATATTTTGTTCCAAAAAAGCATCCAACAATACATAAGAGTTGTCTTTTATTTTTCCGTCAAGCTCAATATTCAATAATTGACTTACCAATATTAATTCTGCAATTAAATCTATATTTTTTTCCGTTATCATTCTATCTAAAAGACTGTGAATAACAGCTCGCAGGTATTCTAAATTATCCGATAAAATTTGATGTTTACTCCTTCCCAACATAGTGAGATACATAATTTCATGCGTGAGTTCATATATATCCATTATTTCAAAATTGCAGACTGAAAGTTTTTGATGTATAAGAGTATTTTCCAGTATCTTGTCATCCGGCAATTTAATTGAAGAGGAATTATTTAATAAAGATAGATACATAGAAAATTCCAGCTGTTCTCTATACGATAATAAATTTACACTATCCAATGCCGTTTTTGTAAAATTTTGCTCTTTATTAAAAAAAATCATTAAAATGATCTTGCCGAAATCTTTTTGTGAAATGCTGTTAAAAATCGATTTCTTTTTTTGGATGTTTTTTAATTTAAAAGATATTTCGCTGTCTAATTCATCATTATGATTTTTAAAAATAAAAGTAAAAAGCAATTCGGCTGAGACTTTATACACAAAACCTAATTTATATGAGATTTTTGCCAATTTTAGAAAAGTCATTAAATTAGATTTTATCCAACTTAACGATTTTTTACTTAAATTCTGATACATAATTTTACACCAAAGGAATGACAGTGTTCAAAACGGAATTATCTATATTTTCAACAAGGTCATCAGCCCACTGTACAAGGATATAATGATTATCTTTATTAGCAATAAAAATACCACCGGAAAAAATTGCTTCGGTCAATAGATCATCAGTTGAAAATCTTTTTTTCGCATAGGGTCTAAATACCTTTTTAAAAAATTTAAGCATTTCCTATCCTTATCTTTAAAATTCATCTTTGGAAAAGAGTATAACTCCAAAAAAAAAAAAAAATCAAGTCCTTTTTACAAAAATATTATATTTTTTTAATAAAATATTAAAATTTATAATAATAATGAACAAAATCAGTTTTTATAAAGTTTCAAATTTCCCTATTTCTCCCTATCCCTGCCTGTTCCGTTGATTCATAATCATAAAACTTTTAAACCTGAATTTGTTAAAATTCCTTTTACCTATAAAATAAGAAATTAAAATAATAACTAAAGAAATAATATAAACTGCAAGAATAAACAAGGGATACGATACTCTTTCAAAAAAAGATTTTATCAATTCCAAATTAGGCAAATCTGAAATCATAATCATAGATACTGCAGGAAATAAGCCGTATCCTACAGTCATAATAATAATAAATCTAAGAAGGCCGCCTTTAATGGACAAAGCAGATAAGATCATACTAAAAGCAATTATAAACGGAAATAAAATGGGCCCTATAAAAATCATAAATTTAAGATCCCATATCGGAATAAAAATATTTATTAAAAATAAAATAAGACCTAAAAACATAAGCGCAAAAAAGGAAGTAAAAATCGAATAAATAAGTTTAGCTTTAAAAAATTCTTTTCCCCTTACCGGCGTTAAGATAAAAACCAAAGTTTGATCATATAGACTAAACTGATTTGTAATAAGGCCATAACAAAAAAATATTAAACCTTGAAAAAACAATATCTTCATTGCCAATGGTATTGGAATCAGCATACCGATAATCATTTCGATAAAACCTATTAAACAAAAAATTCCGCCCAACACAAAATTTACACTATGCATAGAATTAAATATTATAGCCCTTATTTTTTTCATTTTAAATTTTTCTCCTCGTATAAAAATACATAATATCTTCAAGATTTGCATCTTCGCAAACCATTCCGGTAAATTTTTGATTTTCCTTATCCGAAACCAAAACTTCATAAGCATAATCGGTTTTTCTATAACCGATATAATCATTACTATACAATGACTTAAAAGTTTTTTCATCTATTTTTAAAAGCCCGTAATTTTTATTTATATTTTCTAAAGAAGAATCAAAAACTTTTTTACCCTCGCTTATAAAAACAATCTCATCGCAAATTTTTTCAAGTTCATTTGTTTGATGGCTCGAAATTAAAATCGAATGATTTTCATCTAGCATAAAGTTTCTTAAAAGATCTAAAAATTCTTTTTTGGAAACAGGATCTAAAAAATTAAGAGGCTCATCTAAAATCAAAAGCTCTGCCCCGTGGGAGAGGGCTATAGCAATTTGAAGTTTTTGCATAGTTCCCGAAGACAAGGCAGTCAAAAATCTTGAAGGAGGAATTTTAAAATCGTTTAGATATTTTTCATAAAGCTTCTGATTCCAATTTTTATAAATTCCCGCTAAAAATTTTCCTGCCTTTTTAGCCGTATATAATGAAGAAAAGAAATTATCGTTTATAACAAAGCCTATCTTTTCTTTTATTTCTATATTCTCTCTTTTAAGCTCTTCACCAAAGAGAAAGATTTTTCCGCTTTCAGGCAAGTACATATCAAGAAGTAAGCGGATAAGAGTAGTTTTCCCTGCACCGTTTTCTCCTATCAAACCCGTAACGCAACCCCTCGGAACCGAAAAAGAAATATCGTTTAACGAAAAAGCTTTTTTACCTCGTCCTATCGAAAATTTAAGTTTTTCGATTTTTAGAACATCATCAGATATCATAAGCACTCCTCCTATAACTCTAATAAATACGCTTAAGGATTTCATATAGTTCCTCAGCATTTAGATTAATTTTTTTTGCTTGAACGCAAACTTCTTTTAATTTTTCTTCAATACTTTTTTTTATTGATTTTTCAATCTTTTTAAAATTTACATCGGCAACAAAATAGCCCTTTGCAGGAACCGAATATAAAAAACCCTCACGGGCCAAGTCTTCATAAGACCGCTTTGTAGTGATGACGCTCACACGCAAAGAGGCTGCCAAAGCCCTCATCGAAGGCATCGGCTCCTCTTTTTTTAAAGAGCCTGATAAAATTTGATTTTTTATCTGTCCTGAAAGCTGCTCATAAAGAGGAATCCCTGAAGAATTATTCAAAAAAATATTCACTCTTACTCCGCCTCCTGTTATTCTGTATATATTAAATATATACAGAATAACAATCTTTGTCAAGAGGGAAATTAAAACTTCTTGACAATTTATATAAAAAACATAGAATAAATTAGTCTAAGGAGAAACACAATGAAAACATTTATGGTTATTTGGTTCGGACAATTTATTTCGATGTTAGGTTCGGCTCTTTCCGCTTTCGGACTCGGAATATGGATTTTTCAAAAAACGGGAAACGCAGCATCTTTTGCAATGAGTGCAGCATGCACGGTCTTACCGGCTTTACTGTTTGCCCCTTTTGCAGGCTCAATTGCTGATAGAAAAAAACGTAAGGCTATTATTCTTCTTACCGACAGTATCGATGCCTTTTTAAAAATTTTAATAGTCACTCTTCTCATCTTTAACAAACTTGAACTCTGGATGGTCTACCCGTTGGTATTTATTTCAGGAACATTGGGTACATTTCAAAATCCGGCCTTCGGTGCATCTATCCCCATGCTTGTACCTACCGATAAGCTTACACGAGCTAACGGACTTTTACAATTTTCATCTGCAATACAAAATTTATTAGCTCCGGTTATAGCCGGTTTTTTATATCCGCTGATAGAATTAAAAGGATTATTTATCATCGACTTTGTTTCATTCTTTTTTGCTTTAGCTTCCATTGCTTTTATAAAAATTCCTCAGCCATTAATTGAAAAAACAAAGGACTCTTTAGTTTTAGCAGCTCTTAAAGATCTGAAATACGCATGGAAATATCTTATACAAAAAGAAGGCTTAATGCAGCTGATAGTTTTTTTTGCTTTTTTAAATTTTATTGCAAGCCTTTCAATGATTTTGTTAGGCCCGCTTATGATGAGTGTCTATAACTCTCAAGTTTACGGTAATGTACAAGCCGGCATAGGCCTTGCTATGCTTTTAGGAGGACTTTGTTCAAGCCTCATTCCCGATACTAAAAATAAAATAAAACGAATTCTTTTAATACTAGCCTTGTGCAGCATAGGGCCTATAATTTCAGGAGCAATGCTTAATTGGATTATCATTACGGCCGGCTTTTTTATCTTTATGTTTCCCGTTCCATACGTAAACACCCTCCTCATGTCTATTTTTCAAATTAAGATAGAAAGAAATGTTTTAGGACGAGTCGGAGCCCTTATGACTGCCATTTTAGCGGCAATTACACCGATTGCATATCTATGTGCAGGCCCTCTTGCCGATTATGTTTTTGAACCTCTTATGAATGAAAAGGGCAGAGGTATAGGCCTCATCTTTATTACATCTGGAATCTTGCTGATCATAAGCTGTATTCTCATGCGTTTAAACAAAACCGTAACAAGTATCGAAAAAAGGCTGCCCGATTATGTAGACAATAAATAAACATTCGAACACTCCCTCAATCGTAAAAACTTATATTAAAAATCGAAACCGGTTAAAGAGTTAAAATTTTCATCGGTCTTGATTTTTGAGTCCATTCTCATTATACTTGTTGGATAGTTGATTGAAAACACTTAAAGGAAACAAAATGAAAAAGGCCATCGTTATTGCAAGTTTTGGTACAAGCTATGCCGAAACAAGAAAAAAAACTATTGATACTATCGAAAAAGAAGCAATCGGCAGGTTTAAAGATTATGAAATTTTTAAAGCCTATACTTCAAACATGGTTAGAGCCATTCTTAAAAAAAGAGACTCCATCAATGTTGCATCTCCCAAGGAGATTATCCAAGAACTACAAGAAAAAGGCTTCTCCGAAATTTACATACAACCGACCCACATAATTCCGGGAGAAGAATATGAAAAGCTGCAATTTGAAAATACGATTTTGGGTCAACCCCTCTTACATGAAAATGCAGACTTGGATGAAATTATAAAAGCTCTCGAATTAAAAAAGCCCGAAGATGATACGGCAATAGTTTTTATGGGACACGGTTCTTCACATGAGGCAGATAAATTTTATGAGATCATGCAAAACAAACTCAATTCGCAAGGCCTTGAAAATGTCTTGATAGGAACAGTTGAAGGCTCCGTAGAGCTAAAGGATATCTTACCTATTCTTGCCGAACGCAAAATAAAAAAAATTGAGCTTTATCCGTTCATGATGGTTGCAGGCGACCATGCCCACAACGATATGGCAGGAGATGAAGAAGACAGCTGGTACACCATTTTAAAAAATAAGGGTTACGAGGTTAATGCCAATCTAAAAGGCTTGGGCGAATATCCTATGATCCGCGAAATACTTTATAAATCTTTAGAAAATACAATCAATTGCTATAGAGGTTAAAATGAAAAATATTGTTGCAGTAGGAACAGGCCCGGGCTCTCAGGAGTATCTTACATTACAGGCAGTAAAAGCTCTTCAAAATGCAGACCTTATTTTTGCTCCCAACAATAAGGGAAAAAATATGGCCTTAGATACGGTAAAAGATTTTATAAAGAACAAAGAAGTATTGTTTCTTGATTTCCCTATGGGCTTTGTATCTGAAGAAGATTATAAAATTCAAGCCGAAAAAATACTTAAAAAAACAAAAGAAAATTCGAATACCCTTATTTTAACTATAGGCGATCCTATGATATACAGCACATTTATTTATATGATGCCCTATTTTAAAATACCGGAAATCAATTTGCAAATTATTTCAGGAATTCCTTCTGCAGTGGCTGCTGCAGGAAGAGCACAAATTCCTCTTGCCGAAAAAGGTGAAGTGCTTACAATCACAGATCATTTAAATGAAAAAAGTTTAAATTCATCTTCATCTATAGCTCTTTTAAAAACATCTAAACAAAAAAATCTTATACTAAAAGAATTTGAAAAAAACGGTTTTGACTATGTTTATATAAAAAGAGCAACGATGGAACATGAATCAATTCTTCCCAAAAATAAAAAAGAAAAAATTTTAGAAGACGAAGATTATATATCCTTAATCATCGCCCGAAAACAAAAAGGAAATTAGAAGATGAAAGGCATAATGATTTCCGCCCCGAACAGCAATTCGGGGAAAACTGTAATTACAGCAGCTCTCCTTTATTCTTTAAAAAAAGCAGGCTTTGATATTTCCGCTTTTAAAACGGGCCCCGATCAGGTTGACCGCAAAATACTGGAAATCATTTCAGGCAAAAGAGCCGGAAACCTCGATCCTTTTATGATGGGTCAAAAAGGAATGGAGTTTTCTCTCAATATTTCAAACTCAGAATACGCCCTTATTGAGGGAGTGATGGGCTGCTTCGACGGAATGGGAACTACCTCGGAAAATTCTTCATTTGATACGGCAGAAAAAATCGGGAGCGATATTGTTTTGGTTTACGCACCTCAGGGCGAGATGTTTACGCTTATTCCAAAACTTAAAGGAATGATCGAATTTTCAAAAAACAGAATAAGAGGAATTATACTTAATAAACTCAACCCTAAACTTTTTCCTCTTTATAAAAAGATGATTGAGGATAATCTTGAGTTACAAGTATTAGGCTTTTTTCCTAAAGTTTCCGAATTCGAAATTGAAGAATCAGGCCTCGGCCTCGACATCGACGAAAGGCTAAAGAATGAAAAATTTTTAGATGTTCTATATAAAATCGTAAAAGAAAATATAGACATTCAAAAATTTTTAAATTTATTTCAACCTCTTAAAACAGGCACCAAGATAGAAATAAAAAAAACGAATACACGCACTGCAATCGCAATGGATGAGGCCTTTAATTTATATTATTCCGAAAATATCTTTTTACTTGAAAACAGCACAGAGGTAAATTATTTTTCTCCCCTTAAAGATACGGAGCTGCCTGACTGCGACTTTCTATATTTCGGAAGCGGCCAAATAAATAAATACAAGGATGCTCTTTCTCAAAATATTAAAATAAAAACAGCAATAAAAAAATTCGCCGAAGCCGGCGGAAAAATTTTAGCTGAAGGTGAAGGGCTTTCATACCTTTTTGAAAACCTTGACGGTTTTAAAATGTGCGGGATTTTTCAAGGTTCCGTTGAGAGCACAAGTACCCTGCAAAATTTCGGATATAAGCAGCTTGAATTTATGCAGGACTGTATCTTAGGAAAAAAAGGGACAATCTTAAATGCAGCCGAATACCATAAATCAAAAGCGTCAACTGAAGTTTCTCCTATTTTCACAGTTAAAAAACCCTGCTCAAATCTAAATTTTAAAGATGCTTATGTATATAAAAACTGCTTAGGCCTTTTTCAAAATATCCATTTTATATATAATATTGAAAATCTTTATAACTTAATACAAATTTAAACAGTAAATTTTATTTTTCTAGAAAAAATATAGACTTTTTCTTTATAATACAATATAATATAGGGTATGACAGAAGAAAATAAATATAAAGAGCTGTCAAAGGAACAGATCCTAATCAAAATACTTGAAACGGAATCTTTGATACACAGTGTTCAAGACGTTGATGTTCTTTTAGAGCAAATACTTACCGAAGCCCGGAGTGTTGTAAATGCCGACGCCGGTTCAATATATATAGCTGAAGGGGATAGGCTTGCCATAAGATATGCACAGAATAACACCCTGCAAAAAAAACTTCCGGCGGGAACAAAGCTTCCTTATATATTTTTTGATTTTCCTATAGACAATTATACAATAGCCGGATATGCTGCAAATACAAAAAAACTTATAAATATTCCCGATGTTTACAATATTGAGGCCGATAAGCCTTTTAAGTTCGGCAAAGCTACGGATGAAAAAACAGGCTATAAGACCGTTTCCAATTTAACCATTCCTATTCTTTCTATGTCGGGAATGCTATTAGGGGTTCTTCAAGTCTTAAATGCTCTTGATAAATACGGCAAACCGAAAACCTTTTCCCATGATGATGAAATTTATCTCAGTCATTTTGCTTCAAATGCGGGAATAGCTCTTGAACATGCTTTTGTAACAAGGGCGATGGTTATGCGTATGATCAAAACGGCTGAACTACGCGATCCGAGAGAAACGGGAATGCATGTAAACAGGGTTGCAAATTATTCCGTTGAAATTTATGATAGGTGGGCGTTTAATAACGGCATTCCTATGTCCGAGCAAACAAAATATCGTGACTCGCTAAAAATTGCCTCTATGCTTCATGACATTGGAAAAGTTGCAATTTCGGATCTGATTTTAAAAAAGGCCGGAAAGTTAACCGACGAAGAATTCTCGGTTATGAAAACCCATACATGGCTGGGAGCCCGTTTGTTCAGCGGGAATGATTCCCCTCTTGATAAACTCTCAATGGAAATAGCTCTGCGTCATCACGAAAACTGGGACGGGACAGGCTACCCGGGACATATTGATGTAGAAACGGGAGCTCCGCTAAAAACGGATAAAAAAACAGGGTTTGCACAAGGACTTAGAGGAGAAGAAATACCTCTCGGCGCAAGAATTGTCTCAATGGCCGACGTCTACGATGCCCTTTCTTCAAAGCGTTCCTATAAAGACTCATGGACCGAAGAAGACATTCTGGAAGAATTAAAAAAAATGAGCGGAAAGAAATTCGATCCGGAAATAGCAAAAGCCTTTTTTGAAGTGCTTGACAGAATCCAAGCAATTAAAGCCCATCTTGCAGATGAGTAGTTTTTACGTCTTAAAATAAAATATATAGATAATCAATAAACCCAAAGAGCCTATGACAAGGCTGTAAACCCACCAAGGAAGCGGGTCGTCGTACCTATTGGATTTATATTTTGCACGGTATTCTTTTAGTTTATTCCTATGATATTTTTTTGTGTTCTTATTAGAGTCGGAGCTTACGGCAAAGCCGCAAGAGGGGCATCCGTTTATAAATTCATCCGTATGCCCCATATAATTACAAGAAGGGCATCTTACCGAAGCAAAAAAACGCCCGCAATGGGGACATACCTTTGTGTTCCGCTTTACCTCTTGCCCGCAGTTTTCACAAAAAAACTTAGGCGAATGCCCTTTTTGTACCTTGTCCATAAAATCCTAGTGCTTACATGTTGAGCATGAAGATGAAGAACAACCTGAACAGCCGCCTGATGCAGCCTTTGGAGCGGAAGAAGAATCGTTTACATAAAAACCCGATCCTCTAAAATTAATTCCCAAGCCGCCGGAAATAACTCTTCTTACAGGCTTACCGCACTCAGGGCAAATGGATACGGGTTCATCGCTCATTCTCTGAAAAACCTCAAAATCATGACCGCAAGAATCGCAGACATACTCATACGTTGGCATCGTTAAACTCCCATAGGTTAATAATTATATAAAGACTTTATTATTTCGATAATTTTAGATTCGGTAACGGATCTGTTTTCTATAATCAGCTTATTTTCTTCAAGTCTTACATCAGCCTTAAACTGCTTTTTAAAAAATAATTTCAATAAAGAAGCAGTCATTACATTTTTTGTTTCGATACTCAAATCGTATAGATATTCATTTTCAACTTCCGGATTCTTCTTTAAGTACATTTCTATTACACCGACAGGAAGCCCAAGCTGAACTCCTATTATCTGTCCTAAAAAAAAGTCTCCATTTTTTACAAATATCCCTATATCCTGCGAACCTGAATTAACAAGAGTATCAAAGCGTTGAGAAAACACGGCTTCTTCAGGCTTACTCAATTTACCTAAAAAAACTTCCATATTTTGTCTGTCATTAGGCCCCATAACCAGACAGGCTATTTGAGGAGACGGAATTGAAACATCAACATAAGACGACTTATAATACTTATACTTCTCCTTTGTTTTTTTAGGCTCCCATCCGTTCTTCTTCTTAAAAATACTGTCCGTCATTCCGTAAGGATATTTTCCTGTAGCGCAAATCCTAATTTCCGTAAGCCTGTTTTTTACAAAAACCCCTGAATATACGGCTGTAGTCCGGCTCAAGGCCTGCTTCATAGAGTCTCCGCCGACGGAAGTCAAAATAGGCTCCGCTATTTTTTTATTTTTCTCGATAGGCATATAAATATACATATCGGCATCATCGCCTATCATGCCGAAGGGCCTTACAATCCCCGGAAGAGGCGGTGCGGTTTTACATGAAGCAAAAACCAAAATAACAACGAGTACAGCAAGGGTATTTCTAATTATTCTTTTCAATTCCAATCTCCCATTCATAATCGCCGGCTTCAACAAGGCTTGTTTTAATGGAACCGAGCTTTGCCAATTCTCCTGTTTTAAACCAAGAAGATTGCACAGTCAAGGTTTCATCACAAACATAGTCCTTAAAAAGCTCAAAAGCTTTTTCCAGCTCTTTATTATCGGCATTTTTTTGAGAGGCTGAAAGATAAAGTTTAATTCTATCGGTAACATCAAGCCCGCATTCCTTACGCAGGGTTTGAATACCCCTTACCAAGTCCCTGATATAACCTTCCATTAAAAGTTCTTCAGTCAGCTCGGTATTAAGGCCTACGGTTAGGGTTCCCTCATTTACTATTTTTAAAGAAGCCTTTTCGATTCTATTTATCACAATCTTATCGGCGGTTATTTCTACCGATTTTCCTTCGATGTCGATACTTAAAGTAGCACCCTCCATTATGTTTTGGATTTCACTTGAATTCATCTGTTCAATTATGGCAGCAGCCTTTTTCATAAGGGGGCCTAATTCTTTTCCGAGAGCCTTAAAATTAGCCTTGGCCGAATATTCTACAAGCTCATCCTCTTTTTCGTGGAAGATAACCTCTTTAACATTGAGCTCCTCGATTATGCTTTCTTCCATTTCCAAAAGAACTCTTTTTTCTTCGGGATTGAGGGTTACTATTTCTACAGCCTTTAAGGGCTGCCTTATCTTTAAGTTAAACTGATAACGTAAGGACCTTCCCATTGAAACAGCCTTTTGAACCGTCTTCATCTTAAATTCAAGCTCACTGTTTCTTATCTTTTCGTTATACTCAGGGTAGTCTGCAAGATGGATAGAAAGAGCATCTTTTTCGGTCCGCAAATTCTGCCAAATGCTTTCCGTAATAAACGGCACTACCGGAGCTGCAACAAGAGAAAATTTCTTTAAGGCACGGTAGAGGGTCTCGTAGGCTTGAGCCTTGTCCCCGTCATTTTCGCTTTTCCAAAAGCGGCGGCGGGAACGGCGGATATACCAGTTATTTAAAAGATCAATATATTCGACCATCGGAGGAATAGCTTGTGATAGATCATATTTGTCGAGAGCTGCCGTTACATCGGCAACAAGTTTTTCGGTTACCGATAAGATCCACAGGTCTAAGGGATTATTTAATTTAGCTAAAAATTCTTCTACACCCTCATCCTTTCCGTCAACCTTTGCATTATGAGGAGGCTTTACTCCGTCTATATTGGCATAGGTTATATAGAAACTGTAGCTGTTCCAAAAAGGAATTAAGATTCCTTTAAGAACATCCCGCACTCCTTCATCCGAATATTTTAAGTCGTCAGCCTTTACAACATTCGAGTTCATCAAAAAGAGGCGGAGGGCATCGGCTCCGAATTGTTTTATAACCTCGTTGGGGTCTGTATAGTTGCGTAAGGATTTTGACATCTTCTTACCGTCCTCGGCAAGCACAAGGCCGTTTACTATACAGTTTTTAAAAGCCGGCTCATCAAAAAGAGCTGCCGCCAAAATCGTTAAAGTATAAAACCATCCGCGGGTCTGATCCAAGCCTTCTGAAATAAAATCGGCCGGAAAGTTTTTTTCAAAGTGTTCTTTGTTTTCAAAAGGATAGTGCTGTTGAGCATAGGGCATCGAACCAGACTCAAACCAGCAGTCCAAAACTTCCGGAACACGCTTCATCGTTCCGCCGCATTTTTTACAGGGAATATTTATCTTATCGACAAAGTGCTTGTGCATATCTTCAGGGAATATGCCTGAAAGCTCTTTTAATTCCTCCCTGCTTCCTACACAGATTGTTTCGCCGCAATCGGGGCACTTCCAAATAGGAATTGGATTTCCCCAATATCGGTTTCGGCTGATAGCCCAGTCTCGGGCTCCTTCAAGCCACTTTCCGAAGCGGCCTGTTTTTATATGGTCGGGCTGCCAATTTATTTTTGAGTTAGCATTAAGGAGATTATCTTTTATCTTTGTAACCGAAACAAACCAGCTTGCAACGGCCCTGTATATCAAGGGGCTTGAGCATCTCCAGCAATGCGGATAGGAGTGTAAAATCTGAGCCTTCTTAAAGAGCTTGTCTTCGGCTTTTAACCTTTCCATAATTTGCTTGTCTGCATCCTTTACAAAAAGGCCTTGGTAGTCGGAAACTTCGTTAGTAAATTTACATTCGGCATCGACAGGACAAACGGTCGGAACTCCCGTATCTTTAAATATCCTGTTATCGTCTTCACCGAAGCCGGGAGCCGTGTGAACAATTCCCGTTCCGTCCTCGGTTGTAACAAAGTCGCCTATCAAAACCCTAAAGGCACCCTGCCCAGCTTCAGCATTTTTTCCGTTTTCATCGGCAGCGAGGTTTTTAAAATAAGGAAAGAGGGGCTCATACCTTAAACCTTCAAGTTCTGCGCCCTTCTTTGTCCAAATCAGCTTATACTCTTTTGCTTCTTCTTTTCCGCTCTTTGCAAAATAGGCTTCAAGCCGAGGCACGGCCATTATATAGTGAGCTCCGTCATATTCTATTAAGGCATAGTCGATGTCCACGCCCACAGCAAGACCGAGGTTACTCGGCAGGGTCCAAGGAGTTGTTGTCCATGCCAAAAGATAGGTATCGGGAGGAAGAGCGTTTTTTCCTTCAAAGGCCTTGGCTGCAGGAGAAGTCTTTACAGGCGAAAGAGTCTTAAAGCGTACGGTTATTGCAGGGTCGTGAACATCCTTGTATCCGCCTAAGTTAAGCTCATGGTTTGAAAGCACCGTAGAACACCTCGGACAATAAGGGAGAATATAGTAGCCCTCATACAATAGACCTTTTTCCCAAAGACTTTTCATTACCCACCAAATGGATTCCATAAAGCCGGGTTCCATGGTCTTATAATCGTTTTCAAAGTCAACCCAGCGGCCTAAGCGGGTAATCGTCTGTTTCCATTCTTTTACATAACGCAAAACGCTTGCACGGCAGGCTTCGTTAAATTTATCTATACCGTATTTTTCTATATCGGTCTTTGAATTAAGCCCAAGTTCTTTTTCGATTAAATTTTCAACGGGAAGGCCGTGGCAGTCCCACCCGAAGCGGCGCTCTACCCTAAAGCCCTTCATTGTCTTATATCGCGGAATAATATCCTTAATTGTTCCGGGAACAAAGTGGCCGAAGTGAGGCAGCCCTGTGGCAAAGGGCGGGCCGTCAAAGAAAATATAATTATCCCGACCGTCACGCGATGAAACGGACTTTTTAAATACATCGTTTTTTTCCCAAAATTTTAAGACATCTTCTTCTTGTTTTGCAAAATCAACCTTAGGATCTACAGGTTTATACATTAAAAACTCCAAAATAAAAAATTATAGTTAAGAATTATACTATTTTTTTTTAAATTGTACAACGCCTCCGACAACCTAAAAAATTCAAAGTCCTTGATTTTTTTTCAAAAAAATTATAGTATTAAGAAATTTATTTTTGAGGTGATCTATGGCTTTTTTTTATGATGAACCTTCGCATACATTCAGCGAATATTTATTGGTCCCGCGTCTTTCGGGAGTCGAGCACATTCCTCAGGCGGTTTCTCTTAAAACGCCTTTAACAAAATATAAAAAAGGTGAAGAGCCTAAAATCAGTTTAAATATTCCTCTTGTTTCTTCAATTATGCAGTCTGTTTCAGATCATAATATGGCTGTTGCGCTTGCACGGGAAGGAGGCCTTTCCTTTATCTTCGGCTCGCAATCAATTGAAAGTGAAGCTAAGATGGCCGCAAAAGTAAAAAACTATAGGGCAGGTTTTGTCGAAAGCGATTCAAACCTCACGCCTGAGCATCATTTAAGCGATGTTTTAGACTTAAAGGACAGGACAGACCACACTACCGTTGCGGTAACCCATGACGGGACAGGACACGGAAAACTCTTAGGTGTAGTTACAGGCAGGGATTACCACATAGGCCATACCGATTTAAATACAAAGGTAAAAGAATTTATGACGCCTATCGAACGCCTCCATGTTGCCGAAGAAGGAATCAGCTTAAAAAAGGCCCAAGACATTATCTGGGAATTTAAGCTTAATTCGCTTCCGATTCTTGATAAAAAAGGCTGTCTTGTTGCCTTTGTTTTTAGAAAGGATTATGAAAGCAATACGGAAAACCCGCTCGAACTTCTTGATGAAAAAAAACGCTACATGGTAGGAGCAGGTATAAATACAAGGGACTATGAAGAGCGAGTTCCTGCCCTTGTAGAAGCCGGAGCCGATGTTTTATGTATCGATTCTTCGGACGGATTTAGCGATTGGCAAAAACAAACAATTCAATTTGTAAAAGAAAAATACGGAGAGTCTATTCCTGTAGGAGCAGGAAATGTTGTCGACGCAGACGGCTTTAACTTTTTAGCTGATGCCGGAGCCGACTTTATAAAGGTAGGAATAGGGGGCGGTTCAATCTGCATTACCCGTGAGACAAAGGGAATAGGAAGAGGTCAGGCCACCGCCGTAATAGAGGTTGCCAAAGCCCGGGATGAATATTTTAAAAAGAAGGGCGTTTATATTCCTATCTGCTCCGACGGCGGAATCGTTTTTGATTACCACATAACCCTAGCCCTAGCTATGGGAAGCGATTTCTGTATGCTCGGCCGCTACTTTGCCCGCTTTGACGAAAGCCCTACCAACAAGGTATTGATTAACGGAAACTATATGAAAGAATACTGGGGCGAAGGTTCAGCGAGGGCAAGGAATTGGCAGCGATACGATTCCGGCGGAGAGAAAAAACTTTCATTTGAAGAGGGTGTAGACTCCTACGTTCCCTATGCAGGAAAACTCCACGACAATGTTGCGGTAACCTTAAATAAGATACGCTCAACAATGTGTAATTGCGGGGTTTTAAGTATTCCGGAATTCCAGCGTGACGCAAAAATAACTTTAGTCTCTTCGGCAAGTATCATTGAAGGCGGCCCTCACGATGTCGTCTTAAAAGACATGAGCCACTCCTCAGGCTCCAATTATTAAGTAAAGAGCCGCTCAAATTACTAATTAAAGAGCGGCTCATATTTTTCCAATGTCATGTTAAATTTCGTATAACAAAAAGCCTGTTTTGCCCATAGGTATTTCTTTTATAAGTTTACCCTGGTGCCAAACAAAGGCGCCTCCTCCTATAGCCTTAGCATTTTCATTTACAAGGGAGTTTATAAATAAAACCGGTTTATCGAGGATTGCGGTTCTTTCGGCGTAGGCAGCGGCTTCACCATTTTTCCATTCTTCCTTTGTATAACCGCAAAATACCGGCCATAAAAAGGCATCGGGATTAAGGCTTATAATAGGCTCTAAAAGATTATCTTCCCATAAGTCCCCGCAGATAAAAACGGCAAGGCGCTTACCCCCAAAATCAAACTCAAAAAACTCTTTTCCTTCCCGATAGTCGGCACAGGTACCTTCAATTCTCCAGCCTTGGGAAACTCTTTTATAAAGGCAAAGCATTTCTCCGTTTTTTCCTACTATCATGTAGGAGCTGAAAATAGCACCATGGTCGTTTTCGATAAAGCCGAAACCTATGGCTGTTTTTTCTTTTTGGGCAATTGAACGAATCTTTGCAATGGGTTTCGAGTTTATTTGAAGAACCGTCAAAATATCTTTTTTATATTCAAAACAAAGAGAATCAAAGCCCTGTAAAAAACTTTCTCCAAATAGAAGAAGGTCGGGCTTTTCAGACCTTGTCTTTTCTATAAAGCCTTCAATCTGCGATATATTAAAATCAATATCATTATTTTTATTTTCAGATGCACAAAGTCCGATTTTCATACTTTCCTCCATAAAAAAAGGGGCATCCGATATAAAGCAAAAGCCTTTCGGAGCCCCTTATCTCAATTAAAAGATATTTTTAGCAATAAACGCTCTTTAAATAGTCCAAATCCAATTCGGGATAAAGAACAAATTTATGTAAAAGAGCATCTACTTCTTTTTGTATCTCTGCTTTTACGGCAGGGTCTACAACTACATTAGCCTTGCTGGGAGCTCCGCTTTTTGTTACACCGGGTTTTGAAGCTTTTAATACCCTGTCTATAATTGAAGCAATCTGCTTCATTTCGGGTTTACCCATTCCGAGACTTGTTACGGCAGGAGTTCCTACGCGTAGACCGCTTGTCCACCAGGGGCCGTTCGGATCAAAGGGCAAGCTGTTTCTGTTAAGGGTTACACCGCACTCGGACATTGCAGTTTCCGCTTGGCGGCCGTTTAAGCCGTATTTTGTTACATTAATCAGCATTAAGTGATTGTCTGTTCCGTTTGTCTGGAGCTTCATACCGAGCTTCATACATTCTTCAGCGAGGGCGACAGCATTGTCTCTTACATTGTGAGCATAGTCTTGATATTCCTTGCTGCTTGCCTCGCGGAAGGCAACAGCCTTTGCAGCCATAACATGAGGAAGAGGTCCGCCGATTACAAGGGGGCAGCCCTTATCAACGAATTCTGCAAATTCTTTTTTACAAAGAATCATAGCACCGCGGGGGCCTCGGAGAGTTTTGTGGGTTGTAGTTGTTACCACATCAGCCCAAAGAACGGGGTTGTATTCGCCTTCAAAAACCTTTCCTGCAACTAAGCCTGCAAAGTGTGCCATATCAACCATTAAGACGGCTCCGCATTTATCCGCAATCTCTCTAAATTTCTTAAAGTTAATCTTTCGGGGATAGGCACTGTATCCGGCCAAAAGAATCAAGGGCTTTTCTTCCATTGCTCTTTTTTCGATTTCGGCATAATCAAGCTCACCTGTCTCTTTGTTTACCGTATATGAGCATGTTCTAAACATTTTTGAAGAAACGTTTTGAACATAGCCGTGGGTAAGGTGTCCGCCCGAATAGTAATCCAAGCCCATAAGTTTTTGATTTCCAAGAGCATGGCGTAATTCTTCCCACTCCTCATGGCTCAAACCTTCAAGGTTCATCTTTTTAACCTTTCCGTCTACAACCGTCTCAAATTTCTTTAAGAAGGGCTCTTCAACCTTGGCATTTAAGATAGCCCAATAAGCTACGATATTTGCATCTGCTCCGGAGTGAGGCTGAACATAGGCATGTTCGGCTCCAAATATTTTACATGCTTCTTCGCAAGCAGCCATTTCAACGGCATCGACGTTTTCGCAGCCGCCGTAATATCTATGCTCAGGAAAACCTTCTGCATACTTATCGGTAAGCAGGTTCCCCATAGCAGCTTGAACTGCCAATGAAGAATAGTTTTCGCTGGCGATAAGTTTTAAGTGACTTCGCTGATTTTCTATTTCTTTTACAATGCTTGATGCAACTTCAGGGTACACGGAGGCAACCTGATCCAAATTGGCCAAATATGCAACCATAGCTAACTTTGCATTTGAGCCTTCTTTCTCAAGGTATTTCTTTAAACCTTCTTTCATTTTATAACTCCTATCAAAACTGTGTTTGTATACTATAACTTCGATATTATAACAATTTATAAAATTATATTCTAGTCTTTTTTAGTATTGATATCTAAGTTTCTATGTCTCTTTTGCGGTATTTTTTATAATGCTCATAGAAAATAAATATCTTTTCAAACAAAAATACAAAAATAATAAAGCCGCAGGAATATTCTCCTATTAAAAATAATTGTTTAAAGTTATAAAAGAAAGGAACAAAAAATTGAAGCATCTTGAGGCTGTAAAGAATCATAGTTGCCGCTATTGTTATTTTGCCGCCCCTTGTAGATTTTATTTCAACCGGAAATTTTAATAACATAAAAAAAAGCATTCCCAAAGCTTGAAACATTAATCTTACAAAAATCAAATAGAAAAACCAATTAGGCAATAGCCCCAGTTGATAGTATACAATTGAAACAAGAGCAAGCAGGGAATAATCACTCATGGAATCCAGCATACGCCCGATCCTTGTTTCTTGATTAAATTTACGGGCTATAAAGCCGTCAAAAAAGTCCGTCAAAAAAACCAAGATTAAAACAACAGCCAAGATTATTTTTATATGTTCTATCGAATTCTGCTTTAAAAGAAAGGCTATTAAAGGGACAGAGCTTATTCGCAGCAGGGTAATCCCATTTGCAAGATTAACTTTCTCAAGCATAAGATTAGTCCCAACATTTATAAAGTCTCCTTTGTATAGAATCAAAAAAAACAAAAGTAACGAATGCCAGAGAGTTATATGTATTAAAAATGCACTAAAAATCTCGGTATCCGTATTAAATATCTTATAAATTGCAAAAACAGCCGAGCACTGGAACAGCCAAAAAAATAAAACCAATCTGCCGATTTTTTTTTCCATAATTAAAGAAACAACTCCGCATTCTATCTTTTATTTATTATTTTTTCTTTTTCATAATGAATCAACGTAAAAAATAATAATCCTACAAGTATGAGCCCTATCAAAACAACCAGAGCATGAACCCCTTGCAAGATTATAGCCATTCCGGCAAAAAGGTTTATTATAATCTGTAATATCATAAAAACACCCAATGCCCCTCTAGGGCTAAAACCTATAAGCATAAGTTTATGATGAAGATGAAATCTATCTCCCTCACCTATAGGACGTTTTTCCCTTAATCTTCGCCATATCGCCGCAACCGTATCAAATATGGGCAGCATTAATATCACGGATGCAAATTGTATACCTGCAGCCTCATATCCTTCGGGCGACGGAATAAGAGGTAAAATTGCCAACACAAAGCCCAAAATTTGTGAGCCGCAGTCTCCCATAAAAATCTTTGCACTGGGCCGTGATAAATTAAAAAATAAAAAGCCTACGACTGAGAATGCAAGTATAAGCACACGGAATATGATTATAGGACTTATCCCAATCGAATAATAAATTGCAGCATAGGTTAAGAGAACGGAAACGCCTAAGCATCCTGCTTGTCCGTCAATTCCGTCAACAAGATTTATTGCATTGGTTATTCCTATTATCCACAAGAAAGTTATTACATATGTTTCTGGCCCCATATACCAAAAAAAGCCTATGGGTCCAAAACTTATTTTTTTAAATGTATATCCTCCATATAAGACTATTATAGCGGCACAAGATTGAACCAATAGCTTAAAAATAGCTCTCCAATTTTTTATATCATCCCATAATCCCATTATAAAAATAAGGAAGCCGCCCAAGGCGATATAAAAGAAATTTAAGTGCAATAGTCTAAACTCAGGAAAGCGGAAATGTAAGATGAGGCTTGAAATTATATAAGCAAAGCCGAACCCTACTCCTCCTATCCTCGGAATATTACCGGAATGTATCTTTCGCCCGCCTGTTTTGTCATATAGATTATGTTTCTTTGAAAATAGAATGGCCAGATATACAAAAAAAGCAGATAGCGCACAAGGTATAGCTATTATATACAAAATAAACTGAATTGCTGTCAAATTTCATACACTCCTTAAAATCACACGGCGACATTATACATCAATAAAGCTAAATTATCAAGCCTTTACACAAACAGCTGAGAATCTTATTTGGTTAGAAAAAAATAATTATTCTATATTAATTTTTTCAACATAATCTAAAAAAGCAGACCTCAGATCAGAATACTCCTTTTCACTTTGGCCGATTTTTTTCTTTAAGTTCTCCAAAGAATTTTCTATCTCCAGAAGCTTATCTAAAAACATTTTTCCCTGTTGGGTCTCAGAACCTACAGCTTGAATATTTTTGCGGATCCTATCCTGTTCTGCATTAAGATTTTTTTGCTCATTTTGTAAATTAGTCAAGGCAATTTGGGCCTTATCAACTTTTACCTTTTCATTTAAAACGTCTTTGAAGGCTTTTTTTATCTTTTCAGGCATCTTAGCGTTGGAATAAATAGCTATCATGGAATTATTATCCATCATATTAACTTGTACAATTTCTTCAAAAAATCTTTCTTCAACTACATCAAGCTTTTCTTGGGAATTAGCCTTAACCTTGATATTAAACCTGTACTTATTTGACGTCTTTTCCAACAATTTTTTTTCATCAGTAAGATTAAAGCCTGAGCTTATAAAATGTTCAACTATAATCGAGCGTTCTTTTGATGCAGAATTCTTTATGGTATAGACAGAGTTTTTAGATGACTTATATCTTTTTGTTAAAACTCCTTTTACGATTTTAAGGCTATGAATATGCTCGTCAAAGTCCTCGGTTTTAGTTCCTCTCACATCTATATCATCTCCGAAGGCTATGAGCCGTTTTTCATTTTCCGGTAAAAACTCCAAAATAGCGTCACCTGAATACTCTCCATTTTCAAAAACCGTAATGGGTCCCGCAGGAAACTTTAGGCCGGAATTATTTTCAATACTGATACATAACTTAGGATGTACATCGGAACCATAGGGTATACTCGAAAAAACCGAGTATTTTTGTGCAGGAAGCGATGCAAGGCTAAGCGGAATCATTGTACTCTTTTGTCTCGGTAAATTAACAGGCTTTACAGGGCTGAAGGCAAACATTTCCCCCGCACTACTCTTTGCAATGGTCTGATTTTCAAAATAAGAAGATTTCTTGGCTTCGGCCATGGAGGGCGCAGCTGCCTTTGCATAGGCCCTTCTTTCCATCATCGGTGCAGCCATAGCTTCTTCATAAGCCACATCATCATAAGCGGAATCAAAGGTTTCAATGGCAGCCGTCTGACCTGCAAGAATCGGAATAGTTTCTCGGTCAGTGTAGTAGGGTTCATATAGATTTTGTCTAAAGCCTATGGGCCGGCCGCTTGTCAGGGTAAGTTTTACATCCTTCCAATCGAGATCGGTAGAGTTATCGATTATAGCCCAAGCCTGAAAAGCTGCACTCGTATTGCCCATGTCAAGCCTATACGAAGGCTTCCAAATAGGAGCTTCCATAACATAAGACAGCCCTATATTACGTTCTCCGGCAGCTTCTATATCAATCGAAATAAGCTTTCTTTCTTTTGCAGAGGCTTCTAAAATAAGACTTAAAGCCTTTTGTAAGTCCTCATTCCTTTGGGGCTCCGTAAATTTAAAAGATTGCACATCTATTAAGGATATTATCTTAACGCCGTCTGCCGCAGCAATCGACAAAATCATATCAGGTTTAGAGTCTTCAATTTTATCCACACTTAAAATTTTACCCGTAATCTTACTTGGCGTGTAAACTTCGATCTCGGCACCCTTCTGCGAGTTAAGTATCTTAAAAATAGAGTTATTTTCAGATAAATCTATCTTTAAACTTTGCATAGTTTTTTTAAGGGTATCTTCCGATTGATAATTTATCGATAAATTCTTTGCAGCAGGGTCTTTTACAAAAATAGATTTTAAAACATCACTTATCTGGGAAGGTAAAAACAACATCTCTATTTTTCCGTTGCCCCTTACCCTGCCCTCATGCTCATAATGCGCAACACCTGAAGAATATAGAGTTACCCTTTTTAATGGAAGGTCATCCTCACTAAAATCTTTTACCTGATCAGAAAAGACAGTAGTCATACACATTAACGAAATTAACATAAAAAATAATTTTTTCATACCTCCTCCAAGGAAATAATATTCTCCTATTATATCACATACAAGAGCTGCTGACTAGGGTAGATTTTACAGTATTATTAAAAATTCAATTCACCTTCCATTGACATATCTTAAAATAAAACGCATAATAGGAGAATGGTATCAACTATTATTATTTCCTTTTTTATTATTATTATTGCTGTTGTTATCCTTGTCCTTGTAGCTACACGAAGCAAATCCTCATCTTCAGGAGGAAGAAAGAAAGTGAAAGGCAGAGCCGGTTTAATGAAAGAAGCCTCTCGCCGCTTAGCTCAAAACCCTCATGATGTTGAAGGTTTATTTATAATGGGAGATATTTATTATCAAGACCAAGACTGGGAAAAGGCCTATACGGCATACTCGGCCTTACTGGATAGAATGAAGCCGCTCGAAATGAATAAGCAGCTGGATGTTGCTATCAGGTACGGTATCTGTGCCCTAAAAACAAACAGGCTCCCTGAGGCAAAAAAAGGCTTTCTTCTTGCAGAAACAATCAATCCTAAAAACCTTGATGTAAGCTATAACTTAGGCTATATCTATTATCTCGAAAAAGACTATGAAAAAGCCGTTAAGTTTTTCAAACGAACCTTGATACTTGAACCAAACAGCTTTTTGGCAACAAAGTATCTTGGATATACTTTAAAGCATTTGCATAAATACACCGAGGCCCTCCCGGCTCTAAAAAAAGCCCTGGATTTTAAACCCGATGATAAGGAAGTTTTGTTTGCAATGGGCGAATGTTTTTATGAAACGGAAGCGACCGACCGATGCTTAAAGATATTAAACCATCTCAGAGTAGATCCTGTTTTCGGGCCTCAAGCTTCATTATACACAGGTATGATAAGAGCTAAGGCCGATCAGTTGGAAAGAGCTATCGAAGACTTTCAAATAGGCTTAAAACATACGGGAATACCGTTGGATATTTCTAATGAGCTAAAATACAGATTAGCTCAAGCCTATATAAAGACTCAAGAAATAGGTCAAGCCCTTCATCTTTTAAAAGAAATCCAATCCATAAGCCCCGGATACAAGGATGCTGCAACCTTAATAATGAGATATCAGGAATTAAACAAAAACAAAAACTTACAGATATACCTAATGTCGGGACAAAGCGAATTCGTAGCTCTCTGCCGTAAAATAGTAGCCCGTTTCTATCCGAGAGCTAAGGTAAAAATAGTGGATATTTCCGTATTGGCTGCCTATACCGATATAGTAGCCGAAATAGATACATCCCGTTTTTCCGATACGGTTATTTTTAGATTTTTTAGGTCGCAGGGAACGGTAGGGGAGCTGCTTCTTAGAGAGCTGCATGCACGGCTAAAAGAAGTCAAGGGCGGAACAGGAATATGTATGAGTGCCGGAACCTTTACCGAAGAGGCTGTCAGGTTTTCTGAAGGAAGACCTTTGGACTTATACGACAAAGCAAGGCTGTCAAGCGTTTTAAACTCCTTAAAATAAAACTTTATTTGCTCAATCAACAACCCGGACGCAAGCGTCGGGGTATTAACCCTCCGCACGAATAAAAAAAGGCAGCCCATTTAAAGGGCTGCCTTTTTGTGTAAAAAAATTAAAATCTATAGCCTGATAGAAAGACCTAACTTTAAGTTTACACTGTTAGCAATAACATCCTTTATATTGCCGTCAGTGTTGGAAACCTTATATTCTTGATTTCCAACTTTAAATGTTTTTTCAACTTTTAAAGGAGCAAAATAAACAGTATCGGCAATACCTCCATAAACGCCTATCATATCGGTAAAATAAAAACTTGCTAAAATATTTGCACCTACACCTAACATGACATCCAATTTGTCGTAAGTAACCTCCTGACTAGCTATAGAAACAGACTGAGTTGACTTCATAGCATTTAACCCTAGACCGCCTCCCAAAAAGAGGTTAAAAGACGTTTTTTTAAACAAGGTTATGCCGACTCCAAGCTGAGAGTCAAGAATAAAAGCATTCTTTGCTACAAACTTATCCTTATCAGCAGTTGTACCCTTTATGAGATCGGTATGGTTTTTTCCGGGGAAGGCAATTTGAGCCATAAAATAAAGAATTCCGGCTCTCAGATCCACAGCAACTCCTGCAGCATTATTCTGTTCATCTTTAAGATTTTTTACTGCCGTTTGTATATCAGCATGGACTGTACCCCAATTGCCCTCATTTTTAGTGTGAACAAGATAATTCGTAAAGGCAGGGCCGAACGAAATCGCAAAATCTGCAAATGCAAAAACAGCAGATGCAGCCAAAATAATCAAAACTAAACCTATCTTCTTGTGCTTCATAATAAACCTCCTATAAAACACATTTTTTCTGTTTATAAAACAGAACCATATTCAAAACTCCGGATAACCGGAATTTGTTACAATTTTATTAAAGCTTAAAGGCGACCCCAAGCCTTACAGCGAAATTATTTGCCCACGTCGATTTTATTAATTTTGTAATATCGCCTGAATCCGTGCTTGTTTCTGAATCTATAGAATATGTAAAGGGTATTCCATTCTTAAGCTTGCCGCTATAATAACGCTGATTTGCAAGAGGTAAAAAATATACCGTATCCTTTAGGTCCAAACAGATCCCGATATTAGGCATAAAAAAGTACTTTATGCCTATGTCTGCACCTAGACCGACTATGCCAACACTTCGTATTTCTTTTAATGAAGTAACATCAGAAAGACTGCTAATAAAATTACCGGGTAAATCACGTGTAGTTCGGATGTAGTTTATACCTAATCCGCCCCCGACAAAGATATTTAGGGGAGAACTTTTCATTAGAGTAATACCTACACCTATTTGGCTGTCAAAAATAACAGAACCGGTTATTTTATCACTAATTCCCTTATCCTTTAGCTTGTGAGCAAGGGGATCAAAACCGGAAGATATTTCTTTAAAAGGAAAACCGACATTTATATTTGCATAAATATAACTCATCTTCAAAGAAAGACCGACCATAAGCGTGTTATAAGAATCTTTTGAGTTTATACTACCTAATTTTAATTTACCAGGTCCTATCAGCGCCTTCAGTTCAGCACTTAAACTATCAGCAAGCTTACTTGTATCATAGTTGTTCACTATGGTATAATTCATATAACCTATACCGACATCACCGGAAATATTCGTAAAATCAAAGGCTGACAAGGAAAGCATACAGCTAAAAATTGCAATACCCAAAATATTTTTTTTCATAATTTCCTCCACAATAAAATTTTATTTAAAAGCATGATTGTATATTTTATACAAGTATAGCCCACTATCAACATATTTTCAAGCATATGTAAGAATTTTTTTATATCTATTGCCGTTTTTGCTTAAAAATAGTAGGATATATGCATGAGTATACCACAGTATCCCGAATTTGCACCCATTTCGTTGGACATGCAGTCCGAAATGGAATTTTACTTAAAAAGGCTTCCTGACGGAATCTCGGAGCTTACTTTTTTGAATTTATACCTTTTTAGACATAATTATAAATATCAGGTAACAAAAACCGAAAAATTATTGATAATAATAGGGGAATATAAGGGCGAAAGCTTTTTTATAACCCCATGCTGTACCGTAGATGTCGAAATAACAAAGGAATTATTGGCAAAATATAAAAAATGGATGATTCTTTCAAAATCTTTTTTGGATAATAACATAAATGTATTCAATCTGCCTTTTTTAAAAGAACTAAAAATTGAAGAGGACAGGGATAATTTCGATTATGTTTATTTAAGAAAGGATTTGGCCGAATTAAAGGGTAAGGATTTTCATAAAAAAAAGACCCATATAAACAAATTCGAAAAATCCTATGACAAAATAAAAATCGAACCTCTCACCCTTGAAAATGTAGAAGACGCCAAAAAGGTTCTTGAAGAATGGAATAGTACAAAATCGGACTCAAATCCCGAAAATTCCGACTATGAAGCAGCCTTAGAAGCCCTTTCAATTTTAAGCAGGACCTCAATGATGGGTATAATTCTCTATGTTTGGGATGAACCTGTGGCATGGACTCTTGCAGAAATAACACAAAACAATAAAACTGCCGTTATTTTATTTGAAAAAGCCTTGGCATCTTATAAGGGAAGTTTTCAGTACATTAATTATGCCTTTGCAGGTTATCTGCCCGAATACATAGAATTTATCAACAGAGAGCAGGATTTAGGCGATGAGGGCTTAAGACAAGCAAAAATGACATATAAACCGATAAAATTTATAAAAAAGTATAGAATTTTATCTTAAATATGATACAATAGGAAAACATGGATTTAGTAAGCACACGAAACAATAATAAGATTGTATCCTTTTATGAGGCAGTAACAAACTGTATGCCGGCAGACGGGGGGCTTTATATACCCAAAGAAGCCTTGGACTTAAGTGATTGGACCTATCATCTTAACGAAACTTCAAGTTTTACATCTATTACGGGAGCCTTAACCTCTGCAATCCTGCGAGAGGAATTCAGCCCTGCCGTTTCGGAACGTATTGCCGTTTCAGCTTTTGGAAATTACAGTCCAAGAGTACGCCAATTGGATGAAAGACTCTTTTTGCTGGACCTTTTTCATGGGCCGACCGGCTGCCACAGGGATTTCGGCTTTTTATGGTTTGCTTCAGTTCTTGAACATATTTTAACCATAACCGATAAAAAAGCCATAGTTTTAGGAACAGGAACCAAAAAAAACGGTCAAAGTATGGCTGCCGCCTTTTGGAACAAAAAAAGGGTAAAAACTCTTTTAATTCACCCCAAAGGTTATGCCTCCGGTATACCGGAAGAATATTTAGCAGAAAACGGAGGCTCTATTTACTCTGTCGAATGTGAGGGAGATGTAAAGGATGTCGAAAATTTAAAAAGGTCCGTATATCTTGACAGAAATCTTGTAGAAAAATACAGTCTGACTTTAGCAAATACTGTAAACATAGGCAGACTTTTACCCCAAATATTTTTCTATTTTTATGCTTTTACCCGCTTTAAAAAACACATTTTCGGCGAAATCTATTACGCCCTCCACTCCGGTAATTACGGAAACCTTGCAGCGGGGCTTTTTGCATGGAAGAGCGGTCTTTCCTTAAACGGGTTTATTACCGATTCTACGCCTGAACTATCGGTAAACAAGGACGGAGACTGCTTTTGCAAAACAATGGAAATTCCTTTGAGCCAAAGAAGTGCAGCAGATCCTGTAAGTCCCTCAAATATTGAACGCTTGGAACAGATTTTTGAAATAAGCCCGGCAATTATGAAGGCCTTAATTTTTCCTAAGCAGGTAGATCCGAAGGATTATAAGGAGCTCATAAGAAAGGCCTATCAACGATATGGAATTATGATAGATACTTCGACGGCTGCAGCCTATGGAGCCGCCATCAAAAGTAAAATTTTAAAAAATAAGGGCCCGGAAACCCTTGTTCTTATTTCAAAAGATCATCCGGCCTTTGAAGCCGATATAATCGAGGAAGCCTGCGGCGAAAAACCTAATCAACCGGAATACATGAATGGTTTAGACAAACCTATAAAAAATATAAAAAAGATACAGGCATCTAAAAAAGAAATTGAAAATATGCTAGAATATATGGAGAGGTAGTTTTTATGTCATATAAACTTGATGGAGCTAAATTTCCCACACTTGAAGAACTGGTAGAAGCCCTCTACCCTATTTATTCGGATAAAATGAGTGAGGAAGAATTTAAAAAATATGCAGAAGAAAACGCCGAAAAAGACTAGGCCTTTTCCCTTGAAAAATCAATAATATTTTTTAATTTATATTCGGCAGCCGAAAACATCTTGGTCATATCCGAATAGATACCTGCATAAAAATTTAAAGATAAAATATTGCATTTGAATAGACTATCTTCAGGCCTTTCTTCCCATACAAGTTTAAACAAAATATTTACCAAAATCAGCCTTTCAGTAGATTCTTTATTAAACCAAAGCTCCCCATCCCACTCGTTTAAACCTAAATAGTTTTTTATTACTTCATCATGTACACAAAAATCCATAAAGTCCTTAACGCAATCCTTGCTTGAACCCGAATTTTCAAAAAAATTCTTCTCAGTTTCCGGCAAGCAAAATAAACGGCTCAACAAAAATAAGGAGCTTTTTGCATTTAATTCCGGAAGGCCGAAAGAGCAAAGCAGCTCGGTAAGAGCAGAATCAAGGCGGCACAGTTTAATCTTTTCTTTAGGAAAAAATTTAAACAGAGCCGATAATAAAAGGCCGGCCGTATACAAAAGCACATTCTCTTTTGTGTCAAAAACCAAAGACTTGAGAGCATTTATAAAGAGAATGTCTTGGGTTTTAAGCCTTTCGTCCTTAACATTTTCATCGATCAAAGAAGGCTCATTCGAACAAAGATATAAAAAACAATCTATAGAATTTTTAAAGCACAAAGCACGGGCCTTGTTTTTTTCTTTAATGGTTTTTAAGCTTTCTTTTTCTTCATCGGAATAAAAGGTCTTAAAAAATACTTCGTCAAAAGCATCAAGAAAATCCAATAACCTCGGGTAAAGTTTTTTCGATATATCTTCAATTGCTTCCGATACATTATCAATTGTTTCTTTTTTATAGGTACCACAATAATCCGAAATTTGATGGAACAAGTCCTTAGCGCATAAATCTTGAATAGTATTATAAAGACCGCCATACTTACATTTATTTATTTCAAATTCAATATCTTTAAAACCCCGTCCCTCTGCTTTTTGATATAGCTCCTTATAATAGCCGTCATCATCCTTAATCTCACGGATGTTTAAAAATACTTGGCATTGATAACCGTCCAAAGCTGCAAAAAAAACTTTTTCGGCAAGCTCGGAATTTTTTCTTAAAAAGAATAAGGAAGAACGCTGCTCATAAAACACCGTAAAATAGTCCTCTCCCGAATTTAAATTAAGAGAGTCCATAAGATTTTCTTGCCTTAATTCTTTTTCATTTTGCGATTTTTTTAAGGCAAAGGCCGCCGAAAGCTTAATCCAGCCCGAAGCTCTTTCATAGGCGTTATTGTAAAAAATCAACGAGCGCTCTCCGTTAAAAAAATTCGACCAAACAAAAACATTTTCGTTTACGCTTCCTTCATTCCAAAAATCAAAGAGCCTAAATTTTTCAACACCGGAAAAAATATAGCGTCTTTTTAAAAGAGGGAAAATTTCCTTTTTATGTCTTTCAAGCAGACCGGAGTTTACAGCCTCATCCTTATAAGCCCTTCTATATTCCATGCCGTACTTTTCGGTAAAGCCTTCTAGCTGACCGTGCCCGAACATGGGAAGCCCGGGCATAGCCGACATCATCGTGCAGACACCGAAGTATTTATCTCCATCCCCGAATTGGGCTACGGCAGTTTCTTCATCGGGGTTATTCATAAAATTGACATAACGCCTTAATACCTCAGGATCGAATTCGAGGGTATTTTTTATGGTTTCCCTGTATTTTGCGTTTTCTTCTTTTTTGAGCATATTCATAAAGGCGGAATTATATACGCGGTGCATTCCGAGGGTGCGGACAAAATAGCCTTCCATCATCCAAAAGGCTTCGGCAAGCAAGAGGGTGTCGGGTGCTTCTTTTGCACAGCGGTCTACAACCTCTCTCCAAAATTCTTCGGGGATTCTCCTTTCAAATTCTTCAATAGAGAGGGCATAGCGGGAACGGCTTGCAATGTCTCCGCCAGAACCGGGAGCCGGATACCATAGACGGCGAATATGTTTTTTAGCGAGAACCATGGCGGCATCAAAGCGTATTATGGGGAAATTCCTTGCAACATGGAGAATTTTTTGAATAACCTTTTCGCGGGCTTCACCGTTTAAAAAATCTATTTGAGCCGTATCGTTCCACGGGAGGCCCGTGCCGTCATTTCCATGATAAATATAACGTACATCCCCGGAAGACTTATCGACACGCTTAAAAACTACGGCACAGTCCGTCTTTGAATAGTAACCGTTTTCAAGATAAACGCTTGTTCTTCCGTCCCGGGAAAGATTTTCAGTATCGTAATTATAGGCAGGAAAAGGAGACTCCCCTGTCTGCAAAAATAGATTCGGCTCTTCCATAATCCATTTGGAATCAAGGCCCGTATGATTGGGAACCATGTCGGCCGCCATTCTGATTCCGAATTTCCAAGCTCTTTCCCGTAAATTAGCCAGAGCCGGCCAGCCGCCTAGTTCTTCTGCAATGTCATAGTCATAGATACTGTATGCACTTGCAGCAGCTTCAGGATTTCCGCAAATTTCTTTAATACGGCGGCTGGCCTCGGAACGCTGCCAAACGCCGATTAACCAAAGCCCCGTAATTCCCGAATCTGCAAAAAATTTGAGCTCTTCATCGGGGATTTGGTCCAGGCGGGTAATCGGTGCGGAATATTTTTTACTTAACTGATCCAGCCAAACCAAGGTGCTTTTTGCTATTAAAACCAAATTGGGCATCCAATTTTTATCGGGAGTAAAAGCCTCGTATTCTTTTAACAGATTTTCAAATGTGTAGACCGGAACATCAAAGCTTCCCCCTTGAGGCGGCGCCCAGCCTGCCTTTTCTTCTTCCCTTATTAAGTCCTCGGCACCCAAAAGTTTAAGCAAAAGATTTTGAGTAAAGCGGCTCCAGTTTTCTTTTACATAATTAAGCTGGCCTAAAATACTGTCGGGGCAGCGGTTCATAGGTTCTTCCAAAAAAGAAAGAATATCAAGGCCGCTTTGTTCTTTTCCTAATTGGCGTCCTATGGGCTTATTTTTTTTTGACCATCTTTTTACCGTGTCCCAAAAAATGCCGTAGGAATCTATTGTTTTCAAATTTGAATTATTAAATAAAACTTCAAACTGTGCATTTGCAGGATTTCTATTTGCAAGACAGAGTAAAATAAACTCTTCAAAGGCAAGCAATTTATTGGGTGCATTTGATGAATCGTCATTTGATTCAAACCACTCATCTAAGGAGAGCTTATCCGTGTAAACATCCTTTGGGGGAAAATCTTTACAAAACTCTTTTAATAAAAAATCAAGGCTATGAAGACTTTTATTTTTAAATTCTTCTTCGATAAATTCATATCCTCTAACAAAAAAATCGGCATCAATATTTTGACGGTAAAGCCTTAAGACATAATGAAGAACTTCATCTAAAATTCCCATCGCATTTAATTCGCCTGCTTTTAAATGAGCTTGACCTTCTCCAAAAAGGCCTTCCTTTACAAGGGAATTAAAATTAAAAACAAAATTATGAACTTCGGAAATATTTTCAAATATGACATTTCCGCATGAAGAAAAAAGAACCGACTTTAAATTACACTTTTTGCGGACATCTCCGTTAATATGAAATTCCATTTCTTGAAAAAAAAAGTCCATACTCATAGATTAAGTATAGCATTAACAAGCTTAAAACGCAAGGTTCTTTTGCAAATATGCGGATATCTGCTCCGCCTATTTGCAAAAGTCATTTCAGTGCTGAATCAGAAAGGCGGTGGTTTCAAATGTTTTCCACTTCTTCTTTGGTGAGACCGGTCATTGTACAAATTTCGGTTATAGGGTAATTATGAGTACGCATAAGTTTTGCCGTTTCAAGGGCTTTTTTGTAAGAGCCATCGGCAAAGCCTTGTTCAATACCCTGTCTATACCCCTCATTTATACATGAAGCTCTATCATGTTCATATTTCATACGGGAATCATAAAGCCATTTATCTCTAGGACTCATTTCCATTATTGTAATAGTATCATTTGCCTTTTTCATCATCGTCGATTCTTGTGCCAGCATATTACGTACCTCCCTGTCATCAGTTTCGATAAATTTCAGCCAGTTTAATAAGCGTTTTATTTTCTTATCTCTAAATTGGGAACCCTCTAACAGTCTTGCTTTTGCAAGGTCTAGTATATGAATCTCAAGTTTTGAAGCTAAAGGCTCTTTTGTATCTTGTTCAAGAACAAGATACTTATTGTGCAAACGCTTATTTTTATTAAAGCCTTTTCCTATCAAGTTTATTGTAATACACTTTGGCAGTTTTGTATAGTCTTGACCTTGTTTTATGTTTTCGTTGTACATCTTAGACCAATAATACAGGGTTCTTTCAGGAAAATCAAAATGCCAACTGTTTTGAATTTCAATGTCGACAAAGGTTCCGTCTTTTAGTCTTAATTTAATATCCAAAATACCTAGCTTTTCACTTAAAAGCTCTTTTTGAAACTCCTTATCCAAGAGCTCTAAACCTGCGATGTTCTCAGATGGAATGTCTAAGATACACTCGAGCAAGTCCTGTAAGACATCTTTGTTTTCTTCAACTCCGAAGACTCGCTTAAAGGCATAGTCGTTGCGGAGGGTGATTTTAAATAGTTTGTTCATAATTAAGCCTCGTTAATAATTTTTTTAAGGAAGAAACATTTTTCCCCTTTCATAATTATTATAGAAATTGTTTGTAATAAATAGTAAAATTTGAAAAAAAATTCGAATACAAAACCGTTGGTTGTTACCATTCCCTATAACCTCTGATGAGTCCCAATCATTAAGACACTCCTTAATTATCCTTTGCGAAGCTCAACATTTGACGTAAAGCCTGAACGGCTCCCATTGTAAAATAAAATAAATTATGTTAAACTTTTGCCGATGGGGGATAAATAAGATGAAAAAAAAGGCCTTTATTTTTTTATGTTTAAGTCTGGTACTGAATCTTTTTCTTTCTTGTGGAGGAAAAAAAGCAGCTTATGAAACAGGCAAAAGCGCCCGAGCTGAAAGTTACATAGCCGAATCCAAAAGTTCATCATCCGATTCTGCCTTTAAGGAAGATAAAAAAGAATCCGATACAGTAACTACTGCAAGTTTAGATAACGGCAATATCGAAAGAAAACTTATAAAAACAGGTTTTATAGAATTTGAAACCGAGGATATAAAAAAAACAAGGGAAACAATCGAAAACCTTGTAACAAAATATCAAGCCTATATAAGTCAAGAAGATGAACAACATTTTCAGTCTAATATTAGGCAGACAATCAGTATTAGAATACCAAAAGAAAATTTTGATAATCTTTTAAATGAGCTTACTATAGGTATTAAAAAACTTGATAATAAAAACATTACGGTTGAAGATGTTACGGAAGAATTTGTAGACGGACTTGCCCGGTTAAAGGTAAAAAAAGAAACCGAACAAACTTATTTAAAAATTCTAAGCCAAGCAAAAACGGTAAAAGACATTTTAGAAGTGCAAAACCAAATTCAAGATTTACGCTCCGATATTGAAGCTATTGAAGGCCGTTTACGTTATTTACAAAAATCCGTAAATTACAGCACCTTAAATATTTCAATGTACCAAATTATCAATAGCAGTATAGCAAGACCTTCCTTCTTTACCAAGGCCCTTAATGCCGTAAAGGAAGGAATAGGTCTTTTTAGCGATATAATTATCGGCATCCTTTATCTTTGGATATTTATACTTATAATTATAGCTGTTGCGGTAATTATCATCAAAAAAAGACGCAATAAAATAAAGGAAAAATCTTTAGATAATTAAGTATTCATCGAAATAATCAGCTCTATTTCGCCGGTAGGAAGAGGGACTTTTTCGGCTATCAGCTCTATTGAAAGGCCTTTTTTAGCCATTTCAATTATCTGTTCCTTCATTGAAGAAGTTTGGTCGGGGACAATTCCCGATTTAGGGGCCAGAATTTGTTTTGTATATATCTTAATAGGTTCGTTATCGATAGGAGGATTTTCTTTTGAAATTACGGGCTTTTTAGTTTTTGCAAAAGCATCCGGATCAAGTCCTGAAAAGGCATTAGCTTTCGCCGCCTCGGCAAGGCTTTCGTAAACCCTCTCGGCAGCGCTCCGTTTTTCTTCTTCTTTTCCCGCAAGCAATATACGCTTATCCAGCTCAAGGATAAGGCTGTTCACTTCCTTAATCTTGTCTTCCATTATTGTAACGGACTGATCGGTTTGAAAAGCAATTTGAGCAACAAGTTTTTGAGTTTCATTTTTTATATTATTGATTGAAGCCCTATCCGAAAATTGATTTTTAAACTTAAAATAAAAAAAGAAGATTAAAAAAATATTTAATACCAATAAAATAATTGCAATAACAGTCATCATCCCGAAATATCCACTCTTTGTCCCAAAGAAGGGTCTTTTATATATTCTTCATTATCTAGTTCCTGCTCGGTTTGAGCCGTGTTCTGCTTTTTAGGATGTTCTCCTCCCCTATCGTCCTCATCGGGAGACCTGCCGTCCTTATTGATTCTAAGATTATTATTACTGTCGGAATCTACAAGCTGAACGGTACTCAATCTTTTTTCTGCATCGATTTTATTTTGCTGCTGCTGGGCATCCTTTACCATAGAAGCAAGCTGCTGTTCGGCCCCTTGCTGTTTGCCGACCTTAGCCATTTGAGCATATAGAGTTTGCAGATCAATTGGTTGAATAGCCACTTGGAACCTTCTTAAAATCCTCTTCGTTCTCTTCTTGATACTTTCCGTAACGCACAATTCCCTTGTCAAGATAGAATGTAGTAGCCTTACAATCCATTCTTACATCCTCGGTGGTATCCCGTATAACTATGCGTACTCCCGGATATACATGTCCGGAAGCGGAAACCCTGCCTTGATTTTTCAACGTATTTAAATACTCTTTTATTTGGGTAATTTCTTTTTGTACTTCATGAATATCGGTTTGAAGAGTATATTTATACTCGTTCATCTTGTTATAGTTTTCTTCTTTATCTTTTGGAAGCTCTCCCCGCTTGGATTTAAGCTCTTCAAGACTCATTAGATTAAGCTTTAAATCTTCCAAGCTTTTTTGATCCATTTCCTGTTTTTGGAGCAAGAAGTTTAAGCGCTCCTTGCTTTTCGGGTCAAATCCTACACTTAACATAAGATCGTTTCCGCCTGAAACACTTCCCAAATTCCTTGCCGAAATAGATTCGGAGGCGCTTAAATTGCCGCTTATTATGTCAGCCTTCTTTCCGCGGCATATAATTTTACGGTTAGCCATTACGTTCGATTTTATAATACCGTCCGAAACAATTACCATGTCTCCGGCTTCAACAACATCGGTGTTTTGAATAAATTTAGACCAGATAGATTTGCCTGCTCTTATTACGCCGCCTTCTTTGCCCATGATACCCTGACTTACAACTATGTCTCCCTCGGTATCAAGCTCTGCCCTGCCGACCGAGCCCTTAACTTCTATATTACCGGAAGCCTTTATAACAAAGCCGTCATCTACGTTTCCGTTTACAAAGACCGAACCCAAGAATGTAATATTTCCGGTTCTGATTGAAACATCCCCTTCAACTACATAGATTTCTTGTACGGTAATCTTATTTTTGACTAAAAGAACCTGTCCGTTTACTTCTGCGACTATAGTTAAACCATCCGCAGCAATCTTTGTATTTTTGCCCACGGGCATTGCAACATCTTTTCCGTTAAGGGCCTCAAGATATTTTCCTGTAACGGTTTTCCCCGCCTTTCCTCTTTGAGCAGGAACCTTTTGAGCTACAGGCTGTCCTTCAACAACATTTTGAATAAGATTTAATTCCTTAAAATTGATTTGCCCGGAACGGGTTTCCTGCAAGCGGACCCGTGTATTATCTACCTCAAAATTATAAATAATCTTTGCATCGGCTCCGTTTTGAGGAGCTATGCCTTCCGCTACCAGATAATCTTCACGATAAACGGGAGAATCTTGGAATTGTTTGACCCTCTCTTCATTTATTCCGACTATTATTCTGTTATTCTTTAAGAATGCGATAATGGTATCTGCGGAAAGATCGACGCCTCCGGTTGTAGGGGGTGTAACATAAAGATAAGCCTTCATTTCGTCATCGCTTATGTTGACAACCATTGCAGCATCATTGCCCGGGATTCGTTTATAAGGAGCAACCCTGACATACTCTCCGGTTTTCTCCTCCAATATGGGATTAAGAATATCGTCCTCCGGAATGGGGAGAGCCCTGTCCCTAAACTTGTTTCTGGCAGCCTTTATATCGAAAGCATGGCCCGTACCTGAGGGAGCCGTTACCTTAAAGTAAATACCGTCGGCTGCACAGAAAACATACCCCATTCCGTCTTTATTAATAACAGTTCCATCTTCAATTATATCTTCGGTCTCAACCTTTTCTTCTTCGATATTTTGCGGCTTCTTTACTTTTACGGTTTCGTAGGCTCTTATCTTCCATTCTTTTGGAACTATGGCAAAAAAACCTGAAGCACCTTTTTGCAGAATCTCATAGTCTATCGATGAAACGGGCATCCCTAATTGTATAGCTGCGTTTGCAAGGGCCTCATCAAGGGTTTCTCCGCTTATATCAACAAAAAAACGCCCGGAATCCAGTTCATGCATTTCAGACATTTTTTCCTGTATTTGATTAAGCCTAACCATAATCCCCCCTATTTTATGCCCTTTGTAACATTAGAAAGCTTAGCTCTCAATTTTATATTTGCGCTTGTGTGTATCTGAGAAACTCTGGACTCGGTTACATGAAGGACTTCTCCTATTTCCCTGAGAGTCATATCCTCATAATAGTACATAATTAAAACTTTTTTCTCTCTATCAGGTAATTCTTTAATAGCTTCAACTATTACCCTCTTTATGTCTTCACGCTCTACAATCACATCGGGATTCAAAGAGGAAGGAGCTTCAATTATGTCTCCTACCGAAAACTCTTCCGAGTCATCATTAGAAAACCTTAAATCGGTCAAAGAAATAACGCTTGTTGCAGATATTTTAAGCAGTAGAGAATTATACTCTTCAATATCCAAGCCCATTGCATAGGCTATCTCTTCGTTTGAGGCGGAGCGGCCTAGACGAGCTTCCAAGTCGGCGATTGTTTCTTCAATTTCTCGGCTTTTTTGGCGTACCGATCGGGGAACCCAGTCTATAGACCTCAACTCATCAAAGATAGCTCCCCTTATTCTATTAACGGCGTAGGTATTAAATTTAACGTTTTTATCGAGATCATATTTTTCTATAGCATCCAAAAGGCCGAAAACGCCGTAACCGACTAAGTCGTCAAATTCTACATTTGTAGGCATTCCTATACCGACTTTTCCGGCGACGTATTTTACCAATGGAGCATACTTTAAAATAAAATATTCTCTGATTTTAGGATCTGAGGTTTTTTTGTATTTATCCCAAAGTTCTTCTTCAGGTATATTTTCATAATCCGTATTTGCCATTACCCACACCTTTTATTTTTTAATTTATGAATCCCTTTTAAGCACAGTACGAATAGCATTTACCATAGTATTCGTATCCATCCCTGAACCCGCTAAATCCGTTGATACATCAAATGCGGAAGTTCCTCTTTGAGTAAAGTCCATCTGATCATCTTGCTCAGGTTCATCTTCAGGTATAAAATCCTGCAAGTCGGGAAGCTCTTCCAATTCTTTTACAGTATTTTTTTCTTGTTTTTTTTCGGTTCCACTTGAAACACCGTTTTTTGATGCAGAAGCTTGTGAGTCATCCTTTATATTCTCAAAATCTTCATCGATCAAGTCAGCGTCACTCGGCTCTGTGGTACCATCCGATATCGAATCCTCATCTACCGGTTCAGCCTCTATCATATCAGATTCCGGCGCAGCTCTTTCTTCATCATCTATAAACGGCATTTCTACGGGTTCATCTATACTTATATTCAAATTTTTACCGGTTTCTGTTTTTGCCGATTCCTCAGTATTAACGGGCTGAAATAGGTCAGGAACAAAACGTTCTAAAAGAATCTGAGCCCCTAAAACAAAGCTTCCGCTTATCAAAGCGATGATAAGCGAACGCAAGAGTATCGTAGAAAAGCGTACCCCGCTTATCAGACCTAATAGGAAAGACAGAGCCAAAGCAGCTATTGTACATATAAGGGGAATTCTAAATTTTGCCACGACTCCGGTAACCTCCTAATTTTAAATTAAAAAACTTAAATCTATTCCCACTTTCTTCCAAACAGTTTTTGTAAAAAGCCGGAAAGGCCTGAATATTCATTATAATCCGTTTTTTCAAGTTTTGCAACTATGTGGCGCAAACAACTCGCCGCTTTACTTTTCGGAGCAGATATAAAGAAGGGCTTTTGCTTTAAAACAGCCTGTTCAACCGCAGGATCATTGTAAATAAAGCCTAAGTACTCGACTTTTAGGTTTAAAAACTGGGCTACTATCTGTATCATGCGTTCGGCTATTTTTTTCCCTTCAAGGGCGGAATTTACACGATTTACAACCATTTTTAGGTTTAAATCATAGTTCTCAACTTCGGTTGCGATTATTTTTATAATTCCGTAAGCATCGGTTATAGCCGTAGGTTCCGAAGTGGTAACAATAACAACCTCGTCGGCGGCGGCAACAAAGCTGAGAACGTTTTTGGAAACACCTGCACTGGTGTCGATTATTATTATATCCGCCTCTGCAAGGGTGTATAATTCTTTAATAAAATCGGACCTTTCGGCTTCTTCCATATTTGCAATCTTTGAAAAACCTGAAGCTCCGGCAACAAATTTTATTCCGTACTCCGTATCGATTATGATGTCCGACATTTTCTTTTGTTTTTTCATTACATGATAAAGATTGAATTTCGGAATTATGTTCATCATAACATTTACGTTTGCAAGGCCAAGATCCGCATCGATTACAATAACGTTTTTTCCCATCTTGGCATAAGCAATAGCCATATTTGTTGAAATATTTGTTTTTCCGACTCCGCCCTTTCCGCTGGTTACGGCAATAATCCTTGTCTTCCTTTTAGGAGGAAGGTCTGAAAGTACAGCCTTATCACTGCTGTTTTTATTTTTCATTAATGTTTTTAAATCTTCTGCCTGATCCGTCATCTTAGCTCCATACTATAGAAATTTCGTCATTGAAATTTTCATTGATATAATCCAAAGAGAACCCTGCAAGTTTTCTTAACAAAACAAGCTTGGAAGCCCGAGCTATGTCCTTGGGTACTGTTTGGCCTTCGGTTATATAGGCGACAGGAATCTCGTATTCATCCAGTACACTGATAATACTGCCCACATGAGCCGTTTCATCAAGTTTTGTAATTATAAGGCTCGAAAAATTAAAAACGGAATATTGTTTTATTATTTCGATTATGTCGGCAGCCTTAGTTACGGCACTTACTACAAGATGGGTTTCAATCCGGCCCGGCTCTATCTCATCGAAATACTTTTGCATCTCAAGTATCTTTTCGGGATCGGTCGGACTTCGCCCTGTCGTATCTATACATATAATATCGGCAGAATCCTTATATAGATCGAGATATTTGTGTAAATCTAATGGGTCGGTTGCTATGATAAGGGGGATCCCCATGTGCTCGCAGTATTTTTTTATTTGAAAGGCCGCACCTATTCTGTATTGATCGATAGTTATTACCCTCACATCAAGAGAGCGCTTTTCAAGCTTAGAAACAGCCAGAATATAGTAGGCGGCAAGTTTTGCAAGGGTTGTCGTCTTGCCTATACCTGTGGGCCCGACCAAGGCAATAAGTTTTTGCTTTTTAGATGAATCGTCATTTTCTGTTTCTTCAAGTTTTATCTGTATGGAAGAAGCTATCCAGTCAAGAACTTTTTTTTGGACAAGCTCAAAATCGTTTAATTCGGCTAAACTCAAATTTTTAGATATTTTTTCTTTTATGGAGCGGATATATTTAGCGGTAAAATCATTTTCTTCCAAAAGAGCTACAATTTTCGAAATGTTTTCATGCTCCTGGGAAGGAGAGTTCTTTAGCCTTATTTCTTCTACCAGCCTTTCAACGGTTTCTGCAAGGTTTTTAAATTCCTTAGATTCAATATCGGTTTTTATGGGAGAAGAACTTTGATTTTCAAGCTTTTCGATATAGGGCATCATCTTCGCGGCCATTTCTTCCGATTGAGCCGCAGCCAGTTTCATTATTTTTAAACGCTCTTCTGCAAGATTTGCCGGAGAATATGGTTTTATGGGAGCAACAGCTGACTTAGATTTAACTTCTTCTTCATTATTTGAGAATTTGGGAACGAAGGCTTCATTTTGAATATTGAAACTCAACCTTATCGTTTCTTTATTAAAAAGACTAAGGAAGCCTTCATTTCTTTTTACCTCGCGGCGGGTAATCATTATATTAGGCCCATACTTTTCTTGAATTTTTTGAATACACTTTTCGTATGTTGAAGCTTCCTCGACAAATGTTTCCATAATAAACTTTATACCACCCGAAGCCATTATAAAACATTTTTATAAATTTTACAATACAGATACGGGATGTTTATTTTGACCTTTTAGAGCTTATTGCATTAATAAATTTACAATTATCTTTATGAGAACGGACGGCAACTCTGATATGATTATCTCCGAGACTTTTAAAACTGCTGCAGGTTCTGATTAAGATTCCCTTTTTTTCAAAAAACTTTAAAGCATCCGTATCTTTTGCATTTAAAACTTTAAGAAGAATAAAATTGCACTGGCTTTTATAGGCTTGGAACTTTATCTCCCCTCTTGTTCCGTATTTTTCGATATTTTCAAGTAAAAAAGCTCTTTCTTTTTGAATATAGTCCTTGCTTTTTTCTATAAAATCCTCATCAAAAAAGATTGCAGGAGCAGCAGCTTCTGCAAAGGCGTTTATGTGCCAAGCTATCTCGATTTTAGAAAGAGCGGCGGCCGTATCGGTTGAAGTGCAGGCATAACCCAGACGTATCCCCGGAAGGGCAAAAAATTTGGTTGCAGCCCTTATTATACAGATATTTTTATAGCCGTCTTTCTTAAAAAGGCTGATGCTGTCATAGTCAGGCGGGCAAAACTCGTAAAAAGCCTCATCTAAAAGCAAAAAAGCACCTGTTTTTTGTACAAGAGAATAAATTTGTAAAAGAGCAGTTTTTTCTATTCTTAAGCCTGTGGGATTATTCGGATTCCCCAAGATGAGAAGGTCGCCTGACTTAAGTTTTTTTTCAAGGCCGGCAATATCGGGCAAAAAATCCGGAAGATAAGGAAGCTCTAAAACCGGTTTATTATGAACAAGAGCCCTAAATCCGTATTCCGAAAAACAAGGCGTGCATAAAACAACCCTCTTAAACATTGAACAAAAATTATCGATTATTTCTACAGCCCCGTTCCCCAAAATAATATTTTCAGGTCCGCATTTTAAATATTCGGCAGTTACCTTTTTTAGCGAGCGGTAACGGATATCGGGATAAACCAAGAGATTATTAAAAGATGCACTTAAGGCCTTTTTTAAGCCCTTAGGTGCCATTAGAGGATTTATATTACTGCTAAAATCAATTAAAACTTCGTCCTTTTTTTTATAGGACAAAACCCCGCCGTGTTCCAAACCTTACCGCCTTTTTAAAAAAGCCTATTCAAAACCGCCACAAATGGAGCCGGTTTCAAATGCTTTTTACTTCTTCTTCGCTGAGACCGGTAGCTTCTGCTATATTCTCAATCGACAGTCCCAACTGGAGTAAATTCTTTGCCGTTTCAAGTTTAGTTTGGTAAGAACCGTAGGCGAATCCTTGTTCAATACCTTTTCGATAACCCTCGCTTATACATGAAGCCCTATCATGTTCATATTTCATACGGGAATCATATAGCCATTTATCTCTAGGATTCATTTCCATTATTGTAATAGTCTCATTTGCCTTTCTCATCGTCGGAGATTCTTGTTCTAACATTTTTCTTACCTCCATGTCATCAGTTTCTATAAATTTAAGCCAGTTTAATAAGCGTTTAGCTTTATTATCTTTACATTGCCCTTCTTTTACGAACCTCGCTTTTTCAAGGTTTAATATATGAATCTCAAGTTTTGAAGCTAAAGGCTCTTTTGTATCTTGTTCTAAAACAAGATACTTGTTGTGCAAACGCTTATTTTTATCAAAGCCTTTTCCTATCAAATTTATTGTAATACATTTTGGGAGATTTGTATAGTCTTGACCTTGTTTTATGGCTTCATTGTACATTTTATACCAATAATACAAGGTTCTTTCAGGAAAATCAAAATGCCAACTGTTTTGAATTTCTATGTCGACAAAGGTCCCATCGTTTAGTCTTAACTTGATATCCAAGATACCTAATTTTTCACTTAAAAGCTCTTTCTGAAACTCTTTATCCAAGAGTTCCAAACCTGCGATTGTTTCAGGCGGAATATCCAGTATACATTCCAGTAAGTCCTGTAGTACGTCTTTGTTTTCTTCCACTCCGAAGACTCGTTTAAAAGCATAGTCGTTGCGTAGGGTGATTGTAAATGATTGATTCATATCAAACTCCATAGAAATTATTTAAAAGAGAAAAATTTTTTCCCTTCCATAATTATTATAGAAATTATTTGCAATGGATAGCAAAATTCAAATCGCCCACTTGCGGATAAGTCAAAAATAAGTTATACTAAAGCACGGTTGGAAGCCTAAAAACGGCTCAGCCGTTTTTTTTTGGTCGGGGGAAAATTATGAAATCTAAGTTTATCTTTATAACAGGCGGAGTTGTTTCATCTTTAGGCAAGGGCCTAACGGCAGCTTCTATAGGAATGCTTTTAAAAAGCCGCGGATATTCCGTAGTCAATCAAAAATTCGATCCGTATTTAAACGTAGATCCGGGTACTATGAACCCCTATCAGCACGGTGAAGTCTTTGTTACGGAAGACGGAGGCGAAACCGACCTCGATCTGGGCCACTACGAAAGATTTACCGATGTTCCCCTGCATAAATTTAACAGTACCTCAGCCGGAAAAGTCTATCTAGCCATTTTAGACAGAGAAAGAGCCGGAGGATATAACGGCGGCACCGTACAAGTTGTTCCTCATGTTACTGACGAAATCCAGTCCCGAATTCTAGGAACGGCCGAACAAACAGGAGCCGACTTTGTTATTTCCGAAATAGGCGGCACCGTGGGAGATATAGAAGCCCTCCCCTTTATCGAAGCTATCCGCCAAATCCGCTACACTGTCGGAAAAGAAAACTGCATGTTCGTTCACTTAGGCCTTTTACCCTATCTAAAAGAATGCGGCGAAATCAAAACAAAACCGATGCAGCACAGCGTAAAAGAGCTTTTAAGTTTCGGTATACAGCCGGACATTCTAATTTGCCGAAGCGAAAAACGCCTTTCAAAATCGGCACGAGAAAAACTAAGCCTTTTTTCGAACATTCCTCAAGATGCAATAATCGAAAACTTAACTGCAAAATCTATTTACGAAGTTCCGCTGATGCTGGAAGAAGCAGGCCTTGGAAAGGTTTTGTGTAAGCTTTTCAATATTGAAAATAAAGAGCCTAATCTTGAAGAATGGAAAAAAATGGTTCAAACCTACTATAAACCTGAAAAAGAAATAACCATCGCCCTTGTAGGAAAATATGTAGAGCTTCCCGATGCCTATCTCAGCGTTGCAGAGGCCTTAACGGCAGCCGGTATTTACCATAAAACCTCAATCAAACTTCTTTGGATTGACTCCAAAAAAATAGAAACTAAGGAAGATGCGGCTGCCTTTTTAAAGGATGCAGACGGAATTATAGTGCCGGGAGGTTTCGGCGACAGGGGCATCAACGGAATGCTTTTAACGGCCCAATTTGCCCGCGAAAATAAAATTCCGTATTTCGGCATCTGCTTAGGTATGCAGATTTCCGCCATCGAATATGCCTTAAACGCCCTGCACATCGAAGAAGCAAATTCTTCCGAATTCGATAAAAATGCTAAAAATCCCGTCATAGACCTAATGCCCGATCAAAAAGATGTAAAAATCGGCGGCACCCTCCGCCTAGGCCTATACAGATGTATGATAGCAGAAGGCTCTCTCGCAGAAAAGGCCTATAAATCTCACGAGATCCAAGAAAGGCACCGCCACAGATACGAGTTCAACAACCTTTACAGAGAAAAATTCGATAATTCTGATATGATTTTTTCGGGGCTAAACCCTGAACGCAACTTAGTGGAAATCGTTGAGCTAAAAAGCCATCCTTGGTTTGTCGCCGTACAATTCCATCCGGAATTTGCCTCAAGGCCCAACAAGCCCCATCCCCTGTTTAGGGATTTTATCAAGGCTGCAGTCGACAACAAAATCAACCGATAGCCTCAAAAAAAAGCCCCTTTTAAAAGGAGCCTTTCTAAAAGATTCTATTCTAAAGAGGCTTTTAACTAAAGCCGATATTAAAGCTGGGAGGCTATACGCTTATGCAGAATATTATTCTCACAACAAAAAAAATATTTAGACTCGCATTTATTTTAATTTTAATCGCGGCAAACTTTATGTCATGTAAAACCGCTCCTGCGAAAGAAGAAACTTTAATTGATCTTATAAAGGCAGGAAAATCGGAGGAATTACAAGAAAGACTTAACAGCTCTGCCATAAACATGAAGGATGAAGAGGGAAACAGTCTTTTACATATTGCCGCCGTTAAAAACGATCCTATAATTGTGCGCCTTTTGATAAACATGGATGCCGATATAGAAGCAAAAAATAACACCGGAGCAACACCTCTTGCAGCAGCTCTAAACAATTCGGCTTATGATGCCGTTAAGGTTCTGGTTGAATACAATGCAAATATATTTGCTAAAGATAATGAGGGCGAAAAGCCTTTCGATACAGCCTGTAAAAATAATGTTCCCAATTTAATTTTGACGGCTCAAACCATAAAACAAAAAGATGAAAATCAAGACACAGTCCTGCATCTTGCAGTAAAAGCGATGGATAAACAGCTTACCAAGCAAATTCTGGCTATTGCCCCCCCTGAAACCGTGTACAATAAAGAAAACTTAAGCCCGCTTGCCATAGCCTACAAACACAATAATGCTGAAGATTCAGCCGAAATTGCATCCATTCTTTTACTTGCAGGCATACAGCCAATGGGAAAGGATTTTGCTGAATTTGAAACGGCAAGCCTTGCCCGCAACTACTCAATGCGTTTTGCAGACGGAGAAACTCTGCTTCATATTTTTGCAAGAAAGGGCTATACCGGATTTTTAAAATTCTTAATTAAAAACAAGGTTCCAATAGATGTAAAGGATATCTCAAGCTCAACGGCAATGCAGGAAGCCGTTTATAACGGAAATACGGAAGCCGCTATATTGCTATTACAGGCCGGAGCCGATCCAAACAGCCGTAACTCATCCGGAAACACGGCCCTCCATTTGGTTATGCCGGAGGCCTCACGCTCAAAATTATTTAACGAGCTTATTACTGCAGGAGCCAATCCTAACCTTAAAGATAACTACGGAGAAACACCTCTTCATGTTGCTGCACGAATCGGAATGAATGACGATATCCTTGACCAGCTGTTAAAAGCCGGCGCCGACATAAATGAAAGAAATAAAAAGGGACAAACTCCTCTTATTTTGGCTATCGACAGAAATCAAACACAGCAAGTGGATTTTTTGATAAATCACGGAGCCGATATCCATGCTGAAGACAAGTCGGGCGAATCCGCCTTTGTCCGTTCCATAAACGCAGGCCTGCCCATGGTAGAGCATGTTGTTACCGAAAAAAACAGCACAGAAAGGGATTCCAACGGATCTACCCCTCTTCATTTGGCAGTCAGCCACAGGGCAAGCTCCGATATTATTTATTATCTGGTGGAAAAAAAGAGTTTAATAAATACGCGTAATAAATTGGGAAACACGCCCCTCCATATAGCTGCCGAAAAAAACTACCGCGAAGCGGGAGAAATATTGATAGCAAACAATGCAGATATATTCTATGCCAATCTAAACGGCGACAGTCCCTTAAAATTTGCCCTTACCTTACGCGAAGGCAGAGAAGATTGGATGATAAACTCCCACACAATAGGTGCCGGAGACGGAGCAGGGAACACTCCCCTTCATCTTGCTGCAGAATGGCAGATTTTACCGATGATACCTTATTTAATCGATAAGGGAGCGGATATAAATGCAAGAAATGCAAATAATGAAACGCCTATTTTTAACGCAGTCAGAACCGACAGCCCTGAGGCCGTAAAAGCCTTATTAGGTGAAGGCGTATCAAAAAAAGCCGATTTGGATGCAAGGGACTTTTTAGGAAATACGATTTTACATGCAGCTGTAAGATGGTCTGCATATAAAGCCGCCGATTTTATTTTAAGTAAGGACACGGAAGAATATGTAAGGCTTATAAATGCAAAAAATCTTGCAGGAAAGACGGTTTTACATGAAGCGGCTAAACAGGGCGAAATAAAATTCATCAATATATTTTTAAAAGCCAAGGTTGACGTAAATGCAGCCGATGAAACAGGCCGCTCCCCCTTATCCGAAGCCGTACTTGCAAATCAAACTCAAGCTATCGACCTCTTATTAAAAAATGGAGCCTCTCCCGTTCAGCAGGATATGTACGGAAGAACAGCCCTGCATGAAGCTGTAGAAATTTCGGAAGAAAGCATCATTCTTGTGCGTAATGCAGGAGGCAATCCTTTAGCCAAAGACGCCTACGGAAAAACACCTTTTAGCCTCGCTCTGAATAAAAATATAAGAACTGTAGATCTGGTACTCGGCAATGACAGTCTTTTAGCTGACACTGATGGAGACACACCTCTCCACATAGCAGTAAAGGAAAGAGTAAACCTTGATTATTTCCAAAGAATTATGAAAAAGAAATATCCCGTAAATAAACGAAATAAAAACGGAGAAACAGCTCTTTTACTTGCAATTCAAAACAGTCAAAAAGAAATAGCACGGGCACTCTTGGCAGGAGGAGCGGATCCTTTTATAGTCAACAATAAGGGAGTTTCCGCTATAACGGAGATTTTTACGCATCATCCTGACTTCACTCCTATAGCAGCCGAGTTCTCATTAAAGCAAACAGATACACTTGGAGAAGGGATGCTGCATTACGCCGCAAAATTTGCAGATGTACAAACCTTAAAAGACCTCTTGGCTCTGCCCGGTATAAAGCTTGATGTAAAAAATACGGCAGGAGAAACACCTTATCAAGTTGCCCTAAGATGGAATAGAAGCGAAATAGCAGAACTTTTAAAAACGGAATAAAAACCTTTCTAAAACTTAACAAAATTATAGAAAGTACTTAAACAAAAAGCCGCAATCTTATTTAAGATCGCGGCTTTTTTTATAATCAAAACATTACTTATCGTATTTTATCGACGTCAAGATACTGTTCAATTTTTCAGTCGGGTTTTCATACTCTCTAAAGGTAAAGTAAACATGATATCCCTTATCCGACACAATGGTAACGGTTTTACCGATACAGTTATTTACAACATTCGACTTCTCATATGGGAAGTACTTAGGCTTAAGAATAGCCAGATGATAATCTTGCCCGTCATATCTGACTTGAGCCAAACGTGCAGGGAAAGGAACTAAGAATATTAAAAAGTTATCGGTTTTACCTCCGCCCAAAGTCAAGCTCGTACCGGGTTTCATAACATGGATATTACGCCTTCCTATGTTTCTATTTTGATTTAAAACATAAATTTCCGTCATGCCGGATTTATTACGCTTTATTTCTATTGTTTCAAAGAAGTTGGCGGGAGACATATACGTCCCTCTGGGCTCCTTTGCGGCAAAAGAAGCAGCTAAGACACGCCGGCGTAAAACTTCATCATCCTGTCGTTGTGAGGCAATACGATCTAAATTATCTGCAGAATAAATAGAACCTCCGTCACCCGCAAAGTTTTTGGTTTCAGAATAGTCGGAATAGATTGATGTATTCGATGAAGCAGAATTAAAGTCATTTAAACGGTTTGCATGATCATCTTCCTCCGAGAGTTTACGAGGATACCTTTTATCCTCTTCCTGATAATTGATCTGACTGCCTGCAGCCGCATAGCGGACTTGATTGGAGGAAGAGCTTGAACCTCTTCTCCTCGTAAAGAAGACAATCAAGAATATAAGGAGAAGAAGCAAGATAAGGCCAAGAAGGATAAACCAAAGAGCATTAGAGTTTTTAAGTCTTTGGAAGCTTGTCGGGAAAACGGCTAAGGAAGTCTCCATAACCTGAGGCAAAACCCTCTTTCCCTCTGCGAATTCAAGCCTCATAATAATATTATAATTACCTTCTTTATATTCATCAGGAAGAAGGGCCGAAACTCTGATCGGCACATCCTTTTCGCTTGCCTTTATCTTTGTATTTTGTGAATCAACAGGTATTTTGCTGATATTAACGCCGTTATCAATAACAATATGAGTTAAATAAAGCTCTACATCTTCATCGGAGTTATTTGTTACCTCAAAAGAAAAAGAAAGTTTATTGCCATGAGCTTCAAGTCCCTCGTCAGGGAAATTGATTAGAGGCAGGTCTTCCGTATTGTCCGTAATTGTAAATTTTCCATTCTCATCCTTAGGAAGCTCACTGCCTGCGGCTCCCGAGGCTTCTTTAAAATCCTTTGAAACATCGGTCAGACTGCCCTGTCCTGTTCCGGTATTACCTGAGCCGCCCTGATCGGTACCGGAATTTCCTGAGGTTGAGCTGCCCCCGCTCGAAGTAGAGCCGGAAGTTCCTGAGGTTGTGCTTCCGCCGGCATAGCCGCCTCCGCTTGAAGTGGAGCCGGAATTTCCTGAAGTTGAACCTCCGCCGGCATAGCCGCCCCCGCTCGAAGTAGAGCCGGAAGTTCCTGAGGTTGTGCTTCCGCCGGCATAGCCGCCTCCGCTCGAAGTAGAACCGGAAGTTCCTGAAGTCGAACTTCCTCCGGTTGAGCCGCCGGCCCCTTGAGAGCCCGAACTACCGCTGCCTGTTCCGGCATATCCGCCACCGGGATTATAAAATTCTTTGCCGTCCAATCCTCGTATTACGGCATCGGCAGGATAAGGTAGTTTAACATAATAGACCTTCCAGCCTTTTTTTCTTATACTCCCCGCAAGAAGCCCTATTTCATTTTTTATCTGATCATCGGTATAATTTTTATAAGGACTTGATTCGGGCGGGTTGAAAATTCCATCCGAAATTATAATCAATATTTTTTCTTTTGTATCGGGTAAATTCGAACCGTATTGGCGGGCATATTGAAGACCGGTTAAAAAGTCCGAGCTTTTTCCCAACTGGTATAAAAGCAAAAACCTTGAAACAACTCGGGACATATCCTTTTCGCTGTTAATTTTTTGCGACATTTCGTAACGGGCATCTGCACTAAAGGATAAAACATGAACCGTATCGCCCTTCCTTACAAATTTATCGTTAATTTCAGACAAAACACGATTATTAATGTCTTCATAATATGGAAGGATAGTTCCTGACGTATCCATTAAGATTACAATTTCAGCATTTGTCTTGGCAGTATTTTGAGCAGAAACAGGTATAAAAAGAACAAACAAAAACAAACACAGAGAAACTCTTTTAAACATTTTTTTCCTCCTTCGGGATGCAGTTAGAAGACTTGCATCTCCAAATAAAGATTTGCAAGTCTCAATCAAATTATTTCAAATCCGCGATAGAAATATCTATAATCTTATAGCTCCTTTTTTCGTCATTTACTTCAAATTCAACCTCTTCTCCTTTTTTATGGTTAAACAATCCGTTTCCTAAGGGAGACATATAAGAAATTATTCCGTTTGCGGGATCCGATTCCCACGGTCCTAAAATTGTATACTCTTCTTCTTGATTTGTCAAATTGTTTAGAATTTTTACCTTGCTGCCGAAGTAAACCTTTTTTGCTGTGGCAGTTGTAGGATCAAAAATCTGAGCTCTGTCAAGTTCATCCTGTAATCTGGTCAAGGCATTTCCTAAGCGGGTTTGTTCTTCTTTTGCAGCCTTATATTCGGCATTTTCCCGCAAGTCTCCGAGCGAAAGAGCAAAACCGATGTCTTTTGCATTTTGCGGAATTTTGACATCCCTGATTTCGATAAGTTCTTTGTTTTTAAGATCGAGCATCTTTGCCGTAACGATCAAGCCGTGAACCGTAACACTCTTTTCTTCAATATCAAAGAATTTAAAGTCCTTATGTTTTTCAACAATTTTAGCTCTAATATTCATCTTAATTACCGGATCAAGATCTTTTATATCATCGATAAGGGTATAAAGCCTGGTTATTGTATCTACATCGCTTTCCATTATAAAGTTTTGCAAAAGCTCATCCTTACCGAATAGGATTGTATGTACTTGATGATTGATTTTTCGGTTTTCGGTTGTATTTCTTCTCGATGCAATTTCACGATATGTAATATCAAGAATATGAATAAGCACTATGAGCTGCTGTTCTACGCTGATACCGAGTTCCTTAAACCATTCTTCTTCCTGAATATTTTTAAAGAACCAAATAACGGCACTTCTGTATATGCGGTAGTTTTCAAAACAATCCTTTACCAAATTCTTTACATCATCGGTAGAGCCGGCTTCTATCAGAGCATCCAAGATTTCGGAAGATAAAACCGTGGGGAATAGTCTGGTATATTCTTTTTCCCAATTGGGAATAAGATTTTTTATGTACTTTAAGAATTTCTGACGAAGGGTTTGACCCTTTATCGAAACCTTATCCTTTATTTGAGAATATACCTCCATCGGATCTTCGATGCGGCTATAAAGCTCTGCAAAATTATATTGCTTTACGGCCGAGATCTGTTGCTTGTCTGCAATAAATTCTTTAACAAGAATATAGGCACAAATAACCAGCTCATTTACCTGGCTGAAGGCTTTTAGGAAGCCTTCAAAATAATCAAGCATTTCGCGGAAGGTATCGGATTCGTCATCGCAAGCCTCCGAGGCATCATAGGCATTAAGAAGCTCAATTCTGGCAAAAAAGTTCTTTTGAGCCTTAAATTCGTTTGAAAGCTTTTCTTCGGCGGCAATTGGACGCTCTCTTACGCTGTAAAAGTCTATATTATCCGGATTGATACCAAACATTGGATTTTCTTTTAAGACTTTTCTAGCCTTTGTATTCCAGCTGGTCCACTCACCTGCCGTTAAAAGTGACGGAACAAGTTCCTGCTTAATCCTTTTCATGTCGCAGTTATTGTCAAAACTCTTTATTATAGTCTTCAATGCCCATTCGGGATCACTCTTTATTTTTTTTGTAAGAATTTCCTTGCTGACAGTAGATTTTAATACCCAGATATGTTCCCTGTCCAATGTTTGGAGGGCGGTAATACCCATTTTGAGGCTCATGCTATGTCCGCGTTTTTTTGCAAAGTCTATAACCAGGTCATCATCTTTAATTGAGGCAATGCGACCTACACCCCATGTGCGGTGGAAGACAAAGGAACCCGTATCAAAAGAAATATGTTTTTCAAAGTCGGCAATAGCATCAAATACGGGGCGCCAAGGCTGGCTCAAGTCCGAAACCTTAATACATTCTGCAAGCTGGCTGTGATCTTTGTACTTATTTTTAAAGCATTCGATAATTTCTTCCCTTGCCCAGTTATCTTTTTCATCATAAGAAAGAATAAGCTTTAAAATATCGATACAAATATTCCAGTTTTCATTTCCCCTGTAATATTGGTAAACATCCTGCATCAATATGGAATTGCGGCTGTTATCCATGACACCGGTAATCTTAGCCTGTATACGGAAGAAGAAGTCAATCTCATCGGGGATTAAGGTGACAAGTTTTGACCATATTTCTTTTACACCGTTTATTTGCTTGCGGTTTATAAAGCGGTACAAGGCTTTTTTATAATATTCTATAGATTTTTCCCTATTTCCGTCTTTTTCATATTTTTCGGCTAAAAGTTTGGCAACCTCGGCTTCATCATAATCAACCTTAACCAAGCGTTCCCAAATATCATAAAGGTCTTCACTTCCCGCAGCCTTATAGCATTCAGCCAATGTACGGAGGGCAAATTTGGATTCTCCGTATTCGAGAACCTTTTTACAAAGATATTCAACTATTTGTGTCCTGTGGTTGTCGGTAAATATTCCGATTAGGCTTACAACATTTGAATCATCCAAAAGCTGATTTGAAAGAGAAATTATACTTGAAATATAAAGAGCTATTATACTGTTTTTTGTATGTGTTAAATGTTCATCACATATTTGTTTGATTTCGTCCACAACATTTTCTTTTTTTGCTGTAGATACTAATTTATATAGATCTTCAAAATTCTTTGTTGTGTAGTTGCCTATAGCTGCTCTGGTCCATTTTTCTTCATTGAGCATCTCTATCAGTTGTTTTTGTATATCAGCCATAAATCCTCCGAAAATATGCTATCTCATATAGCAATTATATATATTTTGATCTAATACTTTTATCCGCAAAAGCAGGTCATCTATTTTTGACTTGCTTTCATTTACGCTCACATAATGGTCGATCAGCCAAAAATAATGGTTTATTAAACGCGGAACAAGCTTATGTTTTTGTTCTTGAGAGGCATTTTGAACCTCTCCTTCCATCAAAAAGATATTTTGCTTTAATTGCCCTACTTCAAAGGCCCTGAGCTCACGCTTTACATTAAAAACGCCGTCAATAACACCGTAAATAGGCACCCAATCAGCAATATCTTCAACCCTGTAGCCAAGATTATAAACTCTATTAATAAGCCTGCAAATAATTTCAGACTCAAGAAATTGAAGCTCAATTCCTTCAGGGTCTATAAAAAAGGCTTCCCGAAAAAAAGCTTTTGCAAATTTTATTTCCCCATATAGGGCATAACAATCGGCCAAATCCGCTAAAACCGATCCCGAATTCTTGTCTATCTCGGCGGCATACCTTAAAAAATCAAGAGCCCTTTCATAGTTTCCGAGAACCTTATAACAAAGGCCTATTTTACGGTAAGGCTCTGCATCAGGCAGCTCCGACTCTTCATTAAATAGATCTGCGTAGAATTCCAAAGCAATCGTAAAAACGGCACATTTTAAGGAGTATATGATAGATTCTTTTTCTTCTCCCTGACGGTGAATATAAGCTAAAAAAGGCTTCCACTGAGAAATCATCATCTCTGCCCTTTCTAATGGAGTCGAAGCTTTTTTTGCTTTTTCAAGCTTATCCTCCCAAAACCGCACGCCCTTTAGAGTATAGTCGATTTCTGCATTTTCAAGGTCATTCTTCAATAACCTTTCAAGCTCGGCATAGGAACCTCTTAGATCTCCCTGCTTGAGGATGTTTAATGCATTATTCAATTTACTCTGTACGGGTCTTTCACTCATAATATCCTCAATTTATTATTGTACATAAAAAAGCGATTTTAGTCAATTGAGCGTGAGAACTCATTTTTCTATAATATGGCTTACTCTCTTGAAAAAATATAAAATTTATGGTAAGTTTATTTATCGGGACTGTTCATTTCCGTTATACGCAGTATGCTTTTAGAATCATATTCTCTTTTTGTAATAGACTTGAATAATCCCTAATACTTTTATAAGGACGGTTTTTATGAGCCAAGAAAAAAAACTTGTAATGATCGACGGTAATACTGCTGCCGGTCACGTTGCCCACGCCTTAAGCGAGGTAATTGCCATTTACCCGATCACACCGTCAAGTCCGATGGGTGAGGTCGCTGATGAATATTCAGCCCGCGGAAGAGAAAATATTTGGGGTACTGTCCCCGATGTTGTTGAGCTTCAATCCGAAGGAGGTGCTGCAGGCGCAGTACACGGAGCCTTGACCACAGGAGCTCTCTCTTCAACTTTTACCGCATCTCAGGGCTTGCTCTTAATGATTCCGAACATGTACAAAATAGCCGGCGAGTTGACCAGCACTGTTTTTCACATTGCTGCCCGAGCCGTAGCTTGCAGTGCTCTTTCAATCTTCGGAGATCATCAGGACGTAATGGCCTGCCGCCAGACAGGTTGGGCTATGTTGGCATCCAACTCGGTTCAGGAAGTTATGGACCTTGCCATTATTTCTCATGCAGCCACATTGGAAGCAAGAGTTCCCTTCCTCCACTTCTTTGACGGATTTAGAACTTCTCACGAAATTCAAAAAATTGAAGAAGTTTCTTATGACATTATGCGCCAAATGGTAAGCGATGAGCTTGTTCGAGCTCACCGAAAACGCGGTTTAACCCCTGAAAAGCCCGAACTCCGCGGAACAGCTCAAAACCCCGATATTTACTTCCAAGGCAGAGAAGCCGTAAATAAATACTATCTTGCTACTCCCGAAATTGTTCAAAAACAAATGGATAAGTATGCAAAACTTACAGGAAGACAGTATCATCTTTATGACTACTACGGAGCAAAGGATGCCGAGCAAATCATAATCCTCATGGGTTCAGGTGCGGATACTGTTGAAGAAACGGTAGACGAACTTAATTCCAAGGGCGGAAAATACGGTGTTATTAAAGTAAGGCTTTACAGGCCCTTCAGCGCCGAGCACTTTGTAAAGGCTATTCCTGCCACAGTAAAAGGAATTGCAGTTCTCGACAGATGTAAGGAAGCAGGCTCTTTAGGTGAACCCCTCTACGAAGATGTAAGAACAGCCATCGGCGAAATGCAGGCTGCAAAAAAATGCCCCTTTACTCATTATCCCGTTATCATCGGCGGACGCTACGGTCTCGGTTCAAAAGAATTTACACCGGCCATGGTTAAGGGCGTATTCGACAACCTTGAAGGCGAAAAGAAGACCAACTTCTCTGTAGGTATCGAAGATGATGTTACACATACCAGCATCAAATATGACCCCAACTTTAAACTTGAAGATAAGGACATGCACCAGGCTATGTTCTTCGGTTTGGGTTCAGACGGTACCGTAGGTGCCAATAAAAACTCTATTAAGATTATCGGTGAAGCCACAGACAATAAGGCGCAAGCCTACTTCTCCTATGACAGTAAAAAGTCGGGCGGTTTTACGATTTCTCACTTGAGATTCGGAAAACACGCAATCCGAAAGCCCTACTTAATTACAAATGCGGACTTCGTTGCATGCCATAAGTTCAGCTATCTTGAAACCTATGATATGCTCCACAGCCTTAAAAAAGGCGGAACCTTCCTTTTGAACGCTCCTTACGGAAAGAACGAAATATGGGATAATATGCCCGTCGAGGTTCAAAAGCAGATTATCGAAAAAGAAGCTAAATTCTATGTAATCGATGCTATCAAGATTGCAGAAAAAGCCGGAATGGGCAACCGAATTAACGTTGTTATGCAGACCGCCTTTTTCAAAATCTTCGGAATCTTGCCTGAAGCCGAAGCCGTAGATCTAATCAAAAAATTCATTGAAAAGTCCTACGGAAAAAAAGGTCCGGAAATCGTTCAAAAGAATATTACGACAATAGATATGGCTCTTGAGGGAGTTGAAAAGGTTGATTATCCCAAGACAGCAACAAGCAAGCTCAAGATGCACCCTGCAATCGCAGGCGATGCTCCCGAATTCGTAAAGAATGTTTTGGGCAAGGTTGCCATCCAAAAAGGTGATGATATAAAGGTCAGCGAAATGCCTGAAGACGGCACCTTCCCGACCGCTACCACTCAATACGAAAAGAGAGCTATCGCAGAACATATTCCGATCTGGAAGAGCGACATCTGTATTCAGTGCGGTCAGTGTGTCATGGTTTGTCCCCATGCCTGTATCCGAATGAAGGCTTATGACAGCTCACTTTTGGCAAAGGCACCCCAGGGCTTTAAATCCTGCGATTATAAGGGCAAGGAATTTGAAGGAGCTAAATTTACAATTCAAGTTTCATCGGAAGATTGTACAGGCTGCGGTCTTTGCGTTCAGCAGTGTCCTGCAAAGTCCAAGGAAAATCCCGAAATTAAAGCCATCAATATGGAAAACTTTGTTGAACACAGAAAGCAGGAAGTTGCAAACTGGAACTTCTTCTTTAACGATATTCCTGAGCCTGATGTAAAGAAGCTTAATTTGAGCGTTCCCAAGGGCATCGGTATGAAGAGACCCCTTTTCGAGTTCTCAGGTGCATGTGCAGGCTGCGGTGAAACGCCTTATGTAAAGCTCCTTTCACAGCTTTTCGGAGACAGAGCCGTTATTGCAAACGCAACAGGCTGTTCTTCAATTTATGGAGGAAACCTGCCCACAACACCCTATGCAAAACGATGTGACGGAAGAGGCCCGGCTTGGTCTAACTCCTTGTTTGAGGATGCAGCAGAGTTCGGTTACGGTATGAGGTTGACAAGCGATAAGCTCGCCGTTTATGCCCGCGAAGTTGCCGCTAAGGCAAAAGCAAAAGGTATTGCAGCCGGCGTAATCGACAAGATTCTCAATAACGCTCAAGAAGATGATGCAGCTATTGAAGACCAGAGAGCCTTTGTAGCAGAGCTTAAAAAAGAGTTAGCAGGTTCAAGAGACGAATTGGCTAAGGAATTGGATTCTTTAACCGACCACTTTATCAAACGCTCCGTTTGGATCCTCGGAGGAGACGGATGGGCATACGATATCGGATACGGCGGATTAGATCACGTCCTTGCTTCCGGTAAAAACATCAATGTTCTTGTAATGGATACTGAAGTTTACTCGAATACCGGCGGACAGATGTCAAAAGCTACACCTATCGGTGCAGTTGCAAAATTTGCCGCTTCAGGTAAGGAAGTAAGCAAAAAAGACTTGGGTATGATGGCCATGAGCTACGGCTATGTCTATGTCGCACATATTTCTATGGGTGCAAACATGAGTCAGGTAATCAAAGCCTTCCGAGAAGCCGAAAGCTATGACGGACCTTCGATTATCATCGCTTACAGTCATTGTATCAACCACGGTATCAACATGACAAAGGGTATGACAAACCAAAAAGAAGCCGTTTCTTGCGGTTTATGGCCCTTGTACAGATACGATCCGAGACTTGTCGAGCAGGGCAAAAACCCATTCCAGCTTGACAGCAAGGAACCCGACTTTAATCTTGCCGACTTTATGTACAAAGAAGTCCGCTTTAAGACCTTAAAGAATGCCGATCCTGCAAGAGCTCAAATGCTCTTGGATAAGGCTGCTGCTAAGGCTAAGAGGCAGTGGCAGGAATACAAGTATTTGGCTGATAGACCCTTCTAAAAATTAAGGAGGAGAGGAAAAACTTTTTCGGATAAAAGTTTTCCTCTCCCCCCTCTCCTTTCAAAAGAACCGCTTAGGGGCTTTTTTTAAATTTTACTTATCCAAGATAGTTATTTCGACACGTCTGTTTTTAGCCATATTTTCAGGTGAATTATTGGGGGCAACGGGCCGGCGGGCACCGAAACCTCGGGTATATACGTGTTCCCTTTTTTGAACGCCCAACTCTATAAGATAATTAGCTACGGCAGCGGCCCTTTCCTCAGAAAGCTTTTGCCTTTCTTCTTCGGTACCGGCTAAGGCTGTATGCCCTGAGATCAAAAACTCTCTATCGGGAAATTTTAAAAGAATTTCGCCTATTTTTTTTATTTTTTCTTTTTCACTATCTCTTAAAATTGCAGAATCAGGCAAAAATTGGATATTTTCAATGCTGATTGTTAAGCCTTCATCGGTTTTCTCAATAGTAGTATTTTCAAGGTTCAGGTCTTCAACACTCTTTTTTATTTCTTCTTCAGTGCTTGTATCTATCTTTTTTACTTCAATAACCTTAGCCCTTGCTGTCCCTATAAAATCATAGGTGTAGCCTGAATAAAGGAGCATCTTAATGTTAAATTCTTCATTATAGCAATATAGATTTCCTCTTTCTTCATCCCAATATAGGTTTTGTCTCGATTTTCCTAAAATTTTGACAGGCACGTCTATTTTTCCCTTATAATTTTTAAGAACATTTTGAGGAACAACGTGGTTTAAGTCATAACTTGCAGTTATGTGGCGGTATATTTGACCATCTATTTCTGCAAGTCCTATGTATTGATATTCAACCTTGAACGGAAAGGTAAAAGGCTTTTCAATGCCGAATGCATCCCTAAAATCATGGGCTTCGAAGCCTTCGCCGGTCCAAGTATCGCCGGGGTTAACGGGATAGTTTGGAAAAGTCGGCACATTCCGTACCACAGGCATATAATATTCATCTCCGATAGTGTAAAAACCGGCTTCATCCCGCCTAAAAACGCTTGGGTAATTTCGGGACCAGTCAAATGTTTTGTTGGAATTTTGCTCGCTGGTCATAAACATACACGAAAAAAGGGCAGAAGAGGTTTTATCGCCTTCTCCGGGTTCTATATCCGAGACTTCTACCTCAATTCTGTTGATAATTTGGGCTTTATGATGAAATTTTCCGTTTACATAGACCTTTTCATCTACAACGGAGTGAATTTTATATGCATCATCGTCAATAAATTTAAATTTAAAGAGAAATTCGGCGTTTTTCTCACCCTCTTGAGCAAAAAGGAGAGAAAAAAGCAAAACAAACACGAACAAGACAAGTTTTTTTAAAATATTATTCTTAAAAATACGGTATTTCACACTTTCTTATCGGTATTTTTAGAATAAACCTTTAGGAACACTTTTTTACAAAAAAAATGCTCTTTTTACACAAAAATTTTAAAAAAAATTTAAATTTTTATGTAACCAAAAGCCCCTAAATAGTTTTGTTTAGTGTATGTTGAACGACAACAAACAATTCAATATACCTCCTTTGCAGTTTCCCGACAGGTTTTTCTCCTCCTTTTGCCTGTCGGGTTTTTTATTTTTATAGATAACTACTACAATCTAAATCCGGCTTACATTGATAATGAAGATAGCTCATTTCAAAAATTACTGTATCTTATATATAATTATTGACATTATATATAATTATATATAAAATATATGTATAAATTAGGAGGTTTTATGGCTCAAATAAATGTCAACATAAGAATGGATTCCGAAGTAAAACAAGAGGCTGAACAGCTTTTTGACAGTTTAGGAATGAATATGACAACTGCATTTAACATTTTCATTCGTCAATCATTGAGAATCGGCGGTATACCATTTAAAATTATAAGTGATGAAAGCGGTTTTTATAATAAATATAATCAAAAAAAACTACATGCTGCTGCTAAACGAATGAATGAAGGGAAATATATCGTGCATGATATAGTGGAATAGGCTAATGATTAAAGCATGGGATGAAGATGCATGGATAGATTATGTCTATTGGCAAACAGAAGATAAAAAAACACTAAAAAGAATCAATATGTTGATTAAAGATATTGAAAGGAATGGTCATAATGGTTTAGGCAGCCCTGAGCCATTAAAGGGAAATCTGTCAGGATTCTGGAGCCGCAGAATAGATAAAAAAATAGATTGGTTTATAGAATAGTCGATAATATGATACAAATAATTCAGTGTAGAACCCATTATGGTGAAAAATGATAAAAGAATCTTCAATAAAATTAAATGATTACCAATCTTCTCGAATTTGTTTGCATAATGAATTTTGCTTGATTTTTCATACAATATCTTATATAATATACTTGGAGGTATGGTATGGCAATTTTACAAGTCCGTGATATGGATGATCGTTTATATGACAGATTAAAATTCGCAGCAAAACGAGATAACCGCTCAGTCAGTCAGCAAGTTATCACAATTTTACAAGATTATTTTACTTCTGCTCCCGTAAAAGCAAAAAATGCTACAGAGGAATTTTTAAAACTTGCAGGCTCATGGGAAGATTTAAGAAGAGCAGAAGAAATTATCGATGATATAAGAGATTCCCGTATCAATTCAACAAGATTTGAGGTTTTAGATGGCATATTTGATTGATACTGATATAATAATTTTTGCACTCCGAGGCGACAAGACCGTACTGGCAAAATTTGAAGAAAACAAGCATATTCCTATTTCTATTTCGATGATTACTTATGCAGAACTTGTCTTTGGTGCAAAGCGGTCTCAGAATGAACAAAAGAATATGATAAAGGTAAATCATATTCGCGAAATTTATCCCATCGAAGAATTAAATGCTGATGTCATGGAAGTATTTGCCGACATAAAGGCAAAGCTGTATGCAAAGGCAATAAGAATAGAAGATATGGATTTATTTATTGCAGCAACAGCAATTTACAACGATTTGACTTTAGTAACAAATAACACAAAGCATTTTGAGAATATTCCATTATTGAAATTGGAAAACTGGAAAAAAGAGCTTAAATTGCTGTCAACCGATTAACACGCTTGACATGCAATGCCGGTTAAGCTAATATTATTTGGATACGCTTTGGTGTGCAAGGAGGTATGATAAACAGCTCGGCAGGAATTCAGCCTCACTGTTTATCTACCGAGTTTTGTACTTTGAGTACAAAACATCGTATTATTATATGTATGTGCTTTTATAGCACACACTTGAAAAAACTTTTTTCATGATTTGATAATCCTTGCAAAAAGTTTTTATGGGGGAGGAATTATGTCTTATGATATATTAATTGAGCAAATACGAACTCTACCGGAACAACTTTTGATGTCTGTTTCTGTATTTATTAAGTTTCTCCAATCGGAGCAAAATAGTGTTTTAACTAGGCATACAGAAGTCAAAAGCAAGCAAGCATTTTTTGATTTGGCAGGAAAAATTCAATTAGATTGTAATGCCGTTACTGAACTACGGGAAAAAAGTCTTGTATGATTTTAGTAGATACAAATATAATAATAGATTTTTGGAACAAACCAACAGCCAAAGTAAAGAAAATTTTTGAGAAAAACGATATAGCAATTTGCGGTGTTATTAAAACAGAACTTTTACGAGGAAGTAATTCCGATTCGCAATTTTTACATATCGAAACAGCACTAAACGGTTTTTATTACTTAGATTTTATTGAGAATGATTGGATTGAGCTTGCAAAACAATTTATTACCTTCAAAGAAACAGGTCTTACAGTTCCATTTCAAGATGCTATAATTGCATATCTTGGAATAAAATATGATTGCAAAATATGGACAAATGATAAACATTTTAAGCTTATGCAGGCTGCTATTCCCAAACTAAAATTATATGAAGAAATTCAGGAAGAATGTTAGGCAGGAGGTCATATCTGTAGTGGTCGTTTTCCTGAATTTTTAAGAGTTTAACTATGCGCTCGGAAAGACTTTTTGAAATCGTATTTATCCTTCTCAATCGGAAGCAGACAACGGCACAAGAACTTGCAAAAAAATTCGGCGTATCGGTTCGTACTATTTATCGCGACATGGATATTTTAAGCAGTGCAGGAATCCCCGTGTATACGATGCAGGGTACCGGCGGAGGTATTTTTATCGATGAAAGCTACACAATCAATAAATCAATTTTGACAAAAGGAGAACAGGAGAAAATACTGCTTGCTCTGCAATGCCTTTCTCCAATAGATGAGATACACACCGAATCTATCTTAAACCGCTTATCTGCAATCTTTCAAAAAAATGCCGATTGGATCAGGATTGATTATTCCCGCTGGGACAACAAAAACGATCATCACCTTTTTAAAACGCTTAAAGATGCAATTTTAGAAAGAAGAGCCGTCAAGCTGGAATATCTCAGCTCATACGGAGAAAAAACGGAACGAACCGTCTACCCCTTACGTCTTTTGTATAAATCGAAGGCTTGGTATGCCGAATGCTATTGTACAGAAAAAAACGCATGTAGACTTTTTAGATTAACCCGTATACTTTCTATTATAAAGACTTTAAAAACATTTAACCGTGCAGACCTGCTCGGCAAAATACCTGACGATAAAAAAGCGGCACCGCCTCCCCTTACAAACATTAAATTAAAATGCACTGCTAAAACCGCCTACAGACTCTACGATGAATTTCCTCCTGAACTTATCGCAAAAAATTCCGACGGCTCATATACCCTGAATGCAGCTCTCCCCTTTGATTCGTGGGTCTGCGGTTTTATCTTGTCGCTCGGCACCGAAGTAGAAATCCTTGAACCGGAAAACTTAAAAACCGAAATCGCCCAACTTGCAGAAGAAATTATGAAAAAGCATAGAAAAGTTTAAATTCTTTTTAAAACCTGACACATTCTGACAGGTTGATGTGCTATAATGAGTTTACATATTTTTATGGGAGAAACCTATGCCGAGACCTACAACAAAAGAAGATTTGATTTTTGCTTCAAATGAGCAGTTTGAAAAACTGTGGAACTTAATTGACGGTATGACCGAAAAAGAAAGAACTGCCGATATAAATCCAAACGAGCGCGATAAAAATGTACGCGATGTGTTGGTTCATCTTTATGAATGGCACTGTCTTTTGCTGAATTGGATCAAGTCCAACACAAAAGGGAAATTGGCAGCCTTTTTACCTGAACCTTACAACTGGAAAACTTATCCTGAAATGAATGTTGAGTTTTGGAAAAAGCATCAAGGAACCCCTTATGCCGATGCCGAAAAAATGCTTAAAAAAACACATAAAGAAGTTATGAAACTCATCGAGCGCTTTTCAAACGAGGAACTTTTTTCAAAAGCTGTTTTTAACTGGACCGGTACAACCACTCTCGGAAGTTACTGTGTGTCCGCTACTTCCAGTCATTACGACTGGGCAATCAAGGATATAAAAAAAGCTTTAAAAAAATATCGGGGGAAATAGTATCAAACAAAGGCTGTTCCCAAATGGAACAGCCTTTTCTCTATCGGATAATTTTATTATACTTATTCAAAGTAATCTTATAAAAAAGCAAATATAAAATCAGGGTAAAGCCTCCGGTTAAAAGCAGGGCGGCAAAAAAAATGGTCGTGTTAAAAAGTCCGAAGACCAATAGGAGCCGGCTGAACAATGGAGAAGCAAAAAAGCAGTGAACTATCGAAACCAAAACAGGCAGCACAAAGAGCCAGACAAGCTGGGCGTGTGAAGCTTTTTTGATTAAAGAAGAGTCCATTCCTATTTTTAGCATTATTTGATAGCGTTTTCTATCTTCTACACCTTCAGCAATCTGTTTGAAGTACATAATTAGGATGAGCCATATTAAAAACATAAGACTCAAAAAGCCTCCTAAAAATAAAAAGCTTCCGTCAAATTCTCTTCTGTCTCTATAAGACTGAAATTTATTATCATAAAAAAAATCTGCCTCCGAAGACTTTGCCAATTTTTTTATGTCTTGAATGTAGTTTGGAGGAATAGTTTTAAGATTATCGGCGGAAGTATTCCAAAACAAGGATTCTTCAAGTGCAAGCAGTTTTTTATTTTTAAACCGAGCCCTTGCGTTTTCTTTTAATGCGTTTAACTCATTTTTAATAAGCTCAAGGCTTTCAGAATTTTTAGCTATCAAATTTATATAAGGAAAGGGAGAATACGGAATATAGGGCGAGTTATTCATTATAGAAACAAATTCGCTTTCAAGTTTTTTTAGTTTAAATTCTTTTTGCCCTATTTGTAATGGCTTTTTATAGTCAATCTTCTTATTAGAAAAAATAAAAAACTCATCATCACTCATACTTGCAGCGTCCGTCAATAATTTTTTATAGAGCTCGTCAGGGAAAATATTTTTAATATCTTCAAAACTGCACAACATAATCTGAACATTGTTGCGGGAAAAATATGAATCATCATTTTCATAAAGAGTATTATCGCTTATATTTGAAATTCCATAAAAATATCTTACATATAAAAAATCATTTGTTTCTATATTATGCTTTAAGCCTATCTCTTTTATGTCCGCAATTAAGCTTTCTTTATTTTGTAATTCTACATTGTCTTTTTTAAAAAGCCGATTCAATTGATGATTGCGTATAAAGGCCTTTGATATGATTTTCTCGCTTACCATATAAATACTTGTTACTGAGGCGAGGGTAAGTAAGATCATCGTAAGCAAAATACAAATACTTGCCAAGCCCTTTGCATGCTGTCCCATCCTATAAATCATTCCAGAAACGGAAATAAATTTTGCAGGCTTGTAATAAGATTTACGGTTCTTTATTTTATTTAAAATAAAAATGGTAATACTTTCAAAAAAGAAAAAGGTTCCTGCAATCACAAGCAGAACGGCAGGTAAAAATGTTTTTAAGGCAACTATGGGATTAATACTTAAAACTGAAAGAGTATAACCGCTTCCGATAAAAAGAATAGCAAGAAATGTTTTTAAGCGTAAATATTTCGATCTTTTTTCTCCGCTCTTTGATTCGGTTAAAAGCTGAATGGGATTTAAAAGGCTTATCTTCTTTAAATTATAAAGATAATTTATTGTAAAAAAACAAAAGAATACGATACTCGCAGGTTTTAAAAAGCTAAAAGAAAGACTGTAATTTATTTTTGAAGGAATACCGCTTACCTTAAACAATATTAAGAAGCATAATTTTCCGAAAAGAGCGGAGCCGATTGCTCCGAAGAATAAACTCAAAAAATAACAGGCTAGAAATTCAAAAAATAAAACTCCTGCAATATGCTTTTTTTCAAGTCCTAAAACGGTATAAAGTCCTATTTCTTTTACTCTGTTTTTAATCAAAAATTTATTTCCGTAAAAGATAAAAATCATTGAAAAGAAACCAACTATTATTACACCGAAATTCATCAAGGTAATTAAACCGGCTGAATTTTGACTAAAGGCTTCTTTTGAAAGCGTATACATAATTGAGAACATCATTATCGAAAGTGAGCAGGCGAAAATGTATGGAATATAGGTTTTTGCTCCCGTCGAAATATTTTTTTTGGCAAGTTGAAAATAAAAATTAAGTTTCATAAAGTCTCCTCTCTGTACCTTATTCTCTCTTACGAATCCATTCTGTTCATCATAAAAAGCCCTTCGTTGATCCTTTCCCTAAAGATAGCCTGTCCCATATCGCCCTTATATATTTCGTAATAAATATTTCCATCACGCAAAAACAAAACACGCTTTGCATAACTTGCCGCCCGTGCACTATGGGTTACCATTATGATAGTCTGCCCGGCCTCATTCATTTGAGAAAAAGTTTCTAAAAGCATATCCGAGGATTTTGAATCAAGGGCTCCTGTAGGTTCATCGGCCAAGATGAGTTGAGGTTTTGTAATAAAAGCCCTTGCAGCAGCAGCCCTTTGACATTGCCCACCTGAAATCTCATAAGGGTATTTTTCGAGAAGGCTTGAAATCCTCAAAGCTTCAGCAAGAGGAAGAAGTCTTTTATTCATCTCATCAATAGGATAATTTGAGAGTACAAGAGGAAGTAATATATTATCCTTTACGGAAAATTGATCCAAGAGATTATAATCTTGAAACACAAAGCCTAATTTATTACGCCTAAAAGCCGAAATATCTTTTCCTTTTATTTTGGATATGGGTTCTCCTTTTAAAAATATCTCACCGGAAGAAGGTTTATCCAAGGTTGCAAGTAAATTAAGCAAGGTCGTTTTCCCCGAACCGGACTCTCCCATAATAGCCGTAAATTCATTTTTCTTTACCGAAAAACTTACATCACGCAAGGCAACCGTTCCCTGTTTTGAAAATCGGGACTTGTAAATTTTTTGAATATTTTTAACATCAAGTAATGTTTCCACAAAACACCTCCATAAAACTCCATACGATTTAAATAATTTTATCAAAAAATTAAAAGTCCTGCATTGACGGAGCCTTACATTTTGTTTTTTTGACTTACATTTTTGTAAGGATTAAACCTGTTCAACAACGGGGTTATCGAATAGGTCTATTGAGGTTTCCGTTCCGAGTTTAACCTCTGCCCTAGTCCATGCACCTTGAAGAGAGTTTATTGTAAGAGTGCAGCCGAGCCTTTCGGATATTTCTCGAGCAAGGTAGAGGCCGAGGCCTGTAGCTTTTTCGCTGAGACGGCCGTTTAAACCGGAGTATCCCTTATCGAAGATTTTGGGGAGGTCTGAAGGGCTTATTCCGATTCCATTGTCTTCAATTACAAGGATTGAAGGATTTTGATTTTCAATATAGATGCTTAAAATTCCTCTTTTGCCGTCTATGCCGCAATATTTTAGGCTGTTGGAAATTATCTGCTCAATCATCAATTCAAAAAGAACTTGATCGCTTATAATGTTTAGATCACAAGGTTTATAATTAAGCTCTATATTTTTATAAATAAAAATACTTCTGTATTTACGGAAGATGTTTTGCAAAACTTCATTTAAATTAAACTTAAGAAAATCCAAATCCTTATCCGGTCTTTGGAGCTTTAAATAATGCAATGCCATTTGGGTATAATTATCTATATTCAAAAGAGCTTTTTTTATTTCAAATACTTCATCTTTTGAAGAATTCATATTTTGCAATAAAATATTTATAGAAGTAATAGGAGTTTTTATTTGATGAATCCAAAGAGAAAAATAATCGTTTTGATCGGTAAGCATTTTCCGGTTTTTATAAATGGAAGCTTCTCTTTCCAAGATTATTTTTTTTATCTTTTTTAACGAAATAATTTGCGATAAAGAAAGATCAAGCCTGTTTTCAAACTTTTCATCATCAGAGCTTTCCGAATTTACTTCATATTGTTCCACGAGGTCAAAATAGTTTTTTATTTTACGATAGTAAAAAATAAATTTTAATATAAAGAATATAATCAAAATGGAAATACTTAATGAGCTTATATAAGATACGAGTCCGGTTTCGGCATTACTTAAATATAAGATAAGCACTTGTAAGAAGATTAAAAGAAACGGAACAAATATAAATAAAAAATTATCTTTAAAAAAACTTTTTATAATTATGCTTAATTTTAATTTACTGTTTTCCGTGATGTTCATTTAGTTTATATCCCAAACCTTTTTTGTTTTCGATAAAATTAAAAAGCCCTGCGTTTTCCAGCTTTTTGCGCAAGCGGGTTATATTTACCGAAAGAGTATTATCGTCCACAAACTGATTATTTTGCCAAAGCACATCCATAATTTTTTCTCTCGAAACAAATTCGCCTTGAGCCAAATAAAGGCATTTTAAAATTTTAATTTCATTTGCAGTCAGCAAGGTTGTCTTATTATTATACACAAGAGTGAGCGTACTCAAATTTAAAACGGTCCCGGCAAAGCCGATTTCATTCATCGAAGCGGTAAATTGGTATGTCCGCCTGATAACGGCCTGTATCTTTGCAATGGTTACATCCATATCAAAGGGTTTTTCGATATAATCATCGCCTCCCATTTGCATAGCCATTACAATATCCATCTTATCGTTACGGGAAGATAAAAATATAATAGGGACTTGAGACTTATTCCTGATTTCGGAACACCAATGATAACCGTTAAATGCCGGAAGCCCTATATCCATTATTACCAAAGAGGGTTTATAGTCTTCAAACTCCTCCAAAATATTGCTGAAATTTTTTGCACAGCGTACATTAAAGCTCCATTGCTCCAAATTCTTTTTTAAAACCGAGGCTATAGTATTATCATCTTCCACAATCAAAATTTTTATAAGCTGTTTCATTTTTTATCCCGAATTATAAAAACCAGTATAGCATATTAGGATATTTAATGTAAATATAAAAAGCCGCCCTAAACATTAAAGTTTAAGACGGCTTTAAGAATTTGCTTTTTAATAAATTTATAAACCTTAACTCGGTCTAAAATTATTTACCAAGCTCCTTCATTACATAAGCTGCAAAGAGCGCTGCTCCTCTGTAAAACTGCGATTCATCTAAGGCAAATTTGGGATTGTGGTGAGGCCAGACTTTTCCTTCAATGGGGGATGGAGTCGATAAGAAGATAAATGAACCCGGAACTTTTTCTAAGTACCATGCAAAATCTTCTCCTCCCATGACCGGCCGCTGCATAAGCTTAACATCATTCGGGAAAAGCTCCTTGGCGGCTCCCATAGCCTTATCCGTAACTTTCGCATCGTTTATAAGAGGAGGCGGCTGTCTAAAGAATTGGTATTCAATTGAACCTCTAAAAGCTTTTGCAATATTGGAGGCAACTTCTTCAATCCGTTTTGCTATCAATTCCCTCGTCTCATTTGTTACGGCCCGTACGGTTCCTTCAAGATAAGCTTCAGGCGGAATTATATTGAATGCCGAACCTGAATGGAATTGTCCAACCGTTATTACAGCCGGCTCCGTAGGATGTACCTCTCGGCCTAAGATTTCCTGTATGGCGACAACTATGTGAGAGCCGATTACAACAGGGTCTATCGAAAGAGAAGGATAAGCACCATGGGCACCTACACCCTTAACCTTAATTGAAAATTTATCCATACAGGCCATCATCGAGCCCTTTGAAAAAAGGAATTCGCCGGGTTTTGCCTCATCGCTTATACAGCCTACATGAAGTCCCAGAATTTCTTTTACGTCATCAAGGATTCCTTTTTCACAGATGTCTACAGAGCCAGTTCCCAGTTCTTCCGCAGGCTGGAAGATAAGCTTAACGGTTCCTTTAAAACTGCCCTTTAAATCGTTTAACACCTTTGCGGCTCCAAGCAATATCGAAGTATGAGCATCATGACCGCAAGCGTGCATAAAGGAATTCTTAGAAGCAAAGTCAAGTCCGGTAGCTTCGCAAACAGGAAGGGCATCCATGTCTGCACGCAGAGCGATAACATCTCCTTTTTCTGCACCGTGAATATAACCTATAACGGCACTTTTTGCCGCATTTCTGTCATACTTAATTCCAAACTCATCCAATTTTTTACATACAAAATCTATTGTATTAGGAAGTTCAAAGCCAACCTCAGGATTTTGATGCAAATGGCGGCGCCAAGAAATTATGTCTTTTTCTATTTCTTTTACCTTTTTTAATATATCCATCTTTTCCTCCCTTAAGCTTGTTCTTCAGTCTTAGGTTTTTTATAAGTTAAAAAACCGAAAGCTACCGTTCCGAATACACAGGCCGGAATCATTACATATACCGGTATTTTAACAAGATTTAATAAGGCCATAGCTAAAATAAAAGCAAAGATACCGTATTTTATATTCTTAACGGCAAACATTCCGAACATAGCACCGAAGATTGCAGGCGAAACGTAGGCAAAGGCTTCCAATACTTTTTTGGGGAAGATGCTCATTAGGGCAGCTCCTCCTACCGCTGCAATAGTTACAATTATCAGATTGGTAACTATCGATCCTGCAATACCGAGGGTAGAAACTATTTCGGCTTTCTTTGTACCGGGTTCTACGCCGACAGCTTCTTGCGTAACGGCCGAAGTAGGTAAACGTACATTTCCAATATTACCTGAAAGGAAAGACATATAAGTTCCGGGTAAGCCGAGTATGGGGAAATAACTGATAGGTTCAACAACGGCATAGATTGCATATACGGATGCTGCCAAGCCCCAACCTGTCAATATATCCTGTGTTGACGGCTTTACTCCATAAACGACCCAAACAAGAATTGAAGGCAGAAAGCAAAGAACCAAGGATAATAGGTTTGTAAACCTTCCATACCTTATTATAGGTTTTGTAAAAGTTTTTTCATATAATTCGTCACTCATTTAGCTTCTCCTTATTTTAAAATTAAGTCTTTAAATACCATTGCAATTACCATTGCAAGAATCATAACTATTCCTAAGCTGTATTCTTTTAATTTAGGATATTTGTTGCCGAGTTTTTCAAATACAACCATTAGAAGAGCTGCAGATACGGCAGCAGCAACAGCCGGATAATTTTTCCCTTTTACCGATCTAAGAGCTTTTGTTATTTCATTACTGCATAAAAAGCCGAAGGCTCCGCTCATAGCTGTAACCATTAAAATAGCCAGCTTGGCAGGATCCCCTTTCGATATTTTTTTTGATAAGCTATTAAGCTTATCGGAAAATAAACCTGTCATAAAAAGCCACGCACTTCCGTTTAGCGCCATAACCCACGTTGCATTTGCAAAATTTATTAAGCCGTAATCGGGGCTTGATAAATCAATGCCTTGAGCCTGAGCCGCCATCTGTGCCGCTGCAAGTTCCGTTGAGGCTGCACCTATAATCGAAAGGCGCATCCATGCAAGAGGGCCGCCTATTACCGACATTAGGCCCAGCATTACGATAAAAACGCCCAAAACCGGTCCGATAGAAGATGTCATACCGATACGGAAAGACTTTCTCACATCGGCATCACTTAAGCCGACGATTTTAGCAGCGTCTTTTGCTTTTTTGCTAAAAATTATAGCTTGAAACAATACCGTAATCAATAACGGAAAAGCTGAAAGCCATAAAACCCAAGAGTTCGCAACATTCAAATAACTGTCCATAGATTTCCTCCGAAATTTTATTTTTAAAACAACTCTTATAGGGGATATTCTATCATGCTTTTTCAAATTTGTCCAAACAAAAATACAAAAAAAATAAAAAAATTTAAAACAACCTTACACAAATAAAAGCCCGTTCTATATAAATAAATTCCCTACTTGAAAAACTCCCAAAAATATGCTAAGTTTAAAAACATTATGACGGAAAAACCGTATAATCTATTTCAAGTTGTACAACACAACAGGAGGAAAAAATGAGTATTTCACTCGCATTGTATGCCGTGCTCGGAGGCGGGATTGTTGCCCTGGCTTATGCACTTATAAGAACCTTATGGATTTATAAACAAAAGGTTTCGGATCAGGCTTTAAAAGAAATTGGAGGCCATATAGCCGATGGAGCTATGGCTTTTTTAAGAAGGGAATATATAACTCTTCTTCCTTTCATTGCCATAGTTGCAGTTTTTTTAGCAATAGGAAATAAGGGAGCTCTGAAGTTCCAATCTCTTTCATTCTTGCTTGGTGCTCTTGCTTCAATGTCAGCCGGTTACATAGGTATGCGCGTTGCAACACAAGCCAACTCACGCACAACACAGGCTGCTAAGGATAATGGCCTAAACGGAGCCTTAAAAGTAGCGTTTTCAGGCGGAAGCGTTATGGGAATGAGCGTTGTAGGACTTGCATTTATAGGTCTTTTTATCGTTCTTATTCTCTCTACTTCAATACTAGGAACTACGGAAAACGTACTTAAAGATATTGTTTTACCTCTAGCTACAGCTTTTTCACTCGGAGCCTCGTCTATTGCTCTGTTCTCACGTGTAGGCGGCGGTATTTATACAAAGGCTGCCGACGTAGGAGCCGACCTTGTAGGAAAGGTTGAAGCAGGTATCCCCGAAGATGACCCCCGAAATCCTGCTACTATTGCAGACAACGTAGGAGATAACGTAGGTGACGTTGCAGGTATGGGTGCCGACCTCTTTGAGTCCTTTGTAGGCTCATTGGTAGGAGCCATGATTTTAGGTCTAATAGTAGACACTCCGGATTCTTCTTTAAAATTAAGGATGATGCTTTTACCTCTGCTCATTTCGGTTGTAGGTCTTGCAGCTTCCTTAATCGGAACATTCTTTGTAAAGGCAAAGCCGGGCTCAAACCCTCAAAAGGCCCTCAATACGGGAACCTTCGGTGCCGCTCTCATTGCAACAATTTTCGTTTTCTTTACCGTAAAATTTGTTATGGGAACAGAAACATTTAACGGAACTCAAGGTTATTTACACGTCTTTGCTTCTACGGTAATAGGTCTTGCTGCAGGCGTTTTAATCGGTATCATTACCGAATTCTACACCGGTACAGGAAAAAAGCCCGTTAAAGGAATCGTAGATGCTTGCGAAACAGGAGCTGCAACCACGATTATTTCAGGTTTAGCCGTAGGTATGAGAAGCGCCTTCCCCGTTATGATTTTAATAGGAGCTTCAATCTTTTCGAGCTTTATGCTTGCAGGCCTTTATGGTGTAGGTATAGCTGCTGTAGGTATGTTGGTAACCCTGGGAATCCAGCTTGCAGTTGATGCTTACGGCCCAATAGCCGACAATGCAGGCGGTCTTGCCGAGATGGCAAACTTCCCCAAAGATGTCCGCAATATTACCGACAGCCTCGATGCCGTAGGAAATACAACAGCCGCTATCGGTAAGGGTTTTGCTATCGGATCAGCTGCCTTAACAGCCATAATCCTCTTTACCTCATTTAAAGAGCAGGCCGGCGTAGCAAGCGTAGATATTACAAACATTAATGTTCTTGTAGGTGTTCTCTTAGGAGGAGTATTCCCCTTCTTGTTCTCGGCCCTAACAATGTCAGCTGTAGGAAAGGCTGCGCATAAGATGATCGAAGAGGTACGCCGCCAGTTTAAACAGCACCCCGGCATCTTGGAAAATACCGAAAAGCCCGATTATAAGAGATGTGTAGACATCAGTACTCAGGCCGCTTTAAAAGAAATGGTTATCCCCGGTATTGCCGCAATTATTACACCCATCCTTGTAGGCTTTGCAGGAGGCCCCGCAATGTTAATCGGTCTTTTGACAGGAGTAACGGTATCGGGCGTTGTATTGGCAGTCTTTATGTCCAACGCAGGCGGTGCATGGGATAATGCAAAGAAGATGATTGAAGGCGGAATAGCAGGCGGAAAAGGCTCACCTTCTCACAAGGCCGCTGTTGTAGGCGACACTGTAGGCGACCCCTTCAAAGATACTTCCGGCCCCTCCATCAACATATTGATTAAGCTTATGTCAATGGTTTCATTGGTTATAGCCCCGATGTTAAAAATATACTGGGGATAAGTTATTGAATTTCCGGTAAACGGAAATCCGATAAACACAAAAAAAAGACGGCGTAATAATTGCGCCGTCTTTTTTTTATCAGTGTTGTTGATTTCTCCCGTAAAATTTATTATAAAAAACGTTTTAAAGATCCAGCTTTAAATCTCCATCCTTAATCCAATTTATCTTTCTTAAAATAAAAGTAAAAAATAATGTTAAAACAGCCGGCAGGATAAAATGTAAAAGAAGAATAGCAAAATACGTGTTCAAACCTCCCCTTCCTATAGATTCCATTGCCGTGATAGTTCCTATTTGACCGACAAGGCCGCAGGTTCCCATTCCTGAACCGAGGGGTATGTTTTCCATTTTAAAAATAATGGTAGCCAAGGGGCCTAAAACAGCCGCCGTCAAGGTAGGGGGAATCCATATCTTAGGATTTTTGATTATGTTGGGCATGTGGAGCATACTTGTTCCTATGCCGACAGCAAAACTTCCTCCAAGGCCGTTATCCCGATAGCTCATAACCGCGAAACCTATCATTTGAGCGGCACAGCCGACTGTTGCAGCTCCTCCTGCAAGTCCTGCAAGGGAAAGCATCATACAGATGGCAGCACTGCTTATGGGCAGGGTCAGAATAACACCGACCAGCACAGAAACCGTAACTCCCATCCAAAACGGCTGGAGGGTAGTGGCTTCCATAATGATTTTTCCGAGCCATGTCATAAAAGAGGACATTCCCGGCCCTACCAAGGCGGCAATTATAGTACCGGAAATAATAGTTACCATAGGGGTAACTATAAGATCTATCTTTGTTTCGCGGGAGACGGCCTTTCCCAGCTCGGTGCTGATTATGGTTGCGATAAAGGCACCTACAGGCCCGCCAAGCTTGTTTCCTGCAAAACCTACTATAGTTGCCGAAAAAAGCACAAAGGTGTGGGCTTTTAAAGCATGGGCTATTGCTATACCGATTGCAGCTCCCGTCATATCTCGGCAAATCGGCCAGACGGTTTTTGTTAAAAAGGGAATATTAAGTTTAAGCCCTATGCTGTTTAAAATCGTACCTACCAAGAGAGAAGAAAAAAGCCCCATGGCCATCGCACTCATAGCATCAATAAAATAACGCCTAGCCGATATTTCGATATTCTTCTTAGTCAAAAAGTTTTTAAAAGAGTTGTTCATTTAAAATGCTCCCGGAAAATATTTAACGGAAAAAATAATGGAGAATATGGGAATCGAACCCACGACCTATTGATTGCGAACCAATCGCTCTACCAACTGAGCTAATTCCCCAAAGCTGTAAATAAGATTCTCACAAACACCGTTGTGTGATGTTACATCAAATGAAAAAAAAAAGCAATCAGGTATCTTGTTTTTTTCAAATTTTTTACGTAGAATAATAGTTATGAAAAGAAATCTATATTTTTTATTCTTTATTACGATTTTTCTTACCTTTACCTTGTCATGTGAAACATTTAATACAGCTGCCGGAAAAAAAACATTAAAAGAACAAGACAGTATTGAGGGACACTTCGATGAATACCTGACAGAAAGGGTTTGGCGCTTGGCAGGCTGCTATTTTGAAAACGGCCTTTATGTACAGCTTGATGCAAATTTGACAAGCTCCCGTATTAATTTTTTTTATAACGGAAAGTTTCAGGCCACAACAGGTATAACAAACTATGAAGGAACATGGAAGCAGAAAAAAGGCAGCCATTTTAAGTTTCAAATAACCGGAAAAAAACTTATAGACCCTTCAAACACGATAGGTAAATCCTTTGATTCTTCTTTTGAAAGGAATTTAATAAATACCGACAAGATTGAAATAACTAAAAGTGAAATAAAATTTTATTCTAAAGAAGGCGAGCTTTTACTCCGGTTTATAAGACTGTAAGATAGCTTTTACTAAAAATTTTACGCACAAAAAAACCGCCCTTTCGGACGGTTTTTATTTAAGATAAGCTTAAATTTTTAAGCAAATTCCTTTCCGTAACGATTTATGGTCGCAGCCATATTATCAAGACTTACCTGTTCCATAACTCCGCCCATTTCCCATGCAACCCTGGGCATACCGTATACAACTGAAGAAGCTTCATCTTGTCCTATGGTGCGGGAGCCTTCGGTGTAAAGTTTTGTAATATTCTCGGCACCATCCTTTCCCATACCGGTCATGATTATTCCGAGAGCATGGTTTTGGTATTCCTTTGCAACAGATCCAAACAGAACATCAACGCTTGGCTTATGGCCGCTTTGGGGCGGAGTATCTATAATCTTTGCAACGGCGGCAAGAGAGCGTTTTTCTACAACCAGATGTTTTCCGCCGGGAGCGATAAGAATACGGCCGGGCTTTATAAGATCGCCGTCTTCAGCTTCCTTTACCTCAAGAGGACAAATTTTGTCCAAACTCAAAGCAAATTCCTTTGTAAAGCCGGGCGGCATGTGCTGAACCACAACTATCGGCTGCGGAAGATCTTTATCGATAGATGCAAAAACTTGGCGTAAAGCATTCGGCCCGCCGGTCGAAATACCTATAGCAATAATCTGAATATTTCCATGCTCTCGTTGAGCCTTAGGTTTTTCTTCTTTTTGAGGCTCAGCCGCTGTCATAGGCTTAGGGATAACACTCTTAAACGGCTCAGAGACAGAGAAAGATCTTATTGTATCTGCGCCTCTTATACCTGTTTCAATTTGATGACGTCGGCCGTAGGCAAGCAGCATCTTGGAAAGAGTTTCTGAAACGGTAGTAAGATTGGCAGATTCCGAACCGGAAGGCTTTGTGATAAAATCGCAAGCTCCAAGTTCCAAACAATCCATAGTAACCTTGGCTCCTTCCTTTGCAATACTGGACAAGATTACTACGGGAATCTTTATGTTTTGCTTTTTTAACTCTTTTAAAAATTCGATACCGTTCATTTCGGGCATTTCCAAGTCCAAAACGATAACATCCGGAGCCACACGCTCAAGTTTTTGAAGGGCAAAACGGCCGTTCATTGCCTTATCGGCTATTTTTAGGCCGGGAGTAGCATCAACAATCTTCCCTATAAGGTTTCTCATCAATGCAGAATCGTCTACTATTAAGACACGAATATCTTCCATAAAAAACTCCTTTAGAAGAATTATATAAAACCTTTAAAATCAAAAACCCTTTTGATAAAAACAAGCCCAATCCGTTTTTAAAAACTTAAATTGAGTTTCCATACCAAAAAGAGATTCGGAATGACCTATAAATAAAAAAGATTTAGGCGACATAGCACGCCAAAACCTATCAATAACCTCTTTTTGAGCAGGCTCGTCAAAATAGATCAAAACATTTCGGCAAAACACAAGATCAAAATCGGTATGTTTTGAGTCATGTTTTAAGTTATGATAGTCAAAATTCACCATTTGCATTATGTCTTTTTTTACCTGATAACCGTCATTTAGCTTATCAAAATAAAGCTTCAAATAATCTTCAGGGATTCCTGTAACTCTGGATTCCTGATAAAAGCCGGTCTTACCGACAAGAAGACATTTTAAGGATAAGTCGGAGGCCGTAATTTCGGCAGTAAATCCTATCGGAAGGTGTTTTTTCATAACCATAGCTATGGTATAAGGTTCCTCCCCTGTTGAACATCCGGCGCTCCATATTTTAAGTTTATTCTTTCCTTCAGCTTTTTTTACCTTTACAAGCTCAGGTATAACGTAATTTTCCAATGCATCAAAATGAGGCTGGTTTCTAAAAAACCTTGTAAGGTTTGTTGTAACGGAGTCTAAAAGGCTCTTTTGCTCTTCCGAATCCTTAATAAGCATCGCATAATAATCAGACACCTTTTCAAGTTTCTTATCCCTAAGTTTTTCTTTTAACCTGCTTTCTAAAATAGACCTATTAGTATCGGAAAAAGTAATACCGCTTGCGGTATATATTAAATCGCTGAACATACGGAATTCTTGATCAGTTAAAAAATCTGCCATACTCTAGGCTCCTGTCACCCTTAAATTTATTTTTTAAATCTTTCACATAGTCTATGCTTTATACGATATTATGTCAATCGGCAGTCAAAGGCTTTTGACTAAGATTAAAAAAGATAGTATAATAAACTATGAATTTTAAGGAAGCTCAAACTTTTATTATAGCCTCCATTCTTGCTATTATATCATTTTCTTGTACTTTAAACTATAGTAAAGAGGCACAAAATTTTGAAAAAAAACCGAATTTTGTATTTAAAAATGCAAATTTGGATCAATATGAAGAAAATTCCTTAAATTTGCGTATAAATTTTATGGAATTAGAGATTTATGATTCGGATAGAATATGGGCCGGGAAAAATCTGCATTTCGTTAAAATAGATAAAAAATCGTTTGAAAACGGCAATCCGGAGGCAGAACTCAAGGGACGAGCCGGAATTATCAAAATAGATGAAAAAAATAATCAGTACTTTTTGGGGCAAAAGGTTTTTTTTGAAGATTTAAAAGAAGGCCTTATGATTTCCGGAGATGCATTTTTTTGGAACAAAAATGAAAACCTCCTATATGGAGTAGAAGGCGATCCGGTAAAGGTAAAAAGAGGTGATGAGCTTTACATAAGCGGATCGGGGTTTATAGCAAACACTCTTTCTAAAGAATTCGAATTTTTAAACTCTATAGAAGGTAAAATTCAGACTAAAAATGAGGAGAATGAAAATGAAGAAAATTCAAACCGAAATTCGGAATCACAAGAGCCTTAAGCCTTTTGCGGTATGTATTCTCATATTCCTTTTTTTAATTGATATTAATGCTCAAACATCAACAATAAGTTTTAAAGCCGATAAGGTAACAGCCTCGGTATCTGAAAATAAAAAATCGACCAATTTAATAGGAAATGCCGAAGTTAAGGTAGACAGCTTAACCATATCGGCAGACCGTATCGAAATTTACGGAAAAGACTATAGATATGTAAATGCAACAGGTTCGGTTAAGGGTGAGGACGAAGAAAAAGGATACAGCTTCAAGGCCGATTTAATCAATTTTGACAGAAAAACGGATACGGTTACTATGTTCGGAAAACTGGAGCTTAGAGACACAAAAAATGATGTAAGTATTAATGCCGAAAATATTGAATATAAAAAAAAGCAAGAAATAATTATTATGCGCTTTAATGTAAAAATAATAAATAAAGATATAAACTGTACTTCAATGTTTGCTTTATACAATAGAAAAGAATCAAATGTAGAATTAACAGGCAGTCCCGTCGTAAAAAAAGGAAAGGACGAATTTAGGGCCGGAAAGATTTCCGTTAATTTGGATACGGAAGATATAACCCTTGACGGACGAGTCAGAGGTTCCGTCGAGCAGGGAAAAGACGAACCCCAAGCTGAAACCAAACCGGACCAAAATCAAGAGGAAAAACCAAATGTTTAACGAAAAAAGTATTTTAAAAGTTGAAGGATTAAACAAATTTTTTAGAAAAAAACATGCGGTAAAGGATATCGGGTTTTCGATGTATCAGGGCGAAATTGTAGGTCTGCTGGGCCCTAATGGAGCAGGAAAAACTACCACATTCTATATGATTGTAGGTTTTTATAAACCGAATTCCGGCAACATATATTTGGACGGAAATAGGATAACAAACCTGCCAATGTATAAAAGAGCCCACGCAGGAATTTCATATTTACCGCAAGAAGCTTCGGTTTTTAGAAAACTAACCGTAGAACAAAATATCTATGCGATTTTAGAAACACGTAAAGACCTCTCCAAAGAACAAAAAATGGAAAGGCTTGAATTTCTTCTTGAAGAATTCGGAATTACAGCAAACAGAAAACAACAAGCCTATACCCTCTCCGGAGGAGAAAGAAGGCGAACCGAAATAGCCAGAGCCCTAGCCATTGAACCCAAGTTTTTGCTTTTGGATGAACCATTTGCCGGCATAGATCCGATTGCAGTACATGACATTAAAAGCATAGTCCGTATTTTAGCCGATCAGGGCATAGGAATTTTGATAACAGATCACAATGTCAGGGACACCCTGGAGATAACCGACAGAGCCTACATAATAGGCAGCGGAGAAATTGTAGAACAAGGCTCACGGGATGAAATTCTAAATTCCGAAATTGCCCGAAAAATATATCTTGGCGAAGAATTTAGAATGTAATTGGAGATGAGATGATAGACTTAATCGTTTTTTTAGGCAACTACGGAAAAAAATATGAAAATACAAGGCATAATGCAGCTTGGGTTTTATGCGATTCAATCGAGATAGGCTCAAATGCCGTATGGCAGGGTAAATTTAAGGGACAATATGCAAAGCTGCCTTCTTCTATGACGGACGGCAGGGCTGTACATCTATTAAAACCTGAAACCTATATGAACCTATCAGGAGAAAGCGTAATAGCAGCTTCCTCCTTTTTTAGACTAAAGCCTGAAAATATTTTAATAGTACATGATGAACTTGAATTAAAACCCGGCATTCTCAGCTTTAAGTGGTCAGGCGGCCTCGGCGGACACAACGGATTACGTTCCATAAAATCGGTTTTAAATACGGCAGATTTTTTCCGCCTAAGAATAGGCATAGGCCGGCCGGATTTTTCTTCTCAAGGAGGAGATGCTTCCCCCGATATTTCAGGCTATGTGCTTTCCCGCTTTGCACAATACGAATTGGATGTCCTAAAAAGCCAAACACCTCAAGCCGACTCTTTTTTTAAAGAATTATTGGAAGCTGATGAACCTCAAACTCTTATAAAAAAATGGGCTAAGGTACTGCCTCCTCAAAGTTAAACTCTTACTTAAGATTTTTTTTATTTTTCCGAAACTAAAATAAGGATGAGTATGAAAAAATCAGTATTCTTATTAATTTTTATTAGCCTTTTTTTGATGACGGCTTTTTCGGAAAAGAGTATTGAGCCCGAAGTTTATCAAAAACTCGTAGAGTCTATTGTGCGCATTGAAGCTCCTAAAATTAAGGACGGTCACATAATCTTTACTTCAACCGCCAGGCGCCATGTAGGTATAGCCTTTTCTCATGAAGACTACAAGCATATTCATTCTTTTCAAAAACTTCCCCAAAGCGAACTGTATGAAGGCAAGGAACCCATATTATTCTATATTCTTCCGATTCCCGATGAGCTAACGGAAATAGAATACAGGCTTGTAATAGACGGGCTTTGGTCATCGGATCCGGTAAATAGGAACACAGTCTTCGATAGCATACACAGCATGAGTGTTTCACGTATTGAAGTTCCTTACAAAAAAGAGTATAAAACCGAGGTAAGCAATAAAAGCTTGGTAAAATTTACATATTTAGGAGAACCTAAAAAAATTATAAGGCTTGCCGGCTCCTTTAATAATTGGGATCCCTTTATGTATGAGCTTATAGAGGTTTCTCCTGGACGATATGAGTTGAATTTAAATTTACCTTCGGGAACTTGGTTATATGCTTACTTTTCAGGCGGAAGCCAGCTGCCGGATAATACAAATAAAAATTATGTATATACGGCTGATGGACGGGTCGCTTCGGTTATAACCGTTAATTAAAGTTTTTATAGGAGTTATGTATGCACGAATATATTATACAAGGCGGATTTCCCGTAAATGGAACAATAAAAGCAAGCGGAAATAAAAATGCAGCCCTGCCATGTATTGCGGCCGCCATCCTTTCGGAAGAACCCATTATCCTCAAAAACATTCCCGAAATTGAGGATGTTTTTGTAATGCTTCAAGTTTTTGAAGCTCTGGGAGGTCACTACGAAAAAATAGAAAAAAACGTATTTAAGCTCCAAATAGAAAAGGTAAAAACAAGCAAGATACCTGAGGATCTTGCGACAAAGATAAGGGCTTCCATTTTATTTGCAGGCCCGCTTTTGGCAAGAACAGGTAAGGCTGTTTTGCCCCCTCCGGGAGGAGACGTTATCGGAAGGCGCCGTCTCGATACCCATTTTTTAGCCCTGACGGAATTGGGAGCCAGAGTCGAAACCGATCAAAATTTTTCTTTTATTGCACACAAGCTGATGGGAGAAGACATATTCTTGGATGAAGCTTCCGTTACTGCAACGGAAAATGCCATCATGGCAGCCAGCCTTGCAGAAGGGACTACCATCATTTCAAACGCAGCAAGCGAGCCTCATGTTCAAGAGCTTTGCAAGATGTTAAATAAGATGGGAGCAAAAATCAGCGGAGTAGGCTCCAATATACTGACTATCGAAGGTGTCAAAAAATTGAACGGTACGGAACACCGCATCGGCCCTGACTATATGGAAATAGGTTCTTTTATCGGTCTTGCTGCCGTTACCCGCGGCCAGCTTAAAATTACCGATGTAGAACCTAGAGATATGCGGCCGTTAAAGGTTGCTTTCGGCAAGTTGGGCATAGGCTGGTCTTTAGAAGGAACAACCCTTACCGTTCCCGATAAGCAAAAGATGCAGGTAAACTGTGACCTCGGAGGAATGATACCCAAGATTGACGATGCCCCATGGCCGGGTTTTCCGCCTGATCTTACTAGTATAATGACCGTAATAGCAACACAGGTAGAAGGCACGGTTTTAATCCACGAAAAAATGTTTGAATCCAGAATGTTCTTTGTAGATAAGCTAATCGGAATGGGAGCCCGCATTACCCTGTGCGATCCTCACCGAGCAGTCATTTCGGGCCCAAGCTCCCTCCACGGAAGCGAATTGGTTTCTCCCGATGTAAGAGCCGGCATGGCCATGGTAATAGCCGCCTGCTGTGCCCGGGGAGAAAGCATTATCCGAAATGTCTACCAAATAGAAAGAGGTTATGAGCATCTGGTAGAAAGACTCAAATCCATAGGCGTAAAAATAGAGCTTAAAGAAAAATAGAAAGCATTGTTATTTTCTATATAATTTTATATATAAGAGCTATTGACCATCTTTATTTTTTTTTGTAAATTCTTTCCGTCTATTATCTTTAATCGCAGTGTGCTTCTATATTTTAACAAGATTTTATTCTATAAGTATATAAAACTTTAGCTTACAGAATAAAATACTAACCTGCACTCAAATTAAGCACATTTCAATTATTGAATCTTTTATAATATTTAGGAGGATAAATTTATGAATGAAATCAATGGTACAAAAGTCTCCAAACTTCAAAGAATGCACAAATATTCAATTTTAACGATAAGAAAAAAAATAATGATTGCCTTAATTTCGGTTTTATCTGTTTTTTTGATTCTTACAAGTATAGTCCTTGTAAAACAACTGAGCGGAACTTCAAAACGAAATGCTGTTGTAAAATTATATGATTCCAGTAAAAAACTCAGCTCCTTTGTTGAGACTGTCATCAAGGATGTATACGATACAAATAAAACCTTAGCAAAAACATTTGAATCCTTCCAAGATATTCCGCCGGAAAACAGAAGATCTTATTTTAATAGTTTACAAAAAGAAATTTTAAAAGATTCGGAAAAATTTATAGATATATGGACTGTTTGGGAACCTAATGCTCTAGATAAACTTGACTACAAATTTAAAAATACTGAAGGTCATGACAATAGCGGAAGGTTTATTCCTTATTGGACAAAGGTGAACGGTAAAATTTCAATGGTACCATTAACCGAGTATGTAAGCAGTTTTTGGTATGAAAAACCCAAGACCTCGCAACATGGTATTTTGATTGAGCCTAATAGATATGAACTCCAAGGAAACATGATTTATGTTGCAGGTACTGCAATTCCAATACGCGACAAAACAGGAAAAGCCTTGGGAGTTGTAGGAATTGACTACTCCCTTGATTATATGCAGGAAAAACTTTCACAAGAAGTTTTCTTTAAATCAGGCTATGCAATTCTCATTTCAGCTAAAGGCACCGTTCTTGCGCATAAAAATAAAAACCTAATATCAAAAACCCTTCCCGAATTTGAAAACAAAGAAATAGCAACTTACTTTTTTGATTCAAAGAGGTCTCTCACTCCATTTTTAATTGAAACTCAAGTAAATGGAAATAAGCATCTTGAAGTATTTACACCTGTCAAGATAGGCCGTACGAATGAAGTATGGTTTGTAGGCACTTCAATACCGGAAAAAGAAATCTATGAAGAAAGTACAAATTTAATTAAACTTGTTTCCATAATTTTATTGGTAGGTTTTATTGCATCAATAATCATTCTAACATTTATAATAAACGGAATAACAAAAAGAATTTCAGGCGTAGTTAAGGCTCTCAGAAATATTGCTCAAGGAGACGGAGACTTGACAGCCCGTTTAACAGGAAAGGGTAAGGATGAAATTGCAGACCTATCTAATTCCTTTAATCAAACAATAGAAAAAATAGGTTTTACGGTAAGGAATGTTGCAAACAGTACTTTGGATATGCAAAAGACAGGCGAAACTCTTGCAGTAAACGTTTTTGAAACCGCAAGTTCAATAAGCCAAATAAGCAAAAATATTTTAAAGGTAAAAGACCAAGCTGAGTCTCAGTCGGCAAGTGTGAGCGAAGCGACTGCAAATGTTGAACAAATTCTTCAAACAATAAAACAGTTAGACGGCCGTATTGAAAGTCAAGCTGCAAATGTTGTGCAATCTTCTTCCGCAATTGAAGAAATGGTTGCGAATATTTCTTCAGTAACAAAAATATTGGACCAAAGCGATTCGGCAATTAAAGAGTTGGCAGATGCAACAGTCTATGGTAAGGATGCTCTCCACCTTTCAAATTCTGTTACACAAAAAATTGCAGAAGAATCAGGCAGCTTGATTGAAGCTTCAAATGTAATTCAGCACATTGCAAGTCAAACAAACCTGTTGGCCATGAATGCGGCAATTGAAGCTGCCCATGCCGGAGAAGCAGGAAGAGGCTTTGCAGTAGTTGCGGATGAAATCAGAAAATTAGCCGAAGAATCAAGTCTTCAAGGAAAATCAATATCGTCTGCTCTTAAAAAATTCTCAGAGGAAATTTCCATATTAGCATCTTCTTCAAAAACCGTAGAAGAAAAATTTAATGCAATTTTTAGTCTCGCTGAAAATGTAAAATCAATGAGCAGCAGCGTTATGGCTGCAATGAGAGCGCAAGAGAGCGGAAGTCATAAAGTTCTATCTGCAATTCATGATATAAACAACATAACTGTAGATGTTCAAACAGGCTCCGGAGAAATGCTTAAGGCAGGAGAAGATGCCGTCAAAGAAATGAACAGGCTTGAGGGTTTGACACAGATCATAAATAACAGCATCCAAGAAATGTCGGCAGGCACAAACCAAATACAAACCTCCTGTTCCGAAGTAAAGGGTATCTCACAAAAAAATAAAATGAATATTGAAGCCTTGGCACAAGAAGTCGGCAAATTCAAAATATAAATTAGAGCTTTAAGTTTTCAGAGCCAATCGCTCTGAAAACTTTTCTCCTTATGATTTTAAAATTTTAACCTCTTCCTATTATACCGAATTTGTGATATTCTTTGTTTTTAGCTTAACAAAAGGCTCGGTTTACAATATGCTTAACTTTATTTTAAAGAGAATTTTATACGGTATTCTTACAATGTTCATAGTTGCAAGTATTACCTTTTTTTTAGTGCATATTATTCCGGGCAATCCTATTGAAACCATAGCTGAAAATTTACCTGAAGAAAGACGGAACGAGCTTTATTCTCAATACGGATACGACAAATCTCTTTTTACTCAATATTTGGTTTTTTGGAAAAATCTTTTGATGAAGGGTGATTTGGGAACCTCGCTTTATTACCGAGGAAGGCTTGTTACCGATGTAATAAAAACCCACGCACCTATTTCGGCAAGACTGGGACTCCAAGCCTTATTTTTCGGCGTTTCAGTAGGTTTGAGTTTAGGCATATTATCAGCCGCTAAGCGCGGAAAAAAATTCGATTATGCCGTTATACTAATTGCAGTTATAGGAATATCCATTCCCAATTTTGTTCTGGGACAGATGCTGCAATACTTTTTCGGCATTAAACACAACCTGCTTCCGATTACAGGCTGGGGAAGTTTTAAATATACAGTCATGCCTTCTTTAGCCTTGGCTATAGGTCCGATTGCAAAATACTCAAGATATATGCGTTCCAATTACTTGGATATTATAAACCAAGATTATATTTTAACTGCAAGGGCAAAGGGCGCTTCAAAGGTAAGAATTATAAAAAGCCATATTTTACGGAACGCTTTTTTACCGATCATAACTATGCTCGGCCCTCAAATAGCCTTTACATTCACAGGCACCTTTATAATCGAAAATATTTTTTCGGTTCCCGGACTGGGTTCCTATTTTGTACGTTCAATTTCAGAAAGAGATTATACGATGGTAATGGGGCAAACTATTTTTATTTCTTTTCTATATGTAGCATCTCTAATTATAGTAGACATAGCTTATAACTTGCTCGATCCGAGAATTAAGGTGCAAGCAAAAAATGAGGTTCTTTAAAAATGAACGAGAAAAAAACTGTAAGCTATGATGAGCCGGCTAAGAAACTAAATTTAAGTCCATCGGATTTTGAACCCGTTATAAGAACAAAAAAAACGCTTCAAACAACAAGGGTCAGTATAGGCTTTTGGGAAGATGTAAGGCGGAGATTTAAAAAAAGCAAGAGAGCGCTTTTTTCTTGTGCAGTTTTAGGGTTAATTATTTTGATATGTTCATTCGGCCCGATTTTAAGCGGCCGGTCAGCCGATGACGGAAATTTAAAAGAAAAAAATTTAAACCCTTCTTTTTCTCACTTTTTTGGAACGGATGAATTGGGGCGTGATATATTTACAAGGGTCTGTAATGGCGGACGCGTTTCTCTTATAATTGCAATTATAGGAGCTGCAATCGACATGAGCATGGGTTTAATTTATGGAGGCATTTCAGCCTACGCAGGCGGAAGAACCGATACTATAATGATGCGTATAGTCGAAATTCTTTCAAGTATTCCTTATTTAATTACGGCTATTTTAATTTCTCTTATTTTCGGTAAAGGAATTTTTTCGATTATCATCGCAATGACAATTACAGGCTGGTGCTTTACGGCAAGGCTTGTGCGCGGTCAAGTCTTACAAATAAAAAATCAGGATTTTATTTTGGCGGCACAGGCCTTAGGCACAAGTTCATTTAAAATTATAATAAAGCATCTACTTCCCAACACTGTGAGCATCATGATAATCGCCTTAACATTTGATATTCCTTCATTTATTTTTGGAGAAGCCTTTTTATCTTATATAGGTTTAGGAATTCAGCCCCCATATACCAGCTGGGGAGTGTTGGCATCAGAGGCACAAAAGACAATGCTCTTTTATCCTTATCAATTATTTTTCCCTGCCCTTTTTATAAGCCTGACAATTTTATCATTACAAATCATCGGCGATGCTCTACGGGATGCAATGGATCCGCATTTAAGGAAGTACAAATGAAACCTATTTTACAAGTTAAAGATTTGGCTGTTACTTTCAAAACTTATGCAGGAACAATCCATGCCGTAAACGGAATTTCATTTAATCTGTACGAGGATGAAACTCTTGTACTTGTCGGAGAGTCAGGCTGCGGAAAAAGCGTTACGGCTCATTCAATTTTAAAACTCCTCCCCGGAAAAAAAACACGCATACACGAAAAATCCCAAATTATTTTTGAAGATAAAAATATCTTGGAATATTCCGAAGAAGAAATGCAGCACATAAGAGGAAATGAAATATCCATGATTTTTCAAGACCCTCTGACATATTTAAACCCTACGATGCCCATAGGCAAGCAGGTTATGGAAAGCATTTTAATTCATCAAAGGTTGAGCAAAAAAGAAGCCTTAGAGCGAACCGTAAAAATGTTAGAGCTGGCTCAAATTCCTGACCCCGAAAAAAGACTCAAGCAATACCCTCACGAATTTTCGGGAGGAATGAGGCAGAGGGTTTTAATCTCGATAGCCCTCGCAGGCAATCCTAAAATTTTAATTGCCGACGAACCTACAACAGCCTTAGATGTTACAATTCAAGCCGAGATATTGGAACTTATACAAAAAATTCAAAAAGAAACAAAGACGGCCGTAATGCTCATCACGCATGACCTAGGAGTTGCGGCCGAAATTGCTGACCGCATTCAGGTTATGTATGCCGGAAAAATTATCGAGCGCGGAAGGGCCGAAGATATTTTTAAAAATGCACAACACCCGTATACAAGGGCTCTGCTTGCAGCCGTTCCCTCAATAGATCAATTAAAAGAAAATAAGCTTTATTCACTCGAGGGCAATCATCCCGATATGCTTTCTATTTCAGACGGCTGTGCTTTTGCCGACAGATGCGAAAAATGTATGAAAGTTTGCCTTAGGCATAAACCTCCCGAAATGCAGGTAAGTAATGAACACTTTACTTCCTGCTGGCTTCAACATGAATTTGCAAAAGGAAAAAACAATGGCTGATACTCTTCTAGAAGTTTGCAATTTAAAAAAATATTTTACTCTGGGCCGTAAAGAAATTTTACATGCAGTGGATGATGTAAGCTTCACGATAAACCGAGGAGAAACGGTAGGCATTGTAGGAGAATCGGGCTGCGGCAAAACCACTTTAGGGAGAACCGTTCTCGGCCTTTACCGTCCTACTGCCGGAAAAATAATTTTTGACGGAACCGAAATCGGCTCGGCCTCAAAAAAAGAACTACACGCTTTTAAAAAGAGAGCTCAAATAATTTTGCAAGATCCTTTTGCTTCTTTTAATCCCCGTATGACAATTTCGCAAATTATTTCGGAGGGAATGGAAGCTCACAATTTATATAAAACAAAAAAAGAAATGGAGAATACTGTATACTCTCTTCTTGAAACCGTAGGCCTTGTGCCTGAACATGCCAATAGATTTCCACATGAATTTTCGGGAGGCCAAAGACAAAGAATAGGAATTGCAAGAGCCCTGGCAGTGGAGCCCGACTTTATAGTTTGTGATGAGCCTATTTCGTCCCTTGATGTTTCGATTCAAGCTCAGATAATAAATTTATTGATAAGGCTTCAAAAAGAATTTAAAATGACCTATCTATTTATTGCCCATGATTTATCTATAGTAAAATATATTTCCGATAAGGTCGGCGTTATGTATTCGGGAAAACTTGTGGAATTCGCAAAAAGTGTCGACCTATATAAAAATCCGCTTCATCCTTATTCTCAAGCCTTAATTTCTGCAATCCCAAGTACCGATATAGATTCTCCCATGTCGGCACGGCGTATTCATATCCACGGAGAAATAAGCAGTGCAATCAATCCCCCTCAAGGCTGCCGTTTTTACAAACGCTGCCCAAAGGCTTTTGAAAAGTGTAAATCGATTCCGCCGGAATTAATCGAAACTGAAGAGGGGCATTTTACTGCCTGCCATTTAATTCAAGATTGATTTTATTATTTTATTTTGATATAATAAAGAAATGAATAGCGGTAATAGAATAAAACTTGTAAGAATTGCCTCCCTAATTTCTCTTATAGGAAACATAATAATATGCATCGCAAAACTTGTAATAGGAATTTATGCAAACAGTCTTTCAGTAATCGGCGACGGAATTGACTCTGCTACAGATGTTGCCATTTCTATTATGACCCTTGCAGTAAGCTTTATAATAGGAAGACCTTCGGATAAGGAACACCCATGGGGCCATCAGCGGGCAGAAACTATGGCTTCTTTAATTTTAGCCTTTATAATTATGACAGCAGGCTTTCAACTCTTTCTTACAGCAGGGGGAAAACTAATAAATGTTTATAAAGGAACCGTAACTATTCTGATGCCTCATATACTTGCAGTTATCGTTACGGTATCTTCGATTGCAATAAAACTTCTTTTAGCCCTAAACCAGTATATTATAGGGAAAAAAACCGGCAGCATGATGATTCAAGCCAATGCAAAAAATATGAAAAATGACGTAATCCTTTCCGCTTCGGTTTTAGCAGGTCTTGCAATTTCCCGCTTTTTTAAAGCTCCTATTTTCGATGCAGTTACAGCCCTCCTCGTAAGCCTTTGGATTATGAAATCGGGTATAGAGCTTTTTATGGAACTGAATGTTGAATTAATGGACGGAAATACAAACGATATTTTATATAAACAATTATTTGAGGCTGTAAATTCCGTTGAAGGGGCTCATAATCCTCACCGCGCAAGAATAAGAAGGATGGCAAACCTTTTAGATATAGATTTGGATATTGAAGTCGATGCCGAAATGAGCATCTGCGAAGGCCACAGCATTGCAGAAAAGGTAACTTCGGCAATTAAAGAAAAAATAGAAAATGTTTATGATGTGATGGTACACATTGAACCGTATGGGATACATAACCATGAAGAGGAAGGCTTCGGTTTATCCGAAAAAGATGTAAACAACTAATTAAGTTTTGCTTTCTCTTTTTTCCAAAGATCAATAAATTCCAGCATATATTGCTGAATATCGCCGAACCATTCTTTTTGAAATTTACAAGCCTCAACTCCCAGATACCTATAGTGCCAGCTCTCCCATTTATAGCCTGTAATATGCTCCAAATCTTTAGGATAGGATAGGGACCAACCGTATTTCCAAGCATTTTTAAGCATCCACTTCCCTTCAGCAGTATCGGCATAAGAATCATCAATACTGCCTAGATCGATTACGGTACCCAGTTGATGCTGACTTGCTCCGGGCGGTGCAGAAAAAAACTGAGCATCTTTTTTACCATACACATTTACATATTTTGAAAAAAGATTTGCCTGATAGGTATAAGAACGATAGCCTGAGCTTACCATTATTGCTATGCCCTCTTTTTTTGCAGCTTTTGCCATTTCTTGCAAGGGCCTCTCCGCAATTTTTGCAAGATATATATTGGCACGATCCAGAATATAGTTTCTATCTTTTACATCATAGAGCAATATAATATTTTTAGGCTCATAGTACTTATCAAGAAAATTAAGCTTATCTACCAAAATCAATTCATCTTCTTTTTCACTTTTCAGAACAACATTTAAGTCCTTAAAAAAAATCTCACGATTATTGTTTATTTTATTAAAAATTTGCTTAGGAAATCGTTTTGAAATATACGTATATACTTTTTTATATATATCTTCATCAGAGATTTTATCATTTGGATAAATAGAAACAATAAATACAAAAAATAGAAACAGAGGAAAAATTTTCTTTAGAGCAAAATACATATTTTAAAACAAATTAAAACTTTTTATATCTCATCAATGGAATGGATAATATTAAACACATCGGAAAAACCTGTTGAATCCAGAGCCATTTTAACATCCCTAGCCGGATTCAGCACATACATCTTGTGTCCGTTATCCTCACTATCGTTATGAGCAGACATAAGCACTCCAATTCCCGACGACGACAATGATGTTACCTTTGATAGATCCAAAATTGTATCATGATCTTTAATTGCCGAATATACTTTTTTTTCAAAATCACCGGATGTATATAAATTAACAGAGCCTTCTATAGCTAATAATAAGCATCCTGATACTTGTGATTCATTAATAATTAAATTCTCCATAAAACTTCCTTATATATGTTTAAATGTCATAATAGTAATATCATCTTCAATTTCATGAGCAATATAATCCAAGAATGTTTTATATATTGCATTAGAAATCTCTTTAGCAGACTTAGTTCTATTTACTGCAATTAAACGGCTTACTCTATCATTTCCGAATTTATCGCCTTTTAAGTTCTTGGAATCCAACAAACCGTCAGTCGTAAATACTATAATATCGTTACGGTTCATTGTGATTTTTCGGACCTTTAAAAAGGGGCGTATGTTTTTTACGAAACCTAAAACCCTTCCCTCTCCCTGTATTTCGATAACATTTTTATAAGAATCAATATACATGGACATGAGGGGAATACCGCAGTTAAGATAATATATTGTTGTGGTTTTAAAATCTATAATACCGAAAAGCCCTGCAAGGAACGTTCCCTTTGGCAAATTTTCCTTTATAAACGTATTTATTTTTATTACAAGCTCTTTAAAGTCAGGTGTTTCTGAAAGGTATGTGTGAAGAACAGACTTCAAAATAACCATTGACATACTTGCACTCAAGCCTTTACCGGAAACGTCTCCTATCAAAAATAAATATCTATCTTCAGACAATCTAATAAAGTCGGTAAAATCGCCTCCCAATTGATGAGCCGAAAAAGCGACCGAATCCACATCAATAACTTTTTTTTCGACAATATCTATGTTCTTTTGAATTGAACCGATAATTTGATCGGACATTTCTATTTCTCTATCAAGAATAAGGACTATATCCTGTTTTACAATATTTCTTAAATAGTAAACAACTAAAAAGAAATAAGAATAAAGACTATTTAAAACATCAAAATCATATGTAGTATAAGCCTCTTTTCTTTTTTTAGAAGAAATGGAAATAACGCCTATCAATTTTTGACCTTCACGTACACAAATCAATATTTCTGCATACATACGGTTCATAAAGCCTATCAATTCACTTCTTACATCGGAAAAAACGGGGTTTGTCAAAACTTGAGATCTCATTATAACCTGAATATTTTCATTCAATAAAAATTTAAAAATAGGTTGAGCTGCATCAAAAGTAGAAGTTACATTCAGCGTCGAATAAACAGGTTCCAATATTTCATTTTCACCGGCAATCAAAATATTGATAGAGTCGGCATTTAGATGATTCAATAAAATATTAGAAAAATCTTCCATAACTTTTTCACGGCCTCTCGTATAGTCAACTTGTTGCAATTTTTCTTCTATGGCCTTCGCATATTCGGAAGTATTACCCAAAAGCCATTTAAACCTTTGAGAAACAAAATTCCTAATAGCAAGAAAAATAAGAGCCCCTACGATCAACAAAACAACCTGAAGATAAAAATTACGGACATAGGTAAGAACCCACGAAGCCCAATAACCTGTTACTGCGGCAAACACTAAGATAAAAACCAAAAACCTCAATAAGGCAAGGAACAACTGTTTTCTATCATATACCATTGAGGTTGAAAATCCGAATGAAGCAAAGAAGAGCAAAAGCAGATATCCAAAAGGTGTTATAGCTATTGCCCATGAAAAAATAGTAGAAAGATAATATACAAGACTCCAAACAATTACGCTAAAAAGAAGGGCCAGAAAATAAATTATCATCTGTTGCCTATAAATTATACTTTCTTCTTTAAAAACTTTATATATAGAAATCAACATCGCCAAAACAGGTACAACCAAAAGGACTATCCTTTCAAAAATATCTGAGGCAGGATTTCCCGCTATCATAACCGATGTGAATTTAAAACCTGATAGTGGATTCCAAAAGAAACCTTTTATAAAGAAAATTACCAATGCAGTAATTCCTAAATGTAAAATACTATTAAACACTGTAAAAGGAACATTTTTCTTACGCTCAAAATAAGGCATTTTAACGGTAAACTGCAAGGTAAAAAATGAAATCGAAACCATCCCTATCATGAAAATTTTAGATATAATAAAAGCCGCACCGGAAAAATTAAAATATAATGCTAATATTAAGGTCAAAAATAGCAAGGTCGTTATTACCGTCATTCCGGCAACCATAAAAAGATGTTTTGCATAAGGCTCTTTTTTGAAAATAAGGCTTATAGCCAATATCGTTAAAACAACAAGAAAAAAGAATTCAAAAACAATCAGACCCATACCTTACCCCTTAACCTTAGCACACATTATAGTAATGTCATCTCTCATGGGCTGATTACCTGCATGAGCATAAGCCATGCCGGCAACTTTCTGCACTATATCATCTGCACTATACTGAACAAAGGATTTTATAGATTCTATGTACATATCGGTCTCAGCTAATTCAACACCTTCATTATTCATAGACTCGGGAACACCGTCAGTCATCATCAAAATAACATCACCTCGATAAAGAGGCCTTTCATGAACTTCTATTTTATCGAAGTCAATGATACCTACAATACTGCAAGTAGATTCAAGTACCTTTACCTTGTAGCCGTCGGGAGATTCCGTAAGTATCATCGGATCTTCCATTGAGGCATTAACATATTTTATAGTCATTTTTTCGGTATCAACTAAACCTAAAAATAAAACCGTATACTTATCCAAAAGGCCCATTCTTTTTATGGCGCTGTCTACTGCCAACACAAGAGCAGGAAGATCTTCTTTATTTTTTGCTATTTTGATTGTATTTACAACAATACCCATAACCAATGCAGCCGAAAGGCCCTTCCCGGAAACGTCCCCGACAACCAGGAGGGTTTTATGCTCATCAACTTTTATGGCATCATAATAATCCCCTGATACGTTTACAAGAGGTTTAAAATAAGCCGCCAACTCAAGCATAGGCATCTCAGGGAGCTTTTGAGGTAAGAAGGCTTTTTGTGTGTTGGCAACCATGTTCCATTCCTGGCTTAATTCCGAAAAGTATAAAAGCTGTTCAAGAGTAGTAACCCTGTTTTGATAACTCAAAAATTCCGAAAACAGTGTATTAAAAATTTCAGGTTCAACCTCGTTAAAATATCCGCAAATAATAAAAAATTGTATTTTTTCTAGGACTACCGCAGCAATACGTGCATCTTTAAGTTTACATGCCTGCATATCTGCATTAAAAAAATAAACTCCGGGCTTGTATTCTACTGTAATTTCATGCAAAGAAGCAAAAGTTTCGGGAGAGGAAATAAATCTTGAAGTACTATTATATAATACGATATTTTCTATGGTATCTACAATCATTACCGAACAGTCGCCCGAATACTCAAGCTCATTATGTATGGTATCTATTAAATTTTCTATGGTGTAACAAAACCGAATTTTCTTCAAAAAATCCGCAAAAACCTTAGTTTTAGGCTTATCATACGCCCTACTTTCTATTTTCTTATAAAAGCTGCGTATAAGAGAGTCTGCAAAGATTGCAACAATAACAAAAACCAAGGATCCTATGATAAAACGGTGAATCTGTGTTATCTCAGGAATCATTTCCAATCGGCTCAAAGCCAGAGTCATATCATTAGCCGAATAAAATTTACCTAAAAACAAAAATCTCGGGCTGACAAATATCAAGAAGAGAGCAAAAACACTCCCCATCCCAACACTTATTAGAATATTTGAAAGTAATTTACGTAATTTTATCATTATGATTTTCTCCAGCTTAGAGGGTATTATATCATAAAATAAAATAAAAATAAAGTGTAAAGTAAAATTTTTTAAGGCAAATCTTTTAAAGGGATAAGATTAGGATTTTCATTTTCACCTTCAAGCTCTGAAATTTCCTGCAAAAGTTTCTTGGAATTTGATGACAATTTTGAAGGAATTTGCACTTGAATTTGAATATAAAGATCGCCCCTTCGGCCTATTCCTGTAGGAACACCTTCACCTCGAATCCTTAAAAGTTTTCCGTTTTGTGTTCCGGCCGGAATTTTTAGTCTCAATGTTTTTTCATCGAGAGATTTGATGTTTATTTCTCCGCCCAATGCAGCCTGAGTCATTGAAATGGGAACTGCACAGTAGAGGTCTATTCCGTTCCGTTCAAAATAAGGATGGGCTTGAACGAAGATGAAAACAAAGAGGTCTCCATATTCTCCGCCGGCTTGACCTGCATTTCCTTGACCGGGAATTGTAATCCGTTTTCCGTTTTCGACACCGGCAGGAATAGTAACGATTATACGCTGTTTTTTGCGCTCCAAGCCGTTTCCGCCGCATTTTTTACAGGGTTTTTCGATTATGGAGCCTTCACCGCCGCAGGTAGGACATGGCCTCGATATAGAAAAGAAACCGGTACTTTGGCGTACCTGTCCCGTACCCTTACAATCGGGACACATTTTTTTTGAGCTTCCGGCTTCGCTGCCTGTTCCATGACATTCTGTACATTTTTCATTGCGGGTATAGCTTAACTCGGCTTTTTTACCGTAAACGGCATCAACAAAAGAAATTTGAAGATCATAGCGCAGGTTAGAACCGCGGACAGGACCTGCATGACGGCCTCCGAAACCTGATGAGCGGGAAGAAAACCCTCCTCCGAATAGATTTTCAAAAATATCCGAAAAGCTTCCGCCGAAAATGTCTTCAAAACCTTGGAAGGCGGAAGGATCATAACCTCCGCCGCCCGACATTCCGTCTACGCCGGCATGGCCGAATTGGTCATACATGCTGCGCTTTTTTTCGTCGATAAGAATTTCATAAGCTTCGGTTGCTTCTTTAAATTTTTCTTCAGCAGCCTTATCCCCTTGGTTTTTGTCGGGATGATATTTGATTGCTAATTTTCGATATGCTTTTTTGATGTCATCGTTTGAGGCTTTTTTATCTACGCCCAAAACCTCATAATAGTCTCTTTTAGATGCCGGCACTAAAAACTCCCAGTGTAAAAATTTCGGAACCTCTAAAAACATCAGCTTCTAGAGGTTCCTGTTTATTAAGTTTTAAAATTTATTTATCATTATCATCATTTACGACTTCATAGTCAACATCATCGGCAGTGCCGGTTTTGGGACCTGAAGTACCGTAATCGGTTCCCGTTTGAGCACCCTGAGAACTGCCGGCATTAGGATCGGCTCCTGCTTGAGCTCCCTGCTGCTTGTACATTTCTTCTGCAATCTTATAGGCTGCCTGCTGGAGGTTTTCGGTCTTTGCCTTAATGTCAGCCGTATTATCGGAATTAAGAGCCTGTCTTAAATCGGCTATTGCAGCTTCAATTTTTTGCTTATCGGCAGCACCGATCTTATCTCCCATTTCTTTGAGAGTTTTTTCGGTTTGATAAATAAGAGAATCGGCATTATTTTTTGCTTCAACCTTTTCTTTTTCAAGCTTATCGTTTTCGGCATTGGCTTCAGCTTCTTTTACCATTCTATCGATTTCGCTCTCGCTTAAACCGCTTGAGCTTTCGATTCGGATATGCTGTTCTTTTCCGGTTCCGAGGTCTTTTGCCGAAACATGAACGATACCGTTGGCGTCAATATCGAAGGTAACTTCAATCTGCGGAACTCCGCGCGGTGCGGGAGGAATACCTACGAGGTCAAAATTACCGAGTGTTCTGTTTTGGCTGGCCATACCTCGTTCTCCCTGCAATACATGGATAGAAACTGCAGTCTGTCCGTCGGCAGCCGTCGAGAAAACCTGACTCTTCCTTGTCGGAATCGTAGTGTTTCGGTTGATAAGGGGTGTAAATACACCGCCCATCGTTTCTATACCCAAAGAAAGAGGAGTAACGTCCAAGAGAAGAACGTCTTTAACGTCTCCGCCCAAGATACCGCCCTGAATAGCGGCACCCATTGCTACGGCTTCATCGGGGTTTACGCTCTTAGAACCTTCTTTGCCGAAAATTTCTTTTATAATCTGCAAAACTTTAGGCATTCGCGTCGAACCGCCGACCAAAAGAATATCATCGATTTTATCGGGAGTGATACCCGCATCTTTTAAGGCTTTTCGGCAAGGCTCCTTTGTTCTTTCAAAGAGATCTTCGGTCATTTGCTCAAACTTTGCCCTGGATAAGCTCTTTTGTAAGTGCTTAGGCCCGTTTGCATCGGCTGTAATAAAGGGCAAGTTTACATCTGTGTTTGCAACCGAAGAAAGCTCAATCTTTGCCTTTTCAGCGGCTTCGCGCAAACGCTGTAAGGCCATTCTGTCTTTAGATAGGTCAATGCCCGTATCTTTTTTAAACTCGTCAACAAGCCAGTTTACTATTCTGTTATCAAAATCGTCACCGCCGAGGTGGGTATCTCCGTTTGTAGATTTTACTTCAAAAACACCGTCGCCCAATTCAAGAATAGAAATATCGAAGGTTCCTCCTCCAAGGTCGTATACGGCGATTGTTTTTTCTTTTTTAGAATCCTTGTTAAAACCGAAGGCCAAGGAAGCGGCTGTCGGCTCGTTTATGATTCGCTTTACTTCCAAGCCGGCAATCTTTCCGGCATCCTTTGTTGCCTGTCTTTGAGCATCATTAAAATAAGCCGGAACGGTTATAACGGCTTCGGTTACGGTTTCGCCCAGATAGTCCTCGGCTGTTTTTTTCATTTTTTGCAGAATAAAGGCGGAAATTTCCTGTGTGGAATAAAGTTTTCCGTCAATGTCGATTCGTACATCTTCTCCCTGAGGTACGATTTTGTAGGGAACGCGTTTTAATTCATCAGTGAGCTCGCTGTATCGATGGCCGATAAAGCGCTTTACCGAATAAACGGTTCTTTCAGGGTTGGTAATCATTTGGTTTTTTGCAGGCTGGCCTACAACCCTTTCATCTTTTGAGGTAAAGCCTACAATGGACGGAGTAGTTCTTCCGCCTTCAGAGTTCGGTATAACGACGGGCTCGCCGCCTTCCATTACCGATACGCAAGAGTTTGTTGTTCCCAAGTCAATTCCAATAATCTTTCCCATTTTCAATATCTCCTATAACCTAATTTTCGTTTTTTTTATCGGCGGCTTCGCTTTCTTCCGCCTTTTTTTCATCCTGCTTTTCGGCAGGCATTAGTACCATTACCTTGGAGTGACGAATCACTCTTTCTTTTAGTTTGTAGCCTTTTTGAAGCTCTTCTCCTACAACAGCCTCTTTTACATCCGGAGACTGAATCATTGAAACGGCTTCGTGAAGGTTGGGGTCAAAGGCTTCTCCCTTTGCAGGATAATAGCTGAGACCGTACTTTGAGCTCAACATAGAAACCATCTGGTTCTTTATCATCACAACGCCTTCAACAAAGGCATTGTTTGCGGCCTCGCCGCCTTGCGTTTTGCCTGCATCAATAGCCCTGTCAAAATCATCGAGCACCTGTACAAGATCCAAAAGCAGATTGCTGTTTGCATAGTCTATAGCTTCCTGCTTTTCCCTAATCATGCGTTTGCGGTAGTTTTCAAAATCCGCAGCCTTGCGCAAATACTGATCCTGCCAGTCCCTGCATTTAGCTTCAAGCTCTTCTATCCGCTTTTCAGGACTTAACACATCATCATTTTTTTCACACTTGCCGCCGGTAGAACTGTTTTGCTCTGCTTTGTCTTCTTGAGGGTTTTCTTTTGAAGTTTCGCAACCGCATCCGGCTCCTTGTTCATCTTTCACCGCAGACTCATCTTTCGGCTGAAGGTCTTTTTCAAGTTCCTCCTTAGCAGCCTCTTTTTTGTCGGCATGTTTTTCATGATTCTTCTTCATTTGAACTCCAACTATAACTTTATCTTATAAGAAGATACTAATAGAAAAAAAAAGGGTCAAGGGGTTTTATAAAATCATAGTGGAAAATTTGCAAAATATTGCGGTATTAGAGGCTTCCATATATAAAAAACGCCGATTATTCCCGCATAAGAATAACCGGCATTAAAAAGTACAAGGTTTCTTATTTATGCCTGACCCATTTTGCGAATTTGGCTTTAGGGTAAGCTCTGAACGGGGCGTTCTCTCCCCCTAATATATACAAGCAAGGCAAGAATATAGATTAATATCTACTTTTGAGATGGACGCTAGGTATAAAGTTTTTTCAGACGGCTTAAAGCAAAAATCAATAGAAACAGCTAGACTTATGAAAAACAGGGGTTACCCTATTTCCGAAATTTTATTAATAACCGGTGTTCCCGAAACGGAAATTGAGTCCTCAATATGAGAAAATTGTGCTGCTCTAAGGGCTAACTATCGTCATCCATCGTGGAATTTTAATACTTAATTGATTTTCAAAACCGCCCTGTGGGCGGTTTTGAAAAGTTAAATTGATAATATTAATTGGTACAATTCTTCTCTTTCATTTTAGTGAAAACTAATATTACAGCAGAAAGAAGTCTATCAAATTTTTTGTTACGATCAATATTGAAAATATTTTTAAATTCTTCCAAAATATTAGACTCATTATTTTCACATTTAGCTACAGCCATCTCAATGGATTTTAATTTTTCATCATCAATAGAAGTAAATTCTTCAAATTCAAAATAAACTGTTCCAAGTTTTTTTTCTAACTTATCAATAAATACAAATTTATATTTTGTCGATATAGCATTTGATAAATCTTCGATAATAACAGATAAATTATCACCTAAATTAATTCTTTTAGATTCCATATTTTATTTCTCCTTAAAATAATTTTTTGGGGGGTATAGGTGGTATTTTCGAAAAAAAAAGAAAAATACCACCTAACCGGTTAGAAGTCTGCCACACAACAAACTTTAGCATTGCTATACTTGCTGACATCGTCAATTAAGCCGTGCGAATGGAGACGCCACGCGTAAATGGCTGTATTGTATATGCTTTTTGCGGAACTTTGAGACGACGACCAAAAATCGTTGTTACCGAGACTTAAATCGGCATAGGAGCCTCCATTCTCTAAACCGTGTATCTTTGCAAGGCTCTCATTGATTGCCTCGCGGTTCTTATAAACTTGACAAAGCTCTTGAATACTCGGCATGTACCACGCAATATTTGCACCGCCAAGCTGAGCAGAATATGTTGTGTTATACCGGTTTACCCAGTCAAAGGCAGAATAGTTTTCTGCTGCATTTGCCACACCGTCAGGGTCAATGCGGCATATATAATACCAGTTATCGCTGCCGTTAATGTCTCCGGTAAAGGTTGTTGTTGAGGCATTGGATGTTTGGGGTGTACATATTATATCTTCAAAATTTGTATTATAACCGGTACTTTCACCCTTTGCCCAATATGGATAGAACTTACTTATGTGGAGGGCCATACCTAAAGCTGCATCGTAGATATTTTGAGCTCCAATCAATACTGCGACAGGCGGATTAGCAGTATCTATCTCTGTGTAATCATCTTTAGCAACAAGAGTTCCATCTTTCAGTACAATCTTTCCTACAGTATATCCGGTATAGTTTTTTACACTAAAGGTTCCTCTCAGGCTTCGTGTTCCACTTGTAATTATTATGGTATAATCTCCGACCTGTTCGGGAATTTTTAGGTTTACTGTAAGCTCAGAATCGCTTAGGATGGTAACGGTAGAGCCGGTTGTAACTGAAGTATTATCTACACAGTTTACGGTAAAATTACTCGGCCCTACATCGGGAGCTTTAAAGTTTATTCCCCTAACCATTGCAATGAGCGAGGTGCCTGCTTTCAAGATACCAGCCTTGGGTATGTTAAAGGAGATAAATGACGGCGTTTTCTTCTTAAATGTAACCTTTACCGTAGTATCTCCCGTAATTTTTACCTTTACATTTACACTTCCTTCTTCACCGCCTTCAAGTACCTGTCCGCCCGTAACTTCCCATGTATCAACTTCATGGGTCGAAGGATTTGCAGGACTTGCTGTAAATGTAATTTCGCCGTCCTTTAAAGCCTTACCTCCTTGGATTGCAGGATCCGCTGTAAGATTTCCGCCCTCATGCACAAGACTTACAGTGTAGTAAACAGGCTTGGGCTCTTCCTTTACTTTTTGCGGGCAGCCTGTAAGGAAGACTCCCGCAACCAACAACAATGCAGTAATCAATACTGCCCGATTTAAGACCTTAGTCTTAAGTTTAAAATTAGTTTTTTCCATAGCTAATTTTCTCCTTATTAAATAAATTTCAATTTGTTCTTATTACTGATTGATGATTTGAAAATCTCTTCATTATTAAAAAGCACAGCATAATCAACAAAGAGTATTGTTTGTGATGAATCTAAAGCTAGTAAAATATCATCTCTACATTTAGATTCTACATAACGCGAATCAAGACAATTCTCAAATTCTTTCTTAAATATAAAAATATCAGAAACAATTTTTTTCCATCCTAAATTTTCAATGTGAGGAGAAAAATCCTCTATCACATTTTGATGGTCTTGATTAGTTACTTTCATCATTAAAACTGCAGTAAAATTTTTCATAAATTTCCTCTCCATAAATTAAAATTTTATCAACCATTAATCGGTTGTTCAGTAGATACGACATTTAAAGTTTAATATTTTGTACTTCGTAATCTTTTATGATATTTATCATCATATAGGAACATTATCCTCATCTTATTTTAGTTACTGTTATTTCCAAAAAATAAACCTTAAACCCAAATAATATTTATTTTACATATATTCTTTTTTAAGCAGAAATGTACCTCCATTGACAATATTTATTTTCTTTTGATACGACTCATTTTTTTTATTAAAGACAGGTTTTATATAATGAACCAGACAATCTTTAGCAGCTTTAATTAACTCCTTCCCTTCTTCTTCAGAATAATTTCCGATAAGATTTCCAACGAGCACAATAATATTTTGATCATAATACTTTGTAATAATTTCATTTAACATCTCAGAATATATATCATGTTCCTTTCCATTGCTATCTTTAAAGATATGAGGTTTTGCTATTTTATGCCTTATAGGAGAATCACACGATTCGCCGACATATAATATTTTTTTTACTCTATCTTTATAGTCAACAATAAAAAAAACATATAAACCCGGATTGTCTAAATATCTATCATTTTTAAATCCTTTGAGAGTAAAATTCAATAGTTCATATAAACTCTCATCTGTAGAAAAAGCCAGACTTTCATAGTAACAAAATTCCTTCCAATGAATTGGTACTGTTTGAATATCTTCCATAGAAAAACTCCTTTTACAGGCTTTTCAAAATAACCTGTATAATAAAATTTATTTAAACAATCCTTAATGCATTTTTTTACTTTATTCCTATTTTTAATAAGTAAAGTAAAAAAATAAAAGGCTTGCAAAAACCAAAGAGAAAAAATTTTATTTATGATCTTTGCGCAGCTCAAGCAAGAGCTTGAGCGTCTTTGCGTCCCTTGCGGTTTATTTTCTAAAAAGAAAGACCTTATATGAGGAAAATAAGTATTAGCAGCTTTGATTAGAGATATTTTACTTAATAGAGAAAATGGGGGGGGGGTAACCCTAGGCTAACATTTTTCGGCACATCACCGGCACACAAAAAATTAGAATGAGAAAAATTGAATTTTAAGCCTAAGTAAGATTTTAGTTTCATACCTAGTATTATACTACAAAATATATAAAAAACCAAGTCGTTTTGGACTTTGTTTAACCGTAAATATACAAAATGCGCAAAGTAATTTTTAAGAATCTTAATAACGACGGAGCGGCCTACAATCTCTTTTCAGGTATAACAACCGGATAGCCCGCAGCGTTAAAGATTTTAGCTTCAATGTTGTAAATGCTCAAAATATTTTGAGGATTCAGCACCTCTTCGGGACAGCCTTGTGCAAAAATTTTACCCTCTTTCATAGCAAAAAGGTAGTTGCCGTAACGGGCTGCTTGATTTAAATCGTGAAGAACCAAAACTACCGTAACCCCCGTTTCCTTGTTTAGGCGGTTTACAAGCTCCAAGAATTCTATTTGATGAGCCAGATCCAAATAGGTGGTAGGCTCATCAAACAAAAGGATATCAGGCTCTTGGGCAAGGGCCATAGCGATCCAAGCTCTTTGTCGTTCGCCGCCGGACAGAGTTTCCAAGGTTTTGTCCCGCAAGGCAAATGTATTTGTAAGCTTCATAGCTTCTTCTATTATCTTTTTATCGGAAGCTTCAAAGCCCTCAAACCATTTTTTATGGGGATAACGGCCGAAATAGACCAATTCTTCGATGCTCATATCGTCCAGAGTTTTATTTTGCTGTAATAGTATAGAAACTTTTTGGGCGAGTTTTTTGGAATCCATTTTTGAGATGTCTTTTTCTTCGATAAAGATTTTGCCTGAAACGGGTTTTATAATTCCTGCGATGCTTTTTAAAATAGTGGACTTTCCCGAAGCATTGGGCCCGATTATCGAAACCACCTGCCCTTTTTTTACCCTTAGGTTTAAATTTTGAACAACAGGTTTATCTCCGTAGGAAAGGCTTAAATCCTCTATCCTAAGCATGTCCATATTTTAAAACCTCTTTTTTAAATTCTTCAAATTCGATAATACCCTCTTCTTTTCCGCGTCCGAGAATTAAGGCTTTTATATTTAGAGCTTCACAGGCGGCGAGTTTTTCCCTTGTGCCTCCGGCATCCCCGCTGTCCTTCATCACAATATATGAGGCTCCGTATTCTTTAAACATAGCTTCATTTAAATTTTGAGAAAAGGGGCCTGTCATGGCAACTATATCCTGAGTCGCAACTCCTGCATTTTTACATTTTTCGATACTGTCCGCCGTGGGTAAAATCCTATATACAAAGCGGTTTGAAGAGCGGAAGGCTTCAAAGTCCGAAACGGTTTTGGAACCCGTCGTAAAAAAAATCGTAGAAGATTTTAATTCTTGTAAAAATGAGCAAAGGCCTTCCATATCCTCAAAAGTGTAAAGATTCTTCTGCTCCAAGTCCGTTGAAGATTGCGAAGGTCCGCGGGTAAAGCGCAAATATTTTATGTTCAAGTTTTGTGCGGTTTTTTTTGCATTTTGAGAAACGATGAGAGCATAAGGATGGCTTAAATCGGCAATGAGGCTTATTTTTTCTTCAATACAAAATTGTTCCATTTGAGATTCATCCATTCTGCCGATTTTAAGTTTATGATTTTTAAAAAAGTCCTTGCTTTCTTCCGTTGCAACGCTCATTATATAGGGTACGGTTTTTGCTTTTAAAAAATCTGCAAGGCTTCCGGCTTCGGTGGTTCCGCCTATAATCCAGATCATTTAATCTTATATCCTCGCGGGGTAATTATTTTTCCGTTTTGAATGTAGGTATTGCTGTTGCCTATTATTATTAGGCTGAACATATCGATCTCATCGTAATTTATTTTTTGAAGCTCGGTAACGGTAATTTTTTCATTATTACGGCAGGCATTTTTTACTATGCCTACAGGTGTTTCGGGGGCCCTGAATTTTAAGATTATATTTACGGCTTCTTCGATATAATCGGAACGGGTTTTAGATTTTGGATTGTAGAGGGCAATTACAAAGTCGCCCTCCGCCGCTAAGCCGACTCTTTTTTTTATAACCTCATAATCGGTGAGCCTGTCGGAAAGGCTGATAAGAGCCGTATCGTGCATTAAGGGAGCGCCCAGCCTTGAAGCTGCAGCAAAGGCGGCGGAAATCCCCGGAATTATTTCGACATTTAAATCGGGAGCAAGCTCCAAGATGGGGCCTGCCATTCCGTAAAGACCGGCATCTCCGGTGCTTATAATGCTTACGGTTTTTCCTTCCTTTACCTTTGAAACTGCATACTTACATCTTTCAATTTCGCCGGTCATTCCCGTTTGAAAAACTTCCTTGCCTTCGATAAAGGGTTTTATATATTCAATGTAGCCTGAATAGCCTACAATTATTTCGGATTGCTTTAAGGCCTCGGCAGCCTGAGCCGACATATATTCCGCCCCGCCGGGGCCTATACCTACAACAAATAGTTTACTCAATTTTATTTCCTCACTTGTAACTCATTTTATAAAAGAGTTTCGGTTTTCCAGTCTTTTATGGTACGTTCTTTTTCATCAAAGGATGAACCTATTAGAACAATCTTTTTACCGCTTGATTTAAAAGGAGCTGTATAGCCTTTTTCTTTTATCTGTGCTATCGCATCTTCCGAGCTTCCGTTTCCGTCAAGTTTAAATTCGAAGATATAAATCGTATCTTTTGTATGAACAAGACAATCGGCTCTTCCGGCTGCACAGTGTATTTCGGTTTCGACAAACTGCCCCATCAGCTTAAAAATCAAATAAACGGCCGTCTGATAATTTTGCTCTCTAAGCTTTAACTTTTCTTTGGGAAGATTATCGTAAGGAATGCCGGCAATTATGGACTTCATTCTTTCCATAAAGTTATCTACATTTCCTGCCCTTACATCTTCAACAAAACGCCAAACGGAAGAAGCAGTTTGATCTGTACGCAAAGAAGTGTAATCCGGCAAAAGGTTTTTAAGAAAACCGTAACGGACTTCATCATTAGGAAAGCCTAATCTGTAAAGGGCCGCTTCTCTTATATATTCTTTAATTGTTAAATATCCTGCTTGAAATAAAATCGGAAGAGGATTTTTTGTGTCGGCTCGGTAATCGGCTAGACCGGCTTCATCAAGCTCAACATTTCCGTCTAGGTCGGGAATATTATAGTGAACATCTTTTAGGTAGTTTACCAAGAAGGTCGGAGTTCCCGTAGCAAACCAATAACTGCCGGCATTGTTTGCCGAAAAAACATTTAAAACACTGAATGGGTTATAGACACTTTCTCCTACGCCGGCAAACAAGTAGCCGTCATATCGTTTCTTTAAAAGTTCTACACAGGATTCATAGCTTATCTTTTCTTTTTCTGCCAAGGCCTCAATTTCAGGCTTAAAAGTAAGGTGCAATTCTTTTTCGGTAATACCGCAAATTGAAGAGAAAGACTCGTGTAGACTTATATCCTGCAAATTATTTAAATCGCTAAAAATACTTATCTTACTGAATTTTGTTACGCCCGTTAAAAATGAAAAGCGGATATATTGGTCGCAAGTTTTTAAAACAGAATAAAAAGATTTAAGAGTGCTTCGGAATTCTTCGTTTAGGGTTTCATTTACATACATTGTCTGTAAGAGGGGTTTATCATACTCGTCTACAAGGATAACTACCTGTTTGCCGGTCTTTTCATAAGCAGCCTTTATCAAATTTTGAAAGCGGTCGGGCAGGTCAAGTCCCGTACTTTCATATATTTTTTCATATTCCTGCAAAAAGGAATTTAGTCTATTTAAAAGGCCTTCCTTTGTATCGTAAATGCCTGTGTTAAAATCCAAATAAAGGACAGGGTATTCAGTCCAAGGCTCCGAGCCTTCCGACCCGGCCCTTTCTTCTTCCGCCTTTTCAATATATAGGCCTTTAAAAAGGTCTCTCTTTCCCAAAAAATAGGCTGCAAGCGTAGAAAGGAAAAGGCTTTTTCCAAATCGGCGAGGACGGCTTAAAAAATAGGGAGACGAGGTTAAAATCAGCCTAAAAAGATGCTCTGTTTTATCAACATAAAGATATTTATCTGTTCTAAGTTTTTCAAAACTTTGAATGCCGACAGGCAGCTTTCTGTAAAGATTCATTATGAGCCTCCTTAGCCTTTCTTTTTTATAATTATATAACAAAACGCTCTTATGTACAAGCTGAGATAAAATTGCTATCTTGAAAGTACATTATTTTGAAGGTATAATATATAAGAGGGTAATTTATGGAATATGAAGGTAGAATTTGTAGGCCTCCTATGGAGCGTTCTTCTTTTATGCTTCCCGTAATGGTAGGCTGCTCATATAATAAGTGTAAGTTTTGTAATTTATTCCGCAGCATAAAGTATAGAAATTTATCTCTTTCAGAAATTGAAGAGGAGCTTATACGCGTAAAAAATTTAAACGGGAGCCTTTCAAAAATTTTTTTAGGAGACGGAAGTGCCTTCAATTTAAAAACGGAACATCTTTTAAAAATATTGAATTTAATCCATAAGTATTTTCCCGATTGTAATTGCATAAACATGGATGCAACAATCACAGGCATTTTACAAAAAACAGATGCCGAGTTGGAAACCCTATATACACAGGGCATTAGAACTCTTTATATCGGAATAGAAAGCGGCTTGGACGATGTTCTTTTATTTATGAATAAGGATCACACAAGGGCTGAAGCAGAAAGAGCAATCTCTAAAATACAAAAGCACGGCTATTTTTTCGGTGCCCATATTATGACGGGCATTGCCGGGAAAGGCAGAAGCATTGAAAATGCCGAAGCAACGGCAGAATTTTTAAACAAGACAAAACCAATCCGCGTCATAAATTTTTCAATGTTTCTCCACAAAGAAGTTCCGCTTTATAAAGATATAAAGGCGGAAAAATATGAAGCTGCAAGCGAGATGGAAAACCTTAAAGAAGAAAAAAGATTGATCGAGCTTTTAGGTGATGAGGACAGCACTATTTTTTATGACGGCTTCCACGATTATCTGGAGTTTAGGGTAAGAGGAACTCTTCCAAAAGACAGGGAGAAGATGCTTAAAAGTATTCAAAACAAAATCGAAAGCTATAAACCTCTACAAAACGATTACGCTTTTGTAAACGGAGAATGTACTCCTTCTCTCGAAAAAGCTGACGGCTCAGGCAAAATATGGAAAACGGCCTAGACAGAACTTTTAATAAAACTCCTAATTTCCCAATCCTTAATCCGTAACCGAGCGGAGCCATTTACCTGATCTGATGCGCCAAAGACCTAAAAGGGACTTAAAAGGTTCTTCGCTAAAAAGGCAAATATAAATTCCCCATGCCGGAATAGAAGTATAAACCGACAAAGAATATGCCAGCGGAATGGAAACACACCACATAACCGCCGTATCGCAGATTATACCGAAACGGGTATCGCCTCCAGCCCTTAGAATACCGACAAGCATACACATGTTAAACGCTTTTAAGGGATAACAGCAGGCTAAAATTATAAAAAGCTTCATGACGGTCTGCAAAACTACTGTTTCTACATTAAAGAAAATAGGAGTCAAGTACGAAATCGGAATTAGCATAGCACCGACAAAAACGGCAACAAAGGGCACAAAGATTGAAACCTTTGCAGCATAAGTTTTTGCCTCATCATAATTTCTCTCTCCGATTTTTTTTCCTATTAAAACGCTGACTCCGTTTCCGAAGCCTATAAAAATAACCCATGTCAGCATAGAAACCGTGTTTGTAATATTGTAGGCGGCATAGGCAAAGGTTCCGATTCCTGCAAATATCTTATGATGAAATGTAATGCCTAAAGACCATAACGATTCGTTTATTAAAACCGGCATAACTATCGCAAAATATTGTCTTATAAATTTAAGATCAAAGTCAAAATGGTTTTTTAGTTTTCCGAGTATGGGATATTTCTTTTTCTTTGTTACCGAAAAAAGAATTATAAGCTCGGTAACTCTGGAAGCTACTGTTGCAATAGCCGCCCCCTTAACTCCGAGTGCGGGGAAGCCCAACAAACCGAAAATCAAAATAGCATTCAGTATAAGGTTTACAAAAAGTGAAACGAGCGTTGCACCAACCGCTACCCTTACCTTTTCTATAGAACGGAGGGTAATCATAAAAATAAAGTTTACCGCAAAGGGCAAAAAGCAAAATGCCGAAACGCTTAGGTAATCTACTCCCTTTTCGATTACGGCCGCATCTTTTGAATAGAGGGATAAAATCTCTTTCGGAAAAATAGTGCAGGCCAGTGTAAAGAGGGTACTGAAAAAAACCGCAACGATGAGAGAAACGGAAAAAGTTTTTTGTAAACCGTTAAAATCTTTTTTGCCCCAAAATTGAGCGGTAAAGACCATGCCCCCCGACCCTATGCCGTACAAAATCAAGTTCAATAAAAAAAACAACTGATTGCCAAGCCCTACGGCTGCAAGTTCAATAGTGCCTAAACGGCCTATCATTATTGTGTCTAAAATATTTACAAAGGAGCTTATAAAATTTTGCAATATTATAGGCACGGCAATTATAAATAAGTTTTTTAAAAAAGATTTATCAGAAAATACCGATCTTAAATTTACAACCGGTTTTGAATTTACAGTCATAAGTTTCCAAGCTCCTCGTGTTAAAAATGTAAAATTTCATTTCGATGCTTTATTCCTAAAAGAGATAAATTATTTTCAAGGCTGATACTTTGATCATAATTATCTTTTAGGTCAATCAAAAACCTGTTCATAGAAAAGTGCTGATAAAGATAAATTTGCGGTTCTTTTTTATCCGCATATAAATTCTTCATCTCATTTGCATAAGCATAAAATAAGCCGCGGGGCTTAAGCTCGCTGTAGCCCACAAGCCAAATGGGGCAGCCCAGTTTTTTTTGAAGCTCAGCCGTTTTTTGAGCCGTAAAGATTTGAGACTCTTCATAGAATTTTTTAAAAGAACCGTCCGCATCTTTTTTTAAAATATAATCCAGCTGCTTTGTCTTTGCCGTATGAATGGGTGTTTTGTTTAGGATGATAACATTTTTTCTAAAATCGATTCCGAACGAAGGATTTTTTTTAAAGAAGTTATCTGCAATCTTTCCTGCAAGGCCCACAAGATATTTTTGATTTTTATGCAGCTGTTCATTTTTCCCCGGATTATCGCCTATAACGATGAGCTTAATTTCATCATCTTGACTAATCGAATCCCAAGAGTGATTATACACAATCGGAGTTTCTAAAGGATAGGGAGGCGTTTTACCCGCTAAAGCCGCCTCTTCTTGAAGCACAGCCAAGCCCTCCTTAAAAAATGAAGCATTCTCTTTTTTAAAAGATTGGGCGGCACAGTTTTCTAAAGAAGGTTCCTTATATTTATATCCTAAAATATCAAGGTAATGCATACACTCGTTTTTATACTCACTTTTAAATTTACAAAAAGCATTCCATTTATCTTTTTCCATCGGCAGGATATTATATCAGATTATCTATATTTTTGAAAAGAGCCGTTTAAAATGAGATATGAAGAAAATAACAACAGCTGATAAACTTTTTTGTTTTAATCAGCTGTTGTGTTAAGTTTTTACCTTTTTTGATTAAGGCCATTATTCTTAAATAAACTACTGGTTTACACTTTAAATTTGCCAACTTCTGCCGAAAGGTTCTTAATACTTGCTTTATTCTTTTGGCTTATCTCATTTACTTCCTGCACTGCATTGCTAATCTGCACGGCACCGGAGGCCATTTCGTTCATGCTGTCGGTGATAATGCGTGTAAGCTCGTCCAGCTTTTGCATTTCCAGAGCTACGTTTTCGCCGCCGCGGAGCATTTCGGCAGAGCCGTCATTTACCTGATTAGTTACCGTGTTGATGTCGCGGATGGCATTGAGAACTTCGCGGCTGCCGTTTTCCTGTTCACGCATAGCTTCCATCAGGTTTTGGCTCATCGTTTTTACCTGTTCGGAAAGGGCGAAAATGGCATTAAACTTTTCTTCTGCCGTTTTTGAAGAGGCGGAAAGAGTTTCAATTTCGCCCGAAAGAACTTTGAGGGTCGCCGTAATTGTCTTACCCTGCACACTGGATTCTTCTGCGAGCTTACGGATTTCATCTGCGACGACCGCAAATCCCTTTCCTGCTTCGCCTGCGTGGGCGGCTTCGATTGCGGCGTTCATTGCGAGCAAGTTGGTTTGGCTGGCGATGTGCTGAATAACGCTTGAAGCTTCAAGCAAGCCGCCCGACTCTTCTGCAATGCGCTGGGTAACAGAGTTTGAATTAACTATCGTTTCCTTACCGTCGGCGGTGGCGGAAGCGAGAGTTTTTATAACATCATCGGTTTTGCCGAGTGTCTGCGTGATTGATGCGATATTGCCGACCATCTGCTCGATAGCCGAAGAAGATTCCGCAACGGAAGCTGCCTGATTTTCAATACTCCCGTTAAGCTGTTTTATGGTACGGATAATTTCTTCGATGGTGGCGGCCGTTTCCGTAACGCTTGCGGCTTGGCTAAGAGCCTGTTGTTTTACCCCGTCAATGTTCGCACTTATTTGGTGTACGGCACTCGCGGTTTCGGTCATATTGGAAGCAAGCTCGGTGCCGATTTCTTCCATCGTGTTTGAGTTGACACCGACTTGCTTGATAGAAATACCGATTTTAGAAATGGTTCCGTTGAGGTGTTCAAACATACTGGTGATTTCATTGTTGCCGTGTATGGGTAGACGCACCGTGAAGTCCCCGTCTGCAATCTCCGCTAGTAGAGGAATGGAATTTTGAATCGGTCTTACCTTCACAAGGGCAATAAAATAAACAATTACGAGGGAAATCAGCAGAATAGAAATAGCGGTAATAATTATCGAAATACGCAAAGTATTGACCGCACCCATAAATTCACCTTTAGGGGCACTTATGATAACTGTCCAGCCGGTTGTTTTCATCGTGGCATAGGAGGCAATTTTCTTGACACCGCCATACTCGTAGAAACCGATGGAAGGATCGTCTATTTCTACAGCTAGAGCTTCAAACTCGGCAAGGGATTTAAGACTTGAATCGGTCTTTGCTTTTTCAACAGTATTCCACATAGATTGTACTACTTCATAATCAGGATCTGCTATGTCGGTTCCCGTAAGTCCTAAAATATGGCAATAGCCTGTTTTGCCGACAACGATGTCGTCAATAGCGTCGGTCAGCCAAATTCCGGGAATAATGGCGACTAAAGATGCAATATGATTGTTGTTGTTATCTATAACGGGAACAATGACCGCCATAACCAGCCTTTTCAGAATGGGCGACATAAAAGGTTCGGAAAAATACTTTTGTCCGCCGTTGGAGCCTTTATACCATGCAAGGTTTGAAATATCCGTTGCTCTGCCGTCGCTGGTATACAGCAATCCTTTGCGGTCGGCAATATTCAAGTCAAGAATTTGATCATTGAATGCCGCTTCGTTGTCGAGCAGGCGGCTTTTTTCGCTGTACGATATGGTCGGGTCGCGGAACGCCGGCATACGCGCAATCCCTTCAAGGAAGTGCCAAAACGCATTGACCCGTCCGTCAATAATTTCCGCCGTATCGGTTGCTTTATCGATTAAGTGCGTTTCTACTTTTTCGGTTACCGCTTTGCTCGCAGTACGCACAGCTAAAATTCCAAGTGTCAGACAGGCTGCAAGAATAAGCAATCCGAATGCCAGCATCAGTTCGGTTCTCAATGAACTTCTTTTTTTCTTTTTTTTCATGTAAAAAATCTCCCCTTAGGGGCTTACGCCCCTAAGAACCCCGTTTTTTCAAAGTCAAAGGTTTAGTTTATTTTGTTTTTTAGATTGAATTGTCCCAATCCGAAAGGACGTTCTCAAGCGGACGGACTGTCCGCTGCGGGGAACAGGTCGTTCACCGTTCAGTGAATAAGGTCTTTACCGTACAGTGAACGGGTCATTCACCGCTCGGTGAACGAAGGCTTCACTGAGCGGTGAAGAGTGCTTAAATCTTTGCCGTACAGGGAAGTTTAAAAATCATTTCCCGTACTTCTTTAAGCGTTTTATTGCTGCCGGTAAGTTTTGTACGTACAATCACCGTTACCGCGCCGGCGGGTACTTCTTTAGGTACGCGGGCTATGATTTGGCTCGGCAGGTTGACCGAAAGGCGGCGGTTGGTTTTGTACTCTGTGCCGTCGGCAGTTTTAAAGAAAACTCCTTGAGCAGCGTCTTTTTCGTCTACTTTGAGTTTGTCGCCTTCGATGATGATGTCATCTCCTATCGTTAGCGTACCGTCTTTTAAGCCCGTCGCCGTGTCGGTAATTTCGGTTATGCGGGCGGAACTTTCTTTTGCGCCCATCACTTTTACGCCGATTGCATCAAGAGCGGTCCTCAGGTCGGCGGTGGGGATAAGGTCAACCGTGCGTTTGTGCACTTTTTCGTCGTATGCTGAGTTTTCAGTTTCCCACACGCCCGATACGCGGGGGCTTATTTGCACAAGCCCGTCCATAAAGCTCAAACCTTCTTCAATCAGGTCTTTTACAGCCTTATCGCGCATTGAAAGAATGCTCATAATTGTTTCCTTGCGAAATTCCGAGCGTTCTTTGGTGATGATTTCCGCAATGTCTTCGTTCCTCTGCGTAGCGGCATGTGCATGAACATCAGCTATGCAGTCCCTGTCGTTGTCTTTGGTTAAGGTATTCGGTCTTAAATACACTTCCCAAACCGATTTCTTTTTAGCCATAAAACCTCCATGTTAGGGGGAGGGACAAACCCCCGTTCAGAGCGGTGGTTGTTTCCCTCCCCCTATGACCCCCTCCCTTTTCCTCGCGCTGCCAAAGGGGACACCCCTTTGGAAACCCCGTTTTTTCAAAGGGAAGGTCTTGTGTTTTGGATTGAATTGTCCCAATTCCTAAGACATGCCGATTATTTCTTTGCGAAGTTGAGCGAAGCTCAGCGCTCTGCGTGCCTTGCGGTTTTTTATGTGAGTAAATTTTTTTTGTGTTTGATTGTAAATTTATTTGGGCACAGGAACCCCTCAGCTGTGAAGCTGTGAAGCTGTGAAGCTGTGAAGCTGTGAAGCTGTGAAGCTGTGAAGCTGTGAAGCTGTGAAGCTGTGAAGCTGTGAAGCTGTGAAGCTGTGAAGCTGTGAAGCTGTGAATTTTGTCCGATACGATACTTTATGTCAAGTACTTTTGCAAAACTTTTTTGCTCTTTTTTGTAAAGCCGATAAGTTTTACCGTTTTCTCTCTTTAACATAGTAACAGTATACAGGATTAAAGCCTGAATTTCAAGGGTTGTTGTAAGAACTTCTTCAATCGTTTTTAGTTTTAACTCATGCTCTCCGCAACCGAAACGGTTACGCCCTCGTGTTTAAACTTATCTAAAATTATTTTGCCTCCGAGGAGAAAGGCGGAAGGAGCCGAAACATTGTAAACTCCGACAGTCTTTTTTACAAACTCGGACTTTTCAAAATTGTCTTCTATTTTTTCTATTTGGCTTTTAGAAAAAAAGACAGGGATTATTTTTAATTCTTTTGCAAATTCAAGCAAGCCTTTTTCGTTTTGTTTTAAGTCTATCGAAGCTATCGCTTTAACGGCTATTAAATCCTTGTTTATTGAATCGAGGGCTTTTTTTACAGCCTCGGCAACGGTTTCTTTATCTACTCCTTTTTTTAAGCCTATCCCTAAGTTTAAATTTTTAGGTACCAAGTGTACGATGGGCAAAGGCCGGCTTAAAGCCGATACGGTTTCTCTTTTTTTATTTGAAACGATGATAAGACCTTCGAGTTTTTTTTCTTCGGTTAAAGCCTTTAAATGAGAAGTAAAATCTTTTTCCTGTAAAATAAAAAGATGGGGATAATTTATCGGCGGAGCCTTATCTTCGGAACAAAAGCCTATAGCTTTTCCGTCTACCATAAGGGAGGTAATTACCTTTGCATCTTCCATAGATAAAATAGCATAATTGTTTTTTTGAGCAAACAAGTCGACGGCTTCTATATTCCGGCCGTCGGAAGCCGTTGTAATTACACTCACTGCCCCGAGCAGCTTTGCAATTTTTTCGGTAAGAGCATTAGCCCCGCCCAAGTGCCCCGACAAAAGCGAAATTACAAAACGGCCTAAATCATCGATTACAAGCACCGCAGGGTCTTGGGTTTTATCCTTTATGTAATCCTTTATCATGCGGACGGCAATACCTGTAGAAGAAATAAAAATAAGGGCATCCCGATTTTTAAAATCATCGGGAATAAGGGAGCGGATTCCTCCGGTTGTTTTTGCATTATAAAAATGCTCGATTATAAAATCATCTTCCAAGTCTGATAATTTCTCGCCCAATAAATTTCCTTTTTCGGTAAAGGAATAAACTGCTATTTTTTTCATTTTTCCGCTTTTCTAAATTCGTGAGAAAATTTAGGATTGTAAAGCTGGGATCTTTTATAATCTCCCGCAATAAAATTCCCTACCAAGATTTGTGCCGTTTTGTTTATACCGGCCTTCTTTACCTTTTGAGCAATATCGCCGAGGGTGCCTATTATTATTTCTTGATCTTCCCAAGTCGCCTTGTAAATTACGGCAGCGGGAGTAGCTCCATCCTTATAGCCTTTAAGAAGTTCTGCAACTACATTTTCTATATTTTGCACCGACAAAAAAATCGCCATCGAGGCCTTATGTTCTGCAAGAGCTGCCAGCTTTTCCTCCTGAGGAACGGGTGTGCGGCCTTCCATGCGGGTTAGAATAATTGTCTGGCTTACATCGGGAAGGGTGAACTCTTTTTTGATTGCAGCAGCCGCCGCCGTACATGAACTCACGCCAGGGATAACCTCATAGTCTATCCTGAGTTTATCAAGCTCATCCATCTGCTCCCTGACAGCCCCATAGATTGAAGGGTCGCCGGTGTGAAGCCTCACAATCTGCGCATTGCGGTTTTCCTCCATAATCTTGATAACTTCTTCAAGAGTCATTGAAGCAGAATTATAAGTTTTACAATTAGGCTTTGCAAACGTGAGATGCTCCGCTGAAACCAAAGAGCCTGCATAAATAATTATATCGGCTTTTTCAATCAGCTTACGCCCTTTTATCGTAATTAAATCCGGGTCCCCCGGACCTGCCCCTACAAAATAAATCATACTATTCCTTTTAAAATAAACCTTCCTTTTTTGTTTTTATAAGAATTATTCTACTATTCTTTAAAGGGCTGTGTCAAGGTTATGTAATTTTTTATAAGAGAATTTCTAAGACTCTATTTTTAGAGGGTATCAACAGCACCTTCTACCCATTTCTTTAATCTGTATGCCGAATCTATAGCATATTTTGTATCATTATCGTCTACATAAACCTCTTGCGGATATCGGCTTCTCACACTATAAGGATTGAGAATTGCACATATTTTCAAAATATCAATCGGAACATCGATGCTGTTTTTTATCAATTTCGCCAGTAAAAGTAAATCATGTGTCTTTTGAATTTCTTCATTTAGCTCTATAAGCAAACCTTTTAAAAATTTTTCCGAAGCTTGCTGGCAATGATAACAGATAATAGTTAAAGGCCTGGGATGCATATTTTCATATAGATGTTTTGCACAAGCAAAATCCATGTTTGCAAAATCAAACCATTCTTTAACCGCTTCATCATTCATAGATAACAACTCCATCCTGTGCAACAAGTCTTTCAAGTGTAGGCATTTTACTTCTTTTTTCAAATACCGCAGCAGTATTAACAACAATATCAACAGGCTTTGTGTCCATATCTATCAGAGATAAATAGGCTTTCTGCGCCGAATGTAATACATTCTTAGTATCATCAGGCATTATAAGATAAAAATCGTAATCACTGTCTTCAGTAAAAGAATCTTTAGCATATGATCCGAATAATATTATTTTTTGAGGTTTAACAGCTTCTAAAAATCTATCTCGAATTTCAAAGATTTCCTTATTTATCATAATACTTCCCCATTTAGATAATTCTAACATGATATTATAAAATTTTCAATTCATTATTTATTCTAATACCTAGAAAATCGTTAAGCCTAAAAACCCCTTACATAAATATTAAAAATCATGTATAATGAAGCATTATGGGAAAAACATTTGTTTTTGTAAACCAAAAGGGCGGAGTCGGAAAGACGACTTCCGTAATTAATTTGGGTGCTTACATCGCACTGACAGGAAAAAAGACTCTTCTAATAGACTTTGACCCTCAAGGGAATATGTCTTCCGGTGTCGGTATTCAAAAAAAGCGGCCGACCGTTTATGAGGCCCTTGCCCAAAAGACCTCAATAAAAAATACCATCTACCCTACAACGGTAAAAAACTTATCGGCAATCCCGGCTTCAATAGACCTTTCGGGAGCAACGGTAGAGCTTGTAGACGAAGCCGACAGGGAATTCTATCTTAAAAATATTATCGAAAGCGTAAAAAACGAATACGATTATATCCTAATCGACTGCCCCCCGTCTTTAGGTATCTTAACCTTAAACGGACTCACAGCAGCTGATCAAGTGTACATACCGCTCCAATGCGAATATTTTGCCCTTGAAGGTTTAACCCTTCTTTTGCAGACAGTTCAAAGAGTACAGCAAAATCTTAATCCGGCCCTTGAAATAGGCGGAATATTTTTTACCATGTTCGACTCAAGAACCAATCTTGCTCAAGAGGTTGTACAGCAGGTATCCTCATATTTTAAAGATAAGGTTTTTTCGACTATTATTCCGCGGAATGTAAGACTATCCGAAGCCCCCTCACATGGAGTTCCGATTTGCAATTATGATGCAAAATGTACGGGAGCAAGGAGCTACGAAAAACTTGCAGATGAGGTACTGAACCGTGGCTAAAAAATCGGCATTAGGAAGGGGCCTTAATGCCCTCTTGGAAGAACAACCTGCAAATCATATAGTGGAATCACTGAATTTTTCCGAAGACTCAATTATCAATATTGACCCTAAACTGCTGCAGCCGAATCCATATCAGCCCCGAAAAACCTTTGATGAAGAAAAAATAAGCGAGCTTGCAGAATCAATAAAAGAACACGGAATAATTCAGCCGATTGTAGCCGAAAAACATGAGGACAAGGGTTATTTTATAATAGCCGGAGAAAGGCGCACAAGAGCGGCCATCAGCTTAGGCTTGGAAACGGTTCCGGTAATCCTACGCAGCTTTGAAGAAAAAAAGAAACTGGAAGTAGCCCTTATCGAAAACATTCAGAGGGAAGACCTAAACGCAATCGATGAAGCCCTTGCCTACCAAGAGATTATGGAACTGGCCGCCATAAACCAAGAAGAACTAGCAAAAAGGGTCGGCAAAAGCCGGTCGGCAATTACAAACAGTTTAAGAATATTAAAGCTGCCGGAAGAAATGAAAGATGCTTTGCGGGTAAATAAAATAACGGCAGGTCATGCACGTTCTCTACTATCAATAGTAAATCCTGCCGATCAAAAAATTCTTTTTTCGAGAATTTTAGAATCGGAATTATCGGTACGCGAAGCCGAGTCAATGGCAGCCGATCTTAATTCGGGAATCGGCCGCATAACAAAAAAACAAAAAAAAGAAACGTCATCGCTTTCTACTGATGATTTTGAATTACGAGACATTGAACAGCAGTTTATAAACTCATTAGGGACAAAGGTTCAAATAAAGGGAAACTTAAAAAAAGGAGTTGTCGAAATATCATACTTTTCAAAAGATGATTTGGATATGCTATATAAAAAGATAAACTCGGAAACTTAGGCTTCCTGCAAAAAGTTTTTATTGGAGGATAATATGGCAAAAAAAACAAGCGAAACAAAAACTACAAAAAAGGCTAAGACACCGGCAAAAACCGCTGCAAAAAAAACGGCAAAGGTTCCGGCTAAAAAAACTATTTCCGCCTATAAACAATCGGCTGCCGAAAAAAAACTAGTTACCGAATTAGCGGAACTTACAAAGCAAATGGATGCTGAAGGCCTCTTGTTTTTAATAGAGCAGGCTCGCGTTCACTTATATAATATGCAGGTAGAAGCTCTTGAAGAAGACTTGCAGGCAATAGAAGAAAAAAGGGCAAAAACCGTCAGCGTAAAAAAAACACAGCCTAAAAAAGATTTTAGGATTGAAAGAGCAAGCGACGGTTCCGTGTACCACATAATAAGCGGCGGAAAATGGAAGCTGATAAATGCCGATGAACTTTTCAGTATTCTAAAAATCGTAAATGCAAAACTGGATGATAATGAGATAAGGCTCAACCTTATTCACTGGTTTTTTAAAGAAAGGGGAGACTTTGTTTCCGATCTTGGACTTGCAGATACCCACGATCCCAGATGGCTGGAGCTTATAAAACTTTTAAAAACAAATTTTAAGATAAAGATATAATGAGCTCTCAATTTAAAGACCTAAAAAAAACACTTGATGCTCTTGTAGTAAAATACGAAAAACCAGCCTTTATACCTGCCGATCCTATAAGTATTCCGCACCGTTTTTCTAAAAAAGAAGACATAGAAATTGCAGGCTTTTTTGTTTCTATTTTTGCATGGGGAAACAGAACAGCTATTTTAAAAAGTGCGGATAAACTAATGGACATTTTACAAAATCAGCCTCACGCATTTTTAACTCAAAGCACACCAGCTCAACTAAAAATAATAAACACTTTTTATCACCGCACCCTAAACGGAGAAGACAGCCTCGCCATAGCAAAGGCTATAAGACGCATTTATTTATCGGGCTCAAATTTTGAAGAATTATTTAAAGCTAAAAATCAGGATGAGCCTTTGATAAGCAGGATGAGCCGATTTAGAAAAGAATTTATCAAAAACATGGATCCGCATAATACAAAGCATATAGCCGATATGGAAGGCGGTTCTGCAGCAAAAAGGCTGAACATGTTTTTACGCTGGATGGTAAGGTCTAAGGATAAGGGGGTCGATTTCGGTTTATGGAAAAGAGTTAAACCGTCTGAGCTCTACCTCCCCTTGGACGTTCACTGTGCCCGAAGAGGAAGATCTCTAGGCCTTCTAACCCGCAAACAAAACGACCGCAAAGCCGTAGAAGAAATAACGGAACGCCTCAGAGAATTTTGTCCCGAAGATCCTGCAAAATACGACTTTGCTCTTTTTGCCCCCGAAGTCGAAAAGGCCTTAGCCGAAAGATAAAAGTTTTATCTCCACAGGAATTCGGGATAGTAGCCTTCTTTTACCTTATTTTCAAGTTCTTTTTTAACAATTTCTCTGTCGTCGGGATAGGTCATTCCGAACCATCTTTCGGTGGTAGTATAAACCTTAACCTTTCCTAAACCCTTTTTCATCATTGCACCGACACCTTCAGGCAAAAGACATTCGGCTTTTTCGCTTTCCGCATATTTATGGATAAAGTCTTTAAAATACTCATTCATAAAATCGAAAATTTTAGGAGAGAAGCCGAATAGGTTCATCGAAACGGTTTCCTTGCCTGAAAATTCGACGGTCTTTCCCTCATGTTCGGAAACAATCTTTTCGACTGAACCTTCTTTTTTGTACGCAATATCCTTATGCTCGGTTATTCCGATAAGGTAACCGTTTCCTACTTGGCAGACACCTCTCGAAACGGAACCGGAGCGGCTCAAAGTTTTATCCAAGATATAACCTACCATAGCGTGTTCCGTAGAATCATTTGACAGGGTTGAAAGATGGGTTGCTATCGTTTTATAAGCCGAGCGGCCGTAGTAGTCATCGGCATTTATAACGGCAAATGGTTCACTTATCTTTAACTCCGCAGACAAAATAGCATGAGCGGTTCCCCAAGGCTTTTTCCGGTTGACAGCCCTTTTTATCTGCTCATCGGTTAAAAACCCGTCCATAGATTGGAATACATAATCGGCATTGCAATTGCGTGCAATTCTATTAAAAAAACGCTCTCTAAAATCGTTTTCAATATCTTCCCTAATTATAAAAACGACCTTTCCAAAGCCGTTATTCATAGCGTCATAAACGGCATAGTCCAATAAGGTTTCATCATGCCTTCCGACAGCGGCGATTTGTTTTACACCTCCGTATCGGCTGCCCATCCCGGCAGCAAGAACTAAAAGAGTTGGTTTCATAAATAAACCTCCTAAAAAATTAAAGTTAGGTTAAAATCCAATTTGCACTATCATATCACATAATTACAATAAATAAAAGACATTCCCAAATTTTCCCCAACGGTTGACATTATTATCAAAAAAATACTAAAATGTTCCTTAATAAAATTATAAAGCGAGAAAACTATGGCTATTATAATAAAAACAACGGGGAAGGCTATCCCAAAAAAGATAATGCACAACAGCGATTTTCCCGCTTCTTTAGATACTTCGGATGAATGGATCAGAAGCCACACAGGGATAGGAAGCCGCTATATAGCTTCCCAAGAAGATACAAGTGCATCCCTAGGTGCCGAGGCCTGTAAGCAGGTCTTGGCAAATGAAAATCTAAATCCTCAGGATATAGACTTAATTATCTGTGCCACCGCCACGGCAGAATACCAAGGCTTTCCGTCGAATGCCTGTCTTATCCAAAAAGAACTGGGTGCAAAAAATGCGGCATGTTTTGACCTGTCGGCAGCATGCTCAGGCTTTTTATACGCAATAGATACGGCAGCAGCCCTCATGGAAAGGCACGGCCGGCGTTATGCCCTTGTTTGCGGCACCGAAGTTTTAAGCAAAATAATCGATTGGCAAGACCGTTCTACCTGCGTACTATTCGGAGACGGGGCCGGGGCAGCCCTCCTTGAAAACACCTTTGATAATTCAAAGCGGGGCATAGGCTCGGTAATTTTAGGTTCTGACGGAACAGGTTATGAAGCTCTTTATATGGCAGACCATCTAAAAATGAACGGAAGAACCGTCTACAATTTTGCAGTCGGCGTTATAACCGAAACCGTAAAAAGCCTTCTTCAAAAAGAAAACATCAATATGGAAGATGTAGACTTGGTTGTATGCCACCAAGCCAACAAGCGTATTTTAGAAGCCGCCGCAAAAAGGCTTAACACCGATATGAGCAAATTCGCATGTAATATGGAAAACTACGGAAACACTTCGGCCGCCTCCATTCCGATAACCCTCGATGATTTGAGGCTTCAAGGAAAATTGACTGAAGGAACAACAATAATTACGGCAGGCTTTGGGGCCGGGCTCACATGGGGCGGAGCCGTAATAAGATTTTAGTAAAGAGAGGATTATGATGAACAGTATATTTTTATTTTCGGGGCAGGGTGCCCAATTTAAGGGTATGGCTCAAGATATTATTGACGAATATGGAGCCGCAAAGGACCTAATCAAAAAAATCGGCGATATAACCGGAGAGGATATAAATGCCCTTTTACGGCACACCGAAAATGAAGAGCTTTCAAGGAGCGATAAGAGCCAGTTGGCTATAATTGCTGTTGAGACGGCTATTCTTGCCGTTTTAAAAGAAAAAGGAATCAGCCCTAAGGCTGTTGCAGGTTTCAGTCTGGGCGAGTTTTCAGCCCTCTATGCTTCCGATATTTTAAGCTTTGAAGATATGATACGCATCGTACAAAAACGAGGGGCTATTATGCAGGCAGCCTGCGATAAGATTGCAGCAAGGGCAACAGAAGGCTCCGGTGCCCTAGGCATGTCGGCTATCTTAAAACTTGAGCCCGAAAAAGTTCTGGAGCTATTAAAGCCCCATTCCGACCCCAAAAGCGGAATAGTTTTTGCCGCCAATATGAATAGTCCCGTTCAAACCGTTATCTCGGGAACGGCGGAGGGCTTAAGTCTTGCCGAAAACTTGTGCAAGGAAGCCGGAGCAAAAAGATGCGTCCGCCTTGCGGTTGCAGGCCCCTTCCACTCCCCCCTAATGGAAGAAGCGGCAAAAGAATTTGAAGAGGTCTTAAAAAGCTTTGACTTTAAAGCCCCTCAAATCCCTGTATTTTCAAACGTTACGGGCAAGCAAGTAAAATCGGGAGAAGAAGCAAAAGCAAACGCAGTCCTTCACCTTACCCATCCCGTCCTATGGACGAGCGAAGAAAAGGAAATCGCTTCTTTAAGCGGAAGCTTAAAACCCTGCCGTCTCTTGGAAGTAGGCCCGGGAAACACCCTGTGCAATCTTTGGAGAGACAGCGGTTTTGCATCGGATGAACTCGCATGTTCCCCGACAGGTACATTGGAACAGCTAAATAAGATTATCGAATAGAAACGGAATATGCGGTTTATAAACAAACAGCTTGAAAAAATTTAAAGGAGATGTCTATGTCGGAACTTGCTTTTGAACAACTTTCAGCACAAGTTGATATGCTTTCCTATACGGAAAGAATTAGGCTGCTTGATAAAATAGTTAAGACTTTACACAAACCTGTAAAAACTCATAAAAGGGAAGATTCAGACTTTAACGCTGCCTTTGGGTTATGGAAGGACAGAAACATTTCAGTTGAAGAGATAAGAAATAAGACCTGGGGACGTTCTTAATGCTTTACCTTTGTGATACTTGTATTCTGATAGACTACCTTCGAGGGAAACTTGAGGCTCAGCAAAAACTTCAACAAGACAGAGAGCAAGGTTTGGGGATGTCTTCCGTTACTTATATGGAGTTAATGGTTGGGGCTTTGAACAAGCGTGAAGCCGGTATTATAAAAAAGGCTTTTTCGGATTTTGAGATTGTGGAAATTTCCGAAACAATTTCTATAAAGGCAAAGCACCTGATTGAAAAGTATACTAAAAGTCATGGACTTTTGATTCCGGATGCTTTGATTGCCTCTACGGCATTAGAGTTGGGATTGCCGTTGTATACTACAAATATCAAAGACTTTCGGTTTATTGCCGATTTAATTTTGGCATAGATTAAAATGTAAAACAATTTTATCTATAGAGTTTTGTGAGAAAGAATTTTTTGCTAAAGCACAAAGCATCGTAATTAATGGAGGTATGAATGTTATTAAAAGGAAAAAAGGCATTGGTAACAGGCTCTTCGCGAGGAATCGGAAAAGAGGTTGTTAGAAGATTTATTGAAGAGGGAGCCGAAGTTTGGGGCTTATGTACAAAACATTCTGCAAGCAAGGCAGAAATGGAGGCTTTTGCAAAAGAAAAAGGAAGCGTATTTCATGAAATATACGCCGACTGCGGCAATGCGGAAGGCCTTACCGAAACGGTAAAAAAAGCCCTCGAAGAATCGGGCGGTTTTGACATACTTGTAAACAACGCAGGTATTACAAGAGACGGACTTTCATTTAGGATGAAGCTTTCCGACTGGGAAGACGTTTTACGCATAAACTTAACAGGCGTTTTTGTTGCCTCGCAAATTGTTTCTTCCGACATGATTAGAAAAAGAGCAGGCTCGATTATCAATATGACAAGTATCGTAGGCCTTCACGGTCAAGGCGGACAGGTCAACTATTCCGCAAGCAAGGCAGGCCTTATAGGTTTCACAAAGAGCCTTGCAAAAGAAACGGCAGGAAGAGGAGTACGCGTAAACGCAATCGCCCCCGGCTATATCGAAACCGATATGACAGCCGCCGTAAACGAAGAAATGCGGAAAGCATGGGTCGAGGGAATCCCCTTAAAAAGGGCAGGACAGCCCCTAGACATAGCAAACGCCGCAGTCTTTTTGGCTTCGGACTTATCGCTTTATATAACCGCCCAAGTCCTAGGTGTCGACGGCGGACTGGGAGCATAGGCTATTCCGGCCATAGAGCATAGTATACGCCGGTCGAAGTATATAAATTTCTATGCAGAAAGACTAAAATATGCTATAATACACTAAGTTAAAAAGTCGGAGGTGTTTTGTGAAATATCTCTTTTCCGGGCATGTTTTTAAGCGTATGGCCGAGCGTGGTTTTTCACCTGATACGATAAAAAATATTATAAAAAATGGTGTTATAATAAAAGAATATCCGGATGATACTCCATATCCAAGTCGGCTTATTCTTGGATATGATGGTAATAGGCCAATTCATGTTGTTTCGGCTTATGATCAAAATGATGATATAGAATATATTATCACGGTTTATGAACCTAATACACAGTTATGGACTTCTGATTTCACAAAGAGGAGGGATTGATATGAAATGTCCAATTTGCAAGTTTGGAGAAATGAAAGAAGGCACTACACAAGTTGTACTTACCCGCGGCAATGCAACGGTTATTTTCCGCAGTGTTCCGGCAAAAATTTGTGATGACTGTGGAGAATATTACCTTGATGAACAGACAGCTCAAGATATTTATAATCGTGCAGATAACTGTTTTACATCAGGACAGGAAGTTGCAATTATGGAATATAAGCAGTTAATTTCTGCATAGTTTTGCTCAACTTTGGTAAAAGTATATGATGCAGCTAAATTCTGAAATTAAAAGGGAAAAATTCTAGAGAAATTATAAACAGCTCGGCAGAAACTCCGCCTCGCTGTTTATCTTAGAGTTTTGTGCAAAGCACAAAACATCATAATTATTGGAGGAAGATATGATTGTAAAACCAATGGTTAGGAACAATATTTGTCTAAACGCTCATCCGCAAGGATGTAAAAAAGGCGTTGAGGATCAAATAGAGTACACAAAAAAGAGAATCACCGCTGAGGTAAAAGCCGGAGCAAAGGCACCTAAAAACGTGCTGGTACTCGGCTGCTCGAACGGTTACGGACTTGCAAGCCGCATAACGGCAGCATTCGGCTATGGGGCCGCCACTATCGGCGTTTCCTTTGAAAAGGCCGGAAGCGAAACAAAGTACGGCACACCAGGCTGGTACAACAACCTGGCCTTTGACGAGGCTGCCAAAAGAGAAGGCCTTTATTCCGTAACTATAGATGGAGACGCCTTTTCCGATGAAATCAAGGCACAAGTAATCGAAGAGGCCAAAAAGAAAGGAATTAAATTCGATCTTGTAGTTTACAGTTTGGCAAGCCCTGTAAGAACCGATCCGGATACAGGCATAATGCACAAGTCCGTCTTAAAACCCTTCGGCAAGACATTTACAGGCAAGACGGTCGATCCCTTCACGGGAGAACTAAAAGAAATTTCCGCCGAACCTGCAAACGATGAAGAAGCCGCTGCAACCGTTAAGGTTATGGGAGGAGAAGACTGGGAACGCTGGATAAACCGGCTTTCAAAGGAAGGTCTTTTAGAAGAAGGCTGCATTACCCTAGCCTATTCCTATATCGGCCCGGAAGCCACTCAGGCCCTCTACCGAAAGGGCACCATAGGAAAAGCGAAAGAACACCTTGAAGCAACAGCCCACCGCCTAAACAAAGAAAACCCGTCAATACGGGCCTTCGTTTCGGTGAACAAGGGCTTGGTAACAAGGGCAAGTGCGGTAATCCCCGTAATTCCCTTATATCTCGCTTCCTTGTTTAAGGTTATGAAAGAAAAAGGAAACCACGAGGGCTGTATCGAGCAGATTACCCGACTTTATGCCGAAAGACTTTACCGTAAAGATGGCACCATCCCTGTCGATGAAGAAAACAGAATCCGTATCGACGACTGGGAGCTTGAAGAAGACGTTCAAAAGGCAGTTTCGGCTTTAATGGAAAAGGTAACAAGCGAAAATGCCGAAAGCCTAACCGACCTTGCAGGCTACCGCCACGACTTTTTAGCCTCAAACGGCTTTGATGTCGAAGGCATCAACTACGAAGCCGAAGTAGAAAGGTTCGACAGGATTTAAATGAGGTAATGGCAAAAAAAGCTAAAACGGATATTCGATCTTCGGCAGCGGAGTATTTGACTTTTGTTGCAGCGAGCGGTAAAAGCGCTGAAAATATCGAAATACGGTATGAAGATGAAAATATTTGGCTGACTCAAAAAATGATGGCTGTTTTGTATGATACATCGGTGTCAACGATTAACGAGCATATCAAAAATATTCTTGCAGACCATGAATTACAGGAAGAAGCAACTATTCGGAATTTCCGAATAGTTCAAACTGAAGGCGATAGAAGTATAACCCGTTCTGTAAAACACTACGGATTGCAAATGATTATAGCCGTCGGCTTTAAGGTTAACTCTGAGCGGGCGGTGCAATTTAGAAAATGGGTCAACCGTATTACAAAAGAGTACACAATCAAAGGCTGGGTCATGGATTCGGAACGGCTGAAAAAAGGCTCTTTTCTTACAGACAAATATTTTGAAGAACAGCTGGAGCGGGTTAGAGAAATCAGGGCAAGCGAACGCAAGTTCTATCAAAAGATTACCGACCTGTATGCAACTGCTTTAGACTACGATAAAACAGCCGTTGCTACCAAAAGGTTTTATGCAACGGTACAAAACAAAATGCACTTTGCCGTGCATGGGCACACAGCTGCTGAAGTTATTTATGAGCGTGCCGATAGTACACAGCCTCACATGGGACTAACCACATGGCAGGATGCCCCAGACGGCAAAATTAAAAAATCCGACGTTATTATTGCAAAAAATTATTTAAGCGAGACAGAACTTTCACAGCTAAATCGGATGGTAACCTCATATCTCGATTTTGCAGAAAATATGGCGTTGCGGAAAATTCCCCTTACCATGCAAGATTGGGAAACGCGGCTTACCGGTTTTATCGAAATGTTCGAATACGGACTTTTAAAAGACGCTGGAAAGGTATCTGCAGAAATTGCAAAACTGCATGCCGAATCCGAATTTGAAAAATACCGCATCATTCAAGATAAGACCTTTGTTTCCGACTTTGACAAATACTTAGCGGAATTGGAAAATACCATTAGCGGATAATTATAAAATATGGAAGATTATAATAAAGAGTTTAAAATCGATATTCCTAAAAACAACCCGAATATTATATTTCCGATAACGTGGTAATTGAATATGTCGGCAGTGCCAAAGACGGCCGGTGGATTGTAAAAACAAAGAATTAGACATTTATATATGGGGGATTTTAATAAACACTTATGAAAAAATTTTTAATGATAACGATTACAGTATGTTTATTAGCAGGCGGTGTAAATGCCTTTGCCTATGGAATCAATAGCTTTACGGTTTATGATGCACAAGACAATATTGTACACAAGATAACCGCCAAGAGCGAAGTCAATGAGTTATATCTGCTTTTTCAAGAATCTTTGCAGATAGCAGCTGATGAAGCTTTGTTTACGGAATTACCTAAAGACGCACAAGTGTTATACCGTTATGTTCTTTCATATAATTATGGTGATGATGAGCAGTATTTCAGTTTTATAGTATATAAAAATTATCCTCTTTGCCGGATTCCCCAATTACAGGAAAAGGAGGATATCCCAAAAGAATTAACATGGAAACTTTTTAAATACGCATACGAAATCGCCAGCAAGCCTGCTGAGGTGAAAAAACAGCTTTCTTATTCTGCGAAAAATTCTTATATCCGCATATATGATGATAAGGGCTCTCTTTTACTATTTATTGCAGGGGAAAAAATTCTGGATATGTTCGACACATTGTTTGGAAAAGATATCACCGAAATCGAAGAAAGAAATTTGAAAAGCCTTTTTACCGCCGAAAGCATTCATGATGGCCGAGAAGTCCTTGTGCATTATTCATTTATAGATGATGACAAAATTATGAAGCTGTATATTTACAAAGACACAAAAGAAATGAATATAACAACCGATACCGGAGTTCTAAAAGTAAACCTTTCAGAAGAAGCATATAGAATTTTAAGCAGCCCTAAAAGCTTTCAAAAAGAATTCGAAAAAAGAAGATGATAAAAAAATAAAGTTTATGGATAGTTGGAAATGAGGAAGAGGTTTAAGATGCTTAAAAATGGATTTTTATAAGGGATAGACAATCTGCCTGTATAAATGATAAAATATCAGCCTTTACGGTTAAATAAATAAAATAAAACTTTAAGGAGATTTTATGAAAGAAGATTTTATTTTGAAAGTGATAGAAAAGTTTGAAAAAGGCGATGCTGTGGTCTTGCAGATAAAGCAGGACGACTGTGAGCTTATCTTAAAAAAAGAAGGAGCCTTTCCTAAAAAAGAAGCTGTCATTCAGTCAGGTGCGTGCGGAGGAGTGCAGACCGCCTATACTATGCCATATCCGGCGATACCGGCAGGATTTCAATCCGGTCTTCCGGCGGGCATCCAGACAGCTCCGGCAGGAACAGCGGGACAAGGGGCAACACCTCAAGCAGCAAGTCCTGCTGCAGAAGCTCCGGCTCAAGCCTCACCCGCAGCTTCATCGGCTAACCTACTTGAAGTAAAAAGCCCCATTGTCGGAACCTTTTACAGGGCCCCGTCTCCCGATTCTCCGCCCTATGTTGAAAAAGGCAGCTCAGTAAAAAAAGGCCACCCCCTTTGTGTGCTTGAAGCCATGAAAATGATGAATACCCTCGAATGCGAATATGACGGAGTTATCGAGGAAATCTTAGTTTCAAACGGAGACCTTGTAGAATTCGATCAGGTCTTGTTTAAGATAAAGGCTAAGTAGGAAGGTTCCTATGATTAAAAAAATACTTATCGCCAACAGAGGCGAGATAGCCGTGAGGGTTATCCGCTCCTGCCGCGAAATGGGAATAAAAACCGTCGCCGTTTACTCTACGGCGGACAAGGACTGTCTTCATGTGCTTTTAGCTGATGAGGCAGTCTGCATAGGCCCGCCCCCCTCGGCTAAAAGCTATCTTAACAAAGAAGCCCTTATCACGGCAGCCCTTTGCACTTCCTGTGAGGCAGTGCATCCGGGGGTAGGCTTTTTATCGGAAAACGCAGGTTTTGCCCGCGAGGTAGAAAACGCAGGGCTCTTTTGGATAGGGCCAAAACCAGGCACAATCGAAATGCTCGGCGATAAGGTCCGTGCCCGCGAAACAGCCGTAAAAAGCGGACTTCCCGTAACCCCCGGCTCGGACGGGGCGATAAAAGAATTAGCCGAAGCCAAAAAAACGGCGGAAAAATGCGGCTATCCTGTCATCATCAAGGCAGCCTCAGGCGGCGGCGGAAAGGGAATGCGCATCGTTTATAAAGAATCGGAATTAGCCGAAAACCTAAAAATTGCTTCCGCCGAAGCCGAAGCCAATTTTGCCGATGGCACCGTTTATATCGAAAAATATCTGGTAGATCCGCGCCATGTTGAGCTTCAAATTCTAGGCAATGGTAAAGGAGCAGTTTCCGTTTTGGGTGAAAGGGACTGCTCGGTTCAAAAAAATCATCAAAAGCTGATAGAAGAAAGCCCCTCTCCGGCCGTAAGCGAGGAAATGCGGGAAGCCATGTGTAAGGGTGCAGTCAGCCTTTTTTCTTCCCTTAAATACCGCGGAGCAGGAACAATCGAGTTCCTTGTATCGGGCAATAATTTCTACTTTATGGAAGTAAACGCTCGAATTCAGGTAGAGCATCCAGTTTCGGAGATGATTACCGGCACCGATATAATTGCAGAACAAATCCGTGTTTGTACAGGGGAAAACATGAAGTTTGCCCAAGGGATTTTGCCCACCAAGGGCTGGGCTATCGAAGCCAGAATAAACGCCCGCTCTCCCGGGCTCATAAAGAATTTAAGAGTTCCCGGAGGAAACGGAGTGCGTTTTGACAGCTTTTTATATCAAGGCTATTCGGTAGTTCCGTTTTATGACTCGATGACGGCAAAGCTCATCGTTCACGGGGCTGACAGGGCCAATGCCATTCAAAAGCTGCTTTGCGCCCTCGATGAGCTTAAAATTGAAGGCATTACCTGCAATATAGAAGAACAAAAGATTATACTTAACTCAAAAAAGTTCAAATCGGGAGTTTTCGGTACAGGGCTCTACGAAGAGCTTTTTGGAAATAAGTAAGGAGAGTTGATAAACGGTTCGGCAGGAATTCCGCCTCACTGTTTATCTGACGAGTTTTGTGCTTTGCACAAAACATCGCATTATTGATTGCCGTTTCTCACAGGTGTTGCGAAACGGCGTAAAAAGTCAAATCGAAAATTGATATTTTCTCATTGACTTTTTATAGGAGACTTAAAATGGATTGTCCTAGTTGTAAAGTATCATACGATGAAGAGGTTTTTACAGATAACCTGATGGTTTGTCCTCATTGTAATTGCCATCTACGCATAGAACCGAGGCAAAGGATTACCTATCTGACCGACGAAAATTCGTTTCAAGAACTGTATCCGAACCTCAAAACATGTAACCCCATCGAAATGGCAGGTTATGAAGAAAAGATTTCGGCGGCCGAAGAAAAAGCGGCCTTAAACGAAGCCGTTATTACAGGCTCTTGTAAGATTAAAGGAAGAGATGCTCTCTTAGCCCTCATGTCCTTTCACTTTATGGGAGGTTCTATGGGCTCCGTTGTAGGCGAAAAAATTTCGCGGCTTATGCTAAAGGGAGCAGCCGAAAGGATACCTGTAATTATCTATGCGACTTCAGGCGGAGCGCGAATGCAGGAAGGGCTTTTTTCTTTAATGCAGATGGCCAAAACTTCAAGTGCGGCCGCCGAGTTGGATGAAAAAGGAGTTCCTCTTTTTATAATGCTTTGCGACCCGACCACGGGAGGTGTTACGGCAAGTTTTGCAATGCTCGGAGATATAACGGCAGCAGAACCCGGAGCCCTTATAGGCTTTGCAGGCCCCAGAGTTATCGAAGGCACTATCCGCCAGCAGCTGCCCGAAGGCTTTCAGCGGGCGGAATTTCAGTTGGAAAAGGGCTTTGTGGACTGTATAGTGCCGCGCCAAGAACAAAGGCAATTTTTTGCCCGCATGATTGACGCTCACAGCCTCGGCCTTAAAGAAGCCCCTAAAAAGAAAAAGACAGCAGGAGCGATAAACATTACGGCTTGAAATACAAGCCTCCATGTTTATCTTCGAGTTTGCCTAAGGGCAAACATCGTGTTATGGAGGAAATACATGAGCAATACGGATCAAACAAACTTGTTAAATAATTTAAAGGATATAGCCCAAAAGGCGGGGCTTGATATAAGTGAAGAGCTTGCAAAAATAAACGCAAAACTTGAAAGCTCAACAGCTCTTTCCAAAACGTGGGAAAGGGTAGAACTCGCCCGCCACAGCGACAGGCCCAGAACCTTGGACTACATCAATTTGATTTTCGATAATTTTACCGAGCTTCACGGCGACCGCTTCTTCGGCGATGACCCAGCAATGATAGGCGGGATAGGCTTTATCGACGGAAGGCCGGTTACGGTAATCGGCACCCAAAAGGGAAGAAACTTACGCGAAACCATCGACAGAAACGGAGGTATGGCAAACCCTGAAGGCTACCGCAAAGCCATGCGCCTTGCAAAACAGGCCGAAAAATTTAAACGGCCGATTATTACCTTTATCGACACTCAAGGGGCCTACCCCGGCCTTGGAGCCGAAGAAAGAGGAATCGGAGAAGCCATCGCCTTTAACTTGCGGGAATTCAGCCGCCTAAAGACTCCCATAATCTGCATAATCATAGGCGAAGGAGGCTCCGGCGGAGCCCTCGGCATAGGAGTCGGAGACAAAATTTACATGCTTGAAAATGCCATCTTCTCGGTTATATCCCCGGAAGGATGCGCTTCAATACTATTGAGGGATTCAAGCAGGGCAAAGGATGCAGCCGCCATGCTTAAAATTACCAGCCAAGAAGTTCTTGATCTAAAGGTAATCAACGGCATCATCCCAGAGCCCGAAAAAGGAGCTCACACCGATCCTAAAAAAACCGCCGATGCTATAAAGGAGCAAATCCTAAAGGATTTAGACGACCTTACAAAGCGCGATCCCGCCGTTTTGGTAAAATACCGAAGCAAAAAGATAAGAAGCATAGGAAAGTATTCGGAGTAAGCGGAGATTTCTATAAAAAACTAAGTGGTTAAACATAAAAAACGAAAAAAACCGCAAGGGACACCAAGACCGTAAAGCTGTTGAGAGGCGTACATCCAGTACACTTCTCAACGCGGTAAAGGATCTAGTAACGTCTCTCGTATCGGCACAATTATCAATTAAACCTTTGCGTCCTCTGCGGTTTCATTTCTTTTTACTTAGCCGCATTTTCAATCATTTCAATGTTTTCATCATTTGAAATAATCTCAAGAGACTTCATAATGTCGTTATAAAGAATGCGGTCTTCGGTAACCTTGGAGATATGCTTTCGAATAAGCTTCATCATCTCTCCTGTTCCCTTGCCGTATTTTTTGATGCCGCGTAAATCGCAGGCTTGAGCAGCCGTAAGCCACTCAATAGCAAGAACATGGCGTACGTTTTTAACGATTTCGGTTATTTTTCGGGCAGCGGTTGTTCCCATACTTACGTGGTCCTCTTTGTTTCCTGATGAGGTAATAGAGTCAACGCTGGCAGGATGAGCCAATACCTTGTTTTCTGAAACAAGTGAGGCCGCCGTATATTGAGGAATCATAAAACCCGAATTTACTCCGCCGTTTTCTATTAAGAAGGCAGGAAGGCCTCCGTTTAACTGCGGGTTTACAAGGCGTTCGATTCGGCGCTCGCTTATGTTTGCAAGCTCGCTGACGGCAATCCCCAAGAAGTCCATGGTAATAGCTATGGGCTGACCATGGAAGTTTCCGCCTGAAATAACATCATGATTGTCCGGGAATACGAGCGGATTATCGGTTACGGCATTGATTTCTACCTCTAAAACCTTGCGGACATAGGCGATAGCATCGGCACTTGCTCCGTGAACTTGCGGAACGCATCTGAGCGTATAGGGGTCTTGCACATCATTTTCTCTTGTATTGATAGATGAACTGCCCTTTAACATTTTGAGGATAAAGGCTGCCGTATCAATTTGACCCTTGTGCGGACGGGATTTATGGATTCTGGGGTCGAGGGCTGCGGTAATTCCCCTAAAGGCTTCAAATACCAAGGAAGCGCCCATGTTTGCAGCCTTGAGAAGCTGCTCTGCATCGTGCAGAGCTAAGGCTCCGATACCGGACATTACAGGAGTACCGTTAATTATACCGAGACCATCTTTTCCGGAAAGTACGACAGGTTTTAAACCGGCCTTTGCAAGAGCCGCCTTTCCTTCCATAAGTTTGCCCTCATAATAGGCCTTTCCCTCTCCTATCATTACGAGAGCAATGTGGGCTAGGTTTGCCAAGTCACCGCTTGCTCCTAAGGACCCTTTTTCGGGTACATAGGGCGTTACTCCCTTGTTTAACATATCTACAAGAATATCCGGGACAGACGGGGTTACTCCCGAAAAACCGCTCGCATGAGTGTTAAGCCTTAAAAGCATTATAGCCCTAACTATGTCTTCGGGGAAGGGATTGCCTACACCGCAGGCATGGCTTAATATTAAATTCCTCTGCAGAGCACCGTTTTGATCCTTGGTAATCGTTACGGTGGATAATTCTCCAAAGCCGGTCGAAATGCCGTAAGTAGGCTTACCGCTTTTTACGATGTCATCTACAATTTTCTTTGAATCCTTGATTCTTTTTTTTGCATCTGCGGACAGCTTTACTTCAGCTCCGTGGCGGGCAACAGCTACAACGTCTTCTATCGTCAAACTGCTGCCGGTTACTGTTACAGGTTTTACCTTCATTTTTTGCTCCTTATATTTTTATTTTGAATAAATATCATTTTAAAAGTTTAAATTCTGCAATTACGGGATGATGATCCGAAACCTCAAAATTTAAATCTCCGGTTTTTACTCCGACAATTTCAATATTGGGAGAGCATATAAACCCATCTATTATTGTGGTGTAATTTTCATCCTTAACATAGGGCTTTTCCAAAAGTCGGACTGTAGGCGTAGAGCTATCAAAGCCCCACTTCCATTCCTTGCCTATAAAATCTGCAGGTAAATATTCTATCCATTCAAGAAATTCATCAGGTGTAGTATAAGGCATAAAACGATTTTTTTCTACACCCGGAAAAAGAGAGTTCCAATCCCCTCCGGCAATTACCCAATGTCCTTCATTATACAATTTTAAGGCAAGGTTTTGTAAAAATTCCATTTCCTGTTTTCTTAATACACCGTCTGCATCGTAAGCCGAAAGATGCAGATTGATTATATAGAGATTCTTATCCGGAACATCGGTTTTAATTTCAGAAACCAGAAGACAGCGCTTTAAGTTGACGGTTTTTAAGGGCCATGAAAAAGTTCCGGGAAGCTGAAGCCTCTCCGCTTTTTGTATTCCATATTTACTTAAAGTAAAAACACCGCTTTTTACTCTTCCCAAGGGATTTAAAACGGGAGCCGGCACAATGACGGCATCATAGTTTGCTGCAAAAACGGAATCATAATCGGCAAAAAAATCGGATAGAGCTTTTTTTTGATTTACATAAAAGCTGCGCCTTGATTTTACATCGATTTCTTGTAAAAGGTTAAAACCGCAATCTTCTTTTTTAAGTAAAGCTTTTACTTTTTCGAGGTTATCTAATACAGCCTCATTGCTTCGGGCTGTTACGTTTTTTCCGCCGTCATAGAAAAAATCGTTTTGAGCATCAAGACCGCAATAGCCTATGTTCCAGCTTAAAACCTTTAAAACCTCATCAGTCTTTAAAATCATTTTTTTTGCATTTACATTTATATCGGTTTTTTCGACAGCCTTAGGACGGTATTCTGCTATGGTAACAAAAAGAAAAAAAGCGGCTGTTAAAAGAAGTAAAATCGCTAAGACCGTCAAAGGAAGAAAAAGAAACAATCTTCGTGCTCTCATTTTGAGTTCCACCTTATATTAGAATTATTCTCCGCATAAAAGATTATACCGCAAAAAACCAAATTGTTCAATTACGGAAGTTACACATTCAAAAACCTTTTTCCAAAGCAAAGCGGAACTTAAAAAATAAAAATTTTTTAAGAATAAAAACCTTGAACTATTGAGAAATATTGTGTATAATATGGGGATGACTATTTATACGGATTTACTACACCTGTTGCGTATGTTTTCTTTACGTAGAAACAGCGCTCAAGTAACCTTACAACCTTTTCAAGATTATCTCCACCGCTATTCACGGCATTTTTTACAGCAAAAACAGGATTTGGCTGTCCTTCTTGAAATCTCTCTCGAGACTCTTTTAAGTGAACTAAAAAAAATACAAGATGAAGGGGATATTGAAATAACAACGGATAAGTCCAATACAACCATTATATTTGTTCCATATTTTCATGTCGACAATATATCCAGACAATATGCACATCTCGAGCAGCACCCCGACATTCCTTTTCCTCTTTTATCCGATCTGCCTAGGAATTTCCCGGGAAAACTTTTAAAAGCAATAAGCGTTTCAGATGATCTGGCTGAGTTAAACCCCGAATCAAGGGAAAATTCTTTTTTATATGCCTTAAACTACAATGGAGACATCCCTGCCCTCGTTTTCCCCGGCTCTTACACAACAGAAAAACTCTTAAATTTAGCCTTAGGTAAGATTAAACTTTTTTTATCAAAAGATGAAAGCAGGGATTATATGCAAAAGAGGCTCATGGTGGCCAATCCCGGTAAGGAATTTACGGTTAAAACATTTATCACAAAAATTATGGCACATAGTGTTAACAGCTTTCAAAATGTTAAAGAATCCGGCGATAACTATATATTATGGGGACAGTTATGCGCCTTCATAAAACAGGAATTTGCCAAAAAGAATGAAAAGCTGCCTGATGAAATAGCTTTATTACAGGCGGCCGGAATCTTGGAATATTTAAATAACTATTACAGAAATAAAGCTCAAAAAGACGTCCAAACGGACACGGCTTTAAAAAACCTCCTTCTAGCTTTTCAAAAAGCGCCTTATTATTTTACAATGAAGCAGATAACACAATTTACCGATTCCAGAGGGGTTCCACTGCTTGGGCAATACTCTGAGGAAACCTTACAGAATTTTATGAAGGAAAAAGCCAGCACCTCAGAAAAATATATAATTCCGGATATTCTTACCTTTACAAATTCTTCAAATGATAGATTCTATTTGCTTACCGAAAAGGTTGTTCCTCTTTTGATATCCCTCATCAATGAAGCAAGAAAGCCGGTCAGGGAGCTATGTATAAAAAAATGGCATGAGATGTTAATGAATTTTGAGCAAGATGACTCAATGAAAAATGACACAGCCTTCAATGAATTATTAAAAAAAATAACTGCTCATTCGGTACCGAATCTATACGGACTTTTAAATGCTCCGTTTATTTTATCAATCATCGCTGATCCCCGCTTAAATGAAATTCAAGCTATGGAAATAAACAGAATTTTTCCGGCAGGTAAGCCTGCAGCATATAGCGAAATTTTAATGCTCAACAGGCATGAAATTTTAAGCGATACAAAAATACTTCTTCCATTCTGGTATACGATTCCTATAATTTCTACAATAATTGCATTTTTTAAAAGAAAGAAAAAGACGCCTCAGCCTGTACAGCCCGAAAAAAAAGAGGCTTCTTATAAAAAGCCGAAGCTAAAATTAAAGGATGCTGCAGAAAAAATAAGCGCCGAATTTATTCCTCAAGGAATGACAATTGATCAGGCTCTAGAAAAAAACTTGGATGAGTGGAATCAAACTTTGGGGCATCCTGCAAGAGAGAATCTGACAGAGGACGTAAATGCATTAATCAGAGATTATTTAAGGGGCATAAATAGAACGCTTTCCTTTTCCAGCTTTACTGCCGACAGGGTCAGAAGCCTGGCTAAAACTCTGCTGGAGTCTTCCAGCCTTTTAAAAATAAAGGAGAGAAAGGCTTTACAGAACTATGCAGAACTTTACATCGTAAAATTGGTATCGCAGTATTCTTAATTTATGTTGAGTCTTATAACTACAACCAACACGATTTTTTTAAGCATCCTCCTTCAAGCCTTTCCTTTTATGCTTTTGGGGATAGTTATATCTTCAATACTGCATGTTTTTATTTCGGGTAATTTTATCGTTAAAGTTTTTCCGAGCAGACACGGCCTTGGATTTTTAACGGCCGTATTCGGCGGACTTGTTTTTCCGGTATGTGAATGTGCTTCGGTTCCCGTTCTTTCCGGGCTTGTAAAAAAAGGAGTTATCATGCCTATTGCGGTAACCTTTATGCTTGCAGCTCCTATTTTAAATCCTATTTCAATAATGGCTACCCTATATGCATTCCCTGAATCTCCGATGATTGCGGTATATAGGATAATCTTAGGTATAGTAACGGCCGCCTCAATAGGGATATTGCTTTTGTTCTATCCTAAAAACGAATATTTGAAGGAAGACATAGAGAACGATAATCATTGTTCTTGCGGCTGCAACTGCGAGGACTCCTGCAGCGCATCTCATGGTTCCGGACAAAGATCCTTTATTGAAAATATAAAGGAAATGTTCTTGCACAGCGGAACGGAATTTTTTAATGTCGGTCCTTATTTTATATTGGGAGCCTTATTTACTTCCATAATAAGAGCCGGAGTACCGAGTAATTTTTTTATGCAATTTAATGAATCCCATTCTTTGAGCGGAATCTTAATTATGATGTTTTTTGCCTTTATTTTTTCTGCATGTTCAACATCGGATGCCTTTATTGCCCGAAGCTTTTATGGAACTTTTTCACTCTTTTCAATTATGGGCTTCCTCGTATACGGCCCCATGATGGATATAAAAAATATCTTCATGCTTTTATCTATTTTTAAAAAACGGTTTGTAATAGAATTGACCGTAATCATAACTATTATGAATATCATTTTTATAAGTGCAATGAGTTTTCTAATCAAGATATGAAAAAAATATTTTTAAGTGTTTTTATTGAAAAAATTATACGCTCCTTATTGTTATTGATAGGGTCTTTTATTTTTATCTATGCAGTAGTTTCACAAAAAGCGCTGCTATATGTTCATATCCGGCACATCGGTATAATTATTTTTTCGGCTATGGTATTTTTTATAATAGGGATTCTTACAATGAGGGATGCCTTTTATTTTCCATATCACACACATTCAAAAAGAAAAAGCCCCTTGTACTTAATAATTTTTTTACTGCCAATTTTGTTTGCGCTCCTTATTCCCTACAAAGCTTTAACTTCGGACTCTCTTGCATTTAACGGAGATATTTTTTTATTTCAAAAGCAAAAAGAAGAAGCCGGTTATAATTTCAATTTTAGACCGAGCAGACTTTTGGAATTGGAAGACGGCTTTGTGGTTATGGATGATGAAACCTTCGGACGCTGGTTGCCTGAACTTTATCTGAATTTGGACTCATGGGTAAATAAGAAGATAAAAATCGAAGGCAGTGTTTGGAAAAATCCTGAAGTTTTAACTGAAAACGAATTCGCTATAGGAAGAATGTTGATGGTTTGCTGTGCAGCCGATATGCAGCCGGCAGGTCTTATAGCTCAATGGTTTAAGGCCAATGAGCTAAAAGAGGACGATTGGGTACGCGTTACAGGAACAATTTCAAAAATAGAATATGAAGGCAGTTTCGAACCTCTAATCATAGTCGATAATATAGAATTTATTCCGCGTCCTGCCTTAGAATATGTCTATCCTTTTTAAAGAATTTTCCGATAATTGTTTTATTTAAACCCCTTTAGACCAGTCCGTTTCTTTATCCATTTTTATTAAAACGGATTTTGTAATTTCTGCAATAGATTCTTTTGCATTAGCCTTTCTATTTTTAAAAATACATTTATGGGCAAGAACATAGGGAGCAATTATTTCAATATCCGTATCTTCAACCCAGTTTCGCCCATTAGAAAGAGCCATAGTTTTTGCGAGATGTAAAAATTGCAAAGAAGCCCTAGGAGAAGCCCCCAATTCAATATCGGAATGTTCCCTTGTTTTATTGCAAATATCTATTATAGCTTTTTGTAAGGCTTTATGGCAGTAAACTCTTTCTTGCTCTTCACGGGATGTAATTATATTGCCCGTAGTGATGATGGGATAAAGTTTTGAAAGTGCCGACACACCTGGGTTACCGTCAAGGATTTCAAGAGCAGACTCATCATCCGGATAACCTATAGAAATAGAGACCATAAACCTGTCAAGCTGAGCCGGAGGCAATGGATAGGTTCCTAATGTTTCTACAGGGTTTTGAGTGGCAGCCGTAAAAAAAGTCTCGGGCAATTTGTAAGTTTGTTTTCCGACAGTAACCTGTTTTTCTTCCATAACCTCAAGAAGTGCGGCCTGAACTTTGGGGGGAGTTCTATTTAATTCGTCAGCCAAAAAAATGTCGCAAAAAACGGGCCCCTTTATAAATTCAAAACTTTGAGTTTGTGCATTAAAAACATCAACGCCGGTAATATCATAGGGAAGCAAGTCCGGGGTACATTGAATCCTTTTAAACTCGGCAGGATCGCCGTAGTCTTTTTTTATTAATTTAGCTAGGGCTTTTACCATTGTTGTTTTTCCGACTCCGGGAACATCATCTATAAGAACATTGCCTCCGGTCAAAAACGCCGCAACAAAAAGGCGAATAACCTCATCCTTTCCTTTTATTACTAAACCGATATTTCTTATAAGCTCATCTATTATATTTTTCGTATTCATATCAAACAGTATAACCGAAAATATAATTTTGTCTATATCAAAAGCCTTATAACTTGAAAGTAAAAATATCCTTTACAAAAATATTAACGGAATTTTTAAATCCGTTTTTATCTAACTTTTCAATCGGAAAATTCTTGCTGTAAAGAGTATATCCGTTTTTATCGGTTAATTTAAAAGTAAGACTTTTATTGGAATATGTCAGCTGAAGAAAAAATTTAGAATTATCGTCTTCTATAAAACGGGATGATAGTATTAATTTTTTCATTTTCTTTGCACTGATTTTTATATTTTCAATTTTGTCTATTTCTACGGTTATTTTTACAGGTAACTTTATATCATATTCCAAAAAGGCGGCAGGATTCAAATCAAAAAGAGATTCCAAGTAAAGATAATAGAGCTGTGAAGAATGTTTTTTTGCAATTTTGCTTCCTTGGGCATACAAGTCCGCAAGACTATGTTTTTCCCATTCCAGATCCATTTTTGAAATACCTTCATTGAGTAGTTTTAAATCGGCCTCCAGGATTGCCCGGTCGGCAAGATAGGCACCAGCACTTTGCGGAATAAACATAGTTTCTATAGATTCGGCTTTTTTAAGATATTTTAAAGCCTTTTTCCCTTTTCCTTTAAAGGCATTATAATAGTAAGTGTTTGTATAAAGATTATTTGTATTGCCGCTTAAGTCTCCTGTACTGTTTTTCTTATATTCCTTTGCAACTTTTAAAGAGTATAATCTAAAAACAGCATCATAATATGTATATTTTAATTTATAATTTATTTTATTGCTGAAATTTTTTATCCAACCTAAAAAGCCTGATTTTAGTTCGGTTTTTTCAAAATTATATTTTCGTATGTATAATGATTTTTTAATTTTATACAGATTGGTTTTAAATTCGTTTACACTCAAACCGTAATTTGAAATCCATGCTTCACTGGTGTTTTGAAGTTGGTTTAAAATATATTGTTCGGCCTTTTCAATATGACCCGTTGTTAAATATAGACTTATAATGCTTAAGGCTGAAAGAGGAGTATCATCATCAGCGGATGCTGAAAGATATGCAGATAGGGCTTGTGAAAAATTATTTCTTCTTTCTTCAAGTTCACCCAGTATCATATAACCCGAACTACGTTCTTTCATATTTAAAGCAGCTCTCGCATCTTCTATTGCATTATCAAATCGATAAAATTGACTTTCTAAAATAGACCTATTATAATAATAAACGGAACCCGAATAATTTCTATTAACTTGTTCAGCTCCCTTTATTGCCTTTGTATAAAACTCTTTCGATTTCTCATAATCGAACATTTCATTGTATAATGTGCCCAAAGAATTATAAACCGATAAGTCCTCGCCATAACGCTCTATATTATCCAATAAAAAGCGTATTCCTTCCTCAGGCCTATGACATTTAAAACATAGCCAGCCGTAATTGGAAGCCGCAAAGCGATCATAAGGAATAAGACGTAAATAATTTTTAATATACATCAAGGCTTCTTCATATTTATTTAACGAGGATGCACAACTAGAAATATAAAATAAGATACTGCTGTTTTCAGGATTAATTTCCAAACCCTTCTTTAATATTTTATATGCAGGTTTATATAATTCTTTATTATGATAAATTTCTCCCAACTTAAAAAATAAACTGTCATTTTGAGGATACTTCTTTATTCCATCCTGTAAAAGGGATAAGGCCAACTCCCAATTTTCAGCTTCCACTGCCTTTTCCGCCTCAACAACAATACTTTCCGCATTTTCTGCAAATACAAAGCACGATATAAGGCAAAAAGCCAGCAAGACAATAATCTTTTTTGTTTTGTTTTTTAAAAGATTTTTGGCAGCCTTTGCATCATCTATTGTACATTCCTGTGCAAATTTCGCTTTTTGAATAAGCGCATTCATTTCTTTTATGTCCTCATCATTCCGTTTTCTTTTTTTAAATAACTTACCGGCTGTAAGCACAATTCTTCTGTTATTCTTAGAAAATTTTAATACAAGATGAGGCCGAGCCTTGTAAATTACAAGTATTATAATCAAAAAAATAATTATAATAAATCTGAAAAAAGATATGTTCTCTTTAAAAAATTGTTTTATATAAGTACCTATATTTGAAACATCATCTTCCCTTTCGGTAATTTCCGTAATTTTTATTTCACTGCGTTTTTCAAGAATCTCACTTAAAAGAGAATTAAATTCCTCTCCTCCTGCATTCATACCAAAGTTAATATTTTCTCCTTCCGCAAGCTGAGAAGTCGTAGGATCGAAACTAACCCAGCCTATGTACGGAAAAAAAACTTCAACCCATGCGTGAGCCATGTTTGCCCGAACCGGATAATAATTCATAACTTCAGATTCGGGCTGAACAAAAAATCCTACCGCCACTCGGGACGGAATTCCTATACTTCTAAGCATAAGAGCATAAGAAAAAGCAAAATAAGTACAGTATCCTTTTTTTGTTTCAGTCAAAAAATATTTTAATTGATCACCGTCAGGAGCTTTTCCGGGTTTTAGAGAATATCGAAAATCCCCATCCGTAAAATAAAATTGAAGTGCTAAAATTTTATCCAAATAATCGGGAATATCGCCGGTTATATCTTCAGCTGTTTGATGTACAAGTTTAAAACTTTCATCATCAATTTTAGTATAAAAATCCAAATCTACTTTCGACATTCCCTCATCTTCATCTCCTGATGGAAATGCCTCACCGTAAAGATCCGATGCAAAATCAAATATTGCATCGCTGAAAACCTTATATCCTCCGTTAAATTTTGAACTATCCCAAATCTCATAAGGAATTACCTGTGTCGGATAATCCATAGCTATAAAGGAAGAGGGCGATAAATTTACAAAAAAATATTCTTGTGCAACTTTTTCACGCATAGAAAAGGCTCTATGCAAAATATCTTTTCGACCCTTAGGTAGAGAAATAATTTGAGCTTTTTCGGATGGAGCTTTTTTTTCATAAAACCCTTTTGCAGAATCCCAGCCTGAAAGATACATCCTCCTCAACATATTGTGAGAAAAATCATTATCAAAATGAGCAACCAAAATAAGGTCATCGCTCATTTTAATTTCACTTTGCAATCTTAAATAATCGGAAAAATCAAATCTAAAGAGAGTAGGCTGCAATAAACCTCCATGATTAACCGATGAGGATTCATTGTAGTTTTTTAATACAAAAGTCATTATAAAAGTAAAAAACAATAAAAAAAACAAAAAAAATGTAAAAATCTTTTTTTCAAAATTAAAAGATAAAAAAAGGCAAAGCATTTCTATTGCAGAAAAGCTAAGCGAAAATAAAACCGCATATATCGGGTGTTCAAAAATGGACATCGAAAAATTTCCTTGAGTCCAAAAAAGAAGAGCAAAAATACTAAAAAAAATTACAGGCTCATAACGGCGGTATTTTTCATTTTTATAAAAATAAATAGTAGAAGCAGAAATAAAAATAGTTTGTAATATCAAAAAAGGAAGAATAACACCCAGCCTTAAATATAGGATATCGAAAGGTTCGGCTGAAATAATTTTAAATAAAAATAAAAGTAAAAACAAAAAAATAATCAAACTTAAACATATCAAAATAATAGATGCCGATAGTTTTATCTGCTTTTTTTGGAGCCTATAACACAAAAAGATTACAATAATAGCCCAGACAGGAAGAACAAAATGAGGCAAAATTTCAAACAAATATAATGATGGAATAATACTTAGCATCACCCATGAGAGTATACGTAAAAGAAAATTAAGCTTATATCGAGTAAGCATAAAATCCTCCGGTCTTCAATTCGTGTTTTAGAATCTCAATTTTTTCGTTCATTTCTTTTGACAAGCGGTTATATTTTTTTTGAGACGAAGTATAAAACAAAAAAGAATGTAAAATATTTTTAGGTTCAATAATTATACTTTTCGGTCCGGTATAAAAAACACATTCTTTTTTATGATCTGAAAAGATTCCAAAAAGTTTATCTAAAATTTTCTTGCTTGATTGTACGGGCATAAAAAAATAGAGCAAGCAAGTTTTTTTGTTTTCCCCATCAATAAAAAAAGTCCTCTTTAATTTAGGTTCAGCTTCACTCGATTTTTTTTGAACCCTAATTTGCGGAATGGAAAAAAATCTTTTTATCGATTCTTCCGCATCTCTATCATCCGAGTAAACGCTCCCCATTTCATAAGAGTTTTTTTCGTTATCATAAAAACGGATATTAAAACTTATTCCTTTTTGATGTAAATAAAAAGCTATCGACGTACCCAAATTAATAAACTCATCGAATTTCTTTTTATAAAATTCAATATCGTTATTTACAATCGGACTTTCAACATATATTGTAAAAAAACTTCTTGGAGGAGGAACAAAATCTCCCTGTTTTATACTAAGTTCCTGAGTGTGAGCATACAGCTTCCAATTAATTTTTCTTATATCATCACCCGGAAAATAGGGACGGGAATCATAAAGCTCATCAGTACGTCTCAAGTTTATAGTATGAGCAGATGTCGCATTTAAAATTTCGGGAATCGCAAAGCTTTTTATTTCTGTCAACATCGGATAAATAAAAAGTTGAGGTATGGATTTTTCTTTTTTTAACAATCGAAATGAAAAAAATCCTGCAAGATCGGAAATTTCGATATACTCTTTTTCCAAAAAAAATCTGCCTCGTTCTTCTTTTGGCAGAGAAAAATGGGCCGCAGACCTTTTAAGTTTAATACTAAATTTTAAACTTCTGCTTTTTTTATTTTTTAAATCCGATAAAAACTCAAAACCGTAAAATACAATAACCCCCGGTAAAATAATCGGAAAAAGTTTTTTTCCTTTTCGGACTCTTGAGAGTAGAATGGAAATATCTTCATTTTTTAATTCTACCAATAAATCCATTTTTTTCCATAACAAGACGGAAACACTAACAAGTATTAAGGAAAGCACAACATAAAGGCATAAGCAAACACCGCAAACAATTGCAAACAATTCGCCTCGAATAGCGGCTCCCGTCAACAAGAGAATTGAAAATATAATATAAATAGTTCCGGAAACCGTAAACTTAAAAACCTTCATCAACGGCATAATATCATTTTTTAAAAAATAAAGCAAGGAATAAAAAAAGCCAGGCAGCATCCTACTTTCCCACTTGATCAGCAGTATCATCGGCGTAAGAGAGCTTGACTTCCGTGTTCGGGATGGGAACGGGTATTACCTCTCCACTATGGCCACCTGGCAATAATAAACAAATTAAGGACTTAAAACTTTAATGGTTTTAAGTGTACTAAAAAAGAGAACGAAGAAAAAAAGTTAATTTTTTTTATTTACCAGAAAAAAGAAACAATAATATGGTCAAGCCTCACGACTTATTAGTATTGGTCGGCTGAACACATTACTGTGCTTAGACCTCCAACCTATCAACCTTGTAGTGTGCAAGGAGTCTTTAGGAGGGTTAAACCCTCAGGGATACGTAGTCTTGAGGCGGGCTTCCCACTTAGATGCCTTCAGCGGTTATCCCTTCCGAACTTAGCTACCCGGCAATTACCCTTGGCAGGATAACCGGTACACCAGAGGTTCGTCCATTTCGGTCCTCTCGTACTAAAAACAGCTCCTCTCACGTATCCAACGCCCATAGCAGATAGGGACCGAACTGTCTCGCGACGTTCTGAACCCAGCTCACGTACCGCTTTAATTGGCGAACAGCCAAACCCTTGGGACCTGCTTCAGCCCCAGGATGCGATGAGCCGACATCGAGGTGCCAAACATTCCCGTCGATGTGAACTCTTGGGGAATATCAGCCTGTTATCCCCGGAGTACCTTTTATCCGTTAAGTGACGGCGCTTCCACTCGCTACCGCCAGATCATTAAGACCTACTTTCGTATCTGCTTGAGCTGTCACTCTCGCAGTTAAGCCTCCTTGTGCCTTTACACTCGCTGCGCCGATTTCCAACCGGCGTGAGGAGACCTTCGCGCACCTCCGTTACTCTTTAGGAGGCGACCGCCCCAGTCAAACCGCCTGCCTATCACTGTCCCGCTTCCGGTTTCACGGACAGCGGTTAGAAACCTGATTTATCAAGGGTGGTATTTCACTTTTCGGCTCCACCCAACCTAACGGTCAAGCTTCATAGCCTCCCACCTATTCTACACATGATAAACCAAGTCCCAATAATAAGTTGCGGTGAAGGTTCACGGGGTCTTTCCGTCTAACTATGGGTAACCGGCTTCTTTACCGGTATATAAATTTCACCGAGTCTCGCGTTGAGACAGTGCCCAGAATCGTTACACCATTCGTGCGGGTCGGAACTTACCCGACAAGGAATTTCGCTACCTTAGGACCGTTATAGTTACGGCCGCCGTTTACCGGGGCTTCAATTCAAAGCTTCACATTGCTGTTAACCTCTCCTCTTAACCTTCCGGCACCGGGCAGGTGTCACCACCTATACGTCCCATTGCTGGTTCGCAGATGGCTGTGTTTTTGATAAACAGTCGCCTGGGCCTGCTTTCTGCCACCCCCTCATCTTTAAAAAAAAGGAGGTCACACTTTTTCCGAAGTTACGTGTGCATTTTGCCGAATTCCTTAACGCGAGTTCTCTCGAGCGCCTTAGATTTCTCATCCCATCTACCTGTGTCGGTTTACGGTACGGTCTTTTATAACCTAACCTTAGACAGTATTTCCCGGCACCTTGATTACGCCCGCTTCGTTCCACCGTAGTTTCACTCGCTGTCGCAGCTTACCTTGGACGACGGATTTACCTATCATCCTTTATAACGGCTCGCTTACTTTGACCGGCATCCGTTAGCCGGCCGGGTTTCACCTCATGCGTCCTGCCATCGAAATTATAAAAGGTATCGGAATATGAACCGATTTCCCATCGACTACGACCTTCGTCCTCGCCTTAGGGGCCGACTTACCCTGGGGAGATTACCTTTACCCAGGAAACCTTAGATTTTCGGCGGGGAGGGATCTCACCTCCCTTTTCGTTACTTATACCTGCATTCTCTCTTCCATCTCCTCCAGAATCCCTCGCGGGTATTCCTTCATCAGTTAATGGAATGCTCCCCTACCGCCTTATGCTCAAAAATGCATAAGACCCGTAGCTTCGGTATACTGCTTAGCCCCGTTACATTATCTGCGCATGGACACTCGACCAGTGAGCTGTTACGCACTCTTTAAAGGAATTGCTGCTTCTAAGCCAACCTCCTGGCTGTCTTTGTATCCACACTTCATTTCACACTCAAGCAGTATTTGGGGACCTTAGCTGACGGTCTGGGCTGTTTCCCTTTTGACTACGAACCTTAGCGCACGCAGTCTCACTCCCATACGTTGATTATCGGCATTCAGAGTTTAACTGGGTTTGGTAGGCTTTGACGCCCCCTAGTCCAACTAGTGCTTTACCTCCGATAATTTTGTATGAGGCTGTCCCTAAAGGCATTTCGGGGAGAACCAGCTATTTCCGGGTTTGATTAGCCTTTCACTCCTAGTCACAAGTCATCCATACCTTTTTTAACAGATTATAGTTCGGTCCTCCACAAGGTTTTACCCTTGCTTCAACCTGCTCATGACTAGATCACTCCGGCTTCGGGTCTACGACATGCAACTATTCGCCCTATTCAGACTCGGTTTCCCTTAGGCTCCGGAACTTCTATTCCTTAACCTCGCTGCATATCGTAACTCGCAGGCTCATTCTACAAAAGGCACGCTACCACCCTTAAAAGGGCTGTAACATCTTGTTGGTTTACGGTTTCAGGTTCTATTTCACTCCCCTTACTGGGGTTCTTTTCACCTTTCCCTCACGGTACTTGTTCACTATCGGTAGCTAAGTAGTATTTAGCCTTGGATCGTGGTCGACCCGGCTTCCGACAGGGTTTCTCGTGCCCCGCCGTACTCAGGTACTGCATCAACAAGTCCGATTTATTTCGCTTACGGGGGTTTCACCCTCTGCGCCAGGCTTTCCCAAAACCTTTCTGCTATAAATCGAATTTGTAACTTGTCGGTCCTACGCCGATGCAGCCCTTCAACTCCCTTTAAAGGGTTTAGGCTCCTCCAATTTCGCTCGCCGCTACTTTCGGAATCTCACTTGATTTCTTTTCCTTGAGTTACTTAGATGGTTCAGTTCACTCAGTATCGCTTTACCTCTCTATTTTATTCAAGAGCGTAATGTCAGTATCACTACTAACGGGTTACCCCATTCGGCTATTTCCGTATCACAGGATGTGTGCTCCTACACGGAACTTTTCGCAGCTTACCACGGCCTTCTTCGCCTCTTAGCTCCATAGGCATTCGCCATAAACCTATTCTTCGCTTGACCATATTATTGTCCCTTCTTTCTTTACACTTTTCGCTTAAAAAAGAAGTTTTGTATTTTTTTAGTTTTCTTTTACACTGTTATGTTTCAAACATTCCAGCGTCTTCATTCCCTTCCCTAGTTATGTCAAATATCTGTTCGCCTTTTCTTAGCGATTGGGCGAATAAAAACCTTGTCGTTAAACAAGGTATTTATGGAGATAAGGGGATTCGAACCCCTGACCTACGGCTTGCAAAGCCGCCGCTCTAGCCAGCTGAGCTATATCCCCTCAGTTGTTTTATAAAAAAAGAGTTCCAGGAAAGAACGAAAAGGAAGTATCGATTTGTCTTGTGTACTTCAAGACTATTATACATTGTATATTTGTAGAAGGTTAAAACGACCTTCTAAACTACCCTTTCTCTTAGAAAGGAGGTGATCCAGCCGCACCTTCCGGTACGGCTACCTTGTTACGACTTCACCCTCCTTACCAAACGTACCTTCGGCACCGTCCTCCCTTACGGGTTAGACTAGCGACTTCGGGTACCCTCGACTCGGATGGTGTGACGGGCGGTGTGTACAAGGCCCAGGAACGTATTCACCGCACCGTGCTGATGTGCGATTACTAGCGATTCCAACTTCATGAAGTCGAGTTTCAGACTTCAATCCGGACTACGATTGCTTTTTTGCGTTTTGCTTGACCTCGCGGTGTCGCTTCGATTTGTAGCAACCATTGTAGCACGTGTGTAGCCCTGGACGTAAGGGCCATGATGACTTGACGTCATCCCCACCTTCCTCCGATTTGTCATCGGCAGTTCCGCCAGAGTCCTCAGCTTTACCTGTTAGTAACTGGCAGTAGGGGTTGCGCTCGTTGCGGGACTTAACCCAACACCTCACGGCACGAGCTGACGACAGCCATGCAGCACCTGTCAAGAGCCGTATTGCTACGCTGCCATATCTCTATGTCATTGCTCTTGATGTCAAACCCAGGTAAGGTTTCTCGCGTATCATCGAATTAAACCACATGCTCCACCGCTTGTGTGGGCCCCCGTCAATTCCTTTGAGTTTCACCCTTGCGGGCATACTTCCCAGGCGGTACACTTAATGCGTTTGCGTCGGCACCGAAGCTCTTGCCCCGACACCTAGTGTACATCGTTTACTGTGCGGACTACCAGGGTATCTAATCCTGTTTGCTCCCCGCACCTTCGTATATCAGCGTCAATCATCGGCCAGAAACCCGCCTTCGCCACCGGTGTTCTTCCAAATATCTACAGATTCCACCCCTACACTTGGAATTCCGGTTTCCCCTCCGTGATTCAAGTCAAGCAGTACCCAATGCAGTTTACGAGTTGAGCTCGTAGATTTCACACCAGGCTTACCTAACCGCCTACATACCCTTTACGCCCAATAATTCCGAACAACGCTCGCCCCTTACGTGTTACCGCGGCTGCTGGCACGTAATTAGCCGGGGCTTATTCGCATGACTACCGTCATCAAAGAAGCATTCCCTCTTCTTCTTATTCTTCATCTGCAAAAGAATTTTACAACCTTTCGGCCTTCTTCATTCACACGGCGTCGCTCCGTCAGACTTTCGTCCATTGCGGAAGATTCTTAGCTGCTGCCTCCCGTAGGAGTTTGGGCCGTATCTCAGTCCCAATGTGTCCGTTCACCCTCTCAGGCCGGATACCCATCGTTGCCTTGGTGGGCCTTTACCTCACCAACCAGCTAATGGGACGCGGGCCCATCCTGAAGCGGAGCCGTAGCTCCTTTCCTCATTTACCTTTATGTAAATGAGCACATTCGGTATTATCTAATATTTCTACTAGCTATCCCCATCTTCAGGGCAGGTCACCCACGCGTTACTCACCAGTCCGCCACTCTAGGGGAGAGCAAGCTCTCCCTTACCGTTCGACTTGCATGCTTAAGACGCGCCGCCAGCGTTCGTTCTGAGCCAGGATCAAACTCTCCATCATTATTATTTCAAGCCGCCCTTAAAGAGCGGTTGATTTCTAATTTTAGTTTGTCCCTTACTTATTATTGTTAAGGAATTTGGTAAAAGCTAATCAGCTTAACCCTTACCGGTTTTTGATACTTTCCTTACCAAAAGCTTTACGCTTTGGCTATTTTTGTTCTTTCCCTTCCCTCTTAATTTCAAATATCATCCGCTAAAAACTCGTAAAAGTTATGTAGCGAGCAAAAAGGAGTATACAGTATTTTCTCGCTTTTTGTCAAGAGCTTTTTAAAAGTTTTTTTATTTTTTTTAACCTTTTTTGCAGCTTTTAAACTGCCAAACTTAAGAAGCCTTGCCTTCATTGAAAATGCAAGACTTTCAAAACTTTTCTAGTGTTTTCTTCGCTTTTCTAGGCACACCGTCTTAACAGACGGTGTGAGCGAATATACCCCTTTCTCAAACTTTTGTCAAGTACTTTTTGTAAGGTTTTTGCAAGTTTTCTGCCGGTAAACTCTCCATTTTCCCGACCTTTTTTTGGTGTATTGCTGACCTTCCTTTGCCCTACTTAACATCCTTTTGTATTTATGATATTATGCATTTACTTATGGAAAAGAACAATAATAAAATATCAAAAGAAGTCTTCTCGACTCTTTTGTATCTTTCCCGCCTTTCTTTAGGTGAACAGGAAGAAGCCCGCTTATCGGGACAGGTAAATAACTTGGTCGGTTATTTTGAAATCTTGGATAAATTTGCGGACAGCAGTTTGGATTCTTCAATGTATGCCAAACACAGTGAAACAGACTTACGCTCCTCTGAAGTAAAAGAAGGTCTTGCTCAAAGCGATCTTAAAAAAATGACTTCGGAATATATGGATAATTATTTTAGGGTTCCAAAGGTTTTGGGCTCAGGAGCCTAAGGAGATAAAATTTCATGATAACGGATTTGACATTTACACAACTGCGCGACAAATTAAAAAATAAAGAACTTTCTTCCCTTCAAATTCTCAGAGCTTTTAAGGATGAGTATGAAAAAGATTTAAAACACCCCCTCCCATTGAACGGATTTGTGGAATTTTTTGAAGATGCAGAAGAACATGCAAAAAAGGCAGATGAGCTTATAGCTCAAGGCGTTTCCTTTGATGAAAAGCCTCTTTTGGGCCTGCCCATTGCAGTAAAAGACAACATCTCAATGGCAGGAAAGCTTTGCACCTGCTGCAGCCGCTCATTACAAGGCTACTATGCTCCATACAATGCAACGGTAATCGACCGCTTATTGGAAGCGGGAGCCGTTTTAATGGGAAGAATAAATATGGACGAACTCGCTATGGGTTCTTCAACCGAATTTTCATGCTACGGCCCGTCAAGGAATCCCGTTGACAGGGCTAGAACTCCGGGCGGCAGCTCAGGAGGTTCGGCAGCCGTAGTTGCAGGAAATCAGGCACCCTTTTCTTTAGGAACTGAAACGGGAGGCTCGGTTCGTCTTCCGGCTTCTTATTGCGGAATTTACGGACTTAAACCGACATACGGTCTTTTTAGCAGATACGGGGTAGTCGCCTTCAGCTCTTCCCTTGACCAAGTCGGCCTTTTCGGAAAAGAACCCGACGATATAGCCCTCGCTCTCGCCGTTATGGCAGGGAAGGACGAAAAGGACGAAACTTCGGAAGAAGCCGATTTTTCTTCATTATTAAAACTATCTGCCTACTCAAAAGAAGAAATAACCTCATTAAAGATTGCAATCCCCAAGGAATTCTTAAATACCCAAGGCTTAGATCCGGAAGTAAAAAAAGTCTTTGACGAACTCTGTACTTGGCTTACCAAAAACGGAGCTAAAATAGATGAGGTTTCGGTTCCTGTTTTGGAGGCTTCCATTCCGACATATTATACCCTTGCAATCTCGGAAGCAGCAAGCAATCTTTCCCGCATAGACGGAATAAGATTCGGCCTCCGCAAAGATGCAGGCAAGGGAAACGATGAACTTTATATTCAAACAAGAAGCGAAGGCTTCGGTCCCGAAGTTAAAAGACGAATTATAACCGGCAACTATGTTCTTTCAAAAGAATTTTCAGGAGACTGTTACGAAAAAAGCTTGAACGTAAGGGCAAAAATAGCTCAGGGAGTAAATGAGGTTTTACAAAAATATGACTTTATAATCTGTCCTACGGCTCCGGCTCCGGCCTTTAAGCTTAACGAAAAAGTAGACGATCCTATCGCTATGTATCTTTCGGACCTTTTTACAACCTTTGTAAACCTTGCCCGTATTCCGTCCCTTTCGGTTCCGGCAGGAAAAACAAAGGCAGGGCTTCCGGTAGGTATTCAGTTTTGCGGAAAGAAATTTTCTGAAGACCGTATCTTAAAACTTGCAAAGGCCTGGGAGGAAGATCATGCTTAAACACGGCAATTTAGAATACGAAATAATTATAGGCTGCGAAATACACTGTCAGCTTTTAACAAAGACAAAGGCTTTTTGTTCTTGCGAAAACCGTTACGGCGGAATTCCAAACACGAGGATCTGCCCCTGCTGTCTCGGTCTGCCCGGAGCTCTTCCAAGGGTAAGCAAGGAATATGTAGAATTCGGAATTAAGGCAGGACACGCCCTCGGCTGCCGGATAAATAATTTTTCCAAATTCGACAGAAAGCATTATTTTTATCCCGACCTTGTAAAGGGCTATCAGATAACTCAATTTTACACACCTCTATGCGAAGAAGGTGAAGTTGAGGTGAACCTTGCCGCTCAAAATGAGGAACCTAAATTCAAAAAGATAAGAATTGAAAGAATCCATTTGGAAGAAGACGTAGGTAAGAGCCTTCATGTAGAAGGCTCGCACAGTTATATTGATTTTAACCGCTCAGGCGTTCCTCTAATAGAAATTGTTTCAAAGCCGGATATGTCTACGCCCGATGAGGCTGCAAAATATATGCAGACAATCAGAGAGATTTTAAAATTTATCGGCGTTACCGACGGCAACATGGAAGAAGGAGCCTTGCGCTGCGATGCAAATGTCAACCTAAAAATCATAGACAACGGCGTGGAATTTAGAACTCCTATTTCCGAAATAAAAAACATGAACTCCTTTAAGGCTGTAAAGGATGCCTGCACCTATGAGGTTTCCCGTCAACTGGAAGAATACAACAGCAAAGACCGCATCGCTTTTAAGACGGGCTTTAAACGCACTATGGGCTGGGATGAACCTTCGGGGCAGACCGTAGTTCAGCGTACAAAAACAATAGCGGAAGATTACCGCTTTATGCCCGAACCGGATTTAAGGGCCTTGGAGTTGAGCGATAAGTTTATCAAAGAGGTAAGTGATTCGGTCGGAGAATTACCGGAAGCAAAACGGCTCCGTTTTAAAAAAGAATATCACTTGTCGGAATTCGATGTTCAAACACTGACCTCTGAAAGAGAGCTGGCGGAATGGTTTGAAGAGGCGGCTAAAAAATCTTCTTCTCCCAAAAAATGTGCCAACTGGATATTGGCGGAAGTTCTGGCTATTTTAAACGAAACAAACTCTTCTCTTTCGGATTTAAAATTCGGGCCTGAAGCTATAGCCGAGCTTGTAAATGTTATTGAAGAAGGAAAGATAACAAGCAAACAGGCCAAAGATGTTTTTGCCGAGATGATAGCTTGCGGTAAAAAGCCTTCTGCCGTAATAGCCGAAAAAGGCATGGAACAGGTAAGCGATTCTTCCTTTATCGAAAAAATTGTAGAAGAAGTTTTTGCCGAAAATGCCGAAGCCGTTCAAGATTGGAAAAACGGAAAGACCAATGTTGCAGGCTGGCTTATGGGACAGGTTATGAAAAAATCAGGCGGCAAGGCCAACCCAAAACAAGCGGCTGACCTTGTAAATAAAAGACTGACACAGTAAACTTACAGCCATTTTTTTATTTGTGCCGAGAGTTAATACCCCGATGCTCTGCATCGGGGTTGTTGATTATTTCGGTAAAATCTGAAATCATTAAATTGAAATCATAATTCGGTGTTTTCTTTTTTTGTTTTTCTGCAATGGTTTTAAGAGTAATTAAAAAATACTCTGACAGTTTTTCTTTTTGCTGACTATGTGTTAATAGGCTGAATTCTTTTTCAAAATGAATGACTACCTCTATCTTGCCCGTATCTGCTTTAAAAGGCCCGTATTGAAATCGGGGACGCAAGTAATACCCGTTTTCGGAAATCTCTTCTTTTGTGTATAGTTTCTGTAATTCTTTTGCGGCTTCTTGACTTGATAATTTGCGTCCCGATTCATCGATGATATAATTTGTTTTACAATGAGCATTATCATAATAGCTGAAAGCACATTTTAAGAAAATACAATTTATGGCTTTGTCGTATTTTTCGGGACGCATCTTTTTATTCAATTCGTCCTGAAGTTTTTCCTCAATACTTTCTATAACCGGTTTGGAATTTTCATAACAGTTGGATATCGTACGCACAATCCAAACAGGATTTTTAGGAATCCAATTGCGTTGACTTTCAATTTTTATGTCTTCTATATTTTCGGTTACGGGGTAATCCCAACACACCGGTTGTTTTTTGTCTTTGCAATCGGGACTGGGATAATAGGAAGTTCTACCCTGCTCCATCGTAAAGCCCGTTTTTCTTTTTGACCATATTGCCTCGACAAAACAGAGCTCTCCGAATCTGTTGCAAAAAAAAGGTGCGGGGATTACCGTTAAAAAACACACCTCTTGACGCTTCCAAAGGTTCATGGTTTCCCCAACCGATTACGGCAAGACACTCGCAAAGCCGCACCGCCTTGTTCCACTCCGATACGCTTTTATAATCCGCATATTTTAAAAATTCTGCAAAAAGTTTTTCGCGCAGTTTTTCAATGGAGTTTTGAGAATGTAAAAAGTCTTCCAGTTCCGATAAGTCGTTAATTGCATAAATTTCGTTCATATCCGTTTTCCGTCTAATTTCCAATATTTAATTCTTGTATCGCCGCCGCATTTTTTGCAGCGAGAATTTTTAGATACCGAAAAACCTATTCCGCTTTGTTCTGCAAGTTTTATAATCCGCGCTCTTTCTTCAACCAAGTTCGGAATATCCGGTATGAGGCAAGCGGAAATCAATTCTTCCGTTTTGTTTTGTAAAACAGCCTCTTTTACCATGTTAGGTAAAAGAAGTGAAGCCAAATATGAATCCGTTTCTCTTTTGTGTATTTGTGAAAAACCGCAAGACTCACACTGAATGCCGGTTAAGATTTTCCGCGTCCGGCTTTCTGTGAATATTTTTTTAATGTTGATTTTTTTCCCTGCTTTTATTATATTTGCAATTCCGTAAGAAAGGCATTTAAGATATTCCATCAACTCATTTACCCATGGTTCAGCCTCGTCGTTTATAGTATGATTATTTACCTTGCAAATCCAAATATCATTTATGCTGCCCATTCCTCCGTAAGCCCCAAGATGATGCTCAACGCTGCCTGTGCTTAAGTATTCTTCAATATCGGTTTCAATCCATTTTCGCCAAGTACAGGATGTTTCGGTAAATAATTGTTTTAAAGCTTGCAATGCATAAATATAGTATCTATCATTTTCTCTTAGAAAATCCGGAAATTGTTTCATTGTTATACTCCTTTTATTTAATTCCCTCTCGTAACTGTAGCAATAGAGGATATTATTTCTTTTCTAATATTTTATCTCAAAGGACGTATTGGTATTCCTCCTCCGTTGTTGTATAATTTTTCCAAATAACCGGTCACTTCATTAGGCCAATAATATTTTGCAAAAACTTTATTAAACATTGTATATCTACTATCTTCTGTTTGCATTCCATAATTAAGATTGTATTTTATCTTTTTCGCCAAAGAACTACCGTAATGTTTAGCATTTAGGCTACGATTTGGATGCCAAATAAATGAGGTATTAGTTATTTTAGCTTCATTTTTAAACCAAAAACTGGTCATATAAATAAAGTCATCCTTATCATCTATAGTTGGACGGCGGCCCAAATTTTTTATCTTTAAATCAAAATCTTTTTTTGTCCCGATATTAATAAGAATATCTTTTTCATTGAAGTCTTTTGGATTAATTTCATTACTTGATACTATTCCATTTGTTTCAAAGTTTTTATCATTGAAAAATATCAAATCATTATTTTGTAAATAATCATTTACAAAATTTATGATATAATTTCTTGATGCTACTGTGTTTATTTCCATAAATGACAACTTGATTTAGGTTTCTTAGTTTTCCTATTTGTTTCTGGACAATTATAAGAGCAGAAATGAACTCTATCTGAAACACCGTTAGCATGTCTAATTTTATTTAAGTCTTGCATTGCCAGTATTTTTCGTTTAATAGGTTTTCCAACAGCATTTGTTTTACCAACATTACCCCAATGCACTTTCCCGTCTGCATCTTTCCATAATAATATCAGGTCTTCGTGCAGATTTATGCCCTCCTGGTGTTTCAAATAATTTTTCTTTTTCATACCCACCTCCATGAATAATAGTATAGGCTCCTCTAAAAACCTGTTTTTTAGCAGCCATAACCATTCTTCTACATATTTAATTAGAATATTATCATAATAATTATTCATAAATAAACCGTTTATATATGTACTATGTCTTGCGCCATACTCAATAACACATCTAAAACCTTACCGGTTTTGATTAGAATAATTACCAAACGCTCGTAAAATCTGAAAATTGAGATACATTTTTAAGAAACATATCATCATAGTGAACTTTCGTATTTTTGATGCGTATAAATCCAAAACCTGTATCATCATGAGGATAAGCAATAAATCCTAATTCATCAAAAATAAAAAAACAATGTCCGTCAATTCCTTCATCCATCATCATTAATAAAGAGAACATAGATATAATATCATAATCCGTAGTTAGAAATTTTTTGAATCCTAAAGATAAACAATTAGCATTATCGTAAATAGAAGCGCTAATTATTTTTATATATCCAAAATCAATCAGATATTTTTCTATGTATTTTATGTAATTATTTATATTGCTGTTATTTAGATTATATTCTTTTACTTTGAAAATATTAGAAACTATTATTATATTATTTGTATGTTTTCTAAAAAAATGCATAAAATAATCGACTATTTTATTTGCACGAAAAATGGTAAAAGGCGTATTTCTTCTGCAATATCCTTTCCAGCCTTTACTGTCGGTATAAGAATTTAAATTTATCCATTCTTGAATATTAAAATTTGAGTTATCCATTATCGTGTTCATCTATCTACTTTTATACCTCTAGTTTTTGATAATATTTCTCCAATTGTTTTATATTCCGTGCTCTTTTTAAAGAATCGGCATCATTTTTATCCGTATAGATCAGCCATATAAAATTTTTTAGTGGTCATTTATTTCCTCTCTCCTAATCCGAACATAAGTAATATCCGGTTTTACTTTATCAAATTATATATGATTTTATGGTATTTTTCTATATAGTAAAAATATAAAAACAACTACTCTAATATATAGAAAAAACAGTTTTAAAATGATATAATATAAACAATATTTAATTGGTGAAGGGCTTTTACATGGCAAAAGACACAAATACTTTAAAAGAAGACATAAAATGGCACGATACGAACTGGGTGCAATTTACGAAATAGATGCAGGCGAAAAATCCTATTATGCCCGCCTTTTAAATTGCGATTTATACGGAGTATTCGCCCCCCTTTCCGGTGAAATATCAGAAGAATCGTTTGAAAATACACCGTATCGCCTGTATATTTCTACCGGCAGCTATGCAGTAAAACGAGGCTTTTGGAAAAAGCTTTTTCCTTCGCCCGATAAAACGGATATTGAACGCTGGAGCCGTCCTCTGCATTTAGTTGTATTTACACCTTGGGATATTGAGGGTGCACTCAACCGCCGAACTTCGTTTGACAAATACGGCCATACTGAAATACTTGATGAAAAAACTTATATTCAATGCCTTAAACAGGGCTTTATTTCAATCATTCAACCCATGTACGAAAAAGTCCCGCAGTTCCTCAATAATTATTACGATGATTGGCCCGCAAGTGAAATTTACAGCGATGTTCTAACCGGCACCGGCACGGCAGAACATCAACAAAAACAAATGAGCAATTTAAAGAAACTAGGATTTGATGTTTCGAAGTAGCAAAACAGGAGAAATAAAATGCTTACACTGAAAGAATTGATTAAAAATCAAAAAAGTTTTAATGAAAGCTTCTTTGCGGAAGTGTCGGATAAACTATGGGAAATCGGAGAAATAGAAGAAATTAAAAATCAAACAGATGAGGATTTATTCCTTTTTCATATTGCCGTTAACATCATAGGAAACTGGAAGGGGGATGGTTGGTGGGAATTTATCTGTAATTATCCGCAGCTTATCCGTTATGTTCCCGACACATTGGCAGCATTAAAATTATCCGATATGAAAACGTCCTTTGAAAACGTGATAAAATGTTTCCCTGAAAGTACGGCTTTTGAAGATTCGAGTACCTATGTAGATACGGTCAATTTTCTTCAAAATGTCAGATTCAAAATAAGCGATACATATTTAAATTCGATTCCCGCAGATAAGAGAAAAGAAATGTCCGAGGCTTTACATAAAAGCATTGATGACCTTGAATCCTTGACGGATAAACGCTGGGCTTATGATGCAAAAGATGACGGTTGGTCGGATGTAATTGATTTTATCGAAGGAAAGAAATAACGGAGGAGATGATAATGCACTATATCGGAGAATTAACAACATAAATAATAATTTGATAAAATGTGATAATGAAGACGGTACTTATAAATTTAATGTACCGAGGGAGGAAAATATATGAATCAATTTCAGTTTAAAAGAGAGGTAATACTATGAAAGAAAAAAAATCAAATGGAGATGACAAGATTCTAAAACAGGATATGAGTCAAACTGCCGACCGTCCGGGTATGGTTTTTATGGTTCATTTACTTATGGAAGAAAAATGTGAAATGCCCGAAAAAGAGCATATACATAAAATTATGCGTGAACATTTAGGCGAAACGGATTGTTTTTGCTATGACGGTAATATGGCGGGTTTTGCTCCTAAAAAATATTCCGTGCACTATGAAAAGGAAAAACTAAATGTGCCTCCGCAGCTCATTATTATGAACTGTTCTGAAATTGAAAAACCGATTATGGATGATGTTTCAGCTACACAATTATGGAATTGCCCGAACGGCAGCGAAATTCTGGAAACTTGTAAATATCAAGTAATGGCAACGGATATGTTGGCCGCCGGTTTAAATTATAAAGAAAGAGCGGAAATGCTGGTAAATTATGTTGAAGCATTATTAAACATATATCCGTCTTGCAAGGCAGTAGTTTTCGAAACCTCTAAAAAAATGCTGACGAGAGAAGATATTCTAAACTGTACTTTGCCCCAAGAAATGCGCTTCCTCCATTATGCAGTCAACATCCGTTTTTTTAATATTCAAGGAACAAACGATATGCTGGTCGATTCGCTCGGTATGAGCACCTTGTTTCTGCCTGATGTTCAATATCATTTTCACGGCTTGAATCCGAATGGCGTTGTAAACCACGCATATAATGTTTTATCCTACATTTATGATAACGATAATCCGATAGAAGACGGAAATACAATTGCGGGTCTTACGGACGGCAATATGAATTCAGATATAAAATGGAAAGTGCAATATGAAAATTCTCTCATACAGCCGATAAGAGAAGTCATAGACATTAATACGGGCGAATACGCTTCGGGAAATAGATAAGCAAGGATTTAAGTATGATAACAATCGGAAACATCGGAAGATTTGAATCTATACCGCAAATTTTAAATGATGTACTAAATGAAAACATTTCTGCATTGGAAGAACATCTATTAAAGGGATGGGAACTTAATAAAGAAATCAGAGTCGGCAAATACACCGCTCTCTCTCCTTTGGATTTTGCATTGATAATGGAAAAGTTTCAATCTATAAAATGGCTGACGGAAAAAGGAGCAAACCTTAATGCAAAGGAACATCCAAGTTTTCTTCTAGCAGTGAGATATTGTAATGAAGAGGTAATAAGGTATCTTGTTTCCCATGGAGCAAAGATAGATGTAGCGAACAACGTAGGTTCGGAAGCATTTTTAGAAGCGTACTATGGCAAACGTTTTGATAATCTTTCGATTATACAAGAACTTGGGCATACCGCAGCTAAATACGGCGGACAGCTCTTGCGTCACGCAGTCTCTGACCGTAATTATAAAATTCTGGAATTTCTAATTGAACACGGAGCAGATATTAATTACAATAAGTCCGACATGGTATATTCCAATCAATCGACTCCATTGTGTGTAGCTGCAAGATATGTTGATTTGGAAATGTGTAAATTTTTAGTAAAGCATGGAGCGGACCTTACGATCGCCGAAAAAGACGGAATGCGTCCATATAGCATAGCCTTGGAAAAAGGCGATGAGGAAATGGCGGAGTATTTTAAATCATTAGAGCCTTCCGAGTTTCATCAAACGCAAAATAAATTGGATGGATTAAAACCGTATAAATTGCCAAAGAAAATAATTGAGTTTTTAACCGGTGAAAATCTACACTTTGATTTAGAGGATTCCGACTTTGGATATATCAAGTTCTTCAAACTGATTGATACTATTCCATTTAAATTCGGCAGACAAAAATTATTAAGACTTTCCCGCTCTCTCGGAGATTACAATGATATTTATATTGTCTGGAATCCGAAAACAAAAAAGATTGCAAGCTATGATATGGAACATGAAGAGCTCATCGATTTGGCAAGCTTTGATGATTTTATAGAGAATATGACAAAGTATATGAATCTGATTTTGGAATAATAACTGATAAGAATAATTATGTGCAAATATTGAGATGATATAGATATAGCTTAAAAAAAACTAGCACAAAATTAAATAATACGGTATAATAATTTAAGTTAAGCAAATTAAACTTATTGAGGTACAAATGGCATCAAGTAAAGAATATTTGGATTTTATTTTGGATCAGTTATCCGAATTGGAAGACATAAGCTATAGAGCGATGATGGGAGAATATATTTTATACTACCAAGGTAAGATTGTCGGCGGTATTTATGATGACAGATTACTTGTTAAACCTGTAAAATCGGCGATAGCCTATATGCCGAATGCCGGCTATGAGCTGCCGTATGACGGTGCAAAAGAAATGCTCTTAGTTGATGATGTAGACAGCAAAGATTTTTTGACAGGCTTATTTAAAACTATGTTTGATGAACTGCCTGCCCCAAAACCTAAAAGGAGACGATAGATTGGGAAGATTAATTTTTATTTTGCTGCTTTCCGTTTCAGGACTTATTTTTTTAGCGGTTATCTTCGGAATGTATATTTATATGAAACGAACCGTATCGGGCGGAAAATCACTGATGGAAGAACCGGTAAACAAACAGACCGATACTACAAAAATGAGGTTCAGTGAGTTTTTGGTATATGCATCTGTCATACTTGGGGCGGTATTATTTGCCTTACAGGTGATAAAAAAGGGAGGTTCAGGATTTTCTAATTTGGCAACAGCTATCATTTTGCCTCCGGTTATGGCTCTTTTTAATGCACGGAAGCGTACCGGAAGAAGTATTTTTATATTTATGGCTGTCGCAATATTTTCACTTTATATGTTTTTGGTATATATCATAATCAGTGTTCCGGTGAAGGCTCCGGTTTTTACGATTAACAACACAAAGATTAAGATGGCTCATACAACTGTTGCCGATATAGTAGCGGACGGATTCGATATATATGTAAAACAAGATAATCCTTCCGGCAGAGATTATAAAAAACTGCTTTCTTGCGGTGCTTTTAAAAAATATCCCGTTGATCGGAGTATTCTCGTTGAAAAAGGATTCCGACGAAATAATACTGCTATACCTTATGCTGATTATCTTCTTGTAAAAGACGGCTTTGTGATTGGGAGCATCGGTCTTTACGGTCATAAAAAAAAGGATACGGTATTAGAAGACTGTAAAATCATTCATTTAAAACTTGATGAATACTGCCTTTCCGATGCAAGAGAAAATTCAATTCGTTATTGGCTTGATGATGTTGAGCTGCTCGTTCCATTGCAGCGAGAAACCTTGCAAAAAACATTCGATAAAAAACTGTGGTTAGTACCGCCGAAAAATACGAGAGACATAACTCAGCTGCACTACGGCATTAAATGGTCAACCGGAAGCGATCATCTCTTTTGGAATGAATACTTTGCTTATATTCATTTTAATGAAAGCAATGACATGACCGGCTTTGAGATTTCAACCGAAATAGCGCGTGATTGGAACGAATGAGAGCGCTCAGTCGTTATAATAAACCATGTATTTTATAATCTTACATCTCTTTTATATTATAATTTTAACACTGCGATAAGTTCTTCTCCATCCATATCACCTGTTTCAACAAAACCGAATGAGCTATATAGTTTACACGCAAGTTGATTTTCAGGTTCATAAGACAACCAACAATATTCAGCTTTTCCGCAAGGAAAAGTCTTAACAAAATCTAGAGCCAATTTAACTGCATCTTTCCCAAATCCATTATTTTGATACGCTTTATCAATCATCAGACGCCAAAGATTATAATTCCCTTTTGCTATTTCAGGTGCATCGATCCAATAGTCATGAACATCAAAACCAATCATCAAAAACCCGACCGGTGTTTCATTGTCATATATCCCGAATGGGAATACATAACCATTTGAGGTGATTGTAATGTAGGCTTCAATGATGCTTATATCGTTGGCAGCAACAAAGCTTTTCTGTGTTTCCGATACCCGCAGTTTCAGAATATCCCAAATGTTTTTCCCGTTTACTTTTTCCAAATGAAGCATAATATATCCTTTTTGACAAACTTTAGTTTTACCTTTCCATAAAATAAATTTTTCCTGCATCAGTTATAAATATTATAGTCATATATATTTACTTGATAATATTTCTTTAATGGCTCTTATGTCAAGTCGGCACCATATTTTATTAACATACATAAGCGTATCCCATAATTGGATTTTTACTTCACTGTTATCACACTATATCGTATTTCTACTATCAAATGAGGTGCAGTCATCTTAAACATTTCGTCTTTGTAGTACACCCATGACACAGTTCGACCGATATTTTTTCGTCCATATTCCATTCCTTTTTTTTATTTATGAATTTATATTGCATAATGCTATTTCTTTTAGTTCTCTATCGTAAAACGAGGTAAGGCATATTTCGCCTGAGATGTTTTCGAGTTTGTGTTTGGACATTCCTCTTGGAAAGGTAATATCGGAATATTCACATGTGCTGAGTGAAAAAACTTTTTGCTTGCCTTTCCAATCATCGGTTTTAAAAAGAGGAGTCATTATCACATATTGAGAATCAGTAAAGCATCCGTTGATGCCGCCTTTTTTACCGTCTTTTTTTAAGTCATCTGATTCGGTAAGTTTTTTGATTACTTTCCCATCTTCGGAAATACTTGCAAGGGCATAATAATTCATTCCCCACTTATTAACCGATGTTTGGCTGTCGCCCGGAATAAAGGCATAGATTTCTTTATCCGATATTTTAATGCTGTCTATTTTGGGTGCGTCTACGCAGCTGTCATCGTGATGTGTAAATGCCTTTTTGTCTATTGTAGAAAAACATTTCCATTCGGCAGTTTTTGCTACCTCATCAAATTTCAAAAGAGCAAAACATCTTGCATCCCCGCAAGAAAATTCATTTTCAAAGCAAACGGGAATTGTCTTGTTGTCGGATATATTTTGAAAATACCTCTGTTGAGCTTTTTCCGGCACAATGATTCCTCTTAGCTGTGAATTATTTTTTATCGGAATTATTTCCGGAGAGGAATGAATGCCGGAGTAATACCGCACTTCTTTTGCCAAAATGATGAGTCCGAACCCTTCTTTATATCTGAAAAGCACAGGATAATCTCTGCTTGACATTGGGGTATATTCAATCGGAATCTTTTTTATGCCATCAGCAGAAAGTACAAGGAGGTAAAATTTATCCCAATCGCTCTTCACTCCTGTAGTCAGAATTATAGCAGTTCCATCCGGCAACAAAACAGAGTCATGCACAAACGAAAGCTCACTATCCAATTCCCATTTTTTCAATAAGCTTAATTTTAGGTTATTCATATTTTATCTTCTTTATTTGTTTCAATATACCTAATACTTCCAGCCGATCTTCTTCATCAACTAATCTTCTTTTTTCATATATCTGACTGAATATTCCCGTCAAAAAGTTTTATACATCGATCCGTACTTGCTCCGATTCCAGGGTCGTGAGTAACAATAACAATTGTAGTTCCGCTTTCATTTATTTTTTTAAAGAGGTTAAGAACCTGAGCTCCTGTTTTGCTGTCCAAAGCACCGGTCGGCTCATCGGCCAAGATAATGTGCGGTTTTGTTACCATTGCACGAGCAATAGCGACACGCTGCTTTTGACCGCCGGAAAGTTCGTTAGGACCGTGGGAAAGTCTATCGCCCATATCGACATGCTCCAAAGCTTCTTTTGCAAGTGCAATGCGTTTTGTTCTTTCCACACCCTGATAGCGTAACGGAAGCATAACATTTTCTAAAACCGTCATATTTGGAAGCAAATGATACTGCTGAAACACAAAGCCGATCGTTTTATTACGCAGCACAGCAAGTTCTTTTTCCGTCATCTTTGCAGTTTCTTTACCTCCGATTTCCAATATACCGCTTGTCGGCCGGTCAAGACAGCCTATCATATTCATGCAGGTAGACTTTCCCGAACCGGACGGCCCCATTATCGAAACAAATTCTCCCTGATCTATACTGAAGCTTATGCCTCGCAGGGCATGCACAACGCTTTCGCCCATTTCATATAATTTTGTAACATTTTTCATACGAATAATAGTTTCGCTCATTTTTACATCTCCTTTTATTTAATCCTTACTTAAAAATAGCACAGCAGATTTGCGAGCCTTTTCTATTTTTACCGAATCTTTATTTTCAACAGCTATAGACGATATCCATTTTTTACCGAATAAACTCTGCGCCGACTCTATCATTACGCCGCATGCAAAAAGGTCTTTTTCCGCAGCGATTGCTTGTCTAAAAACATCTTTTACTTTCGGAAGTATTGTTTGACTATGCAGTCTGTTACATGATAATTGCCATAGCCCCGAAGCCGACCATGCACGGCAAAGCCTATCCTCATCGTGGAGCATTCTATCATTAAAAATACCGATCTCTTGCGCTGTCCCAATCCACCCGACAGCTATCAGCACTTTGCGTCTCAGAACACAGTCCTTCGTATTTATATGCGAGACAAGTACCGGCACAAAACGATTGCAAGCAGCCGTATAAAAATCGCGATATTTCGACCTCACAAGAATTTCGGCAATGAGATAGGCGGTGAATACCCGTATTTTTTCGGTTGAAGCTTTGTTTATAGCCGCAAAAAGAAAATCAATTCCCGCTAAATCGTGTTTATCGAAACTGTTATCCAAATGCAACGGATCATCTCGCTCCCAGTCTTTGCAAATCAATTCGTAATGATAAGCGAGCTGATTACTGCCGCCTAAATCGGCTATAAAACCGATACATTCGCTAAGAGGAAAACCGGTTCTTTGTAACTCTGCATACTTTTTTTGTAAATCTTCTTTTGTAAGATTTTGACGGCGTAACCGCTCCGCTTCAAGTTCTTGCAAAATTTTTTCCGTTGAATTCGGCATTAGTCTATTCCCTTTTTAAAACCATGAAGAAAGTATTTTTGCTCTTACTGCAAATTCCGTATCTTTTAATTTAACAAATTCTTCCCGATATATTTTTAATACCTCAAAAGAATAATAATAAAAACTGTAAAAAAGATTATCAGGAAAAACATTTTCATCTTCATACCGGAGGCAATCATCATCTTCATTATAAACTTCAGACCATAAATATTCTTCTTTTAACATATCTTCAAAAAAAGGTAAGGGAGCTGCATGTCCCAATTCATCACCCTCACAAAAACTCTCAGCTATTACGGCAAAACCTTCCAGTAGTTCTTCTACAATGTAGTGCGCATTCTTATTTGTACCGCTCTGAGTTAAAGCTTTCATAAAAATTCTTGTAAGAAATATAAGAGCAAATGGAGTTGCATACCACAAAGTACTTTGATGTTCAATATTTATTGCTATTTCATACACTGCATTTTCTATTTTATCCGTGTCCTGCATGTTTGTCAATATTTCAAAATATTGAGGAAACAAAGTTGCTCTTCCACAAGTTGTAGGAAGCCGATGCCAAGGTACATCTTCTATTTTTAAGTTATGAATATAAGAATTGTTTTTCATACAATATCACTCCCTGTGTATTTATGGTAAATTTGTTTTACAGCTTATATTTTTCAATCAGCTCCATCAGCACAGACGCGGTATCAATTTCTTGTGAAAGTAAATCGTCAAACTCTTCTTCAAGTTCATCTTGTCTGTCGCAAATCCATGATAAAAATTCTTTTGATTTTTCATAGTTTTGATGAATAAAATAATATTCACCTAAAATACATTTTGCAGATGTAACACTGGCAAGATCATCATCGAGTTCGATTACCTTATTTAAAGTTTCCAATGCTTCATCATACAATTTTTTGTTTAGTTGAAGCATGCCCTTTTTTAGATATAATTCTCCATTCATGTTTACCTCCTATAATAATGCGATGTTTGCCTGAAAGGCAAACTCGAAGATAAACAGTGAGGCTGAATTTCTGCCGAACTGTTTATCGCACCTCCTTATATTTATTCTATCATTTTTTAACCGTTTTTGTAAGTGCTGTAATTATATTGTCCAGTGTTTCAGATACGGAATTAAAGCCGGCTTTTTTTGCAGCCTTAGGAGTTTTTTCCAATGAAAATGATACGGCTTCTTTTAAAGCTTCTGCATCCTTTAGTGAAATAAGATTTTCCTTCGTCACAGTATTCTCAAAAGAGTCTGTAATAACTTTATCATCATTCAAAAGTAAATAACAATTGCGAATCATTATACCGATATGAGAAAGTGTTATATAATCCCGTTTTTTCTGCATAAGCTCTATGATTACAGGCCAAACCTCGGAAGTTTTCTTTAAATACCAAAGCAGGCTTGCTGCAGCTTGCCGTACAGAGGCATCTTGATGCACTAAAAATAATTCTCCGAGCTCACAAGCCTTTATTTTGAATTCTGTGTTTTCTTTTTTTGAGATAAAGTTTTGAGAATCTTTTACCAAATAAGCTAAATCAATATAACGCTCACAATATGTTTTAATCAAAAATAAATATTCCCATAACAGTTTCGGATCTTTTTCTGATTTTACTATTTTAAAAAGCTTTGTGTAATTTGTAGTTTCAGAAAACCAATCTCTTATCGGATAGGTATTCTTCGTACCCGTTTCCAAACAAGAGGCTTGTCTTAAAAACTTTATTCCTTTTGTTTTCATGCTAATATCGTTGCTTTGCGCTTGCAGCAATGCTTCATCTAATGCTTCTTTTGAATACTTTGTCATATCGTTACTCCATAGACAATTCAAAATAATACTTTGTAAACACTTTGAAAACGCTGTCAAAAAAATAAAGAGAAAAAATAACAATAATGGGAATGATGACAAGTTCAATGTAGTATACTTTAACCGAAATTGTATTTTGTTGAAAAATTTTTATTTTTCTTGTGAGCTGACTAATAGCTAAAAACAAATTCGTTATTATAAACGATACTAAAAATCTGAACCCCTCGATAACAATATCAAAAGAAAATTTAAGAGTTCCGGTAAAAACTCCTGTCTTTGGGAAATAGTACCAGATGATATACACCGCAATATTTAGCGTGATGTAGTTCAAAAAAGTTTTAAGATATTTATTTTCAATTTTCGGAAACAAATCGGGAAGCCCTTCCCAAAGAAGAGCCGAATCATTATATCTTCTTTGTTTTATCAGTGTGAAAAATCTTGTGATTAACACTATATCGGCTGTAAAAATTAAAAGAGTAAAAATTACCATTACTGTTGTAGTTACAATTTTATTCATATTAATTTCTAAAGATATGCGGAAAATTCACTGTGAAGACTTTCTGTTCTTTGGGAGAAAGATTCTCGAAATCTTTATTTATCCTTGCAAATATCTTTTTTGCAAATTCATTTTCCGATGCAAATCTCGCAAGATACTCAACTATTAAAGAACCCGCTTCCGGTTTGTTTTTCGAACTTTTGATTGTCTTAACCCCATACTCAGCTGCATAAGGGACAGCTTTACCGTCGGGTTTGTAATTGAAGGCAACAACGGCATACCATTTTGCTTTGAAATCCTTATTTAACAAGAGGCTCGCCAAATATTCATTTTCAGAACCCTCGGCTAAGTAAGCAATCGTTAAAACGCTTGCACCCTGCACATCTAAATTTTTATAAGTGCTAACTTCTTTTAAATATTGAATTGCTTTCTGCGTTCCTAGCATACGCAGAGCTAAAACAGCCCAATAGATTTCGTATTTATTACGCTTCATTTTAAGGCACTTAATCATTATCTCTTCGGTGAAAGGCATTTTTTCATTATGAAAATATTCCGAAATTGCCCCCGTGTCATCTGTGTCATCTAATGTCCAATTTGGAAAAAGCGTTGTCTTCATTTATTTTTCCCCCCTTCAGTCATTATTTTATGCAGCTCTTTTATGTCTCTCATATTTTTAACCAAAAAAGAATGATATAAAATCTTCAATTTGCTTTGTGCCTAAGCAATGCGAGAGAATGCCTTCCGTATAATCAATAAAATTTTCTAAAGGTTTTTCGTCATCATCGCTTGTGTTAAATTTATATTTTTCTTCTTCCAGTTTCATACATTCGGATAAAAGAAAAATTTCCTAAATCGGTTTTATTTCTGCCGAACACATTATTAAATTTTGTTAGCGCTTCTATTAATTTCATAATATTTATCCTTTTTAATTATATCACAGTTTTTGTTCTTTGATAAGTCTATCTAAATATAATTTATCTACGTTGATCCATTCAATGCTTTCTTTTCTATTCTTATAATTGCGATATTGGAATATCATCTCATCCCTTGTTTGAAATAATGCATTCACAGCCCAATTTTTTTCTAAATCATCTATTTTACAATCAATAATAAGCTCATCAATTAATTCAAGTGTAGATAAATTAAATACATAGCACTTCCCTTCAGTGGTACAAAATATTCCGAAGCTATCATTGATTTTCTGTACATTGGATAATGAATCTTCTTTAAATAAAGAATATGTCTTTTCAGCAATCGGCGTAAAATCCGAGGAAGAAATTTTAAAAAAAACCGAACTGTAAAAATCAGCAAGCAGAGCATATTTATCGAAGCTAAACATATAAGATAAATTTTTAGGAAACTTATATATTATTTTCAGCTCATTATTGTTTAATTCTATGCAATAATCTTGGGAGCCGTCCTGTCCTGCTGTAAAAGATACTATTATACGATTTTCTTCATTTAAACTTGTAAAAGCTATATCTGAATCGCTAAATTCATCTTCCAATTTTATAGAAGCAATTTTGTTTGCAGTTTCATCAAATGCTATTATGTTTACACAATTTTCGTCCAGCCGTTTTGCAGCCCAAATAATCTTATTTGTATAAGGAGATTGATAGATAATGTCAGCGTAGCAGCTTATTCGTGCGGAGGGTTTAATACCCCGACGCTCTGCGTCGTAACAAAGGGTATTAAAGCCGACTGCAACCACCTTATGAGAACAACATACCCCGACGCTCGCATCGGGGTTGTTGATTATTTTTTCAATCTCGGCACTTAGTTTTCTGTTGATGTCCTCTAAAAAACAATCTTTAGTTTTGCTATAGAATTTAATATAAATCATAGTTTGTTCTTTCCTTAAAAATAATGTTTTAATTTTTTATCGGGGTTGTTGATTTGAAAAACATAAAAAAGTATTAGACAATGCATTTTCATAGACAAAACAACTCAAATCATTTTCAATAAATAAGTTAAATGATTTATTTATAATATGTATTTGATTTTTCCCTATATCATGAAAATATACAGAAGCTTCATATGGTCTGATATATAACTCATCCCCATCACTATTCAACCACAATTCCCCAATTTTAATATATTCCTCCCGTAATTCTAACATATCAAAATCAATAAGAATACCCTCCATTTTAAATTGCGAAATACAATAAAAAAATGTAATTACATCACTATGCAATAATTTATAAAAGAATGATGAGGTTAGTTTTTCTTCGGTTAAATTATTTTCCACAACATCACTTTTCAATAAGTGTTTTTTTATTACGGCAAACAAGTTAGGGTAACCTTGCTTCAATTTGGTAAATTTCAAGTCAAAATCAATAATATCAATTTTGTCATAGTTCAAGGAGATATCATCTATTTGCTTTCTCCATCCTTCCATATAATTGACTTGTGCATTTTCGTTATAAGATTGATTTATAGATTTTAAGTATTCACGAGCCGAATTTTGAGATATTAGTGCGGCACCCATTAAACCTTGTGACATCTTAGGTTTTATCTTTAAATACCACCGCGGCGACAAAAATTGTTTTGCAAATTTTTCATTTTGTTTCCACCAATCAATCCATTCTTCGGGTAGGAATACTCCTTCAGATAAATGTTTTAGCCCGTTTATTATATTATTCGTTTCCATAATGACTTCTACTATAAAACCTCCATATTTGATTTTGCAGGGGCAACCTTTTCATGGTATTTTTTCATAACCTATTTATTAAATAGTTATATAACATTGTAGGAGAAAATATCAAAGGCCGTTCTAAAAGATTGTCTGTCTTACCTGCAAATACAAATGCAGAAATAAGAACATTCGTATCTAAAAAAATTCGCATTATGCTAACCGTGAGCGGCGAAAAGCTGCCATATCCGATAACATTTCCTGTATTTGTCGGATGGTAGCTTTGGTACTTTTTTTACGGGAACTAATAAGAAACTCAATATATTTTATCACCGCTGTATAATCTTCCTCCGTTAGCATTTTCACCATTTGTGTAAGCTCAGAAACCGGAACTGCCATTTGATCCTTCCTATATAATTAACACTATAAATATTGTATCATATTTTTTCAAAAAAAATACTCAGGAAGAATTTATGGTACAGGACAGCCACACCAGAAAAAATCATGACAAAATTTTAGCTCATTTCTTACATAAAAAACAAAATAAATTAAAAACTGTATAAAATCATGCTGATATTGCATAACCATAGATTATGAAAGCTCTCGTTACAACATATTTCAGTAAAAAACAATTCAAAATTTTTATATATTATGCAAAGATATCTTAAAAAAAATCAGATGTGGGTGCCCTGATTTATGCTTTACTATAATCGATTTAGTATCCCATTCCTAATTGAAAATTAAAAACATCAAGTCTGCGTCTTTTGTAAAGTTTGCACTTTTTGAACATATGAAAAACAGTAATCGGATAAGCTGAACTCAAAGGTTTCTCTGTTTACTAACCCAACCGGTTTATCACTTTCGTACAGCTGTATGAGAAAATCTACAACTTGTTTGCAAGAGTGATATCTTCCAAAAGCTTTGTCATAATCGTAGTCTGTGATGTCATTGGCGATATTGCCGAAATTTGTTTTTGTAGCGGCGGGAGCAAAAACCTTTGCCCGCATTTTTGCACCCGATGCGAATAACTCACGGCTTAAGCCTTCGGTAAAAGCTCCAACAAAAAATTTCGTTGCACAATAAGTAACCGCAGTCGGAACAATCGTGTACCCGCCGACGGAAGACACATTGATAAGCTGAGTACCTTCTTTATCTGCAAAATCCCGCACATACAAAGCTGAAAAAAGACTAACCGCTTCTACATTCAAGCTAAGCATATCTTCCATTTTTGTAAGATTTTGATTTTCCACACTGCAATAATCTCCAAAGCCCGCATTATTTATCCATGTTTCAATATCCAAGTCCTTTACGGAATTGTATAAGGTATAGATATTTTCTTTTTTGGTAAGGTCGTATATCTTAATGATGACCTCGGCCGAAAGATTATCGGTATTCAGAATTTCATTTTTTAATTTCTCAAGCTTTTCCTTACTGCGTGCAACCGCAATGATGTTTTTCCCGTGCTGTGCAAATCGCTTTGCCGTTTCGTATCCGATGCCGGAACTTGCACCTGTAACAACTACATATTTTTTCATCTTTTTACCTCTTCATGGTTAATTTTTTGTAGTATTCGATTTTTTCGCGGATTTTTGCTAAGTAGGTATTTTGTTTTTCAAGTTCCGCTAAAAGCCGTTTTTCGTGTTCTTGGAGCATTTCGAGCCGCTCTGGTGCAGTCGTATCACCCTTTTCGCGAAGCTCAGCAAACTCGACTATTTGAGCTACCGGCATACCAGTTGCCTTTAGACGGATAACAAATTCCATCCAAGCAATGTCTACCTCCATAAATTCCCGATATCCGTTTTTTCTTCTGCAAATAGGTTTCAACACTCCTATTCTTTCATAGTAACGGAGAGTTGAATCACTTACACCAAGTTTAAAAGCAAATTCTTTAATCGTCATAACGGTTCCCTTGAAATGTAATTTTATAGAGCGAATTATCTCCCCACGCCGCGATGTATATTTCTTTTGAATCGGTATCAGCAATAAGTCCGACAGGAGAAATCGGTTTATCGGTAAGCTGCTCGGTTTTTACATCCGTAAGCGAAATTCGATACACCCCCCCTGCTGCCGTAATCAACAGTTAAAACGGAATTAGGGCGAAACGGATCGAGAATAAGTCCTGTTGCAGGAGCATTCACTGTTTTGCTCAAAACGGTGAGCTTGGCATTTTTTGCTTCGTAGAGGTAGATTGTTCCGGTAATGTCGTTAATTACATACCGGTTCTTACCTGTCTGAATAGCTGCGACCGGAGTTATTAATCCTTTATCGGCAAGTACAGAAATCTTTCCCTCTGGTGATACGTAAAGGACTCTGCTTTTTCCTCGCTCCGCGACAAGTAAGTTTTCCTCATCATCAAAAGCTATACCGGCAACAACGCTAAGCCCTGAAAGAAAATTGCTTTTGTTACCGTTTTGCACTTTGTAGATTACACCGCCGTTATAGGTTGCGACATACAAAGAGTCCTTGCTGTCAACTGCAAGACCGGAAGGATAGGGAATATCTTTTATAACCGTTTCCAATTTTCCCGAGTGATAACGATCAACTCTCCCTGCACTCCAATTTGCGATGTACAAATAGCCTTTGCTGTCAAAAGCCATTCCAACCGGAGATGAAAGTGATGACACCAACTTTTTCATCTCGATATTCTCTTTTGCAAAAAGATTACAGCTTGCTAAAATTACTGTACCAGCTAAAAAAATACTAATGTTGATTTCACGCATATTAAAGCCTCCTAATTACTAATAATATAAACCTTGGAGTTCGGTTCAAGGCAAGCGGTTTTTGAAAAATATTTTGCGGGAAAGGGGAAGATTTTTTGAAAGCAAATATTGGATTATATTTTTAATTCATTTATTATTTCAATATCTTTTATAAATGTTACCGCATTTTCAATATCTTTAGCATCAGGATGACCTTTGGCTAGGCCGCCGAAGAATTTAAATAGACCGTAGGTATCAAAGCCCTTGCATTCAAATGATCCTAAAACGTCAAAACCTTTACTTTTTAAATGAGAAGAAAATTTTTGTGCGTATCTTCCTTTTCCAATTCCGCTGGTGCATATCACAAAGGTTCTTTTAGGTATGACTGTTTTGTATTCTTCTAAAAATTTATAAATTGCTTGATGAAATTTTCCCATATAAATTCCTGAGGCAAAACCTATTGTTTCATATTTTGAAAAATCTATTTCTCTCACTTTATTAACATTGAAAATATTTAACTCTATTTTTTTTGCAATTTCGGTTACTAATTTTTCCGTATTTTTATGATGTATCGAAGCATATATAATAGCTGTTTTTTTCATGCTACACCTACCTTGTTTTATTTTGTTTATTATACATCAAAAAGCGGAATTTTGCAAACCTAGTAATTAAATAATATTAACTTTCCCAATCAATGGAAATAATTTTTACATCTTCGCCGAATTTTACACAGAGTATTTCATCGCTTTCATCAGGTGCAATCATAAAATCCATTGTGATGTGCGGCCTTTCACTGTCAATCCATAAGCCTAGATTTGTTATCGTCATTTTACTTACAAACTCGGTAATATCACTCGGCAAATCTTCGAGTCCGCATTCTTCAATATGAAAGTCAATATAGTAGCTGTCATCTTTTAAATATGTTATCAGAGCTTTTTTTGCTTCTTTTATTTTATCGTCTATGTTCTCAAGAAACTGTGCATAAAGATCGAGTATGCCGGTAGACGGTTCTACATTTTTGCCGAGCCAAAGCCATGTGTCTATCCCCTGAATCTCTTTTTCCCAAATTACTTCCACATCATCTGCTGCCGCAAGATTCAACTGACCGAAATATTGATGTTCCATTTTTTTCATAGTTTAATCTCCTATTATTCAGTATATCATAAAATTAGATTTTTTCTATGGATATATACTGATAAATATTATACTATTCAATAATTATTATGTATCCATCAAAATATCGAACCAATCGCTTTCTTCGGAAATAAGCCATTCAAGTCCGCGCCGCCGTTCCATCAAAACATCGGGATTTAAGTCTTTGATTTCCGTTTCGGGGCGGAGCCGCTTTTCTTCCGTTGCCCAATGATAACGATAGTGAAGATCAAGCATATCAAGTATTTCTTCTATCCCGCGTAACTTACATTGTGATTTAAACGCAACTTTCCCATCGATATCGCCGACCAGTTTTATCGCTCGTTCCACATCACAGATATCATTCGGATACGAAATATCTTCAACCAAGCCCAAAGCCCACAGAAGCGACCAATAAGCTTCATAAGTCCAGCATACATCAATGACATCCTGTTCGCTGTATGTTCCGTCAAAAAGCCGTTTTTCTTTTTCCAAAAGGCAGTCCGATACTTCATATTTTTCAAGCAAACTTAAAAAAAGCTCCTTCGATTCTTCATACCCTTGCTCATTATGAATATCTTCAGCCAATTGAATCGACAAAAGACATGCGATGGCTCTGTCGCAGATTTCTTCAAGACTTTTAAGCTTCGCCTCTTTTGATGATTCCCGCAAGGGCAGTTCTTCCATACAGGCAATGCCCATTCCCTTTATTTTTGCATTCGATTTTTCACGCCGATCTTCAGGTTTTATGTACATAATAATTCTCCTATAAAAACTTTTTGCAGCAAATATCAATTTGCGAAAAAAGTTTTTTCAAGTGTGTGCCGAAAAGCACACACATATAATAATGCGATGTTTTGTGCAAAGCACAAAACTCGTCAGATAAACAGTGAGGCTGAATTTCTGCCGAACTGTTTATCATATCTCCTTTATTTACCGGTACTATTATATCAAAAAATAAGATTATTGATAACCTGTAGAAAAAACACCATTGAAAATGGTATAATATCAGCAAACATTTAGAGAGATTTCATAGAATAAAGGAGATGCAAAATGAAGATATTACAGACAGAGATTGGCAAAGCATATGCGAATGTAGTCGGAAAAACGAAAGAAGGTACGCCTGTATATTCTATATTGAGTGTGCCTTATGCACGAGCAGAAAGATTTGAATATGCTAAAATTCTTGATAAACAAGACTATTCACCGGATATGATAATTAATCGTAAAGAAACAGTATGTTTTCCACAAAGGAAATATCCTCTATTTTTTAATATTTTTATGAAGCACCATATGTTACGACCGGAATTTCAACCGTTAAAAGATACTCAAACGGAAAATGCATTTGTAGTAAATATATGGGCACCCGAGAATTTTACGGAAAGAAAACCGGTAGTTGTATTTTTACATGGCGGAGGCGAAGGGTCGGGAACAGTTCCAATATACACAATGGAACATATTGCCGAACAAGGTGTTGTAGCAGTTACAATTACTTATCGAATAGGAAATTTCGGATATATGCCTGTTTTCGATAAGGGAGAAATAAAAGCGTCTCTTGCTTATCTTGATCAGCAAACAGCTTTAAATTGGATTTATAATACTATAAGTTCTTTCGGCGGAGATAATACAAATATTACGCTTATGGGGCATTGCGGCGGTGCGGTTGCAGCGCTGTATCATTATTTAAATCCTGTAAGTAATAAACTGTTTCATAAATTAATCCTATGTGCAGGGAATGTCCCGATATTGTCGGAATTTGATTTTGCAAAAAACGAATATGCAAAAATGCTGTCAAAAAATCATCTTAAAGGACTTGAAGAACTAAAAAAACTGTCAGCCAAAAAATTGATGAAACTAAAAGGAGGACAGAATGATATTGTTGACGGTATATTCTTTGCAGAGCACCCAATGAAATTATTAGAGCGTGGAGAATTCCCTTGTATGCCAGTTTTGATAGGCTCTAACAAAGATGAATTTTCTATGATTGAATTACCTATGTTTTATAAGGCTCTCGGAATTACAAAGAAAAAGAAAAATTTAAAAGATGTTCTTTTAAAAAAATACGGTGAGTTTGCAGAAACGCTCGAATCCGAATTTAAATCGGAAGCAAATGGAATTGTAGATTTACAGATTCAAATAATGGAATTGCTGATCTTTCATTCAAGCGCGTTGTTTCTTATGGAAACGTTAGGCAAAAAATGCCCTGTATACGGCTATAGAATGAACTATATCCCTCATTTGTATAACGGACTGCGAGGTTCGTATCATGGGGCGGAGCTGGCATTTTTCTTTGGAACCATAGATAAAATGAATATACCCATTACCGATGAAAATAGAAAAGCAGTTATTTCAATTCAGAAGGACTGGATAGAATTTATAAGGACGGGAAAAATGAAAGACCGGACTCTTTTTAATGAAACAGGAAAAATTACGGAATATGATAAAGATATTAGAACTATACCGTTTCCGCATGCACATCTTATTCATCACATTCAAAATAGCGGCATTGCCGATAAGCTACGAAAAGAATATATCCGCAACCGTAGATAATCAACATTAAAAAAGCCATAGAAAATATGCATGACAGCAGGATTAAACCCTATCTCTTTAATAAAAAATGGATTCCCTTTGCCGAATACTGTGACAGCTGCTTTTTGATGTTGGATTTTGATCCGGATACAGCGGGAAAAGAAGGTCAGATTATCTGCTATATCCATGATCCGGATAAAGTGGTTTATGCAGCGCCGAGTATTACGGAATTGGTTGATGGGATAATTGCAGAAATTGATTAAACTTATTTTCAGCGGAGGAAAGGGAGATAACAAATGCTAAAGATCGGAGAAAATCATATGTTTGAAGATGGCTGGAATGGAAGACAGAGCTGTCTGATGCATTTAAAAAAAGATGGTTCTGCCTCATGGTCAGTGCGGATATGCTGAACCCTATGAACAGGAAAAATTTGAAATCGACAGTTGGATACCTGTTATTGAATCGGTTAAGGACTGGGAAAAATTCGGATTATAGGAAAAGTTTGGCGAGCGGAGGAACTATGAATGAGATTGAGAAATATAGAATATTGAGTGCAGGAAAAGCCTTTGGTCACCGTGCCCAAATTGCTTTGTTGTTGCTTGATAGCAGCACAGCCTATGAAGAACTTAAAGAGGAAGCGGCACAAACTTCAGTTGCCGGAAGTTACGGTTGTACCGGAGGTTTTCCATCCGAAATACTTGAAAGAATAATAACAGAATTGATATGCCGCGATACCCGTAATAGTTGGTATCTGCCTGACAATGTAAAATTTTGGGACAGGCGTTTCGGCAGTCTGTTTGAGACCAAGTTTTTTTGCTATGATGATGATGTAGAAACTTGGAGTAATATACTTTACAAATTCTTTGTAAAACTCAAGTGGATGCCTAAAAGAGAAGATTATACTTCAACAAAAAGCTATAATAATGTTTGGGGATATTTTGCAGAACTTTTAGCGGTTGTAAAACAAAATAATCATCCCGAATTTGATAAGTATTATGAAATTGCAATCAAAAACGGAATGAATGCAGTGATTTTGGAAAGAAAGTTAAAAGAACTGTCTGAAATAAAACAGTCCTTTATCGGAGTTTAAGGCAATGAAAGAAAAAACTTTGGTTACTCTTAAAGATGAAATATCTTTGGAATATCCGTTTTCTGATGACATGCCTATGGTTTACTTAGGCGAAATAGTTAATATGCCGGAACATGGAATTTTTATAGGTCAATCCGGAAAATGCTATTTTGGGTATCATATTTCAAATTTTAGAGAATTAAGCGAAGAAGAAGTATAAATATGTAATGACAATATATTGACATCGCACGAAATAATGAATATACTTAAGAATGGGGTGATATTATGGCAACAACAAATTTGAATATCAGAACAGATAAAGAAATGAAGGAGCGAGCAGAAGCTATTTTTTTTGAGTTAGGGCTTAATATGACAACGGCTATCAATATATTTTTAAGAACAACTATTAGAGAAAATGGAATTCCGTTTGCTTTGAAATTAGATATTCCCAATGCAATTACAGCGTCGGCAATAGAAGAAGGTAGAAAAATTGCTTATGATGATACCGTAAAAAAATATTCAAATATAGACGATTTGCGGAAAGCACTGGAAATATAAAATACGAAATAAAATTTACAAACCAATTTAAGAAAGATATTAGACTTGCAAAAAAACAGAATAAAAACTTAGATAAGTTATTGAAAGTTATTGATTTACTTTCAAATGGAGAAAAACTTGAAGCTAAGTATAGAGATCATGATTTATCAGGAAACTATAAGGGAACAAGAGAATGTCACATAGAACCGGATTGGCTTTTAGTATATGAAATTAGAAATGATGTACTTGTACTTATGCTTTATAGACTTGGCTCACATTCAGAGCTTTTTAAAAAATAAGACAGAAAATGTTTTAAGAAGTTTACAATGAATAATCAGATGGATTTTATACTGCCTACTTTATATGATAAGTTTTTATCAGAAATGGGAGAGGATGGAGAATTTACAATAGAGGATACCGGTATCATTTTATATTCAAAGGCAGATTTGGTGGAAAGAAATACTACTTATCAGATAGCTGAATGGGAGCCGGATTTTTTTATGATTGGACAGGACGGTGACTTAGCTTTCTTTATAAAAAAAGATTCTGATGATACTATTTATATGAATGATTTGGGAGCCTTGGGTTCGATTGAAATGAAGCGTACAGCCTCAGATGTGTATGAGTTTGTTAAAAAGAATTAGTCTGAGTTTGATTTGGATGACATCAGGCGGTTCATTTTCTGCCTATTTTGATGATGACGAGCTCTTCTTAGGGCATTGTATAACAGTATCCGACGGCTTAAAGAAGGGAGTTGTGTCGGCTGATATGGAAGGGTAAGAAAAATGTCAAAGAAAAGAATTACCTTACAAGTATTTTATAAAAGATTGATTTATTAAACTGAAGGCCGTGATGTGATAATGCTTACCGAATGGATAGAAAGAATAAAGCGAAAACACAATTGTAAAGCACATTTTGGGAGTGATAGTTTTCAAATGAAAGACTGTATCGTAGCTCCGGTCCACCTGATTCCGGAGGAGATTTATGATAATCAAGAGTTTGATTTCTATATTAAAACAAAATATGATGTTTACCTGCTCCGTATTATAAATAATGAATCTAAGTGCGGGATTATTTATCCGGCAAAACTTAATGGTATTATATATATCATAAGCAACTTACCTATTAGCAAAAACAATATAACCGAATCTATTCAAAAAACTCTAAATCGATTAGAGGAATATGGTTTTCCAAATTTAAAGAACTCAAAATGCAACATCGCATTTCAAATAGAGTAATAAATAGATAATGACGATAAGATGCTCTTTCCATATTGAATTTTGGGGAGCATAATAGTATAATAATCACGATAAATGCTCCCCAAAGGAGAAAAGATAATGCCGACACAATATAATGAAATACAGGAATTCCTCAAGACTCGCGCCGATCTTCATGCCAGATTAAATTTACTGCCGTATGACGGTACACCTGAAATTAAAGAACGCGGCGATGGAAAATATTTATATGTTAGAAAGCGTGTAGCCGGTAAACAAACATCGACATATGTGGGAGTCTATACAGAGGGGTTATATAACCTGCTTCTTCGTAATGCAAAAGAAGCTCGCAAAATAAGAAAAGAACTTAGATATGTAGAAAAACAACTTGCTATTGCCGGATATTCCGAAGATGAACTATCTTCCAGTGTTATGGCTAATATTGAATTTGCAAGAGCTAATATAAAAATAAATATCTATGATCAAGCTGTCTTGGAGGGAATTGCAACATCTTTTCCACAGACAGAAGAAATTATAGACAACGGAAAGGTTTCCGGAATGACAGCAACTGATGTGCAAAAGATTTTGAACTTGAAACATGCTTGGGAGTTTATTCTAGATAAAGATGTTATTGCAAGTAAATCAGACTATTATATGCTTAGTCATATTGCAAAACTTGTAAATGAAGGTTTTTTTGCAGAAGGCGGCCGCATTCGTGGTGTTCCGGTAACCATTGGAGGCTCATCTTATGTTCCGTCTTTACCGAATGAAGCAGATGTTAAAGATAGAATTCAAAAGATTACCGAGGAGAATGATGATGTGATTAATATTGCTATTAAACTATGTCTTTATTGTATGAAGACACAGATATTTCTTGATGGTAACAAAAGAGCCTCTATTATTTTTGCAAATCATTATTTGATTTCTCATGGCGGCGGTTTTATTGTAATTCCGGAAAAGGAAGTTTCTGAGTTTAAGCAGTTATTAGTAAAATATTACGAAGGAGAAGATGTATCCAATATTGCCAGCTTTATGAAAGAACGCTGCTGGAAAACAATTTAATTAATATGACAGGAGATAAAAAAATTGCAAACTATATTTTGGCTATTCCCTATTATTTTTATGCTTCATGAGATGGAAGAAATAATAGGATTTGGAATATGGTAGAATATTAGTTAATGTTTAGAGAAACTGGAAATGCAAAAGGAGTTGTAAATTATGAGAAGAATAACATTTCAATGCAATAAATATTCACCCGGTGTATTGTATATTATGGTGTTATTCGGAGTAACTCTTGGACTTTTGACTTTTTATGCATTTCTTGTGTTTTCCGGTATTGAAAAAGGACCGGAACATGGACCGATATATTTCATAGAACATCCCAGACATGCTGTTTATTTGATATTCGGTTTAATTCCTATTGCTATGTCGCTGCCGGCATGGATTGCCGCAAAGTGTTGGAGCAGCAAGGAGGAAGAAGCACAGCTTGACCTATATGAAGATCATGCCGTTCTATATTGGAAAAATAAAGAATTCCTCATCAAAAAGGGAGTGCTAAATATTAAGATTCCCAAACCGCAGCCTTATTGGTATAAAACTTACGTATTAAAAATACCAAAACACAGAATAGTTTTAGTCGGCTCCGTAAAAGAAACAAAAGAAAAGAGAAGAAGGCAGCTTTCTTTGGATATTGCAATAGAGGAACTGTCAGCTTACAAAAAAGTAAAAATTGGAGCAAGGAAAAGAAACCGTACGCATGGATAAAGTGAATGTTGCACTGGCGATGTTCGGTATGGAGAAAAAATATGGAAAAGCAAGCACTTTTAAATCAATGGCTGCATGAGCAAGAAATAGCTCATATTAAAGGTTGGGATTTCTCTCACATTAGAGGAAGGTATAAAGAAGAGGACGATCTTCCATGGGATTTTGGAAAAATCATAAAATCTTATCTGAGTGATACCGATTATTTATTGGATATGGAAACAGGCGGCGGAGAATTTCTTTTATCTTTTATGGCCAATGCTAAACACACTGCTGCGATTGAAGGCTATGAACCAAACATCAAAATATGTGAAGAAAGACTTCTTCCTTTAGGGATAAATTTTAAAGCATGTGACGGCGGAGATGTCCTTCCTTTTGAAGATAATTACTTTGACATTATTACTAACAGACACGGTAAATACAATGTAAATGAGATTAAAAGAACTCTTAAAAAAGGAGGAGTATTTCTTACACAGCAAGTAGGCGCTGAAAATGACAGAGACCTGGTAGAGCTTTTAATTGGCAATATTGACATTCCGTTTCCGGAAGCTTATTTGAATATTGCAAGACAGGAATTTGCAGATAACGGATTTGATATTATAGAAGAAGCTGAAGTCTATAGGCCGATAGAGTTTTATGACGTAGGTGCACTTGTCTGGTTTGCGAGAATCATTGATTGGGAATTTCCCGGTTTTGAAGTGGAGAAATATCAGAAGAACCTTTTTAAAGCGCAGGAAATTCTTGAGAAAGAAGGTGTAATTAAGGGAAGGATTCATAGATATTATTTTGCGGCAGCTGCATTATGATAACAGTGCCTTTTCTTTCTCCGTTTTCGGCAGAGACTGAACCGCCGAGTACTTGCATAATACTTTTAACGATGGAAAGCCCCAAGCCTGCCCCGCCTGCGCTGCGGACATGAGCAGCATCTCCTCGGTAAAACCTATCAAAGATATGCGGTAATGCATCTTCTCCGATTCCCGGACCGTTATCCGAAATCGAGATAATATAAGAATTCCTATATTCGGCCGAAAGAATGATGTGTGCATTTTCTCCTGCAAATTTTACGCTGTTGGAAATAATTATTGTACAGGCCTGATGCAGCAGTTCCGCATCGGTATGGATAGTTTCAACCTCTATATGAGTATCGAAGCTTACTCCGGGCGCATATGTTTTTGTCTCGTCTATGAGCCTTTCAAACAGCGCTGGGATGGAAAGAGGCGCAGCCTTAATCTTGATACTGCCGTTTTCAAAACGGGCAATACGCAGCAGGTTTTCAATAATCGACTGCATAGAATGAGCTTCGCGGATCAGCACAGAAAGCGAGTGCTCCAGCCTGTCGGGATCGTCTTTTCCCCAACGGCGAAGCATATTCGCATGACCGAGTATGACGGCAATCGGCGTTTTTAACTCATGAGAAACATCGGCTGTAAACTGCCTTTCTCTTGCAAAATCGGTTTGCAGGCGGGAAAGCAGGTTGTTAAACGTCTTTGCAAGTTCATCAAAATCATCCCCTTTGTCCGTAACAGGCAGCCTTTCATCGAGATTGGATGCTCCGATTTTTTGTGCTGCTTGGGTCATCGCGCGGACAATCCTCATCGTGCGGCCGGAAATAAAAAATGCAGCGCCGTATGAAATAAAAAGGAGAGGGATACCAATGAGCGCAAGCATTCGCGGCAAGCCGGAAAGAATAGCTTCTGCCGTATCGGTATCCATGTTGAGAGCTGTCTGGATAATATATCCGTCCGCGGTGTCTGCCGGCATTGCATAGTAAAGAATATTTAAGTCGCCGTCGCTGAAATACTGCTTAGCGGTGTAGCGTTCGGCACGATTAGGCGTTACCGGAAGTGCCGGTAAAAAGGGGTCATTTGTCGCGGTAATTTCTTTGGTATTGCTTTCGTATACTGTGAAAGTTATATAGTAAGGCAGCTCGCCGTCAATTTCCTGTATGCGTCCTTTTTGCAGCAATTCGGCAACCAGTCCGGCGGAAGTTTTAAGCTCCGTATTTTGCTGATTGCGGATATTCATGCGGAGGAGCAAAATGATACCGGACGATAAAACAACGATGATTGCAGCAAGCAGCAGCGAAAAGCGCATGGCTAGCCGGTGCACAGTCGATACGCGAAGCCTATGCGGATAAGGGCTATTCGCTTTCATCATTGCCGTCCCTCATAACATAACCGACACCGCGTACCGTCGAAATATACTCTTCCCCGGTTTTCTCATCGATTTTTGACCGCAGATGACGAACATACACATCTACCGAATTTTCATCGATATAATAATTTTCACCCCACACCTCACTGATAATCCGATCGCGGCTTAAAACGGTATTTTTATTTTCTATAAATGTTTTTAGCAAAAGGTATTCTGTTTTGGACAATATCGTGTGTTTTTTATTCACCATTACTTTCATCGCGGCAGGGTCAAGTTCTATTGCACGCAGTTTAAGCACAGATGTTCCTTTTACCTCGTTCCGCCGCATAACAGCACGCATACGCGCAAGCAGCTCTTCGATTTCAAAAGGCTTTGCAAGATAATCGTCTGCACCGGAATCAAGCCCGCTGACCTTATCGAAGGTTTCTCCCCGTGCGGTAAGCATGATTACCGGCACGCTCGATGTCTTTCTAATCCGCCTGAGCACTTCAAGTCCGTTCAGCTGAGGCAGCATGATATCAAGCAGGAGAATATCGGGAGTATCGCTTTCAAAAAGCTCAAGAGCTGTTCTTCCGTCGCCGGCGTGTAAAACGCTGTAGCCTTCATGTTCCAATTCGAACCATAAAAAATCCGCAATTCCTTCATCGTCTTCCACAATCAATACCTTGCTCATCAATCTTCCTCCTCAAAACGAATATACTCGCTGTAATGATTGTGAGTTATTTTGTCGTGTTTTTCTTTATCCTTATGCGGATGAATATTTACAAATTCAAATCTGTATTCTTTGTTGCAGTGTATATCATCGAAATGAGAACTATACAGAGGAATATGATTAAAACTCTTTGCTTCAGGTAAATCGATATAAAAGGGTTCATCTTTTTCTGAACCTAAAACAACGGAGACAGGAATCAGTATTTTTATTTTGTTTCCTGCCTTATTAAAAGAAAGAACCGCAGCGCCCGGCAGCGGATTTCCGTTTATGCGTATAAACTTTTTTTGCAGGGTCCGCGGCTCGACAGGAATATTGAATTTTATTTCTATTTCAAGATAATTGCCGGACTCGATTTCGCTTTCTATTTTGGTAACATAAAACAGCTCAACGGCAGAGGGCAGACGCTTTCCGCGATAGCGAAGTGTTTTGCCGTCATCATCATGTTTTTCTGCAAAAACTGCCGAATAAAGCATAAAATATATGAGCGCAGCCGTAATAAAGACGATACATTTTCTATTCTTTCCCATAAGCACATTATACAATATTTTTGCCGTCTTGTGTCATAATTTTAGATTAAAATTTTTTAATCTTTTTACAAGCCCCCTTTCATGATACAAATAAAAAAAATCGATATATTTACTGCGGACGGTGAGAGTAACCGTATCAATTTTTAAGGAGCATACAGATGAATAAAGATATTACAAAAAAAGCAATGGTAATTGCGGTTGTATTATTCTTGTTGGGAGGCTCGGTTTTTGCAGATTCGCATAAACCGAATTCTAAAGAGGGAAAGCACGGTCACGGTAAAGGGTTTACCTATAATAAAAGATCGGCAGACAGCAAGGCTGAGATTGGAACGGCAGGATATCAACTCATGGGAGATTGGGTATTTCGCGGAACCGATAAGGCCGTAAAGGTAGAGTTCGACCGCGATGGTACAATGGAAATCAAATGGCATCAAGGATTTGATTCGGAAACGGAATGGGAAGGTTTTTGGACGGCAACGGATACCGAAATCACTTTTACCGTAAAAACAAAAGAAACGGAAACATGGATAAATGGTGCAAAAAAAGAAGTCCGCGAAAATATAAATGCAACATGGAAAATCCAATACTCAATAACCGATGATACGCTCACACTGACAGGAAGCGATTTGCCTAAAGAACTTGCAAACCTGCAGCTGTCACGAACCGGCCGATGGCATTAACAAAAAAGCACACGGGTGAATACCCGTGTGCAAAACCTGATTGAATCTTTTAATAAATTGTATTATCTTTAAATATAAAATTTTCTTTTTGTTAGATAGCTTAGTTTATTCGTACGGAGAGTTTAATACCCGCCGTTTTTCGGCAACGCTCTGCGTCAGGGTTGTTGATTAAAGAGCTTAAAATGAAAAAAAATGTTTACCGGCAAAAAAACTTTATCTTGTTTTTTATTTTATTTTTTGATAGAATAAGGACAATAAAATATTTGGAGCTATTTAAATGACAGACAATGTGGAAAAAATACTTAACCGTTTCTTTTTTAAAAATGTAAACGGTATTTGGACAGGAAATATAGGCAATAATAAATTTCTTATTAGGCAAGATAAATCAACCAATCAAGAACTTGTTCTTAAAACCTCTTGTGCCGTAAGCGGATCAAAGGGAGACCTATTCGCTTTTTTAGATGAGCAAAAAAAGATGGAAAAGATAAAAACATTTAATATGGATGAAGATTTGTTATCCTTGACCTATACTTGCAATAACAACGATTCAGAGTTTGAATTTTTCTTAAAAGATCTTTCCGATATTTTAACAAAGTTAGAATCACACGATGTTTGCTTTTCATGTAATAAAATACGGGAAACAAATGCTTATAAAATCAAGAACGTTCCAACATTTTTATGCTCAGAATGTGTAGATAATTTTAAAACTAAGATGGAAAAAGTAAACAATGAACCGAATAATTATTTGACCGGAGCCTTGTGCTGTATTATAGGAGCCTTAGTCGGTTCTTTAGCTTGGATCTTAATAGGCTATTTCGGTTTTTATGCATCCATTGCAGGATATTTTATAGCCTACTCTGCATTTTACGGTTATAATTTTGGAAAAGGAAAGGCAACCAAAACAGGTGCTATAATAAATATCATTGCGATAGTTTTTGCTCTGCTTTTTGCCGAATACATAGGTTTATTTTTAGCCGTCCAAAAAGAGGTCAGCTTAGATTTTCTATCCTTTGTAAAATTCTCTCCGGTATTTTTTTCCGATCCGGTCTTTATAAAATCCATTCTTCCCAGCTTAGGTCTCGGCTTTTTGTTTGCCGGCTTAGGTTCTTATAGAATAATCAAGGATATGTTTACAAAGGCAAATGAACTTTCAGATATCTCGATAGAAAGAATTTGATAAGTTTACAAGAGTATCACATTGAATAAAACCGCTTCGCTTAATAAACCGATTTGTACAATCTTGTCAATATGTTTTCAAGCTTTTTGCCGTAATTCGGGTCTGCCGCCCAAGTTCCGGCAAGCCCGTAAATTGTAGGAGCCTTCCCCTTAGGATTAACATATTTGTATCGCGGATCAACCTGAGGACGGACAAGGGGCTTAGCCGTAGCATAAGCCTTTAAGTGCTGCACATGGGCCAAAACTCCGGTCTTTTCGCTCGGAAAACTTTCTCCTTTTTTTCCGTCCCCGATTGAACCAAGCCCGCAAAAATTATTCATCTCCTCGCTTACCAAACCTCCGAAACGCAAAAAACCTGTTTCCAAACACATTTGCGAAAAAGCAATATCCGAATTTATTCCTTCCGTCTCTGATTCTTCTATATAAAATTGAGCCAGCCGTTTTACCTTCGCCCTATCAGCCTTGGGGTTTTGGCTCATAAAAAAAAACGGTTAAATCCTCAGCCGAGCATCTGCCTCGGCTTTCTATTAAATGAGGAGGTTTTACAAAAAAGCTCAAACATGAAAAAAACAAAAAAGATAAACCAAAAATAAAGATATAAAAAATCTGCTTTCTCATAGCTATAGTTTCGGAGAAAATACATCGTACTTGAATTTTCTCTTGACCAAGTTTCTTTTTAATGATATCATACCGCCCCTGTAAAAATTTATGGAAGAAAAAAATGATTAAGGTTCAAAATATTTGCAAAACATACAAGGTCGCAAAAAGAAATAAGGGCTTAAAAGAAGCTGCAAAGGCTCTTTTTAAGAAGGACTATGAATATATAAAAGCCTTAAACGATATTTCTTTTACGATTAACGAAGGAGAAACCGTAGGCTACATCGGCCCGAACGGAGCCGGAAAGAGTTCTACCATAAAGATTCTCTGCGGAATCCTTACACCCGATTCGGGAACTTGTGAAATTGCAGGTCTTGTTCCATGGAAAAAGCGAGTGGAATATGTAAAAAACATCGGCGTAGTTTTCGGGCAAAGAACTCAGCTGTGGTGGGATATTCCCGTTATAGATTCCTTTGAACTTTTAAAGGATATTTATTCTGTGCCTCAAAATATTTTTCAAAACAATTTGGAAGAGCTGATCAATCTTTTAGAATTAAAAGAAATTGTCAAAACACCGGCTCGTCAGCTTTCTTTAGGCCAAAGGATGAAGTGCGAAATTGCAGCCTCTCTTTTACATAGTCCCAAAATTCTTTTTTTAGATGAACCGACAATCGGGCTTGATGCTCTTTCAAAATTAACGGTGAGAAAATTTATTTCGGAACTGAACAAAAAAAATAAAACGACTATTATTTTAACAACCCACGATATGCAGGATATCGAAGCAATTACCGAGCGTATTATTTTAATAGACAAAGGACAGATTCTTTTGGACGGCACATTAAAAGACATTAAGAAGGATTCATTATCTTTGGATGAAAGCCTTGCCGAATTTTATAAAGAGAATTGTTAAAGGGCTGTACGGCTTATGAAAAAATATCTTTCTTTTTTTAAAATACGCTTTATAGCAAACTTACAATACAGGGCAGCAGCTCTTGCCGGTATCTCAACTCAATTTGCATGGGGAACTTTAAATATCATTTTATTTAAGGCCTTTTATGAATCCTCTCCGGAAAATTTTCCTATGGGCTTTTCTGCTTTTGTTTCCTATATTTGGATGCAGCAGGCTTTCTTAGCGTTTTTTGCAATGTGGACATTTGAAAGTGATATAACCGATTCGATTGTTTCGGGCTCCATCGCATATCAAATGTCTAAACCGATAAACATATACAATCTTTGGTTTACCCGCTCGGTTGCATTAAGACTTGCAAGAGGTCTTTTAAGATGTTTTCCGGTTTTAATAATTGCCTCAATTTTACCTCAGCCTTACCGTTTGATAATGCCAGACCCTATTACCTTTTTTATATTTATAGCTTCTATGATATTGGGGCTTTGCACGGCAGCAGCCTTTACCTGCCTGATATACGTGCTTTGTTTTTTTACTGTTTCTCCCAAAGGGCTTCAAATAGTATTTTTCTCGGCCTCCGAGATGCTCATGGGGCAGATAATCCCTATTCCTTTTTTCCCTGAAACAATAAAAAAGATTTTGGAATTTTCTCCTTTTACGGGAATTCAAAATATTCCTTTAAGAATTTTTTCTTACGATATTTCATCTGCCGATGCAGGCAAAAAAATACTCCTGCAAGTCTTCTGGCTCCTTGTTTTATTTTTATCGGGAAAAATTATTGCAAGAGCAGCAGAAAAAAAACTGGTAGTGCAAGGAGGCTAAATTAAAATTTAGGATAATTATGAAAGGCTTAAACCTTTATTTTAAATATCTAGGTATTCTTTTAAAAAGCACAATGCAATACAAGGCTTCATTTTTTTTATCCTGCTTGGGTCAGTTTCTTTTAACCTGTAACAGCGCGGCTGCTCTTTATCTTTTATTTGCGCGCTTTCAGTCCATAAAAGGATTTTCCTTTGCCGAAGTTGTTTTTTGTTATTCAATAATGCAGTTAAGTTTTGCCATTACCGAAAGCTATGCACGAGGCTTTGATTCATTTTCTGCATTGATTATAACCGGAGACTTTGACAGACTTCTTTTGCGTCCCCGAAATTTACCCCTTCAAGTACTGGGAAGTAAATTCGAATTTTCAAGGATAGGAAGATTGCTCATAGCCGTCGTTTTATTTTTTTACGGCATAAGATTCGGAAATATAGATTGGTCTTTTTTAAAGGTGTTTACAATTATATCAATGCTCTTAGGAGGCATAGCGGTATTTTCAGGTCTTTTTTTAATCTATGCAGCTATTTCTTTTTTTACCATACAAAGTCTTGAGTTTATGAATATCTTTACCGATGGAGCCAGAACATTTGCCTCATACCCTGTTTCAATATACGGAAATAAAATTTTACGCTTTTGCACTTTTATAATTCCTTATGCTCTTTTTCAATATTATCCGCTTTTGTTTTTATTCGATAAATGCAAAAATCCTACCCTCGCCTTTTTACCCCTTCTTTCATTTTTGTTTTTGATTCCTGCTTATCTTTTGTGGCGGTTCGGAGTTTCAAAATATAAGTCGACGGGCTCGTAAAAACGTATCGGTATTAAATCTCTATTTTATACATTTTCTCCATTATAATATTTTTCATCTATTTATCACATAAACATCTAGCAAAAATAAAAAAATTAGTGTATAAATAATTTATTCAATTCTTAATGTGCATTCAATAAAAATCAATTACAAATAGTTTTTACAATAACATTTGAAAGGAACTCTAAATTATGGTAACTGAAAAAAATTATCGGAAGGAGGGAAGACGGTTTTCTATTTTAAGAAAATTGGTTTTCTTTTTTGGTATGTTAATCCTGATAGGAGGATTTACAATGGGTGCCTCTGCTTTATTTGTAGCAAAGAAGGCCCTAATGGGAAAAATTGAAGAAGCACTACTAATGAAGGCAAAGGATACGGCAGAAATTGTAGACGGCAGGGCGAATTCCATGTTATATTTTTTGGAAGGTCTTGCGCGTATTCCGGCCCTTCGCGACTCCAAACTTACTTTTTATGAGAAAGCAGAAGCACTACGGCAGGATGCAGAGCGGAATAAAAAGATAAAATACTTCGGAGTTGCCGATAAAAACGGGAAGATATATTATGCTGATGGATCTTCTGTTTCTGTCGGTGATAGGGAATGGTACAAGGAATCTATTAAAGGCAATAATTTTATTTCTGAGCCGCTTATAAGCCGTCTAACGGGTGAACTGCAAATTATATTTTCCGTACCTATCTATGATGATGGACACAATATTTTAGGTGTGTTTAGTGCCGCTGTTAACGGATTGGCTCTTACAGATATAATCAGTGACATTATAATAGGACAAACGGGCGGTTGCTATATTATCGATGCTTCAGGAACAACGATTGCTGATAAGGAAATAGAACTGGTTAAAAGACAAGAGAACAGCATTAAAAAAGCTGTATCCGACCCTGAACTTAAAAGTATTGCCGATTTTGAACAAAAAGTCTTAGCATCTTCTGAAGCCGGTTTAGCTAGATTTACATATGAAGGACAAAAAGAAATTGCTGCTTATTCTCCTATGAAAACAAAAACCTGGAAAGTCATCATCAGTGCTCCTGTTCATGAACTTACCGGCAGTCTCAGGCCTCTAAAAATCACAATCAGAATTATAGGTATCAGCATATTGATTATATCCATTATACTTACGGCTATTATAGCCCTTACAATAGTAAAGCCCATTACATCAACGGTTCAAGCGCTTAAAAATATTACAGATGGAGACGGAGATTTAAGGGTGCGCTTACCTATAAAAAGAAATGATGAAATAACCGATTTATCAAAATACTTTAACAGAACAATTGAAAAAATCGGGAACTCAATCAAAATGGTGGGTTCAGGCACTCAGGAAATGGAACAGATAGGAAATGAGCTTGCAAGTAATATGACGGAAACAGCAAGTGCCATACATCAAATAAGTACAAACATAGAAGGAGTAAAACAACAAGCCCTTACACAGGCGGCAAGCGTTACCGAGACCTCAGCTACCATCGAACAGATTATTAAAACCATCGCACAATTAAACGGCATGATAGAATCTCAAGCTGCCAGTGTAGCCGAATCCTCCTCGGCAATAGAGCAAATGGTAGGAAACATAAGCTCCATAACTCAGACCCTTGCAAAAACGGATGACGCAATCAAAAATCTTGCAGGAGCTACAGCTGAAGGAAAAGAAACACTTTCTCTATCAAATACCGTAACTCAAAAAATTTCGGAGGAATCGGGCGGACTCTTAGAAGCTTCAAGCGTTATCCAGCATATTGCAAGTCAAACAAACTTGCTTGCTATGAACGCAGCGATTGAAGCAGCTCATGCCGGAGAAGCAGGGAAAGGCTTTGCCGTTGTTGCCGACGAAATTAGAAAGCTCGCAGAAGAATCAAGTTCACAAGGAAAAACAATAACTTCAACCTTAAAGATTTTAAGCAAAGAAATTGAAAATCTTTCATCTTCTTCAAAATTGGCCGAAGAAAAATTTGACAGCATCTTTGCCCTATCGGAGCAAGTAAAAAAGATGAGTGAGACTCTTATGCTTGCAATGAAAGAGCAAGAAAACGGCGGCCGTGAAGTTTTGACGGCAATTCATAATATCAATTTAATCACTTCACAAGTAAATGACGGTTCAGCCGAAATGCTTGAGGGAGGAAAAAACATTGCCGTTGAAATGCAAAAACTCGATGACCTTACAAGAGTTATCACTGCAAGTATGAATGAAATGGCAGCAGGTGCACTCCAAATAAATGAAGCGACTCAAGAAGTCAATATTATTTCGCAAAAAAATAAAGAAAATATCGGCAATCTCGTAAACGAGGTTGAAAGATTTAAAGTCTAAAAATCGAGAGGAATAAATTTGTACGGGGAGATTTTTATGAAAAAACTGGTTTTTATATTGGCATTGGTGGGAATGTTTTTTGGATGCAGTAAACACACTGAGGTAAGCATGAACGAAAGCATTACAAGGGAAACAGAAGCTGCAACAGAAGTGCAAAATGAGCCAAGTACTATTGTGAAGAATTCCACGAATGTGGAAAATGTTACTGAAACTAAAACAGAAGAACCATGGATTGCTCTTATCGAAAAAGAGATTACAAAAATTTCTTTTAACGATGGAGAATACAGGTTAATGCCAAATGACAAAGAAGGTTATTATTATATTAACGCTGAATTAAAAAATGGTTTGAATTTTTATGTACAGCTCATTCAAAAAAACTATATAGATGATTCCATTAAATTCGAACTGCCAAAAACATTTCAAGAATATGCAAAAGCTGTTTTGTCTGTTTCAACTTTACCGCAAGATTTGAGAACTGCTAGAGGGGCTGTTGAAGTGAATGGTCACAAATTTGCACGAAACATTCGGGTTTCGCAATTTGCACCTGATATTTCTATGTTTCAAATGAGTTATTATACAACAACACCAGGGTATACACTACAATGTACCTTTTCAAGGGGCGCTGATGAATTCAAACAAGAAGCCCCACAGTACTTTGAAGAAAATGGAACCTGGAAAGAAGAAATGCCTTCAGGCGAAACCGGAGATATTGAATTTGCAAAAAAGATAATTGACGGTACAATCGAAAGTGAAACTGCACGGGAATTGTATAAAATAAGTGAAGACTTTATGAAAACTATTGAAATAATAACAGTGGAGTAATTATTAGTTTCTTTAAAGCGTCTAATTAAGGGCACAAACTCTTACAATAAAACTGTAAATAGTGAAATATAAAATCAAATGTCATCACTTTCTTTCGACTCTCAAAATTAAGTTATCCTGTTTTAAGGCCTTACGCAATGAAGGTGCTCCGCTTGTAGATACTGAAATTGTGAGAGGCTTTTCTATTTTTATGTTTTTAAAAATTTGCAATTCTTTTTTGTTTGCGGGGAAGCAAAATTCCTTTCCGTTTATTTCCAAAAACTCATCTTGGGATAAGGGCTTTTTTCTGACGAGGCTGATTGTCCACAAATTTGTTTTGTATAAGCCTTTTGACGTTTTTAGATTAAGTTCAAGCTCCGTACAAATAAAATGAGAAGAGTAATAATCTTTTCCCGTAAAGCGGTAAAGTTTTTTTGTAAAGGGGATTTCGTTTTTTTCTCCGCTTAGTTCTAAAATACTATCTTGAGGAAGATCTAAATTTAATTCTTTACAAAGTTTTTTTGCGCTCCCTTGCGAAGGCGCTTTTGATTTAAAAAAGCTGCCTATTTTTTTTAAGACTTCAGCTTCAAAAGCTACCACGGAGCCGTCGCCCTTTGGACCAATATTCAAAAGGTAATTACCTCCCATAGCTCTTACCCTTATAAGGCTTTCTATAAGCTCTTGGGCCTTTTTATTTTTATCTCCCCGTCTTTGCCATGAACGGTAGCCCCATGTTTCATGATAAATTGAAGCAGGAGTCTGCCAAGGAACATTTAAACTTTTATCAGGAAATTTGTTATCTCCCATTGTACAAAAATCTCCGCAGTCATTCCATATGCGGCCGTTTATCATCATGTTAGGCTGAAGCTTTTGAGCAAGGGCTCTTACTTCTTCACTTTGCTTTTTTGTCGGGAAACCCATATCCATCCAAAGCTCGCAAAGAGGACCGTAATTTGTAAATAATTCTTTCAGCTGTTCAATATTAAATTTCTGATGCTTGGGCGGAATTTTATCGCTGTTATGATCGCTTATAGGAAGAGCGAATTCGCAGTTCCAATCTATCCAAGAAAAATAAAGCCCGAACTTTAAACCGTTTTTTTTACATGCTTGAGAAAGCTCTGCAATAAGGTCCCTTTTTGCAGGAGCCTTCACCGAATTATAATCTGTAGTCTTTGTGTCAAAAAGACAAAAGCCGTCATGGTGCTTTGCCGTGATAATGATGTATTTCATTCCTGCAGCTTTTGCAAGAGCACATATTTTTTCTGCATCGAAATTCTTACAGGTAAATTTATTTTGTAAGGCCTTATATTCTTCTTTAGGAATTTTACCGTGACTTAAAATCTGTTCACTGTAACCGCGCTTTACCGGCTCACCCTTCCAAACGCCTCCGCATAAAGAATAAAGCCCATAATGAATAAACATTCCAAAACCTAATTTTTGCCACTGTGTAATTTTATCTGGTTTCATAAGATTGAGTATATAGGATAGGATAAGAGATTTCAAGTGAGCAAAAAGAGGCAAGCCCATAAAATTCATCAATACTTGAATCCCTGTAAATTATAATATATAATAAATAAAGAAAATAAGCACTTAACAATTAATCGGGGAGGCAAAAAATGATGGATTTTTCACGGAAGATACCTATAGGAGTACAAAGTTTTGAAGTCATGCGTAACGATAAATTTTTGTATGTAGATAAAACCGAATTTATTTTTAAGCTGACTAATTCAAATAGAGTCTACTTTTTAAGCCGCCCCCGCCGTTTCGGAAAAAGTCTTTTTCTTTCTACCCTCGAAGCCTACTTTTTAGGAAAAAAAGAGTTGTTTAAGGGGCTGTACATTGAAGAAGCTGAAGAAAACAGAGCTAAAAACGAAGGAACTGAAGCATGGACTCAATATCCCGTTTTTTACTTGGATTTTAATACGGGGCGGTATGATTTGCCCGAGTCTTTAAACGAAAGCCTTGACTTCTTTTTAAGGACAGAGGAGGAGCGTTTCGGTATACAGGGGAACGATTTATCTTTTGGTAAACGCTTTGCTTTTTTAATACAAACAGCTTATGAAAAAACCGGCAAACAGGTAGTTATCCTCGTAGACGAATATGATAAGCCCCTCTTGCAAACAATGTATGTAAATGAAACCCTAAACGAAGAATTCCGCAGCACACTCAAAGCTTTTTATTCCGTTATAAAAACTTGCGACAAGTATATCCGCTTTGCATTTTTAACGGGAGTAACAAAATTCAGTAAGGTAAGTATTTTCAGTGATTTAAATAACTTACAGGACATAAGCCTTCACGAAGATTGCTCTGCTCTTTGCGGTATAACCCAAGAAGAATTAACAGCCGTATTTTCTCCCGAAATTCAAGTATTGGCAGACAAAGAAAAGATAAGCTATGAAGAATGTTTAAGCCTTCTTAAAAAACGCTATGACGGATATCTTTTTGCAAAAGAAGGCAAAAGCGTTTATAATCCTTTCAGCCTTCTAAATGCTTTTTCGGCAAAGGATGTGGGAAGTTATTGGTTTGCTACGGGAACTCCGACCTTTTTGGTAAACTACCTAAAAGAAGCTCACTATAATATTCCCGACTTAGACGGAAATGTTGAACTTGATGAGGCCGGCTTAGCCGATTACCGAGCCGACACAAAAAATCCTCTTCCGATTTTATTTCAAGCAGGATATTTAACAATTAAAGAATATATAAGAGAAGCAGCTCTTTACAGATTAGGCTTTCCTAATGATGAAGTCCGTTACGGTTTTCTTAAAAACCTTTTGCCGGATTACACATCTTTGCGTACAGATCAAACAGCTTCTTCCGTTTGGCGTTTTGTTGAAGATGTAAGGGCAGGAAATGTAGATAACTTTATGGAAAGAATGAAGTCCATAATTGCCGGCATTCCTTATGATAATCTTCCCAAAGAAAAGTTAAAGCTTAGAGAGCAAAATTATCAGACGGCCGTTTATTTGATTTTTAAGCTGATGGGGCAATTTGTTGAAACAGAGATACACTGTGCTGCCGGAAGAGCTGATTGTCTTGTTCATACAAAAGATGCGATTTATATCTTTGAATTTAAACTTGACGGAAACGGAAGCTCGGAAGATGCGGTAGCACAGATAAAAGAAAAAGGCTATACAGCTCCTTTTAAATCAAGCGGTAAAAAGATTGTTCTAATAGGTTCATCCTTTGATGAAAAAGAACGTACCATAAAAGACTGGAAAACCGAAAAAATTTAACATCCGCGTAACATCCGTTACCGACTTCTATTCATAAAATACTTATAATTTACTCAAACCTTTGAAAAATAGGAGAATACTATGGACACTATGTTTTGTTTTCAATGTCAGGAGACATTTAAAAATTCAGGCTGCGTAAGGGTCGGAGTATGCGGGAAAAACCCCTTAGTTGCAGGATTACAGGACTTTCTCATCTGGGGAACAAAAAAGCTTTCCGAGGTGACAAGTTATATGAGGGAAAACGGGATTAAGGTTGAAAAAGAAATTAACCACATCGTAAGCACAAACCTTTTTGTTACAATAACCAATGCAAATTTTGATGAAAAAGCAATTAACAACAGAATAAATATTACTCTTAAAGCAATCCATGATTTGCATAGTTCTTTAAATCGCCCCTTTGATCCGGAGATTGAAGTGTATATTGACTCGGATATACCGAAAAGACTGGGCAAGGCCATTACAATAGGCGTTTTGCAGACAAAAGATCCCGATAAGCGCTCCTTAAAAGAACTTATTATCTATGGTCTAAAGGGGCTATGTGCCTATGTAAAACATGCTAACGCCTTAGGCTATGAAGACGAAGCGGTTGATGCCTTTATTCAAAAAACGCTTTCAATCCTCATAGATGAAAAATTGAGTGTTGATGAACTTATTTCTCTTACCTTAAAGACAGGAGAAGCCGGAGTTAAGGGAATGGCTCTGCTGGATAGCGCCAACACAGGCAGCTACGGTAATCCCGAAATAACCGAAGTTTCGATAGGTGTAAGAAATAATCCGGGCATCCTTGTATCTGGGCATGATCTAAAAGATATCGAAATGCTTCTTGAGCAAACTGAGGGTACAGGAGTTGATGTTTATACTCACTCCGAAATGCTCCCTGCAAATTATTATCCGAAACTAAAAAAATATAAGCATCTTGCAGGTAATTACGGTAATTCGTGGGCCAAACAGGTTTCCGAATTTGAAAGTTTTAACGGCCCAATCCTTATGACAACCAACTGTATAATTCCTTCAAAGGCTTCCTACGTATCAAGAATGTATACGACAAATGCAGCAGGTCATCCCGGCTGTGTTCATATCGAAGCCGATGAAAACGGTCATAAGGACTTTTCCGAAATTATAAAAAAGGCAAAATCCTGTCCTCCCCCTAAAGAAATTGAAAGCGGAAAGATTATAGGAGGCTTTGCTCACGCCCAAGTTTTTGCTCTTGCCGACAAAATTGTCGAAAGCGTAAAAAACGGAGATATTAGAAAATTCATAGTAATGGGCGGCTGCGACGGCAGACACACAACAAGATCTTATTATACGGGTTTTGCGGAAGCTCTTCCGAAAAATACCGTCATCCTGACGGCAGGCTGTGCAAAATACAGGTACAATAAACTAAATCTTGGAGATATAAACGGCATTCCAAGGGTATTGGATGCAGGACAGTGCAATGATTCTTATTCCCTTGCCCTTATAGCTCTTAAATTGAAGGAAATATTTAACCTAAGCGATATTAATGATTTACCTATAATTTTTAATATAGCATGGTACGAACAAAAAGCCGTTATAGTACTCTTGGCCCTATTGTTCTTAGGCGTAAAAAACATACACCTTGGGCCTACTATTCCCGGCTTTCTTTCACCCAACGTAAAGGATGTTTTAATAAGCAAATTCGGATTATCGGGAATCTCTTCAATAGAAGATGATATAAAACATTTTTTCGGTTAGAAACATAATCGGGAGGACAGGCTAAGGGCTTTTATTGATAAGCCCTTAGCTAAAGTCTTCGAGTTTATCAAGGTTGACAATGATGGTATCTTTTTCGATTTTTAAAAGCCCATCTTTTTGCATGCTCATAAGCTCGCGGGATAAAGATGGCCGAGGAACCGCTAAGTATTCGGCCATAGCCTCCCTGTTTAGGTTTAGCTCAACCTTTGAACTTCCTTCAGCCTGCTGCAATAAATAGAGGGCTATCTTTTGACGAAGACTGAATGAAGAAAAGATAAGAAGCTTTTGGTTTAAAAAATAAGCCTTATGAGCTAAAATATTTAATAGGTTCTTTAGAACCTTAAAATGAGTTTCGGAGTACGCTCCGGCACCAAAGACCCCTTCTATGGGGAGACAAAGAATTTCGGCATCGCTAATTACACGGCATGAGTAATCGTAGATAGCCGAATCCAAAAGAGCATAGACTTCGGCAAAAACCGTACCGGGGTTTTCAAAGCGGTTTACAATAAGCCGCTTTCCATCGGCAGTGTTTTTTTCGATTTGAACGATACCCGATTTTAAAACAAAGAAAAAAGCGGGAGTATCGCCCTCAAAAAAGATAAAGGCATCTTTTTTATAGTTGAGGGTTTTAGCCTTGGTATTTTTTAAATATTTTTCCGCTTCTTGAGCGGGTATATTTTTAAAAATAGGATTCATACTTTTAATTTCGGGTTATTTTGATTTTAACTTGATTATAGATCGGAGGATTATAATGAATAAATATTTTAATATGGATGAAAGTGTTTTTGATATTACCGAACGCTTTCCTGAAACGATAAGATACTTGGTAGAAAAAGGTTTTACCCCTCTTACCAATCCCCTTATGCGCAAAATAATGGGGAAAAAGATTAGTCTTGAAAAAGCCCTCTTAACGAAGAGCCTCGATATAGACTTGTGCGAAAAAGAGCTTATTGAAGTTATCGAACAAAATAAAAATATCGGTTTTGCCGAAATAGATTCAAGCTTAGAAAAGAAAAACGCACAAAACACCGGTTATGATGACGGCAAAAAAAATATAAGGATTGAGGGCGTTCTTCCATGTCCTATAAGAATCCCCTTGCTTGAAGCCTTTAAAGAATTTCATTCCAAGTATATTGAAGAAAATAAAGATGAGCTTGAAAAACAAAACTATAAAATCAGCTATGATCTTCGTTCCGCAAACCTCGGAATCGACTGGATAATAAAAGAAGCTCAAACAGGAAAAAAGGAAAACCTCCCCGATATTCTCCTTTCTGCAGGGTTTGAGCTTTTTTTCGACAAAAAACTAATGGGCTCCTTTATCGAAAACAAAGATTTTCATTGTTCAATCGAAAAAATGAATAAGGACTTTTGCAACGATTATATAGACCTTAGAGACGGCAAAAAAAACTATGCAATTATCGGGGTAGTTCCCGCAGTAATGATTGTAAACACCGAGCTGTTAAGAGGAAGAAAGATGCCCGAAACTTGGGCAGACCTCCTTTTACCTGAATTTGAAAATTCGGCGGCAATCCCCTTCAGCGATTTGGACTTATTTAATTCGGTAATCCTAAATATTTACAGCCGTTTCGGAGATGAAGGTATAAAAAAATTGGGCAGGGCTTGCCGTACCTCTCTTCATCCGGCACAAATGGTAAAGGGAAAAGCGTCTCTGGTTTTAAAAAATCCTAAATCCGTTGTCAATGAACCTCCTGCCGTAAACATAAGCCCCTACTTTTTTTCAAAGATGATAAAAGAAGATTCGGCATTAAAAACGGTTTGGCCCAAAGACGGGGCTATAGCGGCTCCGATTTTTATGCTTGTAAAAAAAGAAAATGAGGCTTTGACAAAGGCCTTTGCGGATTTCTTCCTTTCAGAAAAAACCGGAAGGGTGTTTTCCGAAAGCGGTTTTTTTCCGTCAACGAATCCCGATGTAGATAACCGTTTAGGAGAGGATAAAAAATTTTCTTGGGTAGGTTGGGACTTTATTTATCAAAACGATATAGGTTCTCTTTTGGAAAAAATCAAAACCGATTTTGAAACAGCTGCCGGAAAAATTTAAGGCCTGTGTAACATCTGTTACAGACTTCGTCACATAGATTTGTTATATTATATTTATGAACTTAATAATATTTTCAGGCCCGCCATCGTCGGGCAAAACAAGCGTAATCTTAAAAACAATAGATGCCTTAAAAAAACAAAATATAAAAACGGGGGCAGTAAAATTCGACTGCCTTTATACTGATGATGACCTTCTATATCAAAAGGCCGGAGTTCCCGTCCAAAAAGGAATCTCCGGCTCCCTATGTCCCGACCACTTCTTTGTGTCAAACATAGAGGAGGCCGTGCAATGGGGAATCAAGGAAGGGCTTGACCTTTTGGTAAGCGAGTCCGCAGGGCTTTGCAACCGTTGTTCCCCCTATATAAAAAATATTTTAGGTATCTGCGTAATCGATAACCTGTCGGGGATAAATACTCCAAAAAAAATAGGCCCTCTTTTAAAGTCTGCCGACATTGTAGTTATCACAAAGGGAGACATCGTTTCTCAAGCTGAACGCGAAGTTTTTGCGGCAAGAGTAAATGCCGTAAATCCTAGGGCGGTCATCATGCATGTAAACGGTCTTACGGGCCAAGGCGCCTTTGAGCTCAGCACCCTTTTAACGGATAAGGCCGAGGATATTTCTACGGTACAAGGAATGGAGCTCCGCTTTCCCATGCCTGCCGCCCTTTGCTCTTATTGTTTGGGTGAAACAAGAATAGGAGAAAATTTCCAGATGGGAAATATCCGCAAGATGAAAATTGCCGAAGAACAGGGGAGAAAAAATGAACAATGAATTTTATTTAAGTGATGAAAATACAGAGGTTAAAAAACTTTCTGAAAAATCGATTCAAGATATTTTAAGCGAATACCCTTTTATCGAAGATTTTATCAAGGAAAACCGCTTGATTGAAATAGGTATTTTAAAAAACAAGGCGCAGACTCTAAAAGATTTTTTACAATCGCTTTCCGATGAAGTTTGTGAAGAAGAAGCAATAAACAGAGAAGAACTTTACTCTGCATTTTTTGAATACATAATTCAAATGAAGTCTTTCCTTAATTTGGAAAATGCAAACGAGGTTCACAGCCTCACAATTCTTCCCGGAACAAACAAGTCAGGCGAAACCGAAAACTTTGATGAGCTTACCCTTTATACCTCTCAAATTATTTCGATTGTAGGCCCGACAGGTTCGGGAAAATCAAGGCTCCTTGCCGATATCGAGTGGACTGCTCAAAAGGATACTCCTACAAACCGCAGCATTTTAATTAACGGTAAAACACCCGATAAGACAATCCGTTTTTCGGTAAACAATAAACTTGTAGCCCAGCTCTCGCAAAATATGAACTTTGTAATGGATTTATCCGTCAAGGAATTTATCGAGCTTCATGCGGAAAGCCGGCTTATCCAAAACAAGGAAGATGCGGTAAAAAATATCATAGAGGCGGCAAACAATCTTGCGGGCGAAAAATTTAATTTGGATACACCGATAACGGCCTTGAGCGGAGGACAGTCGAGGGCTCTTATGATTGCGGATACAGCTATTTTAAGCTCCTCTCCCATCGTTCTCATAGACGAAATAGAAAATGCAGGCATTGACCGCAAAAAGGCCTTGGAACTCTTGGTTTCAAAGGAAAAAATTGTTTTAATGGCCACACACGATCCGGCTCTGGCCCTCTATGCGGATAAGCGAATAGTTATCAAAAACGGAGGAATAGCATCCGTTATAGAAACTTCAAAAAAAGAAAAAGAAATCCTTGCCGAGCTTGAAATTATGGATGCAAAAATTCAAAATATGAGAACAAGGTTAAGGGCTGGAGAAGAACTTGGGCTCACAAGCTAGGGAAGAATGATAAATCGGGAACTTCAACAAAATCGCAGCTAAAATTGCTTTTTATGCGTTTTTTAATTTTTCCCAAAGTTCTGAAATTTTTTCGATGATTATTTTTTTTTCTACCTTGCCTGAAAGATAGGCATCGGACAGTTTTTTTAACTCGGGTAAATCTTCTCTGAAGATTTCAAACTTTGACAGAGGCAGGGCATTTGCATCATACTCAATGCAAAGGCTTCCTGTCCTCTCATTCCTTTCAATTTTGCTGACCGCCTTATGAGAAGAGGCTGCCTTTTCAAAAGCTTCAAAAATATCCTTATCTTTTATCATCTCGCCCCTGAGCCTTATATGCCCGGGGAAAAAACTTGAAACAGTCATTACTTTCTCCAATTAAATAGATTCGGCAAGGGGCTGCTCATAGCTTCTCATTGCAGACATACCTATGGCAACCGTCGAACCGTTATGAACTAAGGCCGCCGTAGCCGGAGGAATTGAGCCCGCAAGTTCCCCTGCAATAAGGGCTGAGTTAATGCCGATAATCGCCTTATTGTTTACATTGATTCTTTTGATCAAGCCCGTTGCTATACGCCTTAAAATGGGTAAGGCCCTTAGGCCGTCATCCGGCAAAAGAATGTCGGCGGTTTCTCCTGCTATCGAAGAAGCCTGCCCCATTGCAATTCCTACATCCGCTTCCGACAGGGCGGGAGAATCGTTTATCCCGTCGCCTATCATAACTATTTTTTTACCATCCGCTTTTAACTCTTTAATAAAACCGGCCTTTGTGTCGGGAAGAGCCTGAGCATGATAACGGTCAATCCCCGTCTTTTCGGCTATGCTGCGTGCGGTTTGGGGGCCGTCCCCTGTAAGCATGATTATGTTTTTTATTCCCAGTTTGTGAAGTTCTGAAACAACTTCTTTTGCTTCGGGGCGAACAGGATCTTCTATCGCAATAATACTGGCAAGTTCTTTTCCTATCGATAAATATAACTGAGAACAGCCGCTCTTCGACAAATCTTCAATAGCTTTTTCGGCTTCTTCCGTTTTTGGAATACCCTCATCATCGAATATAAAATGAGCACTGCCTATGCGTAGCTCCTCTCCATTTAAGGTAGAAGCAAGGCCATGGGCTAAAATATAGGAAACTTTTGTATGTTCTTCTCTGTGTTTAATTCCCCTGTTTTCGGCTTCCCGTACAACGGCCCTTGCAAGCGAATGAGGAAAATGCTCTTCAAGACAGGCCGCTATTTTTAATACATCTTTTTCCGGCCTGCCGCCGAAGGTAATTATCTTTTTAACCGAGGGCTGGGATTCCGTAAGAGTTCCCGTCTTATCGAATACGATTGTATCCGCCCGGGCAAAGTCTTCTAAAAACTTTCCGCCCTTTACGGTAATACCGTGCTCTGCACAGTTTTTCATGGCTGAAAGCACGCAGACAGGAGCAGATAACTTCATTGCACAAGAATAATCGACAAGAAGAGTCGAGGCTGCCTTTGCAAAGTTACGGGTAAAGGCGTAGGTCAAGCCTGCAAGTAAAAAGTTATAAAAAACAAGTTTATCCGCAGTCCTTTCGGATTTGATTTGTGAAGCCGCCTTTAAAGATTGAGAGCGGTCAATCATATCGGCTATCTTACTCACTCTGGTTTCCCGTCCGCAAGCCTTTACGCATACATGGATCTCCCCCTCCTCAACGACGGTAGAAGCAAAAACGGTATCTCCCGAGACCTTGTGCACGGGAAGTCCTTCTCCCGTCATTGAAGCCTGATTAACGGAAGCCTCGCCCGATACGACCGTTCCGTCTGCAGGAATAACCGACCCTATCCTAAGAATAACCGTATCTCCGGCTTGAAGAAGATTGGCGGAAATTTCAGTTTCATTTCCGTCTTTTAGAACATGCACCGTTTCCTTTGTATTCAAAAAACTGCGGGTTAAATTTTCATAGGACTTACGGCGGGTATACTCTTCCAAGATTTCGCCCATTTCAAGCATCATTGCGATGGTACCGGCTGTGTTTAGGTCTCCCGTCGCATAAGAAAGCGAAAGAGCCGTTGCATCTAAGGTTTCGGCACAAAAAGGCCTGCCCCCTTTCAAGGCTCTCATTCCGCCTTTTACACGGGGCATAATTGAAAAGAGAGCCAGTATTCTGCGGACAGGAATAGGTAAAAGCCTGCGCATAAAAAATTCCGCAAGCAGCATCCCCAAGGAAACCGTTAAACTCTCGCTCACTATAGGTTCATCCACACTCGCTAATAGTTCTTCATTTTCAAGGTAAGAAGAATTTAGAGCTTTTATATAAGAAAGAGCTTCGTCTTCGCTTATCCCCGAATATTCAATTAAGATACTTCCTGAAACAGAATTTACACTTATCGACTTTATACCTTCTTGTAAAGACACAAGAGTCTCTACAAGAACGGCTTGTTTGCGGCTTAAACTTCTCCGGCTATACCTCAAACGCAAACGCCCAGGGAGGCGGTGAGCAATATAAAAATTCATAAAGAGTTAAAAAAAGTCAGGCTAGTTTGCTGCCGAAGCGGCTTCTTTGTTATAAGCTGCTTCCGCCATTATATCTTGAGCGTCTTCTTTTACGGTTTCAACGAAAGCGGCTGCGTCGTCTTTTAATTTTAAGCCGGCCCCAACTACCTTGGCACAAGCCTTTTTAAAATTAGCGTTTCTGGCTAAAAGAACTGCGGCACCGCCTGCAACAACACCGAGTGCAAATGCTCCCCATCTGGTCATATATACCTCCAATAATCCTATCTTTGTAGGGCGTATTTTATCATTTTTTTATTATCATTGCAAGTATAAATTACTTTCTACTCATCTTCTTTTTCAAAAAGTTTAGGAGCCTTCTCCTCAGCGATTATCGCATCGAATTCTTCGTTTTCTATGGTTTCCTTTTCTAAAAGGGTTGTTGCTATCTTTTCCAAAAGATGCTTTTTTTCGTTCAGCATTTTTATAACACCCTCATATCGGGTATTGATTATCTTTGCGATTTCTTCATCGATGTATTGCTGGGTTGTTTCGGCATATTCACGCACCAACCTGGGTTCATTATCGCCAAGATATCCGGCACCCCGCTTGCTCAAGGCTACGTTTTTAAATTTAGAACTCATACCGTAATCGGTTATAAGGCTTCGGGCAATATCGGTGGCACGGGTTAAATCGTTTGCAGCTCCGGTAGAAACCATATTGAATTTTACCTGTTCGGCGGCACGGCCTCCTAAAAGAACATCTATCTCGGCCAAAAGCTGTTTTTCGGTAACGATGTGTTTATCGTCTTCGGGAATATGGAAGGTATAGCCCAAAGTCGAGGTTCCGCGCGGAACAATAGTTACCTTATGTACCTTATCGGCTCCATCGGTAAAGCTGCCCACGATGGCATGACCTGTTTCATGATAGGCTATTACTTTTCTTTCTTCTTCGCGGATTACGCGGGATTTTTTCTGTAAGCCTATCATTGCCTTTTCAACGGCTTCATCCAAGTCAGTCATAATGACGGTCTTTCTTTTTCCTCGGACAGCCAAAAGAGCGGCCTCGTTTATAATATTTGCAAGGTCGGCACCTGAACAGCCGGCTGTAATTCGGGCTATCGCAGACAAGTCGGCCGAAGCATCCAGTTTTACATTTTCTGCATGAAGCTTAAGAATCTGCTCTCTTCCCTTTACATCGGGGCGGTCAACCACAACCTGCCTGTCAAAGCGGCCGGGTCTTAACAAGGCCGGATCCAAAACATCGGGGCGGTTGGTGGCAGCCAAAAGAATCAAGCCCGTCTTATTGTCAAAGCCATCCATTTCAACCAAAAGCTGGTTCAAAGTTTGTTCCCGCTCATCATTTGAGCTGTAAGAATTATGACGCGATTTTCCGATAGCATCCAATTCGTCTATAAAGATAATACAGGGAGCTTTTTCACGGGCCTGCCTGAATAGGTCACGCACACGGGAAGCTCCTACACCGACAAACATTTCGACAAAGTCCGAGCCGCTTATTCTAAAGAAGGGAACCCCTGCTTCTCCTGCAACGGCTCGCGCAAGAAGGGTTTTTCCCGTTCCGGGAGGACCTACCAAAAGAACACCTCGCGGAATCTTTCCGCCTATTTCGGTATATTTTTGAGGATATTTTAAGAAGTCTACAACTTCCATTAATTCTTCTTTAGCTTCATCGACGCCTGCGACATCCTTAAAGCGGGTTTCAACCTTTCCCTCGTCGATTGCAGCACTTCTAGCCTGCCCGGGAGAAAAAATACTTCCGCCCAAACCGCCCATCCCCTTGGTCATCCGCCTCATGATGGCACGCCAAACAAGGAATATCAAAAGGAAGGGGAGAACCCACTGTAAAAGAAGCTCAACAATATAACTTCTTTCCTTAGGCTTTACATGATAAACCACATGATGGTCATCCAAAAGCTGTAAAAACTCCGAGGTGTATATCCCGACTGTTACATATTCATTAGTATTTTTTTGTACCGACAAAAATGAAAATAAAGAGGTATTTGAAGAATCATTATCCTGTATGCTGGTATAACCGGTAAAATAAACAGGGCCGAGAACAACCTTTTTTATCTGTCCCGTTGTAATTCTATCCTTAAATTCAGAAAAAGGAATCAGGGCGGAACTATTGAGCACCATTAACTGATTAATTAAGATAAAAATGATAACTACAAGCGGCGCTAAAAGCCATAAAGAAAAAAACGGCTTCTTGGGAGATTTTTTATCGTCTCCATCGGAATCCGGTCCGAAATTAAAAAAGTTAAAGGGATCGTTTTGGTTTTTATCGTCGTTATTTTTACTCATACATTCTCCAACTAATATCTCTAATTTATTTTACTATAATACATAAAAAATAAGAAAAAGTCGATAGGAAGGCAAATTTATATTTTAATTAAGGAAAACGTTTTTATAGAAAAACTACCATCAAACCGGAATTTTTTCCAACTTTCGGGCATCGTTCAACAATTTACTCTGGATGTACATTCGTAATCGGACACAGATGTCCGTGGTTATGGCCAAACTATAATTTTCTCAAAAAAAGGGGATTCGCCCCTAAATTAGAGCTTCTCTATCTCTTCTTTACTGAGACCGGTCATTTGTACGATAAATCCAAGCTCACAGTTTGCTTTTTTCATCAATCTTGCCGTTTCAAGTTTAGTTTGATAAGAGCCGTCAGCAAAACCTTGTTCAATACCTTCTTGCCGCCCTTTTATTTCGCCCTGCAATATTCCCACTTCAATACCCTGTCGATAACCCTCGCTTATACATGAAGCCCTGTCGTGTTCATATTTCATACGGGAATCATATAACCATTTATCTCTAGGACTCATTTCCATTACAGAAATAGCGGCATTTGCTTTTTTCATCATCGACGATTCTTGTTCTAACATTTTCCTCACCTCCCAATCAATTAGGGGAGGAAAGACAACCCGACAGAACAGGTTTGCCTTGAGGCTGCGCTGGCTGTACCTTTCCTCCCCTATAACCCCTCCTATCTTTACCTCGAAGCTATGCCGGTTGTTCCCGTCTGCCAAAGGGAGCTCCCTTTGGAAACCCCTTCTTAACTTTTGATATATTAAAGCGTATTACCATTATTATAATAGCATTCGACTAAAGATTTTACAATAGTCTTGACCTTGTTTTATGTTTTCGTTGTACATTTTAAACCAATAATACAGGGTTCATTTTTTACCCCTTGTAAAAATTATTTAACTAAGGAAGAAAAATTCCCCCTTTTCATAATTATTGTACGAAAAGTTTGCAATAAATAGCAAAATTCTATTGATTTCAAACTCAATTAGAGAATTGACCTTTCTTCTGTTTTAATCTCGACTTAAAGAATAAAATAGAAACTTTTTAATAATGCCGGATTCCAAAGGGCGGCAAGCCCTTTGGCAGCGCGAGTACAACCAGCGTAGCTTCGAGGTAAAAGAGAGGGGGTTATAGGGGGAGAGTACAGCCAGCAAAGCTTCAAGGCTAAACCCTGCTCTGACTTGAAAAGCCCGTAAGGGAACGGGGTGTTCTCTCCCCCTAAACCATTGTATTGACAAAAAGATAAGACGGCTATATAATTAACAAATTTTGTCGAGGGAGCCCCATTATGAAAAAAAAAGAAAAAAAACGTATATTTTCCACAAAAAATTTTTATAAACATCCCGTATCAATGCTTATAACGATTCTTGCCATAACCTTGTTTTTTGCTCTTCAAATAATAAGATTAAATTTTGATAATAACAACTTCCGTTTTATTCCTAAAAATGATCCTTCCAGAATCAGTGCAAAAAAAATTGCCGACATTTTCGGAGAAGATGTACCGATTTTGATAGGTATAGAACGCCGTTTTTCTACCATCATTGACAAAGAATTTTTAGATGAAGTGAAACAACTGGATGAAAAACTAAAAGAAATCGACTTGGTAAAAAACACGACTTTGATAACAAATACAACTCATATAGACATAGGCGAAGAGGGAATTGTAAGCGAGCCCATTATTCCGCCGGACTTTTCGGGCACTGAAGAAGAAATTAAGGCTGTTAAACATAAGCTTCGCAACTGGGATATGTATGAACGGAGCCTTGTTTCCGAAGATTTACATGCAACCCAAATCTTTGTTTTTCTTAATGTAACGAATGAAGAAAGCGGTTCTCCCGAAACTATTGCGGCCTGCCGTAAAATTATGAAACTGACAGAATCCTGGAATTTTCCCGATTCTAAAATTTACCTGACGGGAACACCCATTTTTAACGAGATAGTAAATGAGGCAACCGCCCATGACTTAAGCTTTTTAGTTCCTCTGGTTATCATTGTCGTTTTAGGCGTCTTATTTCTTTCTTTTAAAAGATTTACCGGTGTATTTTTACCTCTTTTGACGGTTATATGCTCCGTAATCTGGTCACTTGGAGCAATGGCTCTTTTTAACGTTCCCTTGTCGATTCTTTCTACAATTTTACCGATTATTTTAATTGCAGTCGGTTCGGCATACGGCATCCATGTTATCAACCACTATTATGACGAGGTCGTACAAGATGATTCCATCTCAAAGGAAGAACATAAAGAACAGGTTGTTAAGGCCTTAAGCGAGGTTATAAGGCCGGTTTTTTTGGCCGCTCTCACAACCTTCGCAGGCTTTGTTTCTTTTTGCTTTACCTCCGTCGTCCCCATCTTCGAATTCGGTATCTTTTCGAGCTTCGGCGTTGCTGCAGCATTTTTAATATCCATAACCTTAATTCCCGGCATATTGATATTAAGAGGGCCCAAAAAGCCGTCAATGCGTTGGGCATCCAAAAAAGATAACACCAGCCGTTTGGATCGCGGCATTGCAAGTACCTTTGTAATCATTGCAGAACATTCCCGCTCGGTAATTCTTTTTGTCGGCCTCATAGTAGTTTTTTCCATATTTGGAGTAAAAAAACTAGTTATCGATAATGTTTTAATGGAATACTTTGATAAAGATGTCGCAGTAATTCAATCCGATAGTTTTATGCGTAAACACTTCGGCGGTTCAAAAGTGCTTGAAATGGTAATTAAGGCTAAAGACGGTTCCGATATTTTACGTCCGGATATTTTAAAAGCTATCGATGATCTTTCTTCTTTTTTGGAAGAAGAAATCGAAGATGTAGGCAAGGTTACCTCCATTGTTCCCCTAATTAAGCGTTTAAATCAGGTGTATAATGCCGATGAATCCCCTGAAGAAATTTCTAAAGGAAGTCAAGGTGCCGGCGAAGATATAAATGAAACAGAACCTTCAGACGATTTCGGAGACTTCGGAAATTTTGAAGAAGAATCAGATGACGCCGATACTCAACTTGCAAAAAACACCCCTAAACCTAAAAAGCAATACAGCCAAGAAGACATTATGGCTATACTGAACGAAGCTGCGGAAGAAAGGACCAAAAAAAATCTTCCTGCAGAAAAGCTCGTTTACGAATTCGGGAAAAAGGTAAACTACAAAGGACTTGCCTACTATGAAATTCCAACCGATCCTAAAAAATACGGCAGAAATTCGCAAGAAGAACTTTCGGCCATAATGCAAAACTATCTTATCCTTTTAGGAAAAAATACTGAAGGCTTTTTAGATAATAATACAAATCCCAAAACATTAAAAGTGAACATTCAGCTCCGAACTGTCGGACAGCAGGATACCGACAAGGTTCTGGAAGAAATTAACGAATTTGTACGCCTTAGATTCCCCAAGGATGTAATCGCTGAAACAGGCGGTTTTGTATTGGTCGAAAAGACCTTAAACAAGCTCGTAGTAGAATCCCAATTGATTTCGGTTGGTGTTTCTCTTCTTATAGTATTTTTGATTCTTTCAATATATTATAGGTCAGCCTTTGCAGGCCTTTTTGGAATTATTCCGCTGGCACTTTCTATCTTGATTAACTTCGGTATCATGGGCAGATTAGGTATAAAGTTAAACATAGGAACTGCAATGGTTGCAAGTTTTGCAATAGGAATAGGAGTTGATTATACAATTCATCTTTTGGCAGCCTATCATAAATGCTTTTTAAAAACACAGGGCAGCGGTCAATTTTTGTATCTAACCTTCTTGGGCTCGGGAAAAGCAATCTTATTCAATGCCGTATCCGTAGGAGCAGGTTTTGCAGTTTTAATGCTCTCAAAATTTAACATGCTTTCAGAGCTGGGCTTTTTAATTGCCCTGATAATGATAACAAGCTCCCTAGGCAGCTTGACTATTCTTCCGGTTTTATTAAATTTAATGAAACCAAAGTTTATAAGAAAACTTTTACCTGTAGATATAAAGGAAGTCAAAAACGAACATCCTTTTAATGAAGTAAAAGATACGGAGGAAGTATGAAAAAATTTACTTTAAGTTTAATTTTTGCTATCGGATTTTGCAGTTTAATCTTTGCCCAAAGTGCAGAAGAAATTGTAGCTAAAACAAAGACAAAAAACACGGCATCTTCACTTGGCTCGGAATCAAGTTTAGATATGCAGTCAGGCGGAAAAACCCTTTCAACATTAGAGATTAGACAATATTCTTCTTTAGACAAAAACGGTTTACAGAGAATGTTTGTCGAAATAAAGAATCCCCCGTCTTATAAGGGCTCAAGATTTTTAATGATTGAAAAAGCCGACGGCTCCACGGACCAGAAAATGTATTTGGCTCAAACAAAAAAGGTGCAAAAAATATCGGCTCAAGGAAGTGCCGATGAGTCATTTATGGGTTCGGACTTTTCAAATAACGATATTTCGTTTATGGAAAGGGACACAAAGCTCGATAATTTTAAAATTTTAGGTGAAGAAGAATATGAAGGAAAATCCGTCTATCTTATAGAGTCTACACCCAAGGATAAAAATTATACATATTCAAAAACCATAATGCGGATCACAAAGGATAAAAATCTTTTACTAAAGGCCGAATTTTATCAAGGTTCTCAGCTCGTAAAGATTCTTGAGCTTTACGATTATAAAGAAGTAAGCGGAATAATGACAGCCCATAAAACAAAACTGTCCACCGTCAAAACAAATACTTCAACCATAATCACAATAAAAAGAATAGAATACGGTATGAAGATACCCGATTATATTTTTACACAAAAATACCTGGAAACAGGCAAAAAATAAATTATTTAGAAATTAAGGGAGACCTTAAACTCAAATTTAGTTAAGGTCTCCCAAAAGGTATTTTATAATATGAAAAAGTCTTTCTTTACGTTAGTTTTTATCTTTTTTATAAGTTCATTGATTTTTAGCGAAGATGACAGCTTAGGAGATTTCGGTTTTGATGATGAAGAAAGCGGAACCGAATCAAGCGTATTCAGCATAGATTTCGGCGGTGCTTTTTATGCGGGAACAGAGGTCTTCTTTGATGCCTTTAAAAAGCCTGAAAACCTTAAACCACCCTTCCCTCTTTGGGGCAGCCTCCATTTAGAAGCAAAGTCGCCCCTTGCCGAAGCCTATGCCTCGGTAAACTTAAACGCCAAAACTCTTATGCCGGGAATGGGTGAAAAAGCCGAATTCTTTCCCGGTCCTCTTTTCCCTAAATGGATTGACGAAGCCTATGTACAAGCCCTCACAGGCCCTGTCGTTTTCGGCGGAGGAATCAAAAAAATAAACTGGGGAAGAGCTAATTTTTTAAGTGTTTTGGATATTGTAAACCCCAAGGACTACGGCAAGCCCTACGAATTCTATCCCGAAAAAATTAAAAAAGCTTCTCCGATTTTTTTTCTTTCGGCCTATCTGCCAAAAGAAATGAAGCTTGAGCTTGTATATCTTCCGGTTTTTGAAGCCGATGAATTTACTCTCGACGGGCGATGGGAAAAAAACACCTTTGCAAACATTACGCAAGCTCTGCCTTCTGTGAATATGGCCTTAATTGAAGCAAAGAAAAAACTTTTTTCACAACAAGCCCCAAAGGCAACCACCTTTGATTATGCCCAAGGAGGCTTGCGTTATAGTCTGACAATAGATGGTAAACACGACCTAGGCTTTCAGTATTTTACGGGCTTTTTACATGAGCCTAATTTTAAATCGGACTATAAACCTTCCGCTCATACCGAAGCGGAATTTACACAAGTCTTCAATAAGGCAGAACTTATATACAACCGCTATCATCAAATCGGGGGCGATTATGAAGCAATGTTCGGACAGTTTACAGTACAGGCCGAACTTGCTGCAAACATAACCGGCGACTTAAAAGGAAACAATCCCGATATATATAACCCGAACCTTGCATGGAATTTAGGCCTTTTATACGCTCTTCCTAAAAATATAAACTTAAGACTTCAAGCCGCCGAAACCGTAAGACTTTTAAATTCGGGAATAAACCAGGATAAACTCAGCCTCGACACGGAAAAGGGAAGCCCGATAACCGATACCCGCCTCCTTTTCTCCATCTCTCAAACCTTGGTACGAGGCTCCCTTGAATGGAAGCTCAACGCTCTTGTAGGAATAGAAGATGCGGACTTTATGATAAACCCCGAGCTTTCGTGGCTTATAGGCACAATCGACTTCGATCTAGGCCTCGGCTTTTTCGGCGGCAAACAAAGCGGTAAATTAGGCCGGTACCAAAACAATCATTTTATAAAAATTAGCATCGGCTATGAGTTTTAGAAAATTTTATAAATTGTAGTATTTTATCAGGAAATATGTTAAAATGATTTTATGGGAGGAAAGTATGCCATATATCGCTTTGGAAAAAAAGATAAATAACTTAACTTTAGAGCAGCAACAGTCTGTTTATGATTATGTAAATTTCCTTTTATATCAAAATACAGCCCAAAAAAATATACGCAGAAAACCCGGAGGCCTTGAAGGTAAATTTTATATGGCGGAAGATTTTGATAAAACTCCGGAATGTTTTAAGGACTATGTTTGATGTACCTGCTGGATACGCATACATTGCTATGGTTTTTAAGAGATTCTCCACAACTATCAAAAAAAGCTTTAGAGATAATTACTACAGAAAATAAAGTTTATGTCAGTATTGCCTCATTATGGGAAATAGCAATAAAAAAAAGTATAGGTAAACTTGAATTTGAACACTCTATAGAAAAAATCGCTGAATTATGTCATGAGAAGGATATTTTAATATTACAAATTCAACCCAAATACTTTGATAAAATAATAAAGCTGCCAAATATTCATAACGATCCTTTTGATCGTTTGATCATTGCTCAGGCAATAATTGAAAATTTGGTAATTATTACAAAAGATACAATCATTCCTAAATATAGTGTAAAAACTATTTGGTAGCTAAAAATATCCAATAGCTTGCTTCGCCTTGCTTTATTCTATTATTTTTTGTATATTTTGTGAAGTATTTATTAAGATAATGGGAGGTCATTATGTTGGTTAAAGAAGAAGTCGAAAAAGGCATAGCCTTGATAAGGCCTTATTTGCAGGCTGACGGAGGCGATATAGAGCTTGATTCGGTTGATAAAGCCGGAAAAGTTTATGTTAAATTAAAGGGAGCCTGCGGCTCATGTCCTATGGCTATCTACACTCTTAAAATGGGTGTTGAAGAACAGCTCAAGGACATGTTCCCCGAAGTTACCGAGGTAGTCGCAGTGTAAAATTTTTTAGAGCGGTTAAGCTATTATTGCCTCTAAGGCAATTTCCATCATGGTTTTAAAGGTAGTTTGCCGCTCTTCGGCACTTGTCTGCTCTTGTGTAACGATATTATCCGAAATGGTAAGAACGGCAAGGGCTTGGCGCTTATACTTTGCAGCCAGAGTATAAAGCTCTGCAGCTTCCATTTCAACAGCTAAAACCCCGTAAGCGGCCCACATCTTCCATGTTTCAAGGTCATCATAAAAAACATCAGAGCTGGCAATCGAGCCTACTAAGGGTTTAATTCCCATTTTTTGCGCATGGTCATAGGCATTTTTCAGCAAGCTCCAATCGGCGGTAGGAGCATAATGACAACCCCTAAAACGGTGCGTGTTAATACCCGAATCGGTAGAGGCCGACATAGCTAAAACTACATCCCGCAAGCCCATATCCTTTTGCAAGGCTCCGGCTGTTCCGATACGGATAGCCCTTTGTACGCCGTACTCGTTAAACAGCTCATTTGCATAGATCGAAAAAGAAGGCTGCCCCATTCCCGTTCCCTGAACCGAAACCCTTACACCCTTGTAGGTTCCCGTAAAGCCCAACATACCTCTAACCTTGTTATAACATTGGGGATTTTCCAAAAAATTATTTGCAACAAATTCCGCCCGTAAAGGATCTCCGGGCAAAAGAATCTTATCGGCAATTTCTCCTTGTTTTGCAGCTATATGAACACTCATCTTTACCTCCAATATATCTACGATAATATAAGTATACCCTATTCAAAACTAAAGTGCAAGACAAAAATCTTATTATGTAAAAACCTCGGTAGAATATGGCAGAAAACCGTATAATATGTAAAAAAATGCAATTTTTTTCGTTAAAACTATTGACATTTATTTTAAAATTAAGTATATTACTTTCACACACAGAAGATACACACTATTATTCTATTCACAAGCAGCCCTTTCTCCTCCTTTTCGGGCTGCTTTCTTTTTATAAAAACGAATATTCCTAAGCTCAAAAGCTAAAGATAAAAATATTGACAAAAAAAAATCTTTTAGGTATACTTTTACCGAAAGTCGGAGAAACAAAGGGGTCATATGCAAAAAATTAAAGCTTTTTTTCATCAACAAAATCTAAGACGAAGAGCGGCAAGATTGGCAGGACGAATCGAAATTGTCCTATCTTTTGCAATGCTTATTGGAATTTTAATTCTTTCAATTGAAATCTTCTTTGACTTAAAAGAAATGATTTTCGCATTTATTTACGACAAAAAAGTTCCTTCATTCTCCGAATTCTTATCATTGATATTTTCTCTTGTAATCGGTCTTGAATTTGTAAACATGCTTATAAAACATACACCGGGAAGTGCTCTTGAGGTTGTGCTTTATACTATTGCAAGAAAGATTATTGCCGATCACGGAAGTATGCTTGATGCACTTTTAGGTGTTGTAGCCATTGCAGCCTTATTTGCCGTAAAAAAATACTTAAACGAAGGCGGAGAGTACGGAGCCGGAAATGAATGTGATTATATCGTAAACGGCGGAACAAGTATCCATGAGATAAATCACAGGCTGGATTCGGATTTTGATGAGGCATACGGAAACACGGTTGCCGGCTATTTATTTAACTATCTTAAACAACAGGGCCGCTCACCCCACCTCGGTTTGGAAGCCGACATAGGAGAATATAAATTCATAATCCACGAAATGGATAATGACCTGATAAGGTATATTAAAATTCTTCCTGTAAATGAACATAAAAATTAAGTTTCGATTGAGTCCGGCATTTATGAGAGCAGACCTCCATAAAACAGGGTAAGCCTTCAAGCTAATTATTCGGGTTCAAATAAATTACTTCGGATTCATGCAAGTGAGGAAATGAGACCTGTTTACGGTCGTTTGTATGGCCATTAAACAATATGGTGATACTGTCATTGTATGTAATAAATACAACATGGGATTCTTTTATAAGACATATAAAACCGCCCTCACTTGCAGCAGAATAATTTGTTGAATAAAATATTTTTTTTTGCTGCATATAGTCGGTTATTCCGCTGCTGGTATATCGGGGACTTCCTGTCCTGATCCAAATCAGACTTTCAGGATACCAAGCAGCTGTCGGCGAAATTCCGCCCGCATAGATACATTGAGAAACATAGTTTGCACAATCATTATCATATGTCTTGTATTCTGGATTCCAAACCGAAATATCACTCGACATATTTAAGGGATTAGATGTGTATTTATTTGCATAGATGACGGCAGCTGCATTATTGTAATCAATCTTTTTTGAATTTGTATTAACGTGATATTTTATAAAATCAAAACCGTTTTGCATAAGCACCTCAGGCTCCGGAGGTTTTAAAGAAAAAGCATCTATTTTTGTATGATAGGTTGCTATTTCAATTTTTATATTTTCAAAATTATCTTTTTCGGTAAATGTGATCTTAAAAATATTGTTTTCAATTTGAGTTTTACCTATATACTTTTTTAATTCCGTAGTTCTTTTGTTGTATTGATTCAAAGCTTTTTTATTATCTTTAAAATATTCAACAGCCTTTTTCATTCCGGCAACAAAGGGAAGTTGATAAACCGAATTAAACTTCAACTTTTTTTCTATCGAAACAAAATAAAATCTTTCATTTGAACCATAGGATTCATCATCAGGTATATAATCGTAAACGGAAACATCCGGAATATCATAGTATTCCGAGTATAAACTATCAGCATATTGTTTAAAAAAAATCTCTTCTTTTGAATTTTCCTGTTTAGGTTTTGACTTTATGCTTACATCATGTTTACTTAAACCTGATTTTCCTTCTTTAAATTCTTTTATTATAGGATACAGTTTAAAAATTACAACTATCCAAAGTAAAATTATAAAGAGAACAAAAATAAGTTTTGCTTTTTTTACTTTTTTTTCCATGAAAGAAAACTAAATTACTCTTCTTCTTTTTTATCAAGTACCTGAAATGTTTTCATAGAGGCATCGAGCATTTCCACAATTTCCGGCTCTGCATCATAGGGCAAGGTAGCAGCACAGATATAAAGAATATTGTTGTGCTTAAAAAAATAAAAATAATGTTTTGCAATGCCTTTCCCTTCAGGCAGTTCTATAATTATTTTTCGGGATTCCAAATTATAATTATTTTCAAATTTTTCTTGCGTTATTACTGTATAAGAGGAGGCAGAGTCATCGGGCTCTTTTTGACCGGATAAATACTCACTGACTACTTCCTCCATTGAACCGGAAACTTCTTCGGAAACAAAAATCATATTTTGATTTTGCCCTTTTACCGAATCGCCGTATATTATCTTATATTTCAGCCCGGGATAAGTCATTGCTTCCCAACCGTCAGGCATTTCAAAGGTAAAATCCTTAAAGTCATCTATATAATAATCTTGAGATGACAGATAAGAAATCAGTATAAAGATAAAAAAAAGTATCGATAATTTTTTTTGCATAAAAAGGCTCCTAATATAAAACCAACCTTAAAAACTATACAAAAGATGAGGAAAAATGTCAAGGTTTATCTTTAACCGTTTAAATAACACGGTTAAAAAACACAGCCGGCTTTTAAAGTGATACCCTACTTTAACTTATCCCTGCTTTGCGGTATAATTGCACCCGTTCTAAACATTTATGGAGGTTTTTATGGATATTTTAGATAAACTGAGGGGCGGCGTCATTATGGACGTAACCAACCCCGAGCAGGCCAAGATTGCAGAAAATGCAGGTGCCGTTGCAGTCATGGCCCTCGAAAGAATTCCGGCCGATATAAGGGCAGCCGGAGGGGTCTCAAGAATGAGCGATCCTAAGATGATTAAAGAAATCATAAAGGCCGTAAAGATTCCCGTTATGGCAAAAGTCAGAATCGGCCACTTTGTAGAAGCTTCAATTTTGGAAGCTATCGGTATCGATTTTATTGATGAGTCCGAAGTTCTGTCTCCGGCAGATGAGGTTTACCATGTCGATAAAAACAAATTCAAAGTACCCTTTGTCTGCGGCGCCCGAAATTTGGGAGAGGCATTAAGGAGAATTCAAGAAGGCGCAAAGATGATCCGCACAAAGGGTGAGGCCGGAACCGGAGACGTTATTCAGGCTGTAAAACACATGCGCCAAATCCAAAGCGAAATGCGCCAACTTACAACACTTCGCGAAGATGAGCTCTATGTCGCTGCAAAGAATTTCCAAGTACCTTATGCCCTTGTAGAATATGTGCATAAGCACGGGAAGCTCCCCGTTCCGAACTTTTCGGCAGGAGGAGTTGCAACCCCCGCAGACGCAGCCTTGATGGTTCATCTCGGAGCTGACGGCGTTTTTGTCGGAAGCGGTATTTTTAAATCGGGCGATCCTGCAAAAAGAGCTGCCGCCATTGTAAAGGCCGTAAAGAATTACGATAATCCTGCAATCTTAGCAGAGGTTTCAGAAAACCTCGGCCCTGCCATGGTCGGAATCAACGAAGAAGAAATAAAAGTTATAATGAGCGAAAGAGGAGTCTAAGCCGCTTTTCTCAATCTTAAACAAAAAAGAGGTGTTTTATCGAGCTTCTAGACTCATTAAAACACCTCTTTTCGTTTTACACCTATCTTTATAAGATACGGACGCCTGCAGCACTTTTAAATTCAAAAAATTCGGGACTGCCTCCGGTTTTTTCAAAATACCTTTTATGTACCTCAAGATAAAATTCGTCAAGAGCATCTTTTTTTACCAAGGCCAGAATATAGCAGCCTTCGGTATTTCCGACTAACTTTGCTCCTCGGCATCCTCTTTGAATAATCGCTGTTTCAAAAAGAATATTTTGTTCGATACTCATAAGCTCAAAATCATCTCTCATCGAAATATGGGATTCACAAAGGAGTTTCCCCAAAAGATCCATGTCTCCCTTCTCTAAAGCCATTACCGCCTTGGAGGTTCTTGCGTTTTCGGTAATGCAGTGCTTTACCCTCCGCATAATTGTCTTATCCAAAAAACTAGGTTGATAGTACGTATAATCAGCCTCGGTTATTTCGCAAAGATGATCCAAGTCTAATTTGTTTTGTAAAATACGCAAGCCCTCTTCACACTCCATGTAGCGGATATTGGAAGAAGCTCTATAAGTTTCACTATTTGAGCGGGTACCTATTATTACTATTCCATATTCTCTTAAATTTAAGGGCAGACTTAAAAAAGAAAGATCCCTAGAGTCAAACAAATTAAGAGCATCTTGTTTTGCCGAAAAAGAAGATATTTGATTTGACAGCCCTCTCTTTGTGTTTAAGATTTCATGCTCGGCTTCCAGACAGAGCGAGGCTATAGTTTTAAAGCTTTCTTTAAGTTTAAATAGAGATAAGAGCCCGGTACAAACGCCCGCTTCAAAGGCCGGTAAGGAGGTCTGCCCTGTTTTAAAGCGTAACTTATCGAAGACCATTATATCAAACCCGCTTAAAGGATTTTCAAAATGCTTATTAATTTTTTGTGCCGTTAAAAGAATAATATTGAATATGGAGCTTGCAAAACCTTCTTTCCTGCTGTCCGGATTTTGATTTTTTCCGGCTTGTCCGCTTATAAGGCCTTCAAACTTTTTATTTAAAACCAAATCCGTCAAAGAAATTTTATCCGAGTTATTTTTTTTAATAAAAAAATAAATAGATTTATCGCAGCATAAATTTAAAACATTTCCGCCGTTATAATCCAGCTCTTCGCCCATGAGGGTCAAACTAAGAGGAGAGGCTATTAAAATTCCTTCTTCCGGCGAAGCGCCATACCCCCCCTCAAAAAGCTTTTTAAGTTCAAGTTTTAATTCGGCTTCGTCCATGTTTTCCAAATTTTTTATATCCGCATTAAAGTTCATACAACACCTCTATTCATTATCGGCAGGCAGCTTATTAAAACAAAAGCCATTGTCTTTTTTTTAAAAAAATATTATTCTCATATCCATGGCAAACCCCAAACTTTTTAGAACAATCGACAGGGCTGTTTTTGATTATAAGATGATAGAAGAAGGAGACCGAATTTTACTTGCTGCTTCAGGCGGAAAGGATTCTACGGCCTTAGCCGAGTATTTTTCAATGCGCTTAAAACGCCCCTCGCCTGGATTTGAAGTTCATGCTATGCACATAGCAACCGATGTAGCACCGCCCCTTTCTCCTGATTTAATAAAAATGTTTGAAAACTGGAATATTCCGCTCACAATAAAAACCGTTTCCGTCTTGGGAAGATTAAAACCTAATGAAAAGATGAATTGCTGGTGGTGCTCAACCCAAAGGCGCACCGAGCTAAATAAGTTTGCTATGGAGGAGGGCTTTAATAAGATAGCCTTAGGCCATCACTTGGATGATATTTTGGAAACCCTTTTGATGAATTCCTTAGAAAAGGGAATATTGTCTACAATGCCCCCCGTCTTAAAATTCGAAAAATATCCCGTTACGATGATAAGGCCGCTCTGCCTTGCAGACCTCCCCATGATTATCCGCCATTCGGAGCAGGCCGGCTATATATGTTCTACCTGCACCTGCAACTTTCAAGAAAACTCCGCCCGCAAAACAGCCCGCTCAAGACTCGACCGCCTGACAGGCGGCTCCTACAAGCTCAAGATAAATCTTTTTAATTCTCTAAAGAATATCTTACCTGAGTACCTGCCATGAAATAATTTACACTTGTAAAAATATCCCGCCTATGATAAACTTATAATCATGGAATATATCATTAAAATAAACTGGGACAATGAAGCCGGGGTATGGATAGCAACAAGCGATGATATAAGAGGCCTTGTTCTTGAAAGCGGTTCTATTGATGCCCTTATGGAAAGAGTACGATATGCCGTGCCTGATCTGCTCCAAGAGAATAATCAGATTCCTCACAATCAAACCACATTGCACTTTTGTGCCGAAAAATCCGAACGGATGTATGCATAATGGCACAGTATGAAAAAATTGTGAGAGAAATATTGCGTAAACATGGGTGTGCTTTTGTAAGGCACGGCAAGGGCGATCATGACATTTGGTATAGTCCAATAAACGACTGCCGTTTTACCGTTGATTCCAAAATAAAATCACGGCATACCGCTAATGCTATCATGAAGCAAAGCGGTATAGCCCATAAGTTTTAGTCTTTATGTAAAGTTTTATCTTATATCTTCCCTTAATAGAGGCATGCTCATACAGCGGGGGCCGCCGCGGCCGCGGGAAAGTTCACCGCAGGGCATTTCGAGGACTTTTAAGCCCTTCTTGTTTAAGATTTCGTTTGTAACATCGTTTCTTTCATAAACGACTATTGTGCCCGGGCTTATGCAGAGGGTATTGGAACCGTCATTCCACTGTTCGCGTTCGGCTGCAATCTTGTCGCCTCCGGCACATTGGATGAGCTCAACCTTTCCGGCTCCCGTATATTTTTCAAGCACCTTTTCCAAGGTAGAATCAATTTGTTTTACGCTAAGCTCTCCCTTTTTTGTTCCTCTTGTAATTTCAAAGACTCTTAAAGGTCCTAGAATTCCGGGGTGAATGGTAAATTTGTCAAAGTCTATTTGAGTAAAGACCGTGTCCAAGTGCATAAAGGCCCTGATTGCAGGGATTTGAAAGGCAAGGACGGTTTTTATAGGAGATGTTTCATTATCAAAGATATTGTTTGCTATAGAATCGATAGCGTTGGCAGATGTCCTCTGCGAAAGTCCTATCGCCAAAACATCTTTACCGATATTTAAGATATCTCCGCCTTCAATGCTGGGAGCATCATAACGGTTGTAGAATCTATTTACCTTTCCGGCATATTCGGGATGATAATCAAAGATGTACTCCCCGTAAATAGTTTCGCGGCATCTTGTTACCGAGTACATTTTATTTAAGCTGACTCCGTTTCCTATACATGCAAATGGGTCTCGGGTAAAGTATAGATTAGGCATGGGATTTATAAGCATAGAACCCGAATCCAAAACATAGTGCGAAAGCGAATGTGTATTCTTAAAGGGTATCTCGTTTGCGTTTACACCTTCCATTGTTTTTAGGATAAGTTCTTTCGGATCCTTGATTGCATTAAGAAAATCATAGATCATTTTTTGATAATATTCGGAATAGATGTCAGCTTCGTTAATATACTGCTTTATAAATTTTTCGCGGATTTCCGCACTTTGAGAAACAGCCTCAGCCGCCAAGTCTTCAAGATATACAACCTCAACTCCGTTTTTTGATAGAATATCGGCAAAAGCATCGTGTTCTTTTTGGGCCATTTTTAAAAACGGAATATCGTCAAACAATAGTTCATCAAGTTTATCGGGGGTAAGATTTAAGAGTTCCTTTCCGGGGCGGTGCAGGAGCACCTTTTTTAGTTTTCCTATTTCGCTTGTAACATTTATGACAGCCATGCAATTCTCCTAAAGTTTAATAATCCGGATGATTGTACAGGATAAAGACAAAGAATTCAATAGGGAAGATTCAGATACCTAAGGTCGAATTGTCATGCGTACTTTACACTTAAGCCTTTGTCAATTTCGAGACTTTATGCTATAATATTAAACATAAAAAAGGGAGAAACCTTATGAATTATTTTTACCTATTATTTTTACTTCTTGTATTTCCCTTAGTTTTGCTGCTAAGGGCTCTCACATTTAAACCTAAAAAACAGAATAAACTTATCGTAGAAAATGTCGATATGGACTTTGATAAGGCCATAAGCCGGTTTGCAGGGATGATAAAGATTCCTACGGTATCTCACGCCGATGTCAGTCTTGAAGACCCGTCAGTTTTTAAGAAATTCCAAGACTATCTGAATGAGGCCTACCCTCTTGTTACAAAAACCTGTCCGCGCCGAATCTTAGGACCTAAGGGGCTCCTTTATCATTGGAAGGGCAAGAGCTCCGAAAAGGCTTCGGTTTTTATGGCTCATTATGATGTAGTCCCCGTAAATCGGGAGGGCTGGAGCCGAGATCCCTTCGGGGCTGAAATTATAGATAATGTACTCTGGGGACGCGGTACCTTGGATACTAAGTGTACCCTTTGCGGCGTAATGGAAGCTGCCGAGTATCTTCTTTCAAAGGGCTTCATACCCGAACATGACATCTATCTTTCTTTTTCAGGGGATGAAGAACCGCACGGCCCAAGCTGCCCCGCAATAGTCGAAGAGCTTAAAAAAGAAAATATAAATGTGGAGTTCGTTCTTGATGAGGGCGGGGCCGTAGTTGAAGGTATTTTCCCCGGCATCAAAGAAAGGTTTGCCGTAATAGGTATAGGAGAAAAGGGACAGATGGATGTGGAGCTTTCGATGGAAAGTAAGGGCGGACACGCTTCAACGCCTCCTAAGCACACGATTGTAGGTAAATTGGCTCAAGCTGTCTGCAACATCGAAAACAATCCCCTCCCCATGCATGTAACACCTCCGGTTTCGGCTATGTTCGATGTCCTCGGCCGTCATGCAAGCCTTGGAATGAGGTTAGTCTTTGCAAACCTAAAAGTTTTTTATCCCCTATTTAACATGCTTACCAAAAAAACAGGCGGAGAATTAAACGCCATGCTCCGCACCACAACAGCCGTAACAAAGATGGCCGGCTCCGATGCCTTTAATGTTATCCCGCCTAAGGCAAACATAGGAATCAATATCCGCTATTTAGCCGAAGACGGAAGAGAGAACATTATTTCTCATTTTAAAAGAGTAATAAAAAACGAAGCTGTAAAAATTGAAGTCAAATACGATGAAGAACCCAGCCGTTATTCAAAAATAGATTGCCCCGAATTTGAGCTTTTAAGCGATGCAATCAGACAAACTTGGGAAAAGACATTAGTAACTCCTTATCTGATGATGGCCTGTTCGGACTCCCGCCATTACTCAAAAATATCGGATAAGGTTTATAGATTTTCTGCAATGCACCTAACAAAAGAAGAGAGAGGCTTAATTCACGGCAATGATGAAAGAATCCGCTTGGACGAGTTTAAAAGAACTCTCGCATTCTTTGTACGAATAATGAATAAATTTTAACTTGACTGTAGACAAAAATAGTAGTATCTTTAATACATTATACATATATAAGGCGGTAAATATTATGAACGAAAAAATTACAAAGGCTTTAAACGAGCAGATTAACAAGGAAATGGAATCGGCTTATTTATATTTAGGAATGGCTGTACATTTTGAAGCTGAGGCTCTTACAGGTTTTGCCCATTGGATGCAGGAGCAAGCTAAGGAAGAAATGGAACATGCTCTTAAGATATACAGATACTTGTTTGAGATAGGAGCAAAGCCTGTTTTGGGAGCCATCGGTGCCCAAAGTACCGAATACGGAAAACCCATCGATGTAATCAAAAAGGTTTTGGAACATGAAAAATTTGTAACTGCTTCTATCACAAGCCTTTACGAGTTGGCCCTAGCCGAAAAAGATTACAAAACCCAAAGCTTTTTAACTTGGTTTATCAATGAGCAGGTTGAAGAAGAAGCCAATGTTACGGCTATCTTGGATAAGTTTAAATATATTGACAACAATGCAGGTCTTATGATTTTGGATAAAGAACTTGCAGCACGAGCTTAAATTATTATAAATCGTTAAAAGCCTAAAAAAACCGGCCCATTAAGGCCGGTTTTTTTTAATTTACTTGCCGGTAACTATTGCAATACCGCTGCTTGCACCTATCCTTGAACAGCCCAAACCGATATAGGTTTCTGCATCTTCACGGGTACGTACGCCGCCTGAAGCTTTTATCTTCGTATCTTTTTTTAAGTATTTTTTAAATAGTTTTATATCCTCAACCGAAGCACCGCGGGAGCCGTAGCCTGTCGAGGTCTTTATAAAATCAGCTCCGGCCTTTTCAATAATTGCACAAATATCAGCAATATTTTTTTCTTCAAGATAACAGGTTTCGACAATTACTTTAAGAAGAACATTCTTTTCATGGCAGGCCTTTGTTATGGCACTCACTTCATTTTGAGTATATTCCAAATCTCCTTCTAAAAGTTTCCCGACATTTATAACCATGTCTATCTCTTCAGCACCGGCTTCTATTGCCTTTTTAGCTTCTTCTACCTTTACTTCTGTTGAAGAAGTCCCAAAGGGAAAAGAAATAACGCTGCACACCTTTACATCGGAACCTTTCAGCTCCTTTCTCACCAATGAAACATTGCAAGGGTTTACACAAACGGAAGCAAAATGATACTCTTTTGCTTCATTACAAATTTTAATTATATCCTTTTCGGAAGCTGTCGGTTTAAGAAGGGTATGATCTATATATTTATTTAATTCCATATTTGAACTCCTCATTTAAAAATAATATATATTTTGTCTTTTGTCCAGCTATGAACGCCTTATTCGATTTGTTCTATCAGGCTATTGATCTTTCCTATACAGGCAGAAGCAAATCCCTTATCAGGCAGCTGAGATGCAATTATTCTAAGATAGCCCAAAACATCCTTTAAAGTTTTATCAGTAGAAGTTTTAGGGTCTATTGTTTTTTTCAAAGCACCTCTTACATTTAAGAGAATCATCCTGCGTTTTAAACCAACCTCTCCGGACAATTTATTTATAACATATTCCATTTGAATACGCTCATTACTTATAAGAAAATCTTTTAATTCGATAGAAGGAAGATTATCCATCAAGTCACGCAAATAGACAAAGAGATTAACTATTTCATAACCCTCGATAATGTCCAACTCTTCTTCAAATTGAGGAGATTCTTTTAAGCTGTGAGGCAGAAGTGAAAGATACGGTTTATCGGAAAGTTTATTTACAATTTCATCAACAGAATCGGAAGTATCCAAATCATCATCAAAAGAAGAAGGAATAAGGGAGTCGGGAGCCGTACCCGCAGGATCTAAAAAGTCCTCATCATCAGAGCTTAAATTTGTTTCTTTGGACAAAGGCACATTTGAGCCGGCACGCAGATCATCAATTAACTCATTTTCATTATTTAATTCATCTTCATTACTTAAAGAATTTTCAGCACTTAGATCCATCTCATCAAGGCTTGGCCCATTGGGAGCTTGCGGCGTTTTTTTATCTGCCGATTTTTCAGGCAGAGGGCTAGAAGCGTCTCTTGATTCCGGTACTGCTTCCAATTCCGGTTCCATTTCGGTTCCTTCATCTTCCGGACCAAAGCTGTCAGCTGTGTCAGGCTTTGCTGCAGAAAAGGGCATATCGGCTGTGCCGGGCTTTCCGGATTTTGCGGCAGAACTAAGCTCTGGAGGATAATCCGATTCAGGTATACTTGATTGTTGCTGCGGCTGAGCTTGATAAGAAGCCTGTTCATTTGGAGAATCTTGATATGGCTTAGATTGGGAAGGAGCAACGTCCTTTGTAGGTGTTGTTTCTTTTGCAGGAGCCTCTTCTTTTGATGAAGTATCTTGAAGCTGAAGCTCTTCTTCAGGTATATCGTTCTTTCGGTTGCTATTGGGCCCCGGCTTGCCCAGTTCAAGAGGGTCATACTCGGCACCTATGTCCGGACTATCGTCAATGGGCGCATCAACATAGACCAAATTATCTAAAGAATCTTCATCTTCTCCTCTATCAAAAACTTCATCATCAGCCAATTCCATCAGATCATCAAAAGGCATTTCAAAGTCAGGCATATCTTCAAAGCTTTCACTAAGATTGATTTCATCATCATCTTCAAAATTTACATCACCCAAATCTTTTAAATCCGGTTCAGGGCTTATATCAAGTTCTTCTTGAGGAGGGCGCAGCTTATCAAGATTTTTATTCAGAATACCGTCATCGCCGTAAGACTTAACGGCATCTTCATATAACTGAACGGACTTGGACAAGCTGCCTATATCGTCATTTTCTATCTTATCTGTTTGAATATCAACGATTTCATTTGCAAGACGAACAGCCTCAACAGTATTGCCTTCATTTTTGTTCAGCTCCAAAATTGCCGCAAGAGCTTCGGTATTCTTTGCATCATTTTTTATTATTTTATTATATTCATGCTTGGCTAAATCATACCTTTTCATTTGTTCATAAGCTTTTCCTAGTTTTAACCTTGCAGAAATTTCTTGAGGCTTTTCATTTAGATATTTGATGAGTTCATTTGCCGCTTCTTTATATTTATCGTTATGAAAATACAAATCAGCCAATTCGGCCCTCATATTTATTTCGCTTGGAGATAACTGAAGTAAGTGTTCAAAAATAAGCTCAGCTTTTTTTGTATCCCCTAATACCGAATAAAGTTTACCCTGCATTTTAAGAACATCTTTATCGCCCTTAATTTCTTTACTTAAATGATTTAAAATTTCTTTAGCCTTTGCATAATCTTCAAGCATCAAGCAAACTTCTGCCGTGCTCAATAGTAGTTCTTTATTATCAGGATGCTTCTCTTTATTATTTATCAAAATATTATAAGCATCAAAATATCTTTTTTGTGCTTTAAGCATATCGGCATATCCGAGTACTGCAGGCAAAAAGTTTGCATTTATGGAAACTGCTTTTTTATAAAAATCTTCGGCATATTTATCTTCATGGATTTTTTCATAAAGCTTAGCTAATTTTGTAAAATTTTCTTCCGATTGACCTGTCGACCCTATAATCATTTTATAGGTTTCAATAGCCTTTCCGAATTCTTCCATTTCTACATAACAATCGGCAATAGCTGCAAGGGCTTCATACCAATTAGGTTTTGTTTTTATGGCAGTTTGATATGAATTAATCGCTTCTTTGTAAAGCTTTTTTTCTTTATACAACTCTGCAAGATTAAAATTCAAAAAGGGATGGTTGGGATCTACTTTTAAGCCAATCTTATAAGTTTCAAGAGCTTTAGGGTAATCCTTGCATAAAAAGTATACGCTTCCTAAATGGTTATATGCAAGAGCATCATCAGGTTTTATATCCAATACATCGGCAAAACATTGTATTGCATTTTTATAATCGCCGTTTTGTTTATATGTATTACCCAGATTATAAAGAGTTGTTTCATTTTTGCTGTCTATAGCCTTTGCCTTTTCCAAGATAACTATCGACTCATTAAACATGTTAAGACGGCGGTAGATAACACCCATATTGTTTAGGATATCTAAATTATTGGGATTAAGAGAATCTAATTCTTTGTATATTTCCAATCCCTTTTTCATATCGCCCGATCGGATATAGAGTTTTCCCAAAAGATTTTTTAATTGATAATACTCATCAGGTGTATTTTTTTGTTTTTTTAACTGATTTAATAAAATTTTTTCTGCAAATTCATAGTCACGAGATAAAATAGCTGCATTAGCCTGCTCAATTATAATGTTCAAATTACTCGACATTCTTTCCTTCCTTTTTACTTTGCAGAGGACGAGCCCACACCTCTTTTGATGTATCACCGGCATGTTCTCCATTCTCTTCATCATAAGCGGCTATCGCAAAAAAGTATATTTTGCCGTTTTTTAAATTTTCTATTTTATAATTTGTTACATTGCCTACATCAATCGGAGAACCTTCGCTGAAGTATTCGCCTTTTCTATTTCCAAAATAAATCAGATACCCCTTTACATCAGTGTCTATAGAAGGAGACCAAGATAATTCAACCGATGAATCCCCGGCCATTGCAATAAGTTTTGCAGGAGGAAGAGGAAGATTATCTTTTTCATACTCCAAAGAAAAAGAATGGATAAGGGGAGATTTAAGCCCTTCCGCATCCGGATAAATATTACAGGCAATCTGAAAAAAACGGCCCGAAATATTTTTTATCTCTTCATTCGGTCTGATACTCTTCCATTCAGGATAGGTTCCGTTCCAATTAAAAGGACTATCGGCGGCTCTGATAAAAAATTCCGCATCGGTTTGTTCAGGTTTATCATATAAGGCTTTTAAGACACGAGGCTGCGATTTATTTCCTCCGGTGTCGATTATATTTGTTTCTATACGGCCTCCGTCTTGAGGATACTTTTCAAACAAGGACGATATTTCCCAAGGCATTCCGAATTGGGAAAAAAAGTTTGTTACTTTTAGTTCATCGATTAAACCGGAATAGTTTAAGCCTATGAGTACATCCGATGAAGTACCCAATGCAGAATACAACACCTGATTGCTCTCTCTTCCGGGATCGGTCATATAAACAATGGCTTCGGACTTACCGTTCATCCTATATTCCAAGAGACCTGTATTTTCATCATAAGTAATAAGATGATGACTCCAAATTTCAGGGATTATGTTTGACTTTCCTGAAAGTCTGACATCCAGTCCCTTATTGTTTTTGTCCTGCCAAATATTTAAAAAAGACCATTCGAGCTTATTGTTAAAAATACTTGCCGCAATATTTTGATACATTGTTTTTCTGCCCTCAACCAAGGAAGTCCACCAGCGTAAAATAGTACTTCCGCTTTCCGTTGTCTGAGGACGTAACCAGAATTCTATTGTAAAAGATTTTAGAATTTTAGAGCCTGCAAAAAAAGAAGTCTTTGAAGGTTTTAATGTCAAACTTTCATTATTGGAATTGTAATGAAAAAGAGCTGCACCTTCTCCGATTTTTGCCTTTTCAGCACCAAGATGAATAATCGATGAATTAGCTACAGTATAATTTCCGGTTTCTTCAATCGTATCCTTAAAATCGAAGCTAAGGTACATATCCGTAGTTTCGGTAATATTATGAGAAGCGGATGTCAATCCCAAAGACTGAAAGCCGAATTTCCCGTTTCTTTGTTCTATATTGCGGGAATAAAAAAGATTATTCCAACCCAATTTTCCGCCGAAATTCAGTACCGCATCTTCAGAAAAAGCAGAAATTAAGAGAAGATTAAAAAATATAAGGCTAACAACAGAGCTTTTTCGCAAATTCAGTTTAAATTTATACATAATCTGCATTTATTATCGGCAAAAAAGCCCCATAGGTCAATAAAATAACCGCGTTTTTATAGATTTAGAATATTTTTTCGGCAATGATTGAATCAACAAGCCTCCGCACGAATAAAAAACCGGCCTAAATTAAGCTTTAACTGCCTAATTATCCGGCCGGTTTAAAACTAAAAAGACAAAATCTTTTCTAAATTGAAAAGTTTAGTTGGCTTTTTTCTGTGTAAGTTTCATTATAACGTAAAAAACGGCTCCGACTACAAGGCCGCCTAAACCGAATAAAATCTTGTCCCAGCTTGAATTATATAAAAGCCAAAGGCTTATTCCTACCGCCAAAAAAGAAACAACATAAACGCCGGGAATTCTAAAAGAGCCTTTCATACCGCGCTTTCTGAATACTAAGATTGCAAGACAGGTCGGTATATATTGGGCAAAGCGGGAAACAACCGAAATTGCGGCAAGCTTTGAAAAACTGCCCGTTAAGCAAACCAAGGCTGTTAAGGCGGTTGTTAAAATAACCGAAATGTAGGGAACATCTTTTTTATTTCTTTTAGTTACAAACTTGGGTAAAAAACCGTCGTCGGCAAGAGCTACGGCACTTCGAGGAGCTAAGAAAGAAGAAGCAACATTTATTCCGCCTATTGAAACCAAGGTTCCGGTTGTAACAACTGCTTTTGCAACGGGGCCTAAAAACTTAGCGGCCGCATCTGCAACGGGAGCTTCGCTCGCTGTAAGCCCATCGCCCAAAATACCTATGGCAACTACTTGAATAAGTATATAAAAAACGGAAACACCGCTGATTACCAAAACAATAGCAAGAGGAACATTTTTTTCAGGCTTATCCATATCTTCAGCAGCAACGGCAATAGATTCAAACCCCGTAAAGGCATAAAAGATTAAAAGAGCGGCAGCTCCGAAAGATGTTGTAGTTAAGGCACCTACCGACTGCATAGGTTGAAAATTATCGCCTTTGATAAAAAAGATACCTAAAAGAATAAAGAAGATAAGAGGCACCAATTTTCCGATTGTAATAACATTGTTTACGATTTTTGAAATTCGTACTCCCGAAATGTTCATCAATCCTAAAAACAAAAGAATAGCTACGGCTATAACGCTTCGCCAAAAAGGTGTTGCGGCTAAAGGAAATACACTTCCTAACGCTGTGGGAAAACCCACAGCCATTGCAGCCCAAGCAATAACCATTATTGCCCATTTCATAAAGCCTACTTCAAAACCGACAAATTCGCCGAAGGCTTCTTTTGCATAAACATAAGGGCCGCCGTTCTTTTTAAACAAGCCTCCTGCTTCAGCAAAACAAAGTGCAATCAAAATAACCAAAACGGCATCGAATAAAATAACTCCGATACTCGATACACCGACCAATTTGGCGGCCTTTCCCGGAAGTAAAAATATTCCGGTACCGACAATGGCATTTACTCCAAGAAGGCAAATACTTAAAAGCCCTAATTTACCTTTATTTTCCATTTTCAACTCCTTATACTGAAATATGATAGATAGACTAAACAGCCGGAATCAGCTAACAACGATTTATAAATTCTTTAAACAGATCCAACGAGGGCTTATGTACGGCTGCCGTCATTTCGGGATGAAATTGAACCCCCATCATAAAGCCCTCTCCCGTATATTCTATGGCTTCAACCACGCCGTCAGGAGCATAAGCCGTAATCTTAAAATCCTTTGCAAGATCTTTTACAGCCATGTGATGATAAGAATTAACCATATCTTCCTTGCCGAAAACTTTTTGCATAATTGAAGCAGCTTCGGTCTTGATAGAATGAGTGCGTTCCTGCGGGCGGGCTTTTTGAACATGCTGTATTTGAATATCTCTTTTTATGAGTGAAAGATCTTGATAAAGTGAGCCGCCGAAGGCAACATTTAAAATCTGCATTCCCCTGCATATCCCCAAAACAGGCTTTTTTAAAGCCTTAGCTGCTTTGATAAGCCTCAGTTCATAAACATCCCTCTTAGGAAGAATTTCTCCAAGACAGGAAAGCGGTTCTTCATTAAAAAAATGAGGCTCGACATCATGTCCGCCCATAATGATAATCCCTGAAAGATTTTCAAGCTGTCTTTGAATAGCATCTTCGTCATCAATTATAGGGAGCATAAGGGGAACTCCTCCTGCAGCCAGCACCGAATTCACATAGTCGGCATTGGTGTACATTCTTTCATAACCTGCAAAAAGACTTTGCGAGGTTTCATAGAGGCAGCTGCCTGTAATTCCTATAAGCGGTTTTTTCATAATAAACTCCTGTAATAGTTTTTAAAGGATTAAAAAATCCTATTGTATTTAGATTACTTCCACTTTAAAAGCTTTTTTATTTTTTTCCGTATTGGCCGATTAAATCACTTTGTTTTAACAGGCTTGAGTATAGCATAAAATTATATCTTATTCAATGGAAGCTGTAAAATGCTTATCGGACAAAATCGATTTCCGTGATACAACAATCTTGACAGATTGAATAAAATTGAATATATTTGAAGGGGGGGGAAACAAGTGCAAAAGACCATTACCATACGTATAGACAATACTATATACGATATATTTAAAAAAGCAGCCGAAGGACAAAAACGAACTATTTCAAATTATATGGAATATGCAGCATTAAACTATACCATTAATGAATCTATCGTTGATGATGAAGAAATGCAGGAAATACTCGAATTCGAAAAAGACTTAAAAAAAGGCCTGTCGGATATATCTGCAGGAAGGTATAAAGTAATTGACTAACTATAAAATTGCAGAAACAGCGGCTTTTGAGAAAAAAATAAAATCAAAAAAGTACGAATTCCTATATCAAAAAATAAAAAACTATGTATATCCTATATTAAGAAAAAATCCGCATTTTGGACCTAACATAAAAAAATTAAAAGGCATTTACAAAGAGATATACCGCTTTAGATTAGGAGACTTCCGTCTTTTTTATAAAGTATCGGAAGAAAAAGTCATCGTATTTATTATTGACATAGAAGCTCGAAAAGCTGCTTATAAATAAAAAATAGGTCTTGACAAGGCGTACGATTATAGTACGCTTCAAAGTTGGGATGCGAGGCTTTATAAAAAGATATGAATTGTTTTAAGACTATTATCGAATTACAAGATATTCTCTTCCCCAAATTTTATACAGCAATGGATTCTGAAAATAATGAATATATATTTTTAAAAACTCAAGATTCAATGATAAATTCATTGGATAAAGTATCTGATAAAACACAATTAGAGGCATATGAAAATCATATTCATATTTGCGGTAAAGTTAAAAAACGAGCTCAACATATAACCGTAACTTCTGCAAAATTAATTACGAAAAATTTAATTGAAAATTTAAAAACAAGCTTTCCAAATAAACATTTTTATGTCTATTTGGATTGTGATTTTAACGACCACATTATAGTAAGATTTCATCAATTATGGGAGAATGAAGAACCGTATTATGATGTAAAAGATTTTCCAAATATCGAGGTATTTAAAATTTAAGCTTAAAATCCCAATTAATAGCTTAGGTTCTTTAATTAAAGTAGATGCGATAAATATTTCTGCATATCATTTGGCAAAAGAAATCAATGTTCCTGAAACAGCCTACATCCATCTTTGTAGAAACAAATTTTCTTTTCATGAACGGAAAGATTTTATTTGACAGCGTCACAGATAAATTTAAATGGTTTTTGCAAATGAAAACCCTTGTGTTTTATAGCGGTCTCCACTTTTGTGTAATTCTTGTGTTTTGTTTAAAATAAAAAAATGATTTTTAGTTTTTAAAAGGTATGGAAAATAAAAGCCTGTTTTAGTCTTTCAAGCTAATAAAAAGAATTGTTGAGCAGTAGTGTTAAATTTAAAAATATTTTACAAAATGGCGTTAAGTTTCGTAAAATAAAAATCATTTTTTAAGTATTGGTGTTCAAACTCCCATCACAAAACAACAATTCATCGCCAGGTATAAAAGGATTATTTTGTAACTTTGCACATTCACGAAAAGACTGTAATAGTATACCTGAAGAACCTGTAAACAAATCATTTGAAATTTTATAAAGTTCATCACCAGGAAACCCGGTCAGATTGTCTATTTCAACATAGTGGAAATTCAATAAGTCCAATAAATAATTAATATGTGAATCTAAGTTTTTCATACCAAGAATCAGTTTACAATCTTGCAAAAATGAAATTATGCCAGTACAACCTCTCAAATATCCAGGATATAAAATAAAAGTAGCTCTGCAAGCTTCTATCATTTCAGTAATTAAATTCAAATACTTTGGCAATTTAGTGATTTTATAAAATCTAATCAAAACACATCCTATCCCTGCAATTCCATTATGAATATATGGAGAATACACCGGTGGTTTTACCCCTATAGGTTTGCTATTTATAGATAAGAAACCATTTTCATTAACTAATAAACGACTCAAATCACTTTCTAAAGCTGAAACAGCTAATGAAAGTGTTTCTTTATCTTTTGTTTGCAAATATAACAATAATAAAGAGTAAGCGATACCTGAACAACCTCTTGTAAAACCAGAATAACAATCGCCTTCTGAATCTTTCCAGACAAGCATACCATCTTTTTTTATAGCAGAAGTAATAATTTTTTTAGCATATTCTTCAGCAAATTTCAAATACAAAATATCATCACTTTCTTTATAAAAAATTAAATTAACAATAAGGTTACCCGAAAGACCATAAGCAAAATCATAAATATTATGTGGTCTTTCCAAATTTACCCTTTCCAAAACAATTTTGGCTTCTTTCCTAAATCCGAGCTTTAGCAATACATACGCAATACCTGACAACCCAATATATAATCCATTGGAAAATAAAGTAGGCCTCTTATAAAAATCAGCCATAAATTTTGTAACAATAAAATTATACTGTCCTGAACCTTCACATTTCAACAGTTTTTCATAATAGCTTATAGAATAAACCATACCAAACATGCCATAGCCAAAGCTGTATTCATTTGTATTTATAGATTGCGGATCTGATGCTAATGGACTTTTACCATCTGTAAACAATTGAATATTATTAAGTATTGACTTACATAATAAATCATAATTAATTGATTTTTTTATTTTATTAGTAAAAATTTTATTTTCAATTTTATTTTTGCATTTTAAATCTTTTAAAACATCTTTTGTATTTTTATATTTAAATTTTATTAATTTATATATTAAATTTAACAACTCAACAGGCACATCAGTTTTATCATAACAAATACTTAAAAACTCTAAAATTTTTTCTTCACATAACTCATATAATGAGTTATAAGGAGCTATACAATACATAAGAACTAAAGCAACTTTATACAATTCAATTTCATAAATACTATGATCATTTCTTGAATAATTAAACCCAGGCGTAAACAAACCAACAAAATAATCAGTTTCAGTATTAGAATCTATTTTACATGCAGTTTCTAAATCTATAAATCGTAATTCTCGAGAATCGGCATCAAATATAATATTACCAGGAGAGATATCTCTTAATACTATACCAATAGAATGAATTTTATCAAGATTCTCAAATAAAATGGCCGCTATTTCTAAAACCTCATTGTAATAATTAATTAAATTAACCTGCATTTGCTTTTCATTTTTTATTGGATTGAAATATGGTGATTTTGAATGTGGATAAGACCTTAATGTTACCCCTTTAACATATTCTTGTACAAGATAGACATTTCCAAATTCTTCTATTTTTTCAATTGGATTCGGCGTGCATTTCTGATTTTTTAATTCCAAAAGAATTTCGTATTCAGATGATGTCCGTTGAACAGCCGAGATATAACTATTATCCAGCCCGCTGTTTTTTCTAGCTTCTTTTATTATATAAACAAAACCATTTCTTTCTCCTTTATATACTCCTCCTTGTGCAGAAAAATGCAGGCATGATTTTATAAGATATTTTTTTAACAAAATAGAATCTTCATTATTAGAAATAGCATCATATTTTTTATCACTAATCCAATCAGGTACTTTATAATAGGGTAGTCGCTCATCTGTCACTAAATCATTTTTGTTATCAATGATTTTAGTTGCTAGAGTCCCATAATTATCTCGAAAGGTAATAGGATTTATCTCACCATACCGATAAAATAAGATTTTAGAATCTTTATAGCATTTATCTGACAATATATATGGTCCATCATATTCTTTTAACATAACATAAAGTTTTTCAATAATATCATCAAAGTCTTTTTGTTTTGGATACATAACAATATACTTACCACTACTAACCCTATTTATATTTTTTGAATTAATATGCACATAATTATTTAAATTAGAAGCAAATTTAAATGATATTTCATTTTCAAAAGCAAATTTTGATACTTTTTTAAGTACCTCTATATGATTATCTAAAGTTGCAGATATATGAATTTTCCAACCTGATATATTTTGCTCTTCACCAAAGTCAATATATGTCCATGGAAATTTCCCCATAGAAGAATGATGTTTAGTGTATACTATCTCACTAAGAACTGAATAATAATAATCATTTTTATTCAGTTTATGATAAGCTTTTATGTCATAATATAATTTATTTTTCCAAATATAATTTAAATGATTAATTTCTGCTAAATCTCTCATCTCAAATCCTACTTATCTCTCATTTATACCATTGCTGCTGAGTTTTGAATAACTTGCCATACTCTGTATCTTTAAGCATTAAGTCATCATGCTTGCCGCTTTCAATAATTTCGCCATTATCCATTAAAAGGATTTTATCGGCTCTAGTTGCAATCCCGATTCTGTGGCTTATAATAATTTTTATACTATGAGTTTTATTATCAAGCATGCTGTTAAGTAAATCCATTTCAAGCAGCGGATCTATTGCCGAAGTCGGCTCATCAAAAATAATGATACTTGCATTTTTGAAAAGGCCTCTTTCAATAGCAAGTTTTTGCCATTGTCCCATAGACAAGTCAACTCCGCCAAATTCTCTTGAAAGCATTGTATTTTGTTTATCAGGTAAGGTGTCTGAAAGTTGCTCTACCGCTTGCGAAATTTTCTTTACCGATTTAGTTACATCTGCCACATTAATATTTTCTTCCAAGCTCAGATTATAGCGATTAAAATTTTGAAAAACTGCGGAGCTGTTTTTTTGCAACAGCAAATGAGCTTCTTCAGATGCGTTTTTTGATTCATTTAGTATAATCTCACCTGAAGCGGGTTGATACAGTCCCAGCAATATTTTTGAAAGCGTTGACTTTCCGCTGCCGTTTTTTCCTACGATACAAATAGTTTCACCTGCATTTATTTCAAGGTTCACCGATTTAAGGGCTTTTTTCTCGCTATTAGGATATGAAAAAGAAACATCAGTAAGGCGTATTTTTTTAATTTCCATTTTCCCGGTTTTATTTTTATTAGAAGTTTCTTTAGTCATAACTGCATGAAAAAATTTCATTCCCGTGTAAGAATCTGCAAGACCGGCAATATGATAATTAAACAATTCCTTAAAATGCGAAAACAATAAATTAACACTTGCAATAACCGCAACAATAGTCCCCGCTTTTATTGAACCTGCCTTTGACAAACAATAAACAACAACAAAAATACTTATGAAGCCTAAAAATTGAGATGCATTAGTTATAATCCCAATCCAAGTTAATTTTTTTATTTCCTTCGTTTTATACTTTTTAAATAATTTTGCCGACGAATTAAATTTTCCAACAAAAAAATTAAAAAGTGCCAGATGTCTACTTTCCTTAAAAAAAACTTTATCGGTGATACACGATTCATACTTATTCATTTGCCTTCTGTACATTGCCGACTTATCTTCGCTTTCACTTTTAAATTTATTTTTAAAAACATAAGTAAACATGGTTGGGATAAAAGCTCCTAAAACAACAATTAAAAGAAGCGGATTTATCGAAGCCATATAAAATGCTACCAGAAGAACATAAACAACACTTTGTGCAATAATAAGTTCAAGATTAATAAGACCGTCAATTGAACCATCTAAACCGTTTTTTGCTTTATCTAAGGAATCAAGAAAATCCGGCTTTTCAAATTCAAGTACATCAAACGAAGCAACTTTATTAAAAAAGTCAGTTTTTAGTTTTCCTGTAACAAGCATTCTTTGCTTATCAAAATAATAATTTAAAATTGCATTTGAAAATTCTCGCAACAAAATAATTAAAGAAAAAATTCCAAAAACATACAAAACGGTATTTTTTACTGCTGATGAATTTAACAGGGTTAAACTTTCTGTAAGTTTTCCAATAAAAAATATATATCCAAAAGCTAATAAGGCATCAAAAACACACAAAGTAACACAAAATAAAAACAAAGCTTTTTTAGCTTTAATCATTCTTACAATTTCATAAAATAAAATTTTTATAAAAGATTTTTTCATACATACCATCCTTTTTGAGCTTCATACATTTCTTTATATAAACCATCCGCTCTTTCAAGTTCATCATGACTACCCTTTTCAACAATAGTACCATCAGACAATACTAATATTTCATCTGCAAGTTTTGCCGCTCCAAGTCTATGTGTAATTATTATAGAAGATTTTCCTGAAATAAATTTCAAGAAGTTATTATAAACTTTTGACTCTGCATCAGGATCAAGAGACGCTGTTGGCTCATCTAAAATATAATAATTACCCATAGCAAAGAAACTTCGCAATAAAGCAATTTTTTGCCACTCACCAATAGACATGTTTATATTATTTTCACTCAAGTAACCCAAATCCGTGTCCAATCCTTTTTCAAACTTCGCTATATCAAAAAACAGCTCGTGCATTTGTTTTAAAATTTCTTCATCAGAAACCGAAGCTTTATCAAAAATAATATTCTCTCGTAAAGTTATTTCATATTTTGCAAAATCTTGAAACGCAACCGAAAACAGCTTATTAAAATCTTGTATGTCTTTTATATTTACACCATTAATTAGAATTTCACCGGAATAATTTTTATAAAGACCTAAAAGCAATTTCGTTATTGTTGTCTTTCCCGCTCCGTTTTCTCCTACCAATGCATACGATTTTCCTTGTTCAAGTTTAAAGCTTACATTTTTAAGAATCTCTTTTTCTGTTTCAGGATATGTAAAAGAAACATTCTTAAATTCTATATCAATATTTTCAGGAAAATCGGTGTATATTTTTTTTTCACTATTCTTCAATTCAAAATCGGTTTCTTGAATTTCTTCAGATAAATTTTCAAAATCAAAAATCGTTTTAAGGAAAACATTTGTCTTGGCTATTTCATGAATTGATTGCGTTAAGTTCCATGAAATAGCAGAACTCATTATTAAAAGTTCATTTGAAACTGCGGAAAAAGAACCTATCGATAGTGTTCCCTTGATAACATTGAGCAACATAAAAAACATCATACCTAAAAATGAAACAGTAATGAGTCCCGAAGTAAGTTTGATTCCTGCATAACTTTTTCTTTTTACTGACAAGAAAATATCCGTCGCCTCATTGTATGATGTAATCCATCTTTGTTCAAAATACCGTATATAATTAAAAAGCGTTCTTTCTTCAGCATATTCCTTATCGGTAAGAATTTTTTCATAGTCATCCATACGGCGGCTTATTTTTTGAAATTGAGCAAAAGCCTCATAATCGTCTTTTCCTGTTTTTAACGATACCATTACAACCGGTATAAGTAATATGAACATGACTAAAGCCATCATCGGGGAAAACATCATAAGATAAGCGGCTACTGAAAGTATTTTTAAAAGCAATTTTAAGAAAACAAGATAAGAACTAAAACCGGAAACAAGTATACTAGGCACACCGGCCTTGACCTCTTTTATTAAATCGTTCGTAGCGGAATTTTCGATATGTTCATACTTTAATCGTGAAATCTTTTCTATATTTACAGAACGAAGTTTAATTTGCAAATTCAGCAACAACCGGGAAATAAAATTATTTAAAAAATTTTGACTGAAATAACTAAGCAGCGCAACAACAATAAACACAGGAATGATAGATATCAGATTAGTATTTTTTCCGGCAATGCCATCAATAAATTTTGAATATACACTTATATATGCAAAAGGAATAAGACCTAAAGCGATTCTCAATAATATTATCGTTATCGGCAAAATTTTACCTGCACTGGATACATAGCCGTACAGTTTTTTGAAATGAGAAAAATAAGATACATGTTTCATACCGTTTATTTAGATAAACACCTCATTATTAAAAAAACGCTTATTTTTAATAAAAATAAGACCAATCAATTCATCTGAAAATTGAACACTATTATAAAAACTTTTCGTTTTTCTTTTCAGAAATCAAAGAAATAGCTATACAAAATATTAAATTCTGTATAGCTATAAAACATACATTACTTGTCTCCGTCAGGATCCAGGCCACTGTTGCAACTATGATGGTTGCATGAGCCCCAACTGATAGCAAAAATAACTGAATCATCATTTTTTGCATCCAGCTTTTGTAAATCCAATAGCTTATCCATAAAAGTGCCTCCTTAAATATAAATGTCTTTAAATTATACTATATTCCTAAATGAATGTCAAATCTTTTTTGCATTTATATATTTTCAACTTTTGAACAGATAATTGATAATAAGTCTAATACAAAAATATTTGTCCGACATGTATTTTTAAATATTTAAAAAATTGCTATCTTGAAATTTTATGTTTTTCCGGTAAAATAAAATCGTAACCGAAAGAAAAGCAGCTATACTGCCAGTGGTATAACAAGTGCTGCAAGCTGACAACTGGGACAAACCGGCCTTTTCTTTTTCCTTGCGAAGCCTTTTGATAACAAGGTTTTGTTGTTCTCTTAAAAACACACTTATTCATAATATTTTAACTAAATATAGTATTGATACAATTAAAAATAGCATGATATAATTATAAATATAGTTATGTTAACCTATCTAAAGGCAGGTATACAAAACCAATCCGACATTTTGCGCTCCCAAAAAATCCTCTGCGTTCTTTGCGCCCCCTGCGGTTAAATACCGAGTCCCAGCTGTTCGCAATGTCAGGTTGAAACGGGTGTTAGGCTTTAATTTTTTATTATCGCTTATAAATTCTTTAGGTGTTTGTACTATTATTTCCCTTTCTTTATAATCTTTTATATTTCGTGTTTTTTTTCCAAATAACTCATATAACTTATATTTTCTAAATCCTGCTCTTTTATAATGCCGCTCAATTCTTTGACAAGCGGAGATATTTCTTCTATCCTTTGAGTTACACCCATTGAATTATTAAAAAGATCTTCAACAAATTTTGACATACTTTTTTTATTTTTGACCGCATAATGTCTCATCGATTCAGCAATATTTTTATCTATTTTTAAAATCAATTCAGTTTTCATTTAATCACCTCTCTGATATTATATCATAAAATCTATGAATGATATAGTGATAACATTATTATTTTTACTTCTGTGCGATCGTAAGACTAACATAGATTCGTAACCGACATACAGACAAACCTCGTTTCGGTTAAATACCGAGCCCCTGCCGGCAACCTTCCCCTTTAATTGATTTTTTCCCGTCTTTATGATAAACTTTCAAGCGGTTAAAGGATTGAAGATTTAATGAAAGAAAAAAAAGAAATTTTTACACTTTTACATCAAGATGCGGCTTCTCCTGCAAGGACGGGAGTTTTGGAGCTGCCTCATGGAAAGGTGCTTACTCCGGCCTTTATGCCTGTGGGAACGGCGGCTACCGTAAAGGCGATGACAAAGGATGACTTAGACGAAATAGGTTTTGAAATTATTTTGGCCAATACGTACCATCTTTTTTTGCGGCCGGGAATTGAAGTTATAAAAGCGGCAGGAGGCTTACACGGCTTTTCAGGCTGGAAAAAAAACTTTTTAACCGATTCAGGGGGCTTTCAAGTTTTTTCGCTTTCACAATTAAGAAAAATTACCGAAGAGGGTGTAAAATTTCAAAGCCACATAGACGGAAGCCGTCAATTTTTAAGCCCTGAAATTGCGGTAGAATTGCAGACGGGTTTTAACAGCGACATTCAAATGCAGCTGGACATCTGCTCTTCTTTTGGGATAAGCAAAACCCAAACCCTTGCCGACCTTAAAATAACTATGAACTGGCTAGACAGGGCCTTTGCAGCTTGGCACAATACCCCCGATGAATATGACGGAGCCCTCTTTCCTATCGTGCAAGGCGGGTTCTTTGAAGACCTAAGACTTCAAAGCCTTGAAGCTATCTTAAAGCATGAGCCTAGGGGAATTGCCATAGGCGGCCTTTCCATAGGAGAACCCAAAGACCTCTACCAAGAATATTTGAGTTTTACTGCAAAGCATATCCCAAAAAATAAACCCCTCTATGTAATGGGAATAGGAACCCCCGACTACATCCTCGAGGCTGTAAAAAACGGAGTCGATATTTTTGATTGTGTCCTGCCTTCCCGCAATGCCCGAAACGGAAACCTTTTTACCCATGAAGGAGCCATTTCAATTAAACGGAAAGAATACGAGTTTGACTTTAACCCGATCGATTCTCAATGCAAGTGCAAGGTTTGCCGACAATATACAAGGGCCTATTTGCGGCATTTATTTAGAACAAAAGAAATTTTATACTCAATGCTTGCAACTTATCATAACTTGGCTTTTTTATATAGTATGGTACAAGACATAAGAGAGGCCATTCAAAACGATTCTTTTAACGATTATTATAAAAACTTTTTAAAGAAATACGAAAACCGTTTAGAATAAGTAATTTTATAAGTCTTAAAACCGGTAGTGTTTTGTAAGGCAAAACTTGTATCACGGAGGATAATTTATGAAAACCCTAAAAAAAGAATTAAACTTTTTTTTAAAATCCGGCGCACTGAGCCTCTTATTTATTTTAAGCTTAGCAGTTCAACTTGGAGCCCAAGAAACCGCCCAAGCTCCTTCAGAAAATCAGGCAGCTCAAGCTGATGAAAAAAAGAAAAAAGAAGTTTCGGAATTTGAAGAAAAAAGAGATACGATTCTTTACGGCATAGGCGACGATATTTTAGAGCTTATAAAAAGGCTAAAAGCCGATGAAGATGACCGCTTTGATGCCGATTTGCAGAAAGTATTTGCCGAGACCAAGATTCCTGCAATCAGAGAAGCCTTATTTGCTTACTTTGCCGAAAAAAAGAACGATTGCTTAAAGGCCGACGCCCTCATGGTCTTAGAAAATAAAGATGACGCCCCCCAAGAAACCGTCCGTTCAGCGATTTCCTATATACGGGAGCTTGAGATATATGAAGGTATAGATTTTTTAAGGCAAATCTTAAAAGATGAAGAAAGCGAGTACAGGGACCTTTGTATTTCGGCAATAGGAAAGATAGGAAAACCAGAAGATGCCGTTTTTCTTACAGAGCTTTTTGACTCCGAGGCTTCAGATGATGAAAAAAAATCACTGATAATAAAACAAAACATAATGTTTGCATTGGAAGATTTACACACTCCCGAAATCAGTGATTTTTTAATTAGAGTTGCTGAAGATTCCGATGAAAATTCCATCATAAGAGGCAGTGCTGCTTCAGCTCTTGGAAAAATAGGCAGCGAAGGCGCTGTTCCGGTTTTGTCGGAACTTTTTGAAGATAAGGATCCGGTTTTAAGAACAGCTGCGATAAAGGGCATGGCAGGCTTTAAAGACGCAAAAGCCAAAAGCATCTTGACTCAAGCCTTTAAGGATTCCTATTATAAAGTAAGGCTTCAAGCCGTTCAGTCCGCAAAAGAAGAAAAAGCGGAAGATGCCGTTCCGTTTATCTTATACCGAGCAAAAAAAGATCCTGAAAATGTTGTAAAACTGGCTGCCATCGAAGCCCTCTCCCATTTTAACAATGCGGAAGCAAACGAATGGCTTATAGATTCTTTTAATGAAGAAAGAACAGGCTTATCAATCCGCTTAAAAATTGCCGAAAGCCTTTTAAAGAATAATTTTAATGTAATTTTCGATGATGTAAAGAAGGCTGCATTAAAAGCTATTTCGGACAAACAAAAAAATAAATTTTCCGCAGAGCTCGGCAAGGTTATTTCAAAAGTTGAAAACAGAGGAACAGCCCCCATAGCAGAGGCCTATCTAAACCATAAGGATCCGATTTTTAAGAGTATAGGGCTTGATATGTTCAAACGGAATAAATATCCCGAGCTGGTGCCTCTTGTTTCCTTAATTGCAGAAGACGAAAAAAACGGAGCGTTGAGCCGAAGAGCTAAAGACCTCTTACAATCCGGTAATACAAACGGCTCTCAAAACAATCAAACAGACACTAAATAAAAATGGCAAACCGCTCTTGGTCTTCCGAAGCCCTTGTTCTTTCATTGAAGACATTCGGGGAGGGGCACAGAAATGCCCTCCTCCTCTTACCCGATACGGAACACTCCTGCAAGCTGGTAGATGCAGCCGTCTTCGGTGGGCCTAAAAGCAAACTGCGAAGCATGGTCATCCCTTATCACACAGGAGAGGTTTGGATTTATTCCAACCCCATTAAAAACTCAAACAAGATAAGCGACTTTAAGGTAAGCGATTACCGCATAGGCCTAAGCGATAACCTGACCCGTATTTGGTGTGCCGCCTTTGCCGCCGAATTAGCCGTAAAGCTTAAGGGAAACATCGATTGGCAAATCATAAATTCCTTTTTAACGGGGATTGCCGTTTCTTCCGAAAACGAGTGTAAAAAAGCTCTGCTCCGTTTTTTGTGGCGGGTAATCTCCTTATCGGGGCTTGCTCCTGATATGGAACATTGCTGCCGCTGCGGAATAAGGGTTTCAACTAAAATACCGGAAACGGATTGCCTTAATAAAAGCGTTTCAACCCCTTCTTATGGCGAAAAAAACTTTTATTTCGTTCCGCATGAGGATTCTTGCGTTTGCAATTCCTGCCTTGATAAACACGAACCGGCCTTTCCTCTTTCAGGCGAAAGCCTTTTATACCTTTTTGCGGTTCAAAATCTTATCCCCAAAATTTCAAGAGAATTAAACCTTTCGGATCAAGCCTACGCCGAATTAAAAGATTTTTTATTCTATCTTATAAGGCTCGCCGCAGGTTCAAATTTTAAAACCCTTGAATCCTGTAATTTTCTGTTGTAACTTCTTTTTAAAAAATTACTATTTCTTTCATCTATCTCGTACAATAATATTGAGAGGTGAAAATGAAAAGTCAAAATTTAAAAGAAAACGATGAGCTGTACCGATGGGATGATACGCCTGACGATCTTTATTGCCCCTTTGTCTGCGAAACCGACAACCCCGAATACAGTTTGGAAAAAACCGAAGATGCCGTTGCAGTTTGTGCAAAAAACGTTTTCGGTATTCCGTCGCTCTATCCTTGGCAGAGGCTTGCAATAGCCAATATCTTAGATGCGGTTCACGCAGTGGAAGCCCGCATTGAAGCCGAACAAACCGAACTTAAAAATAAAGGCGGGGAAGATTCGGACAAAGATGCAAAAACAAAATTGCTGCAAAAAATTACCTCAAACGCCGAAGAAGAAAAAATAACTTCACTTTATGATGAGGATGGAATTATGCGGGGCAGACAAATTATTCTCCTTCCCACAGGAGCCGGCAAGTCTTTGTGCTTTCAAGTTCCTGCCCTCCTGCTGGACGGGCCTACAGTAATCATCTATCCCCTCCTAGCCCTTATGAGCGATCAGTTTAGGCGAATGGCGGAGGGCGGACTTGAGCCTGTCATCTTTAAAGGAGGCCAAACTAAAGAAGAAAGAGAAGCCCAACTTGCACGCATGGAAGGGAGAGACGGCAAGCCTCCTGCAAAACTCATAATTGCAAACCCGGAAGTTCTTTCAGGCGGAACTCTTATAGATAGGATTGCTGCCTGTAATGTGGTTCACTTGGCAATAGACGAAGCACACTGCGTTACCGAATGGGGAGACAGCTTCAGACCTGCCTATCTTGAGCTTACAAACATAATCAAAAAGCTTCATCCATTCGCCGTTTCAGCTTTTACGGCAACGGCGAGTCCTCCGGTTTTACAGCGTATAGCCGAAATTCTTTTTGAGGGCAGGGCTCATTTGGTTCGAGGCGAATCGGATAGAACAAATATAATTTATTTTGTAAAGCATTGCAGGGTAAAAAATCCTGCCCTTCTGGAAGAGGTGCAAAAAAGAAAAAGACCTATGGTCATCTTTTGCTCCAGCCGAAAAGGAACGGAACAGACAGCTTCATTTTTGCGCCTTCGCTTAAATGACGAGAATATAAGATTTTATCATGCAGGCCTCGAAAGAGAAGAAAAAACCGAAACCGAAAAATGGTTCCATGAACATAAGAGCGGTATACTGATATGTACATGTGCATGGGGGATGGGCGTTGACAAGAAGGATGTTAAAACGGTAATTCACATGGATCCTTCTCCTACTGCCGAAGCCTATATTCAAGAAGCAGGAAGGGGCGGGCGGGACGGGAGCATTGCCGAGGCAGTTTTGCTATGGTCGCCTGCCGATAGAAAGCGGATAGAGCTTTTGCCGGAAAAACAGCGTCTTAGGGCAGGTGTTCTTAAAGACTTTGCCGAAAGCGGAAAGTGCCGCAGGGCGGTTCTATTAAAGGCCCTCGGTGAAACAAGAGCAGAAGCTTCCAATCCCGATGAAGAAGTAATAGCCTGTTCGGGCTGCGATATTTGTAATAAAACGGCGGTTCAATATCCCGAAGACGAAAAGCTTTTTATAAAATTTATAAAAGCAAATAAAAAAATTTTTACTCAAAATGAAGCAATCGATTTTTTTTCTTCAAAGAAAACATTTTGGGAAGCAGGGGACGTAAAGCGTTTAAGTGCAGAGCTTCTCGAAGAGGGGCTTATCAAAAAATTGAAAACCCCTCTTTGGAAGGATAAGCTTAGTGTTTAGATTAAGTTTAAAATTTGATAAGTTTAAAAACTTTCTTCCAAACGGGCAAAATAAGCTTTGGGATGAGCACAGGCAGGACATTTTTCAGGAGCGTTTTTACTGACCACGATAAAGCCGCAGTTTAAGCACTTCCATGTTGTCGGACTTTCTTGTACCCACATAGAATTCTCTTCGAGCCTTTTGATAAAGGCCTCATACCTTTCTGCATGGTATTTTTCGGCAACAGCGATGCTCTCCATAACGGCAGCAATTAAAGGAAAACCTTCTTCCCTTGCAGTTTTAGCAAACTCCGGATACATGTGCTGCCATTCATGATTTTCACCGGCGGCAGCCTGCCTTAGATTTTCCAAAGTTGTACCTACCACGCCTGCAGGAGCCGTAGCCGAAACGGTAACCTCTCCGCCCTCTAAAAAGTTAAAGAGGCGTTTTGCATGTTCTCTTTCCTGCTCTGCCGTTTCAATAAAAATCCTTGCGATTTGCACAAAGCCTTCTTTTTCGGCTGTGCTTGCCCAAAATGTGTACTTATTACGAGCCTGAGACTCTCCGATAAAAGCCGAAAGGATATTCTGTTCGGTCTTTGTTCCTTTTAATGATTGCATACTCTTCTCCTATTAGTATAAAAGTGACTAATGTTCTTAAAAAGGGGCACAGAGTAAAAACTCATTTTTTAAAAACAAAAGTCTATATTTTAGTATAACTCTATTTTTAAAAGAGTAAAAGAGGGCAAGAAAAATAATTGACAATATAAACTTTATATATTAAAATATTTGTAAGCAGAGGATTTCGCATGCAATCTAAAAATAAACGCTTTATCACCATCATATTTTTATTAATCTTAATCTACGGCTGCAAAACAACAAATAGCGATACAACCGATACAGAAAAAAAACAAAACTACAGTCAGGCCGAGTATTTTAACATTGCAGGGAACACTGCAAAAGAAAAAAAAGACGGAACAAGGGCTATATACTATTATACAAAAGCCATTGAAGCGGATTCTACTTATATTGAAGCCTATCTAAACCGCGGAAAGATGTATTATTACGTAAATGAACACGAAAAAGCTCTAGCTGACTTTGATAAGGTAATTGAGCTTAATCCGAAAGAAGATAGAGCTTATTATTGGAAAGGATTAGTTTTTACTAAACTTAGCAATCATAATATTGCTATTAATAATTTAAATACTGCAATAAAATTAAACAATAAAAATTACTATTATTACTATATACGTGCTAAAGTATACTATAGAATGGAACAATATATACATACTCTTAATGATATAAATATTGCAATTGAGTTAAATCCCAATATACCCAGTTTATATGAAACAAGAGGCATTGTATATCAAATTTTAGAAAAATATGATAGTGCTATAGAAAATTATAATGAAGCTATTAATATTGATCCAAACAATCTAACATCCTATAAAGGATTATTATATATATATGGGATAACGGATAAAAATTATAAAGCCATTGATGCTGCAACTAAGGCATTAGAACTAAAACCGGAGTGGACGACATACAATGTACGTGCAGAATTTTTTTTAAAACTTAATGAATATGAAAAAGCCATTGAAGATTGTAATAATTCAATAAAATTAAATCATTCCAGTGCAATTTCTTATCATACACGCGGGACAATTTACTTTGCCCTAAAAGAATACAAAAAAGCTATAGAAGACTTTAATAGGGCTATTGAATTGGATCCGGACAATATTGATAAAGTTAAACAAGAAGCCATCGAATACAAAAAACAAGCATACGAAGCCTTGGCTGAAATGGGAGAAAAGTAAAAAATTTTATTATATTGACAAAAAAATATTCATATTTTATCATACATTATATTCATATTTTATCATACATTAAGGAGGATTTAGCATGAAAGAAAATTCAAACATAAAAAAATCAAAAATCAGAATATTAACCATTGAAGAGCTGTATATGATACACGGCGGTAAACAGACATCTAAAGATGAGAATGAAGGAGATTATACGGTAAAAAAAGGAGACACTTTAAGTAAGATAGTACGGGAACACTATCCTGATGCAACCAGCAAGGAACTATCCGAAAAAATTAAAGAAACTGCAAAAAATAGCGGTATAGAAAATCCCGATCTGATACATCCGGGACAAAAAATAGTCTTTGAAAATGCAAAGCCCGAAACACCATCTCAAAAATCCGATAAAAAAAAACGGCCGAAGGAACAAACTCAAAACAAGGATAAGGAAGCAAGCGATAACTATGACAGACAAGAAGATACAATATATGAGGATGAAAAAAGTATAAAATATGGTCATGATGAAAAAAAAGAAAATAAAAATGTCAGCACTAAAACTATAGGCACTGTGGATAATCAATCACATAATAAAAAAAACAAAATAGATGGTAAACAAAATTTTGCAAAATCAAATATACATGAAAAAACAGGCGGAATATTTGAGAATATGCTTTTAAAAATTTTTAATCCGCCTGAATACGAGAGGCGTCTTATGATTCGCAGAGCCGCGGCTAATGATATTCACAGTAGACAACATAATATGTTATCAGAAACATTGGAAAATATTCCTCAAACAATATGGTATGGTGCCACAGAGTGGCATTATGAAATGCGTGATAAATTAAATAAATATGATACTTCAATATACACGCATAAGATTATTTTAGATGAACAAATGGAATGGAGGAGAGAAACCCGTGACATATTTCATCAAGATGGTATTGAGCCAAAAGAAAGGAAATATTGTCATCCGAACGGATGGGAAGTTGTTTATGATGGAAAATCGCTTGTAGACCAAAATCCAAGAGTAGTTACCGATGATAAAATACGTGGAACCTATAACTATATTGATCCTGGAGCTCCTCCCGAAAATTGGTATGATGTACCAAGGTGGACTGAGTATGCCGCAAGAGGGATAGGGCATACTGTAGTAGATATCGTGCCTTATTGGATTTTAGGTAATTCCCGCAAGTAGGAGATATTAAATGAAATCTTTTTTTATATTTTTACTGGTACTGATCATTTTATTTAATATAGTATTATGGCATAAAACAAATGTCAGTGTAGACTTTATTCATGAATATTATAAAGAATTTAAACAGTTTATAAAGACAGGAGAAAAAGCAGCTGTTCTTGAAAAATATACAAAAGACGGTTTTTTATTTTTTTGTGATTTAAAACACGCAATAGAGCTTTATTATTTTGAAATGGAATCTCCTTCAATGATCTTAATAAAAGTTTTTACAGATCGAGATGATATAGAAGCTATACATATCAAACATTGGACACTAATAATTGAAGACATTGGAGTGGAACTACATTCTGAAAATATTTTAGAAAGTAAGCTGGGGTATACAAATTTTAAAGAGAACTTTGATCGGACAGTATATAAAAATACTCCGCTAAATATTTATGACGATAGACCTGGTACAAAATATGGATGGTCAAGCAGGTTTTTACTTGGGAAATTTCTACCTGACACTATAAACAAAGAAAAAGATTTAAAACGTTTTAGGAAGATAAAAGAAGTAAAATTCATTACTGTTTTTGAGTATAAAGTAAATAACGAAATCCGTGAAATCAATATCACAAGTATTTATAGACCCAAGGTAAGAGTGAGTTCAGCTTTTTGGGACAAATGGATGAGCGTATAAGAAATTATTAAATTTAGTACTGCAATGTAAGAATGGAATATTAATCAAGGAGCCGCAAATGCAATCTAAAAATAAGCGTTTTATCACAATCATATTTTTATTAATCTTAATCTACGGCTGTAAAACAACAGATAACAATACAACCGATACAAGTAAAAAACAAAACTATAGCCAAGCCGAATATTTTAACATGGCAGGAAACAGTGCAAAAGAAAAAAAAGATGGAACAAGGGCTATATATTATTATACAAAAGCAATTGAAGTAGATCCTGCTTATATTGAAGCCTATCTAAACAGAGGAGAAGCATATGTTTATCTGGCTGAACACGAAAAAGCTCTAGCTGACTTTGATAGGATAATTGAGCTTAATCCGAAAGAAGATAAAGCCTATTATTTTAAAGGTTTATTGTTTAATGATGCAGGTAACTATAATAAAGCTATTGAAAACTTAAATACTGCGATAAACTTAAACGATAAAGCGTATGAATATTACGAAGCAAGAAGCCGAGCTTATGAACAAATCAATGAATATGAAAAAGCTTTTGAGGATATAAATACTGCAATTAAATTAAATCCGAAATCTGCAAAACTATACAATTTAAGAGGGAGATTGCACGAACATTTTGAAAGAACTGATGATGCAATAAACGACTTTAAAATAGCTATTAAATTGGATCCTGATGATATATGGCCGTATAATGGACTACTTTTTATATATCTGGAAATGGATAAAAATAATGAGGCATTTGAAATTGTCAATAAGATGATAAAAATGAAGCCTTCATGGATAGGTATACTATATGGAATACGCGGAACATTATTTTCAATGAGAGGGCAATATAAAGAAGCCATAGAAGACTGTAATACCGGTATAAGGATGTATCCTCATAATGCCTCTCTATACAATATTCGAGGAAAAATTTATTTTGATCTCAAAGAATATAAAAAGGCAATAGAAGACTTTGATATGGCTATTAAATTTGCTTTAGAAAACCAAAATACAGAAAAACAAGATGCCATCGAATACAAACAAAAAGCCTACGAAGCCTTGGCTGAAATGGGAGGAAAATAAAAAAAATTAATAATTTAAAACTTCAATTATATAATCAAGTCTGGCTTTTAGACTATTTAATTGCGAAAGCTGATAATCAAGATTTTGAATTTTAAAATCGATCTCGGTTATATAGCCTTGTTTTAGTAAAACTTCTGAAGAAGCTAAACGATTTTGTATATTCTCTTTATTCTTTTCTGCTAAAATACAAACCTCGTTTAAAATATTTAAATTTATTTCATGAACTTCTTTTTTATTTTGATAGTTCATACTAAGAGCTTCAATTTCCAGTTTATTTAAATTAAGCAGTTCTTTAGTAGTCTTATCTATATCATAGACTTCATCAAGTGGAGACAGCGGAATATTTATTCCAACAGCAAAATTAAAAAGCCAGCTTTTCTCAGCCTTCCAGTAATTTTGAATAGTATCTTTAAATTTCACACCGCCTTTTGATTTAGAAGCCGGATCAAGTGTAAATGAAAATATAAACGACGGAAGCCGATTAAGCTGTTCTTTCAATGTATAATATTGATTTACTTTCAATTGCTTTTGTTTAAGTAAAAATTCGGTATCAGTATTTATATACTCATGAGAAATATAGCTTTCAAGTTTTTTTATCCAAGATTCAATATTACTCGGCATTGCATCTGCACCCATCCCTGTCAAATTTAAAGTATGAAGCATTTGAAGGTATCTTTTTTTTGAATTTAACAAATTTAATTGATTATTATATCTTTTTGTATTTCTTTCCGAAAGTTCAAGCGTAGAAAGTTTTCCTTGCTTCCATAAAGCTTCATCATTTAGGCCCAGTTGTAAATCTATTTGTGACTTTTCTTCTTCAATTGCTATAGTCTTTTTTTGAAGCCAATAAGAAACAGCAACATATATTGCCTCTGCGATTATTTTTTCTCTTATTCGTTGTAATTCCAAATCGACAAAACTAATACTATCTTCACCCAAATAAAACTCATGCTCTGCATACGGTTTTAAAATAGCCGGAGCAAAAAAATAAAGCGGCATTGAAAATTGAGTCTTGGAAGAAGAGCTGTATTCATTTTTTGCACCTTTTATTTTACTTAAAGCAAATGTATTATCAATATTAAAAGTTAATCCCATTCCCATAGGCAGGGTTTGTTTTAAATTGAGACCTGTTGTAAAGGCATGTATTTGGTCATGAGTCTTAATCTCCACATTGCTAATATAGTTTAACTTTAAAGATAATTTAGGAATCCATCTATATTGTATTTTTTGTGCTGCCGTTTTTTTTATATTATATTTACTAAGAGCTTTTTGATATTCATTACTGTTTGTTAAAACCCCGGCAATAAATTCTTCATATTCAATTGCATACAATGAAGATAATATACAACACATAAACATAAAAAAAAGTTTCTTTACCATATAATAGGCTTGAAGAGCTTCTTTTCTTGCCGAATAAATACTGTCATCAATTTTTACAAGTTCTACACCCTTTTCTATTTTTTGTCCAGGCAAATAATTTATTTGTACAATCTCACCTGCAATTATATTTTTTACTAATGATATATTTTGTACAGGCCTTACCTGTCCTTTTGCATATACTACTTCTTCCATTTTTCCAAATATGCAATATAAAAAAGCAAACAGCATCAAGCTACCTATTATGTAAATAAAAACAGTTAAAACTACAGGCGGTTTTTGTAAAAATATTTCGTGTTTATAACGTAAATCTTTAAGATGTATAAGGCGTATAGGGTTCATAGTTAAGAATAAAAGTTAAACACCTGTATTTTGAGCATTCCAAAGATCGGTATATATTCCGTTTTTTAAAATAAGCTCTTTATGTGTTCCTTCTTCTTTTATTTTACCTCCATCAAAAACAAAAATTTTATCGCAATTTATAATTGTCGAAAGTCTGTGAGCAACAATAATTGTAGTTTTATTTTCAATTATTTCTTCAATTGTACTCATTATAGCTTTTTCGGTAATAGCATCTAAACTTGCAGTCGCCTCATCAAGTATCAGTATTTTAGGTTCCCTAAGTAAAATACGGGCCAAGGCTATACGCTGCCGTTCACCGCCCGAAAGAGTTGCACCCCGTTCTCCTATAATTGTTTCGTAACGATCGGGCAGCTTATTGATAAAAGCATCGGAGCGGGAAACTTTTGCAGCATAATACAAAGCATTTTCCGGTAAAAACCCGTTTCCCCATAAAATATTTTCTCTAATTGAACCTGAAAATAATAGAACTTCTTGAGGTACATAACCTATAAGTTTACGATACGATTCGGTTTCCAAATCTTTTATATTTAAACCGTCAATAAGGATTTCCCCGCTTTGAAAATTATAAAATTTCATAAGCAGTTTTACAAGTGTTGTTTTGCCTGAACCGGAGGCTCCTACAAAAGCAATTTTCATTCCGGGTTTTATATTTAAATTAATATTTTCTAATGTATTACCATGTAAACCGTATGCAAAACAGAGGTCTTTAATTTCGATAGAACCTTCTATATTTTCTATTTTAGTTTTTCCCGAATAGGTTGTTTTTTCGATAGGCATATCAAGTATTTCGGAAAGGCGGTTTGCTGCAACAAAGGCTTCCTGTAATGTAGGTTGCAAGGTTAATAAACGCCCTAAGGGGCCTAAAAAATATCCCGATAAAATAGAAAATGCTATCAACTGCCCGAGGCTCATTGTTCCGTTTAATATTTTAAAACTGCCTACCCAATAAACGCCTAAAGTTCCAAGCTGCGAAAGAGTCATTTGCACGGCATTTTCTATATTTGCAAGCGTACCTATTTCAATCCCCTTATTTACGGAATCTACCATTTTTACCTCGGTTCGCTCAAATGCAAGATCTTCACTTGAAAGAGCCTTTACTGTTCCTATTCCGTTTATGGACTCTACCATGCCTGAATATTTTTCGGCATCTATTACGGCCTTTTCTTTTATCATTCTTCTATATGGCTGCACAAAAAAACATATTACAACGGCAGAAATAATAACCGGAATAACGGCAATCAACATGAGTATACCGCCTGATGCACATAAAAAAGCTCCGCCTACAACCAGCATTAGGGAGTCCAAGATAATATTCATTCCTGTAGAAGACAGAACCTGTCTTATAGTATTTACATCATGAATACGGGAAAGGACCTCTCCTGTTTTGCGTGTAGTAAAAAAATCCATCGGAAGATGAAGAACATGGTCAAAGTATTCAAAACTTAAAGCAGCTTCCATCTTACTGCTCATATGAAGCATAAGTTGATTACGCGAAATATTTAACAGCGTTTGAAAAATAATTACAACAAGGTATCCTAAAGAAACCAAGTTAAGCGTTATTTTTGTACCTGAATATAAAACTTCATCAACCAAAAACCGAAAATAAAAAGCAACGATTATACCTAAAAAACTTAAGAGTATACTTGCCGTAAGAACTTCGCCTACTATTTTTTTATGGGGCTTTAAAAGATACAAAAAACGGGTTAAAATACTGCCTGAATCTTTATTTAACTTAAATTTTTCTTGAGGAGTTAAAACAAAAAAGACACCGCTCCACTCTTTTTTAAATTCACTTATAGGTATTTTCAAAAGCCCTGAAGCAGGGTCTCCTATAATTACGTTATCTTTTTTAATTTTAAAAATTACAACATAATGTTCTGAATCATTTCTTTTTAAATGAGTAATTATGGGGAAGACGATATCCTCGGAAAATTCTTTTTCGGGACTTAAAGCTCCCTGACATGAAAATCCTAATTCTTCTGCACCGCGGACAATTCCGTATCCTGAGGTACCGCCTCTATCCGTACCTGCTATTTTGCATATATAAGAAATAGGTATTCTTTTCCCGTAATATTTGCAAAGAGTTGCAAGACAGGCAGGACCGCAGTCCTGAGTATCTTGCTGCAAGACCACGGTTAAATTGGATTTTTTATTAAACACGGCTCCCTACACCCCAAACGGATCTTCTTTTATTGCAGTATCGTTTACAGGAAGCCCCGCAACATTTAAACTTGTTATAGGCTGTAAGGCGGATAACTCGTTATACTTTTTTGTATAAGCTTCATTATAATTTTTAACCGAGTTCGGCCCTATATAGTCAAACCCTGCCTCTATATTTGTTAGTCCAACCTCCTTTATCTTAGCGTTAACCCATTCTTTTGCATATTTATCTATATAATTTTCAACATTTTTACAGGCTGTATTTGCATTAACCCAATATCCGGCGCCTCTTTGACCTTCTTTTCCTTTATACCCATCCGGTTTTCCATAAAATGCTTCCATATGGACACCGGTAGCTTCCATTACATCATAACTTGATTGGTTACACCATGTTACACCTTCTGCGGCGCCTTCATAGTCAAAATTTCCTTTTGCATAAGGCCGATAAATTGCAGCTTCCCGTACAGTATCTTGAGACTTTTCAAGATTAATACGCCTTTTTCTCGATAATATTACCTCATCATCTATAGCATCATTAATCTCTCCTCCTCCGTTTATTTTTAACAACTCTTCATCAGTTAATTTAATAATTTTTTCCATTTTTTAATCCCTCCTAATATTTTCTTTTTAATAAAATAAACTCTTTTAAAGTATCATTCCATTGATAATCATCTATCCATTCACCGCTCCTCGACTTATCTTTTATTATAATCATTTTTTTATACCAATCAACAGATACTACATCGTAATCATTATCATATACATAACCGGTAACAAAAAACTCGCCATTGAATTCAATTATAAATAAGAAATTCCTACCTGTGCTAAAATGAGTTACAAAATATATTTCATTTTTACCGTTTTGATTAAAATCCGACACCCACCCTTGAGAAAACTCAAATCCAAAATTTTTTAACCCAAAAAGACCGCCTCGTTCAATATGCGGTGGAAAAAATGATGCACTAGGAACAGTAATATAGTAATCTTTGATTATCTTATCTTCATCAACTACAAAACATCGCACTCTTTCTATAAACTGATCATATATTTCCGGATCAGGGGCATCTTCATAAAACATAACAAAGTATTCATCATATCCTGAGTTTGTAAAGTTCCCCTTTACATAATCAAGGATTTTCATATCATACTGTTTATATCCCATAGTTTTGACTCCCGTATCCCAATCTGTATGGACAACCTCAAAATATAAAGGATATCGTGTGTTTTCGTAATCTTCAAACAGTTTTATCATTTCATCTTTTTTTTCATCGTTTTCCATACTATATATAGAGCCGTGCACTTGGTTTTCTATAAGTTCGTCATTTATTTTTACCATATTAGTCTCACTTAAAAGGTCATAAGAGAGAGGAAGATACATCTGTTCAATGTTATACCACTTATAGGTAACCTGATAATCAAGAGTTCCTCCGTTTTGGGTAGGAGCTTTATATTTACAATAGCAAAATTCACCTTCCTTTTTTATCTCATAAAAATGAATAAACTCAAGGTTATATACCGAACTATACAGTGCCGGAGCCTTTTGTTGTGCCAGATTATCAATACTCATAAATACCGGACATTTATATCTTAGAATTTTTTCTTTCTTATCAAGCTCGGTTCTAAGCTGTTTAAGACTTTCCTCGTATGCTTTACTTTTTTTGTATTTTTCTTCTAATTCCTTAATTTGTTCAGGACTCTTCACGTGCGTGTTATATTCGGGCTTTGATAAAAATTCATTTTCTTTCGGTTCAATTTTTGTAGATGTTTCAACTTTTGTCTCCTCAGGCTTCTGTTCTTTAATTTCTTTAGAACACGAAAATAAAAAAGCCGCTAATATTAAGATAAAAATAAGTTTTAATTTGTCTTTTTTCACTATAACCTCCTTATTTATATTGTTTATTTGATAAAAGAACATAGCAACGCTCTTTTTCACACCACTGATATTCTGCAAAATATTTAGGTCTGGTATCTTTAGAATCCAATACCAGTGACCGAAATGGATTAGTTTCAACTACTATTTTAGCTTGTTCCCAGTCAACCGATTTAAGAATATCACCTCGATTAGTGATAGGTATTTCAACAAATCTATTATCAATAAATTCTATTGAGAAAAAACTTGAACCGAATACCTCTTTGCGGTGAACAAATATCTCGTTTATTCCGTTTTGATTAAAATCGGCAATCCACCCAAAAGAAAATTGCTCGCCCAAATCTATTTTTGTTTTATCCCTCGGTACAACATGCCCCCAATGTCCCGGAAGTTTATACATTTTAATTACTTTATCGTTTTCCATGATAAAACACTCGACATATTTTATATAGTTATACTCCAAAAGAAATATACCATCTTCCAACTCAGATTTAGTAAAAGGAGCCGTAAACAAAACTATATATTCATCTTTTCCTGAATTACTAAAATTACCCTTTACATAATCAAATACCTTATACGGCTTATCACCCGTTTTATGCCGATGTTCCTTAGTGTATTTATTTATGTATCTTTCAAATATTTTAATATTTTTATCTTTGTTTATATCTTTTTCGGCTTCTGTTATTTTCCCATGAACTCTTTTTGATTCCTGTACTTGCCTATCGGCTATTACGGGTTTTTCTCTTAGTTCATAATTTGTATAAGCAAAATTTTTCGGATATAGATAAAAAGTATAAACAACATCATATATTAATTCTTTTCCACTTGGAAGGTTTAATGTCTGTTTACAATAAATATTTTTATTATCCGAATCAACTTTGACTATCTCTGTATTTTTTTGTCTGTTTAGATAATCAATACCGCTTTTTTCAAATTCTTCATACGAATTTCCATGAACATCGTACATATCTATTTCTAACTGGATTTTATGTAGACTCCATGCATGTCTTTTTTTGCTTTCCAGTAATTTTATAAGCCCTGTTTCAGGAGTGTTTTCGTCGGTTAGTACAACTGGAGGATCTTCTTCAGTAAAATCAATATCTTCTTCTTCCGATTCAGATCCTTGTTTAATTTGGTCAAGCTTTTTTGGAGGAACAGTATAATCAAGTATTACTAAAGGTTTCTTTTCAGCTACGTTTTTTTCTTCCGCAGGTTCTTTAACCTCTTTAGAACACGAAAATAAAAAAGCTGCCAATATCAAGATAATGATAAGTTTTGATTTATTGTTTTGCATTAGAACCTCTATGTTTATGGTTTAATAATTTAAAAAATTATTTTGTATCGGCCTTCCAAATGCCCAGCCACTCGCCTTCAGGTTTTTGGGAAATAAGGGTTTTACATTTTTCTGCATAGTGCTTTGAAGGAGGATCGGCTTCTTCCGTTTGAGCAAAAATATTTAAGGCTTCTTTAAAGTTTCCGGCGTAGAATTCTTTTAAACCTCTATCAAAGGAATCGAGCAAGACTTTTTTTTCGTTATAAGTTTTTTCGTCCATGACTTCATAAACAACTACGGGTTCGGATTTTCCTACAACTGCGGCACGGGCAAGCTCTCTGAATTTTAGAATTGTGCCGCTTTCTTCAGCTTGTTTTTTTGCGGCCTCAGCGCACATTGTGTAAGAACCGAATTGCTTATTTAAACCTTCCAAGCGGGCGGCCAAGTTTACCGAATCACCTAACATTGTATAATCGAAGCGGCTTACCGAGCCCATGTTGCCGACGATAGCAAAGCCCGTATTAAGCCCTATGCGCATTTTAAAGGGCCTGCCTTGAGCCCGCTTTTCAAAATCGGCACGCCTTTCTTCAAGTTTTTTTTGACAAGCCCAAGCCGCTTCTAAGGCAGAACGGGCATGATGTTCCACTCGTGCAGGAGCATTCCAAAAAGCAATTATAGCATCACCTTCATACTTGTCGATTGTACCGCCCGAATCCAAGATAATTTTACTCATATCCGAAAGATAATCGTTTAAAAGCTCGGTAAGAGCTTCGGGACTTAAACTCTCCGAGATTGAAGTAAAACCTTGCAAGTCCGAAAAGAAAATCGATATTTCTTTACGTTCCCCGCCGAGCTTTAATTGGGATGGGTCGGCAATCAACTGTTCAATAACGGCAGGGCTTAGATACTGCTTAAAGGCATTTTTTAAATAACGCCTTTGTTTACCCTCAACCATGTAACTAACTGCGAGGGAGGCAACAAAAGATAAGATCATTCCGGCAAGCACCGAAGCCGCGGGTATCGCAATTCCTAAACGGAATAGATAATATGCGATAAAAAGATAGAGGGCAACAAAAACCAAAAAGCTCACAGCATTTATACTTATCGAAGCAGTTCTGGATTTTATTTTTTCCGAAAAAATTTCAGGCAAGCCTGCAAGAATAATACAAATTAAAATAATTAAAGCATTAATCAAAAAACCTGTTTCTACAATCCTATTACCCGAAAGAATATTATCTAAAAGAGTTATATGAATGCCGACTCCCGGGTATGAAGCGGAAACTGGGGTTTGACAAATATCGAAAAGGCCTGGAGCATAGAGCCCGAAAAAAACATACATGTCTTCAAAATCTTCAGGATTCAGTTCACTTTCCCTTCCCGCCCTTATGTCTGCTTGTGCCTTTAAAATGTCGCCTGCACTGTAAGGCAAATAATCGTCAATACTTTTTATAAAGCGGAGATTAATCTCTTCAGGTAAGGCCTCATCTTCATCTCCGCCCACAAAATAAGAAGCAATTCCCAGAGTAGGAATCTTATAATTTTTCCACGAATAAAAAAGACGGGCACGCCTGATAGTTCCGTCAGAATCGGAAAGGCTGTTTACATTCCCTATGAGTCTGGCAGACGAAGCAATTTCATCTATAGGAAAAATACCGGGCAACTCCTTAGCAGGGCCTAATCCATTTTTACTTAACTGTTCAGGCTTAGGAGCACTGTCAGGCCAGCTTTGCGTATTCCCTTGGACCTTGTCAAAAAAAACGGTTTGAATAACTATGCCGCTTTCCTTTGACGCATCAGCAAATTTTTTATCATCAGCATCCCCATAGGAAGAAGGCTCCGTAAAAAGCATATCAAAGGCAACCGACTTTGCTCCGCCGCCTGAAAAAAAATCGACTATCTCGGCATAGGCTTCACGCGGCCAAGGCCAAGTCCATCCCCTTTCGGAAGCTGCATAGTTTAAGCTTTTTTGATCTACTAAAACTAAAACAATTTCATCGGAGGGAGAAAAATAAGAAGCCGTCCTATTCATTCTATCATCATAAAAAAAATATTCCGCCTGCTTAAAAACTCCCAAATAAATAAAAAAAAGCACAATGAAAAAAACCGGAATGGAAATAAAAAACAGCCTTCGTATTTTCTTCATAATTTTTTCCTTATTTCAGTTTATTCTTTTGATAGCGGTTAAGCCTCGCGGAACGGTTATAGTCGCCTGCAAGCTTTTTCGATTCCTTTTCTACGGATTTTATACGGGAAACTGCTGATGGGTGAGTTTTGCCGAAGCCTCTACTGTCATGCTTCTGTTTTTCACTCATAATTTTAAGCATTTCGGTCATAGCATTGGGATCATATCCCGCCCTTGCCATCAGCTTGACGGCAAAACGGTCTGCATCATATTCTTGGCTTTTAGAATAACCTGAATTCACTAAGGTTGTTACAATTTCTTTTGATGCATCTTCTAAAAATTTAAGTTCCGCTTTTTTATCGGAGCCTACAGCCATTGTTGCCGAACTTTCTACAGCGGCAGCAGTTATTCTATTAGCCTTAATAGCTCCTATACCGTGCTTTAGTTGAATGTGCCCAAGCTCATGGGCTATGACACCGGCAAGAGCATCTTCGGAATCCGCACAAGACAAGAGTCCCTTGGTAACCAGCACATGACCGCCGGGTGTTGCAAAGGCATTTATTTCGTCCGTATCCAATATCGCAACATGATAGCCGTTATAGGATTCGGGTACGTCGGAATTCAAAACCAAGGTCATACAGATCAAGTTAAGATAGTTTTCCAACGGCTTGTTCCTGTAAAGTTTATAATTACTTAAAATGATGGCAGCAACTTCCCTGCCTATATAATACTCTTCCTCATTTTCAATAGGCTTCGAGGCTTCAATAATAGGAGCGGCAGCATCTATAGCATTTTTTGTAAAGGCAAGAGGATCATCTAAACTTCCCAATAGGGCACAAGATAGAACAACTACCGGTATTAAACTTATAATTACAAATAATCCGAATTTTTTCTTCATTATTCACCGTCCTCCAATAAGCCTTCTTTAATAAAAAAATGTAAATCCGCCGGGTTTACCTTTATGCCTTCAACGCTGTCAACTGCCGCATAATTTTTTTTACCTGAAGCCGAAAACTCCGAGCCCGAGCCTTCAGTTAGGCCCTTTCCTGCAAGCGACAATTCCTTTGCTTCTGCAGAAGTTTTTTTATCAAAAGAGCCGGCTATTTTTTTCTTTGTAAGATTTGCCTTCGGAAGCCAGCCTACAAGGTTCGGGTTTGAAACGGGAGAAACCTTCATCCATTTTCCTTTTTCTTCTAAAAGATATACCTGATCCCCGTACCTTACTCTCACAAGGTCTTTAGCAAAAAAAGCTGAATCGGATTTTATCCATGTTTCTTTTATATTCACATACATTTTTTTAGAGGACTTTTCCGCCGTCAGTATTCCCAAAACAACAAAAAACATAAGTAAACACAATATCTTAGATTTTTTCATAAAAACCTCCTTCTTAATGTGAAAATTGTATCACAAAAAAAGCCGCTTGTCCAGTTTTTATTATCGGTAGTTTTTAATGGAATGTATTTCCGCGGCAAAAAACAAAACAAACAAATTTCCGCCTGTTGCAAGATTTTTTGAATTTTGATATAATAACCCGTTAAGGTTATCATTGATTTGAAGACTTGTCTAACATCTTAAATCATTATTTTTTTATAGATTATAAACCTTAAGGAGTATGATTATGCACAAAATACTTGAAAAACGGCAATATTCGCCTGAGGTTTTTTATTTGCGCGTTGAAGCACCGGAAATCGCAAAAAACAGACATCCGGGACAGTTTGTAATCGTTCAAATAGATACCAACTTCGGTGAAAGAGTTCCTCTCACAATTGCCGATGCAAATGCCGAAGAAGGCTGGATCGCCCTCGTTATTCAGGCCGTAGGAGCCACAACCATCAAACTTTGCAATAAAAACGTAGGTGATTCTATCGCTGCAATTTTAGGCCCTCTTGGACGCCCCTCCCACATCACAAAGTGCGGAACCGTTGCCTGTGTCTGCGGAGGTATTGGTGTTGCCCCAATGTACCCTATAGCTCAAGCCTTTAAAGAAGCAGGTAACAAGCTCATAGTTATCATCGGAGCAAGAAACAAGGATCTAATCGTTTTTGAAGATGAAATGAAGGCTATCGCCGATGAGCTAATTATCACAACAGATGATGGTTCTTATGGAAGAAAGGCTCTTGTAACCGTACCTTTAAAAGAACTCTGTGAAAGTCAAACTCCTCCCGACGAAGTCTTTGCAATCGGCCCGCCCATAATGATGAAATTCTGTGCCGAAACCACCCGTCCATTCGGAATAAAAACAACGGTTTCACTTAACACGATTATGATTGACGGTACGGGAATGTGCGGCGGCTGCCGTGTAACCGTAGACAATCAAATCAAGTTCGTATGTGTTGACGGCCCCGAATTCGATGCCCACAAGGTTGACTTCGATAATATGATGATGAGAATGAAGGCCTTCCGCGGACGCGAAGATCAGGATAGGCATAAGTGCAAGTCCGGTATTTTTAATTAAGGAGCGGAAAAATATGGAAAATATAAATAAAGAATGTCATAAACATGTAACCCATGAAGAGCTTTCAGATCGGGCCAAACAGCTTTGGGCCGATTTAAAGGGCAAAACCTTAACCCCTAAAGAAAGGGCTCAGATTCCTATTCAGGAAATGCCGACCCTCGATCCTCATAAAAGAGCCTCATTGATGAATGAGGTTGCCATGGGCTACACCGATGAACAGGCCCGCATTGAGGCGGAAAGATGCTTAAACTGCAAAAACAAGCCCTGCGTTAAAGGCTGCCCCGTAGGTATACCGATTCCCGAATTTATTGCCGAAATCCAAAAAGGCGATTATAAAAAGGCTGTCGATATTATAAAAACAACAAACCTCTTACCTGCAATTTGCGGACGCGTTTGTCCTCAAGAAAAGCAGTGCCAAGCTTTTTGTACTGTAGGTAAGATGCTCAAATCCACGGAACAGGCTGTAGCCATCGGCCGTCTTGAACGCTTTGTCGCCGACTGGGAAAGAAACAATAATAAGATTACCATTCCACCCGTTGCTCCCGAAACCGGAAAAAAAGTTGCTATCATCGGTTCAGGCCCTGCCGGTTTGACTGTTGCAGCCGATGTCCGCAGGGAAGGCCACTCGGTAACAGTCTTTGAAGCCTTCCACAAAACAGGCGGCGTTATGGTTTACGGAATCCCCGAATTCCGATTGCCGAAAGAAATCGTTGCAAAGGAAGTCGAAAACCTCGAAAAGATGGGCGTTGAATTCAAAACCAACTTCTTGGTAGGAAGAACCGAGACCCTTGAGCAGCTTTTAAAAGAAGACGGATATGATGCCGCCTTTATCGGAACCGGTGCCGGTCTTCCCAAATTTATGGGAATTGAAGGCGAAAACCTCATCGGTGTTTTTAGTGCAAACGAATATTTGACAAGGGCTAACCTTATGAAGGCCTATGATGCAACGCACTCCGATACCCCTCTGTATCAGGCTGAAACTCTAGCCGTAATCGGAGGCGGAAACGTTGCTATGGATGCTGCCAGAATGGGCTACCGCCTTGGCTGTAAAAAAGTCTACTGTATTTACCGCCGAACCCGTGCCGAAATGCCCGCCCGAATCGAAGAAGTTGCCCATGCCGAGGAAGAAGGCGTAGAGTTCTGCTTCCTTCAAAACCCCACAAGAATAATCGGAGATGAAGAAGGAAAGGTTTGCGCAATAGAAGTTTTAGACTATGAATTGGGCGAACCTGATGAATCCGGCAGAAGAAAGCCTGTAGAAAAACCCGGTACCGAGCATCAAATAAAGGTTGATGCCGTAATCGTTGCCCTCGGAAACGACTCCAACCCCCTTATGGCTCAAACAAGTCATGGTTTGGAAGTTACCAAAAAGGGCAATATCGTCGTTGACGAAAGCCAAAAAACCTCGATCGAGGGAGTTTGGGCAGGAGGCGACATTGTTTTAGGTGCTGCTACCGTAATTCTTGCAATGGGCGAAGGCCGAAAAGCCGCTGCCGCAATTAACGAATATTTAAAGACAAAATAAGTCTTTTACTTTAAAACGATAATTAAAAAGCTGTCCAAGTTCAAATGCTTGGGCAGCTTTTTTTATGATTTTTCTATAAACTTTCCTTCTTACAGGTTTTTAATAGCTTAAAGTTCTTCCGACTTCCATTCGCCGATAGTCCTTTCCTCCTCATTAAAACTCGAACCTATCAGAATTATTTTTTTGCCGCTTGTCTTAAATTGAGCGGCATAGCCATTTTCTTTTATTTGGACTATTGCATCTTCTGCCGTACCTGCACTCATCAGCTTAAACTCAAAGATGTATATCGAATCCTTAGTATGTACTATACAGTCAGCCCTGCCTTTTAAACAGTGTATTTCCGTTTGCACAAATTGCCCCATAAGTTTAAAGATTAGGTAAACGGCAGTCTGGTAGTTTTGCTCCCTCAATTTGAGCTTATCTTTTGGAAGATTATCGTAAGGCACACCGGCTATTATAGCCTGCATCCTTTCCATAAACTCATCGACATTCCCGGATCGGATATCCTCGACAAACTTCCATATTGAAACTCCCGTTTCATCAGGCCTAAGTGAAGAATATGACGGGAATAGATTTTCTAAAAAGCTATAACGTACCTCATCATTCGGAAAGCCTAAGCGATACATATTAACTTCTTCTATGTATTCGTTTATCGTTAAATAGCCCGATTGAAACAATATCGGTAATGGATTTTTTGCATCTGCACGGTATAATTCTATCCCCGCTTCATTTAATTCAACATTTCCGTCTAGGTCGGGAATATTGTAATGAGCATCTTTTAGGTAGTTTACCAAAAAAGTCGGCGTGCCTGTGGAGAACCAATAATTTTTTAATTCGCCGGAGTTTAAAGTATTTAATATGCTAAACGGGTTATAGACAGATTCTCCTAAAACACTGAACTTATAGCCGTCGTACCGCTTTTTTAGTTCTTCAAGCATTTTAGCATAGCTGTTTTTGGTGTTTTTCGCCAGTCTTTCTATTTCAGGCTTAAAGGTTTTTTCTATCTCGGCTTGAGTTAGGCCGCATATTTCGGCATAGTCATTCAGCATACTTATATCTTGCAGATTATTTAAGTCGCTGAATATACTTACCTTACTGAACTTTGTAACTCCCGTCAAAAAAGCAAAGCGGATATACTGGTCGCAAGTTTTTATTACCGAATAAAAGGCTTTAAGGGTATTGCGGAATTCTTCGTTTAAGGCTTCGTTTACACCCATTGTTTGTAAAAGGGGTTTATCATATTCGTCCACAAGAATGACCACCTGCTTTCCGGTTTTGTTGTAGGCGGTTTCTATTAGTGACTGAAAACGCTTTCCGAAAGAATCGCCTTCATTTTTTAACCCGTAGAGTTTTTCTTCTTTTTTTAAAAAGTAGTCTAGGCTTTCAGCAAGAGCAGCATCCAAGTCATATCGGCCCACATTAAAATCCATATACAAAACAGGATACTCACCCCATGCTTCGTTTTTTTCGATTTCGGCCCGCTTTTCTTCAGCCTTTTCGATGTACAAGCCCTTAAAAAGCTCTTTTTGCCCTAAAAAATAGGCCTTCAAAGTCGAGAGAAAAAGACTTTTTCCAAAGCGGCGGGGACGGCTTAAAAAGTATACCTTCCCTAAGTTGGCCAGCTTAAAAGCATATAGAGTTTTATCTACATATAAAAAGTTTTTTCTGCGTAAATCTTCAAAACTTTGAATCCCTATCGGTATCTTTCTCGAAAAATCAAAATCCATTTTAAGCCTCCTAAAACCGATTATATCATAAGACGCAGGATTATTCAATGTTTTAAGAATAGCAGCAGACTCGATTAAACACAAAAAAACCCGCCTTGCGGCGGGTTTTAAACTATACTAGATATAGAGATTAGTAGATAACTTTAACACCGATTACAAAAGTACCATTGTGTGCATCAAAAGCAGGAGCGCTAATCATGCCTTGAGTACCTTCATATTTATTCCAGGAAAGTTTACCCTGTGACCAGTAGGTGTCAATTTCAATTTTCTCTGCAGGAGAGAATGTAGCACCGACCTTATAGGCAACACCGAAGAACTTATCGGTTTTGCTAGGATCTATAGATTTTCTGTTGGTTTCACCCCAGAAGTTAACATAGGGCTTGATCCACATTGAATCTGTAAGAGCATACTTGTAGTTTACCCAAGCACTTAGACCCATAGGTAATGTAGATTTATCACCGGTGGGAACTGCGCTTAAGAGATGGTTAAGTCTGAAGTCTACGCCAAATGCCAAACCTTCAACAAAATTTGTATTTCCTGAAGCTGCTGATTTAAAGGCAATCATTGCTGCCATATCACCAATAGCATCGCCGTTCTTGTCCTCTCCGGCATAAGCAGACAAATCATTACCGAAGTAGGCACCAAGAGCTACCCACTTATAAGAAGCATCAAAGCGAAGATCAAAAGCAACCTTTGAATCCGTACCTACATTCATTAAGGCATCCATGGCTAAGGTTAGAGCAAGACCATCAACAGGCTTTGATCCGAGTTTGAATCCCATACCTAAATACGGCTTATCCGGATTTGATCCTGCTGCAACATCTTCATGAACACCGGCCTTTCCAAAGTCCTTAACGTTATCAAAAGTTGCATTGATACCGAAATCAAGCGTAACCCACTTATCATAACCTAAGCTTAAATCAAGTCCGAAAGCATATTTGTTTGCTGCGGGACCGGTTGCAGTAGACGCTGTCTGTACCAAATATTTTCCGGCTTCACCAGCAGCTACGGTAGGAAGACCTGTGGCAGGGTCAACAGGACCTGTGAAAGCAGGAGCTGCTGTAGAACTAAATATCGGCTTACCTTCTCCATCGTAACCATTTTGCTTATAATATGTAGCACCAGCAATTGATGTGTCGCCAGCTTTCAAATCTACAACCTTAAACTTATCTTGAGATGCTGATCCCTTAGCTTTCCATGAACCGTTTGATCCGAATTTTAAGCCGGCATCAAATTTAAGCCCTGTTCCTGCAAGGTCATCGCTTGCATAACCGAGTTTTGTACCAAAACCAGTAATATCGCCTGAGGTTTCAGGACCCCATGCTATACCATTGTCGCGGATAGGTGACCAAATCTGTGCATAGTTTGTAGAAAAGTCAGGGCGTCCGTAAACATTCATGTAACCGCCGAAGAAATGAATAGATGCAGACATATCGCTTAATGTTTTTCTCCAGAGTTTAAACTCGGCATCCGAATCCCAAGCCAAATGGGGTGATGCACTATTTGACAACTGGTCATAGAATCTGTAAGCTAAGTTTACACCAAGATCAAAGTTCATGCGAACGTCACCTTCGGTCTTTGAGTTTAAAGTACCCATGTAAAGAGGGATTACGACCTTTGCGTCCAAGTAATTCTCAAAACCATGTTGGGCCTTTGCATTATTGCCTGCTCCAAAGTCAATTCCCCAGTTTACAGAAGCATTTGCTGTAACTTGAGGTGTAAGTTGGGCAAAAGCTGCTCCGCCCAAGAGCACCAAAATCATCAAAATTGACAGAATTTTTTTCATAAAAAATTCCTCCTTGTTATTTGTTTGACGACATTGTAACACAGCCAAAAACACTTGTCAAGCAAAAATACAAAAAAGTTACACAAAATTCGCATTTTTTTTATAATTTTTCTAATTTTTTTGCCTTTTTTCGGCATATTAACAACAAAAACAAGCGGATCCTGCACCGATTCAGTTCAAGGAGAAACACCTTTCTCCGAAAAAGGGGAAGGGGCACCACCAACGGAGTTTCGAGGTAAAACCACCGCTCTGACTTGAAAAGCCCGTAAGGGAACGGGGGTTTGTCCCTTCCCCTAATTATAGTTTTTCGATTTCGTTAAGGTTTAAACCGGTAGCTTTTATAATGGAATCCGGGCTAAGCCCCATTTCAAGCAAATTTTTTGCAGTTTCAAGGGCTTTTTGGTGAGCACCCTTTTCAATACCTTGTTCAATACCCTTTATTTCACCTTGCAACATTCCTTCTTCAATACCCTGCCGATAACCTTCGCTTATACATGAAGCTCTGTCATGTTCATATTTCATACGGGAATCATAAAGCCATTTATCCCTAGGACTCATTTCCATTAATTCTATCGTTGCATTTGCCTTTTTCATCATCGGCGATTCTTGTTCCAGCATACTACGTACCTCCCTGTCATCAGTTTCGATAAATTTCAGCCAGTTTAATAAGCGTTTTGTTTTATTATTTTTATATTGACCTTCTTTTAAGAGCCTTGCTTTTTCAAGGTTCAATATATGAATCTCAAATTTTGAAACTAAAGGCTCTTTTGTATCTTTTTCCAGAATAAAATACTTGTTGTGTAAACGCTTATTTTTATTAAAGCCTTTTCCTATCAAGTTTATTGTAATACACTTTGGCAGTTTTGTATAGTCTTGGCCTTGTTTTATGTTTTCATTGTACATTTTAGACCAATAATACAAAGTTCTTTCAGGAAAATCAAAATGCCAACTGTTTTGAATCTCAATATCGATAAAAGTTCCATCTTTAAGTCTTAACTTGATATCCAAAACACCGAGTTTTTCACTTAAAAGCTCTTTCTGAAACTCCTTATCCAAGAGCTCCAAACCTGAGATGCTTTCAGGCGGAATATCCAATATACATTCCAGCAAATCCTGAAGAACATCCTTATTTTCTTCTACTCCGAATACACGCTTAAATGCATAGTCGTTGCGTAAAGTTATTTTAAATAATTTTTCCATAAATTAAGCCTCGTTAATAATTTTTTTTAAAGAAGAAAAATTTCCCCCTTTTCATAATTATTGTACGAAAAGTTTGTAATAAATGGTAAAATTTGAAAAAAGTCGGGGGTTCCAAAGGGGAAATCCCCTTTGGCAGCGCGAGTACAACCAGCGTAGCTTCGAGGTAAAAGGGATGGGGTCAAAGGGGAAGGGAAAAACCACCGCTCTGACTTGAAAAGCCCGTAAGGGAACGGGGGGCCTTCCCCTAATTATAGTTTTTCGATTTCGTTAAGGTTTAAACCGGTAGCTTTTATAATGGAATCCGGGCTAAGCCCCATTTCAAGCAAATTTTTTGCAGTTTCAAGGGCTTTTTGGTGAGCACCCTTTTCAATACCTTCTTGATACCCCGCATTTTTCCAAGAGGCCTTATCGTGTTCGTATTTCATGCGGTTTTCATAGAGCCACTTTTCTTTTGGGCTCATTTCCATTACTTCTATCATTGTATTGGCTTTTGCCATCATGGGGGATTCTTGTTCTAACATCTTTCTTACCTCCGGATTATCAGTTTTAATAAATTTCAGCCAGTTGTAAAGTTTCTTTCTCTTTTCGTCCTGTTCAAAGCTTTCTTGTTGTTCTTTAACTTTGGTTAAGTTTAAAAAGTGAATTTCAAGCTCATCGGAAAGCCTTTCGTTTAGGTGCTTTTCTACCACATTATACTCACTGTGAATAAGATTATTTAAATCAAAGCCTTCACCCACTATGTTTATTGTAATACATTTGGGCAGTTTTGTATACACTTCACCCGTTTTTAAGTTTTCCGTATACATTTTAGCCCAGTAAAAGATGGTTCTTTGAGCAAACTCGCTGTTCCATCTGTTTTGAATTTCGATGTCGATAATCGTGTTGTTTTTTAGGCGTAATTTTACGTCTAAGACACCGGTTTTGTCGCTTATCAAATCCTTATGAAACTCCTTATCCAGAAGTTCCAAGCCCGCAATATCCTTAGATGGAATATCCAATATACATTCCAACAAATCTTGAAGAATATCTTTGTTTTCTTCTACTCCGAATACACGCTTAAATGCATAGTCGTTGCGTAAAGTTATTTTAAATAATTTTTCCATAATTAAGCCCCGTTAATAATTTTTTAAAGAAGAAAATTTTCCCCCTTTTCATAATTATTGTATGCAAACTTTGCAACATATAGTAAAATTTTATTCTTTTTTAATCTCGACCAAAGAATAAACTAAAAACTTTGTAATAATGCCGGATTCCAAAGGGCGGCAAGCCCTTTGGCAGCGCGAGGAAAAGGGATGGGGTCAAAGGGGAAGGGAAAAACCACCGCTCTGAACGGGGGTTTGTCCCTTCCCCTTATTGTATTGACAAAAAGCATTTAGTGTGTAAACTATTATCTATGATGATAAAGGACCTAGATAAATTCCTTAAACGGATAAAAAAAATTTATTTTCACCCTGATACGGTAAAAATAGCTTCTCTTATAATTCTTGCAGTACTTATGATTTTTCCGTTTAGCATGACTAAAATGGACTTGTTTAATACCTCGCAGAGAGCAGTAAATCTTTACCCTATGACGGTATTATTTTCAAACTTTATACAAAGCGGTTTAAACTTTTTTTATGTAAGCAGCTTATTGCTGTTTTTATTGCCTATTGCATTTATAATTATCTTTGTATCAATTTTTCAAACAAAAATATCCTCAAAAATTGTTTATTTTTCGGCTTTAGTGCCTATAAGCCTTTATCTTTCAGCCTCGATTTCCGGCATGAATTTATTTGCAAACACTCCCAGATGGTTCTATTCTCTAAGTCCCCTTACATATTTTGCTTTTTTTATAGCCCTTATATTTCATGCTTTTTTGATAGCACACGGCATAATTTCCATAAAAAGACAAAACGAATCATATGTTGAATATAAACGATTGCTAAAAGAAGAGGAAAGTAAGGAAGAACTGTTAAACAAACGAATAGCCGATAAATTAAAAAAGAAAAAAGAAAAAGCACTACAAAATACCTCCGAACCCATACAGGAAGAAGCTTTTTCTATAGACAAGCTATTAAAACAATACATAAACCGTTTTAAAAACAGAAAAAAAAGGTCTCACATAAAAATAAAAATAACAATAGTTATTATTTTTACCATATTAGTGATTCTTTCAACCTTTATTTACACGGATTTGAGAAACTATAACATGCTTCTCACCCAAAACGTCAACACAACAGGAAAAAGTCAGGCCGAGCAGGTTGCAGCCATATACAGCTTTTCGGACGGTCTGCACGCTAAAATCAACGCCTTCCTAGAAGGAATAAAAAAGACCAATCTATCTTCGCCCTTCCCCTTCCAAAGGGTTGATATAATAACCACAAGCAATAAACAGCCTGTTTTTCTTGAAGAAATCAATGGATCTACCGAGCTGCCTTTTTTTGATGTGTTTTCTTATACTACAGCCGCAGGACAGGTACGGTTGATACCTGAAGAAGAAAAGAACATAAGCCCTGAGGAAGCAGCCCTGTATATAAAACATTTCAGAAATGAAGCTACGGTCAGTACGCCTATTTATAATAAAGAAAAAGGAACCTGCCTTTATGTCTATCCCGTAACCTTTACCCGTAAGGAGGGTCAAAGACTTGTAGGCTTCTCCGTTGTTACATATCTTAAAGAAATTCTAGACCGCCCTTATTTTAAGGCAAAGGTTTTTGTGTTTTCAATTTCGGCCGTGTTTTTCTATGCTTCTATAATCATCGTTCTTTTTTTGGCGGACTTTATTGCAAATCCGATTATTTTCTTATGCGGAAATATACGAAAAACCGCAAATATTTTACGCGAAATGATTTCGAGCAATGCATCAGTTGAAGCCGATCGGCTTATTTTTGAAGAAAACATCAAAACCCATGACGAAATAAAAACCCTTTCAATAGAGTTAAAAAATATTATCTCGCTTATCCGCGGAATTTTACCCTATGTATCTTTTCATACTATTCAAAATGCAGAAAAAAATCTTTCAAATAAAAGCGCCACAAGGGACCTCTGTTTCTTGTTTACCGATATAAGAGGTTTTACAAGCATGTGCGAAAACATGCAGCCTCGTGAGGTCATCAACATTTTAAACCGCTATCTTGATCTCGAAACAAAGATAATTTTCGAGAACGGGGGAGATGTAGATAAGTACGTCGGCGATGAAATTATGGCTTTTTTCTCAGGACCTAAAAAAGAAATCAATGCATGTAAGGCCGCTATGGAAATACGCAAAGCGATGAGAAGGGAGCAGAAGACGGCTCTAAAAGAAGACTCCGCTTTAGTTTCAATAGGAATAGGTATTAATTCGGGGCCCGTAGTATTCGGTCCCGTCGGCTCCAAAACCCGCAAAGATTTTACATCCATAGGAGACACGGTAAATCTTGCAGCCCGTCTTGAAGGTGCAAACAAAGAATACGGCTCAAAATCGATCATATCGGAAGAGGTTTATAAAAATTTAAGCAAAGATTTTATTTGCAGAGAGCTTGATTTTATTGCAGTTAAGGGAAAAACGGAAGCTGTCCGTATTTACGAAATTCTTCAGCCTACCGAGAAACTTACAACCGAAAAACTTTATGATATAAAAAAACTATTTGAAACAGGACTTTCTTATTATAGAAAAAGAAAATGGAAGCAGGCCGAAAAGTATTTTTCTGAATGTGCAGAAAAATATAATGATGCACCCTCCAAGGTATTTTTAAGAAGAGTTACTCACTATCAGGAATCTCCGCCGAAACCAAAATGGAGCGGTGTTTTTGTAATGAACGTAAAATAAAATCGGCTCAGTTTAAACCGAAAAGGAGTCTTTATGGAATTTAAACAACTTGAGATATTTATCAAACTTGTAGAAAATTTAAGCTTTTCCACTACTGCAAGCGAGTTGAACATATCGCAGCCCACAGTAAGCCTTACCTTAAAACAGCTTGAAGAAGAGCTCGATACCCCTCTATTCTTACGTTCTACAAGAGAGCTAAAATTAACCGAGGCAGGAAATAAACTTTACGGCGAAGCAAAGAACATTCTCGCCGAAAGGGACAAAGTAATAGAAAAATTTATCCATCCTGAAAGGAAGGTTATAACCATAGGAGCATCCACCATTCCGGCAGGGTACCTTCTTCCTTCAATAGTGAGAGAGTTTAAAAAAAAGCATCCCGACATTTATATAAAGGTTGAAGAAAAAAACAGCCTTGAAACAATAAAAAAGGTTTCACTGAATACCGTCGATATAGGCATCGTCGGAATGAAAACAGAAGATGAAAACTGCGAGTTTCTTCCCATTTATAAAGACGAATTTGTATTTATAAGTGCTAATAATTCTTATTACCAAAAACTAAAAAAATCAAACCCCAACTTAAAACGTATTGCCGAAGAACCCTTTATTATCCGTGAAGCAGGCTCGGCCGTCAAGCAAAATATGGAGCTGATTTTAAAATCTCAAAAGATAGATTTAGATTCGATAAATATAAGCGCCTCGATAAACGACACTGAGGTAATAAAGCAGTTGACCGCAGAAGGTTTAGGTACATCTTTTATATCGAGAATAGCAGTTGAAGACATGGTAAAAAATAAAAAACTGATAGCCTTTGAGTTAGGAGATGTTCCCCACCAATACCGCAATATCTATCTGGTATGGAATAAAAAAATAAACTACGCAAGCCATATCAAAGACTTTTTAAACTGCACGGAATGTTTTAAGGTAAAAAAAGAACTCAAAAATTTTGAAGATGTTTAAGAACATGGCTGCTGTATAAAACACATGTAAAAAGTCTTTTTTTACCTGAATCGAAATGATTATTGGATAAGTGGAAGCTTATTTTCTATCAATACAATAATCGAAAAAATATCAAATTAATTTAACGATTTAATAAAAAGGATAGTTTTTTAAATATATTAAAGCGGGATCAAAAAAGCCCCGGCTTTTGACCGGGGACAGGAGGAGGTCCATGAAAAAAACTTTTTAAGTTCTTTTCCTAAAAACTGATATACTGACTATTGTACAATACAAACAATAAATTCCTGCAATTATTAGAACGGTAGGTTTTGTATGTGCATTACAAGCCATTTCCATACTTGCGCAGGTCCCTACAAAAGTCGTTGAAGACAAAATCATTAAACATGCAATAACACATCCTATTAAAGCCGTTGCCTTTAAAACCTCTTTTGAAAGGATAAAGCTTATCAAGCCGATAGCACATAAAAGGATAGAGAACATAACTTCTGTTTGAATCATCCAATGACATTTCATAAATTTTCCGTTTGCCATTGCAGGGCAGGCAGGAGAAAATATTAAAACTCCCAAAATCATAATAACTCCGGCACAGATTGAAACTATAGAAAAAATTTTTTTATTCATTTTATACTCCTTAACTTGTTAAATCCATAACTTTAACATCATCGCTTAATAAATCGACATCATGTGTTACACAAAGAATAGCAATATTTTCTAAACTGTAAAGAATATTCATTACCTCTTTAGCTGTTGTTTTATCCAAATCACTTGTAGGCTCATCCAACAAAAGCATTCTAGGACTTGTAACTAGAGCACGGGCTAAAAGAGCTCTTTTTTTTTCTCCTCCAGAAAGATTGTATGGCTTTGCATCTTTTAGTTTGTATATTCCAAGTTTGTTTAAAATATCTTCGGCTTTTAAAGAAAGATCAAAGTCAGGTTTTCTATTCCGTAAATAAAAAGGGAATCTTATATTATCAAGAACCGATAAATTATTTAAAAGTTTAATATGCTGCGGTAGATAACCTATAGAGCTATTTCTATAAATTGAAGCTTGTTTATCATTCATAGTTGTAACAGGTACCCCATTAAACATAATTAAACCTTGTGTTGGGGCCAAAAAACCACTCACCATATTTAAAATTGTAGTTTTACCGCATCCCGATCTTCCTGTGATTGCAACAAATTCATTTTCATTTATTGTTAAACTAAAATTATTTACAGCAAGTATTTTTTCATTTCCGCGTATAAATTCTTTTGAAACATTGTTTAATTCAAGCATATTGTATCCTAATTATTTTGCTTTACGGCAATGGCTATTTCTTTTTTTGTGATTATCTTCATAATCAAAAATGAAGAACATACCCCTATTATTAAAGCAACTAAAATATTGCCTAGACCTAAAATTATTAAAGTCTTAAATTGAGGCATTAAGAACGGCAAACGAAAAGTCTGCTTTAATGCTGTGTTGAAGAGAAGACTTATTGTTCCTCCTAAAACAATACCGCAAGCAGAGCCTAGAACAACAAGGAGGGAGGATTCCAAAATAACAAGTTTATATAAATAAGATTTTGTAGCTCCGATAGCACGTATAGAAGAATATTCTTTACTCCTTTCCGATATGTTTAAGAAAAAGGTCAAACCGATGATTGCAATGCCTAAGAAACATAGTACAAATAATAAAATATAAATATATGTAAAAAGATTTTTTAACTTTGCAGAAATTTCCGAAAGCATATTAGCCGCAACAAAGGCTGTAGCTCCATATTTCTTTACATATTTTTTTAATTGAATCAATAAATCTCTGGGTTTTATATCTTTTACTTTAATAAGTACATTAGATATAAGTCTATCGTTTTCAATCGTCGGGATTGCAGTAACCTTACTTGCATATTCTGCCATTTTGCGTGCATCATATAAACTTAAAAATACAGAATTATCAAATCCCATACCAGTTGAGCTTAGTTTTGCTTTTACTTTATATTCATGGTTAAAGAAAGTTAATATATCCCCTTCTTTTGCCATTATATTGGAACCGATTACAACTTCATCTTTTTTTAAAGGCAGCTGAATAGTTTTTGTGAGCCAAGGCTTTACTATAAAATCTGTTTCAAAATCTATTCCTATCGCCTGTAAGGGAAAAGAGCAGCAGCCGATTGTAAGGGTCGCTATATAAAGCTGAGGACTCATGGCTTCAATACTATCTAAAGGAATAGCATTCATTACTTCCCTGTCCAAATAAAAACTTTCAGGCGTTCCATTAAATAAAGCACCTTCTAATTTTTTTTCGATTCCTTCGGGAACAATAATAATGTCGGCTCCTAGTCTATCTTTCAAAGAGTTTATACCGTTTTTTAAACTTAGCACGGTATAGATACTTATAAAAACAGAAGAACTTAAAATGCCCATCAAAGCAATAAGAATAAGAGATCGAAGTCCCTTATTCTTAATGTTTAATAGAGCTATATTTTTTATATATAGTTCCATAATAAAATTAATCTAGTAATTTATTTTTTCTCGGGATTAAAATCTGCCGCAATAGGATTCCAGACCCTTTTTAATAACTGTTCAGGTGTTTCATCAGGGACATCAATAATTCCGAATTTGATATAGTCGGCAATTACATTTTTTAAAGTATTTTCGGTTGTTGAGTCCTGTAATTTAAAATTATAGGTACTCATTATATAGTTGGCTAATGCTACATCACCGCTCGCCCAGTTATTATCATAAAGGAGCTTTACAGCTTCTTCCTTATTATCTTCAAGCCAAAAAGCACATTTTTTTATCGCCTTTGTAGCTTTTAAAGCTGTTATAGGGTTTTCTCTTAAAAATTTTCCGCTGAAAGCATGAATGCAGCAAGTCTCATCCTTAAAATCTTCATCAAAGGTAATAGAACGTATCATTTGTAAGGTTCCATCATCAACAAATTTTTGTGCAAATTGATCGGACAGGAGTGCTGCCTGAATTTCTCCTTTTTGAAGGGCAAGAACGGAAGCGGAATTTTCAACAGGAACAAATTTTACCTTATCGGGTTCAATATTATCGTGATTTAAAAATCTTAGGGATATATTGTGATCCGAATTTCCTATACCATTGGGAAGCCCTATCTTATACCCGATTAGATCTTTTGTAGAATTAAATTTACTATTCTTCAATGTATATAACGATTTACAACCTGTATGGGCACCGCTTATGAAGACCATATCTATTCCTTTTACTGTAGGAACAAGATATGAGGCTATATGACCCGTAGCTATTTGTACTTTGTCGGTTCCGACAGACTCTTTTTCACTCTGCACATTAATAACCTTAACCGATAGACCTTCTTCTTCAAAGAAACCTTTTACCGCTGCTAAAGCCGGCGTGGATGTACATAAACCGCCGTTATAACCGATAATAATTTCTTTACCGTAAAGAGGTTCTTTTTTCCAAGCTTCTTTATCATAGTTTAACTCAGTTTTTGCCTTTGAAAGGTCAGCTTTTATGGTTTCGTTTGCAGCCTTTCCTCGGTAATTGTCTTTCTTTACCTCTTCTTTTGAAGAATCACAACCTACAATAACAAAAGCAATACATAAAACTAATGTTATAATTTTTTTCATTTTTTATCTCCTAATATATAAAAATGATTATTTTTCTTTTCCAATTTTGCCGAAATCTAGCATATCCATGATTTGATTGCGGTATTTTATGAAAGTTTCTCCGGTCCTATTCCGAGGATATTCAAGTTCAATAGGAATATCAGCCCTAATTCTTCCGGGGCGTGGGGCCATTACTATTACCCTTGTACTCATATAAATTGCTTCATCAACATCATGTGTAACAAGGAGCATAACATGCCCGTTGTCCTGCCACATTCCTAAAAGCTCATCCTGCATATTCATTCTGGTGAAAGCATCAAGGGCTCCCAGAGGTTCATCCATTAAGAAAACTTCAGGTTCGTTTATCATTGTACGCACCAGAGCAACCCTCTGTGCCATACCTCCTGAAAGCTGATGCGGATAAGAATCGGAAAATTCCGTCAAGCCTACAGTCTCTATCAATTGCTCAAGTCTCTTTTCTTTTTGTTTATATGTTTTTAAAATTTTAGGACTAAACGAAGCATTTTGTTTTACTGTAAGCCAAGGAAACAATGTAGGCTGCTGAAAAACCATACCTCTGTTGGGAGCAGGGCCTTCAATTTGTTTACCGTTTAATATAAGCTCTCCCTTTGTGGGCGGAATAAGACCTGCAATTAAACGCAGTATTGTAGATTTTCCGCAGCCCGACGGCCCCACAAGAGAAACAAATTCTCCGTCTTTAACAGTTAAACTTATATCCGAAAGAGCTACAGTTATATCATCAATATCCGTTCTGGGAAAACTCTTTGAAACGTTTTTCAATTCTAAGATGTTCATTTTAGCCCTCTTGCCATTTTAAGACCGAACGCTTGATTTTATTTAAAAGCTGATAAACGGCAATAAAGGTCAAACAGATAATGACTATTGCCGCATACATCTTCGCAAATTCCGCCCATGATTTTTGCCAAGTTATATACCAGCCCAATCCCGATTCAACCCCCAGCATTTCGGCAACCAGCAAAGCTGTACAGGCGGAACTCATTCCCTGAGTTAGACCTTGAAAAATATTTGGCAAGGCTGCGGGAATGGCGATCCGGCTTACCAGCTGATGCCCTTTTGCCCCAAGAGTTTTTGCAGCAGCAAAGAAGTCCCTATCAATATTGTGAATTCCCGTTATTGTAGCTAAAGTAGTTGAAAACCAAACTCCAAGGGCAATAATAAAAACGGCCCCTTTGAACAAACTCGAAACCAAGACCATAACAAGCGGAAGCCATGTAGTTGAGGGAATAGGGCCGAGCAAGCGCATAAAGGGAGCGACCCAGTAGTTAATCTTTTTACTGTACCCGCATAAAATACCTGTGATGATTCCTATACCGGCACCTATACCGTAACCTGTAAATAGAAGTATTAAAGAATTTTTTACGCAATCAAGTAAATAAGCCCTATCGTTTATAGCTGCATTTAAAACCTGATTTACCCACGGAAAATAGGGTAAAATCAATACACCTGTTTTTAATGTCAGATAGTCATAGGCCGTATAGATAAGAAATACTAGAGTATAAAGAGGAGCTTTGTGACGTATTTTGCTAAAAAGAGGCCTATAAAAAAAGGAAATTATTAAGGCTATGGAAAAAGCTAAAATTTGGCATCCTATAAAGATCGCATAAATTTCAGAGTTTTTATTTGGTCTTATGCCGGGGATATAATAATATTCTGTAAGGCTCAAAACACCCATAGTAATTGGTAAGAAACATACAATATAATCAAATACCAATTGAGTTTTTGTTTTCGGCTTAGACTCAAGCTCTAATAATTCATACCTTGTAATTTTACTCATTTATAAAACTCATATTCTATTTTTTTAATAAATCATAAAAATAATTTATATATCTTTTAACACAATTCACTTATTTTGTCAATATAAAATAGCAATAAAATTTTATATATTTACCTCAACCACTTGTAATTTTTTTTAATAAATATTAACATATTATAATAAATATAGAGTGTCTCAATCTAAACTATTTTTGGAGTATGATTATGAACAATTTGCCTAAGGGCTTTGACAGCTTGGCTGAAGCTCAGCAGAAAAAATTTTTGGCTTTAAAAAATCTAAAAGACGGAGGCGGCAAGGTTATCGGCCTTTACTGTTCCTATGTACCTACTGAGCTTGTATATGCAGCAGGAGCCGTTCCGGTTTCCTTATGTGCAACAAGTGAAAAACCCATAAGCGCAGCCGAGAGAGATTTGCCTAAAAACCTCTGTCCTCTTATAAAGGCTTCTTACGGACATGCCATAACCGACACCTGTCCGTTCTTTTATTTTTCTGATTTTATTGTGGGAGAAACCACCTGTGACGGCAAAAAAAAGATGTTCGAACTTTTAAACGATATAAAGCCTACCTATGTAATGCATCTTCCTCAAAATAACCTTGATCCGAAGGCATACCCCTTTTGGGCCGATGAAGTAAAAAAGCTAAAGGAAAAAATCGAAGAATTTTATAACATAAAAATAACCGAAGACGATTTAAGGCAGGCTATAAGGGACTGCAATCAGGAAAGAAGAAACCTTGTAAATTTCTTTGAACTTTCAGCCCTAGACCCATCTCCGGTTTCAGGCTTGGAACAGTTTAATGTAAAAGAAGCCTTTGGTTTTCAATACGATATACAGCAAAAAAATGCCGAGATAGTAAAACGCACAAAAGAATTAAAAGAATATTGGGAAAAGAATTTAAAAGGCACAAGGGATGAACGGCCGAGGATTTTAGTTACAGGCTGCCCCTTGGGAGGCGTAAAAGAAAAAATTTTGGCACAGATTGAAAAACTGGGAGCCGTAATCGTAGGTTATGACAGCTGTTCGGGTTTACGCACCCACATGGAATTCGTAGATGAAGATCCAGCAAGGGATCCGATTGAGGCTATTGCTGAAAAATATCTTAAAACAAACTGCTCCGTTATGAGTCCCAATCCCGGAAGGCTCAAGGATTTGGATTATCTTGTAGATCACTATAAGGCCGATGCCGTAATCGAATGTACCTTGGTTGCCTGCCACACCTTCAACCTTGAAGCTTATACGGTCGGAAAATACATCATACAAAAAGGACTTCCCTATATTCACATAGAGTCGGATTATTCGCAAGAAGATGCAGGACAATTTGCAACAAGACTTGAAGCCTTTTTGGAAGTTGTTTCAGAAAGGAAAAAATTAAAATGAATTATATAATTACCTTTGCAACTACAACTGCAGCAATTCAATGCGACTCAATGATAAAGGCTGACCCTATAAATGCAAAGCTTGTTCCAATACCGGGTTTTTTAAAAGCCGGCTGCGGTTTTGCATGCCTCTTTCAAAATGTACAAAAAGAAGAAGTTGAAAGCTGGATAGGCAGAAATAATATCAGCTATGAGGAGCTGCTTGAAGTAAGGTATGAAGGTAAAAATATAATACCGGCCTAACTATGATAATATACAGGCTCCTATTGCTCCGGCAAAGGCCCCCAAGTCATCCGATAAAACGGGGGCTTCAAGTTTTTTTGAGATTTCTTCTATTATATAATCGTTTGAACTAAATCCGCCTGTTAAAAAATATAGATCGGAGCGCGGTTTTCTGTTTGCTAATGAAACTACTTTTGAAACTATTTGGTTGATAACGCCCCTTGCAATATCTTCGCGGGGAGTTCCCTTTCCCATGAGGGAGGTTACTTCAGATTCGGCAAAGACGGTACAGACGGAAGAAAGGTTTAAGTCCTTTCCCCGCACTGCGTACTCGCTTATTTCCTGTAAGCTCAAGCCCAGCCTGTTTGCCATTAACTCCAAAAATTTACCCGTACCTGCCGAACACTTATCGTTCATAATAAAGTCAATTACAAGTCCGTCCTTTACAACAATGACTTTTGTATCCTGTCCGCCGATGTCGATTACGGTTACATCTTTTTTTGCCAAAAAGTGAGCACCCTTTCCGTGACAGGAAATTTCGGTTAAGGTTTTGTCGGCAAAGGGAACGCTCACTCTTCCATAACCTGTGGCGGTTATTTTAAAGTCCTTATTTTGCAAGGTCTCCTTTATCCAGTCCAAGACAGCCTCTCCCGTTTCCTTGCTGTTCCATCCGCTGGGTATACGATTTTTATAAAGAATGTTTTTTTTATTTTCGTCCATTATAACGGTTTTGGTTGCCGTTGAACCGATATCAATTCCTATGTAGTGCATACTCCTCTCTCAAGATATTTAATCTTTTTCCAAAATGCTCTCCAAATTTTTTATAAGAGCACTTACCGTATCCCTGCTGTTATAGGCAATAAAGTTTGTTTTGATGGAATTTTCAAAAAAAATTTTTTTTAGTTCTTCCATATAAATGCCGGGAATATGGGGGTAATTTATATTTTTGATTTTTGTAAAATCTTTTATTGAAGATATTTCACCGCCCCAATCTTCAGAGCTGCATGAAAAGTTAATACCGCAGCTGGGACTACCATCAATACCGACTACAGCCAAAAGTCTATAGCCGTTATTGATGTACTCCCTTACCTCATCCAATTTTTGGTTTATCATGGAGCGGCATGTTTTTCTGTAATTAATATTATCGAACTGTTCACGCACATGACCCCATCGTCTTAGTCCGTATACTTCAGTTTCGGGACAAGCCGATTGAATTATACCTATCTTATTCTTTGTAAGCCAAGTTAATAAGGGTTCCATACTTTCCCTTTCGTTTTCTGCACGGACCTGACTGAGAGGATTTAAAAGGCAGTGGCTCAATAATATTATATTTTTCATACTATTACTTTTTCTGGAAATTCTTTTTTGCTTCTTCGCGTTCCCTTGTTGCGTTTTCTTGAGCATCCTTTAAAGCTTGATCAAGAGTTTTTTTACCTGCAACAACTTCTTCCAAGGCTTTTTGCATATTTGAATGTATGGCATAGCCGTTTAAGCCCTTGGGATCCTGATAAGCATAGGGGAACATATTTGATGCAATCCTCTTGCTGGGATCTTCATTGTCCAAAAAGGCTTGGAATTCTTTTGAATTTAGGGCTGCATTTGTTAACGGAAGATAACCGCTTTTCTTTCCCCATGCAATCTGTGTATCCGTTTCAAACCAGAATTTCATAAACTCAAAAGCAGCTCGCTTTGTTTCTTCAGAAACCGTGTTAAACATTGTTATATCTGTTCCTGAGTAGAGAGCAGCAGCCTTCTTTCCTTTGGGGAGTTCGGCAACCTTCCAGTTTATACCTGTAGCAGTGCAAGCTTCTTTCATTTTAGGAAGATTAGAAGATGAAGCAAATCCGATAAAGGCTTCACCCCTCGACATCGGGCCTGTGATATAACCTTCTTCAAATTCAATCTTAGCTGTTTTATCGTTTATCATCGATAGAATAAATTCGTAAGCTTCTTTTACTTCCGGAGTGTCGATTAAAACTACATCTTTTTCTTCATCATAAATATGACCGCCGGCCTGCTCTACCCAAAAACTAAAATCGATACCGACACTCTTATTGAACACAAGCCCGACCTTTCCGTCCCCGGTCAATTTTTTTGCGGCGGCTTTTAATTCGTCCCAAGTTTTAGGAACGGCTATACCCTTTTCCTTTAGAACATCTTCGTTATAGTACATTAAATAAGCACCTTTGTTAAAAGGCAGTGAATGATGTATACCGTTCCACATGCCGTTATCCCTTAAACCTGCGGGAATATCGTTCCAGATTTTTTTGTCAAATCCGTATTTCGGATCATCAATCCTCGGATTTAAATTTTCGACAAGATCGTTTAGGACATAGGCTGTAAGCCTGTTACAATAGATCATCGAAAGAGCAGGAAGAGAATTAGCCTGTGCTGCTCCGTTTAATTTTTCAAAAAGCTCTCTGTAGTGGCCTTGAAATACGGGCTTGACTTCAATGTTTTGATGAGTTTCATTGAACTTTTTTACCAAAGTTTCAAGAATCTCTCCGTTTTCGCCGTTCATTGCATGCCAAAATTCAAGAGTTTGTTTTTCTTTTGGAACATACACATCAGCACTTGTAGAAACCGATCCAGATTTCTTTTCTGTTTTTGCCTCATCGCCTGAGCAAGAAAGCATGGAAGACATTATTGATAAAATCAATAAGCCGACAACCATAAATTTAAAATACCTTTTCATTTGTACCTCCAATAAAAAGTTTTTTTACACGGTTTATTTATAAACCGCATCTCCTATCCTTTTATACCATTTTTGCTAAAACTCTCTATCAAGTGTTTTTGCAAAACCAAGTATACAATAATAACAGGCACAATCACCATCGATGAATATGCCATCAAATAATTATAATTAGGCCCTGCTTCAGTCATAAATGTAGTTAAGCCTACCGGAAGAGTCCGTTTTTCAGGTTGATTTATCATTAAAAGAGGCCATAAAAATTCGTTCCAGCTATTTATTATTCTTAAAAGGGCTATGCTGATTAGGGCCGGCTTTAAGTACGGCACGGCAATCTTCCACAGATATTTAAAATCGCTGCAGCCGTCTATCTTTGCAGAATAATAAAGCTCTTTAGGTATATCCAAAAAATATTGTCTGAGCATAAAAATAGAAAAGGCCGATGCAATCCAAGGAATATATAAGGCATGAAGAGTATTTATCAATTTTAATTTTGTAAGAGTAACAAAATTGGATGTCAGTAATACCTCACTCGGAATCATCATCGTAGATACTATAAGAACAAAGAGAAGGCCTCGTCCTTTAAATTTAATATGAGTAAATGCAAAGGCTGCTAGAATCGTGGTAATCAAAGTTCCTATAGTTACCATAAAAGAAACAAAGAGGCTGTTAAAAAAATAAGCCCTGAAGGGAACTTTTTCAAAAACAAATTTATAATTTTCCCAATGATATTTTGACAAAATAAATTGAGGAGGTAATTTGTAAATAGCCGCAGAATCATTTAAGGAAGTAACAAGCATCCAAATAAACGGGATTAATGAAAGAAGAGCGCCCAAGATGATAACCGAAATAGCCGCAATATATAAAGCTTTTTTCATGATCTAAGGCCTCCCAAACCTAGACGCTTGTTAATAAGTTTACTTACAAAAAAACCTAAGACAGTTAAACCTAAAATTAAAAGAAACAGAATAAAGGAGGCCGCAGCAGATACTCCGTAAGAAAATTGATTTACAAGTTTATCGTAAATATAATATACAATGGTCAAACACGAATCGACAGGCCCTGCAGAGCGATGGAACAAAGCATAAACTTCGGAAAAGGTTTTAAAGGATCCTATGAGGGAAGTAATAAAAACAAAGAATATCATCGGAAAAAGAAGAGGCAATGTAATTGCAAAAAATATTTTTATACCTGAAGCTCCATCCAATTTTGCGGCAGCATAATACTCTTCAGGGATATTACGCAAACCCGTTAAAATAATTAAAATATTGTATCCTAATGTTTTCCAAATACATAAGATTATAAGTGCCGTCATAGAATAATCGGGATCGGTCAGCCAACTCACAGCATCAATGCCTATCAAACTTAAAAGATAGTTTAAAAGGCCGAAGCGTGAATGAAAAATCCATCTAAAGACAACTGCTACTGCAACCGTGCTTGTAATAAACGGCAGAAAATAAATATTGCGAATCAATGAATTTATCTTTGTATTTTTAACCAAAAATACCGAAACTAAAATAGAAAGGCTCAAAGAAAACGGAACTATAATTGAAACAAATTTTAAAGTATTTAAACTAGCTAGAATGAACTGCGGGTCATTAAAAAGAGAGGTATAATTTTCAAATCCGTATTCATAGGCTATATGCTTAAAATAATTATAGCGGGTATAAAAGCTCATTAAAAAAACTTTAATGGCAGGATATAAGCTGAAGGTTGAAAGAATGAGTAAGGCCGGAAGTAAATACAAATAAGCCGATACGGAATTAGATTTTTTCATTATTCAATCCTGCAATCCGGTAAAACTCTATCTCCGTTTTCATCAAACATAAGAATTTTATTTTTTAAAAATTCCAAACCTATTTTTTCGCCGGTATGTAAATTTAATTCGGGTGAAACATATAACTTCAATTCCTTATTGGCACATAGACAGGTTAGGATTACATCCTTTCCCATATTTTCCATTAAAGATATCGACGCATAAAAATCGGGCTTTTCATTATTTATGCGGATATCTTCAGGTCTTATTGCAATAAAAATATTTTTCATATCCTCAACATTACCGTCTATGGAAATATTACAGCTGAGGTCCTTTATCTTTAAAATTTTATCTTCTATGCAGGCTTCAAAAATATTTATCTCTATCATTCCGATAAATTTAGCGGCAAATAGATTGACAGGTTCTCTGTATATTTCATTAGGCGTTCCGAACTGCTGTACCTCTCCTTTTTTAAGCAGGAGAATTTTGTCCGAAATAGCGGAAGCTTCTTCTTGATCATGAGTAACAAAGATTGTAGTTACTCCAAGCTCTTTTTGTATCCGTTTAATTTCTTCTCTCGTTTGAACTCGCAATTTTTTATCGAGATTGGATAAGGGCTCATCCATCAAGAGCACATCAGGATTTTTTATCAAGGCCCGGCCTATTGCAACCCTCTGCTGCTCTCCACCTGAAAGGGCTCCCGGTTTTTTTGTTAATAAATTTTGAATCTCCAAAAAAGCCGCAATCTTATTGACTCTCTCTTTAATTTCGGCCTTAGGTATCTTTTTTATTTTTAAGGGGAAGGCTATATTATCAAAAGCCGTCATGTGAGGATAAAGAGCATAGTTTTGAAAAACCATACCGATGTTACGCTTATCAACAGGAATTTTACCGATATCTTTATCATCAAAGAAAATAGTTCCTTCCGTCTGCTCAAGAAGGCCGGCTATCATTTTTAATATGGTAGTTTTTCCGCAGCCCGAAGGGCCCAAAAAAGAAACAAGCTCTCCGTCTTCTATTGTGAGGTTTACATCTTTTACGGCAAAATCATTGCTTTCCTCAAAGCTTTTTGTTAAATTTTTTAGTGTTATTTTCATACTCTTTAGTTATTTTAAGATATTCTAAGCCCAAAACCTTAAATACCAGTATATGGAAGAAAAATAAAAAGTCAATAGATATATTATAAAACTTTTATATATATCTATTTTTTATATATATTGACTCTTTTTCAATATCATAGTATCTTGAACTATCTAATCATAATTTTGGAGGGCAAAATGAAAAAAAATATTTTTGCTGCACTATTTTTATTGCTTGCAAGCACCCTTGTGTTTGCAGCCGGTTCTTCCGAAAAAGAATCAAAGGATCTTTCGGGAAAAACATTGAATGTGGTTGCAACAAGTGCTTACAAGGAACTCTTTGATGCATTTACTGCAAAGACAAACGTAAAGGTTGAATTTCTTTCGATGTCGAGCGGAGAAGTTTTGGCAAGAACAAGGGCAGAAGGAAAATCTATGGCCGATGTTTGGTTCGGAGGCGGACTTGATGCTTTTATGGCAGCAAAGACCGACGGACTTTTGGAAAACTATGTTTCTCCCAACTCAAAAGATATCCCGGCTCGATATAAGGACCCTGACGGAGCTTGGATTGCAAAAGGAATTACCGTTGTAGGCTTTATCGGAAATAAGGATGTCTTAGCCGAGAAAAAACTTCCCATGCCCAAAACCTGGGCAGAGCTTGCCGATCCCAAATATAAGGGAGAAGTTATTATGAGCGATCCTTCAATTTCAGGTACAAGCTATGGAGCAGTAAAAGGCCTGCTCGATCTTTTCGGTGAAGAAAAAGGCTGGGCTTATTGGGAAAAGTTAAACGCAAATATTCCTTTTTTGGGAAAGAGAGGAAAGGATCCGCAAGAAAAAACAGCTCAAGGCGAATTTGCAGTGGGCATTATTCCTGCCGACGGAAAGGCTTTTAAACTTGCCGACGATAAAAACCTAACTGTAGTATATCCCGAAGACGGAATTCCGTGGGTACCGGAAGGAACTGCTATCTTTAAATCATGTCCGAATCTTGATGCGGCAAAAGCTTTTATCGACTTTATGCTTACAAAAGAAGCTCAGGAAATTATCGCAAGGCTTGACGGAAAAGATTCCGCTCAGATTGTAAAGCCGGGTATTAAGGGGCTTTCATTAGGCTTGCCGAAAGATAAGCTTATAAAGGAAGATTTAAGCAGCTTCGGAAAAGACAGACAAAGAATCTTAGATAAATTTTCTTCGCTAAGGCCGAAAAACTAAAACAAAAACTAATCACCGGTTTAATATAAAAATCGGTGATTAGTTTTTTAGTATACATTATAAATTTTATCTGTTAAAATAATCGAAACACAATTCTTAGTTTTGATATATTGTTTTTCACTTTCATTATGAGAGATATAAAAAACGATTTTATCTTTTTCAACCTTATCAAAAAGTATATCGATGAGGTTTTTTTCATTTTTAATATCCAAATGAGCGGAGATTTCATCAATAAGATAAATATCTTTATCAGAGAATTCAATACGCAATAGTTCAATTAATAACTTTTCACCGGAACTCAAATTTTCTGAAGCCCAGTCAAATTTTCTTTTAAAGCCTCCCAATTGTTTTACTATATCCTGTATTTTTTCATTTTTATAATTAATTATTAAATCTTTATCAATATTAGAGGATAACATAATATTTTCCAAAACCGTTCCCGAAATAATTAAGGCTTCAGGACTATGATACGAAACAGAAGAATTTGTATTATCCTTACGGAGAATCGTTTTACTTTCTTCCTGCGTATTTATTTTTATATTTAGAATTCCTGCAAAATTTTTAAGCAAACTTGATTTACCTATTCCGTTAGCCCCTTCAATTAAATAAAATGCAGGCTTATTAAAATAGAGTTCATATTCACTTTTTGAAAATAAAATGCCGTTTTCAGCCGTATTTTCTTTATACCCATTTAAAAATAAAAAGATTCTTTGTATTGAGGCTCTTTTTGAGCTTATAAGAATAATGGAATTCAAGATATTTGAAACGGGAGCAAAGATATTGCCAATCATCAATTGAATAGCTAAAAAGCCGCCTATTGAAGGAGCGGCAGATTTGTTTTCAATCACAAAAAAGAAGGCTGCAATTACTTGTGTAAGGATGGTAATAAGTCTTAAAATATTTTTTCCAAATTGTTCGGCCCTTGCAGCTTGTGCAGAAATACTATAAAAGCCCTTATTAAGCACACCGAATTCTTTTTGCATATATTCATTGTGTTTATTTGCATAAATATAAGAATATCGCTCATGGATATAAACAATAAAATCCTGTTTTTCTTTTAATTTCTCTCTGCTTATTTTACTAAGTACCGAATTCTTTTTTGAAATAACCAAGGCTATTATAATATTTGTAAAAGAAGCTATTATACATAATAAAAATATATTTAAAGATTCTATTTTAATATAGCGTAAAGCAAAAGTTACAAATAAAATTTCTACAATTAACTTAGGATAAAATTGCGTTATATATGCGAAAAAAGAATTTATATCATTATTTAAAAGTGTAATAATTTCTCCCGATGAATAACTTATACTTTTGGCAGGTTTCTCCGTTTGATATTTATAAAATACCGTATCGGATATAAAATAATATATTTTTTCAAGTAAACGAGTTAAAACCGAAATAGACAATATACAAAAGATAAAATCACAACAGAAAAAAATTATGAGAAAGAGATAATCAGATAATTTAATATTCGGCAAATTAAACAGTTTATCTATAAATTGTTTAACCATAATAGGTTCAAAATAAATAAGTAAATTTTGCAAACCTAATAGGATAAATATCCATAGATCATAAAAACATATTTTTTTATAAAATACCTTTCTTCGATGCATCTATCTTGATTTTAGATTTTTTTATAATTTTTTTCAAGCTATAGCCGTATTTTTACTTATTTTTCTAAGCCGTTTTAATTCTTTTTTTATTTCTTTTGCACAAGGATGGTTGTTATCCCTAATATTTAAAACTCTCAAATGTTCTTGTAATAACCGTCTTTCAATATCGGTCAACTCATTTTTTGCATCAGTAGATTTTATCGGATTATCATTGAAAAAATATTCCACTTCCAATTTATCAATAAAATTATCCGTAGCTTCTTTATCATACTGATTATGAGCAACTATACTGGCTATACTTTGTCTAAGCGTTGATAATGTTCCATATTTTACACTGCTTTCCGTATGTTTATCATTGACATGCCAATTCAATCTGTCTACAACAGGTTCGTTTACGGCAATACCGACATATATGCAAAACATTCCGGACTTTGTTTCAATTGATGATTTTACATCATCAAATTTGACATTAAGTTCGGTTAAGATAACATCCAATTCAGTTCGTTTTGCCCACCATTTATAATATCCAGGCAGTTTTTTTATTTTTTGTAAATTTTCTTTATTTCTTAATTCTATAGCTTTTACTATCATGAGGCTTTCCATTCCTATATTCGTTTTTTTTATCCAAATCAATACAATTACTATTTTTATACCTAAAAACAACACAGTTTAAATGAGGCATTAAATGCTCATAGTATGATTTACCGCCAAAAATATAGAATATATCGTTTTTTAAATCATACTTTGATTTTAATTTATTCAACACATCTTCCGCCCATTTCTTTTTATATTCTGCCGATTGTTTTCCCAAATAAAGATTATAATATGAAATATATTCATCTTTATCTAATAGTCCGTATTTTCCTGATAGAATATACCATTCTTCACATTTGTACTTTTTTAATCCCTCTTCTTTTGAAAGAATAAAAGTGTGCCCCTTATATATATCTTTCGCCAAATATTTTTTTGCAGGGCTTTCTTTCCCCAATTTAGTACTGCTGCAAGCAATTAGCCCAATTATTTTACCCATAATTTATCTCCTTTTGAATAATTTACTCAAGCATAAATTTAATCGGAAAAAATCCTTTCGGTTTTAATCCGTGTTTTATCCACATTTTCCTTGATGATAATTGGCAGTCCAATAAGGCATTTACTATATTGTCTTCCGTGTCCGTATTTATCGGTTTTGCACTAGCACCGATTTCAAATACGGTAGATAAAAATCGGTCGTCGGCAAACCTTAATAAAAACACCCCGTTAGAAAAATAAAACCATATATCATAACCTGTAAAATTCGGTTTAGAGAGTTTCATTATCCTCAGCTCCCATTTGTTTTGCTGTTTATATGATTCATCATATATCATCCATTCATACGCACAATATGACGAATTTTTAAGATAGGTATTCATTTTTTCTTTCATCAACGCAATGATTTTAGCTTCCGTAATTTTATTATCATTCCGCGTAGAAAATATTTGCTCATACTTAGTTTTATCTTCAGTATAAGAAAAGTCATCCTCTTCCCACCAATTTTGTTCGGCAAAAAGAGAAATGCTAAATAGAATTATGTACAGTATTCCTAATAGAAATTTTTTATAGTTTGTCATTTTTTAGCACCTTACCCCAGTATTTAAAAGATGTACCGTTATTTGTAATGGTTACATATAAAGCAATGCTTTCCGGTGAAAAAAGGCTTTTGCATATTAAAACAATATATGATTCGCCGTCACTAATGTCATATTCATTTAAGGCTTGCCAACAGAGCCATACATTAGATTTTGAGAGTTTTGTTAAATCTCTGCCAGGTTCTTTAGAAAAGTTATCAAAAACAGTCGATTCTTTATTTGGCGGAATATATAAGGCAACAGCATAACCACTATTTTCGGAAAGATCATTATAATATTTAAAATCTATTTGCTGTGCATAAACCGCTGTAAAAACCGAACAAATAAAAATAACGGTAAGCACAATTTTCTTTTTCATATCAAACTCCTTTTATCGCAATTATTTTCTTAGTTTATTACGGGCAGCTTTTCTATCTTCTTCCGTAAATAAATCGTGCCACTGTTCTTCAAGGACAATGCTTTCCATTGTCAGTTCGGGATGCCCCAATTCATGAAGTTTAAGAAAACCACCTTGAGGTCTTGGATCATGAATAAGCCTTTTTATCGCTTGTATTGTTCCATAGTCATTTCTCATTTGCATAAAATAAGTCGGCTTATATCCCAAGCTGTTCATTTTTTTTATGGTGCCATCAATGTATGTTTCAAAGTCCATATATCATACCTCCTCTATTCTCTTTGAATAGGCTTCCAAAATCGAAAGTATTTTTTGAAAGCCCCAGTTTTATTATTTACTTTTTACTTCCTGAAAACGATACTGTATTTAGTCCCTGTACCATCACCTTACCGGTTACTTTATTATCACTTGCTATCTTTCCTGTAATGGTAAACGGTGTTTCAGTCAATTTCGTTTTGCCGGAACCTGTAAAACTCCCATCAGCTTTTATACTACCGCTGCATTCTGATTTTGCGTCAGATAATATTTGAAACCATCCTGTAAAATTTCCTGAAGCACTGACTGTGAATTCCCAAGAACCCAATCCCGATCCATCTTCACCCTCACCGCCATAGGTTCCGGCATAAGCTATACCTGCTAACTTATTGTTCACACCTGAACATCCGCTCATCACCACCACTGCACCAATTATCAAAACTAATGCAACAGCCATTGAAACCGATCTTTTTTGTTTCATCTTAACCCTTCCTTCTTGAGATATAATTTTATAAATAGAATTATTTTTATGAGAAAAACAATGATGTAAAAAGTTATTCGTTAGAGATATTATAGTTAATAGAGAAAATAGGGGGGGGTAACCCAGGGCTAACATTTTTCTCTACTTTTTTAACAAGCAAATTTGAATTTTGAGAAAAATAAAGTTTAAAATAATCCAAAAACCGCTCAAGCATATATTTATATTAAGTCAAAACCTAGAATCTGTCAAGCCTGAGTAAAACGGGTTTCCTATATCAATCACCTAAAATTTATTCCATATCATATACTAGTAAATTTATTAAAAATAATATAGACTTATAGGATAATTTAATGAAACAACAGCTTAAAAAAAATTATAACGGCCTCATCGACTATATCCTCATACTAAGCTTAATTTTAAGTATTTTTATATTTATAGCTATGCCTTTTTTTTATGTATTTAAAGAAAGCCTTGTTATAAACGGAAGCCTTAGCTTTGAGCTTTTTGAAGATGTGTTTAAAAATCATCTTCATCTTTTAAAAAATTCCTTATCGGTAGGATTTTATACGACGGTTTTAACGGCAATCGCAGGGATAAGCACGGCCTTGTTTTCTTATCTGATGCCTAAAAAAATAAAACGCCTGATTTTTTTAATTTTAGCTGTAACGATGATAAGCCCGCCCTTTGTAACAGCCCTCAGTTATATAAACCTTTTTGGAAGGAGGGGGCTTGTTTCTTATTATCTTTTAGGTATTTCAAAAAGTCCATACGGAATTACCGGCATTGTGCTGATGCAGTCTTTAAGTAATTTTTCTTTAGCGGCTTTAATCTTAATCGGGTTTTTAAATAATTTGGATAGATCTCAATTGGATAGTGCCCGCAACCTCGGAGCAAAGACAAACCGCCTGATTATCGATATAATTCTTCCCTTTCTTTTTCCTGCTATCAAATCGGTTATGCTCTTAACTTTTTTGCGAAGTTTGTCGGATTTCGGAACGCCCGTAATCATAGGAGGCTCTTTTAATGTGCTTGCAACCGAAAGCTATTTTGCAGTAATAGCTCAAGGCAATTTGGGAAAGGCTTCCGCAATAAATGTGCTTCTTTTAATTCCTGCAATTATTATTTTTATTCTTTATCAAAAAAGTTTTAAAAATATTTCCATATCTTCACACGGTACGGCCTCCTCTGAGATTGAAATAAAAAGACAGGGAATTCTTTTTTATCTTATAAGCATAATTGCCGTTTTCTTTTTATTATGGATAAGCATTCAATATTCTTCTATTATATTATCCGCATTTACAAAAATGAAAAAGGGGAAAATGATTTTCACCTTTGCAAATATTTTAGAAACAAGAGATCATATCACAAGCACGGTTATAAGGAGCATAGCCTACAGTCTTATCGCTGCAGTCGGAGGCAGCATAATCGGTTTGCTAATCGCTTATTATAAACAAATAAGAAAAATAAAGATAATGCAGGCTGTAGATTTTGCCGCAACTCTTCCCTATATAATTCCGGGAACATTTTTCGGGCTCGGTTATTTATTGGCCTTTAATTCAAAACCCTTAATGCTTACAGGAACGACAGCAATAGTTGTTTTAAATATACTATTTAAACAGCTGCCATTTTCTACAAAGATAGGGAATGCGTCAATGGAAGAAATCAATATCGACACTTTAAATTCAATCAGAGATTTAGGCGGTAAAAGAATAAATGAAATCACCGATGCCGTTATTCCTTTAAGTAAAAATGCTTTGGGCGTTTCTTTTATCAACGGATTTACAACGACTATGACTACAATAGGTTCAATTATTTTTTTGGTATACCCAAGTCAAAAAGTTTTAACCCTTGTTATGTTCGATGTAATTCAAAGCGGTTATTATGAAACAGGCTCGGTAATTGCCTTGCTTATAATTATAATTTGTTTAATTGTAAATTTAATTTACTTTTTAGTTTTAAAGAAAAAATAATTTTTAAAATGCCGGAGGTTTTATGTATTTGGAATTAACAAACCTAACAAAAACATATAAAGAAAAAAATGCGGTAAAAAATATAAGCTTTAATCTTGAAAAAGGAAAACTCCTTTGTCTTTTAGGACCGTCCGGCTGCGGAAAAAGTACGGTATTAAAATCGATAGGAGGTTTTTTAAAACCTGACAGCGGAAAGATAATTCTTGACGGCAAAGAAATTACAAATGACCCGCCTGAAAATAGAAATGTTTCTACCGTTTTTCAATCCTATGGACTTTTTCCTCACATGAATGTTTTATCGAATATTATTTACGGTTTAAAATTTAAAAAGATGCCTAAGGCTGAACGAGTTGAAGCCGGAATGAAGATGATAAAAACAATGGGCTTATCGGGTTATGAAAAAAAACATATAAGCGAACTTTCAGGCGGGGAACAGCAGAGAGTTGCTCTTGCACGCAGTTTGATTATAAGGCCCAAACTTCTTTTGTTGGACGAACCTTTAAGCAATTTGGATGCAAAGCTTAGAATCAATATGCGTAAAGAGATAAAACAAATTCAAAAAGAATTTAATATCACTACAATTTTTGTTACCCATGATCAAAGCGAAGCATTTGAAATTGCCGATAAAATTATTTTGATGAACAATGGAGAAATTATTCAGGAAGGAACAGCTGAATCTCTTTATAATCAACCTGCAAGCGAATTTGCTCTTGACTTTATCGGTGCAAACAATAAAATAGAAAATTCATATATCAGGCCTGAAAAGATAAAAGTATTTACATCATTACCGGAAGAAGATACAAAAGATTTTAAAGAAGCCCAAATTATCAATATTATTTTTAAGGGCGAAATAATAGAACTATTTCTTAAAACTAAAGAAAAAGAATTAAAGGCCATTGTTTTAAACAATGACTGCAATTACAAAAAAGATGAAAGAGTTTACATCAAATACAATAGGGAGAATTTAAATTGAAGATACTTCACTGCCTTGCACAATTACCGATGAAAACAGGAAGCGGGGTTTATTTTAGTACCCTCGTCGAAGGAATGATAAAAAAAGGACATGAAAATGCGGTTCTTTACGGTACACAGCTTCCCTTTGCCGAAAAAACTTTTAATGAATCTTTACCCGATAAATTACAGAGAAGCGTAAAAGAATATCCCATCAAATTTTTATCCGATTATGTACAAGGAGAAAAAACCGTTTTTAATGCAGACATCCCTTTCCCGATTGCAGGAATGAGCGACATAATGCCCTATACCTCAACCGTTTATTCCGAAATGAATGATGAGATGTATCAAAAATGGATTTCTGTTTTTGAAAAAACTCTTCTCCGTGCAAGAGAAGAATTTAATCCCGATGTCATTATAAGTCATCATCTTTTTATTTTAACCTCTTTGGTAAAAAAAATATTTTCCGGCAAAAAAATAATAGGTATAAGTCACGGTACGGATATAAGGCAGATTAAAAAAAATCTTTGGATAAAGACACGGTACATACAAAACTTGGACAAGCTCGATTTATATTTTACCGTAAGCCCTAAGGATATTAACGAAGTGCAAACTATTTTTTCAGCACCGCCTAAAAAAATTAAATTGGCAGGAGGAGGCTTTAACCCCGACATTTTTAACGATAAGGATAGACATATCTTTGACGGAACATTTAAACTTTGCTATGCAGGAAAGATATCCGATTCAAAGGGAGTGTTTGAACTTGCAAAAACTCTTCCGCTTATTTTAAAAAAATATCCTAATACGGAACTGACCTTGATAGGAAATGCAAGTGAAGAACAAAAAGCAGCTCTTTTAAAAAACGCAAACTACAGTGAAAATTTAAAAATAGTAAATGCTTCATCTCAAATATGTATGTGTAAAATTTTAAAACAAAACGATATTTTTATTTTGCCTTCGTACTATGAAGCCTTAGGTCTTGTCGCCGTTGAAGCCTTAGCCTGCGGCCTTTTTACAGTTACCACAGAAATTGAAGGACTTATAAACCTCCTCGGCGAAAAAATCAACACAAGCGGCATTATCGAATTTGTCAAACTTCCCCGCATTTACGATGTGGACAAGGCCTACGAAGAAGATAAGCCCGCCTTTGTCGAAGCCCTTGCCGAAAAAATCATGCTTCAAATGGAAAGACTTAAATCTCAAGAGGATTTTTATTCCCCTGTTTCGGCAGAAATAAAAAAACATTCTTGGGACAGCATTATCGATAGGGTTGAAGAAATGATATCGGGTATTTAACTTTCATCATAAAACAAAACTATTTTTTCCATTAGACCTTTATCAACTTCAAAAAATTGTTTTTTGTCCAGATGTTTTTTAAAATACTCGGCTCGTATTTCAGGTGTAATTTCTACTTGCAAAGATTTTTTAAAACTTGTAAAATCTTCGCTGAGTCTTTTACCGTAACTTCTAGCTTCATCAGTATAATACAAATAACTATGTCCTCTATTATCATACTCGATAAAAGTGAATCGGGTATTGTTTCCGAATTTTTTATAAAACCGTTTATAATTATTTTCAAAAGAAACGGTATCATCGTCAGAACTGTGAATAACCATTATCTTTGTATCGGAATTTTCGAATCCCTTTATGCAAGAATAATTTGCATATTTCCCGAATTTTATTTTTTCTATCAACGAAAAATAGGGCATAAAAAAGTTAATCCACTTTCCGATAAAGCTGCCTCCATTATCTTTTATCATACCGATCGAAGAGTTAAAACCCGAAACTGTCACAACCGCCGCTATGTCCTTATGTAAATTTAAAACACTTCCAACGGAATAACCGCCCCAACTGTGTCCGAAAAGCATAATCGGTAAATTTTTAAATTCTTCATTTTCTTTTACAAACCTGATTGCATAGTCAAGGTCGATAATCCCCTGGGGCAAACCTCCAACTCCGCTTCCCTCACTTTCATCATTTCCTGTAGCATCATAAGAAAACACCAAATACCCGTTTCCTGCCAAATAATCTGCAACATCCATATAGGAATTATGCCCTCCGCCTCCAAATCCGTGAGCTATTATTATAAGCCCCTTATAGCCGCTATCTTCTTTATAATATTTGTAAGCAGTAAGTTTTTGTCCCTTATTTGAAGTAAAAAAATATTTTTTTAATTTCAATCCTTCAAATTCTTCTACCTGCCGTTTCATATAGGAGGAGGTTGTATATCTTAAACCGAAAGTATCTTGATAAATAAAGTAAGCAATACCCATAGGCAAAATAAAAAGAACAAACACAACAGCTGTTATCCATAAAATCAATTTTCTTTTTCCTTTCATATAAAACCTTCTTTATATAATCTTTATTCGTGCGGAGGGTTTAATACCCCGACGCTTGCGTCGTAACGAAGGGTATTAAAGCCGACTGCAACCACCTTATGAGAACAACATAGTCCGACGCTCTGCGTCGGGGTATGTTGATTTCTTGGTATCAAACCTTAATCAAATTCTATCAGCAAAATATTTCTTTTACCTTTTCTTTGAATGTATTGCCGCGGTCGAATTCGTTTTTAAACATGCCGAAGGAGGCTGCACCCGGCGATAGAATTACGACATCGCCTTTTTCTGCGTTTTCTTTTAATGAAAACAAAAGAGAGTCCAAGCTGTCAAAGGGGCCATTATATTCAATAGCCTTTTCTTTAAGGAGAGGAATTAAAAGGTCTGTTCCCGTTCCTGCAAGAAGATATAGGCTTTTGGCAAGATTTGCTTTTTCGGCAAGCGGAATAAAATTTAAGTTTTTATTTGTTCCGCCGCAAATTAAGATGGGCGGCTTATCAAAAGCTTCTAAGGCGGCAGCAGATGCTTCGGGAATTGTAGCGGCCGTATCATTATAAAATTTTATTCCGTTTGTTTCATAAAAAAATTCCAATCGATGTTCAATACCCGAATACTCGTCCATAAATTTACGGATAAATTCGGATTGCTCTTTGATGTTATTGTTTTTTAAATTTTCAGGCTTATGAATTTTTTGATAAAGCAGAAGAGCAAGACCTGCATTCAAGACATTTTGTTTAAGTTTAAGCCCGGGAACTTTTGCATCCTTTGAAAGTAAAAGCCTTTCTACATCACTTAAATTGCAAAGGCCTTCTTGGTTCTTATTAAAAAAAACTCCTCGATATTCTTTAGCCGGTTTTTTTTCACTGTACCAAAAAACATTTGCTCTTGTTTCTTCTGCAAAAATTTTTCCCCAGCCGTCATCAAAATTACAGATTAGATAATCCGCTTCATCCATATTTTCATAGATTATTTTTTTATCGGCAACATATTTTTCCATTGTGCCGTACCAGTTTAAGTGGTCGGGCATTATGGGCGTAATAATCGCAATCTTAGGCTTAAGCAGTTTTTTATTTTTTAAATCGGCAAGCTGCCAACTGGAGAGCTCCAAAACCACAGGCGTATCGCAAGAGGTTTCTTCAAAAAAACTTAAAGGGCTGACCGTAATGTTCCCGCCCAAAAAAGCATTGTACCCTAACTTTTTAAACCCGTAATAAAGGGCACTTACCGTAGAGGATTTTCCCTTGCTTCCCGTTACCGCCAAAATCGGAGCCTTTGAAAGAAAAAGAAAAACCGAAACATCTGACTCTATTTGTTTTGCGGCTTCTAAAAAAACATTTCCTTCAAGTTTTACGCCTGGATTTTTGATGACAAGATCGGCTTCCCTAAAATCCTCTATTCTATGTTCACCCAACACAAATCGAATATTCTTAAAAGCAGAAAGTTTCTCGATTGATGGTCTTAATTCTTCCGAAGTTTTTAAATCCGTTACCGTAACCTCGGCTCCATATCGGGCAAAAAATTGGGCAGTCGCAAGCCCTCCCCCATTTAGCCCAAGCCCCATAACGGTTACTTTTTTATTCTTTATATTTTCTAAGCTTATTTGCATAGCAATCATTATAACAAAAAATTTTAGGAAGTACCAGATGATGAGGAATGGATAAATGAAAGATAGGGTTCGAATAAACAAAACGTATTGAATAAAGATCCAAATTCATTATATAATATATTATTTATAAAATAATGAAAGGCTTATAAAATGGCGGTTAGAAAAAGCGAATTATATGGTAGTTTGTGGGCAGGCTGCGATAGTCTGAGAGGCGGGATGGACAGCTCTCAGTACAAAGATTATATTTTAACACTATTATTTGTAAAATATGTATCTGACAAATACAAAGATATGCCCTACGGTGAAATTGAAATCCCCGAAGGGGGCAGCTTTGATGATATGCTTGCTCTACGCGGCAAAAAAGGAATAGGAGAAGGCATAGATAAAGTTATAGCAAAACTAGCCGAAGCGAACGATCTTCGAGGCATAATAGATAATGCGTATTTTAATGATCCAACAAAATTCGGATCCGGACAAGAGATGGTAGATAAGCTTACCGAATTGCTTTCAATATTTTGCGATAAAATGCCAAACTTCGGTAAGAATAAAGCCGAAGGAGATGATATTATAGGAGATGCCTATGAATATCTTATGAAAAATTTTGCAACAGAAAGCGGGAAAAGTAAAGGGCAATTTTATACACCAGCCGAAGTTTCCCGTATTCTTGCTCACGTTATAGGTATAGAAAAAGCAAAATCCGGAGAAAGCACCTTATATGATCCTGCCTGCGGGTCGGGCTCCCTCCTTATCCGTGCGGCCGAAACAGCACCTCCCAATGTAGCAGTCTTTGGACAAGAAAAAGATATTACAACAGCAGGTCTTGCCAAGATGAATCTTGTACTACATAATGTAGCAACGGCAGAAATAAAAAGCGGCAATACATTTTCAGAACCCAAATATAAAAAACATGATAATGAAACGGCACTACGTCAGTTTGACTTTGCCGTAGTTAATCCGCCTTTTTCCGATAAAAACTGGACTCACGGTTTACAGGATTTTGGACGTTTTGACGGATATGAAGAAAGACCTCCTGAAAAAAACGGTGATTTTGCATGGCTTCTTCACGTTATAAAATCACTTAAGAGAAATGGAAAAGCCGCTGTTATCCTTCCTCATGGAGTATTATTTCGAGGAAATGCCGAAGCCTCAATAAGGAAAGCCCTTATAAAAAAAGGTTTTATAAAAGGTATCATAGGACTTCCTCCAAACCTGTTTTATGGAACCGGAATACCGGCTTGCATAATTGTTATTGATAAAGAAAATGCAGAAAAGCGAAAGGGAATTTTTATCATTGATGCAAGTAAGGATTTTATAAAAGACAATGATAAAAACCGTTTACGAGAACGGGATATATATAAAATTACTACAGTATTTAATAATAAAAAAGAATTGCCTTATTACTCGCGTTTTGTTTTCATCGATGAAATTGAACAAAATGATTATAATCTTAATATACCGAGATATATTCAAAACGGAACATCCGAAGAGGTACAAAACATTGAAGCTCATCTAAGAGGCGGAATTCCTTCAGAAGATATTGAAAATTTATCTGCATATTGGGACACATTTCCTCAATTAAAGAGCTCTCTTTTTAAACCGTTGCGGGATGATTTTTGCTCACTTGCAGCAGAAAAAGACAGCCTCTATGGAGTAATTGAAGACGATAAAGATTTTTCAAACTATGCGGATATTATTGAAACCGCGTTTGAAAAATGGAAGCGGAAGGCAAAAAAACATCTGTCTAGTATAACCAATGATACAAAACCTAAAGAGCTTATCCGCTTGCTTGCAGAGTTGCTGATTAAAGAATATGAATCCGTTCATCTTATTGATAAATATGATGTTTATGAAGTATTGCTTTCGTATTGGAACAACACAATGAGCGATGATGTCTATCTTATTATGCAAGACGGTTATTCTGTAATACGGGAGATAGATATTTTTACAAAAGCAAGTACAAACAAGAACAATGGAAAAGAAAAAACAATTGAAACCGGTTGGGACGGTAAGGTCATTTCTAAAGGACTTGTAATAGAGATGTTTTTTCTTAAAGAAAAAACGGAAATAGATAAGATAGAAAAAGTTATTGATACCGTTCAGGGAGAATTGAATGAAATACTTGAGAATATAGATGAAGATTCGGTTATCAATGAATGTTTGACCGATAAAAAAAACTTAGATAAAACACTTTTAAATTTAAAGATATCTGAAATACGATCTTTTATCATTAATGATGAAATAAAAGCCTTAGTTGAACTTCAAAATTCGGAAAAACCTAAAAAAAAGGAAGTGCTTGCATATATAACTAAAAATCCTTTATGTAAAAATGCTGTAACCGATAAAGGAACTATTACGACTGCAAGCATCAATAACCGTATTGAAGAAATAAGGGATGCTTTATCTGTTCCTGAAGAACATGCTGAGGACTATGCTTTATTGTGCAAAGCGCAAAACAAGTCCGAATTGATAGAAGAAAATACAAAATTGCTAAAAGCACTCCGTACAGCCTTAGATGAAAGGGTTCGTAAGCATTACGCCAACCTGTCTGATGAAGAATGTATCAAACTATTGCTTGATTTAAAATGGTTCCGCTCAATTTCAAACGGAATCTACGAACTGTATGAGGCTGTAAATCATCATCTGTCCGAACGGATTGGCGAACTTGCCGAACGCTATGACCAAACTCTTCCCGAACTTGAAAAAGAAACAGCATTACTTGAAAACAAGGTAAAATCACATTTACAAAAGATGGGGTTTGTATGGTAGTACCTGAAGGATGGGAACAAGTTACATTAGAAAGTATATGTCTACCTGATGGGTTAATTAGAGGACCTTTTGGAGGTTCTCTAAAAAAGGAAATATTCTTAAAAAAAGGCTACAAAATATATGAACAGAAAAATGCTATATATGCCTCTATAAGAATAGGAACATATTATATTTCTCCCGATAAATATAGAGAACTAAATAGGTTTGCTGTTACTAGTGGTGATTTTATTGTCAGTTGTTCTGGAACGATAGGATGTATATATGAGCTTCCAATGAATTCACCCAAAGGTGTAATTAACCAAGCTTTGCTAAAAATTACCATTGATTATTCAAAAATAGATAAAGAATTCTTTCGCCAGTATTTTATATCTTCAATATTTCAAAAAACAATTATTGATGATACTCAAGGTGGTGCAATGCAAAATCTGGTTGGAATGAGTAAATTTAAAAAAACACTTTTTCTCATCCCTCAAAATATATCTGAACAACGCCGCATTGCAGAAGTCTTATCCGATACAGATACTTATATAAGCTCTTTAAAAAAACTCATTACAAAAAAAGAATCTGTAAAACAAGGGGTAATGCAGAAATTACTTACCGGTAAAAAACGATTGCCGGATTTCAGCGGTGAATGGGTAGAAAAGAGATTAGGGGAATTTAATATACGTAAAGGAGAAGTAATAACAAAAGCTACAGCAACCATTGGTAATATTCCTGTCGTTGCTGGAGGCAAAACTATCACATATTATACAAATAAATATAATAGAGAATCAAACACAATTACCATAAGTGCATCTGGTGCTAATGCGGGCTTTGTTAATTTTTGGAAATGCAGAATTTTTGCTTCAGACTGTTCTACCATTGAAAAACAATCTGAATATAATATTGAACATGTATATTATTCACTTTTAAATAAACAAGACGATTTATATAAATGTCAAACTGGTGGGGCTCAACCACATGTACAACCATCTGACATATCCTCATTGATTATCTTAGTTCCTCCAACTCTTGCCGAACAAACAGCAATAGCAAATATCCTTTCCGATATGGATCAAGAAATCGAAGCTTTAAAAAAGAAATTAAAAAAAGTAGAATCCATAAAACAAGGGATGATGCAAAAACTTCTTACAGGAGATATTCGACTCTTGGAAGGAACAGAGGATATTAAAGAAGAGAGCCTTTCCAAACCAAAACTGCAGAATAAGAATCTATATGCAGCGAAAAAAGTTTACAGCTATAAAACGACCGGAAGACACAGTAAAGGATTTGATGATGCAGTCATGATTGCCGGTATTGTAAATGCTCTTTATTCGCCTCAGTATCCTCTAGGAAGAAAAAAATTACAAAAGTGTTTATACCTTTTACGCCGTTATCAAGAACAAAGTACGGAAGAATTTAAGAAAAAGGCTGCCGGTCCTTATGCAGATGAAATTAGATATAAAGGCGGGGAACCTATAGCTATAAAGTCAAAATATATTATTTCACATAAAGGTACAAAAGGAACAATATTTAGTATCGGAAATAATATAAATCAAGCTCTGGAATATATTAATCGTTGGAATATGCAAGCAGATATAGAATGGGTAAAGAAAACACTTAAATTTGAAAAGGTTGATAAGCTGGAATTATGGGCAACTGTTGATATGGCTATCTGTGATTTAAAATCTTCAAAAATACCGATTTCAGTCGCTTCAATAAAGAATTTGATAGCAACAAATAAAGAGTGGAGCAAAAAGTTGGAAAAACCTATGTTTTCCGATAAAAACATTGCAGACGCTATCACTATACTTCAAGCCTTATTTATAAAGGGGTAAACCATGAATGAAAAACACGGCGAAGTAATCATTTATACAAGCGATGACGGAGTTACAAAGATAAACGTAAACTTACATGATGAAACGGTCTGGCTCTCTCTCGATCAAATGGCGGAGCTTTTCCAAAGAGATAAATCTACTATTTCACGGCATATCAAAAATATTTTTACCGAAGGTGAATTACAAGAACATTCAGTTGTTGCAAAATTTGCAACAACTGCTGCCGACGGTAAAATATATCAGGTAGACTATTACAATCTTGATGTTATTATTTCGGTAGGTTACCGCGTAAAATCCCTAGCCGGAACACGCTTTCGTATTTGGGCAAACTCCATATTGAAAGAATATATCAAAAAAGGTTTTGCTATAGATGATGAACGATTGAAAGGAAACGGCGGAGGAAGCTATTGGAAAGAGCTGCTTGACCGTATTCGGGATATTCGTTCATCCGAAAAAATACTTTATCGTCAAGTGCTCGATCTTTATGCAACCAGTATCGACTATGATCCAAAGAGTGAAGAGTCTCTCGCCTTTTTTAAGATTGTGCAAAATAAACTGCATTATGCAGCTCACGGACATACCGCAGCAGAAGTTATTTATGACAGAGCCGATGCTGAAAAGCCGTTTATGGGACTTAAAGCTTTTTCGGGAGAACTTCCAGTTCGTAAAGATATCGGCATTGCAAAAAATTATTTAGATGAAGAAGAACTGAAAATCCTTAACAATCTTGTATCGGGTTATTTCGATATTGCGGAAATCAATGCCATTGAACACCGCCCCATGTATATGCAGGATTATATTGAACAGCTTGATGCAGTATTGACTTCCGGCAAAAGAAAACTGCTTGAAGGAGCCGGACGAGTAAGCCATGAACAAGCTGTAAAAAAGGCGGAAAAAGAATACCGCAAATATCAGACGGAGTCCTTAACTTCTGTTGAAAAAGCCTACTTAGACAGTTTAAAGAAGATAGAAAAAAAAGCGAAAAAAGCCTCTAAGTCGAAAAAGGAGAGTCCCAATGCCTAAAGTCAATGAAACGGAACGCGAAACACAAGATAGAATCCTGAAGCTTTTCTGTGATAAAGAAAATTTGAATTACATATATGCAGGAAATTTACATCATCAAATAAATAAAAATATTGTAGAGAATGATTTACTCGCTTGGCTGACTTCTTCAAAAGGCGGGGATTGGAATAAAATCACTGCAAAAAAAGTCCTTACTGAATTACAAAAAGTTACAAATAATTTAGAACAAGGTTTATATAAAGCGAATCAAAATGTTTACTCTCTTTTAAAATTTGGAATAAATATTATCGAACAAGCAGGAAAACCGGCTCGTACTGTATATGTTATAGATTGGGAAAATCCTTATAATAACAATTTTACAATTGCGGAAGAGGTAACACTAAAACTTGGCTCCGAACGCCGCCCTGATCTTGTCATTTATGTCAATGGAATTGCCCTTGCCGTTATCGAGCTAAAAAAAGCCGGCATTTCTGTGGCTAACGGTATACGTCAAAATATTTCTAATCAAGGTGAACTATTTAATAAAGCATTTTTTTCTACTATTCAATTTTGTATGGCTGGAAATTATACTGAAGGCTTGCGTTACGGTACTATCAAAACAAAAGAAGCGTATTATCTTGAATGGAAAAATGATATGGTTCACACAAATGCACAGCCGCTTGATCAAGATTCTCTTGATATACTCGAAAAATGTAAAGCGTTTCCTGACAAACTTGATAACGCTCTGTTCAGTATGTTTTATAAACCCAGATTTCTTGACCTCATTCATAATTTTATTATTTTTGACAATGGCTTAAAAAAAGTATGCAGACATAATCAGTTTTTCGGCATAAAAAAAGCTCAGATAAAAATATCAAAAAAACAAGGCGGAATTATTTGGCATACACAGGGAAGTGGAAAAACTCTTACCATGGTCTGGCTTTCAAAATGGATACTATCACAAAATGATAATGCACGTGTGCTGATTATAACCGACAGAGAAGAATTAGATGAGCAAATCGAAAAAAAATATATCGGTGTAAATGAAAAACACATAAAAAGAATAACATCCTGTTCTGATTTAATAGAGCGTTTGCAAGGAACTACAGATAAGCTTATGTGCTCTCTAATTCATAAATTCGGTGTGCACGGATATTCCGGCTCAGAGGAACAGGATGATAAGGCAAGAAAAAAATCCGTTGAACAATTTCTTAAAGAGTTGAGGGAATCTCTTCCTAAAAATTTTAAGGCACAAGGGGATTTTGTTGTTTTTGTTGATGAATGTCATAGAACTCAAAGCGGACTTTTGCATATCGGCATGAAGGAAATTCTGCCTGATGCCATTTTTATCGGATTTACCGGAACACCGCTATTAGTAAAAGATAAAAAAACAAGCCTTGAAGTTTTTGCTCCAGGTTATATTCATACATATAAATATGATGAAGCAGTCGCAGATAATGTTGTCCTTGACCTACGGTATGAAGCCAGAGATATCGATCAAACCATTACATCACAAGAAAAAATAGATGAGTATTTTGAAGCCAAAACACGCGGTCTAAACGATGCTGCAAAGGCAAAACTTAAAGCCCTATGGAGTAATATGCAAAATGTATACAGCTCTCGCAAGCGGTTGGAAGTTATTGCAGAAGATATAATCTCCGACTTTGCAATAAAAAACAGACTGGTAAATGGAAACGGTAATGCAATGCTCGCCGCAAACAGTATTTACGATGCCTGTAAGTATTATGAAATCTTAAAATCAAAAGGGTTTAACTCTTGTGCAATTATAACATCCTTTATACCGGAAGAAAAAAAGCTCAGTACAGAAAGTGAGGATTCTGAAGAATTTAAAAAATTCACGGTGTATAAAGAAATGTTGAGCGGTCAAAGCATTGAAAGCTTTGAAGCAGAAGCTAAACGCAAATTTCTTGAAGAACCGGCTTCTATGCAGCTGCTCATTGTTGTTGATAAACTCTTAACGGGGTTTGATGCTCCGTCCTGCACCTATCTTTATATTGATAAATCAATGCAGGATCATGGTTTATTTCAAGCAATCTGCCGAGTAAACCGTCTTGATGGTGAAGAAAAAGACTTCGGATATATTGTTGACTATAAGCAATTATTCGGCAGCTTAGCTGATGCAATACACAAATATACTTCAGGAGCATTTGAAGGCTTCGATGAAGATGATATAAAAGACTTTTTAAAGGATCGACTTACCGAAGCAAAAAAATATTTAGAAACAATTCTTGAAGAGTTAAATGATTTATGCGATGGAATTAAAGCACCTCACCCTCAAATAATAGATTACATTCATTATTTCTGCGGGGAAGATGGTGTATCCGGTATCGATGATGAAATATGTTCACGCAGCCGAGAGAAATTATACACGCTTGTAAACCGTCTTATACGTGCCTATGCGGAAATAAAAGGCGATATGGAAGCCGCCGGTTATACATTGGAAGAGCGTATAGAAATTGACAATAAAGTACGGTTTTACATATCTCTTAAAATGGAAATAGGCAATGCAAGCGGTGATTTTATCGATCTTAAATCTTATGAAAAAGATATGCGTTATCTCATAGACACATATATAAAAGCTGACGATAGCCGTAAATTGGGAGCATTTGATAATTTTACACTTCTTGATTTTATTTTAATTCAGGCTGAAAAACTGAAAGGAGAAAATAAAGAGGCAGCAGCAGAAGCTATCGAAAATAATATTCGAAAAAAAATAGTAGAAAAACAGCTTATCAATCCCAAATATTATGAAAAACTTTCGGCAATCCTTTTGCAGCTCATTGAAGAAAGACGCAAAGGAGTTCACAGTTATGAGGAACTCTTAAATAAATATATTCAATTGGTAAAGCAATTGGAACAACCTGAAAATAATCCGGAATACCCTAAAAGTATTAGACATAGAGGAGCACTGCGGGCATTTTACGATAACTTCGGCAATGATGAAGAATTTGCTCTTACCATTGATAAGGCAATTCGGGAAAGCAAAGAAGCGGATTTTAGATATAATAAGCAAAAAGAACGTAAAATAAAAAATGCCTTATATGCCGTAGTTAATGATAAAGAAAAAATTGAAGAAATTTACAATCTTGCTGTAGAACAGCCGGAGTATTAAATGATTATGATAATTTCAGATATTTCTGTTGAGATCTGCAAAAAAAATATAAAGAATATGCACCTATATGTTAAACCCCCTTATGGGAAAGTAAGTGTTTCCGCTCCATATTCCGTTAAAAATCAAACAATAGAAATGTTTATTCGAACAAAACTATCTTGGATAAAAAAACAAATCAGCAAGTTTGAAAACCAAGCACGTCAAACTAAACGGGAATATATATCGGGTGAAACATTCTATGTATGGGGAAAACGGTATTATCTGCAACTGGAATATGGAAATAAAACTTCAATTACACTTTTAGGAAATAAAGCTGTTTTTACCGTTAGCAAAAATAGAACAATGGAATCAAGTGAACGGTTTATTAGAGAATGGTATCGCAGCTTATTAAAAACGGAAATAGAAAGAATTTTACCAAAGTGGAAAAAAATCACAGGGCTGATACCTTCAAGCTGGCAAACAAAATATATGACAACCCGCTGGGGTTCCTGCAATTCGACAACAAAAAAAATATGGCTCAATGTTCAACTTGCAAAAAAAACACCGGAATGTTTGGAATATGTCATATTGCACGAGCTTATCCATCTTGAAGAAAAAAATCACAATGACAGATTTATTGCCTTAATGGATAAGCATATGCCGATGTGGCGAGAAATAAAAGATTCTTTAAACTCTCAACCATTAGACTATATGAAATAGCGGTATTTTTCCGCAAAATTCGCGAAAATCTACGAAAATACACGAAAACAAACTTGACAAATCATAAAAAAATATTTATCATTAAGAAAAGTCTTTAAAAAAGGAGAATCTTTACTTTATGAATAAAGCTTATAGGCGCTTTTTTATGGCTATGGCAGCTCTTGCCCTTGTGTCGGCTATGACATCAGTGGTTGTACCCTTTCTGCTAAGTTTTTGGGCAAAGACCGATGTTGAGATGAATTTAAAAAGATTTTTTATTGTTATATCGGTGCTTGTACTGATGTTCTTACTTAAAACCGCTATAATTTTTTTGCATGAGAATTTTGCAAAACATTTTAATATAAAAAATGCCAAAAACATTATTGAAAAAATTTTAAGGTTAAAATACGATGCGATTATTTCTCAAGGGAATATGAATTTAGTTGAGAGGATGGCACAGGCTGTAAACAACATGTACATATATATGACGGGAGATGCCGTTCTGATATGGTCAAGCATAATTTCAACAATAATTATTTTAATCGCAATATTTTTTGATAATTTCATTATAGGTTTAATACTGATTGCCTTAATTCCAATAAATTATTTAGGTTATAAATCCTTAAATGCCGAATTAAAAAAACGCTCCCAAGTTATGCAAGTAAGCACTGCAACGGGATTCCAAGAAATACTTTCAGTTGTAAACCAAACAGATTATTTAAAACAATGCCCCGATTATGATATTGTACTAAACCAATTAAAACCTGCATTGGATAAAATTTACGGAAGCATGGCTCAAGTAAACAAATATGCTCAAACTTCTTCATCGTTTATATCATCGCTTAATTCAATGCTTCAAACGGTTTGTATTTTACTTGTTATGTACAATTATCTAAGCGGAGCAAATCAAGTTTTACCGGTTGTAATTTATACAATTGTACTTCCTTTATTTTTTTCCAATATCAGTATAATTACAAATATTAATTTAAACAAAAATAATCTAAAAGTCTCACAAGAATTTATTGCATTTTTAGATTCGGAACAAGAAAAAGATTCAAATGAGACAATCAGATCGATTGAAAAAATCGAATTTGATGTAGGTGAAATACAACTAGGAGAAGAACAAACATTTAAGACCAATATAAAAGATAAGTTTATAAAAGGCGACATTATTTGGCTACAGGGAAAAAGCGGCTCGGGAAAATCAAGCTTAATGAAACAGCTTGTAAAATTTAGAAAGACATCAGAAATTTTAATAAATGAAAAACCGATTTCTTCTATTAATAATAGTTGTATCAGGTCTCTTATTGATTATATCCCGCAAAATAATTCAATTATAAACGGAACAATTCGTGATAATTTATTTTTAAACAAACATCATTCAAATGAAACTGAAGAAGCACTAAAGAAAAGCGATCTCCTTTCTACAATTTTACAAAACAAAAACTTTGATACAATGATAATGGATATGGGCGCTAACCTTTCAGGAGGAGAAAAACAAAAACTTGCCATAGCCCGAAGTTTATATTCAGATGCAGAAGTTTTAATCTTTGATGAGGTTACGGCTAATATTGATACTGAAAGCACCTCCCTAATTTTAAACGCAATAAAAAATATTTGTAAGAATAAAATAGTCTTTATAATTTCACATGACACATTACCTGAAAATTTTGCCAATAAAGTTATACGGATGGAATAAAACTTACAATGCCCGATTGCAATCAAAGAAATATTATTATAAAATCAAAATAGGACTAGGAGAAAAAATTTGGAAAAACTATACACAATGAATCAGATAGCCGAGATGCTCGAACTCAGCGTAAGGACAATTCAAAATTATTTAAAAGAAGGAAAACTTACAGGAAAAAAAATAGGTTCTCAGTGGCGTTTTACCGAAAAAGACCTTGAACGGCTTTTTTCGGACGAGAGTTTTATTGATGAAAAAAATATTGATGAAAACCATAGATTACAAGAATTTTTAAAAAAAGATTCCGTTAATAAACCTGAAATCTTTTCAATCCTAAATTATCCGTATAAGAAAGATTTTAAACTAAAAGAATTAATGAAAAAAATAAATGAAAATATTGAGAAAGCAAATAAATGCCGGTTTTATTTTGCCTCAACAGCAAATACTTTTAAATTTTTTTTGGAAGGGGATATTGAATCAGTTATCAACTTACAAAAAATAATAGATGAAAATTTTAAGTTTTAACCTTGACTATATATACAAAATAATGTATTTTTTAGGTTTATTGGAGATTATTTTATGATGAAAAAACACAAATTAATAGGATTTGCAGCTGTTGCAGCGTTTTTTTTGCTGCTATCTTGTAAAAACAATCTTTCACCGGAAATCCCGGTTGAGGACATTATTATTTCGCCGCATAATGAAGGCAAAATTTCTATTGTAAGCGGTATGTCAAAAAACATAACCGTGAAAATCATACCTGAAAATGCGACAAATAAAACACTAGCATATTCTTCAACACCCGGTGGGGTCGCAGCCATTGACAGTTCCGGTTCAATTAGAGCAGGCAAAGTCGGAAATGCGGTCATCAAAATAACGGCAGCAAATGGTGTAAAAAGAGAGATCAAGGTTACCGTTGTGCAGGACCAGAATTCTGTTGCTTCCATTGAGTTTGAGGAGCAGCCTGCAGATCCTGTTGAGTTGGTTATCGGCGAGTCTTATGAACTCAAGTTGAAAGTAATGCCGGAGACTGCCGCTAATAAAACGCTGAATATCACTTCATCTAATGATAGTGTAGCATGGCCGAACGGCTATGGGAACCGATGGATAAAAGCCAAAAAAGAAGGACAGGCAATAATAACCATAAAATCTGTCAGTAATCCTTCTGTTAAAAAAGAGGTTCGTTTTAAGATAAAACCGCTACCCTCGATTGAACTGATAAAAGAAGAAATTACGAGTGAAAACAGTGAATCAAATCTGAATCTTGAAATAAAAACGCTCCATGGCAAGCTTTCATATACGCCTAAAATTGTTGGAGAAGAAAGTGGTTGGCTTACCGTTGTTCGTGTAGACAACACTACAGATGTAGGAAAAGATACAATATACCTAAAAGCTGCTCAAAATAAAACTGTATGGAAGCGAACTGCCTATATTAACTTCAAGGATGGATCCAATCAAGAGATCAAAAATGCCGATGGGGAAAAACTCGAAGTAAAAGTAGTTCAGGAAGAGAACAAAAACCCAACTGTAAGAATAAAATGGGTACACGGAATAGGTGAACCGTCACAGGTTGAAAAGGAAAGAGGGAAAATTGAAACTCCTATTCCTGGTCAAGCTAAAAAGTTTTATTGGGATGACGATAAAATTTTCTTCTGGTATGAAAATGAAAAGACGAAATGGTTTAATAATAGAAAATTATATCCGTTAAAATTAACAGATTCTGTTTATAGCGATAGTGCGCAATGTTGGGGTAAAACCGCTTCCAATATGCTGCATTGGTGGTTTGTACAGAATAAAGAAAACATAGACAATTACATAACAAAGAAAAATATAACAGGTGCTGAAAAAAATAAGTATCAAGATTTTTACAACCGGAATTCTCCCGATAATGAAGAGCCGGAGAAAAGTTATATAGCAAAAACTTTCAGAACAAAGGCACATAACGGTGCTAATGGAGATTATATAGAACATGGACTTGTTTGGTATTTATGTGGAAGAGATAACATTTCTAGACAAAAAGACTATAAAGGACCTGCTTTATTTAAGGACGTATTTGAAGAGACAATTAAAGATTCGGAGAAATCCCCAATTAAAACAACTGTTATTCAACAAGATATTGATTTATTTAATACGACCCTTTGGGATGCGTTAAGTCATAAAAAGGCAATAGGTGTTGTTATTGGTGGTACAAAGGATAACAGAGATTATAAACATGCAATTACCCTTTGGGGAGCTGTATTTGATGACAGGAACGAGGTGGTTGCGATATACGTTGTAGACAATAATTTTGGAGAAAATAGAATTTTTCCATATGGAATATGGCATAAGGATGGTAGACCGTATTTATTTAACTACGGTGGCGCGAATGACTTTGTTCAAAATAGGTATGTGAGTGAAGTAGTTACCCTAGACCCTGGCGAAGCCCAATGGAAAGAATGGTTTGATAACAATCCGTAAGCCGAAAATAAAGGGCTTGGGGCCGGTCTTTTGTTTATAAGGTTGTTAGATACCCTCTATAACAAAAGACCAGCCGCCGGCCTAATTTTAGCCGACCAAGCCTATGGTAATACCAATTATCATTATATTGAAAAAATCAATAAATAAAGAGCCGACTATAGGAACGACAAAGAAAGCTATTTTTGAATAGCCGTATTTTTCGCATATAGAGCCCATATTAGCCATGGCATTAGGGGTTGCGGCAAAACCGAAACCGATGTGTCCCGCCGTAATGACCGCAGCATCGTAATCTCCGCCCATAACCTTAAAGGTAACAAAGCGTGTATACAAATACAAAAGAACGATTTGAGCGCTTAAAATAATCATCAGAGGGATAGCCAAACTTACCAGCTGCCAGAGTTTTAGCGAAACAAGAGCTAAAGCCAAAAACATATTCAAAGAAATATTTCCGAGTGCATCAATTTCATCCATATTTACCTTGAATTTTTTTGAAGAATCTGCAATGTTCCGTATAATGGCAGCACAAATCATCGCCCCGATATAAATGGGAAATTTAAATTTGGGCGACAACGAATTAAGATGATTGGTAACAAAAAGACCAAAACCTGAGGCCAGAACTAAAAGCATAAATGACATTAAAAGCTTTTCACTGCTAAGATGCTTTTCAGAACTGGTTGTCGAGTTATCTACTTCTCCTTTTGCCGAGGCTTCATGGATAACTTCTTCCTGAACCGTTACGACTTCTTGACCCTCTTCCCTGCCCTTTGTAGGATTAAAGAAGAGCCGCTTTATAAAGCTCGGATGAACCGCTTCTACTTTCTGAACAACTTTTGTTGTTTTTATGATGTTTCCCGATTCATCAATTCTTACGCTTTCATCGGCATTTGAAGGCTGTAAGCCGTATTTTTTTATCAGACGGTTTCCGACAGGACCGCCTAAGATGGAGCTTATCAAAGAGCCGAAGGTGGGAACGGCTACTGCGAGGGATAAGGCTCCCAGAGTGCTTTCCGGATCAACAATCGGTGCAAAGGAGGCCGCTGTACCGAACCCCCCTGTAAAGGATGTTGAACCCAGCATGACGGCGAGCATCGGACTAAAGTTTATAAGCCTTGCGGCTCCTTGAGCTACAACGTTTTGCAAAATAGCAAAAACGATAGCTACAGCCAAAAAGACAAAAACTTTTTTCCCGCCGTCTCTTAAAATCGAAAACCCTGCATTATAACCCACAGAGGTAAAAAACATCACCATCCAATAGGTTTGCAGGGTTGTGTCAAATTCGAAGTCGAGTACCCTTGTTACGTGAAGTGCTAACGAAATCAGCGCAAACAAAAAGCCGCCCACTATCGGGGCAGGTATACAATACTTTTGAAAAAACTCAAACTTCGCCTTAATGAATCGTCCGACAAGCAACCAAGCGATTGCAAAGCCGAGCGACTGGTACATATTCATATGAATTACCATAACTCCTCTCCTTTTGCGTGCGTCTAACGCAATTCGGGATGCAAGAGTGAGTATAGGCTTTTTATATGAAGATGTCAATCTATGGATACAACATCTATCGATACAAAATATTTGTCTTCGGAGACTTTAGAAGAAACAGATTGCTTTTCGGAATAAATAGTAGTATAATATGGTTTTATTGAAGGATAATACTTATGCTTAAAACCTTATCAAAAAGCCTTCGGGAATATAAACGGACCTCCGTGATCGCAGTGCTGCTGACAATCACAGAGGTTGTATTTGAAATTATTATCCCCTCATGTATGGCGTATTTAATCGATTTTGGAATTGAACTCGGTGCAATGGGTACCGTGTTCAAGTACGGAGCTGCGCTGTTAATCTTTGCAATTATTCAATTGCTGACAGGCGTTTTTTCGTCGATTACAGCGGCAAAGGCTTCGGCAGGATTTGCTGCAAACCTTAGGCAAGATATGTACGCTAATGTTCAAACATTTTCTTTTTCCAATATCGACAAATTTTCAACTTCTTCTATTATAACGCGGCTTACCACCGATGTAACGAACGTGCTCAATTCTTATCAGATGCTTGTAAAGCTCGCTGTGCGTGCTCCCGGTATGATGATTTTTGCGATGATTGCATCGTTTAGAATCAGTCCTAAAATTTCCATGATATTCCTATGTATGATTCCGCTGCTGGGACTCGGCATCTTTTTGATTATCAGTAAAGTGCATCCGATATTCAGAAATGTTTTTAAGACCTACGATAAGCTCAACAATGTTGTGCAGGAAAATGTGCGCGGAGTACGGGCGGTAAAGTCCTTTAACCGGCAGCAGTACGAAATTGAAAAGTTTGAAAAAATTTCGGAATCGATTTACCGAGGATTTTCAAAGGGGGAGAGGTATATCACTCTGATGATGCCGATGGCGCAGCTATGTATTTATACCTGTATGATTTTGATTTCATGGTTCGGCGCGAAGGAGATTGTTGCAAGCGGAAACAATGCGGCACAGGGCTTAACCACAGGATCGCTGATGGCTCTTTTTTCGTATGCAACACAGATTATGATGAGCTTGATGATGTTCTCCATGGTCTTTGTGATGATCACGATTTCCCGCTCATCTGCGGAGCGCATTGCCGAAATTTTAAATGAACGCTCTACCATTCAAAACCCTGAACATCCTGTGATGGAGGTAAAGGACGGAAGTATATGCTTTACCGATGCCGATTTTATGTATAGTGCCGATGCGGATAAAAAAGTTATTACCAATGCAAACATTTCAATCGATTCGGGAGAAACGGTTGGAATTATCGGAGGCACCGGTTCTTCCAAGACTTCTTTTGTGCAGCTCATTCCTCGCTTGTACGATGTTACTTCCGGTTCGGTCAGCGTCGGCGGCGTAAATGTAAAAGACTATGACGTAAAAACGCTGCGGGATGCGGTTGCCATGGTTTTACAGAAAAACGAATTATTCTCAGGTACGGTAAAAGATAATTTGAAATGGGGCAATGAACACGCAAGCGATGAAGAAATTGCCGAAGCCTGCCGCCTTGCCTGTGCTTCCGAATTTGTCGAAGCAATGCCGGACGGCTATGATTCCCATATTGAGCAGGGCGGAACAAATGTTTCGGGCGGACAAAAACAGCGCCTCTGTATTGCGCGGGCGCTTTTAAAAAAGCCTAAGATTTTAATCCTCGATGATTCCACCAGTGCGGTGGACACCAAGACGGATGCTCTGATTCAAAAATCATTTAAAGAGTTTCTTCCTGAAACAACAAAGATTATTATTGCACAGCGGATTTCTTCCGTGCAGCATGCGGATAAAATCCTCGTATTCGATAAGGGTTCAATTACTGCGGTAGGCACACATGACGAACTGTTGCAGACGAGTGCCATCTATAAAGAAGTCTTTGAAACTCAACAAAAAGGACATGAATAATATGAAACCTATTAACACAGCAAAACCGGAAATGAAGCTTTCCATGCCGGCCGTCAAACGGCTTCTTTCCTACCTTAAACAATATAAAACCGTTCTTGCGGTTGTTACGGTCTGTATTTTATTAAGCGCAGGAGCAACCGCATCAGCAGCTTTGTTCCTGCAAGTATTGATTGACCGGTATATTATGCCGCTGCTTGCGCAAAGCACTCCGGTGTTTAGCGGACTTTTACGGGTGCTCATCTTTATGGCGGCGATTTACGGCATAGGTGTTCTTTGTTCGTGGATTTATAACCGCTTGATGATTAAGGTTGCACAGCGGACTCTCAAGCGGATTCGAGATGAAATGTTCTCTAAGATGCAGCGCTTCCCTCTCCGGTATTTTGACACACATACTCACGGAGATATTATGAGCCGCTATACCAATGATACCGATACGCTCCGGCAGATGATTACGCAGTCAATGCCGCAGCTGGTTTCTTCCATGTGTACGATTGTTACAGTGTTCTTTGCAATGCTGTATCAGAGCGTGTATCTTACGATTATCGTTGTTGCTTCCATCTTTTCTATTTTAAAAGTGATTAAGTTTGTCGCAAAAAAGAGCGGCTTTTATTTTGTTCGGCAACAGGAAACGCTCGGACAGCTGAACGGATATGTTGAAGAGATGATAAACGGGCAGAAGGTAATTAAAGTGTTCTGCAGGGAAGAAGCGGTCAAAGCCGATTTTCATGAGAAAAATGCCGCATGGCAGGAAAGCGCCTCAAAGGCAAACTCCTATGCGAATATCATCATGCCCTTTATGAATGCACTCGGCTATTTTCAATATGTGATTGTCGCCCTTGTCGGAGCGTGGTTCGCAATTGCAAAAATCCCCAATCCGACTATCGCCGGTATCAATACGCTGACACTCGGTACCATCGCTTCGTTTTTAACATTGTCGAGGAATTTTACCAATCCTATTTCTCAGCTTTCCAATCAGCTCAATTCGGTTATCAATGCCGTTGCAGGGGCATCGCGGATTTTTGCTCTGATGGACGAAGAACCCGAAGAAGATGCCGGTACCGTTACTCTCGTAAATGCACGGGAAGAAGCAGGTACTCTGACCGAAGCTGCGGAGCACACCGGGGTATGGGCTTGGAAGGAAATGCACGAGGACGGCAGCATTACATTGACCCGACTTACCGGCAAGGTGATTTTTGAGCATGTCGATTTCGGGTACTCGTCCGATAAAAAGGTACTGAAAGACATAAACCTTTTTGCAGAGCGAGGACAGAAGGTCGCATTTGTCGGGGCAACAGGGGCGGGCAAAACAACAATTACCAATTTGATCAACCGCTTTTACGATATTAACAAAGGGACTATCACCTATGACGGAATACCGATTACCCATATCAAAAAAGAAGACCTGCGGCGTTCGCTCGGTATCGTATTGCAAGAAGTAAATTTATTTACCGGCACCATTATGGAAAATATCCGTTTCGGCAATTTGGATGCAACCGACGAACAGTGTATCGAAGCGGCAAAACTTGCCAATGCTCACAATTTTATTACAATGCTTCCACATGGTTATGACACGGTTATTGAAGGGAACAAAAACTCTCTTTCGCAAGGACAGAGACAGCTATTGTCCATCGCCCGCGCCGCAGTCTCCGACCCGCCCGTCATGATTTTGGACGAAGCGACATCTTCAATCGACACCCGAACCGAAGCACTTATCCAAAAAGGTATGGATAGGCTGATGGAAGGCCGAACCGTTTTTGTCATCGCTCACCGTCTTTCCACCGTTATGAACTCCGATGTTATCATGGTCTTGGATCACGGTGAAATTATCGAGCGCGGCACACACGCCTCTCTGCTGGAGAAAAAGGGAGTGTACTACCGACTATATACCGGAGCTTTTGAACTCGACTAAGTTTTTTGAAAATAGCGGGGCATCTACTGCGTCGCACGGCAAAAAAGTGTCCTCAGCGTATCAAAGATACGCCTGCGGTACTTTTTTACCTAACTCCTTGTATCTACCTCCGCTATTTTCAAAAGGGATTACAGCAGGGGCGGACATCTGCGTTGTCGCTTAATAAAAAACAGTCCTTGACGTACAACAAGTACACCTGCGGGTGTTTTTTGTACGCTCCTAGCATCTGCTCCACCTATTTGTCAAAGTGTTGGCAGAGGTGCGGGCATCTACTGCGTCGTTACACAAAATGTAAATACTTTTTGTTGAACGGTAATAGTTTTGTTTTACTGAAAGCGGAGCTTGGCAAAGAGATGGTTGAAAAAGTGTGACAATATTGTTAAAATTGAAACGGAGGATAAAATATGAAAAAAACCATGCTCTTATCGGCTGTTATTTTATTTATTGGAACAATCGCTGCGGCACAAACAAAGGCGGCGGCTCACACCTTTAAAGTCGAAGAACAAAGTTTTCAAAGAAACGGCATGAAAATATACGGGAAACTTTTTCTTCCCGATAGTGTATCGCCAGTACCCTTAGTCATTCTTTCGCACGGATTCGGCGGAAACCATGGCGGTGTTAAAGGCTATGCTGCGGCCTTTGCGGAGCATGGCATTGCTGCATACATTTTCGACTTTATCGGCGGCGGCAATCATATCAAAAGCGACGGAAAAATGACGGAAATGTCGGTACTTACCGAGGCCGAAGATTTGACGGTCATTCTCGATAACTTAAAAGCCGACTCTCGTTTTAAGCCTGAACAAATCTTTTTATTAGGAGAAAGCCAAGGCGGATTTGTTTCAACTTATATCGCCGCACTGCGTCCCGAAGATGTAGCGGGTTTGGTTTTATTATATCCTGCTTTTGTGCTGCATGATTACATTCGGCGGCGCACTCCCGATCCGGAACGGATGTCCGACACAATGAAGCTGCTGGGAAAAACCATAGGTCGCATTTATAATAAGGATGTACTCTCATTTGATATTTATACATTGATGCCCCGGTATTCAGGCAAAACGCTCATCATTCACGGAACAGCCGACTCGCTTGTACCGCTGTCATATTCGGAACGGGCGGTTAAGACATTCCCAAACGCAAAGCTCATAAAGCTTGACGGGGCAAAGCATGTCTTTTACGGAGACATGATGCAGAAAGCAGCGGAAGAAGCGGTAAAATTTGTACAGAGTATAATCGGCGAGAAAAGGTCTCAGGGTAGGTAAAAAATTACCTTTTCAAATATAATATTTTATGTGAGAATTTATGAAAAAGATACTGCTATTAAATGCAAGCCCAAGAAAGAATTGGAATACTGCACAAATACTCAAATCGGCGATGAGAGGCGCTCAAACTGCCGGTGCGGAAGTTGAATATATCGATTTATATGATTTGAATTTTACGGGATGCAGAAGCTGCATGTTGTGCAAAAGAAAAGGAGTTGAAAGATGCCGATGTTATTGGAAAGATGACCTTTCTCCAATAATAGAAAAAGTTTTTTCGGCAGACGCACTCTTTATCGGAACTCCTATATATTTAGGAAGACCTACTAGTCACTATTTTGCATTTATGGAATGCTTGCATTTTTGTTCACTTTCTTATGATGACTATAGCAATTATTTCAAAGGAAAGGTTAATGTTGTGCTGTTTTTAACAATGAATGCGACAAAAGATTTTTACGATAAACTGTATAAGGAAAAATTTGGAAATTATGCAAATGAATTTAAATCATTGAATGGCAATGTTACCTTGTATCCATGTTATAATACACTGCAAGTAAGCGATTATTCAAAGTTCGATATGGCAAGTTTTAGTGAAGATAAAAAGAGAAAATCACGCGAAGAATGTTTTCCAATCGATTTGGAAAATGCCTTTCAGCTCGGTAAAAAATTAGGGGAATAAGTTTTTAAGCTATGATAAAAAAACTTATAAGTATGATCTTTATCGTTTTCTGTCTTATTACTGCCTGCGCACTCGATACGGACAGCGATAAAAATGAACAAGCCGCAAAAACAGATACCACAGGAGCTAAAACAATGAAAATAACCATTACGGTAAACGGCAAAACGCTGACAGCTTCTTTGTATGATAATTCTTCCTCTCGTGCTCTGGTTGAATTGCTACAAAAGGGTGCAATTACCATCGAAATGCATGACTACGGTAATTTCGAAAAAGTCGGCGATCTTCCGATAAGCCTTCCGCGCAATGACAAACAAACCAATACGGATGCGGGCGATCTGATTTTATATCAAGGAAAATCATTCGTTATTTACTATGACAAAAACCCCTGGGATTTTACCCTGCTCGGAAAACTGGAAGGCATAACCAAAGCCGAGTTAAAAAAGCTGCTAGGCCCCGGAAATGTTACTGTAATACTGGAAAATGCGGAATAGCTAAAGGGAACCTCGAAAACTTCAGTTTTTTGAGGTTTTCTTTACGATTGTACTTTCCACCAAACGGTTACTCTCATCAACTGCTTTCAATAAGTTTAAAGAAGTCATATATTCTCGTTTTCGCTGATATATACTTCCAACTCGGCATCGTCTTCGGGGAGGTCATCAACAAAGCCCGGATCCATGTGCATTAAAAACCGGTACTGACCGTTTGCATCCCGATATGTAACCGCTTCACCGTCTTCGGAGCCGTGATACTCGCGAAAGACGGAAAAGCCTTGTTTTTCCAACACGGCTTTCACACGCAAAAAGTTTCTCTCGCGCTTTTCGATATAAGTTTTAAGTTCGTTGTTTCCGATTAAGTAGGCATCGACGAGTGTGCATCCTTCAACGGTGTTTGCTTTCCCGTCATCAAAGGCTTCAACCTCAATCGCAATAGCTTCGGCTTCGTCATCGACAAACGAAAACTTCGATAATGGAAATTTTTTCTTTCCATAAGCTATTTCAACGAGGTCGCCTAAGGCTGCAACATGCAATTTGCCTAAGACGCCATACTCATCGTCGGAATACACTTCAAAGCCCGGAATTTTTTCCAAAAAAGCTTTTATGTTAGCTTCGGAATCAAACGCTCCGATGAGGTGTTCCCTGCCGCTTTCCATCAATTTTAATAAAAACATTTTTTCTCCTACGCCGATAATTTAGAGCTTCTGCATCATACTTTTCTTTATCACTATGAGGAATGCTTTATGTCGATTATGCCTCATGTTTGTTGCAGCGCATCCAACCAAGCTAAATAGTCCTTTGCGCTCCGCTCTATCTCTTGCCGTGCAGCTTCGCTATATCCCACGTTGCTGTCTATCGTATGGAAAGTAAACGGCGGGCGGTAGTCTGCATTGCAGTATTTAGCTGTCAGTTCAAACGGACGCAGTACTTCGGCAACGCTGCACCCGACGGCACCATCTGCGCGGTAGTCTGCGGCCGGCGCACCGAACGAGACGGCAAGCGCAATTTTTCTGCCCTTAAGCGCCTTGCCTTTCGAGCCATAAGCCCAGCCATGAGTCAGCACTTCATCTAACCACTGCTTCAATAACGGCGGACAATTAAACCAGTATATGGGAAATTGCCACACAAGTGAATCGTGCGTTTCTATCAATTTTTGTTCAGCCGCTACATCAATCTTACCTTGAGTATAGACAGCATACAGTTCGTGAACAGTAAAACGATCGCTATGTTGCTGCACTGCATCCGACCAGTGTTTATGAACGGTAGATTGAGAAATATTAGGGTGAGCAAGAATAATCAGGGTTTTCGGCATGGTAACTTCCTTGAATGAGTTATGCCGAGAGTGTATCATAAAAGATAAAAATGTTCTATACTTAGAGGCAGGTAGTAAAATGAAACTTTTAATTTACGGTGCGGGCGTAATCGGCAGTTTGTATGCCGCTGCGTTCGCCGAAGCAGGCTATGACATAACATTCGCTTAACCTGCATTTGCGGCTCGTCCGCAATGTCAGGTTGAAGCGGGCGTTATGTGTTAATTTTCAATTTCCCTTTTAAATAAAATTATAAGCAAAACTTTTATATCTTAATAGTTCGATTAAATTCTCGCCCCCACTCTTTTAGCTAAATATCCAAAACTTGATTATCATCATACATATTAAAAAAAATTATTTTACATTTTTTTCTACTTACTCAGCAAATTGAGTATCTGTATAGTAAAGACAATAGTAATGTAATCAATATGCGAACTATAATATGAGACCATTCTAAATTCCCAGCCACATAACCGGTAAAAATTACTAATGGAATCATTAACACTAAAGAAAGATATACAAGCCATGGTAGATTCGTAACCGCAGCCGAAATCAACAAAATAGATCCGACAAAATACAGCAAGTGAACAGTTTTAAAACCTATCCCCTTAATTTCTGCAACCACTGCAATAAGAGTCAGAATTGCATACAATCCGATAAATCCTCTAGAAAAAATATTAAGTATAGTTTTCAATTTTCTCCCTCTTTTTTCCTATAAATTTATTTTTAGATCGAAATAAATGTTATAGGTCGGTTCCGCACAAGTCTTTCCACAAGCGGTTAGCTTGTCCACATAACATTCTTTCGACCCTTCCTCACTATACCATAAAAACCAATAATTTTCAACCTAAAATGACGAAAAACAAAAAAATCACATCTTTCTGCCATTAAATACTAATCGGATAACTAAACAATTGGCAGATTAGGCCTATCTTTACTAAACGAAATAGCTGATCTGTTATAGTTTTAATACGACACCTTTTTTAATATTACACGAGTACCACTTGTACACTACCGCAGCGGTAAACAAAAACGACAAAACATCTGAAAATGGGATATTCCTATGAGTATTCGCTCTAAAACAATAAGGGTCATATCGATCCCAGCACTATTCCCATACTTCAATTATCACATTTTGTTTTCTCGATAAGTTGGTATGGAAACTGAACTCGCCTATTACCGAATCACTATGAGGAATGCTTTATGTCGATTATGCCTCATGTTTGTTGCAGCGCATCCAACCAAGCTAAATAGTCCCTTGCGCTCCGCTCTACCTCTTGCCGTGCAGCTTCGCTATATCCCGCGTTGCTGTCTATCGTATGGAAAGTGAACGGCGGGCGGTAGTCTGCATTGCAGTATTTAGCTGTCAGTTCAAACGGACGCAGTACTTCGGCAACGCTGCACCCGACAGCACCGTCCGAGCGGTAGTCTGTGGCTGGTGCACCGAACGAGACGGCAAGCGCAATTTTTCTGTCCTTAAGCGCCTTGCCTTTCGAGCCATAAGCCCAGCCATGAGTCAGCACTTCATCTAACCACTGCTTCAGTAACGGCGGACAATTAAACCAGTATATGGGAAATTGCCACACAAGTGAATCGTGCGTTTCTATCAATTTTTGTTCAGCCGCTACATCAATCTTACCTTGAGTATAGACAGCATACAGTTCGTGAACAGTAAAGAGATCGCTATGTTGCTGCACTGCAGCCGACCAGTGTTTATGAACGGTAGATTGAGAAATATTAGGATGAGCAAGAATAATCAGGGTCTTTGGCATGGCAGCTTCCTTGAATGAGTTATGCCGAGAGTATACCATAAAAGACAAAAATGTTCTATACTGAGGACAGGTAGTAAAATGAAACTTTTAATTTACGGTGCGGGCGTAATCGGCAGTTTGTATGCCGCTGCGTTCGCCGAAGCAGGCTATGACACAACCGTGTACGCAAGAGGGAAAAAACTTGAAACATTGAAAACCCGCGGTTTGCTGTATGAAAAAAACGGCAAACAGTATAAAGCAAAGGTTAAGGTTATCGCTACATTGCAAAACGATGATATCTATGATTTTATCTTTTTGACGGTAAAAGAAAATCAAGTGCATACGGCGCTTGAAGAACTCCGGCCGAACGGCAGCCCGAACATCGTTACAATGGTCAATACGCTTGAACCTTACGCCGACTGGGAGAACCTGTGTGGCGAAGGGCGTATTATCCCCGCGTTTCCGGGGGCGGGAGGCAGCTATGAAGACGGCGTGCTGAAAGCAGACTTTACGCCGCCTCTTATTCAGGCTACGACATTTGCCGAAATCGGCGGGAACACATCGGAGCGGCTGAAAAAACTCGCGGCTCTTTTTAAGACGGCGGGCGTGCCGTACCCACGGAAATCAATTTTGCTAAAAACTGCCGATAATAAAGGTATGGATTTAGAAAATATATTCGATTACTTTAACGACATCAAAATAATTAGCAATCACGACGGATATTTTTACAGCGTAAACGAAGCTTTAAAAATATTATTACTTGGTCTTCTTTGCGGGCGTAAAAACATTAGAGAGATACACGAATGGGCAACTGCTGACATTATAAAGGATAGGCTAAATAAAGAATTCGGCATAAAAAAGACACCTTGCTATTATTGGCTTACCTGTCTACTTAAATTGATAAACATAGACTCATTAAACGAATGTTTTATGAATATGGCTGAAGCTCTTATCAAAGAATACGGTACAGAAAAACCTCTTACAATAGCGATAGACGGAAAAACTATCCGTTCAACAGATAAAATGAGCAGCTATGAAAGTCCGCTGCACATAGTCTCTGCACAAGTTGCCGAATTTGGTATAACATTGGCACAAAAGTGTGTTAAAGGAAAGACAAATGAGATACCTACAGTTCAATCTCTTATAAAAACTCTTAATATAAAAGGACATATAATAGTTACAGATGCCTTAAATTGTCAAAAAGAAACTGCAAAAATCATAAAAGAAGGAAAAGGGGACTATTTATTGTCGGTAAAAGGGAACCAGCCTTTATTAAAAGCGGATATTGAAGAATATGTTCAAGATGAAATTTTAAGAAAACAAATGGACACGGCTTGTAAAAGTGAAAAAAATCGTGAAAGAGTTGAAAAGCGAACAGCCTTCTGCACAACTAATTTAGGTTGGATGGATAATACAGGTGAATGGGAGGGGTTAAGCTGTATTGGTGCTATTCATTCCGAATTTAAGAGTAAGAAAGGAAAGAGTGATGAATGGCATTATTATATTTCAAGCAGAAAACTTACAGCTCAAGAGCTATTGGATATCGCAAGGAAAGAATGGGTTGTAGAAACCATGCATTGGTTATTAGATGTTCATTTTAGAGAAGACTTTTGTCGGCTTTTAGATAAAAATCTACAACAAGCCTTGAACATAGGACGGAAAGTGGCGTTAAATTTGGTCTCGCGATACAAACAAAAAAATGCACCTAAATCTTCTTTGTCACACATTATGTTTAAAGCTCTCATGGATATATCTTTTATCAAAAAAATATTACAAAATTGATTTCCATGTGCCGTACCGAATCGTAAAAGACATGCACGGCTGGCAGTTGTATCACTTGGCTCTGGTTGTTCCGATTGCCGATGCGTATTATAAAGCCAAAAATCCGGAAGAAGTTTGGAAAGAAGCGGATATTATGAACGATACGGCACGGCAAATAAAAAACAATTTTCAAAAATTGTACCGTTCGGGAGTAAAACTTTCGCCGCCGAAAATGCACCTTTTGAGACTGCTGCCGGCTCCAATTCTGCAAGCCATTTTTACTCAAGTTTTTAAAAGCCGCTTCGGAAATTTATTTATGTACCGGCATTCGATGAAAGCACCCGACGAAATGAGATCTCTGCACTCGCAGTTGTATCAATACCTTGCCGCAATTCCGACGAACCATAATCAGCGTGGAATGAAACTCATCTGTGTCGGCGACAGCTTAACATTCGGTAATGTCGGCTATTCGTATATTCATTTTTTAAACAAAAAAATTCATGCCGTAAACAAAGGAAAAAACGGCGACACGCTTAGGGGTGCTTACGGCCGGCTCAAAAAAATAATCGATAAGTCCCGACACGGGGGCGGTACATTCATCCTCGGGATCGGTACAAACGATATTCTGCTGCCGTATTTAAAATCCCTTTCTTTATTTTGGTTTTTGACAATGAATCTGCGCTGCAAAATAAAACGGTGCATAGAAAACGACGATATCTTTGAACGCGAATACGACAGACTTTTGCACTTATGCTCCGAAAAAAACAAACGCGTAATCGTTTTCGGAATGCCGTTTATTAATTTAAAAAATTTTCCGCATGAAAAGACGGTACGAAGAAACGCCGTTATCAAACGATTGGCGCAAAAATATAATTATTCTTTTATCGATATATACGACCTGCAAAAAGAAACGCTTCTACCCGACAAGCGCACCTATACGTGGAAATACGGTTTTGCGTTCAGGCTTATAGATGCCGTCATAATGACGCTGTTGCCGTTTTGTAAAGACAGGTTCGCAAAAGCACGAGGTTTGAACGCAAGCGTAGACGGCGTTCATTTTAATTCGGCATCGGCAAAAATTTTGGCTGCGGAAATAGAAAAAGCCGCATTGCGATAGAGCCCGCAAAAGCCGCCGATTCGGCGGCCGCGTTTATTTACCGTATTTTCTTTCTATAGCGGAAAGGGTGTCGACTCGCTCCGTGTAAACACCGCCTTCAAAGCGGGCATCGAGAAAGGCATCGACAATCATTTTTGCTTCTTCGGGTCCGACGATGCATACGCCCATGGCGACAGCGTTTATGTCGCTGTGTTCGACGGCGAGCTTTGCCGTACACGGTTCGCTGCACGCCGCAGCCCTCACTCCCGGAACCTTGTTTGCGGCAAGAGAAATGCCGACGCCCGATCCGCACACCATCACACCCTTTTCAACTTCACGCGATTTAATCGCTTCGGCAACCTTTAAGCCGAATTCGGCATAGTTTGCCGGAACCTTCGAATCCGGCGCACCGTAATCAACGCATTCGTATCCTTTATTGCGAACGTGTTCCATTAAAATATGTTTTAATGCGACTCCCGAGTGATCGCTTCCAAATCCGATTTTCATATGTGCACTCCCTTGATATAAAAATATAGGGCACTTATAAAAAACTATTTTTTTAGCACCCATAATTATTTTAGTAGTTTTTTTATAAATTGTCTAGTGTAAAAGCCGGGTTATTTTCTCCGCCTTGCATAACAATCTTTTTGCGATAATTTTGCCTTATTTCGTTCTTCTTGCCATTGTTAAGGTTCGTGAATTCTTCTGTACAATCCCCTTGCCTAAACGTATGCATTTCAGTATTTTTTAAAAGGAGGTAATCCTATGGATGAAAAGAAACGCAAAGTTACCGTTGTGGGAGCAGGTGCGGTCGGTTCAACCTTTGCCTACGCATTGGCTCAAAGCGGTTATGCGGACGAAATAGCAATAACCGATATGAATAAAAATTTTGCCGAAGGACAAGCTCTCGACCTTGTGCAGGGGCTGCCTTTTTTACCGCAAGTCGACATACACGCAGGCGATAAAGCCGATTATGCCGACAGCGACATCGTTGTGGTTACGGCGGGAGCAAAACAACAGAGCGGGGAAACGCGCATAGATTTGCTAAAGCGCAATGCATCCATTATCACCGGCATTGCAAAGGACATCGCGGAAAGCGGCTGCAGCGGCGTTATGCTGATTGTGAGCAATCCCGTTGATATTTTAACGCGGGCGGCGCTCAAGGCTTCCGGATGGGAGCGCGGAAGAGTTATCGGTTCCGGTACCGTTTTAGACACTGCACGTTTCCGATACACTCTTAGCAAAGAGTGCGGTGTCGATGCGCGCAACATTCACGGTTATATTTTGGGAGAACACGGCGACAGCGAATTTGCGGCTTGGTCGATGACATCCGTTGCAGGACGGCGCATCGACGAATATTGTTCAGGCGGTGTGTGCAGCTCAGGCCCGCACTTCGATAAAGCGAAAATTCTGGAAGAAGTACGGAATTCCGCTTACCACATTATCGACTACAAAGGTTCTACTTATTTTGCCGTCGGCTTAGCCCTGACGAGAATAGCCGGAGCCATTTTGCGCAACGAGCACAGTATTTTGTCCGTTTCGATGACGCTGGACGGAGAGTTCGGACTTAAAGACGTATGCTTGAGCGTTCCCTGCATTGTCGGGCGCAACGGCGCTGAGCGGGTTATAGAAAGCGATCTTCCCGCTGATGAACAGGCAGCATTGGAAGCAAGCGCAAAACGGCTTAAAGAAGCTTTTACCGAGATGAATTAACCCAAACTATTTTTTACCGAGAATTTCGTTTATTACGATTACTCTGCATTTAAAGGTTTCGTTTATCCTGCATTTAAAGCTAAACTGAACGCCCCGGACGAGTACCACCTGTACACTACCGCAACGGCAAACAAAAACGACAAAACATCGGAGAAAGGCTGCAGCAGGTAAATGCCGGTCTTTCCGTATAGGGCGGGCAGAATATATAAGAGCGGTAAATAAAAAAATCCCTGCCGTGAAATCGATATAAGGAGGGATGAAAAATAATGACCGATGTTCTGCATGAACATGCTGCTCACGGCAAAAAAGCTTAAAAGCGGAAGCGAAAAACATTGCATTCTCAGTATCTTAATCCCGGCAAAAATTACCTCATCATCCTTAGACATAACTCCGATACATTGTTCGGCAAAGAGAAATAAGATTATTGAGGCGGCCGTTAAAAAAATTGTTCCGATTAAAACCGTAGTAATAAAAGCTTTTTTTACTCTTGAGTATTGCTTGGCACCGTAATTCATTGCACAAATCGGTTGAAAGCCTTGCCCCCACCCGATCATAATCATATAAGCCAAAGCGGCAACTCTTGAACTTACCGTTAAAGCCGCTATCATGCTTTCTCCGTATTGTGCCGCTTTAACATTAAGTAAAACCAATGCGGCGGAGGTAATTGCCTGCCGCGAAAAATTGGGCATACCGCCTGCAAGAATATGATACATACGCTCTTTGCTGTATTGAGCTTTTTTTAGATTGAACGAAATACTCTCGTGCCTTTTTGCTAAGAGCGTCAACACAATACATCCGATAATCTGACCGATTAGCGTTGCATAGCCTGCGCCGATAAATCCCTGCTTAAAAATAAACATCAATACGGGATCAAGTACCATATTGCTGAGCATTCCCGAAAGAAGTCCGAGCATTCCGTCGCGTACATTTCCGCAAAGGCGCAGCTGATTATAAACCGTTAGTGCATATAAACTGAACGGAATGCTGATGATAATAATCCTTAAATACTGCACTGTAAATGTGAGAACATCTTGAGATGCACTTCCGCCGATGAGTTTTGAAAGCGGTAGAATAAAAATACTTGCTCCGATTGCGATCACAATACCTATTATAATTGCAAAAACAATTCCTACCGAGGAAATGGTTTCCGCTTCCGCATAGTCTTGTTCTCCGATTTTCTTTGACATTGCATTACCGCTGCCGTAGCCGAACCAAAAACCTATTGCCTGAATAATGCTGACAAAACTAAACACAATGCCGATTGCCGCAATCATCGCTCTGTTATTTAAGCGGCCGACAAAAAAAGTATCGGTCAAATTGTATATAACGCTGATCAACATTCCGATTATTGTCGGAATTGAAGTTTTAACTAACAGCGGAAAAATCGGTTTTGTTAAAATGTTAAATCGTCTCAGCTCTTTTGAATCCATCTCAACAACTCCGCACTTCGCCTTTGTTTCCGTCAACGGTGATAAGGTCGCCGTCCTTAAATTTTGCGGTGGCAAAACCTACACCCAATACTGCCGGTATATTAAATTCCCGAGCGACAATCGCAGCATGACTTAACGCGGAACCGGTATCTGCGACGACAGCACTTGCAAGTTTAAAAAGCGGAGTCCATTCGGGATCGGTAAGATGACAAACAAGTACATCACCTTTTTGCATTTTATAAAATTCTTCAGGCTTGCAGATAAGGCACGCTTTTCCTACAACAGTCCCCGGACTTCCGCTTACTCCTTTCAGCACATCGCCTCTTGAATCAAACACAAGTAATTTTGAAGCTTCCCAAACTTTTTCCGCAAGCGGAAATTTTTCATTTCGTCTTTTTATTTTTTCTTTATAGGCATCGGTTAGTCGGCCGGCTTTAAGCACTTCCATTAATTCACGATGAAAAAGATTTACAATTCCGTGTTTATAATCTTCGTTGTTTAATAAAAGAATATTTATCCGCTTTACACACTGCCTGACATAATAAAAGACAGCTTCCCACAAATATTGTGATTCTTCGCGTACAACATGAAAGTATCGAAAGTGCTGTATGTCCTTTTCTATACGAGGATATTTGTTGCCATAGATATGCTTTAATTGCTGCATTAAATCCGTATAATTTCTATTCTCGTTATTATGAAAATTTTGATCGGATGTATCAGGGGTATTTAAGAGCGGGCGTATAATATTGACAAGCCTGTCGGGATCTTCGATAAATGTTTTTGCTTCGATACAATAACAGTTGTAATCCGACTTAAAACCGTTGCGGTTTATAAAATTATCTGCGAGCCGTTTAAATTCGGGAAAGCCTGCACACAGGGTTTTAAATTTTTCTCCGGATAGTACGGCTTCTGTTAGAACAGCATTTTTCTTTATCTCATCGGCTATACGTGAAATATCGTTTGCAACGACAGCCGTTTTATTATTGAGTTCCCGATAAAAATCAAATGCGGAATAATTTTTATCTACTCGTTTAATTATTTTTGTGAATTTTTTACTCATAAAAAACGACGGAAACAAGGCGTATTTAAATCTGTTATAAGCAAGCTGTTGAACAAGCTCATAACTTTGTTCCATGAATTTGCTACATTCCGCCAAACTCATATTTTGAAAGTCTAAAGTTTTAATACGCTCTATTTCTTTTTCATAATGCGCCATAAACTTTTTACACACCTCAGAGCAATAGTCAAAGTTTTTAAGCATGCGTATTATTTTAAATATATGAAAAATACGCAGGGTGAAACCTTTTTTATTTTTCGGAAGAGTCTGAATACCGTCATCATCAATTTCAGGATTTGAATCAAAAACAAGACCGCCTTCCGCAAATATCCGTGCTTTTTGGTCGTTAATCGCTATCATATAATCAAAGTCCAGCGCACAGTATGCAAAGGGCATTTTTTCAAACTGAAAAGCCATATTTTCTTTCATCATTCGTGTTAATTTACTGCCTTTGATATATTCCTGAACCTGCTTTTTATCATCATTGTTTTTTAAGGTTGTTATTGCGCGAGCCTGTAAAATATATATTTCGTTCTTTTTTATTGCCCATTCAATATCCATCGGCATACCGTAGTGCTTTTCTATTTTTAATCCGGCTTTTACAAGACCGGCAATCTCGGTATCATCTAAGGCACGCTGTATTCTTTTTGCCTCACTTACTGCTTCTTCCTTTGTATTCTTATCGCCATAGACGATTTGTGTTTCTTTACTCCCGATATTTATTTCAACAACAGCACCCGACTTGTTTACAATATAATTATCCGCCGTTACGCGTCCGCTTACAACGCTCTCACCCAATCCATAACTTGCATTAATCTGCATTTCATCTTTGTTTTGCGTTACCGGATTCAGCGTAAACAAAACACCGGCTTTTTCACTTTCTACCATTTCTTGAATGACAACTGCAATCGCAACAGTACTTTGGTTATATCCCTGATTAAAACGATAACTTACAGCCCTGTCACCCCACAGCGAAGCGTAGCAATGATGTATGTAAATCAATACATCCTCTATGCCTTGCACATTTAAATAAGTTTCCTGCTGACCTGCAAAACTCGCATCGGGTAAATCTTCCGCCGTTGCCGATGAGCGCACCGCAACTCTAGCCGAGTCTCCGAGTTCCGCATATTTCTTTCTTATCTCTTTTTCCAATTGAGCGGGAAAATGTCCTGCTATAATTTTTTTTCGAAACTCTCCGGCGGCGGATAGCAATGCCTGTTCATCAGTTTGCTTTTCTACAAGAGTGCATGAGATGATTTCGTCTATTTTGTTCTCTTTTAAAAATTCCCGATACGCCTCTGCGGTAATGACAAATCCTTTCGGCACATTTATTCCCGCAGCAGTCATCTCTCCAAGGTTAGCACCCTTGCCGCCCGCCCTTAATATGTCATCCTTATGTATTTGTGCAAAATCAAGTATCATTTTTATTCCTCCATACTTAAAATTTTCAAAACTATGCCGTTATTTTTCTATATACTTATTTACTATTCCGGATATAAATGTCAGCAGCATTTCATTAAAATACTCTTTATCAAACTGATAATAATGAGAACATAATAAAAAACTTCCTGTAAACGCATTCAATAAACCTTTTTTATCTGCCCGCTTAATCGAACCGTTTTGCTCCCAATATTCTATGAGCCTTGTTAAAAACTCATCATACAGAATTTCAATCCTATGAACCTCGTTCAGTTTTTTTGCTTCAAGTATTTTAAAGGCATCTTCATACACAGGCTGCTTTTGCATTTTTACCATAAGATCAACCGAATATCGGCATATTATGTCGGTAAGAAATTTTGCCGGATCGGAGAGAGAATTTGAAAACTTCTTTTCAATATAATTTAATTTTTGGCTTGATCGGTATGCAATGAGTTCCATAATCAAAGCCTCTTTATCTTTCCAAAAATTATAAAAGCTTCCCTGCGCAATACCTGCCCGCTTCGTCAATTCAGCTATACTCAGCGCCTTAGTCCCCTTATCGTGAAATAGTTCAAGTGCCGCTTCCAATATCTTTTCTTTTATTTTGATTCTTTCTTGTTCGGTAAATGCCTTTGCCATCATCCGCTCCCCAGTCTTCACTTTATACTAGCAATGAATATTTTATCTTTTATTCATTGCTAGTATATCAAAATATTTACTTTATGTCAATGAATATTTTATAATTTATTCATAGATGTAATGCGGCGGACCATATTCCTATGGCAAAGATTTTCTTTCCTCTTCTTGACGTAAACACAATATCAACCCGCTTTAAGAGGCTTGCAGAAAAATAAAATTCCCGATATAATTAATGTATTCTATATAATAGAAAAAAGGATTTGACAAAATGAAAGAAAAAGTTATATTACCCTCCCCCAAAACTAAGGACGGAGCTATTAAAAAAGGGGCATCTATTACGGTAGGCCTTTTACGGGCAATTACAATAACAATCATTTCAATCGTAGCCGTTATTTGTGCAGTTGTGGGTTTCCAACTATACAAAAAGAACATAGCTCAGTTCGATGAATTTACTGAGCAGCAATTTTCCAATATTGAGAGGTACATAAACCTTTTTATCCGGAACGGAAAAAATACCGTTACTATGCTTGCGGAGAATCCTGCTGTCAAAAATGCCGACGAAACGCTGTATAACTATACAGGCGAAAGAAAAGACATTGTGTATACGCATGACGGCAAAACGGAACAAGATATAACCGCCCTCTTCGTTCGTATGGATAAAAATTATGAAGAGTTTAAAGAAATATATATGGGCACGCGCTGGGGAGGTTTCGTAACTTCATGGGCAGAGGAATATCAACAAGGATTTGACCCGCGTAACAGACCTTGGTATAAAAATGCGGCGGAAGCAAACGGAAAGGTCATAATAACGCCGGTATATATATCAACAGACGGCAGCCCGGTTGTAGCATTGGCTCAGGCAATAAAAGATCCCAAAGGGACTTTCTTAGGCTGCATCGGTCTTGACTTAAATCTTACAGATTTAGCTTCACGAGTCGGCAACATCCGTATCGGCAAATCGGGATATTGTATGCTTATGCAAAACGATGGGTTGATTTTAGCCGATCCTAAACATGCAGACTCCAATCTAAAAATATTAAAAGAAACAGGTATTCCTGCCTTTAACGAAATAGACAAAATGAAAGATGGTTCGGCTTTTATTATGCTTGACGGAAAAAGATGGAAGGTTTCAGTATTTTCACTTTCGGGCCTCGATTGGAAAGTTGCTCTTTTTATCGAACAAAACGAAATACTTTCGCTTTTTTATACACTCTTAAAAAATATGATTCTTATCGGTCTTTTTATGTTCGTCCTGTATTTTACATTAGCCTTTATTTTTGCAGGTGCTCTTAAACGCTATTTTAAACGGCTTGAAACCGTTTTAGGTAAAATCGCCGAAGGCGACCTTACCGACAGAGTGGCAGTAAAAAAGAATAACGAAGTCGGACGTATTATGATGAACCTCAATACCGCAATCGAAAATAATCATACGATGATATGCCTTTTAAAAGATGAAGCCGATAAAATGAACTCTATCGGGTCTCAGCTGTCGAGCAGTATGGAAGAAACGGCAGCCGCAATTAAACAGATAGGCGAAAACGTTAAAAGCGTAAAAGAAAAAGCTATGTCTCAGGCTGCCGGCGTTACCGAAACCGTTGCAACTGTGGAGCAAATCAACGGACGGCTTAGCCGGCTCGTTTCAAGTATCGAAATGCAGACCGAAAGTATCAACGAATCTTCTGTGGTCATTACGCGCATGGCGGAAAACACCGTTAAAATGGCTAAAACACTTGACCAAAATAATGAACTGATCAAAACAGTCTACGGACAAACCAAGGTCGGTAAAGACGGAGCAAGAACTGCAAATGAGATTGTAAAGCAAATCGCCGAAAAATCGGCCTCACTTCTTGAAGCTAGCCAAATCATTCAAAATATTGCGAGTCAAACCAACCTTTTGGCAATGAATGCCGCAATAGAGGCAGCCCATGCAGGCGAATCAGGTAAGGGCTTTGCCGTTGTCGCTGACGAAATTAGAAAACTTGCCGAAGGCTCTAATTTGCAAGGAAAGCAAATTGCGGCAGTTATAAAAGAGACGACTGAAATTATCCATGACATTACCGAAGCCGGTTCTCGAGCGGAAAAAACCTTTATCGATGTATACGAGCTGGTCAGCCAAATCTCCGAAAAAGAAGATTCTATTTTGGAAGTGATGCGAGAACAGGAAGAAAACGGAAAACATGTACTTGATGCCATTAAAAGAATAAATGACGTAACAAGCGAAATTGACTCAGCCTCCGCCGAAATGCTTGAAGGCGGCAATCAAATTGGGCAGGAAATGCAAAAGCTTGCCGAAATAACACTCGAGACCACTGATAGTATGAACGAAATAGCTTCAGGAGCCGATCAAATTACCATTGCAGTCAAAGAAGTAAGCGACATTACGCAGAAAAATAAGGCAAGTATTGAAAATTTATCCAATGAGGTTTCTAAATTTAAAATATAATACTATCTAATATTTAGTGATTTTAAATATCCTCAGATTACAAATATTATAAAGGAGATAAAAGGAATGGCTTATCTGTATTTAATGGATAACAAAAAAGCACTAAACTTGGAAATAGTAAAAAAACATGTTCAATATTTGAAACAATTGGATGATTCGGGAAAACTTATATTATGCGGCCCCTTTACCGACTATGATGGCGGTATTGTAATATTGGAATGTAAAAATATTGAAGAAGCAAGAGAGATTGCAAAGTCTGATCCTTTTATAAAGGAAGGATATAAGACTTTTGAGTTGAGAACTTTAAGTATTGCAAATAAAGAAAATAATTACGGGCTTTAAAAACAGATAGGAAAATACCTGTAGAAAAATGCAGTGGATTTAGGTCGTTTTAAATGAAATTTTATCTGACAATGAAGTACTGAAATTGATAGAAAACAGTTTTTCTTTAACTTTAACTTGACTTAATAAGAAAATTCTTGAATAATAACAAACCCCTATTTCTCTACTCCAAATAATTAAATAAAAAAAACATCTCCCTCTCAAGCTCTTGCATTATAAACGCTAAGCCTGTATAATCCTTGATTGTTATGAGTAAGCTTGAAAATAAATCTCTCGTAAAAAGCGGGTCAAAACTTTCTCTTTTGGTTTTAGGGTCAAGGATTTTAGGTCTTGTCCGCCAGATGACTATGTCTCATTTTTTGGGGACGGGGCCATTGGCGGATGCCTTTGCCACAGCCTTTATGCTTCCAAATCTTTTTAGAAGACTCTTTGCCGAAAACAGCATAACCGTTGCCTTTATTCCGACCTTTAACGCCTATCTGCAAAAACACAAAGATTCTCAAGAATCCGAAAAAACAAAAAAAGAAATAAACGAGTTTTTAAATTCTATTTTTACTCTTGTAAGTTTTTCAACAGTCATTGTAGTTACATTGGGTATTTTGCTTTCTCCGCTGATAGTAAAACTTTTTTTTAAAAACATTGCAGACTATAATTCTACCGTTTTTTTAACGCGGATAATGTTTCCGTATTTATTTTTAATTTCTGTTGCAGCCTTTTTTCAAGGCATCTTAAACGGAGTAAAAATTTTTACCCCTTCAGGCTTTACGCCTATTTTATTCAACATAATCGTAATTTCTTCTACCTATATTTTTGCAAAACCTTTTGGAGATCCTGCCGCAGCAATGTCATACGGTGTTGTTGCAGGAGGCCTTGTGCAGGCGGTTTTTCAGCTTCCCTTTGTTCTAAAGATGGGATTTAGTTTTAAGTTTACAAGCCTTGCAAAAACTTTTTCAAACCCCGGCACAAAAAAAGTCCTTGCCCTTATCGGTCCTACCATAATAGGCATGGCAGCCTATCAGATAAACGATTTGGTTTCTACCTCGCTTGCAACTTCGGCAGGCCTTGGAATAGCTTCGAGCTTACAATATTCTTTACGCTTACAAGAACTTTTATTAGGTATCTTTGCCGTTTCGGTAGGAACCGTAATCCTCCCCGAAATGTCGGCCCTTGCCTTGCGTAAGGATTGGGAGGCCTTTCAAAAGGTTCTGTTACAAGCTATAAAGGTGATAGCTTTAATTACAATACCTGCTACCTTTTTCTCTCTTTTGTCGGGAGAAAATTTAATCATCCTTATTTACAAGAGCAATAAATTCGATAATGCTTCGGTAAAATTAACATTGGGAATTTTTAACTTTCATATAATCGGACTTTTTGCAATCGCCGTAAACAGAATTATAGCTCCTGCCTTTTATGCCCAAAGCGATTCAAAGTCCCCGACAATCGCAGGAATAATCTGCTTTGCAGTTAATATTCTCCTAGCCTTAATTTTGGTAGGCCCCATGGGAGGAAACGGCATCGCTCTTGCTTTGACAATAGCTTCATTTATAAACACAATCATTCTCTTAATATTTTTAAAAAGGAACAAGGCCCTGGATGTAAAGAATCTCATCTTCCCCGCTCTTTTATTTATTGCAAAAATATTCGTTTTTTCGATTACAGCCTCAATTCCCCTTTATTTTCTAAAGGATAAGATTTATTCTCAATTTGCTTCATTCGGAAAACTTATCGGACAAGGAGTTCCGCTTTTTATTTCTTTTATTATTTTTGCAGGGCTTGGTGCAGGCCTTTTACTTATAACTAAGGATCGAACAGCAAACATAATTTTAAAACGCTTTAAAAAATCTTAAGATTGCTAAAAACGTAAACTAGCCGACCAAGCCTATGGTAATGCCAATTATCATTATATTGAAAAAATCAATAAATAAGGAGCCGACTATAGGAACAACAAAGAAGGCTATTTTTGAATAGCCGTATTTTTCACATATAGAGCCCATATCTTTTAACTAAATCGAATTTTTTATGAGCTATGATACTTCCTTCTTCACCCAAAATATAACATTCGCCTGTCTTGCCGATTACAATATCATCAATTTGGTCGGAAAGCAAAGAAGCTAAGGTAACAGCTGCAAGCACATTAATAATCTCATTGTTGTCATCATATATGGGAATCGCAAATGTTATAACAAGTTCCCCGTCAGTTACTGATGTAAAAGGTTCAGTCACAGCTCTGTTTCCCTGTATAGCTGTTTTAAACCATTTTGTATCCGATACCGGCATTTTTCTGTTGTCCTTATCTATCAAGAATCCATCCTTGGTAATCAAAGCAGCATCATGCAAGCTTTTATTAAAAGCTACTTCTCTTTGAATGGCTGCTACCTTATCTGCATAAGATGCATCAGTATCATGAAAAATCGGCATTCGCGCAATACCTTCCAGAAATTGAAAGAAAGAATTTGTGCGTCCGTCAAGAATTTCAGCCGTGTCGATAGCTTTATCTTTTAAGTGCAGCTCAATTTTTAATTCTTAATCACCCAATCTTTAATTGTTCTTTTTTCTTCATCAAAACTTGAACCGATAGCAATAACAAAAAAAATGTGATTACGTAACGGTAAAACTCTAAAAAGAAAGAAAATGCTTTGTACTTTTGATGACTCATTTAGGTTCAACATCTTATTTACCGAGATCATTCATGCATAAGCCGTATACGAAAAACTTCCCTCTTGACAAAACTTACTGCTTTTTGTTATACATAACTGTGTTACAGAGGATATTCAGCCACAGAATTTTTTTTTGAGCAGGTTTTTGTGAATGAAGCGTATCGTGATCTAACATTTGAAGAATTGCTAATGGTCAATGGCGGGAGAGCAAGACATTCTCGGAAACCGGTTTCGGCCAGAGGTCAAAACTCATAGACGCAAAACTCTGATAACGATAAGAACGATAGCCATACTGTAGTCGGAGGGGATACTTTAACTAAGATTGTAAAGGAAAAAAATCCGGATTTGAAAGGGGATGCACTTGCAAAAGAAGTAGATAGGGTTGCCGCTCAAAATAACCTTAAAGATAAGAATCTAATAAAGGTTGGAGAAAAACTTGATCTTGGAAAAGGAAACAGCAGAGAAGATAAAACTAAAGAAAGGTCTACAGATGTTCCAAAAAGAAACAGCGGGAAGACTAAAACTGAAGAAAAGTCTTCAAAAACTGTAAGAGAAAACAACAGAGAAGATAAGACAGAAGAAGCGTTTCCAAGAACTTCAAGCGAAGGTAAGGAAAAGAGAACCGAAGCAGGCTCATCAACAAGTACAAACAAAAGCAATAGTAATGACATTACCAAAACTAAACAAGCTGCGGCCTCGGCAAATAATAAACCTGAACCCACTAAAAATAATCTATTATGTGCATTGACTAATGGAGTTAATTATATTGGCAGTGAATGGAACAAGTTCAAAGACAATGTTAGTAAAGCGTGGGAGAGTATGTGGGATAAGAGTGGAGATAAAAATAAAGCTAAAACGAAAACTTCAGTACCATCAAAAGTAGAGCCGGCATATTTCAGTCAGTTGCAATTTGACGATGTTATGGTAGATGGTAAACCGCTCTTTACAAAAAAGTTTGCTACTCATGCTTGTAACGTAACAGCGCTTTTGAATGAGTTCTCAGAGGAATATACAAAACAAACAGGAGAAAAACTTGACTTTACTGAGGCTGCAATATTTACAAAAACGCTTGTTGGCAGCAGAAAAACAGACACTATATGGTACTCAGAAGCTGATAACGCATGGGGATATGTACAAAACGATGTAGGGTATCTTAATGCTTTAAGTGAACACTTTAATATTGGTACTGCAGAAGGAAAGAAATGGTATCATGATTATCAGAAAGATAGGCTTTCCGGATATCATCCAGATGCCGGTACACATCTGATATATTACAATGGAGGTCATTTTTCTAACAACACTGATACAGGCTCACAAATATATGATGTAATGATGGGAAAGATGATTAATTTTACGAATTCCGATCAAAAGTTTTATTTCTTCGATTCGGCACTTCCAGCAGAACAGAGAAATACAACGAAAAGTGTGAAAGAAACACGTAGATATTTATTTAAATAAATTAATATTAGGGAATAAACAATTATGAAAAATCTAATTTATGTATTGGCGTTGATAGGAACGCTCATTGGGTGTAACAAAAATGAAAATGCTACTAACAATGCGATAACAACAGAAGTGCAAAACGAAACAAGCACTGTTGTACAAAATTCAGCAGGTGTTGAAACTAACACAGAAGAACCATGGATTGCTCTTATCGAAAAAGAGATTACGGGGGTTTCTTTTAAGAATGGAGAATACAAAATAGCTCCAACTACTGGGAGAGATTTTTTCACTATTAATTTAGATTTAGGTAACGGATTGTATTTTTATGTAACGGTAAAATCAAAAAACTACACCGACTTAGATACTATGGATATAGGAACCCCAGAATTTTTTCAAGAAAAAGCAAAAGCGGTTCTGTCTGCTTCAACTCTGCCACAATATTTGGGAGGTGTAAACTGGGCAGTTGAAATAAATGGGTACAAATTTTCACAAAGCATGGGTTTTACAAAATTTTCGACCGATATTTCCTTGTTTCAATTGAGCTATTATACCACAACACCTATGTATACACTTGAATGTAATTTTTACAAAAATCCATGTGATGAATTCAAGGAAGAAGCTCCTCAGTACTTTGAAGAAGGGAAATGGAAAATGAACATGCCGTCAGGTAAACATGGTATTATTGAATTTGCAGAAAAAATAGTTGACGGTACAATTGAAAGTGAAACCGCACGGGAATTGTATAAAATAAGTGAAGACTTTATGAAAACCATTGAAATAAAAACAGTGGAGTAATTATTAGTTTCATTCAGAATAACTAACGTCTTCAATAGATTATTGGTGCAGATCAGTAAAAAGCTCAATTAGATAAAAATATAAGGTACTTGATGAAGAAAGATGTTGTATTGCAAAAAGATGAAACCGATTGTGCTGCAGCCTGTATTGCGACTATTGCTAGGCGTTATGGAAAACGCATTGCGGTAAAGCGGATAAGAAAGTTTGCACACACAGATCAAGAAGGTACTTCCGGTCTTGGGATAACAAAAGCGGCTAAGGCTTTTGGTTTTGACTGCAGAGGCGTTATCTCCAAAGAAAAACAAATTCCGGATGATGTAAAGCTGCCCTTTATTGCACATGTCGTTACGCCAATTGGTAACCATTATGTTACTGTTGAATCGGTTCGGACTCAGTTTATAGAAATAGGAGACCCTGCGATTGGTTTAAGAAAAATTACCAAAGAAGAATTCAATGCTATGTGGACAGGCGTTTTCTTCTTGCTCACTCCTACGGCTAGTTTTTCAGAAATTGAAGATTCCGGTTCGGATCTACTCCGATTTTTTAAACTATTGGAACCATATAAAAATGTATGGATTAAAGTTTTTTTTGCAAGTTTAATGTTAGCAGTTCTAGGCATTGCTTCAGCTTTTTATTTTCGATTCTTAATTGATGAAGTCCTTGCCGGCGGGCTGGAAAAAACTTTAACGTATTTTTCATTGTTTTTTTTAGTTGCCATAATTTTTCAATCACTTTTAACGCTTGCTCGAAATCAACTTCTTAATATTATGGGTTTTAAAATTGATAATGCATTAATGCAATCATATTTTAGCCATCTATTAAAACTACCAATGAATTTTTTTTCAAATAGAAAGACAGGCGAGCTTATTTCAAGAATGTATGACAGTGCGACAATTAGGGACATAGTTTCATCTACGTCGTTATCTGTGGCAATGGATGCGGTGATGATTGTTTTTGGAATTATCTTTTTGTTTATGTTAGGTTCGAATTTGGCATTTGTTGCATTGGTGCCGGTAGTGATTGGCGCTATTGGAGTTTTGCTTTTTGCAAAACCATATGAAAAAAAAATGAAAGAGAGAGCTATTGCTGAAGCTAGTAAACAGTCTTGTATGGTTGAGCTTATTACAGGAATAGAAACCATAAAATCGATTGCGAGTGAAGATATTGCAAATGATAAGGCAGAATTTGTATTGGTTGAAGCAACACGAAAAAATATTGAAATAGCCTCGATGGTAAATTTTCAAAATGTTTTTCAAATGTTTGTCTATAAATGCGGTAGTCTTGCCGTCTATTGGATCGGCGGTCTGGCAATTTTAAAAGGAAAGATGAGTTTAGGTCAGTTAATTTCTTTTGTAATTTTGTCAGGTTATTTTTTAGATCCATTATCACGGCTTTTAACGTTACAACCACTATTACAAGAAGCAAAAACGGCTGCAGAACGGCTTTCTGAAATTTTTGAAGAAGCTCCAGAAATTGATGAGGAAAATGAAGTAGAAAAGATAGTCCCGGATAAAATATTAGGAGCAATTGAAGTTAAAAACGTCTCTTTTTCCTATGGAGCTCGAGGAAAGACATTAAAAGATGTGAGTTTAAAAATTCATTCAGGTTCTAAAGTTGCCTTTGTTGGGGAATCCGGTTCCGGTAAAAGTACATTGGCAAAATTATTGGTAAAACTATATAAACCAGATGCCGGTGAGATTTTGCTTGATGGAAAAAATATTGAAGATTATGATACAAAAGTACTACGAAAAAAAATAGGGTATATCCAACAAGACTCGTTACTTTTTTCAGGAAGTATAGCAAACAATATTCGAGAAAGTAATCCTTCTGCACGCATGTCAGATGTTTTTTTAGCAAGTTCTATAGCAGCTGCAGATCGATTTATCACACATCTACCAGAACGGTTTAGCACCATTGTAGGTGAACGTGGTACAAGTTTGTCAGGAGGGGAAAAACAGCGGATTGCAATTGCTCGAACTATTTTGAAAAAACCGCAAATACTAATATTGGATGAAGCGACTTCCGGATTGGATAGTGTTACGGAACATGATGTTATGAAAAATATCAATGGCATCTCTGAAAATCAAACACACGTTATTATTTCTCATAAACTGGCTACAACAAAGGACTGTGATGAAATTTTCGTTTTTGACAAAGGAGAAATTGTTGAACATGGAACCCATGAGGAATTATTAAAAAAAGAAGATTTTTATTACAATCTGTGGAATATGCAAAACAAAGGAAAAAATGAAACAAATTGTATCAGTAGATGAATTATCGTACACCAGTGAACTATTGTATGGGTTAAAAAGTAAATTTGAAGACAGAATTATTTTTATAATAGGTGCTTTTTTTGTTTGTTTGATATTTTGGTTGATATTCGGACAGTGTGAAGATGTCATAAGGGCTTATGGAACAGTTCGTCCATCTGATGATGTTTCTATAGTTAAAATTAGACGAACTGGCGAAGTGCAAGAAATTTTTTGCAAGGATGGCTCTATTGTCAAAGAAGGGGCAGTGCTCTTAAAACTAAACACTGATGTCGATATCAAAAGTGAACAAGATATAGTCGCAAGACTTACATTACTATTAGAAAAGAAACGAGACAATGATCTATTACTAAAGAGCTTTTATGCAAATAAAAATCACATAAACCCAAAGTATAGTCAAGCATATATGCGAGCAAAGTTTTTTTTTGAAGTAAGGGGAAATTTAAAAGAAACATTAAATTTACAAAAACGATATCTTAATGATACGCTAAAACTACCAGAAGCTAGTAGAACAAAGGAACAGGTTTTAACATTAAAACGTAATGTAAAAAATGCAGAATTAAATTTATCTCAATACTCGGAAAATTTTTTGACATCCCTTTTAAATGAAAAAGAAACCTATGAAGTAGAGAAAAATAACTTGAACGCCAATTTATCTCAGGTAAGATTAGCTATAAATAATGCAACAATCTATGCCCCAATAAATGGGACAATATTCATGCAATCATCAATTAATAAAAATGATTTTCTTTTTGCTAACACAACAGTATTAACTATTATCCCAACTGCCGAATCTGGTTATTATGCATATATCAATGTACCAGCCTCTAAAGCAGGAAAAATGGCAACAGGCATGCAAGTGAAGATGAAGTTTCCGACTTTCCCTGAATACGAATTTGATAAACTTAATGGAGTAATCGAAACTATCTCACCAGATGCGATGAATACGGGAGAGCACCTTATTTATATTGTCAAAGTAAAATTAAATGTAACAGAACTGAAAAATAAAAAAGGAGTAAGTTTTCCCTTAAAACCGGGCTTGCAAGTTGACTCTACAATAATTTTAACTGAACAATCAATATTTTCATACCTATTAAAAAAACTAACGGAGTAATATATGAAAAAATATTTTGTTATAATTTATTGTTTGTCTTTCACCTGTGTAACTTATCTTTTTTCAGAAGCAAATATTTATGATTCCCTACTGAATATTTTGAGCAATAATAATCCGTCAGCAAAGGTAAATTTTTATTCGATCAATATTCTAAAAGAAAATATAAAACTAGAACGATATAAATGGCTTCCTAAACTTGGAATTACAACTGAACAAAAGGTTAGTGGTTTTCTATCAAATAAAAAAGTAAGATTCAGCACTACTGATCTAACCTTAGGGGTGACTCAAAATTTGCCGCTTGGAGGTAATTTAGTATTATTTAACAAACATAAGATTAGTAATGCTTTCAACATAACGCCAAAAGAATTTTCTTATGGATTTACTACAGGGGCAAAGCTAGAGTTTCCGTTTTTGTTTATCGTGCCATCAATTTTTTCTGAACTTAAGCAGTATGATTTATACTCTCAGAAAGATGAAATGGAAATTATAAATATTGAACAACAGCTTTTTGAAGCTAAGTTAGTTTCTACTACTGTGCAGGCATTAGGAAATTATTATCTATTAAAAAAAAACGTTAAAATTAATGAAGAATATGAAAAACTTTTGATACTTGCTGAAAAAAAAGATGAAAATTTGTGGATACAAGGGAGACTTTCAAGTTTAGAGTTGCAAGATCGCAGTAATAAACGTACTGATAAGCAAAATGAAATGATTAAGACAATGTTTCAATTTGAAACTGCAAAAGAAAATTTAAAATTAATTGGTGTATATGAAAACTATACGATAAATGATCTCGACGAATGGATTTTATTATGGGAATTTTTTTTGGATAATTTTGAAATTAATGATTTATTAATCGCAAGATTAAATAAATTACGATTGCATAGTGATTGGAATTCACAAATACAAAGCTATATTTCATACATCCCTAAATTTTATATATCATGTGATTTTACGCCAAATGCAAACAAGGAAAGTTATAAATCTTTTTCTGAAAGTGTGAGCGAGACATTTAAAGAAAAAAATCAAGTTACATGGAATGTAAATTTAGGTATGACCATAAATCTTGATCCTTTTGCAAAGGAGTATAGTCTGAATAAACAGTTCAAAAATTTAAAAGAAATTCAACGAATCAATGAAGAAGAGCTAAATAAAAAGTTAAATTTGCAAGCAATACAAATCCGTAACAACCTTAAAATGCTTGATGAACAAATAAAAAATGCAAATAGTAAAATAGAAGCACTTAAATTGCGCAATTTAGAAGCAGAAAGTATGTACTCATCTGGGTACATTAGCGAAGTAGACTGTAGTTTGCAGAAGCTAGAATTACAGGAAGCAGAGTTGGCATATACAAGTTTAAGACTTTCGAAAATTATCTATTACAATTTTATAACAAAAAACAATTATAAGCTATTTAAGATCACGGCTTACGCATGAATGATTTCGGTAAATAAGATGTTGAACCTAAATGAGTCATCAAAAAAGTACAAAGCATTTTCTTTCTTTAGTGATTATCGATTGTTTTACATTGCCTCTCCTGACGATATCGTTGAAGGCTAACTAAAATATTATTTCAATGTTTTCATACTTTAATATCGGATATTTTTTTTCATGCGTAAGCCCTGATAAGCAAGTCTCCCATCCTTGACATACACTATATGTTGTGTTATAATCGCCGAAAATCAATAAAATATACAATATATAGTGTGTTTAATTTATAAGGAAAAATAAAATGCAAATCATAAAACGAAACGGTGAAACTAAAAATTACGAGCCGGAAAAAATTGAAGGAGCTATCCGCTCCGCTTTTAAAAGTGTGGAAAACTCTTCGCACAAAGATTTAGATACAATCATTCCGCCCTTGGTAAAGGAAATAGAAGAAGACATCTTGGAGCTTACCAAAAACGGAAGCCTTGTTCAGGTTGAAACAATTCAGGATTTGGTAGAAAAAACTTTAATAGAACACAACTACTATGCAGAAGTAAAAAACTTTATACTCTACCGTGTCGGCCGCACAAAGAGGCGGGATTCCCGTCAAATGATAAGCCGCTTTTTTGATACAATAGAAATTCAGCCTGTTCTTACCGAGATTCAAAACGACTTTACTTCGGACGAGTACAGCCTTAACTTACTTGCACATAAATTCCTTTCTTTTAGAAAAGAAAATATGAGCGAGTCCGAATCCCTTGCTATGCTTATTAAGGCCTCGGTCGAACTTACGGCCCAAGATGCTCCGGACTGGGAATTTATTGCGGCACGCCTTTTAATGCTTCAATTTAAATTAAAACTAAAAACCGAACTTGAAAAAAGGCAGATTCATTCTTTTTATGAAAAAATCAAATACCTCGAAAACGAAGGGCTTTACGGGACATATATTTGTGAGGCCTATAGCCGTGATGAGTTGGAAGAGGCGGCTTCATTTATAAACGAAGAAAGAAATAAGCTTTTTACCTATAGCGCCCTCGACCTTCTTTTACGCCGCTATGTTATTCATACTCATTCAAACATTGTACTTGAATCGCCTCAGGAAATGTTTTTAGGTATCGCCCTTCACTTGGCAATGAAAGAAAAATCAAACCGGCTTGAATGGGTAAGGCGTTTTTACGATATGACAAGTACCTTAAAAGTTACGATGGCTACCCCTACCCTTTCAAATGCCAGAAAACCTTATCATCAGCTTTCTTCATGTTTTATAGACACGGTTCCCGATTCTCTTGACGGCATTTACCGCAGCATAGATAACTTTGCCAAGGTTTCCAAATTCGGGGGAGGTATGGGACTCTACTTCGGAAAGGTCAGGGCTGTCGGTTCGCCCATACGCGGGTTTATGGGAGCGGCAGGCGGAATTATCCGCTGGATAAAACTTGCAAACGATACGGCGGTTGCCGTTGACCAACTTGGAGTAAGGCAGGGCTCGGTCGCCGTCTACCTCGATGTTTGGCACAAGGACATCCCCGAATTTTTACAGCTTCGCACCAATAACGGCGATGACAGAATGAAGGCCCACGATGTTTTTCCAGCAGTCTGCTATCCCGATCTTTTTTGGAAAACCGTCCGCGATGATATAAATGCTTCTTGGCACCTAATGTGTCCCCATGAAATCTTAAAAACCAAGGGCTATGCCCTCGAAGATTTCTACGGAGAAGAATGGGAAAAGAGGTATAAAGATTGCGTTGCCGATTCCCGCATCAACAAAAGAGAAATTCCTATAAAAGAATTGGTTCGTTTAATCTTAAAATCAGCCGTTGAAACCGGTACCCCCTTTGCTTTTAACCGCGACCATGCAAACAAAACAAATCCTAATCCTCACAGGGGAATAATTTACTGCTCAAACCTATGCACCGAAATTTCTCAAAATATGAGCGAGATAAAACATAAGACCATCGAAATAAAAACTGAAGACGGAGAAACCCTTGTTGCTACAACTACTATCCCCGGAGACTTTGTTGTATGTAATCTGGCTTCTCTTGTTCTCGGAAACATAGATGTAAACGATGAACAAGAAATTGACACAATAGTTTCTTCGGCAGTGCGTGCCTTGGACAATGTTATAGACCTAAATTTTTATCCTATTCCCTATGCTCAAATTACCAATAGCCGATACAGGTCAATCGGCTTGGGAGCTTCGGGCTATCATCATGCCCTTGCAAAAAACGGCATTGCATGGGAAAGCGAAGAGCACCTTAACTTTGCAGATAAAGTTTTTGAAAGAATAAATTATGCAGCAATCAAAGCTTCTTCACAAATTGCAAAAGAAAAAGGCTCCTATTCTTACTTTGAAGGAAGCGATTGGCAAACAGGAGAGTATTTTAAAAAACGGAATTATGTTGATAAAAAATGGAAGGCTCTCGCAGAGGAAGTAAAATCAAACGGAATGAGAAATGCCTATCTTTTGGCCGTCGCACCTACAAGCTCAACCTCGATTATAGCAGGCACAACTGCCGGTGTAGACCCGATTATGAATAAGTATTTTTTAGAAGAGAAAAAAGGTTCTTTAATGCCCAGGGTTGCCCCATCTCTTTCACCGGAAACCTATTGGCTTTATAAAAACGCCCATAATATTGAACAAGGCTGGAGTATAAGAGCCGCAGGCTTACGGCAACGCCATATCGACCAAGCTCAATCCGTAAACCTTTACATTACAAACGAATTTACCTTCAGCAAGGTGCTTTCGCTCTATGTAAAGGCTTGGGAAGAAGGCCTTAAGTCAATCTATTATGTGCGAAGCCGCTCCCTTGAAGTCGAAGAATGCGAAAGCTGCAGCTCTTAATAAGAACTATGTTATTGAAGCTTCGTAAACGCCCTTGATTGTTTTTTCTAAGGTTGCATTAAACTCGGCATCGCTTTGACTTGCAAAAAGGCCTTCGGCGAGAGCTCTGGAGAAACTTGCAATCATGCCTCTGTTTTTAGCCAAGAGTTTGTTTGCATCATCTCTGGAATAACCGCCTGATAGGGCAACGACTCTAACTACCTGAGGGTGTTTTGTAAATTCCTCATAAAGATTTTCTTTTGTAGGAATTGAGAGCTTAAACATTACAAGCAAGTCTTTCGGCAAGGCTTTAAGGTGTTCTTCCAATTCTTTTTTGAGGATTTCTTCACACTTGGCCTTGTCGGGAGATTTAATATCTACTTCAGGCTCAATAATAGGAACAAGACCGGCCTTTGCAATTTGAATACCCAATTCAAACTGCTGATCTACGACAGCCTTTATTCCTTTAGGATTTGCTTCTTTTATAACGGAGCGCATCTTTGTTCCGAAAATATGCTTTTCTACGGCGTGCTTTAACATAGCGTCCAAATTGGGTATCGGCTTCATAAGCTGAACCCCGTCCTTTAAGTCGGCAAGCCCCTTATCGACCTTTAAAAAGGGTAGAATCTTCTTTTTTTTCCATAAGAAGTCGGCTGTGGGCATTCCTTCAATTTCCCTTTCCATTGTTTGTTCAAATAAAATTGCACCCAAAATATTATTGGAATTAAAAGCCTTTCCTGTGATTATTCTTGTACGCATAGCATGAACAAGATCAAACATTTTTTTTTCATTGGAATATGCCGTTTCTGGAACTCCATAAGCTGCCAAAGCCTTAGGCGTACTTCCGCCGCTTTGATCCAATGCCGCAATAAAACCCTTGTCATTTTTCATTCTTTCAAGTTTTACTTTATCCATAATTTACCTCTCTAAAAATATTTACCGCAAGAAACCCTGCATACTTCTCCATTATAACATATAAACTTTACTTCACTCAAGGGCTTGGTACATATTATGTTAAGCATCGCAATGAATTTCCAACAGCGCCCCGATTGTTTTTTTTTGAATTTTTTGCTATTATTTTTGCTTAAATAAGATTTTGGAGAATGTGAAAATGCTTGATAAGATGCGGAACATAGGAATAATGGCTCATATAGACGCAGGAAAAACCACCACGACCGAGCGTATTTTGTTTTATACGGGAAAAATTCATAAGATTGGAGAAATAGATGACGGTCAAGCAACCATGGACTGGATGGCACAAGAACAGGACAGGGGAATCACTATCCAAAGTGCCGCCACTACCACTTATTGGAAAAACTTTCAGATAAATATAATCGACACTCCCGGGCACGTAGACTTTACGGCCGAGGTAGAACGCTCCTTGCGTGTCTTGGACGGAGCCGTTGCAGTCCTCTGTGCAGTCGGAGGAGTTCAGCCCCAGACTGAAACCGTTTGGCATCAGGCAGACCGGTACAAGGTTCCCCGCATTTGCTTTGTAAACAAGATGGACAGAATCGGGGCCGACTTTTTTGCAGTTTTAAAAGACGTACACGAAAAATTCGGCGTTGAAGTCGTGCCTGTTCAAATTCCTATAGGAGCAAGCGACAGCTTTGAAGGCGTCATCGATCTTATTGCAATGAAAGAAATTCACTGGGATGCCGCAACCGAGGGCGAAAAATACGAGTATACCGCAATAGCTCCAGACCGCCTTGCCTTGGCGGAAGAATGGCGCGAAAAAATGCTCGATACTATTTCTTCAGCCTCGGACGAAATCACCGAGCTCATCCTTGAAGGGAAAGACGTCCCCGAAGAGCTTATCAAAAAAGAAATAAGAAAGGCGGTTTTAAATCAAAGCTATATTCCGTTTTTGTGCGGGTCTGCACGAAAGAATATCGGAGTTCAACCCTTAATCGATGCAGTCGTCGACTTTTTGCCCGCCCCCGATGAGGTTCTTCCGGCAGAGGCCTTTAATCCAAAAAAGGAAGAAAAGCTCTCGGTTCCGTGCAAGGTAGAAGGAGCTCCCTTAGGCCTCGTATTTAAAATTCAATATGATAAGGATGCAGGAAGCCTTTGCTATGTCCGAATGTACTCGGGTAAAATCAAATCGGGCGATCAAGTTTTTAATACGGGAAAAAAGAAAAGAGAACGCGTAAACAGAATCCTGCGTATGCATTCAAATAAGTCGGAACAAATGGATTCCGTTCAAGCCGGAGATATTGCCGTTTTTATCGGTTTAAAAATTTCTCAGACAGGAGATACTCTGGGCTCAGAGGGACAGCCTCTCTTGCTTGAATCCATGCAATTCCCCGAACCTGTTATTTCCGTTTCGGTAGAACCTAAAAGCTTATCGGAAAGCGACCGCTTAAAAGAAGTCTTGGAAATTCTTTCAAAGGAGGATCCGACTTTTACAAGCCGCGAAGACAGCGAAACGGGGCAGCTTATAATTTCCGGCATGGGAGAGCTTCATATAGATGTTTTAACCCGCCGAATGTTGGATGACTTTAAGGTAGAAGCCAGAGTCGGAAACCCGCAGGTTACTTACAGGGAATCCATCACTACCGAAAAAACTCAAACCGAAAAATACAGCAAGCAGCTGGGCGGAAAAGACAATGAAGCTGAACTTACCCTTACTGTCCGACCCCTTGAAAGAGGAAGCGGAAACCGCTTTATTTCAAAAGTTAAAACCTTCCAAAAGTCCGGTTCGGGCGGCACCAATGCCCTCCCCGAAGAGCTTTTAGAAGCCGTTAAGCGTTCTATTGAAGGCTGCTTTAGCTCGGGTATCAAGGTCGGTTATCCTTGTACCGACATCGAGGTAGAACTTGTTTCGGTAAAATACAATGAACTTACGGCAACTCCATTTGCCTACGAAGCCGCCGCCGCAAAATGCTTTGATGATGCTTGCAGTACAGCAGACCCCGTGCTCTTGGAGCCCGTGATGGCTGTGGATATTATGAGCCCCAAAGAATTCGTCGGAGATGCCATGAGCCAAATCACTCAGAGGGGAGGCTTAATCTCAAGCATGGATTCAAAAGCAAATACCGACATTGTACACGCTCAAGCCCCCATGGCAAAGATGTTCGGCTTTTCCACCGACCTCCGTTCAGCCACTCAGGGAAGGGCTTCCTTTACCATGAGCTTCAGCCATTTTGAAATTAAGCGGTAGAAATTAGAAAACGTCTTCGGGTTTAAATATTTTACTAATATCAGCTAATTCTTTATTCTTTCCTCTATTTCGTTTTTATCGATTTCACTGATACTGCCGTCCTGTTTTGAAACAAATAAAATTTTCTGAAAGCGTTTTGCAGTTGAAATATTATTTGTAACGGCAGCGATTGCAGACTTTTTAGTAAAAATTAAATTAAACATCAAGTCTTCTATTTCCGTATTGACATTACGGGAAAACTCATCCAAAAGAAGGACGGGACAATCGGAGGTTAAAAGCAATATCCTTGCTAATGCTATTCTGCTGCGCTCTCCGTCCGATACTGTTAAATTATTCATATCCATAACAGTATCCAATCCCTCCGGTAAGGAGTTTACAAAATGAGATAATTTAAGTACATTCAATATTTCCATTATATCGGAATCGGGAATAGCTTTGCCGAATACAAGATTGTCCCGCAATGAAATATTAAAAATATGTGGATGACTCCAAAGACAAGGAATTGTATTTGTTCCTAAAGCTTTTAAATTATATGTAAGCGGGCCTGAAAACTCCGCTTCATTCATCGTGAGAATTCGTAATAAGCTTGTCTTTCCCGAACCGTTTTGTCCTACAACGGCAATTCTATCGCCTTCATTTAGTTTAAAATCGATATTATTAAATATAAGTTTATCTTTTTTAACAAGCGAAACATTCTTTGCGTTAATCAGAGCTCCATCGCCATGAATATTTTTTTTGTGATTGTTTTCACATTCTTCAATATAATTAAAATATTTTTTTGCTATAGGAACCGATCTTTTTATTTGTCTTGCCGCTAAAAAAATAGTTGACATGTTTTGATTAGCCAACGAAATAATAAAGATTATGTATAAAAGATTTGCCAAATTAACGCTAGGCAATGCAAAAAGGCAGAAAACACTTATGACAATAGGAATAAAATAATTTTGACCTTCAAAAAAAATATGTTTTACGGCTTCCAGTTTTTGAATCCTATTTCCGATTTTTAAAAGCTCTTCGTCTTTTTGCAAAATAGATTTTTCGCATTCAGATTTAATCGAATTATTTAATGTTAAAAAAATAGATTGAAATATAGTTTTAACAATACCGTAGTAACTTATGCCCTCATCATCAAGTAAGCCATAAGCTCCGTTTATTTGCTTATCCAAATAAGTAATAAAAATATTAGCCGATATAATTATTACCAATAAAATAATAGGAAGAAATACTGATATGGACAATAAAAAAGCATTAAGAATAATAATATTAAAACAAGCAGCCGTAAATTGAAAACAAAAAGGAATAAGAACATTAATGTCTTGAGTATAGGACATTGTATAAAAGCCCTCTTCCTCTGTCTTACGGTTGCTGTTTACCAAACTATGGTGAAAGGCCGTTTTCATCATAGGCGGTAATGCACGATAAGTAATGGAATTATTTAAAATAAGCTCATAAATACTTTGGACTATAGCATACACTACAACGGAAATCGACATAGCTAAAAGAGAAGCAAAGGGAAATCCGTCCAATATTTTATTAAGGCTCATCCTTCCTAAAACAAGAAATATGGAATTACACACATTTAGAGCAAGTAAAAAAATAAGAAGAAATGTTAAACTCTTATAAAATTTTTTGTATAAAGTATAAACGGTTTTCATAAGGCCTCTCCTTTTTGCATATTCTGATATACCGAATTGTAAAAATCTTTTATCGGCGGATTCGTTAAAGCATATTTTGCTTTTATATCTACGCGGATATTTCCGGCTTGAAAATAAAGCACCCGTTCGAAATATTGAACATGTTCTTTTTTATGAGAAATCATAATTACCGTACTATCGGTTGACATTAGGTATTTTAAAAAGCGGTCTTCAACCGCAACATCCAGCGAGCTGAAAGTTTCATCAAGAAAAAATATTTGAGGCTTTTTAATAAGTTCTCTTAAAAGTGAAACCGTAACTCTTTCCCCGTCAGATAAAGTATCGGGATCAAGAACCGTATCAAGGTCATGTAAAAACGGAATAAATTCTGCAATACCCACAGAACGAATAAGAGACTTTAAGGCATCATCTCTAATTTTTTCAAGACTATTTAAAAGCAGGTTGTATCTTAATGTACCGGGCAAGACCAATCCTTTTAGATCAAGGAATGAAGTGTTTTGCAAAAAACTTTCAGAAGAGAATTCTTTTACTTCCGTACTGCCGTAGTTTACTTGCCCTTTTTGATTATAGTCTGCACCCATAAGACAATTTAAAAATACGGATTTTCCCGAGCCGGAGTCTCCTATGATTAAAACTTTTTCACATCGTTTAATATTTAGATTGATATTATTAAGAAGGTATTGGTTGCGTAAGTTCACGGTTAATGAATTAACATTTATATCATCATAATTAAATAAAGCGCTTCCTCTTTTAGTTTCTTCTTTTTGTAAAAGCTCTTCAATGGGTTCAATCATTGTTTTTAGATTTTTAATATGTTCAAATATGGAAATCGTACTCAAAGGATTCGGCAATAAAATAAAAAGCATATAGAAAGGCATAATCGTGTTCCCTACGCTCTTATCTTTAAAAAGAAATAAGGCAACCAGAAGTGAAAGAAGAGGTAAAACTTTTTGAATAATGCGCTCCAAATTATTTCGGCTTATAGCTATACCTTCCTTCTTTTTAAAACACCCGTTACAAAGTTTATCCATTTTTAAAAAGATACCTTGTTCAAAATATTTATGCGAGCTTACCGAGCGGATATCCAAGCGTCCGGAAACGGAATCTCCGAGTTCCTTGTACAAGGAGGGAGCGGTCTTTATTCTCAGCTTATCTATGTTCCGGACAAGGCGTAAAAAAAATCTATCTATTAAAAAGAATACAAATAATAATCCCAGAGATAAGACAGAAAGCATCGCACTTACATAAAAAAGTTTTATAAAAATCAAAACACAAATTACAGCATTAAAAAAAAGTCTGTATATTTTTAAAACATCGTTTATAAAAAACTCGGGGTAACTTTGTAATGAATCTAAAACCTGAGCATAGTTTACATCATAATAATAAGTAAAGGGAAGTCTTAAATATTTTTCTACCATATCTTTTTTTATCTGCAATTTTCTACGCCCAAAACGGATGATTGCAAAACGCGCAAGTATATTGATAAGTAAAAGACCTGCAATCAAAACAAGAGTTTCTACAAGAGGTCTTGCTTGAATTGTTTTAAGGTTTAATAAATTTTCTTGAAATGCAAATAAGCGGGAAGAATATAAATCTAAAAGAATATATTGAGCCCCGAGTAAAACAAGAAAAACAAAAAACATATAAAAAGAGAAGACTTTTAACTTTGGTTTATTTGACATTAAAACCTCCTTATATAATTACTACACTTATTATTCTATTATATATATATATATATATATATATATATTGTCAAGCTATATTTATGGATGAATCATATTCATATTTCCAAATCCAAAAATCAATTCATGTTTTTATCTCCAGTGTTTTACACTATGCACATACCATTCGCTTAACCTGCCTTGCATAGTAATGTCAGCGTTGAAGCAGATGTTAGATAAATAGCTTTAGTACATTTTTATTAGTAAATCCTTGAACATCTTCTTTGAACGAAAGTTGATTATATCATTAACTTGACTAATATATTTTTTAACGAATTCAGAATATAGTTTTTGTATTTTTTCATCAATAGATTTATATTTCCAATGATAAATATAAGGTTCAAATAAAATTTTTACCTTTTTATTTAAAAGATAAGAATCCAGATAATTGACCTCACAAAATATTTTTATATTATTTATTTTTTTGAAGTAAAAATCATTTTCTTCTATTAGCATCGAGAGAACTGCATCATTCCCATCAAATTTATTCAAACACTTATTCAATTCATTTAAAAAAATATCAAAATAATCGTACCATCCACTACCGACACCTCTGTAACAATTAATAGATTTCTTACCTTGTTTTGTTATATTTGGCATTAACATAAAATTACCAAGTGTTACATATTTTTTCTTAAACTCAAGTATTGTATTTTCTAAGGAAGAATTTGTAATATATTTTTTATATTGGTTATTTCTTCCAAATAATGTATTGTAAGTATTCAGAGTATCTCCTCTGTAATTTTTACCTGTTCCAATATCATCAAATGCTAAATCAGGTATTTTATTAAACCAAATTAAATACATTATTGCTCTTGCTAAATCTGTATCATCTTCATCAAAAAATCTGCCCTTGCAACCGAAATAATTATCATCACACAAATCTGAAAATGAAAAGCTGACAAGCTTATTAATATCTCCATTTAAGTATTTTGAATTTACAAACTCTGTTATTATATTTTTGCATGTACCAATATCTGTTTTATATTTATTCATTAACACTCTCTCGGTCTAAGCGTCCACTCAACGCCCTTTCCCCCACTATATCACAAAGCCCAATAATCTTCAATCTAACCCGGCGCTCACTTTCTCAATATATCCGCATATTTCTTTCAGTTTTTCTTCCAAGCCCCATGGCGGATTTGTGATTAAAAGGCCTGAGCCTTGTAAGCCGTATTCATTTTCAGAATCTATCTTGTTTGAAAAATGCTTGACCTCAATGTTTAATATTTTATTGCTCATAGCCTTAGTGATTCGGTTTTTTAGAGCTCGGCACTCTTCGGTTTTGTGATTCAATATGGGATACCAAATTATAAAGATACCTATGGGCCATTTTTTACAGACCTTTTCGACAGCCTCTGCAATCGCTGTATAGTCAGAATCGACTTCGTAGCTTGGATCAAACAAGGCAAAGCCCCGGATAGGAATAGGCGGCGTAAGTGCCCTGACAGCCTCATAGCAATCCCTTTTGTGTACATGAACATTTTCTGCACGCTTATAAATTTCTTTTAATTTTTCGGCTTCGGCAGAATGTAAATCGCATAAAATCAAATTGGATTCTTTTTGTAAAAATGAACGGATGATTTCAGGAGAGCCGGCATAAGAGGAATTTTCATCATAATTTTTTAGGCAAAAATCCAGATAGGCTTTGAAGTCTTCAGGTATTGGAAGAGGCAGTTTTTCTTTTTTATATAAATCTAAAAAGCGGATTATCCCTTCTTCCGCTTCGCCGGTTTTTAAACTCCATTCGCTTAAAAGATTATAGTAAGCACTTCCTGCATTTAAATCGAAAGCCGTAAATGGCTTTTGCTTTTGGGTGTAGAGTTTTAAAAAAGAAAAGAGAACCGAGTGCTTAAAAACATCGGCCTGATTTCCTGCATGAAAGCCGTGACGATAACTCAGCAAATTTTAAACCCTCTTATTACACCAAACCCCTTTGCGGTAGTGATATAGAATGACTATAAATTCGGCTGCCTCCGAAAAAATATATGAAGTCCAAACGGCAAATAGGGGAAGGTGTAAAATATTTACAACCAAAAATAAAAACGGGATTTGTACAAACCAGCGAGAACCCAAGGTAGAATAAAGTATGGGCCTTGTATGACCTGAACCTGAAAAAACCACAGCGAGCCCCAATCCCATAGATAAAATTATAAAGGAAGGATAAAATATACGCAACATTAAACTACCCTGCAAAAGCATTGACGGATCATTTGGGAAGAAAAACCGCAAAAAAGTTTGAGGCGTTCCCATAATTATGACTGCAAAAATTCCTACTACAGAGGCTGACATAAAAGCGTTTATCTTAGAAGTAAGCTTTGCTTCCTTAACATTGTCTCGGCCAAGGCTTTGACCTATTAAAGTTGCTCCGCCCATATTAAATCCGAAAATAGGCATAAAGGCACACTGCGAAAGCTTACCTCCGACCCCTGCAAGAGCAACTGCATCTGCTCCGTAAACTGTTACGAATTTCATAATCGTTACCTGAGCAAAGCTGCGGACAAGTGAGTTAATGCCTGAAGGAAGTCCTATGAGTAAAAGGTCGGCATCTATTTTTTTGTCAAGTCTAAAAAGACCTCTAAAGCTTATTTTTACCTTGCGCCTTCCGCTTAAAAGAATCAAAAATCCGTATAAGAAACTTATAGTTCGGGCTGTTACTGTTGCAAGGGCTGCACCAAAAACACCCATACCTAAGCCCGGGATACTTGTTCCGGGAATTATATCGAACATAAAAACAGGATCTAAAACCAAGTTTATGATGGTGGATATTATCATAATGTGAAGGGGTGTTTTTGCATCTCCGGTACATCTAAAAATCGTATTTACCGAATACGAAGAAAACATTATAGGAATAAAAAAGATTCTCAGCCATCCGTATTCTAAAGCGGAATTTAAAACTTCTTGATCCGGAAGAAAAAACCATAAAATCGGTTTTAAAAAAATGGCTAAAAGAAAAGCTGACATTATTGCAAGCACAACCTTAAAGCTGATAGTCTGTTCGGCAATACGCTGAGTCTTTTCCATATCGCCTCGGCCGTAGTTTTGCGAAATCATTGACACAGAACTTGCACCGGCGACTTCATTCAAAATAGTAAAAAGCATGTATATGGAAGAAAAGAGGGTAACACCTGAAAGAGCCGTCTTAGATATCTGCCCTACCCAAACCATATCGACAATATCATAAAAGTTTTGCAAGCCTGCGGAAATCATTGTAGGATAGGCCAGCTTCCATAAATTTTTAGATATTTTTTTAGGTTTTAATTGAAGACCGGTTTCATCACAAACACACTTTGAGCAGGATAGATTTTCCATAACAGCACACTCTCCTTTAGGCTTTAAATCGGCAATCTCCCAATTATCAACTATACTTTTTTTGAAGAAAAAAGATTTTTAAAGATTGACGGCTTTATATCTCCATCTTTTTTTAAATTATTTTTTAGGCTTATCTTACCGCCGGAAAAATTATAGATGTGTTCTTCAGAGGCAACAACTAAAAGAACATCATCATCTTCAAATTTATACTCAGGGTCATCCATAAAGATAAAGTCTTCGCTTTCTTTTTTTCGGCGGGCTATAATGTTTACCCCCATATCTTTTCTGATATTTGATTCGGCAAGGCTTTTACCGACATATCGTGCTTCTACTCCGACTTCGGCAAGGGCAAGATTTTTTGAAATAGGCATAAATTTAAGAAGGAGGTCGGCGGCTAAAATAGGGGTCGTTCTTTTGGCTGCTTCACTGTCGGGATAAATTACACTGGTGGCCCCGACGGTTTTTAAAAGTCTTCCGTGTTCGTCGGATTGGGCACGTACAACAATGTTTGCAATGCCTAAATTTTTTAATATTGTCGTGCTAATTACTGAAAGCTCCACCTTGCGGCCGAAATCTACGATTACCGTATCCACCTTGGAGGGAAGAATTTTGCGTACTGAAAGCTCACTTATTTCTTCAAGTACAATTGCAGAAGAAGCCTTTGGTTTATACATTTCGATAAGGTCTTTATTTTGCTCGATGATCATAACCTCAGCCCCTATTTTTATAAGCTCATCCAACATTCGTACTCCGAATGTTCCTAAACCCATAATCGCAAATTTTTTCATAAACTTTACCTATTCTTCATCGCGGGCAACAACATCAAGCCCGATAAGCATATCGGGACTTTCAATATCCAATATTCTTACACCCTGTGCAGACCTTCCCATAGTGCCGACAGAGTCTACGCTTATGCGGATAGTTTTTCCTTGACCCGTTATGCAGACAACCTCATCGTCATCAAAGACGGTAAGAAGCCCTACAACTTCTCCCGTTTTTTCCGAAAGGGTGTAGATACGCTGTCCGCCGGTTCCTCTTCCGTGAGCGGAAAATTCGGAAAACTCCACACGCTTACCGTAGCCGTTTTCGGTCATAACAAGCATTTTTTGATTTTCCGTTACTCGGAGTGCACCTGTAAGCTCATCCTCGGAAGAAAGCTTTATTCCGGTAACACCTCGCGACGAACGCCCTTGAGAGCGGATGTCCTCTTCGCTGGTGCGGAGGGCCTGACCTCGGCGGGTAATCAGCATGATTTCGTCCTTGCCGCCTGTAAGAATTGCACTTACCAGTTTATCGCCCTCATCAAGTTTTATAGCGATGATTCCGCGGGTTTTTGCATTTGCAAAATTATCGGTTGTTACTTTTTTTACAACACCGCCCGCTGTTGCCATCAAAAGATAGGTTTTATCATCGAATTCTTTTAAGGAAACAACGGCCGTAATTTCTTCATCGGAAGAAACCGAAAGAAGGGATTTTATGTGAGAGCCGCGGCTTGTTCTGCTTGCTTCCTGTATTTCATGCACCTTTAACCAGTAGGCCTTTCCCGCATTTGTGATAAACATAATATAGTCATGGGTTGAGGCTGTAAAAATCTGATCCAAAAAGTCGTCTTCGGCAAGGTTTGCAGAGTTGGAACCCTTACCTCCCCTGTTTTGACTCTTATAGGCTGTGGCAGGAATACGCTTAATATATCCGAGGTGGGAAATTAAAATAACCATCTCTTCTTTTTTGATAAGGTCTTCGATATTGAGCTCTTCAACCTCATCGGCTACTATATCGGTCTTGCGTTCATCTCCGAACTTTTCGGCAATCTCGTTAGTTTCTTCCTTTATTAAGGCTAAAATCTTTTCGGGATGGGCAAGGAGGTCTTTTAAGTGAGCGATTAGAACCTGCAATTCCTGTAACTCTTTTCGAAGGTCTTCGATTTCCAAGCTTGTCAAACGCTTTAGCTGCATATCGACTATGGCCTGAGCTTGAACATCATCAAAGCCGAACCTTTCCATTAAGCCGTTTTTTGCCGTTTGCGTATCGCGGGAGGCTCTTATTATTTTGATAACTTCATCTATATTGTCGATGGCAACGATGAGGGCTTCCAAGATATGAGCTCTTTCTTCCGCCTTACGCAAATCGAATTTTGTTCTGCGGGTAACTACATCGACCCTGTGCTCGACAAAGTATTTTACAAGAAGTTTTAAGTTAAGGGTTTCAGGCCTTCCGTTTACAAGAGCAAGGTTTATAACTCCGAAAGAAGATTGAAGAGCTGTCTTTGCAAAAAGTTGGTTTAAAACGACCTTTGTAATAGCCCCCCTCTTTAGCTCTATAACAACACGCAAACCCGTTCTATCCGAAGTTTCATCGTTTACGTTTGCGATTCCGTCTATAATTTTTTCGCGGGCCAATTCCCCGATGCGGGATACAAGGGTAGTCGTGTTTACCTGATAGGGTACTTCGGTAAAGACTATTGTTTCTTTTCCTTTTTTATCGACCTCGATTGTAAATTTACCGCGTACCAATATTTTTCCGCGGCCTGTTTTAAAGGCTTGTTTTATTCCCTTTCGTCCGTAGATAACTCCGCCTGTCGGGAAATCGGGGCCTTTCATATATTTACAAAGCTCGTCTATTTCAATTTCGGGATTGTCTATGTAGGCTGAAACCGCATCGGCTATTTCGCGTAAGTTGTGGGGCGGCATATTGGTTGCCATACCGACGGCAATTCCGCTTGAGCCGTTTGCAAGCAAGAAGGGAAATTTAGCCGGAAGAACAGTCGGCTCTTTTGTAGAATCGTCAAAGTTCGGAATAAAATCGACTGTTTCTTTTTTTATGTCCTCGACCATGGTTTCGGCTATTTTGGCCATCTTAGCTTCCGTGTATCGGTAAGCCGCGGGCGGGTCGCCTCCTATGGTTCCGAAGTTTCCTTGGGGATAAATAACCGGATAGCGGAGAGAGAAGTCCTGTCCAAGGCGGACGAGGGCATCATAGACCGAAGCGTCGCCGTGAGGGTGGTAACTTCCTAATACATCACCTACAATCTTAGCACACTTTCGGGTGGGGCCTGAACTGCGTAAGCCCTTTTCTTCCATCGAATAAAGGATTCGCCTATGAACGGGCTTTAGGCCGTCCCTTACATCGGGCAGGGCTCGGCTGACGATAACTGACATTGAATAATCTATGTAGGCTCTTTTTACTTCATTTTCGATAGGAATCGGAATTACGGCTCCGCCTTCCTTAGTTTGTATCTCTTCCACGCATTATACTCCTAAATTCGAGCCATTTTAGCATAAAAAAGGGGCTTGGTCAAGGAATGGAGAAAAAGCTATATTGAGTGTTTTTGTCAACAATAATTGCTTTTTTTTGTTTTTTAGTATATTATTTTTAGGAAGTATGATCTATGGATAAATTAACGAAAGAACAACGACGAAAAAATATGCAGGCAAATAAGGCAAGCGGTACAAAGCCGGAACTACTGTTAGAAGAAGCAATGTTGTCTGAAGGCTTGTTGTTCATCAAAAACGATAAGTCGGTTTTTGGAAAACCGGATTTTGTATTTACAAACTTGAAGCTTGCTGTTTTTGTTGACGGAGAATTTTGGCATGGAAAAGATTGGCTAACAAAAAAATTAGACCACAAAACAAATCAAGAATTTTGGATAAAAAAAATAGAAAGAAACATAGAGCGTGATAAAGAAGTAAATGAATATCTTAAAAAAGAAGGCTGGAAAATTTTACGGTTCTGGGCTAAAGATATAGAGCAAAAATTGCCGACTTGTATTTATAAGATCAAAAAAGTAATCGGAGGTTTAAAGATGGAGTTAAAAGATAAACTGGATTTAACATCTTTCATAGGTACCAAATTTAAAAACGAATCTGAAGAAGAGCAAAATATGAAAGCAGTTGTAACTCATTACTTGCTAAATGAACACATGGAAAATAACGAGTTATATAAATCTGAAGCTGTCAAGTTTACTCAAAAGGCAATGACTTACTCTTACCCCGATAAAGAAACGGATTCTGAAGCTGCCGAAAAAGCCCTACAATACGGTATTTTTGATTCACTCGATGTTCCTTTTCCTCCACCTAATAATCCTAAATTTACTTTTATAGATTTATTCGCAGGCATAGGAGGATTTAGAATTGCTTTTCAAAGTTTAGGTGGAAAGTGTGTATTTACTAGTGAATGGGATAGTGAAGCCAAAAAGACCTATTTGGCAAACTTTGGAGAACTTCCCTTCGGAGATATTACAAAAGATACCACAAAACTATATATCCCGGAACACTTCGATATATTATGTGCGGGATTCCCATGCCAGGCTTTCTCTATCGCAGGTAAAAGAGGCGGTTTTGAAGACACGCGAGGTACTCTTTTTTTTGAAGTAGCAGATATATTAAAGCAAAAGCAACCCAAAGCTTTTTTTCTTGAAAATGTAAAGGGCCTTAGAAATCATAATAAAGGAAAAACATTAGAAACAATTTTAAATGTATTGAGAAACGATTTAGGATATTTTGTACCTGAACCACAAATAATAAATGCAAAAGATTTTTGCCTTCCTCAAAACAGAGAAAGGATATTTATTGTTGGATTCCATCCCTGTACAAAAATCACGAAATTTGCTTATCCAAAACCCATTAATAAGGATACAAAATTTTTAGATGTTAAGGAAAAAAATGTTGTTCCCACAAAATATTATTTATCTACTCAATACTTAAAAACACTTAAAGAGCATAAAGAAAGGCACAAAAATAAAGGAAACGGATTCGGCTATGAAATTATTGATGACAACGGTATAACAAATGCTATTATGGTTGGAGGTATGGGCAGGGAAAGAAACCTTGTATTTGATGACAGAATAACGGATTTCAAACCTATGACAAATATCAAGGGAGAAGTAAATAGAGAAGGCATAAGAAAGATGACACCGAGAGAATGGGCCAGGCTTCAAGGTTTTCCGGATGAATTTATTATTCCGGTTTCTGATGCTTCCGCATATAAACAATTCGGTAACTCTGTGGCGATTCCTGCGATTAAAGCGACAGCAAAAAAAATATTAAAAGAAATAAAGGAGTATGAAAATGGAGAAACTAAAGGGAAATAAAGGAGAATGGAGTGAGTTATATGTTTTATTAAAAATTATTGCTGATCAGAGTCTATATGCAGGCGATAGCGAATTAAACAAAATGGAAAATCTGATTTTCCCTATAATAAAAATTTTAAGAGATGAAACAAGCGGTAAATTTCAATTTTCATACGATGGAGACTTAGTCATTATACAGAAAGACAAAGAAATATTTAGATTACCCATAAAAAGATTTGAAGAGCAATCAAAGATTTTATTGACAAAACTGCAAGAGAAAACAACTACTACTTTTTATATAGAAGAATTAGAAAATTTTATACATTCTTTCGGTAGTAACAGTATAAAGGCAAAGTCCTCTATAAAAAGCGATATAAAAATAATTATTCATGACCCTATAACAGGTTTTAATCCCGAATTGGGCTTCAGTATAAAATCTCAACTAGGATCACCATCAACATTACTTAACGCAGGAAAAACTACAAACTTTATTTATGAGGTAAAAAATTTTCATCCTGATGATAAGACTTTGAACCATATAAACTCGATAAATTCAAAAACAAAAATAAAAGACAGGCTAAAAAATATATATCGGCAAGGAGGAAAATTAGAGTATATTTGTACAGAAAATAAAGTATTTAATAATAATTTAACTTTAATAGATAGTTGTTTGCCATTAATAGTTGCAGAACTATTAAAAATATCCTATTCATCATCTTTATCAAATATATCTCAGCTAATTACAGAATTGGAAAAGAAGAATCCCGCTAATTTCGATGTAACATCTTATCATCCATTTTATGCATACAAGATTAAAAAGTTTTTAATGGATGTAGCATTAGGAATGATGCCAGGTAGTGTCTGGACAGGAGAATTAGATGCAACCGGTGGATATCTTATTGTAAAAGGTAATGGAGACGTATTATGCTATCACATATATAATAAAAATAAATTTGAGGACTATCTTTTTTATAACACCAGGCTTGAAACAGCAAGTAGTACGAGACATGATTTCGGAAAATTATATTATGGTGAAGATAAAAGATTGTTTTTTAAACTAAATCTACAAATAAGGTTTCTATAATTATAGTTAATGTGGTCGCAGGATTATTGTTTCCCTTAAGTCCAAGCATAAAAAACAGATTACCGAGTATTCCCGATAATCTGTTTTTTAAAAATTCTTATATCAAATCTATTCGAGTAATCTTGCTTCAATTATTTGGCTGAATTCAAAGTTTTCGATTTGAAGATAATAAGAAGCAACATCCATTAAGGCGGCCATCGGGGTAAGACCGACAATTTCGGTACCGACGATATTTACGCCGTAGCGTTTTGCTTCCATTTTTACCATTTCGTAGGACTGATAAAGAGAAGTCTTTGTATAGTCCGTCATGTTCATTGAAACTTGAACAATTCCGCGCTCCGTAAGGTCTACACCCATTGCTTTAACAAAGCGTAAACCGCCTCCTAAAAAGCGGACTTTTTTTGCAATCTTGTCAGCAATTGAAAGATCGTTTGTGGCCAAGTTCACGTTAAAGGCAACGAGGGGCATTCGGCAGCCTACAGCCGTAACACCTGCAGAAGGATGAATTTCCGTTCCGCCGAAGTCGGGTTTCCATTCGGGCTGCTTTACCTTTTCAGCCATGCCTTCAAATTGTCCTTTTCGGATATTGGAAAGGTTTTCACGTGCAGGGGAAGATGCCGATTTTTCGTATAAAAATACGGGTATCTTGTGCTGCTCCCAGATGAGCTTTCCAACCTCTTTGGATAATTCGATACATTCTTCCATTGTGGAATTTTTAATCGGAATAAAGGGGACAACATCGGTAGCTCCCATTCTGGGGTGGGCTCCCTCATGCTTGCGTAAGTCAATGAGACTAGCGGCTATTCCGATAGCTTCTACTACGGTTTTTTTAAGTTCTTCGGGTTCACCGATTACGGTTACAACAGAGCGGTTATGATCCTTGTCGGATTCGTAATCAAGCAGTTTTACATTTTCTTTTCCGCGGAAGGGGGCTATAATCTTTTCCAAAACTTCAGGATCGCGGCCGTTACTAAAGTTGGGAACACATTCAATTATTTTGTTCATCATAAAAAACTCCTAAGACCTTCAACGTCTTTCACAAGTGTAACATAAAAAAAGGTCTTAGACAAGATAATAAGAACCGTTTATAATAAATATTGTATAGTGCATTTAATACCTCCGTTGTACCTTGCCGTTAATCAATAAAAGATGTATACTCTAATTGTAAAGTAAACATAACTTTAATACAATTTTGGAGGAACTATGAAATTTAATATTGCAAAAAAAGGCGGTGTAGCTGCCCAGTTGGTTTTTGAAGAAAAAATTGAAGGCGGCTATCTTAATCATTTGAAGGAAAAAGAATTATTTTCCGGAAAGGCGGAAGAGGTTTATTATACTCTCGATTCCAATCTTAAAGCCCAGCTTTTTATCGGTCTAGGTAAAGAAGAAAAAATTGACTTGGAAGTTTTAAGAAAAACCTTTTTTAAGGCAGCAAGTGAGCTTTTAAAGAATAAGGTAGAAGAAGTCGAGCTCAATATTCCTAAACTTAACAATCTATGTAATTATAAGATGGCTGAGGCTATTGCAGAAGGTATGCTCCATGCCACCTACAAATACGATAAGTTTAAAAGCGATCGTAAAGAACAAACCGAAATTACGGTTAATTATAATCCTGAAAAAGGCAAAGAAGACAGAGCCGAAAAAGGTATAAACGAAGCCGTCAAACTTATGGAAGCGGTTTTCTTAACCAGAGACTTGGTAAACCAGCCGGCAAATGTAATCTATCCTGAAACCTTGGCTAAAATTGCCAAAGAAAAACTTGAAGCTAAGGGTGTCAAGGTTATAGTCCACGGCAAAAAAGAAATTGAAGCCCTCAAAATGGAAGCCTTCCTCAACGTAGCCAGAGCAAGTACCAAGGAACCTAAACTCATCGTTATGGAATACTACAATAATCCCGGCTCCAATGAAAAAATCGCTCTTGTCGGTAAGGGTTTAACCTATGACAGCGGCGGATACGCAATTAAGCCGGCTACAAGCATGGTTGATATGTTTACGGATATGGGTGGCTCAGGTACGGTCATTGGAGCAATGCATGCACTGGCCGACCTCAAAGCAAAGGTAAACGTTGTCGCTGTTGTTGCTTCTTGCGAAAACATGATTTCGGGAGACGGCTACAGAAACGGAGATATTATCGGTTCAATGAGCGGCAAAACTATCGAAATTATTAACACCGATGCCGAGGGTAGATTAACCTTAGCCGATGCCGTTTATTATGCTACCAACAATTTGGGAGCCACTAAGCTGATTGACCTTGCAACCCTCACCGGCGCTTGTGTATCGGCCCTTGGAGAACAGGTCAGCGGCGCCGTTACAAACAATGATGAGTTCTTTTCAGAACTTGTCAAGGCAAATGAAAGAGCCGGCGAAATTGTCTGGAGAATGCCCACTATCGAGTATTATAAAAAAATGAATGAATCGAAAGTTGCAGATATAAAAAACTCAGGCGGAAAATTAGGCGGAATGATGACGGCCGGTCTCTTTGTCGGCTCATTCCTTGCAAAAGAAGATATCCCGTGGATTCACATTGATATCGCCGGCACGGCTTACATTACCGAAAAATTCGGCTACCTAAAAGAAAACGCCACAGGAACACTCGTAAAGAGTCTTTACTATATGCTAAGCAAAGAAGCTTAAACAGCTCTTACTCATGCCGCAGGGAAGCAAATATCTTTCCTGCGGCATTTTTATTGTAATAAGGAGAATTATGATATGAGTACAAAAAATTTACTTGATGGTGTAGAAGATACATTATATATCCCGCTTGCAGCAAGAATATATGCATCCGAAAAATTCCCTAATTTTTTCTATGATGAAAAAGCATTGTCATTAAAACAATATATACCGACGGATAACATAGAAAAGAATACTACCGAATATTTTTATATGGCCAGTGTTTGCAGACAACAAACAATAGATAAAAAGATAATAAAATTTCTTGAAGAAAATATTCAAAGCAATGTAGTATTTTTAGGAGCCGGTTTAGAAACTGCCTATAATCGTATTAATAATGTTAAATCTAACTTTTATCAAATAGATTTACCTAACGTTATAGATACCAGAAAAAAAGTACTAGGAAATGCAGATAATGAAAAACTGCTCTCGGGGGATATGTTTACTCTTGATTGGGTAAAAGAAATAGATACTTCATTGCCGACTATGATTGTTGTTTCGGGAGTATATCAGTACTTCGATGAAGGTAAAATCATAGAGATGATTAAAAAAATGAAGTCTTTAATTCTTAAAGGAGAATTGGTATTTGATGCAACAAATTCTACCGGATTAAAATTAGCTAATAAATATGTCCAAAAGACCGGTAATGTTAATGCTAAGATGTATTTTAGTATCGATAACCCAAAGGAATTTGCAAATATTACTGATACAAAACTTATAGAAGTTGATGGATTTTTTGATGGAGCATTAAAACATTGCAAGGGATTAAAATTCCTAACCAGAATATATATGTATTTCGCCGATAAATTGCATAGAACATTGGTTCTTCACTTAAAATTCAATTAGGGTTGAATGTAAGAGCTTATATGAAAATATAAATACGCCGTAAAACTTTCTTCAAAACAATTTCAGCTTTGAAAATAAAAAAAAGATTGTTCCTTTCTATGCCGCTTTTTGTATTTAATTTTTTTGATAAAAGTGGTATAATAAGAAGAGGTTTTGAGGCTGTTATGGATTCCTATTTTATATGTTCCGAAAGTGATAATTCTACAATTATTTCCGGCAATCCCATTCTTAAGAGATTGAAGGAAGAAAAAGCTCATAAGATTATGGGCGGGCTTTATCATGAACTTCAAATACGCATGACATATAACTCCAATCACATTGAAGGAAGTTGTTTATCCCAAGAACAAACACGTTACATTTTTGAAACCAAAACCATAGATACCGGAAATAAGGCTATTCTCGCAGATGACATTATAGAAACGATTAATCATTTCCGAGCGATAGATTATTGTATTGATGTTGCAGAAGAAACATTAAGCGAAACTATAATCAAAAAAATCCATTATATTTTAAAAACAGGAACAGGAGCGGAGGATCTTGCTTGGTTTAAAATAGGAGATTATAAACTTAAACCCAATATGGTTGGAGGTATTGAAACAACGGAACCAAATGAAGTTTCTACGGCAATACAAGCCCTGCTTTTCGATTATCTAAAAAAACAGAATATATCCTTTGAAGATATTATTGATTTTCACTATCATTTTGAACTTATTCATCCATTTCAAGACGGAAACGGAAGAGTAGGAAGGTTGATTGCATTTAAAGAATGTTTAAAACACAATATTGTTCCCTTCATTATTGAAGACGATAAAAAATACTTTTATTATAGAGGACTTAGAGAATATACAAAAGCCTCCGGCTATTTGATCGATACGTGTTATGACGGTCAGGATGTTTTTAATGACTTAGTAAAGGCTTTTGAAGTTTAAACATTTTTTAGTCTTGACAAACCCCATCTCTTTGAAAATTAATCTTAAATAGTATATAATATAGTTATGAATCAGGATAGGGTTAAAGAAATTTTGCTTGAGACGGCGGATACTGAGCTTGAGTTTTCTGTTGTTTTTACGGGAAAAAGCAGCAAAAAGGTAAACGGGCTTTATAAGCCGGATACGCACGAAATTATTCTTCATAATAAGAATTTTGCAAATGATAATGAGCTTATTTACACGGCGGTGCATGAATATACTCATCACAAGCAGTGTGAAAAAGAGGGCGGTTTTTATTCAACACGGGTACACAGCCCCAAGTTTTGGACACTCTTTCACAGCCTTTTGGCTGAGGCCGAAAAAAAAGGCTTTTATAAAATCACTCTTGAGGAGTCGCCCGAACTTTTAGAATTAACCGATGAAATCAGACAAGTTATAATGGTAGAAGACGGTAAACTTATGAAAGAACTCGGCCGCCTGCTTGGAAAGGCCCGGCCTCTTTGCAAAAAAGCCGGTGTAAGATATGAGGATTATGTCGATAGGGTGCTCTGTCTGCCTAGGGCATCCGCAACTGCTATCGAAAAAATCAGTGCCTACAATGTAAACCCTGCCATCGGGTATGAGGCGATGAAGTTTGTGGCCAATATAGGCAATGCGGAAAAAAGGGCTGAGGCAGAAGAAATGTTTTTAAAGAAGACAAGCCCTGCAACAGTCCGGGGCACGATTTCTAAAAAGAAAGAAGAAGATCCGCGGCGCACCTTAGAAAAAGAAAAACGGCGTTTGGAAAAAACCATTTTAAGTCTTCAAGCAAAACTTGAAACCGTCGAAAGCCGGCTTGCCAATATGCCGGTAAGCCCATTTATAATCGCAGTGATTTTTTCTATCTTTATGTCCCTGCCTATGGTTGGGCAAAACTCTAATCCGATTCCTATTCCGTCCGTGCCTCCTATTCCCGGTATGCCGGAAATCCCTAAACCGAATACAATAAACCCCGTAATGCCTCAGGTTCCCTCAGCCCCGGAATTTTTAAAAACAAGCAATCAGCCTAAGACTGAAAAAAACGTAACAAGAAAAAAAATAAGCCCTGCCGAAATGATAGAGCGCTTAAACTCAAGCCAAGGCGGTGCTTTTGCAAAACGGCTGATGAGTACCCTCATCGAAAATGACGATCAGGGCTTTGATGTTCTAAACAAAATTATTGAGGAACTTTCAAAGGAAGATTTGCAAGGATTCCCTATTCAAACAGTAGAGTCCAAAAATAAAAAAAGCGTTTTAATAAAGAATTTTAATTTTAACGGAAAAAATATGTTGGAAGAATTCGGCCCCTTTGCTGTGTCCGACATAACGGCCGATAAAAGTTTTTTTATGGCAGCAGAATCAAAGGCTGCAGCAGCAGGCCAAAAAAACGGAGAGCGGTTATATATTTTTGCAAAACGGAACATAGCCAGAACCTACAAGCTCTTTGTGGAAATAGACCAAGACACCAAAAATCACAGCTCATTATTTTTTAAGTTTTTTAAAAACTCTCCCTTTGATGCAAGGCTTGACCAAAATATTTTATTTTCTCAAATAAAAACCGATAGACTTGATTTGGATGCGGTTTTTGACCTAAACGCAGAGTAAAGGTAAACTATACAAACATAAACTTATGTAAAAAAATAAAATGGAACAAAAAAAAGAAGACTCACCCAAAAGGAGGATAATGAGCGAGTCTAGTGAAAAACAGTGTGTATCGTTTGTGTGTGGCTTGAGTATACTTAAAACGGATAAAAATGTCAAGTATTTTTATTCAAAAATATCTAAAATTTAAACATTAAATTTAAAGAACATAATATCACCGTCATTTACTACATAGGCTTTTCCTTCTTGACGGTAACGCCCTGCTTCCTTTATCTTTTGTTCACTTCCGTATTTTACAAAGTCATCAAAGCTGTATACTTCCGCCTTTATAAATCCCTTTTCAAAGTCGGTATGTATAACTCCGGCAGCCTTTGGAGCCGTGTCCCCGGCATGGATTGTCCATGCGCGGCATTCATCTTCTCCGGCCGTAAAAAAAGTTCTAAGTCCGATTAAGTGATAGGCAGCCCTTGCAAGCTGTGAAAGGCCCGATTCTTCTAAGCCTACCTCCGCTAAAAAGCTTAGGCGTTCTTCTTCACTTTCAAGGTCGGCTAACTCGGCTTCAAACTTTCCGCAAATTACAACGGTATCGGCCCCCTCCGATTCTGCAATCTTTTTAACTGCCGCTATATAGGGATTGCTGTCTTGTGCACCTGTTTCATCTACATTGCAAACATACATTTGAGGCTTCATTGTAATTAGATGGGTGTCGTAGATTGCTGCTCTTTCATCATCGGTCAAGTCGGCAAGGCGGGCGCCCTTTCCTTCCTGCAGAAGAGGACGAATTTTTTCGATAGCCCGCATTACGACAGCAGCTTCTTTTTGAGCTTCCTTACCCATGCGGCTCGCCTTTTCGGCACGCTCAGCTCTTTTATCCAAACTTGCAAGATCGGCAAGAGCGAGCTCGATATTTATCGTTTCAATATCGGAAGCCGGATCTATTTTCCCTGAAACATGGACTATATCATCATTATCAAAACAGCGTACAACGTGGGCAATAACGCCGACTTCTCTTATATGGGACAAAAACTGATTCCCTAAGCCCTCTCCCTTTGAAGCTCCCTTTACAAGACCTGCAATATCCACAAATTCTACGGTTGCAGGAATTACCTTTTTTGGATTAAAATGTTCAGCCAATTTTTTTAAACGGGCATCGGGTAAACTTACAATTCCTACATTGGGGTTTATTGTACAAAACGGATAATTAGCAGCCTCAGCCGGCGCACTTGTAAGAGCCGAAAATATAGTCGATTTTCCTACATTGGGTAAACCCACAATTCCGCAATTTATAGCCATATCTCTTCCTCCATAAAAACTTTTTCATTATCGCAAGTTTAGTTTTCCCAAATAAGGTATTCGGGACTGTAAACATAGATACCTTTTTTTGATTTTAAATTTAAAAAGTCAGTGAAAGCTTTGATATCTGCAAAGTTCATCTGCGAAAGCGTCGAAGCATCAAGATCTTCTAAAATACTTTTTATCAAAGCTTCCGTAAAAGGCAGGGGCTTTTTTATTTCCTTTACGGAATATTGTCCGCTTATGTTTGCAAGCTCTGCAGCATATTTTACCGCCTCGTCTAAAGAGCCTAAAGCATCAACCAATTTTAAATTTAGGGCCTGTTCACCGGAATAGACACGTCCGCCGGCTAATTCTTCAACGGTTTTTTCAGGAAGGCTTCTTCCTCTTGCGACGGTTTCGATAAAGGTCTTATATATGTGCATAACTTCCATCTGCCTTACCTCTTTTTCTTCAAGCGAAGGTTCTTCTAAAACGGAATATGAAGGTTTTTGTCCCGAATAAACCAAATCGCTTGTTATACCCAGATATTTTTTGACGGCTTCTTTAAAAGATGGAGCTGTAGCCAATACACCGATTGAGCCGGTAATTGTGTAGGGGCTTGCAAAAATATAATCTGCAGAAGAAGAAATCCAATAAGCTCCTGAAGCGGCAACAGAACCCATGGAAACTACAACAGGTAAACCTGAAGCTTTCGCTCTGTCTATAGCCCGTCTAATTTCTTCCGAAGCAAAGACCTCTCCTCCTCCTGAATTTACTCTTACAACGATAGCCTTTACGGTCGGGTCTCCTTGGGCAATATCAAAAAGTTCTACAATCTTGTAACTTACAGCAGAGACATCTAGACTTCCTGTACCGGTAGAAGTGATCGCTCCGTTTATATGAATGACACCTATCGAATTTTGAGAGGGCATTTCTGCAAAATTTGCATTATATGAAGCATAGCCTATTGTGTTTACATTTACCGAAAATGTTTTACTATCGGCAAAGCCTATGTTTGCAGCAAACTCATCGACTGAGGCAATATCGGTAACAAAACCTTCTTCTAAAGCGGCCTTCGCTCCGTTTCCTTCATATTTTTTTATAAGGGCATTATTGTTTTCGGCGAAAACCCTAATTTTTTCGGGCGGCATATTTCTGTTTGCAGCAATGTCCGAAGTGTATTTATTCCATAAATCATCGAACATGGATTTTAAATTGGTTCTTACATTTTGAGAAAGACTGTCCCGCGAATAAGTTTCTGCCATGCCCTTGTAGGTTCCGGCCTGTATTACATTCCACTTGATGCCGAATTTTTCTTCCAAACCTTTAAAAAAGACCGGACGGGAGGCAAAGCCTGCAAAGGAAACTTCTCCCAGAGGATCGATTCCTATTCGGTCTGCATAGGAAGCTAAAAAGTAAGAAGGAATGGAATAGCCTACAGAGTAGGCATACATTTTCTTACCGGAATTTTTAAAGACTTTTAAAGCGTCTCCCAGTTCATTTAAGTGTCCTGACGAGAGGCCTCCCAATTCCGAGAAGTCCAAATAAAGGCTTGTTATCCGTCTATCGAAGGCCGCATTTTTTATCGCCTTTACAAGGTCTGAAACGAGGACTGCCGATTTTTTCCCGATTGCGGGAATGCCAGCCGAAAAAATATCCGATTCCTTTTCTGTAAGAACTCCGGAAGGATTTATCATTAGTACAGCCTCACTCGGTACGCGCTCTACTGTTTTTGTGTTAGAGGGTATGCTGCCCATAACCCCCAAAAATGAAAAAAAGAAAAAGAAGAAAATGATGTTTATTATTATCAAACGTAAAATATTTATTCCACGAAAAAACGCCATAAAACAACCCGGACGCTTTTTTTGTTCTTGGTTTTCCTGCATGTTTGTCTCCTAAAAATACAATTTAAGGCATCATCATAGCAAAAAACCGGGTTTTTTTCAACTAAGAGCGATTTTGGAAATCTTTATGGCAAAGAATATGATAACAGCACTTCCCTTTTTATTAAAAAAAATATAATCTATAAGAAAGTCGGAGATTTATTATGAAAGAAAAATTAGTCTTTTTTTTGCTTCTCGTGTTAAATTTCAGTTTAAACTCTCAAGAAATTTACGATAATTTTTATAAATTCAAAGCCGAACTGTATAACACGCCTTCGGAAAAAATGGCGGCAGCCATCGATGAATATGGGAATAAAATTAAAAAAATGCAAATTTCTGAAGAAGAAAAACTGACCCTTCAAAATTTTTTGGTTTTGGAAGAAATAAATCTTTTAAATCGAGATAAAAACAACAAAAAGAAAATATACCTTATGCTTAAAAAACAAAATGAAGAATCCGCCGCTTTTATGCAGGGCAAAAAGAATTCCAAAACCGATAAATGGTTTTTGTTAAGTTGGGCGGATATAAAATCCAGATATATAGCTTTTTTATCGGGACAAGATATACAGAAGGAAGCTAATGATACAAAAATGCTTTATCTTGCTGCCTTAAAAAAAGATAAAAAATTTGCTCCGGCAAGTATCTCATTTGGGTTATGGCTGTTCTTTGCTCCTCCTATAGTAGGCGGCGGTTATGAAAATTCTTTAAATGAAATATCAAAGGCCGTATCGAATGCAAAAAATAATTATGAAAAATACTTAGCCCTTATTTTCAGAGCTCAAGTCAACTTTGCACTTGAAAATTTCGAGCTGTCCCAAAAGGATTTAAAAGATGCTTCCATCTTAATACCTGATGAAACTTTTACACTGTTTATTGAGGAGTTAAATAAAAATGGAAAAATATTCTTTTCAAAATAGAACGCATAAATTGATAGCGGGAATTTTTCTTTTTATCGGGATCTCATCATTTTGTTTTGCCCAAGAAATTCCTGTAAAATCATCAGATTCGGATAAGATAAAAATCTTTAGTTTGGATGAGTGCGATTCTATTTTTACCGAATATTATAGAAATAATACTATCGGCGATGAAGATTTGAAAATCTTAATAGACGGAATAAAGGCACTCACAGATTCTCTGGAAAAAATTCTTTTAGAGAATAAAAAAAACAGGGATATAAAAAAACAAAATGAACTTCTAATTTTATATCTTAAACATGCTGAGATTATTTCTACCATTTATAATTACGGTGGTATGAATCATCAAGCTACGATAATAAAAAAAACAGATAAAGATTTAAAAAGATTTCTAAAATTATCCGATTTGGAAGGTGAGGTATATTTAAAATATGCAGATTACCTTTATACAAAACTTCCGCTTCCCGAAACAAAACGCTTCAATACAATTTTAACGCTTCCGGTTTTATACAGAATGGCTCTTTTAAAAGATAAAAACAATAAGGCTGCTTTTGTAAAACTGTCATGCTGGCATGTTTCTTCAGCTGATGAGACCACATCTAATTTTAATTCTCAAATTAAAGCAACGGAAAAATATATTGAAGAATTAAATGAGGTTGATAAATTCACTGCTTATATATGGTATTCCATATTTTATATGAAAATATATGATACAAAAAAAGGTTGGAAATGCTTTTACAAAGCAAAAAATATTTTTCCCAATCACCCAATTGTTTCCTTGCTTTATGAAAATTACAAAAAAGGAATTCTAAATTTATGATAAATCCTGAACTTAAAGTTAAAAACTTATATAAAACTTACAGCGTTAATAGTAAAAAAATTGAAGTTACAAAAAATATTTCATTTACTGCCGAACAGGGAAGTCTGATTTGGATTTACGGCAATTCCGGAGCGGGAAAATCCACATTTTTAAATCTTATAACAGGAATAGATTATCCCGATTCGGGAGAAATAGAATGGGGCGATAAGAACATAAATAAAATGAGTAACGGTGAAAGAGCTGAATTCAGGCTTGAAAACTGCGGCCTTATTTTCCAATTTTTTGAATTAATAAAATCTCAAACTATTTTTGATAATGCTTCCATACCTTTAAAAATTCAAAAAAAATCCAAAAAAGAAATACGAGAAACGCTTATGCCTTTGTTTGAATATTTTGATTTAAAAGATTTGATTTATAAAAAACCTAATGAGCTTTCAGGCGGAGAAAAACAAAGAGTTTCAATCGTCAGAGCTCTTTCCTGTAATCCTAAATACATTCTTGCAGATGAAATAACTTCCTCACTTGATTCGGAGCGTTCAAATCAAGTTTATAAATATTTGCGCAAATACTTAAAAGAAAAAAACGGAGTAGGAATTTTTGTTTCGCATGATCCTATTATAAAAAATTATGCGGATAAAATTTATAAAATGGTCAGCGGTTCATTGAATGAAGCGGCCGGGGAATAAAAAAGTTTTGGAGAAAAAATGTTTTTATTAAAAAGTGCATGGGATAATATTAAATTTCACAAAAAAAGAAGTATTCTTTCCATATTGTTAATTACAATTGCATCTGCGGCAATCCTATTATATAGAGGATTTGTAGAATATTCGGAACAAGGAATGGCTATAGGTTTTATACAAGAATCAGGCCATCTTCAAGTTGCGCTTAAAGATTTTTGGAATAAAAAAAATACGGCAGATATGATACTTACAGCACACGATATGAATAAACTTAAAGATCTTTTTGATAAAACACCGGAAATAGTAAGCTCCGATGCGGTACTTAATTTTCAAGGGATAATACGAACGCAAAATTCTTCTTCAATATTTTGTGGAGCAGGGTACGATGAACCTCACTCTCTGGGAGCACCTGAAGGAGTTCCTGTTTTTGAGGGAGATAACAGCCTTGTTCTCGATAAAGCTTTATTTAATTCCCTCGGTTTGGATTTGGAAAATAATAATTATGTAAATATAATGACGGCAATGGGAGAAAAGAAAATTGCGGCCGGTTCTTTTGAGGTTTCGGGAACTATAGATATAGGCACGCCTCAAAATGCTGCCGGCTTTTTAATTGCTTCTCGAAAAGATATTCTTGATTTTTTTGGAATGGAAGATGCCGCTTCATATATAAGATTATATTTAAAAAATAATCAGGATATTAAAAAAATCGAGAATAAATTAAATTCTGTTTTTAAAGAAAATAATTTAAATTTTGAAGTTAAAAACTGGAAAACTCTTAATCCCTCGTGGCAGCAGGTAAGCAATTTATTTAATGCACAATTCATTGTGATAAGCGGCATCTTGTATGTTTTAATATTTACAGCACTGACCCAAAGTCTTTCAGCAAGCTTTATGGAAAGAATCGGCGAATTCGGCACAATGGAAGCTATAGGCTTAAAAAAATCCCTGCTTATTTCGATTTTAATTTTGGAAGTGTGTATTTTATCTATTGCGGGGATTATCGGAGGTATTTTATTATCACAAGCAGGAAATATTATTACGCAAATGTTTGATATAAAGATGAATCCCCCGGGCTCAACTTCTTATTACTTATTAAATTTTTTTATTACGGCAGAAGCGGTAATCAAAACCCAATTTTTTATATTTTTTACGGCTCTTATTTCGGTTATATATCCGATTTATACTATTAAAAAATATAGCAGTATAAAACTTATAAATTATAATATAAGTTAATCAAAGGACTTTTAAAATGAAAAAGATTTTATGTTTGATTTTTTGTTTTATGATGACGGCAGGATTTTCTCAAAATAAAGAGGAACTTAAAAACAACAATGAAGAAGAGTCTTTAAACATTTCCAAATTTAATATTCTTCCGCATTATTTCGGATTTCCTCTTTCGGTAAAATTCGGATGGCTTTACAGGCAAGATAATTTCAGTGTTTTCCCGAATACGGGAATCTTCTTTTCGGCAGACAACGGACCCGCTATAAGTTCTTCCATAGGGATGTTTGTTCAAAAAGATTTTTTTAAGTGGGATATAAACGCTTTTTATGATTTTGTTCCGTTTACAATGCATAAAAAAGTTTCCGACCAAATTTTTTATGCAAGAAATAATTTTATATTTGTTATAAACAGACTGAAAATTTCTTTCCCTGCCCGTGTGGGAAGAAGACTTGTTAATGAAATAAAATTTACCGGTTCACAAAAGGAATTGCTGCCGAAAACAATTACCGAAATATCGCAGGGAATCAGGTTCGATGTTTATCTTGCAGATTTAGGCTATCTTAAAGCAACAACTTCTTTTTCTTTTTTTACCGATTGGATTCCGGAAAGCCGCTTTGTTAATTACAGACTTAAATTCGATTTGCCAGTAACCTTTAAACTGTATTATGTTGATGTAGGCTTTGTCTATACTTTTTATAATACCGATAGGATAAATTCTAAAAATATAAATGCCGCCGCCGATTACCAAATAGAAAAATCTCAAGAAGCTATGACGCGGCGCTTTTCGTTTAAAGATGTTCAAAAATATTCTTCGATGCATATTTGGGGGACTGAAATTAGATGGTACGCAGCCAGAACGGGCGTTAATTCAAACGGATTTTTTATTTCAGCCTTTGCGGATGCCGGCTTCGGTTCCAACGAAGTAAAAAAATTAAATCTTATCGCCGAGTTCGGCTTAGGTGCAGGCTATACATTATTTGATAATGTTCCTTTTACATTCCAAGCCGGATTTAATCAAGACTTTAAACCGATCTTTTTCTTAGGCGTAGTATCCAGAATTATTCAGGGGGTTTGATCGTATTTAATCTCTAGCCAATTTTTATAATTTATGCTATCATTCTCCCATGGCACATTGTATAGCTCCGGAAGCGGAAAAAATTTTGGATAAGGAATTTAAGGTTCTTGATAAGGGCTTTATCAGATTGGTAGACTACATGGGAACAGATGCCCGAATAGTGCAGTCAGCCCGTGTTTCTTATGGGGAAGGGACTAAAACCGTCCGTGAAGATGCAGGCTTGATAGATTATCTTTTGCGGAACAAGCACACTTCTCCTTTTGAGCAAGTGGTTTTTACCTTTCATGTAAAGCTGCCCATTTTTGTAGCCCGTCAGTGGATCAGGCATAGAACTGCCCGATTAAACGAAATTTCGGGACGGTATTCTATATTAAAGGCCGAGTTTTATGTACCCGCCGGAAAGGATATCGCTTTGCAAAGCAGCGACAATAAGCAGGGCAGAATGAATGAGGCTGTTCCTCAAGACCTTCAAAATGAAATTATAACTTCTTTACAAAAACAACAAGAAGAAATTTATGAAGGCTACTCTAAATTACTTGATAAAAATATTGCGAGAGAGCTTGCCAGAATAAACCTCCCCCTTTCCACTTATACCGAATGGTATTGGCAAATAGACTTGCATAATCTTTTTCATTTTTTGCGGCTGCGTATGGATGCTCATGCTCAAAAAGAAATCAGAGACTATGCCGAAGTGATGTTCGAGATTTGTAAAACCGTAACCCCCCTTGCCTGTGCTTCTTTTGAGCGGCATGAAAAAAACGGCGTAAACTTTTCGACAGAAGAACTTGAAGCTATCCGTAATTTAATAGCCGGAAAAGACAGCGGCTTAAAAGGAAAAGAGCTTGAACGGTTTAACGAAAAACTTAAAAGCGGAAGACAGGTGTAAAACGCAAGGAACAGCAAAATGAGAAAGCGAGATTATTTTGTCGTTATGGCTTTCGCTTTAAGCCTTATACTTTTATTTTTACAGCAATTTTATCCCGAAAATACACCCGGAATTATTATCCATACAATAGACATTATTATTCTTATTGCTGTTCTTGCAGAAACTTTTTTTGCCGTCAAGCAGGAAAAGTATATACGAAAATACTTTCAAGATAATCTTCCAAACTTTTTAGCAATAGTAATATTTGCATCGGTATTTATTATCTTTAAAATACAAATAGGTTTTAAAAATATTTCTGAAGAGCTAAGTATTGTTTTTGATATTTTTAAAAATATATTTTTGTTCGGAAAAATAATTAGATTGATAAGCAAAAGAGCCGGATTAACTGCGAAAATCATTTCAAACCCTGCCCGTACTTTGATTATTTCTTTTTTTATGGTAATAATCATCGGTAGTTTTTTACTTATGCTTCCTGCAGCCTCTGCAAAAGGCTCTCCCTTAAATTTTTTAACGGCACTTTTTACGTCTGCTTCTGCCGTATGTGTTACAGGCTTAAGTGTTATAGATGTTTCTTCCGAACTTACCATAGTCGGAAAATTTATTCTGATTGTTTTAATTCAAGTTGGAGGACTAGGCATAATGGTTTTTTCATTTTTCGGAATGCTTGCCTTCCGAAAAAAAATGACGGTCAGTGAAAAGCTCACAATTTCTTACATGGTCAGTGAAGATGACATGTCAAATCTTTTTAAAACATTAAGAGTAATTGTTTTATCTACATTCTTTATAGAGGCCCTAAGTGCTGTATTTTTATTTATAGGGTTTTCACGCATTTTAGGCTTCAATCTTAAAACCCTAGGCTTTGCATTATTTCATGCAATATCCGCATTCTGTAATGCGGGCTTTGCTCTTTTTTCAAACAATTTGGAATCTTTTACCTCCGATATTATTATCAGTTTAACAATAGGCTTTACCATAATTTTAGGCGGAATAAGTTTTGCAGTTATTTATGATGTTTTAGCTAAGGTCAAGACAGATATAAAAAATAAATTTTTAAAGAAAAAAAAGACCGATTATTTAATTTCGGTAAATACAAAAATGATTTTAAGCCTTACGGTTTTTATTCTTTTTATTTCTTTTGCTCTTTTTTATTTACTTGAGCATCACAATACTATGAAAGAGATGTCTTTGGGAACTCAATACCTTGCAAGTTTATTTCAAGCTATAACATTGCGTACCGCAGGATTTTCTACGGTTTCCTTCCTTAATTTGACAAATGCAACCTTGCTTTTTATGATATTCATAATGTTCATGGGAGGAGCTGCAGGAAGTACAGCCGGAGGAATAAAGCTGAACACAATTGCAGTAGTCTTTGCTTTTTTTAAATCTTTTTTAAAAAATCAAAAGACGGTTGTAATTAAAAATGTTTCGGTGCCTGAAGAACAAGTAAAAAAAGCTTTTTTAATTTTCGGTTTCGGACTTGCGGCAATTTCAGTTGGAATTTTTTTATTAACAATTACCGAAAGCCTTCCTTTTTTAGCATTGTTGTTTGAAACCGTTTCGGCCTTTGCAACAGTGGGGCTTTCTACAGGAATAACGGCAGCGCTTTCACCGGCCGGTAAAATAGTAATAATAATCTTAATGTTTATCGGAAGAGTAGGCCCCTTAACTTTTTTAACTGCGGCCGGTAAAAAACAAAAAAATGATGATATAGAATATCCTTATGGAAATATAGCAATAGGATAATGGGAGGAAAATATATGGAAACAAATAAAAACTTTGCAGTCATAGGTTTGGGAGAATTCGGTTCAAGAATTTGTGAAGTTCTTGTAGACGGAGGTGCTTCAGTGGTTGCCTTCGATCATGATATTCAAGCCGTCGAAAGAATAAAAAAAATCGTTCCGGCAGCAATGCTTGTAGAAACTACAAATGAAGAAGCTCTTTTAAAAGCCCCTTTGGATGATGTAGAAGTCGCCATAGTCGCCATCGGCAATAATATAGAAGCAAGCGTTTTAACAACTACTCTTTTAAAGCAAAGAGATATTCCCTATGTTTTAGCGCGTGCCGTTTCACCTCTCCACGCAACAGTTCTACGAAGGGTAGGAGCAAACGAAGTTTTAAATATTGAAATATCAGCAGCAACAAGAATTGCGAGGCGGCTTATTTCTCCCGATGTAATGGACTCAATTGCAGTTACAAAAGATTTTTCGATAAGAGAAATCATTGTGCCGAAATTTTTTATAGGAAAAACAGTCGGTTCCGTTGCTCTAAAAGAAAAATTCAATATTACTTTGATTGCTCTTGTTAGAATGGCTTTGGATATAGATTCTGTCGGTAATCCTGTCAAACAGGAGGTTATGCACTATCCGGAAGATGATTTTGAGTTGAGAGAGGGCGATAAACTTTTTTTGATAGGCTCAAATATAAAACTTGAAGAATTTAGAAATATGTAACGGAGCAAATATGATTTTTATTGAAAAAAAACTATTGTTTATAAGCTTAGCTGTCTCATTTGTTTTTATGATAATAACATCTTTTTGGGCATATAGTGTAGGTATGAAAATCCCTCTTAAAGGCGATTCCGAACTTGTTTTATTTTTGGGCTTTATATTTTCAGGTTTGCAGCTAATTATAATTATCAATATCATAATAGGTGCAATAAAAAAGAAAAAAGATTTTTTTACTTTAATGGAAACTATAAGAGCCGGAGGAATTTTATCTCAAGAAAAAATAAAAAAGCTGGGTTCGGCAGGGTTTGCTTTACAAGAAGCCCTTGAAGCTTCAAGCACAATTACAGCACAAAAAAGTTTAAAAATCGCGAGTCTTAACGGATTGATGAGAAGCTTGATTAGTATGATAGATATACCTATTGTTGTAGTCAACCTTAACGGAGAAATTATAGATGCCTCTCAAAAAATCAAAACGGAAAAGAATTATAATAAAGATTTAAATATTTCGGACCTTATACCTCAAGTAAATATCAGAGAAGCCTTTAAGGAAGCATCAATAAGTCATCTTCCTGTAGAACAAGGGGACAATCTTTTAATACCTGTCTTTTCAACACTAGGCGATATAACATATTTTTTAATTGATACATCTAAGCATGGTGCTTTAACTAAATTTATCAACAACTTTATACCGCCTCAAAAGGAAGAATCTGCTAAGCAGGCAAAAAAAGGATTTTTTAAAATTTTAGGAACCTCTAAAAAATCTTAGGTTTGCAACCGATAAACTCCGTCTAATTTTGCCGACGGCAAAACTCAATCATTTAATTTGTAGGAATAAGCGAGTAAAAATTATTTCCAATCTTCTATGGTTAAGTTTTTTATACGGCAGAATTCTTTTGTATTATCGGTAACAAGAATTAGATTTTTAGCTAGAGCCTGTGCCGCTATCAACATATCATAGGCTCCGATAATTTTCCCTTCTTTTTTTAGGGTAGTCCTTATTTTTCCGAATTCCTCGGCATCTCTATCATCAAAATTTAAAACAGAAAAAGGTGTTAAAAATTTTATTAATGATATTCTCTATTTCTTTCTATATATTTACTATTGTATACGCCGAACTGTAACTCTGCCACAGTAATACTTGAGATGTAAATTCCCAAGTGTTTCTTCTCTTTAATTTTGTGAAGTACATTAGGACTCTTTTTATTTTTAAGAAATATACAGATATTTGTATCCAATAGGTACATTATAAACCTTTCCGATTCTGTAATTCAGGCTGGTTTCTTCCTTCCTCCATAAAATCGTCGGTAAAACCGTTTAAGCCTTCTAAAAATGTTTCCCATTCCCTGTTTTTGGGGAATAAAATAACAGATTCTCCGGCTCTGCGGATAAAAACCTCGGTTCCCGAAAAATTATATTTTTTAGGCAGCCTAACTGCTTGACTCCTGCCGTTTTGGAATAATTTTGCTGTTTCCATACTACACCCCCTTAAAATAAGTATATATCATAGTATATATTATGTCAAGAAAAGCATAATAGAAATTTAGGTAGATTATGAACGGCTTGAAACTCCCGAATTCTTAAACTTAAAACAAAAGGCGGAGCAATATGCATATTCAGGCTGTTACGGATTTGCCGTAATCTTAGAAGACTCCATCGGCTTATTCGGTAAACTACTCACTTTTGCAGGTCTTATATCCGTTATCGCAATTTTAAGCCCATGGCTTGTACTTGCAGTTATCATAATTGTAGCTCTTAATTCTTTGGTCTTTGCAGCAACAAATAAACATGGGATAAAATACCGCATGGAACAATCCGTGCAGGAAAGGCGTATCGGCTACTATTCTAAAAAAATGGAAGATTTTCAATATGGAAAAGAAATCCGTACTTATAATTTAGCTCCGTGGTTTTTAGAAAAATACAATCAGCAAATTAAAGTGCTCGGAAAATTTTATAATAACATAGCCAATACCCGTTTTATAAGCGGCGCCTTTAATTCTTTTACCTTTGCCGTTCAATTAATCATAAGCTATTTTTTTGTAATTAAGCAAACATTAGACTCCGCTCTTTCGGTAGGAAATTTTACAATGTATCTTGCAGCAGTAAGCTCGTTCGCTTCAATACTATCCGAAATTATAAAAACCGTAGTTCAGCTTTCGCAGTTCAACACTTATTTTGAAGCTTTTAAAGAATACATTAATATGCCGTCTATGGAAAATACAAAAGGCGGAAAGCCTATTTTACCTGAAAACTTTGACATTGAATTTCAAAACATCTCTTTTAAGTACGGCACAAGCGAAAAGTTTGCCTTACAAAATGTAAACGTTAAATTTAATTCCAAAGAGCGTATTGCAATCATCGGGGAAAATGGGGCGGGTAAATCAACCTTTGTAAAACTTTTAATGCGCCTTTATGAACCGACCGAAGGCAAAATTTTAATTAACGGTATCGATATAAAAGAAATAGATTATAACCATTATCAAACTTGGTTTGCTGCCGTCTTCCAAGATTTTAAACTTTTTTCTTTTAGCATAAAAGAAAATATTACCTTCGGGAACGATAAAACCGAAGCCGATAAAAAGCGTTTGGAAAATATCGTTTCGGCATCGGGTTTAAAAGAAGTTACCGATAAATTAGATAAGGGCTTAGAAACCTTGGTATACCGCGACTTTGATGATGCAGGTTTTACTCCATCGGGAGGAGAAGGACAAAAAATTGCAATAGCCAGAGCTGCATACAAAAATGCACCGATAGTTATTTTAGACAAACCGACAGCAGCCCTCGACCCAAAAGCCGAAAATAAAATCTATGAGCAGTTTGATTCTTTTTTTGCGGATAAGTGTTCTCTTTATATTTCGCATAGAATGGCGGTTACAAAATTTTCGGATAAGACTCTTGTATTCGACAATGCGCACATCGTCCAAGACGGAAACCACGAAAGTCTTATAAACCAAGAAGGCAAGTACAAGGAGCTTTATAACTTGCAGGCTAAGTATTATACGGAATCTTAAAAGCCCAACTCTTTCAACCTCTTGCAAAATTTTAACATAAGGCGTAAAATGATACTATGATCGATACAAGCTATAAAACGATAGTAGAAAATTTTAAAGCAAAGATGGCAGAACGGATTGTGGGCCAGCAAGAACTTATAGAAGGAATTTTAACTGCGTATATCGCAGGCGGCCATGTGCTCCTTGAAGGTGTGCCCGGCCTTGCAAAAACCCTCATAGTAAAAACCTTTGCAGAGCTGTCCAATGTAAGTTTTAAGCGTATTCAATTTACGCCGGACCTTCTTCCTGCCGATTTGATAGGAACCCTGATTTATCAGCAAAGTATCGGTAAGTTTTCCGTAAGGAGGGGGCCCATTTTTGCAAATATCGTTTTGGCCGATGAAATAAACAGGGCACCTGCGAAAGTACAGTCTGCACTTTTGGAAGCTATGGCTGAAGGACAGGTTACAATCGGAGAAAATTCTTTTTCTTTACCTGCACCTTTTTTTGTACTTGCAACCCAAAACCCTATCGAGCAGGAAGGAACCTATCCCCTGCCCGAAGCCGAACTTGACCGCTTTTTGTTAAAACTATTCGTTCCGTATCCTTCTATTGAAGAAGAAATAAATATAGTGAATAAATTTTCAAGCCTAAGGCCGAGTCAAAACGTGGGGCAAAACCTCGGTCAAAGCTCAAACATCAGTCCGTCCGAAGCCGTTTTGACGCCGGAAAACTTAGAAACTCTCCGCAATGCTGTAGAACAAGTCAAGTGTTCCCCTGAAATTACAAGCTATATAGTTTCAATCATTGCCGCTACCCGTCCCGCAAAAAATGTAAAGCAAGATGACTATATTCACGGGAACTACCTAAGCTATATTCTTTACGGGGCATCTCCAAGAGCCGGAATAGCTATTCAAAAATGTGCAAAGATAAAGGCTCTATTTAACGGAAGAGATTATGTAATTCCTGAAGATGTAAAAGCCGTCGCATATGCGGCTCTTAGGCATAGACTTAAACTTTCTTATGAAGCTGCAGCCGATAACTTAACCGCTGACGATATTATTGAAAAGCTTTTGGGAATTGTGCCCCAGCCGTAAGTTTAGACACATCTGCAATAAGAGAAATAATTTTACTTGTTTCAACCTTTTCTACTTTGAAGTCGACTTCGCCTATAGTAATCAATTCGCCTTCCTTGGGAAGATATTCTGCCGTTTCAAGAATGAGGCCGCCTATAGTATCATTATAATCCGAATGAAAATCAGTATTTAAAATACTATTAAGCTGAATTAGAGGAACAGCCCCGGGAATTAAAATATGCGTAACGTCAACAATTTTCATTCCGCTTAAAGGATTGGTTTTTGTTTTAGAATATTCATCTTGGATAGAACCGAAGATAGCCGTACTTATATCATCAATTGTGATAAGTCCCGCAGTGGAACCGTATTCATCTATAACAAAGGCCATATTTCTTTTATTTTTGCTCATCGTTTTTATAGCCGAAAAAATATTTGCTGTTTTCGGAATAAACAGAGCCCGTCTTATAATTTTATTTATATCCATTTCCGCATTATGGCTTCTATAAAATAAAATATCTTTATAATGCACACTGCCTATTATTTTATCTTTTTCTCCTTTATAAACGGGAAGGCGGGAAAACATTGTTTTACGAAAAATGCTTACCATATTTTCGAGTGATGAATTTATATCGAGGCTGACAATATCCTCTTTTTTTGTCATTATGCTTTGCAGCTTTAATTCATGGAGCCTTACAGCTCTTTTAATTAATTCATGCTCGCCCGTTTGAAAAGTCCCGTCTGCCAAACTTATATTTATAAGAGTTTCCAAATAATCTTCGGAAAGTTCGGAGCTTTGATTGTTTTGTTTTTTTGAAACAAGTTTAATAATAAAATTAGACATGAGCGAAAAAATAAAAATAAAGGGTTTTAAAAGAAACCTTACAAGCGACAGAGGTACTAAAAATGTTCTTGTAATTTCTACGGCATTATAAGCAGCTACAGCCTTGGGTAAAATTTCAGCAAAGATAATTATAAGAACCGTTGCAATAGCAGTAGCTGCCGGAATATGCTGCTGTCCGTACGTATCTATAACAAAGGCCGTTATCAAAGCCGAAGAAAGGGTGTTTACAAAATTGGTACCTATAAGAGTTGCACTTACAATCTCGTCTTTCCTTTCAATAAGAAAAGCAAGTCTTCGGCTTTTTTTTGTCTGGATTTTTTTTATTGCCTTATATTCGGTTCTTGTAATTGCCGTAATTGCCGTTTCGGATGCAGAAAAGAAAAATGCACAAAAAAGAAGAGCTATAAATTCTATTATCATTAAGGCTAATTCAAATTTCATTCTTCATCTCCTGCAATATTTACTTGCAGTTCGCTTATTCTGTTTCCCTCGGTTTTCATAACCGTGAAATTATAGTTTTCTATTTTTATTGTAGAACCTATTTGCGGAACCTCTCCGCATTTTTCCATAATAAGACCGCCTATTGTGTCATAATACTCGGAAGAAAATGAAGTTCCCAGATTTTCATTTAAATCGCTCAGCCTCATGCTGCCTAAAATGGTTTGACTAAGATTTTGAGTTGCTTCATCATTTATATTATCAAGATTTGGATCCTCTGCTGCGGCATCATCCGTATCGTATTCATCGGCTATGTTCCCGAATATCTCTTCATTTAAATCTTCAAGAGTTGCAATACCTAAAGTTCCGCCGTACTCGTCGATAACCACAACCATGTTCTGTTTTTCTTTTCTAAATATTTCCTGCAACTTTGAAAGCTCGGTATTTTCAAAAACAAGAACAGGCTTACGTAAATATTTTTTTATATCGAATTTTTCTTTTGATTCTTGTAAAAAATCTTTTGCAGCCGCTTCCGAAAACAAAAAATCTTTAATATAAAAAATACCGATAATTTCATCTATGTCTTCTTCATAAACCGGAAACCTTGAAAATCTTGAAGAATGGGAAAGCTCAATAATTTCTTTCGGGTTTACATCAGCTGTAAGGCCTATTATATCGGGTCTGGGTGTCATAATATTTTTTACGGTTATATCGCCGTAGCTTAATATTTTTTCGAGGACGGCTTTTTCTTCCGAGCGAAGATCTCCATGCTCTTGACTTACATCAAAGAAATCTTTTAAGTCTGCATCGGTTAATGCCTCATTCGATTGCAGATTTTTTACACCTAAAAATTTTAAAAAGAATTTTGTAAAACCCGAAAAGAGCCATTCAAGAGGTGCAAGCACTTTAATTAAAAACAAAATAAAGCCTGAAAATTTTAAGGCTATCGGTTCGGAAAAAACCAAGGCAATCGATTTAGGCAGTATCTCACCAAAAATTAAAATTGCAATAGTTGCAGCCGTTACTGCAATACTTAATCCCTTAGCTCCCACAAGCTCTACCATTAGAGCTGTTAATATTACCGATATTAAAATATTTACCAGACTATTTCCTATCAAAGAAGTTGTTAAAAACTTTTGCTTATTTTTTAAAATTTTTTCAACTCTTGCGGCCTTTTTATTTTTCTTTTCGCGTAAATATTTTATTTTCAATTTATTTACGGATAAAAAGGCTGTTTCTCCCGATGAGAACATCATCGATAAAAAAAGTAGAATAATTAAAAGTAAAATATAAGACCATTGCGGAGGAGGTTCGGTCATCCTATAAACACCTATTTTATACCGTAAGCCTTGCTTATCGGAATAACAAAAAGAATTCCATGCCCGTCTTTTTCTACATCGGATTTTTTTCTGATTGCCTCGACAACATTTTCAAGTTGATCGTCATCGACAATAGTTAAAACGATTTCTTTTTCGGGTTCAATCTCCATGTCAAAGATAAGCTTTGTTTGGTTAAGTCCCGATCCTCTTGCATGGATTATTGTTCCGCCTCGCGCTCCTGCTTCTAAAGAAGCATCAACGACTTCGCTTGCTTTTCCTCTATTAACAACAGTAAATATTGCAGATTTCATAGTTTTTACCTCCTCCCGTTTAAATACGGGCTTTTCATCATCTAGGGTATTTTTAATATTAATAAAACTTAAAGGCATACGGAATGCTATGCCGAAATTTTTACGAGTAAGATTGAACTTTTTATTTAGCTCATCCATAAGACCGTCTAAAAAATCTCCATGTCCGGCCGTTAAAATCAACTCTTTTCTTGTTTCTTGAATACCCAAAAAATCAAGAACTTTACTTTTTACCGTACCGAAGGCAATCATTATTGTAGCTCCGGTAAGGCCCTTATCTTTAGCGTATCTTACGATTTTACGTGCACGCCCAAAAGGTACTAATATTATCAGAAGGGAAAAATCTTTCATTTTTGTTCTCCTGCGCTTTTAATCTTAAATATTAATCCTAAAATTTGTAACGAAATAATAGGAGCCAATGCGACGGCAGCTATAATACCGAATCCGTCTATCAATACATTTGCTGTCGGAGTGGAATTAGCAAGGCCCTGAGCAAGGGATAAAACAAAGGTCGCGGTCATGGGACCTGAAGCAACACCTCCGGCATCAAAGGCTATACTTACAAAAAGATCCGGAACAATGATTGATAATAAAAGAGAAACTATATATCCGGGTAGAAGCATATGCCATAACTGAAAGGACGGTTCTATAATTCTTAATAACGAAAGCATTACTGCAAAGCTGACGCCTATACATAAAAAGGTCAAAACTATCTTACGCGGAATATGGCCGCTAGTTACGTTTTCTATTTGTACAGTTAAAACATAAACGGCAGGTTCAGCCAAGATAGAAACAATACCTATCAGAGCTCCGATAAAAAGAATTAAGGAGCGCGTGCCTATTTCACCTAAGCGGCTTCCCATCGCTATTCCTACATCCAAGAAGCCCGATTTTGCTCCCCACATAAACAGAAATAAACCTATCAATGTAATTATAAGACCTTTAATAATGGGAATTAAATCCTTAGCCCTCAACTTTATACTTACAAAATTTGTAATTAAAAATATTAACGTTAAGGGTAAAAGGGACAAAAGGCACTCATAAAGTACCGGCAAAAAATGTTCCGCAAAGGGATAGAATATTTGTGAGTGTATATCTAAATTGAAGACAAAATCGTCGGCGGATATTTGCTTTGTTTTCCCGAATACGCTCAAAGCCAAAACTGCGACGATTGCACCTGCCGAAGCCATGCCTACAAGTCCAAATGAGTCTCTTTCGGATGCAGCCGAGTCTTTTTTCATCTCGGAAACACCGGCTGCTAAGGCCAGAATAAAGGGTACGGTTATTGCTCCTGTAGTTGTTCCCGAAGAATCAAACGCTATCGAAATAAATTCTGAAGAGGAAAAGAGAGAGAGCAAAAATATTACGCCGTAAGATAGAGCAAAAATAATTTTTTGCGAAACATTAAATACGGTTCGTAAAATACCGAAAACCACAAAGGCTGCAACACCGACAGAAACAACTATTATAAGCCTTAATGCCGGAATCCCGCTTTTTGTTACTGTATTTACCTGACTTGCCAAAATCTGTAAATCGGGTTCAGCAATTGAAATTAAAAAACCGAGGGCAAAGCCTCCTAAAATCAAAATCAGAACATTATTCCTTTTTGTGATTTCTTTGCCCATTTGTAAACCGATTTTTGTAACACTCATTTCGATTCCAAACAGAAAGAAAGCCAGCCCTAATATTATGCATACACTCCCGATTAAAAATCTAATAAAGACACTGTAATCGATATGAATAAATGCAAAATTCAAGATAGTAGTCAAAATAACGATGGGTAAAACCGACATTAAGACTTCTTTAAATTTATCAATTAGAATATTCATAACCGAATAATATTATTGACTAAATTTTGATTTTGGTCAATAGGAAGAAATTATTTATGTCTAAGGGCAGATGAGATTGTCTTTAAAATAATATCCCCGTATTTGTCTTTCTTTGCTTTTCCTATTCCAAAGATATTATCCAAATCGGCAGTTGTTGTAGGTTTTTTTAAGCCCAAATCAAAGATGGTCTTATCCGAAAAAATAATATAGGCCGGAACCCTTGCCTCATCGGCAAGCTCCCTGCGCTTTTGTTTTAGTGCATCCACTATTGCCTTACTGCAAGCATCTAAAGTATTTTCAGATGTTTGAGGTTTTGATTTTTCTTTTACTTCTTTTTTAACGGAATTGTCTTTTTCATAATTAAAAGGAAGCATGATACTTGTTCGGGCTTGGAGCTCTTCTTTTGCTTTTTGGGTAAGCGATAATACCGAGTAATCTTCATCTTTTACAAGATAGTCTTCCGCCAATAGAATACGGACAAGATTAAACCATCCTTCCCTATTGAATTCCGTACCTATCCCCCAGACGGAAAGATCATTATGCTTGTTTTCAAGTATTCGTTTTTGCTTTGAGCCTAAAAGGACATCGATTATATAGCTTGCTCCAAATCGGCATCCGGTTCTGACAACGCAGGATAAAAATTTCTGCACAGGAACAGTCAAATCGGTTTTTTCTATTTTTTCTCTGGAACAAAAATCGCAGCACGGAGCATCGCCCTGTATTTCCTTTAGTTTTTCTTCGGAAATATTTTCTCCGAAATATTTTAAAATTGCCCGTCGGCGGCAGCTATTGGCTTGAGCATAATTACTTATAGCTGAAAGCATTGATTCGGCTTTTTTTACCTCATCGGGAGATTTATCCTGCATCAAGAATTTGAGCTTAAAAATGTCGGCCGCCGAAAAAAGTAAAAGAGCATGAGCCGGATTTCCGTCTCGGCCTGCTCTGCCTATTTCCTGATAATACTGTTCAATACTCTTGGGTAAATCAAAATGAATAACGAATCTTACGTTGGGCTTATTTATTCCCATCCCGAAGGCCACGGTTGCTACAATTATTTCTATATCGTCATTGATAAAATCGTTTTGAGTTTTTTGCCTAAGCTCGTCGGATAGTCCCGCATGGTAGGGTTTTGCATTATAGCCTAAAACCGATAATTGAACGGCCAAGGTATCTGCCTGTTTGCGGGAAAAACAGTAAATAATTCCGCTTTCGCCCTTATGTTCTTTTAGAAAGTCCGAAGCCTGTTCAAAAGGCTTTTGCTTTTCTTTAACTTCCAAAAAAATGTTTTTGCGGTTAAAACCGGCAACAAACTCCTTTGGCGTTTTGAGCTTTAGTATTTTCTTTATATCTGAGCGAACCTTTTCGGTTGCTGTTGCCGTTATGGCAAGACAGGCCGATTCTTTTAAGAGCTTGCGTATTTCAGCCAACTGCCTGTACTCCGGCCTAAAATCATGACCCCATTCCGAAATGCAGTGAGCTTCATCTATTGTAAGACAATCCACTTTTATTGAAGATAGCAGCTCTTTACATCGGTCACTGGCCAGCGTTTCAGGAGCAACATAGAGAATTTTTACTTCTCCGTTTTTAATACGGCGTATATTATCGGCATATTTTTCCCAATCCAAGGAGCTGTTTAAGGCAACCGCTTCAACACCGATAGTTTCCAAACCGCAAATTTGGTCATGCATAAGAGAGATAAGGGGAGAAACTACTATAGTTACCCCTTCAAAAATGAGGGCCGGAACCTGATAGCATAAAGATTTTCCGCCTCCTGTGGGCATTACCGCAAGGACATCTTTTTTTTGGAGAAGGCTGTCTATAATTTCTTTTTGGAAGGGCCTGAATTCGTCATATCCGAAGACCTGTTTTAAAATGTCTTCAGGGGAGGCGAGCTTTTTTTTACTGTCAGAACCTTTTGATCCGCGCGTCATATATGGATGATATTATACCCTAAAACGGCAAATTAGGCAAGCATTTTGTGAAAAGTTATAGGGAGCAGTCAATAACTCAAATAATTCAATATAAATTGTGGACAGGTAGAAAAAAATAAGTTATAATTTTGAGTAATTAATAAAAAAAAGGCTTAACCATGTTAAGCCTTGATGCTCCACAATGAGCGGTCCCAAAAGGGACGATTTTGATGAATTCTTATTTGAACTCGTTGTGTAATTTAAGATGGATCCTAAATTGTGTATACTGTTATTATAATACTTTTTAAAGGAATGGTCAAGGTATGAAAAAGGAAATTAAGGATTATTTTCTCGGATTGGATGTAGGAACCGGATCGGTTGGTTGGGCAGTTACTGATACTGACTATAAACTCTTAAAGGCTAATCGTAAAGACCTTTGGGGAATGAGGTGTTTTGAGACGGCGGAAACTGCGGAAGCGAGAAGGCTTCACAGAGGAGCTCGGCGCCGTATTGAGAGAAGAAAAAAAAGAATAAAGCTGCTTCAAGAGCTTTTTTCCCAAGAAATTGCAAAAATAGATGAGGGATTTTTCCAAAGAATGAAGGAAAGCCCTTTCTATGCAGAAGACAAGACTATATTACAGGAAAACACTCTTTTTAATGATAAAGATTTTACCGATAAGACCTACCATAAAGCCTATCCTACCATAAACCATCTGATAAAGGCTTGGATTGAAAACAAGGTAAAGCCGGATCCAAGGTTATTATACTTAGCCTGTCATAATATTATAAAAAAAAGAGGTCATTTTTTATTCGAGGGCGATTTCGATTCGGAAAATCAGTTTGATACTTCTATACAAGCCCTTTTTGAATATCTGCGTGAAGATATGGAAGTCGATATTGATGCCGATAGCCAAAAAGTAAAAGAGATTTTAAAGGATAGCTCTTTAAAAAATTCCGAAAAACAAAGCCGCCTTAATAAGATGTTAGGACTGAAGCCCTCCGACAAGCAAAAGAAAGCTATTACTAATTTAATATCAGGCAACAAAATAAACTTTGCCGATCTTTATGATAATCCGGATTTAAAGGATGCGGAGAAAAATAGTATATCTTTTTCGAAAGATGATTTTGATGCTTTGAGTGATGATCTTGCTTCCATTCTAGGAGATTCTTTTGAGCTTTTATTAAAAGCAAAGTCTGTATATAACTGCTCGGTTCTTTCCAAGGTAATAGGAGATGAACAGTATCTTTCTTTTGCAAAGGTAAAAATATATGAAAAGCATAAAACCGATTTGACTAAATTAAAAAATGTTATAAAAAAGCATTTCTCAAACGATTATAAAAAAGTATTCGGATACAATAAAAACGAAAAAAATAACAACAATTACTCCGGATATGTAGGCGTATGTAAAACCAAGAGTAAAAAACTAATTATAAACAATTCTGTAAATCAAGAAGATTTTTACAAATTTTTAAAAACTATCCTTTCAGCAAAATCCGAGATAAAGGAAGTAAATGATATATTGGCTGAAATTGAAACAGGGACTTTTTTACCTAAACAGATATCTAAAAGCAATGCGGAGATTCCTTATCAATTACGCAAGATGGAGCTGGAAAAAATATTAGCAAATGCGGAAAAACATTTTTCTTTTTTAAAACAAAAAGATGAAAAAGGTTTATCTCACAGTGAAAAAATCATAATGCTTTTAACATTTAAGATTCCCTATTATATTGGACCTATAAACGATAACCATAAAAAATCTTTTCGCGATAGATGCTGGGTAATAAAAAAAGAAAAATCGCCTTCCGATAAAACTACTCCGTGGAACTTTTTTGATCATATCGATAAAGAAAAAACAGCTGAAGAATTTATTACAAGCAGAACCAATTTTTGCACATATTTAATAGGAGAATCTGTTTTACCCAAAAACTCTCTTTTATATTCCGAGTATACCGTTTTAAATGAAATCAATAATTTACAGATTATCATTGACGGGAAAAATATCTGCGATACTAAACTAAAACAAAAAATATACGAAGAGTTATTTAAAAAATATAAAAAAATTACACAAAAACAGATTTCAATTTTTATCAAACACGAAGGTATTTGCAATAAAACGGATGAAGTAATTATTCTAGGCATCGATAAAGAATGTACATCTTCGTTAAAATCATATATAGAACTTAAAAACATATTCGGAAAGCAAGTAGATGAAATTTCTACAAAGAATATGCTTGAAGAAATTATACGATGGGCTACTATTTATGATGAAGGAGAAGGTAAAACAATACTTAAAACAAAAATAAAAGCCGAATATGGAAAATATTGTTCTGATGAACAGATCAAAAAAATTCTAAATCTTAAATTTTCGGGTTGGGGCCGATTATCACGCAAATTCTTTGAAACCGTCACATCAGAAATGCCGGGTTTTAGCGAACCGGTAAATATAATAACTGCAATGCGGGAAACTCAAAATAATTTAATGGAGCTGCTTAGCAGCGAATTTAAATTTACTGAAAATATTAAAAAGATAAATTCGGGATTTGAAGATGTTGAAAAACAATTTTCATATGACGGTTTGGTTAAGCCTTTGTTTTTATCACCATCGGTAAAAAAAATGTTGTGGCAGACTTTAAAACTTGTAAAAGAAATATCGCATATTACCCAAGCCCCTCCTAAAAAAATATTTATCGAAATGGCAAAGGGAGCAGAGCTTGATCCTATGAGGACTAAGACAAGATTAAAAATTTTACAGGACTTGTACAGTAACTGTAAAAATGATGCGGATGCATTTAGCTCCGAGATAAAAAATCTTTCAGGTAAAATAGAAAATGAAGATAATTTAAGGCTTCGCAGCGATAAACTTTATCTTTATTACACACAGCTTGGAAAGTGTATGTATTGCGGTAAACCGATTGAAATAGGCCATGTATTTGACACAAGCAACTATGATATAGATCATATTTATCCCCAATCCAAAATTAAAGATGACAGTATAAGCAATCGAGTTTTAGTATGCAGCAGTTGCAATAAAAATAAGGAAGATAAATATCCTTTGAAGTCTGAAATTCAATCAAAGCAAAGGGGCTTTTGGAATTTTTTACAAAGAAATAACTTTATAAGTCTTGAAAAATTGAATAGGTTAACAAGGATTACTCCAATCTCAGATGACGAAACGGCAAAATTCATTGCCAGACAACTTGTAGAAACAAGACAGGCAACCAAGGTAGCTGCAAAAGTATTAGAAAAAATGTTTCCAGAAACTAAGATTGTTTACTCTAAAGCTGAAACTGTATCAATGTTTAGAAATAAATTCGATATTGTAAAATGCAGAGAAATAAACGATTTTCATCATGCTCATGATGCATATTTAAATATTGTTGTCGGAAATGTATATAATACAAAATTTACAAATAATCCTTGGAACTTTATAAAGGAGAAACGTGATAATCCAAAGATTGCCGATACTTACAATTATTATAAAGTTTTTGATTATGATGTAAAAAGAAATAATATTACGGCATGGGAAAAAGGAAAAACAATTATCACTGTGAAGGATATGCTTAAAAGAAATACCCCTATTTATACACGCCAAGCCGCTTGCAAAAAAGGAGGCCTTTTTGATCAAACCATTATGAAAAAAGGATTGGGCCAGCATCCTCTAAAAAAAGAAGGTCCTTTTTCTAATATTTCAAAATACGGGGGCTATAATAAAGTCTCTGCTGCATATTATACTCTTATAGAATACGAAGAAAAAGGAAATAAGATACGAAGCTTAGAAACCATCCCTCTATATTTGGTAAAGGACATTCAAAAAAATAAAGATGGGTTAAAGAGTTACTTAACAGACCAGCTAGGGAAAAAAGAAATTAAGATTTTAATTCCTAAAATAAAAATCAACTCCCTCTTAAAAATTAACGGGTTCCCTTGTCACATAACAGGAAAAACCAATGATTCTTTCTTACTGCGTCCGGCAGTTCAATTTTGCTGTTCAAATGATGAAATTCTTTATTTTAAAAAAATCATAAGATTCAATGAAATAAGAAAGCAAAGAGAGAAGATGGAAAAAACTATTTCTCCTTATGAAGACTTATCTTTTAGATCTTATATCAAAGAAAATTTATGCAAAAAGACAAAAGCTGATGAAATAGGAGAAAAGGAGTTTTATGACCTTCTTCAAAAGAAGAATTTGGAAATATATGATATGCTTTTAACAAAACATAAGGATACTATTTACAAAAAAAGACCTAACTCTGCAACTATTGATATCTTAGTCAAAGGAAAAGAAAAGTTTAAATCTTTAATAATTGAAAATCAGTTTGAAGTTATTTTAGAGATTTTAAAACTGTTTTCTGCCACAAGAAATGTATCGGATTTACAACATATAGGCGGAAGTAAAAATGCAGGGGTTGCAAAGATAGGAAATAAAATATCCAGTCTTGATAACTGTATTTTAATTTACCAATCAATAACAGGTATTTTTGAAAAAAGGATTGATTTGTTAAAGATATGAGTTGGAGAACCGTTGTTATTTCAAATAGGGCAAAGCTGGATTTACACTTAAATCATCTCGTAGTTCGGGGTGAAAAAACGCAAAAAGTTTTTATTGAAGAAATTTCAGTTTTAATCATTGAAACGACAGCGGTTTCTATAACCGCAGCCTTATTAAATGAGCTTATAAAACAAAAGGTTAAGGTAATTTTTTGTGACGAAAAGAGAAATCCGGCTTCTGAATTGATAGGATATTACGGCAGCCATGATACCAGCGAAAAAATCAGGCTTCAAATAAAATGGGATAAGAATATCAAACAACTAGTATGGACTGAAGTTGTAACAGAAAAAATAAGACAGCAAAAACACCTCTTAGAAAAACTGAATCTTCCGCAAGCAAGTTTACTGGCTGACTATATTACCGATATAGACATTAACGATAAAACAAATAAGGAGGCTCATGCTGCAAAAGTATATTTTGCAGCCTTATTTGGAGCAGGGTTTTCCAGAAGTTTGGATATTCCTATAAATGCAGCTTTAAATTACGGATACAGCATCTTACTTTCTGCATTTAATCGTGAAATAACTGCAAACGGTTATATTACACAACTGGGAATTTTTCATGATAATATGTTTAATCCCTTTAACCTCGGATCAGACCTTATGGAGCCTTTTAGGCCTCTCGTTGATGCAGAAGTTTTTAAACTTAATCCTCAAAAATTTGAACATGAAGAAAAGCTAAAAATAGTTAGTGTTATAAATAAAAAGGTGCTCATAAACAATAAAGAGCATTACCTAAATAAAGCTATCGAAATTTTTGTACACAGTATTTTTGACGCTCTAAATGAAAAGGATATTTCACAAATTAAATTTTACCGAAATGAGTTATAGATTTATGAGAGTCATCGTTTTTTTTGATTTACCCGTAATAACACCTGAAAATAGGCATAATTATGCGGTTTTTAGGAAGTATCTAATTAAATCAGGCTTTATTATGCAGCAAAAGTCGGTTTATTCAAAATTGGTTTTAAATCTTACAAATAGAGACTCTATTGTAAAAAGTATAGAGAAGAATAAACCTCCCGAAGGCCTGGTTGAAATATTAACCGTTACCGAAAAACAATATGCAAAGATGGAAATTATTATTGGAGAATCTAAAACAGAATACTTAAATACCGATGAAAGGCTTGTTGTTCTATGAAACTGGTACATCCTGACATTAAAAATCAAATAATATTTTTGGAAAATAAAGTTAATGTTTTAACTATAGAAAATAAAACTTTTTTTACCGAATTTGTATCGGAGTTTTTTAGTCAATATTCAGGTAATGAGGGCAAATTCATATTATCAGAAGATAATAAAGAGCTTTCTATACCAAAAACATGTGAGCTGATACTAAATCCTATAAATCTCGATATAAATAATAAACAAAATCTGAACAAAATTTATTCGATCTTAAAACAAAGCATTTCCGATGAATATAATTACCTAAAAACATGCACCATGAAAAGCGAAATATTAAAACATATAGACGATATTCTTCTTTCTTTGGATATACCTCTAAAACGGAGTGAAGAACTTGATTTGATCAGTATATTTAAAGCTGTTAATATCTCTTTTGAAACAGAATATAAAAATTTACTTGAAAAAATTATAGATTATATAAGCGCTTCTGTGGAATTAAATCAAATAAAATGCTTTATTTTTATAAACCTAAAACAGTTCTTAAATTTCAAAGACTTATCCGAGTTATATAAATTTGCCCACTATATAAAAACAAATCTATTTTTAATCGAGGGGGCATACACATCTACAAAAGAAGATTGTGAAAAATCATATATTATTGATAAGGACCTTTGCGAAATATATTGACAATAAATACTTCTCATGGTAGCATTAAAAAGTAATCATATTAGACTACCGCTATCAATAGTGTGATAGGCTCTCCAGCTACGCCATATCTGACGTTTGAGAGTTGTGTAATTTAAGATGGATCTCAAACGCTTGGTAATATCAAAATGCAATCGGTCATGTTTGAGAGTTGTGTAATTTAAGATGGATCTCAAACTAAAAGCTGATATTGTAGACGCTGGAACATGTTTGAGAGTTGTGTAATTTAAGATGGATCTCAAACGAGACCCCAAAAGAGATAGTAATCCTAAGAGTTTGAGAGTTGTGTAATTTAAGATGGATCTCAAACAATTCAAAATTTTGATTAGCAACATCGCGTGTTTGAGAGTTGTGTAATTTAAGATGGATCTCAAACATTTGTTCTTCGTTTAATTTCATAGAGGATGTTTGAGAGTTGTGTAATTTAAGATGGATCTCAAACGATGACATTATCGAAATTTACTCGCAGCTGTTTGAGAGTTGTGTAATTTAAGATGGATCTCAAACCAAGATTTATTTTATGAAGATAAAGAGGTGGGTTTGAGAGTTGTGTAATTTAAGATGGATCTCAAACTTAATTTCTTAAAATATTTCAAAAATCTCAGTTTGAGAGTTGTGTAATTTAAGATGGATCTCAAACAGTCAAGGAATTGGAAAAGAATGGGCTTTAGTTTGAGAGTTGTGTAATTTAAGATGGATCTCAAACCGCAGTTAAACTCAAAACCACCCGGTCTATGTTTGAGAGTTGTGTAATTTAAGATGGATCTCAAACTTTAAAAAAAATAGATCTTAGTATCTCAGGGTTTGAGAGTTGTGTAATTTAAGATGGATCTCAAACTTTTAGAGTTAGTAGTAATGGTGTTAACATGTTTGAGAGTTGTGTAATTTAAGATGGATCTCAAACCGCTAAGAATTGCAGGTATTCTACAAACAGTTTGAGAGTTGTGTAATTTAAGATGGATCTCAAACCGTATCAGCTTTTCGTCATCATCAAGTTTGTTTGAGAGTTGTGTAATTTAAGATGGATCTCAAACTCAACACCTACAACTCCCACTAAACCTACTGTTTGAGAGTTGTGTAATTTAAGATGGATCTCAAACAAGTTGACAGCAGAGCTGAATCAACTTTTGGTTTGAGAGTTGTGTAATTTAAGATGGATCTCAAACCTTCATGGGATGATACTATCCCGAACAAGAGTTTGAGAGTTGTGTAATTTAAGATGGATCTCAAACCCAGATGTATCAAAGAATGCTGGCAATGGGGTTTGAGAGTTGTGTAATTTAAGATGGATCTCAAACCAGTATTTTGAAGTAAAAAGATTGATTGTTGTTTGAGAGTTGTGTAATTTAAGATGGATCTCAAACCATCGATAATTTCAATATTGTTAAGCGATAGTTTGAGAGTTGTGTAATTTAAGATGGATCTCAAACATTGGTCATAGCCCTCGCTCTTTTCAACAGTTTGAGAGTTGTGTAATTTAAGATGGCAACCAAGCAGAATGCTTAATGGAACCTCGAAAAATTTCAGTTTTTGAGGTTCCCCTTGATTGTAATCATATATAAAATAATATAGAATATTCATTTATAATAGGCCTTCCTTTTTTTTACTTTTTCCTTATAATATAGATATGGCTAAATTTAAACGGAAAACAAAAGAAGAGCGGACGTATGAGATAACGGAAGCGGCAAAAAAGGTGTTTTTAAAAAAGGGCTTTCATAATACTACGATGGAAGATATTGTTGCCGCTACAAGCCTTTCAAAGGGAGGGGTTTATCAGTACTTTAAAAGTACGAAGGCTATAATGTTTGCCATAATGCAGGAAGGAAACTATTTTCGATATAGACGCAACGAAGAAATCTTTAGTTCTGCAAAAAAAATTGATGACCCTTACGAAATTGTAACCCTCGCTTTAGAAGCAAAACTATTTGATAATGTTCCCGAAAAACGGCTTTATCTAATGTTTCTTGCCGAAATTCTATATGACAAAGAATATGAGACTCTTTTTTGGAAACTTGAAAATCAAGCTCATAAGTTTATAAACGAAAATCTGGAACATTTGTTTAAAGAAGGGACTTTTGAAGGTAAAAAAATAAAGTATAAAACAAACAAAACAGGACGGCTCTACTCCCGTCTTTTTAACGGAATCCTTATAATCTATGAACTCTTTGAAGACAAAACTGTTTTTGATGAGGGAAAAAGAGAGCTCCACGACTTTCTCTATTCTTGTGTAAAAAAAAGCTTTACAATCGAATAAAAAAATTAGTTAGCTGCTATTGACTTTATTTTCTCTTTTTATATAATATAACTGACGACTTCGTCAGTTATGGAGGTTCTTATGACGGATAAAAGAGAACATTTGATTTCAGGTAATATGTTCAAGTTGATGCTTGAGCTCAGTATCCCGGGCATTATCGGAATGTTTGTAATCAGCTTATACAGCTTTGTGGATGCAATATTCGTAGGAAGATATGTAAGCAGCGTAGCTTTAGGAGCAGTCAGTTTAGCCTATACATTTACACTGATAAATAACGGCATTGCCGTTTTAGTAGGTATAGGATCCGCTTCGGTTCTTTCGCGGGCGGTAGGAAGAAGCGACCAAGAAACCGTTGATTCCATTATGGGAAACGTCCTTTTGTTGACTCTTCTTTTTTCATTGGGAACTATGACAATCGGATTAATTTTTGCACCTCAACTTTTGATTCTTATAGGAGCGGAAGGAGAAATGCTCCGATTGGGAGTAAGCTATCTGCGGATTGTATATATCGGTTCAGTCTTTGTAAACTTCGGTCAAGCAGCCAACATGGTTATGAGAGGAGAAGGCCGAATGGGTCTTGCCATGCTTTTGATGGGAATAAGTGCCGTACTAAATATTATTTTGGATGCAGTCTTTGTAATTGTTTTAAAAAAGGGACTTGAAGGCGCTGCTATAGCAACCGTAATATCTCAAGTGGTTCTTGCAATTTGTAATTTTTGTTACTTCGCATTCTTCAGCAAAAACGTTAAATTCAAACACTTTAAGCTTCAAAAAAGTATCGTAAAAGAGACCCTTTCAATAGGTTTTTCTGCAATGTTGATGCAAGTCTTTGCTCTTTTACAGCAGGCTGTTATGTATTCTACATTAAAAAGATACGGCGGAGAAGATCAAGTAATTTTAATGGGTGCTTTTTTTAGATATCTAATGTTGTCCTTTATTCCTCTTTGGGGGATAAGTCAGGGCTATCAGCCCTTTGCAGGAACCAATTTCGGAGCACAAAAACTCGACAGGGTAAAAAAAGGAACATTTCTTTTTTACGGCTTCGGATTATTTTTATCACTGATATTTTGGTTGGCATTTTTAATGATGCCTGAACAGGTTTTGGGGCTATTTTTGAAAAATAAGGAGCTTATATCTTTAGGAAGAACGAATGCAATGCTTGCTATTTCTTTATTTCCATTATCTGCAATTATGATTATCAATTTAACCCTTTTTCAAGCTTTAGGTAAAGCGAAGTACGCAGGTATATTAGTAATTGCCCGCCAGTTTTTACTTTATATTCCGGCCGTATTAATTCTCCCACTGTTTTTTGGAACACGGGGAGTTTGGATTTCAAGCCCGATAGTAGACACGCTGGTTATGGTTTTATCTGCATTTATAGTGATTAAACTTTTTAAAAAAGATTTAAGCCCTCAAGATAAACCATTGAGTGCATAAGTTGTTTCCATCTCACAAGGCTGCTTTTATTTCGGCTGTCTTGTGAGATTTATATTTTGCAAGCGGGAGAAGCTTTTACTGTTATTAAATTATATTTTTAGTATCAATCTAGCGCGCATTAAATTCAAAAGAACCGGATGCTTTGCTGCATTTGATTTTGAGGTCAATTCTTTTACCTGCATAATCGGACATATCAATTTCGGTATTTAATATATTTCCGTCTTTATTATTATCAAAAAATGTGATTAACTTATTACCAAAACTTATTTCTACTGAAATATCTCCTGAATCTATATTCCATAAACATTTTAAGTTTTTACCTTCCTTTATTGTAAAGGTAGTGATATTCTCGGAAGTTTTATATTTAAATTTAGCCTTCCATAGATTATTAAAATTAGTTTGGGTCTGCATAATGGCTATATTTGTATCAGGAAAGAAATTTTCGATTTCGCCGTCTATGGCCGATTTAAAAATATAAATAGATAAGATAATCGAAAGGATCAAATTCAAAAGAGTTAAAACGGCGGCAGCAATAAGAGGCCATAGATTTGCTTTGTTTCTTTTATTTACAGCATCCGAAAGATGAGGCATCTGTTTACCGCAGCTGCCGCAAAACGGTATTCCGGCAGCTTGAATAAATCCGCATGAGGTGCATTTTATCCTCTTGCTTTTTCGGGCCGCTACAAGATAAAGAACAAGTCCAAGCACTGCCGATAGAAAAAATACAATTAAAACCCAAATCAATGGTTCGTCATTTCTTTCTTGTGCATCTTTATAAATCCAATATGCAATAAGGATGCGGGCAGCAAGCGCAAAAGTAGATACTGTAATAATAACAGTAATAAGTGAAACAAAAAATATTTTTCCATCCATAAAAAAACTCATACTAATATCGCCGCAAAAGAGTAAAAGGTTCAAACCTTATTTTAATTTATAAGTCATCTACCATCGCAGATGATTTTGCATAGGCTGTAGATTTAGCTTCAAAGAAGTCGGTCTTAATCAGATTCGCATTGCTGTACTGGCTGACCCAGCTCATAGATTGAGGTTCTTCCCTATGCCCGTCATAAATGGGTGCAAAGCCGAGGTTTTCGCATCTGAGGTTTCCCAAATATTGAATATAGTCCGTAATCATCTGACTGTTAAGCCCGGGAATATCGTTTCCTATAACATAATTTCCCCAAGCTATTTCTTGTTCACAGCCTTCTTTTATCATTCCCCTAAAAAGTTCGACATTTTGCGGAGTAAATAGCTGCGGCTCTTCTTTTTGAAGTTCCTGTATCATCGAGCGGAAAAGCCAGAGATGCGTATTTTCATCTCGGTTGATATAACGGATTTCCTGCACCGAACCGGGCATCTTATTGTTTCTTCCCAAATTATAAAAGAACATAAAACCGGAATAAAAATAGACACCTTCCAAAATATAGTTTGCAATGCAGACCTTTAAAAAGGCAAGAGCACTCTTGTCGGTTTGAAATTCGTTGTATAAATCGCCGATAAATTTATTTCTGCGTAAAAGATGTTCATCATCTTTCCATTGGTATAAGATTTCAGTTCTTTCTTCAGGAGAACAAATTGTGTCGAGCATATAACTGTAGCTTTGTGAATGAACGGCTTCTTGAAAGGCTTGAATGGTAAGGCATAGATTCACTTCGTTGGCTGTTACATATTGGCCGACATTGGGAAGGTTTGCTGTCTGAATACTGTCCAAGAAAATTAAAAAAGAAAGAATTTTATCGTAGGCTGTTTTTTCGGGAACAGATAATTTTCGGTAGTCCTGTACGTCGGTAGTCATATTTATTTCTTCGGGTATCCAAAAATTATTCATAGCCTGACGGTACCAATCACTGGCCCATGAATACTTCATATTGTTAAAATCGTTTAGGTTGGTGGTGTTTCCGCCAATCATCTTACGCTTGTGAGTTTCTATATCTCCATTTTCATTAAACAAGGCCTTATGAGGCAAAATAGTTTTTTCCGTTATCATAAATCTCTCTCAACTCCTTATACTAAATGCTCAAAACTGTCATCGTCATTTTCTTTTTTTTCTTCTATATCCAAGGCCATATCTAAAATCGTAAAGAATAAGATTACAATCATCGGCCCTAAAATAATACCGTCAAATGAAAACATACTGACTCCGCCCAGCATTGAAAAAAAGATTAAAAGAGGATGTATCTTTATTCTGTCTTTTAAGAAGAATGGGCGTAGAAAGTTATCCATAAAACTGATTATCGAACCTGCAACAACCAAAAAGATAAGCCCCTTTACAAGACCGTCCGTAAAGCATAATCCGACACCTACAGGAAACCAAATTAAGCCGCAGCCGACAAGGGGTAAAAATGAACTAAAAAAGGTTAGAATTGCAAGTAATAGAGCGCTTTGTACACCAAATATAAAATAAACTATAAAAGATGCAAGACATTGGTAAAACGAGACCAAAAAAAGCCCCTTAAAAAGATTGGTTGTAATTTCGCCTATTTTAGAAAAAAGTTTATTTGATGTTTCATTATCTATAGGAATGGCATGTTTTAATAAACTAAAAAGATAAGCTCCGTCTACATAAAAAAAGTAAAGGGCAAAGGCAAAGAAAACAAGAGACAAAAAAAACGAACCGGCATTTTTTACAAGGCTTGTTGCATACCGCAATATTTTATCAGAAGAAGAAGATAAAAGGTTTAAAAATTCTTTTTGCAAATCAAGATTGGAAATATCCACCGTCCCCATAGATAAGCGGTTTACAATTGCGGCTATATCGGTTTTTGAAAAGCCCGATTCAGAATTATTTATGTTTTCTAAAAAGCTCTGAATATTTTGAACAAGAATTTTCCCTTGACCGAATATTTTTATCACCACAAAAAACAAAACACCGGCCACAACAAGAACCGTTATTATTGCAAAACTGCCTGCAAGCAATCTTTTCTTTATCGGGAAAGTTTTTTTCTCTTTATTCATCCTAGATAGTATCTTATTATATAGGGGCCTTACCAAAACATAAATTACTGCCGACCATAATAAAACGCTTGCATAGGGCAAAAATAATTTACCCACAAGAATCAACATTCCTGCAAGTAATACAAAGAACGAAATAGTTTGAAGCCTGTGTTTGTTTTCTTGATACATTAGTTTCTATTTTCCTTTTTCTATATCCAAAAAATATTTTACGGTTTTTACTTTAAGTTCATCTGTTGCAGCATCATCGCAGATTATAATGGATTTAGGATGAAGTTGTAAAGCGCTTACAGTCCAAACATGGCTTACCCCTCCTTCGACTGCTTGATGAACAGCCTCAGCCTTAGCGTGCCCTGTTGCCATTATAAGAACTTCTTCGGCATCCATAATCGTGCCGATGCCAACAGTCAAGGCTGTCTTTGGAACAAGGGCTTCATTTCCCTCAAAAAAGCGTGAATTCATTATGATGGTATCCCGCGTTAAGGTTTTTTCTCTTGTGCGGGAGGTTAATGAAGAATATGGCTCATTAAAAGCTATGTGTCCGTCTGCCCCTATTCCGCCTAAAAATAAATGGATTTTCCCGTAAGAGCGGATAGCCTTTTCGTAGTCCTCGCATTCCTTTTTTTTATCTTTGGTCATTCCGTTTAATATGTGAATGTTTTTAGGCTCAATGTCGATGTGATTAAAAAAATTATCCATCATAAAATAATGATAGCTTTGAGGATGGGAGGCTTCCAAGCCTACATATTCATCCATATTAAAGGTAACTACATGCTTAAAGGATAGAATACCTTCTTTATGCTTTTTTATAAGTTCCTTATAAACCCCTAAGGGAGTAGAACCCGTCGGAAGTCCTAAAACAAAGGGCTTTTCTTTTGTAGGTTTAAATTCGATAATTTTATTGCAGATATAATCGGCAGTCCATTTTGAACAATCTTCATAATTATTTTTGATGATAAGTCTCATAGAGTCTCCCTCTTAGATTAAAAATCTAAGGCCTAAATAATACAAAAAAACTTAAAATTAGTAAATAAATGAGGATAAATTCTTAATTTTATATAGGCAATCATTTCTTATTGATAAATTTTTATTTTTTATCTTAACTGCTTGAAAAAAAATTGGAAATTTGATATCTTATACAATCATATCTTAACTGTATATTTTATAAGCATACTATTTATAAATCGTAATCAAAATACTCTAAATGAGACTGGGAGCCTATTATGGTAAACTTAAAAGATCACCGAAGCGAGGCGGGTTTTTCTATTTTGAATAAACTTGTTATTTTTTTCGGTATATTGGTTTTGATTGCAGGTTTTATACTGGGAGCCGCAGCATTCTATATTGCAAAAGCATCTGTCCATGAATTAGCAGACAGCATACAGACATTAAAAAATGCTATGAGAATTTTATGGTTTTTGATGGTTGTAGTGTTAATCATTATTACTATTGTACTAACCCGTACGATAGTAAGGCCGATAAAAAGAAAAAAAGAAATATCTTATCTTTCTACTCATTTTAATAGCACCATCCTCAAAATAGGAGATTCTGTAAAGCTATTCGATACAAACATCGCCAAGATGCAGCAAATGGGTAATGAGCTTGCTTCCAACATTACTGAAACAGCAAGCACAATCAATCGGATACAGACTCTTGCACAGACAGAAAGCGTCACTGAAACAATGGAGAATTAAAAAAAACGAATCCTTGACAGCCAAAAAGAAATTATGTATACTGAATAAAATAGCGTTGCTATTTTTTAGTGGAAGGCGGTTCGTTTATGGGCAAAAGAGAAGATACCAAACAATTGATTTTGGATACGGCTAAGCGGGAGTTTTTGGAAAAAGGCTATAACGCTGCCTCTGTCCGCACGATTGCAAAGAAAGCGGGTTTAACGACCGGTGCAATTTTTCGGTATTACGCGGATAAGGCGGCTTTGTTTGAAGCCCTTGTTTCCGAAGCGGCAGACGGCTTGGTCGAGCAATTTAAGGCGGCCCAAGAGGCACACTTTGAATTGATTCCTCAAGAGCGTACGGCGGAAAGCCGAGATTTATCGACAGAATATTTACGGCACTTTGTAAATTACGTGTATGACCGTTTTGACGAATTTAAGCTGGTACTTTGCGGCGCGGAAGGCACAAAATATGCAAATTATATCCATGATCTGGTGGAACTTGATGTGGAGCGTACCGAAACATATTACCGGCTATTGCGGGAAAAGGGAAAAATCAAAGGGAGCATCAGCCATGAACTTCATCACATGATTACAAGTGCCTATTTTACCGCAGTATTTGAAACCGTCGTGCATGACATGACAAGAGAACAGGCGATGGGATATGTAGAAGAAATCGCCGTTTTCTTTAATTCGGGATGGGAGGGGCTTTTAAAGCTGATATAAGGAGAATATGAAAAACAAAAAAACTAACACATTACAGACCAAGGATTTTATTTCTATCGGCGTTTTCTCGCTTGTTTATTTTGCGGCTGCTTTTATCATCGGCGGTGTTGCACAGATGACGCCGGTTACGTTTCCGTTTATGCCGATGATTGTCGCATTGTTTGCGGGCAGTATTTTTATGCTATATATCGCAAAAATTCCAAAACGAGGTGCAATTTCGATTTTGGGGATTTTAGCAGGATTGTTGCTCTTTATTACCGGAATGTTTTGGATGATGTCGGTCTTTTTTATCATCTTCGGTTTTATTGCAGACGGTATTGCATCTTTCGGCGAGTTTAAATCTTTTAAGAAAAACCTTACGGCGTATTGTATTTTTGCGCTTGCACCGATTGGGGCGTATATACCGATGGCAGTGATGCCCGCTCAGTTTGATGCGTTTATGCGCAAAAAAGGAGACTTTTCATCTTTTGCCGAAGTCATTAACGCAATCGGTGCTAACCGATGGGTGGTTCCGGCAATGATAGCGGGAACGGTTGTGTGTGCAATAATCGGCGGAATGATCGGAAAAAAATTGCTGAAAAAACATTTTGAAAAAGCGGGAATTGTGTAAATGTTTTTGGATCCCCGCACCAAATTACTCATTCTTGCAATTACGAGTGTATCGGTTTTTTTGAATGAGAGTACGCTGATAGAAGGTGCTTTTATATTTATCCCCTTTTTGCTGCTCTTACAGGCAAAACATATTCGGCTTGCATTTAAAAGCGGTGCGGCCTTTATCATTTTGCTGGCACTGCCGATGCTGCTAGTGCCGCACCTCCCGGTAACGGCAGGCGGCATTCTCTATATGTTTGCTGTATACATACGCAAACTCATTCCGTGTTTTATGCTTGGTTCCCTTCTCATCCGGACAACCAAGGTAAGTACTTTCTTGGCGGCAATCAGCCGCTTACACCTGCCGAAAGGTTTTACCATTGCATTATCGATCACGCTGCGCTATTTTCCGACAATGACGGAAGAATGGGGTTTTATCAAGGATGCGATGTCCTTGAGGGGCATATCGGCATCTCCTGCAGGATTGCTTTTTCATCCGGTACGGACAATGGAATATGTGTATGTACCGATGCTTGTGTCAGCGTCAAAAATATCCGACGAGATAACACAGGCTGCTATTACTCGGGGAATAGATCATCTTGAACGGAGGAGCTGTCTTGAAAACATACGGTTCCGGATGAGGGATGCACTGCTGCTCATTCTTTACTCGAGTCTTGTTGTGCTTATCATTTTTAATACTGTAAAAGGAGCGGTTCTTCCTTGATTACTTTACGGAATATTTCTTTTTCTTATAAGGGAACAAAAGAAAATAATTTGTATGATATATCTCTGCATATCCCGAAAGGGCAATGCGTGCTGCTCTGCGGCGGTTCAGGCTGCGGTAAAACAACATTGACTCGGTTAATTAACGGTTTAATTCCCCATTTTTTTGAAGGTGAATTTTCCGGAGAAGCAATTATAAATGGAATGAACAGTGCGGAAGCGGATATTGCGCACCTTTCCGATAGCGTCGGTACAGTCTTTCAAAATCCAAGAACACAGTTTTTTAATACCGATACCGATAGTGAAATCGTATTCGGTTTGGAAAACCGAGGCCTTCCTCCGGAGCAATTACTGAGCCGTCTTGAAAAAGTTACCGAGGATTTACAGATACAAAATTTGCGCGAACGCAGCATCTTTGAACTTTCTGGAGGAGAAAAACAAAAGATCGCATTTGCTTCAGTGTATGCTGCCGAGCCTGAAATATTTGTGTTGGATGAACCTTCGTCTAATATGGATTATCATTCTATCAAAGAACTGAGCGAACTGATTAAAAAAATCAAATTACAGGGAAAGACTATTGTCATTGCCGAACATCGGATATGGTATTTGATGGATATAGCTGATCGGGTGATTTTTATGGAAAATGGAAAGATTGCTCATGATATGGATATTAAAACATTTGTTGATCTTACTGAAGTACAGATAAAAAGTATGAAATTGCGCTGTAGAAATCTTGCTGATGTTAAAGCTGAGACTGTAAATGTATCTCCCGATGTAAGCGTATCTTTCGGCGGGCATACCTTTGCAGTAAAAGATATTACCGTCAAATTGGGGCATACATCCGTCCTGCAAGATATTTCGTTTTCTACAACAGGAGGAGAGATTATTGCAATAACGGGAGAAAATGGAGCGGGGAAAACGACATTGGCGCGTACGCTATGCGGTCTTACACAAGAAGCAGCGGGAAGCATATCTTTTGACGGCAACCCCCTATCGAGAAAAATGCGGAGAGAGCGTTCATATATGGTGATGCAGGATGTTGGTCATCAGCTTTTTACGGACAGCGTATATGCTGAATGCCGATTAGGTATCAAAGACTTGCCGGATCCCACTATCGATGAAGTGTTAACGGAACTCTCGCTTAACCGGCTAAAAGAGAGGCATCCTCTTTCCCTTTCCGGCGGACAAAAACAGCGGCTTGCAGTAGCGGTCAGTGTACTGTGCGGAAAGGACATCCTTATCTTTGATGAACCCACCAGCGGGCTTGATCTTAAAAGCATGCAAGAGGCAGGTCGCATAATCAAGCAGCTGGCTGACGATAAAAAGACTGTTATCGTTATCACCCATGATATTGAGTTTATCAAAACAATCTGTTCGCGTGTACTGATTTTATCCGGCGGAAAGATTGTCAAAGAACTGTGCGGTGAAAAAAAGAATGAACTTGAAATGCAGCTGGAGACATTTTAACAAGACGGAAATGATAGATTGAAATACAGTATGTGCATTCGTAAGGGTGAGGTAAAATGTTTTTTATTGCTTGAAAAAACTGATTTTTTTATGTAATATATTAATAAATCTAATATATGTTAGAACGACACCTAACGGTGCGAGGAGAAAAGAATGAGAAAAGTAGTATTGGTGATTGTTTTATTTTTTTCAGTTAATTGCCTGTTTTCTGAAGATAATAAATATTTTTTTTATATTCCATCAACAGAAGAAATGCAGACTTATTTTAGTATGAAGAATTACCTTTCACAATGGGATGCCGGCAAACGTGTAGTAGATGATTTAACTTTCGATAAAATATATCGAAATAATATTGGAAAAGAAACGATAAATAGTCTACTACTTGAAAGTTTTTTTAGAAATACACGAAATGCCAAGATACAACAGCAATTAAAACAATATATAAAATCCAATAAAATTGACTCATCATTTTCAAAAGCAATAGTAAAGAAAATTGATTCAAAATTAGAAAAAGAAAAGACATCAGAAAAAGAAGTATGGAGATATAATTATGATGATAAGGAATTTGATGAGAATATAAATTTATTCAATTTTAGAGAAGCGGGTGTGTTTAATAATAAATTCGGTATGCTGCTCTTTGATAATGATTGGAATCAAATTTCTTTTAGTCAAAAAGAAAAGACTTCCGAAGATAAATTTTTTCTGATTTACGGCGGTGGTACAAACTCAATAACAATTAATTTCTATGAGAAAAATGGAGTAAAGAGAGAAGATTTGGATATTGCGATGAACCAAGGATATTATAAAAACAGACATCCAAATAATTGGCAGTCAATAGAGTTGGAGCGTGAAGGAATTTTATGGAATTGTGGAGCCGATAAATATATTATTGCTTTCGGTAGTGACCCGGAAAGTAATTCAGCAACCTTTAATGCATATCTTTATGATGAAAAAGAAAAAAGATTATATTTGATGAGTACATCGATGAATTTTTCAAAGATCAATATGTTTTATTCTGAAAGATATAGGATATATAATTATTTACTTTTCAATTCATTGTTTTGTTTTATAAATAAAAAATAATCACTTCTAACACCCGCTTCAACGCTGACAAACAGGACAAGCCGCAAATGCAGGTTAAGCGAAAGTTAGGTTGACAAGCTAATCGCTTGCAGAAAAGTTTGTGCAGAACCGATCTATAATGTTTTCTTCGATTGAAAAATATTGTTATAAAGTCAAGTATTATAAAACAGTAGTATAACTATATAAAATATTATTTTCTAAAATAAAAATATATGTATTGAAAATATTGCAAAAAGTATGTATAATATATTATGACATTTGAATGGGATAAGAATAAAAATGAAATAAATATAGGATAATAGGTGCCGGATATTGGAGAGAAGGAAAAAGAAAATATGAAGAAGAAAATAGAATATAGTAATGCTCCTAAACGAGTAGCTGAGTCAATATCATTATCGGAAAGGATAGATGATTTTTTACCGCCTCCTGACAGATTAATAAGAAAATCTGAAAAAGTAAAAATTACGATAACGCTTGACTGTGAAACTGTTGCATTTTTTAAAGCTTCAGCAAAGAAAAATAATGTAAAATATCAAACAATGATAAATGAAATATTAAGCAAGTACGCAGAAAGATATAGGTACACGATTTGATAATTATAAAATCTAACACCCGCTTCAACGCTGAAAATATTTATTCAAAATGTATGAGAGGAATGATATGAGTTATTTTATGGAGAGTAAGAGAATAAAACTTCGTCCGGTCCAAAAAGATGATCTTAAAAAATTGGCAGAGTTAATGTCCGATAGAGAAATAGGAGTATTAAGCGGAGAAGTATATCCAATAACTGAAAGAGAAATGGATAACTTTTATGATCGATGTCAAAAAACAAATGATAGGATCTGGTTTGTAATTATTGATAAGGAAACAAATTCAATAATTGGAGAAACCGGTTTTCTAAGAATTTTTATGCCATGGAGAACAACAGATTATTCGCTAATGATTTGGAATAGAAATTATTGGAATAAAGGTTATGGAAAAGTATAGGATTCAAAGAAGAGGGTAAGCAAAAGGATGGATTCTTCAATAATGGCGAATATTCGGATTTTATAATGATGTATTTGCTAGATGAAGAGTACAGAGTTACTCGAAACAATAATAAAACCTAACACCCGCTTCAACGCTGACAAACAGGACAAGCCTTGTTGCTGGTCAAGCGAATGTTATAAAAAACGAAAGGAGAAAAAAATGGATTCAAAAAGAATAGGAGCCTTTTTAATTGATTTTAATCAAAATGATAAATTAGTTAATCAACTCAATTTTATTATAGAAATAGATAAAGTTAAACATATTTTCCGGCAATCAAAATTATTTAATTCCGAAAGATTGGAAAATGATGCCGAACATTCTTGGACAATTTCAATAATGTGTATTTTGTTAAAAGAATATGCCGATTTTGAAGTTAATATTGAAAAAGTTATTTCAATGTTATTAATCCATGATATTGTTGAAATAGATGCAGGAGATACCTTTTTATATTCTTCACAAAGAGATGAATCTTATAATAATGAAAAAAAAGCTGCGGATAGAATCTTCGGTTTATTGGGACCGGATCAAAAAAAATATTTTTTAAGCTTATGGGAAGAATTTGAAGAAAGAAAAACGAATGAAGCAAAATTTGCTTCCGTCTTTGATAGATTGGAACCGATAATTCAAAATTATATGTCTGAAGGTTATTCTTGGAAAAAAAATAACGTAACATATGATATGGTAATAAATAAAAATATACATATTAAAGACGGCTCGGAAAAAATATGGAATTTTGTCCTGCAATTATTGGAAAAAGCCGTCGAAAAAGGATATTTAATTAAATAACAGAAAATTTATAATTACAGTTTTAGCAGTAGTCTGTACTTTTCAGTTCTTCCATTATTTGTTATATATGGGTAAAACTATCACACTGTACGCAATTAAATTGTATCCCATATGAGCAAGTATACAAGAAAATATTGAGCCTGTATGAAAATAAAGTAAGCCTAAAATCACACCACAAATAAATGAAGGAACTATTTGGGCTATATTGAAATGGAGCATAGCAAAGAGTGCTGCAGATATAAGTAAGGCAACAATTTTTCCATAATTTATTGATAGACCCTCAAGTATAAATCCTCTCATTAAGATTTCTTCAAGAATAGGTGCAAGTATGCAAAAATCAAGTAAACCGATAATTGGTGCAGCTCTTATTGATTGAATTGTTTGTTGATAATTTTCTCTGCTTGATGGAAAAAAACTTTCAAATATGGGATCTAATCCTTTATCTAAAAGGAAATAGAACAATATGGAACAGCCTACAGCTAATATTAATCCTTGAAAAGAAATATTCGTAAATAAATTAGGTCTGAAATTTGTTTTTCTCATTAGTAAAGCAAGGAATATAGTCATACACAAAATAACAGTAATTATGTTCAAAACTCTGCTATGTTCAGGGGCTATCTTTCTCCATATCGAAACATCAAGAATAGTATACAAGATCATAAAGCCAAACCAAACAAGCACCCACAAAATGCCTTTTCCTATAGATATCCCATTATGCATAAAATATATTTCCTCCATATAACTTTACCCTAAATATTCTTTTCTTTTTATACCATAAATTCTCAATAATATCCACAGGAATACCCTATTTTTCACTATTTGCCTGCATTATATCATCCTAAATTCATTTTTTTCTACTATATATTGATAATAATACTCGGTAAATTATTAAAAAAAATAGCATTGCTATCTTGACAGTCAAAAAAGAATTATGTATACTAAATAAAATAGCAGTGCTATTTTATTTAGTAGGAGACAATAATGAAAAACTCTGAACATACAAATCAAAAAAATGCTTTGCAGTATTTATTGGAGCTTGCGAAACCGTGCAAGGGTCTTCTAATAAGTTCCGTGATTTTTTCGGTTTTGGGAGCAGCGGCTGGAATTGTTCCATATCTTGCCGTGTCCCGCCTTATCATTCGGATATGCGCACAAAATTATACCTTGCAGGCAATTTTTGTAACGGCACTTATTGCGCTTGGCGGGTATCTTGGGCAGCTCTGTCTGTCTACACTTTCTACGATACGTTCTCACCGAGCGGCCTTTACCGTGCTGAGAAACATCCGTATGCAGCTGACGGCAAAGCTCTCCCGTGTTCCGATGGGCTTTATATTGGATACACCATCCGGTAAATTCAAAACAATGCTGGTTGATACGGTAGAAAAACTGGAATTGCCGCTTGCTCATATCATACCGGAACTGACGGCTAATCTGCTGATTCCTTTTTTAATGTTAGTCTATTTCTTTTATCTTGATTGGCGCTTAGCGCTTACCGCCTTTGCAACTTTTCCGCTCGGTCTTATTTGTTATATGGGGATGATGAAGGACTACGAAAAACGGTATACAAAAGTTCTTACAGCAAGTAAAAATATGGATGCCGCAACGGTTGAATATATCGGCGGCATTGAAGTGATAAAAGCCTTTAATCAAAGCACCGTATCATATCGGAAATATACTGAGGCAATCACGGAAAATGAAAATGCTAAAGCGGAATGGTTTAAGAAGACCAACCCCTACTACGCTGCGGGAATTGCAATTGCTCCTTCCAGTTTGTTAGGTGTGCTGCCGCTTGGTTGTTGGTTTTTCATACACGGAAGCATATCAGCCGGAAGTTTTATATCGTGCATCATCCTGTCGCTCGGTCTTATTGCACCGCTCATCCAGGCGCTGCGTTACACGGACAGCCTTGCAATGGTAGACTCCACAGTAAAAGAAATTGCGAAACTTCTGGAAGCGGAAGAAATGAATCGTCCTAAGAATGCTGTGCTCATTAAAGAAAATACTATTGCGTTTTCTCATGTATCGTTTGCATATAGCGATACGGAAGTTCTGCACGACATTTCATTTCAAGCGGTTCCGAATGGGATGACTGCATTTGTCGGTCCGTCCGGTTCGGGAAAATCTACCATTGCCCGATTAATCGCCTCGTTTTGGGAAGCAAGCAAAGGTTCGGTTATGATGGGCGGCTGCGATGTACGGAACATTCCGCTTTCGCAAGTAATGGAGCGGGTTGGCTATGTTTCACAGGATAATTATTTATTCCATTTATCTATTCGGGAAAATATACGGATTGGGAAACCGGACGCGACGGATGCCGAGATAGAAGAGGCTGCAAAGAAAGCAAGCTGTCACGATTTTATCAAGGCACTTCCACAAGGGTATGATACGGTCGCAGGAGACGGAGGGAATAATCTTTCCGGCGGAGAGAAGCAGCGCATTGCAATCGCACGCGCAATACTAAAAGACAGCCCCATCATTGTACTGGATGAAGCGACCGCTTTTACCGACCCCGAAAATGAAGCTGTCATTCAGCGTTCTATTGGCGAACTGATCGCAGGAAAAACATTGATCGTCATTGCGCATCGGCTTTCGACTATCACGATGGCGGATAAAATTATCGTTATGAATCACGGACGCATTGAAGCGGAGGGTGGACATCAATCGCTTTTGGAATCGTGCGAATTGTATCGCACGCTTTGGAATGCGCACATCAGCGTAAGCGACAAAAAGGAGGAGGCTGTATGATTAATATGTTTAAACGATTGTTGCATTTTTCAGGTGCGGAAAAAAGAAGATTGATACTCTCTTTTATTTTTCATATCGGTAATTCGTTTTTTGAGATGCTTCCCATTATGGCAATTCTGACGGTTCTCTCCGGAATCCTTTCCGCCATTTCAGGAAATGGAATGCCGTACAAAACGATTTGGGTATCTCTCGGAATTATGCTGCTCAGTGTTGTAGGGAAAATTGTTTTTATCAATATAGCTTCCATAAATAGAACATTGGGAAGTTTTGCCATGTGCAGTGAGTGGCGGATGAACCTCGGTGAAAAATTAAAGCGCGCTCCGATGGGGTATTTTAGTGAGCATCGTTTAGGAGACATTACCGCTGCAGTTACCACCACACTCGGCGATCTTGAAACAAGTGCGGTAACGGTGCTGGAGGCGGTTGCAGGCGGATTTATTCATGCCTTTGTTATCAATATATGGTTGTTGATTTATGAATGGAGAATCGGATTGCTGATGCTCGCAGGTCTTTTAATCTCGTTCTTTATTTATGCAAAAACTCAAGCCGCGGGGAAAAAATATTCACCGCGCAGGCAGGCGGCGCAGGCACAACTGGTAACCGGCATTTTGGAATATATTCAAGGGATGACAGTGGTAAAAGCATTCGGACTCGGCGAACAATCCGGTAAAACGGTTGATGCAGCAATCAGTGAAAGTGCAGCGGCAAATATCATTTTGGAAAAAATTTTTTCCGAACTCGCAGCCGCTTTTCAAACAGTATTCAAAGTAGTTAGAGCTGCGATGCTGATTACGGTTCCATATCTTTTAATGCATGGAAATATAACACCGGAAAAGTGTTTGTTGCTGACTGTTGCAAGTTTTATGATTTATGCAACTGTGGAGCTTGCCGGAAGTACGGCAGCTGTTGCACGGGTGGTTGATGCCTCTCTTGACCGGCTGGAAGAAATATCGGATATGCCGTTGTTGGATGAAAACGGTACGGATCATATTCCGAATAATTATGACATTACAGTTCGGAATATTTCTTTTTCTTACGATAGGGATGACACAAAAGAAGTGATACGGAATGCCGATTTTACGGTGCCGCAGAAAACAAGCTGTGCGATTGTCGGTCCGTCCGGTTCGGGAAAAACAACACTGTGTAATTTAATTGCGCGCTTTTGGGACGTCGACGATGGTGAAATTTTACTCGGCGGTATCAACGTTAAGGATTACACGTGCGACAGTCTTTTAAAAAATTTTTCTATTGTTTTTCAGAACGTATACCTATTTGAAGATACGATAGAAAACAATATCCGTTTCGGTAAGCCGGATGCAACGATGGACGAAGTTATTGCCGCAGCAAAAAAGGCCTGCTGTCATGATTTTATCTCTGCACTGCCGGACGGGTATCAAACTAAAATCGGCGAAAACGGAGCAACGCTGTCGGGAGGAGAAAAGCAGCGTATCTCCATCGCGCGGGCAATTCTCAAGGATGCACCTGTTGTCATTTTAGACGAAGCGACTGCCAGTGTCGATCCTGAAAATGAACACGAGCTACAAAAAGCCATAGAGGAGCTGACTAAAAATAAAACGCTCTTGATGATTGCACATCGATTGAATACAGTACGCAAAGCGGATCAGATTATTGTGCTTGATGAAGGGCGCATTGTGCAGCAGGGCACTCATGCCGAGCTTATGCAGCAGGAAGGTTTGTACCGCCGTTTTGTCGGTATCCGCGAAGAAGCAATCGGCTGGAAGATTAATCGGAAAGAAGCATGAAATATAAAAGATTTTATTCGCGCAGAGGCTTTGTTGATTCAGGGAAATTAACGCCGCACATATTAGAGCATATAGATGTGGCGCATAAAGAAAAAATGCAACTTCTTATTCAGGAACTCGATCGCGGAGCATGGACAAAAAAACAAAAGGAGCGGCAAAAAAGCAGTATCATATCAAACATAGCGCTTTATAAAACTTTTATCGACAACAGAATTCCTGCACAAGAGGCAAAGGAATTGGTAAAAGAATATTCTTTTTATATTGCAGGAAAAGCTCACCGTATTTTGAATGCATTGTTTCATATCCCCGGTTTTTTTAAACTGTTCCGTTTTTTTATGAGAAATGGAATGACCGGTGAAGAAATTTGGATAAGTAAAACATTAGCCGACAATGTGCATGAGTATTCTACGGATGTTTTAAAATGTCTTTGGTTTGATACCTGTACTTATTTTAACTGTCCGGAAATCTGTGAGATATTTTGTTTATGCGATCATATCGTCTTCGGAAATATCAAAAAATTGCAATTTGACAGAAGCGAAACCTTAGGAATGGGCGGCAATAAATGCGACTTTTGTTTTCATTCTAAGACAAAATCCGTGAAGAGATTTTAAACTCATGGTCTAAACCACGGCGGTCTAGACATTCAATGCGATATAGACAGGATATGATTTTTTTATCCCATTTAGTGAAGATAGGCCTAATCTGCCAACAGTTCATTTATCCGATTCGTATTTATGGTAGAAAGATGTGTTTTTTTGTTTTACAGCAGTTTAGATTGCAAATTATTGGTTTTTATGGTATAGTAAGGAAGGGTCGAAGGGGTGTTAGGCGGACACGCATTGGCGTGCAAGAAAGGAAAAAAAATGGAAAAAATAATTGATTTTTATGAAAAAAGAATCAAAATTATTCTAGGTATAATTCTTGGGGTTTGCATATTAAATTGTATTATTTGCATCTGTAAAGATATAAAAGTTTCAGAAACTTTATTAGGTTTTGGAATAAGTATTGTTTTTTTCTTTATAGCATGGGCAATGGTTTTTATCGTATTAGGTTTCCAAAAAATAAATCCGTTTTGTCCAAAATCTATTTTTAAGTTTTTTTGTTACTTCTTTATAATAGTAAGCACAATTGGTATTATCTTTGGAATAATAAATGATACAATTATTTGTTTATTAAAAAATAAAAACGATATATTTCCTTTTGCATATTCTACATGTCCATTAGGTTTTGTTTACGGAAACATTTTTCTATATAGAAAAACTTTTGGTAAAGATAAAGAAATTGAAGTAAAAGCAAATATCGAAATTACAGATGAAACTAAAAAGAAAAAAATTATAAAATATGTTGTAATATTTGGAATTGGTTTTATCGGCGCTATAATTGTATGCACCTCTATTTTTTCATTATTTAAAAACTCTGAGCCATATAAGTATTCAGTAGAACTTATTGAAAATAATCAGGATGCTATGGAATATCTTGGAGAAGAATATAAACTTCCAATTATAATTAGCGGTTCTATGAGTATGAATGGAAATGGAACGGGAAAAGCATCTCTTTCGTACAAAATAAAAGGGAAAAATGGTATTTCAAGAGTATATATCGATGCTGAAAAGGAAAATGGAATTTGGAAATATAACAAAGTAATTTTTTATAAAGACAAAGGAAAAGCAGATTCAATAGATTTACTATTAAATAAAGAATAACGCCTAACACCGTTTTCAAAGCCGACAACGCAGACAAGCTGCGTTGCGGTTTAAAACAATGTTAGACGGACTCCCCAGTGGGCAGCTATTATGGAGAAAAGAATGGTATTTGATTTCAAGAAAGAATACCGGGAATTTTATCTTCCCAAAAATAAACCAGAAATTGTAACAGTTCCAAAAATGAATTATATTGCAGTTAGGGGAAAAGGAAATCCAAATGAAGCAGGCGGCTCTTATCAGCGGGCAGTTGGAGTATTATATGCGGTAGCGTATACTCTAAAAATGAGTTACAAGACTGATTATAAAATTAACGAATTTTTTGAATATGTTGTTCCTCCGTTGGAAGGTTTTTGGTGGCAGTCCGGGATTGACGGCGTAGACTATTCAGACAAATCAAGCTTCAATTGGATTTCGGTAATTCGTATTCCAGATTTTGTTACAAAAAAAGATTTTGATTGGGCTGTAAAGACTGCTGCTGAAAAGAAAAAAATCGATTGCTCCTCTGCGGAATTTCTATCGATTGAAGAAGGCTTGTGCGTTCAGATAATGCATAACGGTTCTTATGACGATGAACCGACAAGCGTAAAAATTATGGATGATTTCATTCGATCAAATGGATATGAAAACGATATGACGGAAAAACGGTTGCATCATGAGATTTATCTTTCAGACCCCAGAAAAAGTTCTCCTGAAAAATGGAAAACAGTCATCAGGCATCCGATAAAAAAAGCATAATTTTGTGAAAAATTGTTTGAAATATGGTATAATGAAAGTTGGAGGTGCGATATGTAAGATAACGCTTACGCAGATTTTACGGAACAAGTGCTTTCTCTTTCCTATGAACAGACAATTATTTTAATGGGGAAAATGCTCGAGTCTTTGAAAACAAAACGGAATGAAGAAAATTATACCGAAATGGAAAATGATATTGCCCGAAGTTCAATGAACACTATGTGGGATGAATTAAAAAATGACACATGGTGAGATATGGACAATTGATTTTGGGCAGCCGGTAGGCAGTTTGCCATCAAAAATACGTCCTGCCGTCGTAATGCAAAATGATTTGCTCGGAATAAAAGAGCTGAATACAGTTATGGTAATTCCTTTTACTTCGAATCTAGACCGAGCAGATTTTGAGCCTAATATTCTTATTGAAAAAGAAGAAACTGGGCTTTCGAAAGATTCGGTCGCAGTAATTCATCTTATTGGTGCGGTAAATAAATTTTGCCTTGAAAAGAAAGTGTCAAAACTTTCCGAAGAAAATTATCAGAAGCTTGTGGAAGCTGTGGTAAAATTGGTTGCAAATGAGTAAAAATCACATAACAAGTAGCTCAAAGCCGACAAACGGGACAAGCCCGTTTGCGGTTTAGCTACAATGTTATACGGACGCCCCACTGGAGCGCTTGGAGGAAAAAATAAAAAATGGTTTTTAATGTTTTTTTACTAATATCATTTTATTTTTTCATATTCATTCTTCCTGGAGCCGGAATAATTTTTGGTATTATAGAACTTAAAAATAAAATCTCAAATAAGAACGCTGTTTCTAAAAAGAGAAATAATAGATTTGGTATTTATGGTATTGTTTCAATTCTTTTTATAATTTTTCTTCTTTTTTTCCCTATCCATACAGTCCTCTCTTTAAAATATTCAAAACCAGAATCTTTATTAAACTATTTTGAAAAAAACTTTGATTATTTTGAAAAGTACAGTTTTGGTTATATGACATATACCGCAGGAATATCATGGTGCCGTCTTGGAAAAGAAAGAACTCCAAATGAAAAATATGATGGATACATGAAAATTGAATTGGAATATAGAGTAGGAACATTATTTAATATATATCCGGATAAAAAGTTTAATAATATAATTGTTTATTCTGAAAATGATATAATTACAAATAATCCAAGACCTGAATTATTCAAGAAAATCGAACCGACAAGTCATGAGAATTGGTACTTTGTTTATGTAACTGATGATTATGTTTATTTCTAATGAAAATTTGTTTTAATTATAAAATGAAATTGAACTTTAGAGCTTGAACGAAGAAGCAATTGGATAAATGGGACATAACATAAAGCAAGTCGAGCTTGATTTATGTTATGTATTTGACTTTAGGATGAAGCAAGAAAGCGATAGTACGTGACTTTTATTGCTTGGGAAGGTTTTCAAAAAAATGGAAGAGTCGCTTCTAAACTATAAATCTTTTTTAGGAAGAGAATATAAGAAATAGTATTTCGAAAAGAAATATTTTCGTCTAACACCCGCTTCAACGCTGACATTACGGACAAGCCGCAAAATAGTTTAAGTAGTTGTTATACGAATATGTCGCCGGCGTACTAATTTTTAGGAGGAAAAAGTGAAAAAAATAATCTTATTTTCATTGTTAATATTTACTTCAATTCCAGGCTTTACTTATGACTATAGAGAAATTCTTTTTGGAAATAATTATAAAAATATCACAGAATGTACGGATGACGAAATATTAAAATATTTTAAAAGTCAAAAAAGCATACAAGATGGGGATTATGGAGATAAATATGTACGTCTTTTTGAAGAAAATTATGAAAATGGAACTGTCTATCGGCTTTTAACAAGTTATGAAACTTTGAATGATGAAAATCTTTCAAAAATATATGAAAATAAAATGAGACTTAGACAATGGGTTTATATAAAAGTTAATGGGGTTTTCCATGAAATATCATATGGATATATTTATATACGGAATTCAGGTGATGGCACGGTAACGAGCTGGAATGAAGATAATTACGGCAATGTATCGGTTATAGAACGAAATAATAACATCATAGGAATTCTGGAGTTCAACAGCGCTAAGCGTGTAATATCTCATTCTGCCGATTCGGATGATGGTGAAAGCTGGGAAACAACAGAACGTTCTACTTCCGCAAATTTTAAATATTGGAAAGATTTACAAAATGAATCTTTTTATAAAAACTGGCCGGGAGATGAATGTTTGCATTTAATAAGGAAGGATGTAGAAATTCCTGTAATTAATATCGATTATTCATATCCTCTTATTGATAAAGTTCGTCCGTTTAAATATACAATTCAAAATGCTTTTGATGGTAATCCATCAACAAGTTATGTAGAAGACACGGAGGATAGCACAATAAAAATTTCATTATATTCAAAAAATCTTAATTCAAACTGCATAAAAATGAAAATCATAAATGGATATGCACAAAATGAAATGCTTTATAAAAATAATAATCGGATAAAAGTCATTGATTCATTTAATGAAAAATCTACGGCAGTTACCTTAAAAGATAAAAATCTTGAACCGCAAATTATAAATTGGATTGATTATGGTTTTTATGTAAAGGAATTTTATAAAGGGAAAAAATATAATGATACATGTATTGCCGAATTAGATTTTCAATCAGAAAATGGAAATTGGATATTTGAAAAATAATCGTCTAACACCACTCTTAGAGTAGTGTTAGAAAAGGAATAATTTTCAAAATCTATGATCCAGCCTTTATAAAGCTTTTATGCGTTTATAATATTTTTCCCAAAAAAATCGATTGCATTTTTAAAATCGTCTTCGTTAGGTCGGCCTTTGTTTAAACCGCCGATAAGTTTTAAAGGACCGAAGGTGTCAAAGCCTTTGCAGCCGAATATGCCCATACAGATTTTTCCGCTTTGTTCGGTTTTTTTGCGCAAAGTTTTTTCAAAACCGGCATTGACCGCGCCGGCGGTGTAAATAAAAAACAGCTTTTGCACACTGCCCACAAGCGCTTGTTCAAATAACTTATCGACCGATTTTGCAAATTTAAGGTAATAAATTCCTGAAGCAAAACCGATTGCTTCATAGCGATTAAAATCATCAGGATTAAAATCACCGGCCTTTATCAAAACCGTTTCAGGAAACTTTTCCTTTATTTTGTTCAGTACCTTTTCGGTATTTCCATGATGTGTTGAACTGTATACAATGCATACGTTACTCATAGCAGATCTCCTTTATTATTTATATAGCCGTATTTTTTAGGATATATGGCCGATATATCTTTTTCAAAAACAATATTTCCATCGTTTAATCTTTTTTGTGCAACCGTTCGGTATGCAAAATCGATTGCGTTGCAGCCGCAGTTATAAAAACACTCTCCACATAATATACAATTTTTTTGATTTTTTATCGATACCCTACCGTCTGTAAATATTAAAAAATAACACCGCAATCTTGACAATCAAAAAGAAATTATATATACTAAAAATAACATTGCTATTTTTTATTAACAGCGAAATATTGTGTTTTGCCGAAATCCGTAAATAAACAACCAGAGGAAAACCAATGGATATAAAAGATTTAATGAAAAAATGGTCTGAACAGGCAGAAAATATGCGGATGTTTCACATGCAGGAATTAAAAGAAAACGGGAGTGAATGGAAAAAACTGCTTCAGGAAAATCTCAAGGACTGCAAGGGAAAGAAAGTTTTGGATGCAGGGTGCGGTACGGGTTTTTTAGCTATTCTGCTTGCACAAGACGGCTGGGAAGTTACAGCCATAGACAGCAGCGAGGCGATGCTTGAAGAAGGAAAAAAAACAGCGGAAGAATTAGGGCTTTCTGACAAAATTACCTTTTTGCTTAAAGATACTCATTCAACGGATTTTCCTGAACACTTATTTGATGCTGTGGTTTCCAGACATGCTTCATGGCTATTCACTGCACCGGAAACCGCATACAAGGAATGGAAAAGAATACTAAAGCCTGAAGGAATCATACTAAACATTGACGCTAATTGGCTTAAACCGATATGGAATGCAGATGAGTTTGAAAAATTCAAATCATATGAAGCGGAGCTTGTTAAGCAATACGGTGAATTCAGAGATTATTATCATGATGAACAGATGATAAACATTCTGAAAAAATTTCCGCTTGCCTACATAAATCGTCCTGAATGGGATGAAAAAATGCTGAAAAAAATCGGTTTTAAGGAAATTGCGAGCAGCCTTCTTTCCAAAGAGAAGTATATGGACGCTTTTCAAGCGGCTAGATATAAAACCATACCTATGTTCGTGATAAAAGCAAAAAACATAGAATAAACAGAAAATTAGGAGATTCAAATGAATACAACAGCCAAATGGACGATAAAAGATGTAATAACTACGGTTTTATTAAGTGCTCTTCTTGTCGTTATGCAATTTATTGTAAATATGGTGTGCATGGCAAACCATTTTGTCAGTATGACATTATCAGTCGGTTTTTCAGTATTTATCTGCGCACCGGTTTATTTTCTCATGGTACAACGGGTGGGAAAACGGGGCGTGTCTTTTATCTACATGACACTTCTCGGCACCATTTTTCTAATAATGGGAAACTGGTATTTATTGCCGTATTACATCATTATCGGCTTAATATGCGAAGCCGTTTTATGGAAAAATGGAGCCTATCAAAACCCGCGCCGGCTTACGGCTGCATGGACGGTTTCCAGCCTGTTATTTAACGGAACAAATTTGCTTCCGATCTGGTTCTTCTGGGATGCTTATTATGCCTTTGCCGTTTCAAGCGGAATGAGCCAAGAATATATCGACTCATATGTTAGGTATTTTACCGTCCCTCATTGGATTATTTTTATCGTTACGTTTACAACTGCCTGCGGTTTTGCCGGAAGCCTGATTGCTTCAAGGCTGATAAAAAAACATTTTGAAAAAGCGGGCGTATTATAAAAACATTTGCAAAAAGCTCATCAGAGTTTTTAAAAATGCCTTGTTAAAAAATTAAATGAAAAAGATTTCAAAAGATTTTACGGCTCCGGTAAAATTGTGGACGCTTTTGTGCGTTATTGTAAGCTCATTTTTTATCGCCGATTACAGGATAAACGGTATTCTTTCGCTTATCGGACTTTTATATCTTGCCGCCCAGTGTAAATGGCGGCTGCTGATATCATTCGGCCTCTTTTATGCGCTGCTAATGCTTCTCTTAATAGGTATTCGCCGGTATGGCATTAGAACAATCATCATACCGGAATTCTATATTTTTTTATGTTGGAACCTCTTGCCCATTATGCTTATAGGATGGGATGTGATAACAACGCCGCCCGGAGAGATTGCAGCTTTCCTTTCCCGTATCGGAATGCCGGTCTCCGTTATTTTAGGACTACTCGTTATTTTCCGTTTTATACCGGTGATGAAAGCGGAAGTAAAAAAGCTCCGCCTTTCAATGAAAACCAAAGGCCTTTTGGAACCGGCCCACATCTTAACTCATCCCTTAGAAACGGGAGAATATGTGCTGATTCCTCTGCTTTTACGCTGCATTCAAATTGCCGATCAACTCGCAGTCTCGGCAGTTGTGCGGGGTATTCAGTGTCCGGTAAAACGGAGCAGCTATTACGGAAAAAAGATGCGGGCTTTCGACTATATCGCTGTTATCGTGTGGAGCACTACTACGGCTGCGGTTATCATAGTAAGGAGTCTCGCTTGATGATACGGATGGAAAATGTAAGTTTTCATTATGAGAATAGTGAAAGAGGTGTATCAGACATAAACCTTACAATTAACGAAGGCGAATGTACGGTTTTAACCGGGCCGTCGGGCGGTGGTAAAACGACAATATTGCGCCTTTTAAACGGATTAGCACCGGGCTATTACGGCGGAACACTTTCAGGAAATATATTTATCGGCGGGAAAGATATGTCTTCTACTCCATTATGGGAGAGGGGCAAATTTATAGGCAGCGTATTTCAGGAGCCGCAAAGTCAGTTTTTTTCTTCCGAGCTTGCAGGTGAGATTGCTTTTTCATGCGAAAATTACGGACTGGCACAAGAGGAGATCATCGCCCGCACGGAGGAGGCAATCGAAGCATTTCATCTTGCGGCATTACGAGACCATACGCTTGACACATTTTCAAGCGGAGAAAAACAGCGCGCTGCAATCGCTTCGGTCTATGCCCTATCGCCTTCAATATATGTATGTGATGAGCCGACTGCCAATCTCGATGAAGAAAGCGCTATAAGGCTTTCTCATGTTTTAAAGAAGCTCAAAGAAGAAGGGCGTACTCTGATTATTGCAGAACATAGGTTAAGCTGGCTGTACGGAATTGCCGACCGTTTTATCTATATAGATGGAGGAACAATACAGTGGACGCGTATGGCTGAAGAAATGCAGAAAATGACGCTTGAGCAAAAAAAGCTTTTTGGATTGAGGTCATTTACGCCTGCTTTAAAACCGGCTCTTCCCCCTCCTTCATCAAGAGCCTTATCTTCCGGTACGGCAAATGAACCCTTACTGCAAGCAGACGGGATATACCGCAAAGAAAAGGGGAACCTTATTTTGCAAACAATATCTTTTTCCGTATGGAGCGGACAGATTATTGCGCTTACCGGTAAAAACGGAGTTGGAAAAACAACGCTCGGCCTTATTTTGAGCGGGCTTAATAAAGAGTCGGGCGGCACGGTACGCCTTAACGGAAAAAAATGCGGACTTCGGGCGCGCCGCAAAGCGGTATGGTACAGCGCCAACGATACGGGAACGCAATTTTTTACCGAAAGCGTTTCCGAAGAAATTCTATTGAGTATGATGAACACCCCTGATAAGCTTGAACGGGCGCGGAATATCTTACAAACCATGGGGCTCTACAATCTCAAAGATGTTCATCCTGCAACGCTTTCCGGAGGACAAAAACAGAGGCTTTCCGTTGCCTGCGCCCTGCTGTCCGGCCGCGAAATACTCATTTTCGATGAGCCGACCAGCGGTTTGGATGGCTATCATGCGGACATCCTTGCAAAAGCTTTTTTGGACGCGGCGGCTCGCGGTAAAACGATTATCATTATTACACATGACTTTGAACTTATCGCTGCTTGCTGCAGCTCCGAAGTCATGCTTGAGGGAGAAGCTCAAACGAAATAAAAGTTATTTTTTGATATCTACCCTTGCAGCAATTACTTTTTGTGCAGCACGGTTTCCTATACTTGTTTTTTTAATTAGTTTTTATTTTTTTCGCTTTCGGTGCCGGTAATTCATCATATATTGCATTAAACAAGCCCGTTATAAATGCTTTGTCATCGACTTCGTCTACTAAAAGCATTTCTTTTGCGCCCTGATACGGCAATTCGTAAGAAGCGTTCGGCATATACGCAATTGCCGAAGGAACCGCTTTTACCAGCAAGCGGTCATCGTAGATACCGCCCACAATTTTATCTCGAAAATAAATGATAAATTCTCCCATCATTGCGCGATAGCGTATGTCTTGCAATTCCGATAACTGTTCCAAAATGAAGTCTAAATATGTTTTACTTGATGCCATAATTATCTATTCTATTCTCGCTAAAATTTCAATAGACCATCTTCGTCAAATTGAAAATCGGGTCCCCAAGATACTTCCCAGTAATACCCATCTAAATCGGAAAAATATGCATGATATCCGCCCCAAAATACTTCTTGCGGCTCTTTAACAATAGTTCCTCCTGCTTTTCTTACCAAGTCAATAACACTATCTACATCTTCTTTGTTTTTTACATTGTATGTTAATGTAATTCCTGAAAAGCCGGTTCCTGTTGGCGGATTATTTTCATCAATATCTTTTGCCAATGAATCCAAAGGGAAAAGTTCGAATTTTGTTCCCGGTGTATTAAAAAAGCATACCGCTGGATTATCTTCTTTACAGTCTGTCTTATATCCCAACCCGTCTCTGTAAAATTTTAATGCTTTTTCCATATTTCGCACGCCTAAACAAATACATGTTATTTTATTCATTTTTTCTCCAGACATCCTATTTCTTTTTTGATTATACCATAATCCTAAAATTATTTCCAGAATCCTAATATTTCAAAATCTTCACAGTCATATTTATTTATGCTTTTTAACAACAAGACCTTAATCTCTTCAAACGGTATTTATCCTAAAAATCCCGTGTCGTATCAAAAATTTCCAAGAGTTTTTCTTTATTGATAGATAGAGAAGGCGGTATTAAATCTAAAAGTTCTGTAAGAGCACAATAGATATCCTCTCTTTCTACTGTTTCAATAAAATATTTGCGTTTGTCCATCTTATTAAAGGCTTCAGTGTATGCCCTCACCAAAGCTTCGGCAGTCCGAGCAGCTTCGATCGGCGAGCTTTGTTCCAATTTGAGGATTTCGGCTCTTGTTTTTTTATATAAATCGGCCGCTTTCTTGGCATTCGCTGCAGAAATATTTTCTTGTCCGTCCCATGAGCGGAACGGATTGTCAAGGTTCTGCGCCAACCATTCCGGTTTTCGCGGCTTTTGTATCCAAAGGTCAAGCCCTTCTTCTGTTCTCTTTTTATAAAGCTGTTTAGCTTTTTTGGCTGCATTTTCCGGCAGGCTGCTCATCCAAAACCAATGTAAGTTAGGTAAATGTTCCGGCTCCGGAATGTCTTCGGCAGAAAAACCGAATAAATCAACCGTAGTAAAGCCCTCCAGTTTTGTAAATTGGGATAGCATAGAAAGGTTAGAAAGAATACCGGGTTTGCCCCATAGCCGCAATTCCTTCAGCATCGGATATGCTTTTAAAATCTCGGCCATATCAAGTTCTGTAATCTCTGAGCAATGCAGTTTGCCCAAGTCTTTTAGCCCCTGTATTTTAGGCACTATTTCACTTGATGTTAAAAGTAATAAAGCTCCGTTTTCAACAGCATGTATTTTACAGTTATTTGTTACTTCACCTAACAGAATAAGTTCTTCCAATTCGTTATTCAGATAAAGGTCTTCCACACCGTTCATATCAATGGAAAGCCTATGCAAATGCGCATTGGAAAAATCCAATCTTTTTTGCTGATGATTTTCAAGTACCAGCTCATCTAAAAACGGACATGATTGTAAATATTCATATAAACCGATATGCCATTTTTTACATGCCAAATAGGATAAGCATGGAAAGGCTTTTAATTCCAGCACATTTTCAAAAGGAACATCATCATGTATGCGATGTCTGGAAACCGCCATTTCTTTTCCGGCAAATATAATTTTTTCCTTACTGCTCTCCGCTTTTTTAAAAGCATCTCTTTGCTCTTTAGGAATTTCCTGCCATTTAAGTTGACGATATACTTCGTATCCGTTTCCCCAAGACATTGCATAGGTATTTGTGCTTTCATCGGTTAATGGCTGCATGTTACCGATTAACATATGGTTCGCAGGCACCATGACATCAACATTACAAATATGCAGGCCTCGTTTCCAGTACATAAAGTCCTGATAAAGCGGCTTTAGTAAAGGTAATTCTTCCTCTTTGAGAGGCTGTTCACCCGACCAATCTAACCAGAGCTGCACTGCTTTCGGCTTTTTATCACCTTCCTCTATCTTGGTTATTTGGCACGCAGTATATTTTTTTAAATATGAATTATACACACAGTATACATCTCCGCTTTTAGCTTTCATTATCGGAATTCTCCTTGTCATTTTTATTTTCTATAACTTCGTATCTTTTATATTGGAACTTTTTTGTTCTATAAACATCTGATTGCTTTTTTAAATTTTATAGCGGATTATAATTTTTTTCCGTAAGATAATAAATAAAAATCATTGCCGCACCTTTTAATATCAAAAGTTATAGATAATATATCATATATTTTTTACCTTTACAATAGAATGATAAAAAAAGAAGACCTTGACAGTAGAAAAAAGGCGTGGTAAACTAAGCTTCATAATAACTATAGGAGGCTTTTTAATGAAAAAGTATGTACCCGAACCGTTTAGAATTAAAATGGTTGAGCCCATCAAAATGACAACGCGTGAGGACCGTATCAAATATCTTGAAAAAGCAAAATACAATATGTTTAACTTACGCGGTGAAGATGTCTACATTGATTTATTGACCGACAGCGGAACTAATGCAATGAGCGATAAGCAGTGGGGCGGCGTTATGGTCGGAGATGAGGCCTATGCCGGAGGAAAAAGCTATTTTAAATTGGTTGAAGCAGGACAGGATATCTTCGGATATGAATTCATCCAGCCCGTCCATCAGGGCCGAGCTGCAGAAAAGGTTTTATTCCCCTTGCTGCTCAAAAAAGGCCAAGTTGCTATTTCAAATATGTTCTTTGACACAACCAGAGCTCACGTAACCTTGGCCGGAGGAAGACCTCTCGACTGTGTATGTAAGGAAGCAAAAAAACCTTCCGAATATGCACCTTTTAAGGGAAACATGGATGTCGAAAAGCTTGAACAACTTATTAACGAGCATGGAAAAGAAAAGGTCGGAATGATTGTAATGACTATTACAAACAATTCTGCCGGAGGACAACCTGTTTCAATTCAGAACATCCGTGATGTTGCCAAAATTGCAAAAAAATACGGCATTTTGTTCAATATTGATGCAGCACGATTTGCAGAAAATGCCTACTTTGTAAAACAAAGAGAAGAAGAATTTAAGAACAAGCCTATTAAAGAAATTATTCGTGAAATGTTCAGCTATGCCGACACCTTTACGATGAGTGCAAAAAAAGATGCTATCGTTAATATGGGCGGTTTGATCGGTATTAAAAACAATCAAGAAATTTACCAAATGATTAAGGGTAACTGTATCTCTTTTGAAGGATTTATTACCTACGGAGGTCTTGCCGGCCGCGACCTTGAAGCTCTGGCTATCGGGTTGTACGAAGGCATTGATGAAGAATATTTAAAATACCGAAACGCTTCTATGGAATACCTAGCCTCTCAGCTCCTTGATGCAGGAGTTGCCATTCAAAACCCGGCAGGCGGACACGGTGTTTATGTTGATGCCAACGCCATGTTCCCGCACATTCCATATTATCAATTCCCCGGACACACTCTCTGCGTAGAGTTGTATAAAGAAGCCGGAATCCGAACATGTGACATCGGCTCCTTTATGCTCGGAAATGATCCCGAAACCGGAGAACAAATAAAATCCGAATTCGAATTTGCCCGTCTTGCAATTCCGAGAAGAGTATACACCCAATCTCACTTAGATGTTATTGCAGGAGCTTTAATCAATATTAAAGAAAGAGCCTCACAAGTTAAGGGCTACAAAATTATCTGGGAACCCCCGATTCTTAGACACTTCCAAGCTCATTTGGAACCCATAAAATAACACCCCCTTTTAAATAAGCATTTATACCGATTAGTCTTATAGGCTAATCGGTGTTTTTTTAAAGGAGTTCTGTCGTTTATTCAGAAAGAATATTATTAAACACCGTTTTATTATTTAAGCTTTAAACCATCTTTAAAGGCTTCACCGACACGCTCTGATACTTTGTAATATCCGTGTGTATATGGATCAAAGGCTATGGCATTTACTAACGACATATCAAGCTTTCCATTCGGCATAACACTTTCGTCAGCAGTTACATTGACAACCTTTCCTATAACACCGCAACCATATTTATTATCTTGATACTCAATAAATTCACATTCCAGACAAATCGGAAATTCGTTTATAACAGGAGCGTCAACGGTTTCCGCCTTGCTTGCGGTAAGACCGGTCTTCTCCAGCTTATTAGGAACCTTATTGCCGGAAGCAACACCAAAGTAGTCGGCTTCAAGTACATGAGCCGCATCAGCAATACTAACGGTAAAAGCGCCTCTCGCCTTGATATTTTTTACTGTCTTATGTGTTTCGGTCAAATTAAGAGCTATAATGGAACGTTCTTGCATAGTTCCCCATGCAGCGTTCATAACATTTATGCTTCCATCATCGTTATAGGTAGCAACCATTAATACGGGCATAGGAAAAATTCCGTCGGTAATATTTAATTTTTTTCTCATAGAAACCTCTTCTATACATAATTATATTCAAATTAACAGAAAAAACAAGTCTGATTTGCACATGATTTAATTGTATCACTTAAGATTACAGCAGCAGTGCTTTCAGCCGTTCAGAACTTTTTCGATAAAGCGTTGCAAAACAGGAATATGGCTTTGTTCAACATCTTTATTCGCATACAAAACTGTAACATTTCTATTTTTTAATTCGGCCTTGATTTTATCCGTAAAATCTTTTGTGCATGGATTTTGCACCAACTCTTTTGCGTACAGCTCCGAAAAAGTTTTGTAATCGATTTCGCCGCGGTGATAAGCTTGCCGCAGACTCGACGAAGGTGTAATTTCCTTTGCCCATTCACTGATGCAGGCCTTTTCTTTCGAAATTCCGCGCGGCCACAATCTGTCCGCCAAAATCCTAAACCCGTCGCCTTTTTCCGGCAGATCGTACACCCGCTTCCACAGCAATTTTCCCATAATTTCCCCTTTATTAATGCTTATTATACGGCTGTTCTTTCATAACAGCAAGGGCTCCATCCCTAGATATACCTCTCCAAAAATGCTATACTCAAATCATTATGAAAAACTATCCCTTTACGTCAATCTTGGGGCAAGATGAAATGAAAGAAGCCTTGATTCTTAATTTGATTAATCCTAAGCTGGGCGGTGTTTTGATACGGGGACAGAAGGGAACCGCTAAATCGACAGCGGTGCGGGCTCTTGCGGACATCAGCATGATTAAAACAGCCCAAATAATAGCCGCTTACAAAAGTTTTTTATCTTTTATGTTAATCTTTTTAAGAGGCATAGAGGTAAAATAAATAAAATTTGTTTACCTCTATTGACAAATATTGAATAAAGATTTATTATTAAATTATAATTCAGTATTGGTAGAATAGAAAGGAGAACGTTTTGAGCGTGCGGGCGGTATGCAGGTATTAAAAGAAGAAGTCAAAGATAGAATTTTGACGGCTGCGGAAAAAATATTTTATGAACAAGATTACAGAAGTGCAAAGCTGACGGATATTGCAGAACAGGCTGATATTCCCGTTGCGCTTATTTATACCTACTTCAAAAATAAAGAAGGATTATTTGATGAAGTAGTCGCAGGCGTATTGGATAAAATTATTAAGATGATGGAAGATGAGGAAAAGATGGAAGCCGGAAGCCCCTATGAAAGATTTAATCGGGGCGGAGCGTCTCAACTTCCCAAACTGTTAAAAAACAGAATTAAACTCATCATTTTAATAGACAAGAGCTCGGGAACGAAACATGAGAATGCAAAAGATATGTGGGTCAAGCGGTTGGAACAGCATATAAAAGACGGTTTAAAAAGATATTCAAAAACCAAACACGATCCCATGCTTGCCCATATTTTGGCAAATAATTATGTTGAGGGTCTTATGGAAATTGCACGGCACTATAAAAATGAAAAATGGGCAGAAGATATGCTCTTTGTTATTAATAAGTGTTATTTTGACGGCGTAGAATCATTATAAGCTGTAATTATAGCAGATAGAAGCGAATTTATTTTAGGAGCGCTCAACCGCTCCTCATTTTATCTATCAATATTGAATAAATATTCAATATTGTTTGGTTTTAAAGATAAATGAATATACATGCGCATTATAGATGTAGAGAGGAGTAGGTATGACTGAAAAGGAATTGAAAAAACAGGTAACGGGTAAAACCTTTTTGTCCAATGTGCTGCTTGCGCTTAAAATAGTGTTTGACTTAATACCGCAGGTTTTATTGGTACTGGTGATAAGCAGCCTATTTTCGGGAAAAACAGAAAGAGAATATTTTAAAATGATTGCCGGAGGTATTTTCATCTCGTTTATGCTCAAGGCGTGTTTTAATTATCTTGCCGTAAAGACAGCTCATGACAGGGCTTTTAGTACATTGACGGAATTACGGCTTGCAATAATTGAACACCTCAAAAAATTGAATTTAGGATTTTTTAAAAAGCATACTACCGGTGAGCTTACAAGCATTGTTGAACACGATGTAGAGCAGGTTGAAATATATCTGGCGCACGGTCTTCCGGAAATTATGGCGGCAACTCTGCTTCCTGTTCTGGTTTTTATTGCAATGCTTTTTATAGATTACCGGCTCGCATTAATAATGATTACAGGGGTACCGCTCATGTTCCTTGTACAACAATTATCTGCAAAGACCATGCAAAAAAGATTTCAAATATATTTTGAACGAGAAATGCAGATGAGGGAAGACATGATGGAATATGTAAAAAACATTGCCGTCATAAAGGCCTTTGCAAAAGAAGAGCGTTTTAGCGGTAGGACTTTGGATTCCGCACGCTCTTATGTGCAAGATGTAAAAAAGAGTATGGGCGCCGTTACGGGCCCGATGGTGCTTATCGATATTTTTATGGAAGCCGGAGCGGTATCGGTTATGATGTTAGGAAGTATACTGCTCTTACATAACAATATTTCTACCGCTCAGTTTATACTGTCCGTTATTTTATCTTCGGTATTTGTGTCGGCAATAAGTAAAACCGCAACGCTCCATCACTTTTCCATAGTGTTTACTGAAAAGCTTAAAAGTATAGCGGTGATTCTCTGTGCGCCTCTTGCAAAAGAAAAGATCAGCGAAAAGCTAAAAACAGGAGATATAAAATGTAAGAATGTACATTTTAAATATGAAAAAGACGGCTTTGCGTTAAAAGATATTACTGTACAATGTAAAGAAAACAGTTTAAATGCACTTGTCGGGCCGAGCGGTTGCGGTAAAAGCACGCTTGCGAATCTTATCATGGGTTTTTGGGATGTTGATTCAGGTGTGCTCACAATTTCGGGTAAAGATATTTCACGCTATGATACGAACAGCATTTCCGCTCTTATCGGAAGTGTTCAGCAGGAAGTAATTCTTTTTAATATGAGCATCTTTGAAAATATCGCGATCGGTAAGGCAGGTGCTTCCGAATCGGAAGTGATAGAAGCCGCTCAAAAAGCACGATGTCATGATTTTATTTCCGCCCTGCCTCACGGCTACAACACAAGGGTCGGAGAGATGGGGGTAAAACTTTCGGGAGGAGAAAAGCAAAGAATATCCATTGCCCGGATGATTCTTAAAAATGCTCCAATTCTTATTTTAGATGAAGCGATGGCGGCGGTTGATAGCGAAAACGAAAAACTCATAAACGAGGCGATCGAAGAATTAAGAAAAAATAAAACGGTTATCACGATTGCGCATCACCTGAACACCGTACAAAACGCGGATAAAATAATCGTTATGGATAAAGGCCGCATACTGGATTCCGGCACACACGAAGAATTGATTTCGCGATGCACCTTTTATAAAGAAATGGTCGAAGCCCAAAACAAAGTAGACAACTGGCGGGTGTGGTAAAGGAGTTTTTATGTATAAAGAATTATTTGCATTTTTGAGTAAGCGGGGAAAAATCGATGTATGTATTTCTTCCCTGTTTTTTACCTTGTACGGGTTGAGTTCCGTGGGGATGTTACTTACGGTGTTTTCGATTTTGTTTAAGATTGCTGCCGGGACTGATGTGCAGGGACTCTACGGGGCTTTTGCAACGCTGATAGGTTTGGTCGTTTTTAAGGGACTTTGCAATATGATTGCCGACTTAAAAAAACACGGAGCCGGCTTTGATGTAGTGCAGCAAATACGGGAGCGGATGATTGTAAAATTAAAGCTGTTTAGTTTGGGATTTTATACGAATGAACGGCTGGGAGAATTAAATACGATTCTTCATAAAGATGTGGACAATATGTCTATGGTGGTCGGTCATATGTGGCCGCGGATGTTCGGTGATTTTCTCATCGCTCTTGCGGTATTTATAGGTCTTTGCTTTATCAACCTTAGTGCAGCCCTTGTGATGGCCGCGTCGATTCCGCTTTCACTTGCCTACCTTTTTTACACAATTAAGGGAGCACAAAAAACGGAACATAACAATAATTCCGCCCTTGCCGATATGGTGAGTTTATTTGTTGAATATGTACGCGGTATTCCGGTGCTCAAAAGTTTTTCGCATAATAAAAGTTTGGATAATGAACTTTTTGAAAAGACAAAAAAATTCGGAGAAACAAGTAAGGCTGCTTCCCGGTTTAAGGCAAGACAGCTTTCGCTCTTTTCGTTTTTAATCGATGCAGGGTATTTTATTCTTTTCATTTATTCCGGTCTTGCTGCGTTATGTGGAAGTATGGATGTGCTCAGCTTTATGATTATCGCAGTCATTTCAAAAGAATTTTATAAACCTTTTGCAGCGATGGAAACACACTATATGTATTATGTGTCTGCCGTAGATAGCTATCACCGCTTGGGAAAAATTCTTCATGCCAAGGTAATAGCCGATAAAACGGACGGAGTTACTCCTGCACAAAACGATATTGTTTTTAAAGATGTAGAGTTTTCTTATGAAGAAGATGAATTCAAAATGAATGGAATAACTTTTTCCGTTCCGGAAAAAACGATGACAGCGCTTGTAGGAGAATCGGGAAGCGGTAAGACGACGGTTACGAATTTGCTGTTGCGGTTTTACGATGTGCAAGGCGGAAGTATTACACTCGGCGGTACCGATATTCGGGATATTCCCTACGATGAACTTTTGGATCGTATCAGTATTGTTATGCAAAATGTGCAGCTTTTCGATAACACCATCGAGGAAAATATCCGAGTAGGAAAAAAAGGAGCAACAAAAGAAGAAATCATCGAGGCCGCAAAAAAGGCAAAGATTCACGATTTTATTATGAGCTTGCCGAAAAGCTATGAAACGGATATTGGAGAAAACGGAGGACTCTTATCCGGCGGACAAAGACAGCGGATTTCCATTGCACGCGCCTTTTTAAAAGATGCTCCGATTTTAATCCTCGACGAGATGACCAGTAATGTCGATCCCGTAAATGAGTCTTTAATACAGGATGCCATTACAGAACTTGCAAAAAACAGAACGGTCATAGTGATCGCTCATCATTTAAGGACTATTCAAAAGGCAGATCAAATCCTTGTGTTTCAAAAAGGCAATCTTATCGAAAAAGGAAAACACGATGAACTTTTGGAAAAGGACGCTTACTATGCGCGGCTTTGGAAAGCACAATACGGGAGCGGAATGTGCTCTCGCTAAAAGATATTTCGTATAAAACAAGGACAGGTCTTCTCATTCTCGACAATATAAACCTCGAAATAAAAAAAGGAGAATTTGTTGTCATTACCGGAAAAAGCGGAAGCGGGAAGAGCACACTCGGCTCTGTTATCAACGGCCTTATCTCGCATTTCTATGACGGAGTTTTAACGGGAGAGGCTTGTCTAAACGGAAAAGATATACGCACTATGGAGCTTTCACAAATAGGCTGCATGGTAGGCTGTGTATTCCAAGACCCGCGAAGTCAGTTTTTTATGACCGATCCTTTTAGTGAAGCGGCATTCGGCTGCAGCAATATGCTTTTGAACAGGGAAGAAATACTGAAAAGGGTAGACAACAGTTTGAAACTGCTTGGAATAAATCATCTAAAAGAGAAGAGTATCTTTAAACTTTCAAGCGGTGAAAAACAAAAACTGGCTATCGCGTCATGCTATGCGATGTCGCCTGACATTTTTTTGTTCGATGAGCCTACAGCTAATCTGGATATTCATTCCATCTTTGATTTGGAAAACATATTACGGAGCTTAAAAGAAGAAGGGAAAACTATTATCGTTTTGGAGCATCGATTATTTTATCTTTCGGCCTTATGCAGCCGTATGCTCGTTATGGATAAGGGAAGAATTACGGGAGAATTCTCAAAAGACGAATTTTTTGAGCTGCAAAAAAACAATAAAAATATTCGACCCATATATTTGGAAAATCTCGATACGGTTCATTCTAAAAGTATTGTCGATAAAACTACCCCATTGTTTGAAATAAAAAACATTTCATATTCACATTCAAAACAGGAAAAAACGGATGTGCTTAAAGACATATCGATAAGAGCTTATGAAAAAGAAGTTATCGGCATTATCGGTGAAAACGGAGCGGGTAAAACAACTCTCGCTAAATTGTGTATAGGTTTATTAAAAGAAAAAAGCGGAAGCGTTTTAATTAAAGGAGAAAAGCGGAGCTATAAGAAAAGGGCGGGAAGTATGTATTTTGTCATGCAGGACTCCGACTTTCAACTTTTCGGTAATACCGTAGAGGATGAATTGGATATAGGAAAAAAAGGCGGCGGTTTGAGCGGTACGGAAAAAGAAACCGTTTTATCGGATTTTGAAATTCTTGATTTAAAAGAACGGCATCCGCTTGCCCTCTCAAGAGGTCAAAAACAAAGGCTCACCATTGCAGCGGCTTTTTGCAATAACTGTAAGATACTTTTTTTGGATGAACCGACAAGCGGTTTGGATAAACATTCTATGGATTTGGTTTCTAAAAGTATTCTCACTGCGGCAAATGCAGGTAGGCTTATATTTGTAATATCGCACGATTATGAATTTTTACTGTCTGTCTGCAACAGAATTATTTATTTAAAAAGCGGAATGGTTTACGCTGATTTCAATTTAAATAATGATACCAAGAAAATGCTCTGGGAGCTTTTAAGTAAAAAAGAGGAAATGTGAAGTGAATACAAAAAGAAAAGCGGATACGAGAACGGTACTCGGCATTGTATTTATTTTTATCTCGTTCGGTCTTGCCGTCAATAAGCCTCTCCCCTCACATGTTTTACTTATTATTTGTAATTTCTATTTATGGGATGTACGCTCTTATCGTGAATCCGCTTTATATAGCGGAATGTATAGTATCATTGCCGTGTCGATGTTTTATATTCATTATATTCCGAATTCGACAATTGCTCTCATGATTGTATCTTTAAGTTATTTTATTCAAAAATTCGTTATTGCGGTTATGATGATTATATTCTTGAAAAAGAAAACTTCCATGCCCTCTATTATATCGGCTATGCAGACGATGAAATTTCCAAACATAATAGCAATTCCCTTAATCGTTGTATTTAGGTATCTTCCGTCCTTAAAAGAAGATTACGGCTGTTTAAAAGACAGTTTAAAAATAAGAGGTATTTCTATTTCAGGCTTACGGTTTTTAATGCATCCCATTCGTTCTTTGGAACTTATAATTGTTCCGATTTTATTTAGAAGTCTTCGCATAGCTGAAGAACTTTCCACATCAGTTTTGCTGAGAGGAATTGAAAATTATAAAAACAGAACAAATATCTATCCGCTCAAATTTACAAAAACGGATTTTGTATACGGATTATGTACGGCTATTGCTGTGGGTGCGGTATCGTACTTACAGTTTAGTAATATTTTTTAAGGAGAATGTCATGGAAACAAAGACAAACAAATTGAATGCACGGGATTTTATTTTTATCGGAATCTTCGCTGCGGTTGCACTATTAATTTTCTTTATTACGGGAGCACTCGCTGCATTAACGCTTTTCGGAACGATAGCCAATATCCCGATTACGCTGTTTTTTGTATCGATAACATTTATGCTGGCGGCATCAAAGGTAAGAAAAACGGGCGTCTTTTTTATTATGGGGATAATTATCGTTTTACCTGGATTTATGGCGGCAAACGGAGTCGGTGTCGGTCTTTCAATTATCGGCTGGTTCATTGCGGAGACTCTTGCATCAATGATGAAGTACAAAGATAAAAAAGCAATCATATTGCCTTATGTGCTGGGCTCCACATTGCAGACAGCCTTGTTCACCCTGCCTATGTATCTTTCGCATGGAGAATATCTGATCCAAAGGCAGGAAATCCTTCACTTAACCGATGAAGCCTTGGCACAATATTTACAATTTTTTTCATGGCCGGTTTATAGTTCAATGGTTGCATTGACGGTTATAACAAGTTTCGCGGGAGCGTGGCTTTCTATGCGGATATTAAAAAAGCATTTTGAAAAAGCGGGGATGGTATAGGGAAAATTGGCAATGGGTAATTATAAATTGAACTTATGAATCCTTTGCGTTTAAATTCTATAATATATAGACCCTTGAATAATAAATGAATTTAATATAGAATAAAAATGCCATCATTATTAATTGGCAAAGCATTTTAAATTTTATATAAATTTTTTGGAGGCATTATGGCAAAAGTCGCTATAAAAGGAGCAAGCTACATCTTAGTTCATGCTCCCGATCTTCTTTTTCACAACGGTTCAACTCAAACAGGCACAAGGCTTGCAAACCCTGAGGATGAATATTTAAAGGCAATACCCTCTCACTTACGCAGCTTTGAAGAGGCAGTAAACTATCCGCCTAACCAAGTTTATATCGGAAATATGACTCCCGAAGACTTGGAAAAACTTCCCGAACCTTGGTACAAGGATGCAAAAAAGGCCGAAAGAAAGGGTAAATTCGGCGAAATTATGACTCAGGCCGAGTTCTATATTTTGATGAAACATGCCGACGTTTTTGAGCTCGTTTATTTCTCAAAAGAATTCACGGCCCAAGCTGCAAAACTCATCGAAAATCACCCGATGATGAAAACCCAAGACATTAAGCTCGGTGAAGGCCATGACATGGCAGAAATCCAAAAAATGGTTGATGCCCACACAGCAGAAGGGCTTTACGAACAGGGAAAACTCATCGGTTGTGTAAAGCAGGCTCACGATACGGACGAAAACTTAAGTGCCCACACCATGCTTGAAAACCTCGCCACAAAGGCTTCCGGTATTCTTTCCGCATGGCACATGGGAAACCTCGAAGGCATCGATATGAAGGATGTCGAATACATCATCGAATGTTCTGAAGAAGCTGCAGGCGATATTAACCAGAGAGGCGGCGGAAACATTGCAAAGGCAGTCGGAGAAAAATCGGGCTGTGTAAACGCAACAGGTTCAGACGTTCGAGGCTTCTGTGCAGCTCCTGTTCATGCAATTATCCACGGAGCAGCCCTTGTAGCAGCCGGTATCTTTAAAAACGTATTGGTCGTTTCGGGAGGTTCTGTACCCAAGCTCGGTATGAACGGAAAAGACCATGTAAAAAAAGACCTTCCCCTCTTTGAAGATATGATCGGTGGCTTTGCCGTTATGCTAAGTGCAGACGACGGAGTAAACCCCGTTATCAATACCGAAGTTGTAGGAAAACACGTAATCTCTTCCGGTTCTGCCCCTCAGGCCGTTATGAGCGTATTGGTTTACGATCCTCTTAATGCAGCCGGTTTAAAGATGACCGACATCGAAAAATACTCGGCAGAGCTTCAAAACCACGAAATCACCGCTCCCGCAGGTGCAGGTAACGTACCCGAAGCAAACGTAAAGATGATTGCCGCTCTAAGCGTTATGAAAGGCCAGCTTGAAAAAACTCAAATTGCCGAATTCGTAAAAAAACACGGAGTTGTCGGCTTTGCTCCCACTCAGGGACATATCCCTTCAGGCGTTCCCTTTATCGGACATGCACGCCGCGATATGATGGCAGGAAAACTTAAAAATACAATGATAATCGGAAAGGGAAGTTTATTCCTCGGCCGTCTTACAAACCTCTTCGACGGCTTAAGCTTCTTAATTGAAGCCAATGACGGAAAAGGCTCCGCATCTGCCGGTCAGGACACAGCCGGAATAAAGAAGATTGTTGCCGAAGCAATGAGAAACGTAGCCGAAAATATTCTCAAATCCCAAAACTAAGGAGATAAGAATATGGCAGATAAAAAACAAATTGCTGATTTATTTTTAGGACTTGCCGAAGGGCTTGAGGGCGGTTCCTTTGCCGGCCGATTCCCCGTCGGTTTAACCATTCCGGGAAGCGAGCACGGCGAAGCGGAACTTGTTTATGCCGCAGAGCTTGCCGCAAAAAGAAATCCCGATCTGGATGTAATCCTCATCGGAGGACCGGAAGCAAAAGGCTTAAAGCATTTCCCTGCAGCAACTCTCGAAGATGCTCATAAAGAAATGGAACGCCTTTTTAAAGAAGGAACAATTAAGGCTTGTGTAACCATGCACTATAACTTCCCCTTGGGCGTAAGCACCGTAGGAAAGGTTGTAACCCCCGGAAAGGGCCGCGAGATGATTCTTGCCACTACCACGGGAACAACCGATGCAAACCGCTACAAGGCCATGCTTTTAAATGCTATCGGCGGTATTGCCGTTGCCAAAGCTTCAGGAATAGCCGAACCCACCGTAGGTCTTTTAAACATTGACGGTATCGCCGTTATCGAAAAAGCTCTAAACAAAATGAAGGAAAAAGGCTACAAGGTAAACTACACCGAATCGAACCGTGCAGACGGAGGTGTCCGCATGAGAGGAAACGACCTCTTGCAGGGAACTCCCGATGTAATGGTTTGCGATACCCTCACGGGAAACTTGCTGATTAAGCTCTTTTCTTCCTTTGTAACGGGCGGAAGCTATGAAGGCTCAGGCTTCGGTTATGGCCCCTGTATCGGTTCGGGCTATGATGATGTTGTCGGAATTATTTCGAGAGCATCGGGAGCTCCGGCCATAGCCAATGCCTTAAAATTCGTTGCCGACTGCGCAAAGAACAATGTTCACGGCATCTATGCAGAAGAACTTAAGGCCGCTAAAAAGGCCGGCTTGGATGAGCTTTTGGAAGATATGCCCGGAGCAAAGCCCGTTGCAGCAGCTGCTGCCGAAGAGGTAAAGGCTCCGCCTAAGAAAACCGTTGATGCCGGTATTCCCGGAATCGATGTTATCGAAATCGAAGATGCCTGCAAGGCTCTTTGGAAGGAAGGCATCTACGCCGAAACGGGAATGGGTTGTACCGGCCCCGTAATCATGGTAAGCGGAGAAGACTTACCCAAGGCAAGGGATGTACTCCATAAGGCCGACTATATTTAAAAATATTCGGTTTTAGAGATTCTCTTTAAACCGATTAAAAAGAAAAAAGGCGGGGGCTTTTAAAGCTTCCCGCCTTTTCTTTTAGATATGCTTTGAAACAAAGTCTACAAGGTCTTTTTTCGGCATATAGCCTGTGTGCCTATCCACCTCTTTTCCGTCTTTTAAAAGAATTAAAGTAGGGATAGCCATAAACTTGTATCTTTGAGCTAAATCACGTGCGTTATCTACATTTGACTTTGTAATAACAGCCTTATCTCCTATCTCCGCTTCTGCTGCTTCCAATTCCGGAGTCAGCTGAACACATGAAGGACACCATGGAGCCCAAAAATCAATTAATACAGGCTTATCTGTTTTTAAGGTTTCATCAATGTTAGCACTTGTAATTTCCAATACTGCCATAATCATCTCCTTATAATTTAGATTAGAAAAAATCATTTTTCCCGATAGTTACAATATACAAAATTCTAAAATATAGGGCAAGCCGGAAAATCGATTTATTCGTGCAGAGGGTTTAATACTCTGTTGTCATGCAACGTACGATAAAAATTTTTTATAACTTATTTTCAACATTTTATTGACTTTTTTTTCAATTGCCTGTATTATGAGACTGGACAGTAGTACACTTTTTAGGAGCATACCGATGAATTGGATTTTGTATGTCATCCTTCCTGCTGTCTGTATAATTCTTGGATGGACGATTCGCTGGCTTTATGCCAGATTTCAACTATCTGCTTCTGAACAACGTGCAGAACGGATTTTACAGGAGGCAATAAAAGATGCTGAAGCTCAAAAGAAGGAATTCCTTCTTGAAGCAAAAGAGCAGCTGATTCGGGAACAAAAACAGCAGGAACGGGAAAATAGGGAACGCAGGAGCGATCTCCAGCGTTTTGAACGCAGATTGACACAAAAAGAGGAACTCCTCGATAAACGTGTCGAATCTGTAGAAAAACAAGAAAAAGAGCTTGTCAAGAGAGAAGCCGCACTTGATGAGCGGACTGAAATTTTAAGCGGTGAAGAAGAAAGATACAGGGAAGAATTGGAAAGAATTTCCGGTTTGACCCAGCAGCAGGCAAAGGATTTGATTATCCGTGACTTGGAAACTGAAGCAAAGCATGATGCGGTTACTATCATAAATAAGATAGAACAAGAAGCTCAGCTGACGGCAGAAAAAAAGGCACAAGATATTCTGATTACGACGATTCAACGTCTTGCAACGGAAACGGCCAGCGACATTACTGTCTCAACGGTCAGCTTGCCCAGCGATGAGATGAAAGGAAGGATTATCGGCCGCGAAGGCCGCAATATCCGAGCCTTGGAAACTCTTACCGGTGTAGACATAATCATCGACGATACCCCTGAGGCTGTTGTAGTATCTTGTTTCGACCCTGTACGCAAAGAAATTGCAAGGGTTGCCTTGGAAAGATTGATTCTTGACGGCCGAATTCACCCGGCTCGTATTGAAGAAATTGTACAAAAGGTAACCAGAGAAATTTCGCAAAAGGTTTATGAAGAAGGAGAAAGAGTTCTATTCGATCTCGGCATCCATAATATGAACCAAGAAGGCGTAAGAGCCTTGGGAAGGCTTTATTTTAGAACAAGCTATGGGCAAAATGTGCTTCAGCATTCTAAAGAAGTAGCCATAATCGCAGGAATGATTGCAAGCGAAATCGGTGCAAATGTCGAAATCGCAAAACGCGGTGCCCTACTGCATGATATCGGAAAGGGAGCAGAAACCGATTCCGATAAAAACCATGCCGAAATAGGAATGGAGCTTGCAAAGAGGATCAATGAAGATCCGAGGGTTGTCAATGCCGTAGGTGCTCACCACAACGATATAGAGCCTACCTGCATTGAATCGGTAATCGTACAGATTGCAGATGCAATTTCGGCTGCAAGACCTGGTGCAAGACGCGAAACTATGGATAACTATGTTAAGCGGCTTGAAAACCTTGAACAGCTGGCTGAAGGCTTTAACGGAGTTGAAAAAGCTTACGCAATTCAAGCCGGAAGGGAATTACGGGTTGTTATCAACAACGAGAAGATTTCCGATGCCGATACCAAGATTTTGGCCCGGGACATTGCAAAAAAAATCGAAAACGATTTGCAGTACCCCGGAAGAATCCGCGTAACCCTTATACGCGAAACACGTATCGTAGAATACGCCCGCTAAAAAATCACTCAAAAAAAAGCCCTCGATTTCGAGGGCTTTTTTATTTATAACGAGCACTTTGTTTTTTAAACATTTCGGTATAGCGGCAGTTTTTGTTTATAAGCTCGGTGTGAGTGCCGGTTTCGGCGATTGAGCCGTCTTCAACTACGATTATTCTATCGACACTGCGGCAAAGGGCTAGCCTGTGTGTAACGACTATCGCCGTTTTTCCTTTCATAAGTTCAATCATAGCTTCAAGAACCTCGTGCTCGGAATCGGGATCAAGAGCCGAGGTAGGTTCGTCCAAAAGAATTATTTCCCTATCCGCCCAAGCACAACGCATTATGGCAAGCCTCTGCCATTGGCCTCCCGATAAATCAAGCCCTCCTTCAAACTGTCTGGTAAGCAGGGTTTTAGGTTCTAACATAGAGTTTGCTATCGGAAAACACTTACAAAGCTCTTCAAATTTAAAGGCATCTATCTTAAACTCTTCTTTTTCAGTTTTAAAAGAATTCGGCTCATCATTAAACTGCTCGGCAATTTCGGAAATTGCTGCATTTTCTTCAAATGTCATAGGAAATCGGGCAAAATCTTGGTAAACGGCCGCAAAAGACCTTCTTAAATCATTAACCGCAATCTCTTTTGAATTTTTCCCATTAAAAAAATAGGTACCTTCAAAATCGGGATACATTCCGCTTATGATTTTAATCAAAGTAGATTTACCGGAACCGTTTGCTCCGACAAGGGCTATTTTTTCTCCTTTTTTAATTTCAAGGTTTATATCTTTAAGAGCCTTTTTTTCACATTTAGGATAAGAAAATGAAAGAGATTTTAAAACTATAGCATTTTGTGCTGTCGGGGGAGGCTTTATTTTCTCATCATAAGGCTGGCTCTTTTCGATTATAGTTTCATCGTAGTTTATAACATCAAAATAAGGCTTTAACCTGTTAAAATCGCTTTTAAGATCGACACCGAATAAAAGCACGGTAAAGGCATTTTGCCGTAGCTGAATAACCGCCGTAACCGCAAAAACAAAAGCTCCCGTTGTTAAGGTGTTTCGGCTCACAAGCATATATAAGTATTCAATCACAGCACAATCCACAAGCCCCTCAAAAATATGGGCTAAAAGGGTCATTCCCATGCTTTTATTTCTAAGCCAGGAAGTTTCCCTTAAAAGATTATATCTATTCTTCTTCCATCTTTTTAGAATAAATGAAGCGGCATTCCACAGACGTATTTCTTTTGCAAAGGCAGAATCCAAAAGAATGTGCTCATGAACGGCGGACTCCTTGTAGGATTCTCCGTTTTGAATTTCCAAGGCCCATAGCCTTTCTTCAAGATTCCATTTTATAATTAAACTCGGTAAAAAACCCGCTATCAGAGCAAGGGGCACCCACCAAGCTGTCGTAATTCCAATCCATAAAAAAGGCAAAGAACCCAGCACACCCGAAAAAAGCATAGCAAGAGAATTAAAAAAACTGTTAAATTTGGGAATGAGCTGATCGGCCAGTCTTAGCTTATTCGTGCGGAGGATTTAATACTCCGACGCTCTGCGTCGTAATAAAGGGTATTAAATCCGATTGCAAACACCTTATGAGAACAACAACCACGATACTTTGCGTCGGGGTTGTTGATTTAAAAAATCGGGATTTTCAAAGATGTCTATGTACGCATATTTTGAAACCTTTTCTAAAAGTCTTTCTTTCATTTCCAAAAAGATTTTCCCTTCCATATAGGTAGAATATGTCCAGCGGATGGCTTCAAAACTGTCATTTGTAACTAAAAATGCCCCTATAAAAATTATGTATAGAATAACATTTTGAACTTGGGAAATGGTTGAAAGAGCATAGATTGTTTTTGAAAGAGCCCAAAAACTCACAAAGGGAGCCAAGGCCGACACAAGGGCCAAAAAGAACAAGACCGAAAGCTGTTTAAAAGGCAATATCGAAAAAAAATTATTTTTAAAATTTAAAGTCTTTTCTCTCATTCTTTTTTAGTAATAGCTTTAACTGCTGCAAGATGACCGGGAGTAATTCTAATTTCCATATCATCTTTAAGGGTTTCTGTGTATTCGCTTGAGCCTCTTAACAACCCCTTCCATTCAACAAATTCGTATCCGGATTTTACCTGTATACATTTTTCAGCTTCTTTTTTAGCTGCAATCCACTTTGTACCGGGCTTTACCCTAAAAGTTTGCTCCTTTACGATTATACCCTCATCTCCTTCTACAGCAACAGAAACCGGATGCACAAAAAAAGAACACCCTACAGTTGTCATAATCATAATAACAATAAACACAATAAGTTTTATTTTTAATTTATGTTTCATAAAGACCTCTTTATTCTAACTTTACATTTTGTTATTAAACAATTATCCGCATTATAGATAAAAAAATTTTATTGTCAATGGTTGGAAACTAAAAAAATACACAATAAATACACTAGTTGGAACTCTCTCAAATTTATTGTATAATAGTTGGTAAATTTTATTAAAAAATTTAAAATAAACTAATAAAAAGGCAGCGAGAATGTCCGATCACTCAAAAGCAAATAATGGAATAGTACAAAGAACAGAGCTACACAGAAAAATTTGGTCTATTGCAGATAATGTAAGGGGAGCAGTAGACGGTTGGGATTTTAAGCAATATATATTGGGAATTCTTTTTTACCGATTTATATCGGAAAACATGACCGATTTTTTTAACTCTGCAGAACATGAAGCAGGGGACACTGATTTTGACTATGCAAAGATTTCCGATAAAGAAGCTGATCCAGATTTTAGACCGAACACCGTAGAAGACAAGGGCTTTTTCATCCTGCCAAGTCAGCTATTTAAAAATGTTGCAGCAAAAGCAAAAGATAACGAAAATTTAAATACCGATTTAGCTAATATCTTTAAAGCAATTGAAGGAAGTGCCGTCGGCTTTGCTTCAGAAGACGATATAAAGGGTTTATTTGAAGATGTGGACACGACAAGTAATCGCCTAGGCGGAACGGTGGCCGAAAAGAACAAGCGGTTAACAGATATATTAACGGGAATTGCAGAAATCAATTTCGGAGATTTTAAAAACAACGATATCGATGCATTCGGCGATGCCTATGAGTATTTGATTTCCAATTATGCAAGCAATGCGGGAAAATCGGGAGGAGAATTTTTTACTCCGCAAACGGTATCAAAACTGTTAGCAAGGCTTGTCATGGACGGAAAAACAAGTATTAACAAGGTATATGACCCGACCTGCGGGAGCGGCTCCTTGCTTTTGCAAATGAAAAAACAATTTGACGAACATATTATAGACGAAGGCTTTTTCGGACAGGAAATAAACATGACCAATTTTAACCTTGCCCGTATGAATATGTTTTTACACAATGTCAACTACAACAATTTTTCTATTAAGCGGGGCGACACCCTTTTAAATCCCCTTCACAAAAATGAAAAACCCTTTGATGCAATCGTCTCAAACCCACCCTACTCCATCAAATGGGTAGGCGACGATGATCCGACTCTTATAAACGATGAGCGGTATGCACCGGCGGGAAAACTGGCGCCGAAATCTTACGCCGACTACGCCTTTATTATGCACTCCTTGAGTTATCTTTCCAGTCAAGGACGGGCAGCCATTGTATGTTTTCCGGGAATTTTTTACCGCAAGGGTGCAGAAAGAACAATCCGAAAATACCTGGTGGATAATAACTTCATAGACTGTGTAATTCAGCTTCCTGAAAATTTATTTTTCGGAACCTCGATAGCAACCTGTGTCTTGGTAATGGCAAAGAATAAAACCGAAAATAAAATTTTATTTATTGATGCAAGTAAAGAATTTAAAAAAGAGACAAACAACAATATTTTAGAAGAAAAAAACATAGGTACGATAGTTGAAGAATTTAGAAAAAGAAGCGGTAAACAATATTTTTCGAGATATGTCGAAAGAGACGAAATCGAAGAAAATGACTATAATCTTTCCGTTTCAACCTATGTAGAAAAAGAAGATACGAGAGAAATCATAGACATTAAAGTGCTGAATAGGGAAATCGCGGAAACCGTCAGTAGGATAGATGAACTGAGAGCTGCCATAAACGAAATCGTCAAGGAGCTTGAAAATGAATAAAGAAATAAAAAATGATAATGGTGAAATTCTAATTTATAATACGGAAGATGGTTTAACAAAAATAGACGTTCATTTTGTTGACGAAACGGTTTGGTTATCACAACAACAGATGTCCGACTTATTTCAAACATCAAGAACTAATGTGGTTGAACATATTAAAAATATATACGAAGAAAAAGAGCTGGATGAAGATTCAACCTGTCGGAATTTCCGACAGGTTCGTACAGAGGGCAATCGCACTGTTACCAGAGAAATACTATTTTATAATCTGGATATGATAATTTCGCTTGGTTATAGGATTAAATCAAAAATTGCTACGAATTTTAGAAGATGGGCTACAGAACGTTTAAAAGAATACATCATAAAAGGTTTTTCGATAGACGATGATAGACTCAAAAACCTTGGAGGCGGCAATTACTTTAAAGAGCTTTTAGATAAAATCAGGGATATCCGTTCAAGCGAAAAGGTTTTTTACAGGCAAGTTTTGGATTTATTTGCCACCAGTATCGACTATAACGCGAATACCGAAGAAGCCAAATTATTTTTTGCAACCGTACAAAACAAGATGCATTATGCAATACACAATAACACAGCATCCGAATTGATTTACAGCCGGGTAGACAGCGAAAAAGAGTTTATGGGGCTTACCGTATTTAAAGGAGAACTACCCACCTTAAAAGAAGCTAAAACGGCAAAAAACTATCTTACGGAAAAAGAACTAAAAGGCTTAAACAATTTAGTATCCGGTTATCTGGATTTTGCAGAAAGACAAGCACAAAAAGAAATTCCTATGACAATGAAAGATTGGATAGAACATGTGGACAAAATACTTGTAGCCGCAGGCGAAAATCTTTTAACAGACAGCGGAACGGTATCCAGGCCGCAGATGGAAAACAGGGTAGAAGCAGAGTACAAAAAATACTCTATGAAAACTTTTAGCCAAGTAGAAAAAGACTATCTAAATGAATTAAAACGCCTCGAAATCCTTGCTAAAAAAGGCGGCACAAAAAATGAATAAGATAGATGAAATGTTGAAAAATGAAAAAGCTGAGTGGAAGAGATTGGGAGAAGTTGCGTTAATTTCAGGAGCTGGAGTTGATAAAAAAATAAACCATGATGAAGTTCCAATAAAACTACTAAACTATATGGATGTATATAAAAATTTATACATTAATAAAAACACGCCAAATATGGAGGTAACTGCTCCTATTTCTAAAATAGAACAATGTAATATTGAATATGGAGATATATTTATTACTCCAAGTTCTGAAACAGAAGAAGATATTTTTATGTCCTCTGTTGCAAAAGAAATAATTGAAAATACGGTATATTCTTATCATATTATGAGAATAAGATTGAAATTTAAAAATTTCACGACATCCTGTTATTTGAATTATTTATTTAGAGCAGATATTTTTAGAAAGGAAATGAGAAAAAAAGTTTTTGGTAATACTAGAAAAACAATAGCTAAATCAGAAATAGAAAATTTAGAAATCCCTATCCCTTCCTTACAAACACAAGAAAAAATCGTAAAAATACTTGATACCTTTACAGAATTACAAACAGAATTACAAACAAGAATCAAACAATATTCTTATTATCGAGATATGCTGTTAAGTGAAAAGTATTTAAATAAGATTTCTGAAAAGATAGATGGAGTGGAAAATAAAGGTTATAAAGTTAGATTTACCACACTGGGAGATGTCGGTACATTTACCAGAGGTAATGGGCTGCAAAAAAGTGATTTTATACCCCAAGGGAAACCGGTCATTCATTATGGACAAATTTATACTAAATTCGGATTTGAAACAAAAAAGACTCTATCGTTTGTATGTGATGAACTATTTTCAAAACTTAAAAAAGCAAAGCCGAAAGATATCCTAATTGCTACAACTTCGGAAAACATAGAAGATGTAGGCAAAAGTGTCGTTTGGCTTGGTGATGAAGAAATCGGATTTTCGGGGGATATGTATAGTTATACTACAAATGAAAATTCCAAATACATTGCTTATTATTTTCAAACAGTAGAATTTCAAAAGCAAAAAGAGAAAAGAGTAACTGGTACAAAGCTAATACGCATCCACGGCGATGATATGGAAAAGTTTATAATACCCTTACCTCCGTTAGAACTCCAAAATAAAGTAGTACAAATATTAGATAAATTCCAATCATTAGTTGAAGACACAAAAGGCTTACTCCCTCAAGAAATTGAACAAAGAAAAAAACAATATGAATATTATCGGGAAAAGCTCTTGACATTTTTCGTAAAATGTGATAATTGCGACAGCAGACAGCAGACAGCAGACAGCAGACAGCAGACAGCAGACAGCAGACAGCAGACAGCAGACAGCAGACAGCAGACAGCAGACAGCAGACAGCAGACAGCAGACAGCAGACAGCAGACAGCAGACAGCAGACAGCAGACAGCAGACAGCAGACAGCAGACAGCAGACAGCTAATATCAAATGATTACTTTGTTTTATTAAAAGAGGCGGCGGATATTGCGGGTATAAAACTTTTTGGTGTAGAATGGAAAAAGTTAGAAAATGTTTCTGATATTGTACTCGGAGGAACACCTGATAGAACAAAAAATGAGTATTGGCAAAATGGTAATATTCCTTGGATGAGTAGTGGTGAAGTAAATAAAAAAATAATATATAGCACTAATGATTTTATCACAAAAAAAGGTTATGATAATTCAAGTGCAACATTAGTTCCGGCCAATTCAACAGTAGTTGCATTAGCCGGTCAAGGAAAAACAAGAGGAATGGTAGCAAGAATAAAAATAGAACTTTCTACAAATCAATCTTTAGCAACATTAATACCTAATGAATATCTAAATAATGATTATCTTTATTATTATTTAGAGGGGCAATATAATAAATTAAGAAATGTTTCATCAGGTGATGGAAGCCGAGGAGGTCTTAACAAAGAGATTTTGAAAAAATTTTCAATCCCCCTCCCCTCTCTCGCTGTTCAGAAATACATCGTATCAATCCTTGATAAATTCGATACATTGGCACATAATATTTCGGAAGGGCTGCCGAAAAAAATTGAACAAAGAAAAAAACAATATGAATATTATCGGGAAAAATTACTAAATTTTCCTAAACCAAATTAGAGAGAGAGAGAGAGAGAGAAAACATGGAAGAATATAATTCTTTAACAGAAATAGCTCAAAGAATAAAAGATTCAAATAAAAAGATTACTTTACTATATGCTTTTAATGGTACAGGAAAAACCAGATTATCTATGGACTTCAAAGACTTGGTCAATGAGGTAAAATATGATGAAGCAATTAAACATGTAATATATTACAATGCATTTACACAGGATTTATTTTTTTGGGATAATGATTTAGAGAATGATAATGAAAGAAAATTAAAGATTAATAAAAACTCCGAATTTATTGACCTTATAGAAAGACAGGGAAAAGAAACCGAAATAGTAAAAAGATTTAAAGAATTTACCTTTTCAAAAATTGAACCAGATATAAATATAAGTACCGGAGAGATTACCTTTAGTTTACCGACAGGAGATAAAAAAGCTATCCCAAATATAAAGATTTCTAAAGGCGAAGAAAGTATTTTTATTTGGACTGTATTTTTTGTCCTAATGGAAACGATTATATCTGAACTAAATATTGACGAAATCAGTGATAGAAGTACAGATGAATTCAATTCTATTCAGTATATTTTTATAGATGATCCTGTATCTTCTTTAGATGATAATAATCTAATACATCTGGCTATTTCTCTGAGTAAGGTAATAGCTAATTCAAAAAATGATGAATTAAGGTTTATAATCACAACACATCATGCATTATTTTACAATGTATTATTTAATGAATTTAAAAGCGAAAGAAATATATCAGATAATAAAAAAGAATATTGTTTATTACAAAAAAATGATAATAATAGATATTTGCTTAATAAGCAAAATGATACACCATTTGGATATCACTTATTTATCAAAAAAATAATTCAAGAAGCAATTGATAATAATAAAATTGAGCGATACCATTTTATGCTATTTAGAAATTTATTAGAGAAAACCGCAACTTTTCTCGGTTATAATAGTTGGGTGATTTGATTGCGATTGAAAAGATGTCTGAAGAAGATAAAAAAGCATATGTAAGATTTATTAATTTATTTTCACATAACAAAATATCAGATTTAGAAGCAAAAGAACTAAAGCAATATGAAAAAAATTTATTGGACGTTTTATTCAATAATTTTAAAAAAACATATAAATGGAAGGAGTAATTTAAATGCCTGAAGACAGTATAAAATATGGTACATCTACCATAGCCGAAATGACCAATGGAATTATCTTAGCCCATTTTGAAAAAGGCTTATATGCAGAAGAGACATCATATCAAAGCGAGGCAGAACTTGAACAAACTATGATTGATAATTTGGTTTCGCAAGGCTATGAAAGACTTGCAATAAGATCAAATGAAGACTTATATGCAAATTTAAAAATCCAAATTGAAAAATTAAATGGTATTACATTTTCATTGGAAGAATGGAATCGTTTTTTACAGGAATATTTGGATGCTCCAAACGATGGTATGATCGAAAAAACCCGCAAAGTCCAAGAAAATCATGTTTATGATTTTATCTTTGATGATGGGCATGTAAAAAATATAAAAATCATCGACAAAAAAAATATTCATAATAATTTTTTACAGGTAATAAATCAGGTTGTTGGAGAAGGAACTAGACGCAACCGCTACGATGTAACTATATTGATAAACGGCTTACCTCTTGTGCATATTGAATTAAAAAAACGCGGCGTAAATCTCCACGAAGCCTTTAATCAAATCCACCGATACAGTAAAGAAAGCTTTAACAGCAACAATTCCCTATATAAATATGTACAAATTTTTGTTATTTCCAACGGAACATATACCAGATATTTTGCAAATACCACAGCCCAAAATAAAAATAATTATGAATTTACCTGTGAATGGGCGGATGCAAAAAACAGGATTATTCGGGATTTGGAAGATTTTACAAAAACCTTTTTTGAAAAACGGATTATCCTTGAAGTTCTTACAAAGTATTGCGTATTCGATGTTAATAACACCCTCCTCATTATGAGGCCTTATCAAATTGCAGCAGCCGAACGGATTTTATGGAAAATAAAATCAAGCTATGAAGCAAAAAAAGCAGGAAAGCAAGGAGCAGGCGGTTTTATTTGGCATACAACAGGTTCAGGCAAAACGCTTACCTCTTTTAAAGCTGCACGGCTTGCAACAAAACTGGACTTTATCGGTAAGGTATTTTTTGTAGTAGACAGAAAAGATTTGGATTACCAAACCATGAAGGAATATCAAAGATTTCAAAAGGACAGTGTAAACGGAAGCAAAGATACAAAAAAACTCAAAGAATCCATTGAAAAAGATGACAACCGAATTGTCGTTACCACAATTCAAAAATTGAATGAATTTGTCAAAAAAAATCCTTCACACGAAATTTATGATAAGCATTGTGTTCTTATATTTGATGAATGTCATCGCTCTCAATTCGGGGAAGCACAAAAAAATATAAGAAAATCTTTTAAAAAGCATTATCAATTCGGCTTTACGGGAACTCCTATATTCCCCGAAAATTCTTTTGGAGGCGATACTACATCGGGAATATTCGGAGCTCAGCTCCACAGTTATGTTATTACGGATGCAATCCGTGACGGAAAGGTTTTAAAATTCAAAGTTGACTATAATAACATTACACCAAAATTTAAAACTGCAGAAAAAGAAGAAGACGAAAAAAAATTAGCTGCGTTGGAAAAAAAGATGCTGCTTCATCCTGAGCGGATAGCAGAAATAACAAAGCATATTTTAAAAGTATTCGATACAAAGACACATAGAAACGAGTATTATGATTTAAAGCATAGAAGATTAAACGGTTTTAACGCTATGTTTGCCGTACAAAGCATTGAAGCGGCAAAATTATATTATGAAGAGTTTCAAAAACAGCAGAAAAATTTATCCGAAGAAAAAAAATTAAAAATCGCAACTATTTACAGTTTTGCAGCCAATGAAGAGCAAGCAGCTATCGGCGAAATATCCGAAGAAAATTTTGATGTATCCGCGATGGATTCTACTTCAAAAGAATTTTTAGACAAGGTTATCGCGGATTATAACGGATATTTCAAAACAAACTTTTCAACAAACGGCTATGAGTTTCAAAACTATTATAAAGATTTATCGCTGAAAGTACAGGAGAAGAAAATAGATTTGCTTATTGTGGTCGGAATGTTTTTAACCGGCTTTGATGCCCCGACATTAAATACATTATTTGTAGACAAAAATCTTAAATTCCACGGTCTTATTCAAGCCTATTCAAGAACAAACCGTATACTGAATACGGTAAAAACCTTTGGAAATATTGTCTGTTTTAGAGACTTGGAAAAAGCAACGCAAGATGCCATCAAAACTTTCGGCGATGAAAACAGTGTAAATATTATTTTGGAAAAAAGTTATTCAGAATATATCCGTGGTTTTACCGATGAAGAAACCGGAGCAGTTATAAAAGGGTATATAGAAATATGTAATGAACTCATAACCGAATTTCCCGATCCTACTGAAATTGTACGCGAATCGGATAAAAAAGAATTTGTCAGGCTCTTTGGCGAACTATTGCAAGCTGAAAATATCCTCAGAAACTTTGACGAATTTGAAAACTTTGAAAGAATCATCTCCGAAAGACAAATGCAGGATATGAAAAGTGTCTATGTTGATATCAGAGAAGCCATTTTAAATTCGCAGTGGCACGATAAAATCGGCGGAGAGTATATTGATTTTTCAGATATAGAATTCCAAATTGATTTACTTAAAACGGATGAAATAAATTTGGATTATATTTTGGCTTTGATTTTTGAAAAATCAAAAGGAAATGATGATATTGAAAATTTAAAATCAGAAGTTCGCAGGGTTATAAGATCAAGTCTAGGCACTAGAGCAAAAGAAGAATTGATTATGGACTTTATAAACAAGACTAAATTATCCGAATTAAAAAACACCGATGACATACTTGAAAACTTTTACACTTTTGCAAAAAAGGAAAAAGAAAATAAGATTAAAAATTTAGTCGAAGAAGAAAAATTAAAAGAAGAATCGAGGAGGTTTATAGAAAAAGCCATAGGAAAGGGTTATGTAGAATATGCAGGAGATGAACTGGATCGCATTATACCGCCTACATCACGCCGTCACGGAGCAAGAGAGAAGAAAAAAGAATCTGTTTTGGATAAAATAAAGCATATTGTCGAAGTCTTCGTCGGCATTTAAATAAATTTCCTTAAATAGACTTCCGTAAAATAAAGAAATTTTATTGTCAAGCATGAAAATACGTCGAAAATCGTCATTAAAGTAAATTATAACTTGCTATTTTGATAAATTTATGTTAAAATAAGTCCATTAGGAGAAAAAATGGATATAAAAGACTTTAAATCCGGCAGCTTAAAACTTGGTACACAGTAAGGTCTTACAAAAACCGCTTTTATATCTTTCCGATTTTTTTGAAAAAAATAAAACCCTTTATTATGATAACCTCACCTTTGTGCGGACAAAAAATGATATGTCTCAATGGATAAAGTATTTTTTAGAGGGAATAAGTCAAACTGCCGAAAATTCGGCACAAACCTTAAAGAAAATAATTGAGCTAAAAACCGATTTGGAAAAAAACAAGCTGCTTTCTCTTGGTAAATGTACCAAAACGGCAAATGAATTTTTATATTTCCTTTTTCATAGTCCCGTTATTACAAGTACTGCCCTCCAAAAAGAAATGAAAATTACAGCCAAAACAGCCAATAGCTTAATAGATGCCTTTATCGGAGTGAATATACTAAAAGAACGTACAGGATATTCACGAAATAGAATATTTGTTTTTGCGAAATACGTAGAGCTTTTTATGTAGTATAATTTTCCATTATTTTCTTATAAATCTCCTCATTTTCTTTTCCAAAACAAACGATAAAAACCTTCATACAATCCTTATGTTCTTTTAAAAACGAGGAAATCTCATTTAAGGCTATTTTTGCAGCTTCTTCTTTAGGATAACCATAAACTCCGGTACTTATACAAGGAAAAGCTATGGATTTACAGCCGTATTCAAAAGCTAAATTCAAACAAGACCTATAAGAATTAGCTAAAAGTTCCGGTTCTCCTTTTTTTCCGTCCTCATAAACAGGGCCGGGAGTATGAATCACATATTTTGAAGGAAGTTTATAAGCTCCCGTTATCTTAGCTTCCCCTGTTTTACAGCCCTTTAAGGTTCTGCATTCTTTTAATAATTCAGGTCCTGCAGCGGCATGAATAGCTCCATCAACACCGCTTCCTCCTAAAAGAGTAGTATTTGCAGCGTTTACGACAGCATCTACTTTTAATTTTGTAATATCGGCATTTATTATTTCTATTAAAGTACTTGTATTTTCCATAATTATAGATTATAACATAAAAATCAAAATAAAACACCATATTTTGACTGTATAACCTCTGTATTTTTTTTAGAATATATGTTAATATATGATTAAGTTTTGTGGATAACTTTTTTATTGATGTATAATCAGTAATAAGGTGTTTATAATTTTACGGACTTATAAATATTTTAATTCCATATCCAATATAGAATTAAGTAACTTATCAACAAATTCACATGGCTTACTACTATAACTACTAATTATTATAAAAGATATAAGGAGAAAAAATGAAAATAAGTTTTGACAGAGACACTCTTTTAAAAGAAATATCCATTGCTCAGGAAATTATCGCTACAAAAACGGCTCTAACGATTATTTCAAATGTATTGTTATCGGTTAAAGACGGCAGCCTTACGATAAAGGCCACCGATATAAAGGTCAGCTTTGAAACAAAAATACCCGTAAACATAATCGAAGAAGGGTCAACAACTGTTTTTTGCGACAAATTCGCAGGTATTCTTTCATCTTTGCCATCAGGTGAAGTAGAAATAGAACAAAAAGATCAAAAACTCACGATAAAATCGATAGTAAAAAAGGCAAAATTTCAACTTAAAACAATACCTGAAAACGACTTCCCTGCCTTTACGGAACCCACAAATGTAAACTTCTTTAATATTCCTACAAAAGAATTTAAAGAAATGATTCATCAAACTATTTTTTCGGTTTCAGATGATGAAACACGCTATTTTATGAATGGTGTTTATATCGAAAACAAAGAAGATACCTTATATTTTGTTGCAACTGACGGAAGGCGTCTTGCTCATATCAAGAAAAATTTCGGAATACCTATTCCCGAATTTAAAGGAGTAATTGTTCCTCCTAAAATTTTAAACATCATAAACAAAAGAGCATCTGATGAAGGAAATATAGAAGTAGGAATCGGTGAAAAAAACATATTCTTTAATTTTAATTCTTATAAATTCTCTTCTGTTTTGATTGACGGTCAATTCCCCAATTATGAAAGAGTAATCCCTGAAAATCAAAACCTTTCTTTTGAAGTTTCAAGAACGGAATTTATAGAAGCCTTAAAACGAGTTTCTCTTTTGGTAGAATTAAAAACAAGAAGAATATTTTTAAACATTCTTCCCGGTTCTCTTATTATTTCTTCTCAAGAAAATGAAATAGGAAGCGCACGCGAAGAAATTCCTTGTAAATATGACGGTCAAGAAGTTATGCTGGCCTTAAACTATGTTTACATAGAAGATCCTTTAAAGACCATCACTTCAGACAGAATAAAGGTAGAATTTACCGAAGCTATGAAGGCTATAACCTTAAAACCTGAACCTGAAGAAGACTTTTTCCATATAATAATGCCTATGCAGACGGAGTAAGGTTATAAGTGCCCTTTCTTTCCGCCTCTTTCTATAATTTTAGAAATCTGGAAAATGCTACAGTAGATATTTCTTCCCCTGAAGTTTTTTTAGTAGGAAAAAACGGACAGGGGAAGACTAATTTTTTAGAAGCTCTCTATGTTTCTTCTTATGGAACTTCTTTTAGAACCCGCTCTTTAGCTCAGATATGTACAAAAGATGAAAAAGAATTCAGCATAAGGGCTCTTTATAAAGAAACCGATCAAATAAGCCATACTATTTCCATAATAATTCAAGATAAAAAAAAAGACATTCAAAAGAATTTTAAAAAAATTAAAAATTCTAAGGAATTGATAAGCACTATTCCCTGTATTTTGTTTCATGGGGACGATATAGAATTTGCCGTTGGAACTCCTTCAAGGAAAAGGTTTTTTATAGATCAATCGGTTTCATTGTGCAATTCCGACTTTATAGAAGTTTTAGTAAAATATTCAAAGGCTCTAAAATCAAGAAATGTAATTTTGGAACAAAAAAAGGCTTCTCTTTTAGATTCAATAGATGAAATTTTTGCTTTCCTTGCTCTTTTAATCACAAATGAAAGAAAAAACATTGTAGAAGAGTATGCAAAGCATTTTTCTTTAATCTATGAAGAAATAAGCGGCGTTTCCGGTGTAGAAATGGTTTACCGTCCTTCCATTAAAGTAGAAAGTGAAGAAGATTTGCTAATCTTGCTTGCAGAAAAACGCCAAAACGATCTGATTGATAGGACAAGTTCTACAGGCCCCCACCGTGACCGCATCCATTTTATAAAAGACAAAAAGCCCTTTACCGAAAGAGCCTCAAACGGCCAAAGGCGGCTTATCTCCCTTGTTTTAAGAATGATTCAAGCTAAAATCTATTCCGAAAAAACCGACCGAAAACCTATTTTTTTGATGGACGATATTCTTCTAGAACTCGACCCCGAAAAACGCCAAAAATTCATGGAACTCCTCCCCCCCTACGAACAACTCTTCTGTACCTTCCTCCCCGGTGAACCCTACAAAAACTACCAGAAAGAGAACACCAAAATATTTTTTGTTGAAGATGGGAAGTTTAGTGTGGAGAGGGGCTAGAAATCTCTAAAATATGTAAAATTTTTAATTGGTGGATTGTAAAAATGTGTGTTTTGTGGTATCGTTTATACATAGATATAAGTAGTGTTATAGGAAAAATTTTTGTAAATTCAATCTATAACATTTATTTAGACTAAAAAATAAAATCGTAGGAGGATTTTATGAAAAAAAGATTAACTGTTTTTGTAGGTCTGTTATTTTTAGGAACAATGTCTTTTAGCCAAGTTGGGTCCTAAGGGAGTAAAAGACGTCATTATTGAGAATAGTGACATAAAGACCATTCAATTAGCTTATGAGCTGGCAGACTACGGATATTCAAATGAATCAGCGTCAGCACTATTACAAGCTACTGAAATTTTAGCACAAATTCCTAAACAACCAGCAAAAGTAACAGCTAAACAAGAAGGAAAAAAAGGAAAAGATGCTAATGGATCAAAAAAGACTTTTATTCCTAATGAACTAGTAAAAGATGCTAGAAAATTTGCTGGTAAAGATAAAACTATGTTAGCATGGGCTGATGACATAGAAAAAGCTTTAAAAACTGTTACTAGAGGAGCAAGCGGTGGTGCCTTATATTCGGCTAGTTTTGCTTATGCTAACGGAGGAACTACATATTATGATTGGTATTTTGATGGAGGAAGACCTGCAGAAGTTGCTGTTCACTCCATGGATGGTGCTGATTTAGACCTATATGTTTATGATGAAAATGGAAATTTGATTGTATACGATGAAAGTGCTACAGAAAGTGCTTATTGTTCATTTTTTCCTAAATGGACAGGTACTTTTAGAGTTATCATAAAAAACAATGCGAAATATAATGCAACTTTTGAGGTTTATACAAACTAGAAATATACTTTTTAAGGAGAGACTCTAGACAAATTGGGTTTTAGAGTCTCCTTAAAAATCATCTAAATACAGAGAGATGTATTTTTATGACTAACAGAAAATTAAAGGCTTCATGTGTTATTTTTTCATTATTTTTGAATATATTACTACTTGATGCTGAAGAAATTAAGATTTATTCAGATAAAACTGCAACTACACTACGTAATCCTGTAGTGTAGTTACCAGAAAAAGATGTGTTTTTAACTTCTTTTGGAAGAAAAAACCTCTTTACTATTGATATTTATACTGGTATAGTTGAAAAAGTTTTTGATGATGATTTTAAAAACTCTATTTGTTATATTCAACTATCAGATGATGGAAAATATATATTTTGTTTGGAAAGTGAACAGTTTTATCCTTATACCTGTACTTCTTACATTATTTTAGATAGAAATAATTTTGACATTGTAAAGTTATTTTCCACTAACGGATATATTCAATAATTTTCTAATGATTATAAAATTTCAAGTAGCGATGGCAAATATATTGGAATCGGACAAACTAGACACGAACTTTCAGTTATATCTTTGATAGATTTTGCTGAAGTTTTTAAGATAGAAGTCAAAGGTCATATTGGAGTTTGGTCAGTAAGTTCAGATGACAGAGTAATAATAAATTGGGTGGATTATACTGGAAAAACACATAGCTGTTTATATGATTTGAAAAAAAAAGTATTACTAAAAGATTTTGAAGGACAAGGCGAAAGTTTTAGATTTTCTCTATATAGTCAGTTTATTTTCAGCGATCGTTCACTATATGATGCAAAATCTTTAAGGTATATAAAAAAGATGGATAGTAATTTACAGTTAGCAATTGAATCCGGACAAGAATCTTTTATTATTGCCAATGGTGAAGTAGATTTGGAAAAAATTGATTTCTTAAGATCCTTAAAGATGCTGCCTTATAGAGCAAATGGAGATAGAGTAGATCCTTCATCATCTCATGGTTGCTTTTCGAGTTGTAGGAAATATTATGTAGAAAGTGGGGCAAACCAAAACATACAAATCTACAGAATAGATGGTGAAAATACTGCTATTATCTACACAACGACAATGTTTGATGACGGTGAATGGGTAAGTATTACTCCAGATGGATATTATAATGCTTCTGCACATGGAGATGAGCATTTAAATGTTAGATATGGATTTAAGGCATTAGGATTGAATCAGTTTAGCAAAGCTTATTATCATCCAGAAGTGTTGGAAGCCAGAAGTAGAGGAGAGAAAGACCCTAACATAGTAAGGTACTTTGGGGACTTAAAATTGAATGTAGCTCCTCCAATTGTAAAAGTAGAAGAGAAATTAACAGGCACAGTTGCAAAATTATCAGTTACTGTCTTAGATCCTGCTTTGAAGTATCCATTAGATTCTGTTCAAATCTTTATCAATGGCAGAATGCTTAGTTTTTCTGAATTGTCAAAAGCAAAAGGTGAAAAAATAGCAGTATCAGATACATCAATTGTACCCAAAGACAAAGCTTCAAATTTCTTGAATTTTGAAATAGAGGTTGACTTAGAACATGGTGAAAATCTTATTGAAGTGCTTGCAGATAATGAAGCATGTTATGGAATGAAGACAATAAATTTGACATCTAATGAAATGATACGTAAAACAAAACCCGATTTGTGGATATATGCAATTGGAATCAATGATTATGATAGTTTACCCAAGAATAGACCAAATAATGGTAGCGGATTGATAGACTTAAAAAATGCTGTTTCTGATTCAAATAAAATTATAGAAATATTTAAGTCTCAAAAAGGAAAAACATATAATAAAATACATGTGTTACAACTTTCGGATGATTCTGCTCTAAAACCTACCAAACAGACCATAAAAGAAAATATGGCTTTTTTTGAAAAAATGGCCCCTAATGATATTGCTGTATTTTTCGTTGCAGCCCATGGCATTTCAGTCAATGGAAGTTTTTACATTTTGCCAAAAGATGTGTTTGTGGATTTGGATGGTTTGCATCCAAATTTGAATGGTTGCTTGAATGTTAATGATATCTTACAAGTAACAAATATTCATGGAAGAAAACTTATACTTATTGATACCTGCCAGTCTGGTGGCATTGACAATAATATTGTAGTGAGAACATTAAAGAATAGAAGTACTGCAATATTTACAGCTGCAAGAGAATATGAGTATGCACAAGAATCTGAAGATGTAGGTGGACATTTTACACATTCAATCGTTTCTTGTGTTAAAGAAAATAAAAATAATGATATTTGTTTGCTCGATTTATCAAATTATGTATACGATGAAGTTAAACAGCTAAGTAAATTTGGTGGAAGAGGGCGTATTAGACAACATCCTGAGATATTAATACCGGATGGGATGAAAAATTATATAATTGCAAAGTAGAGATGAAAAAATGAATGTTTTATTTATTGGTGGTCATAGCAATGCGGGAAAAACAAGTTTGTTTTGTTCAATTAAACCTATGCTTAATATAATAAAAGAACAGCCTAATGGAGAAGACGGAAAAGATTATTTAGCTTTAGCTAAAGACAAGAATAGAAACTATTTTATACTCAATTCGTCTTCTGACCAGAAACAACAAATAGATAATTTAATAAATTTTATTGATGAGTGTAAAAAAGAAGGGAGTTTAATTAATAATCTAGTCTTAGCTATAAGAAGTGATAAAGATCCGATGCGTAATTATTTGTTAAATGAATTGAAAAATAATCAACTTTTAGCTAATAAAAAAGACATAATAGAATTTCCAATAGCAAGAATACATTCTAATATTAGCAATGGTACATATGATTGGTATAAAAAAATAGCAAAAAATTTGATTTTTCGGATACTAAATAAAAGTCCATTTTTATTAAATATATGATAGGGAAACTGTTAGGCAGATTATGCTATCTGGTACTATCATACAAAATCTAATGAATTTAAAATTGGATTGGAGAAAGAATATGAAACATAACTTATTTATTCAACTATGTAAGTATAAAATGACAGAGTTTGTTACACCATTGGAAAATTTTTGTACAGAGGCTTTAGTTTGGTTAATTGAGCATCTTCTTGAGTGCGACAAAAGGATAGGTGACAAAATATTACAGCTTTTTGGTATTAATGAAAGCGAAAAAATTAGTATTGAAACACAAGTTACACATTACATTAAAAATAATAACCACAATTGTAAGTTAATACCAGATATACATATTAAAACAGATAGCAACAAACATGTTTTTATTGAAGTTAAAGTAGATTCTGGTCTACATGAATCAAACATAAGTTGCAAAGATCAGTTAGATGATTATAACCTCTTAAAAAATGAAAGACCAAATTGTGAAGTCTATAGTTTAACAAAATTTGACTTATCAACAGAAAGTATAAACTCAGATCATCAAAAGAAATGGTCGGATATTTATAAAATTCTAGCTCAATCGCAGGATGAGTTAGTTAAACAATTTAGAAAATTTATGGAGGATAACGATATGGAAGGATTTCAAGCATTAAAATTTGATATTTCAAGGATAAAAAGTGAGCAAAACAATTTTAACGATATTTTGAGGCAGGCTTTTGAAGAATCTGAGCTTAATGGTACTTATGTTTTGGATGAAAAGAGATATATTTATGCAGATGGAAATGGCTGGTATGTTAATAAAAAGAACAATGAAGATAATAAAGCACATTTTTGGTTTGGTGTAATTCCAAATGATAAATCTTTTATTTCTAAAATTCTTTTTGAAGTTTTACAACATTCAGTAAAAGATTACGAAAAAATTTGTTTTGAGAAAGAGAAAGACTATTGTAATAACATAATCATAGATGACTTAGATTTAGACAAAGAAATTCTTGCACAAAAACTCTCTCGTGAAGAACAAATTCAAAAGGTTAAAGATTGGTTAAATGATATTAATAAACAAATGAACGCCTAACATAGTTTTTAAATCCATTTACAGATTAAAGCACCTGTAATACCGATGTCTATAACACGGATAACGAATCAAATTTTACTATTAATTCTGTGGTAATAAGTTAATAAAATTCTTTTGATAATATTAAATAAATTAACACCTGACTTAATCTTTCAAAAAATGAATTTGTTGACAAAATCAAGAAAAATACTGTATAATCATAATATGAAGTTTAAAGTACAGAAAATTCCTGAAGCAGAAAAAGAATATTTAGAATTAACAGATATTCAAAGAAAAATATTAGATAGAGATATTGAAACTATCGGCATAGAATTCGTAAAACGTAGATTTTTAAGAAACGGAATTTTTGAAATTAAAAGTAATGATGTTAGAGCTTTGTTTAAATATAAAGAAAATGCGATTATTCTTATAGGGTTAATATATGTAAAAAAAAGCCGTAGAGCACCTGATGATGTAATAAGGCTTGCTAAAACTAGATTGAAAGGAAAATAGCTATGGATTATGTTTTTGTAAAAGATACGGAAGGATTTGTCGTTAAAAAGTTAAAATCACAGGTAGAATTTGATGAAAAGATAATTTCTGAGGCGGAATATAAAGAATTGTCAGGTGATAATTATTATGAAATTCATTTTGGGCATGGAGGTAAAAGACCCGGAGCCGGTAGAAAACAAAAACTAGGCTCGCCCTTAAAATTTCAGATTAGGGTAACGGAAGAAGAAAAAAAATTTATCAGCTATGCGCGTGAACATAACTTTGATTATAAAAAAGTTATGGAACAAAATCGTATTACAGGGCAGTGAAAAAAATCTTTATAAATTACTATAAATTGACAAACAGGCTATTTAAATATACAATATTAATACAAATGTATGTATAGTAAATACTTAAAAAAGGAGGGATAAATACAGCACTTGTTCAAGTCAGAGTTGATGAAGCTCTAAAAGATGAAGTTACTAATATCTATAATCATTACGGACTGGATTTATCTACAGCTATCAGGATTTTTATGAAAAAAACGGTTGCAGTTAATGGTCTTCCTTTCGACCTTAGAGATGACTCAAACAAAAAAAATATCTGGCAATATTTTGGAAGCGGCAAAGATATCGAAATGAATATATCCGCTGAACCTGATTTTTCTGCTGATACAAAGCTGGAGGCAATGTGAAGTATTTTTTTATAGCGGAACATTGATAACACACAATGTCGGGGAGTTTTCAAGAGTCGAAGGTTTATTAATTGAGGATTGGACGATAGAAGTTTAAGGAAAATATTATGGAGGGCAATTATGAGAGAAGAATATGATTTTTCAAAAGCTATTAAAAACTCTTATGTTGATAGGCTAAAGAAGCAGATAACAATACGTCTCGATGACGATATTATTGCATATTTTAAAAATATGGCTGAAAATTCAGGAATACCGTATCAAAATTTAATCAATTTGTATCTTAAAGACTGCACAAAAAAGAAAAAGAAATTAGACATACAATTTTCATAAAAGTCTTTTTTCCCTCCTTTTTTAAATAATTTTTCAGATTATATGAACCTATGGAATTAAAATCATAACCGATTGAAATCGACTGACTTAAAACAGAATTGATTTTATTCGTGCGGAGGGTTTAATACCCCGACGCTTGCGTCGTAACGAAGGGTATTAAAGCCGACTGCAACCTCCTTATAAGAACATACAGTGCGAAACATTGAGCACTGTGCCCCGATGCTCTGCATCGGGGTTGTTGATTGCAGCCTCTTTTAGTTAAACAGTTTGAAAATCTCTAAAATATTAGATTAACATATTGTAAAAAGTTGTATTTTGTGGTATTATAATTATAGGCATAAAGAATGTTAGCTATATGATGTTATTATATTGTTATTGGAGAACATAAAAATGCTAGAAGAAAGTTTCATTTATAACTATGTGAAAGAAAGATATGAATATGAGCAAGAACGAAAAAATCAATTAAATAATATGATTTCGATACCTCTAGGGTTAATATCTGTATTATTTGGTTTTTTAGCTTATTTTTTCGGAAATCTCCCACCATCCAATAGTGCTAGGATACTGTTACTAATATTTTATTTTTTTTTAGTATTGTCAATATTAGCTTTGATAAATTGTATAATATTTTTTGTTCGTCATCAAATTGGATATGATTATGCATATATTGCAGATCCTAACGATATAGATAATTACAAAAAACGCTTGATAGAATATTATAAAACACAGGGGAAGACTAATATATGTGAATTGGTTACAGGTGAGCTTAGAGAGACATTATATAATTTTTATCTAGATGGGAGTCAGATAAATATAAAAAATAATGAAAAGAAGATTAAGATGTATAGAAGTCTAATTATATCAATTATTATAAACATCATTTTATTTTCTATAACATTTTGTTTTAGATTTTTTCTACCAGAAACAATTTCTCCTGCTGTAAAAATCAATTCAGATAGACCTATAGTTTTTTCTGTAGATGGCAAGATTCCAATCCATATAAATGATCCGTTAACTATTGAGAATGATATTCATATTTTATTAAAAGAAACAGCAAATATAAAAATAACTAATCCTGTAACAATAAAAAATGATGAAGACAATTCTATAACTAATAATTTAAAGGAGGAGGAAAATGAGTAATGAAAAAGAAAAAAATAACACTCAAAAACCAGTCAATTCTGTGGATACCTCAAAAAAACCAGAAAGACCACAATTGAAAATGGTAACTGAAAGTTATAATCCTTTTGATTCTCTTATAAGAGACGAACAGGAAAAAAACTTTTCTAAAGAAAAAAGAAGCAATAGCTAACACTGTTTTCAAAGCTGACAAACCGGTCGAGCCGGTTTGCGGTTTAAAACAATGTTATGTAGACTCTTCTGGCGGAAAAAATGAATAATTTACGAGGTTCCTTATATGGAATTTTTGACAGCCTTATTTCTGAAAAAGAAAATACCATCAACATTAGATTGCTTGAAACCAAACCAATCAGTTTTGACTTGATATTTAATGATGAATTTTATAATCAAAATATTAAAAAGGTTTTAAGTGATATCGAATTAAAATATACAAACTATTCTGATCGGGAAATGATTTATTTTATTTGTGTGCGAAAAAAAATTAGATTCATTCCAAAGCAGTACAACAAAAAGTATTTTACAATAGCGTTATTCAAGGATGAAAAAAAAGTCGAAAGAGTTATTAAAATACCTTTTGCGAGAATCTATCAGATGTTAGCAAAAGATCGATATCCTGATGAAATAGTTGTGACTGAAAACAAGATTGTATTTCAGTTTGGTGAAGATGTTATTCATCAGTATATATATGATGTGGCAGATTACTTGAAGATTGATTTAAGTAATTCATCTAAAATTGTTTATGTTGGAGAAACTGATTTTCCACTCGACCGCCCCTTTGATAAAGCACATTTAGGTATGATGAGAGCAATATATAACTATAAGAACTTTGGAAATGATATTTTTATATACTATAATCTTTTCCAAGTTAATTTTATTAGTATTAATGATACACTTATTAATTACATTGCCAGTAATGGACTTCTTGATTATATCGATAAGAGAGCAGAAGCTCGGTTTATTCAAAATGCCTTAATATGGCATTTACTACCATCAAATTATAGTAAGAATTATAGAACTGAAATTGGTGAACTTAAAAATACACTTAACACGTTGAAGAAAAAAATAAATTTAAAGGAAGTAGTCATTAGCTATGAAGTTGATTGGGAATCTGATATGTACTTGTTTCATTCCGATTTAATTAAGCATACAAGAAATATTGGTTTCAAAATATCAGAGAATGAGAATATATTCGCATAACTTCCGTTTCAACTTGATATTACGGATAAGCCTTGTTGCAAGTCAAGCGGAAGTTCAACATACAGTCCTATGGACGGGTAATGGAAATTAATAGAAGTATATTTTAATGTCAAAGCAAAATATCTATAATAACGAAATCTTTTTTAAAGGCTATAAAACAATCGGGCAGAGAAAAGTGCTGTAATAAATAATTGATTTTGGAGAACCACTAGGAAGTTGCCTCAAAAAATTCTGTATCAATAATACATCTTTTAGGTGCTGTAAATAAATTCTGTTTTAAAAGAAACATTTGAAAAATTTTCAGAAGAAAACTACCAAAAACTTGTAGAAGCAGTTATAAAACTTATCTCAAACAAATAAATCAAATAAAATCCGCCTTAACCTGACATTACATGGTAATTATGAGTATGGAAACCTATGAAAAAATCTTTATAAATTACTATAAATTGACAAATCGCACTATAAATAGTACTATTTATAGTGCGGGGTGATTATATGAATATGACAATAACTGCTAATGAGTTAAAAGTTAAGGGTGTAAGTTTAATTGATTCTGTAGTAGAAAAAAATGAAAGTGCAATTATTTCAGTTCATGGTAAAGATAAATATGTAGTTTTAAAAATTTCCGAATATAATAAATTGCGTGAATTAGAACTGGAAAATGCTATAAAAGAAACAAAAGCTGATATAGCATCAGGCAAATTTTATACCGACGGGATATCTGAACATATGAAGAGAGTAAGCGGTGTATAAAATCATTTTTACAGAATCCTATGAAGAAAAGGCAAAAAAATTCCTAAAAAAACATCCTGATTTACAAAAACAATATCGGAAAACTTTAGAACTTATGGAATTAAACCCTTATCATCCTTCATTAAGATTACATAAATTTTTTGAGTTATTTTCCATTTCTATAAACATGCAATATAGGATAGCAATTGATTTTCAGATTGAAAATGAAACAATAATTCCAATAAACATTGGCGATCGTAAATTAATTTACGGATAGAAAAAAATCTTATAGACTTTGCTTCTGCAGATATAAACAATAGTCTTTATATATAATATTATTGTTTCAAAACCTTGTATTTTTGTGCAAAAAGCGATATTATTATATAAAAATATTACTGAGAAGGGGAATAAAATGGCTATTCGTAAAGTTCTTTTTTTAACACTCTTAATTATGATGCTTTCAAGCTGTACAACCTCCGGGTATGATAGTTTTCGAACAAGAGAAAGCTCCTTTAACCAAACACAAATCGTTACGAGTAATTCTGCTTTTTCAAAAGAAATGATAACAACAATCCTTGAAACGAAATTTCCTCCAAATAAAATTGTTTCTATAGCGATTTTATTTATAGATAAGCAAAGTCCATATTCTGCAGATTTTTCTATTGAAATAATGAAAAAAAGTAATTTAATAAACGGAGTAGAAAAATTTGTTTCTGTACCATCAATAATGATACCAAATAAATTAACTTTTGATGATATTCAGCAAATTGGAATTCGCTCACTTTGTGAATATACTTTAGTCTTTTATTCAGAATCAAGAACAGAGATGTCATTCACCCAATTTATAAAAGGAGAGATAGAATTTAAATCTGATGTTGAATTTTCATTAATAGATAACCAAACGACTGCAGTAATTGCTTCTGATAGACTTGTAACAAAGATAATGAAAAAAAATAAGTTTTTTAACGATAAAATTATTGAACAAGCAAAAAATGAAGTATTTAATGAACAAGCAAATATTTTAGCAGTTAAATTAAATGCCCTTTTTAGTAGTAAATACCAAAAAAAGTAACCACTTAAAACAGATATATAAAAAATGAGTGATACAAGAATTATTAACATTTCTAAAATAACAGCAAATGACTGTTATGAAATTTCAAAAAGCTTTGAAGAACAACAATGGCAAAAACCAATTGAGCAATATATCCAATATATGTATGATCAAAACAATGGTTTAATTGATGTTCTATTGGCTAAAGATAATAATAAATTTGCAGGATATTGTATAATTCAATGGAAGTCAGAATACACATTCTTTTATAAAAATAATATTCCTGAAATAAAAGATTTGAATGTCTTAAAAAAGTACCAAAGAAAGGGAATTGCTACGACATTAATGGAAGAAGCGGAAAAACAAATTTTACATAAGTACAAGAATAAATGTAAATTCAAAGATGCAGAGCTGTTTTTTAAGAATGGTGCGAATTGAAGATAATTATTTTACAGGCTTAAAAGAAATTAAAAGACTTAAAAGCCGACCTTTTTACATTGATTAGTCATATAAAATGATGTATAGTGTATGTAAGGAGGTGCGATATGCCGTTATTGCAAGTAAGAGAATGTCCTGAAGATATTTATAGAAAAATTACTTGCGCCGCAAAAAATGAAAATAGAACTATTGCACAGCAAATCATTATTTTACTTGAAAAGGCCTTGGGGCAAATTGTATTAAGTTAAAATCTTTATGAGTAAAAAAACATGAAACTTTTTAAGACATCAAAAGAAATAGTAGATAATTTTTCTCAAAAGTTTAATGAAATGGCTGAAATTTCCTCGAACCTTAATAACGAGCAAGCCCTATCTGTCTTTGAAGGATGGGAAAAAGTCATAGGTGATAAAAAATTGGCTGCATATTGCGAGCTTTATGATATAAAAAATGATACGGCAGTCATAAAAACCGGGCATACAGGCTGGAGTCAGCAGCTTTTAATGCGTAAGAAAAAAATCATATACAATTTTAAAAAATTTTATCCGGCATTAGATGTAAAAAATATTTCGATTTTTGTTGAGCCCGAATTTGAACTAAAGAGAAATTCTGATATATCTGAAAATCTTAATCAGAACTTATTATCTATAGATATTGAAGAAGATAATCCAAAAACAACTGAAGAACCGGACAAACCCCTTCCGCCCGAATTAGCAAAAGCTTTAAAAGCTCTAAAAAAATCCATATTAAAAAAATAAATAAAAAGCAATATATTCACAGTTATTCAAATTTAATAAACAAGTTATCCACAAGTAAAAATTGGAGTATTTTATAAAATCTTTTTATATCGATATCTTTTTTTTGAAAAAGGAAGAAAAAAGGTGATAAAACTCTAAAAAGTCCATCAAAAGGGTTGTTTTAGGCTTATTTTTGATTATTTTATAACTAAAAATGTTTCACGTGAAACATTGCTTTTATGCTTATTTTTAAGCTAAGTTTATCACAAGTTATCCACAAGCGGAATTAATTCGATTTGACACTCTTTTTGCTCAAGACTTAAAAGAAATCTTTTGCGATCCAAACCTGCGGAAAAACCGCCTAATTTTCCGCCTGTGCAGATTACCCTATGACATGGAATTATAATCGGGATAGGATTTTTTCCATTAGCGTTTCCTACGGCTCGGCAAGATTTAGGATTGTTTAAATTTTCTGCTATCTGTTTATAGGATAGAGTTTTTCCATAGGGAATTTTACAAAGCTCTTTCCACACGGATTTTTGAAAATCCGTACCTTCAGGAGAAAGTTGTATTGTAAATTCTTTTAAACTTCTTTCAAAGTATTTTTGTAATTCTTCTTTGGCTTGTTTGCATATTTTTACGGCCTTTGTAAAATTATCTTGAGTTTGTTCAGGTAGATTTGTAATGGAATCTTTTTTTATAAATCTTAATTCTTTTAGACCGGAGTTATCCGCAATAATTAGGATCTTTCCAATTGGACTATCAAAATGTTCGTATACCATAAAGACCTCAGCATTCATTTTCATTTAAAAGTTTTTCTAGACAAGGTTCAATTAAAAAAGCTTTTTTTATCTCTTTAAATTCTTTTTTTGCTTTTTCAATAAGTAGTGTTTTACTTTTTGCCTTATTATCAAGCTTTACTGCCTTGATTAAGATGTTTTTAGGTGTATGTTCAGTTTCAATAAATTCCTCAACGCTTACCTTATCCCCTTCCGATTCCAGTAATTTTCCTCTAATCGTATCCGTAAGTAAAGAAGCAAATTTTTCGGTAATAATGCCGTAATCAAGCATCGGAGATAGCGGCTTTATAACCTTATTTCTGTTTTTACGAATTTGAGTATTAAGCTCGTGTTGGCAGCATGGAACTGCGAATATTATTTTTGTGTTGCTTTTGACAGCCTTGGCTATAGCTAAATCCGTTGCCGTATCGCAGGCATGGAGGCTTATCACCATATCCGGCGGCGTATTAAGCTTAAATCGGCCTATATCTCCGACTTCAAAGATAAGATTGTCAAAACGGCATTCCCGGCTTAATTTATTACAAAAATCTATTACATCTTCTTTTAGATCCAAGCCCCATATCTTAACGGGTAAATTTTCAATTTCAGTTAAATAATAATAAAGGGCAAAACTTAAATAGGCCTTACCGCAGCCGAAATCCACAATCTGCAGCTCTTTCTTTTCTTTTAAAATATCTTTTAGTTCAGGTAAAACGGATTTTATAAATTCCAGATATTTATTTATCTGCCGGAATTTATGGTATTTGCTTTGAATAATCTTTCCGTCATCGGTAAAAAAATTAAGTTTTTTTAAAAAGAGCGGCATCTTGGAAGTGGTTAAAATATATTCTTTTTGCTTATTGTGTTCAAAACTTTCGTTTATCAATGCATTCCCTTTACTTAAAAGTTTTTCTTTTTTTATCGGTTTTGTCGTAAAATGAATAGCTCCTTTATTATTTTGCAAAAAAATAAGTTGATTATTTGAAGAGTTAAATTCTGCAATCTTAAATTCAAAAAAAAGACCTTCAAGTTCTTTCTGCAAATTTTGAGGTAAAAGATTTTTATGAAAAACCTTTGCGGCTTCAAAGATTTCTAATTGATATCGTTCTTGATTTTTTAACATTATTTTTCTTAATTTTATTTTTTGAATATGTGAATCTTTTTTTGCCGGCTTTGAAAAAAAACCTGAAATAATATTATGCTCAATGCAAAGTTCCGCTGCTTTTTCTATTGATACTGTATTCATACAATGCTCCGGTAATATCTTATCATAAAACCTTATGTGATACAAGAATGCAAAATGTTTCACGTGAAACATTTTATATTTTAATTATATAGATAAGTATACAACTGATATACTATTGATAAGTTTCAGAAGTATTTAGCTAAAAAAAACAAAATTTTTTCATATATCTTTAAAAGAAGAGTTAATATTTACGGAGAACCGTGTTATACTGTATTGTAATGATAGGCAAATACAGCAATAACAGTTACAGATACTCTCACCAAAAAAATGCGAGAAGTGAAGCAAAGCACTTGACACGAAGCAGTGTGCCTGACACAATTTTCTCACATAAAAAACGCATAAGGACCGTAGTACGCTTTTTTATATTACACCATTTAATATAACCGCTTTAATTTTTTTAAGAAAATAGATTTTGTTTATTGACTTTTTATGGGAGGTAAGTCTATGAAAAAGAATTATCCGTCTGATATTTTTAAGTTAAATAAGTATTTTTTACTTCTTTTAATTTTATTTGGTTGTGTAAATTTTTATTTTACGATTGTCTCTTCGAATATGATTTCAAAAATTGCGACTGAAGCAAGTTTAGGGAATCTGAAATTTTTGGAAGTTTTAAAAACAGCAGGAGTGATCTTAACTTTTTTTATATTTCAAATAGTTTTTAAGCTAATGCTGAATTCACGATTTTTTAAAAAATCTGCACTAAAAATGCAAAATAAAATTATACAGAAATATTTTAGTTTGCATTTTTCATTTTTTTATGAACACAACGCAGGGGATATTGTATCATCAATTTATCAGTTTTCTACTAGTTCCATATCGCATACGATTGCTTTTTTTGAAAATGTATCGCAAAGCTTATTAACTGCAATTATTCTTGCTTTTCTTTTTTATAAAAATTTTTGGCTCACTCTGCTATTTTTAGTTTTTTCAGTACCTTCAATCATTGTTCATCTTGTATATTTAAAAAAAATACAAAATATAAAAAGAAATGTAAATCAACTTTTTCCAAAAACTTTTAGAGAGTTAAAGGATGTTTTAGCAGGGTCGTTGGATATATCTACAAATAACATTTTTCCATTTTTTCAAAATAAATTTAAAACTGATTTTGATGATTTAACAATGAATGGTTTATATGCGGTTTCAAAAACTCAAAGATTACAACAACTTGTATTCGTAAACTCTCAGCGCATTATTCCGCTACTTGCTATATTAATTTATAGCTGTTTTAATAATGCAACAGATTCAAGCTTTTTTATTGGTTTTTATTTTTTAACACTTATGATACCAAATCTGTATAATCTTTTTTTGCTAAAGCAGATTTATAGAAATGTAAAAATTGCTCAAGAACCTCTTCAAGAGCTTTTTGAAACGCCTGATGAACAAACCGGAAATACACAATTTGAAATATTTAAGTACAAACTTACCGATTTTTCAGTTACGCTTAGAGAAAAGACATTGATTAATAAATTCAACTTAAATATACATGGTGGAGAAAAAGTGTTAATCATTGGAGGGAGTGGTACCGGTAAGTCTGTTTTATTAAATGCACTTATGAGTGTTGATTACCCGTATACAGGCTCGCTGACAATTGGTGGTGTAGACATGGCGGTCGTTGACTTACATGCAATGAGAAAACGCACCGGATATTGTGATGTAAAAGGTTATGTTATAAAAGGTTCTATTTTAGAAAACCTTCAATTCAATAATTCTCTTTCTGAAACTGAAATTAAAGGCCAATTAGAAAAAATGGGGATTTTAAAATATATGCCGCGGCTTGCAGATTTAAATAGTGTAATTAGCTCTGATGAAGTTTCTGATGGTGAATGCGAAGTGATTTCTGTTTTACGCTGTGTGTTTGCACAACCACAAGTTCTATTTTTAGATGAAGCAACTTCCGGAATGACTGAGGAAATTGAAAAAATTATTCTAACATATGCACAGCAAAAGGTAAAAGCAATTATTGCAATAAGTCATAACTATACAACGACAAAATATTTTAATAGGCTTATTTATTTAAAGGGAGACGCAATTGAGCTTGATATGCCAATGCAAGAAGCCTTGAATACTGATGAGGTAAAAGAATTTTATTCTCATCAAATAGACAATACAGAAAATGCAAAATAGGAGGGTCTATGAAAACAAACTATATTAGAAAATATAAAAAGTTATATTATAATGATAAGAAACTAATTGTACTGTGTATTTTTGTTATGCATATTTTATCAGCCATAGTTCTTGCAACAAATGCATTTGTATCGAGAATATTTACTAATCAAAATCAATTTATATATTTAGCATGTACTGCTATTACAATGTTTATATATTCAGCATTGACAATTAGTCTTAATTTATTGGGCGAAAAATATTTAATGTTTCAACCATTATCAAAAATTATGCAAAAGAGTTTCGAGAAATGTACCAATGATTCTTCGGTAATATTTGGAAACTCACAAGCCGGTAGCGGTATTTTTTCAATCATGAGTTTACCGCAAACTATTATTTCTTTCTATTTTGCAAGGATCAGTCTTTTTTCAAATATATTAATTTTTATAACGGTATCGACAATTCTTTTTTTATTTTCTCCATTTGCGTTATTTTTAGTTGTCATATCAATTGGATTAGACTTGTTTTTATTTATCTCGCGCAAAAAATTTGAAAGCTATAGACAAGAAATTGATGAGAATGGATTAGAATCACAAATTATAACCCAAGATGTTTTTGATGCAATTGTGTCTGTGAAACTAAATGCAGCAGATGAAGTTTGTGCCTGTCTTATTGATGAAAAAAATAGAAAAGAATTAAATGTCAGTGTAAAAATGTCTAACTTGGAAAAAGTAGTTAGTACGATAACTCAGTTAAAGTCATTAATAATGCAAATGCTCGGTGTTCTATTTTTATATTCATCTTCAGATTATATTTTAATTTCTGATATTGCAAATATTATGTTTGTAAGTTCAATAATATCTTCGGTCTCAAATAATATTATACATGGAATTATTGATATAAAAACTCTTTCACCCAGTGTTAGCCGGCATATTGATTTTTTAAATACAAAAAATAAAGCAGAGTACTCTTTAGAAAAAAAACAAATACATGATAATACAATTTTGGATTTGCAAAATATTCAATATAAAACGGCTGAGAAAACTATCTTTGATAATGCATGTTTAAAAATAGCAAAGGGTGAAAAGGTTGCTATTACAGGTCAAAATGGTTCCGGAAAATCTACCCTCTTAAAGATAATTGCTCATACATGTCCGGAGCTTGTTACAGTAGTGTGGAGTAAACCTCATCTATTCAATCTTTCTCTAAAAACAAATTTAACATTTAATAAAGATTTTGATATAAATAGAGAAAAGGTTGAAAAACTTTGTACTGAATTTGAATTAAACACTTTTTTTAATAGTCTGCCAAGTGGTTTTGATACAAAAATCGATATGAATCAAATGACCATTTCTGACGGTGAGAACATGCGCTTAGCACTCGTTCGTAGTCTTGTTTATAATTCTGAAGTTCCAATTATTCTCCTGGATGAATTTTCTCGTAGTGTTGATTCTGCAATAGAAACAAAAATCGTCAAACATCTTTTATCATATAAAGACTTGACTGTAATTGCAGTTACAAACAGAATGTCTACAGCTCAGTTGTTTGATAAAATTTATTGCATTGATCAGAATCAGATAAAGTTATGCTAATACAAATAGAGTTAATGGAATATGCCTAGTTAACTTGCTTTTGAGTAAAGCGATGGAAATAACGAACTTCATCCGACTGCGGAAACCTTACCGAAATAGGACCGTATAGTTTTTACAAATGTCCGAACTTAACAAATATGGACATATTCGGCTGTCCAAAGCTTACCAAAATAGATAACTCTGCTTTTTACTAATTAAAAATTGATTTCCGTGAAAACCGGATTTTACCTATTGACAAAAACTCTGTTTTTAGGTTAATATATACCCTACGTTTTGGAGCGATGGCCGAGCGGTTGAAGGCGGCGGTCTTGAAAACCGTTGTGCTGAGAGGTACCGGGGGTTCGAATCCCTCTCGCTCCGATAAGATTTATGATTGTTTAAAATCAATTGTAAGTTTTAATGTCTTGACCTATTGGTCCTGTACAAACTCTGGAGTGGTGCGAGAGCGGCCGAATCGGGCTCCCTGCTAAGGAGTTGTACCCTTACGGGTACCGGGGGTTCGAATCCCCCCTACTCCGAATAGTTTTGAGGCTATAGCTCAGCTGGATAGAGCGTCAGATTGCGGATCTGAAGGTCGGCAGTTCGAACCCGCCTAGCCTCGTTAATAGCCGGCTGAAGATTTCAACCGGCTTTTTTATTTTTGGAGAGATGCGAGAGCGGTCGAATCGGGCGGTCTCGAAAACCGTTGTACCGCAAGGTACCGGGGGTTCGAATCCCCCTCTCTCCGTTTTACGACGGAGAAAAGATTTAACTGTAAACGCATTCCTTATTTTTGGAGAGATGTCCGAGTGGTCGAAGGTACACGATTGGAAGTCGTGTGTGCCAGAGATGGTACCGAGGGTTCGAATCCCTCTCTCTCCGTCCCGGGGCCTATGCAAAAAAGGTTTTTCGAACCCCGTCAGATCCGGAAGGAAGCAGCGGTAGATTAATTCTTTTTGTGCCGTAGTGTTCCCGGGTTTTTTATTTTAGCCTTATTGACCTTTTAACAAATAACTATTATCATATAACCATGGCCTTTGCAGTAAGTCAGCAGTTAAACAGATATTACAACCTATATAAAAATATAGATGTAACTTTCTCAAAAGAAGTCGTTTCTACCCTTAATTTTGAGCCTAAGCAGGTTTTTGTACGTTGTTCCGGCGGACAATGGCCATGCATTATCAATTCGGCTTCTATGACAAAGGCTAAAATAATTTGCGGCAAAAAAAGCGGTTTTCTGGACAGATTGAGGAGCGGAGTAACATCCGTAAATATAAGATTTGCCTTTTTTGATACTGAAGGAAAAGATTCTCTTTCTTTTTTTGTTGCAGCTAAGTTGGTCGGTATTTCTTCTTATGAGGCCGGAAACCAAGATCTTGTTTTAATAACCTTCGAATATACCCAGAGAGCTCCTGATGATTTAATAGAAAAATTAGGCATCTTACTTGAAGCTAATATCAATTCGCAAAAACGTCAAAATGAGAGAATTGTTATTACTCCGGAGATAAGCAGAAAAATAGGTCTTGTAGAAAAAGGAACGGTTGTTTATATTGATGCTGTTCCCAGACGCTGTCTTATTAGGGACCTTTCTTTTTCGGGAGCTAAAATTCTTCTTGTCGGTATTGCGAATTTTTTAGTTAATAAAGAAATTGTTCTCCGTTTTGCTTTTGATGATCCGCAGTCTGTTTTTGGAATAAAGGGAAAAACTGTGAGGACCGAACCTGTTGAAGGCAGAAAAGACCTGGTTGCTCTTGCAGTTCAATATTATCCGAAGAGTATTCCAATGATGTATAAGATGTACTTAAATAAGTATTTTTCCGTTGTGCGTAAGCCCGCTTCGGATGGTTTTGGTGATGACTTCTTGGAAGATGTGGCGCCTGCTTCATCCTTTGCGCCTGTTTCTTCTCCAATCGGTACCAATACGGTACCTCTAACGCCGCCCCCGGCTCATTCTGCTCCGGAACAAATTTCTTAACAATGACCTGCTGAAATTTCAAATTATCATATTTAGGAGATAAAATGCAAAATCCTATCGATTCGCTTTTATATGTAAAAATATCGGCTGAACAAGCCGGCAAGCTTTTTGAAAATCTTGAGTCTTCAATTCCTCTTCCTATTCAATTATCCGAACCCGGCCAAAAAGAAGATTTTAAGGCCGAAGATATAACGCCGGAAATGATTTTAGCCGGAATGCTCACCGTTTTTGCCTATGATAGGGAAAATCCAAATATTCAGTATTACAGAAAAATATTCAATTTACTCCGTCCCGATATCCGTAAAGAAATGACTGAGGCTGCAATCATCAAAATCAAAAATAATGATTTTGATATGGCTGAAGAGATTTTACTTTCTCTTGAAGGTTTAAATCCGGATGACGGTATAACCAAATTAAACCTTGCTCTTTTGATGGAGGAACGTTCTCAATTCTGTGAGATGAGGGAACTTTTTGATGATGCTTTGAGCTTTAATAAAAGAGCTGAAGAGCTTTATTCAGAGCTTATACTTTTTGAGCCTCCATTGCCGGGCGTTTTTTTTAATGCTGCATATTTTTTTATAAAGCAGAAAAACTATATAAAAGCCAAATCCCTTTTAAAGACATATTTGGAAATAGAAAATGATTCTTCAGAAACAGCCGAATTCCGAAAAGCTAAGGCTTCCGAGTTGCTTAAAACTATTTCGGAACAAGCTCTTGACGATGAGCTTTTCCAAAAAGCCCATAAATATATTGATTTAGGCGAAGAAGAAAAAGCCGCCGAAAGTATAAAGCTTTTTTTACGAAAAAATCCTAAGGTTTGGAATGCTTGGTTTTTGTTGGGCTGGGCTTTAAGACGAATGGGCCGTTGGGAAGATGCCCGATCTTCTTTTTTAAAAACCATTGAACTTTTAGAAAATTCCGAAATTTCAGACAAGGAACCTCTTTGCGACGTTTACAATGAGCTTGCAATTTGTTTGATGGAATTAAAACTTTTTGATGAAGCTGAAAAACATCTTATAAATGCCTTGAGTTTAGATTCCGAGAATATAAAAATTATTTCCAATCTTGGCACCCTCGCTCTAAAACAGGGAAAACAAGAAGAAGCAGAAGCCTTTTTTAGAACTGTTTTAGAAATAAATCCTGACGATAAAATAGCTTTAAATGTTTTGGGTAAACCTCGGGCATAAGTTAAATCAGGTTAATCTCTTGACTTAAAAAGATTATTTATGGTATTCTTATCTGGCCGGAAAATCGGCATTGGAGGAAAGTATGAAAAAAATATATTCGAGTTTCTTTTTCTTGTTTGTTGGCCTTAGCTTACTATTTGCAGGCGGAACCAAGGAAAAATCCGCAAATGACAGCTTTAAAGTTAAGGTTGTATTACCCGCAGGAGCTCCTGCGGCAGCTCTTTCAAAACTTGTGTATGAAAAAACACAGTTTGATAATTCTGAAACGGAATATGAAGTTGTTTCAGGTCCGGAGCTTTTACAAGCGAGGGTTTTATCCGGGGAGGCCGATATTGCAGCCGTGCCTACCAATCTTGCATCGGTTTTATATTCCAAACAGAAAAATATAAAATTGTTGGCTCCCATTGTTTGGGGAAATCTTTACTTTATAAGTTCGGAGCCTGTTTCTTCGATAGCGGACTTAAAGGGCAAAACTATTTATTCTTTCGGAAGAAATAATACACCCGATTTGACAGCCCGCGAAGTGCTTAAGAAGAACGGTATTGATCCTGATAAGGATGTGAGTTTTGAGTATTTAAGTGCTGCCGGGGATATTCCCTCTGCTTTTATAAGCGGGAAAGCGAAGTATGCCCTTGCTGCAGAACCTTCTCTCAGTATGATTATGACAAAAAAGCCCAATACTAAAATTGTTGTCGATATTCAGGAGGAATGGAAAAAAGCCTTTGAAGGAGCATCTTATCCTCAAGCTTCTTTAATTGTAAACGCCGAATTTTTACAAAAACATCCCGAATATGTAAGTGCTTTTTTAGATAAGGCTAAAGAGTCTTCAGGATGGGTAAAGGAGAACCCTCAAAAGGCTGCCGAGTATGCTTCCAAAATTGCTGCATTGCCTCCTCCTCCCATTTTATCCAAGGCTATTCCTAAGTTGAACATAGTCTTTGTTGAGGCTGAAAAAGCAAGACCTGCTGTAGAAGCTTATTTGAAGGTTTTGGCTGAAGCCGATCCTAAATTTATAGGCGGAAGTTTGCCTGATGATGCTTTCTACTATAAAGCAAAATAAGTTTAAAATAGGCGGGGCTTTTTTTTGCCTTATCCTTTGGGAAATATTTGCCCAAGGCTTAAAAGCTCCGCTTATTATCCCCTCTATAAAAGAAATATTATCAGCTCTTTTTGTTATTATAAAAACTCTGGAAACTTATGTTTTTATTTTAAGCAGCCTTATCAGGATTTTTATAACATTGGCTATAGATTCCTTTATTGCATTTCTTTTAGGTATAGCTTCCGGTTTAAATAAAAATGTTGAAGATTTTTTATCGGCTCCCGAAAATATTTTAAAATCCAGCCCTACAATATCCGTTTTGCTTTTAGCCTTAATTTGGTTTAAATCGAATATGACGCCCATCTTTGTAACAAGTTTGATTGTTCTTCCTCTTCTGTATAGAAACATTGTAGACGGAGTAAAAAACATAGATAAAGGTCTGATAGAAATGTCTTACGATTTTAATGTTCCTTTTGGTAAAAGATTAAAAAGTTTATACCTTCCCTGCATAAGACCTTTTTTGAAGAACGGTTATATTTTAAGTACGGGCTTTGCCGTGAAGGTTGTTATAATGGCAGAGGTCTTAAGCCAGCCGAAATACGGCATAGGCTCTGCTTTTCAAACAGCTAAGATTCAGATTGAAACCGCCTCTATCTTTGCATGGACGGGAATAGCCGTCTTACTTGCCGCCTTCTTACAAAAGGGAGTAAAAAAAATTTTATAGTATAATGTTTCGATTTTAGTTTTCTGTATTCTTGACTTTTTCATATAAATTTAATATAAATATAGTAATCTATTTACAGCTTGGGGATGTTCCGGTTTCGACCGGAAAGACGGAGGCTTAAGCTGCAGGCGGAGTGCCGATCTCCTGATTCGGCAAACACTATAACTGCCGAAAATAACGACAGTTTCGATTACGCCTTAGCTGCATAATCGCGGAATCTGCTTTGCACTGCTCCGAGCGGGGCATGATTCCGACGCCAATCGGGGCTTGCTTTTTAGCGGTGTGTAAACGTTAAAAGGGACTTTTTTTACACTAAGGATTCGACGCTTTCGGTGCTGCTACCGGATCCCTACAACCACCTCGCACCGATAAGCCTGTAGACGCTTCTGATTCCCTTTTCGGGACGGGGGTTCAATTCCCCCCATCTCCATCAGCTTTTTAAGATTCTATACCACGCCTTGCCTGTACACCGTCGTTAAAATAGTGCTTTATCATCTTCATTTCGGTTACAAGGTCGGCCGCTTCAATTATTTTTTTATTTGCATAGCGGCCGGTTAAGACGAGTTCTACGGATTCGGGCTTGTTTTTGATAATATGCAGGATGCGTTCAATATCAAAAAGACCGTATAAAAGAGCAACATTTACTTCTTCCATAATTACAACATCGTACTCGCCCGACATAATTATCTTTTCAATCTTATCCAAGCCTTCATTTGCTCTTTGAATATCCTTTTCCGTAGGATCATTATGAACAAAGTGAGCTTCTCCGTATTGTTCTATTGTAAGATTGGGTAGATACTCAGGGGCTTTTAGCTCGCTGTAATTCATTCCCTTTAAAAATTGACCTATATAAACCTTGTATCCGGCACACACGGCTCTAAGAGCAAGCCCGAAAGCCGCTGTCGTTTTTCCCTTACCGTCTCCGGTATAAACTTGGACATAACCTTTTTTCATATTTCCCTCCAGAAAAATTAAGCAAATTTGCTATGCCTTGATTATACCAGCTTTTTGTTAAAGATACAATTACACGCCGTAACAAAGCCAAATAAGAATATAACCCATTACAACTGCAGTAAGGGTGTAAGGAACGCTCATCTTCATAAATTCGATGTTTTTTACCTGATGGCCTTCGTTTCTTAAAATACCGAGAGATGTAATATTTGCAGAAGCCCCAATTGGGGTAATGTTTCCGCCGAGAGTTGCTCCTGAAAGAAGTCCGAAAAACAAAATGGGTGAAGCTATATTAAGGCCTTCCGAAAGTATTTGTATAATAGGTATCATGGCAGCAACATATGGAATATTATCTACAAATGCAGAAATTAAAATCGAACCCCAAACTATTATTGTGTAAATAAAAAATACATTTGAGCCGAGGGTTAAAAACCAGTCCGCAATGGCCTGTATAACTCCGGCCCTTGTAACGGCTGCAATAACAGTAAAAAGCCCCATTAACAAAAAGAGGGTTTCAAAACTGAGTTCTTTTTTTACGACTTTTAAAATATCAAGTTTTTTTGTTTTTATGATGTTATAGATAATACCTACGATCATAAGGCCTGTACAAATTAACCCGTTTATTGTTTGGGGCTTTTTTTCCTCCGGTAAAAATGAGGCTCCAATCATAAGTATGACCATTACTATAAGCAAAATTGAAGGAAAATAATCCGTTACCTTGGTAAGTTCAACCTTATCCGGCTTTTGGACGGCTTTGCGGAAAATAAAATAGATAATTCCGGTGGCGGCAACAGCTGCAATTTCGACGGCAAAGAAAAGAGAGGGTTTTCCCAAATACCAAAAAAAGTCAAAGAAGGTCATGTTTAAATGGCTTCCTAAAAGAATTGAGGTAGTGTCTCCTACCAAGGTTGCTGCTCCTTGAAGGTTTGCCGAAATCGAAATAGCAATTATGGGTTTTACAGGCGACATGTTGAGCTTTTTCGATAATACAACAGCAATGGGTGCCAGCATTAAGACTGTGGCAACATTATCCATAAAGGCTGAAATAAAACCCGCAAAGAGGGATAGACATACTATAATCCATTTTACATCGGGTACATTGTTTATAATCTTATCTGCAATGCGTTGCGGCATTTTAGATTCGGTAAAGAGGGCAACCAAACCCATTGTTCCTGCAATCATTAAAATAACATTCCAGTCAATGGCAAAAAAAACTTCATTATAGGGAAGTATCCCTAAAAGTATGAAGATTAGGGCCGATGAACAGGCAACTATGGGCCTGTGGTTTGTAAGGGTAATCATCAAAACATAGGTTAATCCGAATAAGACGGCCGCTAAAATGAGAGGATCTGTAACCATGGTAATCTCCTAAAGGGTAAATTTTTACACTAAATGAGAAAATTTGTCAACATAGGGATTTAACTTAAGACTATTTAACTTAAGACAATGCCGCTTTATTGACAATACTTAAACATTTTAGTAAAATAATGAAAATTTATTTTAAATCAAGGAGGAATTGAATCATGAGAAGCTATATCAGGTTAAATTCAATTATTGATATAGGGGTATAAATTATTATTTAAGGATAATTTACTTATGTTAAAAAGATTAAAAATATTGTTAAAAAAAGAACTATATGAATTTAGGTTTAATTATAAGGCTTGGTTTCTTGGTTTTTTGTCTGTTTTAGCCGTTTATGTTCCCACAAGTTGGAAAAAAGAAGCTCCTGTTTTTTTGCTTTTCCTTTGGCTTTTAATTTCGGTCGGGCAATATGTTTATGAGTCATATTATACCGAAACAAATTGCGGCGCTTGGATATTTATACATAATATGAAATTTAGTTTTTTTGAACTGTTTTTTGTGAAATTTTTGTGCTCACTTATGATTGTTACAGTAATTATGATTATTGATATACCCAATTTGATTGGTAAGATTTGGATAAGTGATTTTTTTGTTATTTTTCTTTTAACTATTATAGAAATTGAAATTACTCAACTGAGTGTAATGTTTTCAAAAGGATCGGAAGATACATCATCGACAATTGCTACTATTTTAAGTGTAGTGCTGCTTTTTGCCGCATTTTCCATTCAAAGTGCATTCTTACGTATATCCTTACTTGTATTATTGGCTTTTTTATTTGGGTATTTATGTAATGCAGTTTCAAAAACAATCAAATATCGAAGTCAATTGTAAGGCAGAATAAACTTTAGGAGTATAATATGAAGTATGATATAACATTTGGATATAAAAAGAATAATTTAATCTTTGATAACTTTCATTTGGAAATTCCCGATGATAAGATAACTATTTTATGCGGACATAACGGTGCAGGAAAGACAACTCTTCTTAAAATTATTGCAGGAATTTTACCTAGTAATATAAATAATGCAGAAGGTTGGTTTGTTCCTTTAAATGGGGGCTTAATAAGGCACTTTTCGCTTGAAGACCATATTAAAATACTGGGGAAAAATACCTCTCTTTTATATGATGAAGCTTTTGAAATCTTTTCTGCTCAATCTTTTAGTAAAAAAAGAATTTCAAAATTATCGGCAGGACAAACTATTATGGCTGCTCTATTAGTGGCTTTTGCTTGTAATGAGAATTTGCTTTTATTGGATGAACCATATTCTTCTCTTGATCCGACAAATGCCGAAAATTTAACAAAGTTATTAAAAAAACGAAAAGGAACAACAATTTTGACAAGTCATGATTTATTTTTAACTTCAGAAACCAGCCATAATATTCAGTTTTTAAAAGACGGCAAAATTTCGTGGGTAAATGGTGATGAAAATATTACTGTAGACTTTCTTCGCGAGAAATACAAGGAACAGGCATAGTGAAAGATTTATTTTTTTCTTTATTGAAGAAAGAATTTTTTGAATTGATACAAAATAAGAAATTTTTAGTTTTTGCCTTTATAGTTGTTTGTATATCTGTTGTTTTGAATTTTTTTGAAAAATCATTTTCGGATATTGTTTATTTAATGGTTATTATGCTTTTAGTAACCGAATATGCTTTTGACTCATGTTATAATGATATTAAGTCAGGTGCCGCATTTTTCTATTTAAATATAAAATGTAGTACAATTTATATAGTGTATGCTAAAATTATTTATTCTGTTTTTTTAGCTATCGTTATTTTTGAATTATATCTATTGTTTGTATTTCAGGATTTTTCTAATGCTGATTTGCTTTGGTTTATTCCGGCAATTATTTTTAATACAGGTCTTATATATAATGTATCTATCTTAGCAAAAAGATCCGACTTGTTGACTTCATCAATTGTTATGAGTGTAAGTTTTTTTGTTATAGAAACTCTTTTTCTTTTATCCTATTTTTTTATTAGGTTTTTAATTTTGATTATTCTTTCGCTTATAACACTTACATTTGCCTCTAAACTTTCAAAAACTATAAACTATAGAGCAGAAATTTCTACAAATCGGTAATTTTTTTATACCTTCATCGTTGCTGATATGTCGATATAAGCAAATCCTAAAATCTCCTTCAAAGTCAATTAACTCAAGCAGTTTTATTCTACCTTTTTTTATGAGAATATCATTTTAATGTTTTTATTAGGCGCAAGATATCCTTCATTGTTGAGGTCAAATCCGTTTCGGCTGTTTTTTTTGCTTGGCTGAAAGGTACGGCAAGACGGTTTATACTGAATACGGCGGAAACTCCCATTTTATAAATATCGTCTATACCCTCTTCTGCATCGCCTACGACAGCTATTACCGGCACATTTTTCTTTTTGGCTCTTTGGGCAACGCCTGCAATAACCTTTCCTCTTAAACTTTGACTATCCAATTTACCTTCTCCGGTAAAAACAAAATCGGTATTATCCAGCTTTTTTTCAAAGTCAACCGTATCAAGAACAATTTCAATACCCATTTTTAACTCGGAACCTAAAAAGACGAGAGTTCCGTAGCCCATACCTCCTGCAGCCCCTGCACCGGGGATTTCGGCCGTTTTAGAACCGGAATTGAGGGATTCGGTTTTCCTTGCGACCAAGGCCAGATGTTTTAGTCCTTGATCTAGTTCTTCAACCATGCCGGGGTCTGCACCTTTTTGCGGAGCAAAGATGTAGGCTGCTCCGGTTTTTCCGAAAAGGGGATTATCTATATCGCACATAGTCGTAAACTTTGCTTTTTTTACAAGTGGGTTTAGGCCTGTCATATCTATGCGTTTAATATTTTTTAAAGTTCCGCCAGCCGGAATAAAACTTTTTCCTTCCTTATCAAAAAACTTAATTCCCAAGGCTGCTGCAGCTCCGCAGCCGCCGTCGTTTGTCGCACTTCCGCCCAAACCGATTATAATATTTGTACATCCGTTTTTAAGGGCATCGGCGATGAGTTCACCAACTCCATAGGTAGTGGTAAGAGATGGGTTAAGCCTTCCCAACGCAAGAGGGAGCCCCGCACAGGCGGCCATTTCAATTACGGCAGTCTTTTCGGCATTCGGATCTTCATTTTTTAAAATACCGTAAAAGCCTTCCATTTCTTCAAAAAAAGGATTTTTGACTTTAACCGTTTTTTTTATGCCGCCTACAGCTTCTAAAAAGGCGTCGACACTGCCCTCCCCGCCGTCTGCGACAGGGATTGAAAGAGTTTGAGCTTCAGGGAAAATTTCTTTTATCGCATTTTTCATCAAAGTGCATATTCGAGCCGAGCTCATTGTTCCCTTAAAGGAATCGGGGATAAGCAGTATCTTTTTCATCTTTAACCTCTTTTAAATAGTTCTATAAAAATAAGGATATGATAAATATGCCTATAATTGCGGCAATACCGATTACAAGGGTCATAAGGGTTTGCGTCTTGTATCCGTCCTCAGCCTTTAAACCGCCGAAGGTAGTGACTACCCAGAAATAACTGTCGTTTGCATGAGAAACGGTCATTGCTCCTGCTCCGATTGCCATAACGGTTAAGGCCGATAAGGGAACGGTAGCAAGGCCCAGGGGAGCCATAAGAGGAGCAAGGATTCCTGCAGTAGTTGTAATTGCAACCGTCGATGAACCTTGCGCAGATTTTAAAATAGCAGCCAAGAGGAATGGGAAGAAAATGCCGACGGTTTTTAAAACTGCAGCATGTTCAGTAATATAACCTACTAAGCTTGATGAAGCTATAACCTTGCCTAAAACACCGCCTGCAGCAGTTACAAAGAGAATGGGGCCTACAACCTTTAAGGTTTCATTTGTGAGAATATAAAAGTCCTCTGTCTTTTTTTGGCTTGCAAAAAGAATGACACCGAAAAGCAGACCTACCGCTAAGGCTATAATTGGAGCTCCGAGGAATTTTAAGATATCGGCACCGGTACCGCTCATATTTGCCATAGAAGCAACTGAAGAAATAGCCATGAGGAGGATCGGAACAATAATAGGAGCTATGGCACTAAAACCGTTTGGAAGAGTTCCGTAACTTGCAACCAGTTCTTCATAGGATTGTGAAACCTCATCTGTAGAGCTGTCTTCTGAAGCCTTTACCTTAGTTCCTATATATCTTGCAAAAAAATAACCTGCAATGAGGGGAAAAATAGAAGCTAGGGCTCCCATACCGATTACTAAAAGCAGGTTGTTTCCTATACCGAGAGAGCTTGCAGCTGCAATGGGCCCCGGTGTAGGCGGAATAAATACGTGAGAAATATACAAACCTGCTGAGAGGGCTACAGTCATCGCAACGCTCGAAATTCTTGTTCTTTGAACAAGAGCCTTTCGTATCGGGTTTAGAATAACAAAACCGCTGTCACAAAATACGGGAATTGAAACTATCCAGCCCATAATCAGCATAGCAAGTTCAGGATGCTTTTTACCTACAACCTTGATAACCATATCGGAGAGCTTTAGGGCTGCTCCTGTTTTTTCAAGGATTGTTCCGATTAGGGCACCAAGAATAATAACAATACCGATACTTGTAAAAGTTCCGCTAAAACCGGCTCCTATTGTGCCGGGAATCTTTACCAACGGTATTCCTGCGGCCAGAGCCAAAAGGAGTGAAACTCCCATAATCGATAAAAAGGGATGAATTTTCAGCTTTGAAATAGCGAAAATCATAAGAGCAATAGCAATAACAAATGTAATAATAAGTGCTATACCTTGCATATAAACCTCCGGACATTTAATGAATGTAAGAAGGATTATATCATATAAATGTTTATAATGCAAATTTAAATATGGTAAAGGCATTCAGTTTTATGTTCCAAGTTGATAAAGTCTTGACATCATTTTGAAAAACCGTCATCATGGCCTTATCATGTTTAATTATTTTAATGAGAGGTTTTGTTTTATGGGTATAAAAAAACTAAAGAAGATTATAATTTTTATGAGCTTTATTTTTCTTGCTGCGGCTTGTTCGGATAATAAGCCGGAGAAAGAACAAGATATAAAAACTGTTGACAGCAAAAACGATGTTAAAGAAGAAGAACCCATAAATTTGCCTAATACGGAATCTATAAGCTTGATCACGGCAAAGTCGAAGGGTGAAAAAATAAAACTTAGGGTTGAAAGAGTTGTTTCCAATCGTGAGCCTATATGGATCGATTTAAATTCAAATAAAAAAATGGATGAAAATGAAGATATAACGTCATTTGTTGTACAGGACATGTCCGCTTATCGCGATTATATTATTGATAGTGATGTTATAACTATATACGGCAAAATAAATAGGTTTTTTTGTGATGGAAACCGTATAACAAGTATTGATTTAGCTAATAATCCTTCATTAACACATCTTTCTTGTTCCGATAATAACCTTCAAGACTTATCTCTTATAAATAACAGGAATCTGGTATATTTATCTTGCGGTAAAAATAATTTGACTTCTATAGACTTTAGCCGGAATTTCGATTTAACAGAGATTTTTTGTGATGAAAATCTAATCAGAGAACTCGATGTTTCTCATATTAAGGGGTTAAGAACTTTAGAAGCTCAAAAAAATAAATTAAAATTTCTTGATATGTCGAAAAATACTTCTCTTATAACTTTATATTGCTATGAAAATGAGCTGACATATTTAAATACGGATAATTGTAAAAATTTAAAATTTCTTGCTTGTTCCGAAAATGCTCTTACATCCATAGATATAAGTTCAAATCCTATTTTGCGTAAATTATGGTGTGCAAATAATAAACTTAAAAATATCGATTTATCGAAAAATGTGAACCTTACATTTCTTGTGCTGAATAATAACTTATTATCGGAATTGGATATAAGCAATAATCCCGGCTTAAAAGAGTTTTGGTGCTATAAAAATAATCTATCCAATTTATCTTTAGATGGTCATGAGAATCTTGAAATATTATCTTGTTATGATAATCAACTGAATTCGCTTGATATTTCTCATCTTACGGAATTACAAGAATGCTATTGTTACAATACAAATATAAACGAGCTGGATGTATCTAAAAATAATAAGTTGATAAGATTGTCTTGCGGCAAAAATAATCTTTCTCAAATAAACTGTTCTAATCTTAAAGATCTTGAGTTTCTTTATGTATCGGAAAACAGCCTTTCAGCTTTGGATATAACGCAGAATTTAAATCTTACGGAGCTTGATTGTGGAGGAAATATGTTGACAGAATTGAATATAAACAGTAATAGAAAACTAAAAGAATTATATTGCAGAAATAATAAACTAAAGGCTCTTAATACATCTAATAATGTAAAATTAATTTATCTATACTGTAAACAAAATGAAATTACAGATATCGATCTTACAAAAAATACGGAATTACAGTTTTTGTCTGTAAGCGAAAACCGTTTAAAATTTTTGAATTTACGAAATAATGTAAAATTGGAAAAGCTATGGTGTTACGATAACTTACTCATGGGGCTTAGTGTTTTAAATAATAAGAATATAAAACTTATATCTTGTTATAATAACCAAATAAAAGAAAAAGAGATGGATAGGCTCATAAAGTCTTTGCCAACCTGTCCAAGCGAAGAAAGTGGAAGATTCTACGTAGTCGATAGACGGGAAAATAGTACAGATAATAATATCTGTACTATTCAGCAGGTTAATGATGCAAAGAAAAAACATTGGAATGTTCTAAAATCCGATAGCGGCGAATTTACGGGCCATTAAAAATTTTATAGGCTAATCTTTAACCTTTATGTGGTAAATCGTCGATTCTTCTTTTATTCCCTTAAAAGCAATACGTTGGCGCTGAACTTTGTTTGTGATTGCGGCTATGGATTTTTGTATTTCGTTATTGTTAAAAAGTTCTTCTGAAATTACTACCTCATTCGGTTGAGCTGCATTTTGGATGCGAGCCGCCATATTTACGCTTGTACCGAAGTAGTCTAAGCGGTTGTTTAAGGTAACGACCAGAGCGGGGCCTGCATGAATACCGATTTTCACTTCAATTCTTTCAATTTCAGAATTGTTTTTATAGTGCTCGTGCAATTCTTTTTGAGCCTCAATACTTGCATCTACGGCTTTCTTAGAGTTCATAAAAACGCCCATAATAGCGTCTCCTATGGTTTTTACAGGAACGCCTCCGAACTTTTTTATTACATCAAATAGAATTATAAAATGATCTCTGACAAGGGCAAAGGCCTTTGCATCTCCTAACTCAGAATACATAAGGGTTGAGCCCTTAATATCCGTAAAGAGAATTGCAGCTTTCATTACTTGGAGGGATTGCCCCGGTATTAAAACATCCGATCCCATGAGGTCCCTGTAAAGGTTGTTTTGAATTAAATCGATTCCCTTTATGGAATTAGGTGTTTTCCAAGTAAGATAGTTTCCTTCATTTACATCAGTTTCTATTTTTGCAAGATAGTTTTCCTTCAATGAAGAATCCAAGGGTAGTATATTCGGGTGAATGGAGAAGAAAACTTCAATATTGTCGTCTAAGGTATTGTTAAAGTTTTTTTGGCAAGCCGGACAATAGTTTTCTGAAACGGCTTCATGTATTGAAAGGGTTTCATAAGCTACACTTCCGCAGGTCGGGCAATGATATATCCAGTCGATTATAAAAAAACCGTCATATACGCCTTGGATAAAAATATTTAAGGCTGTTTCTCTGCTTAGACTTAATTCTCCTGCAAGACCATACACATCTATGTGAAATAATTTTCCTTCTTGCAGTGCCGATAAGGATGCCGCAATTTTATCTGCTGCTTCTTGATTTTGATTATATTGTAAATTTAAATTCATAAAATAACTCCGAAGATTGAACCCGGAGTTATTATAAAAGTTACAAATTCGATATTTAAAAGCGCTCCGCTATAGCTTTTTCGATGCGTTTAATAGCTTTTTCTATCCCTAAAATTTGGATTGAGCCTACAAGGGGCGGGCTTATTCTGCTGCCGGTAACGGTCATTCTGACAGGCATCATAAAGTCTCCCATCTTAATACCCATAGCATCTGCTTCCGCCCTAAAGACTTCTCCGCCTGCATGGTCGTCAAGGCCTGCAATTTTAGGCATTACTTCGATTGCCTTTTGGAGAACTTTTTTTGTAGTTTCGGCATCAAGTTTTTTCGGTATTATTTCTTCTGCCGGAGGAACTGCCGGTTCTTCAAAGAGAAAGCGAACCATTTCGGTTATTTCGCTTAAAAGGTGAAGTCTCTCTTTTACCAAAGGCATCACCTTCATTAAAACTTCTTTTTGTTCTTGAGTCGGCTTTAAATAGGTTTGATTTTCAAAGCGGCATCCGGCTTTTTTCAGCTCTTCTTCATTTATCTTTCCGAAAAGTCCTGAATTTGCAATATAGGGCCATGTAAGAGCAAAGAGTTCTTCATCGGTTTTTTCCCGCATATATTGGCCGTTAAACCACTCCAGCTTTTTATAGTCAAATACGGCCGGGGCTTTGTTTAAGTGCTTAATGTCAAAGAGTTTTTCCAAGTCCGAAAGGCTGTACATATCACGGCCGTCTTCATAAGAACAGCCAAGCATAGCAACATAATTGATAATGGCTTCCTTTAGGTAGCCCTTGTTTCTGAATTCGTTGCAGCTGGTGGCTCCGTGCCGTTTTGAAAGCTTTTGTCCGTCATTTCCCATAACCATGGGCAGGTGGCAAAATTGGGGTGGTTCCCAGCCGAAGGCCTTGTACATTATAACATGCATGGGGGTGGATGGGAGCCATTCTTGGGCACGCATAACGTGGGTTATGCCCATGAGGTGGTCATCTACGATGTTCGCCAAGTGATATGTCGGAAACCCGTCGCTTTTTAAAAGGATTTGGTCGGGGTTTATATCTTCATTTTTCCATTCAATATCGCCTAAAAGGGCATCTGTAAATTTGGTGCTGCCTTCAAGCGGAACCTTTAAGCGGATAACATAGGGAATACCTTCGTCCATTTTAGTCTTTATTTCTTCATCGGTTAAATTGCGGCATGCCCTGTCATAGCCCGGAGGCATCTTATTCATTGTTTGAATTTTTCGAATCCTGTCCAGCCTTTCCGAATCGCAAAAGCAATAGTAAGCAAATCCCTTATCGACAAGTTCTTGGGCATATTTTCGGTAAATATCGAACCTTTGAGACTGAATATAGGGTGCACAGGGGCCTCCCTTTGGTCCGCCTTCATCCCATTCAAGGCCGAGCCATTCAAGGGTATCATAAAGGTTCTGTTCATATTCTTCGCTGTATCTTGTTCTGTCGGTATCTTCAATACGCAAAACGAATTTTCCGCCTTTTGAGCGGGCAAAAAGATAATTAAACAAGGCTGTACGGACTCCGCCTATGTGCTGAAAGCCGGTGGGAGAAGGAGCATATCTGACTTTAACTTGCATAGTTACAAAACCTCCTAACTGTTATAGATAATGTCAAGTTCATTAAGGGGCTTATTATACATTTTTTTAGGCTTAGGTGCAAGGCTAAATTAAAGCTTATTTTTTTTAAGCCGATACAGGTATTGATGAAGACTTCTCTTATTAAATTTGCCGTTAGAGCAATGTTTGTTTTATTTTGTGTTTCAGCCGTTTTTTCCGAATCCGGAGATATAAAGCAAAATATTCCGGTTACTTCGATGCCCCCTAAGTGGGAACCCTTGTTTCCGTCAGCTTTGTGGGTAAAAAATATTCCAATCAAACAAGAAGTTTTGATACAAACTGTAAAAACAAAAGAAGAAATGGATGCTTCTCTTAAATTTGACGAATCAAAGCTGCAATCCGTTTTATTGAATAACGATATTTTTGCTCTTTATGGAAAACCGGGAGCCTATACTATGGGCATTTTAGGAAGATATTCTCCTGAAGAAATCGAACCGATTATGAATGAGTTTATAATAACTTATGATGAAGTAAACAAGGAAAGAGGAATTATACCGGCTTTTTATCTAATTTACGGAACATGTTGGCCTGAAGGCGAAATCGGTCTTCTTCGCTTATCCACTGTCAAAAAATATATAGAATTTGCCGCCGAAAGAGGCTGGTATGTATTTATTGACCATCAAATCGGAAAATATACTGTAGAACAGGCTATGAATGCAATCCTGCCTTTTTTGAAGTACCCAAATGTGCATTTGGCTCTGGATCCCGAATGGCGTACAACTCAGCCGATGAGGGTTATCGGCTCGGTTACGGGTGATGAGATAAATAAGGCCCAAGAAATGATGGATAAATACATAAAGGAAAATAATATTACGGGCAGAAGGATGCTTGTAATTCATCAGTTTAATTCTATAATGATTAAAAAGAGAGCTAATGTAAGAAGCGATTATGAAAGAGTGCAGCTTATTCATTGTGCGGACGGCTTCGGTTCTCCTCGATTAAAGAAAGATTCTTATGCTTATAATGCTCTCGCACAAAATATTCCGCTTAAGTCTTTTAAGCTTTTTTCAAAACCGACTGTTGCAGGTGCAGGTTATGACCAACCCATGATGACCCCCGATGAGGTTTTTGACTTGAACCCTCGCCCCTATCTTATAATGTATCAATAAAAACTAGTAAAGATGTACAAAAACCAATAAAAAAGGCTGTAATCTCATAAAGAGATACAGCCTTTGTTGTTTTAAATATGATATAGAAACCATGATGCCGGTTCGGCATGGCTTATCCATGCCTTTATCAATAAATTATTTTAATTAAAATCCTAAAGAGCCTAAAATTTTATCTGCTGTTTGATCCAGAACGCTGTCTATATATGAAGGATCTTGAAATTTTTTGATAACTTCTTCTATTTTTTCTTTTCGAATGTCCGGAGCAGCCTTTACTGCATCCATTGCAAAATAAATTTCCGATAATTTTTGAGCTTCAGGAGATACTTGTACTGAATCGGAAACTTCTACCTTTTCCATTCTTCTTGGTTTTTGAGTGTTTTGTAAATTTTTGATCGGATCAATTCCGCCCAATTTTTCTATCATCATGTTTTCCTGCCTTCCTAACCGATTATCGGTTAATCTTAGTCAAAAGTTAAGGTTTTATTTTTATAAAAGTCTATTTTCCTGTAACAAAAACAGAAAACTCCCCTTTTATCGAGGGCCTTTTTTCAAAGTTTTGTAAAACTTCAGCAGCCTGCCCCTTGATAATCTCTTCATGGAGTTTTGTAAGCTCCCTCCCTACAATAAGCTCACGGTTACTATCTATTTCGGCAATATCGGCTAAGAGCTTTACGATTCTATAAGGGGATTCATATAAAACAAAGCCTGCCCCAAAGTCAAACAGCTCTTGAAGTCTCCGTTTGCGTTTTCCTGCCTTAGGCGATAAAAAGCCCTCAAAAACTACCGTTTTGTCGTAGGTTCCTGCTATACTCATTATAGCACCAAAGGCTGAAGCACCCGGAATAGGAATTATTGTATGCCCTGCTTCTCTTGCCGTCCTTACTAAAATAGAGCCCGGATCACTGATTGCCGGTGTCCCCGCATCGCTTGCATAGGCTATTTTTTTTCCTTCATCTAAAAGTTTTACAATTTTTTCGGAGGCTGCGGCTTCATTTACAGCCCTGCACGAAATCAAAGGCTTTGAAATTTCATAATGAGTTAAAAGGCCTAAAGTGTGCCTAGTATCCTCACAGGCGATAAAATCGGCTTCTTTAAAAGTCTCTAAAGCTCTAAAACTGATATCTTTTAGATTGCCTATAGGAGTGGCAACCACAAATAAAATTCCCACTTATTCAGTATATCATAGTTTTAGTATTGAATCAATAGAAAAAAAGGTGTATGATGTATTTATGACGGATTTACAGCCTTTATCATGGATGATATTAGTTTTTATAGGCCTTTTTTTAATTGTATTCGCTTATGTTCTTTTTAGTGCATCTGCAAAACATGCGAGCGGCAAAAAAATCAGGCAAACAGGAAAAAAAGGTGCTCCCGGAGTTTGTCCCGTTTGCGGTACTGTTTTGGCTAGAGATGAACAGGTAAAATCGGCTGTGTATCCTGGCGCAGATGATCGATTATGCTATATATACGGCTGTCCGCATTGTTATCCCGGTTGTGAAAAGGGTGTGCAGCGCCAATGCCCTGTTTGCCATAAGACTGTTCCAAATGAAGCTCATCTAATTGCAAGATACTTCGACCGAAAAAAAGGGAAAAAGCGGGTTCATATTCTAGGCTGTTCAAACTGCCGTTTTATGAGTTAAAAAGTTAAAACTGAGGTACAACTTCTCCTGCTATTTCGCCTCTGTGATTTTTGATGTTTTTATCGGCAATACTGTCAAAATATTCGTAATCGGCTTTATCGATTACACCGAGTTTTTTTAACAAGTGAACCAAAACGATATCTCTGGTTTTTGAAATTCCGTCATAGGTTTTGACGGCAATGCCGTATTTTTTATCGGGTAAAAGGCCGCCGAAATATCCGTTTGCTCCCGATTTTACAACAAGTTTTCCGGGATATTTTTTAACCAAAAGATGGTCTATTCTATCAGTACCGGAAGTGTATTCGGAACAGGCTGTTATGGAATCTATTATTTCTTTTGCATGGGTAGATAAATTTTGAGGCAAATTTTCATAGTCGGCCATTCTTGCCATTCCGAATGCAAAATTGTAGAGGGGCAGAGAGTGAACCGGAACTCCGCAGCCGTCAACCGAGATATTATCATCGGGAATCTTGCAATCGCAGATCAGCTCTATCATTTCCCGTATTTTTTGCTGAACGGGGTGCTGAGGTTTGTAATAATCGTCAGTAGAAGCTTTCATCAATACGGCTGCCGCCAGCATACCGGAATGCTTTCCGCTGCAATTATTGTGAATATCGCGAGGTTTTTCGTTATTTACCTTCATCCTCAATTCTACTTCCGGTTTAAAAGGGTAATGAGGGCCGCACTTTAAGGCACTTTCATCAAGCCCGATTTTTTTTAATATTCCCGTTACGGCTTTTATATGAAAATCTTCTCCTGAATGGGAGGCACAGATTTGAGCTATTTCTTCATGGCTTAGATTGAACTTTTCCTTGGCTCCCAATGAAAGAGGCACCAGAGCCTGAATAAGTTTTGCACTTGAACGCGGAAAGGATACTTCCTTTGGATCTCCTGCCGAATATACAATCTTACCGTCCTTATCGACTACGGCGATTGAACCGAATGTATAGAGGTCTTCAATTTTGCCCCTATAAGATTTTAAAAGTATTTCCATTTTGGTCTCCTATTGGTGTATAAGGTTTGTGAATTCTATTATAGTTTATACATATAGTCAATAGAGGCTATATGCAAAATTCTGTTGCTCATATATTATAATGAGTTTTATGTGAATCAAGCCTTATTTTTGTATATAACTTGACATAAGTATATACATTATATATACTTATTGTGTGGAGGTATAATATGCAGATGGTAGTTCAGAAATGGGGTAATAGTTTAGGCTTTAGAATTCCTTCGCTTTGGGCTAAAGACAATAATATAAAAAAGGGCAGTAAAGTTGAAATGATTATAGAAAAAGAGAAAATTGTTATTCTTCCTCAAAAAAAATCTCTTGAGGATATGCTTGCATTGATAAATGAAGATAATATTCATTCAGAAATTTCTACAGGATATGCAGTAGGGAAGGAAGAATGGTAAATTCAAATTATGTTCCTGAAAAAGGAGATCTAGTCTGGCTCGATTTTGATCCACAAACAGGTCATGAGCAAAAAGGCCGCCGTCCCGCAATTTGTGTTTCCCATAAAATATATAATCAAAAAACCGGGCTTGCTTTATTCTGTCCAATTACCGGTCATATAAAGGGTTATCCTTTTGAGATTGTGCTGAATAAACATTCAATAAACGGATGTATATTAAGTGATCAGATAAAAAATCTTGACTGGAAGCAAAGAAATTGTAATTTTATAGAAAAAGCGTTATCTGAAGAAATAGATTCTGTTATTGCTAATATAAAATTAATGGTTGAATAAGGTATAATCAATAAAAGCTTTTTATCCGATAATTAATATATGCAAAAAAGAAAGTTTTTATGGATTCTTGTTGTCGGATTTCTTTCTGTTTTTCTTGAGGCTGAGGACTTAAGCCTTTCAAAAGAAGATTTGCTTGTTATACAAAACCCAAAGGGCGGCTACCATTTATACATAAGAGCCAAACCCGATATAAAAAGTGTGCTTTTAACGGAGACGACAAAGGATCCCGATTTAAAATTGGATAACTATGCCTACCGTGATCCCAATTATAATGAAATAAACGGAGATGAAAAAAGGCTTTTAAACGGTGAATTTTTGCTGCCCGAAAAAAAACTTTACAGCCTCATAGATTCTACTCCCGAAAAAAATACGCCTCTGGGGGAGGCCTATCATATTTGGATTCCCTATATAATTTTATACGGATATGATTGGTCGCGAAGCGGCGAAATCGAAGTAAAAGACGGAACCTTTTTTAATATACGCACCTTTGCAAAACCTTACGGAGATTATACGGGAAATTTTCAGGACAATCCTTTTACCTTGCGGGTAACCCAAAAACCTGTTGAAAAAGACCCGCCCCCTGATCTTTCGTACAGTGATGAGGCCGTAAAAACTTTTACGGATTTAGCCGACACAACCGAAGGAGAAATGATTTATGCAAAGGGGCCTGAGGATATTCTTTCAACAATAAAAGAAATTTTAAAAAAGGGAGAAAAGGACCATCTTGATTTACTCTTTGCTTTAGATTCCACCGAGAGTATGAAGGATGATGTTGAAGAAGTGCGTAAAAATATCAGCTCAATGCTTGCCGAGACTTTGCCTCAATATAAAACTTATAGAATAGCCTTGGTTTTATACAAGGATTACCGTGAAGACTTTTTAGTGCGGGAAGCCTGCGTTTTTACCGATAACTTAAAAAAATTTGAAAAAGCCTTATACGGCTTTAAAGTTTTCGGAGGGCGGGATATTCCCGAAGCCGTATATGAGGGTATCTTCTTAGGACTTCGTCAGTCATGGCGCGCCTTAGATGCTGATGTGGATAAAAAACTTATTCTTATAGGAGATGCTCCTCCCCATCCCAAGCCTCGAGGCAAGGTAACAAAAGAAGATGTAGATAAACTTGCTGCAGAAAAGGGAGTAAAGATTTACCCCATAATATTGCCGCATACTTTGTCGTATTAAGAGCTTTTAAGGCCGGCAATTTAGCCTCCTCCTACTTTTATTTTTTCATCTTATGTGATAAAATATCACCTCGCTAAAAAGTTTTCGATAAGAGGAGGTAAAAGATGAACCCAAAAGATGTTGCCGAATGGCGGGAAAACATTATAAAGTTGCCCGATCATCATTTTTTTGATTTAATACAGCTGTATTTGGGAAAAATTAAAACCCCCTTTAATAAGCAGCGTCTTGCGGAACAGCTCAGTGCTTTCTTGCGAAAACCGGCAATACAAGAAAAAATTGCAGAAAGTCTGGATTCTTACGATATATTGATTTTAAAAGCCGTAAGCGAAATCCCCAATCCAACACAGGCGATGCTGTCTATATTTTTTTCAAAAAAAATATCTTATTCCGAATTGTCCGAAAAACTTTTAAATGCGGAAGAGCGCCTTCTCTTGTACCGTATTCAAAACAATGACGGGGATAAGATATACAGGATTAATCCTATTTTACAAAAAATTATAGACCCCTTTTTATCAACCAATCTTTTTTTTATGCCGGAAAAAACAGGACAGGTAAAATCGAAAGAAATAAATATAAACGATACGGCCCTTGCCGGAATTTATTCCTTTTGTATTCATAATGAAGCTGTTTTAAAAAATGACGGTTCTTTTAAAAAAAAATACGAAAATTTAATCAAAGATGTTTTTCCGTGGCTTTCGGAAAAGACAAAACATATTGACTCTATTTTTTTAGCATGTGAATCTTTAGGGCTTGTTTTTAGAACCGAAAACGGATTTGCAGTTCAAAAAGCAAAATGGCTGGCTTTTTCTCAATTAAATAAACTTGAGCGTTTGGTATATTTTACGGCTGCATCCTTATTTAAAATGAGGAAAGAAAATTTACAAAAACTTGTTATAATCCTTTTTGAATTTTTAAATAGTTTTTATCCCGATGCATATTATGAAGAAGAAGATGTAGAGCAATTTTTTCTTCTTTTATGTATGCAAAATTTTTCTTCGGCAGTACAAAATGAAATTGGAAATGAGAATATTTTGCATACAAGCTTTATCGAAACCGCAGAACTGTTCGGAATTTTATGCAGAGAGAAAAATTTGATTTACTTAAATCCCGAATTATTTAAAAATGCGGAAGAACCTCAAAAGCCTCTTTTAATTGACCCCTCATTTGAAGTTACGGTTTTGCCCGACAGCAACCTAAAAAATCTTCTTCCTGCAGCAGAGTGTATGGAGCCCGTTTTAATTCAAACTACAGGAAAATTCGAAATCACAAAAAAAGCTTGCTCTAGGATTTTTCAATCGGAATTAACTTCCGAAAATATATATAAAATCTTATCTGATGTAACAGGGCATGAGATTCCGCAAAATATAAGAGTTTCAATAAATGAGTGGTATAAGAATTTTACTTCATTGGAATTATACAGCGGCTTTGTCGTTTCCGTAAACAAGGAAAAGGAAAAGTTTTTTGAACTTGATACGCCTTTAAAAAAACTTGTCCGTAAAAAAATAGCGGAGGGTGTTTATCTTTTAAACGTTCAAGATTTAAAAGATTTTGAACAAGCCGTTTATAAAAGCGGTTTGGAATTTATCTTTTATAAAAATAAACCTCTTCAATCCCCTTCTGTAAGAAATTTTCAAAAGTTGAATTTATTTTCTCAAAAAGAAAAAAAAGATTATACAAAAAAGCTTGATTGGGTAAAGCAGCAAAAAGAAAGAGAAAATAAATACTCAAAAACTTTATCTCAATTAAATGCGATACTAAAAGACTTGCACTTAACAAAGGAAGATGCTAAGGCCGTAAGCAGCCGCATAAACCGTAAAGCTATAATTACGGAGGAGCAGCTTAAAGACGGAGTTTTTAAATTTACAAAAAAAGAAGCGACCGGTCTTGATTTTTTAGGAAAACAAAAAATAGCAGAGCAGGCAATCTTAGGAAAACATCTCCTTGAGATAGAGTTGCACACTGAAAAAGGAAAGGAAAAGATAAGCGGAATTCCTGAAGATATTTTAAAACAAGAAAAAGATGCTGTTCTTATACTTGCATGTGATAATCTTAAGGACAAGCTGAAAATTTCTATAGCCCATATTTCAAAAATAAAGCTGATTCAAAATTCTATTTTTTCGGAATAAGGGGAGAGACAGGATAAAAAGGGGGCAAAGCTATGGGCAAATATAAAAATCAAAACATAATCGAAGAACACGTAGAAATTGAGGGCATACCCTGCTTGCGTTTTTATCCTTCAGAAATAAGCGGCTTTGTTAGGCCTTTTCCTACCGTATTTTATTATCACGGCTGGTCTTCAGAAAAAAACAAGCAAAAGCTGATGGGCTATGTTTTTTCAACTTTGGGTTATCAGGTAATCTTACCCGATGCAGTCCATCACGGTGAAAGAAATAAGTTTGAAGATTATGATAAGGCTTTAAACGAATTTTTTTTGCCTACAATTATGCAAAACCTTGCCGAGTTTTCCGTACTAAAAGATTATGCCGTTAAAAATTGTAATGCCGATAAAAACAGGATTGCCGTTTCAGGGCATTCTATGGGAGGCTTTACTACGGCAGGAATCTTTACCCATAATCCAAGCGTAAAAACTGCTGTCGTTTTTAACGGGGCCTGCGATTGGCAAAATGCAATCCTTCAAATCGAAAAAGAATATGATGAAGCCCATATCGAATTTAATGAGGCAACAAAAAAAACCGATCCTGCTCAAAACATCGGCAAGCTCCTAAACCGGCCTCTATTTCTCTTACACGGAATAAAGGACTCCCTCGTTTCTTATAAAATCCAAAAACAATTTTACGATTCAACATTACCGCTTTATAAAAACAAGGAGCTTTTAAGGTTAATGAGTGTCGAAAGAATGGATCATTATATAAGCATTCAAATGCTTGATGAGGCCATTCTATGGCTGAACGAAAATCTATGAGGAGGCTGTTATGATAATACGCGAAGTTACTATAGATGATTATAAAGATATCCGGAGCTTAAATAAAAATGCTCTGGGTTATGATTTTCCCTTGGAAAAAACGAAAACACAGTTGGAAAAAATTTTGATCGGCAATGGAGCTAAAGTTTTTGGAGCCTTTGTTGACGGTAAATTAATCGGCTATGTACATGTTTCCGATTATGAATGTTCTTTTAGTGACAGCTTAAAAAATATTATAGGTATTGCCGTTGATCCCTCATATCGAAAGCAGGGAATCGGGCGTGCCCTTCTTACTAAGGCTGAAACTTGGGCGAGAGAAACCGGTGCCGCAGGTATAAGACTTGTTTCAAGTGTAGGCCGCACCGAGGCCCATAAATTCTACGAAGCAATGGGATATACCAGCAAAAAAGAACAAAAAAATTTTAGAAAAATATTTTAGAGGGGTGGGATATGAAAGAGTTAAAAGAACTTTCGTTTTTAATGTACACCTCAAAAGAGGAAAACATATCGGTTAATGTTGTTGTAAAAGATGAAACCATTTGGCTTACCCAAAAAGCTATGTCTGAACTTTTTGGTGTGGGAATTCCGGCCATATCCAAACATTTAAAAAATATCTTTGATGAGGGAGAGCTGGACCGTTTTTCAACTATTTCCATTTTGGAAATAGTTCAAAAAGAAGGGGATCGGAATATAAAACGAGATACTGAATTTTTCAATTTAGATGCAATCATCTCGGTCGGTTACCGCGTAAATTCACAAAAGGCAACTAAATTCCGTATTTGGGCGACAGGTGTTTTAAAAGAATATATGATAAAAGGCTTTACCCTTGATGATGAAAGATTAAAACAGGGTAAAACACTTTTCAGTCATGACTATTTTAGAGAGTTATTGGAGCGAGTCCGCTCAATCCGTGCAAGTGAAAGACGTATCTGGCAGCAGATAACCGATATTTTTGCTGAATGCTCCATAGATTATAATAAAGACGATCAAATTACGAAAGATTTTTATGCTATGGTGCAAAATAAATTCCATTATGCTATAAGCGGAAAAACAGCCGCTGAAATTGTATATGAAAGTGCAGACAGCAAAAAGGAAAATATGGGGCTTATGACATGGAAGAATTCTCCTAAGGGGCGTATTTTAAAATCTGATGTCAGTATTGCAAAAAACTATCTTGATGAAAAATCCATAAAAAGACTTGAACGGGCTATTACCGGATATTTTGATTATATCGAAGACATAATAGAAAGGGAGAATACCTTTACCATGCAGGAATTTGCCCAAAGTGTAAACGAATTTTTAGCTTTCCGTCGATATGATATTCTTCAAAATAAAGGAAAAATTTCACATACTAAGGCAAAAGAAAAAGCCGAATCGGAATATGATATATTCAATAAAACACAAAAAATAGAATCGGACTTTGATCGGGAGTTAAAAAACCTTACAAAGGAGATGAGCCATGAAAGATGAAGAAAAGTTGACAAAGATGCGGGCTCTCGAACTTTGGGATAAAAATTTAATTGAGAATATTGAAATTGGAACCTTTAAGGGCTTGCAAGAAATACATAGGTACCTGTTTCAAGATGTTTTTGATTTTGCAGGAGAAATTAGAAAGGTAAACATTTCAAAGGGGAATTTCCGCTTTGCTCCGATTTTATTTTTAGCTGAAAACCTTAAAATAATCGATAAGATGAAGTCGGAAACATTTGATGAAATTGTGGATAAATATGTAGAAATGAATGTTGCTCATCCTTTTAGAGAAGGTAATGGAAGAAGTATGAGGATATGGCTGGATGCTCTTTTAAAACAGCGTCTGGGACGCTGTGTTGATTGGGCAAAAATCGATAAGTTTTCTTATTTAAGCGCGATGGAGCGCTCTCCGATAAACAGTCTGGAACTTAAGGTTTTATTGGAATCTGCTCTGACCGATGATATTCAAAATAGAGAGATTTATATGAGGGGTATACAGGCATCTTATGAATATGAAGGCATGAGCAGTTATGATATTGGGGATATGTAAAAATATTTAGGAGTTGAAAAAATGAAATTGACATCGAAACAAAAGGGTATTATGTTTTTAATTTTATCGGCTCTTTGCTTTGCATCGATGAATTTATCGGCAAAGCTTGCCGGTAGTTTGCCTTCAATGCAAAAGGCTTTTTTTAGGAATCTAATAGCGGCTGTTGTGTCCTTTGCCGTGCTTATAAATTCAAAAGAAAAATTTCATTTGAATAAAAAAAATCTGCCCTTCTTTTTTATGAGGGCAATTTTCGGCACTATGGGGATTGTCGGAAACTTTTATGCGATAGAGCACATGCTCCTTGCGGATGCTTCTATTCTTGCAAAGCTGGCACCTTTTTTTGCCATTCTGTTTTCTTTTTTATTTTTAAAGGAAAAAATAAAGCTATATCAAATCCTTGCGGTAATCACGGCTTTTTCGGCAAGCCTTCTTATAATAAAACCGGCCTTTGCAGACACAGGCCATGTGATTGCAGCTCTTATAGGGGCTTGCGGAGGAATGATGGCAGGAGCCGCCTATACTTGTGTCCGCTGTCTTTCTCTTAAAGGTGAAAAGGGGCCTCTCATCGTATTTTTCTTTTCATTTTTTTCGATTTTAATGCTGTTTCCGCTTTTTATCATCTTTTATCATCCGATGAGCCTTTCTCAAATCATTATGCTATTGATTGCGGGCCTTTTTGGAACAGGAGGTCAGTTTTGTGTAACCGCGGCTTATGCCCATGCTCCGGCAGGTTCAATCTCGGTCTATGATTATACCCAAATAGTTTTTTCTGCAATTTTCGGTTTTGCTTTTTTAGGAGAACTTCCCGACCGATGGAGCCTTTTAGGTTTTGCCATAATTTTTGCAGTGGCTCTTTTTATGTTCTTACACCACGAAGATAAAACAGAAGTTCATGTAGATTTAAATTGATGTAGAGGAGAATAATTTATGTATATATCGTTACAGGCAATGATTTTTTTATGCTTTTGTGTTTTTCTTGCCGGTTTTGTAGATTCTGCTGCCGGTGGAGGCGGCCTTATTTCTATTCCGGCCTATTTTTTTGTAGGGCTTCCGGCTCATACGGCTATAGGCTGCAATAAGTTTTCGGCAGCCTGCGGGACAACTTTTTCAGCCTTTCGATTTTTTAAGAATGGAGCTCTTGAGTGGCGTATAGCCTTAGTTTCTGCCATGTTTTCTTTTATTTCTTCCTATCTGGGGATGAAAATTGCCTTGGGAATAGACCAAGTTTTTCTAAAAAAAGCTATGATTTTAATACTTCCGGCAATAGCTGTTATTCTTTTGCTAAAACGGAATTTCGGCAATGAAAACAAATCAAAGGAAATACCGCAAAAAAAGGCTTTTGTTTTGGCGGCCTTGATAGGTGCTTGTGTAGGTTTTTATGACGGACTTATAGGTCCGGGAACAGGTACGATTGCAATTATTGCTTATTCTGCATGGATGAAGTATGACCTAAAAACGGCATCGGGGAATGCTAAACTTTTAAACCTTGCTTCAAACTATGCTTCGTTGACAGCCGTTCTCATAAATAATAAGGTTATTTTTTCAATTGCAATTCCTGCTGCTGTTTGCGGTATTATCGGTAATTACTTAGGTGCCGGATTTGCTTTAAAGAAAGGAGCCGCATTTATCAGGCCTCTTATGATTGTTGTTATAATTTTATTGTTTGCAAAATTATTTTATGATGTATTCGGTAAGATGATATTAGGATTATTTTAAATTATCTAATTGCCATCAACTGATCGGCTTCTTCCTCGGTTATAACTTTTTCGCTTACAAGGTCATAAAATTGTTCGCTATTTGTTTTTCCGAAGAACAGAATATCATCGGTTCCTATGCTTATAGGAACTCCTGCATCCATCATTTTACGTAGCGGATGGGATTTTAGGTCTTTGGCTGCCCCCAGCATGATATTGCTTTGCGGACAAACATTGCAGCGTATCTTTCTGTCGGCTAAAAATTGCAGAACCTTATCGTTTTGAGCTGCTCCTATGCCGTGCTGAACTTCGTCCAAATCAAACATTTCAACAAAATACTTGACTGATGCCGCATCTGAAAATTCTCCGACATGAGCTTTCTTTTTTAAGCCGTATTTTTCGGCCAATTTAAAGATATATACGCATTGTTCAATACCTTCGGAAACTTCAGGCCCGTAAAGGTCTATATTTTTAAAAACCTTTGATGATATCATGGGTTCTATCCATTGTTTTAAAAAACTTTGATCTATGGTCTTTGATATTCCCAGTTCAGGAATGATTTTGATTTTATTTTTATATTTTTTTACTATACCGCTTATCCCTTCCAGAAAAGCATCCAAATTCTCATTAAACTGCTTTATAAAGCCAATATCGACGGAGCCTTCAATACAAACAACATTGTCTTTTATTGCGGTCATTATGGACATTTCTATTAGATCTATTACGTGTTGTGCTGTAGTACATGCAGGGCGAGTATATTGTCCGATTATTTCATGCATTTCATCAAGACCGTTCATTTTGCGTGGAAAATTGGGAATTTCAAAGCCTGCCCATTTTTTATAGTCTGAATACTCCATACTTAAATTCAGATGATTATGAGTATCAGCCTTGGGCTGCTTTTTATAGTAATCAAAATCTCTCATTAATACTTCCTTGTAACCATATAGTATAAGTATATCACTCTTTTTTAAAAAAGTCATATCAAATATACAATAATCCTGCAATATTATCGGTAAATTTTACTAAAAAGTTTAATCCTTTAAGAATTCTATTATTTTTTTTGCTACAAGCTCCTTTTCAACATCATTTGTAACTATGTGACTGCTTTTCTCAAGAATTAGATAGTCGTTTTGATTTCTTAAAGTCTTATCTATGAGGTCTTTTACCTTAAAGGGCACCAATTTATCGGCTTTTGATAAGACTGTAAGGCTTTGCGATCTTATAAAAACCATATTTTTTAAGGCTAATCTTTGTAATTTATAAAGGTCCGCAGATTTTGCTAAATATTCTACACCGTTATAGTCTGCCATCGCCCTTCCATATTCGGGATCATTTTCATAAGTTTTTTTAACTGTTGTTATCTTTTTGACAAAAAACTTTAAAAAAGGAGTAAGTTTTATCCTGTTATCTGTTGCTATAAAGGCCGGTGCACATAAAAATATCTTTTCAGGATTAAAGCGCGATGCAATCAGAGAGGTTAATACCCCTCCCATTGAAAGGCCCCCTACAAAAACTCGTTCATACATTGCACAGAGGTCAATATACTCATCACAAACCTTGCGGAGCCAATCTTTCCAATTAGTAGTCAAAAAATCACTCTTATTTGTGCCGTGTCCGGGAAGCCGAGGTATGTATATATTGTAGCCGGCTTCATTTAGCTGATGCCCCAGCCAAATCATATCTCTGGGAGAACCCGTGTAACCATGAATCAGCAAAATAGCCGGAGCGGTTTTTAGGCCTTTTAAAAAAAAGGGCTTCGTTGTATCTGAAAGTTTGATAGGATAATTGTCAAAAAACACGTAAAATCTCCTTTAAGTTTAAGCACATTCTAACATTATATACCTTTTTTTGCAAATAAACTAGGTATTATACCGTAAATTTTTAACCTTTTCAAATAAGGAGAATCGCTTATTTTATAACTTTAAAGGTAAGTAGCTCTTGTGTATTTAAAGAATATGTAATATATTGGTAGAAAGATATAAGGAGATTTTAAATGAAAAAAATTATTTCAGTATTATCAATCGCAGCGCTATTACTTGCAATTTCCGGCTGCGGAGGCAAATCGGAAAAGAACAACGCTGTTCTTAAAGTAATAAAGGAAGCCGAAGGTATGACTCTTGATCAGCTTTTCGAAAAGGCCTATCAAGAATCAAACGGAAAGGTTCTAAAAGGTTTGGGTAACTCAAGCCGAGGTAAGACTGCAGGAGAAACCTTTGTTGAGGCAATGAAGGCAAAATATCCCGACTATACCGGAAAAATAGATTGGTCTCAGCCTAAGAACAATACTATTTTTGACCAGCTTACAAATGATAATAAGAACGTTACCCCCGAATTTTCTATGACTCTTATTCAGGATGGAGCTCAGATTAAGGCTAAGATGATTGATACGGGCATCTTACATAATTTTGTTCCTAAAGAATGGAAAGAATCTGCAGGGGCCGATATGAAAGAAAACGGAAATCCCTTGGCCTTGCAGACTTTGAGTAAAGTTTTTATGTACAATAATGTCGAAGCTTCAAACAAGTTTTTAAATGTCTGGGATTTTGTAAAAGAAGGTCAAAGTCCGCTGTTTATGGGTTTGGAATCCGAACCTATCGGAAAAAACTTTTTGCTCATGCTTACCCATGAAAAGTATTCGAAGGTTGTAAAAGCCGCTTATGATGCTTTGCCTGAAGCCGATAAAGCTTATTTTAAGCCCATTGTAGACGGCTTGGAAAAAACAGCTAAAGAGCTCGGTTTAAACGAAAACGGAAAATATGCCCTTGCATGGATCAAACTATTTGTTTCTCAGTTTAATATGAAAACCGATGACGGCCCCATCAGCGTAGACTTAGTAAAAAAATCTTCTAAGGATCAAACAGGTTTATTGGTTTACTCCAAATTGCGCTCAATTAAAGAAACAGACGAATCTTCCGTAAACAATATTACCGTTGCTGCTTATCAGGACGGATATACCGGCTTCGGAGGCTATGCATATAAGCACTATTTGCAGGTTCTAAACAACGCGCCTCTTCCTTGGACGGCATGTGCCTTTATTGCTTACATGGTAACAACAAAGGAAGGCTTCCATCCTTGGGGAAAAGACATGGGCGGATACAGCTCCAATCCTGCTATCAATCAAGATCACAGCATGGACGGATATGTTGATGAAGAAGTAAACGGCGAAGTTAAAAAAATAAATAAATTCCCCGCTAAAAACGATAGAGGCTATGACTGGTGGACAGGAGAAGGAAAAGGCGGCTTAATTGTCGAAGATCCCGTATACTGTGCAAGTGTAACCTTTACCGTAGGTGAATGGATCAGCTCCTTAAGAAACTAAAAGATTACTAAAAAATTAATATGAATTTATTAAGCCTCTAAAAACTATGTCAGGTTTTTAGAGGCTTTATTATTAAATGTATGCGTCCGCCTGTGTGCGGTAAAGGAGTAAAGAAGAATATTGCATAAATGCTCAAGTTATAGTATAATCGTAAGGAAGTTAATTTATGGAGGAGACTTTGACTAAGACAATTCCGGTTTTTTTAAATCAAAGTAAGGATTTTTTTAGAAAACCTCAAAACCTGATATTGCTTATATTCGGTGTTGTGCTCTCTGTTACGACTATAGCTCCGATAGTAACTATTCTTCTGGATACAATTACGGTTCATCCCGGCACCATAGATGCTATGCATGGGCCTGACGGTTTTACCGTCTTTAATTGGAAAGATATTTTTACCGGCTCCCTTTCGTCGAGAAATTTTTGGAGTCCGCTCACAAACACTCTGCTGCTTGCGATATTCAGCTGTATAGGGGCCATCTTAATAGGCGGTATTTTTGCATATTTGATTACACGCACAAATATAAAATGCAAAAAATATCTTAATGTCGTTTTTATTTTTCCGTATATAATGCCTCAGTGGACATTGGCTCTTACTTGGATGAACTTATTTAAGAGTACCGCTGTTACGGGAGGCTCTAACGGAATACTTGCAGATATTTTCGGAGTTACAATGCCTGCATGGTGGGCTGAGGGTCTATTCCCTTCAATTGTTGTTCTATCCCTGCACTATGCAGCCTTTGCCTATATTTTAATCGGCGGCATATTTAAAAATATGGATTCCAATTTGGAAGAAGCTGCCTTGATTTTAAATACTTCAAAATCAAAAATTTTCCGCAAAGTAACCCTTCCATTATTAAGACCTGCCATCCTATCGACCATCTTGCTCGTTTTCGGCAGCGCTATGGGTAGCTATCCCGTTCCGCACTATTTAAAACTGACAACCCTTTCCACCAAATATATAGACTTAAAGGTTGTAAGGACGGGGCAGGCAAGTATTATCGGCGTAGTGATGATGATCTTCGGAATTTTAATTCTGATTACAAACAGGCTCAGCATGAAATCCCGAAAAAACTATACCACAATTACCGGAAAGAGCGGACAGGTCAGCAAGGTAAATGTGGGAAAAATCGGGCAATATTTAATTCCTGCTATTTTAATTATCTTTACCTTATTTACCGGAATATACCCCGTTATTTCCTTTGCCTTTGAAACCTTTTTGCCCAACCCCGGAGACTACAGCTTTTTTAGGACAGGTAATTTTGCAAACCTAACCTTAAAATGGTGGACTCATCGCTCGGCAGAAGATGTCGGTATGTACGGACAATTCGGTATTTTATATAACCGTGCCTTTTGGATGAGTTTTAAAGGAACTATGATTGTTGCCTTTTTCTGCGCCTTCCTTGCAGGAACGATAGGGCTTTTGATAGGCTATTCGGTAAGCAAACACAGAAGAAACAAGTTTGCAAATTACGTAAACGACATAGCTTTTTTGCCTTACCTTTTGCCTTCGCTTGCAGTAGGCATAGCCTTCTTTATATTTGGGTCTATGCTGGGAATCTATGATACCTTTTTGCTTTTAATAATAGTCGGAACAATTAAGTATATTCCTTTTTCGTCGAGGGGCTCTCTTAACTCGATGCTTCAAATCAGCAATGAAATAGAAGAGTCGGCTTTGATACAGGATACGCCTTGGCATAAGCGTATGACGAAGATAATAATTCCCATTCAAAAGACGGCAATTTTAAGCGGCTATCTTTTGCCATTTATAACCTGTGTTAGGGAATTGACCTTATTTATGCTTTTGTGCAGTCAGTCCAAGATAAGCACAACCATGCTTGACTATTATGATGAGATGGGCTTATACGCCTTTTCGAGTGCAATCAACTTAATTTTAATTATATTTATTTTGGCCGTAAATTTCGGATTAAACAAGCTTACAAAGGCCGGAATCGATACGGGTGTAGGAGGTCAATAATGCCTGAGATAATTTTACAAAACCTTACGAAAAGATGGGGAAAATTTTACGGAACTGATAATTTAAATTTAACCATAGAAAATAATTCGTTTATTACCCTGCTGGGGCCTTCAGGCTGCGGCAAAACAACAACGCTTAGAATGATTGCCGGTCTTGAAACTCCGACAAGCGGAAAGATAATCATCGACGGGGAAACGGTTTTTGACAGCGAGCAAGGTATAAACATTCCTGCAAACAAAAGAAAGGTCGGCTTTTTGTTTCAAAACTATGCCCTTTGGCCGAATATGACCGTTTATGAAAACATAAGTTTCGGCTTAAAAAACATCAAAGAGCTTATGCCTCTCTGCGATTTTGAAATTAAAAGAATAGATGACCTAAAAAAGATTTTAAATGAATGTGAAAAAACTGTGGAAATTATCATTGATTCTCAGACTAAAGATAAGAAAAAAGGTAATAAACTTGACGAAAAAACTGCCTTGATAAAGTTAATAGACAACTTTATTATTTCGGAATATACGGCAAAAACGGTTTTGTCTTATGGGCTTGAAAAAGCTGAAAATCGTGAAGAAAAAGTAAGATCAATAATTTCCGGTTTGGATGAAAAGAGGGCATCTCTTTTAGATAAGCACAAGAAAAACGGATTCTCGGTAAATGGCAACTACGAACTTGTAGATGAAAAAGGCGAAGTTGTAAAAAAAATACGTAAGCTCGAAAACGAAGAAATAGACTTAATAGTCCGCCGTGTTTCCCGCATCGTAAAAATCGGAATGTTTATGGATCGGTATCCCAATGAGCTTTCAGGCGGACAGCAGCAAAGGGTTGCCATTGCCCGAACCCTGGCTCCCGGGCCCAAGGTGCTTTTTATGGATGAGCCTCTTTCAAACCTTGATGCAAAACTCAGGCTTGAAATGCGGAGCGAATTGCAGCGCCTCCATTTGGATACAAAATCGACATTCATCTATGTTACCCATGATCAGCTGGAGGCTATGACTCTGGCAACAAAGATATGCTTGATGGATAATGGTCTTTTGCAGCAATATGATGCCCCCTTGGATATCTATGAAAAACCGGTAAACTTATTTACCGCAGACTTTATAGGAAATCCTTCGATAAATTTTATAGAAGCTGCGGGTGAAACTTCTGCAGACGGAGATTTTAATTTAAGCTGTTTAGAAGGCTTGCAATTTAAGTTTAAACCTGCTCAGAAAATCGACTATAAAGAATGGCTTTTGCAAACGGAGGCTGAAATTAAAAAACAAAGAGAAGAAGAAGCCGAGCGCACAAAAAATGCAGAAAAGGAAAATAAAATTTTGCCTTTTAAGTACCACATTGCAAAGGCCGATGAAGCAGAGTTTGATTTAAATTCTCCGGCACCTACTGAAAAAGATTTTATCATCGGAGTCCGTCCTGAGTTTATTAAAATACACGAAAACGGAAAACTGACAGGTTCTATATACAGCTCGATGCCCACAGGTATGGAAACTACCGTCAAAATTAAAGTTGGAAATCTCCTTTTAACGGGTGTTGTGTTTTTAAACATAACCTATAGGATAGGAGAAAAAATAAAATTCGATATTGAAGGTGACAGGATTATGCTCTTTTCAAGTCTTAATCAAAGATTGGTTTCTTTAGGATGTTTGGAAAAAGAGAATATGAAAAATAGTTGACAATCCAGCGCAGATGTCTGATTGTTACTTTCTACGCAGAAAAGCTAAAAAACTTTTTTGAAGCTCCTTTAAAACCGAAATAAAATTATAATAAGGATAGTTGAAAGTCTTACGGATTGAGACTCACCAATCTAAAAATGGTATGGGAGATTTTAAGGTATCTACCCCGAAACTGTAAGGAGTGTTTTACTATGGACAAGACAAAACGTTTTTCATTGGCTAACAAGTTGATGCTTATATTCGGTTTGCTTATTTTTGCAATCAGCCTTATATTAGGATTTTTTGCTGTACGCACCGCCCGAAAAGCAGTAATCGAAAAAATTGAAGTGCACTTAATCGACAAGGCTGCAGATGTTGCTGGTATTATAGACGGAAGAGTAGATTCTTTTTTCCAATTTTTTGAAGGAGTCTCTCGTGCTCCTATCTTATTGGATCCGGAAATTTCCTATACTGAAAAAACAGCCTATTTAAAACAAGAAACGGCATTCAATGACAAAATTTACAGAATGGATTTGATAGATATGAACGGAAAAAGGCGTACTTATGACGGGCAAATATTAGATGTTTCAGACAGAGATTTTTTTATCTCTGCATCTAATGGGAAAAGTTTTGTTTCAGAACCGCTTGTTTCCCGCCTAGACGGTGCCTTTGTCATCGTATTTGCCGTTCCCATTTACAATAAAGATCATAGGGTAGCAGATGTTTTGCTTGCGACAGTCGAAGCAGTCCACCTTTCTAAAAGAATTGAAGATATTGTAGTGGGCAAAACGGGAAATTGTTATATTATGAGTAAAAGCGGCGTGATTATAGCTCATAAAGATACCAATCTGGTCAAAAGCCAAGTGAATATTATTGAGCAAGCCAAAACAGACGGCGAACTTGCTTCTATCGCCGCTTTTTTGGAACATGTTTTGGGCTCTTCCAAAAGTGAAATCGGCTATTACACATATGAAGGCCAATCATACATCGCTTCATTTTCACCGATGAAAAATACCGACTGGTCGGTTATTATCCGCGCCCCTGTAAACGAATTTATGGGTACTGTAAATACCTTGCGAACCTCACTTGTTATTATTGGTGTGGTAACTTTTTTGATCGCACAGTTAATTGTCTTTTTTATAGCTAGAGCCTTAGTAAAACCTATTCGCGGTGTTGTATCAGCTTTGCAAAATATTTCACATGGTGAGGGGGATTTGAGCGTGCGCCTTCCGATAAACGGCAATGATGAGATTACCGACCTATCGGAATACTTTAATCAGACTATTTTGAAGATAGGCTCATCGATTAAGCAAGTAGGTATTAACAGCATCGAGATGGAAAATATCGGTAATGAGCTTGCAAGCAATATGACCGAAACCGCCAGTGCCGTGCACCAGATAAGTGCTAACATCGACGGAGTAAAACAGCAAGCCCTTACTCAGGCTGCAAGCGTTACCGAAACGGCGGCTACGATTGAAGAAATTATCCGCACGATAAAGCAGTTGAATGGCAGTATCGAAAATCAGGCAGCCAGCGTAGCCGAATCCTCTTCGGCTATCGAGCAGATGGTCGGGAACATAGCTTCTATCACTCAAACCCTCGGCAAAACCGATGATGTCATAAAAACACTCGCCTCCGCTACAGCCGACGGTAAGGATACGATAGTTAATTCAAACTCCGTTACCCAAAAAATAGCCGAAGAATCAGGCAGTCTTTTGGAAGCCTCAAGCGTTATCCAGCACATTGCAAGTCAGACCAATCTTTTAGCGATGAATGCTGCAATCGAAGCCGCCCACGCAGGCGAGGCGGGTAAGGGCTTTGCCGTTGTTGCCGACGAAATCCGTAAGCTCGCAGAAGAATCTTCTACGCAAGGTAAAACCATAACTTCTACCCTCAAAGTATTATCCGGCGAAATCGAAGCTCTTTCAGCCTCTTCAAGAACGGTAGAAGAGAAATTCAACACTATTTTTGCTCTTTCGGAGCAGGTAAAAACTATGAGCCAAAACCTAACTAACGCTATGCGTGAACAGGAGAACGGCAGCAAGGAAGTTTTGACAGCCATTCGAGACATCAATATGGTAACAAACCAAGTAAATGACGGTTCCGCCGAGATGCTGCGAGGCGGTGAGAATGTAGCTCAAGAAATGCAAAAGCTCGATGAGCTTACCCGTATCATTACCGACAGTATGAACGAGATGGCGAGCGGTGCGGTACAAATCAGAAATGCCGTTCAGGAAGTAAATGAAATAAGTCAAAAGAATAAGATCAGCATTCAGAACCTTGCAGAAGAAGTCAGAAAATTTAAAGTGTAAGCCGGTGTTGTTTTTATTTTTCTATAATATTTTCAAGTAAGTGCTTAAAAGTTCAGAAAAACTAAAAAAAATTCTTTTAAAGCTTGCAGTATACGGGAAGTCATGGTATACTTTATAACAATGATAGAGAAGTACTTCAACATCAATTACAAGTCTTCTCACAAAAAAAGTGCAAAAAGTTTTTCAAAAATACTTGGCATAAAACGTGCGTGCCTGATAAAATTCGAAGCCCGGCAGCCGAGGGATGCCTCTGACCAAATATTTTTAAATAGCTACAGCTCTTTAATAAGATATATATCATGTCTTGGATTGAGACCTGTCAATCTAAAAGAGGAGTATCATAGATGAAAAAACGTTTTTCAATCCGCTACAAACTGATCATAGTTTTTGGTCTATTAATAGCCATAGCTGCTTCGGTGGAAGGGTTTCTTGCAACCCGTATCGCTCGTAATGCCGTTGCCGAAAAGGTCGAAATACACTTAATCGACAAGGCGACTGATGTCGCCGAAATTATTGACGGGCGCATTACCGCAGTTCAGCAATTCCTTGAAGGTATAGCGCGTATGCCTATGTTCAGCGATGCTTCCATTTCAAATGCTGAAAAAGTAGAACTGTTGAAGGAACAGGCTGCATTTAATGCAGCCCTTCATGAATTGGATTTTAGCGAACTTGACGGCACGCTCCACAGTATTAACGGCCATGCTAATGTCGGTGATCGGGAGTGGTTCAAAGCGGCACGAAACGGAAAAGCGTTTCTTTCCGAACCGCTTTTTTCAAGGACGACACAAAAATTTATCCAAGTTATTGCTGTTCCGATTTACGATGATAATCATCAAATTATCGGCGTTCTGAGTGCGGATTTTGACGGGGCTTGGCTTTCTGAACAGATTAAAGATATAGTTGTGGGCAAAACAGGTAATTGCTATATAATGGGAGATACTACCAACATTATTGCGGATAAAGATATCGAACTGGTTAGAAATCAAGTGAGCATTATTGAGCTGGCAAAAACGGACAAAGAGCTTACTTCGTGTGCCGATTTTTTGGAATACGTTTGGGATACCGACGAAAGCGAGGTCGGCTATTACACATACCAAGGAGTATCTTACATAGCCTCTTTTGCCACAATGAAAACCACTGGTTGGTCTGTTATTATCCGCGCACCGGTAAATGAGTTTATGGGAGCAGTTAATACTTTGCGTAGGTCGGTGTTCGGTATCGGAATAGTGGTTATATCTATTGCACTGGTCATCGTTTTCTTTGTAGCCCTTGCATTGATTAAACCCATAACGGCTATCGTTTCCGCACTTAAAGACATCGCAGAGGGTGAAGGAGATTTAACGGTACGCCTTCCTGTACACGGCAATGATGAAATAACCGACCTCTCAGAATACTTTAATCAGACTATTTCGAAGATAGGCTCATCGATTAAGCAAGTAGGTCTTAACAGCGTCGATATGGAAAATATCGGCAACGAGCTTGCATCGAATATGACCGAAACCGCCAGCGCCGTACACGAGATAAGCGCCAACATAAACGGAGTAAAGCAACAGGCTCTTACCCAAGCAGCAAGTGTTACCGAAACGGCTGCAACCATTGAAGAAATTGTCCGTACGATTAAACAACTAAACGGAAGTATCGAAAATCAGGCTGCCAGCGTCGCCGAATCCTCCGCTTCAATCGAACAGATGGTTGCGAATATTGCATCCATCACGCAGACACTTGGTAAAACCGATGGCGTTATAAAAACGCTGGCTTCCGCTACCGCCGACGGCAAGGAAACACTTTCAGGTGCTAACAGCGTTACGCAGAAAATAACGGAAGAGTCGGGCAGTCTATTGGAAGCCTCAAGCGTTATCCAGCACATTGCAAGCCAAACAAACCTATTGGCAATGAACGCCGCTATTGAGGCCGCTCATGCAGGAGAAGCAGGCAAAGGTTTTGCCGTTGTAGCCGATGAAATCCGAAAGCTTGCAGAAGAGTCTTCCGCACAGGGCAAAACAATAACTGCAACGCTTAAAGCTCTTTCGGGTGAAATAGAGGCTCTTTCCGCTTCGTCGAAAACCGTAGAGGAAAAATTTAACGCTATTTTTAATTTGGCCGAGCAAGTTAAATCGATGAGTGACACTCTTACCGAAGCTATGCATGAGCAAGAGAAAGGAAGTAAGGAAGTTTTGTCTGCCATTAAGGGTATCAACACGGTAACGGTTGAAGTGCAGGCAGGCTCTGAAGAAATGCTGAAAGGAGGGGAGAGTGTTGCTGAGGAGATGCAAAAACTGGATGGTCTGACCCGCGTTATAACTGACAGCATGAATGAGATGGCCTCCGGCGCGGTACAGATTAGCAATGCCGTACAGGAAGTAAATGAGATAAGCCAAAAGAATAAGGCCAGTATTCAAAACCTTACGGAAGAAGTTTCTAAATTCAAAGTGTAATTATTTATAATAGACAAACCTTTATTTTTTTGGTAAAATACGCCGGACATAAACCAATAAAAGGAGAATTGTATGAATTATTTGGTTTTAATAGGCGTTGCAATTATTATCGCCGGTTTTATTTTAAAACTCGACGTAGTTGCAGTTGTTTTGATTTCAGGCCTTGTAACAGGCTTGATTGCAAAGATGGGATTCGTTGAAGTCCTTAATGCAATAGGTACAGGTTTTGTCAACAACCGTTACATGAGCTTGTTTTTTATTTCTTTTCCTGTAATCGCTATTATGGAGCGTTACGGTTTAAAAGAACGTGCTGCAGACTTTATTAAAAAGATAAAGGGAGCTAGTGCCGGTATGGTTATTTGGCTCTACATTCTTATAAGAACAATTGCTTCTGCATTTTCTATTAGATTGGGCGGCCATGTTCAGTTTATCAGACCTTTAATCCTCCCCATGGCTGAAGGAGCTGCTCAAAAACATGTAAAGCTTACCGAAGACGATATCGAAAAAATTAAGGGGCTCGCAGGAGCTTCCGAAAACTATGGAAACTTTTTCGGTCAAAATATTTTCCCTGTTGCATCAGGTGTTCTTTTAATTACAGGAACTCTCAAGGAACAAGGTCTTGATATTACAAATACTGATGTAGCTAAGTACTCAATCTTTGCCGGTGTTGCAATGGTTCTTATAGCCTTACTACAGTGCTGGCTCTTTGAAAAATCACTTAGAAAAGGAGAAAAGGCAGATGTTTAGTTTTATTCAAAATAATACAATGGTTATAGATGAAATCGTTTACGGCCTTTGCGGTCTTGTTTCAATTATCACAGCCGTAATCTCCTTAAAAGATAAAAAGAACCCTATCGGAACATTCTTGTTCTGGGGAATCTTAGGTCTTTTGTTTATGTTCGGTAAAGTTATCGTTCTTAATGTACCTTACGGAGGAGCCATTATCGGAGGCTTACTCTTTGTTTTGGGCGGTTTTACTCTTACAAAACAAGTAAAAGTTGCGGATATTAAGTCGGCAACAAAAGAAGAGATTACCGAAAATTCAAAAAAGGTCGGCAACAAGATTTTTATTCCTGCCGTTTTGATAGGTGTTGTTGCGATGTTATTGGCTCAAATGAAGAGCTTTAAAATTTCACTTGGAACAAATGCTGCCGGAAAAGAAATAATCTTCGGCTTTTCTACTGCACAAGTTGTAGGCCTTGCTTCGATAGTTGCCCTTATTTTTGCAATAATTTTAACTAAGCCGAAAATGAAAGATACAATCAACGATACTTCAAAGATGCTCATGCAGGTAGGCTCTTCAAGTTTACTCCCTCAGCTCCTCGGTGTTTTGGGTGCAATCTTTGCAACAGCCGGAATAGGTAAGATAATCGGTCATTTTGCAAGCGGTATTGTTCCTCAGGGTGTTCCCGTACTGGGTGTTATCGCTTATTGTCTTGGAATGGTAATCTTTACGATGATTATGGGAAATGCTTTTGCCGCCTTTACCGTTATCACAATCGGTGTAGGTGTTCCCTTTGTAATTGCTCAAGGCGGAAATCCTGCTGTTGTAGGAGCCTTAGGTATGACTTGCGGATACTGCGGTACGCTTTTAACACCTATGGCTGCAAACTTTAACATTGTTCCTGCCGCAATTTTGGAAACTAAAAATAAATATACATTGATTAAGGCTCAAGCCCTTATGTCCTTTGCTTTGATTATTGTTCATATTATTTTGATGTTGATATTTGCTTTTTAAAATTAGTGAGGAGATAAATGAAAATTTTAGTTACCGGTTTTGATCCTTTCGGCGGTGAAAAGATTAATCCGGCCCTTGAAACAATTAAACTTCTTCCCAATGAAATTTTGGGAGCAAAAATTATAAAGCTGGAAATTCCGACAGTTATCGGAAAATCAGTAGCAAAGATAAAAGAAATGATCGAAAAAGAAAACCCTGATGTGGTTTTAAGTATCGGTCAAGCCGGAAACCGGGCCGATATTTCGGTAGAAAGAATAGGTATAAATATTGATGATTGCCGAATTCCCGATAATGAAGGTAATCAGCCAATTGATGAACCCGTTGTAAAAGACGGGCCTGCCGCCTACTTTGTTACTCTGCCCATTAAGGCTATAGTCGAAAAGATAAAAGCCGGTAAAATACCTGCTTCAATATCGAATACGGCAGGAACCTTTATATGCAATCATGTCTGTTACGGTGTAGCTCATATTGCTGCGGCAAGAACGGCTCAGGGCAAACCGATGAAAAGCGGTTTTATTCATATTCCGTTTTTACCCGAACAGGTTATCGGAAAGCCGGCCTTAACGCCTTCAATGAGTTTGGAGATGATTGTAAAAGGAATTGAGCTTGCAATCGAAGCTATTGTCCAAAATAATTCCGACATAAAGGTTTCTGGCGGCAAAATTTGCTAAAATACGTTTTGTAAGAATTTATCTTAAATTTTAAAAACGCCTATTAGGATTAAATATCTTAATAGGCGTTTTTTATGATTAAGTATAATCAATTTTTTTTATCATCGATATCAGTTTTTAAAAACCGGTTTATTTTTTATCAGTTGCTGTTTTAAATCCCTCATCTTTTCGCTTAAAGAAACCTTGTATATGTGAGGGTTTAAAAGGCGCTTTGAAGTGTAGTCCAAACTGTCGAGCTGTTTTTCAGCATAGGCTTTGATTTCTTTAAGACTTGGAGCCTTGCCGACAGCCTTGCCGTTTTCAATACGTTTTTCTAAAAGAGCTTCAACCTTTGTCGGTGTAAAGGTAAAATTCTGATAATCGTTTGCAGGGTGATAAAAAGTCTGCTCCACACCCTCTTCAATTTTTTCCTCTTCAAGGGTCAACACATCAGCCTTAAAGGTTCCGTCGGGATTGTATAGGCGCCAAACCTGTTTACATGCAGGGTTAGTCATCTTTGCGGGATTATCCGAAAATTTCATAACAGGAGTCCATTCCGTTTCTCCTAAACTCTTGCGGGCTGCCATTTTGTATACGCCTGTAAGGGATGCCTCATTTCCGCCTGTAACCATGTGAGTACCTACTCCCCAAGAATCTATAGGAGCATTATTTTGAACAAGGGATTCTACAATTTCTTCCGTCAGTTCGTTTGAAACGGAAATCTTTGCTTTAGTACAACCTGCTTCATCAAGCCGCTTCCGCACATCCTTACTCAAATAATAAATATCGCCTGAATCAAGGCGGACACCGAAGTTTTTCCCCTTTTCTTGCAAACGCTTTCCTACCTTGATAGCGTTTACAATACCCGATCGGAGCGTATCATAAGTATCTATTAAAAATATTGAATTGTCGGGATACATGTCGGCATAGGCCTGAAAGGCATCCTCTTCGCTTTTAAAAGACATTATCCATGAGTGAGCCATTGTTCCGAGGGCAGGTATGCCGAGTTCCTTGGCAGCAAGGGAATTGCTTGTGCCGAAGGCTCCGCCTATGTAGGCAGCTCTTGTTGCACTCATAGCACCGTCATTGCCTTGAGCTCGCCGGAGGCCGAATTCCATTATAGTTCCCTTTTTTGAGGCCAGCCAAATTCGGGCTGTTTTGGTTGCTATAAGAGTTTGGAAATTTATCATGTTTAAAATGAGACCTTCCAGGAGCAAGGCTTCGACCGTATCAGCTTCAATACGGATTAAGGGTTCATTCGGAAAAACAAGAGAGCCTTCTTTCATTGCCCAAATATTACCCGAGAATTTAAAACCGGCAATATATTCTAAAAAATCTTTTTCAAATATTCCTAAAGACTTAAGCCAGTCTATATCGCTTTTTTCAAAGTGAAAATTTTGAATGGTTTTTAAGAGGGGTTCAAGGCCTGCAAAGACGGAATAGCCTCCCTTAAAAGGATTTGATCTAAAAAACATTTCAAAAACGGTTTTTGTGTTATTTCCTTTTTTCCAAAAACCTTGAGCCATTGTCAATTCATAAAAGTCTGAAAATAAAGCATTATCAATCATAAATCTTACCTCATATAATTATTTTTAAGAATGCGTAATTACTTCCCTCGGTTTTGAACCGTTGGCAGGACCGACTACTCCGCGTTCTTCCATTTCTTCTACTATTCGTGCAGCACGATTATAGCCTATTTTAAGCCGCCTTTGAATGTAAGAGGCTGAGGCTTTTCCTTCTGCCAAAACAATCTCTAAAGCTTCATCATAGAGCGGATCGCTTTCTTCTCCGAAGAGGGTTCCTTGCGAATATTCTTCATCGTCTACAAATATTTCGTCATCTATGTAATCGGGTTCTCCGAAGGTTTTTACACATTCCACGACTTGCTCTACCTCATCATCGGAAACAAAGGTTCCTTGGATTCGGGCAGGGAAGGGTTTGGTTGTACTTACGTAGAGCATGTCACCCTTTCCTAAAAGCTTTTCGGCTCCGATGTTATCGAGGATAATTTGGCTGTCTACACGGGAGGCGACCATAAAGGCTATCCTGCTTGGAATGTTTGCTTTAATTAAACCTGTAATTACATTGGTCGAGGGCCTCTGGGTTGCAAGTACCAAGTGAATACCTACGGCACGGCTCATAGCACAGAGCCTTGAAACGGTAGCTTCAAGTTCCTTTCCTGTAGTAGACATAAGGTCGGCGAATTCGTCAATTATTATTACGATGTAGGGCAGCGGTTCGGCTGCAATCTTTTCTCGTTTTATCTTTTTATTGTAGCTTTTAATATCGCGAACGCTCATGGAGTCAAGCATCGCATAGCGCCTTTCCATTTCGCAGATACAGTACTGCAAGCCTTGAAGAGCTCTTTTGGGTTCCGTAATAACGGGAGTCAATAAATGGCCGATGCCGTTATAAAGTTTAAGCTCTACTATCTTTGGGTCAACCAAGAGGAGCTTTACCTCTTCGGGGCTCTTATTATAAAGAATTGAAAGAATAATGGAGTTTACACAAACGGATTTACCTGAACCGGTAGCACCTGCTATCAAAAGATGAGGAGTCTGACAAAGGTCCAAGGTTTGAGGTTCTCCCGTTACATCTTTTCCAAGAACGATAGGTATGCCCATTTTTTCGGTTTCGGGAATTTGAGTTTCGATTAGTTCTCTAAAACCGACTATTGCCCTTGATTCGTTAGGAACTTCAATACCGACAGCTTGTTTTCCCGGAATGGGGGCGACAATTCGGACGCTTTGAGCAGCAAGGCGGAGGGCTATATTATCTTGAAGAGCTGTGATTTTACCCAGTTTTATTCCCGGAGGAGGCAAGACTTCAAACATGGTAACTACAGGACCCTTCCTTATACCTGTAATTTCAATTGCTATATTAAATTCTTCGAAGGTGTTTTTTAAGGCTATGGCGGCTTTTCTGGTTGAATCGTCAACTATCCAGTATTCGTTTCCGGGATATTTTGTTAATAGGTCATAAGGAATGTGGTAGCCCTTTTTTTTATCCTTGGAGTCTTTTTTCGGTTTTAAGGGCTGGGCTGCACTGATTTCTATATCTTCACTTAATTCTTCTGAAGGAGGTGTCTCTCCTTCATCTTTATTGTCATCATCAGCATCGATATCGCCAACATCGGTATTTTCAGAATCATCATCATTTTCAAGATCGTCGTCTTCAGCAATTTCAGGCTGTTCAAATTCAGCGTATTCAGTAAGGTCATTCTCATCGCTTTCTTCTTCTGAAGATGATAAAAATACTTCATCTTTACCGTCATCTATAGAGCTAAGTTCTTCCAAGTCCTGTTCAGTGTTCATATCTTCTATTACGACAAGAGATTCTATAAGGCTTTTTTTGGATTCTTCAGGAGCTGCGCTTCCTATGTCTACCTGTATATCTGCATCTATGTCTTTAAGAGGGGGGGCTTCTTTTGGTTCTTCTGTTCTGCTATTTAGCTGAGATTTTATAAACTGACTTCGTGTAAAGACGGCCTCCAACATAGTTTGCCTGTCGGCATCGGGGCCTGCCTTTGTATTTGATTTTAGCCAAAATTCTGTTTTTACCGTTTCATTTACTTCTCCGAAAACCATGGACGTTTCCGAAGAAGAATAGCTGTCGCCTATGATATCCTCTAATTCGTCTTTTCTTTCAGGCTGAACAGAGGCTTTTTGATGGATCTTTTCACTTAATATAAGTGTAAGGAATACCTCCATCAAGAGTAAAAGGCCTGTTGCAAGAGTTACGGCAATTTTTGTAAATTCTTGAACGGTGTTATTTTCAATTTTGGGAAGTAAAAAATAAACTAGGTGCTCTCCCATAACACAGGTTAAAAAATATACCGGCATAAATGACAATAAAAATTTTGAATGAAGAGACCAGCCGGGAATCATCAATAAAATTGAAGAATAAAGAAGAATAATAGGTATCAGCAAAGAAGAAAATTTATATGTGGAAAAAAGAACCGTGCCTATTGTTTCAAAGGGGAATATATAACCTTTAAAACCGAAAATAGGTAAGAGAACCGCCAAGGCTATGTAGATTGAGATCATAAAAATTAAAATACCCAAAGTAATTGATATGACCCTATATTTTGATTCTTCTATCAAATTTTAACTCCGAAAACGTAAAAATTATCCGGCAAAACCCCAAAAATAAATACTAAGACCGAGTCCCAGCGGAATCAGATAGAAAGCAAAGTACATAAGCTTTCCGTTTTTTATAAGTTTAAGTAAAAACCGGAGAGAAAAATAACCTACAACAAAGGCGCTTAGCATTCCGGCTATTAGGCTTATAGGGCTTACACCTGCAAGAAGATTATCGGCAGATTTGATTTCAAGTATAAATGCAGCAAGAATTGCCGGTATTGATAATAAAAAGGAAAATTCTCCGGCCTTTTCCCTATCAAGACCTGCAAAAAGAGAGGCCGAAATGGTGCTGCCCGAACGCGAAATACCGGGGATAACTCCTATGCCTTGAGCAAGGCCTGTAATAGCTGCCGTAAGGATAGTTACGTTTTTTGCCGGTTTATTGTGTTTTATCTTAGAAGATGCGATTAAAAGGAGCCCTGTTATGATAAAGAAGAGGGGTATTAGACGAATATCGATGGTTTTTACCCAATCTTTTAATAAAAGGCCTATTACTCCTGTTACTGCGGTTGCAACCATAATGGCTGTTATCATCATAAGATCGTCCTTATCTTCAGGCTTGGATTTTCTGATGATAAATCGGCCTAAAACGCAAAAAAGGCCGGCAATTCTTTTTGCAAAAACCGTACAGACAGCTGCAAGGGTTGCGACATGCAGGAGAATATCAAAGAGGATAGGAAGGTCTTCTTGTTTAAAAAAATATTCTACAATTGCCAAATGGCCTGAGCTTGAAATAGGCAGAAATTCGGCTAAGCCTTGAACCGCCCCTAAAATAATAGCTTGAAAAATCGACATAAATTTCTCCCGAAAAAGCCTTATAAACGATATAGCGGTACTATATCACAAAAAAGAGAAAATTTCCAGCAGGGAATGTTTAACCTCTTATTTTTATTGCCGAGCCGTTGGCGGTTTTTTCTATTTCGATTTTTTGGGGGATGCGGGTTTTTAGCTCGCTGACATGGGAAATTATACCGACCATGCGGTTGCCCCTTACCTCATCGAGAATGCTTATGGCGTTTTCAAGGCTTGCTTCATCGAGGCTGCCGAAGCCTTCATCAATAAACATTGAATCCAATCTTATGCCTCCGCTTCTTGTTTGAATGGAGTCGGCAAGACCGAGAGCAAGGCTTATGGAAACCATAAAGGTTTCTCCTCCCGAAAGACTGGCTGTAGGGCGGATGCCGCCCGTATAGGCATCATAAATTTCCATGTCCAATCCTGAAAGATTGTTGCCCGAAAGCTCCTTGCTCAGCTTTAAGACATAGCGTCCGCCGCTCATGCGTTCAAGGCGGGTGTTGGCATAGACGATTATTTCGCGCAAAAAGGCCGAGAGCATCCAAATATCGAATTTCAGTTTGTATTTATTGCTGCCGTTTAAACTTAAAGAAAGCTCGGTTATAAGTTGAGCTTCTTCGGCTCTTTGTTTTAATTCGTTTAAAAGGCTCTGTCGTCTTTCAAAAAGGTCTTTGAGTTTGTCGAAGGAACTTTTTATTTCTGCAAGGCGGTCTTGCTCTTCATCAAGATTTTTTTGCAAGATTATAATTTCGTCTTCAATCTTTTCGGGTTGAATAAAAGTTTTTCCTTCAATATCTTTTTCGAGGCCGGCAGCGGAATGTTCCAAGGTTATCTTTTCTTCTCTAAATTTTGTTATGGTTTCTTCAAAATCGGCGATTTTTTCTTCAAGTAAAATAGAATCTAAAAGCTCTTTTAAGGAGGAAAAGCCTTTACGCTCAAAAGAATCTTTTAAATTTTCTTCTTCTTCCAATAAAGATTTTTCCCACTTGGCCAACTGCTCCTGTCTTTGAATAAGCCCGGCCTTTACGCTTGTATGGCGGTCATTGTTTTCTTTGAGCCTTTCCTCATAACCGCTGATTTTGCGGTCGGAGGCAAAAATCATTTCAGTACAGCCCTCGATAGTGTCATCTATATTTTCTTTTTGGATATCGTAGGGGATAGACTTAAAGGCATCGTCATATTGCTTTTTCTTTTCATGGAGGATTGTGTTTAACTCGCTTTCTTTTATCTTGATATTTGTAAGAGCTTCTGTTAGAGTTTCTTTTTGGGTTTGGATAGAAGAAAGCTTTTGCTCCAAATTTATTTTTAAAGTATTTGCGGTTTGGGCTTCTTTAAAAAGAAGGGCGTCTTTTTCGGCTTCCTTTCCGGCTTGCGGAAGGAGGTCTTCTACTGTTTTTTCTGAGGGCATCTCTTTAAAAATAAAGGAAGCGTTTTTAAATTCTTCATTCAGATTGAAAAAAGACCGGTCAAGCTCCGCCAGCTGCTCCTTGTGCCAGTCTGCATCTTTATTGCGGGCTGTGAGGCTGTTGCTGAAGTTCTCCTTATCGTGATTAAACTTTTCGATGCTGCGTTCACATTTTTGTATTTTTTCGTCCAGCGAAAAAATACTTTCCGTATTTTCGACGGCGGGGGAAGGATGATGGATTGAGCCGCAGACAGGGCATGGCTCACCGTCTTTTAAGTGAACGGCAAGGGCAGAGGCTTCTGCGTTTATTTCCAAATCTCTTTTTTCTTTTTTAAGTTTTTCAAAAAGCTCTTTTTCGATTTCGATGTCCTTTAAAATTAGCTGTAAATCGTTGTAGTTTTTTTCGGCGGCCGCCTTATGGGTTGTGTAGAGCTTTGAGGCCTTTTCTTTTTTTACCGCAATATCAAAAAGTCTTTTTAGGTAAGAAAGTTTTTGGGTTGAGGTTTCAGCCATTTCCTTTCTGTTATCGAGTTCGCTGATTATTTCAAGGTATTCCGAAACTTTGTCTTTTAGTTCCTGAATGTTTTTTTCGGTTTGAGCAAGTTTTTCGGTGTTTTCTTTTTTTTGTAAAGAAAGACCTTTTTTTTCATAAGAGCGTTCTTCTATTTCTTTGTATACCTCGGCAGCCCTTTTGAGGCGGTCGAGGCTTTGTTTTAGGGCCGTATTGTTTTCTTTTTCGGTTTCGATTTCTTTTTCTTGTGCTTTAAGAGAATCCAAAACTTGGGTTACGGCATTTAAGTCTTTTATCTTTTTTTCGATGTCGGCTTTATATTCGGCTATGTTGTTTTTCAGTTTTTTTACGGAATCGGCAAGCGCTGCAAGAGAGGAGGCTCTGCGGGCTTTTTCGACAGCTTCTTCCATCAGGCCTATTTCTTGTTTATGGGCATTGAGATTTTCAAGCCTTGTTTTTATTGTTGCAAGTTCTTCTTTTTTTTCTTTGAGAACCTTTGCCTGTTCTTTTTCGGAGATTTTTTCCTCGATTTTTTTTGATATTTTGTTATAATTTTTTTTGATAAGTTCTATCTCTTTTTCAAAACTTTCTTTTTTTGAAGGATAGGAATCGGCATCGAATTCTTTGCCGAGGGCTTCAAGGGCATCTTGCGTGTTTTTTATCTTATAGGACTCTGCTTTTTCTCTTTCCTTTAGGTTTTCCATTATTTTGGTGTAGCGTGAAATCGGAAAAAGCTCTTCAAGGGTTTCTTTTTTTTGGCTTGAGTTTTCGCGTAAAAAAGCGGCGAATTCGCCTTGGGGGAGGAGGACAATACGGGCAAATTCTTTTTCGTTTAGGTTTATTATGTTCAATATTTTTTTATCCGTGTCCCGCTTATTTGTAGAGCTTAAATCTTTCCAAGTTTTGCCGTCCCATTGAGCTAGGGCCGATTCTTCAGGGCTTTCGTTTTTCTTTCCCGGGCGTAAAAAAGGGAGCCTTCTAAAAATCCTGTATTTGGCAGGTCCCATAGTAAAGATAAGCTCAACCTCGGCCGTTTCCTCTTCGGGGGCAAACTGACTGCGGAGGCTGCGGGTAATTTGGGAGCGGCTCCCTAAAGGCTTTGAATAAAAGGCATAAGAGATTGCATCGAAGATGGTTGTTTTTCCGGCACCGGTTTTTCCGCAGACCAAAAAAATAGAATCCATGAGGCTAAAATCTATTGTGTGAGTTCCTCGAAAGGGGCCTATATTGGTTAGTATTAAAATTTCAGGCTTCAAATTTATTCCTCCGGTAATGTCTCTTATGTAAACTGCTCTTTGCAAAGGCTTTTGAAAAGCTCCTGTTTTTTTGCGGAGGGCTCTTCATCTATGGCCTTTTCAAAAAGCATAAAGTTTTCGAAGATGACATCTTCGTCTTCAATATTCTTTTTTAATATATGAATTTGCTCCTCGTCTTTTAATTCGGCGGCGACAGCTTCTTGATGCAGGTTTAAAAGATATGGAAATTTTTGCTGTAAAAGGCTCATCGGGCTTTGAATGACGGCGGAACCTGTAAGATTTATTTCTAAAAAATCGTCTTTATAGGCATCGAATTTGTCGGTATTGAAAAATTCGAAAAAACTGCCCTCTAGACGGCTCATCTTCCGCAATGGGCTAATCGGAATTTTTTCGACTCTTACCGGGAAGCCTTGCGTTTTACAGTCTATATCTACGGATAGGACAACCTTTTCGGTTGAACATTCATCGAAGGCGTATGTCAGGGGGGCTCCGGAATAGTACATCCTGTCGGTAACTTTCTGCATTTTGTGTAAGTGGCCCAAGGCCGTATAGGTAAAAAAATCAAATAAGGCGGGCGAAACATACTCAGCAGTGCCTAAAAAAGCTCTTTCGGATGAGGAGCTTTCTCCATTTAGGGTAAAAATATGGGCGGCCAAAACCGAAGGCATTGAGGGGTCTACAGCTTCTTTTAAGCGGCGGGAGGCTTCTTGAGCCATCTCGGACTGAGATGTCAGCTTTAACTCCGAATTTTCTTCGGAAAATGAGCCTAAATGTAAAAAAGGCATTAAAAAAAATTGAACTTTTTCTCCATTTTGTGCTATAATGATAGGTGAGCATAATTTGCCGATGTCTGCAGCAATGTGGATATTACTCGAGCTTAAAATTTTGGAGCCGAAGGAGAGCCTTTCGGCGGAATCATGGTTTCCGGGTATGATAAACACGGCTGTATCAGGACAGTCCTTATGGACGGCGGATAAAAATGAATCGAAGAGAGCTACATATTCTGCAGGAGGAATAGAACGGTCGTAGATATCGCCTGCAATAATAAGGGCTGCATAATCGTCTTTTAAAAGAATTTTATGAATATCATCGAGCATTTTTTTCTGTCTTTCTATCTGGGGAGATTCATATAGGCTTTTCCCCAAATGCAGATCGGCGGTATGCAAAATTTTCATACTTTATAATGTATGGGTATTTAAGGATTATGTAAAGGACATTGGAATGAAAAACTACATAAAAATCGCTTTTTCTTTGTGCGGTATTGCTTTGGCGATAGGGATAGGAGGAGCGGCTTTTCTTATTGCTGCAAAACCTTCGTCGGATTTTCAACTCAAGACGGATTATCTACTTGAGTACAGGTTTTATCTTGCAAGTTTAAAGGCGGATATGTACAGGACCGCAAGCAAGGATGGGGAATTTTCGGTTCAAAATCTTAAAGCAAAAATAAAGGAAACCGTTAATTCCTTTGAAAATTTAAAAAAACTTTCAGCTGCCGACAAAAGCGATTCTAACTTAAGGTTTGCATACAATGATTATGAGAGTTCAAATGATAAACTTTTTAAAAGTATAGAGTCTTGGAGGCAGGAGTTTGAACTTACCGGAGATTCTTCGGCAAAAGCCTTTATGCCTGTTTTAAAGGAATTCGATGCCGTACAAAACAGTTTTGAAAGGCTTAGAAAAGAATATAAGGACGGATTTACAAAGCAGGAAAAAAGGTCTAAGACTCTTGCCGTCTTATTGATTGTTTTAGCCTGGGGTATAGGTGTATTTTTAACTTGGCTTGTTTCTTCGGTTATATACAAACTTTATATAGAAAGAGAAAGGGCTAAAAAAGCAAAGCTCAGGCTCCATGTCGGGCCTAAAACCGAGGTGCCAAGATCTTCGTCTGATGGGCCGGCAGATAAAATATTGTCTGTACAAAGCCCAAGTTCAAGCACTTCTTCGATAAGCGACACTTCGGTAAATGCCGCTCCGCTAAAAACTGCTTCAATAAGCTCTGCTACGATAAGCAACGCAACGGCCGAGGTACCCGAAAAAAGCCTCTTGCAGCCGGTTATGGTGCAAGGCTCTTATGCCGAAACGGCCCCTGTCCGTATCGGAGAATCACCTGTTTCTATCGAAAGTTCGCCCGTTTATCTCAAGCTTCAAAACGATTATAAAGAATTAAAAGAAATGTCTGACGAGTTAAACGGCGCCTATAATGAGCTGCAAGCAAAATATAGTGAGCTGGGTTCCTCATATAAGAAGCTGCAGGAGTCATTGAAGCAAGGCGATGAAAAGAAAGCCGAAAAATGTGAAACGGTAAAAGTATTTTTGACCGATATACAGATGGAAGCTGCCGAAGCTCAAGAAGATGCTCAGGCCGCACAAGAACTTGTCGATACCTTCCAGGGCGGGCATAAACTATTTAAATCCACTTACGAAAAAATCGTCCATATAAATCAGAGTATTGCGGATATACAGGAAATGGCGGAGGTTATAGCCGGCATTGCCGAGCAGACAAAGATGCTTAGTATGAATGCCGCCATCGAAGCAGCCCATGCCGGAGACGCCGGAAAGGGTTTTGCCGTTGTAGCCGAAGAATTGGGCCGCTTGGCCGCTGCTTCGGTTGAAAGCTCTGCCGGAATAGGAAAAACGGTAATTGAGGTGGTAAAAAATATTTCGTTTATGGCAAAAAGCAGCGAGGATCTGGATAAGGCCTTTAACGATATAAATATAAAAACAAATCAGGTTTATACAACCGTTATGAATTTTTCGGATAGAATGATTCAAACCTTCCAAAAAACAGACAATGTTTTAAAAGGCCTTGACACAGTTTAGCAATTATAGTATTATAGACAGATAGAAGAGTCGTTTTACTTAAACTTTGCGGAGGTTCTTTTTTGTGAAAGTTATATATGATCAAAATCGCCCGATATATTTACAAATAGTTGAAAAAATCAAATGTAAAATTGTCTATGGCGAGCTTAAACCGGGGGATAAAATTCCTTCAATGAGCGACATGTCCGTTGAGATGGATGTAAATCCGAATACGATATTCAGAGTATATAAGCAGCTTGAAGGTGAAGGTATAACGGAATCGAAACGCGGACTAGGCAGTTTTGTTGTAAATGAGCCCGATTTGGTAGGAAAATTGACGGAAGAGATGGCGGATCAGATTATCTTGCCGGCTATCGAAGGCTTAAAGAATCTGAAGTTTTCTGATGAACAAATAATTGAGTCTATAAAAGCAAAACTAGAATAATTTTTTTGGAGAAAAAAATGAGTACAATACTTGAAACGGAACACTTAAAAAAGACATACTTGGGGAAAAAAACTGCTCTTTATGATGTCAGTCTCAAGGTAGAAAGCGGAAGAATCTACGGCCTTTTGGGGCCGAACGGTTCGGGAAAAACAACCTTTTTAAAAATAATTGCCGGACTTATAAAACCGACTGCCGGCAATTTTAAGGTATGCGGAAAAGAATTCGGCATAGATACAAAAAAGATTGTAGCCTTTTTGCCGGATAAAAATGTCGTATATCCTTGGATGACTTCGGAAGATGCCATTAATTTTTATGCCGATTTTTTTGAAGATTTTGATAAGAACAAGGCCTTGGAAATGCTTAAATTTATGAAGCTGGAGCCAAAACAGACCGTAAAAACTATGTCGAAAGGTATGATCGAAAAACTTAATTTAAGCCTTACCTTTTCGAGGGCTTCAAAGCTGTATATTTTGGATGAACCGCTGGGCGGCACAGACCCTGTAGCCAGAGAGCAGATTATTAAAACTATAATCAAAACATGGACTGAAGAAAGTGCAATCCTAATAACAACTCATCTGGTTTCGGATATAGAACATGTATTTAATGACGTAGCCTTTTTAAAAGAAGGCGAGATTGTTTTGGAAGGCGATGCGGAAGATTTGCGTACTACAAGAGGCAAATCTATTTATCAAATCTATCTTGATGTTTTTGGAGCATAAAATGGGAAGAATTTTTAAATATGAAATAAGGCGAAGGCTGAATACTATTTTGATTTTAAGCGGAACTATGATTGTATTGTCGATCGGCTCAATGGTTCTATTAGGTATTTTTAAGACGCCTTTCAGTTCAATGGGAACGACGGGAAACCTGTGGCTGGGTTTAACTTTTTTTGCCCTTGCCTTTATACCCCTTGTAATGTTTTTTACATGCAGCAACGGGCATATAGATGAACTTTTGTACAAGGACACCAACTACCTTATGCTTACCATCCCTATAAGAAGCGAAGCTATACTGGGAGGCCGAATTCTCGCAGGTTTTGTGGAATATTTAATATACTCTTTGATTGCATGTATATTTTTTATAGTAATAGGAGCCCAGCAAGCTGTTTTTTATGGACAGGCCGGACAAACTCTTATATCTGTTTTGGGGGATGTATTCTATCAGATATTTGTTCAGAATTTCCTTCCCTTTCTTTACGGCGTTTTATTATTGGTTTCAGCATTTTTACTTGTAGGAACGGCTTTTATGTTTGTTAAGGCTTTAACCCGTTCTTTTATAAGAAAAAAGATGGCAGCTCAAATTATTGCAGTAATTCTTTTTATTTTAATTTTTGAACGAATAATAGCCTTAGGAACTTATTTAAGTACAAGATGGGATCTTGTGCAGTATATAGACCTAAGACTTATGTCTTCCCAGTATTATAACTTTGTAAATATTCAGCCGCTGCCGGTTCATTTGGTTACAATAATTATGACAATGCTTATTTCAGCCGGTTTTTTTGCGGCTACAAGTTGGTTATTCGATAAAAAGGTTGAGCTGTAATTTAATTGCGGCAAAGGAGATCCTTATAGGGCTTCTATTTCTTCAACAGGAAGCCCTGTTCCTTCGGCTATTTTATTGATATCAAAGCCAAACTGCTTAAAAGCCTTAGCCGTTTCAAGAGCTTTTTGATGGGCCCCTTTATCAAGACCTCGCGGAATGTCTAAGACACATTCCAATAAATCCTGTAGTACATCTTTGTTTTCTTCAACTCCGAATACGCGCTTAAAAGCGTAGTCATTGCGGAGGGTTATTTTAAATAGTTGCTTCATTTTTCAACTCTCATAATTTTTTTAAAAAGAGAAAAAATTTTCCCCTTTTCATAATTATTATAGAAATTGCTTGTAACAAATAGTAAAATTTAAAATATTAAGTCTATAATTTGATAAATATTCAGTAAGCAATAGTTGACATTATTTAAAATCTGTGCTTAAATAGGTTTATGTTGAGTATTGCTAACATCGAATATAATTTAGCTTATTCTTGTGCTCCTTGTTTGGCAGGGATTAAACCTTCGAATTTGATTTCAGTATCGGCAGAGGATTTTAAGCAATTTTTTTTGCTTGATAAGGATTTGCTTGAAGCTAAGGGTTTCTACTTAAAAGTGTTGTGTGCCTGTGAACGGGGCGTGCAGATTCTTTTATATAAAAAAGATTCTCTTGAGACTTTGATTAAAGATGAAAGGGTACAAGCTGCTTTATTAATGTTCGGGTATGAGCCGGGGATGAGTTTGGAAGATATGCTAAATCTTTTGGCATCCAGAATGCACAGCTCGCAGGCAGACAGGCATTGTAAGAGATGCTGTTCTTTTCCGCATGAGATAGGGCTTTTTTTGGGTTATCCCGTATACGATGTTTTGGAATATTACAGACGGAATGGAGAAGGCTGTATTTTTTCGGGCTATTGGAAGGTTTATTCAGACGCCGAAAAGGCAGCCGAAATTTTTAACCGATATAATGAATGCAAAAAGCATTTTGCTTTGCAGATAGAAAAGGGCTTAAGACTTTACGATTTGTTAAGTGCTTAATCTTTAATTAATTTTTAACCATTGGAGGTTTTTATGGCAAAAATTGCTGTTATTTATTGGAGCGGAACGGGAAATACTCAGTCTATGGCTGAATCCGTTCTTGAAGGTTTAAAAGCCGGCGGAGCAGAGGCTTCTATTTTTACCGTTTCGGAATTCGGCTCGAAGAACATTGATGATTATGACAAGATTGCATTCGGATGCCCCGCAATGGGAGCCGAAGAGCTTGAGCCGGATGAATTTGAGCCCTTCTTTGCTTCTATTGAAGGAAAACTGTCCGGCAAAAAAATTGCCTTGTTCGGTTCGTATGAATGGGCCGGTGAAGGTTCGGGCGGAGAATGGATGAGAAACTGGGAAGCAAGATCTAAGGATAAGGGTGCCGACTTATTTGAAGAAGGCTTGATTATCTACGATGCTCCCACCGCTGCAGGAAAAGAAAAGTGTAAAGAATTCGGTGAAAGATTTGCAAAATAAATCCTGTTTGTTTTTATAATTAAAAAAGTTTAAAAATTGATTTTTAGGGCCTAAAGAACGGCAGCCTAGCCTGCCGTTCTTTAGGCCCTTTTTTATTTAATAATCAGAATTTTTCTCACTTCATCTATATCGGGCCCTGCGATTCTTACAAAATACATACCGCTTGCGACGGGATTTCCTCCATTGTTTCTTCCGTCCCACAGATAAAAGTGGTCGCCTGCATTATGGTGAGAACGGGTCAAAGTGCGTACTATGTTGCCGTCCAAGGTCATAATCTGAATTGTAAGCATACCCGATTTTTTTAGGTGCGCAGCTATTGTGGCAGACTGCCCCTTGTGAGGATTTACAACATTTTCAAAGATTGACACTCCGCCCTTTTGTATCTGTACCCCTACAATTTTAAAATTCCAGACATCGAAGGAAAGGATGTCGTTTTCGGTTTTGTCTTTTAAGCGAACACAGGGGAGCCAACCGTTATAGACGTACATAAATTGCCCTGTCTTACCTTCTTTTAAGAAAGGATCGGTTGACGGAATAATGAAGTTCAGCAGACCCCCTGCCGGAGTGCCGGTATATTCTGTTGCTGTTTCCGTTAAAACGGCTGCAAAAGCAGATAGGTTTCCTGGGGTTGGAGGATTAGGCGGCTGTATCATAGCAATTGGGTACCAGAATTTATTATCAGAACTCAACGTATTTACTGAAAAAAAGTACAGCTTAAAGTTGTCTGATGTTACTGTTCTTTCTGTCGGTATTGTGATATCCAGAGTCGGTAAGGCTTTGTCGTCGTGATCAGCGTCAAACCTGCGGAGTACTATGGAATTAAAAGCTTTTTGCGGTTTTACTATATTGATTCCGATATCGGAGATGTGGGGTTTGGTTTTACTTGTACCAAAATAATTTAAAACTACCTGATAGGAAGAATTAATAATATCATCAGGATTAAATTTTTGAGTTCCATCAAGTTGAATCTTCCATAAAGAATGTCCGAAAGGTATATATGAACTTGGTTCCTTGTGGACTGTTTGTAGATCAGATGTATAAGTTGTTACGCCGTCTGTAATTTGTAAGGTATGGCTTAAAGCTTTTAAACTATGAAATTCTTCTGTAGATAAGCTGTCGTTATCAAACAAAAGATAGATATGCTTATCGTTGGGTTTTGCAAAGGAATTTACTATACTCAAGTTCGGCTTTAAAAATACCCAGCCGTTTTTACTAACTGTTTTGTTGCTATCATCTTTGCTGTCTTTTACAACATAATATTTACCTTCCGGCCGAATTTTTACATTGCCTGTATATATCGTTAGATAATTTCCTTTTGCGATACCTAAAGTTAAACCGTGGCTGTCGGTTAGATGAATTTCGGCACTATTATTAGAGCCGTTTATTGTTAATGGCGTTCCGCTTGCTCCGGAGAGAATTAAATCTCCTGCGATATAAATTTTTTTCTCAATTGTGAGGGTTTTACCTGCTGCATTTTCAAGTTTAAGGTTATGGAATTTTGTATCTTGTATGCTGCTTTCATCTTTACCTGTGATTGTGATATTATTGGTATTATCTAATGTTACTGTATAGCCTGTTGTATCGGAAGTTGTTGCATTGAATTTTCCAAGATTTTTAAATTTGGAGTTAATCTTCATATCGGAGTTTAAATTTACTTCAGCATTTGACTGTACGGTAAATTCCTTTGCTTCAATGGTATCAGGAGTTGATCCGATTTTTAATTTACCTTTTTCCATTTCCAGCTTATTGTATGGGCCTTTCCAGATATTTATGTTTTCTTCCGATTGTAAGTCATTATAGTATACAACTGTGGTTGTATTGGCATCCATATCCAAATGGATTTTATTATCGGGATTTGAGGCTTCAAACCAGGTCTTTTGTGCAGGAGTACCTTTGAGTTTAAGGGTGCCTTTGGAGGTAAGTTTTGTTGTGTTGCTGCCTGTTATACCTTTAAATATGACGGAGCCGCCCAGGTCAAGGGTACCATTGCCGCGTATATCCACCTCATTTGCCCGATATGTTCCGGTACCGAGTACGGGCAGTTTGTTACCCGTTGCAACATTGCGTATGGTAACGTATTCAGTACCCTGAGGAGCTGCTGAAGGCCGCGGCCGCCAGTTTCCGGTATTATTCCAATCGGTATTAGTTTCTCCCGTCCATGCAAGTTTATCAAGATTCGTAAAAATCCAGTTTTTAGGATGCCCGGCCATTAAAAGAGGAAGTATATCTTCAAAATTTCCCGTAGGAGCACTTTCGCTCGCCGTACAGGTATAGGTATTTGAATCCAAAGATGCTATAGGAAGATTTGTAGCAATACCCAGCCATTTACAATTGTTAGGTTCGGAAGGGTTTTTATTAGCATTGATATAAATAGTACCACTGTGATTGGGATTAGGTGTTCCGGGTGGGTTTTCAATAGGGTTTGTTCCAGAAAGGTTAAGCACATTGTTTGGAGCAGAACCTCTGAGAGTTAATTTTCCGTATACCGAGATGTTATTCTTAAATTTGATTTGCTTTCCGCCCGCATTTATACAGATGAGGTTGTAAAATTTGGTAGCTGCTGCAGTATTGCTGCCTGTAATATCGTGATTTCCATCATTCGTCAGAGTTACCGTATATCCCGGCGGACTACCCGTGTTTGTTGCGTCAAAGGTTCCTCTGTTAGTAAAATTGTTCTGAATCGTAATATCCGAGCCGAGCTTTACGCTTGCATTGGCATTTATTACAAGACTCTTTATTTTTGAATCGGATGATTGTGTAGAAAGAGTCTGTGTTCCCGTTCCGTTAAATGTGAGATTTCCTCTGTTTTGAATAAATTTTGAGACGGTAAAATTGCCGGCAACAAATATATCTCCGCGGTCAGACTGCAATCCGCTCAAGCCTTGTACTTCTATTGTTTTTGCCGTAATTCGAGCATTATTATCCCAATTACCCGTTACCGTTATATCCGCCGCTTTGATATTGCGGCTTGTTGAATTCATTGTTGTCAATAGGTTTGTAGTAAATTTAAGGTTATTAGTGCTTCCGTCTATATCGCTCTTATAAGTTTGAGAAGCTGTTCCCGTATCTATTTCAAATATTGTAGGCGGTGTAGTATGAGTAACTTTAAATATTCCTTCAACGGTAAGAGGGGCTCCTCCCGTTACTAATTTATCCCTATTTTGGACTTGCAATTTATAATAAGTTCCGCCCCAGATATTGGCAGTTGAATTATCATAGTATACAACAGTTGAAGTGCTTTGAAGAGTAATTTTATCGGTAGGAGAGGCGGCTGCAAACCAATTTTTTTGGTCAGCCGTACCTTTTAGTTTTAACGTTCCATGAACGGCAAGCGGACTCCTTCCAGAGTTATCACTTATAACAAATCCGGCAAGGTCAAGCGTTGCCGGGGCAGCTATTGTAATTCTATTTGCTTCAGCATTGCCTGTAAGTATGGGGTAGTGGTGAGCGGGTCCCTCTTTTTGAGGAATGGTTACATCCGTATTTTTGCCCGGAATCACATAGGGGTTCCAGTTTCTATGGTCGGCCCAAACATTAGAGTTTTTTCCCGTCCAGCTTACAGCTCCGTTATAATTTGTAAAAATCCAGTTTTCGGGTTTCCCTGCTTGAATATCGGTATCGTAACCGACTGGTATGCTGTTTTCTGCTGTATAGGTACCGCCTGTAATTGGAATATTGGTTTTGACTTTGAGATATTGACCTCCTGTTTGATTACCTGTAAGTACAATTTCAGGGCTTTCAGAGCCTGTACTTGAACCGCCGTTAACTGTAAGAACACCCGTACTTATTCCTGTAAGGGTTAAATTCCCCAATACCGAGATTTTTTTGTCTATAACAAGCTTTTTTCCGCCCGCACCTGAAAGCCTTAGATTGTGGAATTTTGTATTGATTGCAGTGCCGGTGCCTGTAATAGTTACGGTTCCGTTTGCAGGAGGGTCAAGTTTAACTGTTTTTGTTTGTGCATCAAAGGTTCCGGTGTTTTCAAATTTGCCGATTATTGTAATATCCGAATTGAGTTTAAGATTTCCATTATTTTCCAAATTTTGTATTTGAGAAGCCGGTCCGATCTGTAAGGTTTGCGGAGTACTCCCGCCAAACACAAGTGTAGAGTCGGCTGCCATTTGTGTGAATGTTCCGGCTGTTACATTACCCTTTGCCGTTATATTACCTGTTCCGGAATGCTGCCAAGGTCCTGCGACATCAATATTTCCTTGGCCGGTGACGCTGCCGTTTGTATTTAAATCTCCGGTTAAAATGATATTACCGTTCAACGTAAGGGTCGACGATGCATGAGAGGTCATGGTTCCCGCAGTAACAGCCCGCGTACTTGCGGACAGCCCCCAAAAGCCGATGCTGTTACTCCCTGCATTCACAGCCGCCCTAAAATTTACCGAATTTACCGTATGGAACTCCGTACCTGTATTTATAGTTACAGCTCCTTTATATGTTTGCTTATACGCACTGATTTTGACCGGAGGAGTCAGAGGAACAGAGGACAGAGAGCCGTCTATTGTTATGCTTCCGCTACCCGTTTGTTCAATAATACCGTTGTTGCCGGTCAAAGTTATGTTGTTTCCTATATTTACATTATTTACATTTCCGGTGTCGGAAAGGGTAATTTTTTGGGAGCCGCTTACCGTGTTCTTAAAAGTAAGCGCTGTCGATGTACTAAATTCCGTGTCCGCGTTTATCGTTACGGTACCCGTATAGATTTGCGTCGCAGCTGTTATTGAAGACGCATTTCCTCCTATGTTTACAGCTCCTGTTCCCGTTTGTTCGAATTTGGAAGCAGTTCCGGTTAGGTTTATATTCTTTTGTATGTTGACCGTGCCGTTACTCGGAACAATAATGCTTCCCGTTCCGCTGACGGTTCCGGCCGAGCCGAAGGTAAGAGATGTAGATGCATTAAACGTTGTATTTGCGTTTACCGTTACGGTTCCGTTGTAAGTTTGCGTTGCTGCGGTAATCGTTGCGGCAGTGCTTACGGTTGCCGCTTGGTTCACTTCAATTTTTACGGCAGAGACAGTTGCGGTATTTACAGTCAAATTATTTGCTTTTAAATCCCCGCTCAAATTAACGGTTCCGTTTACCTTTAGGCTCGACGCTCCCGTCGCATCCACCGTTCCGGCGGTAACTCCCTGCATATTCACCGCCCCGCCGCCGATAAAGGACAGATTTTGCGCCCCCGCGTTCACGTTCGCTGTAAAAGTTACGGAAGTTTCCGCATCAAAGGTGACATCCTTTTGTACAGTTACGGCTCCCTTATAGGTTTGCGTTTTAACTTTTATTGTTACCGGATTATTATTCCCTATCGACATCGTTTTATCTACCGTAAGAGAGTCGGCGTTAATGTTTCCCGTTACTTTAAAATTTTGATATGGCCCCGGAAAAATATTGTTAGGGTAACCGCCGTAATACCAAATAGTGGAATCCGGTTGCAAGGTTATTTGTGAGTTGTTGAACAATGCTATTTGAGCCGGAGTACCGGAAAGTTCCAGCGTTCCCTTTTTATTTACGGTTACGGTTACCGCCCCGAGCAAAGTGTAATGGGCTAACTGCAATCCTGCAGCGTCTGTTTCCGACCCTACTTCAATCTGCGCCGGCCCCGCAAAGGTAATATTTTCGGTTAAATAACAATGTCCGGCGGAAAGAATTTTATATTTACCGGCCGGAAAGGCAGCGGGTGTTGTGCCGGCGGGAAGGTTCGGGCTCCAGTTTGACGGATTTTTAAAATTACCGTGTCCACCCGTCCACGTATAAATTTGAGCCGAGGCGAGTATTCCCGCGGCAAAGAGAAAAATCAATATAAATAAAGTTTTTTGTATTTTCTTCATAACATTCTAATTATACATCTTTTTTTGTGAAAAATCCAGTCGACTATGGAGAAATTTGAGAAGTTCGATGTTTAACCGCAAAGGGCGCTAAGACCGCGAAGATGATATGTTTTTAATATGTTTAATTATAAAAAAATATCTAAAATTATTAGGTTAATGGCTTGAAAAAGATGATTTTTTGGGGTATCTTTATGAGGTCATGTTTAATATATGTTAGATTGACGCTACGCGCAATAAGATTAAATCTTTATTGAAAAGGAGTATATATGGATACAGATGTGTATGTTTTCTGTAAAACTTGTAATGAAATTACAGAAGGTGTTGGTAGTGGCGATCCTCGTGATTCCATAACGTGTAACTGTTGTAAGACAATGATTACATCTAATGTAGTTGGTAACTTCAAACCACTTGGAACTAAAAAAGAACTTAGGCTTTATTGGCCTGAATAACTGATTTGAGCTCTGTTGTTATAACATTGTAATGAAGTTGTTTTACAGAGCTCTTTGTTTTTTGCTTATTTATTAAGTTTTGTATTACAGGGAATATATATGTCTATTCAAAAAGAATATGAGTACGAATTGGTTGATAAAGGAAGAATTCTTACAAAATGTTTAATTAGAATAATCGAGGAAGATAATAAGCCAATAGTTGTTCTATGTGTTCAAAAAAAAGTTTCGAAAGGTACTACTATAACAAATACAATTGATCTAATTGCAAAAGAAGTTTTTTACCAACTGAAAACTGAAAATGGGAGTATATCGTCTGAGTTTACTAAATACTTAACAGAATATCCTCTTTCAAAAAAATTGAAATACATTGGAGATTGTATAAAAAATAGTTCAAATTGGACAGCGTTTATATTTCACCGATTAGGAGAGTTCTTTTCTATAAAAGAACTTAAGGAAAAACGAAATAAAAAAATTAATAATATAATTTGGGTTGAATATTATCCTGCAGATACTTACTTTTTTACTTATGACAAATATGCGGTAATTACATTTAATAATGAATACTGGTCTCCAGAATGGAATCATATAAGTGAAGATGATCTTGTGAATTATACAGGTTATCCCATTGATCTATTTAAAATACAAAATCAAGAATCCTAACACCCGCTTCAACCTGACATTGCGAACAAGTCGCAAATGCAGGTTAGGCGAAAGTTATACCTACAATGCATTGTGGCAGGATAAAGCGAACAAAAAGGATATTCAAGAAAAATATGACGGATATAAGTTTTAAAACTCTTGGCGATTTGGTAGATAAAATAAACAAAGAGTTAGGCAATTTTACAAAGGAATTTCGTTATGAAAGGAAAAAATTCACCAGTAGTGCCAGAGCTTCATCTCAAGGAAAGCTATTTACTTATTCCGATTCTTCAAGAGATTGGGCAATAAACGAAGGTGGAGGTACCGAAGTTCAATATCATATTTATTATAGAGAAAATTGTATAGGCTATGGTATTGGATTCAATACACAATATGTTCCCTTTGCTAATGAAAAATCTCCAATCGAATATATGCAGCCTTTTGTAAATGCGTATTTATTGTTAAGAGATTGTCCAGTAGTAAAGAAGCTAAAAACAAAAGGTTTTAAAGAATATTTCTCAAAAGAAGATTTGTTAAATCTTCAAGATCAAGAATACTATCTTTTTGCAAAAAAAATACAATGTAAAGCAAATACTATCACAGAAAAAGATTTTCATCAGATGATTATAGATCTAAAAGCTGACTTATTTGACCTATATTGTCAAATATTTACTAAAAGGAATGAAAACATGGAAATGCTAAAACAACAGGTAAAAATAACTCCTGATATAAAAGAATTATTAAATATGAGGTACAATATCATCCTGCATGGAGCACCCGGCACGGGAAAGACATTTACAGCGCGCCAAATTGCTGCACAAATGATGTTTGACAAAATATATGAAAATTTAACTGATGATGAAAAAAATCAAATAGGATTTGTTCAATTTCATCCTTCCTATGATTATACGGATTTTGTGGAGGGGTTACGGCCTAAAAAAGAAGTAGGGCAAAAAGAAATTGGCTTTGAACGAAAAAACGGAGTATTTAAAGACTTCTGTGAAAAAACGATACTTGCAGGCAATGAGGCAGGAACCGATAATTTTGAAAAAAGTTGGAATGAATTGATTGATAAACTAAATGATGATATTCGTATAGAAATTCCGTTAGTTTCCGGTAAAGGTTCGTTTGAAGTTGAATTGAATGAGTATGGCGAAGGACTGACAACACGAACATATAATTCAGATGAGGATAAAAAATCCGGTAATTGGATAAGAGGACAGTCAAAATTTTTCTCAAAAGAGCAGCTTTATAATATTTACAAAGGTTTAAAAGGCATCCCCAGCAGGGGACATGATAATTATCGTAAAGCAATAGTTGCGGAAATGAAAAAAAGTTTTAAATTGGAAGATTATAACAAAGGAACCCCAAAGGAAGAAGCTCCGAAATTTATTTTTATTATTGATGAAATTAACCGTGGTGATATGTCAAAAATATTCGGTGAATTATTCTTTTCTGTTGATCCTGCTTATCGAGGAACAAACGGTAAAGTATTAACTCAATATCAAAATTTAATAGAAGACCGAGATACTTTCAAAAACGGTTTTTATATTCCTGATAATGTCTATATTATTGGGACAATGAATGATATTGACCGTTCTGTTGAAAGTATGGATTTTGCAATGCGCCGTAGATTTGTTTTTTATGAAATCACCGCTAAAGATAGTGCAGAAGCAATGGGAATAGATTATAGTACTGCAAGTCCGATGAAAAAATTGAATGATGCTATAGAAAAGGAACTTGGCAGTGATTACCAAATTGGCGGTTCATATTTCAAGGAATATAAGGATAAGCTAAACGACACAAATGCATTACAGGAACTGTGGAAAAATAATCTCAAAGGATTGCTTCGAGAATACTTGCGTGGACAAAGAGATGCTAAAACTAAATTAGATGAGTTTGAGAGTGTTTTCTATGGAACTAATACGGATAACGGACAACAGCAGCAAAACGCTTAATCTATCAAAGAGTACAATTTCCGATTTACAAGCCATAGCTAATATTCCATTGGAAAATATAAAAGAGAGATATCCCGGTCTTTTGGTTTTTCCGCAAAGTTTTGGTGAATACGGAGATAATTTGGGCTCCCAATATATCTGCTCTTTAAACGATAAAACAATTGGAACAGGAAATTTAATGGGGTTTGTTGGCTATAATTCCACAGAACTTAGTATTTGTTCCCGTTTTGCCGATAACAATGGAAATGATTTTTTTCTGCACTATCTTCTGCAAAAGACATTGTGTCAATATGTTTTTGATTTAAAACATTCTTATCATGAAATAACTATTTTTGATTTTTTGCTATATTTATTTCCATATTATTTTAACAAGGCCTTATCTCAAGGTTTATTCAGAGAGTATAGGCAATTTCATTACAATGATAGTAAAGCAAAAGGTTCTATAGAAATAAATAGGCATATACAGCAAAATATTTCTTTCACAGGGAAAATCGCATATAGTACTAGAGAATATAGTTACGATAACCGTATTATTCAATTAATTAGACATACAATCGAATACATCAAAACTTTGCCTTTTGGTAAGAATTTGTTACTTGGACACGAAACACAACAAAATATAAGATTAATAATTGATAATACTTCATCTTATTCGCGTCAAGACTTACGCAAAGTATTTACAGAGAATTTAAGAGAAATCCAACACCCATATTATACAGAGTACAGTTCATTGCAAAAAATATGCTTACAGATTCTTAAATATGAAGGTTTAAAGTACGATGATAATACGCATACCCAAATTTATGGAATACTTTTTGATGGAGCATGGTTGTGGGAAGAATATCTAGCAGAAGTATTACAAAATGATTTTAAACATTACACTTCAGAAAATAGCAACTTCAAACTACTAGAATACAGAGGTGAAAGAAAACAAAAAATTATTCCTGATTATATTTCAAAAGATAAGAGAATCGTGGCTGATGCTAAATATATCCCATTGAATAAAAGTTCTTCATATGGGGAAGATCGGGCAACTGCTATTTATTATAAAACAGTTATGTATATGCTGAGATTTTCTTCTAAGCATGGTATTTTGTTTTATCCTTGTAAAGATAAATCAGAACCTAAGAAATATAAAATCATGGATACTGATAACTACTTAACCGAAGTACCATTTATGATACCTATGGAACAAACAAATACATATAATGATTATTGTAACCAAATGTTAATGGAAGAAGAAAATTTCAAAATACTTATTTTTGAAAATGCCTAACACCCGCTTCAACGCTGACAAACAAGATTATGAATATTTACAGGTTAAGCAAGTATTATGTAAAGACTCTTTATGCCATATAGTAAGAATAAAAACATGAAAATTTCTAAGCTAAACCCTGCTCTGACTTGAAAAGCCCCTAAGGGAACGGGAGGGCTCTCCCCCTAATTATAGAGCCTCTATTTCTTTAATGCTTAAACCTGTAGCTTTTACAATATTTTGAATATGAAGAGTTTGCAATAAATAGCAAAATTTGAAAAAAGGAATTTCGATACGAGATATAATAATTTTCTATATTATCAGACTTTATTCTAGAAAAATGGCGGACACCAGATAACGTTCAATTTACTATAGTGCAAGAATTTTCAAAATGTGATATAATTATGACTATGAAAGTTTATCTTGATAACTGTTGTTACAATCGGCCATATGACGACCAAAATTATTTGTCGATTTCACTTGAAACACAGGCAAAGTTGCTTGTTCAGTTGCTTATAAAAGAAAAACATCTGGAACTAGCTTCTTCGTTTATTTTGGATTATGAAAATTCTTGTAATCCCTATATGGATAGAAAAACTGCTATAAAGAATTTTTTGGATACCAATGTTTCTGATTATGTCTGTAGTGAAAAATCGGCAGAAGTCATTACAAAGGCAGAAATAGTGATGGCAACGGGAGTAAAGATGAAGGATTCTTGTCACATAGTTTGTGCTGAAATGATGAAATGTGACTATCTTTTGAGCACGGATAAAGGTATGTTGAAATATAAAAGCGATACTTTAAAATTACTTAATCCGATAGAATTCATAGATTTATTAAATGGAGGTAATAAAAATGATGACTGAAATGATTGTACCGCCGCCTACGATAGAGCTTCTCTCTCGTGGTATGGAATGTCTGATAGAAACAATGGGTGTCGTTGAAGCAGAATACTTTATTGCTGCTGTACGAAGGGAACGATTCGATTATACAAAATGGCAAAGAGAATATTTTGACAAAATGGATTTAAAAACTTTTGTTAATAATGCAAAATCTCATGCTCAAAGTATGGAAAAATAAAATTACCCACCACCCGCTTTTAAACAACTTACAGCCTAGGTTGATATGCATTATTATACCGGGCAAATAAAATAGCTTGATAAAAGAGCAGGTTAAGCTAATGTTAGAAACACACCTAATGGTGGGAGATAATACTCGGTTATTTCCTATTTCCCTTACCTCTGCACCCTTCCTGAAGCATCTCCTTGGGCAAGAGTTAAAACTTCATCAAAAGAAACTTGGTTAAAGTCGCCGTTTATGGAGTGCTTTAAGCAAGAGGCGGCTGAAGCAAAGTCGATTTGTTTTTGAGGTTTAAAGCCTTTTAGTTCGGCACAGATTAAGGCTGCGGCAAAACTGTCTCCGCCCCCTAGTCTGTCAACAACCTGCATTGTGTATTTTTTGCTGAAATAGGCCTTGCCTTTTGTATAAAGCATGGCTGACCAGTTGTTTTCGCTAGCTGAGATGGATTCTCTTAAAGTTATTCCTACTTTTTGAAAACCGAATTTTTTGCATAGTTTTTCAGCAACCTCTTTATAGCCTTTTTCATTCAGTTTGCCCGAGCTTACGTCCGTGTTTTTTGAGGTTATACCGAAAACCTTGTCTGCATCTTCTTCATTTGAAATACAGATATCGACAAACTCGCAGATACTGCTCATGGTTTCTTTTGCTTCATCGGGAGTCCAAAGTTTTTTGCGGTAGTTGAGGTCGCATGAAACGGTAATACCCATTGACCTTGCCGTTTTGCAGGCTTCAAGGCAAATTTCGGCAGCATTTTTGCTTAAAGCGGGAGTGATCCCTGTAAAATGGAACCATGAGGCTCCTTTAAAAATTTCTTTCCAATTAAAGTCGCTCGGTGAGGCTTCGGCAATGGCAGAATTAGCCCTGTCATATATTACCTTGGAGGCACGTTGGGATGCTCCCTTTTCTAAAAAATAGATACCTATACGCTTCCCTCCGCGGATTATGCCTGAAACATCTACCCCGTACCGGCGCAAAGAGTTTACTGCCGCTTGGCCTATCTCATGGGACGGCAGTTTTGTTATGTATGAGGACTGCATTCCGAAGTTGGCTAAAGAAACCGCGACATTTGCCTCCGCCCCACCGAAAACCAATTCCAGGGCATCGGCTTGAACAAAGCGGTTAAAGCCTGTGGGGGAAAGGCGGAGCATAATTTCGCCCATGGTTATAACTTTGGGTGCTTGGTTTGTTTCGATGCTTCCGTTTAAAGAGTTCTCATTTGATGTTGAGGCCTTTTTTTCTGTTGAAGTTTTTGGGTATGAAAATGTAGTTAAAGTGCTTGGATCTTTTTTAGGATTACGAGCCTCTTTTACTATTTGTAATGCAATGGCTGACTCTTCTTCTATCTTTTTAAAATCTTTTGAAGATATAAGCTCTTTTGAAACCATCCAGCTTCCGCCGCAGGCTATTACCTTTGAAAAGGCTGCATATTCCGCAATATTTTGAGCGTTTATTCCTCCGGTCGGCATAAATTTTATATTCGGGTACGGTGCGGAAATAGCCTTTATAAATTTTAATCCCCCTGCAGCCTCAGCCGGAAAAAACTTGACTACTTCAAGACCGAAGCTCATAGCCTGTTCGATTTCTCCCGCGGTGGAAACTCCCGGAATTATCGGATAGCCTGACTTAATGCAATGCTCTACAACCTTGGGATTGAGTCCGGGGCTGACAATGAATTTTGCTCCTGCAGCGATAGCTTTGTCGGCTTGTTCCGGGGAGAGAACCGTGCCTGCTCCTACAAGAAAATCCGGAAAGTCTTTTGAAAAAACTTGAATAGCTTTTTCGGCTGCTTCCGTTCTAAATGTGATTTCGGCACAAAAAAGGCCGGCGGCAGAGAGGGCTTTTCCCAATGGAAGAGCGTCTTTTTCATTGTCTAAAACGATGACGGGTACAATACCTATTTTTTCTATTTGTTTAAAGATTTTATTCATAAAAGCCCCCTATTCAGTTTAGATATGAACCGATAAAGCATTCTAGCATATCTTTTGCGATTTGTCATTAAAAAAATAATATAAATCTTGACATAGTTAAAAAAACTATTATAATAAAAGTAAATCAAATTTGGAGGTTCTTTATGAAAAAAATTGCTTTAGTTTTGTTTGTTGTACTTGCTGCTATTTTAATTGCATCATGTTCGACAGTAGCACCTGTTGCAGGTGCTTCAGGTGTTGTAGGACGAAAAACCGGTGAAGCTTCTCAAGCCTTTGTTTTTGCATTCCCTTTAAAAGGTGAAGGCGGAATTGCTCAAGCTGCAAAAAATGGCGGTATCACAAAAGTAGGAACGGTTGATGTTAGAATAAATTGGCCTGCAAGCCCTATTATTCCCTATGTTGTTGTAACTACAGTTGTTACGGGAGAATAAGCTATTATAGCTTCATGGCCTCATTATTTTGATAGTGAGGCCTTTTTTTAGATTTTATGAAAAAATATATTTTTATTTTAATACCTATTTTACTCTTATTTTCTTCATGTATAACCGCTTCATCGGGAAAGGAGAAGGTTATTACTGCTTATATGGACTCCGGTACAAGAAAGTACTATATCCGGCCGGGAAAAATGGTATTACAAAAAGAAAAGGATACTTCAAGCCATATAATGGCTGATTTTACCTATCAAATGAGGCAAAGAGAATATGTTTCGGATGCATATTTTAATTTTACCTTACATAATAAAGCTGATGCTTTTATTTTAAAGGCCTATTTTATTTTAGATTCTAAAGAAATTGTAGAACTTTTTGAACTTAATACTCTTGATAGAAATCTTTCTTTAGGATATGTGCGGGTTTCTACAATTATAAAAAAAGAAAAAGTTAAAAATGTGTTGATGAGTCTCCATAAGGGTATGGCTGTATTAAAGGTGGAACTTGATAATCATGCCGAAATGGAATTTGTAGCCTCAAAAGATTTAATAAGCCGTATTGAAGAAGCTTTTTATAAATAATCATCACCTATTGACAATATCCGTTATTGCGTATATGTTTTTACATACAAGATCCTCACTTGTGGAGTAAGTGTGTGAAAAAGTTCACTCTTATTTTTATCTGTTCTCTGTTTTTAGCTTCGTGTATAAAGCCTGCCGAGCCTACTTTAAATGCTGTTGTAAAAGGTGTTTTTGATGCGGAAAACATATCTGTAGGGGATATACAGGTACTGGAAGGAGAATGGATTTTTATTCCGAACGAATTTGTTGAACCGCTGGAAGATTTCGGTAAATATACCCGTTATGAGAATATAAATACGTCTTGGCATAAGTATGGAGACGGTCTTTCAATTTACGGATATGGGACCTATGCCTTAAGAATAAAAAATCTTTCTACAAATGGTGTATATGCAATAAAAACGGCAACGGTTTCTTCAGCTTTTATTGCATACCTTGAAGGGGAGGAAATTTATAGAAGCGGTGTTGTAGGTAATTCCCGTGAATTTGAAAAATTTAATTGGGATGCCCCTTTTATTACCCTTCCGACCTTTGGAAAGGAAGAGGTAACATTGGTTTTTCATGTTTCTAATTTTAACGATAATAAGGCTGGTTTTGTAAAACCCATAGAATTCGGCTTTTACTCTGACCTTTTAAATGCAAAAAATGCAAGTGTCTTAACTCTGACTATATTGGCCGGTATTCTTTTGCTGGCTGCTGCATTTTTTATCTCTTTGTTTATTTTTTATCCTAAAGAGCGTCAATCTCTTTATTTCGGTTTGTTGGCGGCTAATTTTTGTTTAAGAATTTGCAGCTATGATGAATTTTTACTTACAACAATAATGCCCGGTATTAGCGGGGAGACTCTTTTTAAAATAGGTTATAGCACACTTTCTTTCGGTATTATTTTTGTTTCATTGTTTATACATAACTTGTTTAGTAAAATTAAGAGCAAATATTTGCTTATACTGTGCGCTCCTGCAATATTATATATTATGATAAATATTTTTGCTCCTATGAGAGCCTCATCTGAGCTGCTCCATTTTGCTCAAGTATATGTTTTATTGTTTGCAGCGTATAATGTACTAACTGTTATGAAGGCCGCTTCACGAAAAGATACATCAGCAATTCTTTTTTTGACCGGGTTTTCAATTTTTTTACTTTTAAGTGTAAGGGATATTTTAATTGCAAATAGGATTATACAGGGCTTTTTTCTATCACATATAGGTGTTTTAGTCTTGCTGATTCCAATGGCTATTGTTGTTTTACATAATTTTAGGGACAGCTCGAATAGGGTTATCGATATGACGAAGCAGATAGAATGCATAAACGATGCTCTTGCAAAATTTGTTCCTAACGAATTTATGAATTTTTTAAGAAAAAAACACGTTGATATTAAGCTGGGAGATAATATTTTAAAAGACATGTATATAGCCTTCATTCATTTAGGTATTTATACAGGCTTGGGAACCGAAAAAGAAAGGCAGAGTCTTCTTAAAATTTATAATTATACTCTGGCAAATATCAATCCTATTATTCAAGCTCATAACGGATTTATCGACAAATATTTAACTGAAGGTTTAATGGTTCTTTTTCACGGTTCGGCAGATGATGTTATAAAGTGTATGCTTGAAATTAAATCCGTAGTTCAATTTGAAAATATGGATAGGGAAATAAGTAAATTGCCTAAAATAGACCTTGCTATAGGTGTTCATTATGGAAGACTTATGCTTGGTACTATTGGAGAGGAAGAAAGAATGGATAGCACCGTTATATCCGATGTTGTCAATGTTGCTTCCAGACTTCATTTTTATGCTCTAAAAAAAGGAGTAAATATTTTTATCAGCGAAGTTGTTAAAAAGAATGTAACGAATCTTCCAATAAATGAGGTTAAATTTGAATATAACGGCTTGGTACGATTTAGAGGAAAAGATGAACCGGTTAGAATATATGAGGTAAAAAAATTATGACGGTAGAAAAGAAAAGGTTGTTTTTAGGGTCTATTCCTTTTTTTTGTTTATTTATTCTTTTGTATCTAACTAATTTGTTTAAACTTGTTTATGAACAAAAAATCATAGATTTGGAAGTAAAAAACGGTAAGGTGTCTATTCCCGCTAATACATTATCAGAGTCCTCTCTTTTTTCTTTAAGCGGAGATTTTTATTATACGCCTAATCGGTTTTATTCTTTAAAAAATAGCCCTGAAGAATCTTATGCTAAGGTTCCCGGTGATTTTGCAAGCAAGGATCTAGGGAATGTATTCGGTTACGGTTCTTACGGTTTAGAATTATATGGGCTAGATCCCGGTATCATTTATGCAATTCATGTCCCACATATTTTTAGCAGCTGCAGTATTATAATAAATGGAATAGATCTTCAAAGTCAGGGACAGCCCGGTATAGATCGGGAGACGGAAAATCCGGGAACCAGATCGTCTCAAATAGCCTTTAGACCCTTAAAAGACGGAACAGCCAATATAGTTATTAATGTTTCCAATTTTTTTAACAATAAAGGTTATATTTCTTCTCCGATTATTTTGGGCGAAGCTTCTCAAATAGGAATAATGTTTAGAGGGGATTTGATCTTTTACGGTACTATATTTGCCGTAACTTTTTCGGTTGCCTTATTTTTCTTCATGCTTTCGTTTTTTTATAAAAACTCTTCCTTTGTAATTTGGTTTGCATTAACGTCCATGGTTTTAGCTGTTAGGGGAATTTTCTTTTATCCTCATATTTTTATGATTTTGTTTCCGGACATTCCTTGGATTGCTACTTTTATTATTAGGTATATTACCGTTCCTCTGCCTATAATTTTATTTACTGTTTTTATAAGTACGGCTTTAAAATTACGATATAAAATTCCTTACATAATTATATTATCCGTATCGATTTTATACGCTATTTCCACCATAGTTCTTCCGCCTGAAGTTTCAACGTTTTTATTGATTTACTACCAAGTTTTTGCTTTGTTTTGTGTAAGTTATATTATCGCTATTGCAATAATAGGCTTGAAAAAAAAGAAAGAATTTTCCGTATGGATATTTATTGCGACAGCAGTATTGTTTTTATTCGGTGTTTATGACTTGTTGGTTTCTTTAGGCATTATACCGGGAGATTTTTTTATTCAGATAGGGACTGTTTTTGCGGTTATCATATTATCGATAATGGTATTGGATGATTATTCCGGTTCAATAAATAAAATAGAAGATCTAAGTGTAGAAATGCAACTTATAAATAGATCTCTTGTTCGATTCGTGCCTGATCAAATTGTAGAACTGTTAAATAAAAAATCCATAACGGATGTTAATCTTGGAGATAGCGTTGAGCTTACAATGCCCATCCTTTCGATAGATATCCGCTCCTTTACTCACACTTCAGAAAAACTTGCACCTAATCAAGTTTTTGAATTATTGAATGAGTATTTTGCATTGGTAGCTCCAATTGTTCGGAAATATAATGGTGTAATAACAAAATACTTGGGGGACGGCTTTTTTGCTTTATTTCCTGACGGAGCGAATGCTGCTCTTTCGTGCGGAATAGCTATACAAAGGGCTATTCGAGATAATGGAATTGCTGTTCCCAACGCATCCCCTATAAAAGTAGGTATAGGAATTGATATGGGGGATATTCTTTTAGGTATCATCGGTAATTCAACACGAATGGATAGTATTATTATTTCCAATTCTTACCACATTGCAGAAGTTTTGCAGGAATCCACAAAAAAATATTGTTCCTGTATGATTATTTCCGATAGAATTTATGATGCCATCAATGATATTTCCGAGCATTATATTAGGCCTATACAAAGGGTTAAAAACTCATCGAACAAGGAAACTTTCTTATATGAAGTTTATGATTGCGATGATGATCTTATTCGCGATTTAAAGCATAGCACTCAGGATTATATGAAAAATGCTTTAAAAGCTTTATCGAATGAAGGGGCTGAATCTGCAGCTAAATATTTTGATAAGGTTTTGAGTATATTTCCGGACGATCCTGTGTCTCTCTATTATAAAAAAATATTTGAAAAAATCAATTCACGATAAAATTTATTTTAAGGAGTAATTTATGGCAAAAAAGGTTGTGATTGTAGGAGGCGTGGCAGGCGGGGCTTCAGTCGCTGCAAGAGTTAGACGCTTGGATGAAAATGCTGAAGTCATTATGTTTGAAAAAGGTCCCAATGTTTCTTTTTCAAATTGTGCCTTACCATTTTTCTTGAGCAGAATTGTTCCCGAAAGCGAGAGTCTTGTTTTGATGAGCCCTGAACAGTTTAAAAAGCAATATAATATTATTGCAAAGACCTCTCATGAGGTATTGGCTGTTGATTCGTTAAAAAAGACAGTTAAGGTAAAAGACTTAAATACCAGTAAGGAATTTGAAGAATCTTATGATGTTTTAGTTCTTTCTCCGGGAGCAGCTCCTGTGGTTCCGCGTTCTATAACGGGATATGATAAGCCTCATGTTTTTACCGTAAGGAATGTTGTTGACATTAAAAAGCTTGATGATTATGTTAATGCCAATAATGTAAAAGATATTGCTGTTATAGGGGCAGGGTTTATCGGTATTGAGGTTGCCGAAAATTTTAAGCTTGCAGGTAAAAATGTTTCCCTCGTAGAAAAACTTCCGCAGGTAATGGCTCCATTCGATTATGATATGGCCCAAATTCTGCATAAAGAATTGTACGATAAGGGCGTAAACTTAGTTTTGGGTGACGGTATAAAAGAGATAGGCGACGGCTATATTATCCTTGAAAGCGGCAAAAAGCTTGATGCAGGGGCTGTTGTTCTGTCGTTGGGTGTCCGTCCTGAAGTTGCTTTAGCTCAAGGTGCAGGAGTAAAACTTGGAGATACGGGAGCTATTTTAGTAGATCATAATTACCGCACCAATGTAGATGACATTTATGCTGTAGGAGATGCTATCGAAGTAAGTCATTTTATAACAAGCAAAAAGACCAGGCTTACTCTTGCCGGCCCCGCACAAAGACAGGCCAGAGCAGCTGCAGATGATATGTACGGTATTCCTCATAGAAACACGGGAGTTATCGGTTCTTCGGTTATCCAATGTTTTGATTATAATGCCGCATGTACGGGTCTCAATGAAAGAGAGTGTAAGGCACAGGGAATTAATTACGACTTTGTCTATGTTATTCCGGGAGATAAGGTAGGTCTTATGCCGGATGCTCACCCTCTTTTCTTTAAGCTGATTTTTGCCAAGCCTTCCGGTAAGATTTTAGGAGCACAAGCAATAGGAAAAGGAAATGTCGATAAGCGTATAGATGTTATAGCTTCATTTATTATGTTGGGCGGAACTTTGGAAGACTTAAAAGAGTTGGAACTCTGCTACTCACCGATGTTCGGGACTGCAAAGGATATTGTTAATCATGCTGCTCTTGTAGGCTTAAATATTTTAAACGGAGTGTATAAGCAGGTTCCCGTTACAAAGGTAAGAGAGCTTGTAGAAAACAATGCTTTTATTGTTGACGTCCGCGAGCCCAAGGAATTTGAAGCGGGCCATCTTTTAAATGCCGTAAATATTCCTTTGAGTCAATTACGTGAAAGAATGGATGAGATTCCGAAAGATAAACCGGTATATGTACATTGCCGCTCAAGCCAGAGAAGCTACAATGCTCTTTGTGCTTTAAAAGGAAAAGGATATAAGAACATAGTAAATATTATGGGCTCATTTTTAGGTATAAGTGTTTATGAATACTTTAATGACATTACTCAAAACCGAAAGCCGATAGTTACTAAGTATAATTTTAGATAGGAAAAAGCTTTTGAAAGATAAAAAAATACCGGCAAAGGTAAAGGGGCTGTCAAAATTCGATGTTTTAAATCTTGTAATAGGATCTATTATCGGATGGGGTTCTTTTATTTTGCCGGGAACTCTTTTCTTACCTAATTCGGGGGTTATAAATACCGTCCTTGGTCTTTGCATAGGAGGCCTTTTTGTTATAGTAATACAAAAGTCTTATCAGGTTATGCTTAGCAATCATGTAGGCGAGGGCGGTGAATTTTCCTATACCTTGACAAATATGGGAAAGCTGCACGGTTTTGTTGTAGGCTGGTCATTGAGTCTTTGTTATTTGAGCATGATTCCTTTAAATGCAACAGCTTACGTTCTTATATTGCGTAAGATTTTCGGTAAAGTGATGCTATGGGGCTATATGTATGATTTCGGTCCGACAAGTGTCTACCTTGCCGATATTCTTATAGCCTCAGTTCCCATTATAGTTTTCACTCTAATCAATTTAAGAGGTCTTTCTTTAAGTTCAAAGATACAAAACATCATGAGCTCTGCACTTGTTCTTATTGTTATAATTTTATTTTTTATAATTTTGGGAAAAAGCGATTTGAAAGTCTTTTCCGATAATTATTTGGGCTATGATAAAATATCTTTGGCAAAAACCGCATCGATAATAGCTATAATCCCTTTTTTGTTTGTGGGCTTTGATGTAGTTCCGCAAGTGTCCTGCGATTTGGGATTTGCTCCGGCTAAGACACATTTGCCTACGATTATTTCCATAATTTTCGGCATCTTGCTATATAGCCTTTTAAACATGATAGGAGCTTTGAGCTATGGCCCTGAAGAAGCTGCTAAGGTTGAGTGGGCGGTTGCTTCATCAGTAACGAGCAAGACCGGCTCTATAGGTTTTTTCTTTTTACTTATTGCAATTTTTTCGGCTGTTACCGGAGGTATAAACGGCTTTATGATAAGCAGCAGCAAATTGCTTGGTGCCTTGTCTAATGAAAAGCTTTCTCCGGCTTTTTTGGGTAAAAAGAACGATAAGAATTTATACCCGAATGCAATTTTGTTTATTGCGGGCATAAGTTTAATAGGACCGTGGATAGGACGAGAAGTAATTATTTTGATTGTGGATATGGCCTCCGTGTTGGCCGCCTTGGCTTATACCTATGTGGGTATAATAGGAATTAGAAAAGGTAGAAATTTATTTGAAAAAACGATGTGTGCTTTTTCGGGTCTTATAGGTTTGATATTTATAGGCCTTCTTTTAATTCCGGGTTCACCGGCACAGTTGACAAAGGGTTCAATGTTTTTTTTGATAGCTTGGACGCTGCTGGGTTTTCTATTTTATAGATTCGGTACCCTCCGAAAAGAAAAAAGTACAGAGTAGTTTATAAGGAGTTTTGTATGAAAAAAATCGAAAACATTATCGGTTTTGCAGTGCTGATTTTAAGCATTGTTTTGGGTTCCGTTTTATTAAAGACGGATATGTTATTTTTTAGATGGGTTATAGGAATAGCCTTAGGCTATGTTTTAACCCGTTCATTGTTCGGCTTTGCAGGAAGTGTAAACAGAGCATATCGAACAGGCTCTACCAAACTTATGAGAGCTTTGATGCTGATGTTTGTAATTTCTGCAATTCTCACTTCTGCCTTTCTTATTTTTGGAGATGTTAAAAACTATGACCTTTGGATTAACCCTATCAACTTAGGTCTAATTTTAGGAGGACTCCTATTCGGTTTCGGAATGAGCTATTCCTCTTGCTGTGCAACAGGAACTCTTACGGACTTGGTTACAGGTTTACCCAGAGCCCTTATTACTCTTTTATTTTTCGGAATAGGTGTTTTTGTAGGCCTTCCCATACAGGCTAAACAGTCATGGATCAAAGATTCATTATTTAAAAGCGGAACAGGCAGCGGTGTTTTTATACCCGATTGGTTTGCTTCAAATGGAAAGGGCGGATATTTAGGAGCTATCATTGTAACAGCCATATTTGCCGGTATTGTTGTCGTAATTTCATATATGTATGAAAGTAAAAGGAAAAAGCAAAATAAATACTCCGGCGTAGGTTCCGAAAAAGAGCAGGACGCAGTAAAAGAACTTGATACACATAACTATAAATTTTTTAGTGCAACAACTTATAAAAAACTTTTTGTTGAACCGTGGTCTTTAACTATGGGGGCTGTTTTACTTTCTGTTTTGTTTACTCTTTTGATGGGTGTTACAAAGGAAGGTTGGGGAGCCTCAACTCCTTTTGGTTTTTGGTTTGGAAGACTGCTAAAGTTTTTCGGTATGAGTGTTGATTCCATTGTTGCTTTTACCGGAGGTAAACCGAAGCCCTATACAATGCCCTTCTTTGAGCATCCGGTTTTCGTTCAAAACATAGGTATTGTGGCCGGTACCGCAATATGTCTTTTTCTTGCAGGAAGTTTTACGAAAAGCTTTACATCGGAGTTAAAAATTAGGGTAAAAGACGTTATAGTTTTTGCAATCGGCGGTTTTGCGATGGGCTTTGGAACAAGGCTTTCAAACGGATGTAATGTCGGAGCCTTGTATACTCCAATTGCAAACTTTTCACTTTCAGGATGGATATTTTTAATTTGTCTTGTCGGCGGAGGTTTTTTAGGAAACTATACCTTAAAGCTGATTAATAAAAAGAAATAAGTTTAAAAAGAACCTCGAAGAAGCTCTGCTTTTCGAGGTTCTTTAAATTTCAGTTTTGGTCTATTAAAGATTCGGCTAAAATTTTTAAAGCCTGCCTTGAAACATTTCCGTCGATTGAAATTGCTTCTAAAAAAATATTTTCCGGAACAACGGCTAAAAGACAGTCCGTTACTGCAACAGCCGTACCCGTCCTCTTTCCGTTTAAAAGACATGCAAACTCTCCAAACAGGTCTCCTTTTTCCAAATCTAAAATTTTATTTGATGTTGTAACCCTTACTGAGCCTTCTATTATGTAGTAAATATCGCTTGATATATCTTCGTAGTAAAATATTACCTCACCGGCTTTTACTTCGATAGCTTTTTTTCTATATTCCTTGGGAGGTTCTATAAAAAGATGTCTTAAAAGCTGATTAAAAAAACCGGGAGCATCTTCTTTTGGGAGCCTATAAAGCTGTGAAATAATAAAGCTGTTAAAAAACTGATTTACATACATAAACTGTGCAAAAAAAACAAAGAAGAAAAAGAAAAACCAGACTTGAATTAAGACGAGTATTACGTTTGTAAAAAGTCCGTATACAAATGTAAATTTAACTGTAGACCTAAAAAAAATAAAAAATATCTTTACAAAATAATAAGATAGAGTACAGGCTGCGGATGAAAGAAAAGCCGTTTTAAAAGAGGGCTTTATGGGCGGCATCAAATAATATATCAAACAGACAAATAGCTGCATAAAAATGACGGGAATAAATCTAAATAGATTTCTTAAAAGACTGAATAAGTTCGGTGAAAAAACAGGCTGAGCAAAATCACTTCTAAATACCGCAGAACCCGTTATTAAAAATATAAATAAAAAAACAAGCAGGATGACAACAATTATTTCGCCTAGAATAACTATAAGGCTGGTTTTTAAAGGTGTTATTTTTATTTTCTTACGGTATACTTTTCTGATTGAATGCTGAATGGTTGCAAAAAAACGTCTGGCCATCCATAAAACAAAAATCAAAACAATGAACTCAAAAAAAGAGAAACTATTTACATTCAATAAAAAATGGAAAAACCTGTCAAGATTAACCGTGTTTTGAAAAATTGAAAGCGCTCTGATGGCTTCTTTTATTTGCTGAGGACTTTGTTTTAAGACACGGAGTAAAATAGTTAATGTCAAAATAAAAATAGGAAGAGCGGACATTAAAAAATTATATGCACCTGCTGCTGCAGTAGTCAAAAGATCATTATTTACAAAACTTACAATCGTGATATATATTTTTTGGTTAAAGTCATAGATTCCTTTTTTTTGTTCTTGAACAACTCTTTCATACCAAGCTAAAAATTTCTGACTATTGCTTTTTTCTTTTTTCAATCAAGGTTCTCCTATTTTGTATAATAATATACGACTAATTGTGTTCTGTCCCTTAAATTCAGTTTTTCGAGTATGGAAGAAACATAATTGCGGACAGTTCCTTCACTTAAACTAAGTCGGCTTGCTATTTCTTTATTATTAAGCCCATCTGCAACCAATTCCAAAATATCGGTTTCTCTATCGTTTAAATCTTCTTTAAATTGAGAGCGGGCCGGTTTTGTTTGAGGGATTTTTGATATTATCTCCGAATCAAATACAATGCTCCCTGCACCGACTGCGTTTAATGCAGGCACCAAAGAATCTATATTTTGTTTTAATATATACCCTTTACATCCGAAATTGATGGCTTTTGTAATATATTCTTCATCGTTAAAAGTTGTAAGCAATAATATTTTTGCATCGCTATGTTCGGCTAGAATTTTTTCGCTTGCTTCTATTCCGGTCATATTTTGCATTCTGATATCCATTAAAAGAATATCCGGTTTGTATTCGTTGAATAAGGATATAGCTTCGCTTCCATTTGAGCCGGTGGCAATAATATTGAAACCGTTGGCTTTTAATATTGTCTTTAAAGAGGAAACTACAAGACAATCATCATCAACTATTATTATCTTCATTGCATTTATCCTTTATTTTTGGAAATATGATATGGGTTTTAAATCCGTTTTCGGAATAAAATTTAATTATGCCTCTATGTTTTTCTACAAGGTCGGCTATAACCTTTAAACCTATTCCATAATTTAGATTTCTGATTTGTTTTCCTGAAAAGCCTCGCCCATTATCTTTTATTATAAGAGAGTAAAAGCCAATGTGTTCAAGTACGCTCAGATTCAATTCGCTTGCTCCGCTGTGCTTGATGGTGTTTGAAAGGCTTTCTTTTACTATTGAAAAGATATCATATTTTAGCTCATAGGGTATAGAGTCTACCTTATATGTTAATTGTATTTTAATTTTTTTTGTGTTTTCAACAAGTTCTTCCAAACCTGTTTGTAAATTAAAAGAATCATTGTGCATATTATGAAGACATTCTCTTATTTCAGTCATACCGTTTTCTAAAGAATTTTGTAAAATATTTAAGCTGTCTTTTACTTCTTGTTGGTTTGAAACATATTTTAGTGCATTCACCTGTAAAATACCGGCACTAAGTGTATGCCCTATGGAGTTATGAAGACTTCCTGAAATTCTGTTCCGTTCGGCGAGGATTAAAACTTCAGCATTTTTTAAAACCTCGTTTTCTAAAATTCGTTCCCTTTTTTCCGAATTAATTTTACTTTCGGCAAGTTTATCTTTTAGTCCGGTTACTTCCAATGTTTTAAGTAGATAGTTTTCTTTAACACCCGAATAGAAGAATATAATCAAAGTAAACAGAAAGAAAATAAGATCGAAATTAAAAAATACGCACAATAAGGGAAGAAATTTAAAAATAAGGGAAATGTAGTTTTTTTGAATTTCTTCGGCTTCTAAATTCATAGCGATAAAAACGGGAGAAAAAAATTCAAGATTTCTATTGAATGCTGCTGTAAATATGACAAAAACGATAAAAATAAAAGGCTTTATATTACTGCGTATCATACCGCTCCATAGCCCTATAGAAAAAAATATTATAAAGTAGGGAATAACTATAAACGATCCTGTTTTAGAAAATACAAAAAGAGAAGAAAAAAGAACTATCAAAAAATTTTCTAAAAATAAAAGCATATAATTACAGAGCTCTCTATTAAAATATCTACCGTTCATTAAGTATAAAGGAAAAGGTTAAAAAAATCAATAAAGAAAAAATTAGTGTTGACTTTTACAAAAGACTATGCAATACTTTATTATACAATTTACATAAGGGGGTTTAATTTAAATATGTATAATATAATTGATTTGGTCAAACAAAAAGAAGCTAAGATTATTCAAATTAGGAGGGACCTGCATCAGATTCCCGAATTGGAATTATCCCTTCCAAAAACTGTGGACTATGTTTGTAAGCAGCTTGATGCTCTGCAAATACCCTATCATAAACTTGTCAACGGGAATGCTATTGTTGCCATCATTGAGGGAAAAGAAAAGGGCAAATGTATAGCAATTAGAGCCGATATGGATGCCTTGCCTATAAAAGAAAATACGGGGCTAAGTTTTGCCTCAAAACATGAGGGCTGTATGCATGCCTGCGGCCATGACGGGCACATGGCTATGGCTCTTGGAGCCTGTATGGTGCTTAAGGAACTGTCATCTGAATTTAAAGGCTGTGTAAAAATTCTTTTTCAACCGGGAGAGGAGTATCCCGGAGGAGCCCTCCCCATGATTGAAGAAGGCTGTATGGAAAATCCAAAGGTTGATGCCGTAATAGGCCTTCATGCAGGTTATATTTATCCGGGTGTTGAAAAGGGAAAGATAGGTGCATGTAAAGGGCCTTTTTTTGCCGCAGCCGATAAATTCAAGATTATCGTAAAGGGATATGGCGCTCATGGGGCTTATCCGCATCTTTCGGTAGATCCTGTTCCCATAGCTTGTGAAATAGTTTCCGGTTTACAAAAGATTATAAGCCGTGAGCTTCCCCCAACTTCTCACGCCCTGATTTCCGTAGGACAAATACATGGCGGATCCGCTTTTAATATCATACCCGAGGAAGTTTTTATTGAAGGAACGGTGCGTTCTGCTGATGAAAATGAACGCAGCTTCATTGCAAAAAGGATTGAAGATCTTGCTTCGGGTATTTCAAAATCTTACAGGGCCGAAGCAAAAACGGTTTATGATTTTAGGTATCCTGTTTTGCTAAATGATAAAGGTTTTACGGAATTTTTTATTGAAAGTACAAGAGAAATTTTGGGAGAAGATTCTATTCACGAAATTTCAGTGCCTACAATGGCCGGTGAAGATATGGCATATTTTTTGCAAAAAGCTCCGGGTACGTTTTTTGTCTTGTCCAATCCTATAATACAGAATGACGGTAGTATTTATCCTCACCACTCAGATAAATTTGATATGGATGAAAGTTTATTTTATAAGGGTACCTCAGCTGTGCTGGCTACCGTTTTAAAATATTTAGATTTAGGAGGTTTAAAATGAAGAATATACGATTACACCTAACAGTTCTTGTTTTGGTTGTTATTTCGGAATTCATCGGAAAGTTTGCATTTAAGGTTGGAATAGGAACAATCGTTCTATTACCGATGCTTTATGCTTTAATTCTCGGTATTTTAACAACATTGAAAAAAGTTAAAATATCCGGAGAAAAAGAGATTAAAGATGCAGGAAGTCTTATAAGTATTACTCTTATGCTTTTGATGGCTAAGTATGGAACAACCATTGGCCCCAGCATCTTGACAATTCTAAAAGCAAGTCCGGCTCTTATTTTGCAGGAATTTGGAAATTTAGGAACAGTTATTTTAGGAGTTCCTATTGCCGTATTACTCGGCCTTAAACGGGAAGCCATAGGCGGAGCGCATTCAATTTCACGAGAGCCTAATGTTGCCATTGTTGCAGAGAGGTATGGTCTAAACTCCCCTGAAGGTGAAGGAGTATTAGGCGTTTATCTTGTTGGAACAGTGTTTGGTACAATATTCATAGGACTAATGGCCAGTATTTTAGCTTCAGCTACATTTTTACATCCTTATGCTCTTGCTATGGCATCAGGTGTAGGTTCTGCTTCTATGATGACGGCCTCAGTCGGTTCTCTTATAGAGTTATTCCCTGAGCTGGCAGAAAATATTAAGGCTTTTGGAGCTGCGAGTAACTTACTTTCAGGCTTAGACGGAGTTTATATGTCTATATTCCTTGCTTTGCCTTTTTCGGAATGGTTGTTTAAAAAATGTTATAAGATGAAATATCATCAAGAACCGCCTCTTCCGTCAGTTCCGGCTGAACTTAGTGATAATTCAAAATAAGGAGGCTTTTGTATATGAAATTTAAGAATGCTTTAATTGTTCTACTTATAACGGCTTTTGTTTCTTTGATCGGCAATTTTGTCGGTCCTAAAATTAACCCGATTACTGCTCTGCCCGGAATGTTGATTCTTGTAGGTATAGCTGCTGCCGGTATCGGGCTATCAAAAATAATTCCCGGAAAAATACCGGCTGTAGCCTATATTGTTACGCTTGCTGCTATTATGACTATTCCCGGTGTCCCTTTTTCAAAAGAAGTATATGAATATACCTCAAAGGTAAATTTTTTTGCTTATATGCATATAAATTCTTAAGTTATATGCAGAAAGACTTGACTTTTCTGCATAAAAGTATATAATTTTTATGTAGAAAGGCGGCTTATGAGAAAATTCGATTATTCTTTTTTAAAAAATGCTCTGCTTCCTGCAGGGCTTTTGAATATTTCTTCAGGAATTGCAGACCTTAAAAATGAGGCAAAACACAGAAAACAAGATTATGTAAAAGTTTTTACGGAACTTGAAGCAGTTGCAAGAATTCAATCTATCAAAAGCTCAAATGCAATCGAAGGTATTGTTACAAGCGATGAAAGAATAAATGCTATTGTAAATCAAAACAGTGCTCCTCTTAATCATGATGAGGCCGAAATTGCAGGTTATCGAGATTCTCTTGCCGCTATTCATTCAGCCTATGAAAATATTGATTTTACGGTTAAAGATATCTTGGCCCTTCATAAAATTTTAATGTCTTCGGCCGGATATGAATACGGCGGCCGGTTTAAAAATTTTAATAATTCTATAATTGAAGTAGATGCAGAGGGCAATAGAAAAATCAGATTTCAGCCTATATCTGCTGAAGAAACACCTATGGCAATGGAACAATTGGAGCTTGCTTATCTTTCTGCACGGGATGACAGCGCTATTAATCAGTTATTATTGATACCATGTGTCATTCTCGATTTTTTATGCATTCACCCTTTTAAAGATGGAAACGGAAGAATGTCAAGGTTATTATCCTTGCTTTTGTTATATAAAAACGGATATGATACGAGTAAATATGTTTCTTTTGAGGAGCAGATAAATAATTATAAATCCTACTATTATGATTCTCTAAAAAAATCTTCATATTATTGGCATGAAAATAAAAATGACTATATCCCTTTTATCGAGAACTTTTTGTCCACCCTTTATCGATGTTATAAAGAACTTGATAAGCGGTTTGCCGTTCTGAACGGAAAAAAAGTTACAAAAACGGCTAGAGTTGAAGCCTGTGTTTTAAACAGCCTTACCCCAATTTCAAAATCTGAAATATGCAAAATTCATCCCGATATTAGCCCCACAACCGTTGAGGCTGTCTTAGGCACTATGTTAAGGGATGGATTAATCAAAATTATCGGCAGCGGCCGATCTTCAAAATATATAAGAAATAAAGCCGTCCTATAATTTCGATTATAATAGAAATTATAACAAAAATACCCACATCTTTCGACTATAATCGAAATTATAATAGAAAATACTCATTTTATCGATTATAATCGAAATTCTTCTTGATTTTATCTTACATTTCGATTATAATCGAATTAGAAGAGGTAAGGGAATGAGCTATATTGTAAGATCACGCTATATGGAAAAAATCCGGCAGTTTATCGATAAGCCCATTATTAAGGTACTATCCGGTATGAGACGGGTTGGAAAATCAACTATTTTACTGCTCATAAAAGATGAGGTTTTTAGCCATATACCCGATAAAAATAAAATTTATCTTAATTTTGAATCCATAGAGCTTTTTACGGTAAATAAGGCCGAAGTTTTGATTGAATACCTCAAGCCATTGATCAAGGACTTAACCGGAAGAATATATTTTTTCTTTGATGAAATACAGTTTGTAGAAAATTGGGAGCAGGTTATAAACGGACTGCGGGTTGATTTGGATTGCGATATTTATCTTACAGGCTCAAATTCCGGCTTGCTTTCAGGAGATCTTGCAAGTCTACTGGCCGGAAGATATGTGGAATTTGAAATTCAACCTTTTAGTTTTGGGGAATTTATAAAATGCTTTGACGGTAAGCCGCTTTCTAGGGAAGATTTGTTTTTCGCCTTTGTTAAAACAGGCGGGATGCCTTTTTTGAAGTATTTTAATTTGGAGGAAATCCCGTCTTTTAAATACTTAAATGATGTTTATAATACCGTTTTGGTTAAAGATGTTTTACAGTACAATAATATAAGGGATGTGGATATTTTTAACCGTATTTTGGATTATGCAATGGAAAACATAGGGCACACTTTTTCTGCAAACAGTATAAAAAATTATTTTAAAAATGAAAATAGAAATGTTTCGGCAGATACGGTGCTTAATTATTTGGATTATTGCAGTAAAGCCTTTATCATAAAAAAGGTGCCACGCTACGATACTGCGGGAAAAAAGGTACTTAAAATCGACGAAAAATACTATCTGACGGATCACGGGTTTAGGCAGGCACGAGGATTCTCCAATATGAAAGATATCGAAAGAGTGCTCGAAAATATTGTTTATATTGAACTTCGTTCCAGAGGCTATGAGGTTACAATAGGCAAGGTAAAAGACAAAGAAATCGACTTTATAGCAAAAAGGGAAAACGATGTTTATTATTATCAAGTCGCTTATAAAATGGGAGATGAATCTACAAGGGAAAGAGAATTCGGTGTTTATAAGGCAATCAAGGATAACTTTCCCAAATATGTACTCTCCTTGGATTCTATGGATTTTAGTCAGGATGGAATTATCCACAAAAACATAATAGATTTTCTACTTGAATACGGAGCCTAAACTCTAGCCCATGTAGAGTACATCATCGGCAAGGGCTGCAGCCTCGTCTTTGTCGTGGGTAACATAAACGGCTGTGTAGCCCAAACTCTCCTGCTTGGCTCTTAATTCTTTACGCAAGTTCAGGCGAAGGTCTGCATCGAGGGCTGAAAGGGGTTCATCAAAGAGGATGAGAGCGGGTTTTACTGCAAGACTCCGTGCAAGAGAAACCCTTTGTTTTTCTCCGCCCGAAAGAAGATCCGTTTTGCGTTTTTGTAAGGCTTCCAAATGAAAAAGCTCGACGAGGGGGGCAATGGCCTTTCGGGCTTCCTTTTTGGACATGCCTTGGGAGACCAAGCCGTAGAAAATATTTTCTTCAACATTGAGATGAGGAAAGAGGGCGTAGTCCTGAAAGACCATTCCGATCCCGCGTTTGCCGGGAGGAGTGTGATTGATATTTTTTCCGTCCAAAATAATTTCTCCCGAATCCTGAGGGACAAGGCCTGCGATTATTTTTAAAACCGTTGTTTTGCCGCAGCCTGAAGGCCCGAGGAGGGCAAGAGCTTTTCCTTTTTTTAATTCAAAAGAAATGGAAATATCTTTTTCGGTAAAATGTTTTTTTATGTTTTTAAGCTGTAAAAATGCCTTTTCCATTTGGTTCTCCTTAAATTATTTTAAGTTTCTTTCTCCTGTAAAAAGAAAACAAAGCCGGTCATAAGGCTTAAGACGACTGCAACTGCAGAAGATTCTACAAAACGATATGAAGAAGCATAATCGAAGATCAGCAGGGCAAGGTTATTAAACCGCGGTATGTTTAAAACTATTGGTAAGGAAGTATCTCCCGCACTTATGGCAAAGACAAAGGCCAAGGCGGAAAAAATGCCCTTCTTGCACATGGGTACTATCACCTTAAAAAAGGCCGTTTTTTTGTCCGGTGAAAACAAGACTGCCGCATTGATAATATTTTGAGGAATACGTAAAAGCGAGGTCTGTATCTGGGTCCATGCAAAGGGCCACGCAAGGGAGCTTTGTGCAAAGATTAAAATGAGTTCCGTTCCGTTGGGTCTTAACAAGAGCCAGCCGAAGCCCAGCATTACCGATGAAACTGCCAAGGGCAGATAGGGAACCGCATATATTTTTCTCCGGTTATAAAAGACGGTAATGTATGCAAAGAACAAAGAAGCTATGAGGCTTACAAGGGCTGTAAGAATGCCGATTTTGATGCTTGTCCAAAGAGCCGTCCAAAAGGTTCGGGATAAAAAAATATTTTTCCATGCCTTAAAATAAAAGAATTTGTCAAAGATAGAAGTGTAATTTACATTATATGTAGAATGTAAAAAAATAGAAAACAAGGGTGCTATTAAAAAAAGAATAATTATAAAAATCGTAAAGCTAAAAAAGGTTTTTTGTCCAAAGCCTTTTATTGCAGTCCTCTCCCTTATCCCCTTTAGGTTTTCATTTTGTACTCTCATTTTTTTTTGCAGGTTAGAATAGATGAGGATTAAAATTAAGGCCGCGGAGATTTCGGTGAGGGCTATCTTTGCGGCAAGGTTCATATCCAATTTTGTGCGGGCTGCTTTGTAAAGTTCTACCTCTAAGGTGGTAAGGGCAAGGCCTCCGAAAAGCAGGATTATTATAAAACTAAAAAAGCAAAAAAGGAAGATCAACAAAAAGGAAACGGCTATAGAATTTAAAAGAGCCGGAAAGGTTATGGTCTTAAAGATTCTAAATTTACTTGCCCCTAAAAGGAGGGCTGCATTAGGTTCGTCTTCGCTTAAACGTTCCCAGACTTGAGAAATTGTTTTCATCGCAAGGGGAAAGTTGTAAAAGCCGTGGATTATAATTACTCCCGTCATCGAAAACACAAAATTGACAGGCGGTTCGTCTTGGTTTAATAAGCTCTTTAAAAAAGAATTGAGGATTCCGTTATTCCCGAAAAAAATTATAAAGGAAAGGGCAACGATTATTGCAGGCACGCAGAGGGGAACGCTCGACAGAGCCATTAAAAATTTTCTACCCCGAAAGTTTTTTCTTGCACAAAAATAAGCGGCAGCAAAGCCTACCGCACAGGCAAGAGCTGAGGAAAAAAAGGCCTGAGAAACCGTAAAGGCTGCAATCCTAAAAATCTGCGAAAAATCAAAAGAGCTTTTTACTCCCGTAATATGCGAAAAGTCAAAGCGTGAAGAAAATAAGGGAACAAAGCTTAAAATCAGCGGAAGAAAAAAAGAAAGCAGTACAAGAAAAAAGATAAGGCCGCCGAGCGGTAAAACAAGGCGGTCTAGCTTTGATAGGCCGCTTGGCCGAGAAACTCGGTCAGGCCGAGTATCTCGGCCTTTCTGTTTATTTTTGTAAAACATTGATTACGGCATTTACCGATTCGGTTTGATCTTCTGAAGGAATACGCAAAACTTTTGCAGGTTTGGGAACATCCTTATAAGAAGCAGGAAGGGCAAGCCCCTTGATGACAGGATACATAAACTGGGTTTCGGGAAGAAGGCTTTGAGCTTCTTCCGTCAGCATAAAGTCTATAAATTCCTTTGCTCCTTTAGTATTAGCTGCATTGGCGGCAATACCCATGCCTTCAATTTGAATAATATGCCCTTCTTCAAAAATCAATGGTTGAAATCGGTTTGTTTTGTCATATAAAACATGGGAGGCAAGGCTGCTTGTGTAAGAAATGGCTATGGGAGCTTCTCCGGCTGTAAAATATCCGTAGCCCGTACTCCACTTGGGAGCCATGGCAAAGATATTCGGTTTGAGGGCCTTCCAAAAGTCTAGGTAATTATCTCCAAATACAGCCTTTGTCCAAGCGGCCAAGCCAAGCCCCGTTGTGCTGGAACTCGGATCTAAAATAACAATCTTTTTTGTATAAGCAGGCTCGGTCAGCTCTTTTAAAGATGTGGGCTTTTTGATTTTAGCTTTTGTGTCGAACATAAAGGCAAAATAGCCGTAGTCGAAGGGTGTTAAAAGCCAGTCATCGGCAATAAGAACTTCCGAATCTATCTTGTCTGCGGCCGTAGGTTTGTAGGCTTTTAAAACTTTTGCTTTGCGGGCTTTTTCGATAAGGTGGTTATCTATACCGATGAGGACATCCGCTGTAGAGGCCTTACCTTCCAGTATGATTCTGTTTAAAACGCCTTCTTTGCAGATAACGTACTCAACTTCTTTGCCCGTTTTTGCCTTAAAGAGTTCGGCAATTTTCGGACCGGGGCCGTAGTCGGCAGCAAAGGATTTTGTCGTGTAAACTACAACCTTTGTTTCGTCAGATTCTTTTGCACCGCCTGCAAAAAGAGCGGCACAACCGATAATTAAAAAAGAGAAAATTAAAATAGAGCGTAAATGATTTTTCATATGCTCCCTCCGCCGGTATTATCCGGATCAGGTAATAGGGCATCCGTGCGGACAGCCCTTTGCGGGTATGTTCTCAGCTTGTAAAAGCACCCCGGCAATATGAGTTTAGCATAAGGAAAAGAAAAATTCAATAGGCGGACAAAAATACAAATATTTGTTATACGAACTTTCCGGAGTAGACAAAAACTTAAAAATAGCTTATGCTTTTTAAAACTTAGATTAAGGAGATTTATTAATGAATAGAAGATTGTTTAATTTTTTTGTGATCGGTACTCTTTGTGCTGTGATTTTTAGTGCCTGCGGTCATAAGCCGAATTTAGACGGGGGGGGGTACTCATTTAATTACTCCTAAACCTGTAAAAGTTACTTGGACTGTTACCGGAGATGGTGCAGAAAACCCAAAAGCTTCTGTACTAAAATCAACAAACTCAGGATGGTTTCGTCTATCATTAGGTGATGAAGTCTATACCGGAACTGAACTTTTTATGTTTGCAGAGAATGATGATAATGAAAAACCGTATTTTATTGACAGAGATAAAACAAAGATAAACGGTAAAAACGTAGCAGAGTTGGGCAAAGCTATTGCGTATTTTAGGAACGATGGCTGGATCAAATATACTATTCCCCAAGATACAAAAGCGGTACATATAGAATTTGTGCTTGAAAAAGCTGAAAAGCGGCAAATCGAATGGAAGAGCAAAAATCCTGCGGAAGGTAAAGTAAAAAGATGGAAAGAAAAAGATCCATCCAATAATCCTATATATGATAGTGAATCAAGCGGTGATTTTTTTGAAGGACAATCACTACGCTTTGATGCTTTCCCAAAAACAGGAAAGATTGTTAAAAACTGGTATATAAACGGCAATGCTCAGAACAATACTGGGACTAAATTTTGGTATAATGTTCAAAAGGCAGATCTTGTTGAGGGCAAAATCCTGATAGAAGCCGAATTCGGAGATAAGGAAACAGAGATACCTGTTTATTGGAAGAGCTTGGATGAAACAAAGGGAACTGTCTATGCCGGACGGCAAATCAATGGGCGATGGACAAATTTCACCTCAGGTGATAAATTTGAAGAAGGGTATTTCTTTTATGTCAATGCTGAAGTAGAACCCGGCTTTATCTCGGATAAATGGTATATAAACGGAAAAGAAGTTTCTGCTACAAATATTAATCAGCTTAGATATACAGTAGCGTCAAAGGACATAAAGGACGGCAAAATAGAGATAAGTGTCAGTTTTAAAGAAGCTCCGAAAATTAAGGTAGAATGGTCTGTAGATGAGACGGACAAGGGAAGTATTAGGGCAGAACAGCTTATAAACAATAAATGGACTGAGGTTCAATCGGGAAATCTTTTTGGTCAAAGCTCAGAGATCCGTGTTATCGTAGAGCCTAAAGAAGGCTTTGCTCCCGATACATGGTATATTAAAGGAAATCAGGCTGAGGAATGGACTAAGGGAGAACTTGAGTTTTGGTATGAAGTCGATATTAATGACATAGTAAACGGCAGTATCAAGATAAGCCATAAGTTTAAGACAGCCGAAAAAATCGATATGGAATTCCTTACAGAAGGAAACGGAAAAATAAGTGTGCATAATTCAAAAACCGGAGAGCCTATTACCGGCACTCAAATATACGAGGGTACGGAGCTGAGAATAAAGGCTTCTCCCTTTTTAGGCTCCAAGGTTAAACAATTTGAGTTTAATGGTGAAAAAATATATGATATTGCTAATTGGGGAAATGGAGTTTACTTCATAGATTATACTGTAAAAGGAAAAGATAAGAATAAAGATACGGGTAAAATTACCATAAAAGCTATTTTTGAAACCGATCCTGATGCCCCTCAAGGTACCATACCTGTAGAATTCGCTGTTGAGTCAGGCCATGAAGGAAACGGTACAATTATTGCAAAATTCAAAAATAAAGAATTTGCAAGCGGTTATAAATTTAATGAGGGAAATGGGATTAATTTTTATGCCCTCCCCAAGGCTGGCTATCAAGCTAAATGGTTTGTAAATGGAAATGAGCATCGTACAGGTAATAGCATTTGGTTACGTGTAGGTAATTCGTTTATTGGAGGAGACGGAAACGTATCCATAAAGGTTCAATTTGCTCCTGCTAATCCCGTAAAGATTAATTTCAGTACGGAAGGACAGGGATCAGTAAAAGCCGAAAAGCTTATGGGAGGCGAATGGCTTACTATCAAATCCGGTGATACGGTTTATGAAGGAACGGATATTTCTTTTGAGATTGAAGAAGCCGGCAGCAATATGGCCGATTGGCTTATCAACGGTAAAGAAGCCGTTGATGAAATAGATTGGGGCGGCTCCCTACATTTTAATATAACGGACTATAACGAAAGCGGTTTGTGTACAGTTAAGGCTTCATTTAGAGAAGCTAAAACCTACCCTGTTTCTTTTAAGATTGCAGTAGGCGGAGAGGGGAAGGGAGACCTTTCAATTAGGTACCGGGATATAGTAACAGAAGAATGGATAACCTCACAAGAGCAAAATATAACTGTTAGAGAAGGTTCAAGCGAGTTAAGGTTTATGGTCAGCTTAAATAACGGTGCACAGGTCGAAAAATGGACTATAAACGGAGAAGACAAAACTGGTAGAAAGTCTTTTTGGTTTGGAGTCCTTCATAAATCTAGACTAAGGGGTAAAGACAAGTTGGAAGTTGTCGTGCACCTAAAATAAAAAGACTTAATTAAAAAAGCCGGTTGGACATGCAATGTCTAATCGGCTTTTTTGTATACAGTTTTTTTGAGTAAACTTTATAAGCTGCTAAAAATTTTCCTCCCAAGTTTTTCCGGCGTATTTAGGTTTTCTCTTTTGGTCTTCCGTCATATCGAGGCCAAGGGTACCGCCCGGATTCATTATATTGTTCGGGTCGAAGTGTTTTTTTAGAGCCTTAAAGATTTCAAAGTTGGTTTGTCCTATGGATTCTTCTACCCAAGCTGCCGTCATCTTGCCGACACCGTGGTGGTGGCTCATGGCCGCTCCTGCCTTCATTATATTATCGAAGATGCCGTACTGGTATTCCACATATTCTTCCTTGTTTTTAAAAAGGCCTATAAAGATAAAGTACAGGTTTGCCCCTTGCGGATAGGCATGGGAAAGATGGGTCATGCATACCGTGTGAGGGCGGGATTTTGCAAATCTTCTTACCTCTTCGTGAACTTTCGGCATCATATCCCATGTTACGCTGCATTCCATCGTGTCTATTATTACTCCATAATCTTGTAATGATTCCCTTAGATACGGATCCGTAAAGCGGCCGTGCTCCCAGCCGTCTACAGGCTTGCCCGTTAAGAAAAGTCCGCCGTTTTGTTTACATATCCGCTTTACCTTTTTGTAAAGCTGCTTTGAAAATTCTTTAGCACCCTCGCTCCAGCCTAAAAAGAGGCAGCGTTTCATCGGCTTATATCCCATGAGGTTCATCGCAGTTTCGGCTATGGTGCCTTCAACTCCGTAAAGCTTTAAAGCCATGTCGGTTTCTTCCGCATCCGAAAGTCTAAACACCGAGGGAAAACCCGATTCGTTTTGCATAATCTCGCGGCAGGCTTTCATTCCGTCTTCCCAAGTTTTAAATATAAAGCTGAACTTTTTGCGGGTTTCCGGCCTGTATTTAAAAAACCGCAAGGTAACATTTGTAAGAATTCCAAAAGAGCCCTCGCTCCCCATCATAAGCTCGTCTATGTCCGGTCCGACCGCATGGGCGGGAAGCCCGTAGCTTTTAACGATGCCCGCAGGAGTTACGTATGTTTGTTGAAAAACTATGTCTTTTATGTTTCCGTAGTATGTGGAATTTTGTCCTGCTCCGCGGGTAACTACCCATCCTCCCACGGAGGAATATTCAAATGATTGCGGGAAGTGTCCGCAAGTGTAGGCCATCTTTGCATCGAATTCTTTTTGAGCATTGTTTAAGTGAGCTTCAAGTTGGGGCCCCGACATTCCGGCTTGAACCGTAATTGTCTGGTCAGTTTCGTTAAAGGCTAAAACCTTGTTAAAGTTTTTACGCATATCGAGGGATATGCCGCCCCTTACTGCCTCAACGCCTCTGGTAACGGAAGAACCGCCTCCGTACACATAGAGGGGAATTTTGTGCTCATTCGCATATTTTACGAGCTTAACTATTTGGTCATGGCTTGAAGGGTATACTACAACATCGGCGATGTTTTCAAGGATGCCCTCACGGAGGCGGTAGGCATCGTACATGGTTTTTCCGTAAGCAACCGATACCCTGTCCTTTACGGCCGTGCTGACATCCGCCTCTCCGAAAATTTCTTTTAAGGCCTCAATATGTTTTTGGTCAAGGTTTACGGGAAGGCTTTCAGGCAATGCTTCAAGTCCTTCAAAACGCTTTTGTTTAAAAATCTCGTCCCCTATTCCGAAGACCGTTTTCATATATTTATAAAGTCTTTCGTTAGGCTCCTTAAATTCATTTGGGTCTCCCCACTTCGCAGCTTCTCTAAAAGAGTCCTTTGGAGGCGGTACCTGTTCCCAAACCGGTTTAAAATCCTTGTACTCATATCTTTTTCCCATAAGTCTATTCTTCCTTTATAAAGCTATATTAAACCTATTTGAAAAATAATGCAAGTCAAATTACACCTTGAAATTTCCTACCTCTTTAGAAAGGTTTTCAATGCTGTGTTTATTCTTTTGACTTATTGCGTTTACTTCTTGTACGGCATTGCTGATTTGCACGGCACCGGAAGCCATCTCATTCATACTGTCGGTGATGACGCGCGTAAGCTCATCGAGCTTTTGCATTTCTTGTGCAACATTTTCGCCGCCGCGAAGCATTTCGGCAGAGCCGTCGTTTACTTGGTTGGTTACCATGTTGATGTCGCGGATAGCGGTGAGTACTTCCTTACTGCCGTTTTCCTGTTCATGCATGGCTTCCATCAGGTTTTGGCTCATCATTTTTACCTGCTCGGAAAGGGCGAAAATGGCATTGAACTTTTCTTCTGCCGTTTTTGAAGAGGCAGAAAGAGCCTCAATCTCGCCCGAAAGAACTTTTAGGGTCGCCGTGATTGTTTTGCCTTGAGTGCTTGATTCTTCTGCGAGCTTACGGATTTCGTCGGCAACAACGGCAAAACCTTTGCCCGCTTCTCCTGCGTGGGCGGCTTCTATGGCGGCGTTCATTGCGAGCAAGTTGGTCTGGCTGGCGATGTGCTGAATAACGCTTGAAGCCTCCAATAGACCGCCGGACTCTTCTGCAATGCGCTGGGTTGCGCTGTTTGCACTGGTTACCGTTTCCTTACCCTCGGCGGTAGCACTTGCAAGATCTTTTACTACATTGTTTGTTTTACCCAAAGTTTGAGTGATTGAAGCGATATTGCCGACCATCTGCTCGATAGCTGAAGAAGACTCGGCAACGGAAGCTGCTTGATTTTCGATACTGCCGTTAAGCTGTTTTATTGTGCGGATAATTTCTTCTACTGTTGCAGCCGTTTCGGTAACACTTGCAGCTTGGGTCAAAGCCTGCTGTTTGACACCGTCGATGTTGGCACTTATTTGGTGTACGGCACTGGCGGTTTCGGTCATATTGGAAGCAAGCTCGTTGCCGATATTTTCCATATCGATGCTGTTAAGACTTACTTGCTTAATCGACGAACCTATTTTGGAAATGGTTTCATTGAAGTATTCCGATAAATCGGTTACTTCGTCATTGCCGTGTACGGGAAGACGAACGGTAAGGTCTCCTTCGCCTTGGGCAATGTCCTTTAAAGCGTTTACAACAACTTTTATCGGCTTTATCATTTGGCGGGTAACAAAGAAAACGATAACCAAACCGGCGGCTAAAATAATTAACCCGATGATAATCATTTTAAGGTGCAGTTCATCAACCGTATTCATAAATTCTTCAACGGGTGCTTTAATGATAACCTTCCAACGAGTAGTTTTCATTGCGGCATAAGAAGCGATGAAGGATTCGCCTTTATAAGTATAGTATCCGATTTCGCTTTTATCGGTTGCAAGGGCATGTTCCAAGAATTTACTTAAAGAAGCAAGACTTTTTTCTTTTTTGCCTTCTTCTATCATATTCAGCTGTTTTTCTACGGCTTCAAAATTTTTATGGGCAATCGTAGTTCCTGTCAAACCGAGAATATAACATTCTCCCGTTTTTCCGACTACAATATCACTGATGTCGTTGGAAAGTTCTTTTGCAGCAATATCTGCTCCCAATACGCCTATTATATTTTTGTTGTCATCATAAACAGGCAAAGAAAATGTTATGAATAATTTATTATCTGCCGTTTCGTCGACATACGGCTCTGATGCATCTCTTTTTCCCTGCATCGCATCTTTAAACCATTCTTTGTTGGAATAATTATCGCTGGTACCGTCAGAATAGTATTGGATACCATCCGTATCAACAAGATATAACTCTTCCAGAATAGAATTAAATTTTGCTTCATTGATGAGAATATCCATTTTTTGTTGATAAGAAACCGATGCATCCCGAATTTGAGGTATTCGTGCAATACCTTCCAAAACCTGAAAAAAGGTATTAACGCGTCCGTCGATAATTTCAGCCGTATCGGTTGCCTTGTCGATAAGGTGTGTCGCTACCTTTTCGGTTATGGCTTTACGTGCGGTACGTACCGCTATGAGGGCAAGAGTAAATCCGACTGCAAGAATAAGCAGTCCGAATACAATCATCAGTTTGTTGCGCATTGAAAAACGTTTTATTTTGTTCATGTTAAAAAAAATCTCCTTTTGTGTAATGTGTAATCAAATTACCTGCTATCTATTACACATTTTAGTTTAAAGAATGAACCTTTTATCCTTATCGGAGTGAAGAGTTCACTCTTATGTGTGTGAACAGCTCATTATTATGTGTGTGAGCGGCTCATCCTTATGGGAGTGAGCCGCTCATCCTTGTCGGAGTGAGCCGCTCATCCTTGTCGGAGTGAGCTTCTCATCCTTATATGTATGAGCTTCTCACTCTTACAGGTGTGAACCGGCCGTATTTATATTGTCCGTGTAAGCGGTTTTGTAAATCTTCCGATTTTAGCTTTTTTAAGGGGCTTGCCGCCTACAGTATATTTTGTTCGAACTTCTACATACCGGTTACCTGCCGGTAAATCTGCAGGGATTATTGCCATAAGGCGGGCGGGCTTGTTCTCGGCGATTACCGTTGCCCGTATCGCTTCTCCCGTTTCGGCTACAAAGAAAATGCCTTGAGATTCGTCTTTTTGGTCAAACTTGAGACGGGAACCGACCAGCTGCACAATGCCTCCTGCGGTAAGCACCTCGTTTACCTTGCCGGAAACGAGGTCGGTAACTTCAGTGATGTAGGGATTTGTATCTGCCGCTTCGGTTTTTTCGCACTTGATTTTGGCTGCAGCATCTTTAAGAAGCGGCCCTGCCGTAAGATTTAAGTTTACCGAGTGGCGTTTTTTGTCGAAGCTGTCGGTTGCCCCATTGAACACGCCCGATATGCTTAAAGAGGTATTCATCAGAGGCGTGTTGACGGCCGCTCCGTCTTTGATAAGAGCACTTACCACCTCGCCGTAAATTTGCAAGGCAGCCTTTGTGTCCGCCTTGGTCAGAGTTGAACCTTTTTCCATCATAAGGTCAATGATCTCGTCTAAAGAAAACGAACGCACATCGGCTGTTTGTGCCATGTAGTCGTTTTCATCCGGTGTGAGAAGATTCTCACGAAGTGCGTATTTTAACATACAGTCCTCCTAAAAAGTTTTTTATATTTAACCGCAAAGGCAGCAAAGAAATTCGAGGATGCGTTTGTAAAAATCCTTTTTTGAAATAGGCGAGGCAAGTACGAGGCACAAGAAAAACTTGCTGCAGCTTGGAACCGGCGGTATCCGTGCCGCTTCTGATACGTTGAGGATTAATTTTTTCGCAGTAACGCAGTAATTGTCCGCTGTCCAAAAAATTCGGGGGGGGGGGTAGTATACATATTTTTTTTATTTTGTCTAGTAGTTTTTGAATAAAAGTCCAACTTTTTTTCTAATAAAATACCGTGTTGTATCATGGTCAATATTATAGGGTAAAAGAGCGGAGCTGTCAAGGGAAAATTTCTTTCTTACCCGTTCATCTTTTTTGTTTCGGGATAATTTGTTACTCTTTGTATATCCTTATAAATATCTTTTAGTGCAGGATATATTTTTTTGTATACGCTGAAAAGGCCGTCATAAAGGGTGCGGTGTTCAGGGTTCGGTGTAAATTCCTTTTCGTATAAAACCATTTCCTTTACGGCATCTTTGATTGAAGCATACTCTCCGATTCCTGCAGCGGTTATGATTGCGGCTCCTAGGGAAGAAGCTTCCGGTGTTTTTCCCCGTACAAGGGGACGGTTTAAAATGTCTGCGGTAATTTGACAGATTGCATTGCTTTGAGAGGCTCCCCCTGAGGCTGCAACTTTTTCGCATCTTAAATTTCCTTTTGCTTCGATTAATTCCAAACCTTCACGCAAGGAGTAGGCAAGGCCTTCGATTATAGCCCTGTATAAGTCTTCTCTTCCGTGCACATCGCCGAAGCCTATGATGCTCCCTTTTGCATATCGGTCAAAGATACTCGCTCCCCAATAAGGCTGTAGCATGAGGCCCCTTCCGCCCGGAGGCGAGGCATGTAAAAGTTTATCCAAAATAACTTCAGGGATGATGCCCTTAGATTCGGCTGCCTTACATTCTTCCTTGCCCAATTCTTCTTTAAACCAGCTTATCATCCAATAACCTCGGAATATTTCCAATTCCGAAAGCCATGTATCGGGGAGAATGCCGCAGTAGGCAGGAAAGAGTTTTTTATATTCAAAGTATTTTTTTGAGCAGACTTCGATTGTGGCCGTTGTACCGAAACTTAAAGAAGCCATGGAAGAATCTGTTACGCCTGCCCCTATGGTTTCGCAAGCCTTGTCGCTTCCGCAGGCAACAAGGGGAATGCCTTGCGGGAGTCCCAATTCTTTTGAAACTTCGTCCGTTAAAGTGCCGATTATTTTTCCGCTTTCTATAAGGTCATGCCTTTTTTCGTTTTCTAAGGGCATGAGAGTTTCTTCAATCGAATATTTTTTTGCCCATGTTCTTTTTCGGTTTACAAAAGGAATGTAGCCTACCATCGAAGAAACGGCATCGCAAGCCTTTCCTGTCAGTTTATAAATAAACCAACCTGAAAGAAAAAACATCTTCCATGTTTTGTCCCAGATTTCAGGTTCGTTTTCTCTAAACCAGTTTATCTTACAATTTGACTGAACTGTAACTATAGAATCATAAACTCCCGCAGCATGAAAGGCCGTGCGTATAAGGCGGTTGGGATGATAGGGGCCTCTGGCTGTTCTGTTGTCGAGCCATACGATTGCAGGCCTCAGCACATTTCCGTCCTTGCCGACAAGAACCGTTGTAACCCTCATTGAAGATACGCCCATTCCGGCAATATTTTCAAAGTGAAGAGGCTCTTTTTCTTTAAGACCGGCAAGGCCTTCTTTTAGAGCATTCCAGTAAACTTTTACATCTTGTTCGGCCCATGCAGGTTGAGGGCTTGTATGAGGTTTATATGGAATGCGGTTTGCCGCCAAGATATTTCCCTTTAAGTCAAAGAGCATTGTACGCAAACTTTGGGTTCCGCAATCGACCGTTAAGATGGTTTTCATAGGGAGCCTCCTGCTGCGATTAAATCTGCCCCGCTTTCGGCAAAATTTTTTACGATTATGTCGCCGGGCCTTTTTGAAGTTTCCGCTTTAAGCTTGCGGATAAGATGCATGTATTCTGAAAAGTTTTTTAAGGGAACTTCTACGCTTGTTTTTACGGGGAGTCTAGGGAAGCCTTCCACTGAAGAGGCTATCGTGCTTGTAAGAATTCTCATCGGGCAGACGGCTTCCGATTTTCCGTAGGAAAGGCCCTTGGGGCATTTATTCCCGGAAACGCTGATGTTTTCATTTTCGATTTTTACGCTCAAGCGGCAGCCTCTGGGGCAGGCTGTACAGATAAGGCTTTTAGTTTCCATTATCGGCCTCCTTTTTTTCCGATGAAGTTTCGATGCCTTTTTGTGGAGATTCGCTTAAAACTATTTCAAGCTTTTCGGCTCCTCTTAATTTTTCGCAAGGTAAAATAAAGCGTTCCATTTCAGGAGGTTTAAGCTCTTCGTATTTTCGTTCAAAGACGGTTTTGCCGTCTGCTTTTAAACTTAGGCGAGTGTTTTGTATTTCTTCTGCGGCTCTAAAATAAAAGATAATAGAGCCCTCTGCTTCAGTGTCGATTTTTTGCGGAACAACATAGAGAATTTTTCCGATGATATTTAAAGGCAAAAGTTTTTTAGTCTTTGCACTTATCTTTAACGATAAAAGTTTTTCAGCCCCGGTCCTCATCTTTAAAGCAAAATCGGCGGCTGCTTCTCCTGCGATTTCTCCCGACTCGGAAACATAATCGACAAGGTCGTTTACATGCAGGGCATTTCCGCAAGAAAAGAGCCCCGCAGCTTCCGTGTGCATAAACTGGTCAACGATGGGACCCTTTGTTCTTCCGTCTATAGGAACATTTAAGCTTGACAGTATATCGTTCTCTGGGATAAGGCCTACGCTTAAAATCAGGGTATCGCAGAGGATTCTTTTTTCGGTTCCTCCAATCGGCTGCTTCATGTTTTTATCTATTTGGGCAATTTTTACAGCTTCTACCCTTTCCCTGCCCTCAACTTCGGTAACCGTCGCGGATAGATGGAGAGGAATGCCGTAGTCGTCAAGGCATTGCACGATATTTCGGCTGAGGCCTGAGGGTGTGGGCTTAATTTCGTATACCCCCTCTACATGAGCCCCCTCAAGAGTGAGGCGGCGGGCCATTATAAGGCCTATGTCTCCCGAACCTAAGATTACGCATTTTTTCCCGGGCATAAACCCGTGCAGGTTTATGAGGGCTTGTGCCTGTCCTGCCGTAAAAATACCTGCGGGCCTTTCCCCGTGAATGTTTACCTGCCTGTCTGTTCTTTCGCGGCAGCCCATAGCTGCAACAAGACTCTTTGCCTTTAGCTCAAAAATTCCGTATTCAGGATTTGTAAATTCCATGCAGAATAAATCATTTTCTTTTTTTAGCTTGGTTAAAAAGGTAAAAAGAAAAATATCTATATTTTCTTTTGCTTCTGCCATTTCTTTATACCGCCACGCATATTCGGGTCCGGTTAATCGCTCTTTAAAACGGATTAGACCGAAGCCGTCATGAATGCACTGTTTTAAGATGCCGCCTATCTGCCCCTCTCTTTCGATAAGGGCAATTTTCAGTTTAGGATTTTTTTCTGAGGCAGCCAGAGCCGCGGACATTCCTGCAGGGCCTCCGCCTATAACGATAACATCATAATCGGTAAATGCAAGTGGTTTCATTTTTCGCCTCCGCTAAAGGCTTCAAACTTTTCTATCGGCTGAACAATCTCGGAACCCTCGCCCTTCTTTGTAAGCTTTTCTATCGGGATGCCTTTTTCTTCCGCAATAATTTTTAAAATATGGGGAGTACAAAAGCCTCCATGACATCTGCCGGCTCCGGCTCTTACTCTTCTTTTAACGGCATCAAGGGTAAATACATTTAGGGGATTGTTGACCGCATCCCTTATTTCGCCTTCGCTGACCTGTTCGCAGCGGCAGATGATTTTTCCGTATTGGGGATTTTTTTCGATTAGAGCCTGCCTTTCATTAGTTTCCATTTCGGAAACGGGTTTCATAGCCTTTCGGACGGGTGAAAAATTTTCTTTTAAACTTACATCTATTTTTTTCTTTAAAATTGAAACGGAAATCTTTACGATGTCCTCCGCAATGGCCGGAGCGGAAGCAAAGCCCGGGGACTGAATTCCTGCAGCGTGTACCAAGTTATCGACTCGCTCTGAAGCTTCGACGATAAAATCTTCTTCCCATGTGCAGGCCCTTGTTCCGCTGTAGTAGGTTATTATGTCTGAAGGCGAAACTTTTGAATTAAGCTTTAAGTGTTTTTTTATTTCTTCAAGGGCTTCAGGTTTTGTAGAAAAGTCCTCCCTATCCATAACTTCTACGGCATTAGGGCCTATTAAAAGATTGCCTTCAACGCAGGGCATGATGCCGCCTCCCTTTGAGTGCCCCTTGCGCAGCCTTAAAAGACTCGGCATGGCGGAGCTTGTTTTTTGTAAACCGTTTAGTTTCTTATCGAGAATAGCATCCGTTCCCTTGCGTGCATGTATCGAAAAAAATCTGTCGCCTGCAAGGCCTGCAACCTTGTCGGCCCAAACCCCGGCGGCATTTATAAGAAGTTTTGTCCGGCAAATGCCGCGGTTGGTTATAAGTTCGGTAATAGCTCTTCCTTCTTTTTTGATGCCGATAAGGGCAGTGTTAAAAAAGAACTCGGCTCCGTTTTCGCAAGCATTTTCTGCATAACAAATAGTAACCTTCATGGGCGAAGCGACTCCCGCCGAGGGAAGCCAAAAGCCGCCGTAGTTTTTATCGGTCATAAATGGGTCTATTTTTTTTACTGCTTCTCGGGAGCGGTAGCCGTAATCTCCGTCCGCCATGTTGAGGCGGCATCTTCTTTTCATTAGGGGAGTGAGCAATTTTAAAATAGGATGGTGAAAAAGAAAAAAACTTCCGCAGCGGTTTATTTCAAAGCCCAGCTCTTCTGAAACCTTTGTGTACATTCTATTCCCGCGGGTGTTAAGCTTTCCCTTTATTTTTTTAGGATTATCTGCAAAGCCCGGATGAATCATTCCGTCATTGTGTCCCGAAGCCTGCATCGCAACATCGCTTTCTTTTTCAAAAAGGGCTATTTTTAAATCGTAGCGGGATAGTTCGCGGGCAATAGAACAGCCTATTACTCCTCCGCCTATAATTACCGCATCAAAATCCCTGCCCTCTAAAAGAGAATCCTTGATTTTGGGCAAATGCATAGGTTCTTCGCCCCGGCCGTTTATAGTTAAATCGTTTACAACCCCCTTAAAACCGCAGCGGGCAGCCGCATAACCTGCGTCCATTCTTTCTTCCATTGAAGAAACATCGCCTTCTAAAACAACGGATTTTATATCAAGGGAAATTTTAACCTTTTCGCTGAGATTAAGCCGTTTTAATTTTTTTTGTAAACTTAAGAGCTTTTTATTAAAATCTTCTTTTTGCTGCATAGATCCGTATCCCTATATGTCTCGGGCTGAGTTAATTTTATCATTATTTTTATGGAATCTTCTTCGTCCGCCTCGATGAGGGCATTAAAAAAAAGCTGTTTGTATTCAGGGATACTATCTGCATAGGAGAGATTTTCACATAAAAATTGTTTAAATTGGTGCTTATAAATTTCTTCTGCAGTTTCAAAGCTTAGTAGAAAAATAGGATTGTCCGATAAATCTATTAAGGTACGGTAAAATTCAAAGTCTTCTATCGCTGAAATTTCAATATTCTCAGGTTGAGAAAAGTGTATTTTATTTTTTAAAGGTAGAAAAAAATGGAAGCGTTCTTTTACCGATAATTTTGAAATTCGGTTTGTAAGTTTTTTTATAATGTGAGTTAAAATAAGCTGCCTAAATTCAACAAGGCCGGCTTCAATCTTTTCGGGTTCCGATATCTGTTTGTTCCGATAAAGCTCGGTTAAAAGCCTCATCGATATGGAGGAACTAAGGTCGTTTACAATGCATCCGTGACGCGGACGCATTGTTATGAGCCCCTTGGATTGAAGAATCAGCAGAGCTTCATGTACTACAGGCCTTGATACATCAAAGCGCTCTGCAAGATCTCTTTCAGAAGGAAGATATTCTCCGGCTGAAAATAAGCCGGTTAAAATTTCATCTTGAATAATCGATGCGATTTTTTCTTTTTTTAAACTCTGTTCCTCCGGTTCCATAACATACTCCAGATATTTTGTAAGACTTGTGGTCTTACCACCACCATGTTAACATAGAGGCTGAAATTTGTCAAGTTTTATTTGCGGAATCTTAGAAAAATAAAAAAAGCGGCAGAGACCGCAAGATCTTTCTGCCGCTTTAATTAGTTCTCGGTAAATTCTTTAAAAGACGATACCTTCGACGATTAGTTTTTCGGAGAATAGCACTTTCTTGTATTTTACAAAAAGAGTATCGTTTGATGCATTGATTTTATTTTTTACATAAACATCAATATCTCCCGACTTTACCAATTTGAATTCTTCCTTATCTTTTTTGGGCTCTACCGGTGACACGACCGGCTGGGGTTCTCCCACGCCTCAGGAAGCGCAGCCTATAAGGTCAATAGTTATGGCTTTAGAATCGATTTTTTTTAAATAATCCAAAACTTTGTCATCAATATTTATTGTCATAAATCACTCCTTATTCAACAATGATTTCTTTTCTGTTATAAATTGCCTCATCCAACTCGCCTGTTCTTTTTGCTGCAATTACGCCTGAAAGAAGAGAATCGCTTACGTTTAAGGCTGTTCGTCCCATGTCGATGAGGGGTTCAATAGCAACAAGAAGACCGGCAAGAGTTATCGGAAGTCCCATTGAGGATAGAACTATGATTGCTGCAAATGTTGCTCCGCCTCCTACACCAACGATTCCGAAACTGCCCAAGGCTGTAATTACGATAAGCTTTACAAGGAAGACGGGTGCCAATGGATTGATTCCTAAAGTGGGTGCAATCATAACAGCCAACATTGCGGGATAAATTCCTGCACAACCGTTTTGTCCGATACTTGTACCCAAACTTCCGGCAAGGTTAGCGATACCTTCCGGAACTCCTAAGTTGTTTACTTGGTTTGAAACAGTCAGAGGAAGAGTGCCTGCGGAAGACCTTGATGTAAATGCAAACATAAGGTTTGAAACACTTTTCTTAAAGAAGGTTATGGGGTTTAATCCTGCTGTAAGCAAGTATAATCCGTGTACAACAAACATTATGATAATTGCAATATAGCTTGCTCCTATAAATCCGATAAGCCTTAAAATTTCAGAGAAATTTGAGGTTGAGGTGATATTAATCATAAGAGCTAAAACTCCGTAAGGCGTAATGCGGAGAACCATTCGTACAAGCCTCATTACTACATCGGAGCAAGAATTAAGCCATTTAATAAATACGTCTGCACTGTCGGGATTGCTTCTTTTTAAGAATAAGGCTGCAAAGCCAAGCATTGCCGAGAAGAAAACCGTAGCTAAGGTTGCATTTGAGCCTTGACCTGAAAATGCGTAGAAAGGATTGGTTGGGATGATTTCAAGAATTTGCTGCTGAATAGGTTTTGCTTCGAAGTCATGAAGTCTACCTTCCATTGCCTTTCCTCTTGCAATTTCACTTTCACCGGCTGTAAGATTTTCTGCCGATAAGCCGAACGCAGAAGTTGTAAGAGCTCCCACAAGTGCTGCGATTGCAACAGTGATTACAAGAACAGCTAAAATTCTTCCGGCTGCTTTTCCGATGTTTTGTTTTTGTGTAGCAATTGATTTTGTAATGCTTACAATGATTAGAGGATAAACAATCATTCTAAGCAATCTTACATAACCGCTTCCTACTAAAGTAATCCAGCTCATAGCCTTTTTTATCAGAGCCGAATCTTTAACGGTAAGCTGTAGTATTGCCCCAAAGATGATACCTACAACAAGAGCTGTAACTACGCGTACATTAAAGCTCATGTTAAGTTTTTTCATGTATCTGATTCCATACATGAGTAACAACGCTGCGGCTACAATGCCGCATACCCAAATTATATCCATCTAAGACTCCTAATATAGTGGTATTTTATAATCGGCACTCTTTTATCATAATATAAGATTTTTTACTAGATGGGGTAAAATAAAAATCAATAAAAAAAGTCTATTGACAGCTTTTTTATTTTTTGATAAAATCCTTTTAGATATGAGGCATTAAGTCTATATCTTCATGGAGGGGCCAAGATGATTTATTCCTTAATTACTATAAGCTGCAAATTTTGCCTCCCTCGTTTATTTTGATAACATCGGTTTTTCCGATGTTTTTTTTTGCATTTTTGTTTTAACAGGAGTTTAAAATGGAAAACAAATTTATGGGGCGTTCATTGACGGTTATCGATGACTTATCGATCGATGAAAGAAAATACCTTTTTGACAAGACAAAGCGCTTAAAAAAAGCCATTCAAGAAGATGATCAGAAGGTTATGGATGAATTTAGAATTAACGACAAAGATTTCGGTATTTATGAGGTTTTTTTGGAACCCAGTACCCGCACAAAGGAATCATTTAGAAATGCAGCCAAATTTCATCAGGTAAAATTAAGCGATTTAGCCGCTGAATCTTCCTCTTTTAACAAGGGAGAAAGCTATGCCGACACCTTTAATACTCTTGCCGGATATCAAAACAGCATTTTTATCGTACGCAGCAAGGTAGAGGGGGTATGCCGCTGGCTTGAAGATGAGGCTCAAGCCTTTTATCAAAGAAATAACTTAAAAAGAAAGCCTGCCTTTATAAACGCCGGAGACGGAAAGCATGAGCATCCTACTCAGGAGCTGCTTGACGAATTTACCTTTATCGAAGATAATAACTGGTCATTCGACAAGATTCACATAGCCTTAGTAGGTGACTTGTACCACGGAAGAACTGTACACTCAAAGGCCGACGGTCTTAAAATCTTTAAGTCCGTAAAGGTTGACCTTATAGCTCCTGCCGAACTTGCTATGCCTGAATATTACAAGGTCAGGATGCAGGAAAACGGCTTTACCGTAAGGGAATTTTCTTCGATAGAGGAATATCTGAGACAAGCCGATGTAGCGCTTATTTGGTACTTTACCCGCCCCCAGCTTGAAAGAATGGGTGAGCAGGTTTTAAAAAAGCAAGACGAGCTCCGCCGCTCCATAACTTTCCGAAAAGAATTTATCGAAAAACTTCCCGAAAATACCCGCTTCTATCATCCCCTTCCAAGACACCGCGTACATCCGACTATTCCCACTTTTTTGGATGCAACCCCCCTTAACGGTTGGGAAAGACAGTCCATAAACGGAATGTACGTAAGAATGGTTCTTCTTTCGATGATTGCAGGTAAAATAGGTAATGACTATAAGGGGCCTGAACCTAAATCTTGTGAACGTGTCGAAGATGAAGACTACATAGTTGAAGTTCCCATAAATAATTCCAAAGAAAGCAAGGTTGAAACCTTTTCCGAAGGTGTACGCCCCATACAAAACGGAATAGTTATTGACCATATTTGCCGAGGAGATAAGCCCTCAGTAATAAGACATCACATGTCCAAGATTATCAACGTTATGGGACTTGAAGAAGGTAAGGGCGGCGAATGGGTGTCCACTTCTACAAAAGATAAGGGGACTTTCAAGGGAATTATTTTCCGACCGGGAGAGTATAAGTTTTCAAGGGCGGATTTAAAGAGGCTGTCTGCCGTTGCTTCGAGCTGCACCCTTAACCTAATAAAAGACGGAAAAATTCAGTCAAAGTATAGGACGCACCTTCCTCCGCGTATTTATAATTTTGAAGACTTAATTTGCAAGAACGAGGCCTGTATTTCACATCCGGCACAATCCGAAGGCGTCCCCGCCATTTTTTACCGCACTATAGACAATAGATATGCCTGCCAATATTGCGGAACAATCCATACCTTTAAAGAAATATGGGGCGAAAAAAAGAACTAAAATCTATATCCGTTCCTATCGTTTTGAAGCTTTATAGCTTCTGCGATAGGAATAGGCTTTTGAAAAGCATATCCCTGCCCGTAATCGACACCTATATCTTTTAAGATTGAAACTATTTTCTCGTTCTCAGCATATTCGCCTATTGTGTAAAGACCTAAGTGGTGGCACATATCTCTCATGGTCTTAACCATAGAAAAATCTATGTAGTCTTTATCTATGGACTTTATAAAAGACCCGTCAATTTTTACGTAATCTATGGGAAGCGTTTTTAAATAAGGGAAAGAAGAAAAGCCTTTTCCAAAATCGTCCAATGAAAAAGAGAATCCTTGTTTTCTTAATTCGGTAACAAATGTTGATGTTGCTTCCAAGTTTCTTACCGCACAGCTTTCCGTTATTTCAAAGCAGAAGTTATGAGCCGGTACATTCAATGTTTTACGGCTCTCAGCTATAAATTCTACAAGGTCATTTGAAAAAAACGAGTCTGCCGAAATATTAATTGAAAATATTGCATCTTCGTTTAAGTCCCCTTTACTTGTAGCTTCTGCAAAAAAGGCAAAAGCATTTCTTATAACCCATTTATCTACTTCATATATGAGATTATATCTTTCGGCTATAGGAATAAAGACATCCGGCATAATAATATTATCATCATTAGTTTTAAGCCTTATTAAAATTTCATACTTGGGATGGTGAAGAAAATCATTTAAAGGCATAATTGCCTGTGCGTATAAAACAAAACTATCTTCTTTAATAGCCTTTTGGATTGTATTTAACCAAAACGAAATATTCCCTCTGGAGAAGCCTGCTATTCCTGAAGACAACAAAAGTTCGTAACATCCTCCTCCTTTTCTAAAGGCTATAGAGCAAGCATCATATGCATTCGATATTATTTCTTGAGAGCTCTGAGGTATTTTAGGAATATTTACAATGCCGACACTTATGGAAATAGTCAATTTTTTTTCGTTCCAAGTAAAGTATTCACTATTTATTTTATCTATAAGGGTTTGTGTAAACCTGCATACTTCTTCCTCGTTTCCAAAATAAAAGATTGAAAATTCGTCCCCTATGAGATGCATAAAAGAGTCTTCGGAAATATTAAATGATTTTATATGGGCTAAAATCATAGAATATATGTGCTGTATTAGGGCATTTCCTGCATAATAGCCCCAAAGCTGGTTTATAGTTTTAAACTTATCTATATCCAAATATAAGAGATAGACTTCTTCATCGGAATCCATATTTATAATTATGTTATCTATTTTTTGAGTCAGGGTATTGGAATTTAGGGTAAAATTTGCACCCTCCTGAAGATTCCATTTTGCATTTCTCACTACGGAATTAAAACTCTTTGCAATTCTTGCAAGTTCGTGATTTTGCCTATCTAAAAAATCAAACTTAAGAAGCTCATTGTTTTTTGCAGCTTTCTCAAGTCTGTTTGTAATAGTTTCTATGGGCGAAGCTACTCTCTTTGCAATCAGGAAAGATAGAATACTTACGAAGACAATAAAGATACATGCAAATAATATTGCTCTAATTTTTAGACCGTTTATAGGACGATAGAAATCCGATGCCGGTATTGTAAAGCCGACCGTCCAGCCGGTAGTTTCTGATTGCGCAAAGTAAAAGGACCTTTCAACTCCGTCATAATCTTTTACTATGGGTAAACTTCTGTTATAGCCGTCGTCTATTTTTAATTTGGCTATATGTTCTATAAAATCTATACCGCCCTCAATATTATAAACCTCCGTAAAATTATCAAGATTAAATTGATATTTTTCATTAGGATGAGATAATATGCGGTAATCTTTTCCTATTAAAAAAGCATAACCCCCGTCTTCATTTTTAAATTTTTCTATAAGGGATAAAAGCTCGTTTATCCTTATTTCTCCTAAAAATATTCCATCAACTCCGCTTTTTGTGGTAAATTGCTTTATAACCGAGAAGGCGATTGTATCGGGTCTTGAGCTTATGCTGTGATACGGGTTGGTTATGATTGTTTCTTTGGTGCTCTTTGCTTCAATGTACCAAGGTCTTTTCCGAGGATCATAAAATGCCGGAGGAACCCAATTTTGACCGTTTGCAAAAACACCTGTTTCGTAAAATACCGCATAATCGGTTTCAGGATTGAGTCTATTCAAGTTTGCCAAAAATGAGGTACATTTTTCATAATCGGTAATGTCCATATAAATCAGGGTATCTATGGTTTGCTCTATAACGGTTTTTTTTTCAATAAGCCATTCGTCTATCTCTTGGGCTATAAGTTTAGCCTTTAATTTATTCTTATTGTTGAGATTTGTTGAAAAAATATTTGCTGCATAAAAAAAGTTGAGAAATACGGAAATAATTATAAGAGCACTAAATACTATTGCATTTGAGAGAATAATTTTCTGCTTTAATCTCATGCCTCCCTCCTTCAACCGGATGCTAAAATTTGTGCATAAATCTATATAATTGAGTTAAAATAGATATGCTGTATTGTTCTTGATGAAGTATAACTAAATTTCAAACTAAAAGTTACTGATTTTTCTTTATTATCTTTACAAAGTAAAATTATTGATATTTATCTAAAGCCTCATCTTAAAAGCAGCCGGAAATATATTTTTTTAATAACTTATTCAAATCTTTTATAAGCTCATTATGGCGCCCTGCTATTATCGTTAAGTCTTCTTGACTGATATCATCTGTAAGAAATAGTTCATAAGGAGTAGTATTGAGTGCATCTGTTATTTTTGATAAGGTTGCGGCGGACACCCATTTTTGTTTGTTTTCGATTGCATTGATAAATGCGATTGACACATCTGCCCTGAGAGCTAATTCCATCTGTGAGATTTCCAATTTATGCCGAATCCTTCTTATATTTTTAGCTAAAATAGATGCATAATCATAACTCATAATTAATAATACCTCCAAAATTTGATGACAGCAAAGAGCTAATGGTGTAATAAAATATTCTATCAGTTGAAGATCTGAATCTTAACTAATGGATAATTTAAACTTTATAGAAGAATTAGATAGCTATCTTGAAAATAAGAGTAATTTTTGATAATATAGAAAGTGTTAGTTTTATCCAATTTAATTAGGTATATAAAAGAATTCTTCTATTCATTATTTTACTTGAGTGAAGAAGAGATAAGCTCCCAAAATGCCTTGCGCAATATTGTTCAGGAACTAAAGCGGTGTAAGTACCCTGTATATCGTAATGATAATACCGTTTTAGCAGGCTTACCGATAATTATCTATGAGATTTATAGGATAAGCTTGCCCCTTAAACATATTTTACAAGAGACCATCTGTTCCAATGATATCAGGCTTTCAGGCGTTTTTTTAGATAAGCTGGTAGAGTCTTCATTTTCGGATAATCAAAAGATTCTAAAGGAAAACCTATCTTTTAGCAGCCGGATGGAAAAGATTTCGGATCTGATGAGGGAGGATTTTGACCAAAAACTTAAAGATCAAACAAACGAATTCGATGAGCTTATATTTTCCTTGACTGATCCTGTTTTTAGGGCCGTAGATGCTAAAATAAATAAACTGTTTGCATTTTTTGATTTTTGCAGTTTTCAATTTAATACTTTTTTTGCTTATTTTGATCCCGGTTTTAATACGATTGTAAATACGGACTCTGTGAGAGATCATTATAACTTTGAAAATGTAGATGGGATGACTATTATTCAAGAGATTCTTGATTTGGATTATCTTATTCGGAATATATCTGTAGATGAACAGTTGGTGGATGGAATCTTGTTTTTAAATTCCGCCCTTCCACAAGATAAGCAGCTTGATGAGGTTTATATAAAAAAGAATTTAAAGAACTTTTTTTCAAAGCTCGAAAATAGTCTGGGTAAGGATACGCTAAAAAATATTGCGAAATTGATTAAAAAAGATCCAAAGTTTGAAGATAAAACAAAGGCGCCTCGTGTTTTTTCTGAAATAGAAGAGTACAAAGCCCGTTTTACTGCGAATTTTAGTGCAGATACAAAAAAAATACTTAAACTAAGGCAGGATGCCCAAATGTCATCGCTTATCAGCGGTTTATTTGGAGATATTGAAATCATCAAGCTGGATGTCTATAACGAAGACTTGAACAGCAAAATTCAAGCTTTAACAGGCCTTTCATTAGATTGGATAAAACCCTTGGAAATTGTAAAAACATATACAAAAAATTTCTTTCAGCCTTCGATAGAGCCTTTTTTGAGGGAACTTTTAGTAGAGGGGCTTTTTGAAGACAAAAAAATGAAGTCCGACTTTGCGGCAAACTATTATTACTGCTCGGCTGTTGCAGACAAAATAGATGAACTGGAAAAAGTAATGTATGGTAAGAATGAGTCTTCTATAGAGCTTATAAGAGGCTATTTAACAAGAATTGAGGCCGGCGGTGATTTTGAAAGACCTTTATCAAAAATTATCGACGAGATTAACCTTCGTGCAAAGAAATTTTTAGAAGACTCAGGCAAGCACTATTTGGACCTTCTTAAATTTTGTAAGTTAATAATAAAGGATACGTATCGGCCGGTTCCCGAAAATGTACATAATATAACGGCAATGATAAATTCCACAAAAAATAAAGAAAGATTCGCTGTTTTTGCAAATGGAATGGAGAATTTTGAAAAAATGATCGAACTTTTAAAAAAGTATGTTGTTATCGATATATCGGAGCTAAATGAAAAGGCAGGTAAAAATTATGAAAACCAGTCCAAATGAAAAATTATTAAAAAAGGCATTGCATTCATGCAATAATAAAAAATATTCCGATAAAATTTCTCATCAAGAAAAAGAAATATTTGATTTAAAACAACTGTTACAAATTTCAAAAAGTTTAAATTCGGTTTTGGAATTTGACCGTCTTATTGAAGCGATATTATATATAGTTATGGCTCAGCTAAAAACCCTTGGAGCTGCAATTTTTACAAAAAAATCCTTTGATGATAGTAGTTTTGTATTAAATAGGGACCATTACGGTTTTGATATAATCCGCGATGCGCAATACTCTATAAATGTAGATCATCCGCTTATAAATTTTTTGGATAAATCGGATTCGGGATGCACTCCCGATGAGATAAGTAAGAACATAAAAACCGATAAGATAGTAAAAGACTTATTCAGCCTTAACCCTTCTTTTTTTGTACCCCTAAAAGCAAAAAATAGAATGATAGGCTTTTTGCTTTTAGGCGAGAAAATGGAAAGTGCTCATCAATTTACGGATTATGAAAAAAACATTATAGAAAACATAGCTTCCTTAGCTGCTATAGCCATAAACAATTCTCAGCTTTTAGAAATGACTACAACCGACATAATGACTCACCTAAAACTGAAACATTACTTTTTTACTCTGCTGATGGAGCGCCTCTATACTATAAATTCTTCAGGCGAAAAAAAAGAAACTCTTTCAATTTTGATGATTGATATAGACTTTTTTAAGAATATAAACGATACCTATGGTCATGCTGCCGGAGATATTGTTTTAGAAGAAGTTGCAAAAATAATAAAATCATGTACAAGGAATGCAGATACGGCTGCAAGGTATGGCGGCGAAGAATTTGTAGTAATGCTTAACAATACTCCGTCGAATGCTGCTATGGCTGTAGCCGAAAGAATAAGAAGGTCTGTAGAAGGGAAGTCCTTTGTGTATGACGGTAAAAAAATTAATGTAACTATTTCTATAGGGGTATCAAGTTATAACTTTGATCTTGAATCGGCAAAGACTATAGTAGACAGGGCAGACAAGGCTTTATACGAATCCAAGCAAAACGGACGGAATCGTGTAACATTATCCAAAAATAACTTGCCTAAAGTTTGATAATTTTCGATATTTTATAGTATGAAGTTTTTAAGAAAACCGTTTAAATATACATATAAGAATGCCGTACTTATCATAGCCCTGATAAATGCCGGTGTTTTTGTTCTTACAAGTCTTTTTAGAAATTTGAGTGCATATTTAGGGCTTGTACCTATTCTTGTAGTGGAAGCACAAACTTATTGGCAGTTTTTCACTTATCAATTTGTTCATGGCGACTTTTTTCATTTGGCATTTAATATGCTTGCCTTATTCTTTTTCGGCGTTCCCGTAGAACGCAAGATTGGAACAAAGGAATTTATACTTTATTATCTTTTGGTAGGGACAATTGATGGGATTTTGAGCTTTTTGGTATATGCTGCAACAGGATTTTATATTATTAGCCTTGTAGGTGCATCAGGAGCGATTTTTGGGGTTTTGCTTTTATATGCCGTAATTTATCCGAACTCAGTGGTCTACCTTTGGGGTGTGATTCCCGTGCCGGCCCCTCTTTTGATTTTAGGTTATGCCGTAATCGAGTTAATAAGCATTTTTTCCATGGGTGACGGAGTAGCTCATTTGACTCATTTTATAGGGCTCCTTGCAGGCTGGGTATATATAAGAATCCGTTTCGGAATAAAGCCTCTTAAAGTCTGGAATTCAACGGGACGGTAAAACTGTCCGATAATTAGGCTATGAGAAAGTTCATTGCGGTCCTTCTGTTTTTTATAAGTTTTTACCTGTATGCGGATACTTATTCCGGGGCTTCCGATAGCAATGCTTTGATTTTAAGGGCTCCTGTCTGGGTCTTTGTAGAAGAAGCGCCCAAAGGAATCGATGATGAGAACAAGGCTAAATTCACTCCGCCTAAAGAGGCCTTGCTTGAACTTTCAGCCTATATTTTATCGGGCATGACCTACGGTTTAAACTTTGTATATACTCCCTTAGATAAAAAACGTAATGTAGATGAATATTTTGAGCTTGAACCTGTTTTTAAACCAAGTACCGAAGATATAAAAATTACGGATGTAAGGGTTAAATATCCTTATTGCTATTCTTGGGCCGAATACGGTATCCCCGAATCCTATGCAGGGCATTTTAAACTTTGGACAAAAAATGCTCATAAGACAATAAAGGGAAGGGGAAAGGGAGACCGATTTGATGAGCTTGAAGGGGTCTATGCCGCTTATACCGACGCGGTAAAAAATGCCGTACGTGAGTATGCGAGAACCTTTTTAAAAAATAAACCTAAGGAAATTCGAGGGGCTGTTTTGATAAAATCTCCTCCACGCCTTTTTGTAGAATCGGGCTTTTTTAAGGCGGAGCTTGAACTTTATATCCAAATAGATGAAATCATAAAATATACGGTTTTTTAACTTATGAAGTTGATATCGGCACCCATGGCTGCAATAACTCACTCCGCTTTTAGAAGGCTCATAGCCTGCTTTAAGGAACCTGATGAGTATTTTTCGGAAATGATACATGCTCCCTCGGCTATTTCAGGCGGGGGTTTTGAAAAATGGTATTTTAGGGCAAATCCATCGCCTGAAAAACTTGTTTGGCAGATTACAAGCCCTGATGAAAAGTCCGCTGCTGCTTGTGTTCCTCTTTTGCTTCAATACGGAGGTTTCGGCATTGACCTAAATATGGGCTGCTGTGCCCCGCAGATTGTAAACACCGGAGCCGGTTTTGCATGGATGAAAAAGCCGCTTTCAGAGACGGCCTCATTGGTAAGCAAGGTCAAAAAAGCTGTTCTGTTGTATGATGAGCAAAAGGCCGGGCCGCAAACGGAGCCTATCCGTCTGAGTGTAAAACTGCGCTTAGGCGAAGAAGAAAACTATGATAGGCTTTTATCCTTTTGTAAGATGCTTGTTTCGGAAGGAGTACACTTGATTACCCTCCACCCCCGCACACAAAAGCAAAAATATTCAAGGCCCTGTAAACATGAGTACACAGCCCGCCTTGCAGCCGATTTAAGTGTTCCCGTTTACGGTAACGGAGATATAAATTCCCTTGAAATCTTAGAAAAAATCGGCTCAAAATATCCGTGTTCCGGCTGGATGATAGGAAGGTCTGCCGTGCAAAAGCCTTGGATTTTTTATGAACTTTCAAAAGGTATTTTAAAAAACGGAACAGCCGAAGATAAGGACGAAAAAATCGAAATAGATTTATTAAAAACGGCAGAACTCTTTTTAAGTTTTTTACGGGAAGAACAGCCTCAAGAGTTTTACCTTACAAGGGCTCAAAGGTTTTTTGCTTTTTTTTGCGATAATTTCAGCTTTGCCCACCACATAAAAAGCAAGGTTCTAAATTGTAAAAACCTTGACGATATGCTTCACAATTTAAGTGACTATTTTGAAGAAGTGCCCGAAGACAGACTCATAAGGGTTTAGTTCTTTTGATGCAAACATTCTAATAATACATATTCATAATTCAGTGTTTTTTCATCAGTTTTTCTTCATAAAAGATTGAAGGCTTTTCAATTTCGGAGTTAAGCTTCTTTAAGCCTTTTTCTTCAAGAAGAGTTTTTTCTCCCGAAAATAAGGAGCGGCCGAGGCCTAAGCCCTTTGCATTGAATTCGATACCCATACTTTCTACAACTGTGGGGAAAAGATCAAAGGTTGTAAACAGCCGATTTTTGTTCTTATCCGTTGTCTTTGCAGAATTTATAAAGGCATTGTAGGGATGCCTATCTTGTAATTTGACGGTCGGCAGGTATAAATCTCCGCCCATGTACAAGTGATCCCCTAAAATTACTATTGTGGTATCTCTATAAAAGTCCTGCGCTTTAGCCCATTCTACAAAATCATAGGCTTTTTTTGAAGCTCCGGCGTATACATTGTGTATTTTTTCAAAATAAAGGTTGGGGCATTTTTCATCGGCATAACCGTGGGGAGAATGTGTGTCGGCAGTAAAGAAAATATAGGCAAAAGGCTTATCTTCTTTTGAAAGCTCCGTAATGTCTTCCCGTGCAAATTGATAAAGCTTTTCGTCTTCAAAGCCCCACCAAACATTGTAGCCTTTAGGGATTCTTCCGTTTTCAACAAAGTAAGAATAATCTTGAATCTTAAAATTTTTATGATTGGTTAAAAAATTACCCAAACAGCCGAAATCTTTGTCTGCAGCCATACTGAACACAAGATTGTAGCCGTTATCATATAAAAGGTCTCCGAGTCCGTAACCCCCTTCTATAAAATTATCGATTTTTATTGAAGAAGTATTTAAAGATGAAAGTTTAAAAGAAGATGAATCAAAAGAAGGAAGATTTAAAATTAACGGAACTCCCATATTTAGGGAAGTAAGAGAGGCTATGGAATGAGAGGTTCCCATAACCTGGGTCCCTCCGCCCAATTTTTCACAGTGGCTGAATGAGAGGTTTTGTTCGGCTATCCCGCGTAATTCGGGAATAAGATCGTAACGGGATAAGCCTCCGAATTCTTTTGATGTAGCACTTATTTCCATCGATTCAAGGTAGAGGATTATAAGATTTCTCTTTTTTGGAGGAAAATTAAATTCTACCTTTGAAGGGTCTATATAGTTAGTTTCATAAAGATCCGTTGGAGGGCTTAATTTATAATAAACATATTGAATGTACCCGAATTTATATTGGCTGTAGCCTAAAAAAATACAAATGTAAATCAAAACATAAAGGCGGGGCCTTCTTATCAAAACAGGGAAGAGTCTGTAAGATTTTCCTTTTTTTGTTTTTAAAACAAGTTTTATTTCTTTTAGGATCAAAATGAGGTTTACAAAAGATAGGATTATCGGAATTACAAGAGCTTTTAAATAAAAACTTAGAAGAACTGCACTGCTTGTACCGTCAATGGGTGTTACGGCAGTAAAGATAAGCTGATCCATCTGGGCATGAGGGAAGACTCCCAAAAGCCAAATTATGAGCATTATAAGAAAAGTATACAGAAATACAAAAAGGCTTCCTAAAAAAGCCTGCTTTTTCTTTTCTTTTTTATTTGTGAATTCAATTTTTTCCCTAAGCATAGCACATCTTTAAAATAAAAAATTACCCTGTATACTTGTCGAAATATCCCTGTATAAATATGATAGGGGTTCCCTTGTCTCCGCTTCCCGATGTAAGGTCTGAAAGTGAACCGATTAGGTCGATAAGCCGCCGCGGGGTCGTTCCCTGAGACTCCATAGAGTCTATATGGGAGGCGGTTTCTTTTTGATGTTTTTCGATATATTCTGCGATTTTTTCCTTTTGTTCTTCTTCACTTAAGTCTTTGAAGTTGTTGTCTGCCAGATATTTTAACTTTACCTCATTGGGCTTGCCTTCAAGTCCCTTTGTATAAGCAGGTGAAACAACCGGATCGGCAAGCTCCCAAATTTTCCCTATCGGGTCCTTAAAGGCTCCGTCTCCATAAACCATAACCTCGATGGTTTTGCCGGTTTTTTCTTTTATTATAGCCTGTATCTTATCGACGATGATTTGCGCATTATGCGGAAAGAGTTTAATCCTGTCCTCTCCTGACTTATTGGAACCCAGAAGTCCGTAATCCGAATTAAAGCCGCTTCCCTTTACCGGGCTGCTTAAAATATCGTCGAGGCCTAAAACGGTCTTTGCTCCGGCCTTTTTTAAAAGTTTTTTTGTTCTATTCCGTGTATGAATATCGCAGGCTAAAACTGAATCTGTGTATTCTATTATTTTTTTCGGATCATTGGATAGGATTACAAAGGATTCGGGATTATGCTTTTTGATTATCGAATCATAATATTCTATATAATCCATTCCTGTGAATTTATGCTTGTGGTCTCCGAATTTGCTTCTAAATTCTTCTCTTGTAAAGGAATTTGTCCATGGATTTACATCGGAGTCTTCAAAAACATCCGGGTCAATCAAGTGATTGCCTACCTCATCACTGGGATAGCTTAACATGATGATGAGTTTGTTTTTTGAGCGGGCTATGCCTTCCAAACAAACCGAAAAACGGTTCCGGCTTAAAATCGGAAAAATTAGGCCTATACATGAGTTTCCGAATTTTGCCTTTATGTCGGCTGCTATATCGTCGGCTGTTGCATAGTTCCCCTGTGCACGGGCTACTATGGATTCTGTGACAGAAAGAATATCTTTATCTTTTATTGTAAAGTTTTCAGCTTTTGCGGCATTTAAAAGAGTTTCGGCTGCAATTGAGGCTATGTCATCTCCCTCGCGGATTATCGGAGCAATCAAACCTCTGGATGTAGTTCCTACAAATTTCTTCATTTTGAACCTCAGAAAAGTATTATAGGTGCTTTTTTTTTGTTTGTCAATAAGTTTTAAACGAGGCATTTCAGATAGACTATCTTTCATTCTATTGAAACTATTTTATATATAATATATACTATTACACATGTTTGAAAAATATGCTATTAAAATTCCTAATATTTTACTTCCAAACAATACAATAAATATGGAGACTTGGTCAGTAATCGCTTGCGATCAGTATACCCAAGACCATGATTATTGGAAGAAGGTGTCTTTAATTACAAAAGATCAAAAATCGACTTTAAATCTTATATTTCCCGAAATATATTTAAATAATTTTTCAGAAAAACAAAAACAAGAGTATATTTTAAAGATACATAAAGACATGTTAAATTACCTTGAAACAGGCATATTTAACTATATAAAAAACTCTATGATATATGTAGAACGTAAAACCGAATATAATCATTTGAGAAAAGGGCTTATAACATGTATTGATTTGGAAAATTATGATTGGAGAGCCTCTTCACGAACAATGATACGTGCAACAGAGGAAACCATATTAGAACGTATTCCTGCAAGAGTAGATATAAGGAGGTCTGCACCGATTGAAACTCCGCATATTATGCTTCTACTGAATGACCATAATAACCGTCTAATAGAAGGTATAGGCGATTATTTGTACAAAAATAAAATAGACCCTATTTATGATTTTAATTTGATGATGAATTCCGGTAAAATAACCGGTTGGACTGTTAATGAAGGAGCTTTATATTCACACATAGAAAAGGAACTTGAATGTATATATGATGAAAATAAAGACGAAAAAGGTATTTCTTTTATGTTTGCGGTAGGAGATGGTAATCATTCTCTTGCAACTGCGAAGGCTGTTTGGGACGAATATAAAAAGAAATTTGGAGGAATATCTTATGATGATAAGTCCATATCTGTTCCTGAAAATATAAAAAATCACCCACTAAGATATGCTCTTGTCGAGATAGTAAATTTATACGATAAAGACCTAATATTTGAGCCTATACATAGAGTCATTTTTGATGCTGATATTGATGAGCTGGTAAATTTCGTACAATCAAAATTAAGCGGCAGGATTATAAGATGTAATACTAAAAGAGAATTAATTGATATGGTCAATTTATCAAAGAATTGTTTCGGCTTTATATCAAAAGATAATAATTTTATTTGTTTACAGTCCGATATTGAATGTCTTGCAGTTACTGCGATTCAACCTGTATTAGATGAATTTATTTCTTCTGCAAATAAAATAGATTACATCCACGGCTGTGAGGAGACATTTCAACTTGCAGAGCAAGAAAATGCTGTCTCAATATTATTGCCGCCAATATCAAAAGACAATGTTTTTTCAACCATCGCTAAATACGGCCCCTTACCTAGAAAAAGCTTTTCTATCGGGGAAGCTGATGAAAAAAGGTTTTATTTAGAATGTAGAAAGCTTTTCTAAATAAAACCTCGAAGTAATTGCTGAGACAGATTAAAAGTATTTTGATAAAATTTCTTTTAATGCAGTTATTAAGTAATTGTTATCTTTTTCGTCTCTTACTGCAAGTCTGATATAATTTCCGTTTTCAAAGCCTCTTTTAGATGAAAGGTCTTTGATAAAAATATTATATTTTTCAAGCAGCGATATAGCTAATTTTTCGGGAGATATAGCATTATCCAATTTACACAATACATAATTTGCCTGACTCGGAAAAACGGAAAAACATTTTAGTTTTGAAAGTTCTGAAATAAAACGTGTTCTTTCATCAGCTATAAGATCACAGGCTGTCTGATATGTTTTGCTGTATTTATCATAAATTTGTAGAAAATATTCTCCAAATGAGTTGATGTTCCAGATACTGTTTGTTTTTTTGATTTTATTGATATAGTCGGTGTCGGCATTCGCTAAAACGCCCAATCTTAATCCCGGAATACCATAACTTTTACTTATAGATTTTATAACAATCAAATTAGGATATTTATTTAAAATATTTTCGTCCATAAGGGAATATCTCTTTTCTTTTTCTGCAAAATCTATAAATGATTCATCAAAAACGAGAAGAATGTTTTTTCTTTTTAACTCATCACAAAGCCTTATAACATCGTTTTTTTCTAAAAAGTTACCAGTAGGATTATCAGGGTTAATCAAAATCACTGTTGTTATATTTTCTTTATTTACACAGCTAATTATATCGTCAACAGAGTAGCTAAAAGTATCGGGATCGGTATGTATAGGGACTATTTCTCCATTTACTAACCTTTCAGGATACTCATTAAAAGTAGGATAGGGAATTGCAATCTTACCTTTGATGTATTTAGATATTGAAGAAATAAGCTCTGCAGCACCGTTTCCTACAACAATATGCTCAGGTAAAATATTAAATACTTTTGCAGCAAGTAAACTTTGCTGAAAAGCTCCGCTTGGATATTGTGTAAGCAAAGTCTGAAAACTGGATGTCATTTCATTTACAAGCTTTTGGGGCGGGAAATACGGATTTACAAGATAACAAAAGTCTTTTAGCTGCGGAAACCTCCAATAACCTCCATATCTATTTTGTAAACTATGTAGTTTGCCTACTCCGGTTTTAAACCGATCTTCTGCTATAGCTAAGTCTGCAGGATCATCAATTTCATACCAATCCTCCCCCGAAACAACAAAACCTTTTAGTACAGAAGCCGATAAAAAGGATAAAACCTTCAGTACTTGTTCATAATACTCATTTTTTCCAAAGGCTTTTTGATATGCTTCAAGAAATGGAATATAATATTCCTTACTGAATTCTTTTGAAAATTTATAAATATTAACTGTTTTAAAGTAATGATTTATATCATTCCAATTAAATTGTGCCTTATCCAATATGTTTATTATATAGTTATCCTGATCAAGCACAGTGCATGTACCGTCCATCCATGCTTCAAATGGAGATACGACGGCAATATTCTTATCATTATTCTCAATAATATCTTTTATGAGAGCCGGTTTAAAAATTAAATCACTTTCAAGAAGGATGGTATCATCCTTTGCCATTTCATTACAGGCAAGATATAACGAATAAATATTATTTGTTTTATCATATATAGGATTTTCTATATACTCAATTTTCATCCCGTTTAAATTACTTTCATTAAATTTTGAAGAAATGAATTCTTTTAAAATATCGCCTTTATATCCTATAACAACTATCAGTTTATCAATTTTATTTGGAATCAAAGCCTCGATAGTATATTCAATCAATGTTTTTCCGTTTACGGGAACCATGCACTTAGTTGCATCTTTTGTATAATTCCGAAGTCTTTTTCCCATTCCTGCTGCCAAAATAATTGCCTGCATTTTACTCCTCCAAAAATAAATTAAGTATGAATTTACTTGTTTTATGTCTAAAATTGATTATAAGTGGCGGTATATATTTTGTCAAGTGAATATTTATATCATATTTACAAGCCGGCTTTTATGTAACTTTTTGTATTTTAATCTGTATTTTAAGGTAAATGGTAAATTGAAATAAAGGCTTTTTCTAAAGCCCTTATTTTAAATACCGATAAATTTAGGAGATACCTATTTTTATTTTTGGAGGGGGGTATGAGTTATAATAGTCAGGCTGCAGCAGCTTATAAAGAAACAAGTGTTAAAACGGCAAGTCCGGGTTCTCTTATTCTTATGCTTTATACTGAGGGGATAAAAGAAATAAATCTGGCAATTTCAAAGATGCGTGTGCCTAAGATTCCTGCAAAGGATATAGAAGCCATCAATAATCACATAATTAAGGCTCAAGAGATTATAACGGAGCTTATGGCAGCCTTAGATATGGATATAGGCGGAGAAATAGCTGCAAATCTTCTTTCAATTTATTCATATTTTAATCAACAGCTTTTAACTGCAAATCTAAAAAAAGACTATAAACCCTTGTTGGATGTAAGCTCTATGATGCAGGAATTATACGAAGTATGGAAGCAAATTCTTGAATCTCAGCCTGTACCTCAAAGGTCTGAGGTTTCCGTAGGTGTAAACATAGCCGGATAAGGAGATTCTTATGAAGCAAGTATTAAGCCGACAAGAAATCGATCAGAGGGTGGCTGTTCTCAAGAGGTTTAAAGCCCTTTTACAAGAACAAAGAAAAAAATTCAGTGACTATCTTGTTGTTCTTGAAACGCAGGAACGCAGTATTCATGAGGAAAATATAGATGCTCTTGTGCATCACACGGAGTTGGAGCAGTCTATAATAGGGGATATTTTTACAATTCAAAAGGTAATAGACCCGATAGAAGAAATGTACCGTTTAGGTATGCCCGATAAGGACGATACCGAGGTTGTAAGGCTTAAATCCGATCTTAACAAACTTCAATCCCAAGTAATTGATCAAAACCAAAAAAATAGAGAGCTTTTGCAGTCCAGAATGGCCGATTTACGCCAAGAGATGATATCTATAAAGCCGGACTATCGATACTCCAAACAAGCTCTTTCAAAGCAAGAAGTTTCTGCAAGTTTGGTGGATATCAGCATTTAATTCTTAGCTTTTAAATATTCAATATCTTCTTTTATTGTTTTAGCTCTAAAGGAATTAGGAGCTTTTTTTAAGGCTTCTTCAAGATATCCCAGTATCGTTTTTATTGGAGCATTCGGCAGTCGGGAATAAAATGAAGCTATATTGCACAAGGTAAGCTGCTCTTCTTCGGGGCTTAAAAAACCCGTTTCTAAAATCTTTTTTAATTCTGCTATTATTTCCGTATATTTTTGCTGTTTAAATAAGGGTTCTATGTTTAGGCTGGTTCTGGCAAGTATAAATGAGCCTACTAAGCCACTTTCGTTTAAAGGATCACTGTTTATTCCATCATCAAAAAACTGCCTATATTTTTCGGAATCGACAAGATAAATTTTTTCAAAAAATGAATTTATAGCTTTTATTTTTTCGGGGCCGTTTACCTCATTGATGTTTTTTCGTAAATTTTCTACGGTTAGCCTCTTTTCCTTTAGTTTATTCAAATGGTCTAAAAATGAAGAGGAATTATTAACTTGTTCAGGAATCAGATCCGAATGGTAAACGTCTCCATGTTCATTCATCAAGCAAAGATAGGGTACTTGAGTAATATTATAATCGGAAAAAAGAATATAGTTTTTTTCCAATTGGACCGAATCAGCCGAGCCGGCTTCTTTTACTATATCTATATTATAAAAAATAAAATCCTTATTTATCTTTGAAAATAAGCTGTCCGTAAAAACATTTTCCAATAAGTTTTTACTTTGCGGATCCGTATCGGAGGCGCTAAAAAACATGAGGCCTTGCTTTTTTGATAAGGCTATGTCCTTTTCGATAGTTGAACCGTCTGTTTTCCAATTCTTTTGTATGCTTGAACAGCTTGTAAGAAACAGAATAAAAAAGGCAAACATACAGATTTTCATAAGATTTATAAATTTCATATTAACTCCAACAAAACAAATTCTATTTTAGCATTCTAAACAAACTTAGAATAAAAGGCAAGGCCGTTTTTACCGAAATGTAGAGTAAAAAGCCGTAAGCTCCGATTTGGAGGATAGAACCTATCAGGGCTATAATCCTTTCTTTTCCCTTTAATTTGTAGAAAAGCCCCGTTCTTCCGGCCCAAGCCAAATATCCAGAAGCTATTATCGGAATACTCATGCCTACGGACATAGCTATTACTGCAAAGATCCCTAAGGCTAAGAGATTTAGGCTTACGGCCAAGACCAAAACAAGCATTGCTGCAGGGCAAGGATAAATACCGCTTAATAAGATTGCTCCAAGTTTAAGTTTTTTATGGTTTGAATCCTTTTTTGTATTTATATCCTTTACCGCATCGATTATTCCGTAAAGGGATAAAATTATTAAGATTAAAAAGGATGCCCCCTCCATGTATATCATTGCATCGTTTGAGCGTGAGAGGATTGCCCCTGAAAGGCCCTTGAAAATCATCATCAGGACTATGGCTGCTCCTCCATGCATTCCTGCCAGAGCAAGGCCTGTAAAAAGAGGTTCTAAGCGTTTTGATTCTTTTGTAAGGTAAAATGAGAAGATAATGGTTTTACGGTGTCCCGGACCTGCCGCATGTACCAAGCCGTATAAAAATGAAAGGGCCAGAATGGACAATAAAACAGCAAAATTTTTATTTTCTTTCCAAGCGTTTATATAGTCTCCCAGCTTTTGGTTTAAAATACGCTGCCCCTTTAAAATATTTTCTGAAGGCTGTCCCTGATATACGGGTGTAGGTGAATTTTTTTTCCCCGTAAAGGGATTTGCAGACAGCTTTGCAGATAGCAAGGCGAGATTAAGAATAAAAAGAATGACAAAAATACCTTTTTTTTTCATAAGTGTTTTAAAACCTGATTCTTACCTCTTTTGGATAATAGGTATTAAGGCCGGGTGCCCACTTATAATATATTCTATTATCATCCATCGCTCCCAGAGGGTCATAGTAAACGGGATAGTTTTTATTTTCAATAATGGAGTATGAGGGGCTTATTAGGCTCTTGTCATATATGAATTTTACGGCCGTATTTTCAGGATAGGTAATATCGCAAAAGAAAGTATAATCGTAACAGGCTAAAAAAATTTCCTGCCCCTTAAACCCGCTTAAATCTATAAAAAAGCGGTAACTTACAATCCCCTTATTTTGCCAAACGGAAAAGGAAGCCTTTTCAATATGTTCGGGACTTGTACGCTTTTCACCCTGTCTTATAAATGTAAAATAGTAGTAATTTTCAGTATAACTAAAAGCATTTTCGTATACATCAGCTGTTTCCGCTGCACTAAATACACCATCTCCGTTTAAGTCATAACCGCTTATAATATCCGCACTAAAAAATCTATCAAAGGTCCATGTAACATAGGCTCCTTTTAAGGTTTTTCCTGCAAAAATGACCTCAAGAGAGCTGGTAAACCACATATGAGGGTGAGAAAAGGATTGAAAATTTATCAAAACTAAAAAGATAAATAGCAGTATATTTTTTTTTGATCTCAACATATTTCTATCTTGCCGCCGGAACATAAAGTTAGAACAAATATTCTTTTGATATGATACAAAAAAGTTCTTGTTTTGTCAAAGGAAATAGTGTATAATATGAAGTATGAATAAACGAATACATGTAACAGGAACTATTACTTCCTCAAAAGAAGATTATCTCGAGCGGATTTATGACTTATCTTTGGTTGACGAACAGGTAAGATCGATTGATGTTGCAAGGGCATTGAATGTTTCTCGGGCAAGTGTTAATAAATCGCTTGGAGGACTAAAAGAGGACGGATATATTGAACAAGAACCTTACGGAACAATCACTTTAACAAAAAAAGGCAGAGCGGTTGCAAAAGATGTCCGTACCAGACACAATGCGCTTAGAACTTTCTTAACTCAAGTTCTTAAAGTAGATTACGAAATTGCGGATGTTGATGCCTGTGAAATGGAACATGCAATAAGCAAGCATACCGCAGATAAGCTTTATGCCTATTTAAAAAAACTTGGTATAACTGAAGAAGACTCCGACAAATAGTTTATCTTACTTGCCATTTTCCTCCAATATTGACCACACGCTTTGAGGGCAAAGAAAGGATTCGTCCGTCTTCCCCCAATAAGGAAACCATTTGGGTAAGGAGGTTTACCTCGGTAATCTTAAAGGTTGTGCCGTCATATGGAAATTTTGCGCCTTCAGGCGGCATTAATCTCCTAGCTTCTGCATACCAATCATATTCGTAAGAGAGGCAGCACAATAATCTTCCGCACTGTCCCGATATTTTTGATGAATTGAGCGATAGGTTTTGTTCCTTTGCCATTTTTATAGAAACAGGTTTGAGTTTATCGGTTACGCTATGACAGCAATAGGGCCGTCCGCAGCAGCCGAGGCCTCCTATAATGCGGGATTCATCCCTAACGCCTATTTGCCTTAATTCAACTCTTATTTTAAAAACGGAAACAAGATCTTTGACCAATTTTCTAAAATCAATCCTAGTATCGGCACTGAAAAAGAACAATACCTTAGGTTCATCAAGCAAAAAATGGCAGCCTATAAACTTCATTTCCAAGTTATTTAGGGCAACCTTTTCTTTAAAAATCTTGGCAGCTTCTTTTTCTTTTTTGTTGTTTTCCTCTAAGATAATCTCTTCTTCAGCATTTATTTTTCGAATAATTTTTACAACCTCATCCGGATTGGCATTGATGGGAGCCTTGACAGGACCTCCGAAGCGGGCTGCATCATTACCGTACCGTGTAGGCACAAGAACAAAGTCTCCTGTTTTAAATTCTTGATGTTCATCAGCTGTCGCATAAAAGCTTTCTTTTGAGTAATCCAAATTAAGCTCATATAGGGGTTGAGGAAAATCGTTGGGATTTGAGCTCATTTTTACAGGTCTTTGATCTTTATCTTCAAGAGATTCAATATCTTCTATATTTTCGTTAATATCATAATCCATTATTGCCCCGCTATGTAGTCAAGTTGACTAAAAGACCTTTTATTTCATCCAGTTTAGCTAAGATTTGCAGTTTTTCAAGTTGATTAAATAAAAGTTCCTGTGTTAGTTTATCTATTTTTTCATCAATGACTTTTACTATTACATAATTACGCTGTTTTAGCGGATTTAAACCGCCCGAAGTTACAGCTTTTACATTAAGAGAATGTTGCAGTGCAAAGTTTACAAAGCTTTTGACTGCTTTTTTATATTTGTTTATTGTTTCCTCATTTACGTTCTCGGACAGATTAGCCCCGCTGGAATAAACCTCGTCCTGTAAGACGGCTAAAATATCGTCTACAGCTTTTTTTCTTTCTTCAGGATTAAGACCTTCCAGTTTTTTTTCGTAATAGGATTCCTCAGACTCCTGAATATTGCTATCCAAAATTGTATCTAAAAAAGTTTTTTGCTTTTTTACTTTGGTATTTTCCGTTTTTCGAGCTTGATTTTTTTGAATGTGCGAATCTTTGGCTATTAGAGGTGCGGCGGTATTAAGAGCGGAAACATAGTTGCTTGTATCCACGGAGTTTCCCATAATTTAACCTCACCTGGAATGTACAAGAGCAGAAGCCGCGAGGCCTTGTCTGTTTTTGTATTCTTTTTCCGCCTTTTCAAATTCGGCCTGATTATCTATGGCAAAGCAGTAGCCGTGTAAAAATACATCATCATCTAAGCGTATTTTTTTTGTCAAAACCGAGCCCAAAATAAGGCCTGTTGACAAGACGACCACGCTTTCCGGAGCTATAACATCGCCTTGAACCATTCCGCCTATGGTTATCGACTTGGCATGTACGTTTCCTCGGACTCTTGCATTTTCTGCAATTATAACTCTTCCGGGAGTTTTTATGTCTCCGTTTATATCTCCGTCTATACGTAAAAATCCGGGTACGCTTAAGCTTCCGTTTACAAAGGTTCCCGGGCCTATGATTGTGTTTATGGAAATATCGTCAATAAAATCAGCCATGGCTATTTTTTTCTTCCGGTATTTTTTATGTTAAGATATTTCATAGGATCTACGACGTCGGAACCTATGTGAACCTCATAGTGCAAGTGGGGGCCTGTAGATATACCTGTATTGCCTACGTAGCCTATGACCTGGCCCTTTTGTACATGCTGTCCGCGTGTAACCCTAAATGAACTTAGGTGAGCGTATCTTGTAAAAAAACCATGCTTATGCTTAATAATAATGTAGTTACCCCAGCCTGAATCCGTTTCTACCGTAATAACCTGTCCGTCCGCCGTAGCCATAATCGGGTCGCCTGAGCGGCCTGTTGCAAGGTCTATACCGGTATGAATATACCATTGGCCGGTAAAAGGATGGCGGTTTTGACCGAAGGCCATCGTGATATGCCCGATGCCGCCCTTAATGGGCCAAAGACTCGGAATATCCGAAAAGAGGGCTGTTTGAGTGTCCATCAGTTTTGCCATTTCCTGTACGGGCTGAATGGTGTCCTGTAAATAGGCTGAAAGTTTTTTAAGCTCACTTACTTCTCTTGCTGTTCCTTGGGCCTGTTCTTGTACATTAAACAGGAGTGAAAGGTCGCTTGAATCATCGTTTTCTGTACCTGTTTCCATAATGGACTGTAAACCCAAAGATGTTAATGTAGAAGAAAGAGTAGATTGAAAATTCTTTGCATTTTTTAAAAGGTCATTGGTTTCATTTTTTAAAACGTTAAGACTGGCTTGAGTTTTACGTGTTTCTTCCTTTAGGTTGGCCAGTTTTCTGGCTGAAGCTACAGATTCGGCTGCAAACCAAAAAAATGAAGCTAAAATACCTACAAGCAAAACCGAAACAAAAACAATCGAAAAAATACTTGCCTGAAAATTTACAATCCGCTTTTGAGAATGCGGAACAACCATTACGGTAAGCTTTTTGCGTCCGCCGTTGATGAATTTCATTACACCCTTGGATACGCTTGTACAAAAAGCTTTAAAAAGCTCATTAAAATAGCGTACCAAGTTGTTTTCTGCCCGTTTATATGTTCGTGTTCTTGACACTTTAAACTCCTCTTTTGACTATACCATAATTAAATAATAAAAAGTACAGATTAAAATTCCAAAAATTAAAGGTATTGTCTTTCTTTTATCGGCTTTTTAAACCAAATTATTTAGCACACAACCGACAAAATATTATACAATAAGTAAGATTTTTTGTAAAGTCCTAAAAAATTATATAATCCGAATTGTGTACAAAGAATTGAAAATGTGCTATAATTCTCTATCTTTTTAGATGAATTTCGGAGTAAATATGGATATAAAAAGCATTATAAAAAATCTTCATCCTCTTGAGATTAAGGTTTTAAAAAATTTTAAAATAGGCGAGTATCTTGATAACAAAAAACTTGAGCTTAAACTTTCGTATAAAGAAGGCCATGCAAATCAGGTTTTTTCGTGGCTTAAAATGAAGGGCTTAATAAAAGAAACCGACCGCAAAAAACACATATTTTTTGAACTTACAAATATTGGAACAGATTTTGCCGAACGCGGTACTCCGGAACAAAGAATTTTACAGCTTTTAAAAGAAAAAGGCGAACTGAAGCTTCCTGAAATTGCTGACGCCCTTAATCTGGAAAATAAGGATGTAGGTTCGGCCTTCGGCGTTCTTTCAAAAGAAGGTGCCGTCAAGATGAATGAAGAAAAAAAGGCTTCCTTTGTGCAAGAACCGCAATCAAAACGCTTTAAGATAACCGTCGAATTGTTGAAAAAAGGCCTTAAAACCGAAGGCCATATCATAGCCGAGGAAGATCTTGATGATGAAGAACGCGAGATTATCAACTCAATTGCAAAAAAACGCGGAGCCGCAGACAGCCCCTATAAGATTGTAGAGCGGGATTCGGTTGTTTACTCCTTTACGGATGAGGTAGAAGCCATTCAAAAAGAACTTGAAGCAGAGGGTATAACCGGAGATGAGACGGGACAGCTTACAGCCGAAAGCCTAAAAACCGGAAGCTGGAAAAATCAAACATTTAGAAGCTACAATATAAATCTTCCGCCTGCCCGTATAATTTCGGGAAGAACCAATCCGTATTGCGACTTTTTGGAGGGAGTAAAGGACAAGCTCGTAGGCTTAGGCTTTGAAGAATTTGACGGACCTCTCGTAGAAACCGATTTTTGGAACTCGGATGCCCTTTTTATGCCCCAATTCCATGCCGCCCGCGATATTCATGACGTTTACTACATAAAAAATCCGACACATGCAAAGAGCATTGAAGAGCCCTTTTTATCCCGCGTTGCCGAAGTCCACGAGACAGGCGGAAATACAGGAAGCCGAGGCTGGAATTATTCTTTTGACAGAAACTTTACAAAACGCCTCTTGCTTAGAAGCCAAGGCACAGTTCTTTCAGCCCATCAGCTGGCAAAGGCTAAAATACCCGGCAAGTATTTCGGCATAGCCCGATGTTTCCGGTACGATAAGGTGGATGCTACCCACTTGTCCGACTTTTATCAAACCGAGGGAATAGTTTTAGGAGATGAGGTTAATTTAAAAACCCTTTTAGGCATCCTAAAAATGTTTGCCGTCGAAATAGCAGGCGCTACCGAGGTAAAATATGTCGGAGGTTACTTCCCCTTTACCGAGCCTTCGATTGAAGTGCATATAAAACACCCCGTTTTAGGATGGTTTGAGCTTGGCGGCTCAGGTATTCTCCGCCCCGAAGTATCCAGAACAATGGGAGTTGATGTCCCCGTATTGGCTTGGGGGATAGGCATTGACCGAATGGCCCTTATGGCCCTTGGCTTAAACGATTTGCGAGAGCTATTCAGCTCGGACATTGAGGGAGTCAGGCTCAGGAAGTAAAAAAAACACCTGAGGACGGAATAAATTTACTTTTTCTTTGGTATAAAACGTTTTCTTAATTCAGCTGCACTAGTATCTTTTGCGATAGCTGAGCCAGGTTGGTTGTCCACAATTTTAAAATTTAACTCATTGGCTTCAACATTAACTGCAGCCAGCCGTCCTGTTACCATATCTGCAGGTATAGCAATTAATCCTGAATCTATTTTAAGTTTAGCTATAAAATTTTCATATAAAATTTTTTGTTTAGTATTCATTTTAAAAGCACAAGAAGTAAACAACAAAGCGGACACAGCCAACAAAAGTACAACTGTAAAAATTTTTTTATTTTTCATTAATATCTCCTTATAGACACCTAAATATTTTTAGTTAAAGCCTTTAAGAAAAATTCCGCCCTTCTTAAAAACTTTGCAAGTGTCTATGGAGCTATACTATACTATACTATCTGTCAAGCCATTGTGTATCCTTTAGGAGAAGATTTATGAAATAGCAGGCGCTGCTGAAGTAAACGGCGGCTCAGGAAGTAAAAAAAGCCCCATCGGAGGACGGAATCTTCCGATGGGGCTAAAACTTTGCCTGATCAAAAACAGGCTTTGAAGTTAAATTTACTTTTTCTTGGGTATAAAGCGTTTTCTTAATTCAGCTGCGCTAGTATTTTTTGCAATATCTATGCCGGGTTTTTTATCCACAATTTTAAAATTTAGTGTCGCAGCTTCATCATTAATAAGATCAAGACCCTCTTTTACGACTTGTGCAGGCATTTGCTTATTTTTTAACTGGTTTTCATAATTGTCTATAAACTTTTCATAAAGTGCTTTTTGTGCAGCATTCATATTTAAAGCACAAGAAGTAAACAACAAAGCGGACACTGCCAACAAAAGTATAACTGTAAAAATTTTTTTATTTTTCATAAATAACTCCCATAATGCGATGTTTTGTACCCTATGTACAAAACTCATCAGATAAACAGTGAGGCTGAATTTCTGCCGAACTGTTTATCATAACTCCTTATAAAAACTTTTTGCAAGTGTTTATAAGGCCATACTATACTACAATATACATACTGTCAAGTGCCCGCATATTCTCTATATCTTTTTGAAATATATATCCCTTAAATATAGACAAATAATAAAAAACAATTAGAATATAAGTTAGATAAAATTTATTTAGGAGAAGATGTATGGAATGGTGGAATAAAAGGGTTTTTTATCAGATATATCCCAGAAGTTTTTGTGATGCAAACAATGACGGGATGGGGGACCTTCAGGGTATTATCTCAAAATTGCCTTATTTAAAGGAACTAGGCATAGGGGCAATTTGGCTTTCTCCCATAACGGCTTCCTCCGATTATGATAACGGCTATGATGTTTCCGATTATTGCGATATCAACCCCAAATTCGGCACCATGGACGACTTTAAGGCTCTATTAAAAGAAGCGGATAAACTGGATATCAAGATTGTGATGGACTTGGTTATAAACCATACAAGTGATCAGCACAGATGGTTTATAGAATCTAAAAATCCCGAATCGCCCTACCATAATTATTATGTTTGGAAAGAACCTAGGCTTGTAAAGGGTAAAAAGCTGCCCCCAAATAACTGGGACAGCCTTTTTTTAGGTTCTGCATGGAAGTATTGCGAAGAAAACGGACTCTATTATCTTCATCTTTTTACCGAAAATCAGCCGGATCTAAACTATAACAATCCCGCGGTGATTGAAGAAGTAAAAAAAATATTGAAGTTTTGGCTGGATATGGGTGTTACCGGCTTCCGCTGCGATGTTATAAACTGCATTTATAAAACCTCTTACGAGGATGCAAAAAAAAGAAGGATTAAAACAGGCAAAGAGTTTTATCTTTCTCAAAAGGGCTGCCACGATATTCTAAAAGAATTAAATAGAGATGTCCTAAAACCCTACAATGCCTTTACAGTAGGCGAAACTATGGACGTTTCTTTAGAAGAAGCTAAGAATTTTATTCAAGATGAATTGACTCTTGTTTTTCCTTTTGAACATCACACCGGGGTAGACTGCTGGTTTCAAATTCCGGTTTTAAAACGGAAATATAAACCTTTCCGAATGATTAAAATCTTAAAAAAATGGCAGACTAAGATGCCTTGGACTCCCCTTTTCTTTGAAAATCACGATCAAGCCCGCTCCGTTTCAAGGTTTGGGGATGAGGGGAAATACTACAAAGAAAGCGTCAAAATGCTCGCAACGGTTCTTTTAACCCAAAAAGGAACACCCTTTATTTACCAAGGAGAGGAAATCGGGCTTACCAATACCGATTTTAAAAGCATGGATGAAATTGATGATATAGCCACAAAGAATATTTATGACACTCTCCGCCGTCTTAAATTCGGTAAAAAACGAGCCTTTAAAATGACCATGAACTATGCCCGGGACCATGCAAGAACTCCCATACCTTGGGATGATTCCGAAAACGGGGGCTTTTGTACCGTAAAGCCTTGGCTGCGGCTTAACGAAAAATATAAAGAAATAAATGTAAAGAAGAATCTATCGGAATCCGATTCCTGCTTTAATTATTATAAGAAACTGATAGCCTTAAGAAATTCGGAAGAAGCCTTACAGCTCGGCGATATAGAATTTGCCGATTTAGGAAAGGATATTTTTGCCTATTACCGCAAAAAAGACGATAAAACCTTTTTTATTGTTTCCAATATGTCAGGCAAGGCTCAAAAGATAAGGGAAGAGGTTAGAGGTCTTCCGATTTTATTTAATTATAGAAACTTTAACCCTCAACAGAAGATTTTACGTCCCTTTGAGTCTGTAATTACAAGAATTTAGGGTATCTCTAAAAAACTTATTGGATTTTAAGAAATATTTTAAAATTTTACTATAAAGGCTAAAAAAAACATACAAGATAGGTAGGAGGTCTTTTATGAAAAAAAGATTTTTTTTATCTGTTTTGTTGGTTTTGAGTTTATGTGCTTCTTGCAGCGGAATGATTGAACAGCCGGGCTTTGTTTCAATTTTTCTTGGGTATAATGAGAGCATTACTCTCAAAGAATTTGAGCAGTCCCCAAATAATGAGATAACTCTTATTTTTGAAGGGCGTGCCGCCGGTCTCCAAGCTTATGCTTTAAAAGGAAATTTATCCGAAGAAATTTTGTGTACTGTTGAAGAGATTGAAGCAGCCGATTTTTTGCAGGATAAGGCTTATAAGCCTAAGAACGGAGACCTTTCCGTTTTTAAGATTAAGCCTAGTGCAAGCTTTGAAATAGGCGAAGATTTTAAAATATGCGGAAAGGTTAAAGCTCAAAATCAATTTCTTGATTTTGAGCTTCCCTTTAAGGGAGCAAACACTAGGCCTGCAGAGCTGTCTTTTTCTTCTTTAAAGCTAGGCTCCGCATCTAAAGAGGGTTTTATAAGATTCAGCGTAAAAAAAAGCGGAAACTTATTCGGGGTAAGTCTTGTAAATGCGGGGAACTCAAAAGAGCCTGACTATGTGTTTCCCGCCTTTGAGGTAGAAGCTGGAAATATAATTGTATTCTATTGGTATTTACCGCTGGACGGTTCAATGCCTGAAGACGGTATTTTAGTTTCCGTCGATGCTTGTAATGCTCTTGAATCGGGAGAAAAGGCTTTTTGTTTTTGGGCTAAGCTGCAAAAGTTTCAGCCGAAAAGAACGAATGCCGTTCTTATTAGAACAAGTCAAAATGAGGGTTTACAGGATGCCGTCTTGTTTAGAAACCCTAAGGATGAGGAATGGGGAAGACCTGAAATTGAACGAGCCGCATTGGAAGCTGCCGAAGCCGGTTTATGGCAGCCTGATGGAGATATTTTAAATGCAGTACAAGCAAATATAACTCCTACAAAAATGATTAAACGGATTTCGCAGGTAACAATAAATCATAATGCAGCGGACTGGGTTTTGACAAAATAACTTTTTAAGAAAGGTGTAGAATACCCAAGTATTTTTATGCTATAATCCTGATATGACGTTTATTTTGAATTTAAGAAGAGGTTAATAATGAAGATAGGAATTTTTGGTGCTGAAGAGCAGGAAGTTAAACTTTTAAAAAAGCATTTAGTTGGGGAAATTCGAAAAATTGCCGGTCTTAGTTTTTTTACGGGAACGATAATGGGAAAGGATGTTGTTCTTGTGTGCAGCGGAATAGGTAAGGTCAATGCGGCTCTGTGCTGTCAAATTCTTATTTCGGAATTTAAGGTTGATGCTGTAATAAACACCGGGGCAGCCGGAGGGCTTTTGGAAGGTATAAATGTTTTCGATATGGTTGTTTCCACCGATGCAGTTCAGCATGATGTAGATGCAACAGCCTTCGGCTATCCTATTGGTCAGGTGCCTATGACAAAGTCTCCTTTTTGGCTTGCCGACAAAAAGTTTAAAAACCTTGCCGTTAAAGCTTTTAAGGCTATGCAAAAAGAAAGTGATGATGAGCATATAAAAAATTTAAAGCTTATTGAAGGCCGAATTGCTTCAGGGGATACCTTTGTTTCAGATAAAAAACTTAGAGAAAGGATTATCAAAGAATTTAATCCTGCCTGTGTTGAAATGGAAGGGGCAGCTGCTGCTCAAGTTTGCTGCATAAATAAAATTCCCTTTTTAATTTTGAGGAGTATTTCCGATACGGCAGGCAAGGATGAAGCTGCTAAAATTTCTTATGAGGTTTTTTCGGCACAGGCAGCAAAGGATTCCTCTCTTTTGGTGCTGCAGATGCTGAAAATGCTTTAATAAAATTTTGATAATTTATGGATAGTTTTATTTTTACAACGGTTCAAGGGACAACCGAAGTGTTTTACTGCGATGAGCCTTTTTTACCGCCTGTCGGTACAGCCGGCGGAATGTACATCGCCGATTCAAATACTGCTCCTATTGCAAAGGGTTCAAGAAATTTTCGTACTGACCTTCCCTTGGTTGTCATTGAAGCCGGAGAAGAAAATAAAAATTTTACTTCCCTTGTATCTATTTTAAAAATGGCCCTCGATGCGGGCTTAAGCCGGAATTCCGTTTTTATCGGGATTGGTGGAGGTCTTGTCTGTGATTTGGCGGCCTTTGCTGCCTCGGTTTATATGAGGGGGGCAAAATGCAAACTTGTTCCTACCAGTCTTTTAGCTATGGCGGATGCAGCCATCGGCGGAAAAACTGCAATAAATTTTGACGGTTATAAAAACATGGTAGGAACTTTTTTTAAGGCTGATGAAATTTACATAAGCCCAAAGGTCTTAAAAAGTTTAAGCGAGGCGGAGTATCTTTCAGGAATGTTCGAGATATTTAAGATGGGCCTTTTATACTCAAAAGATATTTACCAAGTTTTTAGAACACAAAGAGAAAAAATTTTTGCAAGAGATGAAGCTCTTTGCTTGGACCTTGTTAAAAAAGCCGTTGAGGCAAAAGCTCAGGTTGTAAGCCGCGACTTTGACGAAAAAAATGAAAGAGCCTTTTTAAACTTGGGGCACACCTTTGGTCATGCACTGGAATCCGTTTTAAATTTTTCAAAGATTTCGCATGGAGAGGCTGTTGCTTGGGGAATATCAAAGGCGATGCTATTAGGTAAAAAATTAGGCTTAACCGATTCTTCCTATGCGGATGAGGTTTGTGCTGTTATACATTCTTATAGCCGCATAGATGTACCGGTCTTACAGGATAAGGAGAAGGTGCTTTTAGCAATGAAAAAAGATAAAAAAAATATGGACGGTAAAATCCGTTTGATTTTGCAAAAAAATATTTGTGAAACTTTTATTTACGAAGCCTTTGAAAAAGACATCAGGGAGGTTCTATGATTTATTTGGATTGGGCAGCAACAGCCCTTCCTCAAGAAGATATAATTACGGAGGCCTTAAAAAAAGCTTTTAAATATTTTGCAAATCCTTCTTCAAAGCATTTTTTAGGTAAGGATGCTCGAAAAGTTTTAGAAGACACTCGTTCGGAAATTGCAGAACTTTTAAATACGGCGCCTGAGCATATTATTTTTACATCGGGAGGAACCGAGGGGGATTATATTCCTATGCTCTCTCTGTTAGCCCTTCCTTCTCCTTGCTCGATTGCGGTCAGCAGCATAGAGCATTCCGCTGTTAGAGAACAAGCCTCCATTATGAAAGCACGGGGTTATAAGATTTTGCAAATTCCTGCGGATAAAAACGGCTTTATAAGTGCCGATGCGGTTTTAAAAACCATAGGGCCCGATACGGCCTTTGTTTCTGTAATGGCGGTAAACAATGAAACCGGAGCAATCCAGCCCATCGCCGAAATAGGAAAGGCTCTTGAAGAATATTCTAAAGGAAAAAGAAAAATCCATTTTCATACCGATGCAGTTCAAGCTATAGGAAAGATTCCTTTTGAACTTTCAAAACTATCCATTCATTCGGCTTCTTTTAGCGGACACAAAATAGGAGCTCCCAGAGGAATCGGTTTTTTGTATCTTGCTAAAAATATGGAGGCATTTATCCGCGGGGGCGGACAAGAAAATGGAATAAGGCCCGGAACCGAAAACCTTGCAGGTATTTTAGCTCTGTCCGGCTGCTTAAAAAAATATTATAAAAATTTAGACGGCTATGTTTTTCATGCAAAAGAATTAACGGATTTTTTAATTGAAGAACTGGCAAGTATTGAAGGTTTAAGTTTTATCCCGGAATCCCGTCCGCAGTTAAAGGATAAATTTTCTCCCTGGATTTTACAGTTTGCGGTTAAAGAATTAACCGGAGAAGTCCTTGTCCGCTGCTTGTCGGAAAAGGGTATCTGTATTTCTACGGGTTCTGCATGTTCATCAAAAAAACAAACCCGTCCTGTTTTAGAAGCTATGAAAATTGATGCTAAGGTGCAGCAAAATTCAGTGCGGGTTTCAATAGGGCCCTTAACACAAAGGGGAGAGCTTGAAGTTTTTGTTAAAATTCTAAAAGAAACATTAATAGAATTCCGCTGATTAAATTAAGGGCTTTATTGGAATTCCTACTTGGTATTTTCTTGTTCTTCTTTTAGTTGTGCCGTAATCTTTGATTGACGGGCTAAGCGGTTAGCCAACAGTCGGGATAAGAAAATACCGTAATGAGGATGCTCCTCAATCAACTGCATAAACTTCATCTTAGGAATCTTTACAAGAGAACCTTCGCCGATAGATACGACGGTAGCAGATCTTCTGTCATTCATTAAAAAGGCCATTTCTCCTATAAAAATGTCAGCCGGTGTTAAAACCGACATCAATTTATTGTTTACATAGACGGCATAGCGTCCCGAACTTATATAAAAAAGATCGCTTGAATCCTCGTTTTCGCGGCAGACAATCTGCATGTGTTTGAAGGTTAGTAATTGCTGGGATTTTAAAATAGCGGGTGTAAGGTTTGCTATATTTCTTTGGTTATTTACCTCAAATGAAACCTCATTCCCAATATTATTATAGCGTATATTTTTAACAAGTGTTTGAGAAAGTTTAATACCCATTCCGTGAAGGCCTGCTTCAAAGTCTGATTCAAGATGGCTCTTCCAGTCAAAACCGTTCCCTTCATCCTTGATAGTTATCTTTGTTTTTTCAGGCAGTACCGAATACGTGATATAAACTTTTTTCTTTTTTATTTCAGGCTGTTTTTGTTTTTCGGCAATTAAATCGAGCATATTTTTTCCGCTTCGCAGCCATTTATTCTTTTCCTCATAAGAGATATTACAGTTTCCGTGTTCTACTGCATTAAGTAAAAATTCCATCATTGCAGTTTGTAAGGAAGATCGTTCTTCTTCATTTACTCTGTTGGTATTGTAAAGATAGGTTCCTATCAGGTTTGCGTAGAAAACTATTTCAAATGGGTCGGTATCGCTTACAAAATGACCTGTCTCTTTTTCATCAGCCCTCTGGTGCATTCCTCTGTTAAAAAGAAAATGCTGATGTTGGTTTAAAATCTTTATAATCTGTTCGGTATTTTTTTCAAAATCTTTTCTTGTACATACAAATAAAAAGTTAGGTTCCTTTATTTGTTCAAGCTTTGCTTTTTCTTGGCGGTCATTGGTAATGGCTATAATTCCTCCGAATAAAAGCCACGGATCATCTTTTATAATCCTAACACAAGCGTCGGCATCGATATTAGGATCTCCGAAATCGATAATCTTGATTTCAGGCATTTCGTATTTAAAAAACGAAACAATGTCTTCATATTTATCAAGGACTGCAATATTGACGTTTTCTATGTTTTGTGCAGCAGATTTTAATCCGTCCACGGTAGTCTGTATTGTGCTTATTATTGGAACCTTTTTCATTATTATTTCCTTTAAAACGTTGTTTTCATTATAGCATAAATTTAAAATACATACTATACTTTAATGATGAATATGAACGATTTATCTTTTTTTCAAGGAAAAGCTTCTCCCCTAGGCGCAAAATTAAGCTGTGATGGAGTGAATTTCAGCGTCTTTTCACGAAATGCAAAGGAAATAGTTCTACACTTATTTGAAAATGTAGAAGATTCCGAGCCGATAATTTCATATAAACTGGATCCTCAAATAAATAAAACGGGTGATGTTTGGCATGTGTTTGTTGCAGATTTAAAAAGTTGGGCATTTTATTTGTATACGGCTGACGGAGAGTTTTCGCCTTCAGCCGGTTTTTTATTCGATGAAAATAATTATTTACTCGACCCTTATGCAAGGCTTATAAGTTCTCATTCGGTATTTAATTCGGAACAAACTCTTAACCAAATAAACAGCAAGGCTTCAGGCGGTAAAAATCAATATAAAAGGACGGCAAAGGGATTCCCAAAATGTGTAGTTGTGGATGATAGGGAATTCGATTGGCAGGGAGATAAACCCTTAAATATTCCGCTCCAAAGATGTGTGATATATGAAGCTCATGTAAAGGGTTTTTCTTTTTTAAACGATAAAATAAGTCCTGCAAAACGAGGTAAATATTCCGGGCTTGTGGAGCTGATTCCGTATTTAAAGAATTTGGGAATCACTTCTCTTGAGTTATTACCTGTTTTTGATTTTGATGAAAATGAAAATATGAATGTAAATCCCAAAACGGGCGTTCGGCTAAAAAATTATTGGGGGTATAGTACAATTGCTTTTTTTGCACCTAAGGCCCTCTATGCCGAAGATCCGGGCAATGCCGTAAACGAGTTTAAATTTATGGTTAGGGAATTTCATAAAGCAGGTATCGAAATAATCTTGGATGTGGTGTTTAATCATACTGCAGAAGGAAACGAAAACGGCCCCGTTTTTTCTTTTAAGGGATTGGATAATTCCATTTACTATCATCTTGAAGATAATAAGCTCTATTATAAAAATTTTTCGGGCTGCGGGAACAGCCTAAAAACCTCGGAAATTCCCGTTATAAAATTTATATTGGATTGTCTGCGGTATTGGGTAACGGAAATGCATGTAGACGGATTCCGTTTTGATTTGGCTCCCGTTCTGGCACGCGATAAAACCGGAAATATAGATTTAAATTCTTTTATGATACAGGCTATCGCAGATGATTCCGTTCTTCGTTCTACAAAGATTATAGCTGAAGCTTGGGATGCAGCCGGTGCATACATGGTAGGAAAATTTCCCGGGCGCTGGGCGGAATGGAATGACTTATTCCGTAACTCCGTCAGAGAGTTTTGGCTGCAGCCCAATCCGGATATAAGACATTTGGCAACCAGATTGACCGGCTCTGCGGATTTATATTCTCAGAAAGGCAGAAGGCCTTATCAGTCAATAAATTTTGTTTGCTGTCATGACGGCTTTACCCTTTGCGATTTGCTAAGCTATTCCGAAAAACATAACGAAGAAAACGGGGAAAATAACCGTGACGGCTCAAATGAGAATTTAAGCTATAATCATGGAATAGAGGGAGCCGCATCTATCGAAATTGAAAGAATGCGTATGAGGTCTGCAAAAAATATTTTGACAACGCTTATCCTTTCAGCAGGCACGCCCATGATTAATATGGGAGATGAGGTATTCCGCACACAAAACGGAAATAATAATGCCTATTGTCAGGATAATGAAATGTCTTGGTTTGATTGGGAACTTTTAAATGAAAATAAGGACTTGCTTGAATTTACAAAAAAACTTATCAATTTAAGGAAGACTCATTTTTCTTTTTTAAGAAAACATTTTTTTACCGGAGTTTCGAAAATTAACGGTACTCCAAGCGATATAACTTGGTTTGATTATCAGGCACAAAAACCTAATTGGAACGCGCCTTCAAATTTTTTAGCCTTTTTAATAGACGGCAATAAAATTAATTTGGAAAGCGATGAAGATGATAACGATTTTTATGTTATGACCAATAGTTACAATAACGATATAACCGTGAGGCTTCCCCCTCCTTCTTCAGGCGGGAAGATATGGCATCGTCTTATAGACACCTCGTACACGAGCGGACAAGATTTTTTAGATGAAGAACATACCGAGCAGATTATGAATCAGCAAATATATGTAGTGCTTGCCCGTACAACTGTAGTTTTAATTTCAAAGTAAAGAAGTCCCCTTGTTCAAATTGTCCGATAGTGTTATAGTTATTTAACAAGAAATTCTTAAAGGAGAACTTTTATGAAGACAATAAAGTTGGACGATTTTAAAAATTACGAATTTTTAAGTAACCTTAAATTTTCGGAAGACGGAAGATATGCGGCCTATATTTGTGCTCATGCCGATCTAACCGAAAATGATTATAACAAGGCTCTTTTTCTTTTGGACATGGAAACAAAAAAGACAAAGCAGCTTACGGGCGAAGACGTAAATTCTTTTTACGGCTTTGACGGCGATCGCCTTCTTTTTTCTGCAAGAAGAACAAAAAAAGAAAAGGAAGAAAAAGAGAAAACCTTTGTTTATGCTATCCCCGTTTCGGGCGGTGAAGCCTTGCTTGCCTACACCTTCCCCCATCCCGTTTTAAAAATGGAATTTGCCGATAAAAAGACGGCTGTTGTTTTACACTCATGGAAAGATGACCCGTTTAAAAAGCTGCCTAAAGAAAAGGCAGAAGAAGCAAAAAAAGATGAGGCCGATTATGAAACCTTTGAAGAGATTCCGTTTTGGCGCAACGGGGGAGGCTTTACATCACGCAAGAGAAACCGTCTCTTTGTTTATAATCTTTCAAACATGAAGGGTACGGCCCTAACCGATGAGTTTACTCAGGTTGATGATTTTGATTTCGATAAAAATACACAAGAGATTTTATTTACAAAATCAACTTATACCGATAAGATGCCCATCTATAACGAGCTGATGCTCATGCCCTTAAAAACAAAAAAGGCAAAGCTCTTAAATGGCGGTCAAGATTTTATGTACGCCGATGCCAAATTCTTCGGAGATAAAATTCTTTATACGGGTGCCGACGGAAAAAAATACGGCGTAAACCAAGATGCCGATATTTATATTATCCCCAAAACCGGAACAGGAGCGAAGATGATTTCGCCCAAGGATTATGACAAGAGCTTATGGAATTCCGTGGGTTCCGATTCAAGGTTCGGAGGCGGTGCTAACTCCCATGTCAAGGACGGAAAATATTATTTTATTACAACCGAGGATGATTCTTCCTTTGTAAATGTCATTGACGAAAAAGGAGAATTAAAACAGCTTATTACCGAAAAAGGTTCTGTAGATTGCTTTGCCGTTCATGAAGAAAAAATTCTTTTTATCGGTTTTAGAAAACAGGAATTACAAGAAGTTTATCTTTTTGAAGATAAAAAAGAAACCTGCCTCACAAAGCATAATACCTATGCTTCAAAGTTACAAAAGATTGTGCCCGAGGAATTCGAGTTTACAAATGACGGTGTTAAACTCCACGGCTTTGTTTTAAAGCCTTTAAACTACAAGGCCGGAAAAAAATATCCAGGTATCTTGACAATTCACGGCGGACCTAAGACTGTTTACGGTTCAATTTTTCATCACGAGATGCAGTTTTTAGCCCAATCCGGTTACTTTGTGTTTTATACGAATCCCCACGGTGCCGATGGAATGGGCCGAGCCTTTGCCGATATCCGGGGCAAGTACGGAACAATCGACTACTCCGATTTAATGAAGCTTACGGACGAGGTTCTAAAAAAGTACAAGGATATAGATAAAGAAAAAGTAGGCGTTATGGGCGGCTCTTACGGCGGCTTTATGACCAACTGGATAATCGGCCACACAAACCGCTTTGCTGCAGCCTGTTCCCAGCGTTCAATTTCAAACTGGATTTCCAAATTCGGAACTACAGATATCGGTTATTATTTTAATTCCGACCAAAACGGAAATGCCACTCCTTGGAACGGCTTCGAAAAAATGTGGGATCACAGTCCTCTCAAGTATGCCGATAAGTGTAAAACTCCGACTCTTTTTATTCAATCGGATGAGGACTACCGCTGCTTTGAGGCCTGCGCCTTCCAAATGTTTACGGCCCTAAGATATCACGGCTGCGAGGCAAAGCTTGTCTTGTTCCATGGGGAAAATCATGACCTCTCCCGAACAGGAAAACCCAAGCACAGAATCCGCCGCTTAACCGAGATATTTAACTGGTTTGAAAAGCATCTTAAAAAATAAGGTCTTGCTCTCCGCTAAATTCCAAATACTTGAACCCGAAAGTTTTTTGAGGGAATCTTTTTTGGATTAAAGCGAAGGCTCTTATAATTCTTTCCCTGCCCAGCTCGGCTATTGTTTTAAAGCCGGCCTTGAGGGCAGGGGAATCCTCGGAGCAAGGCTCTCCCCTTTGTACCAAGATAAATTTTCGGCTTTCGTTAAGCTCTGCGTTTAGTTCCATCACGGCATGGGCTGTTGTTGCCGAACCCGAAAAAAAATCTAAAACAACCGCATCGTCCGAATTCGGAACCAGCTTAAAAATATATTTTAAAAGAGAAACCGGTTTTGCATAATCGAAAATCTTTGCTCCGAATAAGACTTTTTGTTCATATACACTTTGTATATTTGTTCTAACATATTCTGTAGGGAGGAGAGATTTCGGAACCGTTTCTTCCTTTTTTTCAAGATAGGTTTTTACATAGATAGTCCATTTTGTAGGCCGCCCTTTTATATCGGTAAAAACTGACTTGTCCGATTTTTTAAATTCGATTAGATTTTTTTCTAAAAGATTAAAAAAACTTTTTTCGACAAAGCGGTAAATATAGCCTGCCTTAGGAACGATAAAATTCCCGTCAGGTGTTTTTATAGGATATTTTTGCCTTTTTGCATCCGTTTTATTTTTCCATGCAAATTGCTGGTATCTAAAAAATCTTCCGTCAGCATCCTTGTATTTATACATTTTCTTCGCCTTTTCCGGCATCGGGGCTGTCATGGGCTTAACCTTAGTTTTATTCTTGGCATATAAGACGATGTACTCATGCGATGTGTTGATATGCTTTTTGCGTAAGCCTCCGCCGGTCGAGTTATTCCATACAAGGGTAGAAATAAAATTTTCCGTACCGAAGATTGCATCAAGGATTATTCTTAAATAAGGGCAGGCCTTATCGTCAATGCTTATAAAAATAAGACCGTCATCAGTTAATAAGGTTTTCGCAAGGCTCAATCTTACATAAAGATAATTCATCCATTCTATCTTAGTTTGAAAACGATCGGAATAAGTAAATTTTTTCCCCGTATTGTACGGAGGATCAATATATATTATTTTGATTTTGTCTTTATATTCTTTTTGTAAAAAAAGAAGGGCATAGAGATTGTCGGATTCAATGTATAAATTTTTTGCATCTTCAGAATTAAAACTTTTTACTTTGTTTTCCGTAAAAGAAAATTTATTTTGATTTTGTAATAAATGGTTCAGTTCGGAAAGAACCTTATCCTTTCCTTCCCATGTGAAAACACCCATATTCTACCCTGAAAATGACTATATAATAAAAAGGGCTTTTATTCAATAATGTGTTAAAAAAAAGGTAAACCCCTCTTTACATTTTTTCTATATATTATACAATGTTCAAAATATTTTTATATGGAGAAATATTATGAAATCAAAAATTATGGTTCTTTTTTGCTTTGTTCTTTTTGTGTTTTCGCTTAATGCTTCAGGTGCTGCAGAAACATCTTCTCATGATGCAATAGGAGGCGCTACCGAAAGCAATTCGAAGGCTGAGGTTAAACAAGCTGCCGTTCATTGTGAGTTAAAAATAGATTTCCCGATTTTTGAGGATGTTCCGGCTTTAAATGCTATCGTGTCAAAAACGGTAAAAGGCAAGGTTACCGCATTTTGGAATAATTATTATTCCGTTTCTCCCGATGATATGGCAAAATCGTCCACTCCTCAAAATTTTGAGCTGATTATCGGTTATGATGATATTGTACGGGATGGAAATTATATAAGTTTTGTTTTATCGGTCTATGAATATATGGGAGGTGCTCACGGCCTTACATCGTTGGTTCCTATAAACTATGATATAAAAACAAAAAAACTTGTATCCTTAGCTGATGTTGTACGCCCTGCTTCAAAAAACTGGCTTGTCAAGTTGTCGAATGAGGCAAGAAAAATACTAATGGAGAAGGTTAAGAAAGGGGATTTATCATCCGATGAGTCGATGATAAAAGAAGGAACGGAACCTAAACTTGAAAATTTTAAAGTTTTTAAAATCGAAAACGGAAAAATCAAAATTATTTTTGAGCAATATCAGGTCGCTCCATATTCAGAAGGATTGCCTGAAATTATAATTCCAATAGATTTTTTTAAATAACTGCCGCTTAACCTGCATTTGCGGCTTGTCCGCAATGTCAGGTTGAAGCGGGTGTTAGGTAAGTTTTTTATCAGCACTTTGCAAGATATCGAGCCGTATTAACATTTCGTATTGTCATATCTTTATATGCTTTATGCGATATTATTTTATTTAAATGGCTTTTATTATAATCTTCTCGTCGAACATTCCAGATTAACGCACCCTTAACATATATTAATTGTATATATTCCTTTTTTACTGGTAATTCGTTTATTATGTTTTCATTATCTATTGATTCAAATAAATACGCTACATCGGTCTCTTGATCATCATTATTTTGCCAATCTCCTGGGATACTATTTGCTATTTTTACCATTTCACTTTTTGTCTTTACTAATACCTTTACTTCATTTCCACTTGTTATATGTAATGCTTTTTCAATATTCTCTGTGATACTGTTTTTCTTGTCATTTGATTTAAAAATGACATTTCCGGAATTGATATATGTTGAAACGTTTGAAAAACCGCATTGCTCAAATAATGTTTTCAATTCTTTCATGTTAATTTTTATTGAGTTTCCAACATTGATACCCCTGAGTAATGCTATATAATCCATAATATCCCTTATTAATTATACTTACTAAATACTATAGTTTTATTTTTTAGTAATATTTTATCTACTAAAAATCCATATTGAAATCGTATTTATTCATAATATTAATCACTCTCAATTTTTTTTATTAAAAAGCTAAAACCTATTTTGCTCCCAAGGCGGCCATGGTTATGTAATTATACGGCTTATTAAAGTGGGGCAAAAAGAAGATGTCTAAAAGTTTAAGCTTATCGATTGTAAGCTTTTCTTGGATTGCAAGGGAGAACATGTGAATACCCATAGACATATCATAGGTCGAAGCCATTTGAGCACCGATTATAACCCTCGTTTTTTTGTTATACACAATCCTTAATTTTACCGGAGGATTATCGTGTTCCATAAATTCGGGACGCTGCAAATCTTCAAAGTCGGTAAACTCAACATCAAGCCCCAGCTTTTTTGCACGCTCTACAGTAAGGCCGCTTGATACCATCTTCAAGTCATAGATATTGATTCCGTTAGAACCTTGGACTCCTATGCCTTCTAAGGGAATTCCTGCTGCATTATGGGCGGCTATAATTCCGCTCCTTACTGCATTTGTTGCAAGGGCGATGTAGGATTTTTCTCCTAAAGAGTTATCAAAAACCGTTGCACAGTCTCCTATTGCGTAAACATCTTTTATGCTTGTTTCTTGCTTTAGGTTGACCGCATAGGCTCCGTTTTTAAAGGTTTCAAGTTTATCTTTTCCAAGGTCGGTATTGGGCCTAAAACCGATACAGACGACTACCATGTCGGCCGGATATTCTCCCTTGTCCGTAACAACGGCTTCTACCTTTGTTGTTCCTTTGATTTCTTGGACGAGCTGATTATATGCAAGTTTGATTCCGTGATCGTTTAAATTTTTATCCATTAAATCGGTAAAAGGTTTGTCATAATAGTTTGAAAGACTTGACGGCATCGCATCAATGAGCACAACTTCCTTATTATGCCTTTTAAAGGCTTCGGCAAGTTCAACACCGATGTAACCGGCTCCTACAACTGCAATTTTTTTAATATCGGGATTTTTTAGCTTGTCGATAACTTCTTGGGCATTTTGAAAAATTTTTACCTGCTGAACATTTTCCAAGTCCATGCCCTTAATCTTCGGCATTATAGGAATTGAACCTGTTGCAAGGATTAATTTATCATAGGATTCTTCGATAGGCTGTGAACCCTTTACCGTTCCGTATACGATTTTTTTATCGAAATCTATGCGTGTAATATCGGCTTCCATTGTAACCTTAGCTCCCTTTGCTTCCAGTTTTTCCTTATTGGAATAAAAGAGACCTTCGGAACCTCTGATCTGATTTCCTATCCAGAGGGCCATTCCGCAGCCTAAAAAGCTGATATTGGTATTTCTGTCAAAGACAACGACTTCATTTTCTTTTGAAAGGTCAGTTAAAAAATTAATGGCCGACGTTCCGGCGTGATTTGCACCCACCACTACAATTTTGCTCATATTTAGCTCCTTCGCTGCCTTAAAATACAGCTCTTATATTTTACATATAAATTCTTATTTAGTATAGGGTGTAAGTTTTTTCGGAGTGCGTAGACAAAAAAAGACCCGCAAAAGCGGGTCTTTAGTTTTATGGATAAATCTTTACCTAAAGATTTTATAGCCTCAAAGTATTTACAAAATTAGATTGTAAAATAGTTCTTTCCTACATTAGCCTTCCAAACAATTGCTTGGTCTTGAATTTTCTCTTGCGGTGTAAGTGTTTCAGATCTTTGAGGGTTTCCGCTTTTTCTGTTCGACTTAATAAATCTTAATAATGCTTTCATCTTTTTCTCTCCTTAAAGATATTCGGCAGTTTTACCTGCTCTTGATATATCTAATATACCTTAAAAGAATAAATAAGTCAAGCGAATTTAAAAGAATTTTATATATTTTTGTGTAAATTTAAAGAAATATTTATAATTCTTTGCGGTTTGTTGCTATAATCTCTAAAATGTCTAACTTCAGTCGCCTGCAAAAATAACTTCCGGTTCAAGTAAAAAGCCCGTCTTATCTTTAACCGTTTTTTGAACCTTTTCTATCAAAGTTTTTACGTCCGAAGCGGAGGCATCATGCTTATTAATTATAAAATTCCCGTGCCAAGGAGCAACCTGAGCTCCTCCTTCACAAAGGCCTTTTAATCCCGCATCCTCTATCAGCTTGCCGCTTGGCTGCCCGAATGTCCTGTTATTTTTAAATGTACTTCCTGCAGAAGGCGCCTTAAAATGTCCCTTTGAAATTCTATCTTGAATTTTTTCCTCGGTTTTGGCGGCAATTTCTTCTTTTATTCCATAGGTTAAGATAAAAACGGCAGAAAGCACTATCTTTCTATTTTTTGAAATCTCGGTACTTACCGGATTTTGTTGAAACGGCGAAACCTTATAATCCCAATCGGAAGGATTATATTCATATTCTGCAAATTCCGTTTTTTCATCATCGGCTAAGATATATTTTATCGATTTTAATCTATCCGAGATTGAAACATCATAACAGCGTGCATTCATAAATACGGCTCCCCCGACGCTTCCCGGAAGGCCGCCGAAACACTCCAGACCTGAAAGGGAGTTTTTAACAGCCCATTTTGTAAGATTATCAATAAGAATACCTGCTCCGGCCTTTACAAAAACTTTTTCTGCAGATTCGCCTACGATTTCTATCTTGTTTAAGTTTTTTAGGCTTATTAAAACGCCTCTAAACCCCTTATCGGAGACAAGAATGTTTGTTCCGCCTCCTATTAACGAGGCAGAAATCTTATTTTTGCTTAAAAAAATTAAGGCCTCTTTTAAATGGTCTTCATCTTTAGGACAAAAAAGAGCTTCTGCAGGGCCTCCGATTTTGTATGATGTAAGAGGCTTTAGGGGTTTATAGAATTCTATAGTTCCCTCTTGAAATAAAGGGGTATTATGAAGTATACTAAATAAATTATTCATTTGATTTTAGTATATACTATTATGTATTAGGTAACAAGATAGGGGAGACGTATGAGTTTAAAATTACATAATACCTTAGGTAATAAAAAAGAAGAATTTATTCCTATTCATGAAGGCAAGGCCGGAGTTTACGGCTGCGGGCCTACCGTATATGACTATGCACATATAGGAAACTTACGCACCTATGTTTTTCAAGATATTCTTGTTAAAACTTTAAGATTTTTAGGTTATGATGTTACCCATGTTATGAATATAACCGACGTCGGGCATCTGACGGATGACGAAGATTCGGGTGAAGATAAGATGGTAAAATCTGCTGAAGAACGCGGAAAATCGGTGCTTGAAATTGCGGAATTTTATACAAAGGCCTTTTTTAACGATACCGAAAGGCTGAATATCGAAAGACCCGGTATTGTCTGCAAGGCTACAGAGCACATAAATGAAATGATAGAGCTTATAAAAAGAATAGAAGCAAACGGGCACACCTACATGGCGGGCGGAAACCTTTACTATGATATTTCTACCTTTCCTAAATACGGAGAATTGGCAAATATAAACCTTGAAGACCTTAAGGCCGGAGCCCGTATAGAAATAGATAAAAATAAGCGCAATCCTCATGATTTTGTTCTTTGGTTTACAAAGAGCAAGTTTGAAAATCAGGCCCTTATCTGGGATTCGCCTTGGGGACGAGGCTATCCCGGCTGGCATATCGAGTGCTCTGCCATGAGTATGAAGTATCTGGGAGAACAAATCGATATTCACAAGGGCGGGATAGACCATATAAGGGTTCATCATACCAACGAAATAGCCCAATCCGAAGGAGCTACAGGAAAAAAATGGGTAAACTATTGGCTTCATAACGAATTCCTGGTTATGAATAAGGGCAAAATGTCTAAGTCTGCAGGTTCTTTTATCATTTTGGAAGATGTTATCAATAAGGGTTTTTCAGCTCTTGACTACCGTTTCTTGCTTTTGGGCGGGCATTACCGAAGTCAGCTTACCTTTTCATGGGAAGCTATGGAAACGGCAAAAAACGGCCGAAAAAACTTAAATAACAGAGTTGCAAAATGGTTGGATGGATTATCGGATTCCGAAATAATGGAGTATGCAGCCTTGACAGAAAACCTTAACCTTAAAAGTGCAAAAGATATGATAAAAAATGAAAAAGCACGTAGTTGCTTTGATAATTTTATTGCCGCTATGGAAGATGATTTATCTACACCAAAGGCCTTATCGGAGCTGCAGCTTTTGATAAAGGAAAAAGACATTCCGCAAAAGGATGTGTTAACGGTTCTTGCCGCTATGGATTCGATTTTGGGCATCAAATTGATAGAAGAATCCTTTAATACGCTAAAGGATAAAGGTTCTATTGAAATCGATGAATCCGAAATTCTTAAATTAATAGAGGAGAGAGCTTCGGCAAAACTTGACAAAAATTATAAACTGGCTGATGAAATTCGGGATAAGCTAAAGGGTATGGGCATTATCCTTGAAGACCAGGCCGGTAAAACAACATGGAAAAAATTATAAGTTTTATGATTTTTTAATAAAACTGTAACGTCTTGGAGTTTGGAATGTTTAAAGGGAAAGGTATTTTGAGGGCAACATCAGATGAAGACTTTAGAGCAATCTACGAGGCCCTTATGCCTGTTATTTATAAAGTAGCCTACAATATAGTCAGAGAAGGGGACGTAGCTGAAGATATCTGTCATGATTCTTTAATAAAAATGACAGAGAAAAAAATGGACTTTCCGTCAATGGATGATGCTAAATACTGGCTCATTAGGGTTACGAGGAATGCATCTCTTAATCATGTAAAAAGGTGCGGCCGTGAGCGAAAGGCTTATGCTAAAGCGCTAAAGGAAGACACGCGCAAAGTCGATACTGGTGAAGAGATTGTATTGAAGCAAGAGTCTATAAATTCGGTTCAAGCCGCTCTTGAAAAATTGCCTAAAAATTTGAGGGCTGTTTTACAGCTTAAAGAATACGGCAGTTTGAATTACAAAGAGATAGGGAGCATTCTTGGAATAAGCGAAGGTAATGTGAAGGTTCGAGTTTTTAGAGCTCGAGAGCAATTAACAAAGTATATAGGAGAAAGCGATGTCTACATGCCCTGATAAAGATTTATATTCGGCCTATGTTGATGGAGAATTACAGTCCCCGTGGAAAGAAAAAATTGAAGTTCACTTGGCTTCTTGTGAAAAATGCAGGGGTGTGGTTGACTCATACAGAAAAATCAGTTTAAAACTATCTGAAAATTCTTTTCCTGAATTGGACCTTGACGGTTCTTTCCTTAAGCTCTATGCCAAAAGGCAGGATTGCCTAAAAAAAATGGAATTCAACAAGAGCAAGCCTACAAGCTGGTTCTATAAATCGAATAAAATCCCTATTCCGGCCTTAGCGGCTGCTGCCTTGTTTCTTTTTGTGTTGACACCTATTATTGTGTTGAGTACAAGAGAAAGCTTAGAACCATCCGGAGCTGTTGCAGCTACCGAATTTAAATCTATTGATTCTATAATCAATGGTTTAAAACCCGTAAATAAATTCAAGCTAAATGTTTCAAATGTTTTGGGCGTAAATGAAGATGTATCGGTTTTTGAAGGCAAAAAGAAGGAAATAAATTTAAGCCAATATGTAAATTTATACTTGCCTCCCTCAAATAACGTAGAATTTGATATATTAAAGCAAGAAATAAAGCCTCAAGTTTTATTTCTTAACACTCAAAATGCAATAACCCGAACCTCTGTAAACAATGGGCAATAGATTTACTTATTTATTTAGAAAATATTTTATTTTTAGGTTTTTTATATTCCTTATTCTTTTCTGCGGCCTTGGCTCTCTTATTTTTTATTTAACATCTTTGACTGCTAAATATCCTTTGATAACCGAAATTAATCCCCCGATTGCGCAAGCCGGTGATGAAATTGTAATAACCGGAGAATATTTTGGAAACGAAGTAGATTCCTCATGGATTGAAATCGGAGATGCTGTCATTCAAGCGGAAAATTGTACTGCCTGGACCGATAAAAAAATTGTTTTTAAGTATCCTGAATATCAAAACGGCGGCATAGTATATGTTGTTGTACAAAATAAAAAATCTTTGCCTTCATTTATGGCTTCAGTTGCATCAATGCCTGTAATAAAAGATAAGGCTCATTCGGGCGGAATTCCTTCAATAATTGCTTTAGACAAGGATTTTGCCGAAGTAGGAAGCATTATAAAAATTTCAGGTGAAAATTTTGGGGAGACAAGGGGCAGCTCTCAAGTTTTGTTTGTATCCGATTTTAATTCTTCAATGATTGAACAAGTTGAAAAAAAAGAAGAGATAGAGGCTGCCCGTTGTTCGGACTATGATTACGATTTTGTGTTTTGGTCAAATCAGGAGCTTCACGTAAGGGTTCCGGATGGAGCGGATTCCGGAATGCTTTTGGTTGTAACGTCTTCCGGAGCCAGCAACTCTGTTCCTTTTAGAGTAAAAAACAAGATAGGTACAAAGACTTATTCAAACAAAAAGAATTTTGCAATTGCTGCCGAGGTTGATATTTCAAATGTAGAGGCCGTAGAAAAAAATTCTCTTTTTATAAAGGTTCCGCTTCCTATTCAGTCCTATTCACAGAGAGATGTTAAGGTTTTATCTATCAATCCTACTCCTTTTGTAGCCGATTATCAGGGAGCTGCCATTCATCAGTATGAAAATATAAATTCTTCTACAAAAATTCACATAAGACAAGAGTATGGCGTAAATACCTATGAGGTTAACACAAGGATTAATCCAGTTAATGTAAGAGTGAATTCCCGTCAAAACAAGGCTATCTATGATAATTATGCTATTGCTACCGAGTTAATTCCGGCGAATGATTCTCTTATTCAAAAAACGGCAGCCGAAATTGTTCAAAATGAAAGAAACCCTTACAATAAGGCAAGACGCATATATAATTATTTATTAAAAAATGTCGAAATAATTCCGGCTTCAATATTGAATTCCGGGGCTTCGCCTGTAAATGCATTAAAAGAAAAAAAGGCCGATACTTACGATATAGCTATTTTATTTGCAGCTCTTGCAAGGGCTGCCGGTATCCCTGCTCAACCTGTTGCCGGAATCATTGCAGATGTTTCTCAAACAAGTTATCTTCACTGGTGGGCAGAGTTTTATCTGGAAGGCTTCGGCTGGATACCTGTAGACCTCGGTTTGGCAAAGTCAATTCCCTTCGATATGGGCGTTCCCCAAAGTGAAAGCTGGTACTTCGGTAATTTGGATGCTTTTAGAATTGCGTTTTCCCGAGGTGAGAATATTCAGTCTCCGATGGCATCTAACAGTACAATGGTATCAAAAGAAAGAAGTTATGCCTTTTATAACGGCTGGGAAGAGTTTTCGGGCCTTACAAAATATAATTCCGTTTGGAGAATTCCGAACGTAATCGCTATTTACTAAAAAGCAATATCCGAAAATATCGCTGTCAGAGAAGCTTATCTTTTCCAGAAAGCAGGCATAAAATAAATTATCATTGTGTATAGTTCCAATCGTCCTGCGAGCATTATAAAAGAAAAGAAAATTTTTACAGGGGATGAAAAAAATGCAAAGTTTCCGGCAGGGCCGACGCTTCCAAAACCGGGGCCTATGTTTCCTATAAGAGCAAGAGAAGCCGTAAATCCGCTTAATAGGTCTGCTCCGTCGGCAGCTGCAACCAAGGCTGTAATAAGGGTCAAGAGGAAGTAGCAAAACATAAAACCTGCAACGCTGTAAACTATGTCCTTCCTTCCAGGGCGGTTATTAAGCTGAATACCGAAAACACCGTGCGGGCTTAAAAGCCGTTTTGCTTCCATTCCGGCCTGCTTTTGCAGGATTAGCCAGCGGATTACCTTGATGCTTCCTGCCGTTGAGCCTGAACAGCCTCCGACAAACATCAAGAAAAATAAAACCATTTTTGCGAACTCCGGCCATGCGTTATAGTCGGCCGTTGAAAAGCCTGTGGTCGTTATTACTGAGGCGACTTGGAAAAAGCTTTGTCTTAAACCTCCTCCGATTCCGTAAATTGGATAGATAGAAAAAGCAATTAAAACGGTTGAGACAAATACTATTTTAAGATAGGCTTTAAGTTCCGAATTATGGAAAAATTCTTCAGGGTTTCCGGTAAACAGGTGAAAATAAAGACTGAAGTTGACGCCTGCCAAAATCATAAAGACGGCACAAATAATTTCAACCGACGGAGAATTGAAGGCTCCGACGCTTGCGTTTCTTGTTGAAAAACCTCCTGTGCCCAAAGAGGCAAAGGTGTGGCAGAGGGCTTCGAGGAATGGAAGTCCTGCAAGCATTAAGAGGATTATTTGTATTATAGTCATTCCAAGATATATAAACCAAAGAGCTTTTGCCGTATGGGTTATCTTTGCCGTTACCTTTCCCTTGTCGGGGCCGGTAGTTTCGCTTTTGATGAGCTGAAATCCTCCTACTCCCAAAAGAGGAAAGAGGGCAACTGTGAGGGCTACTATTCCCATCCCTCCAAGCCAGTGCATCTGGGTACGCCATACATGCATTGTCATTGGGCAAGCTTCGACATTGGTAAGAATCGTTGCTCCCGTTGTTGTAAAACCGGATACGGATTCAAAGATGGCGTCTGCAAAGTTGGGTATCACGCCTGAAATACATAATGGTATTGCTCCTAAAATACCCGCAGCTATCCATGCTGCTGCAACCAATATTATACCGCCCGAAACCGAAAGTCTGACTTTTTTGTTTCTCAAAAAAAAGAAAAAAGCTGCTGCAACGGCAAAGACAAAGGCTGTAGGAATTAAAAAAGACGGAATCAAATAAGCTTCGTTTTCATAAAGGGCTGTTCCAATCGGAATAATGAAGCTTATGGAAATTATTGCGAGAATCATAAAAATTATTCGGATATATTGTAAGGCTTTCATTTAAAATCTAATTACCTCCGAACATTTTTATAATTTCGTCGCTTCTCGAAGATTTTACTATAAAGACAATTTTATATCCGGCCTTGACCTCCGTATCTCCGGTAGGAATCTGCTCTTCGTTTTCATCCGTAACAAGAAGAACAAGATAGACTCCATGCTGAGATATATCTTTTAGTTTTTGGCCGAGAACAGAGCTTTTTTCGGAAACTTGCAGCTCTATTATTTCAAGTTTACCGTCACCCATTGTATGAACGCTTGTTACATTTTCACTTACAAGATGACTCATTATAGAGTCTACAACTACATCTTTAAAAGAAACTGCAACATCGACACCGATCTTATATGCAACATTTTCAAGTACGGCGCTTTGAACGAGGGATATTGTTTTATAAACACCAAGGGTTTTTAAGTATGCACAGGCAATCATATTAAATTCATAGTTGGGTGTTGTGCATATTACCAAGTCGAATGAATCAAGGCCTATTTCGTCTACAAAGGATTCGTCTGTAACATCAGCTTTATAGATAGAAGCTTCGGGGAATTCGGCAGCGACTTCCTTTGCCTTTTTATCATTTGTTTCGATAATGGAAATCTTCCATTTTTGATTTAGATTGATCGGCAAAAGTTTTGAAAGAAAAGATTTTCCTTTTGAATTTTTAAGCAGGTATTCCGCAATGCTTTTTCCTATTCGGCCCATTCCTACCAAGGCAATTTTTTTAAATTCTTGAGTTTCGAAGCCTGACAGTTCATAAAATCTTTTTATATGCTCCGGCTTTGTTAAAATTGAAACCCGTGTTCCTGCCGTTAAAATAGTATCGCCTGACGGAATTCTATTTTTTCCGTTTTGCTCAACACTTACAACTATGAAGGGAATGTCAACATATTTTCTGATATCAAAAACGGCAAGACCGTCCAGAGTGCTTTTTTCGCAAACATTAAATCGGGAAAGTTCATAGCTTGAATTCTCAAAGGACAGAATATCACTGACTGCTCCGTGTTCTATAGCCTGAATAACGGCGAGGGCTGCTTCTTCGTCGGGATAAACCAGGGCATTTATACCCAGAGTTCTTTCTTCCGAAAAATTTAAAGCCTTTACATAGTCCTCATTACGGACTCTTGCTATTTTTATAACTTGGGGGGCGAGACTATCCGCGATGCCGCAGATTATCATATTGAGTTCATCCGAGTCGGTTACGGCTATCATGGCTTCGGCCTTTTTTATGCCTGCATCCAAGAGGATTTGAGTGTCGTTTCCTGCGGCCTGTACTACCATACAATCCAGTCTATTAGCTGCATGGCGGGCTGTTTCTTCATCTCTTTCTATTAAAACAACATCATGTTTTTTTCTTATGAGCCTGCGGGCTAATTCACTTCCGGTAACGCCGCCGCCAACTATAATTATTTTCATATTTTTATAGTACTACAAATTTTGCTTTTTGAAAAGAGTGTAAATATGATTGTAGGTTTATTTTAATTGTATCTTAATAATTTTTATATTTTATGATATAATCGTATTCGGTATGAATTTAATAGAACAAACAATAAAGACTTATGGAAGAGATTTACAAAACGTTTTTGTATTTCCTTCGAGGATTGCTTCAAGGTTATGGTTTCAAAAATCGCTTAGCATTACCGGATTGGGGACTGTCCCTTCTGAAAATTATATGTCGTGGGACGACTTTAAAGAATCTTGCCTTGCCTCTAAAGCCTCTTCTTTAAGTCCCGTATCAAATACGGTGCGCAGAATTTTTGCCCAATATATAAGCCGTCTTAATTCGGAAAAGGCAAAAGACGGAAAACCGCTGTTTAAATTCCTTATCCCGCAGGACTATGCTGAAACGGGAGCTGTTTTTTCAGAATGGATTGCAGGGATTTTGCCGCAGCTCGATCACTTTGAAAAGCGGTATGCCGATAAAAGTTCTGATTTTTTAGAAGATAATGAAATGAAGGACTATCTTGTTTTAAAGAATGAATATGCCGATTTTTTAAAAAAGAATTCTTTGTTTGAACCTTCTTGGGTTTCTTCCGAATTTTATTCATATCAAAAAAAATATATTATTATTTATCCCGAATTGATGGAAGATTTTGGTGAACACGCGGAGCTTTTAAGGCAACAGGAAGAAATCAGCTATATTCCATGTCCTAAATTTAATCAAAAAGAAAACTTAATTGATGTTTATAAAAATTCCAGAAGCGAATTAAAAAATACGGTTTTACAAATTGAAAAACTTCTCAGTGAAGGAGTGAGAGCCGATGAGATTGCCGTAAGTGTTCCCGATATTGAAAACTATGCAGCTTATATAAAAAGAGAATTTTATCTTAGAGGGATTCCGGCCGAATTCCGCTCGGGCTTTAAGTTGGGACTTGAACAAGCCGGTAAACTTTTTTCCCTTATTTATGATTGTGTGCAAAATAATTTTGCTTTTGAATTTATAAAACCGATTGTTTTAAATAAGCATATTCCTTGGAAGGATAGGGAAGGGGCTGAAGCCTTAATAGATTACGGCGTAAAAAATAATTGTGCAGTATCGTGGAAAGAAAATAAAGAAGATACTGTTTATAAAAATATTTGGATTGAATCTTTTAAAATAAATTATGAAAGAGATGAAATTGAAGTTGAACAAAAGAAAAAAGCGAGGGATTGGTTTTATAGTTTTTATTATGCCGTAAATAGAATTTGCGAATCTAAAACTTTTGCAGATTTACAAAAAAATTATTTTTTATTTAGAAATGAATTGATAGATGAAAATCTTTTTTCCGAAAAAGATAATGCAATCTTGGGCCGCTGTATTTCTTGTCTTCAAGAATTTTTATATTTGGAAGATAAGTTTGAAGCCTACATGCCCTGTGACAGGTTTAAGTTTTTTATTTCGGAATTGGATAAGGCTATCTATGTTCCTCAAAACACGGGGCTTGCCGTAAGTATTTTTCCTTACAGAGTTGCCGCCGCAACTCCTTTTAGCTATCATTTTGTTTTAAATTGCAGTCAAGACCATACAAATATTATTTATAATAAACTTTCTTTTTTGCGTAAGGATAAAAGAGATGCCTTGGGTGTTTTTGAAACCGATGCATCTTCTTATTTTTTTGAAGCCTATACAGAATCTCCAAATACCGTTTTTAGTTTTAGTCCTCATAATTTTAATTCGTATTTGATTATAAATAGTCTTTTTGAAATTTCTGAAGATGAAGAAATTAAAAATGCTGAACGGGTAAATAAAAAAATAGAAGAATTAAAATCCTATGATTCTTTTTTACTTGATTATTCCCTAGATAAAGAAGAGGCATTAGAGGAAACTTCTGCAATATATAAGATTCAAAAAAATGCAGTCTCAACATTTTCAACATTAAAGAGAAAAAAAGATTTTTCTTATTTGCAAAATTCATACGATGGGATTAGTGAAGAATTAAATTCGTATATGAACGAAAATTTATTTAAGGAAGGTGCTCTTAAATTAAGTCAAACCGATTTAAAAATATTTACCGAGTGTCCCGTTTCATGGTTTTTAGAAAAAGTTCTTTCCGTCTTTTCGGAAAACTATGATGCCGGTATCTTTGATGCCAGAAATATCGGCAACCTTTCGCACAGTGTTTTGGAAGTTCTATATAAAGAGATAGGTTCAACGGATAAATATTTTAATTCTAAAAACTTAGATAATTATATTGAAAGAGCTTCTTTAATATTCGATGACCTTGCAGAAAAATCCATGGATTTTAGAGGTGCTTTGGCAAAGCCCTTTATTCAATCCTTAAAAAAGAGGGTGATGGAAGCCGTCAATTTTGTTTTAGAAAGCGATGCTTCGCTTTTGGATGGATATGCTCCTAAATGGGTAGAAGAATGGATCGAAATGGAAAATGACGGCATTTTATATCGCGGCAAAATAGACAGGGCTTCTTTTCCGCAAGATGAAAGGAGCGGAGTAATCATAGATTATAAAACAAATAATATGCCGGCCTATTCTTCCTACGGTAAAAAAAAATCAAGTGTAGAAGAAATAGAATTGACAGATTTTCAGATACCAATGTATATCTTCTTGGCTGAATCCAAATTAAAAAAGGATTCAACAAAAGAAAAGAAAAATTTTGAAACTATAGAACATGCATGGTTTTTAAGTTTTGTGCAGCAAAAAATAAACAAGATTGTAAACGATAATGAAGCTATTCCTGTTACACGGAACGGATCCGAAAGAACCCGTGAAGATTTTCAATCTTCAATCGACGCATTTATTAATGAAGCGGAAAGATTTGCAGAGCAGGTGAAAGCCCAAGATTTTACAAAACCTTCTACCGTTTCATTTGAAACATGCAGTGAATGCGGCTTTAAACATATTTGCAGAACAGCTTATTCAGTTAACTAAAAATTTTATTGGAGAAAAATTACAATGAATGATTATATAAAAAATATAATGGATAGTTTAAATGAAAATCAAAAAAACGCGGTAAGCGTTGAAAAAAATTCTGTAATTGCTGCGGGTGCCGGTTCCGGAAAAACGAAAGTTTTGGCTGCACGCTATGTTTATTTTGTTGTTGAAAAGGGAGTCAGCGTAGAAAAAATAATAGCTCTAACTTTTACCGAAAAAGCTGCTGCCGAAATGCATAAAAGAATTTATAACGAGTTAAAAAAAATAGATCATCCTAATGCAAAAAATGCTATCGAAAAATTTCATCTTGCAAAAATTTCGACAATAGATTCTTTTTGCAATAGAATAGCAAGAGATGCATGTAGAAACTTAGGTATTTCTCCCGATTTTACCATTGATAATGCCGAATCGGAAAAGCTGGCTTACCGCATAGGCTTGGATTTCTTTTTGAAAATGCGATCGGATAAAACCATGCAGTTTTTTTTGGGAGATAACGGAATAGATGATTTTGTTTCGGGGCTTTTTGTAAAATTATTAAGTAAGTATGTTTTGATTTCAAAACCAATTGATTTTAAAAAAAGTTTAGAAGCTCAGATAAAATATCATGATGATGAAGAAAGAAAAACTCTAGCGGAATGTTTTGATGTTTTTGAATTTATAAAAGAAAACGATCCTTCTAAAAATTTTACGGAAGAAGCTATGAGCGAATACTCTAACCTTCCTCATTTTCCAGAATCGGTAAAAGATGAAGCTTTTATTAAGCTGCTTACTGTTGTCGATAAAATTTCTAAAACAGCAAAAGGTAGAGGAAATGATACCGTAAAAGAAATAAAAGAAAAATCAAGAGTCATATATGAAAAACTTGTGTGTATTTATAATTTTGAGTATTCGCGTGAGTTCTTGGCTTCTTTTTTTGATATGCTTAATGAGCTTCAAAAAGAATATATATATGAAAAAAAACAAAGAGGTCTTTTAACTTTTTCGGATGTGTCACAGCTTGCTGTGGATGTTTTGATAAATGATGTAGATTTAAGAAACTTTTATAAAAAGAATGCAGACATTATTATGATAGATGAATTTCAAGATAACAATAGTCTGCAACGAGATTTGCTTTTTTTAATTGCAGAAAAACTTGAACGCTCCGAAAAATCCGTTCCCGGTCCTCAGGAGCTTTGTCCCAATAAACTTTTTTTTGTCGGAGATGAGAAGCAGTCGATCTATGCTTTTAGAGGAGCTGATGTTTCCGTATTCCGAAAACTTGCGGACGATATTTCGGATAAAGAAAGGCTTGCCGCCACAAGGCTCTTGATAAATTACCGCACGGAGCCTACTCTTATAAATTTATTTAATACAATATTTTCCAAAGTTTTTTATTCCGAAATAAATAAGCCCTTGGAAAAAAACGGATTTGTTCCTCCCTATGAAGCGGAGTATGTGCCGACTGAAACTAGAGCTCCCGTAAAAGGAGTTGACCCGAAAATTGAAATAATGTTTTTTGATAAAAAAAGATTTAATGCTTTGGAAGATTCAAGCCGGTTTCTTAGTCCTGTAGAAGCTGAAGCTTTTTATCTTGCAAAAAGAATTTTAGAATTGCATAATCAAGGTTTTAAAATTAGGGACGGTAAATCTGCAAGAGCTTGTTCATGGAGCGACTTTGCCGTCTTGCTTAGGGCTTCAACAAAGCAAAGTACATACGAAAGAGTTTTCCGCAATTTTGGTATTCCCTATAGGAGTGTGCAGCAGAGAGGTTTGTTTAATGATGCACCTATAAACGATATTTATGCTATGCTTAAAATTATAGCCTATCCTTCCGATAAAAAAACTTATGCTCAAGTTTTACATTCGCCTTTTGTAAATATAGATGATGATGCCTTTGCAGTTTTACTTTTAAATTTTACAAAAGCTTTCGATATTTCTTTAGCGGAAAAATTAAATGAAAAAAATAAAGATGCCTATTTGCGGGCTTGCGATTTATTTGCTCGCTTAAATAAAAATATTTTAACTATGAGCTGTGCCGAGTCGGTTACATATCTTTGGTATGAAGAAGCTTATAGATATTTTTTATTGAGCAATGAAGAAAATCATCACTATATGGATTTGTATGATTATCTTTTTGAGCTCGCCTGCCAAGCCGACATCAACGGATTAACTTTTTCTCAATTTGTGGATTTGCTTTCATCTCATATTGAAGATAATGAAAGACTTGATGATATGGAGCTTCCCTTAGATGATCAAAAAGACTCTGTTCAATTTTTAACTGTGCATAAAAGCAAAGGTTTGGAATTCCCTATTGTTATAGTTCCCGACTGCGGAAATAGGGGTATCCCTGAAAAAAAAGAGGGGCTCGTTTTTTATAATGAAGATATGGGGCCTGTTTTGTATTCTCCCAAGGCTCCGGACTTGTCTGCGAAAGCGGGTAATTTGATTTTTGAATCATTACGTGATGAGGCTAATGCAAAGCTTATTGCCGAAACGAAGCGGCTTCTTTATGTTGCAGCTACAAGAGCCGAATCCTATTTAATTATAAGCGGCGTATATAATCATTTACAAAATGAAGACTCCAAAGATTATAAAAAAGATGAAGCTAACGATTGTTCATCTTCAGATTCAAGAAGTCTTGAAGAAATAAAAAGCATGCTTAAACTTTCGGACAAGACTATAAGTTTTTTTGAATTGCTTTTGCCTGCTCTTCCCGATAAACATGAAGATATTATTTTTATTGAGATTTTACCTACCGAAAGAAAGAAGCTGTTTAATAATTTAAAAACACAAAAGCATGAAAAAGTCAATTTTGAAAAACTTTTTGCTTCTTCTAAAGTAAAAGAATTTAATCTTGCAGAAAAAAGAATAACTACCGCTACAGGCCTTGCCCATGAGATAAATAAAAAATCGAAAGAAGGTTATTTGTATTCTTTTACTTCCGAAAAAGATAAGCTGCCTGATTCTTCTAAGGATAGAGCTGAACAAAAAGAATTTACGGCTGCCGAACTGGGAACTCTTACCCATGCCCTAATAGAAGCCCGTCTTTTAAATAAAGAATTTATCTATCCGAAAGGTCATTCCGAAACTGAAAGAAAAAAGATTTATGCTTGGGCCGATAATTTCTTTAATTCGGATATGTATGCGCTTGCAAAAGAAGCGAAACAAGTAAAAAGCGAATACGGTTTTTTAACGGATTATGAAGGACAAATTGTAAGCGGACAGATAGACTTACTTTTTAAAAAAGACGGAATAGTCTATGTTGTAGATTATAAAACCGACGAGATAGAAAATCAGGATTCACACTTGACCCAGCTGAAGATTTATAAAAAAGCCGCCTCCGATCTTGCAAAAACCGAATCGGAAAATCTTAAAGAAAATTCGGATAAGCCCATCGAGGTCAAGACCTTTATTTTCTATCTAAAAACGGGACACTGTGTTGAGCTTGAGATATAGGTAATTTAGACAAACCGGAGAGATCTCTCCCGCTGCAAAAAAATAAACTTTTTGTAGACTTTTTAAAATTTTATTTGATATATTATTAGAGGGTATAATTTATGGAATTAAAACTACAAAGAGCAAATCATAATCTTAAAGAAATTTTAAAAGACGGCCTTATTTATAATATCATTTTCTTTTCTCCCAATAAGCCTAAAACAACTCCCGGAGTAACCTATATTCCTTCAAATGAAGTTATCAGACAAAATATTGAAAATTCCTTAAAGTGGAAAGGCTGCTGGTATAGTAAGGTAATAGAGAATTATGAAGACACTTATCTTTTATATAATTATACGCTGCCTCATCTAAGCTTTTATCGATTTGTACAAGATTATAAAAAAGAATACTTTATTGTAGCTCAAAATGAATCTTCAGAATTAATTTATTATCTTTACAAGGTTGAACCTAAATATCCTCCATTTAAGCTTACAAAGGAAGAAGTTGCAAAATTAAAAGAACGCCATTCCTTTGAACTCATATATCGGGGAAAGTCTCTTAAGGAGCTGCACTCTCATCATAATGACGCGGCTCTAAAACTTATAGAAGAAAAAGATGCAGCAGAAGGTGCTTTTGTCTATACGCAAAAAATAATGGAGCTGTATTCGGAAGGTCCGGGTATTTCTCTTGAACAGGGAAAGAAAGATATAGCTGAGATGGTATCGACACAGCCTAAGGAATGGATGGGCCCATATTTTGAAAGAAACAAGATCCAGTGGGGAGGCGAAGAACGCTGGAAGAGAAATGATAAAGCCGAAGGCTCCAGACTGAAAATCTACCGTTTCGGGTCAATGTGCTTTTCTTTTAATTTTTCTAAAAAAGAATGATGTCTTGAGATAATATCAAGGTGTTTAGCCTCGAAGCTTCGCCGGCTATACCTCCCCTAATTTACAGTTCCTCAATCTCGGATTCAGGAAGACCGGTTATTTCTTTAATTAAAGCTATATCAAAGTTTTTTGCTTCATAAGTTTAGCGGTTTCTATTGATTTTTGCTTTAACCCTTCTGAAAAGCCTTTATACCTAGCGTCAATCTCAAAAGGTGACATCAATCTATATTCTTGTCTTGCCTGTTCGTTTTCTTTTATTGTTTGTATCATTTCTTCTATCCTCCTTGTAAATTCACTCTTCGCCTTACCGGTTTTAAGGTATTCTAAAAATTCTTTTAATTCTTTGTCTTTAGTGTTTTTAAAGGCCTCTGCATTTATTATAACCTCTAAAAGGGGAAGGGCCCCCCCGTTCTCTTACGAGCTTTTCAAGTCAGAGCGGTGGTTTTACCTCGAAACTCCGTTGGCTGTGCATCTTCCCCTTTAACCCCATCTCTTTTTACCTCGAAGTTCCGCTGTTTGTACTCGCTCTGCAAAAGGACTTGCAGCCCTTTGGAATCCCGCATTGTTAAATCTTCAATTTTTTTTCTTCTGATTTTTTCACATTCTCCCTCCCCATTATATTTATAGAAAATATTTAAAAAAAATAGTAAATTAGAAAAAGATTTTTTTAATCGATGCAGTTTTTACAAATTCCTTTGCGAAGTTGAGCGTGAGCTCAGCATTTTGCGTTTACTGCGGTTAAATAATCAATAAAATTTAATTCTTTTTCAAATTTTACTATTAAATACAAATAATCTCTACAATAATTATGAAAGGGGAAAAGTTTTTCTTCTTTTACAAAAATTATTAATGAGGCTTAATTATGCACAAACCATTTAAAGTAACCCTCCGCAACGACTACGCTTTTAAACGAGTCTTCGGCACTGAGGAAAGCAAGGACGTACTACAGGATTTGCTGGAATGTATTTTAGACATTCCGCCTGAAACAATTGCAGGTTTGGAGCTTCTGGATAAGGAGTTTCATAAGGATTCGATAAACGATAAAACCGGTGTTTTAGACGCAAAATTACGCCTAAAGAACAATACCATTATCGACGTCGAAATTCAAAACAGATGGAACAGAGAGTTTGTTCAAAGAACCATCTTTTACTGGGCTAAAATGTATACGGAAAACTTAAAAACAGGAGAAGTGTATACAAAACTGCCTAAATGTATTACAATAAACATAGTGGGTGAAGGCTTTGATTTAAATAATCTTATTCACAGTGAGTATAATGTGGTAGAAAAGCACCTAAACGAAAGGCTTTCCGATGAGCTTGAAATTCACTTTTTAAACTTAACCAAAGTTAAAGAACAACAAGAAAGCTTTGAACAGGACGAAAAGAGAAAGAAACTTTACAACTGGCTGAAATTTATTAAAACTGATAATCCGGAGGTAAGAAAGATGTTAGAACAAGAATCCCCCATGATGGCAAAAGCCAATACAATGATAGAAGTAATGGAAATGAGCCCAAAAGAAAAGTGGCTCTATGAAAACCGCATGAAATACGAACACGATAAGGCCTCTTGGAAACATGTGGGTTATCAAGAAGGTATTGATAAAGGTATTAAGCAAGGGGCATACCAAAAAGCTCTTGAAACGGCAAAAAACTTATTCCGTTTAGACTTATCGATTGAAAATATAGCAGAAGCTACCGGTCTCAGCAAAAACGAAATAGAAAAACTATGACTATATTTCTTTCCTGAACGGGAGTTTGTCCCTTCCCCTAATAGTTGTCAATCCCCCCATTTTCTACTATAATAAAGACAGTATGAAAAAACTTAACGGACTCATAGCCTCCGACGGTTTAGCCGCCGGACCGCTGTATTGTATAATGGAACAGCCTGAAACGGTGATTCCTTCTTATTCCATATCTGAAAATGAAATTGGTTTGCAAAAATCGAGATTGGCCGGTGCCGTGGAAAAGGCAAAAAATGAGCTTTCGGAACTGATATCTTCATCATCTGATGTAGAAAAAACCGAAAACGACAAGACCGGTGAAGATATTATATCAACCCACATTCTTATGCTGTCGGATACGGCCTTTTTGGATTCCGTTTTTGCCGATATCGAAAAAACAAGAATGAATGCCGAGTTTGTTTTAAAAAGAAAATTGGACGAAACTGTTGCAATGCTGCAAACAGCCGGAGATGAATACCTTAGTGCTCGAGCTGTAGATATTCAAGATGCTTTTGAATCTGTTTTTGTTTATCTCCTTAAGCAGGGAGCAAGGGATTCCCGATTTACAAAAGTTCCAAAGGGTGCGATTATTGCAGCCAAACTGATAAAACCCTCCGAGGCCCTCTTGGTAAAAAATGCTGGAGTGAACGGTATAATTATGGAAGAGGGCGGCGTTACCAGTCATATTTCGATTATGGCCCGTGCTTGGGATATTCCCATGCTCGTAGGTGTAAAAAACTGTATGGATTTTGCCCGAACAAATATGCCTGCGGCTCTCGATGCGGACGGAGGCTTTGTTTTATTTAACCCTTCCAAGCCCATTATAAAAGAATATGAGGGCCGTATTGAAAAACGAAATGCTGAAATTAAGGAACTCCTAGAAGCTCAAAAAAATTATACTGAGCGTCTTTCAATCACAACAAAGGACGGAGTTAAGGTTTCGGTAAATGCGAATATTGCCTTCCCCGAAGAAATTGAAAATAAATTCGTGACCGTATCAAACGGCATAGGTCTTTTCCGCTCCGAGTTTTTATTTTTAGAGGACGGTAAAATTCCCGATGAAGACACTCAGTTTGAAGCTTATAAAAAAGTTGTTGAAGCTATGGGCAAAAAGCCCGTAATTATTCGAACCTTCGATGTGGGTGCCGATAAGATGATTGATGAACAGGAAAATTTACGCGAAAAAAATCCCCTTCTCGGATGGCGGGCTGTCCGCTATTGCATAGAAAGAAAAGAAGTATTTAAAACTCAAATAAAGGCTATCCTGCGGGCCGGAGTTTTCGGAAATGTTTTTCTTTTGATTCCGATGATTTCAAACATTGAAGAAATTATCGAAGTTAAAAAAATAATCGAAGAATGTAAACTTGAATGTAATGCTGCCGGGGAAAAAATAATTGAAAAGGTTAATGTAGGGATTATGGTTGAAGTTCCCTCTACGGCTGTAGCCGCCGACCTCTATGCTCCGTATCTGGATTTCTTTTCTATCGGAACAAACGATCTTATTCAATACACAATGGCGGCAGACAGGGAAAACACAAAGGTCGCTTATCTTGCAAATTATTTTGAACCGGCTGTTTTGCGGCTTATCAAAAACGTTATTGATGCACAAAGGTTTATAAAAGAACAGGTAGGGCATTTGGTTTCTATGTGCGGAGAAATGGCTTCGCATGAAGATGCCGCCTTTTTACTTTTGGGAATGGGCTTGAGACATTTCAGTATGCCTGCCGGGAAAATTTTAAAAATGCAAAAGTTTATGCAGTCCGTAAATGTAAAGGATGCGGAAGCCTTATACGAAAAAATTAAAAAATTAAATTCCGCGTCTCAAATAAAAACAGAGGTACAAAAAACATTGGAGAAATATTATGCTGAAAAATAAAGATGAAATTATTGATGAAGAAAATATAAGTCCGGATAGCTCGGAATTTTTTCATCAAAAAAAATATAAAAACATTCCTTTGATAGCCATTGTAGGCCGTCCCAATGTCGGCAAGTCTACATTGTTTAACCGCTTTTTAAGAAAACGCCGTTCCATCACCGATCCGACTCCCGGCGTAACCCGCGATCCTATTGAAGCACAGGCAATTATAAACGGCCTTCCTGTCATGCTTGTCGATACGGGCGGCTTTAAGCTTACAAGAAGCGGTGATGCATTTGAAGATACGATAGATGAACTTGTCATGGAAAAAACTATTTCCACCTTAAAAAAAGCCGACAGGATTTTGCTTCTTCTCGATGCAGGTCTTGCAACTGCGGAAGACGAAGAGTTTATTCAATTTTTACGGCCATATTTTAATAAGCTGGTTGTTGCCGTAAATAAGACCGAAGGCGGAAGACTCATGGCGGAGGCTTGCAACTATTACTCTTACGGTTTTAAATCCTTGACCTGTATAAGTGCCGAGCACGGCGATAATATTTCGGAACTGGCTGAAGAGTTGACAGCCGGTCTTGATTTTAGCAAGGTAGAAGAACTTGAAGAAGATGATACAATAAGAATTACAATCGTCGGTAAACCCAATACGGGAAAGTCAACATTGGCAAATTATCTTACAGGTTCTTCCGCTTCGATAATTTCAAATGTTGCAGGGACTACCCGCGATATTGTTGAAGGAGAATTTTCTTATAAAAATAAAAAATTCCTTATTCAGGATACTGCGGGAATAAGGCGCAAAGCAAAGGTCAGTGAAGATATAGAATATTATTCCGTAGTGCGTGCAATTAAAAGCATGGACAATGCCGATATAGTTTTTCATCTGATAGATGTTCAAGAAGGCTTAACAGAACAGGATAAAAAAATTATAGTGCAGGCTACTAACCGCGGCCTCGGCGTTATCTTTGTTTTAAATAAATGGGATTTGATGGAGCAAACAAAAAAAGCTTTTGAGGATGAAGAAGAACGCATAAAAGTTATGTTCGGCAAAATGGATTATGCTCCCGTACTCGCTATTTCGGCAAATGAGGGGACGGGAATTAAAGAGCTTTTAAACACGGCCGTCAAAATGTTCGAGCAGTTAAATAAAAAAATAGAAACCTCGGCTCTAAACATTGCCTTAAAAGATTGGCTTCAGGCTGCTCCCCCTCCGCAAGGCCGTCAAACAGCCTTTACATTTAAGTACATTGTGCAGACAGGTTCCCGTCCGCCGGAATTTTTGTTATTTTCAAACAGACCCGATTATGTAACCGAGTCTTATATGAGGTATATTCAAAATAAAATCAGAAGCGATTTGGGTTTTGAAATGATTCCTATCTTGCTTAAAGTTAAGGGAAGCCGAAAACGCTGGGAAGAAAGGCTTTAGGAATGAAAGGTTTTTCGATAGGTGAAGTTGAAAAAATTACAGGGATAAAATCTCATACTTTAAGATATTGGGAAGACAATATTCCCATCTTGCAGCCTAAAAAAGATTTGGGTGGAAGGCGTATTTACAGCTCCCATGATTTAGGAATCATCTATCGGCTGGATTATTTAATAAATAAAAAAAAGTACACGGTTGAAGGAGCTGCTGCCGAAATAATAAACCAAAGTGCAGCCCAAGGCTCCCTTACAGCTAAAATATCCGAGCTTAGGGATCAGCTTTTAGATATTTACGGAATTATACGGGAAGAAAAAAATGACTGAACAAAATAAACCATTTTACGAAGAATTTGTAAAAAAGAATGAGGCAAAAATTCATCATCAAAAAAAGAAAGAAATTGATGAAAATCTGAATGAAAAGAAGATCAAAAAGAAAAATAATCGGGAAGAGTTTCCGGTAAAGATTGTAAAGACAAAAAATACCGGCAAAAATATTTTTAAAGAAAATGATGAAGATACAAAAGCTCTTTTAAATTCCTTTGATTTAATAATAAAGGATGCTCTAAAACTTTCTTCAAAGCAAGCTGCTTCGGTTCCAAAGGATATCCGTATCTTATTCCATGAGCTTACAAATGAAAGAGGCTCGCGAAAAGTAAATTACCTAAACAATCCCGTAAAATTAACATCCTATATTTACCACTATATGTGGTGGAACTTGGTGCGTATTTCAAAATTGATAGGTAACCTTGATTTTGATTTAAAGGACGGCGACATAATTGCAGACTTCGGCTGCGGGCCAATGACTCTTATGTGTGCTTTTTGGATTGCCAAGCCTGAATTGCGCTCAAAAAAACTTCATTGGTATTGTGCCGATATTTCGGGGAAGGCTTTGGCGGCTGGAGAGGCTTTGTTTAATTCTCTTTTTGCTTTTACAAATCAAAATACCAAAGTAGCACAAACATCGAATTGGAAGCTTACAAAATTAAACGGCAGCTTCGGTCTTCCGTTAAAAGAAAAGGTAAACCTTTTTGTAAGTGCAAATATGTTTAACGAAATATTTTGGGATTCTTCAATTAAAATTGAAGGAGAAGCTGAAAGAGCTGCAAAAACAATTCGACATTATCTTCAAAATGATGGAGCCGCTTTGATAATTGAGCCCGGCATTCCCCTTGCAGGCGAGTTCGTTTCGGCCTTGCGTAAAAACTTTATCGAAAAAAAATATAAAATTATTTCTCCCTGTCCCCATGTAGAAATCTGTCCCATCCCCGGGAAAAAAACGGCTGAACAAAAAAATATAAAATATCCTATAGCCTCGGATAAATGGTGCCATTTTTCTTTTTATGCGGATGATGCTCCTCCAAAGCTTGTAGAGCTTTCTGAAGCGGCAAGACTTGAAAAGACCAGAGCAAGCCTTTCTTTTATATATTGCAAAGGAGAAGAAAACAAAGAAAAGCCGGGTGAATCTAAAAATGAAAAAAAAGATTTCCTTGCACGCATAAGCTCCGAAATAATAAAGCTTGGTGATGGAAAGATCGGCCGTTATGCTTGTTCCGAAAAAGGCTTTTTACTTTTAACCGAAAAAAAAGGCTCTTGGTCAAAGCTTAAAGAATATGTAGACGGCTCTCTTATAAAAATTGAAGACGAAAAAATAAACCGGTTCTTCCATGACAGAAAAACCGGTGCTTTGATTATAAGGGTTTAATTATAGTGTTTCCGTAAGAACCTTACACTTTAAATTTATTTACCTCTATTGATAATTGTTCAATACTCTCCTTATTTTTTTGCGATATTTTGCTTACTTCTTTACCTGATTCATTTATTGCAGAAGCTGCCATAGCCATTTCGTTCATGCTATTGTTTATATTTCTGGTAAGAGCATCAAGTTTTTGCATTTCTTCTGAAACCTTAATTCCTCCGGACAGCATTTCTACCGATCTGGTCTTTACTTCACCCGTAATCGTGTTTATATTTTTTATTGCATGAAGAACTTCATTACTTCCGTTTTCTTGTTCTTTCATTGCAAATACCATAAGCTCTTCTTGTTGTGAAATTTGGTTTACCAGTTCATACACATTAATAAAAGATTTTTCAGCTTCTTCACCGACAAGTGTGAGCTTTTCGATAATCTGTGTAGATTTTTTCATAACCTCGCCTATCTGCTTCCCCTGCATATTAGACTGTTCCGATAGCTTTCTTATTTCATCGGCTACAACGGCAAAACCTTTTCCGCTTTCGCCTGCATGAGCTGCTTCAATTGCGGCATTCATAGCTAAAAGATTTGTCTGACTTGCAATGTTTTGAATAATCTCACTCGTTTCAAGCAAGGAAGCCGATAAGGATGCTATTTGAGCAACTACATCATTTGCTAATCTTGCACCTTCTTTACCGCTCTTTGTTTTCTCATATACGGTTTTAATAAGAGTATTGTTTTTTTCAAGATTGTTTGTAACTGAGGCTATGTTAGCAACCATTTGTTCAACTGCCGCGGAAGATTCCTCAATACTTGAAGCTTGTACTTCAATGTCGCTGTCCAATTCTCCAAGTCTGCTTATAACCTGTTCGATTGTTGCAGATGTCTCCGTGACACTGGCGCTTTGATTGACTGTTTGTGTTTTTACCGATTCTATATTTTGAGTAATTTGGTGTATGGCACTTGCTCTGTCGGATATATTTTGTGCAAGTACATCACCGACATCCTTCATTTTTTGTGAATTCATTAAAACGGCTTTTATCATATAGCTTATTTTTGCAATTGTGTCGGCAAAATAATCCGTCAATTTTCCAATTTCATTATTACCCGTTGAAGGAAGCGTAACCCGTAAATCTCCTTCCGATACGGTTTTAAGAGCCTCGATAACCTTATTAACCGGGCGTATGATAAAGAGCTTTGTAAATATCATGATTGTTAAAACAAATAGAATAAAGATAAAAAGTAAAACAGCTGCCGTCTTTATGAAGAAGTTTGTTTGACTCCTTTGAATTTCTTCAATCGAATATAAAAATTTTGAGTACCCTATTATATTTCCTGAAAAATCATACATAGGATAATAAGCGGCAGCATTAGTTCCGTCAATTTTGATGAGGCTTTCTTTGTTTCCCAATTCTTCCATAATCGCAGCAGAATCTTCGGAATTATCGTTTTCAAAATTGGAACCTATTATTTTATAAGTGTTGTCTAAAGTGCGAGCACATACGCTTATATTTAAACCGCCTTCCAATACCTCCCGGGAACAGTTATTAAGAAAATCCTGTATAAAGTCGTTATTAATATCTCCCCCATATTCTACCGAACCTATGTGTTTGTTGTTTTGATCGAAAAGAGGTTTTACTACTCTGAAGCCTAAGTCGCTTACTCCTACTTCAAGTCCGTATATTTCTTTTTTTTCGGAATTTGCTTTTAAAACTGTTTTTCTAAACCCTGAAAGATCATCATCAAATTTCTTTGGGTTTTGAACACGTAAAAATGAAATTGCCGGCGGTATATGAAAATGGAATTGTTTAGCTTTATAATTTTTTTTCATTTCATCAAACAGGGGTAAGGTAAGTTCGGTAAGAGTTTTCCTGTCTCTTGCTGCAAAAGCTTTTATTATTTCCTCATCTTTAGAAACACTATTCAATATTATCTTACCCATAAGCTCATACGTATTTAACTCATGGTTGAAAGCAGAGTGTTTTATGTCTGCCATCATCTTTACTTGATTTGCAGAGAACTTTTTTAGACTTCGCAAATCCTTGTATGCGATTATTAGATATTGGGCTAAAAGCAATATAACTGTAAAAAGTAAAAGTCTACTACCTATAGAATAGAACCTCGTTTTTGCCGAATGAGAAAGCTGAGTTGAGGTACTTTTTGTTTCTGACATAAAAAACTCCTTGGACAACAATATTAGATATATCCATTATACTGTAAATTATTAGGAATATCAATAATTTCTAAAATATTACTTTTGTTTTCTAGCTTCAATTTTTACAGGGTCATAAAAGCCTTCTTTCCAGTTGAAGCGTGAAGTATCTTCGAGAAAAATTCCCTTCCTGCATGAGTTTACAATGTGTCTGTACTCACTGCGTTCGATTTCCGTGTGAGAGAAATCAAGGAGGAATTTATCAAAACCTTTCTTTTCGAGGGCTCCGATGCGGTCGGTTATCGAAAAAGGTTTTTCCGGCAGCACAAATGAAGCGGACGGTGTTGAAAAAGCCTTGAAAGCCTCTCCCTCTTTATCGGAAAAATATAAAAAATCATAAGTTTTTGGAAGCGTAAATCTCATCCTAAAGAGGGCAGGATAGGCAAAAACCGGAATTAGTACCTGTTTCCTCATACCGGGGGCATAAACATCTTCAAGGTTTTTTTGAGAGTTTTCGATGGGAGATATAAACTTTAAAATATTATTTTCTTGAAGCCATTTTACAGCCCATCGGTTAAAGCCGTAAAGATAGGGGCCGGCAACAAGGTTTAGATTTTTATTTTTTAGCATTGTAATGTGAGCAGGATTGTTGATTACAAATTGAGTATACCCCTTTTCGATGAGGTTCATAAGATAGAGTTCAAGCTCATCGCTTTCGGCTTGTCCCATAAAAGGATCAAGGGAAATAAAGATTTCCCGTTTTGAGAAAGGAAGAGGTTTGCCGCTTTTTCCCGTACCGGCTAGGGTTTCTCTTGTATCTTCATTTAGGTTTATAATGACCCTCACGGGTTTGTCGGAAAGAATGGTGTGGAGACTGTTTACTGAAGATACTTGGACATAGAAGCCGTCAGGGAAGATATCGATATTGGATTTACTCAAAATCTTTTTAGTCCGTTTGTCGTCCTGTTTGTTTTTTGCTCCTTCCTTTACATTCTCATTACCGGCAGGCTTCCCTTCGGGATAGAGTTTAAGTTCGGGAAGCTTGTCGTCTCCGGGCCTTTTTCTAAAAGAGCTTAAAGTTTTGGGCAGCACCGGAGTATAACGCTTACTCATGCTTTTAGGTTGCAAAAGGTAAACGCTGTCGCCTATGCCGAAATCGGCAGGGACCTGAATCCATACTTCATCAGCCGAACCTGATTTTTTTGAAGAGGCTTTTTCAATCCTTATATCTTGAATTTTCCAGCTTTCTCTTCCGCGGTCATCCTTTGTATGGAGGCGAATCGAATCCCCAAAATCGGGAGTATAGGAGCCGCCCTTTAAAAGCACATAGTGAACCTTGCGCATGGGATCTTCCTTTGTTTTTCCTTCAACTTCTTTAATCTTAAATTGGGCTGTTTTGTCTATCGTTCCTAAAAAAATACCGGTGCCGCCCGCCTGATTCGGGTTTAATATTTCCTCAGCCTTTGACGAAACAAATAAAAAGCTCGTCTTTTTTCGGGCAAAGTCTCCAGCTAGAATGCGGCGGCCTGTTTCGACAGCTTCCTTTTTATTCTTTTCCCAGTTGTCGATTACATGGCGGTAGGCTGAAACTACCGTCCCTACATATTCCGCACTCTTCATTCTTCCTTCAATTTTAAAGGAGGAAACTCCCGCTTTTATAAGGTCGGGAACATAATCGATGAGCTGCAAGTCATGGGGAGAAAAATAATAGCCGTCTTTGTCGCCTTGAGGTGTGTGGGCTGTGTACAGTCTTCGGCAGGCTTGGGCACACATTCCTCGGTTTGCTGATTTTCCTCCGAGGTATGAAGAAAACATACAAAGCCCCGATTGGCAGACGCATAGGGCTCCGTGTACAAAAACCTCAAGCTCGCAGGAGGTGTTTAAGTTGACCGCTTCGATTTCTTTTAATGAAAGCTCCCTTGCTAAAACAACCCTTGATATTCCGAAGCGGCTTAAAGCATTTGCAGCCTTGGCTGAGGCTATATTCATCTGGGTTGAGGCGTGAAGCTTTAATTTTGGAAAGTGTGTTTTTGCCATTTGAACTATGCCCAAATCTTGAACGATGATGCCGTCGGGAGAAACGGAGTCAAGGTATTTTAAAAAGCGGTACATCTTTTCGGTTTCTTCTTCGGTTAAAACCGTATTAACGGTAACATAGACCTTTTTATTCCGCTTGTGAAGGCTGTCTACGGCTGCTTCAAATTGGCTCCATGCAAAATTGGAGGAACGCATACGCGCATTAAAAGTTTTTAAGCCTAAATATACGGCATCGGCTCCTTCGTTTACGGCAGCATCAAGGGCCTCAGTATTCCCTGCCGGAGCTAAAAGTTCTATGTTCATGTTTATACCTCTAGCCCCATTGTATCATATTTGATAAAAAAAATCAGGTAGGAAAGAAAGGCTATACCGAGACCATCGCTTTAATCTTATTCGTATCGGCTCTTAATTTTTTTAGGGCTCTCAGCTGGGTTTGACGGATGGATTCAGCCGAGATTGAATATTTTTTTCCTAAGACGGCAAAGGTGGTCGAGGTCATAGTACCGTCAAGACCGTATCGGTTTCTTAAAACATCTTTTTCGCGGTCATTAAGTATTTCCAAACACTTATTTAATTTTTCTTTGAATTCGTTATCTATAAACTCTTCTTCGGGGTTATAGGTATTACACGGAATAAAATCATACAGGTTTGCCGATCTTTCGTTATCAACAGGATCGTCTAAACTGCATATATCGGTATAATTAAACGATTTTATCTGAGCGATAATATCTACTTTTTCTTTCATTATTTCTGCAAGCTGGCTATAAGAAGGTAAAATTCCGTATTTTATTTTATAGTTTTCTTCTTCTTTGTTTACTTGGCGGATTAAGGCTTCTTTTCTTACGGGAAGTTTTATAACTTTGTCGGCAGAATTCAAGTATCTTATAAAAGATTGTTTTATCCACCAAGCTGCATAGCTTGAAAAACGGACTTTAAACGATTTTGAAAATTTAGAGGCCGCCTTCATGAGTCCCATATTACCTTCTTGAATGAGTTCCAAAATTTGGTTTTCATTTGAGCTGAACTTTTTAGCCATTTTTATTACAAGCCTCAAGTTTGATGTAACAAGAACCTCTATAGCCTCTGTATTGCCTTTTTTTACCTCATCGGCTAATTCTGCTTCTTGCTCGGCTGATAAAAGAGGATATTTTTTGCTATCCTTAATGTATTGTAAAAGCAGATTCTCCGTCATAATTTATTACCTCATAAATTAATAAGCAAAAAACGTGCTAAGATAATCAGCTTTTTAGTCGTAAATAATGGAGTTATTACAATTTTATAAAGATTTTAAATCGGAAAAGCAAATATTTAATAATTGCTGTATATTTTTGTATACATTAATATGTATACTTATGTATAACACCGTCCGCACCAAGGGCACTAAAACTTGAATCTTCCTTCTGCTCTATTATTTTTTTAGAATAAATAAGAGCTGAAAGAGAAAATTTTCCTCCTCCTCCCGGAAGGTCAACCGCAAACTGAGGACGGGATAGTCCTGAAAGTTTCGGTTCGACTCTTTCCCAAAGCTCTAAGGCCTCTTTTAAGGGAACACGGAAATGGGAGGTCCCGGCTGCAGGATCCAACTGAAAAAGATAGCCCGGTTTTATGCCCATGCAGGTAAGCTTATGAAAAAGTTTAATCAAAGTTTTTTCATTATCGTTTACACCTTTTAGAAGAACCGTTTGGCTTTGAATGGGTATACCGGCTTCAATGCAGGCATTTAAGGCATTTGTTTGCTCTGCTCCAAGCTCTGCGGGATGGTTTATATGAGGAATAAGCCATAGGGGTTTTGTTTTTTTCAAAAGATGTAAAAGTTCTTCAGTAAAAAGTTCGGGTGCAAATATCGGAGCCCTCGTGCACAGTCTTATCAAAAGGTCTTCCTTTATTGTTCTCAGGCCGTCCAAAACCTTTTCAAGCTTTTTAAAACCTCCGCTTAAAGGGTCTCCGCCTGAAACAAGGATTTCCGTAACCTGAGGCTTGCTTTTGATGTAGTCCGTAACTTCCTTTAATTCTCTGTCTCCAATATAGCTTTGAGATCTGGCGGTTAGGCCCCGTCTAAAGCAATAACGGCAATATGAAAGGCATTTTCCTGTCGTTATAAGAAGTACCCTGTTTTCGTATTGATGGACAAGGTAGGGGCTAATACAGTATTTTTGCTCGCCTAGAGGGTCGGCAGTTTCGTAAGAGCATACGGTTTTTTCGCAGTCTGAAGGCTCAACTTGGAGGCGGAGGGCCTTTGAGTCTTCGGGCTCTGCTTCGTCTATCAGTTTTTGAAAAGCGGAGGAAATTAAGACGGGCTGCTCAAAATCTGCTGTTTCAGCAGCCGAAAATTCCCTCCAATTTTTTTCGCTCATATTTTAAGTGTTTGCTCTTTAAATATTTTCGACACCGAACATCATGGCTGCCATAACTTTTGCGTCGCTTATGATATTCTTTATAAAAGCATATTCGTTGGGCTGATGGCAGCTGTCATCAAGGGAGCTCCAAACAACGGCATTAAAGCCCTTAGCTCTAAGACAGGCAGCGACCGTTCCGCCTCCTATTCCTATCGTAGAGGTTTCAATTCCTTTTACCTTTTTTACGGCAGATGAAAGAAGGCTTACAATCTTCGCATTCTTAGGTGTTGCAGGGGAAGCCTCAGGCTCATCATATTCAAACCTGATACCCACTCCGTACTTTTTTTCAACCTCTGAAGCTCTCTTTTGCATTTCTTTTAGGACTTCGTTTACATCGTAAGAAGGAAGAATTCGGCAGTCTACATAAAAAACATCGTCACCCGGAATTGTGTTTACATTCGGTACATTGGCTTCTTTTTTAGTCGGTTGGAAGGTTGAATAATTAGGCGAAAATAAATCGTCTTTTTTGTTAAAATGATTTTCCAAGTCGTTTAAGCTGAGGGCAAGGTCGCAGGCTGCAACAAAGGCGTTTTTGCCCGTGTTAGGCATTGAAGCATGGGTTTGGACGCCATTCGTAATAACCTTTAGCCAAAGGCCGGTTTTTTCGGCTATTTCTATCGTTTCTCCCTTAGGGTCGCCTCCATCTGGTACAAGAATCAAATCATTGTTTGTAAAAAGATTGTGCTTATTGAGGAGGTAAATTATACCGTATTGGGAGCCGACTTCTTCATCGGCAACAAATAAAAGCTTAATAGTATGTTCCGGGGTGATTCCCAATTTGATAAAGGCCATGGCTGCAAAAACCGAAGAAACAAGGCCTTGCTGGTTGTCTTCAACTCCGCGGCCTATAAGTTTTCCGTCCTTTTCGATTACAGTCCAAGGATCGCTTTCCCACTTGGACAGGTCGCCTGGAGGAACGACGTCCAGATGGCTCATAATCCAGAGCCTTTCCTTATCGTTTTTTCCCGGAATGGTGACAATCAGATTAGGGCGTATTTTTGAAGAAACCCTCTCATCAGGGGCATCTAAGCGTTCAAAATTGCTAAAACCCGCTTCTTTTAAATATTTTTCCAGGGCTTCACATTTTTTTAATTCTCCGTCTCCATCGGATTCCGGAGCCATGGCAGGAATGGAGGTTAAAAGCCTTTCCAATCCTATAATATCGTCTGTTTTGGATTCAATAAAATCGGTAATTTTTTTAAAGGTGCTCATTTGCCTATTCTATCAAAAAAGGTGTAAAAATACAATCGGCAGAAAATAATTAATAAAGTATTTTAGGTAAGTAGGTTGACAATTCGACTTTTTCAAAATATACTATAAATGTGCAATGTTTCTATTTGTCGATGCACAAAGTATGAGAGGTTAAAACTTGTTACAGCTGTCATTTTTGAATTTTAAAAAAGGCTCATATATTCTCATAGAAGGAAAGTCGGATACCGATCATTTTTATATTATACAAAGCGGAAAGGTGCAAGTCGCAAAGGAAGATGAGGTAGTTGCTGAAGAAGGCGGCAATGTTTTGGGGCCGGGAGACTTTTTAGGTGTTGTTTCCTGTATGTCCGGGCATACTCAAATCGAAACGGCTATTGCTTTGACCGATGCGCTTTTAATTTCAGTTCCATACGGCCAGTTCCCACATCTGATTGAAAAGAATACTTCCGTTGCAATGAAGATAATTTATTCTTTTTCAAAAAAGATGCGCTATTTGGATGAGGCCCTAACCCGCATTACTCTAAAACGGAATGTTGTAACCGGCATTTCCCATCTTTTTACAATCGGTGAATATTATTTGAGGATGTCTAAATTTGATTTGGCCCTTTATGCATATTATCATTATTTAAAGGCTCAGCCCAAGGGTGAATTTGCCGACGCAGCTCAAAAAAGGGTTATGGCTATCAAGGCTATGGGGGTAAAAATCCCTATGGAAGTTCTTGAACCTCCTACAAACCAAATGATAAGGCTCTATGACAAAGAGCACATGATTTTCTGTGAGTGTCAATCCGGAACCGAGCTCTATATTATTCAAAAAGGTCATGTAAAAATAACAAAGATTCTTGATAATAATGAAGTTTTGTTGGCTGTCTTAAAAGAAGGCGATATGTTCGGTGAAATGGCCCTTTTGGAAAATAAACCACGCTCTGCAAGTGCTATTGTTACCGAAGAAGGATGTCAGCTTTTAGCCGTAAACCGACAAAACTTTAATCAAATGGTTGCTACTCAACCTCAGCTGATTGCCCGTCTTACAACTACCTTTGCTGATAGAATTTGGGCAATGTACAAGCAGCTTGCCAATACCCTTATCAAAGACCATGTCGAAAAAATGTATGATATGCTTGCTATTCAGCTTGAAAAATCCAGAATTAAACCCGTAAAGGGCAAGTACCATACCTTTAACTTCGGCCCCGTCGAGTTGGCAAATATGTGCGGCATACCCAAAGAAGAAGTATCCGAGGCCGTTACGAAATTTTTAAAACAACCGATAGTAAGATGTGACGGATCTAAAATTTCCATAACGGACGAGCTGGAGCTTTCAAAGCAGGCCGCCTACTTTAAGAAGATGCAGGAAATTGAAAAATCCCGTATGAATGCCCGTGCAAAGAGCGGCGGATATTGGTAGAACGGAAACGTATTATGAAAAAATTATTTTTTTGTATAGTCTTTATCCTGATAGGCTTTGCTTTTTCCGAAGATGCAGAGTCCGATAAAGGAATTCTTAAAAAAACTGAAACCGAAAAAAAAGAAGAGAAGCCTGAGTTTGCCGAGCTTCCTGCCGGATATAGAGAAATAAGCCTCGGAATGAATATGGATGCTGTTAAAGAAGCCCTTTTAAAAGATCCTATATTCGGATATCGGGGAGAAAGAGATATTTCGCTTTTACCCGGTAAAAACCGAAGCCTTATTGAAACAAGGGGCTCAAGCAATATTAAAAGGGCTTGGTTCCAGTTTTATGAAGACAACCTATATATTATTATTATCCAGATGGATACCGACAAGATAGATTATTATTCGATGTATTCTGCCCTGACTTCAAAATACGGAGAGCCTTTAAGTATAGACCCAAAAAGGGCTATTTGGAAAAACGAAACCGTTTCAATGATTTTAGAGCGCCCGCTGGCAATAAAGTATATTGATTTAAAGGTATTTAATGAGCTTTTGGAAAAAAGTCAAACGGATAAGGCTTATAGCGATATTTTGCGAGAGGAATTTATAAATGATTTTTAAAAAGGTTATAATAGTATTTTTAATGCTTTGTTTTTTTGCTTCGTGCTCTTCTCAAAATAAAATGGAAACTGAAGATATCTTTATAGAAAAAATCTCAAGTGAGGAGACAGAAGAAACAAATAAAGAAACAAAAACCGAAGAATCCGTTAAGAAAAATATCGAAAAAATAAGTGTGGAACTTGCAATCACTCCTGCCCAGCAGCAAAGAGGCTTTATGGAGCGGAAGCTTATCCCTGAAGGTACGGGAATGATTTTTTTGTATAAGGAAGATACTAAGTTAAGATTTTGGATGAAGAACACGCCACACCCTCTTTCAATTGCTTTTATTGACAGCTCCGGTGTAATTAAAGAAATATACGATATGACGCCTTATAGTTTGGAAACAGTCGAAAGTACTTATTCCGTACGCTATGCTCTTGAAGTTCCTCAAGGTATGTTTAAAAGAATGGATATAAAAGAAGGCGATAAATTGACGCAGGAAACAATTTTTCTTTTAAAGAGAAAGATTCAATAATTCATTGCTGGGAGGTTACTATGAAAAAAACGGACTTTTCCATTTCTACATTGGGAGAATGTAAAATACAGTCTCCTATTATGCTATCGGAAACACACGGAGATCTGATTGCAAATTATGTTACCGATAACGAATTTATACGGTATAATTTGGATGCCTCCTTGGGTGAAACCGGAGAGCCTTTAACTCATGCCGACCTTATCGAAAAGGCCGGGCCTCGTCAAAAGATCTACTTTAGCCCTAACTATGTACATGCTGCAATTGCTACCTGCGGAGGTTTATGCCCCGGTATAAATGATGTTATAAGGGCTATAGTACGCTGTCTTTGGACAAGGTACGGAGTCCGCCGAATCAGCGGTATAAAATTCGGATATAAGGGATTTATTTCCGAATATGGGTTTTCTCCGGTTCCATTGACTCCTGAAGCAGTAAACGGAATACATAAAACGGGAGGCTCTTTTTTGGGCACTTCCCGAGGCGGAGGTACAAGGGTCACCGAAATAGTAGACGGAATCGAGCAGATGAATATCAATATGGTATTTTTTATCGGCGGTGACGGTACGCAAAAAGGAGCTCTCGAAGTTTCAAGAGAAATTGAAAGACGTAAATTAAAAATTTCGGTAATAGGTATTCCCAAAACGATAGATAATGATCTTTCTTTTATACAAAAGTCTTTCGGATTCGATACGGCTATTGCAAAAGCTACCGAATCTGTTGCCGCTGCCAATATGGAGGCCAGCTCGCAAATCAACGGTATAGGTTTGGTAAAGCTTATGGGAAGGGAGTCGGGCTTTATCGCAACCCATACGGCTATTGCCTGTCATGAGGCGCACTTTGTTCTTATACCTGAAGTCCGCTTTGAATTGGGCGGTGAAAACGGCTTTTTAAAACTTTTGGAAAAAAAGCTTATTGAAAATGGTTATGCCCTCATTGTTGCAGCCGAAGGCGCCGGTCAGCATTTAATGAATATTGAAGAAGAAACGGATGCTTCAGGAAACAAAAAACTTGCGGATATAGGTTTGTTTTTGAAAAAAGAAATAACCGAGTATTTTGATAAGATCGGGATGCATATAAACTTAAAATACATTGATCCCAGTTATCAGATTAGATCTTCAATTGCAGCTCCCATTGACTCGGTTTATTGCGAACGCTTAGGCAACAATGCGGTTCATGCCGCTATGGCAGGGAAGACCCGCACCCTTATAGGGCTTGTAAACAATAAATTTGTACACCTGCCGATTGAACAAGTTGTCTCGGAAAGAAAATATGTCAACCCTGAAAGTTCTTTGTGGCGGGATGCACTGGATGCTACAGGCCAGCCCACTATAATGATATAAACTAAAGATAGGGCGATATTTTGTAATGCAGCTTTTTATTCTTTTTTTATAAAAAGCTGCATTAGCATGGTAAAATCGTAGATTTTTTTGTAGGCTTCGACAAGCCATTCTCTTACAGGCCTTTCCGAATTTTGTTCAATTTCTTTCCAGTTTTGGATTAATTCTCGGCGAGGCCTGTCATAATCGGCTATGATTGTCTTAAAGTTATTGCCAATCACTATTATATGTTTTAGTGAAATATTTATAAGCTTAAGGGCTGTTTCGTTTACATCATTTAAAAGTTTTGCGGCCTGGCGCCCTGCTTCCTTTTCTCTTTCCATTCTGGAAAGAAGGGTTCGGAACCTTACTCCTATATCGGAGACCTCGGAAAGTTTATCGTCAAACTCTATTGTTTTGGAAGTTACCTGCATTATTGCATGAAAACTATTGGAAAAATCTGCTGTAGTGCCTGCAAATCCTCCCCAATTTCCGCGTACTAAAAATAAGTCGCATAGAGCCCGTATATCAGTTTTTACATATTCTATTAAAAAAGATTTTAGATAACTCATTTCTTCGGCATAGATATATCCCGATAATCCTCTTTTTGTAAAAGCTCGGTTTGCATCGATGACGTAGTTTTTCATGCCGGAGATGACTTGCTCCCCGAATATTTTGTTTATTAAAACCGCAACCTTTGATGATCTTTGCTCTTCGATGAGTTTATGGATAACGTTTTGGGTATTTGTTTTAATTTGTGACACGTAGGTATCGGTTACTTTTTCGGTAAAGGGGGTAGTTTCAACCGTGTAAATTATATCCTCGGTAATATGTTGGATAATATATTCGAGAGCCCGTGAGCGGCGAAGGTCGCCTAAAGCTCCTAAAAGCTTTTTCCATTGGCCTGCATGAACCGGCTGAATATTTTTATAGGTCTTTATTATATCGAAGATAAGATTCCAATCGGTGTCTATACTTAGTTGATAAAAAACCGATGCAAAATCTTTTAAGTCTTCGGAAATATATTCTCCTCTTATTGCCTGAAAGTTGGGGGTATAGTTGAAATTATTTTCGATAAAGTTGGAATCGAATTTTCGAAGTAAAAAATAATAATCGAAAAGGACAAACTGTATAAAGGCATCAAGATGTTGGTAACTTAGATCTATTTTTTGTGCTTGATCGGAATCAAGTTCACCTATAAAGGTTTTTAATTCCTTTTTTACCTTTTCGGCGAGGACTTCAGCATTTGTATTTTTTGATTGTTCTATTATTGATTCTTCGGATAAATTTTCAATTAACTTTCTTTGTTTGTCCGAAAGAGAATTCTCTACAGTAACGTTTTTTAAAACCTTTGAAGAAGCTGCTCCTGCTAAAAGGGGGCGGGCCGGGCCTACGACCTTATAAATGCTGTAAAAAAATTGTGCCGCTTGGGGTAATACCTCTTGAGAACTCGATTTATACCATTTGCTGTATCTGGTTTTTCCTATGGTTTTTGCAATATCCTTCAATTTACGCCTTTTGACGGCCTCGGGACTCTCTGAGGACATAAATAAACCTATTATTTTTTGGAAAAAACTCTCTTTTTTATGGGCCATGTTAATAATATGTGTTAAATTTGCTAATTTGTCAACCGGTACAGCGGTTCATGGAGCAAAAAATAAGTTGAGCAAAAAATAACGGTCTGTGCCAAGTCCGGCATAGACCATTATTCAAAGCTTTTTAACCTGTTACTCTTCGTCGCTTTCCATTAAAAGCTTGATGACGGCTTGTTCGTTTGTAGCCCTTAGAAGTTCTTCTCTTTTTTCTGCACTTTTGAATAATAAACTTATCTGTGCAAGAAACTGCAAGTGGGGGCCTGTCTTATCCAGAGGGGAAAGAGTCATAATAAATATTCTGGCCGGTTCTTGATCCAAAGAATCGAAGTCTACCGGATTATCTGCAATGCCTATACAGGCAACGAGATCACTTACAGAGTCCGTCTTTCCATGAGGTATGGCTATGCCATGCTTCATACCTGTAGACATCTTGCGTTCTCTATCTAAAACGCAAGCCTTTGTAGCAACCCTATCCTTTACTTTTCCGGCTTTTACAAGCGTATCAAGTAACTCATCAATAATAGCTTCTTTTGTAGTCCCTTTTAAGTGCAGATTAATGGTTTCAGGAGTTATAACATCCTTTAAATCTACAGAATCGGGTTTCAATGCATCTTTAAATTCCATGAATACATTCTAAGCCTCTTTTGAGTAAAAGTCAAGTTTTTTTTAGTTTTTTTTCAAATTTCTTTTTAATTAACAAATAAAAGCTTTTTTTCCTGAGTTTAGATTTTTGGCCGAAAGAATAGAATTAAGATAAAGATAACGAAGCCTTTATCCGGCGGTTGAAGAATGAATAATAAGAATAAATATCCGGATTAACTTGAGTTTGCCCTTATTTTATGCTATAATCTAAGGGAAAATATCGGAGGTAAAACAATGAGACGATTTAATTACTCTGAAATCAAAAATCAAAAGTGGGATTCCGGCACCATGGGTCTGATTGCTGCAATATATAAAGAAGCCGGAAAACAGGAAATGTACTTGAAACAACGTCCGAAAGAATTAGAGAGACTGGTCGAGATTGCAAAGATACAAAGTACAGAGGCATCGAATGCAATTGAAGGTATTGTAACAACAAGTACCCGTATCAAGCAGTTGGTGAAAGAGAAAACAACACCTAAAAATCGTGATGAGCAAGAAATTGCGGGTTACCGTGATGTATTAAATATAATCCACGAAAGTCTTGATGCGATTCCTCTTTCCCAAAACTCTATTCTGCAGCTCCATAAGATTCTGTATAGTCATATGAACAATCCGATGGCAGGCAGAATAAAAACTGTACAGAACTATATCAGTGTTACATATTCGGATAATCATACGGAAATGTTATTTACGCCGCTTGCTCCCTTTGAGACACCGGAGGCATTGGATAAAATTTGTGAAGAATATAACCGAGTAATTGGAAATATGGAAGTGGAGCCCTTAATAGCAATTCCTGTTTTTATTCATGATTTTCTTTGTATACATCCTTTTAACGATGGTAACGGAAGAATGAGCCGTCTGCTGACAACTCTTCTGTTATACAGAAACGGCTTTTATGTAGGAAAATATATCTCTTTGGAAGCAAAAATTGCAAAAAACAAGGATTTATATTATGATGCACTTGGTAGGGCTCAGATTGGTTGGCATGAAGGCAAAGAAGATGTTGTTCCTTTTATCAAATACTTGCTTGGAACGGTTCTTGCGGCCTATAGAGATTTTGCAGACCGCTTCGCTTTAGTAGAAATAAAACTTCCTGCTCTTGAAACTGTAAGACGTGCCGCTCTAAATAAGATTGGCCGATTTACTAAGCAGGATATTCGTGAGCTTTGTCCTTCACTGAGTATAAGTTCTATCGAGGGAGGGCTCAGAAAATTAGTATCAGCCGGTGAATTGAAAAAAGAAGGCTCAGGAAAAAACATTTGTTATTATAGATTAAAGTAATTCCCACAAATATTTAAACATTCCCTTAAAAACAAAAAGAAAATAAGGGCAATGGTTTATTGATAAGGTTAAGAATCCCCCATTTTGACAAGCAGCAAAAGGAGAAGCCGCTAAAAGTTTTTATATGTTTTTCCGATAAAAGAAATATGAATTCGCCCGATTTTTTTTATGTTATAAAAAATGTTGTACTTTCTCCCATAGTGATCGGAGTAACCATTGTTTGCGGTCTTATTTTAAGCTTTATTTTTTATGTAATGAGCTATAAGAAAAAACCGAGGCGTTTTGCTGTAAAAAAGAAAGCACCCAAGCCTGTAAAGGAAAAAACGCCTCCTCCGGAAGAAGAAACAGAAGACGAGGAAAGCAGCGCTCAATAAGTTTTCCCCAAGTTTTAATCTCTATGAGAACATCTTTAATAAATAAAATTGCAATTTTTAAAAGAAGAGACTTATGAAGATATACCGATTGCGAATTGGAGCTTGCATAAAGTAGAAGATATGGAGGTGATTTTATTTCTCAAAATAATTATTTTCAACAAACAATGGAATATATACTTAATAATCTAAACGCACCAGGATTTAAATTGCTTAAAAATGGAACATTTAGTGTAGACTCCGTATCCGTTTATGAACACCCATATATAGCTAGCGGGATGAGAATTGCAGGAACCAACGGCAAGGCTTATACTCCGGCTGAAACAGTTTTTCCATCCCCTCTTAGAATTTTTCATAAGAGGGTAAGAAATATAATGTTAGTCCCAATAAATACACAGTTTGCTTCAGTTTTTAAAATAAAAACAAAGGGGACTGCAAGAAATTACTATCTTGAGTTAATAATAAACACTATTCCTATGTATGGTAAAAATTATTAGAAAGGCAAAATTAATCCCGGTCCTATATATGGGTTTAAGTGAAGTCCGAAATAATTTGAATTCCATTGTGAAATATTGGGCAAGAAATTTGAGGTCATCTTTAAATGACCTGCAAAATCAAAAGCCAATTTTGAACCTATATCAAAATATATCATATCGGTTATATTATACTTAAAGCCTATATCACCCATTATTCCTAAAGTTAATGAGAACATATTTACTTTCATACGAACTGATGTATATGTAATGGGATTGAATACCATTTTATCTATACTTGCCGATAACATTGATATATGAAAGCCTACACTTGAATGAAGATTAAGTTTTTCTGAAATCGGGTATTTAAACGCAGGGCCAATTCCGAATTGAAATAAAAATCTAAAATCAAAATCTTTTAACCCGTCTTTTACTGTTGCGCCATTGATTGTAGTAGATGACTTATTTGGAAATAAAAAGCTATCACTTATAAAAAGTCCTATGTTTTTTTATTAAAAAAGGCGTAAGCATTAAACACAATTCCCGGTGAACCTATCCATGTTTTAGAAGTTCCTTCCGGTTTATCAAATTTTTCCCAGTAGTTACCATATTGGAAGCCAAGAGTTCCCCAGCTTTCAGTTTCTGCAAAAATGCAAACCGAAAAAATAATACATAATAAAATGTAGATAATCTTTTTCATATTTAACCTCTAACTCTATATCGGTAGATGATTGTTTTGTTTTAATATGGCTTAAAATAAAGCGATTTTTAGTGTTTGTAACAGGCTAAAAGGCAAGGGCAAAATAGTCATTTTTTTGTTATAATTTAAGGGGCATAATAAGTTATAAATAATAGCCTTATTAAATAAATCATTCCACTTTTTTTAGCACTCAAATCATTTTAATAGTTTTTTATAAAACCCGCAAATACCATTATAAAGCCTTGATATTTCAGCTTCATCTTCTATAAAATAACGGTGAACATCGGGGATTGTTTTAAAAAAGGTTTCTTGACGCTTGGCGTAGTGTTTGGTATTTCGTTTTATAAGAGACGAGACCTCCTCTAAGTCCGATTCGGGTTTTAAACGCTTATTTTCATCAAAAAATTCCCTGTAGCCTATGGCTTTAAGTCCGGGGCTTTCGCTTGTATAGCCCATCTCATAAAGCTTTTTTACTTCATCATATAGGCCCGCGGCAAACATAGCGTCGACCCTCTTTTCGATTCTTTCATATAAAAGGGAGCGGGTTCTTTCGATGCTTAAGATAAAAAACTCGTATTTTTCTCTTGGGTTTTCGGGGAGGGCAAAAGAGCTTAAAGGTTTCCCTGAGGCGGCAAAAACTTCGTGAGCTCTTATTATTCTGTATTCGTCATGAATATGAAGCCTATCTGCCGTCTCGGGGTCTATTTTTTTTAGTTCTTCCAAAAGAACGCCGGACCCTTCTTCTTTTGCGCGTTTTTGAAAATGCTCCCGTATTTTAGGGTCGGCTGTGGGCGTAACGGGAAGGCCGTATATAAAATTCTTTAAGAAAAAAGCCGTGCCTCCCATCAAGACCGGAAGTTTTCCCCGCCTATATATTTCGGGGCAAAGTTTATCTGCTTCTTTTACAAAATCGGCTGCCGAAAATTCTTCGGAAGGCTCTTTTATGGCTATTAAGTGATGGGGAAGGTCTTCTAATTCCTCTTTGGAAGGAGAAGCTGAGCCGATATGCAGGTGCTTATATACCTGAACCGAGTCGGCGCTTATAATTTCTGCACAAGCTGAAAGAGCCGAAATTCCCCCTTCTTTTGAGAAATCCTTTGAATGTTTATAAGAAAATATTTCGGAAGCTAAGCTTGTTTTTCCCGAAGCCGTCGCTCCGAAAAAAATCAATACGGGAACCACGCAAATGTTTGAAGCAGAAATTTTAGTTGAATTCGGGGTGCCGTTCTATTTGATAGTTTACTTCACCGGTAAAAATTTGCTTTGCTCCGGCTGAAACAACCTTGTCTCCGCTTTTTTCGACATTGGGATCTTGGATTTTAGCCAGCTGATAGGCCCTTCTTGTCGATGCGCATGTAATCTCGTAAATATTGTCATCAAACTCGATGAGTTCTTTTAATGGAAATATCATAGACTCATTCTACTATTATTTAAGAAAAAAGTCAATATTTTCACTTATTGAATTTCCGGGGTGATGTTTCCCATACCGATGACCGAAACATCCTTTGGAATCTCAGGGACGGATAAGACCGGAACCATGGGCATTTCGTATTCAAGAAGCCGCTTTATCAAAAGTCTGCCTTCTTCGGGAACGAGGATAACTGCGATGCCTACAAATTGAGCATTAAAGTTGTTGTATGCATTTTGAACGGCTCGAAGCCATGCTTTTTTCGATTCAGTGTCGATTGCAGGTTGAGGGCCGGTCAGGGTATCTATGCGGCTTGCCAAAACGGTTTGGAAAAAGGCTGAATCTACCATAAAAGCCCTCAAGGCCTTGTCTTCTCCCAGATATTGCTGAACAATTTGTCTGCCTAACCTTTGTCTGACTTTTTCGGCTATTAGATACATGTCCCCTGTTATGCGCCTATAGTCTGATATGGTTTCAAGAATGGCCGTGGTGTTTCGTATGGAGACATTTTCCCTAAGGAGACACTTAAAGACCGTTTGCAAGTCTCCCAATGTCAGCTTATCGTTTGACTGAATTTCTTCGACGACGATTGGGTTTAATTTTTTTGCGGAATCCAAGATGTTGCTTACCATCTGTCTTGAAAGGATGTCATCCGCATGTGTTTTTATAACCTGCGTTAAATGAGTTGCTATGATGGAGGGAGGGTCTATAACCGTATATCCTGCCCTTTCTGCGGCTGCTTGGTTTGATTCGGAAATCCAAATAGCCGGAAGACCGAAGGCCGGATCTAAGGTAGGTTCGCCGGGGATTTCATCTTGAACATTTCCAGGGTTTACTGCGAGGTATGCACCCATTCTTATCTTTGATCTCGCTACCTCGGCCCCCTGTATCGTAATACAATATTCATCGGGAGGGAGGTTCATGGCATCCATCATTCTGATAACCGGCATTACAAGACCCGTTTCGAGAGCTATTTCTTTTCTTATGCGTTTAACTCGCGGAACGAGGTCTGAGCCTCTTTTTTCATCGACCAAGGGAATAAGGCCGTATCCGAATTGTAAGGATAGATCGTCGTATGGGCTTACAGCCTTGGTATCGTCGGTTTCAGTTTTTGCCGCTTTTTCCGATGCGGCTTGGGCTTCTTTTGCAGCCTGTTCTTTTTGAGCCCTTGTTACCTTTGTTGTCTGCAGCCTCCAGCCTAAAAAAGCAAGGCTTAATGCAATGAGTATTAAGATTATTGACGGGAAACCGGGTAAAACTGCCATCACAGTCAAGGTAATAGCTGCTATGTAATAAACAGTCGAATTGCGTGCAAATTGGTCCGTGATGTCTTTTCCGAAAGAGCCCGTTGAAGCTGAGCGGGTTACTACAAGACCTGTTGCAACCGATATAAAAAGAGAAGGAAGCTGAGCTAAAAGTCCGTCCCCTATTGTAAACCTTGTGTACATCTGCATAGCTTTAGTGAATTCTTCTTGTCTAAATACTATACCGACGATTAAGCCGGCTACAATATTTAAAACCGTTATAAAGATTCCTATTTTTACGTTTCCCGAAACGAATTTACTCGCACCATCCATAGCTCCGTAAAAGTCTGTAGACCTTTGTAATTCTTCCTTTTTCTTTCGGGCTTCGGCATCCGTGATAATACCGGCATTGTACTCTGCCTCTATAGACATACTTCTGGTATTCATAAAGTCTAAGGCAAAACGGGCTGCAACCTCGGCAATTCTTGTTGCTCCCTTTGTGATTACAAAGGCTTGAACGGCAATCAAAATGATAAAAACTACAAAACCTATTACCAAGCCTTGATTTCCTGTAGAGCCGATAACAAATTGACTGAAGGCTGCGATCATCTTTCCGTTAAATTTTTCTCCATATGTTAGAATAAGCCTTGTAGATGAAACGTTTAGGGCAAGGCCGAATATGGTGGAGACTAAAAGCAGTGAAGGAAAAACCGTAAACTCCGTAGGCTTATCTACAAATAAGACTATGAGCAATATTATCAAACTGAATATAAGATTCAGTGCCATAAAAAAGTCCAAAAGAGCTGTAGGCAGAGGAATAATAATCACAAATATTACCATGATAGCTCCAATAGCTACCAAGGCATTCGGTACTTCTTTAAAAAATCTGTTTTCGGCCATTTATCGTTTTACCTCCATCTTTTCCTTAACATTTCTTTTTCTTTCATCGAGTAAATTTTTAAGAAAATAATCGAAAGCGATTTATAATACTCGCTTGGAATTATCTGTCCTAAATCTACGTTAGCGTAAAGGGCTCGGGCTAGGGGAATATTTTCAATCGTAGGAATATTGTTTTCCCGGGCAATTCTTTTTATGTTTTGGGCTGTTGCATCAACTCCCTTCGATATAACCATAGGAGCAGGCATAACGCCTTGTTTCCATTGAAGAGCGACAGCATAATGGGTAGGGTTTGTAATAACGACATCGGCATCCGGAACGTTTTTTATACCGGTTTTTTGCAAGATTGCCTGCATCTGTCTGTTTATTTGGGCCTTTACCATCGGGTCGCCTTCCAATTCTTTATACTCATCTGTTACTTCCGTTTTTGACATTTTTAAAGATTCCGAAAACTGCCGTTTTTGAAAAAAGTAGTCGGGAATACTTAAAAGAACTAATGCGACTGCGGCGTAGACCAATATTTGCGCCGCCGTTTTTGCTATAAAAATTATCGAATTGGGAAAATCGGATTGAAGCAGGGCTATCATCTTTGTAATATTGTTTTTTATAACAAGATATCCTATAAAGCCTATAATGACAACCTTAAAAAGCGATTTGGCTAAATTAAAAAGCCCCTCGGCAGAAAATAGAGCTCTTTTAAAGAACCTCGCAAAATTGGGTGTAACTCTTTTAAAATCGGGCTGAATAGGTTTTGTCGAAAATAAAAAGCCTCTGTTTTGAATAATATTTCCCAACACTCCTGAAATTAGGGCTACCCCCGTTATCGGGAAAACCGTTTTAAAAAAATATAAAACAAAAATCCTGAACCAAGTTCCGTTTACAACATCTTCTGTTGTGCAGCGTTCAAAAAAGAAGGCGATGACCTGCATTAAAGATTTAAATATGTAGGGCCCCATTATTATAAGGCTGATTACGGGAAGCAGCACAACCATTGCAGCATTTAAGTCCTGACTTTTTGCAACCCTTCCTTCTTCCCGGGCCTTGCGTATCTTATATTCGGTCGGGTCTTCCGTTCTGCCTTCATCTTCGGCAGCGAACCACTGCAAGCCTATCGTTTTATTAAGGAGCAGCTCTTCTTGAGAAAAATATTTTTGGTAAAGGATGGACGATTTCCCTGATATCATTTAGTACCCCCTAAGCTGTCTAAAAGCCGCCAAAAATCCGAAAAGCCTTTTTCCAAAATAATTTCAAAGGTGTTTATAAAAAAAGGCAGAGCAATGGCTAAAATAAAAAAGGCTGTTAAAATAGTAATGGGGAAGCCTTCCGATAAAAGGTTCATCTGAGGGGCTGCCTTTGTTAAAAGCCCCATTGTTATGTGAATTAAGATTAGGGTTCCCATGACCGGTAGTGCAATTATCATTGCGTTTAAAAAAAGATTTCCAACTGCTCCTAAAAGATAGGTCGAAAGCTCCTTCTGCCTTTCTAAAAACAAAAAGCAGTTTACATGCTCAATGCTCTTCATTATTCCGCCTAAAAAAATACGTTGGAAACCGTTTATGCGTAAAAAGATAAGGACTGCAATAAAGTTAAAATATTGACCTATGAGGGGATTTTCAACTTGAGCTAGGGCATCAAAAACTCCTGATGCCCCGAAGCCCATCTGGAACGAAAAAAACTGTCCCGCCGTGCTGAAGGTAGAAAATAAAATGCTTATAAAAAAACCGGTTAAAACACCGATAAGTCCTTCTCCAAGAAGTAAAAGAAGATACTCAAGACTGAAGGCGTTTAGATTTCCGAAGTTGGGATAGGCATAGGGGGTTACCATAAATGCAGTTAAGCCCGCAAGAGCAACCTTTGCAATTCGTGAAACATTGCGCATAGACATTAGAGGGGATGTCATTAATATGGCAAAAATTCGGACAGCTGCGAGTAAAAAAATGGGTTCTTTACTTAGGATAAAATCGAAGGGCTGCATTTATTTATAGAATGCCCCTTATCTTACCAATTGCGGAATTAAATTCATTAAAGAAACAAAATATTCCCTTAACACCGTAATCATCCAAGTTGCCAAAAGAGCAATCATTCCTAAAATAGTTAAAATTTTAGGAACAAAGGTCAGCGTCTGTTCCTGTATAGAGGTAGTCGCCTGAAAGATTGCAACAATTAAGCCTACTAAAAGAGCTGCAACTAAGATGGGTGCCGAAAGCATCAGTATGATACCTATACCTTCACGCATTAAAGTAACTATAGTACCTGTAGTCATAGTCCCCTCCATAATGACCTAGGGTTTTCTGTCATTATAAACAAAAATGCTATATTTTGCAAGGCAGCAATTAAAATTCAAGTTTAAAAAAAATATGCCGAAAATTTATTCTGTAGAGGAATTTGAAAAGATGGCAGATTTTGTATTTAAACTTTCATCAAAGGTTATTTTAGGTAACTATTCTCTTGCCCGCATCGGTGAAGAAGTCGTAAAATTCGGGAATAATTTTATGTTTGTGGTTGACCCTTTTTTTGAAGATATGGGTTTAGTCGATAAGGTTCGAAAATCTCTTGAAGAAAAAAATATCTCCCTTTTTGTGTTTAACGGTTTTGAGCAGACCGCCGATTCTGAGGTTATAGAAAGAGCTCTTTCATTAGCCAGAGGAGCCCATATAAGAGGCGTAATTGCCTGCGGAGATATGACTGCATGTGCCATAGGGAGGGCTATTGCCGCTCTTTATAATGAGGATAAACCCGTATACAGATATATTGAAGGAGAACCTATCACGGCAGAGTCCTTACCTCTTATTCAAGTTCCTACGACATGCTGTGATCCGTTTTTATTTGGGAATTCCAGTTTTATTGTAGATTCCAGAAATAGAACCGTAAACCTATTAAAGATAAAAGAAGATTTATGCGACCTTGTAATTTTTGATTCAAATACATATGCAGGTCTTGCGCCCAATGCAATGACTTCAATGATTTTTGCAGGTTTATGTTCTACCTTTGAAGCCTATGTTTCGACAAGGGGAAGCTTTTTTTCGGAAACTATCTTGGGAAAAGCTGTGGAAATATTTTTAATTTCCCTTGATCCTCAGCATGAAAAACTTGTCGGAATGCCCAGAGAAGAACTTGTGGCTCAAGCTGCTTGTCTTTCCGCTATCGGAATTGCGGCTTCCGCACCCGGACTTGGAACAGCTATAGCTCTTGCTGCGGGAGGAAGATATAGAATTTCAAAATCCCTTATTGCGACGATTTTACTTCCTCATGTCATTAATGATGCGATTTCTTCAAGCCTTTCAAAGACCGTTGCCGTAGCGAGAATGTTGGGTGAAACCATGCTTGAAGGCGGAGATGCTGCCGAAGTTGCAAAACGCGGCGTTGAGGAAATTAGAAGAAGGCTTGCTGAAGCTAATTTGCCCATACGGTTAAAAGATATAGATTTAACTATCGAATCTCTTGTTCCTGTTGCAGAAGATGCCGCCCGCTTAAGTTTTATGAACTATAGCCCAAGGCCGCTTGCAAATCACGATATTTTTGAAATTATAAAACAGGCTTTCTAAGATGCCTGAAATTTTTAAGCTTTATAATTTACCACAAAAACAAAGATGCCGTAAAATATTGAGGATATTGGAATCAGCTGAAGTTGCTCTTGTTCAAAATAAGGCAGACGAATTTTTGGATGTCTTTTATCTGCGTTCTCTTTTAAAAATTATTTTAGACGATTTGGATTCCCCCTCTGTCTTAAAAGTTCAAAATTGGATTGAAGACCCTCAAGAAAAAGATAAAAGAAAGATTATCAATTTTGTCAGGTACGAGCTTTATAAAAAACTTGATACAACACCTGCCGAGTGGGATTTGATTTTGCCTAACTCCTCTGCCGATGAAATTGCAAATTTCAGGCGGACTTTTTTTGAAGGGGTTTATGTCTATGCCGAAGATATCCGCACGCCTTTTAACATAGGCTCGATTTTTAGAACGGCAGAATCTTTCGGGGTAGAAAAAGTTTTTTTGTCTCATGATTGTGTTTCCCCTGAAAGTCCCAAGGCTAAAAGAACGGCGATGGGATGTACCGAATATCTCCCGTGGGAGAGGGCCGATCTTGAGAGCCTTCCCGATCTTCCGCTGATTGTACTTGAAACGGGCGGTACCGATATTTCAAAGTTCGATTTCCCCAAAAAAGGAATTGTCGTTATCGGCTCGGAGGAATTGGGGGTCAGCCCCGAAGCCGTAAAAAAAGCCCAAGGACGGGTTATCACAATTCCTATGTACGGAATAAAGGCCTCGATAAACGTAAGCGTTGCCTTCGGTATCTGTATGCAAAAATGGTGTGAGTCTCTTACAGCCGATTAAATTAAAAGGAAACCGTAAAGAACGCTAAGGAAAATTCGGAAATGGAGCATAAATTCAACGCTTTGTATCTTTGTGGATAAATAATAAATAAAATTTAATTTTTTAAAATTTTACTATTTATTGCAAACTCTTCATACAATAATTATGAAAGGGGAGGAATTTTCTCTTTTAAATAATTTTATTGGAGTCTTAGACTTAAAATTACGCCTAAAAAACAACACAATTATCGACATCGAAATTCAAAACAGATGGAATAGCGAGTTTGTTCAAAGAACAATTTTTTACTGGGCTAAAATGTATACGGAAAACTTGAAAACGGGCGAAGTATATACAAAACTGCCCAGATGTATTACAATAAATATAGTGGGTGAAGGCTTTGATTTGAATTCGCTTATCCATAGTGAATACAATGTAGTAGAAAAACACATAAACGACAGGCTTTCCGATGAGCTTGAAATTCACTTTTTAAACTTAGCCAAAATTAAAGAACAACAAGAAAACATTGAGCAGGACGAGAAGAAAAAGAAACTTTACAACTGGTTGAAATTTATTGAAACTGATGATGGGGAGGTGAGGAATATGTTAGCAGAAAACTCTGAAATGATGGCAAAAGCCAATACAACAATAAACATAATGGAAATGAGTCCAAAAGAGAAGTGGCTCTATGAAAACCGAATGAAATACGAACACGACAAGGCCTCTTGGAAACATGTGGGTTATCAAGAAGGAATATTGCAGGGAGAAATAAATGGCAGAAAAGAAGGCATTAAACAAGGAGCCTACCAAACTAAACTTGAAACAGCAAGAAATTTATTCCGCTTAGGGTTATCGATTGAGAATATAGCAGAAGCTACCGGCCTCAGCAAAGAAGAAGTGCAAAGCATTTGAACCCACCGCCATCCGTGGCGGACGCATGCGTATCGAGTATACGTCGAATACTATTTTTTGTGAAGTAACGCAGTACTGACAGTACTTTTGCAAATAGGCAGAGTAGATGCAAGGAGATAGCCGAAAATAAAGCGCAGGCGTACTTCCTGTACGTTGAGGACTGTTTTTTGTGGAGTAACGCAGCACTGACAGTACTTTTGCAAATAGGCAGAGTAGATGCAAGGAGATAGCCGAAAATAAAGCGCAGGCGTACTTCCTGTACGTTGAGGACTGTTTTTTGTGGAGTAACGCAGCACTGACAGCACTTTTGCAAATAGGCGGAGCAGATGCAAGGAGTTAGGCAAAAAAGTACCGCAGGCGTATCGAGTATACGTCGAGGACACTTTTTTGCCGTGCGACGCAGCAGATGCCCGCATATTTGCAAAAGCCCTATTGAAAAACATTTTTTTTAATGCTATCCTATCTCCGCTGATTGCGGAGGTAAAAATGAAAAAAATTAAAACTGTTTTTTTTATGACTATTCTTGTATTTATTTTTACAGGGTGTGAACTTTTGGATTCTTTAGCCAAAGAAACCGAAATAATTAAACAGATAAAAGATGAAGATCTAATGGGGTATACCGTAACATGGCTTATATTTGCGGATGACAGCGATGCCTTAAAATCTGCGGCCTATAAAAAAGCTGCTTCTTATTATAAAAAGACTTCTGAAAACGCCGGTTTAAAAGATCAATTTCAAATTATAGTTGTTTCCGACGGTATTGAAAAAGCAATTCGTGAGAAGGTAAAGGAAGCCGGTTTTGATGCTGATTGTTTCCCGCTAAAATGGAACGGCAATGTAAAAAACAAATATAATCCTAACGATAAAAAAAATTATTCCATCTTTTTCGATAAAAAGGGTAGAGATCTTTTTAGTATGACGGAAGATTGGAAATTCGAAAATTACGGCGGTCTTGCCGATTATTCTCTTGAAGCTGCAGGTTTAAATAATATCAACGAATTAAAAAATCCTCTCACCTTTTTTAATACCTTAAATAAATTTAAGGAAGACGATATTTTTAAATTTATAAACAATGCCGTTAACTTAAACCTAAAAGATATTTTAAGATATTTTATAAACTAATTTTATTTTTTATGGAGGATTCAATATGACTTTATTTATAAGCGACAGTATTTTTTCTTCTACCGAAAAAAAAGGAGAAGACTTTGATAAGGCCTTTGCCGGCTACATCGTTGTAGAAAACGGCCTCATTCAAAAGGTTGGCAAGGGAGAAGCTCCCGAAAGTTTAAAAGGCCAAGCCGAAAAAATAATAGATGCACGGGGAAAGACTATTACGGCAGGACTTGTCGATGCTCACACTCACTTGGTGCATGGCGGTTCACGCGAGCATGAGCTTGCAATGAAACTTGCAGGAAAAACTTATCTTGAAATCCATGCAAGCGGAGGCGGTATTTTTAGCACTGTAAGGGCAACCAGAGCAGCATCAAAAGAAGAGTTAACGCAAAAAGCTTTGACTAGCCTTGACCGAATGCTTATTCACGGGACAACCACCGCCGAATCAAAAAGCGGTTACGGTCTCGACATGGAAACCGAAATTAAGTGTCTTGAGATAAATTCTTATCTGAATAAAAATCATCCAATCGATATTGTTTCAACCTATATGGGAGCCCATGCAACTCCGCCCGAATTTAAGGACAACAAGGAAGGCTATATCAAGTTTATGATAGAAGAGGTTATGCCCGAGGTTAAAAAACGCGGTTTAGCGGAATTCTCCGATGCCTTTTGTGAAGATAAGATTTTTTCCGTGGAAGAAACCGAAAGAATAATGAAGGCCGCTTCCGGCTTAGGCTTTAAGCTGAAACTTCATGCCGACGAGATTATTCCTCTAAAGGGAGCGGAACTTGCAGCAAAGATGAATGCTCACTCAGCCGAGCACTTGATGGCTATATCCGATGAGGGAATTACGGCTCTTGCAAAATCGGGAACTGTTGCCGTTCTTCTTCCTGCAACATCCTTCTTTTTGATGTCGCCCATTTATGCTCCTGCAAAAAAGATGATTGAAGAAGGCGTAAGAGTAGCCCTTGCAACCGATTACAACCCCGGAAGCAGCCCGACAGAAAACCTGCAAATGGCAATGTGGGCAGCCTGTTACAAGATGAAGCTTTTACCTGCACAAATTTTACGCGGCGTCACAATAAATGCAGCTTATGCAATAGATCGTGAAAAAACTATAGGCAGCATTGAAGAAGGAAAGCAGGCAGATCTTGTTATCTTTGATGCCCCGAATATAGATTTCCTTGTTTATCACTTCGGTGTAAATTCCGTCGATCAGGTTTGGAAAAAGGGAAAGCTTGTTGCTGAAAAGGGCCGGCTTGTTTATAAGAACTGATTTTTTTAGTTGTAATACTTGAAGTTAATTAATTTGAACAAAAATAATTTGAATAAATAGGAGATATTTATGGAATTAGTAAAGATGACGGTAAGTGCTTTTGTTGACGAAACAGCCAGCGATTCTCCGGCCCCCGGAGGCGGTTCCGTTTCTGCCTTGGCAGGTTCTCTAGCCTCGGCCCTCGGTCAGATGGTTATCCGCTTGACAACAGGAAAAAAAGCCTTTGCTTCTCTTGACGAAAAAACTCAAGAAGAATTTAAGGCTCAGCTCCCGAAATTAGAAAAGGCTCAAAAACGATTGGTCGAGATCATTGATGAAGACACACAGGCCTTTAACGCCTTTATGGAAGCCCTAAAGCTGCCCAAGGACACCGATGAGCAAAAGGCAAAGCGCAGCAAGGCTATGTCCGATGCTACTGTCGTGGCAATGCAGGTTCCGCTTGAAACAGCTAAGACCTGTTTGGAGGTACTACGCTTTTTACCCATTGTTGCCCTTCACGGAAACAAAAATGCCGCGTCCGATGCCGGTGTTGCAGCCCTTAATGCCCGCTCCGGTTTGGAAGGTGCTATATTAAACGTTAAGATAAATCTAGGCGGAATCGATGATGCACCCCTCTGCGAAAAAACAAGGGCCGAGTGCAATAAAATGCTTGAAGAAGGCGAAAAGCTAAAGACTGAAATTTTAAAAACAATCTATTCTAAGATTGAATAGGTTTAAAGTTTCACGAAATTTAGCTTTAACCTAAATAAAAAAGGCAAGCTTCAAGAAAAGAAGCCTGCCTTTTTTAAGCAAAATAATGATATAGAATGAAGTCTAAATTTATACGAATTTGATCTAAGGGCTTAATTTATAAGAGCTGCTTCCCAGTCCTTAGCTTTAAAGCCGATAAGAACAGCGGTTTCGGTAATTAATAGAGGCCGTTTTACCAGCATACCGTCAGTTGAGAGAAGATCATACATTTCTTCTTCGCTCATATTCGGTAATTTTTCTTTGAGGTTTAGACCTCGGTAAACCAAGCCGCTTGTATTAAAAAATTTCTTTAAGGGTAAGCCGCTTTTTTTATGCCATTTTTTAATCTCGGCAGCTGTAGGATTTTTCTCCTTGATATGCCTTTCGGTATAAGAAAGTCCATGATCATCAAGCCATTTTTTTGCATTTATACATGTAGTACATTTCGGATAATAAATAAAAATCATCTTTCCTCCCAAATTATTTCCCGTAAGCTTTTTCCAAGAATTCGGCGGCATGTTTATTTTTAGGTTCTTTTTCCAATATGTATTGAAAAGTTTTTATTGCATCTTCTTTCTTTTTTAGGCGCATTTGAAGGATGCCTTTGATGAGCATGGAATCGGTCTTAATGCCGAACATTTTTTCTGCAGCTTTTAAAAGATCGAGGGAGACTTTTGTTTGTCCCATTTTATCAAGACAGAAGACGAGGTTGTGTAATAAGAGCCTTTCTTCCGGTTTAGCCCTAAGCATCTTTCTGTAAAGAATAGCGGCTTTTTGGTATTGTCCGGCCTTTCTTCGGAATAAAGCAAGCTCAGGATCAAAATTAACTTTTTTGCCTTGACTCATTAAAATTTCAAGCTGATTGCCGGCATCTTCCCAACGCTCGCATTTTTCTAAAAATAGCACATAGTCTCGCCTTATGTAGATATTCTTTCCCCATTCATTTAGATATGAGTTATATGCTTCATCAGCTTCCTTATTTAATTGTAAATTTTCGTAAGAGGCGATAATTCCTATTTTAGCTTCTTCATCTTTTTCATTGATGCTCAAAGCTCTTTCATACCAGTTTAGGGCAAGGTCGGGAATGTTCAGTTTTATGTAGCAGCAGCCCATGGCGTTAAAGATGCCTGAATCGGCTCTTCCGTTTTGAATAAGGGCTTGAAGATGAGGCAATACCTCTTCGGGAGGGTTATCGATATGGGCAGCGGTAATTATTTTATAATAATAAATATCGTCCGCATCGCAGACGCCGCTTGCTTCGGCCCGCAGGATTGCGGCACTAAGTTCCTCCCAGCGGTATGCTTCTTGAAGGGCGAGCATTATGCCGTAATGCGGATAAGGATTTTCAGGTTCATGCTCAAGTGCACACTTATAATGTCCCAAGGCTGTGTTGGTGTTCCCCATGGAACGCTGAGCCTCGGCTGCTAGGAGGCGTATTTCGGCATCGCTTCCAAAGGTCTTAATAAAGATGCGGGCAGCAACGGCGGCTCTTGAATAATCGCCCCGCTCCATATGTTTTTTGATAACGCCCATTGCAAAAAAGCGATCCGAAACTCCGTCATCGGGAATCTCAATACCAAGTTTTGCAAAATCTTCGGCCGCTCCGGCAGCATCGCCCAGCTGCATCTTGATCATTGCAGGGTACCATTTTAGCGCCGGATCATCGGGTTCGAATTCGCAGGCAGCCTCATATTGGCCTAGGGCCTCCGGAAGATAGCCCTCCATTTTTAGGGCGTGAGCAAGATAGAGGCGCGGAGCAACTCCGTCTATGCCGTTTTTTATTGCAAAGCTGAACATTTGGCGAGCCATATCTGCGTTGCCGTTTCTTAATTCATAAATTCCTTCAACAAAAAGAGAATTTAAATATCCGGCATTCAGCTTTGTATCCGAAGGAGCAAACTTTAAGGCTTCTTCAAATGTTTCTCTGGCAAGGCGGGGTTTTTTCCATTTTAGATAGGCCGAGCCGAGCATTGCCCTTGTTTCAAGAGGATGGGGATTGAGCTTTAAGCTTTTTTCAAGACAATAAACGGCTCTGTCATATTGCCCCGCCGCCAAATATGAGCGGCCCAAAAAAAAGAAACCCATAGGAAGGTCTGTACTATTTGCAGACGAGTCCGATGAGCATCTTTTTATATAGGCCTTACCATAGGCTATGGATCTGCCGTAATTGTTTACGGCAGCCCAAGCCCTTGAAAGGTATAAATATATTTCGGGATTTCCCTTTTTTTCGCCGTAAAAGGGAGAAGATACTTCGGCTAAGCCTTCTGCGGCTAATTTTTCTAAAATTAAAATTGAAGTCTTATAGTCGCGTTTTTTTCCGGCTTCAATAGCTTCATTTATAAGCGCATTTACAGACTTAGCCATAAGTTTATTTTCTTCCGGCTTGAACCAAGGTTACAGCCGAGGTGGTGATTATGTCGTCTACCGAGCAGCCTCTGGAAAGGTCGGATATGGGCTTTGCAAAGCCTTGGAGGAAGGGGCCGAGGGCCTCTGCTCCGGCAATCCTCTGTACCAGTTTATATCCTATGTTTCCGGCTCCGAGGTCTGGGAAGATAAGGGTATTGGCCTGTCCTTTTACGGGAGAGTCGGCGGCTTTCTTTTGCATAACGGAAGGAACAATGGCGCAATCCAACTGGATTTCTCCGTCAAAGACAAAATCGGGTTTTCTTTCCTCTAAGATTTTTACGGCTTCGCGGACGCGTAAAATATTTTCATCCTTGTCGCCGCCCGAACCCTTGGTAGAAAAGGAGAGCATTGCAACAATCGGCTCAACTCCTGCAAAGGTTCGGCAGCTAATAGCAGCGGAGCAGGCAATGTCGGCCAACTGTTCCGAACTGGGAGTCGGAATTACGGCACAGTCTGAAAAGATAAAGACTCCGTTTGCTCCGAGTTTAGGATTTTTTGTGTCCATCAAAAAGCAAGAAGAAGCGGTTTTCATTCCCGGAAGAGTTCCGATAACTTTTAAACCTGCACGGAGAACATCGGCTGTTGTGTTTAATGCTCCCGCAACCATTGCATCCGCCTTATCTTGAACCAACATCATCGCTGCGAAGCCCAGCTCCGCACTCATTTCTATTTTAGCCTGTTCAAGGGTCATACCCTTGGCCTTTCTTTTTTCGTAATAGCTTTCGGCAAAAGAATCGAGCCATTCCGATTTTTTCGGATCGATTATCTTGATTCCGTCAAGTTTTACCCCTGCCTTAGAAGCTGCCGCAGAAACAGCATCATCGGAACCGATTAAAAAAAGCTCCGATACCAATTTTTCGTCTACGATAGATCGGGCTGCTTTGAGAGTCCTTTCTTCAGTACCTTCAGGCAAAACAAGGCGGTTAGCATACATCTTTGCCTTTCTTTTCATTTCATCTACAAAACTCATAATTTTTTCTCCTTAATCTTTTCCGTATGTTTAAATTGGACTAACAATTTTATTTACATTGTATTTTAGCACTTTTCAATATTTATGTCTAGCAAAGCATCTGTTCAAAGATGAGCTTTTTTAAGGTTCAAGCTCCAAACTAACCTCGCCCGAAATTAACTCATTTTTTTTGCCGTCCTCGGTTTCTATGATAAGATGCCCTAAATCGCTGATTCCCAAAACCAAGGCTTGATAGGGGATGCCGGCAAAGGGAAGAACTCTTACCTTTTTTCCCGTAAGGAGGGAGAGGCTTTTATATTCTTCCATTAAGTTTTTTTGAGAATGTAGACCGTAGAGAGCTTCAATCAGGCTCGATATAATAGAAGAAGCTAAAACATTCCGGTTGAGGGAAGGAGCTTCGGCTTCACTAAAAAATGAGCCGATTTCGGTAAAAAGTTTGCCGGCTTCGGCAAAGAGCGAGCCGGCCTTGTTTTTAAGTTCGGGAGGAAAATTAGCCTCTTTTACATTGAGACCTATGCCGATAATTACGGCCTGCACTGAGGAAGTTTCCATATCGATAATTCCCTCGCTTAAAATGCCGCAGATTTTTTTTCCGTTAAGATAAATATCGTTTACCCATTTTATTTGCGGAGCAAAGCCCAGAGCCTTTAAGCAGCGGCAGATAACCGTTGCCGAAATTGCCGTGTAAAGAGCGGAAGCGGGCACTTCCTTTTCAGTCCTTGCCGAAATTGAGGGGCAAAAAATCAGACTAAAATATAAACCCGCCCCTCTCGGCGAATAAAAACTGCGTGAAAAGCGGCCTCTCCCGGCGCTTTGATGCTCGGCAAAAAGAACCGTTCCGTGAAGGGACTCGGCTCTGCTTGAAGAAGTTAAACGCCGTTTCGCCTCGGTATTAGTGGAATCTATTGTCTTAAAAACTTCAATCTTCCCCTTGCAAACAGATTGAGCAAAGGCAGATAAGTTCTTTTCAATTAAAAAAGCGTTCAGTACATCTGAAGAGGATTTTAGAATATAGCCCTTGTTCTTTCCGCCTTCAATTTCATAACCTTCATCCCTTAGCTTTTGCACGGCCTTCCAGACAGAAACCCTGGAAAGGCCTAAGTGCAAAGCCGCTTCTTCGCCCGAAAGAGGTCTTCCGTTTTGTTCTATAAGCATATCCAAAAGTATATCGCTCGTCGTTCTTGATATAAGTTCTTCCATGAAAATCTTTTAAAATAAGCCTCCTTTAAAATACCCCGTCCTTTAACATTAAAAGGAATTCTAGCATATTTCTTCTTTTTTTTCTATTGCAACCTTTTTGGAAAAGCTTTGTCTATAGTCTTATAAGGTGAAACTATGTTTTATAAAGAATATATAAACTATATTGAAAGCGATGATTGGGAAACCGTACATAATTCTTTTTCAGTCAAAGCTCCCGAAAATTTTAATTTTGCTTATGATATAATAGACAGAATGGCGAAGGAATACCCCGAAAAGGAGGCTCTCGTCTGGTGCGATGAAACCGAAGAAAGGATTTTTTCGTTCGGAGAATTGGCAAAGCAGATAAATAAAACGGCCAATTTCTTTAAAGCCATGGGAATAGGAAGAGGCGACACGGTTTTGCTTTTTTTGCGAAGAAGATACGAGTTTTGGTTTGTTCTTCCGGCCCTGCACAAAATAGGGGCAATAGCCGTTCCTGCAACGGTCCAACTCGCAGCCCACGACATTGAATACCGTATTCAATCCGCCAATATAAAAATGGTAATGGCCGTACAGGAAAAGAATTTACAAGAAGAAATTCAAAAAGCTGCCGAATCCGCTTATAATAAGCCCCTTCTTGTCTGGGTACATGATGAAATGGAGGGCTGGATTTCCTTTGATGAACTCGTAAAAAATATGAGTGAAGATTTTACACCTTCTCAGGGAGAAGCCTACCCTTGCGGAAAGGACATAGCTCTTTTGTACTTTACCTCAGGTACTTCGGGTAATCCCAAAATGGTGGAGCATAATTTTTTATATCCGCTTGGGCACATTGCGACCGCAAAATTTTGGCAAAACGTCAAGGAAGGCGGAAGGCACTTAAGCGTTGCCGAAACAGGCTGGGCAAAGGCCATGTGGGGAAAAATTTACGGTCAGTGGCTCTGCGGCTGTTCCGTATTTGTGTACGACATGAAAATGTTTATCCCTAAAAACATGCTCGAAAAATTATCAAAATACAGGATAACTTCCTTTTGCGCACCTCCCACCGTTTACAGGTACTTAATCCGCGAAAAAATAGAAGATTACGATTTATCCTCATTGGAAGAATGTACAACGGCAGGAGAGGCCCTTAGCATGGACATCTTCACTACATTTAAAGAAAAGACCGGAATAGAATTACGGGAAGGCTACGGGCAAACAGAGCTTACCCTCACAACGGGAACCTTCCCCGGCATGAAAATCAAACCCGGCTCGATGGGAAAGCCCGCCCCCGGCTATGAGATAGATATTATCCGCCCCGACGGATCTTCTTGCAAGGCAGGAGAATCGGGGGAAATCATCTTGCGTTTGGATAAAAAGGTTCCCTTCGGAATGTTCGGAGGCTATTATAAAAATGAAGAAAAAACGGCCGAGGTTTTTAAGGACGGAGTTTACCACACGGGAGACGCCGCCTATCGGGATGAAGACGGTTATTTTTGGTTTGAAAGCCGAACCGATGACCTTATAAAAAGCTCCGGTTTCCGTATAAGCCCCTTTGAGGTGGAGTCGGTTCTTTTACAACATCCAGCAGTCTTTGAATGTGCGGTAACAGGCGTCCCCGACCCTAAAAGAGGACAGGCTGTAAAGGCCTTTGTTGTTTTAAATAAAACCTATCAACCGAGCCAAGCCTTGGAAAAAGAGCTTATGTTCTTTGCAAAGAAAAATGCGGCCCTCTACAAGGCCCCGCGTTCTCTCGAATTTGTAGAAACGTTGCCTAAAACCCATAACGGCAAGATAAGCCGGGCTGCAATCAGAAGCCGAAAGGCCTGATAAAAGTCGACGGATAAAAACCGGCCTTGACAGAGAAGCCGTAAGCAAGTAGACTTTGTTCTATAAGCTGTTCTGTAGACAGCCTGACATAAAAAAAGTTCTTTAATAAAGAACAATAAAGAGTACAAAAATGCGGAAATTTACGCAAAAAGGAGTTTATATGAGAAGAGTTGTAATTACAGGCCTCGGTGCCGTAACCCCCATAGGAAACACCCTGGATGAAACATGGGAAGGAATCAAAGCAGGTAAATGCGGAATCGGAAACATTACCCAATTTGATTGTTCCGATTTTAAGATTCAGATAGCGGCAGAAGTAAAAAACTTTGACGCTTCACAATTTATGGATAAAAAAGATGCCCGTAAAATGGCGCGGTTCACTCAATTTGCCGTAGCCGCAGCTTCGCAGGCAATGAAGGATGCCGGCCTTTCAAAAGAAAACATCGATGCAAACCGCACAGGTATAATACTCGGAAACGGTATAGGCGGTTTTGAAATCTATCAAGAGGCCTTTAAAAAATACTTTCAAGTTGCTCCGGATCGTATTCCGCCGATGACTGTTCCCCTTCTTATTCCGAATGAGGCAGCCGGAAACATAAGTATGCAGTTCGGCATAAAGGGACCGTCTTGGACATTGGCTACAGCCTGTGCTTCCGGTACCGATGCCCTCGGAAATGCTTTAGACCTTGTCCGCTCAGGAAGGCTTGATGTATGTGTATCAGGCGGTACGGAAGCTACAATTACCGGTTTCGGCATAAGCGGTTTTACGATTTTGCAAACCCTCGCCTCAGGCGATCCTGCCAAGGCTTGCTGTCCCTTCGATAAAAAGCGTTCAGGCTTTGTAATGGGCGAAGGCTCAGGCATTCTCATTCTTGAAGAATATGAACATGCAAAAAAGAGGGGCGCTAAAATATATGCGGAATTTGCAGGCTATGGAGCTTCCTCCGATGCCTACCACTTAACCAGCCCCGACCCCTCAGGTGACGGAGGAGCATTGGCCATCACCAACGCCCTCGCCGATGCAGGCGTAAAACCTGAAGAAGTTCAATACTATAATGCTCACGGAACATCGACTCCGATTAACGACCCTGCAGAAACGGCCATGATTAAAAAAGCTTTTGGAGACCATGCATATAAAATGAAGGTTTCTTCAACCAAATCGATGATAGGCCACTGTTTAGGTGCCGCAGGAGCTCTTGAAGCTATTTTCTGTATAAAGGCAATGGAAGATGGATTTTATCCCCCGACCATCAACCTAACCGAACCCGACCTTGAAGCCGGCTGCGATTTGGACTATGTTCCGAACAAGGGCGTCAAAGGCGAAATAAACTGTGCCGCCTCAGGCTCTCTCGGTTTCGGAGGCCACAACGGCGTCGCCGTCTTCAAAAAGATAAAGTAAGGGCTTTTTAAAAAACTCTAATTAGATAAGCTAAAACCGAAACAATACATTTAACTTCGGCCCTCGGAATTTCCGTACCGAAGTTAAATGTTCAATTCTAAAAGAAAAAGAAATCGAAGACTTCATAAGAATAAATTTTTCAAATAAAGTAGGATAAAAAGATTTAATACAAATTATTGACAGAAAGTAATTAATTATTATATAATAGTATAAGTAAGGAAAGTAAGGAGGTGTTTTATGGAGCTTGCAAAACTAACATCTAAGGGTCAGATTACAATTCCGCTTGCGATAAGAAATATGCTCGGATTAAAAACCGGCGATAAAGTTTTTTTTGAAGAAAGCAGAGGAAAAGTTTATATTACAAATGCTTCTCAAATAACTTTAGCAAATATTCAGACTCAAATGCAAGGAGAAGCAGAAAAAGCCGGCTTTCAAACAGAAGATGACGTTATTGCTTATATTAAAGAGCTAAGGAAAAAGAGTTGAAGATTTTCATAGATTCAAACATTGTGATTTCTGCGATACTTTTCCCTGATGGTAAGGTTGCTAAAGTTTTTCTCATTTGCTTGAAAATCATACGGTAATAATTTCTTCATATACAAAGGAAGAATGCAAAAAAGTTTTTGAAAATAAATTTCCATTTAAAAAAGAGTTATTGGGTATTTTCTTTGATGGAATTACTTTTGAAGAATTTAAGAGTCCCGATACAATTGATGAAAATAAATATCCAAAAGTTCGTGATATAAAAGATTTGCCGGTTCTTGTATCCGCAATTTTATCTGATTCAGATATTTTGATTACGGGAGACAAGGATTTTGAAGATGTAAAAATTGATAAACCGTTAATTTTTACACCATCAAAATATTTCGAATTGATTGCTGAAAAGTATGGATATATTTAGGGGTGAAAATAATTTTAAAAACCGGAGGATAAAATTAAAATGGATAATTGTATATTTTGTAAAATTATCCGAGATAGAAAACTTATAAACTAATGCCATATGTGTACATATAAATTTTGAACGGTTTTTTGTTGGTTGAAAGAAATAAGTTTTTGAGGTAGAATATGGATAGCCCTAATGTGTATAAGAGGCGGCGGCAAAGGAACTGGAATACGATGAAATTGATTAGTTGGAATATGATTGTCAGATTTCACTGCTGATAAAAAACGAAGGAAAGGTAAAATATGAAAACTACTTTAAGTTATTTTAAGATACTATTTGATTTTTTTAATAAATACGTTCTTTTTCTCAAAAAACAAGTAACTCCGTTTTTAACTGTTGCAGGAGTAATGTTTTTAAGCCTGATATGTGTGGCTGTTGTTTTATTTAAATTGAGTGAAAAAATAAATTTTTTAAAATTACTAAGTTTTTATGCTTTTAGTTTGAGTTTTATCTTTCTGGTTATATTAATACCGATTGCTAATATTAAAATAGGAAAATCATTAACTATAATATCGCATAAGTCATACTTCTATTTTATATTTTTTATCGGCTTGTTCGTATGGCTTATTTTGTCAGAAACAATTAAGTTTTTCCCTTCAATTGATTATACTAAAATCTTTATAGATAATACAGTAAATATTATAATCACTATATATGCTTTTCTTACAATAGCTTGGTTTTCTTATCATTTGGTTTATACTAATGAGTTATCAAAATTACGAAAAAATTTGCAAATCTATATTGTTTTAATCACTTTTTTTCAGCTTTTTGTACTCAAAAAATATATGAATTTTGACTATTGTATATCAATATTAGTTATTACCTATACCTTTATTCAGTATTTATTTGAAAGTAAAAATCTTGAAATGGAAAATAATAAGAAAATATTATAAGGATATGCTGATGATGCAAATATTGTCAGTTGCATAGAAGATAAAGAAAGGAAATTTTATTATTACGGTTTAACTATTCGGCAAAAAATTATATAAAAACTACAAAGGAGATGATGTTAGAAAAAATGTATAAAAATGAAAGTAAAGACAATCATTTTACTTGGATTCCGTTTTATGAAGAATTCGCACAAAAATTACTTTTATACAAAGATAAGAGAAAGGAATTAACTCAAATAGTATATAAGCTAAAGCCTGACTATATAAATTATTTAAAATGGAAACCTGAAAATAGTAATGGGTCAGATAATCCAGAAATTGACCCATTTAGTATTTTTGGAATCTTTAATAGAGGCATCAAAAAATCGAACCGCCTTGATATTATAGAATATTTCAAAACTGCTTTTGAAATTACTTCAAATATTCCTTCAGATTTCGACAGTATACCGACTTTAAATAATCAACGTTCATTTTTCATTAATTCAAATGCTCCTTCTTTTTCTAAAGATATAGAAGTATTATGGAATATGTTTGAAGCTACATTAAAAAATGACGAAATAAATCTAAACTCTGCATTTGATGAAGCTGCTAAACATAATGGATGGGGCGAAGCAATGCTTACAATGGCATTATATTGGGTTGCCCCCAATTCATTTCTTGCTTTAGATTCAAAAAATAAAGAGTTTTTGAAAAAAAATAATTTTCTTATACCGGCTGAGATTACTTTTCAATCATATAAAATACTCCTTGATAAAGTCAGAGCTGAGATGCAAAAAATAGAATCTGCTTTTAAATCATTTCCTGAATTTTCATATTTAGCATATTTAGATGGAGATACTGAAAGAAAATATTGGTCCGGTGGAATTAAATGGGATAAAAAAGATAAAAAAAATGAGTTTATTAATGGGAATTTTTGGCAAATAGGTTGGGATAAAGGACATGAATCTAAAGGAGCAAAACAAGCCTGGAAAAATATAAAAAAAGTAAAGGTCGGTGATTATCTTGCATTTCATAGTTATGGCGGCACAAATGATTTAACCATTCATTATCTTTCAGAAATTATAAGTGTATTACCGGATGAAGGAAAATTATCAATAAAAAAATTGCCGGGGAATAATTACTATAAAGGCAAAGGTCCTAAAATGAAATCAGGTACATGGTTTGGTACTTTAATCCCTGTAACTGGAGATAAAGCAATTGACACAATATTTCATGTTAATTCGAATACAACAGGAGAAAATCTTATGAATAATGCATATATTACACAGTATATTAATTTCCTTAAAAAGCACCACAATATAATTTTACACGGTGCTCCCGGAACCGGGAAAACTTATCTTGCAAAGCAGATAGCTAAACTCATGGATGCAGAAACGGAATTTGTTCAGTTTCATCCAAGTTATGACTATACGGATTTTGTTGAAGGGTTAAGACCTGTAAATAATACCGATAAAACTAACATGATGTTTGAACGCAAGGATGGAGCCTTTAAGGCTTTCTGTAAAAAAGCCGTTAAGAATTTACAAGATAGTAAAAAATCTATTCATGAAATGCAGAAAGAAGTTTCCTTCAAAGATAAATTTTTTGAATTGCTTGATAAGATACGTAATGGAGATTTAAAGGAGTTACAGCAAAGAACAAACATTCCTCTGGATATTTTACAAGTAACAGATAATGATAATATCGTTGTTAAAACAAAGGCTTCTGGGAAAGAAACAACATACATTGTTTCTTACGATCGTCTTGAAAAACTGTCAAAAGTGTTTGTTGATAAACAAAGTTTGGATAATATAAAAAATATTGATAAAGAATTTAGAAATGTGATAGGAGGCTCTCATTCTTCTGCATATTGGGCTGCATTAAATTGGATTTATACAAATCAAAATTCTTCAAGTATTTTGGAAATCTCTGAACCTATAAAGCAAAAAGATTTTATTTTTATTATTGATGAAATCAATCGTGGAGAAATCAGCAAAATTTTTGGAGAACTTTTCTTTTCCGTTGATCCCGGTTACCGTGGTAAAAAAGGACTTGTAAAAACACAGTATCAGAATCTTGTTGAAACAGGCGACATTTTTGAAGACGGTTTTTATGTTCCCGAAAATGTTTACATCATCGGTACAATGAACGATATTGACCGCAGCGTTGAAAGCATGGATTTTGCTATGAGACGAAGGTTTGCTTTTAAAGAAATTACGGCAGCTCAAAGTGCGGAAAATTTTGAGCTTTCAGAAAACACAAAAACACGTATGGAGCGCCTTAACAATGCAATAAGCAAAATTGACGGTCTTAATTCTGCATATCATATAGGAGCTGCTTACTTTAAGCAATTGGATGATGACATGGAAACTTCTGATGAGCTTTGGGAAAATTCATTGCATGATCTTCTTGTTGAATATTTAAAAGGAAGCGGAAATGAAGAAAGCAATCTTGAATTATTAAAGAATGCTTTTGATATGATAAATATTGAATAATTTTTATGGCTATTTTTAAAACAACAGACAATAACGGCGGCAAACGCTTGCAAGTCATTAATCAAGAATATGGAGAAACTGATTTTAAGGCAGCCGTAAGTGATATAAAAAGAATTTCAAATAAAACGCTTGCAGAACTTTCAACGGAGGAAAACCTTTTGCTATTTCCGACAAAGTTGGAAGATTCTGCAGACTTACTAAAAGAGTCAAAACTCGGAAGCCTTACAAAATCAGACAAGGAAGAAGATTATATTTTTTCTACGGAAAATATAGCGGGATTCATTGGCATAAATGATACTGATATTTCCATAACCTCACGATTTGCAAAAAACGAAGATGATTATTTTTTTCATTACATGATTCAAAAAGTACTAAACCTTAATATTACAAACCTCAATTTTTCATCTTCACAAGAAAATGCATTAAACTTACTTATTTATATATTCCCACGGCTTTTGCAAAAAGCTCTCTCTCAAGGTATGTACAAAGAATATAAAACTTTTCATAAAAATGATGAAAATATCAGGGGTGTCATTGAGATTTCCCGTCATATTCAAAAAAATATTCCCTTTGAAGGAAAGATTACATACAAAACAAGAGAATATTCTTATGACAATACAACAACAGAACTTGTACGGCACACGATTGAATATATCTCAGCCAAAAAAGATATTGCCGGTATTTTAACTTCTTCTCAAGAAATTCGTGATGCTGTCAAAACAATCAAAATGGCAACGCCTCTTTACAATTCAGGTGAAAGACAAAAAATAATAGCTGTTGCTATAAAAAAACAAAACCATCCGTATTTTACCTATTATGTTCCGCTAAAAAAATTATGTATTCAAATTCTTCAAAATAAAAAAATAAAATTTGCACGGCAGAAGAATCGTGTATACGGAATTTTATTTGACGTTTCATGGCTTTGGGAACAATACCTTGCAACAATATTAAAACAAATCGGATTTTTACATCCTGAAAATAGAAAAGGAGTAGGGGGAATATCTGTTTTAACCAATAATATCGGCCGATTTATTCCTGATTTTTATAGAGATGATTTTGTGCTGGATGCTAAATATAAACCTTTTGATAAAAGGAATCCGCCTTCCGATGATTTAGCCCAAGTTATAGCATATATGCATATTATAAAAACTATGAAGGGAGCTTACATATATCCATCTGAAAATGAAAATGAGACAATTTTAAATGAGTTAGGAGAAATAAAGGGGATGGGAGGGATGCTTTACCTATGTCCTTTTTATATTCCGCAAAATTGCAGCACTTTTTCGGAGTTTTCAGAAAAAATAAGAAAAAAAATGGAATCAAAATTAAGAAGATGGATAAATTCTGATGAATTCTGATAAAATCGATTTACGTACAAATGGTAAAAGAGATTGTAAAAGCCGAAAAAAAACAATCGGAGGGAGATATAAAGTTATCGACACTTATTGATTATGTTGATAGTATTGGAATGGGGCTGGAAATAAAAATATACCCTAAATTAGATAACTCAAAAGTTAACGAAGAAGTTTTGTTGAGAATATAAGAGAGAAAAAGTAGAGAAAAGAGTTAAGGAGAGTATAGCTGTGAACATACGGATTATGACTGCAAATGACTACGACGCGGTATATGCGCTGTGGATGTCTTGTACAGGGATGGGGCTTAATACTATAGACGATTCAAAAGAAGGAATTACTAAATTTTTAATACGTAATCCCGAAACATGTTTTGTCGCCGAAAGCGGAGAAAAAATTACCGGAGTCATCTTGACCGGAAATGATGGTCGCAGGGGATACATATATCATTTGGCTGTCAGCCCTGAATGCCGCAAGCAAGGAATAGGTGCACAGCTTTTGTCCGCCGCCTTGAAAGCTTTAAAGAAAATCGGCATAGTCAAAGTTGCATTAGTTGTATTCGGTAAAAATAAAAGCGGAAATGATTTTTGGGAAAAAATGGGGTTTACTTCGAGAGACGATTTGATATATCGAAATAAAGCTCTGACCGACATCTGCCGCATAGATACGTAGCCGATGGAGTATACAAACTGATAATAACATAGATACAATGCGATTACTTGAAAAACCTGATATTTTAATGTATCATACCGGCAAGTTTGATGTTCGGTAGATGCACCACTGCCGTGCTCTGGAGGAAAAATGAAAAAAATATCGTTTGAATTAATCAAAAAAATTGATTTTGTGTTAATTTTTATTTTCTTAATTTTGGGAATTATTACATGGGCTATTATTATGATAAACATATTTAACCCATTTAGCGGCAGCCATACCGTATCAAATGCAGTAACAATTGTTGAAGACGATACAAAAGAGGAGATACGGGAATATATTGAATTCAACAAAAAGCTAAAAGATGTTTTTATTTTTAATCTTAAAAGCTCAAAAATAAAAGCCGATGGATTGTATGACGATATATCTGCATCATCCTTTAAATCGAGTTTAAGTTTTTCAGGGAAAACACATAACGAAGGAATAACCAACTTTATTTTTATAAAAGATACAAGTTATGAAGAGTATAAATTATTTGACTCAAATATTTTTATATATAAATATAGATTTGCTGAAGAAAGAATCGGAAAGGATATTTATTGCGATAAAAATATTTATGCTGTTGTAAATGAAGACACAAATGATGATAAGACTCTAAATTCGGAAGATAATATAGCCTTATATATTTCCGACTATGACGGTAAAAATTTAATTAAAATTTCAAACTCGGTATATAAAGTTAGAATTACAGACAATAACCAACTCTTATTTACCGAATATGACGGAAGCCTTTTGACATTCTTTTTGTATGATCTTAATTTAAATAAAAAAACTAAATTAAAGTCAGCCAAACAAGAAGCTCCGGAAAAACATATTTCTTTCTATTGATAAGATTAGCAAAACCATGCTTAGAATAGCCGTCATCGAAGATAATGAAGTTCAATCCAGACTCATAAAAGACTATGCAAACGAATGGGCAAATAAAAATAGTCTTTTGCCGGAAATTAAACTTTTTTCTTCAGGCGAACAGTTTTGGTTTGAATTTGAAGAGCTTTCCGATATAGATATCATCTTATTGGATATACAGATGTCTAGGATAAGCGGCATAGAGCTTGCCAAAAAAATAAGAAAAACAAAAAGCGATGCCGTTATCATCTTTATAACAGGTATACCCGACTATATGCAGGAAGGATACGATGTCGAAGCCTTGCACTATCTTTTAAAGCCTGTAAAAAAAGAAAAACTTTTTGATTGCTTGGATCGAGCCTTAAAAAAACAGGATAAAGTTAAAGAAGAAAATTTTGTATTTTCATGCGAAGGCCGCCTTACAACATTAAAGCAATCTGAAATTGTTTTTATAGAATCTATTTCACATAATTTAAAAATAAAAACTTTAAAAAGCGAGTACATAACAAGAATGAATTTATCGGAGGCGGAAGAAAAGTTAAATTCCAAACTATTTGTAAAAACTCATAGAGCCTTTATCGCAAACCTGATGCACATAAGGCAGCTTCAAAAAGACAAGGCCGTCCTTGCAGATAATACTTTAATTCCGATAAGCCGCAGGGAATATAAAAATGTCAACACCCTCTTTATCGGCTTTTTTACCCAAGGAGAAATCTGATGTTCATTTTTATACTTGTTTTAAGCTCAATCCTTCTGCTGTTTATACTTCTGTACTTTTTAATTAGAAGAGCCGTCAATAAGCGTTTTAATGATTTTGAAAACGGCCTTATCAATAAATATTACGAGGATGTAGATTCCATCTATAAAAAAATGCGCGGCTGGCGGCACGACTTTCATAATCATATTCAAGTTATGAAGGCTTATCTTGAATTTAAAAACTATGATGAACTTGAAAGCTATTTAAACAATCTAACCGATGACTTGATTAAGGTAGACAGTGTAATCAAAACCGGAAACTTGATGAGCGATGCAATCTTAAATACAAAGGCAGCTATCGCTCTTTCTCATGATATAAAACTAAACATAAAAGCCTCCATTCCTCAAAACATAGCCTTAAGCGACCTTGAACTTTGCGTAATAATAGGAAACCTTTTTGACAATGCCATTGAAGGTGCTTTAAGTCTAAAAGAAAAAGAGAAAAGATTTATAAGGGTGTACATAAGAAAATTAAATGACAACCTCTATATCTCGTTTACAAATTCTTGCGAAGGCCTCCGCAAAAAGACCCAAGGAAAATTTCTTACAACAAAAGAAGGTAAAGATCACGGCTTCGGCTCAGGCCGCATCGATGCTATAGTAAAAAAATATTCTGCCTTTATAAACCGCCAAAGCGAAGAAGGCGCCTTCGCCGTCGAACTCATGTTTCCGCTTCTCTTGGGCAGCAACCCGCAGTTTTGAAAATATAGACGCAGAATATGCCCGCCCCTTCGCAAGTCCTTTTGAAAATAGGCGAGGTAAGTACAAGGAGTTTAACAAAAGCGAAGCGGAGGCGTACTTACTGTACGTTGAGCATTCGCTTTTGTGTAACGACGCAGTAATTGCCCGCATATTTTCAAAAAACCGTCTATGCCAAATCTAATACCATCTATGCCATTCTCTCCCAAAACCTTAGTTTTTATTGTATAATAAGGCTCATTGGAGGGCAACTCTTATGGAGTCAAAAGAAAGAGGGATTATAAAAAACTGCCTTTATATGCTAAAAAACATTCTTAAAACCGATAAGATTCTTTTTAGTCTAATGGTTTTGTACATACCTGTCTTTGTTTTTTCGCCTCTTGCAAGTGCCTACTTGCCGAGGGCGGTAATAGAATCGATTCAAAATAAGGCAGGAATTTCCGTCTTTATTCAAAATTTTTTAATTATAGCCTTTATTGTAGCAGCCTTAAAAGCTCTTGAAACCTTCCTCAATGCAAGGTTTAATTGCCGCGGATCTTACCGGAGAATAGAGCTTATGGCAGAGCTTTACAAAAAAATGTGGACAATGTCATATAAAAATATTGCTTCACAAGAAGGAATTTTAAATTTGGAAAAAGCAAGAGATATGATAGATAATGATTACTCAATAAGTCAGCAATTCCCAAAGAAAATAAGCAGCCTTATTGTAAGTATTGTCGGCATCTTCTTTTTCGGAAGCCTTATTGCTTCTATTAATCCCATTCTTATCGGATTAATTTTTATATCGGGAACAGTAAGTTATTTTTACGGAAAATATGAGATAAAAAAGAATAAAGAAATAAATGAAGTCTTAAAAAAAGAACATCATAAGATGAGGTATCTTACGCAAAGGGCCTGTGATTATAAATTTGCTAAAGATATAAAACTCTACAAGATAGAAACTTGGATAGTGCAAGCATATAAGAGTTCTTTAAAAATAATAAACAAATGTTACGGAAAAATAAAAACCGTAAATTTTATCGGTGCCACTATATTGGCTCTCTTTATATTTTTAAGAGACGGCCTTGCCTATATTTATTTAACCGGAATGGTTTTAAACAAAGAAATCGGCATAGGAGAATTTATCTTTTTATTTTCTATTATAAAAACATTTTCAGGCTGGTTATTGGGAATTATTTCGCAGATTACTCTCTTAAAAAGAGAAAGTTTAAACATAGACTATTACCGCGATTTTTGCGAGATTGATGACGGATTAACCAAAGGTAAAGGCATCCCTCTTCCTAAAAAATTCGATATAGAGTTAAAAAATGTTTCTTTTAAATATGGCGAATCTGAGAGATATATTTTTAAAGATTTAAATTTACGCATAGAAGATAAAGAAAAACTTGCAATAGTCGGAGTAAATGGAGCCGGAAAAACTACCCTAACCTGTTTGATAATGAATCTTCTTCAACCCACTGAAGGCGAAGTTTTATTAAACGGAAAAAATATAAACGAATACAATATTGATGAATACTATTCTTTATTTTCAACTGTTTTTCAAGATATGTATGTTTTACCCGATACTATTAAAAATCTGGTTACCGCAGGAAATAAAAAATTTAACCAAGATGACTTTGATTCTGCCCTAAAACAATCAGGCTTACAAAAAATTATTGAGAACTTAAACGAAAAGGAAAACACCTATCTTGTAAAAGGAGTTTGGCCTAATGCGATAGACCTTTCAGGCGGACAAGAACAGCGTCTTATGCTTGCAAGAGCTCTATATAAAAACGGACCTATTTCTATTTTAGATGAACCTACAGCTGCTCTTGATCCTATAGCGGAAAGTCAAATTTATTCCGAGTATAATAATATGACAAAAGATAAAACTTCTATATTTATTTCGCATAGACTAGCATCAACCCGTTTTTGTGATAGGATTATCTTAATCGAAAACGGTAAAATAATAGAAGAAGGAAGTCATTCGGAGTTGATAAAACAAAACGGAGAATATAAAAAAATGTTCGATATACAAAGTTCATACTATCAAGACAATAAACACAAGGGAGGGAAATAAAATGAAAACAGGTATAAAAGATATTATTAAATTTTCTTATAAAACGGATAAGGTTTTATTTACATCATTAATTTTAGAACAAATTGTAAGTACAGCCGATATTTTTATAAACCTTTATTTGGTAAAACTCATCATCAATGCTTTTATAAAGGGTAAAACAAAAGAAGAAATATTATTTCTCTGTCTTATAGCTCTTATAAGTAATTTTGTTTTAATCTTGATAAAAAGATTTTCAGAAGAGACTCAAACTAACAGATTCCGTATCATACTGTATAAAAGGGATATGGAAATAAATAAAAAAACTATGAAACTCGATTACGAATTTTTGGAAGACACTGATCTTCAGTTGGGTCTTACAAAGATGAGAGAATATGACAACTTTGGAAATTACGGTATCTACCATGTAGGCAGACATTTCGGTGCAATAATAAACTCGGTATTGACTTTTATTTTTGCAATAATTTTTTCCATAAATCTTTTTACGATGCAATCGGAGCTTATTCCTATAGCCAACTGGCTATGGAATACAATTTTTATTCTTTTATTTTTTTCGTTTAGCCTTATTTCAATTCTGGCTTCTCAAAAATTTAATACCAAAATGCAAGCAATGTTTGATAAGGATGTCGTATTTTTAAACAGACTATTTCGTGCATATATGAATATTAACGATGATTATAAATCGGGAAAGGATGTCCGTCTTTATAATTACAATTTACTTACAAGTGTGTTAAAAAATTCCAATAATAATGTGAAAAATTTTTATAACCGGATGTCTCATAATTTATTTAAGTGCAATGTTCAAACGGGACTGATGACAATTTTTTCTTCTTTGCTTGTATACTTTTATGCAGGATTCAAAGCCTATTACGGTCTTATCGAGTTGGGAGATATTGTTCAGTATACGGGCATTGCAGTATTAACGGCCGATGCCGTAACTCTTATCATCATGTCGATTTCAAGTCTTTATGCCAATAAAGATTATTTTAAGACCATCTTCGATTATCTTAATTTATCGAACGGAAAATACGAAGGCTCTCTTCCGATTGAAAAACGGGATGATAACGAGTATGAGTTTGAATTTAAAAATGTCGGTTTTAAATATCCTAAAACTTCAAAATATGTTCTACAAAATGTGAACTTAAAATTTAAAATAGGACAAAGGCTTGCCATAGTGGGCATGAACGGCAGCGGAAAAACTACTTTGATAAAACTCCTCACCCGCTTTTATGATCCGACGGATGGCGAAATTTTATTAAACGGTATCAATATCCAAAAGTATGATTATAACGAGTATCTGGATATATTTTCGGTAGTCTTTCAGGATTTTAAACTTTTCTCTTTTATGCTGGGACAAAATATTTCAGCTTCGATGGAATATGATGAAAAAAGAGCGGAAGAAGCCTTAACCAAAGCCGGCTTTGAAAAGGCTTTACAAAAAATGCCGCAAGGTTTAAAAACCTATCTCTATCAAGACTATGAAGAAGGCGGAATCGAAATATCGGGCGGTGAAGCTCAAAAGATTGCGATGGCAAGGGCTATTTACAAGGATTCACCTTTTATAATACTAGATGAGCCGACCGCAGCTCTCGATCCTATTTCCGAATTTGAAATCTACTCAAAATTCGATAACATAATCGGAAACAAAACAGCCGTTTACATTTCGCACCGGCTTTCTTCATGTAAATTCTGTAATGAAATTGCCGTCTTTGATGAGGGCAAGTTGGTACAGCACGGCTCCCATGATGCTCTTCTTCAAAACAAAGAGGGTAAATACCATGAGCTCTGGAATGCCCAAGCTCAATATTATAAGGAAGAGGAAATTGAAAAGCTTTTAAAATAAATAACATCTTTTAAAAGCTCATAAGGATTTTTAGATATATAAAATATTCGGAGGAAATTAAAATGAAAAAACGAGGTGTTTTACGGAATTGGGGCTATCTATTAAAAAACATAGCCGAAACCGACAAGCTATTATTTTTACTTATATTTGCCTGTGTACCGATTGCAATACTTATGCCTTACCTGCAAGCTTTTTTACCGAGGGCTGTAATCGAGGGTTTACAAAATAAAACGGAGCTTCAATCCTATCTGCTAAAAATTCTTTTAATAGCAATGGCTCTTGCCGTTACAGTGCTTTTAGAACAAACCGTAAAATGGCTGCTCGAAATGAAGGGACAAAGGCAAAGAGGAAGATTTTCAAAAGAGCTAAGTAAACACGCAATAAAGGTTGATTATGAAAAAATGGCAGCAGTTTCCTTTGCTCAAAGCTTCGACCTTTCAATAGGAGCAATTGCCGGAGATATAGCTATTACAGGACAGTCTGCAAATATAACCGCAAATTTTTTAACAAGTCTTTTAGGTATAATTGCATTTGCCCCATTAATCATCACTATACAGCCGATTTTAATTTTAATCATCTTTATTTCATTTTTGACAAATTATTTTTATGGAATTTTTCTAACAAATTATGATGAAAAGATAACCGAACAAAATAAGGGAGTAAACCGTAAGCTGCACTACATTGCTTATAAGAGTATCAATTATAAATATGCAAAAGATATAAGACTATATAAAATGTCCGATTGGTTTTTTAAAAGCTATCAAACCTACAACAACGAAAGAAGAAGATGGGAGCGTAAATTAAGCGGCAAGCGTTTTTTAGGGGACTTAATCGCAGGCCTTTTTGTATTTGTCAGAGACGGTCTTGCCTATTTTTATCTTATTACTCAAATATTTACAGGAAAAATCGGAATAGCTCAATTTGTCTTCTTGTTCCCTATTATTACAAGTTTTTCGGATTGGCTTATTTCCCTTTCTACTCAAATAACCGAATTGCGTACAGGCAGTTTAAAACTGGATTATCTTCGCAATTTTTTTGACACATGTAATGATAACCGTAAAAGCAAGGGCGCCCCGCTGCCGGTTTCTTTTAATATAGAATTAAAAAATGTTTCTTATAAATATCCCGAATCGGATAAGCTTATTTTAAAAGATATTAACTTGAATATTAAACAAAACGAAAAAATTGCCATAGTCGGAGTAAACGGTGCAGGAAAAACAACCCTCATCAATTTGATTATGAATTTATTTTTCCCGACTCAAGGAGATGTTTTTATAGGAGGGAAAAACACAAAGGACTATTCCCAAGATGAACTCCTTCCGATTTTTGGAGCGGTTTTTCAAGAAACATTTATACCTCCTGAAACAATTAAGAATATCATATGTGCGTCTTCCGATTCACATGACGAAACGAAGTTTCAAAAAGCCGTAAAAGATTCCGGCTTTGAAAAAACTATTTTAGAACTTCCTCAAAAAGAAAATACTTATTTGGTAAAAAGCACAAGAAAAGAAGCCGTCGATTTATCGGGAGGACAAAACCAGCGGTTAATGCTTGCAAGAGTTTTATATAGAGATGCCCCAATCCTTATTTTGGATGAGCCTACTGCAGCCCTAGACCCGATAGCCGAAAGTGAAATATACGAGCATTACAATAAAATGACTCAAAACAAAACTTCAATCTTTATTTCGCACAGACTGGCTTCTACAAGATTTTGTGATAGGATTATTTTAATAGAAGACGGAAAGATTATCGAAGAGGGAACCCATGAAAGCCTTATGGCTAAGGGCGGCAAGTATGCCGAAATGTTTAATATACAGTCAACATATTATACGGGAAAATAATAGGGAGAATACGATGTTATTGGAAAAAAAGGGTCATACAACAAAAGAAATTATTTCTACATTTTTTAAGTCGATTAAGTTTTTAAATACTTTGGATAAGGGGCTTTGCTTTAATTATGCATTGATAGGTATCGTAACAGGCTTGCGTCCCTTTGTGAATATCTACATGCTTAAAAAGATTATAAACGCTCTCTCACAAGGTTTACCTAAAGAGCACTTATTTTTGCTTGCAGGGATAAGCATTGCAATAAATTTATTATTATTTTTATGCGAAAAATTTATAGGGCACAATTCCTATTTTAGAATGGAAAATTTAACGCAGCTTCGAAATATGGAAATAGCAAAAAAGAATACCACAATGGATTATGAATTTATCGAAGATGCCGAACTCCAAATCGAAATGGAAAAAATGTATAATATGGATTATAACGGAGGCTTCGGCTTATTTTCACAGCTTATGAATATTCATAATCTTAGCCAAAATATTGTGTTGTTTATCATCGGCTTAATTCTTTCAATTCCAATGTATACATCTTATGCTCCGATTTTAGGAATACCTTTATGGATTCAAAACAGTATTTTTACTTTCTTTATTATTTTGATATCCATTTTAAGTATAAGAATAAATAAAAGAGCTTTGGAAAAAAGAGATACATTTATGAAAAACAATCTCTTTGAAGAAATGAGACCTTACAGTTATGCCGTAAGTCTTGCTCCGGAATACAAAATAGGAAAAGATATCCGGCTGTACAACAAAAAACTATATAACGAATATTTTACCAGTTCAAAAGATTTTCAAATAAAAATAGTAAACGCATTTTTAAGATTCAGCCTTTTTCCACAGCTTGCTCAAATCTTTTTTAACATGTTCAGTTTAGGTTTAATCTATATCTTTGTGGGAATAAAGGCCTATTACGGAGCCATTCAGATAGGAGATATAATTCAATATTCGGGAGCCGTTACTCAATTTGTTTTTGCGGTTGCAGGTCTTACAAGAGCTTATAATCAAGTTGCAGCAAACTGTGATTTCTTCGATCTTTGTTTAGGCTATATCAACTTAAAAGAAACAAAATACAAGGGAAGTCTTCCTATCGAAAAACGGGATGACAACGAATACGATTTTGAATTTAAAAATGTAAGTTTTAAATATCCTCAAAGCGAAAAATATGCATTAAAAAACGTCAACTTAAAATTCAAGATAGGAAAAAAGCTTGCCATAGTCGGCATGAACGGCAGCGGTAAAACAACTCTGGTAAAATTATTAACCCGCCTCTATGATCCGAGTGAGGGAGAGATTTTACTTAACGGTATCGATATTAAAAAATTCGATTACGATGAATATCTGGATATTTTTTCGGTTGTCTTCCAAGATTTTAACCTTTTTGCTTTAAATATTGCCCAAAATGTAGCCTCTTCAACAGACTACGATAAAGCAAAAGTAGAAGAAGCCTTAAACCTTTCAGGCTTTTCCGATTCGCTTAAAAAAATGCCTAAGGGCATCGAAACATACCTCTACAATGATTTTGAAAAGGGCGGAATCGAAATATCGGGCGGTGAAGCTCAAAAGATTGCTATGGCAAGGGCTATTTACAAGGACTCTCCTTTTATAATACTCGATGAGCCGACCGCCGCCCTTGACCCTATTTCCGAATTTGAAATTTATTCAAAGTTTGATACAATTATAGGAAACAAAACAGCCGTTTACATTTCGCACCGGCTTTCTTCATGTAAATTCTGCGATGAGATTGCCGTCTTTGATGAGGGCAAGTTAGTACAGCACGGCTCCCACGATGCTCTTCTTCAAAACAAAGAGGGTAAATACCACGAGCTCTGGAATGCCCAAGCTCAATATTATAAGGAAGAGGAAATTGAAAAGCTTTTAAGATAAAAATACCGGCCGATTGAAAAACACTTTTTTTTATGTTATATTATTCCTTAGTTTACTTTAGGATTAATTATGGAAGAAAAATTATCTACACTTTGCTCGGTTTTAAGTAAAGACCAACCGGTACTTGTACAAACTCATGATTTTCCCGATCATGATGCCCTGGGTGCAGCTTATGCTCTTTTAAAACTTTTAGAAACTTACGGCTACAAAGTAGAGATTGCTTACGGCGGTCATATTCAAAGTCTGTCTTTAATAGAATTTGCAGAATATTTAGACCACCCGCTTTTAAAACTTGATGAAATCGATGATCTAAAAAAATACCAAGTTGTAATTGTAGACGGCTCTCCTTTTAAGGGAACCGTAAAATATGTAGGCGGTATCTTAAAAGCTGTAATAGACCATCATCCTGAAAGAATGAAGTCTACGGCAGCTTATACGGATATAAGAGTAGGTACCGGAGCCTGTTCTTCCATTATTTGGTCTTATTGGAAAGAATCCGGAAAAGAATATGACGGAATGACCGCGACAGCAATGATTGCGGGTATACAGCTGGATACGGCTTTTTTATCCAGAAGTGTAAGCAAACTTGATCTGGACGCTTATTATGAGCTCTATTTTAAATCGGATGTGCAAAAAACATATCAAATGATTAAAACGACAATAAACATCTGCGACCTAGAAGAAATAGGAAGGGCTTTTACCGACTATTTACGCATAGATAATTTTTTAATTGTAGAATTAAGTGAAGACTACTCAAGAGCTATTTTGTCGGTTGTAGCCGATTTTTTAATCTGGATAAAAGATATTTCTTTTGTTATTGTACTGGAAACAGACGGCCCTGAATATAAACTCTCCGCACGAAGCCGTGATAAAAACCTTGATGCAGGCTGGCTAATTCAAGAAGCAGTAAAAGACATGGGTTCGGGAGGCGGTCATGCACACATGGCCGGAGGAGCAATAGATGCAGAAAGATACTGCGGTAAAACCGCATTTTTAAACTCTATCATTAAGTTAGCTAATTCTGAACAAGGAAATAACTGTGGACGAAAATAACGAAAAAACTTTAAAGCGCATTTTTTTAAAAGACCGCGAAATTATTCTTTTAGGAACAGCCCATGTTTCTAAAGAAAGTATCAATGATGTTGAATCTACAATTAGGGAAGAAAACCCCGATTGTGTATGTGTAGAATTGGATGAAGTAAGGTATAAGTCCTTAACCTCAAAAGATGCTTGGCAGCAAATAAATATTTCCCAAGTATTAAGGGAGGGGAAAGGCTTTTTACTCCTTGCAAATCTGGTTCTAGCCTCTTTTCAAAAAAAACTTGGAAGCGACCTCGGCGTAAAACCCGGCGATGAGATGAAGGCCGCAATTGAAGTTTCTCAAGAACTAAACATAAAAACCGAAATGGTCGACCGCCCGATTCATACGACCTTAAAACGAGCTTGGGCAAAAAACCGCGGCTGGGGAAGGTCAAAGCTTTTAGCGACCCTTTTAAGTGCAGCATTTTCAAATGAAAAACTTGATGAAGATGAAATTGAAAAATTAAAAAATCAAAGCGCAATGGACAACATGATGCAGGAAATGGCCGAGTATCTTCCGAACATAAAAGGCGTTTTAATAGACGAGCGGGACCGCTATCTTGCATCAAAAATTTGGGAAAGCAGCGGCAAAAAAATTGTGGCTGTCTTGGGTGCAGGCCACCTTCCCGGAACGGAACGCTTTATAAAAGAACTGGAAGCAGGTACAAAAACAACGGATGTATCCGACATTGAAGTAATTCCGCCGAAAAGCACAGTAAGCAAAATTGCCGCTTGGATATTTCCCATAGTTATAATAGGCTTGATTGTTCTAGGCTTTTTTAAGGGAGGCGGTATAAAAACCGGCCAAATGCTTTTATCCTTTGTTCTTTGGAACGGAGGACTCGCAGCGATAGGAGCCGTTATCGCCATGGGGCATCCTCTGGCCATCCTAGCTTCATTTTTAGGAGCACCTTTTACAACGATAAACCCGTTTTTGGGTATAGGAATGATTTCAGGCCTTGTACAAGCTTGGGCAAAAAAGCCGCAAGTAAAAGACATGGAAAACCTTACACATGATGCAGGAAGCTTTTCAGGCTGGTATAAAAACAGAATAACAAAGGTTCTTCTTGTTTTTATTCTTTCTTCTCTCGGAAGCTCGATAGGAACATTTATGACGGTTCCGGCTCTTATTGCTAATCTGATTAAATAAAAAAGCCCGACAAAAAACTTCTGTAAGGGCTATAAAAAAGGAGGGGAACCTCTTTGAGGAGGTTCCCATTATGAAAAAAAAACTAAAAAATGGAAAAAGGCGCCGATCAGAATCGAACTGATGAATGAAGGTTTTGCAGACCTGTCCCTTACCACTTGGGTACGGCGCCGAACTTTGCCCAGTATACCAAAAAATACAAACTTTGGCAAGGGCTTATAGCAATTTTAATAAAAAAATAGTATAATATCAGATATGTTTGAAATGGAACCTGTTATAATAAAGAAAATATTTAAAAATCAGCCTCATTATATTCTTACATGGTCGCCTCTTACAAAGGCCGATAAGTACAAGATTAATCGTGCCGTTCCTGCAATGTCGGGTGTTTATGAACTTTATAAAATGGATAAAGAAAAACATCTCAATCTTTTATCGGTAACCCATGCATGGTACGGCGGTTTAAGAAGCAATATCAGGGAAGCTATAGACCCCGATACAAAAATAGATCCTGAAAGAAGAAAAATATTGGAAGACGACGATATAGAGCTTTATTACAGGTATTCATGCTCCGATTCTTTTGGGGACCTGTTGGATGTTGTCTGGTTTTTACATTCAACATATTTTCCTGATGATATTCGTGTAGAATCATCAAAGCGATATGAAAATTTTTTCCTTACAGAAAGAGCTCCCGATAAGGTTTACTGGCTGGAATAAATAAACTTATGAAAACCGAATTCTCACTTGCAAAAAAGAGCATACTATTTTTTTTATGTATTTTTTTATTGGCGGTCGATTTGAACTCCGCTTCTTTCGTAAAACGATTACCCAACTTTTACGATAATGTACCGAACGAAGAACTGGCAGCCGAAATAGTCGAAAACATGACCGATGAGGAACTTTTGGCTCAAACCTTTATGTTCGGCTGGGCAGGCCAAGATCCCGGTGACTTACTTTTGTCATGGATTCAAGACTCCGGATTGGGCAGTATCAAAGTTTTCGGCTGGAATACCGGCGATTCCCTCAAACTTGCAAAATCCATTTCCATTTTACAAAAAAAATCTCTCGAAGGAAGATTCGGTATCCCGCTTTTTGTTGCAACTGATCAAGAAGGAGGCTGGGTTCGGCATGTAAAGGGACTGACCTCTGAAACTCCCGGAAATCTTGCAATAGGAGCATCGGGCATACCTCAAGATTCTTACTATTCCGGCTATTATATTTCAAGAGAAATAAGGGCGCTAGGCATAAACTTAAACTTTGCACCGACAGTCGACCTTTTAACGGACCATGACTCGTCAATAATAGGCCCGCGCTCTTTCGGAGATTCCCCTAATGCTGCAGGAATATTAGGCGCCGCCTTTGTACGAGGAAGCAGGGATGCAGGCGTTCTTACAACGGCAAAACATTTTCCGGGACACGGAGATACCAGCATCGACAGTCACGGCCGTCTGCCTAAAATCGACATATCCGAAGAAACTTTCCGCAACAGGGAACTGATTCCTTTTAAATATCTGATAGATGCCGGCGTACCTGCAATTATGACAGGACACTTAAACTTTTCATCAATCTTACCCAATGGAGAACCTGCAACATTTTCCAAATATCTTTTAACGGATATACTGCGCGGAGAAATGGGTTTTAAAGGACTTATAATAACCGACGACATGATGATGCACGGGGCAATGAATTTTGCAGGAGGTATTGCAAAGGCTGTTAAAATGGCCTTAGAAGCCGGAAACGATATAATTGAGTCTTCTACAACGCCTCGGCACTATCAAGCTTTTTGGAAGGATAATATCAGGGCAATGAAGGAGGAACCTCAATTTAAAGAAAGGGTAAAGGATGCAGCCTTTAGAATTTTACTTGAAAAATTGAAGTATTTTAAAAGCGATAACTATGTTCCCATTCTGCCCGATATAGAAAAACTGGATGAAAGAATTCCCGATAAGGAAGGCCAAAAATTCTTTTTGAGTTTGGCCGGCCGTGCCACTACAATAGTGCGTGCTGCCGATATCCCTTTTAAGCCTGAAGAAAATGAGGATATACTTCTTGTATCTGCCTATAAAGATTTTTTTAAATATGGTTTAAAGCGTTTCCCCAAGGCAAAAATAATTGAAGTAGACTCAGCCTATTACCACGCACGGAACTTTGATACAATTATCTTTTGCCTTTCCGATAAATATTCTTTAGGGGTTTTGCAAAAAATAATGTACTCCTATCCCAAGAAAAAATACATAGTTATCTCGGTTTTATCTCCTGCATTTTTGGTAAAGGTCCCTAAAGTCCAAACGGCAATAGCCATTTACAGTTATTCGCCGGCATCCTTTACTGCTGCATTCGGAGCTCTTTGCGGAGACTTTATCCCTAACGGAAAACTTCCTATTTCAGGAATAGAGTAATGAAATGCTCGGTTATTCACCTTACAAATAAAAATATAGATCTCTTTATAGATAACATTCTTCCTTACGAGTACCTATGCATAAACCTTGCCGAATGCCTAAAAAAACAAAAAAGATTTTTTGATACGGGACAAGAGCTTTTTACATTTATAAAGGCTGACATTTTTTTTTCACGCGATAAAGAATTTATAGGTGTTTTGTTTTTGGCAGCCCACGGCGTTTTACTCCATTGTTTTACCAAAGAAATTACTCACGATATTGCAAAATATATAAAAAATAATTTTTTAAGGCACACAGAACCTCTTTCCGTAATGGGAGAAAAAAACACATCCATTTATTTGGAACAATTAATAAATGAAAGCCTGTCTCTTGTGCCGAGCCGGTTTGAAAACTACAAACTGCTTACGCTCAAAACAAAACCTTTAACACCGAACTTTTTTTGCACAAGAGCTTCCGATAATCTGAATACCAAATTGGAATTTATAAAACCGCAGATTGAAGATGCGGAACTTCTCTGTCCTATGGAAATAGAATACAATGAATCGGAAGTCTTGGCTCCCGGAGTAAAAGCCTCTCACGAATCATGTCTAAAGCTATTAAAAAAAAGAATAAACAACCATGCCCTATATGCAGTAAAAAAAGACGGTAAGTATATTGCAAAGGCCGGAATAAACGCATCCGGTTTTAGATGGAATCAAATAGGCGGAGTATTTACAATTCCTGAATATAGAAATAAGGGTGTGGGAGCTGCAAACATGATGATGCTGACAAATGACTGTTTCCAATATAACAAAAAGTGTGCTCTTTTTGTAAAAATTAAAAATCCGGCAGCAAGGCAAATGTATAAAAAAATAGGATTTACCGAATCATGTGATTTTAGAATTTCATATTTTTAGATTTGTCATCTAATTTTTAAAAGAGTTTATTTTAAAAATTTGCTAAAAAGAACATTGCAAGCAAGGAAGCATATCTGGCCTTTTCTTCGGATATAATTTCAACCTTTGAAAGACGAGTAACATAATACCAAAAAAATCCGAAGTCGGGATCAATGCGGAAGGCATACTCCACAAAAGAATCGGTTTTTACCAAATCTCCAAAAAGAAGGGTAACAACATCGTGCAAAATTGCAAAGCAATCTTCAAACGATTCCTTGTATGCGGCAGAATGCTCCGAGCTTATCAGTTTTTCACATAAACAATTTATCCTGTACAAGGTATCTTCTTTACATTCTTCATCATCTTTTTCAACCCAAGTTTTTTGTACAAGAAGCTGAATGTTTTTCCTAAAACTTTCTATCAAGTTTTTTTCGGCATCTACATTGGTTTTATCCGTATAAATTTCAAAAGAAGCGCCTCGGCCGAAGGCCTTTGATATTTTTAAAGCCGACGCAGCAATTTCATTATCGGCAGCATCTATAAATTTAGGAATTTCAAGAACTGCTATATCTTTTATTTCGGGAGACATCAAAAATTCATCACTAAATATCGGATCAACCATGGCTATACCTTGCTATTTTATCAAGATTTTGTCAATACCTTAAAAGCATTTTTTAATTACTTTTTTAAAGGAATAGGATTTTTCCAATACCAACAATGTTTATACTTCTTAAAGAAAATAAGAAACCTTATGATTATTCTAACCAAAAGATAAACAATTTGTATAACTTGAATAATCCTAGAATAGTCAAACACTACAAAATATAGAATACAGCTGATAGGTACCAAAAAGTCCGGTAAGGATTCTTTTACTTTTTCTGCTGTAGCCGATAAAATCGACTGAATGAACAGAACATTATAAAATGTAATAATTAGTGTTTGCACAAATATCGGTGCCTGTACTTTCCAAACTAAAACGGCGCCTATGAGGGCAGAAAAGAAAAGATGTAAAACTAAGCGGATGCTTATTTTTTTTGTCTTAAAAATAGCTATAAGACCTGTAAGCCAAGCTGCTCCAAAACCCATAAACATAATTATGTATGGAATACTAAACGTAAAAAAAATATTTTTTAAACTGCTCTCTCTCATAAAAGAAAAAGAAGCAAGGGCAGCCATAATTGCAATGACCATCGTTCCTTCACTCGTACTAAAAGTTGAAAACTGCATCACTCCGTCTTTAAACCGTCCCCAAAATGTTCCTATCTGTCCCAAATATAAAAATTGATATACACAAAAAAGCAAAACCGGATTTGTAACTCTAAAACAAAGCATTAGGGTACCGGTAAGGAAGCCTGTAACAAAGCTATCCAAAAAATGATCAAAGTATTCGCCAAGCGGGGAGCCGGTTTTTGTACGTCTTGCCTGTACTCCATCCGAACAGTCTCCTACAATATAAATCCAGCAAAAAATAGGAATCAACCACAAAAACCTATAAGTATTATGAAGATAATTTAGATAAGCGATAATAAATGAAAGCACAACAAAGCTATTGGAAAAGATAGTTATTAGATTTGCCGGAATTGATTCAGGTAAAATTTTTATAAGAGGAAACACAAAATACCTGTAAACCAGAGGGCTAAGTAATGATCTATCCTCTGCACTGTAGGAGTAATTTTCCATTTGCGATTCTTTTTACTTTACCCTTTTATAGTTTTTAATTTCGGTTTTTATTCGTGAAATTAATTCCGTTCTGGTAATTCTAACTTGCTCCATAGAATCTCTAAAGCGCACAGTAACCGTATTATCTTCTTTTGAATCATAATCTACAGTTACGCAAAAAGGAGTTCCGACCTCATCTTGGCGTCGGTATCTTTTTCCGATAGCTCCTGACTGGTCATAATCGGTTTTAAATTCTTCTTTAAGCTCATTTCTAATTTCTTCGGCCAATTCTGCAAGTCCGTCTTTTTTCATCAAGGGAAGAACGGCAACGGTTATAGGAGCAATATTAGGATGGAAGTGTAATACGGTTCTCCAATCATCATCATTTCCCTTATCGGCAACCTTTTCTTCATCATAGGCATCACAAATAAACATAAGAACATTTCGCGTCAAGCCTGCCGAAGTTTCAATTATGTACGGAATATATTTTTCGTTTCCGTTATCTTGATCGATGTATTGCATATCCTTGCCTGAATACTCGGTATGACGTGTAAGGTCATAGTTAGTTCGGTTATGCACGCCTTCAAGCTCCTTAAAGCCCATCGGGAATTCGTATTCGATATCATAAGCATCTTTTGCATAATGAGCAAGTTCGTCCTTACCGTGCTGATGCCACTGGAGCTTATTTGTTCTTACCCCGTATTTTTCATAGAATGCCCAGCGCTGTTTTTTCCAATAGTCAAACCACTCGTCATCAGTTCCGGGTTTTACAAAAAACTGCATCTCCATCTGTTCAAATTCGCAGGTTCTAAAGATAAAGTTTTTTGTAACAATTTCGTTTCTAAAAGCCTTTCCGATTTGAGCGATACCGAAGGGAATCTTCATCCTGTTTGATTGAATAATATTTTTATAGTTTACATAAATACCTTGGGCAGTTTCGGGACGGAGATAGATAACGCTTGAATTATCGTCTGTGGGCCCGATGTGAGTTTTAAACATAAGGTTGAATTTACGAGTATCCGTAAGCTCGCCGCCGCAATCGGGGCAAACTTTTTTTTCAAGGTTTTCAGGAGGTAAATGGTCTGCTCTAAAGCGGGATTTACATTTTTTGCAGTCTACAAGAGGATCGGTAAAATTTTCAACATGACCTGAAGCCTCCCATGTGCGGGGATGCATCAAAATTGCGGCGTCAAGTCCTACTATATTATCATGAAGCTGGGTCATTTCTTTCCACCAAGCACGGGAAACATTGTTTTTTAACTCTATACCTAAGGGGCCGTAATCCCATGCACCGTTCTGTCCTCCGTAAATTTCGGATGATTGAAAAACAAAACCTCTTCTTTTACAAAGACTTACAATTTTTTCCATTGAAATTTTATGATCTTCCATAATTTATCTCCCTTATTGCAATTATAAGTGTGAATTATAGTCTTTTTTTTATCTTTATACAAGTACCGATTAAAAGTACCGATTAAAACGGTACGCATTACTTTATAAATTGTAAGAGGTATTGCCCAAAAAAAGAATTTTATAGTTGCAAATATCGGATTTTTGTGTCATAATATTTACATGAAAACTGATATAGAAATAGCTAGAGACGCGAAGCTAAACAAAATCGCTGAAATTGCAGACGGTTTAGGGATTCATGACGATAATGTCATTCCCTATGGAAAGTATATAGCCAAGGTTCCCTATAGCGTTATAGATGATGCAAAGGTAAAAAAGAATAATTTAATCCTTGTTACCGCCATCACGCCTACAAAGGCCGGAATAGGAAAAACGACCGTTTCTATCGGCCTTGCCTTGGGCTTAAACAAGATCGGAAAGAAGGCTGTTGCAGCCTTGAGGGAGCCCTCTTTGGGTCCTTGTTTCGGTATGAAGGGAGGTGCAGCAGGAGGCGGCTATGCTCAAGTTTTGCCTATGGAAGACATTAACCTCCACTTTACGGGAGACTTCCATGCTATTACTTCGGCTCATAACATGATAAGCGCCCTTTTTGATAACTACATTTTCAGAGCTCAAGGAACTCCGAAGGCTATAAAAACCGTACTTTGGAAAAGAGTTTTGGATGTTAACGACAGAAACTTACGCCAAGTTGTTACCGGCTTAGGAGAGGGTAACGGCGTAGTAATGGAATCGGGCTTTGATATTACGCCTGCTTCCGAAATTATGGCTATTTTCTGCCTTGCAAAAGACATTGAAGATTTACGCCGAAGAATCGAAAATATCATATTGGGTTATGATACCGAAAACAATGCCGTAAAGGTAAAAGATTTAGGTATTGCAGGTTCAATAGTAGTTCTTTTAAAGAATGCCATCAACCCCAACCTTGTACAAACAACGGAAAATACTCCTGCCTTTATCCACGGCGGCCCCTTTGCAAACATTGCTCACGGCTGTAACTCCGTAATAGCGACGAAAACAGCCCTTACCTATGGAGAATATGTAATTACCGAAGCAGGCTTCGCCGCAGACCTCGGTGCCGAAAAATTCTTCGATATTAAATGCCGAAAAGCAGGTTTAAACCCGAAATTGACCGTAATTGCGGCTACTACAGGCGGGTTAAAAATGCACGGAGATGTTCCCGAAAAGGAAATATCAAAACCCAATGCAGAAGCCCTCAAAAAAGGCTTGGCCAACCTTGACAAGCACATTGAAAACATGAAAAAATTCGGACAGACTGTAGTTGTAGCCCTTAACAGATACGGCTATGATATTGACTCCGAATTGGATCTGGTTAGAAAGCACTGTGAAGCACAAGGTGTAGGCTTTGCCGTAAACAATGCCTTTGTTGAAGGCGGAAAAGGAGCCGTTGAACTTGCCGAGCTCGTTGTAAAGACCATCGAAACAAATCCGTCAAAACCATTAAAATTTGTTTACGAAGATAAGGACTCAATAAAAACAAAGATAGGAAAAATCTGCAAAGAAATCTATGGGGCTGCTGATGTTACATATTCGGGAGCTGCCGACAAGATGATCAAAAAGATTGAAGAAGCCGGAATGGCAGACTTCCCTGTTTGTGTCGCTAAAACACAGTATTCGTTCTCATCGGATCCTAAACTTTACGGAGTTCCTACAGGTTTTGAAATGAATGTCAGGGATATAGTTTTAAACTCGGGTTCCGAAATGATTGTAGCCATTATGGGCGACATGATGAGAATGCCGGGCCTTCCGAAAGACCCGCAGGCTGTCAGAATTGACCTTGTAAACGGAAATGTTGAAGGCTTGTCATAAAATTTGTTAAAAATATGCGATACTATTTGATTTTTATAAAATAATGTCGTATAATATAAGACAGCTATAAATATTACTTAAGGAGTAAAAAATGAAAAACATTTTGAAAATTTTGGCAATTATGGCCCTTTTTTCTTTTGTACTTACGAGCTGTGGAACCCCCCCCGCTCCTCCTCCCGAAGAAAAACCTGCACCCGTTGTTGTAGAAGAGCCTACACCGGCGCCGGAACCTGTAAAGGAACCCGAACCCGAACCCGAGCCAAAACCGGTTGTTGAAGAGCCGAGAGATGTACCCGTAAAGGAATATGTAGTTGTAGAAGGTGACACTCTGTCCGAAATTGCTTTGAAATTTTATGGAACAAGAGAAAAAGCATACTACTTCCCCATAATTATGACGCTCAACCCCGGTAAGATCCAGCATCCGGACAAACTTACACCTAAGACCAAACTTTTAATCCCCGATTTTGAACTTTTCATGAAACACTCAGCTTCAAAAATGCTTGCAAGACCTGAGTTTGAAAAATGTATCAAAATTTATGAGGATGAAGGAAAATCCGGAGTAGCAGAATCTTTAAGACGACGGCTTAAAGAGTTTTAATTTTTGATAAAAACTTCCTCCCTAGGGAGGAAGTTTTTTTTATCCGTGCGGAGGCTTTAATACCCCGACGCTCTGCGTCGGGGTTGTTGATTCCCGCAAAGCAATTTAAAAACAATCAGGAGAATCCAATTTATGAATGTCAGATATGCTGTCGAGCTTTCAAAAGAACTTTTACAAATACACAGTCCCGGCGGCTATACAAAGAATGCCATAGACCGAATAAAAAAAGAATTCGATTCATTAGGCATAAAATATACCGAAACAAATAAGGGTGCTATTTATGGAACCATTGAGGGAAAAAACACGGCTAAACACAGAGTTGTTTCAGCCCACGCAGATACCCTCGGCGCCATGGTGCGTCAAATAAAACCTAACGGCTGCTTAAAACTCGCTGCCATTGGAGGTATAGCCTTTAACAGCATCGAAGGAGAAAACCTCTATATCATCACAAGAACGGGAAAGGTTATCACAGGCACGGGACTTCCCGAAAAAGCCTCTGTTCATATTTTTGAAGCTATCGAAAAAGAAGAAAGAAACTTGGAAACCTTTGAAGTGCGCCTTGATGCCGAAACTCACTCAAAGGAAGAAACCTTGGCTCTCGGTATAAACATAGGAGACTTTGTCGCCTTTGAGCCACGCACAATCGAAACCGAGGATGGCTACATAAAATCCCGCCATCTGGATGATAAGGCTTGTATCGGTATGCTTTTTGCTGCTTGCAAGGCCCTTAAAGAAAAAGGAGAAAAACCGGCTTATACTACCCACTTTTTTATAAGCAATTATGAAGAAATAGGACACGGCTTTTACGGTATTCCTAAAGAATGTTTTGAAGTTTTAGCTCTGGATATCGGAACAGTCGGAGGTGAGCAAAATTCGGATGAACATGCAGTAACAATCATTGCTAAGGATTCACGCACACCCTACGATTTCGGCTTTAGACATAGGCTTGAAAACCTTGCTATTCAAAATAAAATCAACTACAGAACCGATGTTATGTTTAGATACGGCTCGGATGCAAGTATGTATGTAATGCAGGGTTTCGATATCAACTTTGCCTGTATGGGGCCGGGAGTAAGTGCCACCCACCACTATGAGCGAACCCATATCGACTCCTACAAAGAGACTATAAACCTCTTATACGCTTATTTAATGAGCGAATAGGCGTTTGGGGTTGAATTTAGCTTAATATTATCAAAGTGATAATTTTTAATGGCGGTAAAGCGATAATGTAAGACTTTAGCTTTGCCGCTTTTTTAAAATTTCAGGCTTTATCTTGCCTTCATAGCCTTGATCGCTCGGCTCATAAAAATGAGTGCCCTCAAGCCCATCCGGAAGGTATTGCTGCTTTACCCAGTGCCCCTCAAAGGCGTGGGGATAAAGATAGCCTTCACCATGGCCTAAAGCTTCTCCGTCACGATTTGAATCTTTTAAGTGGTTAGGAACTTCTTTATTTTCCTTTTGAACACAATCAAGGGCTTTGAAAAAAGCTTCTGCACTGTTTGATTTAGGGCAGGTTGCCAAATAGAGGGCAGCATGGGCTAGATGATACCTGCCTTCAGGCATACCGACCCTGTCAAAGGCTTCGGCCGCACCTGCAACCACGCTGATTGCCCCGGGGGATGCAAGCCCTATATCTTCACATGCAGAAATTAACATTCGCCTAAAGATAAAGCGAGGGTCTTCTCCTGCCGCTATCATTCTGGCAAGCCAGTACACGGCGGCATCAGGATCGCTCCCTCTGATAGACTTTATAAAGGCGCTTATAACATCATAATGATAGTCCCCATCCCTATCATACAAGACAACCTTTTTTTGGATACTTTCTTCGGCTGCCCTTAGACTAATCTTGATTTTAAAATTTTCTTCAGGAGGCCAGTGCTCCGCGCTCGTTTCAACGGCAAGTTCAAGGGCATTTAAAAGACTTCTCGCATCGCCGGATGCCGTATCGATAAGATGCTCCAAGGCACCGGCCTCAAATTCTATTTTCCAGTTACCGTAACCCCTTTCTTTATTTGTCAGAGCAAATTGTGCAACTTTTTTTAGGTCATTATCGGTTAAAGGTTTTAATTCAAAAACGCGGCTGCGGCTCACAAGAGCCTTGTTCACCTCAAAATAAGGGTTTTCCGTCGTAGCACCGATTAAAATTATCGTCCCATTTTCTACCCATGGCAGAAGGGCATCCTGTTGGGATTTATTCCAGCGGTGAACTTCGTCAACAAAAAGAATAGTCTTACGGTTATAAAGCTTTTTATTTTCCTCGGCATTGGTCACAGCCTCCCTTATCTGCTGCACACCTGCTAAAACGGCATTTAAACTTAAAAAATTGCTTTTCGTGGTATTTGCGATAACCCTGGCAAGGGTGGTTTTTCCCGTGCCGGGAGGGCCGAAAAAAATAAGAGAAGAAAGTCTATCAGCTTGGATTGCACGCCTTAAAAGGCAGCCCTTTCCGATTATATGTTCTTGGCCTATATATTCGTCCAAGCTGATAGGCCTCATGCGGGAGGCAAGAGGTTCATTTTGTTTAGAACTTGAAGCCGCAGCCTCAAAAAGATCCTTACTCACGGTTCCATTCGCGTTTTTTATCGCTATAAAAGCCCCATAGACCGGTGTTTCTTGTAATTGTGCCTGAATAAATGCCCATAAATACGGCATATTTACCGCTCCCCGCATTTCCTCTTTCAACACCCAACACAGGATATGTATAATAACTTCCAAGGGTTGTTTGGTATTGGGAATAAGATCCGGGAGGGGTTGTAGAACCTTCAGCACCGGGGTTAAGCTGTTTTGCCTTTGAAAGATCTGTAGTATGCACATTATCCAGCTGTACCTCGGTATATCCCTTGGCACAGCCTAGCAATATAGTTTTTCTCGCTTCAAAATATGAAATATTGTCAGGGTTTCCGGATATTGATATTTTATTGTCCCAATTTCCGCCGGCAAAATAATAAACTGTTGATCCGGCCAATACAAAAATTTTATCGTCAGCTCCGGCAGGACAAATAGCCTTTGCTCCTGAAGGAAGTCCGGTTTTCTCAGTACCTGCGTTATCATATAACTTTATTGAACCGCCTACATCTGCTAAAAAATATTTACCTGCTGCAGAAATAAGATCTTTGACTTTTACAGGCTGTGAAGATGAATCTACAATATTTATGGAGGTAATTGAAGCATTAGTTATCTTGTATATTTTTTCTTGACTGTTATCATATCCAAAAACAATACTATTTCCTGCAATAATGCGTATATTTTCGGAATTAGGTACATCAGCCCATGTTTTAGTTGATTCATCATAAAATTTTACGGGTCCCGTAGCAAAGCTTGCAAAGACATTAGCGGCATTCTTTGCAAGATACTGAGTACCTTCAGCGGTTAAGATTTTTTGCCAAGAACCGTCGGAATTTTTTGATTTTGAATAAACGCCCGCCCGATTTGAGGCATAAACCATTGTATCGGTTGCTACCAAACTTAAAACATTCCCTCCAACCGAAAACTCTTTTAAGTCGATCTCTTGTTCAATGGCTGCAAATATGGGTCTATCATTACAAGACGTAAAACCGATAAAAATAAGCGGTATTAAAATAAAAATATATCTTATAAATTTCATACTGAATTCTCCCATAATTAAAGATGATATCTGGCTGAAAGGCTGATGCCTAAAATATTGGCAGTGCGATTAGTTTCTTTATTTTTATGCCATTCAGGAACCACATTCCAAGATACATCTCCTCCGAAAGACCATTCGGGTGAATACTGATAGTAAGTTCCTGCATCAAATCTAAAAATCATGCCGAAGTATTGGGCTCCGTTTCCGCTGTAAGTCTGAACAGCAGCCCCTATGCCTCCTCCAAGAGGAATACGCCATTTACCGACAGCAAAGGTGTAGCCCATATCAAAGGTTATAGGTACGGCAAAGTAAAGGTTTTTTGCCAACGTAGGATAAAACTGAAAACTTATACTTCCGCCCAAAGAAAATCCGTCTAAGATATAGTAGCCGAAAGCTGCATTTATGGTGCCTCCCGGCCAAATATTCGGCTTAATAGCAAATTTTTCGGCTGAAGTATTAAAAAGAGGAACTCCTAAGGATAAGCCTACTTTTATGAATTTATCGCCTTGTCTGACCGGCCGAAAGACTGCAGTTCCGTCTATTTTACTATTGGAAGGAGTTTCAGCCTCTTCTTGTGCAAAAATCGGAATCAAAAAAACGCTGATAATCAAAAAACAAGAAATAAATCTCTTCACTTTTTATTCACCTCTAACTTAAAAAACAGTATATCTTATTTTTTACAAGAATGTCTATATGTAAGTCTTGCACAAAATCATATTATGTTATAACATAGTAAATATAAGATAACATAACAATCTTATCTTGTTTAAACTAACACAAGTCTAGAACAAACCGGAATAAGAATAGTTACTTATACAAATAAATGGAGGAAAAAATGAGTGCAAAAATTATTGACGGTGCCCAAATAGCGGCAGACTTAAGGGCCGATATTGTAAAAGACGTTGAAAAAATAAAGGCAAAGGGAGTTCAACCCACCTTAGCCGTTATTTTGGTAGGAAATGACCCTGCATCCCAATCCTATGTAAAGGGAAAGACAAATGCTCTCCACGAGGTAGGAATGAATGACAGGACATTCAGGCTTCCGGAAACTACTACACAGGATGAATTACTAAAACTTATCAAAGAGCTGAATGCCGATAAACTTATAAACGGTATTTTAGTGCAGTTACCTTTACCCAAACAGATTGATCCCGATGCTGTAATCGAAGCTATCAATCCCGAAAAAGATGTTGACGGATTCCATCCTGTAAATATAGGAAAGCTCCTTTTGGGACACGACACCTTTATTCCCTGTACACCCCATGGTGTAATTCATCTTTTAAAGAGAACCGGAGTTGAAACAAAAGGTGCAAAGGTTGTAATTGTAGGCCGTTCCAATATCGTCGGGAAGCCCCTTTCCGTTTTGATGATGAATAAGGATGTAAACGCAACGGTAACCGTTTGTCACAGCGGTACAAAGAATTTGGCGGAAGTTACAAAAGAGGCCGATATACTGGTTGCCGCCATGGGAAAACCCCAGTTTATCAAAGGCGATATGATTAAAAAGGGAGCTGTCGTCATAGATGTAGGTGTAAACCGGATTGATGACAGTACCAAAAAAAGCGGCTTTAGGCTTGTAGGCGATGTTGACTTTGAGCCTGCCTGTGAAATTGCTTCTGCAATAACGCCTGTTCCGAAAGGGGTAGGCCCAATGACCATAGCTATGCTCGTTGCAAATACCCTCATCGCAGCAAAGCGTCAAAACGGTTTGGAATAATTTTAATACGGTTAAAATAAGGCAATTATAATAACCGTATTATAAAGAGAAGCCCCGAATTGAGATGCTCAACTCGGGGCTTTTTTTAAACTGATGGGGCCGGTATAGGCGGCACATCCGTACCGTTTTTCTTTTTTCTCATAATTACAAATATAAAGGCGCCCAGACAAATAAGAGCAGCAGCAATTCCTATGGGATAAGAAATCATCTTATCAAGCTTAAATCCTTCAGGAGCCATTAAAATATATGTAACCGAAACAGCTGTCATAAAAGTTGCCGGAACCAGGGCAATGATAAAATTCTTCTTATTTAAGAATAGATACATTGCTCCTACCCATAATGCAATCATTGCCAAAGTTTGATTTGACCATGCAAAATATCTCCAAATAATATTAAAGTTTATTTGGGATAGAAGACCTCCTATAGCTAAAAGAGGAATAGCCAATAAAAGTCTTTTATTAATCGGTTTTTGATCTATCTTGAACCAGTCGGCAAGAGTTAAACGGGCACTCCTAAATGCCGTATCTCCGGATGTTATAGGACATGCAATAACGCCCAATACTGCCAAGAAACCTCCAATACCTCCCAATAACTTAAAGGAAATATCGTAAACAACACCTGCAGGGCCGCCCAAGGTTTTAAGAGCTTCTTGCAGCCCGCCCGTTCCATAATAAAACGTCATACCGGCAGCTGCCCAAACAAGGGCTATAATTCCTTCACCTACCATTGCGCCGTAAAAGACCTTGTGTCCGTCAGCTTCGGATTTAATACAACGAGCCATTAAAGGGGACTGTGTTGCATGGAATCCTGAAATAGCGCCGCAAGCAATGGTAATAAACAGCAATGGCCAACGCGGTAAATTGGAAGGATGAACATTTGCCAATGAAAATTCGGGGATGGTCATTGTTCCGCGGAAAGCATTAAAAAGAATACCGGCGCCGATACCCAAGGCCATGATTATAAGGACAATACCGAAAACGGGATAAATTTTTCCGATAATCTTGTCTACCGGTAAAATTGTCGCAAGGAAATAATAAGCAAGAACAATAATCAGCCAAAAAGTCGAGCCGAATTTTTCCGGTGTGAGTTTTGCTAAAAGATCAGCAGGCCCTTTCATAAAAACCGTACCGACAAATATAAGTAAAACGACAGCAAAAACTCTCATGATAAATTTCATAATCGGGCCCAAATATACGCCTGAAAGTTCTGAAATACTGGCACCGTCATGTCTTTCGGAAATCATTCCCGAAAGGTAATCATGCACTCCTCCTGCAAAAATCGTTCCAAGCCCGATCCAAAAGAAAGCAGAAGCTCCCCAAAGAGCCCCCGAAATTGCTCCAAAAATCGGTCCCAATCCCGCTATATTCAATAATTGAATCAAGAATACGCGGCCTGTCGACAAAGGAACATAGTCTACCCCGTCCTGCTTAGATATTGCCGGCGTCGGCGCAGAAGAAATACCAAATACTTTTTGGACATATTTTCCATAAACAAAATGTCCTACAATAAGTATTGCCAAACAAATAAAGAATGTAATCATACCAGCCTCCCTTGTGATAACACATTAATATTTTACCATACATTAAAAAAAAAATACACCAAAAAAATAATTTTTTTATAAAAAAAGCCGATTATGTCTAATCGGCTTTTTAAATTTTATAAAGATTTGTGACAGAACCAGAAATCGTAACCGTCATATTCCTTTAAGCGCTTTTTAGCTTCCTCTTCTGTGGGAGGCGGCGGAACGATGGCTCTGTCCTTGATAAGCCCATTATTAGGCCAGTCGGCAGGTAAAGCAACCTTATTCTTATCGGAGGTTTGAAGAGCTTTAACGGCTCTAACAATTTCTTCCATATTTCGGCCGATTTCCTGAGGATAGTAAAGAACAAGTCTTACCTTTCCGTTGGGGTCAACAATAAATACGGCGCGAACGGTGTTTGTGCCTTTTCCGGGGTGTAAGAGCCCGATTTGGTTTGCAATGCTGTCATTTGCAGCAATTACAGGGAAGGTAATCTCTACACCTAGTTTTTCCTTAATCCATTCAATCCATTTTAAATGGCTCTGTATTTGGTCTACAGAAAGACCGATTAGTTTTACACCGAGTTTTTCAAACTCAGGCATGAGCTTTTGAAAAGCTACAAATTCCGTAGTACATACGGGGGTAAAATCTGCAGGGTGGCTAAAAAGCACAAACCAGCTGCCTTTAAGATCACAGGGAAGTTTCATAGGCCCGTGTGTTGTCGAAACCGCTAACTGAGGGAAATCGTCTCCCAGAAGGGGCATATTCATTGTCATTTGTTCCATAATTTTCTCCTTAAAAAATTATTTTAAAGCAAACTTTTTTAAATAACTTTTAGTGATTTTTAAAGATTTTTTAATATCTTTCGTTTATATACAAGCAAATTTCATGCTAAAGATAGTAAAATTAAAATAGGACGCATTTTTAATAAAAATACGGGGATTTGTATTAAAATATTTAGAATTTCGATAAAAATAGAGTATTTTATATAAAATTTTCACTGATATATCGGTATTTATTCACTGATATATCGGTGCACCGACATATCAGTGATATTGTTTTTCTTTTAAGTATAGGAAAAGAGCTGCGTTCATAATAGCATGAGTGTAGGGCTGATTACCCATGTTTTGAATAACTTTTTTAACGGGGATTTCAAGAATATTTAAAAATTCATCTTCATCAAGATTCTGTTTAACTTCTCCCTTGTCCAGCTCCGCCAAAAAAATGGTACAAGAGTTTTCCATTATTGCGGGATTGGGGGATAGTGTCGATAAGCATTTTATATTTTTAGGAGTTCGGCCGGTTTCTTCTAAAAGCTCCCTTAAAGCAGCATCTTCCGGTTTTTCTCCTTTATCGACAACACCTCCGGGGAATTCGATGCAGACGCTTTCCGAACCGTGCCTCCATTGTTGGACCATCACAAAAACATCTTCGCCTGAAGAATCTTTATAAAAGGGAACAACAATGACCCAGCTAGGCGCTTTTAGAGAAATAAATGTCTTTTTTTCTCCTTCAGGAGAAATACTGTCTTTCTCACAGACACTAAAAACCCTTGTTTTTAAGATCTCTCTGGAAGCAGCAGGCTTCCATGCAATCCCGTTATTCTTTTCCATAAAAATTGCAATTCTCCATTTGACATATCAGGAATTTCGGGTTATTCTATTATAAAGCGAATTTAATTGCAATAGGAGGTTTTTATGGCAATTATAACTATTTCACGCAAAATCGCTTCCTTTGGTGACGAAACAGCGATTGAACTGGCCAAACTTTTAAATTACAACTTTATTGACCGTAAGTCATTGGAAAAAGATTTGCTTGCAAAAGGAATTTCGGACGTACAGTTAAAAAAATATGATGAACGCAAGCCCGGATTTTGGGCATCCCTTTCAAGGGAAAGAGACTCTTATTTTGACTATCTTCGAGAATCCGTATATGAACACGCTTCTTCAGGTAACAGCATTTTTATAGGCAGAGGAGGCTTTGCAATCTTAAGAAATGTGCCCGGTCTTTATTCGGTACGCTTAGTCGCAGCTGATGATGTAAGAATTTCAAGGTTGATGAAGGAATTCAATTATTCCGAAAAAGAAGCGCTGGCACTGATGGAGGAAAGCGATAACAATAGAGACGGATTCCATAAGAATTTTTTTAACACGGCTAATGAAGACTCTTCCGAATATAATCTGGTTATAAATACGGGACATATAAGTCCTCTTCAAGCCGCCGAGATAATCAAATATGGGCTTGAAAAAACCATAAGCAAAGAAGATGCTGCTTTAGGCGATAAAAGATTAAAAGAGCTTTTATTGGCTCAAAAAATCGTCAATCATATTTCTTTTGATTTGAAACTTCAAATATATTTCCTTGAAGCCGATATTTCGGAACATGAAATTATTTTACACGGTGTAGCCGACAATGCAGGTCTTATACAAAAAGCCATAGATGTTGCTCAAGAAATGGCAGGAGGCCGCAAGGTTTCTTCAGCGATAAGCATGGTGAACGAGTATAAGCCTTTTCCATAACAGCTAAAAGTATGTTGCAAGGCTTATGAGAAAATCGGCCGGAATTAAGCTTCGGCCGATTTTTTTTCTTTTACTAAAATCTAAGGTAAACCTCTAAAATTTTTTAAGCTATTCTACCGTGTACCCGGCTTCTTCAATAGCTTTTTTTAGGTCTGCAACTGAAACGCTTTCAGGATGGGTGATAGTTGCGGTTTTTGCACCTAGGTCTATTTCGGCTGAAACACCCGAAATCTTTGCCAAAGCTTCCTTAACATGGGAAACACAATGTTGGCACTGCATGCCGTTTACCTTTAATACAGTATTCATAAGTTCTTTCTCCTTAATTTTATTTTTATCCGCTGCGCAAGATTCTGTGTTTACAGTACAGCTTGACTCAGAACCTGCATCACGGCTTATTTTGCATTTTCTTTTGGGCTTAAAATAATTTAAACGCAAGGCATTGCTTACAACCGAAACGGAGCTTAAGCTCATAGCTGCCGCAGCAATCATCGGGCTTAAAACAATTCTGAAGAGGGGGTAAAAAGCTCCTGCCGCCAAGGGTATACAAAGAGAATTATAAAAGAGAGCCCAAAAAAGATTTTCTTTTATATTCCGCATAACTGCACGGCTTAACTGAATAGAATCTACAGCAGTTTGTAAATTATCATTCATCAAAATAATGTCTGCGCTTTCGATAGCTATATCCGTTCCGTTTCCTATGGCTATGCCTACATCGGCTGTCATAAGGGCAGGGGCATCGTTTATTCCGTCGCCTATCATAGCCGTTTTAAGACCGGCTTGGTGCAATTTTTCGATTTCGGTTTTTTTGTTTTGAGGCAAGAGTTCGGCCGCAAAATCATCTACTCCTGTTTGAGCCTTTATAGCATTTGCCGTTTTTTTGTTGTCGCCCGTAAGCATTATGGTCTTTATGCCCATCGCTTTAAATTCTGCTATTGATTCAATACTGCCTTCTTTAATTTTGTCGGCGACAGCTATAATTCCTATGAGTTTTGCACCCATATCGGTTTCTGAAGCACTTCCGCCTGTACCGCCGCTTACGCCAATCAAAAGAGGTGTCGCTCCCTTTTCCGCAAGGGCATCAATTTCGGCCTTGGCATGGGAAATTTCGATATTGTTTTTTTGGAAGAGCTTTTCATTTCCTGCAAAGATTTTTAGGCCGGAAGCTTCTTCAATACCCGAAATCCCGAAACCGTGTTCAGCCTTAAAGTCCTTAATTTTCAAAGCCTCTAAGTTTTTTTCCTTTGCTCGTTTTATAACGGCATTTGCGAGGGGGTGCTCGGAAAGGCCTTCAAGACTATAGGCAAAGCGCAAGACTTCGTCCTCGCTAAAGTTTTCGGTTTTTTTAATATCGATTACGTCGGGGTGGCCTTGGGTTATTGTACCGGTCTTATCCAAGACTATGGTGTTTGTTTTATGAGCCGTTTCAAGGGCTTCTGCAGAGCGGATTAAGATACCCAGCCGAGCTCCTTTGCCTGTTCCGGCCATAATTGCTGTAGGCGTTGCAAGACCTAGGGCACAAGGACAGGAAATTACAAGCACCGAAATTGCTCTGGAAAGAGCGAATTCAAAGCCTTCGCCTGAAATCAGCCAGACAAAAAGCGTAATCACCGCAATGGCTATGACCGCAGGCACGAAGTAGTTGCTTATCTTATCGGCAAGCTTAGAAACGGGAGCCTTCGAGGCCGAGGCTTCTTCTACAAGGGCAATTATCTGGGAAAGGGTTGTATCATCGCCAACTCTTTCAGCCTTAAAGGTAAAGGTTCCCGATAAATTTATGGAGGCACTTACAACCTTGTCCCCAGCGGCCTTTTCGACAGGGAGGCTTTCACCCGTAATTGCCGCCTCATCTACCGAAGAATTTCCTTCGACTATAATGCCGTCAACGGGAATGGAAAAACCGGGCTTGATTAAAATCAAATCACCCTTTACAATTTCTTCAACCGGAATTTCCTCTTCATTACCGTTCCTGATAACAAGGGCGGTTTTGGGTCTAAGATTCATCAGCTTTGTAATTGCCTGAGAAGTTTTTCCCTTTGCATTAGCTTCAAGGAATTTCCCCAAGGTTACGAGGGTTAAAATCATCGCTGCCGATTCAAAATAAAGATCCCCGGCAAAAAGCCTTACCGTTTCCATATCTCCATGCCCCATTCCGTAGGCCATCTTATAAATAGCAAAGATGCCGTAAATAAGGGCTGCACCGGAACCGACTGCAACGAGGGAGTCCATATTGGGCGCCTTGTTTAAAAAAGCCTTAAAGCCTCCCGTAAAGAATTTTTTATTTACAATCAGCACGGGAAGAGCAAGCAGAAATTGAGTAAAACTAAAAACAAGTGCATTTTCTATTCCATGCAAAAAATGAGGAATAGGAAGAGAGGCCATGTGTCCCATCGATACATAAAAAAGAGGAATCATAAAGACCAAAGACAAAATTAGCCTTTTTTTTATCTTATCTCTTTCAAGTTTGGCCGCCTCATTTTGAAATGAGCGGGTACCGGAGCTCTTACCGTCAGCCGAATTTTTATTTGAAGAAGAGTTTTTTAAACCTTCGGCAAGCGAGGCTCCGTATCCTGCTTTTTCGACAGCCTCTATAATCTTATCCGCGCTAAGGAAAGCCTCATCGTAATTGACGCTCATGCTGTTGGTTAAAAGATTTACCTGTACCTCGGCGGCTCCTTCAAGTTTTTCGACAGCCCTTTGAACATGGGAAGAACAAGCCGAACAAGTCATTCCCGTAATATTGAACTTTATTTTTTTACTCATGTTACTAATATACAACTTTTAAACGGAAAAGTCTAGGATTTTTTAAGGGGCCGTAATAAAAAACCCCGAAAGGAAGCGGAGCATTCCGGACGTGGCTATTGCTTAGAATATGTTAAGTTTTTTAAATACGGAACCAGAGTTAGGTATCGGTTTCTTCATTACTTATAGTTTTTCAATTTCTTCTTTGGTAAGGCCGGATATTGTGCAAATATCATTAATCGGATAATTCATCTTTTTCATCAACTTTGCCGTTTCAAGTTTAGCTTGTTAAGAGCCATTAGCAAAGCCTTGTTGTATGCCTTGCTCTATCCCTTTTATTTCTCCCTGCAATATTCCTTCTTCAATGCCTTTTCGATAACCTTCGCTTATACATGAAGCCCTGTCATGTTCATATTTCATACGGGAATCATAAAGCCATTTATCTCTAGGACTCATTTCCATTACAGAAATAGCGGTATTTGCTTTTTTCATTATCTCTGAATTTTCTGCTAACACTTCTCTCACCTCCGGATTATCAGTTTCGATAAATTTAAGCCAGTTTAATAAGCGTTTTGTTTTATTATTTTTATATTGACCTTCCTTTAAGAGCCTTGCTTTTTCAAGGTTCAATATATGAATCTCAAGTTTTGAAACTAAAGGCTCTTTTGTATCTTGTTCAAGAACAAGATACTTGTTGTGTAAACGCTTATTTTTATTAAAGCCTTTTCCTATCAAATTTATTGTAATACACTTTGGCAGTTTTGTATAGTCTTGACCTTGTTTTATGTTTTCGTTGTACATTTTAGACCAATAATACAAAGTTCTTTCAGGAAAATCAAAATGCCAGTTGTTCTGAATTTCAATGTCGACAAAGGTTCCGTCTTTTAGTCTTAACTTAATATCTAAAATACCGAGCTTTTCACTTAAAAGTTCCTTATGAAACTCCTTATCCAGAAGTTCCAAACCTGCGATATTCTCAGGCGGAATATCCAGTATACATTCCAACAAATCCTGAAGAACGTCCTTGTTTTCTTCTACTCCGAATATACGCTTAAAAGCGTAGTCGTTGCGTAAAGTTATTTTAAACAATTTTTGCATTTTTTTACCTCTCATAAAAATTATTTAAAAGGAAGAAAAATTTCCCCCTTTCATAATTATTATAGAAATTGTTTGTAATAGATAGTAAAATTTAAAAAATAATTTATCGATTATGTATACCGTAAATACGTCATAACTATGAGACGTTCACATGATGAAGATGCTTTTGCTTGATACACAATTGTAAGTCCTCCCATCTTTTGGTATACTTCTCGCTATGGCAAGACAGACTTACGGGACAACACCTTGGGGTGCATGGTTTTTGGAGATGCTAAAGGCCTATGACGATTCAGGTCGATTGTCCAGAGGAAAAACTTATGCAAACACAGGGAAGGTAAATTCTCTTGTGGTAAACGGGCAAACGGCGGGAGCAAAGGTTAAGGGAAACTATTCTCCTTGGTACCATGTGTATTTTAAATTCCCGCCCCTTTCAAAAACAAATGAAACCGCAATCCGCTCCATCTTAGAAAAACATCCGATTGAACTTGCGGGCCTTAGAGCGGGAATTATGAGTCCGGCCCTCATCGAAGCCTTAAAGAAAAAAAAGGTAAGGCTAATTCCTGCCCGCTGGAATTTAATCGAAAGGGACTGCACCTGCCCCGATTCGGGAGACCCCTGCAAGCACATGGCGGCCGTTCTTTTTTTACTTGCCAAAGAAATAGACCATGACCCTCGCCTCTTGTTTAAGCTTGCGGGCTTTGACATCGATTCTATAAATGTACCGGAAACCGAAGTCTTCGAAAAAGGCGGAACACAAAAACTTGGCCTCCTCCAAGAGCATCCTGTTCCGTTGAGTCTCCGCAAAAATGAAACTTTAAATGAAGCAGCAGACTTATCTTCAAGCTCATCAGTCAATGAGGCCGCTCATAATTCTTGTGAATTGCAGAGCCCTTTAAAATTTTCTCTTGGAGAATCCTATCTTCCGCTGATAACAAATATTCTTCCTCCTGAACCTAATTTTTCATCAAGCGATTTTATAATAAAGCTGACGGAATTTTATCATAAGGCGGTTTTAAATTACGGGCTCAACTTTTACAGTCAAGAAAAGCAAAATGAAAAACAAGAAGAAAAATCGGTAAACCCTTTTTTGTTTGCGAGGGTAAAAATAAATATCGACAATATCCGAAAACAAAAAAGAGTATTCCCCCTTGAACCTAAAAGCCCCTTAACGGTAAACATAAAATTAAACGAAACCCGCGAAATAAATCAAACCCTTCTGCAAGCTCAAAATTTTTATAAAACAAGAAACAGCTTAAACGAGATGAGCCCCTCGGTCAAAATTCTTTTTTCTCTCTTTGCCCTTGCAGGAAAACTGATTCAAAGCTCTGCATTTATACCCGCCGTATTTACCGAAAACAAAAAGCTTTTTATTTTTTGGAAAAGCCTTTCGGCTTCTTCCGAAATAAAGGCCGACATCCTTAAATTTGCAGCTTCCCTCACAAAGGACTTTTTTCTTCCGGTTGAAAAATGGGGAAGGCTCTATTGTGCAGAACTTTTGCTTACAGCTCTTTTAACCGAATATGCGGCATCTTTAAAATTCTTTCCTAACAAGTCCTATACTAAGGACAAAGAAATAGACAAGCTCTTTTTTTCAAATGAAGAAATAGATATAAGCGTTCCCGGCAAGCGGAATTTGGATACGGTAATTTATTCTTGGCTTTCGGTTTTAAATTACAGTAATTGCGGATATGAATACCGTTTAACTTTGGATGCCTTAAAAGACGACGAATTCTTTTTGCTTTCCGCCCTTGTCCGTAAGGCTAAAGAAAAGCAAATAGAGGCAGGAGATGACTCTTTCGCTCTTGAAGCAGAGGCACCCTTTACCGAATTAAATATCGCAGCAAAGAGGAGTAAAAACCCCGACGATATTTTGCGTTTTCCTGCAACCCTTTCAGCTTACTTACCGGCTCTTTCGATTCTTGCAATTAAAAAAAATGTGATGCTTTCGCGGGAAGAAACGGGGCTCTTTTTACAAAAGTCGGCAAAGCTTTTACAACGTTTCGGCATCGATATAGTTTTACCTAAAAGCCTAAAAAATGTTTTGACTCCCAAACCTGTTATAAGCGTAAAATCCGTAAAGGGAGCCGGAAATGTAGTTTCGTTTTTAAACCTTGATGATGTTCTTTCTTATGACCGAGCCCTAATGTTGGGAGATACATTAATAGATATAGAAGAATTTAAAAAGCTCTTTTTAAATAAATCGGGCTTGGTAAAATTTAACGATCAGTTTCTTTTACTTGATCCCGAAGAAGTTGCCAAGATGTTAAAGGTCCTTGAAAAACCGGTAGATACAAAAGAGGTCTTACAAGCGGTTCTTTCGGGAAACGCAGTCTGTTCCAAACCCGCCTCAGAAATTATCAAGGGTATTTTCAGGCAAGAAGATGTTCCCGTTCCTCAAAATCTAAATGCGGAATTAAGGCCTTATCAAGAACAGGGTTACCGCTGGCTTTATGCAAACATTAAAAGCGGCTTCGGCTGTCTTTTGGCCGACGACATGGGCTTGGGAAAAACCGTACAGATTATAAGTTTAATGCTTAGCTTTAAAAATTCAAAAGAAGCAGAATCTCCTTTTTTGGTTATAGCCCCTGCAAGCCTTCTTTCAAACTGGGAACATGAAATAGCAAAATTCGCACCTTCTCTTAAAACCGCCGTTTATCATGGGGCAGAGCGTAAGTTCAATATCGAAGCCGATGTAATAATAAGCACATATCAAACTATGCAAAAAGATATAGAAAAATTAAAAGACAAAAAAGTTTTTTGCATTATTTTAGATGAAGCTCAGGCTATAAAAAATTCGGGAACAAAAAAGGCTCATGCCGTAAAGGCAATTCAGGCGAGGGGCAGAATCGCTCTTACAGGGACACCGGTTGAAAACAACCTTGAAGACATGCGTTCCATATTCGACTTTTTTCTTCCCGGTTATTTAGGTACGGCCGACGAGTTTAGAAAAAAATGGCGTATTCCGATTGAGCTTCATAATTCGGAAACCGAAGCGGATGATCTAAAAAAAATTACTTCACCCTTTTTGCTCCGCCGTCTAAAGACCGATCCCAAGGTTATCTCTGATTTGCCGGATAAGATAATTACAAATCAATATTGCAATTTGACACCTGAGCAGTTGGCAATTTATGAAAACCTTGTAGAAACGGAATTGCACAAGGTGATGGGAGCCGAAACTAAGATTGAAAGGCAGGCCTATGTTCTAAAACTTTTAACGGCCTTAAAACAGGTATGCAATCATCCGAGAGCCTATGATAAGGAAACTCCCGTCGAAATGAAATACTCAGGCAAGGCCGCTGTCCTCATCGAGCTTTTGAACGAAATAATTTCTTCAGGAGAAAAGGCAATTATTTTCAGCCAATATGTAGGCACCCTCGACATTTTAAAAAACATCATTCAAAAAGAATTGGGAACTGAACCTCTTTTACTTCACGGTCAAATGCCCGCCTCAAAAAGAAAAAAGGCTGTAGAGGTTTTTCAAACAGATCCTGCTTACCGCATCTTTTTAATTTCGCTTAAGGCGGGAGGTACCGGCCTTAACTTGACGGCAGCTAACAGGGTAATTCACTTTGACCTTTGGTACAATCCGGCAGTTGAAGATCAGGCCACAGACAGGGCTTTTAGAATAGGACAGACAAAGAACGTCTTCGTACACCGCCTTATCTGCTCCGGTACCTTTGAAGAAAAAATTGATGAGATGATTCAAAAAAAGCGGGAAATAAGCGGCTTGAGCATTTCTGCAGGTGAAACATGGATTTCAAAATTGAGCAATGAAGAGTTAGCCGGTCTTTTTAAGAGTTAATCCAAACATAAATCAAAACATTGATAAGCCCCTTTTTTTATGATATAATCTAAACTTAGGGGGCTTAATATGTATTTTTTTATAAATGATTACAGCGAAGGTTGTCATCCAAAAATTCTTAAAGCATTGACGGAAACAAATGAAGAACAAACCGTCGGTTACGGCTGTGACGAATATTGTGCAGAAGCTGCAGACCTTATCTTAAAAGAACTGGATGCACCTCAAAGTAAGGTTTATTTCTTTTCGGGCGGAACACAAACCAACTTAACTCTTATAGCCTCCGTACTAAGACCACATCAGGGAGTTATCGCTGCCGATACAGGGCATATAAACGTACATGAGTCGGGAGCCATCGAAGCTTGCGGACACAAGGTTTTAACTGTCGAATCGGCAAACGGAAAAATAACGGCGGAGCAGGCTGAAGCTCTTATAAAGGCACATTACGAGGATCCCACAGCCGAGCATATGGTTCAGCCCGGAATGATTTATATTTCAAATCCTACGGAACTCGGCACCATTTATTCAAAAAAAGAATTACAAGATTTAAAGCTGACTGCTCAAAAATATTCCGTTCCCCTCTATGTTGACGGCGCCCGCCTAGGGACTGCCCTCACCGCTGACAATAACGACTTAAGCCTTGCAGACATGGCAAGATATACGGACGCCTTTTATATAGGCGGAACAAAAATGGGGGCTCTTTTCGGTGAAGCTCTTATAATAAACAACCAGGATCTTCAAAAAGACTTTAGGTATATACAAAAACAAAAAGGCGGTCTTTTTGCAAAGGGCAGACTTTTAGGCCTTCAGTTTAAAACTCTTTTTACGGATAAGCTTTACTTCGAAATAGGAAGAACAATGAATGAAACGGCAAAGATGATCCGTAAAGGTTTTTCCGATAGGGGCTTTTCTTTTTTTATGGAAAGCGAAACAAACCAGAGCTTCCCGATAATCGAAAACAGCCTTTTAGCTAAAGTAGAAAAAGAATTTAAATGCGAATTTTGGGCAAAAATTTCAGAAAACCAAACAGCTGTGCGTTTTTGCACCTCTTGGGCAACAACCAAAGAGGCGATAAAAAAACTTTTTGAATACGTGGATGAGATAAAAAGCAACGGGATCAAAAGATAATAAGGTATTCGGTTATTTTAAATTTTTCCTTTCTTATACATTATCCTCGTGTAGATGATTGTAATTGCGGCTCCTACAGGAATGAGCATACTTATGGCCTTTCCAAGTTGGGGCATTGCAATAAAAAGAATCAGCATAAAGACAAAGGGAACTGCGGCAATCTTAGGATTTTTTGCAACAAAGACTACCAGAAGGCCGCCGAAAAGGGCGGGTAAGATATTTTTAAAAGCCGGTGCCATGATGGGTGATTCCAATATTGGTTTTAACTGAGTCAATAAGAGCATTCCCAAAACCAAGATAAGGGTTGTAGTAATGGAAGAAACTGCGACGGATATTGTGGTAACCACATCACCTTCTTCGGTATTGGCTTCAACCTTTGCCGTCTCCAAAGCTAAGACTCCGCAGGGCACTTTTAGGTTTGTCAAGTTTCCTGTGATAAAGCCTACATAGGTTCCGCCCGCACCGAGCATGGGTGCGAAGGTAAAGGCTTCAATAATTCCTACCGGCCAAAAAACAACGGCAACACCGAAAAGCCCCCGTAAAAGGAGCCAAAAATTAGGCCAGGTATTATAGTAAATACAGGTAAAAAGAGGATAAGAAAGAAACATTATAATAGCTATTATCATCCATGTTCTTCCCCACCTATGTATGCTTTTTTCATATGAACCGAATTCTATTTGTGTATCTTGCATAATATCCTCCTATAAGAAGTTCTATAAAACCTTAAACGGTTTAAGCTATCAACATGGTAATCGGAATGGAAAAAGCCATCCCGCCCAAAAGACTTATCGGCATAGCATAGCTTTCAAGCCACTTAGCCCTTGTCTTTTTTACGATTAAACCGCAGACAAGCATTAAAAAGGCCGAAAAGAACATCACAAAGACCGGAATCCAACCTTTAAGCCCCAGCCGAATTTCCGAAAATATCATTCCTAAAAAGGCGGAAATCATTCCCATAAAAAGGGCATCGATGAGGAGCTTACTCCATTTTTCATCCTTGGACTTCATCTTAATAAGATTTTTTTGCATCTTGGGCAGAAAAAGAGCAATCACGACAATCCCCGAAATTATTCCGAGGGCCATAACCCAAGAAATAGTCGTATAGGCTGTTGCATTTGCAATCGGCTGATCCAAGGGAATGTCTAAAACAGAAGCAGCCGTACTTGCCGCAGTAAGTTCGTAGGTTAAGGCTCCCAGTACCGAAAGACGGAGCCAAGGCAGGGGAAGTCCTAAAAATTTGGAAAGGCTTATCATGCCTAAAATGATTGAAATGGCAGGGGCAACCGTAAAAATCGCTGCTCCCGAGATAATTTGCTTTATCTTTTTTTGGGGCATATTGAGCTCTTTTGCCCGCCTCAAAGCCTTTATCAAAAAGAAGACGGATTGAATTAAAACAAAGAGTATCACAATACCTGCAAACCAAAAGAGCACAGAACTATTAACATCAAACATACATACTCCTAATATCACACATCCAGATTTGCATAGACGGCGTTTTCTTCGATAAACTTTCGGCGGGGTTCGACTTCTTCTCCCATCAGCGTACTGAAAATTCTGTCGGCTTCGACGGCGTCCGGAAGGGTAACCCTCATCATTTTCCGCCTTGCAGGATCCATAGTTGTTTCCCAAAGCTGGGTTCCGTCCATTTCGCCCAAGCCCTTGTACCGCTGAACGGCTGCGTTGTTTCCGCGTCCTATTTGGTCCAAAACGGAATCTCTTTCATCATCATTGTAAACATACCATTCTTTTTTATTGTGTGAAATTTTGTAAAGAGGCGGCATCGCAAGGTAAACGTGTCCCTTTTCGATAACCTGAGGCATGTACCTAAAAAAGAATGTTAAAAGAAGGGTGCGGATATGGGAGCCGTCAACGTCGGCATCGGCCATTATTATAACCTTGTGATAGCGTAACTTTTCTATATTAAAATCCTTGCCTATGCCGGTTCCGAGGGTCGCGATAATAGGCTGAAGCTTTTCATTATTTACAACCTTGTCTAGGCGGGTTTTTTCGACGTTAAGCATTTTTCCCCAGAGGGGCAGAATAGCCTGCGTCTTGCTGTCCCTTCCTTTTTTTGCAGAGCCGCCTGCAGAGTCTCCCTCAACTATGTAAACTTCACAAGACTCAGGGGCTTTTAAAGAACAGTCTGCAAGTTTTCCGGGAAGGCCGAAACTGTCCAAACCGCTTTTTCTTCTGGTAGCTTCCTTTGCTCTTCTGGCAGCAATTCGGGCGGCGGCCTCAGCAACGCATTTTTCTAAAACCTTTTCGACCTCATTAGGATTTTGCTCAAAAAATAAGGTAAGCTTTTCGTTTACAAATGAGTCAACGATACCCCGAACATCGCTGTTGCCCAGCTTTGTTTTTGTTTGTCCTTCAAACTGAGGTTCGGGAATCTTGACTGAAACGATGGCGGTAAGGCCTGCACGGACATCTTCACCCGTAAGCTTTTCTTCCTTATCCATCTTTTTTACAAGTTTAGGATATTTCTTTAAAAATTCGTTCATTACACGGGTAAGGGCTGTCTTAAAACCTTCAAGGTGAGAGCCCCCTTCGCGGGTGTTTATATCGTTTACGAAGGAAAGGAGATTTTCGTTATAGCCGTCATTGTATTGAATGGCAACCTCGCAGAGAATATCGTTTTTTTCGCCTTCAATAAAAACGGGACTTTTCGGAAAAACTTGTTTTGATTCGTTCAAATAAGAAACAAACTGCGATATTCCGCCCTCAAAGGCGAAGGTAACCTCTTTTGGGGTAGAAAGACGCTCATCCCTCATCGTAATGGAAATTCGGCTGTTTAAGAAGGCCAACTCCCTTAAACGGGTTGCAAGCACTTCAAAATTGTATACGGTGGTTTCGGTAAAGATAGAAGGATCCACTGCCCATCTTATAACGGTACCGCTTTTTTCGGTTTCGCCTATTTTTTTTACGGGCTCAAGAATGGAGCCTTTTTCAAACTTTGCATAGTGCTCAAAGCCGTCCTTGTAGACCTTGGCCTCCATCCAAACGGAAAGAGCGTTTACAACCGAAACGCCTACGCCGTGCAAACCGCCTGAAACCTTGTAAGAACCCTTATCGAACTTACCGCCGGCATGAAGGCGGGTTAAAACCAGCTCCAAGGCACTTATTTTTTCGGTAGGGTGAATATCTACAGGAATACCTCGGCCATTGTCCTCTACACGGACAATATCGTTCGGCTCAAGAACTACCAAAATTTTATCGCAAAAACCGGCCATAGCCTCGTCTATACAGTTATCTACAACCTCATAAACTAGATGGTGAAGACCGTCCGGCCCCGTTGAACCTATATACATACCCGGTCTTTTTCTGACCGCTTCCAAACCCTTTAAAACCGTAATATTATTTGCCGAATAATTTGACTTTGTCATTTTTTTTCCTTAAAAGCTTATAAATTCCCATAAAATTTGACAATAAATGCCTTTTTTCATTCTATCATTATTGCAAAAAAAAGTAAAGAAGTAGTATAATGACCCCCT